>NZ_JBXCJC010000001.1:0-2615680 GCF_056786495.1 Williamsia sp. Y853
GTCTCAGTCCCAGTGTGGCCGGTCGCCCTCTCAGGCCGGCTACCCGTCGTCGCCTTGGTAGGCCATTACCCCACCAACAAGCTGATAGGCCGCGGGCCCATCCCAAACCGCCGGAGCTTTCCACCCTCTCCCATGCAGGAGAAGGTAATATTCGGTATTAGACCCAGTTTCCCAGGCTTATCCCAAAGTTTGGGGCAGATCACCCACGTGTTACTCACCCGTTCGCCACTAATCCACCAGCAAGCTGGCTTCATCGTTCGACTTGCATGTGTTAAGCACGCCGCCAGCGTTCGTCCTGAGCCAGGATCAAACTCTCCATGAAAATCCTCTAAAACCACTCCCAAAGGAGCAAGTTTCAAAAAAATCTGTTCTGAAGAGATTTTCAAATCCCAACCAAACAAAAACTGACACCACCACAGGACTCAAAACCTGCGATGGGATCAAAATAATATCTAACTAATGCCGGCACCACACATCTGCCACCGAACCAAACCCCGGAATGGGATTTCGTCACCGTGACAGACATACAGCACCTAAATTGGCACTAACAATCCATCGACACACTATCGAGTTCTCAAAGAACACACCCGCAACCAACTTCGACACACGCATTCGATGCCATCCTGGAAGGGATATTTTGTTGTATCTAACCGGCTGTCTCCGTCTCGGAGGCAACTTTTCAAGCTTACCCGACTCGCATCCGGTCCGCAACTCGCTGCTCTCGCAGTCCGCCGCCACCCGCGTTTGAACCCTCCACCGAAAAGCGGAGCACATTCAACTATGGGCGGTCAACCTTGTTCCTTCAGGAAAAGACTTCCCTGTCGGTGTTCTCGGCTCCGGGCTTCTTGCTCTCCGGCGCCTCACTGGCTGACTTGAAGAAAGTTACGGGAACCGGACACCTACCGTCAAATCGCCTGGTCCGAGCGGTGTTTGGGTGGATCGCCGCAGACCAGAGGCACGCAGGGGCTCGTGACTGCGGGCCACGGATCTTCTGTGACCGTGGCCACTGTCCTCATCCCACCTCGACCGGTCCCGCCCGGGCGCTCGACCGAGCATCTCGAAGCCCGACGGCGCCAATCTCTACTGCGACCTGGGCGGTGACCACGACGTCACCACCCGTGACCTGGCACTTTTGCACCGATGCAGACATCCGGGAAGCAATGTCACGCGCGGCCCCGCACGGATCGGACTCGCCCATCACCAACCGTTGCGCCGCGGCCAATGCCGCGAGGTCGGCGGCCGACTGCGAGTGATGGCGGGCCGAAATGGCCGCTCCCACATACACAATCAGCACGACCACAGCGACCAGCGCCGCAATGACCATCGCCCCGACCACCGTCGCCGATCCGCGCTCGTCGCGCACCGGGTTCACGGATCCGCCCCGATCGGCTCAACTGCGGCCACTGCGGTGGCGCCCACCTCAACCATCGGCAGCAACGAGACCGACACCCGGACCCGTGCCTCCACCACCTCTCCCTCAGTGCGAAGGGACACCGAGGCGCCCTTGGGAGCCACCTGCCTCCCTACATCCCGCGCCTTGGCCGAATCTCCCTGTGCTGCAACACGTGCAACCTCTCGTGCCGCGTCGATGCATCGAATATGGGTTGCCATCGCCGCCACCCCGGCCACGGAGATCACCACTACCGCGACAATCGAGGCGATGGCGAACGCCGCTTCGATTGTCACCATCCCCCGATCGTCGGCCGGTAACCCCCGCCGCCGCATGGGGTCAGCCGACCGCGGTCTGCAGCGCCTTGTTGATGATCCCCGTCAGCGCAGCGACGATGTTGTCACCGGTGACCACTGTGTAGAGGATGGCGCCAAAGGCCGCGGCAGCGATCGTGCCGATTGCGTATTCAGCGGTGCTCATTCCGCTGTCGTCGGTCATCAGTAGTGCCGCCCTGACCTGGGCCTCTCGAATCATCCTGTTGATCATGATCATTTCCCTCCCCTTCTGTGCCGCGGAGGATCCGCGGCAGGTCTCACATCAGCCCGCCGCCGAAGACCGGCCCGGCAAGCCCGATGACCACCGGCACGATCCCCAAGCACACGAACGCCGGTAGAAAGCACAAACCCAGTGGTCCGCTGATCGCCACACCTGCACGCTCGGCTGCAGCTGCCGCCCGATCCTGGGCATCAGCTCGTCGGCTCTCCGCCAGCTCGGCCAGTCCACGCACCGGCGAGGAGCCGGCCCGCGCGGACCGGCGAGCCATTGAAGCCAGTGCCTGCACAGCTGGGTCTGCATTGTCGGGAACCGCCCATGCCTGTATCGGGTCAGCACCCAGTGCAAGCAGATCCGCAGCCTGGGCGAGAGTGCGGGCAAGTGCAGGAGGTGCCGATTGCGACACCACCCGCGCTGCCATACCGACCGGCAGTCCAGAGCGCAGGCACACCGCAAGCAGGTCATAACCTGCAGCTGCGGCGAACGGATCGTCGGAAGGGGCCTTGACGCCCAGCCAGCGCGGCTGTCGGTTGCGTTCCCGCCGGGCCGGCGGACCGACAACCCGATAGGTGATCCACTCCGGTCTGGGCCACAGGACGATCGCTACCGCGCAGACCAGGGCTGCCACCACCCACCCGGTCATGACCCCGCGACCTTTCCGACAATTCGCCTCGACCACAACAAGCCCGCGCAGACCAGACCGACGCCGACAACCAGGAGGATTCCTCCGAGGCCGCCCCCGAGCAGGACCGACAACGGCGAGGCACCAATCGCCTGCCCGAGACCGATACCCAGCACCGGCAGCAGTGCCAGCACCATGGCGGTCGCTTTGGCTCCGGCGAGTGCAGCCCGCGTCCGATCCCGAAATCGACCGCGCGCGATCAGATCTGATCGCACGGATGTCAGCAGTTCGGCAATCGGCAGCCCGTACTGTTCGGCCGTCCGCCACGCCACCGCCACCCGAGACCAGGCCTGCGGGTCACGGACCTGCGCCTGTTCGATCCCACCTGCGACGTCGCCGCCCAGCATGGACCGTCCGGCCATCGTCGACAACGTCTCGGCAACGGCTGACCGCGGTCCACCACCGGCGTCCTCGGCTGCCTGTCGGCAAGCGTGCGCAGGATGGGCGCCGACACGTAGTTCGGCGATCATCACCTCGAGCGCAGCGAGCAACGCAGCAAGCTCGGCTGCCACCTCCGTCTCGCGTCTCCTGGCCCGAAACAGCAGGTAGGCCATGCCCGACGCCATGGATGCGGCGATACCGGCAGACATCCCGACAATGATGAGAACTGCGACCGGCACCCCGATGGCCGCAACCGCGACGACGTCTTCAGTGGACCTGGCGCGGCGAACAACCGAAGCACCATCCAAGGCGAGTGTCCTCACCTGCGCTCGAGTCCGCGGCCAGAGCAGCAGCGTCAGCGCCACAGCCGCGAGCACCACGCTCATCGCACGAGCCTGCTGTCGAGGAGCGCGGCCAGGTCGGCGGCCGCAGCAGTGAAACCACCGCGGCGACGCCACACCGCTTCGACGTGCACCAAGCCGTCGGCACCGCGGCGCAACATCCCGATCTCCCCCACCCCGCGGGCACCGTTCGCGTCGCGGAACACACCGATCACGACTGAGATGGCTGCCGCGAGCTGGCTGTGGAGTGCAGGCCGGTCCATGCCACCGAGCGCGGCGAGCGCTTCCATCCGGGCCGGGACCTCGGCCGTGGAGTTGGCGTGCAGCGTTCCGGCACCGCCGTCATGGCCGGTGTTCATCGCGGTCAGCAGATCAACGACCTCAGCGCCGCGGACTTCACCGACCACGATCCGATCCGGACGCATTCGCAGCGCTTGGCGCACCAGCGCACGAACCGGAACCTCTCCTGCCCCTTCAACATTGGGGGTCCGGGCCACCAGTCGCACCACGTGCGGATGTTGCGGGGCCAGCTCCACGGCATCTTCCACGCAGAGGATGCGTTCGGCCGGATCGACGCGACCGAGCAGTGCCGACAGCAGGGTGGTTTTTCCGGCGCCGGTCCCGCCGACAACCAGGAACGCGAGCCGGGCGTCGATGATCGCCTCCAGCAGAGTCGCGGCTTCCTCTGCGATGGCACCGGATGACACCAGTGCGTCGAGGTTCTGGGTTGCCGGTCGCAGGACTCGCAGGGACAGGCAGGTCCCGTCGACGGCAATCGGCGGGATCACCGCGTGCAGGCGAACGCTGTACCCACGTCGGCCGAGGCCGGACAGCTGACCATCGACCCAGGGCTGCGCGTCATCGAGTCGTTTGCCTGCGGCCAGGGCCAGACGCATGGCCAGTCGCCGGACCGCGTCGTCGTCTTCGAATTCGATGTCCGACAAGCGAAGTCCGCGTCCCTGATCAACCCAGACGGCCCGCGGACCGACAACGAGGATGTCGTTGACGCCCGGACCTGCCAGTAGATCCTCGAGACGGCCGGCACCCACCAATTCGGTCTGCAGAAAGCGCAGCGCGTCGAGTAGGTCGGTGTCACCGAGCACACCACCGGCCTCGGCCCGGACCACGGCGGCCATCACCTCAGGTGTCGGATCCTGAGCGGTCGCGGCCAACCGTTCGCGGACCCGCGTCAGGAGTTGGCTGCGGTTGGACGCCGCCACCGGGCCCGGTTCACTCATCGCACAGCTCCCCGCAGCGTCTCGGCGCGCTCGAGGACCGTCACTGCACAGCGCCGCAGCGGCGAACGCCGCGCCAACAGCAGTCCGCCGGACTCGAGGTCACGGGCAAGTCGGGAATCCGGTCGGGTGGCGGTGAGCAGCGGCAATCCCAGCACCTGCGCCACCTGGCCGGCACGAAGTCCACCCGGAGACGGCCCGCGCACCACCACTTCGACCCGACCTGCCCGCGCCCGAAGCCTGGCCGCCATCTCGCGTCCGGCGGCACATGCCCGGATCGAGGCGCCACAGACCAGGACGACCAGGTCGGCCGCCTCCACCACGGCCGTGACCACCTCGTCGCCACGTCGCGGTACATCCACGACAACGACATCGCCGTTCGCTCGAGCAGCGTCGATCGCGGCGAGCGCAGCCTCCGGCCGGACCGGCGCAGGCGCGCCCCGGCGACCGGCCAGGATCGCCAGGCCTCCGCGCGCATGTGGCAAAGCGGTGTGCAGCGATTCGGCAACAACCTGCCCGCTCTCCAAGGTGAGTTCCTGCCAACGCAACCCTGGATGATCCTCGACGCCGAGAAGCAGATCCTGGCCTCCGCCGAGTTCATCGAGATCGAGCAACAGGGCGCCGTGGCCACGTTCACACGCGATCAACCCGATACCGGCGGCGAGTGTGGACGCACCGGCCCCACCGTGGCCGGCAATCACTGCGATGGCGACCCCTTCCGGGCCGGTGGGTCGCCGGATCCTCGACAACGCCTGAACCACTGCGTGCTCGTCGTCCGGTAGCACGAATCCATGTCCGGCTCCGAGCGCCAGCGCGCTCCGCCACATGTTCGGGCCGTCCCCGGTGACGCCGACGACCATCAACCCGTTGCGGCGGGGCAAACCGGCCGCAAGGGTCTCATCAACCGTCGACGCATCGACAAAAATGGCTGTCGCCTCAGCCCATTCACGTCGGCAACGATCGGGACGTGCACGAATCACGTGATAGCCGGATGCGGCCGCGACACGCTCGATATCGTCGGCCATTTCGGGCGACACCATCGCGAGTACCAGGGGAGCTTCGTTCATGCCTCACTGTGGCAGTGGTTCCACCGTGACATCGCTCGAAACCATCGGTTCGAGCGATGGTTGTGAATAGAACCCCACACTGTGGACAATTGCCCAAAAGAGGACAAAACCGCTGGTAGCGCGGGTGGTGAGAGGGTGGGCCAGATGACCGAAAACCCCCAGATATGGGGACGACCCCGGCCAGGGGGGGAGGAGGCCAGGGTCGTCGCGTTCAGCCCCGGGGGGTCGGGCTGAAAGCCCCGGAACTCGTCCGGGTAAGTACGACTATACACAAGAATCCATGATTGATTGCAACTTCAACCAATCGCCTTACTTGGCCTGAGCCGAGGCGCACAGACTTCCAATGGTGTAACCCAAACAAGTGAATCTTCGCCTCACGTGTGCCCTGGACGTACCCTCGACGGGTGACAGCATTCCAGCCGGCCGACGAGGGCCCACAGCACTCGGCCGGCACCCCGATCGCGGCCTTTTTCGACCTCGACAAGACCATCATCGCCAAGTCCAGCTCGCTGGCATTCTCACGCCCGTTCTTCGACCAGGGCCTCATCAACCGGCGCTCGGTCCTCAAATCGTCGTATGCGCAGTTCATGTTCCTGCTGTCGGCGGCCGACCATGATCAGGTCGAGCGGATGCGCAAACATGTCACCGAGATGTGTACCGGTTGGGATGTCGAGCAGGTCTCCTCGATCGTCCGCGAAACGCTGCACGACATCGTCGACCCGCTCGTCTTCGCAGAGGCCGCCGATCTCATCGCCGGTCACAAAGCGCGTGGCCACGACGTGGTTATCGTGTCGGCTTCGGGCGCCGAGATCGTCGAGCCCATCGGAGAGATGCTCGGCGCCGACTATTCGATGGCCAGCCGCATGAAAGTCGTCGACGGCAAGTACGCAGGCGTGATGGATTTCTACTGCTACGGCCAGGAGAAGGCGGTGGCGATGAACGACATCTCCCGGGCCGTCGGCTACGACCTCTCCCAGTGCTTCGCGTACTCCGATTCGATCACCGACCTGCCGATGCTCAGCGCGGTCGGCCATCCGACGGTCATCAATCCTGATCGGGGCCTGCGGCGTGAGGCCACCGAACGCGGGTGGCCGATGCTGTCGTTCACCAAACCGATCTCACTCCGCGATCGGCTCCCGTCAACCCCTTCGCCGAAGGTAACGGCTTCTGCCGCAGTCGGTTTGAGTGCATTGGCGGCCGGCGCAGTCACCTATACGATCCTGCAGCGCAAACGGCATTGAGTCCGCTGCGGCGGTTTCAAATATGTTCAGCCGCAACGGATGAGTGAATTTTCGAATTCACGACCAGGGAACACTTGATGTGACTGTGGTCACGGTGTACAAAGTAGTTACGGAAAGCGCGGAACGCCAAGTGCGGGCCGGAAGAGAAGGTACGGACTCCTGACCGCGCACTCCCAGCACGGATATCGAGCACCCACGCGAAGCACGCCGCGGGAGGCTACAGGTAGTGGACCTGCAAGATCCGCGCCGAGTTCAAGTGAGTTCCTTTGGGTGGGAGCGCATTTGGATAAGGTGCCGGAACACTTGCCGAGGTCATCCCACACAACCACAATACGCACGCATGTGTAACTCGGATCCGTGCTAGCGGGCGGCGATCTGACCCCACGTTCCAATACGTCGGGTCAGAGAGCCGTCCGCAGCGCGTTGTCCGCCTCTTCTACTTTCTCGGGCGCGCCGCTTCTGCGATCGACATCGCTTCGGCAGCACCGGCTTCAAGCGCCTCACAGCTGAGCAGCAACCACAACCGGATTGCCTCGGCATCGCCCGTACCGAACCCCTTCGACAGGTCGCGGTACTCAGAAATCCGCTTGAACCACGTCACCTCGGGGACCCCTAGGTTATGCGGGTCCAGCCCAGTGCTTGCACAGACCAGGCGGGACGCGGCCCGGGCCACCACCCCGTTGGCGTGCTGGAAGGGTTCGAGCGCCAGCAGCTCGGCATGCACCACAGCCGCCAGCACCGGTGCCGGCGCCTTTGTCGCACCGGTGATCAGTTGGGCAAGCAGGTCCAGGCGTTGCCCGAGTCCGGCGTCGGCACGCGGACGGCCGAGCAACTGCTGGTCGTCGGTGATGTCGGCGGCGGCGAGCACATGCAGCCGCGCGAGTGTCTGCATCGGTGCGCGCGTCCAGACCGCAACGAACTGCGGCAGGGAATCACCATCGAGGGCCTGGGCGACCCGCATCGCGCCGGACAGTACCGGATCGTCGAAATCTCCATCGCGGACGAGTTCGACACTGCCGCCGTCTATTGCGGCCGATGACCGGCCTGCACGCCACGACGCCTCGGTGGCTGTTTTGTCCCAGCCTCGCAGGTTGGCGGGGTGTCGGTGTGCGGCGGCCAGCGCATCTCGCGCACGGTCGGCGGCCGTCGCGACGCCCGGCATCTCGAACAGTGGAGCCAGCGGATCGGTCACGACAGATCAGCGTACGCGGCCCATACCCCCGCCAGGATCAGCGCATCTCCCGGTGGTCAGGGCAGCTCAGAGCATGGCCCGCATTCCGTGCCTTCACCACAGCCTCGTGCCGGGTGTGCGCGCCCAGACGGACCATCGCGGCGCGCAGGTACGTCTTCACCGTGTCCACGGTCAGCCCCAGCCGGTCAGCCACCACCCGATTGCCGAAACCCATGGCCACCAGCGACAACACCTCCAGCTGTCGAGGGGTGAGCGGTATGGACGGTTCAGCCGCAGACCTGCCCGCGCCGCCGATCTGGTCGACGAGCTCGAGGATCCGTCGGCGCGACTCATCATCGGTCGAGACCGTGGCGATATCGCGCAACTCATTGCACCAATCGAGCGCCGAGGCCTGCGCCTGCTCGGCCTGGGTGCGGGCAGCCAAGGCAGCAACGCGACGATCCACCTCGTCGCGCGTGCTCAATTCGGCGGCAACCCGGCCCGCTTCTACGGTCAATGCGTTGACCACGTCGTCGCCGAGGGGACCCTGGCCACGCCAGCCGGCGTACAAGAGCCCGCGCACCGAGCCGTCGACGACAATCGGTGCCGCGGCGAGATCGGTGATGCCCTCTCCGAGGATCTGGTCGTCGAAATCGTGGGTGATCTCGTCGGCCGAACCGTAGTCCCGGAGCAGGATCGCGCGTTTGTTGAGCCAGATGAGTCCACCGAGACCCCGCTGCGGGGTGACCCGGATGGTGCGCAGCGCGGAGGTCTTGTGTCCGACCGATGTCGTGACCACGATGGTGTCCTGATCACGCAGGCCCGCGAAAACCACCGGTGTTCCGGTCATCCGACGAAAGCGCGCGCTGGTAGCCCGCACCAGCTCGCGATCGCTGGGACGGAGGACCTCGTTGTCACCGCTCATGCACTATCCACTTTCGGGGCTATTTCAGTTGATGATGCCGCAGACATGATGTGGTACACAACACAGCGGCAGCCGAACCCGCCCACATCACAGTCGATGACGGCATGCGGACCGGCGGCGAGCGAAAGGGAGACAATGAGCGAAGGCACTGTACAAGCGGTATATCCCCCATCGACCGAGTTCGTCGCGCAGGCAAATGCGGGGCCCGAACTCGAAAAGGCCGCCGAGGCCGACCGCCTGGCGTTCTGGGCCGAGCAGGCGCACCGCCTGCATTGGGACACCGACTTCACCGACGTCCTCGACTGGTCCGACGCCCCGTTCGCGAAGTGGTTCGTCGGCGGCAAACTCAACGTCGCCTACAACTGCGTCGACCGGCATGTGGAAGCCGGCAACGGCAGTCGCGTTGCGATCCACTGGGTCGGTGAACCGGGCGACTCCCGCGACGTCACCTACGACCAGTTGCTCGCCGAGGTCTCGCAGGCCGCCAACTACTTCACCGAGATCGGCCTGGTCTCCGGCGATCGTGTCGCCATCTACATGCCGATGGTTCCCGAAGCGATCGTCACCATGCTGGCCTGCGCCCGCCTGGGACTGACCCACTCTGTGGTCTTCGCCGGATTCTCTGCCGGTGCACTGCGCTCGCGGGTCGACGACGCCGAAGCGAAACTGGTGGTCACCACCGACGGCCAGTACCGACGCGGCAAGCCTGCACCGCTGAAAGCTGCCGTCGACGAAGCCCTCGGCAGCGGCGACGATGCCGCGAAGTCGGTTGAGTATGTGCTCGTGGTGAACCGCACCGACTCCGACATCAACTGGACCGACGGCCGCGACCTGTGGTGGCACGAAACCGTCGCAAAGGCCGATACCGCGCACACCCCGGAAGCCCACGACGCCGAGCATCCCCTGTTCCTGCTCTACACCTCGGGAACCACCGGTAAGCCCAAGGGCATCGTCCACACCTCGGGCGGCTATCTGACACAGGTCAGCTACACCTTCCACAACGTCTTCGACCACAAGCCCGGCCAGGACGTGTTCTGGTGCGGCGCCGACATCGGCTGGGTCACCGGACACAGCTATCTCGTCTACGGCCCGCTGTCGAACGGCGCGACCGAGGTCGTCTACGAAGGAACTCCCAACTCCCCCAACGAACATCGCCATTTCGAGATCATCGAGAAGTACAAGGTCAGCACCTACTACATCGCGCCGACCCTGATCAGGACCTTCATGAAGTGGGGCCGCGAGATCCCCGACGCCCATGACCTGACCTCGCTGCGGCTGCTCGGCAGCGTCGGCGAACCGATCAACCCCGAGGCCTGGCGCTGGTACCACGAGGTCATCGGAGGCGAGCGCTGCCCGATCGTCGACACGTGGTGGCAGACCGAAACCGGGGCCATCATGATCTCGCCACTCCCCGGGATCACCGCCACCAAGCCCGGCTCCGCGATGGCCCCGCTGCCCGGGATCAGCGCGAATATCGTTGACGAAGAAGGTAAGTCGGTGAGTGCAGGCGAGCAGGGCTTCCTGGTCCTCGACAAGCCGTGGCCGTCGATGCTCCGCGGAATCTGGCGTGATGACGAGCGTTTCCGGGACACCTACTGGTCGCGGTTCGCCGAACAGGGCTGGTATTTCGCCGGTGACGGGGCCCGCTACGACGACGATCACGATCTCTGGGTCCTTGGCCGCATCGACGATGTCATGAACATCTCGGGGCACCGAATCTCCACGGCCGAAGTCGAATCCGCGCTTGTCGGCCATCACAGCATCGCCGAGGCCGCGGTGATCGGCGCCGCCGATGCGACCACAGGTCAGGGCATTGTCGCGTTTGTCATCCTGCGTCAGGGTCAGGAAGACACCGGAGATCAGCTCGTCAAAGAGCTCAAAGATCAGGTGTCCAAGGACATCTCACCCATCGCCAAACCGCGCGAGATCCATGTTGTGCCAGAACTCCCGAAGACGAGGTCCGGCAAGATCATGCGCCGTCTGCTGAAGGATGTCGCAGAGGGTCGCGAACTCGGTGACACCTCAACGCTGGTGGACCCGACGGTCTTCGACAACATCCGCCGCAGCAGCAGCTGATCGCACCAGTTGCGTCAGGCCCGGGCGACCTCAGGTGTCGTCCGGGCCCACCGCAGCGATTCACGCAGGTCGTGGCGGCGACGAGCCCATCGGATTTGTCGCATCTGCGCGCTATCCGCTGCGTCGCGCCGTGCCATCGCAGCACGCACTTCACGCGCCCGATAGTCCAGGCCGTCGCCGCCACCGAACGGCCACGACGAGATCACCACAACACCCACACACACCAGGATCCAGAACATCGTCGCTCTCCTTGGTTTCTGTCGGCATCAGGTGGGACACCGATCGGGTACCAAGAACGCTAATGAGAACAAAGCAGCAGGTCAGCCACCTCGGGGACGATCTTTCACTCCTACCACCGCAGGTCCGGAGAATCCTCCCCGGGACGGAGGTTTTCGTGGGCCTCACCCGATAAGATCAACGAGATGCGGTGGTTGACTGCACGGTATGCGCGCACCTTCGCGCTGATGGGGTACCAGTACCCCTGGTACTACATGCTGATCACCGACGCCGCGATCCTGGCAGCCGTGAGCGCCGCGACCGCGCAACGGATCGCCGATCATCCGCACGGCCGAGACTGGCTGTACCTCTCACTCGCGGTGTTCTTCGCACTCGCCCCGCACATCGCCTGCCTGTTCCTCAAGAAACGGATCGTGTTCACCCCGTTACTTCTTGTGGGAACGGTCATCTCGGTGGCCTTCTTCTGGATGATCCCGGTGTACGCCGATGCCGCGCCACTGCTGCTGGTCCTGGGTGTCACCACCGGCGGGGCGATCAGCACGTGGAAACAGTCGGTCGTCAACATGATCCTGAGCGCCGGCGCCCTGGCGATCGGAATCGCGACCGGAGCAGTTGAGCAGGGATGGTTGATCGCCGCAATGCTGTGTTTCGGTGTCGCAGTGGGACACCTGATGCAGGCCCAGCTGGCGTTGCTGTTGCGCGAACGTCAGGCCAGGGCCGCGCGGCTTCAGCTCGACCGCGTCACCCTCGCCAGTGAAGTGCACGATGTGATCGCACATTCCCTCAGCATCGTTCTGCTCAACGTGACCGGCGCCCGGCGGGCGTTGCAGGAGGACAACGACACCGCCGATGCCGTCGCCGCGCTTCTCGATGCCGAACAACAGGGCCGCGCGGCGATGGCCGACATCCGCCAGACCATCGAATTGCTCCGCGCCGACGCCGAACCCGACTCCCCGACACCGGGTCTGAGCGATCTGCACGAACTCGTCTCGTCGTTCCGGCGTGCCGGACAAGACATTCGGTTCGACTACGACGATCCCGGCGCGCCCGCCACGAGCGCAACCGAACTCGCGACGTTCCGCATCGTCCAGGAATCCCTGACCAACGCATCGAAACACGCCCCCGGCGCCACCGTTGATCTGAAGGTGCGGCCCGACGCGACCGGAAGTCTGCACATCACCGTGCGCAACAAGGTCACACCCGACAGCCGGCGCCGGCCGGGTGGGTCCGGCCTGAGTGGAATGCGTTCACGAATCGAACATCTGGGTGGCCGGTTCCACGCGGCGCCGACCGACGACGCCTGGGAGGTCAACGCGGTGTTGCCGTTTGCCACCGACCACCGGACCGGCACGGACCTGCGCAGCACGGCGGTACCCGGTGGCCGCTGAAACGCCGCGGATCCGCGTACTCCTGGTGGACGATCAGGATCTGGTCCGATCCGGGCTGCGTCGAATCCTGCGCCGCAAAGACGGTTTCGACGTGATCGGCGAATGCTCCGACGGCGACGAGGTGGTCGACGCCGTGGCAGACCACCGGCCCGATGTGGTGGTGATGGATCTGCGGATGAGGCGGGTCAGTGGGATGGCCGCAACCCGAAGGCTGGCGTCGACAGTCGATCCACCACCGGTCTTGGTGCTCACCACTTTCCGGGACGAGGAGTTGTTGTCGGACGCGCTGCGAGCCGGTGCGGCCGGTTTCGTGTTGAAGGATTCACCCGCCGAAGAGCTGATCCGGGCCGTGCGCATCGTCGCCGAGGGTGAGGCAGTCCTCGATCCGGCGATCACCTCGCGGGTGCTCGACACCTATCGGGCTGCGCCGGGCCCGACCGCCGCCGGTGCCTCACTCGATCGCCTGACCTCACGCGAGTCGGCGGTCCTGGGCCTGATCGGACGCGGGTTGTCGAACGACGAGATCGCCGCCGAACTGGTGATCTCGGTGGTCACCGTCAAGAGCCATGTCGGCAACGTCTTCCACAAGCTCGGTGTGCGCGATCGGGCCGCAGCGGTGGTCTACGCGTTCGACCACGGGGTGGTCAGTCCCCGCGCCCGCTGAGCGCTCCTCAGCGGCGCTACAGCTTCGCGAAATGTTTGACCGTGTCGGTCTCGATGGTGGCGAAGGTCTTCGCGGAGATCGGGGTCGCGAACTTGGTGGTCTTGGCCATCAAACCCGAGAGTTCGATGGCGAACGACCACGTGAATCGACAGCCGATCGGTGCAGGCTCGACCTCGGTGAGTTCACCGAACGCCTTGAGGCTCGGAACGTTGGCCTGCTCGACGTAGAAGGCGTTGCGGTACCGACCCGCCTCTGGATCCTCGTCCCAACAAAAGAATTTCTCCGACAACTTCACATAGCCGGGGGCCAATTCGGCCGACCGCGTGGTGCCGACACCGTAGGGCGGCGCCGAGGTGAAGGTGATCGATTTGATGATCCGGCACCAGTCAAGGGTGTTCTGCCTTGTCAGTTCGGCCCATGCCGTGGCGGGGCTGACCGGCAGGTTGACCGAGAAGCGGTGGGTGACCGGGGCGGTCTCGAAGAAGTCGAGAGCAAACGGTTCGAGCGGGTACGCGGGCATGATTGCCTTTCGTGAGGCGTTCAATCCCGGCGAGCGGCGAGGCGACCAAGGATTCGATCACTCGCGCGAGAACGGTCCGATGAGCCTGCGATCAATCCTGGCATGGCAACATAAGAGCCTACAAACCCCGGCGAGAAGAAAGACAAGCGTCCGGGTGGTCTCGGATGCTTGTCCGAGGATGGAGGAGTAGCAGTGACTCTGGACGACCGCACCTCGGGAGATGTTCCGAACGTCTCATCGATCCCGTTGTCCGACCCCAATGTGCGCCCCGGTGGTGACCCGAGTGTTGGAGCGCTGGTGAAAGAAGCCACCGCACATCTGTCGACACTGTTCCGCGCCGAAGTGGCGTTGGCCAAGGCCGAACTGACCGGGGAGGCCAAGAAGGCCGCCATCGGCACGGGCCTGATCGTCGTGGCCCTCACCGTTGCGCTCTACGCCAGCCTGTTCTTCTTCTGGTTCCTCGGCGAGTTGCTCTCCGAGTGGCTGCCGCGGTGGGCCGCATTCGGCATCGTGTTCCTGATCCTGCTCGTCGCGGCGATCATCACCGGACTTGTCGGGTACATCGTGTTCAAACGGATGACCGGGCCCAAGAAGACCATCGCGTCCGTCCAGCACCTCTCGGACGTGTTGCCTGCAGGCCCCGGAGGTCACGACGCACAGGTTCGCCCCGGCGCCGACCTGCGCAAGCCCAGCCAGCCCGCCAAGGGCTGACATTTTGCCTGCCCCGGATCCGTCGACCGTCCGGTTCACGGGATGGCACCACAGCGATGTCCGCGCCAACGGCGTCCGACTACATGCGGTCGAGGCCGCGACCCCGCGGAAGGACCGTCCCCTGGTCCTTTTCATGCACGGTTTCGGTGAGTTCTGGTGGAGTTGGCGCCACCAGCTCACTGCGCTCACAGAGGCCGGCTACCGGGCGGTCGCCGTCGACCTGCGTGGCTACGGGGACAGCGACAAACCTCCGCGCGGCTACGACGGTTGGACACTGGCCGGTGACACCGACGGCCTGATCCGGGCCCTGGGACATACCGACGCCACTCTGGTGGGTCATGCCGACGGCGGCCTGGTCTGCTGGGCGACCGCCGTCCTGCATCCCCGTTCGGTCAGGTCGATGGCGGTGATCTCCTCTCCACACCCGCAGGCCCTCAAGACGGCCACGCTGCGCGAACCGAGCCAGCGCAAGGCGTTCCTCGGCGGGTTCCTCAAGTCCCAGATCCCCCGGACGGCAGAGCGCACACTCCTCGAGGACGACGGCTTGATGGCCGAGATACTCCTGCGCAGACATTCCGGTCCCGCCTGGATCGACACCGACGACTTCGCCGACACCGCGCAGCGGAACCGCTCCGCAATCCAGATACCGGGCGTGGCCCATTGCAGTCTGGAATACCAGCGCTGGGCCTTCCGGTCGCAGTTCCGTCCCGACGGAAGCCGCTTCCTGGAACTCATGGACAAACGTCTGCACATCCCGGTTCTCGCGATCCGGGGTGAACTCGACAACTACATCCAGCGATCGACTCTGACCGCGAGTGCGCACTGGTCGTCGAAACTGGAACTGACCGAGGTCGCAGATGCCGGCCACTACTCACATCAAGAGCAGCCCGACGAGGTCAACGGTCGGCTGATCGAATTCCTGCAGAGCTGACCCTGCCCCGCACCGATCACCGGCCGAGCCTTCAGGACGAGTGGACGCAGGACTGGGTGTCGACGGGCGCGCTCAGGCGTTCGGATTCGGCCAGACCGGGTTGAACCTGGGCCGCGGTCAGCACAAACCCCGTTTCGGTGGACGGATCCTCGGCGGCACCGAACACCACGCCGAGCACCTCCCCATCCGAATTGATCAGCGGCCCGCCGGAATTGCCCTGCCGAATCGAGCCGCGCACGGTGTAGACCTCCCGGGTGACCGCCGTATCGGGATAGATGCCCGGGCCCCGCAGCTGGATGACCTCGCGGATCCGCTCGGCGCTGGCGTTGAACGGCCCGCCTTCGGGAAAGCCGAGCGCGATCGCATCGGTACCCGTTTTCGCCAGCTCGTCCGCAAATCGCATCGCCCGGGCCTGCAGGCCGGGGACGTCGAGAATCGCGATGTCGGTGAGCGGATCGAAGTAGACGACGGTCGCGTCGAAGGTGTCGTCGGAGGCCGACACCTGCAGCAGGTTGGTGCCTGCCACCACGTGCGCGTTGGTCATCACCCGTTCGGGCGAGACCACGAAGCCGCTGCCCTCCAGTGCCTGCCGACAGCTCTGCGCGATGCCTTCGATCTTGACGACACTGCCGCGAACCTGTTCGACGACAGGCTGATCGAGGAGCGTTTCGTCGGGCGGGTCGACACTGGTGATCGGGGTCCGGCCGAACGGCCCGATGGCCTCCTTGAGCCCCGAGTTGTCGAACATGTCCCAGAATTCGCGCGGGGCCCGCTGGAGCCACGTCGGCGCGAGCTGGTTGATCTCCTCGATCACCTTGGAATCTCGGACCGCCGCGGCGATCTGCGGTTGCGCCGATGTGCTGATCGGTGTGGCCAGGATCCAGGCGGCCAACAGGACCGCCACCGCTTGCAGCAGCGAACCGATCACCGAATCGACCCGTCGCAATGACAACGTCCGAATACCGCTCCTGGCCGCCCGGCCCAGCACCATCCCCGAGATCTCGCCGACGATCACCAGCGCGACCAGCAGCAGAACGCCCGCGATCAGCCGCCAACGCTGGTCTTCGATGTTGCGGATCAGATGCGGTGCCAGCAGCACGCCGGCCGCCGCGCCGAGCAGGACCCCGATGAATGCCATCGCCGACGACATCGCACCCTGGCGATATCCCGACGCGGCGGCGAGCAACGCGATGCCGATGACGATCACATCGACCCATGCGGATCCGCTCATCACTGACCCACCTTGGCGAGCTCCACATCGAGGTCACGGATATCCGACTTGTCCCAGGGGATCTCCCAGCCGGCGGCTTCGATGATCGCGGCCAGCAGCCCGCCGGTGAAACCCCACACGAGCATGCCTTCGACGCAGAAAGCCGGTGCTTGGTAGGCACGGGTACCGGCGATCATCCGTTCGACCTGGATCCTGTTGTGCGGATCGATCAGGTCGCGCAGCGGCACCCTGAGCACGCGGGAGGTCTCGCCGATGTCGACGACACCGACGTCGGACAGTTCGGTCCAGTAGGCGAGCACCGGCGACACCTCGAAGCCCGAGGGCGGCACCGGGAACATGTCGAGGACCGCGAGTTGGCTGACACCGGAGGGATCGAGCCCGGTCTCCTCCTCTGCCTCACGCATCGCGGTACCCACCGGGAAGTCGTCGCCCGGATCGCGGGCGCCACCGGGGAACGCGATCTGTCCGCCGTGGTTACGCAGGGTGCTTGCACGCTGGGTCAGGAGCACCGTGGCATCGGCGGGGACACCACCGTGATGGGTCGGATCGCCGTCCCAGTCGCCGCCGATCAGGATCAGCACCGCAGCGGGGCGGGTGATCGGCATCTGGGAACGCATGAGCCGGGCGGTCATTCCTCCGCGCTCCTCGACCGATTGCGTGACGCCGGCAAGATTCGCGGTGAGCGCGCGCATCCATGGGGGCACCGACGTCGTCGGCACCAAGATCTCGGTCACGCGGCGACACCCAGGTATTTGTCGACGGCCGCCGAGACCTCATCGACGGTGTCGAAGACCGTCGGCAGCACCGCGGCGACCGTACCGTCGGCCCGGACCAGAACGGTGGCCGGATAGACCCGCGGAATGCCAAGGGCAGCAGCGATCTTCGCGTCCGGATCGACAACGGTCGGCAAGTTCACACCGATTTCGGCCAGCAGGTTGAGTGAGAGGAAGACGTTCTCCGACCCTTCTTTGCCCTGCACGGTCAGCACCCGGATCTTGTCGCCTGCCTGCTCGGCATAGTCGGCAATCACCGGGAGTTCGGCCCGGCACGGACCACACCAGTGAGCCCAGACGTTGACCAGCATCGGCGTACCGGCCGTCGCAGCCCCGAGGTCGACGGTCGAGCCGTCCGCCAGACAGGGCACCAGAACACCCTTGAGTGCGGAGTTCTCCGGCGCCGGACCGGGCTGGGACGGGCAAGCCTGCAATCCTGCCTTCTCCCGGGCCTTGACCATGTCGTCGTCGGAGACGGCGGCCTGGAGTCCGGGGAGCTTTCCGGTCCCGTCGGTCGACACCGCGGACGGCGCGGGCGTGGGATCGGGAGAGGACCGCGGCCAGATGGCAACGATCAGTGCGAGCACGACAATCAGGACGGCCAATGTCCAACGGGCCGATGTCGACAGCGCAAAACGCGAGCGCTCAGTGGGCCGGGCCTGGCCCGGATCAGGTGAATCCGACATCGACTAGAGACCTGCCAGTGCAAGTAGATGGTCGGTCTCGGGCCCCTTCACCAAAGCCGCGGCCTCAGATTTCTCCGTGGGTCCCAGACCGTAGGACGGGCAGTCGGCGGCAAGCACGCAGACACCGCAGGCCGGCTTGCGTGAATGGCAGACCCGTCGACCGTGGAAGATCACGCGGTGCGACAAGTCGGTCCAGTTCTTGCGTTCGATGAGCTCACCGACAGCGTGCTCGATCTTGACCGGGTCGGTCTCCGCGGTCCATTTCCAGCGCTGCACCAGCCGCCCGAAGTGGGTGTCCACTGTGATTCCGGGTACACCGAACGCATTACCGAGTACGACGTTGGCGGTCTTGCGGCCGAATCCGGGCAAAGACACCAGATCACGCAGATTCGACGGGACCTCGCCGTCGAAACGTTCCACGAGTGCCTGGCCGAGACCGATGATCGAGTTCGCCTTGTTCCGGTAGAAACCCGTCGATCTGATCATCTCTTCGAGCTCGGTCCGATCGGCGCCTGCGTAGTCCTCGGCGCTGCGATAGCGCTTGAACAGGGCAGGCGTTGTCAGGTTCACCCGCACGTCAGTGCACTGCGCCGACAGGATGGTGGCCACCGACAGCTCCAGCGGATTGGTGAAGTCCAGTTCGCAATAGACGTGCGGAAAAGCGATCTGCAAGGTGCGGTCCATCCGCCGCGCACGTCGCACCAGACCTGTGTGGGTCTCGGTCCCGCGCTGCGCCGCGGTTTTGGCGCGCTTGACCCCTGCCTTCGAACTCACCAACTCAGAGTACGGGGCGGCGAACCGACTGCGCGGGCGAGTGGTCGAGCTCGGCCCCGACGACCATTCCTACGGCGATTGTTTCTCTTCTGAGACCTGGGTTGTGTTAACTACACCCCATGCACGGACTCGCAGTACTTCTCTTCCCAGCCGCTCTCATGCTCTTCGCTCTGTCGATGGAGCGGCTCGAGAGCCGGCTCGAGCGCCTCACCGTCCGCGGTGAACACGTCGAGGAATTCTTGGAGTCGGCGAAACCCGAGCAGCTCGACACGCTGGCCACACACGGTTTTCCTGCGGCGCTCGACGAGTTTCGCGATCGCCGGACGCCGACGAACTCCGAATCCGACGATTCGATCCGCGTCAGTTAGCGATCGTGGAGCCGCTCGCGACAGGCCATCGGCGTTAGTGGGGGTAACTGCCAGTTTTTCCTCTGGTTACCCGTAGACTGCATAACGGGTGACGAACACAACAGCATGATTTGTGTGAGCATTCTCAGGTTTGAACGTGGTCTGGCTGGACCCTTAGAAAGGGGCGTAAGTGGAGGAAGTACTGGCGCGGGCGGGCATTTTTCAAGGTGTGGAGCCCACCGCCGTCGCAGCACTGGCCAATCAGCTCCAGCCTGTTGATTTTCCCCGTGGACATGTCATCTTCAACGAAGGTGAGCCCGGAGACCGGCTGTACATCATCTTGTCCGGCAAGGTGAAGGTCGGCCGCAAGTCAGTCGATGGCCGTGAAAATCTGCTGACGATCATGGGGCCGTCCGACATGTTCGGCGAACTGTCCATCTTCGATCCGGGTCCGCGTACCTCCTCGGCCACCACCGTGACCGAGGTCCGTGCGGTCTCGATGGACCGTGACGCTCTGCGTTCGTGGATCGCCGACCGGCCGGAGATCGCGGAGCAGCTGCTCCGGGTTTTGGCCCGTCGTCTGCGACGCACCAACAACAACCTCGCCGACCTCATCTTCACCGACGTTCCCGGACGCGTGGCCAAGCAGCTGTTGCAGCTGGCCCAGCGCTTCGGAACGCAGGAAGCCGGGGCTCTGCGTGTGACTCACGACCTCACCCAGGAAGAGATCGCCCAGCTGGTGGGCGCCTCCCGCGAAACCGTGAACAAGGCCCTGGCCGACTTCGCACAGCGTGGCTGGCTCCGTCTCGAGGGCAAGAGTGTCCTGATCGCCGACTCCGAGCGCCTGGCACGTCGCGCTCGCTGATTTCCTTACCGAAACCGCCAGTTCCGGCGCACCCATGTGGCGCGTTGGAACTGGCGGTTTTGTTTTGGCCGGACGCGGGACACTAGCTGGCTGACCTCACGCTGGTGAGTGCGTATTCGGTGAGTGTGATCAGAGCTGTACGTACCGACTGTGCCCGCCGGGCGTCGACTTCGAGGATGGGCACGGAACCCGAGATCGCCAACGCTTCTCGAATGTCATCGATCGCGAAACGTGGTGCGTCGTCGAACTGGTTGATCGCAACGACGAACGGCAGACCGCAGGCTTCGAAGTAATCGATTGCCGCGAACGAGTCGTCGAGGCGCCTGGTGTCGATGAGCACGATGGCACCGATCGCTCCGCGCACCAGGTCGTCCCACATGAACCAGAAGCGACGCTGTCCCGGTGTGCCGAAGAGGTAGAGGACGAGATCGTCGGACAACGTGATCCGGCCGAAGTCCATCGCGACCGTCGTCGTCGATTTCGTGCCCGCCACATCGAGTTCGTCAACGCCTTCGGACTCGTCGGTGATCATCGCCTCGGTGCGAAGGGGCACGATTTCCGAAATCGTGCCGACCAACGTGGTTTTGCCCACGCCGAACCCGCCCGCCACCACAATCTTTGTCGATGCGGCTCGGCCTCTCGTATCAGAGTGCCTGTAGTCCACGAAGTGTCCTTCCGATGAGTTCGCGGCGCTGCGCCGCAGTCGCGTCGTCGCTGAGAGTCTCCGAAAGGCGCAGGCTTCCGGTTTCGACGAGATCCCCGACAAGCACACGCGCAACGCCGAGGGGCAGATTCAGACGGGCCGAGATCTCCGCCACGGACGGTCCGTTCCCGCACAGCGCAATGATTTTCGTGCGGACGTCGCTGGGCGGCCAGAAGTTCGGGATGGTGTCAGGGGTGGTGTGCACCGGAGCTTCGAGCGGGAGGTAGATGTCGGTTTTGGTACGCCCCGCCGTGAGCGTGTAGGGCCTCACCAGGTTGGGAGACGGTGCACCGATCTCAGAGGAATCGTCGTCGTCGTGCAGCGAATCGGGTGGGGGCATGAGTGCGTCACCGTTCTCGCATTCGGGCCGACGGTTCCACCATGCTGCCGACGCGCGAGACGAGCACGGCCATCTCATACCCGACCTGGCCGATGTCGCACGATGCTGCGGTCAGTGACGCCAGGTGCGATCCGTCACCGACGCTCATCAGTAGGAGGTAGCCGTTCTCCATCTCGACGACCGACTGCAATACCGGGCCGCCGTCGAACAATCGCGCCGCACCTGAGGACAAACTCGCCAGTCCGGATGTCACGGCCGCCAACTGCTCGCCCCGCTCCTGAGGCAGGTCTTCGCTTGTTGCCATGAGCAGGCCATCGGCCGAGACCAGGACGGCATGTACGACACCGACTATGTCTCTCGCGAAGTTCGACACGAGCCAGTCGAGCGACCGGTCCGGTGTTGGGGCCACGGAGTAATTCATTCGTTCTCGTCCGTTCTGTGTCGGTGGGAGGCGTCTTCTGAACGGCCGGCGCGGACGCCGTCGAAATGATTCGTGAACTTTCGCCGCACGGCCTCTGGATTTCTCGCCGGTCCACTCTCCGGATCGGGGCGAGGTCGATGGGGGGACGCCTGCGCCGGGTTGACAGTTCCCGGGACCAGGCGGGCGCCGGGCGTACGGGCGGGCAGACCGCTCTCCGTCCGAGTCGTGATCGGAGACTCGGCTGCGCTCGCCGCCGCGGCCCATCCGGCATCGGCAGCGGTAAACCAGGAACCGCTCGGACGCTGAACGTCTGCGGGATCGAGCAACCATTCCGAGACCATGCGTTCATAGATGGACACCGGTGGGCTGCCCTCAGGCAACACAGCCTCAGGCGACGCAGCCTCGCGTGCCGACGGCCCAGGAACGGCGCGGTCCGTCGATTCAGAGGCGGAGGTCTGGTCCATCGGCGGCGGACGGTTGCGGCCGTTGGTTGTCGGACCGTTCCTGGTGTCGCCGGCCGCCGCTCTGTCGGCGCGAGCGGCGGGCCGGGCACTGAAGAACGCAGATGTATCGGAGGGCGAACCGTTCACATTCCAGTCGACGGTCGACGCGACGGAGTCGGAGTCGGTGGGAGGGAAGACCGGTGCCGGAGCTTTGTCGACTCCACTCGCTCCGGGCCTACGTCGTGGCAGCTTCGCCGCGGTGAGCTCGGTGTACGCGGTCGAGTGACCGGACTTTGCTGCGGGTGCGGCGACCGCGGTAGGTGCACTCGTGGCCGGGGCGCCCCTGCCCGCACTGGCCCCGTCGAACAGACGGTTGGCCGCCGCACGAGACGATGCTGCCGAGTCCCGCCTGGCCGCCCGCCCGTTCCGACCCTGCGACGGGAAGGAGGTGACGACCAGGTTCACGGGGATGTGCACGCTGGCGGTGACTCCCGACGTACTCCCCTGCGCCTGCGTCATACGGAGCCGAACCGTCACATTGTGGCGTTGCGCAAGGCTCCCCACCACGTACAGGCCCATCCGGCGCGCCGTCTCGGGTGTGACCTCGCCACCGACGGACAACCGGACATTCGCTTCGTCGATCTCCGTTGCGGACATCCCGAGGCCACGGTCGGCGACCTCCATGAGGATTCCGCCATCGACGGCACGCGCGGCCGCGACGGAGACGAGAGTGTCGGGAGGCGAGTACCGCAGCGCGTTGTCGATCAACTCGGCGAGGAGATGCACGATGTCGGATGCCGCCGGGGACACCACCATCGCGTCGGGCACCTCCTGCATCGACACGCGGCGATAGTCCTCGACCTCGGACACAGCGGCACTCAGGACGGTGTCCACAGCCACCGGTTGGTCGTTCTGGTTCCGGCGCGGCGCGGTGCCTGCGAGCACCATCAGGTTGGCCCCGTTGCGCCGCATCCTCGTCGCGAGGTGATCGAGGCGGAACAGGCTCTCCAGCCTGCGCGGGTCGTCCTCGTCGCGCTCGAGTTCCTCAATGAGGGAGAGCTGATGGTCCACGAGCGATTGACTCCGCCGCGAGAGCGTCTCGAACATGTTGCCGACCTGGAGTCGCAGTCGCGCTTGCTCGCCGGCGAGTGCCAGGGCTTCTTCGTGGATGTCGTCCACAGCCCGGGCCAGCTGACCGATCTCCTCTTTTGTGTGCACCGGGATGGGTACGACCTTGGGCGGGTCGCCACCCATGCGGATTTCTTCGATCTCCTCAGGAAGGGCACGGTGCGCAACATCGAGCGCGCCTTGCCGGAGTCGCCGAATCGGTCGGATCAGCGACCGCGCCACCAACAGTGCGACCAGAGACGCGATCAACACGGCGGCCAGGACAATCGCCGACTCGATCCACGCGGCCCTTTTTCGATCCTCGGCCTGCGCCGTCAGCGATGCGATCGACTCTCCGGCCAGACGCTGGGTGATCGCGTTGTACACCTCCCCCGACCTCTCCGCCGACGCAGCCGCTTCGGCCAGGCCTACGTTCGATCCGGCGGAGTAGATGGCGAGGCGGGTGTCGAGCAGAGAACGAAGCTCCTGGACCTCCGGGGAGTCGTCACCGAGCAGCACGGCCAACGCGGAGAGGTACGCGGTCTCACGGCCCGCGGCACGGTTGGCCAGGCCGAACGTGGCCCGGTTGGGCTCGGACAGGAGGATCTGCTGGGTTTGCGCCGCCCGGTTACCAGAGAGCGAATCGATGATGCCGTTCCCGAGCGTCCTCAGATCGGTTTTGTCGGCGGCCAACCCGTTGGTGAGGTTGGTCACAGAGGCGAGCCAGAGTTCCGTTGCCGCGGAGGTCATGTTCTCTGCGACGGCGATACGGTCCGCGACCGGTACCGGCCCGGACTGTAGGCGAGCCCGCAGCTCGCCCGCCGCCGCCAAGGCCGCCTGGAAGTCCCTGGCCACGTCGGCCTGCAGCGGCGAATTCTCCAGTCGCTCACCGACGGCGAGCGACGACAGAATTTTCCCTAGCTGATCCTCCGGCCCCGGATCACCGGCGGTGGCAAGGTCACCCACCACGGAGTCGATGGCGAACAACTGCGATGACGCGGTCGACTTGTCGACATTCGACGCCAGATCTGATGCGTCGGCCACCACCGATTGAATGCGCAACGCACCAAAAAAGATGGCCAGCGCGAGCGGCAGCGCAACGACGGCCGCGACCTTGACGCTGACCGGCCAGCCGGAGAGCGACCAGATACGCGGCACACGTCTACGCTTCGATGACTCTGTTCCGATTTCGACCACGCTCGAATCCCGCTTCGATTCGCCCGGGTGGGGCTGGAGGCAGAGGTAACGGATGTTCCCCGGCAAAGGACACCTTGGCTTGATGTGACGCATAACGAAAGCTTGGGCATCTTCTGTGGGAGCAACTTATACCAACAATGTGCATCGAGAAAGTTTTGACATCGCCCTGACTCGCTTAGGCATGAACGGCCAGATGCTCAAGCTGCTCTGAATGCGATCGATTTCGATCGATTTCGATCGATTTCGATCGTCACGACCAGAGGTCAATATCGTCATGATCAAAGATTAATGACGAAGCCAAATCCGTTGTCGGACGGTACTTTTCAACGCTAACGAATTGTTCTGAATCTCACCGACGAGATCCATGCCATTAAATCTAATCCTGTGCGAGATAGGCGAGCTGCGTCTTGACCGACATCTTGGCTGCCGGCCAAAGTTTCTTGTCGACGTCGGCATATACCATTTTCACCACCTTGCCGGGCTTGGCATCTTTTGCAGTCACCCCGAGTTCGGTCAGGGCCGCCCGCACCTGATCGATCCGCTGCTCGCGGTGCGCCTTGTAGTAGCGGGCCACCGGGATCAGCTCGGCATGATCGGGGCCGTGGCCGGGCAGCATCGCACACTCATCACCCTCGACGATGAGCCGATTGAGTGAGTTCATGTAGTCACGTAACGATCCGTCCGACGGATCGAGAACCGTGGTGCCACCGCCGAGGATGGTGTCGCCGGTCAGCATGGCTCGCTGGCCCTCGTGCTCGACGAGGAAGCTCACCGAGTCCCCCGTGTGACCGGGTGTGTAGAGCACGGTGATCTTCAATCCCGCGGCCTCGATGACCTCGCGGTCGGCCAGGGTCGAGGCGCCGCGGGTGTAGTCGACGCTGCGGGCCCGGACCGGGGCACCGGTCTGTGCGCGGAAGTACTTGATCGCACCGGTGTGGTCGTAGTGCCGGTGGGTGATCAGCCCCAACACCACGTTGCCCTGCGCAGCAACGGCTTTCACGTGCTTTTTCTTGCCTTTGGGGCCGGGGTCCACCACAACACAATCCGAATGTCCGGGCGCCCGCAAGATCCAGGTGTTCGTGCCATCCAGCGTCATCATCCCGGGGTTGCGACACAGCAGCACCGAAGCGAAGTCGGTGACCGGGCGAACTTCACGGTATGCAGGCTGCTGCAATTCACTCATGCAACTCAGGCTAACGCCCTCAGCATGATGCAGCTCACCCGCGATCGCGATACAGCGTGACGCGATAGGTGTAGTGCTCGGGCAGGAAGTGACTGACCGACAGTTCACTGACGACCCCGTTGCTATCGGTGTACAGCCGATCGATCCGCAGAACAGGCTGACCCGCTTCGCAATCGAGATGGACGGCGTCGAGGTCGTCGGCCTGCCCGACCGTGATGGATTGAGCCGCCTCGGCGATGGGCGCGGCGAGGTGCCGTTCCAACAGCCCGATCACCGTGTAGGTACTGACCGCTCCCTGTGCCATTTCCGGGGCGTCGATCACCAGTCGTGCGACGTCCTCGGGCAGATGGACCGTTGTCAGCACGAACGGGATCCCCTCGTGGATCCGCCGGAACACCACCGTGTAGACCACGTCGCTGTCCAGCCGCAGCCGACTGGCGGCCTCCACATCGATCCGCCTGCGAAGCTGATCGACCACCTCCATCGTGGTGTCGTGCGACAGGTTCATCAGATCCTCGATCGAACCCTGCTGCCGCACGTACCGCCCACCGGATTCATTGACGAATGTTCCGCGCCCCGGCACCCGATAGACGATGCCGTCCGCCACCAGGTCCACAAATGCCCGGCGCACGGTCTGCCTGCTGACCTCATAACGCTCCGACAGCTCGGATTCCGTTGGGAGGCGCAAGCCGTTGTCGTAGCGACCGGCGGCGATGTCCTGCCGCAGCTGGTTCGCCAACAATTGGTAGGCGGGCGCGGCCTCGCTCCTTTTCCCAGGCATGATCGCCACGATGCTACGCGGGCAGGCCTATAGCCCGCCGCGGGACACCAATTGTCCGGCAATGACATTGCGCTGGATCTCGTTGGTGCCCTCCCCGACGATCATCAGCGGGGCGTCCCGGAAGTAGCGTTCGACGTCGTATTCGGTGGAGTATCCGTAGCCGCCGTGGATCCGGACCGCGTTGAGGGCGATCTCCATCGCGACTTCGGAGGCGAAGAGCTTGGCCATACCGGCTTCCATGTCGCAGCGCTCCCCCGAGTCGAACTTCTCGGCGGCAAAACGGGTGAGCTGCCGGGCGGCGGTCAGCTTGGTTGCCATGTCGGCCAGGTAGTTTCCGATCGACTGGTGCTTCCAGATCGGCTTGCCGAAACTCTCCCGCTGCTGGGCGTAGGCCAGTGCGTCTTCGAGCGCCGCCGCCGCGACACCGAGCGCCCGCGAGGCGACCTGGATGCGCCCGGTCTCGAGGCCCTTCATCATCTGCGGGAATCCCTTGCCCGGCGTACCACCGAGGATCGCCGACTGCGGGATGCGGTAGTTGTCGAAGGAGAGCTCACAGGACTCGACGCCCTTGTAGCCCAGTTTCGGTAGGTCACGCGAGATCGTCAGTCCCGGGCCATGTTCCACCAGAACGATGGAGATACCGGCGTGGCGTGGTGTGGCGGCCGGATCGGTCTTGCAGAGCAGCGCGATCACACCGGACCGCCGCGCGTTGCTGATCCAGGTCTTGGCGCCGTTGATGACCAGGTCGTCGCCGTCGGTCTTGGCCACGGTCGTCAGCGCCTGCAAGTCCGAACCACCACTGGGTTCGGTCAGTGCCATGGTGGCCCGCATCTCACCGGTTGCCATCACCGGGAGGTACTTGTGCTTTTGTTCGTCGGTTCCGAACATGGTGATCAGTTTGGCGACCACGGTGTGTCCGCCCATGGCGCCTGCCAGGCTCATCCAGCCGCGGGAGAGTTCTTCGGTGACCGCCACATAGCAGGGCATCGACACCGGTGAGCCGCCGTATTCTTCATCGACCGCCAGCCCGTAGATACCGATCTGTTTCATCTGATCGATCCACTTGTCGGGATACTCGTTGGCTTTCTCGACCTCACGTACTGAGGGCTTCACCTCGCGGTCGACAAAGTCACGCACCGTTTGCACCAGCATCGATTCTTCGTCGTTCAAGTTGTAGCTCATGACACCTTCCGCGACAGTGAAACTTTGTACGGCCATATTCGGCCCAATGTGACCCATTGTCAACCACTTGTTGCCCGCCTCGACCGCACGTTGCTTGACAGTGGCAAACACCGACGACCATGATTTGGCCGTACATACCCGATGCAGCAGCCACTCGAAAGGATGCGATGAGCCGCCGACGATCTGTGCTCGTGACCCCGGGTTCCGACCGACGCAAGTTGACCAAGGCATTGCAGGCCGGAGCCGATGAGGTCGTCCTGGACCTCGAAGACGCCGTCACACCCATCAACAAGGGTGCTGCCCGGACGCTGGTGGTCGAGGCCATCAACACGATCACGCCGGCGCCCGGTACCACCATCGCCGTGCGCATCAACAGCATCGATTCACCGTGGGCCGCCGCGGACCTCGCGGCGCTGGCCCACACCGGATCCGGCTTGTCGAGTGTCGTCGTGCCAAAGGTGCAGGGTGCAGCCGACCTCGAGACCGCCGCGGCTGGACTCGCCGGACATGGTGCCACTCTGCAGGCACTCATCGAAACCCCCACCGGCCTCACCTTCCTCGACGACATCTGCAGTGCCGTAGACGAATTGGACGGCCTGATCATCGGATACGCCGATCTGGCGGCCGAACTCGGCCGAGAGCCCGGTCTACCGCCACACCGGTGGGCTGCCATTCAGGACCGCGTGCTGATCGCCGCGCGGACCGCTGGTATCGCCGCCATCGACGGACCGCACCTCGGAACCGCCGACAACGACGACTTCAGGTTCGCGACGCGCTGGGTGCGCGAGCTGGGATTCGATGGCAAGTGGATGATCCATCCACGTCAAATCGATTACGTAACCAGCGAATTCACTCCATCGGCCGATGCTGTCGAACACGCACAACGCGTTCTGGCCGCACTCGAGGAAGCCGCTCTGCGCGGCGCCGGGGCCGCTCAACTCGACGGGCAGATGCTCGACGAGGCGGTTGCATTGTCTGCACGACGCACATTGGCCAAGGTAGAGGAGAGCACCGATGTCTGACCCGATCGCCGTTGGCGGACCGTACTTCGACGAACTGGTGGTGGGGCAGGTCTTCGACACCGCCCCGTCGATGACGCTGACCGAGGGCGCTGCCGCGGTGCATCAGTCGATACTCGGCGACAGGTTGCGGCTGTCACTCGACGCCCACCTGTCGCAGGCTGTGACCGGACACCCGAAGGCCCTGGCCCATCCCGGACTGGTCTGCGATGTGGCGATCGGACAGTCGACGCTGGCGACACATCATGTGAAGGCCAACCTCTTCTACCGCGGTCTCCGCTTTCACCGCTTTCCCCACATCGGCGACACGCTCTACACCCGCACCGAAGTTGTTGGATTGCGGGCGAATTCGGTTAAACCAGGACGACGGCCCACCGGACTTGCGGCCCTGCGGATGGAGACCACCGACGCCGACGGGAACAAGATCCTGGACTTCTACCGGTGCGCGATGATCCCCCTGTCCGACTCCCCGGCCGAAGGCCGTCCCGAGTCGAACGATGATCTCTCGGCAATCGGCCCGGCCGACGAACCGGCCTTTGAGATCCCGGCCGGGTGGGATCTGTCGGCATTGCCGAAGTCCCAGTCGATTCCGGCACCCGGCACGGTCTACGTATCCAGTGCCGATGTGGTGTCGAGTGCCCCTGAGCTGGCGCGACTCTCACTCAATATCGCGGCCACCCATCATGATGCGCGGATCGGTGGTGAGCGCCTGGTGTATGGCGGTCACACCATCGGCATCGCACTGTCTCAGGCCAACCGGGCCTTGCCCAATCTGGTGACGGTCCTGGGCTGGCAGTCCTGCGACCATGTCGGTCCGGTGCACGAGGGCGACACGATCACCAGCCGCTTGGAGGTGGAGTCAGCCGAATCTGTTGGTAACGGAACACTGTTGAAGTTGCGTTCGCTCGCCGACGTTGTTGCGGCGGACGGCACCACGACGCCGGTGCTCGACTGGAAGTTCACCGCGCTCACCACTTAATCGTCCAGTACCCCCGCGACGACCTCGCGCCCGAAGATCTTGATGGTCTCCGGGTCTGCGAGATCGTGGAGGCGGACAATACACAGTTCCACCCCGCGATCGATCTCGGCCTTGAACATGTCGACCAGTTCGCCGGGTGTACCGACCAGGGCTTTGCCCCAACCGGATTCAGGCAGCCGGCGAGCGGTTCTCTCGATCACCTTGGCGCGCAGCGACTCGTCGGTGACAACACCCACGGCGTACTGCACGGATAGGCGCGCACCACCGCTCAGCGGACGCAGTTCGTCGAGTTGATCACGCGCGCCACCAACGCAGTTCCACCAGTCTGCGTATTCGGCGACCAGCGGCATCGTCAGTTGTCTGCCTGCTCCGCCGATGTGGATGGGGATCGAACTCTGGACCGGCGTCGGCCTGCCGTAAGCACCGGACAGCGCAAAGTGCTTGCCCTGGTAGTCGAACGGCTCTCCAGAGAACATCAGGCGCAGGATCTCGACCGTCTCCCCTAATTGCTGCGCACGTTCCTTTCGCGATCTGTGTTCGATGCCGAACATCTCGAACTCGGCTTCGATCGACCCCCAACCCAAACCCAGATCGAGCCTGCCACCCGAGATCCGGTCGACGGTCGCGGCCATCTTTGCCAGAACCGCCGGATGCCGAAGTGGGTTGCACACCACCAGATGTCCGAGCCGGATGTCCGCGGTGGCCCCAGCGATCGCCGACAGCAATGTCCAGCTCTCCAGCGCATCCAGGGACGGCGCGCCGGGCGCAAAGAGGTGGTCCATCACCCAGAACGAGTCGAATCCCGCCCGCTCGGCATTCTGGGCGGCGGCGATCACGGCATCGGCCGGCATCCCCAACTGGGGCACGAAGATCCCGAACTGCGGCCGATCTGTCATCTCTTCACTCCTCATCGCTCCATCATCTGTCCACCGATCACCGTGGCGGCGACAAGTTCTGCGCTCAGTTCCGCGAGTACCACCTCTGGCGGCTCGGACAGCAGGCACAGGTCGGCCACCGAACCAGCGGTCAGCTCACGTGGCGTTCCCGGATCACCGGGCTCACCCAGAAACAGTTCGACGGCAGACCTCGCCGAAATACGCTCCGAGATGGACAGTTCCGATCCGCTCCCCGTTGTGCGATCGCGCGCCGCGCGCATCGCCGCCCAGGGATCAACATCCCCGAACGGGGCGTCCGTGCTGCCTGCCACCGGTATTCCGGCACATTGCAGACTTCGCAGCCGCCAGAGTTCTTCGTGTTCGGCGGTCGGCACATCCTGCAGGTACTCCTCGCCGCGTTCGGCCACGAAATTGGGTTGTGTCACCACGGTGACGCCCAGTTCCGCGAGGTCCTCGATCATTGATTCGGGCACGACTGCAGCGTGTTCGATGCGGTCGCGGGCATGGACTCGGGCGGAGCGCAGCGCGGTGGTGGCCACCACCAACTGCACGGTGGTGACGCAGTGTAGGGCCACTGCAATGCCCCGATCATGCACGGCTGCAATCCATTCGGTGAGGGCATCGAGGTCGAGGGTGGTGTCGTCGAGAATACGTTTGACCGGCCCGAACGACAGGTGGGGATGGTCGCGGCCCGAATCGGCAGACATCACCAGGACCCGCTGACGGATCTGGCCGCCGCCGACGGCGGCGTCGAGCGAATCCAGGTCGGACGCGGTCAGATCCGGAGTTGCCTCGGTGACGGCGGTGACGCCGTATGCGCTCAGACGGCGGCTGAGCGGACCGAAATCGGTGGGGCTGCCGGTGGTTGTCGCAGCCATCCGGGTGTCCTGCCGAAAGAGCTGTCCGGTGGGATGGTCTGACTGATCGAGAGCAGCGAGACCGGCCGAGTTCACAAACCACATCGCGCCGCTGCGATGCTGAATCCGCAAGGGCACGTGCGGAACCAGCGCGTCGAGAGTATGCCGGTCGAGCTCTCCGGCCACGCTGTGGTGGTAGCCGACCGCGCGGATCCAGCCATCCGGTTGCGGGGTTGCCGTGATCAGCGCGGCCCTGAACTCCTCAGGGGTGCGGACCTGCGGGGGGCCGACCCTGGTCGACTCGGCCGCGGCCGCGGTGGCCCGCAGGTGGATGTGATGGTCACAGAGGCCTGGGATGAGGGTTCCTCCTCGCCCATCGAGAACCGTTTCTCCTTGCACCGCAGTGAGTTCCGTCCCGACCTCACCGATGCGGTCGCCCACCGCGCGCAGCACGAGGGGCTCCCCGGTGAGTCGTCGCGCATTGATGATCAGCATGCCGCCCGACTCTCGATCAGGCCTGCCACCCACTGCGCGTCCACCGTCGCGCCGGTGGCCTCTGCGATCGCAGGCACCCGGGCTTCAACCTCTGCGTGGTCGCTATGACCCGGGATCGTCTGCACTGCAGCGTATTTTGCCGCCACCCCCGACATCACCACGTCGATGATCTCCCCGCCACCCCGACCGAGCGATTCGATCACCGCGCCTGCGGCTTCGAGACCCGTCAACGGGTCGGCAATAGCGTCGCCACAGAACACCGGGCCGGTACTCCCCTGTCCGACAAGTCCACCGGCGACCGCCGCGTCGTCGCCGAACGCCACCCGGTTACGCATGTCAGGGGCCGTGCCGTACCCGGTGATCCGAATCCAGACGCGACCCGGGCGGAGTGCACGCGTCGCGGCGTCCAGTCCTGCGGACTCCAGCGCCCGCGGTCGCGATGCCTCGATCACGACGTCGGCAACGTCGAGCAGATTCGCCAGTTCGGCGTTCCGACCGGTGATCTCGGCTGGAAAGAGATGCTTTCCACCGTTTATCCACCGGAAGAAGTCAGGGTTCCCGGCGCGAGCGCCGTCCGGCCTGCCCGGACTCTCCACCTTGATCACCGTGGCTCCCAGGCTCCCCAGAAGTTGCCCACACAGCGGTCCGGCCCACATCGCGGACAGGTCGACCACCAGCAGATCGCTGTCGACCGCCCGCGGCTGAGTCCGGTCCCAACCTCGCGTCATCACCGACGGTGGGGCAGTCGCCGACCCCAGCACCGCAGCCGGGATCTCGAGCATCTGTGCGCGGTCGACGAGTTCGTCCGCAACCCAACCCCGGGCCGCGCCTTCCAGCGTCGACCACACGTCCTCGATGGGTTCGTCGGTCCTGAGCAATGCGCCAAGCGACTCGATGTCGGTGCTGCGGGCCAGGGAGAACGCCGTCCAGGTGTCGCTGCACCGGATCAGCCGGGTGGCACCGCCCACCGAAATCCGCCCCTGCCGCCGGGTCCCCATCAGCGCAGATCGGCCTGCGAGGAGATCGTCGACCGAGACATCAAAGGGCGCCGCGGCCTCGTCGGCCAGTGCCAGGATGCCGGCCCGACTGAAATCAGGTGGGCCGTCCGGATCACCGGTCAGATGAGCCATCCCGCTACTGGCCCAGCGCCTCGCCGGATCGGTCACCGATGCTCCTTCTGGTCCCCCGCACTTCGCACCAGCCTATTACCCAGCTCACACCCACCTGCCATGGGCGTATAGGTCGATTCCATCGTCACCGCCAACGGGTTTGGCGGGGAATGTCATCTGGATACGCCGATGGTCAACCGGGTACATGTGGTGCTACTCAACAAGATCGACCTGTTGCCGCACCTCGACATCGAGTTGCAGGCATTTCTGGACACGATCGCCCAGACGAATCCGCGCGCCCACGTGATTCGGAGTGAGCGCGCGGACCGGTGAAGGTTTGGAGCAGTGGTACAGCTGGATCGATACCGCTGTGGTCAGACCTCGACGATGAGTTCGACCTCAACCGGTGCACCGAGCGGCAGTTCGGCGACGCCCACCGCTGATCGGGCGTGAGCCCCGGCCTCACCGAAGATCTCACCGAGCAGGTGCGAGGCGCCGTTGATGACGGTCGGCTGTCCGGTGAACCCGGGTGCCGATGCCACGAATCCGACGACCTTGACGATCCGCTTGATCGAGTCGATACCCACCAGCGCGTCGATGGCGGCCAGCGCGTTCAGCGCGCAGATCCGTGCGGCGTCGGCGGCAGCGTCGGGCCGGACCACACCTTCGGCTCCCTCGGACACCTTGCCGTGCGCGGTGAGCTCGCCACCGAGCATCGGCAACTGACCCGACGTGTAGACGAGGTTGCCGGTCTGGACGGCCGGCACGTATGCGGCAAGGGGCGCCACCACTTTGGGGAGCACGATGTTCAGTTCAGTCAGTCGCTCCGACCAGGTCATATGCGCATCAGCCCTTCGCGCGCTTGAGGTAGGCGACGTGCTGTTCGCCGGTGGGTCCGGGCAGGACGCTGACCAGCTCCCAGCCGTCGGCACCCCACTGGTCGAGGATCTGTTTGGTGGCGTGGGTCAGAAGCGGAACGGTCACGTATTCCCAGGCAGTTGGCTCACTCATGTGCCCAGCCTAACGGCTGCATATGCGCAAGCCAGGGGCAGCCGCGCTCAGCCACCGGAACCACAGTCGGGCAAGCGGCAAAACTTGGACCCGAAGTCCGCGGCGCCATGTTGATCACCGGCTCTGATGGATAAGGTGAGCCGGTGACGTCAGAACAACCGCAGGGTTATCACTGGCCGGAAGCAGCCAGGAAAGCACGACTTCATTTCGTGTCAGGTAAGGGTGGGACCGGGAAGACGACCGTCGCGGCTGCGCTCGCGTTGGCTCTTGCGGCCGAGGGTAAGAAAGTGCTGCTCGTGGAATGCGAGGGGCGGCAGGGCATCGCGCAGATATTCGACGTTCCGCCGCTGGCACCAACCGAGACCAAAGTCGCGACCGCAGAGGGCGGCGGCCAGGTCTCGGCGCTGGCCATCGACATCGAACACGCATTGCTCGAATATCTCGACATGTTCTACAACCTCGGATTCGCCGGTCGCGCCATGCGCCGGATCGGGGCGATCGATTTTGTCACCACCGTCGCGCCGGGGCTTCGCGATGTTCTGGTGACCGGAAAGATCAAAGAGTGCGTGGTCCGGACGGACAAGAAGGGCAACCGGATCTATGACGCGGTGGTCGTGGATTCACCACCGACGGGGCGGATCGGTAACTTCCTCGATGTCACCAAGGCGATGGCCGATCTGACCAAAACCGGTCCGCTCCGCAATCAGAGCGACGGTGTTGTGAAGCTGTTGCACTCCAGCGAGACCGTGGTGCATCTGGTGACCCTGCTCGAGGCGATGCCGATTCAGGAGACCATCGACGCGGTGGGCGAGCTCGAGGGCAAAGACCTGACAATCGGGTCGCTGATCATCAACAAGGTGTCGCCGCAGCACCTGCCTGCCGATTCGGTCACCGACATCGCCGATGGCGTGATCGACGCTGCCCGGCTGAGGACTCAGCTCGACGCCGCAGGCCTGACCGTCACCGAAGCCGACTTCGAGGGCCTGCTGACCGAGACCATCGAGCATGCCGGCCGTGTGCAGGCGCAGCTCGAGGCCGGGGCCGATCTGGAATCGTTGCACAAGGACAAGCTGCAACTCCCGGCCTTTGACGAAGGCATGGACCTCGGCGGTCTCTACGATCTGTCCGAGATCCTGCAGAAAGCGGGTGCCTGATGCCCATCGACCTGAAAATGGGTGCGATCCTCACCGATCCGGGCACCAAAGTTGTGATCTGTTGCGGCGCAGGCGGAGTCGGCAAGACCACCACTGCGGCGGCAATGGCGGTCTGGGCTGCCGAGCGCGGTCGCAAAGTTGTTGTGCTGACAATCGATCCGGCCAAACGCCTTGCCCAGTCGCTGGGCATGGACGAGCTGACCAACAGCCCACAGCCGGTGAAGATCGACGGCGAGGGAACGCTCGACGCGATGATGCTCGACATGCGCAGGACCTTCGACGAAATGGTCACGCAATACTCGCCACCCGATCGGGCCGAGGCGATCATGAACAACACCTTCTATCAGACGGTTGCCAGCTCGTTCTCCGGAACACAGGAATACATGGCAATGGAGAAGTTGGGCCAGCTTCTGGCACAGGATGATTGGGATCTTGTGGTGGTCGATACCCCACCGTCGCGCAATGCCTTGGATTTCCTCGATGCACCGCAGCGACTCGGCTCGTTCCTCGAAGGTCGCCTGATGAAGGTGCTCGTCGGCGGTGGACGTGGCGTAGGCCGCGTGGTCACCGGCGCCGTGGGCCTGGCAATGAAGGGCGTCTCGACGATCATCGGCGGCGAGACCCTGCGAGACGTGTCCGTGTTCGTACAGTCACTCGACACGATGTTCGGCAGCTTCCGCGAGCGGGCCAACAAGACCTACACGCTGCTCAAGCAGCCGGGGACCAAATTCGCGGTGGTTGCCACGGCCGAGCCGGATGCGCTGCGCGAAGCCGCATTTTTCGTCGACCGATTGTCGGAAGAAAAGATGCCGTTGGCCGGACTGATCCTCAACCGGACCCATCCGAACCTGACCAGCATCAGCGGATCGACAGCCGAGGCCGCCGCCTCGCAGATCGATGATCCGCTGACCAAGGCGATTCTGACCATTCACGCAGAGCGGGCCACCATCGGCAAGCGCGAGCTGCACCTCTTGCACAGCTTCACGACCTCACATCCCACGGTTCCGATCGTGGGTGTTCCGGCACTGCCGTTCGAGGTCGCGGACATGACGGCGTTACGTGCCGTAGCCGAAGAGCTCACGAACAAAGGCTGAAAACATGCGAGGAGGCGGTCTCCCCGGCCGCCTCCTTTGTTGATCTGCGCTGACTGCTCAACCAACGCCGACGATTTGACGCCTGCGCTGAGTTTCGAAGAACGTACTCCACGAGGTGACCTCGGGATGCTGACGCAGAAGTGCTCGACGCTGACGCTCCGTCATCCCGCCCCACACACCGAATTCGACGTGATTGTCGAGCGCATCGGCTCCACATTCGAGTTGCACCGGGCAATGCCGACAGATGGTTGCCGCCTTGCGCTGTGCTGCGCCACGGACAAACAGCTGGTCAGGATCAACCTCACGGCACCGTGCCCTGGCCACCCAGGCCAGCCTGGCTTCGTTCTCTATGGTCGCAGCTGCCGCTTTCGCCATGTGCATCCCCTGTCTAAAGCATATGAAGTACGCCTGGACTTGCATTTACCACTGAATGTTATGTGAGTCACATTCAAGTAGAACTAATCTATGGATCACACTCATGGACAGTCAAGACCTGGATTGAAAAAAGTGGCACTGACGTCCAAACAGATGAGGTATCGGGTCGATCTCAAGACCTTCGAACTCCTTCGAGGCACCCCCGGGTGACACGTATCGTGGCGGGCGTGTCGAAGTCGAAATCTTTAACTCTGCTCGTTGGATCCTGTGTCCTGGCCGGAGTTCTGGTCGCCGGCCTGCTCTTTCCGATCGCAGGCGGCTTCGGCCTCGTGTCGAATCGGGCGGCGGACACCATGCAGAACGTGTCGTCGGAGCTCATCGAGGGTCAGGTCCCCGAGGTCACGACCATGACCGACGTCAACGGCAAACCGATCGCGTATGTCTACGACCAACATCGCACCCAGGTCGGCTACAACGACATCTCCCCCGAGATGATCCGAGCAATCATCTCCGTCGAGGACCGCCGATTCCTCGATCACGACGGCGTCGACTGGAAAGGGACCATCCGTGCGTTCCTCAAGAACCAGTCGACCGGCGAGGTCCAGCAGGGCGCATCGACCATCGACCAGCAGTATGTGAAGAACTACCAGCTGCTGGTGCTCGCGCAGAACGACGCCGAGCGCCGCGCGGCCACCGAGACGACTCCGGCCCGCAAGCTCAAAGAGGTCCGCATGGCGTTGACCCTCGAGAAGACGCTCACCGAACAGATCAAGAGCGACCGGAACCTCAGCGACGCAGAGGCCAAGCAGGAGGCGAAGAAGGAGATCGTCACCCGTTATCTGAACGTGGTGCCGTTCGGTAACGGGGCCTACGGCATCGAAGCCGCCGCCCAGACCTACTTCGGCAAGCCTGCCAAGGATTTGAATGTGCCCGAGTCGGCCATGCTCGCAGGCATGGTCCAGTCGAGTTCGGCCCTGGATCCGTACACCAACCCCGAGGGTGTGACCGAACGCCGCAACGTCGTCCTCGAGACGATGGTCTCGAACTTCCCGAACCGTGCCGCCGAATACCAGGCCGCGATGAGCGCCCCGCTGGGCGTTGCCCCCTCCCCGATCACCATGCCCAACGGCTGCCTTTCCGCCGCCGACGCCGGATTCTTCTGCGACTACGCACTGCAGTTCCTGGCCGCCAACGGCATGAACCGCGAAGCCATCGCCCGTGGCGGTTACACGATCCGCACGACGCTCGATCCGGCCGTCCAGAGATCGACAGATGCCGGCGTGCAGAAGATCACCGACCCCAACCTCGAGGGCGTGGCAACGGTGATGAGTGTGATCAAGCCCGGCACCGAATCGCACGACATCATGTCGATGGCGTCGAGCCGCGCCTACGGACTCGATCAGAACGCGAACCAGACCGTCCAGCCACAGCCGTTCTCGATGGTCGGAGACGGCGCCGGATCGGTCTTCAAGATCTTCACCGTCGCCGCGGCCATGGAGAACGGGCTCGGCGCGGGATCGTCGTTGGTGGTCCCGGGATCGTTCCAGGCGCAGGGCATGGGTAGCAGTGATGGCGCCAACGGCTGTCCCCCGGCCAGCTATTGCGTCAAGAACGACGGCAGGTACCCGGCCCGGATGTCGATCACCGATGCTCTCGCGCAGTCGCCCAATACCGCGTTCGTGAAGCTGTTGCAGGACGTCGGTGTGGCCCCTGCCGTCGACATCGCAGTTCGGTTGGGCATGCGGTCGTACGCCAGCCCCGGCAGCTCGGGCAACGGCGAGCAGTCTCTCGCGGACTACTTCAAGCAGGGCAACCTCGGTTCGTTCACCCTGGGACCGACCGCGGTCAACGCGCTGGAGCTGTCGAACGTCGGCGCAACGCTGGCCTCACACGGTGTGTGGTGCCCGCCCAACCCGATCGCATCGATAACCCAGCCCAAGCGGGACCGCTATGGCAACGAGGTGGTCGACGCCAACGGTGCCCCCGCTGTCCAAGAAGTCGCGTTCGAGCGGCCCAAATGTGAGAAAGCCGTCGAACCCGGGCTCGCGGACACCCTTGCCAACGCCTTGAGTGCCGACGATCGCGGTGCGGGAACCGCTGCCGGTGCCGCTGGTTCGACCGGTTGGAGTCTGCCGCTGTCCAGCAAGACGGGCACCACCGAAGCCCACCGCTCATCGGCATTCGTCGGCTTCACCAACAATCTGGCTGCGGCCACCTACACCTACAACGATTCCCCGACGCCGTCTGAAATCTGCTCGGGCCCACTTCGGCAGTGCGGCGACGGAAACCTGTACGGCGGTAGTGAACCGGCTCGGACCTGGTTCACCGCGATCCTGCCGATCGCCAACAACTTCGGGCCCACCGTCCTACCGCCCAACGACCCGCGCTATGTCGCCGGAGTCGGCGGCACGTCCGTCCCGAACGTGGCAGGCATGAGTGTGAGTGCGGCCACCAGTCGCCTCGAGGACGCCGGATTCCGGGTCACGCGGGTCCAGACCGATAGCCCTGCGTCAGCGGGGACCGTCGTGTCGATGAGCCCTGAGGGCACCGCGATCGGTGGCAGCACCATCACCATCTACGTCAGCACCGGGCGAACGCAGCCGCCACCGCCACCACCGACGACACGTGCACCCGCTCTGCCGACGACGATCACCGTGCCGGGGATCGGCCCGATCGAGATACCGACACCACCCTGACCAAAATTCGCTCCACCTGCTTGCGTTCGATCCGTTTGCAACCGGATCAGACGCAAGTAGGTGGAGCGGATTTCGTTTACGCAGTTACTGCAAACGCGCGCGGACCGCGGCCGACAGGCGTTTGCCGTCGGCCCGGCCTGCTGCGAGGGCTGTGGCCTGTCCCATGATCTGGCCCATCTGCTTCATCGTCGGCTCGGCGCCCGTCTGCTCGGCGACCGCCGCGTAGGCCTGGTTCACCACTGCCTCGAGTTCGGCGTCGTCGAGCTGGCTCGGCAGGTAGCGGGCGATGATCTCGGCTTCGGCACGCTCCTTGGCGGCGAGTTCATCACGGTCGTTCTCGGCGAAGATCGAAGCCGCCTCCGCTCGCTTCTTGCTTTCGCGGGCAAGCACTTTGAGGACGTCGTCGTCGGTCAACTCACGTGCCGCCTTGCCAGAGACCTCTTCGGCACCGATCGCGGCGAGAACCATCCGCAACGTCCCGGTGACAAGAGTTTCCTTGGCTTTCATGGCAGTGGTCAGATCGGCGCGGATCTGTTCCTTGATGGTCGACATGAGGTCAAAGCTACGCCGACGAGGTACCGCGCTCCCAACCTGTTTTCGCTCAGGGCATAGGCCGAGCAACCTGCGGGTTCGGGACCGGCGCGTATTCTGGGACCATGATTCAGGGACTACAAGGCGCTCCTGGGCGCGGGAATCAACTCTCACGCCCGACGCTGCAGCAGATCGCACTCGGTGCAGTTGCCGCCGGTGCAACCGGCCTGGCGTACGCAACTCTGGTGGAGCGCAATGCCTTTGCGCTGCGCCATCAGACGCTTCCGGTGCTCGAGCCCGGCGCGACGCCACTGCGGGTTCTGCACATCAGCGATCTGCACATGATGCCCGGCCAGCGCCTCAAGCAGGCCTGGGTCCAGGAACTCGCAGGCCTCAAGCCCGACCTGGTGGTCAACACCGGCGACAACCTGGCTCACCCCCAGGCGGTGCCCGCGGTGGTGCAGGCCCTCGGTGGACTGCTGTCGGTGCCCGGGTTGTTCGTTTTCGGCTCCAACGACTACTTCGGTCCGACCGCCAAGAACCCGCTGAAGTACTTCAAGAAGGACCACAAGCGTTCCCACGGTGAGCCGTTGCCCTGGCAGGATCTGCGGGCGGCCTTCACCGAGCGCGGCTGGCTCGACGCCACCCATTCGGTCCGTGAACTCGAGGTCGCCGGGGTCCGCGTGGCCGCCGCGGGCGTCGACGATCCACACATCGGACGGGACCGTTACGAGACCATCGAGGGACGCCCCAACCCGCTGGCCCACCTGCGCCTTGGTCTGACCCACTCCCCCGAGCCCCGCGTACTGGACCGGTTTGCCGACGACGGCTACGACCTCGTCATGGCAGGCCACACGCACGGTGGCCAGCTCTGCCTGCCGCTGTACGGCGCACTGGTGACCAACTGCCACCTCGACCGCTCGCGGGTCAAGGGACCGTCCGCGTGGGGCTCCTCGATGCGCCTGCACGTCAGTGCCGGCCTGGGCACCTCCCCGTACGCACCGGCCCGCTTCTGCTGCCGTCCGGAGGCGTCGCTGTTGACGCTCACACCGGTCTCGGATCACGACTCCGATTTTGACCAGGAAGGCTCTCTTCCGCCGATCAGCGCCGAAGCCAATTGAGGCCTCTGACCAGGCGATTTAATGCCTCGGGCGGACTGCGGTAAGCTATCGCAGGTTGATTGTCACGGGGTGTGGCGCAGCTTGGTAGCGTGCTTCGTTCGGGACGAAGAGGTCGTGGGTTCGAATCCCGCCACCCCGACAGAAAGACCGATTTCGATCGGTTTTACAAGATGTGTTGGTTGAGACACAAGCAGTGAGACCCCGGTCTCGGGAAACCGAGACCGGGGTTTCCTCGTTTCTGGAGACCCTCTTGCCGCTGTCCCCATCCGTTCGCGCTTGCAAAAGTTTCGCGATGTCCGATCCGGGTATAGAAACATGCACCCCACAATTCTTTGTGGACTGACAAGCAGTGTCGAAACTGCACGATCAGCATCATGAGAGGTCGACCATGGCAGCCCAGGACCCACAAGAACTCCGCACGACGGAGGTCCCTTCGGAAGATGTCGCAAACGAGGTGTTGTCGCCTGCGACACCTGGAGCAGAAAACCTGGGCTCTCCGGACGCCCAATCGGGCGCATCCGCCAGTTCAACCAAGACTGAAGACGAAGTGCCTGCCACTGACGACGACGTGCTGGCCCCTGCAACTCCCGGGGCAGAAGTCCTGGGGGTCGACGCGGATACCGAAGCGCCACAAGCCAACTAGGTCTCTGCCGACGGCCACGCGCCGGGCCTGGACGGGGGCGTCATGCCCCCGTCTTCGCCGGTCCTGAATCCTCTGACGCCGAACAAGATTGGCAGCCCCCAGGCACATCACCTGAGATATCCGGTGACCGAGGTCAGGGCACGGTCGGGATCGGCCTTCTCGATCGGATCAGTTGCGCTGCGCCGCGGTGGCCAGAATTGCCTGTCGCTTGGCCTGGTACGCCCGGATAGCAGGCGCGTTCTGGATCAGGACGGAGTCGGAACAGGTCATCAGCCACATGTCGGCGAGAACAAGCCGGTGCAGCGCCACGCTCAGTGCCAAAACGCCTTCGTCGAGACTGCGGATGAGTTCTGGTAGCCACCGGCCGGGATCAGTGGTCAGTGATCCGTCGAGGCGGGTCGCCGTCTGCAGGCACCACTCGACGAGGTCTTGGAACCGAGAGCGCGCCAGCATACGAAGGGCCTCGTCGATGTAGACGTCTTCCAGACCCTCGTCGCGCGCGAGGTCTTCGAGGAGGTCGTTGGCGAGGGCATCTCCACACGAGTACAGCCATGCTGCACACCAGTAGACGCCATCGGCACATTCAACGTCCTGCCATCGTCGAAGAGTGGCAAGAAGCGTTGTTGTCTCAGGTCCTGATTGCTGCACAGCGCTCGCCCGCTCTCCGTAACAAATCGCCCCCGGGTTCGATAAACAGTTGAGTATCACCAAGCCGACTGGCCAACACCATTGTCCACCCCTCCGCTAGAAGCTCTTCGATCCTAAACACATAATGGTCGGCTTCGCCCGGCAACAACTGAAACCCGACACGAAACTACACAACCGAATTGCTTAACCGGTCATTCCTAGTAAAACTCCCACAAGGGAAATATCTTTGGCAAACCGGCGGTCTCAAGCGGTCAAGAAGTATTGTGACACCCGCACTGACCTGCCCTGTAGTACAAACGTGCGAACTTTCGGGCACACCTACTTGATCGGCTTCTGTTTTCTAAGTTCACAAACAACTAACGCCGATCGTATCGAAAGCGAGCACTCGCAAAGTTTGTGATCCACAGGGTTCAGAAAAGCGATCGAGAATTACCAACGAAGTCCACTTACCCTTTCGGGCAAGTGGACTAATAGTAATTTCATTGCAATCAACAAATACCGGACGAGGAAAGGTGCTATCGCACGAAGCGATATCCCATGCCCGCTTCTGTCAGAAGGTGCCGCGGCCGGGTGGGATCCGGTTCGAGCTTACGCCGCAGGCTTGCCAGATATACACGTAAATAGTTCGTCTGGGTGCCGTACGACGGGCCCCAGACATGGCTGAGTATGTCGCGCTGGCTGACGAGCTTTCCTTCGTGCCGCACAAGCATCTCGAGCACACCCCACTCCGTGGGAGTCAGATGCACGGGCTCGCCGGCGCGAGTCACCTGTTTGGCCCGCAGGTCGACCGTGAAGGCATCGGTCTCGACCACTGGAGCGCCCTCATCGGTGCTGGCACTCCCCCGACGTACCGCTGCTCGTAGCCTCGCCAGGAACTCTTCCATCCCGAACGGTTTGGTCACGTAATCGTCGGCGCCGGCATCGAGGGCCTGCACCTTGTCTGCCGAATCGACGCGCGCGGACAGCACGATCACCGGCACATTGGTCCAGCCACGCAACCCGGCCAGCACGGTGAAACCGTCGATATCAGGCAAACCGAGATCGAGGACGATGACCTGAGGGTTGGTCTGCCCGGCTGCAGTCAGTGCACCCGCGCCGCTCGACGCGGTGGTGACGTCGAACCCGCGCGCGTTCAGGTTGATTCGGAGCGCACGAAGAATCTGGGGTTCATCATCGACGACCAGTACGCGCACCCGCTCACTCATCGCCGCGCTCCGATGGAGGGCCGACCGGGAGTTGGAATGACATCGTCAAGCCCCCGCCAGGGCTGACGCCAGGGATGATCTTGCTGCCCATGGCCTGAACGAACCCCTGGGCAACCGACAGCCCCAGTCCGACTCCCACGCCGTTGTCGTGATCACCGAGTCGCTGAAAGGCCGTGAAGATCTTGTCCCGATCATCAGCGGGAACACCCGGTCCGTGGTCGCATACCGAAATGGTGCACCGCGGCGGGTCATCGGCAGTGAGGCGGGCCCGGACCTGAACCGGACTCGACTGTCCACTGTGACGTAGGGCGTTGTCGATGAGGTTGGCGAGAACCCGCTCCAGCAGGCCCGGATCCGCGTAGACGAGGATGTGTTCGACATCGAGTTCGATGCGATTCGCGCCTGCCGGATCAAGCCGCGATATCCCGACCGTCGCCCCGCTCACCACCTCGGTCAGGTAGACCATCTGCAGATCGGGGCGGACGACACCCGCGGCCAACCGCGACGAGTCGAGCAGATTGCCCACCAGCGCGGTCAGATGATCGGTCGACTCCTCGATCGTGGCGAGCAATTCGGCGGTGTCCTCGGGGGAGAATGTGACGTCGGTACCCCGCAGACTCGACGCCGCCGCCTTGACCGCGGCCAGCGGGGTACGCAGATCGTGACTCACCGCCGACAACAGCGCCCTGCGCAATCGATCGGTTTCCGCGAGTGCACGCGCTTCTGACGCCTCGGCAGCCAGTTCGCGGCGCTCCACGATGCCCGCCGCCTGCGTGGCGACCGCGGACAGCACCTTGCGCTCTCGCCCACCGAGTTTCGGTCCCTTCAGCAGCATCTCGAACTCACTGCCGGGAACGGAACACACGGTGTCGGCATCGGCGGCCTCCGTCGGCGGGGTAGCACCGACCGCCCCCTCGACGGTGTTCGGATCCCGCCCACCCCGGCGGACCACGGATACCGCCTCCTGGTCGTACGTCTCTCGAACCCGTTGCAGCAGGCCCTCGAGGCCTTCACCACTGAGAACGGCTCCGGCGAATGTGGCCAGGAGTTCGGCGTCGCGACTGGCGCGCTGCGCCTGTGTCCGCCGGACGGTGGCTGAATCGACCAGGGCTGCGACGGCAATCGCAACAATCAGCATCACGATGATGGTGATGAGGTTGTCCGGCTCATTGATGGTGAAGGTGAATCGCGGATTCGTGAAGAAGTAGTTGAGCAGCAGTCCCGACAGAATCGCCGACAGTGCCGCCGGACCGATGCCACCGAGCATCGAGACCGCCAGTACCACCACAAAGAACAGCGCCGACTCACTGGCGAACCCCAACCAGCGATCCAGCAGACCCAGGAAGCCCGCCGCCACACAGGGAACAACCACGGCGGCAAGCCAGCTCAGCGGGTGATGAAACCGGGTTTGCCTGATGTCCAGCGGGTTCCGTGCCGTGGCCTCTTCGTGAGTGACCATGTGCACGTCGATCTTCCCTGAGTTCCGGACCACCGTGGCACCGACACCCTCGTCGAAGATCCGCTTCCACCGCGGGCGCCGCGACGTTCCCAGCACCAGCTGCGTGGCATTGATGCCGCGGGCGAACTCGAGCAACGCGACCGGAACATCGTCCCCGACGATCGTGTGGATCTGTGCACCGAACCCTTTGGCGATCTCGGTCAGTTTGACGATGTCGACCGCCGTCGGGTCGGCCAGTCCGTCGGCGCGCACGATGTGAACGACAACAAGTTCAGCACTTGATCTCGACGCGATCCGGCTCGCCCGCCGCAGCAGGGTCGCCGACTCGGGGCCGCCGGTCAGCGCCACCACCACTCGCTCGCGCGCCTCCCACGTCGCGGTGATGTCATGTGCGGCACGATATGCCGCCAGGTTGTCGTCGACCTGGTCGGCCAACCAGAGCAGCGCCAGCTCCCGGAGTGCGGTGAGGTTCCCCTGCCGGAAATAGTTGGCCAGTGCGCCGCCCACCCGGTCGTTGGGGTACACCTTGCCCGCAGCCAATCGTTGTCGCAGCGCCTGCGGAGCGATGTCGACGAGTTCGATCTCGTCGGCTTTGCGCACGACATCATCGGGAACCGTCTCACGCTGCACGATGCCCGTGATCTCTTGCACAACGTCGTTGAGACTCTCCAGATGCTGGATGTTGATCGTGGACAGTACGTCGATCCCGGCGTCGCGCAGCTCGTCGATGTCCTGCCACCGCTTGGCATTTCGCGAACCGGGAACGTTGGTGTGTGCGAACTCGTCAACCAGCGCCACCTGTGGACGGCGTGCCAGCACGGCGTCAAGGTCCATCTCTTCCAGAACCGTGCCGCGATACTCGATCTTCTGACGGGGGACGATCTCCAGACCGTCGGTCATGGCCGCGGTGACCGAGCGCCCATGCGACTCGACCACCGCGACCACCACATCAACGCCTTCGCCGACCAGCGCGTGGGCTTGCGCCAACATCTCGTACGTCTTGCCCACACCAGGTGCGCATCCGAGGAATACCTCGAGTCGTCCCCTGGTCTCTTTGCCGGCAGTCACTGCAGCGATCTTAGTCGCAGGCCGGAGCGGTCAGCCCCAGGTCGATGTTGACACCAAGAACGTTGACCGTCGGCTCCCCCAGGAATCCCAGCTGGCGACCGTTGGTGTTCTCGGCGACAATTCGCTCGACCTCGTCCACGGACTTCCCGTTCTCACGGGCCACCCGCGGTATCTGGAGCTGTGCGTAGGCCTCGCTGATGTGCGGATCCAGACTCGATCCCGATCCGGTGACGGCATCGACCGGCACCTGCTGCGGTCCGACGTTCTCCCGGGCGGCGATGATCTGCCTGCGCTCGTCGATCCATCCCGCGAGCTTGGCACTGTTCGGTCCCTGGTTACTGGCAGCCGAGGCGGCCGGGTCGCCCGGTGCCATCGGATCGTCAGCAGATCCCAGCACGCGAGCGTGTAGGAACTTGTCGGGTTGCCCGTTCTCCACCTGCGGGTCGATGCCGATCAGGCTCGATCCCACGACACAGCCGTTGCTGTCCTCCACTTTTGAGCCTTCTGCAGAGGACGAGGTGACTCTCGAAATCCCCCACACCACAGTGGGATAAGCGACGCCGAGAATCACCGTCATCGCCGCGAGGACCGCGACGGCAACTACACACTGCCGTATCCATGTCGAGACAGAATTCATGTTCAACTACCCCATTCCCGGGAGAAAGCGGACCACCAGGTCGATCAGCCAGATTCCGATGAACGGCGTGACCACACCACCGAGTCCGTAGATCAAGAGGTTGCGGCCCAACAACTTTGACGCCGAGCTGGGCCGGTAACGAACGCCTCGCAACGACAACGGGATCAACGCCACGATGATCAGCGCATTGAAGATCACCGCCGAGGTGATGGCCGACTGCGCCGAATGCAAGCCCATGATGTTGAGCTTGTCGAGCTGCGGATAGATGCCGGTGAACAGGGCGGGCAGGATCGCGAAATACTTTGCCAGATCGTTGGCAAGGGAGAACGTCGTGAGCGCCCCTCGGGTGATCAACAACTGCTTGCCGATGGCCACCACGTCGATCAGTTTGGTCGGATCCGAATCCAGATCGACCATGTTGCCTGCCTCTTTGGCTGCCGAAGTACCGGTGTTCATCGCCAGACCGACATCGGCCTGTGCCAGTGCGGGTGCGTCGTTGGTGCCGTCACCGGTCATCGCGACCAGGCGCCCACCGGCCTGTTCCTTGCGGATCAGCGCCAGCTTGTCCTCGGGAGTCGCCTCGGCCACGAAGTCGTCGACTCCGGCCTCGGCGGCGATGGCCTTGGCGGTGAGCGGGTTGTCACCCGTGACCATCACGGTCCGGATGCCCATGGCCCGCAGCTGTGCGAAACGCTGTGCCATACCGGGTTTCACAACGTCGGACAGTGCGATGACACCCAGGACGCGCGCCTTTGTATCCCCGACCCGCACAGCGACGACCAACGGGGTTCCGCCGGCACCGGCAATGCGATCGACTTCATCGGAGACCTCGATCGGCGGCACACCGCCGTTGTCGCTCACCCACCGGAGTACCGAATCTGTCGCCCCCTTGCGGATTTGACGCACGCCTTCGCCGGTTCGCAGATCCATCCCGCTCATCCGGGTCTGGGCGGTGAAGGCGATGAACTCTCGAGAACCGCGGGTCTCGATATCGATCGACGCCGGATCGAGGCCGAACTCGTCTCGGCAGAGGTCGACGATACTGCGCCCTTCTGGCGTGTCGTCGGAAAGACTCGATTGGCATGCGGCCAAGGAGAGTTCCTTCGTGGTCACCCCCGGTGCGGCGACAAGGGATGTGGCGCGACGATTACCAAAGGTGATCGTGCCGGTCTTGTCCATCAGCAACGTATCGATGTCGCCTGCGGCCTCGACCGCACGGCCCGACATCGCCAGCACGTTGCGTTGCACCAACCGGTCCATACCGGCGATGCCGATCGACGAGAGCAGAGCACCGATGGTCGTCGGGATCAGACAGATCAGCAATGCGATGAGCTTGACCGCGTCCGGTGTCTGGCCCGCGTACTCCTGCATCGGACCGACTGCCACCACCGCCAACAGAAAGATGATGGTCAAGCTGGACAACAAGATGTCGAGGGCGATCTCGTTGGGCGTTTTCTTGCGCGATGCCCCCTCGACCAGCGCGATCATCCGGTCCACGAAAGACTCACCGGGCGAGGTGGTGATCTTGACGATGATCTTGTCCGACAGCACAACCGTGCCGCCCGTCACCGCACACCGATCACCACCCGATTCCCGGATGACCGGGGCAGATTCGCCGGTGATCGCCGACTCGTCAACTGTGGCAATACCTTCGACCACATCACCGTCGCCTGCGATGACCTCGCCTGCCTCGACCACGATCCGATCACCGATGACCAGCGCGCTACCGGAGATCTCGGTGATGCTCCCGTCCGCCTCGAGCTTGCGGGCCATGGTGTCCTGCTTGACCTTGCGCAGGCTTGCCGCCTGCGCCCGGCCACGGCCTTCGGCAACCGCTTCGGCCAGGTTGGCGAACAGAACCGTGAACCAGAGCCAGAACACCACCGCGAAGGAAAACCACGACGGCTGCCACACCGCAAGAACAGTGGTGACGATCGCGCCGATGTAGACCACGAACATCACCGGGTTGCGCGCCTGATCGCGGGGATTGAGTTTGCGGAGCGCCTGTGGCACCGAGGTGATGAGCTGCCGCGGATCGAATGCTCCGCTGCCTGCCAGATCATCATCCGCGATGTCGACGGGTGCAGGTCGCTGCGCCACCGATGTGGTCATGACAATGCCTCTGCTATTGGTCCCAGCGCCATCGCGGGGAAGAAGGTGAGCCCGGCAACAAGGAGTACGGTGCCGGTGACCAGGCCGCCGTAGAGGAGACCGTGGGTGGGAAGTGTTGCGCTACTGGTAGACCGGGGCTTTTGTGATGCCAGCAGCCCGGCGAGCGCCAGGACGAAGATGATCGGCAGGAATCGGCCGAGAAGCATCGCGAAGCCCAGAGATGTCTGGAACCAGTCACTGGTCACGGTGAGGCCGCCGAACGCGCTGCCGTTGTTGTTGGCGGCAGAAGCGTAGGCATACAACACTTCAGAGAAGCCGTGGATCGACTCGGTCGACCCCGGATCGCCGCTGTTTCCCTGAAACCCGGTGGTGGACGACAGGATGACCGTGATCGCGGTTCCGGTCAGCACCAACGCCGGCATTACCAGGATCGACAGGGCCGCCATCGTGATTTCGTGCTGACCGATCTTCTTGCCGAGGAACTGCGGGGTCCGGCCGACCAGCAGGCCACCAACGAACACCGCGATGATCGCAAGTACCAGCATCCCGTACAGACCGGTTCCGACGCCACCAGGTGCGACCTCACCGAGCAACATGTTCCAGATCAGCGCGCCGCCACCGGCGGCGGAATAGGAATCGTGTGCGGAGTTGACTGCGCCGGTAGATGTTCCGGTGGTCGAGACCGCAAACAATGCCGACCCCGGGACTCCGAACCGCTGTTCTTTGCCTTCCATCATGGCGCCGGCCGCCTGCGCAGCAATGCCGTTGGTACGTGACTCGAAGGCCCACACGACAGCCAGCATGCCGCTCCAGATCACCGCCATCACACCGAGAATCGTCAAACCCTGGCGACGATCGCCAACGAGGGTGCCGTAGGTGCGCGTCAAACAGACCGGAATGATCAGCAGTGCAAGGATTTCGACGATATTGCTCAGGGGTGTCGGATTGGAGAACGGATGAGCGGAGTTGGCCGACAGCGTGCCGCCTCCGTTGGTACCGAGTTCCTTGATCGCCTCCTGCGACGCAAACGGACCGACCACACTCGAACCATTCGATCCGTCGAGGCCGATGAAATCGAAGCCACTCTTGAACGACTGAACGGCACCCTGCGTGAGCAGAATGGCCGCGACGATGATGCTCAGCGGCAACAGGATCCGGAGTGCCGAACGGGTCATGTCGACCCAGAAGTTGCCGAGCTCCCCGTCACCCTTTTTCGCGATGATGCCGCGGATGAGCGCGACGGCAACCGCCAGCCCAACTGCCGCAGACAGGAAGTTCTGCACTGCCAGTCCGACCATCTGGGTCAGGTTGCTCATCACCACTTCGGGCGAGAAGGACTGCCAGTTGGTATTCGCGACAAACGAGATCGCGGTGTTGAAAGCCATGGCAGGCGATACGGAATCGCGGCCGTCACTCCAAGGCAGGACACCTTGCAGTCGTTGTAGCAGGTAGAGGAACACGATGCCGACGAAAGAGAATGCGATCAACGCGGTGGCGTAGCCGGTCCACGTCTGGGAGCGCTTGGGATCGATCCTGGCGATTTTGTAGATGAATCGTTCGGGCGCCCAATCGCGCGCACCGGAGAACACTCGGGCCATGTAGTCGCCGAGGGGCACATATGCCGCCGCGAGTACGAACACCACCACCCCGACCTGGAGCGCGGCAGCCAAAGAGGAGTTCACGCCTTAGAACCTTTCGGGAAATATGAGGGCGGCAAAGAGGTACAGCACGACGATCACTGCGAGGATCAGCAACACGACGTTGGTTGCTCCGTCGGCGGTCACCGGCGTGTTCTCGCAGCGACGGCACGCAGAACCAGCGCGCATGTTAGGAAACCGCCGCCGATTGCCAGCAGAAAAAAGAGATCTGACACGACCACTCCTGGAGAGATGCCGGGCTACTCCATCGAGCCCGGCGTGTGTCCTGAGCATGCGCCGATCAAAGGGGCGTCGAACCCGTCGTTGACGACCTTCATACGCCCGCATCCTCGATCTTTACGCGATCTTTGCGCGTGGCGATTCGGGCTCAATCGAGGCCGTGAATACAGCTGACGTATTCAGATATCGCAATGCCGAATCAGTAGTTCAGCAACTCCGATGTACCAATAGCGGGAATCTACTGATCTAATGTATGCATGCGAAATAGACAATCGACTGCTGCTGATAAGGATGCTCCCGAAGCATCCAAGGCACTCAGCGTTGGAGCGCAGGTCAACGTCACCACTGACGACAACACTCGAGAAGGCACCATCGTCGAGGACTTCGGTGTTCTCCCCGAGGCCACGGTCGATCTCGGTGACGGACTCAAGGTCAGCCCGAAGCGCTTTGCTGTGCTGCTGAACGACGGAAGCCTGGTGTTCGTCAACGACGACAGCCTCGAGGCAATCTCGTAAAACGCGGCGCCGTCAACGACGGCGCTGCATGACCTCCCGCAGCTCAGGACTCGGTTCGCCCTCGAGTTGGCGCAGGTAATTCTCGACAACCTCGATCATCTCCGCGTGCCCTTCGCGGACGCCGAGAGTGTCTTCCATGACCACAACCCGCGAGATGCTGGTCATCAACACTATCGCCGCCACTGCCGGCATCTGGTCGAGATCAACCCCATATCTGCGCAGCACTTCCTCGATACCGGCACTTGCCTCGCTGCGGAACTGTTCAGAGATCCGCACGATCTCGGCCCGAAGTTCTTTGCGATGGTTCGACAATGCGATGAATTCCATCGTGAAGATCGCACCGGCCGGATCGGTACTGAACGTCCACAGCGCCCACAACGGCTGCTCGGATTTGAGCGCCAACGCCTGTACTTCGAGGCCTTGCTCGGCCCGACGCCGGAACAGCTCCAGGAACAGCTCGTCCATGGTGCGGAAGTAGTAGTGCACCAGCTGAGGTTTGAGGCCCGCTTCGTCGGCCACGCGGCGGGAACTCACCGCGGCATAGCCGTTCTCCAACATCAGACGCTCGGCGGCGGCAAGCAGCACCGCGCGATTTTTTGCGTCCGGGGCGCCCAGTCTGCGGGGCGATGCCATCGGGTTCGACCTCCGCATCATTGTCAGCAGCCATTTGGCTCACGACATGTTAGCGCGCCGTTGTCCACAATATCGACGGATGCTGTGCAAATGCCTAGCACCGCTCCGTGCAGAAACGCGAAATGGCCGCCCGGACAACCGGGCGGCCAGTTCGATGCGACGTGTCAGCGCTTGCGGTTCATCACCCGGTCAGCAGCTTCCCAATGCTCCTCGGCCACCCACAGGCGTGCGAACGCCGCAACCGCCTCATCGGGGGTCGCACCGCCGATGACGCGCTTGATGTCACCGGACGAATTGTTGGCCAATGACCTGGCCACGGCCTTCCAGCCCTCATCGAACGACGCCCGGGGCAGTACCCGGTCGACCAGTCCGATCCGCTCGGCCTCGGCAGCACCGAGAAGTGCCCCACCCCCGGCGAGCAGCAGGGCCCGACTCTTACCGACCAGCTGCGCGAGTCGCTCTGCGCCACCCCAGGCCGGCATGATCGCCAGCGTCACCTGGTTGAAGCCGATCCTGATGTCGTCGGCAGCGATACGGATATCGGCGGCAACGGCAACCTCGGCCCCACCACCGAGTGCGTGCCCGTTCAGCGCCGCAACAACCGGTGCCGGGAACGCGGAGATCTGATCGCAGATCCCGCGCATCCGCCAGGCCATCGCCTCGGCCTCTTCGATTGTGCGCAGGGCGCTCAGTTGCTTCAGGTCTCCGCCGGAGACGAACGCTTTGTCGCCGCCACCCTTGATGACCAGGGCCTGAGCGCCTTTCGCCTCATCCAGGGCCGTCTCGAGCTGATCCATGGTTTCCGGCGCAATCGCGTTCCGGGCCTGCGGACGGTCGATCGTGATGATCGCCAGACCTTCGTTGAGTTCAAGTTCAACCATGGGAGATTCTCCATCAATGAGATTGGCATTCTTCAGTTATGAGAATATCATCATCACCGTCGGCCGTTGATCGCCTCACCCGGCCGATCGCGACCCCGGCCGTCGTTCGGTACCCGGACCCGGACCAGAGCTGTATTGGAGTTGTCTACATGCGAACCATCCCCGCCGACCTGGTGGCCAGATACGAGCAGCAGGGGTGGTGGACCGACGAGACCATCGGAGAACTGCTCGCAGCGGGGCTCGCTGCCGCACCCGATGTCGAGTTCCGGATCCATTCGTCGATCCGACCGTGGACGGGGACCTTCGCCGATGTCGAGCTGGTTGCCCGACGACTTGCCGCCGGCCTGCGTGACCGTGGCGTGGGACCAGGTGACGTCGTCGCATTTCAACTCCCCAACTGGATGGAAGCCGCGGCAACCTTTTGGGCCTCATCGTTCCTCGGCGCCACGGTGGTTCCGATTGTCCACTTCTATGGGCGCAAGGAAGTCGGTTACATCCTCGGTGCGATCAAACCCAAGGTGTTCATCGCCGCCGAGAAATTCGGACGCCTCGAACACTCCCCTGATCTCAGTGCCGACGTTCCGATCGTCGGGGTGGTCGGCCGCGACTTCGACGACCTCCTGGCCGACGAACCGATGTCCGGGATCATCGAGACAGATGCGGCGCTACCTGCATTGATCGCCTTCACGTCGGGCACAACCAGCTCACCGAAGGGCGTGATCCACAGCCATCGCACGCTCGGTTTCGAGACCCGGCAACTCGGTGCGTGGTATCCGCCCGATCGCGGCAGCCAGCTCACCGCCGCGCCGGTCGGCCACTTCATCGGGATGGTCAACGCCTTCCTCATCCCGGTCCTCGACGGCAGTCCGATCAACCTCACCGACGCGTGGGATCCCGTGCAGTCGATGGACCTGATGAAGACGGAAGGCCTGACCGTCGGCGGCGGTGCCACCTACTTCGTGACCAGCCTGATCGACCATCCGGACTTCACCGACGAGTACCTGCCGTTCATGAAATATGCCGGGCTCGGCGGGTCATCGGTGCCTGCGGCGGTCACCACGCGACTCGAGGACCTCGGCATCACGGTCTTCCGCTCATATGGGAGCACCGAGCACCCGTCCATTGTCGGCTCGATGTACAACGCCCCCATCGACAAGCGCCTGTTCACCGACGGAAATGTTCTGCCGGGCGCCGAGATCCGGCTTGGCGACGACGGTGAGATCTTCAGTCGCGGACCGGATCTCTGCATCGGCTACACCGATTCGGAACTGACCGAACGTAGTTTCGACGAAGACGGTTGGTACCGCACCGGCGATGTCGGGGTGATCGACGAAGACGGCTACCTGACGATCACAGATCGCAAGGCGGACTTCATCATTCGCGGCGGGGAGAACATCAGCGCCTTGGAGGTCGAAGAGGTCCTGATGGGTATGCCGGCAGTTGCCGAAGCGGTGGTGGTCGCCGCGCCCGATGCCCGCCTCGGCGAGCACGCCGCCGGGGTCCTTCGACTCAAATCGGGCCATTCCATGCCCACGATGGCCGAAGTCCGCGCACACTGCGATCGGATCGGTTTGGCCAAGCAGAAGTGGCCCGAGGAGTTGCATCAGGCCGACGATTTTCCTCGTACCGCGAGCGGGAAAGTTCAGAAGTTTCAGGTGCGCAAGGATATTGCGACATCCGCATAAAGAGAATATGATTCTCACAAGAGGAAATGGAGGATCTCATGCCCGAAGCATTGCCGTATCCGTTGTTCGACGCGGACAACCACCTGTACGAGACCCAGGAGGCGCTGACCAAGTTCCTTCCGGAGAAGTACAAGAATGCGATCCAATACGTCCAGGTCAACGGCCGGACAAAGATCGCCATCCGTGGGCAGATCAGCGAATACATCCCCAACCCGACGTTCGACGTCGTCGCACGGCCGGGTGCCATGGAGGATTACTTCAAGAACGGTAACCCCAAGGGCCTGAGCAAGCGCGAGATCTTCGGCAAGCCGATCAAGTCGCCTGCCGCATTCCGTGAGCCTGCTGCGCGTCTCAAGCTCATGGATGAGCTGCAGATCGACCGCACGCTGATGTTCCCCACGCTCGCCAGCCTCATCGAAGAGCGCATGCGTGACAACCCGGAACTGATTCACGCCGTGGTCCACTCGCTAAACCAGTGGCTGTACGAGACCTGGGGTTTCAATTACGAGGATCGCATCTTCACCGTCCCGGTGATCAGCCTGCCGATCGTCGAAGAGGCCATCAAAGAACTCGAGTGGTGTGTCGAGCGCGGCGCCAAGGCCATCCTGGTCCGTCCCGCTCCGGTCCCCGGATTCAAGGGCCCGCGGTCGTTCGCCCTTCCCGAGTTCGACCCGTTCTGGAAGCGCGTCGTCGAGCTCGATGTGCTGGTCACCCAGCATTCGTCGGACAGCGGTTACGCACGCTACAACCAGGACTGGGACGGCACCAGCGACGAGATGCTCCCCTTCGTCACCAATGCCTTCCGCATGGTCAGCGAATGGCGTCCGATTCAGGACACAGTTGCCTCGTGGGTCTGCCACGGCGCCCTGTTCCGGTTCCCGGAGCTGCGCATCGCGGTCATCGAAAACGGTGCCAGCTGGTTGCCGCACGTGCTGCAGACCCTTGCAGACGTGTACAAGAAGGCTCCTGAGGGCTTCGGCATGCAGGATCCGGTGGCTGCCATCAAGAAGAGCATCCACGTCAGCCCCTTCTGGGAAGAAGATTTCAGCAAGCTCACCGCCCTCATCGGCGCCGAGCGCGTGCTGTTCGGGTCGGACTACCCGCATCCCGAGGGCCTGGCCGAGCCGACCACGTACATCAACCACATCCAGCATCTGCCTCTCGAAGATCAGAAGCTGGTCATGGGCGGAAACATGGCGAGGTTGCTCAAGGTATGACCTGGGAGACCATCCCGCAGATGGTCCTCTCCGTCGACGATCGCTTCGGTGACAACGAAGCGATCGTCGACGGACCGCTCCGGCTGACTTTCCGTCAACTCACACAACGGGTTCGGAAGGCAGCCGGAGCTTTTGCATCAGCGGGCATCGACAAAGGCGACCGGGTCGCCATCTGGGCACCCAATTCGGCGGAGTGGGTCATCGCGGTCTTCGGGCTGCTGACCGCAGGCGGCGTGCTGGTCCCGGTCAACACCCGTTACAAGGCCGATGAGGCAGACGACATCGTCCGGCGTAGCGGCGCCAAGCTCCTGCTCGTGCAGCAGGGCTTTCTCGGGGTGCAGTACGGCGGCCCCGAAGGTGTGCCAGTCATCGACCTCAAGTCCGATTTCCTCTCCAGCGGTGAGCCTTTCGAGTGCGAGGTGAGCGGCGACGACATCGCCGACATCATGTACACCTCCGGTACCACCGGACGCCCCAAGGGCGTCATGATGAACCACCGGCAGACGTTGCGGCTGTTCTCCGAGTGGTGCGACCTCGCAGACCTACGCGAAGGCGACCGCTATCTGGTGGTCAACCCCTTCTTCCACATGTTCGGCTACAAGGCCGGCATGATCGCGTCGATGATCCGCGGTGCCACCATCTTTCCCGTGCCGGTCCTCGACGTCGATGCGGTACTCGATCTCGTCGAACGCGAGAAGATCACGATGCTTCCCGGCCCCCCGACGCTCTACCAGTCGTTACTGGCGGCCAACGACGGTAGCCGCGACCTCTCGTCACTGCGGGCCGCTGTCACCGGTTCGGCCGACATCCCCGTCGAACTGATCCGCCGGATTAAAAATGACCTCCCCTTCGAAACCATCATGACCGGCTACGGCCTGAGCGAGGGCGGCACAGCGACCGCATCACGGGCGGGCGACACCTTCGAACAGATCGCCACCACCGTCGGAACACCGTGCGATGGAATCGAATTGCACATCGCGGACGACAGCGAAGTCCTGATCCGCGGGTACAACGTCATGCAGGGCTACCTCGACGATCCGGCGGCAACCGCCGAAGCCATCGACTCCGACGGATGGCTTCACACCGGAGATCTCGGAAGTCTCGACGAGGGCGGCCGCCTGCGCATCATCGGCCGCAAGAAAGACATGTTCATCGTCGGCGGTTTCAACGCCTACCCCGCCGAGATCGAAGGCTTCCTCCTCGAACATCCGGCGGTCGCACAGGTCGCGGTCATCGGTGTGCCCGATGACCGGCTCGGCGAGGTCTGCAAGGCGTTCGTCGTCACCAAAGAGGCTGTGTCCGAAGCCGATCTGATCTCGTGGAGCCGCGAGCGCATGGCCGGCTTCAAGGTCCCGCGGTCGATCGAGTTCCTGACCGAGCTACCCACCAACGCAACCGGCAAGGTTGTGAAAGATCTTCTCCGATGAGTTCGGAGTCGATAGTCTGACCTGACACACCCCCATCACGAGGACCGCCCGATGGATACGGATCTGCCATTGATCGACGAACACCGGTTGTCCATTGATGCACCCGTGTTGACAGTCTGGGAAGCACTGACCGCCTGGATCGCCCGCACACAACTCGGCACCAACACCCAGTTCGCGCATCTGGTGGGAACCGATCCGCGGCGCGCTTCGGGCACGATCCCCGACGTCGGCGCCACGATCCCCGGATTCGCGGTGACCGAATCCGTACCGGGCGACCACATCACGCTGGCCGGTCGCCACCGATTCTCCCGCTACCTACTGCGCTTCACGGTGAGCGGCGACGCGGGTGGCTCAGAGATCAGCGCCCGCTCCTATGCGACGTTTCCCGGAGTGCCCGGCTGGGGCTATCGGCGGTTCGTCATCAGCTCCGGAGCGCACGGACTTATCGTGAAACGCATGCTCATGCAGATCCGAAGCAGCATCGAGTAGAACACCCGCCGCACTCCCCCGCCGCACGTGCCAATGGACCATTGACCGCGCCGAAGTTGCTCACAACCCCTGCTCGATGAACGTGGCAAGCCTCGCGATCTGTTGCTCGTTTCGCTTGTAGTGCGTCCATTGGCCAATCCGTGTGGTGGTCACCAGATCAGCTGCATGGAGTGCGGCCATGTACTGCGACGCCGTGGATTGCGATACCTTTGCCCTCGCCTGAATGTGCTTGAGGCACACTCCGATCTCCTCGGCAGGCGCGAGCTGCGGAGGGAAACTTCCTGGGTCTTTCAGCCATTGCAGGATCTGCACACGCGCGGGATTCGACAGCGCTTTGAACGCGGAATCCCATGCCGTACCTGTCGATGCTTCGTCCACGTCGCTCAGCCTACCGCTAGATCGCAATATCCCGATACGTGTGGTTGACTAGCCATATCGCAAGATCGCGATATACCAATGGAGGTCGGGATGACGCAGAACAACAAAGTGGCACTCGTGGTCGGAGCCCGAGGTGTGATCGGTGGAAACCTGATCGACCACCTCGCATCAACCGGCGAATGGGACATCATCGGACTTTCTCGGCGAGGCGGCACGGACTCCGGACCGGTGAAACACATCGCAGTCGACCTGCTCGATCCAGACCAGACCACGGCCGCGCTGAGCGGACTGGACGCGGTCACCCACGTCTTCTACGCCGCCTATCAGGACCGCCCCACGTGGGCCGAGCTGGTGGCGCCCAACCTGGCGATGCTGGTCAACACTCTCGACGCCATCGAACCGGTCGCTCGCGGACTCCAGCACGTCAGCCTGATGCAGGGATACAAGGTCTACGGGGCCCATCTCGGACCGTTCAAAACACCTGCCCGCGAAAGCGATCCGCCGCACATGCCGCCGGAGTTCAACGTCGACCAGCAGCAGTTCCTCGAACACCGACAGGCAGGTAAGCGCTGGACCTGGTCAGCGATCAGACCATCCGTTGTGTCCGGATTCGCACTGGGCAACCCGATGAACCTCGCACTGGTCATCGCCGTCTACGCGACCATCTCGAAGAAGTTGGGTGTCCCGCTGCGCTTCCCCGGAAAACCCGGTGCGTACACCAGTTTGATCGAGATGACCGACGCCGGGCTACTGGCCGAGGCAACGGTCTGGGCCGCCACCAGCCCCGGCTGCGCCAATCAAGCGTTCAACATCAACAACGGCGATCTCTTTCGCTGGCAAGAGATGTGGCCCAAGATCGCAGCGTTCTTCGACATGGACGTCGCACCTCCACTCCCGATGTCGATGGCGCTGGCAATGGCAATGGCAGACAAGGAGTCGGTATGGGACGAGCTCGTCAAGGAGCACGATCTGGCTCAAACCCCGTACTCCGACGTCTCATCGTGGGAGTTCGGAGACTTCGTATTCAGTTGGGACTACGACTTTTTCGCCGACGGGTCGAAAGCCCGACGGGCCGGGTTCCACCGCTACGTCGACACCGAAGCAATGTTCCTGGAGATCTTCACCGACCTCCGAACCCGCAAGATAATCCCCTGACAACCAGCAGTACAGGTTCGTCGCCTACGACTGCACCGAACTCGCCACCATAGGGCCGCCGGCCAGGGATGCCACTCCTTGTCAGACCACTTCGATAGACTGACCGGTCGTGAACCTGAGGATCGCGAAAGATATTGCAGTGCAACCAAATTGACCTGTTCGAAAGCTTGTGCGAACTGGGTTGGGGCCGTATTGTTGAGCTATGGACTTCGGGGGAATGTTCGCCAGGTTGTCTGATCTGGCAGGGGATGCGGCTTTGGTCGCCGGGGATGATGCTGAGATTTCATCACGCACGGTGGCGGTTATTCGACTCAATCATTTTGTGGAGCAGATACTTTTTCGGCTCACCGGCGAACTCGATCGGCGTGGGATAGCCCAGAAGTCAGGTCATGGCTCCACCGCAAAACTGCTACAAAAGGCCGGGATGGCGCCGGCCGCCGCGCACCGGTACGTACGGGTGGGCAAGACACTCGGTGCCATTCCGTCGGTGGCGGCCTATGGTGTGGACGGAACACTGTCGGGTGAGCACGTCGACTCTATCGTGAAGGGGCTGAACCACATTGAACGGCGAAACCCTGATCTACCCGACGTTGATCGTACCGATTGTGTGCGCGGACTCCTGACCGAAGCGCTGATGGCGACACCAGCCGCAGTCTCTGCGCGGGCGCGGCATATGGCGATCGTGTTGTCGCCGCCGGACAAAGAGATACCCGATGCCGAGAATCACGACTTGAATGAATTCTCATTCGCAACCGGCGACGACCGCCGTACCCACGGCATGTTCGACCTGGACAACCTTGTGGGCGAGAAACTCGCTGTCGCGTTGAAACCACTATCCACACCGGTACCCGAACCAGATGGATCACCTGACTCGCGCAGCAAATCTCAAATCCGAGCCGACGTCTTGGAACGACTGTTGGATTCCTATCTCGGACAGGAAAACCGGCCCTCCAGCGGCGGTGTGAAACCGCACGTCACGGTGACAGTGACAGCCGAATACCTCCAAGCACTACAGCTGCGCGGACTCGGCAACGCCACACCACCGGCGATAGCGCCTGCATTCGAATGGACTGGACCGGCCTCGGCACCCACCGCGCAGATGCTCGCCTGCGATTCAGTCATCACGGAAATCCTGCTCGACAACAACTCCGTACCACTCGATGTCGGACGCGAGCACCGCACCGTGACCCCGGCGATCCGCAAAGCACTGATCGCCCGAGACCGCGGCTGCGCATTCCCAGGCTGCGGCTGCCCTGCCGGCTACGCCGATGCCCACCACATCGACTTCTGGCGCAACGGCGGAACCACCAGTCTGACCAACACCGTCCTGCTGTGCCGACGCCACCACCGATACATCCACCACCGCGGCTGGACGGTCTTCATCGGTCGCGACGGGCATCCCTGGTTTGTTGCACCAGATGATGCGAGCAAAACACCGCTGAGATCGCATGCCCGCCGCAACCTGACCTCCGAGCCCATCGCCGCCTAGAGCGAACACGCCCGGAACCGCTACACCAGAGAACTCATGACGGCATATTCCAAGTACCCCAAGCATCGCAGATAGCTCTGCACTGCAAGCTCTTTGACAACTTCACAGTGTGGTGGCCTACACCTAGCGGGATGAGTCCGGTCCCTCGAGGATCGTCACGGCGGCAACGGCGGTGGGCCCACCGAGGTTGTGTGCCAGGCCGACCTTGGCACCGTCCACCTGGTTGATGGCGTTGCCGCGCAGCTGGTCGAACAACTCGACACACTGCGCGACACCGGTCGCGCCCGGTGGATGCCCCTTCGATTTCAGGCCTCCGCTGGGATTCACCGGCATCGAACCACCGACGGAGGTGTCGCCGGCCTCGAGCAGCTTGTAGCCCTCGAACCGGTCAGCGAAGCCCAGGTCCTCGTAGCTCATGATCTCGACGCCGGTGAAGAAGTCATGCAGTTCGGCGACATCGACGTCGGCCGGTGTCATCCCGGCCATGGAGAACGCCTGCTTGGCCGCACGAACCGTGGCCGGGAACGTGGTCATATCTTTCTTGTGCTGGTGCATCACCGAATCCAGCCCGAGACCGACACCACGGACCCACACGGGCCGATCGGTGTAGCGGTCGACGACGTCTTCGGAGACCAGGATCAGCGCGGCAGCGCCGTCACTCTGAGGCGCGCAGTCGTAGAGACCAAACGGTGTCACCACAGTCGGGGCCTCGAGTGCCTGCTCCATGGTGATCTCGAATCGCAAGCGCGCCTTCGGATTGTTCACACCCTGGCGGTGGTTCTTCACCGCGACCATCGCCATGTGTTCACGGGTCGCCGGCGACTCGTAGAGGTAGCGGCTCACGTGCAGGGCGAATCCTGCAGGTGCGACCAGACCGAGCGGGTAGTCCCACGCCATGTCCCGCGACGTCGCCTCCCACTCCCAGAGCATGTCCTTGGAGGCCGTCTCGCGGAGCTTGTCTGCACCCATGACGAGCGCGACGTCGAACGCGCCGGAGGCGATGCCGTACAACGCATTACGCACCGCGTCATTGCCGGTGGCACACGAGTTCTCGATGCGCGTGACCGGAATGTCGGGCAGGCCGAGGGAATCGGCGAGGATGCCCGACGGGAAGCCGTCGGTGGTACCCATCGCACCGAACCAGGCGGCCTGCAGGTCATTCTTGTTGATGCCCTTGTCAACACTGGCCGCCGCCTCGGCATAGGCCATCGGCAGCAGATCCTTGATTCCGTGAGCGAAGTGTTCGGCGAACGGGGTCATACCCGCGCCGACAACTGCAACCTTCCTCATACCGCTGCTCCTTCCACAACAAGTTCGGGCTCAAATGCGTAGCCGTAGTCGGGAACTCCCGACCGCATGGCCACCCGACGGAGAGCCAACCGCCCGCGATCACCGATACCCACAGAACCGGGATCGGCACCGGTCACCTTCACCAGTGCTCGCACATTCACATCTTCGAGCTCGACGATCACCAGCGAATACGGAGTCTTCAGACCCGGCACCGGCACGTACACCGTGACACCGGTGTAAACGGTCCCGGTCCGCGGCAGCGGTACGTGTTCGTATTCGGTCTGCAAAACAGAGTCGTCGGAGACCTGGTAGCGCGGCGGGAAGTCGAGCTGGTCGGAACCAGCGTGTCGGCCTGCCTCCCAACGCACTTTCGCCTCGAATGCCCGTTCATACGCCGCCAGCGAGATCGGGATCTCGTTTCCGGGGATGTACGTTGTCTCGATCTTGGGCCGGGCAGTCGGCTCACGACGGTGAAGCGCCACCGACCCGGCAGCAACTGTTATCCCGGAAAGGCTCGCCTGTTCAATGGCTGCCAAAGGACCGGTCGTCTCCGACTCGGCCATCGCCGCCAGGGCGAACAGACCTGAACTGGCCCCCACTGTCGGCAGGTGTGCCGAGAACTCGGGGCTCAGTTCGGTTGCGTGCTTGTGGTCAACGCCGGCAACGGCTGTCGGATGATCCAGCCATGCCGCTGCCAGCGAGGCAACCAGGCCGCGATCGTGCAGCAACCGCGGGTCACCGTAGTCATGGACCACACCGGTGGAATTGCGCGTGCGGACCGGGAGGCTGCGCGCCACCCGGGCCGACGTACGTACGTGCAGACCGCAATCGGAGGTCAGAGCGGCGGCCGCTCCGGCCGGATCGAGATCCACACCGATGACCAGCGTCCGCTGGCGCGCCGAACTCAACGCATCAAGCGTTGCCGGCGCGCCACCGAGACGCTCGGTCACCTCTAGCTCGGGGTCGAGATCAAGCCCGGCGAGAAGCACTGCAGCATTGCTGCTTTCGAGCAAAGGGAGGTCACGGGTGACAAGAACAACCGAGTCGACCGCACCCCCTTTCGACAGTGCTGCCCGACCCGCCTCCACCGCCATCGTGATGGCATCCTCATCGTCACCGGCGATGCGATGTTCCGAGGTACCCCACGGCGGCAGGTACGTTCCGATAGAGGCGATGTAAGGCATGTTGATCTCCCGATTTACCTAGGTGACCGCGCCGGCGGTCTTCAGTTCGATGATGCGGTCCCAGTCGAGTCCGATTTCCTGGAGGATCTCATCGGTGTGGGCGGCGAACTCCGGGGCCGCAGTGGTTTCCGTTGCGGCTACATCGAATTGCACCGGCGTGGAGACCAATTCGATCTCACCGGCCTGGACGAGGTAGTCATTGGCCCGGACCTGCGCGTCGGACGACACCTGGAGCGAATCCTGCACGGGCGCCCACGGGCCTGCCAGTGTCCCGAAGCGTTCGCTCCAGTCCTCCAGCGTGCGGCCCTTGATCGCCTCACGCAGGATCGCCACCGCGGCGTCGGTATTGGCAGAGATGTCCTTGCCCGTGGCGAATCGCGGATCGTCGATGAGTTCCGGCCGCTCGATATGCCTGCAGACATCCGCCCAGAACTTCGCCGGCTGCATCATGATGAACGAGATGTACCGACCATCGGCCGTCTCGTACACACCGGTCAACGGATTCACCGGCGAACCGTGCACGCCGGGAACCGGTGCGACCATCGGCTCCTTCAGATGAGCCGACAATGCGATGCCGTGTCCCATCGCCCACAGGCCACTGCCCAAGAGCGACACATCCACCACCGACGGTTCACCGGTCCGCTCACGTTTGAGCAACGCGGCGGCGACGCCACCGGCCAGGTTGGTCCCGGAGATCGTGTCGCCGTAGGCCGGTCCCGGAGGCGCGATCATGCCTTGGGTCCCAGGAGGAGTGATGGTTGCGGCCGTACCGGCACGGCACCAGAAGGCGGTCATGTCGTAGCCGCCCCGATCGGACTCCTGGCCACGCGGACCCAGAGCGCTGCCGCGGGCGTAGATGATCTTCGGGTTGATCGCCCGAATGTCGTCGACGTCGATCCCGAACTTGGCACGGTGGTCGGGCAGGAAACTGGTCAGGAAGACGTCCGCCTTCTTGACCAATTCGGTCAGGACTTCCTTGCCCTCAGGCTTGGACATGTCCAGGCCCAGACTCCGCTTGCCACGGTTGGCATGCTCGATGTTCGGGTTGGGGTCGCCCACGACGACCATCGTGCCGGTCTGGCGCAGTCCGCGTTGCGGATCGCCCGTCACGGCGTGCTCGATCTTGATCACCTCGGCGCCCCAGTCCGAAAGAACCGCACCGGCGGACGGGACGAAGCCGTACATGGCGACCTCGAGGACGCGAATGCCCTCTAGTGGCTTCATGCACTCACCACCGGAGCCGCAAACGCCTTGGTCTCGAGGAACTCTTCGAATCCGGCGGCACTCATCTCACGGCCGAGCCCCGACTGCTTGTAGCCGCCGAACGGGACGTCCGGTGTGAAGTAGTTGCCACCGTTGATACTGAACGTGCCGGTCCGGATCCGGCGACCGATCGCGATTGCCCGATCCTCGTCGGCGCTCAGGACGCCACCGGACAGACCGAACTGCGAGTCGTTGGCGATACGCACGGCATGCTCTTCGTCGTCGAACGGGATCACGGCGAGGACCGGTCCGAAGACCTCGTCCTGGGCGATCTCGCTGGACGGGTCGACATTGGCCAGCAGTGTGGGCTTGTAGAAGTAGCCCGGGCTCACGGGCTCGCCACCGAAGGCCAGTGTCGCGCCGGCTTCGACGGCCCGCTTCACCATGCCGTCGACCTTGTCACGCTGACGTTCGCTGATCAGCGGACCCATGTAGATCTTCGGGTTGGTCGGGTCGCCGTAGGAAATGTGCCCCATCATCGCTGCAACCGCCGCGACGATCTCGTCCTGCTTGTGACGCGGCACCAGCAGGCGGGTGGTCAGCGCACAGCCCTGACCGGCATGCGAACAGATGCTGAACGCCGCGAACTGGGCAGCGGTCTGCAGGTCGGCATCCTCGAGAACGATCAGGGCCGACTTGCCACCGAGCTCCAGGAACACCTTCTTGAGGGTGTCGCCTGCGGCGGACATGATCTGGCGGCCGACCGGGGTGGAGCCGGTGAACGTCACGACGTCGACGTCGGGGTGCGTGGTCATGACCTGACCGACGGCGATATCGGTGGACGAGAGCACATTGACCACACCGGCCGGGATGTCGGTGTGGTTGGCGATCAGTTCGCCGAGCGCCAGGGTGAGCAGCGGGGTGTCGGGTGCGCCCTTCAGGATCACAGTGCAACCGGCGGCAAGCGACGGAGCCAGCTTCGCGAGCGCGAGCTGAGTCGGGTAGTTGTAGGCGGCGATGGCCGAGACCACGCCGGCTGCTTCCTTCTCCACCCAACGACGGTGGCGCTTGCCGTTCAGCTCGACCTCGCCGAGGTCTTCGGTGAGCGGGTAGGTACGGAGCAGATCCGCGTAGTACTTGACGATGCCGATCGGCGCTTCGAGCTGGTTACCGTGCGTCAGGATCCGGGTGGCACCAACTTCGGCCATGGTGAGCTCACGAAGGTCCTCGAGGTTGTCGAGCATCGCCTGGTGCAGCTGATCGAGGCACTTGATGCGGAATTCGGTGTTGGTGGACCAGTCGGTGTGATCGAATGCCTGGCGCGCGGCGGCAATGGCCGCATTCGCCTCGTCGACACCCGCATCCGGGGCGTAGCCGTAAACCTCTTCGGTGGCCGGGTTCAGCGAGGGGAACTCCTTGTCCATCGCCACCAACTCTCCGCCGATGAGCAGACGTTTGCGGACTCCGCCACCTTTCACGTCGAGTCCTCCATCGGTCGCCACTGCTTCCTGGGCTGGCATTGCGCCTCCTCAAAATCTGTGAAAACTTCATTCTCAAATATGACCAACGCCACATTCGCCTTAAACGGACTGTAGCAACATTTCCAGCCAACGCCTACCCCGAGGTAGCCCCATCCAGGGCCGGGCAAACGGACAATAGCCGCAGCCCAAACGCATCAAACTCTTGCCGACTGCTACATTTCGAGAGTATCGTTCTCACAAATAGAAAGGGAGATTCTTGTGATTGAGACAACAGCCCTCGGCCCCGCCCTCGGCGTTCAGGTTCACGGCGTAGACGACCTGAATGACCCCATCGTGACCGCCCGGTGCCTCGAGGCACTCAAGTGGCGAGGTGTCCTTTTGATCCGCGGACTGGACCTGAGCGATGAGGACCAGGTCACGTTCAGCCGCAAGCTCGGACCGGTGCAAGCGCCGGGAGGCAAAGAGGTCTTCGTCGTCTCACTCAACCCCGAGAAGTCCCGCTCGGCCGAGTACCTCAAGGGCACTCTCTTCTGGCACATCGACGACACCTGCAACGACATCCCCTCCAAGGCCACGATGCTCACCTGCAAGCATGTGGCGATGGTCGGCGGCGGCACTGCCTTCTCCAATACGTACGCCGCATACGATGCACTCCCCGAGGCAGAGAAAAAACGCCTCGAGGGTCTACGCGTGCACCACAGCTTCGAAGCCGCCCAGCGGCTGGTCGACCCGGACCCCAGCCCCGAAGTGCTCGCCGGCTGGCGGACACAACCCACGCACGACACGTCACTGGTCTGGGACCGCAAGGACGGCCGTAAGTCGCTGGTCATCGGCGCCACCGCGGAGTACATCCTCGGAATGGACCCGCAGGAGAGCCGCGAGCTGCTCGACGAGCTGCTGACCTGGACCACACAGGACCGCTTCTCGTACAGCCACGAATGGCAGGTCGGCGACGTGGTGATCTGGGACAACACCGGAATGCTGCACCGCGCACTGCCTTACGACCCCAGCTCTGAACGCGAGATGCACCGAACCACGATGGGCGGAACTGAACCATGGGCGTGAAGACTGCAGTTGTCACCGGCGGTAGCTCGGGGATCGGTCACGCCGTAGTCGAGCGGCTGGTCGCCGACGGCTACAACGTCGCCTCCTTCGATCGGACACCGAGCGAAGAAAAGAACACCTACACCGTCGATATCACCAGCCGTGAGCAGATCGACGCCGCGCTGGCGGAAGTTCGCGACACCTTCGGTCCGGTCACCGTGCTGGTCAACGCCGCAGGCATCGACAGTTTCGGCCGCTTCGTCGATCTCGACTTCGATGAGTGGAAGAAGATCCACGAGGTCAACCTCCACGGCACCTTCCACTGCATCCAGGCCGCGTTGCCGGACATGCTGAAAGCCAAGTGGGGCCGGATCGTCAACATCTCGTCGTCCAGCGCACATTCGGGCCAGCCGTATATGGCCGCGTATGTCTCGTCGAAGTCTGCAGTCAACGGACTGACCAGGTCACTGGCCCTCGAACTGGGCCAGGTCGGCATCACCGTGAACGCGGTACCGCCGGGCTTTGTCGACACCCCGCTCCTGCGGAGTGCCGAAGGCCAGAAGCGTCTCGGCGGCACCGTCGAAGATCACATCCTGCGCACTCCGGTACGCCGGGTCGGACGGCCCGAGGACATCGCCGCCGCCTGCGCATTCCTGATCTCCGAGGACGCCAGCTACATCACCGGTCAGATCCTGGGCGTCAATGGCGGGCGAAACACGTAGGACGGTCGCAACACATAAGTAGAAAGCACCGGCGTCACTCGCCGTTGTCGATGGTTCCAGCAGCAGAAGAAAATTGAGAGGGCAGTCATCATGGGTCGTGTAGAGGGCAAAGTCGCGTTCATCACGGGAGCGGCACGAGGGCAGGGGCGCAGTCACGCTGTCCGTCTCGCCGAAGAGGGCGCCGACATCATCGCCGTTGACATCTGCACAGACTTCGAGACCATCGGGTACCCGATGGCAACACCCGAAGACCTGGCAGAAACCGCCAGGCTGGTCGAGAAGCACGACCGGCGCATCGTGACCGTGCAGGCCGATGTGCGCGATGCAGCGCAGATGAAAGCCGCGGTCGATCAGGGTGTTGCCGAACTCGGCAGGCTCGACATCGTTGTCGCACAGGCCGGTATCGCCGGCATGAAGGGCGAGCCCCGGTGGCAGTGCTTCACCGACGTCATCAACACCAACCTGGTCGGCACCATCAACGCTGTGACCGCCGCCCTGCCCCACCTCAAAGAGGGTGCCTCGATCATCGCCACCGGCTCCACCGCGGCGCTGATGGACACCAGCAAGGTCGACGTCCCCGGCAAGGATCCCGGTGGCGTCGCCTACGTCTACTCCAAGCGCGCACTGACCGAGTTCATCCACAATCTCGCGCTGCACATCGCCCCGGAAGGCATCCGCGCCAACGTTATCCATCCGACGAACTGCAATACGGACATGCTGCAGAGCGAACCGATGTACCGTTCCTTCCGTCCGGACCTCGAGAATCCGAAGCGTGAAGACGCAGAGCCCGCGTTCGGCGTACAGCAGGCGATGCGGATCCCGTTCGTCGAGCCGCTCGACATCAGCAACATGGTCCTGTTCCTGGCTTCGGACGAATCCCGCTACGTCACCGGCACCCAGCAACGTGTCGACGGCGGCGGCTACCTGAAGTGGTACGGCGTCCACTTCTGATCGAAACCCCCAGCCCCAGCCCGCTTTACAACAACCCTCGAGGAGAACACGTGAAGGTGCAGGTCGATTCAGACAAGTGCCAGGGACACACGCTTTGCGCGATGATCGCTCCCGAATCGTTCGAGTTGAACGACATCGACGGACATGCGTCGGCGATCACCGAAGATGTACCGGCGGAGCACGAAAAGAGTGTCCGCGAGGCATTCGCATCGTGCCCGGAACGAGCAATCAGCATCACCGAGTAGTACACCCACTCCCCTGGTATTCGACTGCCCCGCACACCCGAAAGGACGGCGCCCATGACCGTTGAGGACGTCACCCAAGACGAACGTAAAACGCCCCGCTTCCAATTCGAAAGACATTCCCCCGGCTATCGCGATCAATTCGAGGCCGTCACCGAGAAGATGCAGTCGGAGTGTCCGATTGCATGGAGTGACACCTACGGCGGCCACTGGGTTGCCGCGGGTAACAAAGAGGTCTTCGAGCTGGCCCGCTGCCCAGTGGTGTCCACCGACCACGACGTCAACGGCACCGGGAACGGCTACAAGGGCATCTCGATCCCGACCCCGGACCGTGCCAACGGTCTTCGCGGCGGCATCCTCGAGATGGACGACCCCGATCACAAGAACTACCGCGCAGTCCTGAACCCGTACCTGTCACCGGCTGCGGTCAAGGCATGGATCCCGTTCATCGACGATGTCGTGCACGCCTGCCTCGACGAGAAGATCGAGTCGGGGCGTATCGACTTCGTCGATGAGCTCGCCAACATCGTGCCCGCCGTCCTGACGCTGGGCATGATGGGCATCCCGCTGGAGAAGTGGACGCTGTACAACGAGCCGGTGCATGCCGCCGTCTACACCCCGCCGGACTCCCCGGATATCGCGCGGGTCAACGAGATGCACAAGACCATGGGCATCGACCTGTTCACCAACCTTGCTGAGATCAAGGCGAATCCACGTCCAGGACTGATCAACGCCCTGGCCGAGGCGCGCCTCGACGGTGAGCCGTTGCCGGACATGGAGATCTTCGGCAACCTCGGTCTGCTCATCGGCGGCGGCTTCGACACCACGACTGCCCTGACTGCGCATGCGCTCGAATGGCTGTCGGAGAATCCCAATGCGCGTACGACACTCAGCGAGAATCGGGATGAACTACTCGACTCCGCCACCGAGGAATTCCTGCGCTACTACACCCCGGCCCCCGGTGACGGACGTACCGTCGCCGCGGACATCGAGATCGAGGGTAAGGAATTCAAGGAGGGCGACCGGTTGTGGCTGTCCTGGGCGATGGCCAACCGCGATCCCGAGGTGTTCGAGGATCCCAACGAGGTCATTCTCGACCGTGGTGCCAACCGGCACTACAGCTTTGGACTCGGCCTGCATCGCTGCGCCGGCTCCAATGTCGCCCGGACCGTTTTCAAGCGGATGCTGCTCGCCGTTCTCGACCGGATGCCGGACTACAAGTGTGATCCGGAGGCGACCGTGCACTACGACACCATCGGTGTCATCCAGGGCATGCGTCATCTGCCTGCGGACTTCACCCCGGGCAAGCCGATCGGCGACGGCTTCGACGCCACCCTCGTCCGGTTGCAGAAGCTGATCGACGACACCCGCTTGGCAGAGCCTGCGGTCATCGCGAAAGCGCGCGCCCAGTCAGCCGGATAGCCCAGTCAGCCGGATAGTCGGGGCAGGACAAACGATCTGACAGCGTAGAACAAAGAACCGAACAGGGGCCGCCACGCTGATGAAGGCGTGGCGGTCACTGTTTTAGTTCCAACAAGGAGGCACAGTGGCCGAAACGACAGGACGTCCCCTGCCGTCACTCACCAGCGAGAACGAGTTCTTCTGGACTTCGGGCTCCGATGGCACATTACGTATTCAGGAATGTCAGAGCTGCTCGTCGCTGATCCATCCACCACAGCCGGTCTGCCGCTATTGCCGCGGGCGGGAGCTCGCGCCCCGGGTTGTCTCGGGCTACGCCACGCTCATCGGTTTCACCGTCAACGAACGATTCCCGCTACCCGGCATGCCGACACCGTTCGTGATCGCCCAGGTCGCACTCGAAGAAGACTCCCGCATTCGACTGACCACCAACACAGTTGAATGCGACCCCGCCGATCTCGAACTCGGTATGCGCATGGAAGTTGTCTTCGAAAACCGCGAGGATGTCTGGTTCCCGCTGTTCCGGCCCGCCGCCGAGCAGGCCGCGCAGCCCGCCGCGGCCCCACGCGACGAAATCGAACCCGAAGACTTCCACAAGCACGTCCGTCCGATGGCCACCACTGAAAAGTTCGAGGACAAGGTCGCTCTCACCGGCGTCGGAATGTCCGAGATCGGCCGGCGCCTGATGATTTCACCGCTGGACCTGACCATCACCGCCTGCGAACGCGCGGTCGCAGATGCCGGTCTGACAATGGCCGACATCGACGGTATCGCCAGCTATCCGGGTTCCGGTAACGTCGGCGGGTTCGGTGAAGGCGGCGGGGTGATGGCCGTTGAGGCGGCCCTCGGTATCCATCCGACCTGGTACAACGGCGGCATCGAGACCTTTGGTCCCGGTGGATCGGTCATCGCCGCGATGATGGCTGTTGCCAGCGGACTCGCCACCCACGTGTTGTGTTACCGGACCTTGTGGGAGTCCACCTACAGCGAATTGATGAAGCAGGGCAAGCTCTCTCACTCCGGCGGGGGCCGGGTGAACGGCTACATCATGCCGTTCGGCGCCATGTCCGCCTCGCACACGCTGGCGATGAATGCGCAGCGCCACATGCACCGGTACGGCACCACGCGCGAGACGCTCGGTTGGATCGCCCTGAACCAGCGAAAGAACGCCGCACTCAATCCCACCGCCATCTACCGCGACCCGATGACCATGGACGACTACCTGTCGGCCCGCACCATCACCACGCCGTTCGGTCTCTACGACTGTGACGTGCCCTGTGATGCGTCGATCGCCGTCATCGTTTCGGCCAAAGACGCCGCGGCCGACCTGGCGAAGCCCCCGGTATACGTCGAGGCGGTGGGCACTCAGATCCTCGAGCGGATCGAATGGGACCAGAGCACGTTGACGCACGAACCACAGGTCCTGGGCCCGTCGGCCCACATGTGGTCGCGAACCTCGTTGCGGCCCAAAGATATCGATACCGCTCAGCTGTACGACGGCTTCAGCTTCAACTGCCTGTCATGGCTGGAAGCACTGGGCTTCTGCGAGATCGGCGAGGCGAAGGACTTCCTCGACGGCGGAAAGAACATCGCCATCGGCGGCGAAGTCGCCGTCAATACACACGGCGGTCAGCTCTCACACGGACGGACGCACGGTATGGGCCTGATCGCCGAGGCGATCACCCAGCTTCGCGGCGAGGGTGGAGCTCGCCAGGTGCCCGGTGCCAAGACCGCGATCGCCAGCAGTGGTGGCCTGACACCCGGCGGCGTGATGCTCTTGAGGTCGGCCCAGTGACCGCCGCAGAGATGACGCCCACCGCATGCGGCGACGTGCCGGTCGCGCAGATCGTCGACGTCGACGGCATCCCCTCGTCTGGCTTGCTCCTGGCTGCGCCTGATCCGCGTGGTGTCATCGTCGCGCTACACGGTGGCGCGTCCAAGGCGGCCTACTACGACTGCCCCGGGTTTCCGCGCCATTCACTACTTCGGGCCGGGGCCGCGAACGGCTATACCGTTCTGGCACTGGATCGTCCGGGTTACCAGGCCTCGTACGATTTCGGCGGCCGGTTCACCACCGCGGAGCAACGTGTCGACTGGGCTTACGCGGCGATAGAGGCGCATCTCGGTACCCGCCCGCGCGGAGCCGGCACCTTCATCTTGGCCCATTCGGTGGGATCCGAGCTGGGTGTCCGCATGGCTGCCGCCAACCCACGAGGAGACCTCCTGGGTCTCGAGGTCTCCGGAACCGGTCTCGAGCATCAGCCCCAGGCCGCCAGGGTTCTGGTGCCCCGACACAACGGTGACAAAAAGCCCGACGGTGCCGGAGTACGCGAACTGCTCTGGAACCCCGCGCGTCTCTATCCGGCAGAACTATCCGGTGGCGCCGCGATTTCGGCGGCAGGCCCCAAGTATGAGTACGAGGTGGTCCGGGATTGGCCGACGATCACGTTCCCGGACAAGGCCTCACAGGTCAAGGTCCCCGTGCACTTCACCGCCGGCGAGTTCGAGAACGTGTGGCGCCAGGATCCCGACGCGTTGCACGACATCGGCGCGCTGTTCAGCAACTCCCCCCGGGTCGTGGTTGAACAACAGTTCGACGGCGGCCACAACCTGAGTCTGGGGTACACCGCGAGGGCCTACCACCTGAACATCTTGTCGTTTGTCGAAGAGTGCTTCGACGACGCGAAACGTCCCAAATACTAGTCACTTTCAAGTAGAAGGAGTATCGATGCGAGTCGGATTCATCGGCCTTGGCAGCCAGGGCGGGCCGATGGCCCGCCGGATCGTGGAGGCCGGTTACGAGACGACGCTGTGGGCCCGGCGGCCGGAGTCGCTCGAGCCGTACGGTGACACCGCAGCGAAGTTCGCGGGGACTCCTGCCGAACTCGGTGCGGCCAGCGACCTCGCCTGCGTGTGTGTGGTCAACGACGCCGACGTCCGCGAGGTTGTCGACGGCGAACAAGGCATCCTGCGCGGGATGGCCGCAGGCGGTGTGATCGCCGTGCACTCGACAGTGCACCCGGACACCTGCCGTGAACTGGCCGCGAAGGCCGCCGAGCAGGGCATCTCGTTCGTCGATGCACCGGTCAGCGGCGGCGGAATGGGCGCGGCCGCCGGTACGTTGCTTCTGATGGTCGGCGGCGAGGACGACGTCGTCGCGCGGGTCCGCCCGGTCTTCGAAACCTACGCCAATCCTGTTGTGCACCTGGGCGAAATCGGTGCCGGTGAAGTCGCCAAGCTCCTGAACAACCTGCTGTTCACCGCCAACCTCGCCACCGCTTCCAGCACGCTCGCGCTCGGCAAGGCACTCGGCGTCGACCCGGTCCGGTTGGGCGAGGTCCTCGGTCACGGAACCTCGAACAGCTTTGCCCTGAGTCGTATCGCCGACAGTGGCGGCTCCGTCGACCGCATCGCACATCATGCCGGCGACCTGCTCCGTAAGGACGTCGGACTGGTCGCCAGCCTTGCCGACGCGGCCGACACCACGATCGGCGCAGTCCTGACCGCGGCCGATGCCACCCTGGTCCAGATGAACCACCCACGAGCGGAGTCATGATGCGTATCGGATTTGTCGGCACCGGCCGGATGGGTTTGCCCATGGTCCGGCGTCTTGTCGGCGGCGGCCACCAGGTGCGTGCCCTCGTCCGCAATGACCAGGCCCGTGATGACGTCACCGAAGCGGGTGCCGAGGCAGTCACCGACATCAGCGAAGTCGGCTTCGATGCCGAGATCGTCATCGTCTGCGTCTTCACCGACGACCAGGTGCGTGAAATCTGCCTCCAGGGTCCGCTGATCGCCGCGATGCCGCCGGGCTCGGTGCTGGTTCTGCACACCACCGGCAGCCCGGTCACTGCAGAGCTGATCACGGAGCGCGCCACACCCTTTGGCGTGCATGTCGTCGACGCCCCGGTCAGTGGCGGTCCACACAACATCGCGGCCGGTGGCCTCACGGTCTTCCTCGGTGGCGACTCCGAGGCCATCGACCGCATCCGTCCGGCCCTGCAGACCTATGCCGAACCGGCCCTGCATGTGGGGGCCATCGGCAACGGCCAGCGGGTCAAGCTGGTCAACAACGCATTGTTCGCGGCGCAGATCGGATTGCTTCGCGAAGGAGTTCGCCTCGCAGCCGAACTCGGCGTCGACGAATCCACCCTGCTCAGTTCGCTCCCCCACGGCAGCTCCAGCAGCCGTGCGCTGGACGGGGTGTCGTCCCGCGGATCGGTTTCCGCGTTCAGTGAAGCGGTGGGTGCGTTCGTCAGCAAAGACGTAACCGTTGTCCGCGCCGTCGCCCTCGAACTCGGTGGACAGCTCGGACTGATCGACGAAGTGATCGGCGACCAGTTCGGAGCCGTCAAACCCTGATCCGACCGAGTAAGGACTTCGTATGCAGATGACACCAAGCCACCACGCAGAACTGACGCCCGAAGCTCCGGCAATCGTGATGGGCATCAGCGGTGAGGTTGTCACCTATGCCCAGCTCGAGGATCGGTCGATCCGGTTTGCCCGGGCCCTGCGCGAGCGGGGACTGCAGCCGGGTGATCACATCGCGATCCTGATGGAGAACACTCGGTCGTTTCTCGAGATCACCTGGGCGGCTCAGCGTTCGGGGCTCTACTACACCGCCATCAACCGGCACCTGCGCACCGACGAGGTGCAATACGTCCTCGATGATTGTGGCGCGCTGGCGCTTGTTGCCAGTGAGTCTGTCGCCGGGGTCGTCGCCGACCTCGATCTGACCCGTCTTCGTGCGAAGTTCAGTGGCGCGGGGCAGATCGACGGTTTCGAGTCGTACGACGACGTCTTGGCCGCCACCGCGGGCACGCCCCTCGACAACGAGTGCGAGGGCCGCGAGATGCTGTACTCGTCGGGTACCACCGGACGGCCGAAAGGTGTCCGGAAACCACTGCCCGGCACCCCCTTCGGCGACCCGTCGTCGGCGCCGGTACTCATCGCCAAGGGCATGATCGACCGCAGTTCGAGCGGGAATGTCGTGTACCTGTCACCGGCGCCGCTCTATCACGGTTCACCACTGGTCTTTTCGATGTCCTGGCATCGGGCAGGCGCCGCCGTTGTGGTGATGGAGACCTTCGATCCACGCCGGTGCCTGGAGCTGATCGAGCAGTACGGTGTCACCGACGCGCAGTTCGTACCGACCATGTTCGTCCGGATGCTCCGGCTGCCGGCAGCAGATCGGGAACGGTATGACCTGACGAGTCTGCGTAGCGTCATGCATTCGGCCGCACCGTGTCCGGTCGCGGTGAAACGTCAGATGCTCGACTGGTGGGGCCCGATCATCACCGAGTATTACTCGGGTACCGAAGATGTCGGGGCCACGGCCATCACGGCTGCCGAATGGCTGGCGCATCCGGGTTCGGTGGGCCGGCCGATGCAGCCGTGCCACATCGTCGACGAGCACGGCAACGAGCTTCCGGCCGGCGCGTCCGGTGTTGTGTACTTCGAAGGCGGCCGCCCATTCGAATACCACAACGATCCGGAAAAGACCGCGTCTGTGGCAAACGCCCACGGCTGGCGGACGATCGGCGACATGGGCTACCTCGACGAGGACGGGTATCTCTACCTCACCGACCGCAAGGCCCACATGATCATCTCCGGCGGAGTGAACATCTATCCGCAGGAAACCGAGAACATCCTCGCCTCCCATCCGGCGATCGCCGACGCGGCCGTCATCGGGGTACCCGATGACGAAATGGGTGAATCGGTCAAGGCCGTTGTGCAGTTGGTTGATCCGGATGCTGCCGGTGACGAGTTGGCGGCCGACCTGATCGCCTACTGCCAACGAGAACTCGCCACCTACAAGTGTCCGCGCAGCGTCGACTTCGTCGACGAACTGCCGCGTGACCCGAACGGCAAGTTGTACAAACGCCGGCTCCGCGAACGCTACTGGGACGGGCACAACAGCCTCATCCTTTGACCGAAGACCCGAGTTAGTCCACAACAAAAGTTCATGAGGTGACCGATGCGCTACATCTTCCACTATCCAGAACCCAGCGGCCCCGAAGCCGATCTCTTTGCCGCCGGACCGATGGCCGATGTCGCGGTAGCGGTAGAACAGGCCGGGTTCAGCGGATTCTCGGTGAGTGAACATCCGATCCCCGGAGCGAAGTGGCTCGCCACCGGCGGACATCAGACGGTGGATCCCTTTGTTGCACTTAGCTTTGTCGCCGCTGCCACCACGCGGATCAAGGTCCTCACCTATCTTGCTGTCGCGCCCTACCGGAATCCACTGTTGCTGGCCAAGTCTGCGTCGACACTGGACACGCTGTCCGGCGGACGACTGATCCTGGGCCTGGGCACCGGCTATCAGAAGAGCGAGTTCTTTGCACTCGGTGTCGACATCAACGAGCGCAACGAGTTGTTCGACGAGGCGCTGGACGTACTGCCACTGCACTGGAGTGGCGAGGCATTCAGCTACCAGGGCAAGCACTTCAACGCGCGTGATGTGCGGTCCCTGCCCCGTCCGGTCTCCGACCCGATCCCGATCTGGGTCGGCGGCAACTCCAAACTGAGCCGCCGCCGGGTCGCAGAGCGGGCACAGGGCTGGATGCCGATGTCCGGTGGAGCCGAACTCAGCACCACCGCCCGCACCCCGGCGCTGGGGTCCAGTTCGGAACTGGGCGATAAGATCTCGGAGATGCGAGAGGCTGCCGCGGCCGCCGGGCGCACCGAACCGATCGACGTTCTCTACTCCTACCAGGCCGATGGACTGACAACTCCCGCCGTCGACGCCGACCGTCACCGCGAGAATTTTGCCGAGCTCGAGAAGGCCGGTGTCACCTGGATCGTTGTCTCCCACCCTCCGGCCGGGTCCTACAGCGAGACAAGCGAGTTCCTCGACGCTTTCGGATCGACATACCTGCCATGACCTGGTTCGAAGAACGCGCCCGCCTCGAGGGAACCGTAGCCGTGATCACCGGCGGCGCCGGAGGTCTCGGGGAGAGTATCGCCGCCGACCTCGTCGCCAACGGTGTTCGGATCGCCGTCATCGACATCGACCCCACTGCCGTCGAGGCGTTGCGTGAGAGTCTCGCCAACGGTGGCCACGAGGCAATCGTGCACCACGGTGATGCTCGCGACCCCGAGACGCTGGCCGCTTTGTTCACAGCTGTGGATGAACGCTGGGGACAATTGGACACCCTGGTGAACATCGTGGGCGGCACCTTCCGGAGTCCCTTCACCGAAAGCAAACCGAAAGGCTGGGACGCACTCCTGCGCACCAACCTTCACCACGTGTTCCACGCCTGCTCGTTGGCGATCCCCCGGATGCAGGCAGGCGGTCGCGGCGGCAGCATCATCAACATCACCACCATCGAAGCGCATCGTGCGGCACCCGGGTTCGCGGTGTATTCGGCTGCCAAGGCCGCGGTGGAGCAGTTCGCTCGCACGCTGTCGGTGGAGGTTGCGCCGGACCGGATCCGGGTCAACAACATCGCCCCCGATTTTGTGCCGACACCCAGCCTGGACAGGCTCGGCGGTGGCGGGACACCCGCGATGGCCACCCCGATCGGCGCCCGGATCGCCATCCCGATGGGGCGGGTCGGCCATGTCACCGATGTCTCGAACTGCGTGGTGTTCCTGGCTTCCGGACTCTCGGAGTACATCACCGGAACCACCCTGCATCCCGACGGTGGCACCCTCGCCTCGTCGGGATGGTTCAACTGGCCCGACCACGGTTGGGCCAACTATGCGCCGGCTTCGGTCATGGACCAGACGAACTCGGACTGATCACACCGTGATCAGTCCGAGTTCGTCCAGCTTGCTTTCGTACGCTACTTGATGTCGGCCATGGACTTACCGACGTCGGCCAGCGTCATCGGTGTTCCGTAGTCGGTCGTGTACTTGTAGGCGGGGATGTCGCAGCGGTAGAGACCGTTGTCCGGCTTGAAATCTGCGGCCTCCCAGCCATCGGGTGTGGCCTGCTCGACGTTGAAGCAGGGCGACGGCGGAGCAGGCTGCGCCAGATTCTGCGGTGCGGTCAATCCGCCTCCGGTCCACGCTGTTTCAGCCTTCGCGGCGTTGTATACGCAGGTACGTGTCAAATCGTCGCCACAGCTGGCCGCGGACTTCGCGAACAGCAACCATGCCGACATTGCCCGGATGGCGGGCAACGTGATCTCCGCGTCCGGGGCGTACTTCTCGTACAGTGCCTTGAGCTGGGTGATGGCCGGCTCGTCACTGTCGAGTGGTGCCACGCCACCCATGTCGAGGTAGTTGTTCTGGAAGTCCAGAGAATCAGCTGCCAGCTCGATGAACTGCTGTCCATAGGCGTTGTTGTTCGTATCGATCCAGTCCAGCTTGTAATCGAGTGAGGTCAACACACTCTCGAGCTTGGCCAGCTGCTTGAAATCGCCGTAGAACTGGAGTCCCTTGACATTCTTGCTCTTGATCGACTGTGCGTACGGGGTCCAGTCCGAGACACCCATCGCGGGGTACAGGTCGTTGTAGACGTAGGTACCACCGGCAGCCTCGGTGGATTCGATGGCCTGCGCGCCAATATCTTTGGTCAACGGCGAGTCACCGTTGATGATTCCGATTGCATTGGCCGAATCCGGGTAGGAATCTTTGATCAGCCAGGTCCGGAACTGGAAGTAGGGGTCGTAGCCGACGGTCTGGCTGGGCGAAGCACTGACCTGCAACTCCGAACCGGTCACCGTTGGCTGTACGGTCTGGCCCGGGAAACTGGGCAGCCCGCAGGTCAGCCGTTCCTTGACCCCGAGCCCGTCCAGCGCACTGCCGCCACCGACGAGCGCGAAGTCCTCGCGGCAGGCGGCGATCATCTGCTGACGGGTTTCCATCAGCTTCGAGTCGCGGGTGTTCGCCACCAGAGTGCGACCGTTGATGCCACCGAGGTCGTTGCACCAGGACGTGAACACCTTTGCCGCGTCGACGAACTCAGGATTCTTGGTGAAGCCCACATCGGAGAACACCCCGACCTTGATTTCGCTGTCGGTGACACCCTGCGTCGGCGATCCGGTAGCCGAGCCGTCCTCGCAGACGTCGGTCAGGGAGCCGAAGTCGCTCGACACGGTTTCCGAAGACGCGGTTCCACCACCACCTCCGCCCTCGTCACCGTCGCCGCTTCCACGGTCGCTACTACATCCGGCAACAACAAGCAGTGCGGCGGCCGACACGGCCACGAGCATGCGATGCGGTTTCAACTGTTCCTCCTCGATCGTGACCCCCCGGTAGCGCGGAGCCTATCCCCGAGGAGCACCGGAGCGGAGCAGTTTGAAACTTTATCCTTATAAGGTTAACGAGGAATGGTAAAACAGCATCGCTGACCTGCCCCTTTTATAGGATGACCGGGCAGCTCGTAAAGGTCAGTACAGCCCGCCATCGACCCTGATCAACGACGACGTGGTGAAGCTCGACGCCGCGCTGGCCAGGTAGAGCGCAGTGGTCACGATCTCCGACGTTTCACCCGGACGCCCCGCTGCACTGCGCAAACCGGTACGCGCATCGTCCCCCCACCCTTTGGAGATATCTGTCAGGAACGGTCCGGCCGAGATCGTGTTGACCCGCACAGTTGGGCCGTATTCGCGACCGAACACGCCCGCCAACGTGTTGAGCGCCGCCTTCGCACCGGCGTAAGGACCGAAGTTCGGTGCCGGAAAGAGGGCGCCTGACGACGAGATGTTGATGATCGATCCGCCGTCGCCATCGGCCATCCGGCGGCCGACCAATGAACCAAGTCGGAACGGCCCCTTGAAGTTCACAGCAACAACCTTGTCGAAGAGCTCCTCGCTCGTCTCCTCCGAGGACGGAGCCACCGGCGACAAACCGGCGTTGTTGACCAAGATGTCGATCTTGCCGAAGTGCGCATACGCCGTCTCCACCAGTGCGTCGACGTCTTCCCACTTGCCCACGTGAGCACTCACCGGCAACGCCTCTCGGCCCAGCGCCTCCACGTCCCTTGCCACTTCCTCACATGCGGGCAACTTGCGACTGGCGATGACCACGTCGGCTCCGGCCCTGGCGAAGGCCAACACCATTTCGCGGCCCAGGCCGCGACTTCCACCTGTCACGAGGGCGACTTTGCCCTCCAACGAGAACAGATCAGCGAGTTCGACTCCGGGCGCAGGGGTTGCATTCATTCAACGAGAATAGCATTCTGATTACTTAGATCGTGATTCTCACACCAATATTTCATAAGGGAGCCAGCTGATGCAGGGACTGCAGGACAAGGTCGTCGTGGTAGCCGGGGCCGCCACCGGACTCGGGGCGGACTCGGCACAGCGGTTGGCCAGAGAAGGCGCGAAAGTTGTTGTCGGTGACCTCAACTCAGAAGGTGCCGACGAGACCGCCGCCGCGATCAACGCCGCTGGCGGCCAGGCGGTTGCCGCGCAGTTCGACATCGCCGACGACGATTCGGTGAAAGGGCTCATCGCGTTTGCGGTCGCCACCTTCGGCGGACTCGACGCCGTACACGTCAATGCCGGAGACATGGCCGCGGTCTCCAAGGACACCAACGTTGTGGACATCGACCTCGAGATCTGGGATCGCACCATCGCCGTCAACCTCCGTGGACACATGCTGGTCAGCCGGCACAGCATCCCTGAACTCCTCAAACGCGGCGGAGGATCGCTCGTCTACACGTCGTCGGTCGCATCGTTCGCCGGCGAACCCCAACGTCCCGCCTACGCCGCAACCAAGGCCGGCATCAATGCCCTTGCCCGCCACGTGGCTTCGGGCTGGGGCAAGGACGGTGTCCGGGCCAACGCGATCACACCCGGCCTCATCCTGACCGATGAGATCAAACAGGGCGCCGATCCGAAGATGCTGCAGGGCATGCTCCGCGGAACCCGCAGTCCCAGACTCGGTGAAGCCCGCGACATCTCGAGCATGATCGCCTACCTGATGTCCGAGGAGGGTTCCTGGATCAACGGCCAGGTCGTCAACATCGACGGCGGCACGTTCCTCCGCTGACCAACGCCCGTCGAGCGTGCCGTTCGGCACGCTCGAGGGGAGGGTTGGAAGCGCAGGGTCAGAGTTTGATGGTGACGCACTTGACCTGACTGTAGTGATGCAGTGCCTCAACGCCTTTCTCGCGGCCGTAGCCGCTGTTCTTCCAGCCGCCGAACGGTGTCTGAACGGATGCCGTCGACCAGGTGTTCACGAATACCTGACCAACCCGGAGACGATCGCTCACCGTCAGTGCGCGGGAGACATCTTTGGTCCACACCCCGGCAACCAGCCCGTAGTCGGAATCATTGGCCAGCGCAACGGCTTCGGTGTCGTCGTCAAAGGGGATCACCACGACGACGGGACCGAAGATCTCTTCGCGGGCGATCCGTGCCGAGTTGTCGACACCGGTGTAGATCGTCGGGTCGATGTAGAACCCGCCGGTCTCGCCGGCAACGGTGGACACCGTGCCTCCTGCGGCCGGGTGCGCCCCATCGGATTCGGCGACCTTGAAATACTCCTGCACCCGCGAGAACTGATCTCGGGTGATCAGTGGGCCGATATCGCGGCCCACTCGCACGTTCGCGGCGCGGTCGACCAGTCTCCGCACCACCTCGTCATGGACCGAGCGGTGGACAAGCAATCGGGTACCGGCCGAACAGACCTGACCCGCATTGGCGGTGAAGGCCTGTAGCGAACCGGCCACGGCTGCATCGAGATCCGCATCGGCGAAGATGATGTTGGCCGACTTCCCACCCAGTTCGAGGGTCAGCGGAATGATGCGTTCGGCCGCAATCTTGCCGATCGCCCGGCCGGTCGGAACCGACCCGGTGAAAGCGACTTTGGCCACCGACGGATGCTCCACCAGCGAGGCACCGGCATCGGGCCCGTTGCCGAGCACCACATTGAACACACCCGGCGCAAAACCCACCTCGGACGACAACTGCGCCAGCCGCACCGTGGTCGACGATGTGGACTCAGACGGCTTGACCACCACCGTGTTCCCGGCAGCCAGCGCAGGAGCACAGGCTCGCGACGCCTGGTTGAGCGGCACATTCCACGGCGTGATCACACCGACAACACCAAACGGTTCACGCCGCGTGTAGACATGCTGGTCCGGTGCGACGTCGAGCGTGTCACCGATCGGCATCCCGATCAGACCGCCGTAGAAGTCGAAGTAGGTTGCCGAACCCTCGACCTCACCCAGTGCGACCGACTCGGGTTTGCCGGTCTCACTGATCTCCAGCTGCGCGAGTTCCTTTGCGTTGTCGCGCATCGCACGTGCGAGGTCGGAGAACAACCGGGCGCGGGCCAGACCCGGCACCTGACGCCAGGCCTCGGCAGCCGATTGGGCCGCGGTGACCGCGAGGGAGATGTCTGCGGTGTTCCCGGCGGCGATCCGGCGAACCTCGTTGCCGCTCGCCGGATCTGTGACACCAAGGTATTCGCCTGCCGACGGCGCCACGTTGGCGCCGCCGATCCAGTGGTCGAGTTTTTGCACGTCTGTCAGGTCCTTCTAACTGGTCGGGGTGAAGACTGCACGACGTTTGTTGAGAAAATCGTGCGGATATCCGAGCCGCACCCGGGTGGCCGTCTCCAGCCGTTCGAGGTGCGTCTGTTCCAACCGTACCGCCAGCGCACCCAGATTATCTCTCAGCTGCGCAACGGTTCTCGCCCCGATCGACGGCATCAGTCCCTGGCTCATCACCCACGCCAGTGCCACACGTGCGGGCGTGGTGTCGAGTTCGGCAGCGATCTCTTTTGCCACCGACACGGCCCGCTGACCCGACGGCGACAACTTCGCCGGACCGTCGTCCGACGATTTGCCCGCCAACAACCCGCGCGCCAGCGGACTCCACGCACAGACCGCGATGTCCAGCTCACGCGCCATGGGCAGCAGCTCCCGGTCGGGTGTCCGCGCAACCAGCGAGTATTCGACCTGCATGGCGCAGAACGATGTCCATCCGCGCAGTTCACTGATCGTCGCCGAGCGGGCGACCACCCAGGCCGGGGTGTTGGTCACGCCGACGGAGAGGACCTTGCCCGACCGCACCAGGTCATCGAGCCCACGCAGGGTCTCCTCGACCGGGGTGCACTGGTCCCAGGCGTGCACCCACATCAGATCGATGTAGTCGGTGTCGAGGCGTCGCAGACTTGTCTCGACGCTGCGACGCAGGCTCTTTCGATGGCTGCCGCCCGAGTTCGGGTCGTCTTTGTCCGTCGGCAGCGTGTATTTCGTGCTGAGCACCACGTTGTCTCGTTCGGAGGCAACCAGACGTCCGAGGATCTCTTCGCTGGCCCCGTTGGTGTAGACGTTGGCGGTATCGACGAAGTTGCCGCCCGCCTCCCGGAAGACGTTGTAGATCTCGGCGCAGGCCTGCTCCTCGGAACCGAAACCCCAATCGGTTCCGAATGTCATTGCACCCAGACACAACTCACTGACCCTCAGGCCCGACTTACCCAGGATCCGCACGGGCATCGCAGTACCGGAACCCTCGACCCCGCTAGGCATCGTCGTCCACCACCCAGTTCACGAATCGATGCAACGGATACATGCCGTCATGGGGGCCACCCATACTGCCCTTCATGGCACTTCCGAGCTTCACCAGACGTTGCACGCCCGCGGTGGCCAGGTCATCACGGATCTCGGCCTTTCGGTGCGTCGGGAACACGCCAACCGTCTGCGTGGCCACTGTGGCCAACGCCGCAGCGTCCCGCATGTTGTCCACCGGGATGACGTTCACCGTCTTGTTGGTCGGATGGAAGTCCACCATCTCCGGTGACCGGACAACCAGTCCGCGGCCGTCGAATTCACCCCAGACCCGATATTCGGGCTCGAGGAAGCGCATCCCCTCGACTGCCTCCCGGATATCGGAGGCCGGTTTCGGTCCGACGGCCGACGCGAAATCGCGGTCCACACCGAGACGTTCGTGGAGCAGCTCGCAGAAGCGATCAACCTGCTCGATGTCCCCTTCGACGCAGATGTGCCTGGCAGCAAGGCAGGCATCCTGATTGAAGATCGTGACGTCCTTGGCGGCCAGCTCCGCAACCTCGAGCAGGGTGTCCTCGGATTCGAATGCCTCCCTGCCGATGACCGACATCGACACCTTGGGATCAAAGGAGATGAGCCCGAAACCGGGACCCACATATTTCGCCGCGTTCTCGATCGCGGCGCCGCCACCCCAGGCGACCAGCTTGTCGAAATACTGCGACCGGTAGAGAACGCTTTCCACCTTCTCGTCACCGCCCCTCCAGTACACCGCCGACATGGATTGGAGCACTGGATGATCGGGTGCGATATCGGCCATGGTGCGCAGTACCGCGACGGTGGTGAACGGATCGGCCGACGGCATCTTGAACACGTTGACGGCCTTGGTCAAAGCGGCGTCCGCGATCGACGTCATCGCCGCACTCGGCGAGTTGCCTGCCAACATGTGCACCAGCCTCGGCGGGAAAGCCCGGATGCGGCTGACGCTTCCGTTCGGATCGGTGTTCTCCACCCAGCCGTCGAGCACCTCGAGGCTTCCGAAGGTCTTCTTCAGCCGGTATTCCATCGCCTCCCTGGTGAGGAACTGTCCCGGCCTGGCAAAAGTGTTCTCGATGATGCGCCGGGGCAGAGCACTGACCTGCAGGGTCATCTCCAGCGATTCCTGCAGGTATTCGTTCTTCTCCAGCGACAGGTGGGAGGCCGTCTCGACCAGAAAGTCGATGATCTCCGACACCGGCATGTCAAAGGCCGGTCCCTGCTCGGTGCGCGGCACGAACAGTTCGTTGAACTCGATCTTGGGTGTGACAAACGGGACGCCGAAGTCCCTGGAGAGATACTCGTTGTCCTCACCCCAGATCAGCTTGCCCCGAACGAAGTGCGGCACCCGGATCTTGGATTTGGTCGGGCTCAATGTGGTGGTCACGTGATCGGTCCTCAGTCCTCGATGAATCCGCGCACGTAGGCATCCATGGTGCCTGCGCAGGTGATCTTGTCGTCGTCTTTGAGATCGGAGTAGCGGGCGATCTGGTCCAGGACCGTGGTGCCTGCGCGTCCACAGGGACAACCATCGAGTTCCGCGATGATCTTGTCCCCGGAAATTGTTCCGCCCCAACGTCCGTCGACCGTGGTGTCGAAGAACGCCGCGCGGCCCTCGACCTGCCCGTCCGAGACCGGCGCCATCGACTCACCGTTCTTGTCGAGCACGAACAAGACCACCTCGGCGGGCACGTGGTACCGCCCGGCCGGACACTTCGGCAAACGTTGGTTGAGTTCTTGCATGGAGTAGTAGTGCAGGAAGCGGCTCGGGTCGATGTTGAGCAGCCGGTAGATCTGCTCCCGGTAGTCATCGGGCAGCGACGTACCTTTGAGGCCGCCGCCGGTGGTCAACGCGTTCTCGCCGGTGATGTCACCGTCTTTGCCGCCGATCTCCTTCAGGATCTCGGTCAGCCGGAACAGATTCGGGAACTGCGCGCTGAAGAAGAAACGTTCGGAGCGACGGGCGAGGATCTGCTCGGCGAGGTAGTGCAACCGGTCTTCGTTCTTCTGCTGGCGCTGTGCGGCTTTCGCCTCGAATGCGGCGATCTCATCCGGCGCGGCGGTGCCGTCGGCCATGGCCCGGCGCATCGCCTGCAGCAGCGCCATGTACTTGTGGTGTCCGGCCGGGGCGGCGCTCGGTGGCATCGCGATACCGTCCGGCCTGCCGTAGGCCGCGGCCAGCATGTCTTTCAACGCAACGTGTGCGGTGAGGCTGGTCTCCGGACCCACCGGGATGAAGTTCCAGATCTGCTGCGGCCGAATACCGAGATCGGTCAGACAGTCGAGCATGTTGGTCGAGTTCGTGTCGAGGTCGATCTGGGTCTTGTTGAGGAAGGACCCCTTGCCGCTGGTGCCACTGGAACTCGACACCATGTGTCCCGCGGCTTCCAGGCGGCCGATCCAGCCATCGACGTCTTCGACCCCTTCGACGTCGACATCGGCCACCCGTCGGGTCGACAGCGAGTCGAGCCAGCGATTCATCTGTGACCACTTGCCCTTGGCGATAAGCGATTCCGGGTAGCTCTTGTACGTCGTGTGCGGGAACAGCAGCGGGATGAGGTCCTCTCGGGCCCGGATCTCCGTGATGCCTTCGGCGTCAGCACGCTGCCTCAAGACGGGAACCTGCTCGCGGCGCTCCTGGAAACGGGCATCGAGTTGCTCGACGACATCTCGCGGACTTGTGGTCACTGACATTGCTGCCTCCGTGGAATGTGGAAAGTGAGGGGTGCGGGAACCGATATGATTAACCATACCCGCCGGTAAAGTTTCCTGTCCAGGCCAGAGATGGCAGACTTTCCCAGGTGACGTCGACCAACCCCGGCACACCACCCGGCGGCCCAACCCGCAGCCGCGGCGGTCGTCCGACAAAAGCGCAGGCAGGTGCACTCGATCGCAAGATTCGCGAGTGCGCACTGGAGGAGTTCCTGCAGCACGGCTACGAGGGCACGTCGATGAACGCGATCGCCGCCGCGGCCGGAACCACCAAGCCCTCGCTCTACGCGCGGTTTCCCACCAAAGAGGATGTCTTCCGGTCGGTACTCGGGTGGGCACTGCAACAACGCGATTGGCCGGAGCCCGAGCCGCCGGAGCCCGATCCCGACGACCTCGAAGCGGCACTGACAGCCGTTGCCCGCGCAGCCATCCGCCGCGCGACGAATCCGTCGATGATCAAGCTGGAGCAGATAGCCATCGCGCACGCCTCGCGCTATCCCGAAATCGCCCGTCGTACATACGGAAACGGCTTCTGGCCGCGCAAGCAGTTTGTTGTCGACCTACTCGTTCGGCACTCCGCAACCGGTTCGATCGAGGCGGACGACCCGGGCGTGCTCGCCGAACTCTTCCTCGGCATGGTCGGCGGCCAGTCGCGACTGGCATCGTTCGGCATCGTCCGGGACACCGCCGAGCAGGACCGGCACATCCGCGCCGCGGTCGAACTGTTCCTGCGCAGTCTGCGACCTATGCCGCAGGGGTGACCGCCCGCAGACAGAACTCGTAGATGCGGTCGATGTCTGCCGATGTGGGTTCGACGCGTCGCCACAGGTAGTCGGCAAGCATGCCGAGTGTGGCATGGGCGGCGAGCAGCGCATCGAAATCGGGATCGGTACTGCCGAGTTCGGCAAACGGTTCGGTCAGCAACGACGCCATGGGGCCGTTGGCCGACACCGTGCCCTGCATACTGTCCCCGGCGAGGCCACCGGCGTTCCAGGAGACCGCGCGGGTGGAATCCGCGGTGTCACCGATCGCCTGCGCGAGCACACCTTCGACCCAGCGACGCACCTTGGCCTCCGGGCTCGACTCCTTGCTCATCTGATGATCGACATACCGGCGCAGACGCAGGGTGCCATCCTCGAGCAACGCCGCCACCAATGCATCCTTGGACGAGAAGTGGCGATAGAAGGCCTCATTCGACAGCCCGGCCGCCGCGACGATGTCGGCGACCCGCGGCCGGGAAGCGGTCCCCCGCTCCTCGATCACGGCCAGAGCGGCGTCAAGCAACCGGCGTACCTCGGCGGCGTAGTTCGCACCACGCTTCGCCAAGGTGCGCTCGGCGATCCTGCTCGCCAGATCGTCGCCCGCATCCTCGCTCATCTGCTTGTCCACACCACGAGATTAGTGCCCACCTGCAGTCGGGTACTCGGTGGTGACCTCGAGCAGTCGCATCGTCGGGGGCGGATCCGTCTGCTGCAGGTCCGACAATGTCAGCGCACCCGACCGCGCCGCGGCCATCATCGCCTTGAGAATGCTCGGCAGGTCGTCGCCTTCCAACTCATAGATCGCGACGTAAGGTCCGTCATCGATGACCGGCGCGAACCGGCGAACCGACACGATGCCGTCGATCGCGACCATCTCTGGCAGATGGATCTCGTTGTACCAGTGGTTGAACTCGGCCTCGACCGCCTGCGACGCCGGCCTGGATTCGACGTAGTAGATACCCTTTGCCATAAGATGTTGCCCTTCAATCGTTTTCGACTGGTTTGGTCAGCGCGAACCGGGCCCGCGCACAGCAGCACACAGTCCGCCGTCGACCAGCAGATCGGTACCACTGAGAAAGCTCGCTTCGTCCGACAATGCGAATGCGACCACCGATGCGAGCTCGGACGCCTGCCCGAGTCGACCCACCGGCGTCGTCCCGATCCACTCGGAGATCCGAGGATTGTCGGCCGCTTCCTGACGGCCCTGCGGGGTGTCGATGAGCCCCGGGGACACCGAGTTCACCCGACCGCCGAGTGGTCCCAAACGCACGGCCTCCTGTTGCGCAAATCGTTTCACCCCGAGTTTGGCCACGGCGTAGGCCGCGCCCGGATGCTCGATCGTCGGCCCGAAGCTCTCCCGGATCCGATCCAGGAACTCGCGCTCCAGCGGGTGGTCGAGTATTTCCGCGGTGGCGGTATCGATCTCGACCCCGCCGATGGCAGGGGCCATCGACGCAAAGTAGACCCACGCCGTCCCGGCCGTGGTCAGCGACCGAAATACCTCGGCAAGTCTTGCGGTCGCGACCAGATCGACCGTGAAGATCCGGCGCCAGTCCGCCATCGTCGGGGAAATGCCCGCGACGTGGGCCACCGCCCGCAGGGTTCCGAGTTCGGCAACGCGATCGGCAAGCCGTTGCACACCGTCGGCATCGGTGATGTCGAGGACATACGGTTCGACGACAGCACCATCCGCCGATGCCAATTCCTGCGCCGCGGCTGTAACCGTGGCCTCATCGAGATCGACGAGCACCAGCGCGTCGACCACTCCGGTCAGCAGGCGCGCACAGTCCAGGCCCATGCCCCGTCCGGCACCTGTCACCACACCAACAGTGCCCATCAACGCACCGCCCAGCACTGCTGTAGCGACGGCTCGGCCAGGCGGGTCACGAGTTCCATCCGAAAGCCGGTGTCACTGCGCAGGAATGCGAAGAACAGCGAACCGTCCTGGCCGCTGCGGGTCACCTCGGTGACGTAACCGTGTTCGGTGAGTTCGGCGACGTCGGCATCCACGTCATCGGACCAGTAGCCGGCGTGGTGGATGCCTGCGCCTTCGGCCGGTTCCCAGAAGGTGCCCGGGATGCTGCGCACCACCTCCAGCCTCGGGGTGGTGATCGAGTAGGCGCACCTGACATCCACCGTCACATCACCGGTGGGCAGCGCGACCTCGATGGGAGCCCCGATCTCCGGGCCCCACTCGTAGCCGAGAAGCGACGACAGCTGCGCCTGGGTCGCCTCCAGATCGTGCGTAACGATTCCTACGTGAAACAGGTCTTCAGCCTTCATGGGTGGTAACCGCCTTCCGTTTGGACACCCTATTCGGAACGATCTTCACACAAATAAGAATTGTGTTCCGTCTCGCCAGAATGATATTCTCACATGGAACGAGGAGGCCTCCATGGCATGGGATTTTGAGACCGACCCCGAGTACCAGGCAAAACTGGACTGGGCCGATGAATTCGTCCGCGAGGAAGTCGAACCGCTCGACCTCGCGTGGCCGCACATGCAGTTCGTACCGCTCGAGGGGGGCCGTCGCGCAGCGATCGATCCACTGAAGGAAAAAGTGCGAGAGAAGGGCCTGTGGGCCACCCACCTCGGACCCGATCTCGGCGGGCAGGGCTACGGCCAGCTCCAGCTCGCACTGCTCAACGAGATCCTCGGCCGCTCATCGTGGGCGCCGATCGTCTTCGGTTGCCAGGCCCCCGATACCGGCAACGCCGAGATCATCGCCCACTACGGCACCCCGGAACAGAAGAAGCAGTACATGCAACCGCTGCTCGACGGCGAATGCTTCTCGAGCTACTCGATGACCGAACCGCAGGCCGGCGCAGACCCGACCCAGTTCAAGTGCAGCGCGGTCAAAGACGGCGATCACTGGATCATCAACGGCTACAAGTACTTCTCATCCAACGCGAAGACTGCCTCGTTCCTCATTGTCATGGTTGTCACCAACCCCGAGGTGAGCGCGTACAAGGGCATGTCGATGTTCCTGGTCCCCACCAACACACCGGGTGTGATCATCGAACGCAACGTCGGCCTCTACGGCGAACCGATCAACGAGGGCACCCACGCCCTGATCCATTACAAGGACGTCAGAGTTCCCGACAGCGCGCTACTCGGTGGCGAAGGCCAGGCCTTTGCTGTCGCCCAGACCCGCCTCGGCGGTGGCCGGATCCACCACGCCATGCGGACAATCGGCTTGGCGCAGAAGGCCGTCGACATGATGTGCGAACGCGTGCTCAGCCGCGAAACCGCGGGCAGCCTTCTGGCCGACAAACAGATCATCCAGGGCTACATCGCCGACTCGTACGCCCAGTTGGCACAGTTCCGGCTGTTCGTCCTCAACACGGCCTGGAAGATCGACAAGTACAACGACTACAAGAAGGTCCGCAAAGACATTGCCACCGCCAAGGTGGTCATGCCCACGGTCCTGCACGACATCGCTTGGCGCGCAATGCAAGTACACGGCGCGCTCGGTGTAACCAACGAGATGCCGTTCATGACCATGGTCCACGGCGCGGCCGTGATGGGTCTGGCCGACGGCCCCACCGAGGTCCACAAGATGACCGTGGCCAAGCAGGTCCTGCGCGACTACAAAGGCACCGACGACCTGTGGCCCACCGAGTGGATCCCGCGCAAACAAGCTGCAGCCAAAGCAAAATACGCCGAATATCTCGAACTCGAAGTGGGGAACCTCTGATGGACCTGATCAAACTTGCAGACTGGATGGACGAGGCCGGGCTACCCGGCAAGGGCGAACCACTCGAGGCCAAGTTCCTCTCCGGCGGAACGCAGAACGAGATCTACAAACTCACTCGCGGAGACAATGTTTCGGTGATCCGGATGCCGCCGCCTGCGGCGCCGGCCAACCGCGATGAGGGCATCATGCGGGAATGGCGCATCATCGAAGCCCTTGACGGCACCGAGGTTCCGCACACCAAGGCAATCGCTGCCTGCTCCGACACCTCGGTCCTCGGACGCTCGTTCTACCTGATGGGTTACGTCGACGGTTGGTCGCCGATGGACAACAAGCAGTGGAAAGAACCGTTCACCTCCGACCTCGAATTGCGAAAAGGCCTGGCATATCAGCTGGCCGAAGGCATCGCACTGCTGTCGAAGGTCGATTGGAAGGCCCAGGGCCTCGGAGATCTGGGCAGGCCCGACGGCTTCCACGAGCGCCAGGTGTCCCGGTGGACCCGATTCTTCGACCGGATCAAGGGTCGTGAACTCGAGGGTATGACCGAGGCAACCGCCTGGCTGAACGCCCACAAGCCGATCGACTTCATCCCCGGAATCATGCACGGCGACTATCAGTTTGCGAATGTGATGTACAAAGAGGGCGCTCCGGCACAGCTCGCCGCGATCGTCGACTGGGAGATGGGTACCGTCGGCGACCCGAAGCTGGACCTGGCCTGGATGGTTCAGGGCTGGCCCGAGGACACCAATGCACCAGAGGCCGCCACGGCCAGCTACGTCGATCTGTCCGGGATGCCGTCGCGCGATGAGATGATCAACCACTACTCCAAGGTGTCGGGCCGTCAGGTCGACGATCTGGACTACTACCTGGTGCTGGCGAAGTGGAAGCTCGCCATCGTCCTCGAGCAGGGTTTCCAACGTGCCGGTGACGACATCAAGCTGCAGGCCTACGGTCCCGTCATCGAGACCCTGATGCGTTCGGCCGCCGAGTTCGCAGAATCGAGCGACTACAAATCATGAGCACAACAACCGACGAGCTCATCGCAGAGCGGCGCGGAGCCGTCCTGATCCTGCGGCTCAACCGCCCCGAAGCCCGAAATGCGCTCACCGGCAGTCTGCTTCGCGGCATCGGCAGCGCCGCACTGGAAGCCGAAGCCGATCCGGAGATCCGCGCCATCGTCCTGACCGGCACCGGCGATCGTGCCTTCTGTGCCGGTATGGACCTGCGAGCATTCGCCGAGGGCGGCGACTTCACATCCGAAGGCTTCACCCGCCTTGCCTCCGGCGACCTCACCATCCCGGTGATCGGCGCCGCCAACGGCACCGCGATCGGCGGTGGCCTCGAACTGCTACTGGGTTGCGACATCATCGTGTCGTCGACGGCCGCGAAGTTCGGGCTACCCGAGGTCAAGCGCGGCCTCTTCCCCGGTGGCGGTGGCACCACGATCGGAACCCGTATCCCGATGGGCATCGCATTGGAGATGACTCTGACCGGCGATCTGATCACGGCGCAGCGTGCTTATGAGATCGGTTTGGTCAATGCTGTTGCACCACAGGAAGATGTGCTCGACGTAGCGATCGGCTATGCCGAGCGTGTCGCGGCCAACGCTCCGCTGAGCCTGACCGCTTGCAAGGAACTGGTCCGTCTCTCGGTGTCGGACGCCGCGGCCGCAAAGGCCCGTCTGGCACATCACCAGAAGATCGTCTTCAGCAGCAACGACGCCAAAGAAGGCGCCATGGCATTCATCGAAAAGCGCGAACCGAACTGGCAGGGACGGTAGAACCATATGCGCGCCGCCGTGTGTCGAGAACTGGGTCCTCCGGAAATCGTTGAGGTGCAGGATATTCCCGCGCCGACATTGCAAGCCGGTCAGGCCCGGGTTGCAGTTGCCTGCGCCGCAGCGAACTTTCCGGACGTACTCGTGATCGCCGGGGAATACCAGGTCAAGGTACCCACGCCGTTCGTGCCGGGCAGCGAATTCGCCGGTGAGGTCACCGAGATTGCCGACGATGTCACATCGGTGGCCGTCGGCGACCGGGTGACCGGGACAGGCATCGTCGGCGCCTTCGCCGAAGAGGTGTGTGCAAAAGCCGCCGGACTCAAGAAGATCCCGGAGTCGATCTCCGACGAGGTGGCGGCCGCCTTCGGCGTGGCGCACCGCACGGCGTACCACACGCTGCGCTCGGTGGCCCGCGTTAAATCGGGTGACCACGTGATCGTTCTCGGTGCCGGTGGTGGCGTCGGACTGGCGGCGGCGCAACTCGCCGTCGCCATCGGTGCCACCGTCACCGCCGTCGCATCCTCGGACGAAAAGCTCGCCGTGGCAAAGGATTACGGCGCCACCAACGTGATCAACCACCGAAGCGCCGACCTGCGGACCGCACTCCGCGAACTGGTCCCGGGCGGCGCCGACGCGGTCATCGACCCGGTCGGTGGCGACCAGTCCGAACCCGCGTTGCGGGCGCTGGGCCGAGGCGGACGTTTTGTCACGATCGGCTATGCCTCCGGCACCATTCCGCGGATCCCGCTCAACCTCATCCTCGTCAAAGGGGTGCACGTGCTGGGATTTCAGTTCCAGGATCTGCCTCCGGACGAGTACCGCCGCAATGAGGACGAACTCGCCGAACTCCTGATCAAGGGCACTGCGGTCCCCCACATCGGCGCGACCTACCCACTTGGCGAGGCAGCCTCGGCATTGCGTCTGGTCGCCGATGGTCAGGCGATCGGCAAGGTACTCGTCAAGGTCACCCGGTGAAGTCGGTCATCGTTTCCGGCGTCGGTACCACCGCGATCATCGACATACCCATCCCCAGTCCAGGACCCGAAGATGTCCTGATCAAGATGCGGGCCTGCGGAATCTGCGGTTCGGACGGGTTCTACATCGAGATCGGCGGCATCCCACCGCTGCAGGGCAAAACCCCACTCGGGCACGAACCGGCCGGAGAGATCGTCGAGGTCGGAGAACTGGTTGCCGGTCTGACGGTCGGCGACCACGTCGTGATCAACCCGATGGCCGACGGCACCGGCATGATGGGTGGTGGTGGACCGGTCGGCGCCTTGTCGGAGTACGTCCTGGTCGAGCGGGCCGAAGTCGGAGGCAATCTCGCGGTCGTGCCACCCGAGGTCCCGTTCCACGTTGCCGCGCTCAATGAGCCGATGGCGGTCGCCCGCCATGCGGTGAACCGCACCGGCGTCAAACCCGGCGACACCGTTCTGATCTTCGGTGCCGGGCCCATCGGACTCGGCGCAGTGATCGGATTCAAACTCAGCGGCGCGAAACACGTTGTGGTGGCGGACATTCTCCCGTCGCGCCTGGAGAAGGCGCTCGCGGTGGGCGCCGATGCGGTGATCAACTCCGCCACCGAGGACGTCGGGACTCGACTACTCGAACTACATGGTCCGGGTACCACCGCAACCGGCAAACCCCGCGTCGGTACCGACATCTACCTCGATGCCGCCGGAGTTCCCGAGGTGCTGCACATCGCGATGCAGTCGGCCAAACAGAACGCCACCGTGTGCATCGTCGCCGTGCACAAAGCGCCCGTCGAGATCGACTTCGGCTTCCTCCTCGGCGCCGAGATCAACATCGTGACCGCGATGGGCTACCCCGATGAGATTTTCCAGGTCGCAGCGGAGATCGCCGACCACTGGGAAAAGTTCGCGGTGATCGTCAGCGACCAGTTCGACTTCACCGATGTCGAGCAGGCCCTGTCCACCGCATCCACCCCGGGTGCCGCCGACAAAGTCGTTGTCACCTTTTCTTGAACCGGCTGCACCACAAAAACACCCACGAGAGGGCAAACCTTGAGCGACCAGTTGCGGGAGCAGAAACGCGGGCGACGCATCGCCATGACACCGGAGGAGCGCGACACATTCCTGAACGAGAACCGCACCTGCCGGGTGGCAACGAGCGGCGTGAACGGTGCCCCGCACATGTCAGCACTCTGGTACGTCTGGGACGGCAAGGTGCTGTGGCTCAATTCTCTTGTGAAGAGCCAGCGTTGGACCGACATCGATCGCGACCGGAGGGTATCGGTGCTCGTGGACTCGGGTGACGACTTCTCCGATCTGTGTGGCGTGGAGATCATCGGCTACGCAACCCCGGTCGGTGAGGTCCCCAGGACCGGTGAGCCGGTCGAGGAGCTCGATGCCCCGGAAGCAGCATTCGGCGCGAAGTACGCCGGTGGCAGGTTCGGTTACGACGGAAGGCATGCCTGGCTTCGAGTTGTCCCGGAGAAGATCGTCAGCTGGGACTTTCGGAAAGCCGGAAGATAGCGAGTGTCGGCACCTCTGTGCTTCGAACATTTGGAGCACTGGGCCCAGACGGACGTTCGTCGCGACCGGATATTCAGAAGCTGTGGTTCACAAACCTGGGGACTTGGCTCGTTCGCTTCCTAGTCCGACGTTAACCAACAGGAACCGAGAACAACAGTCCCCGCAGCTCGCGGCGGGTCACCGCATCCCAAGTGTCCGGCCGGGCTGGTGCGCCGTCGCGCCCGAGCTCGCTCCCGTAAGGCGTGGCCTATGTGTCGCCATAGTGCGGGCCTGCGCCCTGGAGAATCCGTCTGCATCTGGCGGTAAGTCACATGTCTTCACGAATCGATTGCCAGCCGAAGTCGACCTAGCGCCGAAAGTGTTTCGGTATCGCGGGCCGTGGACGACCGCACGGCCCGTTGACTAGGCCGAACGTATGACACCTACGGCCTGAAGAGACACGCCCGACGCGCACGACCGGGGACAGAAACCGCTCCGACTGACAAGTGAAACCCGCCGCTTGCGACGGTACCGCTGGTCCTGGCCTCGTTGGCACGCTCGGCAGTAACCGTTCGATAGTCGATCTCGGCTGGACCTGATCGTGTGCCCGTGGGGCCCACATCGGCGCGACCTGCTCACTCGATAAGGCGGCCGGCGCAATGCGCCTGGTCGCCGACGGTCAGGCAATCGGCGAGGATCTGATCAAAGTCAAGAGCTGAGACGAAGGCACACATTTCCTGCCGCGCTCACAGCGACAGCCCATCCGCAGGTCGCGATCAGCGGATGGGGTGTCGCTGTCACGCCCACTATTGGTCCGATCACCGCATCAAAATCGATTGTCGGTGGGGTCCTATAGTCTCGCCTGTATGTTCGATGGGGAGATCGAAGACACTGGTGGGGACGACGAATTGGACCCTGCCGAGTCGCTGGATATTAATGATTTGCTGCGCCACACCGAGCTGGCGATGGCGCAGCAAAGCCGCATGGAGTGGAAGCGTTATGCCGTCGCGGCCATCGCGCATCGGAAACTGGTCGAGCCGACCGCGGGCACTGATGCCGAGTTGTGCGCGCTCGATCCGTTTACCCAGTGTGCGGCGAGACTGGCGGTCGCACAGGGGTTGACCCAGCATGCTGCGCAGGCGCAGATCACTCGGGCGTTGGCGTTGCGGGATCGGTTGCCGGCGGTCAGCGCACTGTTGAAGGCGGGAGAGGTTGCTGCCCATCATATTCCGGACATAGTGTCGCGGACCGAGTTGATCGAGGGTTCTGAGCATCGGGCTGATATCGATCGAGGGATCGCCGAAGCACTGGGGCGTCGTGGATCGTGGTCGAAAGGCCGGATGCGAGACATGGTCGATGCCATCATCTTCCGCCGCGACCCCGAGCTGGTCCGCCTCGCTCGCGAGGATGCGAAGAAGAACCGTGGGGTCTGGGCCAACAACGCCGATCACGGTATGGCAGTGATAGACGCACATTCCACCGCTGAAGAGATGGTGATGATCATGGCCAGGCTGGAAAAGCTGGCCATGTCGACCTGCAAGGCTGATCCGCGCCGCAAATCCGACCGGATGGCCGACGCGTTGTTCGCAACGGTGATGGGCCGAGAGTTCTTTTGCCAGTGCCCTGATGACCCGAAACATCCTTGTACTGCTGAAATCATCACGGTTCCGGCCGATCAGGTGATCTCGGGTATCGATGTGAAGATCGTGATGCATGTGATCACCGATCAGGTCACCCTTGATGGTGATGCCGACAATCCCGGATTCCTCGATGAGCACGGCGTCATCTCCGGCGACCATGTTCGAGATATCGCGAACCGACCTGAGACAGTGCAGCGACCGATAGGCAACAAAACCACGTTCGTTGAGCCGGAGCCTGGACGTGCTGAATCTGCAGCGGCAGAACCTCTACCGGCGCAGCAAAAGCCGGCACAGAAGAGTCCAGAGCAGCCCGAACCGGCTGAAGCTGAACCAGCACAGAAACACCCGGCAGAACCAGAACCGGAGCAGCCCGAACCCGATGTCAAGGCGCCCAATCGGAAGATTTACACGCGTTCGCCGGAGGAGCTGCCACTCGACGGGTTCGGAGATGACAACAGCACCGGGGAAGCGCCGTTCCGACAGGTAGTTCCGCTTCCGGCGACCCAACCCGGTGACAAGTATCGGCCGTCGGTCGTTCTCGACACCTACATACGCATCCGCGATGTCTACTGCATGTGGCCCGGGTGTGAGCACAAAGCCTGGGGTGCCGATCTTGATCACACGCGTGAGTACAACCACCACGATCCGGATGCCGGTGGTTGCACACATCCGTCAGAGATGAAGACACTGTGCCGTTTTCATCACCTGCTCAAGACCCACCTGGACTGGCTCGACGAGCAGTACCCCGACCCGGACACCGGCCGAGCCTGCCTGATCTTCACCACCCCCGAAGGCCACAGCCGTGACGGGCCGGCCTGGACCGGCGACGACCTGTTCCCGACATTGCGGCTGATCATCTTCGACAATCAACGCGGGTCACCGGGTACCTCGCCACCGGTAGTGCAGCCACCAAGCAGAGCGCAGTCACGCACCGCTGCCAAACACGCACGCCGCCATCAAGAACGAATGGCCAACCGCCGACAACGAGAACGAGAGGACGACCGTCGACAAGCACTTCGCGAAGAACTGGGAAGGAACAGCCCGCCGCCGACTTTTTAGCATGTCCGATGCTCCACGCCGTATACGCAATCAGGCGCTCTGGCCCAGATCGGACATCGAATTGGCGAAACCGCGACCATCGAAGCGGTTCCCGGCCACAATATTCTCGTGAGCGGAGCAGCCGGGCGGCCCATACCGTCCTCGACACCCGAGCGGGCAACGATGACGGTGGTTCCCGCCTTCGCCACCAACGATCAGCTCGTCGACGCTGTCCGGCTGGTGAAGCAGGAGCGCCTGCGAGCTCGAAGCCGCGACCTGCCGTACCGGCTGGCCGTCCTGGGCACCACCACCGCCGACCTCGTCGAGCATGCCGGTGGCCTGCTGTTCGACCACATCATGGCGGGCTGGATCGTCACCGTCTTGGTTCCGCCGGAGGCCGATCCGCGACCGCTGCAGATACTCGGCACCCGGATCCTCGACGTGCACACGGCTCTGGCGATGGATCTCGAGCCGGCACTTGCATCACGCCGCCACACGCCTTGGCCCCAGAAGGTCGTGATCGCCGGCGACCTGTGCGCCGGTAACACCCGGCTACGCGAGGCCGTCCGTCAATCCTTCGACGAGGGTGCCACCAACACAATGTTGTGGGGTCCGGAGCGGCCCGCGGCGGACGGCGACGACGTCACTCCGGTCGAACATCAGCTCAGCAACGCCGCCCGCGCTTTCAAGCGGCACGCACTCTCTGCCACGTCTGCCTCCGCAACAGATGTCGCGCGCACAGAAACGTTCTTGGGCAACAAGTTACGGACCAAGGCGCCGCCGGCGCTGCATCTCGCCTGAACAGAGTGTGCCGGTAGACGCAAAAAAGACTGGGCCCCAACACATGCGTGTCAGGGCCCAGGTGAAAGTTCGTCGTCAGGCCGGAACGAGATCCGACAGACCCTCCCACGCATGGGTCTTGCCGCAGCGGAACACCTCGGAGAGTCCAACGGCATCAGCAGGCAGAGACGCTGCCGCGAGCGCCTGCGCCTTGAAGGCCCGGGCGGCGACGCTGAGACGATGTCGGACCGTACCGATCCGGCTTTCGAGTTCCGAGGGCAGGCTGTCTCCCCACAGGGTCACCTCGGTCTCACCGTCTTCGAGGATCTGCTGCACACCCTCGCGCACCCGATCATCACGCTCGTACAGCGAACCTGCGGTGACCACGGCCTGCGGATGGAAGCCCAATCCACGCCACTCGAACGCCGACTCGAAATCGACCGTCTGCGCGCCGAGTATCTGCAGGGCCCGAGCGTGCGGATCGTCCTGCACCAGCACCGTGACGTCCCAGCCGGCCATACCGCGGTCGAACACCAGACCGCCCGCGTACTTGATGACCTCGTTTGCCGTGGGCGCAACGACCACCAGGCGGTACTTCACGAACTCGTCACCTGCGCGAAGTCCTTCGCCAGCGATCTTGCGTAATCCCTGAACACTTCCGTCAGTGGAATTGATTGATCCAGCAGCCATGATGTTTCCATCCCGTTGAGAAAGGCGACTATTTCGACGGCCTTCAAATCTGCATCGAAGTCCGTCCGGTATCGACCATCGACCTGCCCGCGCCGGATACCAGCGGCAACGGTGTCAATTGCGGCGTGATACCTGGCGAGCAGGCGATCATGCAGCGGCGCATCAGGTTCGAGGTTCTCCATCTGGAGAACCGCGAACGTTCCAATCAACTCCGGAGATCGTTCGAATCGCTCGGCGACCCTCACTATCCCATCCAACAGATCGCCTGCGCGATCGGCATGTTGGTCGTCGTCGGCATCACGCATTTCGAGCACCGCATGCAGGAGCTGTGCTTTGGACTCGAAATGGTGGAGCAAACCGGCGGAGCTGACGCCGGCTTCGGCGGCGATCTGCGACAGAGTCGTGTTTCGCCACCCGTTACGTGCGAGCAACCGCTGAGCGACGTCGAGAATCTGTCGCTTGCGCTCCTCGCCTTTGACGAGAAGTGCCTCATACGGCCGATCGCGCGCCACTGATCTCCTTCGCTACAGCCAACCAACTGAACAGATAGTAGGTTGGATTACGCCTTGTGACAAGGGTCTCATCAAATTTGATCTGGGTTGCAGATCACAGACCGAGCGATTTCGCGATGATCACCTTCATCACTTCGCTCGTACCTGCATAAATGCGCGCGACCCTGGCATCCAGATAGAGTCTCGCGATCGGATATTCGGTCATGTACCCGTATCCACCGAAGAGCTGCAGGCACCGATCGACGACCCTTGCCTGGACCTCGGTGCAGAAGAGTTTCACCCTCGCGGCGTCCGGACCGGACAGTTCGTCGTCCACGAGATCGAGGACCGCCCGGTCGACCATCGCCTGTCCGGCCTCGATCTCGGCCGACATGGCCGCGAGTTCGAACTTGGTGTTCTGGAAGGACGCAACCGGCGTGCCGAACGCTTTGCGTTCCTTCACGTAGTCGATGGTGGTCGCCACGGCCGCCCGCGCTTGGGCAATCGATCCGACGGCCACGGTGATGCGCTCCTGTGGCAGATTCCGGCCGAGGTAACCGAATGCCTTGCCTTCCTCACCGAGCAGGTTCGACACCGGCACCCGGACGTTGTCGAACGACAGTTCGACGGTGTCCTGGACCTTGCAACCCATCTTGTCGAGCACCCGGCCGCGCTCAAATCCGGGCATGCCGTCTTCCACGACCAGCAGTGACAATCCGCCACGACGGTTGTCCGGATCGGTCGATGTCCGGGCCAGGACGATCACCAGGTCGGCGAGCAAACCCCCGGTGATGAATGTCTTCGCCCCGTTCAGCACGTACTCGTCGCCCTCGAGGACGGCGTTGGTGCTGACGCCCGCGAGGTCGGAGCCGGTGCCGGGTTCGGTCATTGCGATCGCCGACAACAGGGTGCCCTTGGCGAGCCCGGGGAACCAGCGGGCCCGCTGGTCGTCATTGGCGTACTCGAGGAAGTACGGGAGGATGACGTCGAGCTGGGTCCGGACCGTGCTCAGGGTGACCAGCGCTCGAGCCGCTTCCTCTTGGAGGATGACGTTGTAGCGGTAGTCGCGCAGGCCGGCGCCCCCGAACTCCTCGGGGATCGCGATACCCAGCAGTCCCAGCGATCCGAGCTCGGCGAAGATCTCGCGCGGCATCTGACCGACCTTTTCCCAGGCCGCATACTCCGGAACGATGCGCTTGCCGATGAAGTCGCGCGCCAGCGCCCGGAATTCCTCGTGGTCCTCGGTGAATACTCCGCGTCTCATTTCGCTTCCTCTCTCACGAAACCAATTCGACGAGGGTGGCATTGGCAGTGCCGCCGCCCTCACACATGGTCTGCAGTCCGTACCGAATTCCGTTGTCACGCATGTGGTTGATCATGCGGGTCATCAGGATCGCCCCCGAGCCACCGAGCGGGTGTCCCAGAGCAATCGCGCCACCCAACGGGTTGAGCAGGGCCGGATCAGCTCCGGTCTCCGCAAGCCAGGCCATCGGTACCGGGGCAAACGCTTCGTTCACCTCGAACACGCCGACCTCGGAGAGCTTCACGCCCGCCTTGTCGAGGACCTTCGCGGTCGCCGGGATCGGGCCGGTGAGCATGAGCACCGGATCGTCGCCGACAACGGCGCCTGCGGTGTACCGCACCAACGGCTTCAGGCCGAGTTCGCGCGCCTTCTCCGGGGTCATCACCAGCAATGCGGCTGCGCCATCAGAGATCTGGGAAGAGTTCCCGGCGTGGATCACCCCGTCTTCGGAGAACGCGGGCTTCAGATTCGCAAGCTTTTCGACCGTGCTCCCCCGACGGATTCCTTCGTCGGCGGTGACCACACCGTCTTCGGTCGGGGTCGCGACGATCTGGCTTTCGAACGCCCCGGCATCCTGCGCCGCCGCGGCCCGCTCATGTGAGAGCACCGAGAACTCGTCGACCGAGGTCCGGTCGAAACCCCACTTCTGGGCGATCTTCTCTGCCGAGATCCCTTGGTTGAAGGCAAAACCCTCATAGCGGCCAAGGGCTTTGGGCCCGTACGGTGCACCGGTGGATCGAGCTGCGCCCAGCGGCACCCGGCTCATCACCTCGACACCACCGGCCACGACCACGTCCTGCTGACCCGACATCACCGCCTGCACCGCGAAGTCGAGCGCCTGCTGGCTCGATCCGCACGCCCGGTTGATCGTGACGCCAGGAATCGATTCGGGCCATCCCGCCGCGAGCACCGAGTACCGACCGACGTTGCTGGACTGGTCGCCGACCTGCGAAACACAGCCCCACACAACATCATCGATGATCTCAGGGTTCACCCCACTGCGTTCGGCCAACGCATTGAGTACATGACCCGAAAGATCGACGGGATGGACGCCGGCCAGTCCACCGTTCCGCTTTCCGACAGCGGTACGAACCGCCTCGACGATGACTACTTCGCGCATCTACTTTTCTCCACTTCGGTGTTCTGACGATGACGGCCTGGGCACAGCCCACTGGCCGGTGAATTCCGGTGTTCGCCGCGCGCTGAAGGCAGCAAACGCCTCCTGGGCATCGCGGGTTGCAAAGTTGGCCGCCTGCGCGCGGGCCTCGTTGGCCAATGCGTCGTGCAATGTGCGATCGGCGCCCTCGTTCAGCAAAGCCTTGGTCTGTGCCAGCGCAATCGGCGGGCCGGCCGCGAGTCGGCCGGTGAGGTCGTCGACGAATCCGTCGAGTTCGGATGCGGCGACAACCCAGGTGACGAGGTTCAGCGCGCGGGCTTCTTCTGCATCGATCGTGTCGGCCAGCATCGTCAGCCGCTTGGCCTGTTGCAGGCCGACGAGTTTGGGCAGCAGCCAGGAACCGCCGAGATCCATCGACAGTCCGCGTTTGACGAAAATCTGCGAAAACGTCGATCCAGGTGTCGCGACCACGAAATCGCAACCGAGCGCCAGATTCCAGCCCGCACCCACAGCCACCCCGTCGACCTTGGCGATCGTCGGCATCGGGAGGTTGTGCAGCAGCTCGGCAACCGCGGTGAGGTTCCGCAGTTTGTACGTGGGATGGGTCGGATCCGGGGTGGCGATATCGGCACCCGAGCAGAACGCCCCGCCTGCACCGGTGATGACCAGTGCCCGGACGCTGCGGTCATCGCCTGCGGCAATCAGCGCATCACGCAACGCAATCCAGAGTTCCCTGCTGATCGCATTCTTGCGGCGCGGTCGATTCAGGGTGAGGGTACGGACACCGTCGCGGTCAGCGCACAGCAGTTCCGGCTCAGCGTTCATACGCCGGACCGACCGCGCCCTGTGCCCGTAATCCCACCAGATCGGCCTCGCCGACGCCGACATCGGCCAGGATCTTCTCGGTGTGCTCACCGAGCCCCGGTACCGCGCCCATCGGAGGATCGAAACCCGAGATGATCGGAGGCGGCAGCAACGCTGCGATCGGACCGTTCGGAGTATCGATGTCGCGCCACCGATCACGCTCGGAGAGCTGCGGGTGCGCGATCACCTCGCTGGGCAGGTTGTACCGCGCGTTACCGATCCCTGCCTTGTCCGCGATGCGCTGGATGTCCACCAGATCATGCTTGCCGCACCATGCTCCTACGGCCTCTTCGAGGACCGCGCGGTTCTCCACCCGCCCACTGTTGTTCGCGAAACGGGGGTCGTCCGCGAGATCGTCACGCCCGATGATCTCGCGCGCCAGACGTTGCCACTCGCTGTCGTTGGTGGTGCCCAGGACCACGGTCTGCCCGTCGGCGGTTGGGTACGAACCGTACGGCGACACCGCGGGCGAACTCATGCCCAACGGCTGCTGGTCGATCCCTGAATGGCGGGTGTAGTTCAGCTGATAACCCATGACCTCGGCCGCGGTGTCGAAGAGACTCACCTTGACCTCGGCAGAACCCTTGCCCTGCGCAATGCGCCGGTCCCGCGAGTACAGCAGCGCGATGATCGACAGTGCGGCATAGAGCCCGGTCGAGACATCCGCCACCGGCGGACCGGGTTTCGCCGGTTGCCCCGGAAATCCGGTCACGGCGCAGACGCCGGCCTCGGCCTGCACCAGCAGGTCGTAGGCCCGCTTGTGTGACAACGGACCACCGCTGCCGTACCCGTCGATCTCGACCGCAACCAGATTCGGATGACGCTGCGCCAGCACGTCCCCCGACAAGCCGAGCCGTGCAGTCGCTCCGGGCGCCAGATTCGACACCAGCGCGTCGGCCTGATCCAGCAGCCGGTGTAGCAGATCGATCCCGGCCTCCGACTTCAGATCCAGAGTGACCGATTCCTTGCCGCGATTGGCCCAGACAAAGTGAGCTGCTTGGCCTTTCACCACATCGTCGTAGTGACGGGCGAAGTCGCCGCCTTTCGGATTCTCGACCTTGATCACCCGGGCCCCGAAATCTGCGAGGGTGCGGGTGCACATCGGAGCCGAAATTGCCTGCTCGAGGGTCACCACTGTGACACCGGCGAGCGGGCCCACCGACTCACCTGTCCCCGGCTGGTCAGGTGTTTCCGAAAGGTCAGCGTTTGTCATCACATCACCATGCCGCCATCAACCGGCAGAACCTGGCCGGTGACAAACGATGAGGCATCCGAGGCGAGGAACAGGAACGCGCCTGCGATCTCTTCCGGTTCTGCCCAGCGCCGCAACGGGATCCGGTTGAGCATGGTCTCTGCGAACTTTTCGTCGGTGCGGATCGTCTTGGTCATCGGCGTGGCGGCCAGCGGGGCCAGCGCGTTGACGAGGATCTGCTTGCGGGCCAACTCGCGGGCGAGTGACTTCGTCAGCCCGATGATTCCGGCCTTCGCCGCCGAGTAGTTGACCTGCCCCAGCGTGCCGGTGATACCGGCCGACGAGGTCACGTTGATGATTCGGCCGGTGCCGTCGGTGGGGAGGTACCGCAATGCCGCCTGCGCGCAGTTGAATGCACCCTTGAGGTGGATGTCGAGCATGCGCTGGAACGATTCTGCGGTGGTGTCCTTGAACATCGCAGGCGCGGTGACCCCGGCATTGTTGACAACGATGTGCAGGACCCCGTCGGCGAGCGCGGCCGCAGCCGACGCAGCCGCATCGGCACCTTCGCGATCACTGACATCCAGCTCGAAACCCTCTGCCTTGCCACCGGCTTCGACGATGCGCTTGGCAACCAACGTGGCCGCCTCGCCATTGATGTCGGTGACCAGAACGGCGGCACCGGCAGCGGCAAACGCCTCTGCCACAGCCGAACCGATACCACCGGCAGCGCCGGTGACCAGGGCCGACCGTCCGGTCAGATCAAACATCCCACTCTTGACACTCATCAGTAGCTCCTCGGCATTCCCAAAGTATGTGAACCCAGATAGTTCAGGATCATTTCCTGGCTGATCGGGGCGATCTTCATCAGCCGGGCCTCGCGGAAGTACCGCGCGACGTGGTACTCCTCCGAGTAGCCCATACCGCCGTGCGTCTGCAGGGCCCGGTCGGCCGCATTGAAACCGGCTTCAGCACAAAGGTACTTTGCGGTGTTCGCCTCACGGCCACAGGGCTTTTTATTGTCGTAGAGCCAGGTTGCCTTGCGCAGCACCAGTTCTGCGGCATCCAGGTGGGCCAGCGCGTCGGCCAGCGGGAACTGGATGCCCTGGTTCATGCCGATCGGCCGATTGAACACGATCCGCTCGCCGCCGTACTTGACGGCCTTGTCGAGGGCCACACGGCCGATACCGAGGGCCTCCGAGGCGATGAGCATCCGCTCGGGATTGAGGCCGTCGAGCAGGTACTTGAAGCCCTGGCCCTCTTCTCCGACCCGGTCCTCGATCGGGATCCGGAGATCGTCGATGAACAACTCGTTGGAGGTCACCGCGTTTCGGCCCATCTTGGGGATCGGCCGGATCGTCACCTTGCTGCGGTCGAGATCGGTGAGGAACAGCGTCATGCCGTCGGTCTTCTTCTCGACGTCTTCGTACTTCGTCGTTCGGGTCAGCAGCAGGATCTTCTCCGACTCCATCGCCTTGGAGATCCACACTTTGCGACCGTTGACGACATAGCTGTCACCGTCTCGCTTGGCGAAGGTGGTGATCCGTGAAGTGTCCAGGCCGGCACCGGGTTCGGTCACACCGAAGCAGACGTGCAGGTCGCCGTTGACGATTCGGGGCAGCGTGCGCGCCTTCAACTCATCGGATCCGTGTACGACCACCGGGTGCATACCGAAGATCGAGAGGTGGATCGAGCTCGCCGCATTCATCGCACCGCCGGAGCGGGAGACCGCCTCCAGCAACAGCGTCGCCTCGGTGATGCCGAGGCCATGACCGCCGTACTCCTCCGGCATGGTCATTCCCAGCCAGCCACCATCGGCGATCGCTTTGTAGAATTCTTTCGGAAACTCGTGCGCGAGATCCTTTTCCATCCAATACTGGTCATCAAAACGACTTGCCAGCTCGGATACCGACTTGCGGATCAGCTCCTGATCCTCGGTCAAATCAAAGTTCATTCCGGTGGACACAACGCATTCCTTCCGATATTCCGTGTCGAGCCGATATCCATATCGAGTCACCACGTCTGCGACGTGAACGCAGAAGATTCGCCGCTGCGGGAGGTCGGATTCCGACCCCCCGCGACGACGACCTTCTGGCGCTCAGATACCCGATCAGTCAGAGGCGGGCAGCGGCTTTGGGCTCTTGATACTCAGCTCGGCGCCATCGACGCTCAACGATCCGGTGCCTGCCGACGTGCAGAGCAGTTCGATCGTGTCGCCTGCGTCAACATAGCGCTTTCCGAGAAGTGTTGCCGGAGAGCCGCCGTCACCGGCGATCTTTGCCGCGGTGGCGGCCGGAACCATCGGCGCTCCGCCGCAGGCAACCGCCACGTCGCCTGCCGGCGCCTTCACCACCACGACGCGGGTGGCGCAGCTGGTACTTGCCAGCTGGTCACCGGGGCGCAACGGCGTGCTTTGCTGAGTCATCGTGAACATCCTTTTCGACGAGAATCTTATCGTTGGGAGACAGCTGCTCGGAGAGGTTACTGAAGTCAAATGCCTGCCGCGCCAACCAGAATCGCAGGAACTCTGTGAGCGAGTAACGCAGGAACACCGCAGAGCCCACGACAGCCAGCGAGATACCGATGAGTGCGATGACGATTGCGTCGCGCTGCTCGAGCGGATTCGCGGTGCCATGCGAGATGAAGTACGCGATGATCGCCAGCACCGGGCCGATCACCATCAAAGCGAGGCCGATGCGCAACCAGAGCTGCGACCGCCCGGTCGCCGGATCGGCGATCTTCAGCTCGGACAATTCGCGGGTGAAGCGATCGGCGCGGGATTCGGATGAGGTCATGAGGAACTTCCTAGGTAGAGGGCTGCCAGTTGTTTTCGGAATTCGTGGTCGGGACGACCCTGGTGTTCGACCCGTCCGCGGACTAGCACCGCGGCATGGTCTGCATAATCGAGAACGGCCGCCGCGAACTGCTCGACAACCAGTACGGCGACACCCTGCCGGGCGATCTCCGCCACCTGCTCATAGAGCTCGGCGACGATCAGGGGTGCCAGCCCCATCGACAACTCGTCGAGCAACAGCACCGCGGGATCGGTTGCCAGACCCCGGGACAGGGCCAGCATCTGCTGCTCACCACCGGACATCGTGCCGGCGGTCTGCGTTGCCCGCTTACCCAGAATCGGGAAGCGACTGAACGCGATCTCTTCGATCTCCGCGCGCGAACGCCCGGTGAAGGTCATCATCTGCAGGTTCTCCCGGACCGTCAGGTTCGGGAAGACGCCGCGGCCTTCGGGTATCAGGCAGACACCCGCACGGGCCACATCGCCAAGTGCCATTCCGGTGGCATCTCGACCACCGAGCACCAGCTGCCCCGATTTGACCGGGTGATTGCCTGCCGCCACGTTCAGCGTCGTGGTCTTGCCTGCGCCGTTCGGTCCGAGCAGCGCAACGACCTGTCCGGCGGAGACGCTCAGATTGATGCCGTGTAGCACCGAGATGGCGTCGTAAGCCGCACGGACGTCCCTCAGTTCCAACATTGGAGTCATGCTTCCGTCCCCAGGTATGCCGCCAGAACTTTCTCGTCTTTACGGATCACGTCGGGCGGACCCGATGCGATGATCTTGCCGAGGTCGAGCACGAACACCTGGTCACAGACTTCCATGACCAGTTCCATGTCGTGTTCGACCAGCAGGATCGCAGCGCCACGGTCGGCGATCGTGCGGAGCAGGAGCGCAAAGCGTTCCGTTTCCTCGGGATCCTGACCGGCCGCCGGTTCGTCCAGCAGCAACAGGCTGGGTTTGACGGCAAGGGCTCGCGCCACCTCCACCAAACGCCCCATGCCCGTTGGCAACTCGTCCGAACTCACATCGGCGATGTCACTGAGACCGAGTCGCTCGATGATCTCGTCGACGACCTCTGCCGCGTTGCGACGATGCGGACCGAGTTCCGCGGCAACCAGCAGGTTGTCGCGAACACTCAAGCGGCCGAACAGTTCCAGTCGCTGAAATGTCCGGGCCAGACCACGTCGGGCCCTCTTGGAGGGACCTTCTCGCGTCACGTCGTGGCCATCCATCACCACGGTGCCCGTCACCGGCTTGCGCAATCCGGTGACAACGTCGAACAGCGTGCTCTTACCTGCGCCGTTTGGCCCGATCAAGCCGGTGATCTTGCCTGCCTCCGCAGACAGCGCAACGTCTTCCAGCGCGCGGTGGCCACCAAAGGCCACCGTCACACCACTAACCTCGAGTTGCAATGGCATGGTCCAACACCTCCTCGTCCTCGGCGCGCCACGGGCGCTTGAGCCCCCACCACTCGACCGGGATGTCCTCATCAACAATCGACCCATCGGAGCCCAAAGTGTCCGAGTTCGGGAAATCCGGATCGTCCGGATCGATGATCGGAGCGGGCTTGAGCGCCGCCCAGACCTGCAGGGCAATCACTCCGGCGACGATGCCGAAGAAGAAGATCCAGCCATCGAACACGTCGCCGAGGCGCAGTGCCCAGAGCAGCACGAACCAGCTCAGGAATGCCGACACCGCGATGCGATCGGCGAAGATCGGATCCCACTGCTTGCGCATCTGCGGGATCGCACCCGAACTCAGGATTCCGCCTGCGAAGGCGATACCCGCCAGACCCGGGATCACCTGGACGAGGTCGGCGGAATCGGGCCAGATCATCACCACTGCGACAAACGGACCGGCCAGCATGAATCCGGTGAAGAACCCGGCACCCACCGAGCCCAGACCCGCGATGGTCGCGATCAGGAACAACGGCAGTCCGGCAACAAAGTTGAACTGATCGGCGGTGACCGACTGCAGTTGCATTCCGTACAGGGCGCCACCGAGACCGGCGATGCCGGCACCGAGTGCGAAGACCGCAACCTTCGCCGTCAGCAGATTGCCGCCGAGCGTGGCGTAGGCCGCCTCGCTGTCACGTTGCGCGATGAGCCTGCGCCCGTACCGGCTTCGGCGAACCAGTGCCACGACGAGTGTCGCCAGGGCGAGGAATATCGCCGAGAGGATCGTGATCCTGGCCGTGGTGTCGAAATGGAACCCGAACAGGTTGGGCCCCACCAACTCGACCGATCCCTGATCGAAGATCGTGATCTCTGCACCGAAGACGTTGAACGCCGGGAGGGTGAAGATCCAGCGATCCATGATGACCGCGAACGCGGCGGTTCCCAGGGCCAGATACACCCCCGAGAGCCGTAGCGCCGGGATGGCGACGATCGCACCCGCGATCGCCGACACCAACACCGTGGCGATCAGTGCCCACCACTGCCCGCTGCCTCCGAAGTAGGCGCACGCAGCCGCGCCGATACCGGCCATCGTCAACTGGCACAACGAGATCTGACCGGCAAAGCCCGCAAGCGGGACAAACGAGAGCGCGATGATACTCATCGGGAAGATCAATCCGAAGCTGATCAGATCACCCTCACTGAGGACGGTCGTCAGCACCACCGCGAACACGACGATTGCCACACCGAAGATCACGGTGCCACGCACTGTCGGCAACGGAACCTTGGTCAGACGCCGGTCGCGACCACGCAGACGGCCATGCGGGAACAACAGCAGGGCCAACAGCAGCAGGAGCGCAGGCGCCGCGAGGCGCAGACCCGGAAGGTACTCGTTCTGTGGCAGGTAGCCGGCGAGGTACGCCTCCATGCAACCGACCACGATTGCGCCGACAAAGGTCATCGGCAAACTCTTGAGCCGCCCGAAAATTGCTGCGGCATAAGCGCTGATGATGAGCAACGACAGCTGCATCGCATCGAGGGCCACCATCGAGGCGATCAAGATGCCGCCGATCGCGGCCAGTTCGGTGCCCAGGATCCACGCCACGCGGTTGGCACGCACCGGATTTGCTCCGGTGAGGCCGACCAGTCCCCTGTCGTCCACGGTTGCCCGCATCTCGGTGCCGATACGGGTGTTGAACATCAACAGCCGCAGGCCGATTGCCACTGCAATCGCCACCAGCATCGTCACCATCTGATGCCAGGTGATGGTGGCCGAACCGATGTGTATCGGAGACTGGTCGGCGAAGAACCGGGGAATCGACTTGGCGTCGTTCGGATTCCAGATCCACCGTGCCAGGGCGATCAGACCGCTCAACAGAGCGATCGTCATCACCATTTTCTCTGCCTCACCCAATCGTTGGACCGGGCGCATCGCCAGTTCGACAAGGATCGCAAACCCCGGTGCCAGGACACCGAGAATAATTACCAGCGAGAGCCATACCGGCAAACCCCATCCGATGGAGATCTGCCAGAACGTGAACGCGGCAAACATGCCTGCCGCGCCATGCGCGAAGTTGAAGACGCCGGTGGTCGTGTACGTGAGTACCAGACCACTGCCGATCACTGCATAGATCGCAGCGGTCGTCAGTCCAACGATTCCGAAGGTGAGGAATTGGTCCATTACTTCACATCACTCATGCTCTTACCCACATCGGCCAGGGTCATCGGGGCTCCGTAATCCTTGGTGTACTTGTACGGTTCGACGCAGCGATAGAACTCTCCGCCCTCACTACCGACGTCCACGGACTCCCAGCCGTCGGCTGTTGTCTTCTCGACATTGAAGCAACCGTTCGGGGGAACGGGTGCCGAGAGATTCGTCGGAGCGTGCAATCCGCCACCCGTCCAAGCGGTTTCGCTCTTCGCGTTCTCCACCAGGCAGGCACGGGTCAGATCGTCACCACAGGCCGCGGCAGACTTGGCGAACAGCAACCAGGATGACATCGCACGAATCGCAGGCAGGGTCATCTCGGTGTCCGGAGAGTACTTGGCCCACAGTTCTTCGAACTGCTGCATCGCCGGAACATCGCTTCCGAAGGGCGCGTTGCCCCCGAGATCGAGGTAGTTGTTCTGCTCGGCGGCCGAGGAGCCTGCCAGTTCGACGAACTGATCGCCGTAGGCGTTGTTGTTGGTGTCGATCCAGTCGAGCTTGTAGTCGATGCTGGTCAGCACACTCTCGAGCTTGGCGAGTTGCTTGAAATCGCCGTAGTAGATGAGCCCTTTGACGCCCTTGCTCTTCATCGACTGTGCGTAAGGCGTCCAGTCCGACACACCCATGGCCGGGTACAGATCGTTGTAGATGAATGTGCCACCGGCTGCGGTGGTGGATTCGACCGCCTGCTCGCCAAGTACCTTTGTCACAGGTGAGTCGCCGTTGATGATGCCGACCGCGCCCTTGGAATCGGGGTACGCCTCATTGATGAGCCAGTTCCGGAAGCCGTAGTACGGGTCATAGCCCGCTGTCATGCTCGGATCGGCGGAGATCTCGAGGTCAGCGCCTGCCGACTGCATCTGGGCAACCTGACCCGGGAAGCTCGGAAGGGTGCAACCCAGGCGTTCTTTGACACCGAGTCCGTCGAGCGCACTGCCGCCGCCGACGAGGGCGAAGTCATCACGGCACGCGGCAATCATCTGCTGGCGCACCTCCATGAGCTTGCTGTCACGGGTGTTGGCAACGATCTTGCGTCCGTTGATACCACCAAGATCGTTGCACCAGGAGGTGAACACCTTGGCCGTGTCGACGAACTCCGAATTCTTCGTGAAGCCGACATCGGAGAAGACCCCGACCTGGATCTCCGAGTCCGTGACCCCCTGCGCGGTGGACCCCTTCGACGGCCCCGACGAGCAGACGTCGGACAGGTCGCCGAAGTCGCTCGACGCACTGGCCGCCGCAGTGGTGCCGCCACCACCGCCTTCTTCGGTCCCGGTGTCACTGCTGTCTCGGCCACTACAGCCGGCAACGAGCACCGTGATCGCCATCAAGGCGATCAGCATGCGTTGTGGTTTCACATTGTTCCTTTCGACTACGTCCGTCCGTCTGCGGATGGGGAGATCCGAGACGGGTTGTGGACCCTGCCCACGGCGGATGGATTGCACGCTGTGGGCTGTGGCGCTTCCGCTAGTAGGAAACTAGCTTCTCCCATTTGAAGAATCAAGATTTTGTAGGATGCAGGTCACACCTTACTGAAACTGTGACCATCGGCAAACCGGACAGCATACGTGCACGATTCAGGGTCGGCCCGCTCGTTTATCCAGGTGAGCGGCCCGATAACCGCGACCCTCATAGAAGTGTCCAAGTCAAGGACCCCAGGATGAGACCGAACCGCGAGCCACAGTCGCCCACGGCATCAAAGTCGAGGAATTTTCCAGCAGGATTGACTAACCGGGCGGTTCATGGAAATCTAGGTATTCGAAAGTGAGAACGTGATTCTCCGACCGAATGAGAGGAGGTGGTGGATGCGTCTGCCCCCGCTACCCGCGGACCAATGGGATGAGACCGTCGACACTGCCCTGAAAGGCATGCTGCCGAGGTGGCGTAGGAATCCGGAGAACGCCGGAACAATCCTCGCCACACTGGTACGTCATCCAGCTCTGACACAGGCGTACCTCGGCTTCAATGTTTACATCTTGTTCAACTCGACCCTGCCGGCGCGCCTTCGCGAACTGATGGTCCTGCGGATTGCACACGTCGCGAACTGCGACTACGAAGCGCACCACCATATTCAACTCGGCAAACAGGCAGGTTTGACCGAGGAGGAGATCTCCGCGGCAGCCCGCGGCGAGGGACTCAATGACTTCGACAGCGTGGCCCTGCGCTCAGTCGATGAACTAAATCAGCACTCTCGAATCTCGGACGAGACCTGGGCGGAACTATCCGACCACCTCGACGAAAAGCAGCGGATGGATCTCGTCTTCACAGTCGGGTCGTATCGGATGCTCGCAATGGCTATCAACACTTTTGACGTACAGCTCGAACAGGAAAGGTAAATCATGGCCCACTTTGAAAAACCAGCTGCAGGCAGCTGGACCGAGCACTGGCCGGAGCTCGGCACCGCACCGGTTGATTACTCGGATTCGACCGACCCTGAGTTCTACCAGGGGGAAATTGACGCCATCTTCAAGAAGAAGTGGGTCAACATCGGTCGCGTGGAGCGCATCCCCAAGAAGGGCAACTACTTCACCCGCGAGATCGCCGCTCTCGGAACCTCGCTCATCATCGTGCGCGATACCGAGGGCAAGGTCCGCGCCTTCCACAACGTCTGTCGTCACCGCGGCAACAAGCTGGTCTGGAACGACTTCCCGAACGAAGAGACCTCGGGTACCTGCCGCCAGTTCACCTGCAAGTACCACGCCTGGCGCTACAGCCTCGAAGGCGACCTGACCTTCGTCCAGCAGGAGGGCGAGTTCTTCGACCTGGACAAGAACGACTACGGCCTGGTCTCGGTCAACTGCGACGTCTGGGAAGGTTTCATCTGGGTCAACATGGATGACAACGCCCAGCCGCTGAAGGAATACCTCGGCCGGCTCGCCGAAGGTGTCGAGGGCTACCCGTACCACGAGATGACCTCGGTCTACAGCTACAAGTCGACGATCAACGCCAACTGGAAGCTGTTCATCGACGCGTTCGCGGAGTTCTACCACGCGCCGGTGCTGCATCAGAAGCAGGCAACCAAAGAAGAAGCCGAAAAGTTGCTGCACCACGGCTTCGAGGCTCTGCACTACGACATCGACACCCCGCACTCGATGATCTCCACCTGGGGAGGCATGTCGCCGCCCAAGGACCTGAACATGGTCAAGCCGATCGAGCGCGCTCTGCGAAGTGGCCTGTTCGGACCATGGGATCGTCCCGACATCGAGGGCCTCGATCCGCTGCCCCCGGGCATCAACCCCGGCAAGGCAAAGCCCTGGGGCATCGACGAGTTCGAGTTCTTCCCGAACATGTCGCTGCTGTTCTGGGCTCCGGGCTGGTACCTCACGTACCACTACTGGCCCACCGCGGTGAACCAGCACGTCTTCGAGGCCAATCTCTACTTCGTACCCGCGAAGACCCCACGGGAGCGCCTGGCTCAGGAACTCGCCGCGGTGACCTTCAAGGAGTACGCGTTCCAGGACGCCAACACCCTCGAAGCAACGCAGACGATGCTCGCAACCAAGACGGTCAGCGACTTCCCGCTCTGCGATCAGGAAATCCTCCTCCGCCACCTCCACAAGGTGGTCAAAGATGAAGTAAGGGAGCACAAAAATGCCACAGCTACCAAGTGACTTCGCTGATCTAGAGAAGTTCTCGGACTGGATTCTGGCCACCGAGCAGGAGCGTTACGCCAAGCGTCTCGACTCCACGATGGACGAGATGCAGGTGTTCTACGACGCCGGCATGGACCGCATCGAAGCCGCGCTTGATTACTGCGACAAGTTCCAGCTCGATGACCTGCCCGAGGACGTCCGCGCCCTCATGCACCTGTTGTCGTCGCTGATCATGGTGTCGTTCCCGATCGAGGTCTGGAAGCAGCCCCGCGTGCTCGACAGCGGTGCGGCCTGGGTCGAGACCGTGAAGCAGCCGGTGTTCTGACATGCAAACACTCGTAGCGGCGGGCCTTCTCGACATCGATTCCGGCGAAATCGTCCGACCCGGAGTCATCCGGATCGATGGTGAACGGATAGTTGGAATAGGAGGTACTCCAGAAGGCGAAATCACCGATCTCGGTGACCTGATCCTGGTCCCTGGCTTCATGGACATGGAAGTCAACCTGCTCATGGGAGGACGTGGCGAAAAGCCCGTCGCATCCATGGTCCAGGATGATCCGCCGCTACGAATGTTGCGTGCGGTGGGCAACTCCCGCCGCACGTTGCGGGCCGGTTTCACCACCGTCCGCAACCTCGGACTCTTTGTGAAAACCGGCGGCTATCTGCTCGACGTCGCACTCGGCAAGGCCATTGACGCCGGCTGGGTCGACGGACCGCGGATCATTCCCGCCGGGCACGCGATCACCCCCACCGGTGGACACCTGGATCCGACGATGTTCGCGGCGTTCATGCCCGGCGTCCTCGATCTGACCATCGAAGAGGGCATCGCCAACGGTGTCGCCGAGGTCCAGAAGGCCGTTCGGTACCAGATCAAGCACGGTGCCCAGTTGATCAAGGTCTGTGTCTCCGGTGGTGTCATGTCACACACCGGAACCGCTGGCGCCCAGCACTATTCATTCGACGAACTCGTCGCGATCGTCGACGAGGCCCATCGACGTGGGCTGCGGGTCGCCTCGCACACCCACGGCGCCGAAGCGGTCAAGCAGGCCATCAAGGCCGGAATCGACTGCATCGAACACGGCTTCCTCGTTGATGACGAAGCGATTCAGATGATGGTCGACAACGGGACGTTCCTGGTCCCAACGACCCGGTTGATCGACGGCATGGACATCTCCCATGCCCCCGATGAACTCAAAGACAAAGCGGCGATCATGTTCCCGCAGGCCCGCATCTCCGTGAAAAAGGCCTACGACGCCGGCGTGAAGATCGCCGTCGGAACCGATGCCCCCGCAATCCCCCACGGCAAGAACGCCGATGAGCTCGTCGCCCTGGTCGACCGCGGCATGAGCCCACTGGCCGTACTGCGCGCCGCCACCACCGTGGCCGCCGATCTGATCAACGTCACCGACCGCGGCCGGTTGGCAGAGGGGCTGCTCGCCGACATCGTCGGCCTGCCGGGAAATCCCCTGGACGACATCACCGTTACTCAGAACGTGAAGTTCGTGATGAAAGGCGGCAAGATCTATGTCAACAAATGATGATCTGCTCGAGCTCCAGCAATTGCTGGCTCGCTACGCGGTGAAGATGACCCAGAACGACGTCGAAGGCGTTGTCAGTGTCTTCACCCCCGACGGCACCTACAGCGCCTTCGGCGACGCCTTTCCCCTCGATCAGTTCCCCGATCTGGTCGCGGCAGCGCCCAAGGGCCTGTTCATGACCGGCCTGCCACTGCTCGAGATCGACGGCGATACCGGAACCGGCACGCAGCCACTGTGTTTCGTTCATGACGCCACACACGACATGCGCATCGGCTACTACAACGACACCTATGTCCGCACGGAAGCCGGCTGGCGTATCAGTACCCGCAAGATGACGTTCATCCGCCGCAGCGGCGAACATGATTCGGGTATCCCGCACGCGTTCGAACGTCCGGGTGCATGAACAGCGGTCACATCGACACCGGTCACATGGACACCGGGCAATTCCGCTCGGCTGTTCGAGAATGGCTCGACGCCAATGATCTGACTCCTGGGCCCGACCATTCTCTGGATGGTCAGGTCGAGCAGTTGAATCGGGTGCGTCGGGCCCTTTTCGATGCGGGGTGGATGCGCTACGGGTGGCCCGCCGCGGTCGGTGGTCTCGGTGGACCCGCAGAACTGCGTGCGGTCCTCGGCGAAGAGGTCGCGATCCGCGATCTCGCCGAGCCGGGCCTGTATTCCATGATCGAAGTCCTGGTGCCGACGATGATGTCTTACGCGACACCGGAACTGGCAGCAGAGATGGTTCCGTTGATGCTCAGCGGCGCCGAGCAATGGTGCCAAGGATTCTCCGAGCCCGGTTCGGGCAGCGACCTCGCATCACTGACGACCAAAGCCGAACAACAGGGCGATAATTGGGTCATCTCCGGGCAAAAGGTCTGGACCAGCCTGGCCCAGTACGCCTCCCGTTGTGTCCTGCTGACGCGAACGGGTCCCGGCCACAACGGGATCACCGCGTTCTTCGTCGACATGGACACTCCCGGTATCACCGTTCGGCCGCTGCGCACGATGCACGGGGTCGACGAGTTCGCCGAGGTCTATTTCGACAATGTCGTTGTCCCGGCCAACCGGATGCTCGGCAAGCCCGGCGACGGCTGGGGTGTGGCGATGGATCTCCTCCCCCATGAACGGTCAACGTGCTTCTGGCACCGCATTGCCTATCTGTTCACCCGGCTGGACCGCTTGCTAACCCAGTCCGCGCCCATCACCACCGCCGCAGACGACGCCGAACTCGGCTCCGCCTACCTGGCCCTGCACACGATTCGCTGCCGTTCCCGGATGACCCAGCAACGACTGGCCGACGGAGCCCAACTCGGGCCCGAGACGTCGGTCGACAAGGTGCTGCTGGCCACCGCCGAACAGCAACTGTTCAACACCGCACGTGACCTGCTGCCGGGGGCAATCGAGCTCTCGGAGTCGGAATGGCGGATCGAATACCTCTATTCGCGTGCCGCGACGATCTACGGCGGCACCGCGGAGATCCAGCGCAACATCATCGCGCGACGACTACTCGATCTCGGGAAGGAGTGAAGATGGACGACGACGAACTCCTTTTGCTCACAGAGACTTTCCGCAAGGCGATGACCGGCGCATCAGGCCCTGAGCTCGATGCGGCACTGGTCGCACTCGGCTGGAACGAGATGCTCGCCGAGATCCCGGAAGTCGCTGTGCCGATGGTATTCCGGCTCCTCGGCGAGACCGGTGCGCACGCGTCGGTGATCAACGACGTAATCGGCGAATACATCCCACTGCCGTTTGCGGGCGGTTCCTGGGTTGTCTGGCATCGCAAGAGCACTGCCACCTCGAGCACCCTCGATCCGGAGTTGCCGCTGGAGGTGGTCGGATCGTGCAGCGGGACCCCGCTGCCCGTCGCCACGCTGGCCGCCGCCCAACGTGCGATCGGATGGTGGCTGGTCGGGACCAGCCGGACGATGTTGTCCCTGGCCCGCGAACACGCACTCAGTCGCACCCAGTTCGGAAAGCCTGTTGCCGGCTTCCAGTCGATCCGCCACAAGCTCGCCGAAACCTACGTCGCCATCGAGGGCGCCGAGGCGGCCCTGACTGTGGCCACGGAGACGCAGCGGAGCGGAGCTCGACCATCGAATACCGACGAACTGGGGTCGATTTTGGCGAAAGCTGCTGCGGGACAAGCAGCCCTGACCGCGAGCAAACACTGCCAGCAAATCCTGGGCGGCATCGGATTCACCGAAGAACACGACCTGCAGCGCCACATCAAACGTGCTCTGGTCCTCGACGGTCTCTTCGGCAGTGCACGGGAACTCACCCGTGAGGCCGGCGCCATCATTCGCAAGCAGGGTCACGCACCCCGCCTCGTCGACCTGTAGAAGCAACACCACAAAAAAAGGGCCGGTATCTCGTAAGAGATACCGGCCCTTCTTGTTTCAGCTATCCGATCAGCAACCCGGGATTGCTTCTCCGGAGCCCTGGACGGCCAGGATCGTGCAGAAGGTGGTGCCTGAAACGACCCAGGTGCCGTCGACCAGCACAGCCTCGCCGCTCTGGCCGGGGAGCACGGGTGCGCCGCCGATGTTCAGATCCCACAAGACAGTTGCCTTGTCTTCGCTGTCGAGGGTGACTTCCTGGACGGTGGCGGTGGTGCCCGCGGCCTGGGGGTTTGCGACCATGCCCTGCAGCACCGGTCCGAAGACCGCGGCGTTCTCGACGTACTTGGTTCGCTCTTCGATCGGAGCTGCTCCGTTGAAGAAAGTCTCGTACGCGACGGTGATCGCCTCGGTGGTTGCCGGGTCGGCGGTGGCTGCGGCGGCACTCGAGGTGGCGGCGGCCGAGGACGCGGCGGTGGACGATGACGAGCTGTCGTCGCTGTCATCGCTACAGCCGGCAACGAGGCCGACCAGAACAGCAGCGCAAGCGCCCGCCGTGAGTGCCCTACGGACGATTGAATTACGCATGGCGTGAGTCCTTTCTCGTGGACAGAGGTTCCGGCCACTGAAATAAAGCTGAAGTCTCCGGCCGATCAATGGGCACTTGCGATTTCGCATGTGCGCCCACTCACCCGCTACGACGACTGAGACTGATAATTGCATTCTCGGATGGATCGTACGACATTCTCGAAGGGCCCTGAAGGGATTCGAAGAAATCCACAGAACCGTATTGTCGAGGAGATTCGACCGGTCCCACCTGCGATGATCGTGAAGCTCTTAAGTGATCTTCGCCTTCATTTCGTCGAGGCGGGCCAGAACCGGATATCCGTTGACACTCAGCGCATTTCCGTGCCCGGTCTGATGTATGTCGAACACCGACTGGATAGCCGCGTAGAAGCCCTGCACGTCGAGCGTCTGATTCACCGCGCGCTTGGCCTGACGCAGACCGAACGGCGGCATGGACGCGATGTGCCGTGCCAGTTTCATCGTCTCGTCATCGAGGTCGGCACGAGCCACCACCTTGTTGACCATGCCGACCTGCTCCGCCTCCACGGCGGTGACCGGACGGCCGGTGAACAGGATCTCCTTGGCCTTACGCGGGCCGAGTTCCCATGTGTGACCGTGATATTCGACCCCGCCGATACCCATCAGCACCACCGGGTCCGAGAACTGCGCGTCATCGGCGGCGACGATCAGATCGCACGGCCAGCACAGCAGCAAACCACCGGAGATACAACGACCCTGAACCGCCGCGATCGACGGCTTGGGGATGTTGCGCCACCGTAGTGAGTACTCCAGGTAGCGGCGACTTTCGTTCTGATAGATCAACTCCAGGGTGATCTTGTCCGGGATCGGACCGCCACCCTTGAGATCGTGACCGGCCGAGAAGTGCTTGCCCTCGGCACGCAGGACGATGACAACGACCTCGGGGTCGTTGGCCGCACGCATCCACGCCGCATCCAGTTCGTCGAGCAAAGCGGCGTTCTGCGCGTTCGCCGCCTCCGGACGATTGAGCGTGATGGTCGCGATCTTGTCGGCAACCTCGTAGTCGATGTACGTCATTGGTCTCATCCCCTCGGTAGTCCGAGCACACGCTCGGCAATGATGTTGCGTTGCACCTCAGATGTACCGCCTGCGATGGTGCCTGCGAAGCTCCGCGCGTACCGGTCGAACCAGCTCCCGCTGAAATCGTCATTGTTCAAGGGCATATGGGGTGAGCTGACTGCGGGATGGATGAGACCGTCGACCCCGGCCGCGTTCAGCGCCACCTCGGATGCCGTCTGAACCGCCTCGGATCCAAGCACTTTCAGCACCGACAATGCGGCCACATCCTCTTCACCGCGCGCCGTGCGGGCCAACGCCGCCGAGCCGAGCAGGCTCAGGGCCTTGGCGTCCATGAGCAGGGTCGCGTAGCGGTCACGGTCCAGCGGGGTGGTGGGTACGAAGTCGCCGATGAGATCTTGCAAGCGGTCGGCGAAACCCATCCACAGCAGATTCCGCTCGTGGCCCAACGATCCGGATGCCACACCCCAACCACCATTGAGCGGACCGATGAGGTTCTCCGCAGGCACCCGCACGTCATCGAAGAAGACTTCGTTGAAGTCGGTGTCGTCGGAACGGCAGACCGAGGCGAACGGACGTCGCGTGACGCCGGGCAGGTCGGTCGGTATCAGCAGAACGCTGATCCCCTTGTGCTTGGGCACATCTGGATCGGTCCGAACGAACGTCAGGAGCACGTCGGCGTGGTGGGCGCCGGACGTCCAGATCTTCTGGCCGTTGACGACGAAGTGGTCTCCATCGCGTACGGCGCGGGTTCGCAGCGATGCCAGATCGGAACCAGCGCCCGGTTCACTCATACCGAGAGCAGCGGTGATCTCGGCCCGCAGAATCCTTGCGGCCCAGTGGTTCTTCTGCTCGTCGGTACCGAATGACAGGATCGACGCCGCGATGATGCCGAGGCCCTGAGGATTGAAGCTGTGGTAGATCCGTCGGCGCGACAGCTCGCGCAGATGGACGTACTGTTGCAGGATCGTTGCGTTCCGGCCGCCGAACTCCGGCTGGTTTCCGGGCAGCAGCCATCCGTGTTCGAACTGCACGCGCTGCCAGCGCCGAGCCCACTGCGGCATGTCCGCACTCGAATGTGACCGTTCGGTGGTCTCGGCCTCCGCCGGCACATGCTCATCGAGGAAGGCTACGAACTCTTGCCGGAAAGCCTCCAGTTCGGGATCAAATGTCAACTGCATGTCGCTCCTCGAAGATGCGGGCACGGTGCTGCGCAGCACCACCGAGTAAGAGTTCGCCGGACTTCGCCCGTTTCAGCGCGAACTGCAGGTCGTTCTCCCACGTGAACCCCATTGCGCCGAACAACTGCAGGCCGTGCCGGAAGACCAGGGACTGGCATTCGCCTGCCGAGGCCTTTGCCATCGATGCCGCCACCGAAACGGCCTTGTCGTCGCGGGCCGCGATGGTCTGAGCGGCGAAATAGGCGAGAGCGCGCGCACGTTCGATGGCTACATGCATGTCCGCGGCCTTGTGTTTGACGGCCTGGAACGAACCGATCGGGACACCGAACTGCTGCCGGGATTTCACATGCTCGAGCACCATGTCCAGAACACGTTGGCAGGCACCAACTGTCGTCAGCGCGAGCCCGGTCAGCGCCACCGGCATCGCCAGGGACACATCGATATCGGCGCGATCACCACCCCGGACCCGAACTCCGGCGAACGAGACCTCGGCGATGTGCAGCGCGGGATCGAAGACCTCGCTACGGGTGGCAACCACCTGATCGCCCCGGACAACAAACGTTCCGGCCGGGGTGGCCACTGCGATCCGGTCGGCGCGATCGCCGTCGAGGATGTGCTTGGCGGTGCCGTCGAGCACCCAACCGGCTCCGTCACGGCGAGCGTTGACGCCGTCGAAGACCGCTGTTCCGGCTCCGCCGTCGAGCTCGTGGCCGGGCGCAAGTGGAGCGAACTGCGTCATCGTGGCCAGGTATGGAGTGGGGTCGGTCGCCCGGCCCAGTTCCTCGAGGACGATCGCCAGTTCGAGAGCATCGGCGCGGTCGGTCAGTTCCGTCCACCCGAGCTTGTTGTAGAGCTTCCACAGCGGCGCGGGATCAACCCCACCGTCGACGACACTTCGAATGAAAGCGGGTGAACACTCTTTCGCGACCACGTCGCGGATGGTGTCGCGCCATAGACGTTGGTCCGAGTCGAACTCCAACAGCATGCCGACAGGCCTCCTTCTCCGTCGTGTTTCCACGACATAGTGAGAATATCATTCTCACATACCGTTAGTATCGGTCTCGGAAGTGTTGGTGACTTGCGTCCCGAACGGACTTTTCCGGGCTCAGGTCCGGTAGAGTGCCAGCCATGTTCTCCACACTTCGCCGCGGACCATCGTCCGATAAAGGCCCAGGAGCGATCAGATCGTGACCAGTCCCAGCGAAGAGCCGGCATGGAAGCAGCGCGCGGTCGAACGCTCGATCAAGACCGCCAAGCTGCGCGCCGAGCAGCGCGTCCAGAAGTTTCTCGACGCCGCACAAGCGATCATCACCGAGAAAGGCACGACGGAGTTCACGGTCCAGGAAGTTGTCGACCGATCACGTCAGTCGCTGCGGAGCTTCTACCTACAGTTCGACGGCAAGCACGAACTCCTACTCGCCCTGTTCGAAGATGCACTCGGCCGATCCGCCGATCAGATCCGGGCCGCCGCCGCCGGGCAGACCGATCCCTTGGAACGCCTACAAGTTGCTGTTCAGCTGCTCTTCGAGCTCTGCCGCCCCGACCCCAACGCCAAACGCCCACTGTTCAACGACTTCGCGCCCCAGCTGCTGCTGACGCATCCCGCCGAGGTCAAGATCGCGCACGCACCATTGCTCGCCCTGTTCACCGAGTTGATGGAACTCGCGCACGAGGCCGGCGAGTTGCGTCCGGACGCCCATCCCAAGCGAACGGCCGCGATGACGATGCAAACCGTCATGTTCATCGCGCAATCGAGTGGTGCCACCGACGACACCACGGTGCAACCGATCACGTCCGACGAGGTCTGGAAGTTCTGCGCCAAGGGATTCTCAGCTTCCGAAAAGTGAGAATGCTGTTCTCCTGTTGAAGAATTCTGCTTACAATCGGTAGATGGCCGATATGTGGAGTGACCTTCTCAGCTGTCTCGAACTACGCCCGCTGACCCCCGCCAACGATTCCGATACCCCTGCGCAGGGCCCCGGAAACACCGCTGCGGTCTTCGAAGGGCAGAACCAGAATCTCGAATATCACCGTCTCTTCGGCGGTCAGCTCCTCGGTCAATTCATCTCGGCCGCTCTGGCGACATCGCCAGGCAAGACGATCAAATCGATCCACTCCGTCTTCAGCAAGGAAGGCCATGCGGACGAGCCCGTCACCTACGACGTGGTGCGTCAGCAAGAGGGACGTACGTTCGCCAGCCTCCTGATCACCGCACACCAATCACGCGGCGTGATCGCGTCGGCGGCGGTCTCGATGCACGTGTCCGAGGACGGGCCGGAGCTCCAGGAAATCGGCGCACCGTCGCCCCTGCTCTCGGCCGACCACGACATCGACTTCAACCTCATCCCGTGGGAGACCCGGACCGCAGGCGACCTGAACTCCACCGGGGTCTCGGCTCCCGAGTTCGAGTTCTGGATGCGCACACCCACAGTGGACCCCGCGCTCGCACCCGCGCTGGCGGCGTATGCCACCGATCTGACACTGATCGGTACCGCCCTGCTCCCGCTGGAGGGCTACAGCCAGATCGGCAACGGCACCGCATTCCATTCCGCGGTCACCTCACACACCATCTGGTTCCACCGGCCGTTCCGTACCGACGAGTGGCTGCTGCTGCGTCAGCACAGCCCACTGGTGGCGCACGCCCGAACCTTCGGCCGCGGTGACATCCTCACCGAGAGCGGGCAGCTTGTTGCCTCATTTGCACAAGAAGCCATGGTACGCATCAAGTCCTGACCACATTTGGTCGAAACACGCAGAAGCACAACAGATCTGAGGACATACATGGCGACCAATGCTGCACCGAACCGCGTTGTCCAGTGGGCAACCGGCAATATCGGCACCAAAGCACTACGAGGGATCATCGAACACCCGGCATTGTCCTTGGCCGGCGTCCATGTCCACAGCGAGAACAAGGTCGGCCGAGATGCAGGCGAACTCGCCGGCCTGGACCCGATCGGGGTCACCGCGACCAATGACATCACCGACGTGATCGCGCTTGCCCCGGACTGCGTGTTGTACATGCCGGCCGCACTCGACGCCGACGAGGTCTGCAAGCTACTTGCCGCAGGTATCAACATCGTCACCACCCGTGGCGAGTTCCACCATCCGGCGACCATGGATTCGCAACTGCGGGCCGCAGTGGAGGAAGCATGTCGCGCAGGCGACGCCTCCATTCACAGCACCGGTAGCAGTCCCGGGTTCATCACCGAAGCCCTTCCCTTGACGGTGACTTCCATCCAGCGACGCCTCGACAAGCTGACCATCGATGAATATGCCGAACTGTCCTCACGCAACTCACCGGACCTGTTGTTCAGCATCATGGGGTTTGGGCAGGCGCCCAGCGAGTTCAATGACGCCCGACTCGAGCACGCACGGACCAGCTTCGGGCCATCACTGCGGCATACTGCAGATGCGCTGGGCCTGACCCTCGATTCGATAGAGGCCTCCGGCGAAATCGGTCTTGCGACCAAGGACATCGAGATCGCGGCCGGCACGATCAACAAGGGAACTGTTGCAGCGCAGCGGATCAGCGCGAACGGCATGCGCGACGGCAAGGCGCTCATCACGTTCCGGGCCAACTGGTACTGCACCACCGACTTCGATCAGAACTGGGATCTGCTCGACACCGGCTGGCGGGTAACCGTCGAAGGCGACGCACCACTCGAGATCACCATCAAGTTCCCGATCGCGTTGGAAGACATGGCCGCAACGACCCCCGGGTATACCGCCAACCGCGCGGTCAATGCGATCCCCTATATCTGCGCGGCATCCGCCGGGATACGGACCACCGCCGATCTACCTCAGATCATCGCGCGACTGGGCTGACCCTGCGCCGGCGCGGCGATCAACTGTTCTGCCGCGCCGTAGGGGTCGGTCTGGCCCGCGGCCACCGCGTCGGCCAAACGCCCCAGATCCGGATGCATCTGAAGCAGTGTCTGGGCCAGTGAAAGGATCTGCACCCGGGCCCGTGCCGACTTCCGGCCGGCGTTGTCGTCGCGGTGGTGGGCATCGATCGCCTCGACCAGCTCATCGATCCCCTCGCCGCGCACAGCAACGAGTTTGAGGATCGGGACACCCGATTCGGCCCGCAGGTCACGGACGGTCTGATCGGCGCCGTCTCGGTCGGCCTTGTTCACCACCAGTATGTCGGCGACCTCCAGCAGACCGGCCTTTGCAGCCTGAATAGCGTCTCCGGCACCGGGATTGAGGACAACGACGGTCGGGTCGGCGATCGCTGCCACCTCGACCTCGGATTGTCCGACCCCAACCGTCTCGACGACGATCAGATCGTAGGAGATCGCACCCAGGAGCCTGATCGCCGCCGGAACCGCCGCCGACAGCCCACCCAGATGGCCGCGGGTGGCCATCGAACGGATCAGGACTCCGGTGTCATTGATGTGCGCGGCCATCCGGATGCGGTCACCGAGCAACGCACCACCGGAATAGGGTGACGACGGGTCGACCGCAAGTACGGCGACCTTCAGACCACGCCGGCGATAGGCGGTGACCAGGGCGGCGACGGTGGTGGACTTTCCGGCGCCGGGCGGGCCGGTCAGGCCGACAACACGCGGCCTTGCCGACCCGATCACTCCCAGCACCTCATCGCGGCGCGGGCCCTCGACCAGAGTGAGCAACTTGCCCGTTGCCCGCTCCGATCCGGCCCGCGCCGCGGCGATCAGTTCATCGATTGTCATGCGAGGCAGTGATTGTCAGTCCACAAACTCACGCGTGGACCTCGACCACAACAGCAGAACCCATACCGCCACCGGCACACATCGCCGCCACACCGATACCGCCGCCACGACGGCGGAGTTCGTGAATGATCGTGGTCAGCATGCGGGCACCACTGGCAGCGACCGGGTGACCCAACGAGCAACCGCTACCGCTGGTGTTGACCAGATCCGGGTTGAGATCGAGCAACTTGATGGTGGCGACACACATCGCCGCGAATGCCTCGTTGATCTCGAACAGATCGACGTCTTCGATCTTCAGGCCCGCTCGCGCAAGCGCTTTGGGGATTGCCTCGACCGGAGCCAGACCGGTGAATGCCGGGTCGATACCCACCGAGGCCCAGGAACGTACGGTCGCCAGCGCAGGCAATCCGAGGTCGCTGCTCGCGACCGTCAAGATCGCAGCCGCATCGTTGCCGCCGCTGGAGTTGCCCGCGGTGATCGAGAATCCCTCGATCTCGGGATGCAGAACCTTCAGGGAGGCAAGCTTTTCCATGGTCGAACCGCGACGCGGGTGCTCATCGACCGAGAAGAGTCCGTGGACCGTCTCGATCGGCACGATCTCGTCGTCGAAACGGCCCTCGTCGATGGCGGCGATGGCGTTCATGTGCGAACGGTATGCCCAGGCATCCATCTCTTCACGGGTGACGCCGGCCTTCTGCGCCGCGTTCCAGCCGACGGTGATCGACATATCCTTGTTCGGGGCGTCCGGACGGTCGGGGTGCGACGGCGACATCCACGGGTCGATCCAGTCCTCTCCCACGCGAAAACGCGCCTTCGGCGAGGTCGATGCGGAGTTCACGCCACCGGCCAGGATCAGCTGGTCCATGCCGGACTTGATGCTTCCGGCAGCCGTGGTCACAGCCGACAGGCTGGCCGCGCAGTGCCGGTTGACGGCAAGTCCGGGTACCCCGGTCAGACCGGCGGTGATCGCCGCGTGGCGGGCGATGACGCCGCCGCCGTAAAGGCCCTCGGCGAGGACGATATCGTCGATCAGCTCCGGATCCAGGGTGCTGGCCGCAGCTTTGACCACGTGGTCGGCCAGAACGTAGGCGTCGGTATCGCGCAGACTTCCCTTGACAGCGGTGCCGATCGGGGTGCGTAACGCCGAGACGATGACGGCTTCAGGCATTGTTGTTCTCCAGTTCTGCCACAAGGTTGCGGCGCAATAGCTTTCCGGTCTCGGTACGTGGGAGTTCGTTCTGGAACACGATCACGTCCGGGGTCTTGGACGAGCGGAGCCGGTCCCTGACGAACTGCTTGATTTCGTCGGCGTCACCGGTGCCGACCACAACGGCGACAAGGCGTTGTCCCCATTCGGGATCGGGCACACCGATGACCGCGGCCTCGCTGATGCCGGGGTGATCATGCAGGACATCCTCGATCTCGGCGGGTGCGATGTTCTCACCACCGCGGATGATCGTGTCGTCCGAACGTCCCTCGATGAACAGATAGCCACCCGAGTCGAGATGACCGAGATCTCGGGTTGCGAACCAGCCCTCGTCATCCAGCACACTCCGGCCGCCGTACTCACCCGAGATCTGTTCGCCGCGAACAAATACCAGTCCGGTCTGGCCATCGGGCGTCGGGTTGCCCTCTTCGTCGCGGATCGCGATCTCGATACCAGGCAACGGCTGACCGACGGAACCGAGCCGATCCCTGACCTCGGGGTCGGTGGAGGCGAAAGCGGTCCGATGGTCATCGGGCCCGAGAACCGCGATCGACGAGGCGGTCTCGGTCAAGCCGTAGGCGTTGACGAAGTTGGTGTCGGGGAACAGCGCGAGCGCACGCTCGAGGACCGGCCGCGGAGTACGCGCGCCGCCGTAGGCCAGACTCTTCAGGAACGGTTGGCCGGCATCGGCTTCCGTGGTGGCGTCCACGATGCGCGCCAGCATTGTCGGCACGACCATGGCGTGGGTGACCTTCTCGCGCCGGACCGTCTCGATCCACGCCCGCGGATCGAAGGCGTCGAGGTAGACGATTCGCCGTCCGCTGTAGAGGTTCGACAGCAGATTGGTCAGACCCGCGATGTGGTACGGCGGCACGGCGACAACGGTCGCGTCCTCCGGCGCAGCAGAAGAGAACTCGATCGTGTTGAGCACGTAGGCCAGCAGGTGCCGGTGTCGCAGGATCGCGGCCTTGGGTGCCGCAGTGGTGCCACTGGTGTAGATGATCACCGCGACGGCATCTCCGTCGTAGTGCGCAGCGGGCCGGTCGGCGTCGTCCATGGGGACGCTGCCTTCGAGGGAGTCGATCCAGGAATCGAGATCATTCTGGTCGAGCACCAGCGCACCGGGATGTCGCTCGTGGAGCGCAGTCAACTGCGCTTCTCCGAGCCGGTAGTTGAGCGGCACGAACGGGACACCGGCCATCGCGGCGCCGAACAGGGCAACCGGATACGCCAAGTGGTTGATCCCGGAGTACAGAACCGCCGGGTACTCGGTGAATCCCGTCGCCGCCCGGCGTGCGAGGTCCAACATCTGCCCGGCGGTACTCGTTCGACCGCCGGCTGTCACGACGGCCCGATCGTCCGCCGACGCTGCCATTTCCAAGATCATCGTGATATTCATGAGAACATGATTCTCTCAGACTGAGATCGTCAATTGCAAGAAGGGAAACCCCATGGAAATCAGTGGCAGTTCCGCCATCGTCGTCGGAGGCACCGGCGGACTCGGTGAGGCAACCGTCCGCCGTCTGCATGCCGCAGGCGCGAAAGTTGTCGTGGCCGATGTGGCCGACGAGAAGGGCAAAGCACTCGAGAGCGAGCTGGGCATCCGCTACGTCCACACGGACGCCAGCGATGAGGCCTCGGTCAACGCGGCCATCGCCGAAGCCGAATCCCTGGGCCCGTTGCGTGTCTCCGTGGACTGCCATGGCGGTCCGGCCGGTGGCGGCCGGCTGGTCGGCAAAGACGGCAGCCCGATGGAGCTCGAGGCCTTCACGAAGACCATTGCCTCGTACCTGACCTGGACTTTCAACGTGACCCGCCTCGCCGCGGCCGCGATCGCCCGGCAGGAGCCGCTTGACGAGGGCACCCGTGGCGTCATCATCAACACCGCCTCGATCGCCGGCTACGAGGGCCAGATCGGCCAGCTCCCCTACGCCGCGGCCAAGGGTGGCGTGATCGGCATGACGCTGGTCGCCGCTCGCGACCTCTCGCCCCTCGGCATCCGGGTGATGGCCATCGCCCCCGGCACGATCAACACCCCCGCGTACGGCAAGGCCGCCGACCAGCTGGAGGCTTACTGGGGCCCGCAGGTTCCGCACCCCAAGCGCATGGGTCGTTCCACCGAATACGCCGCACTTGTTGCTGCCATCGTCGAAAACGACTATCTCAACGGTGATGTCATCCGCCTCGACGGTGCACTGCGGTTCCCGCCGAAGTGACTGACAGCAAGCCGCTCGACGGAAAGGTCGCATTCGTGGCCGGCGCGAGCCGGGGCATCGGTGCGGCCATCGCGGTGGCGCTCGCAGACGCGGGCGCCTCCGTGGCCGTTGCGGCACGATCTGAGACAGAAGGCCGTGTCCCGGGCACCATCGGATCGGTGGCGCAGCGGATCACGTCGTCCGGCGGCCGGGCGATCCCGGTGCCCTGTGACGTCACCTCCGAGGAGTCGATCGGCGTAGCGGTCGATCAGACCGTCGCCGAGTTCGGCGGCATCGACATCCTGATCGCCAACGCGGGAGTGCTCTGGCTCGGACCGATCGAGAAGACACCACTCAAACGGTGGCAGTTGTGCCTCGACGTCAATCTGACGGGCGTTTTCCTGATGACCCAGGCCGTCATCCCGCATCTGCGGGCGCGGGGCGGCGGGTCACTGATCGCCGTCACCACCACCGGTGTCGACATGATCGATCGTGGCTCGAACGCGTACTGGGTCTCGAAGGCGGCAGTGGAGCGGCTCTATCTCGGACTCGCATCCGACCTGTTGCCGGACAACATCGCGGTCAACTGCCTGAGCCCGTCCCGGGTGGTACTCACCGAAGGGTGGGCCGCAGCCGGTGGCGGACAGAAGATCCCACCGGAGGCCATTGAACCTCCGGAGACCATGGGTCAGGCAGCACTGCTGCTCGCACAGCAAGATTCGACCGGGATCACCGGGACGATCCAGCGTTCCGAAACGCTGATCCCCCGGTCCTGACCCCCGGCCACAACCAAATTCGCGCCGGCTACCGTCATCCGCTCCTGTTGCAAAGGGTGCAGATGACGGTAGCCGGCGCGAATTCTGCTGCTATTCGGGAATGTTGGACGGAATCCAGCTCGGTTGGCGCTTCTCCATGAAGGCGCGCATGCCTTCTCGGGGCTCGGGCGAGGTTTCGAGTGCCCCGAACATCGTCTGGTAGTCGATGAGACCGTAGCGCTCGTTGAGCATGCGCTTGACCTGAGCCCGCGCCTCGGGAGCGGTCTGCAAGATCTCACTCGCCGCGGTCAACGCCGCCGACCGCAGGTCCTCGTGAGGCACGACCCGGGAGATCACGCCGAGGCGCAAGGCCTCCGCCGCGTCGAACTTGCGGGCGGACAAGAGAAGATCACGCGCTGCCGCCAGACCCACATGCGCGGGAAGTGCTGCGGCATAGGTGGCATCGGGGATTCCGCGCAGCAGTTCCGGCACCCGGAACGTCGCCCGATCGCTCGCCACGGCGATGTCGGACATCATGGCCACCAAGAGCCCGCCGGCCTGACAGATGCCGTTGACCGCCGAGATGACCGGCGCCCGGCTATCCCGAATCGTCAAGAACGGCAGGACATCATGGCCGATGCCTTCGGGAAGATTGTCACCCGGTTCGGCCCGACCTCCCAGATCACCGCCCGGCGCGAACACGTCACCGGTGCCGGTGATGATCAGCGCGGCCAGGTCGGGGTCCGAATTCACCAGACGGACAGCTCGTTTCAATCCGTAGTACATCGCGGGGGTGAACGCGTTGCGCGCCGCGGGACGATCGATCGTGCACCACCCGATCGGTCCTTCGCGTTTGAACTTCAGGCCGCCGGCTCCCAAATCATCAGTCATGTGTGCAGACTATCGGATTTAACACAATTGAGAATTGGATTGTGCGACATTGGGAATCATCCTCGCATAACCTGTCAGAATGAAATTCTGGTGCGGCACTGCATTCATGAACACAATCGAAATGCCCTCCGTGGCAAAGATGATGGACGAATCGGGCTATCACGGCATGCTCGTCTCCGACCATCTGGTCTATCCACGAGAGCCCACGACCCCCTATCCGGCCACCCCTGACGGAAAACCGTTCTGGCACCCGGAGACAGAGTGGCCCGATCCGTGGGTTCTCACCGGCGCGATGGCGGCGGTCACCACCAATCTCCACTTCGGTAACAACGTGTACATCGCACCTGCGCGTCCCATCATCGATGTGGCCAAGGTCGTCGGCACCGCCGCCGCAATCGCAGGCGGTCGCGTCTCGATCGGACTGTCCGCCGGCTGGAATCGTCAGGAATTCGAGCTTCTCGGACAGGATTTCGACAATCGTGGGCCGCGACTCAACGAGATGATCGAGGCGTTGCGAGTGCTGTGGAAGGGCGGTTGGGTCTCATGGAAGGGCGAGTACTACGACATCCCTGAAATGATGATCGAACCTCATCCGCCGGAGCCCGTTCCCATTCTGTGTGGTGGCGAGTCCGGCCCGGCCCTGCGCCGCGCCGCTCGGCACTGCGACGGGTGGGTGGGCACCGCGTACACGTTGGAGGAGGCCAAGCCGTGGATCGACCGGATCAACGGTCTGCGTCGCGAATACGGTCGTGAGAACGAGCCGTTCGAGATCATCATCGGACTGCGGGAAGAACCCTCACTGGATGTCTACCGACAGGCCGAAGATCTCGGTATCGCTGCAATCATGGTGAACCCCTGGGCCAATTGGGAACGCACGCATTCCGGTGACCACGATGATCTCCGCGCACCTGCCGAGCAGTACCGCGCTCCGCTGGAGGCGTTCGCCGAGAAGTACATCTCCAAACTCGCCTGATAGCGCCCCTCCCGCAAACGAGCCACCTACACGAAGACGAGCCACATATTTTTGTGGCTCGTCTTCGTACAAGTGGCTCGTTTGAATGGGACTGCAGCGACCCGCCTACTACTTCTTGGCGGTCAGCCGTGCGATGTTCGCCTGGAAGTCGTCGGTGGTGAACGACTGATGCTCAGCGCTCATCGCGAAGTCCAGGGTCGCAAGCACTGCCCGCTCGAGGTGCAGGTTGAGTAGTCGCTTGGTGGCTTCCACGGCCTGTTGCGGTTGCTCAGAGATCCGCTTCGCGCAGGCCAAGGCCTCGGTGAGAGGATCGGCGACAACGTGATTCGCCAATCCCATCTCGCGGGCACGCTCTGCGGTGATCCGGGCGCCGGTGAGCGCGTATTCCTTGGCCAGCAGCAGACTGGTGTGCAACGGCCAAGTGACCGGGCCACCGTCCGCGGCAACCAATCCCACCTGCACGTGTGGATCAGCCATATAGGCGTTCTCGCCGATGTAGACGATGTCGCTGAGCGAGGTAAGACTGCAGCCCAGTCCCACTGCGGGACCATTGACCGCCGCGACAACCGGAACCCGGCAACGCGCCATTCCGAGCACGATCTCACGGCCGTCGGCGATGGTCTGCGCACGTAGTTCGTCGTCCTTGGCCAACTCCGCGAGGTACGCGAAATCGCCGCCGGCCGAGAACGCCTTGCCTGCTCCGGTCAAAACCGCAGCGCGCGCACCACGATCGGCGCTCAGCTGCGGCCACAACCGCGCAAGACCCACGTGCAGATCATGATTCACTGCGTTGAGCGCGTCCGGGCGGTTCAGCGTGATGATGCGCAGAGACCCGTCGGCCTGGACGTCGATCTCGTCGGGCATGTCGTACATGGTCAAACTCCCAATCCTAGAATTCGCGATGCGATGATGTTCTTCTGAATCTGCGACGTGCCGCCCATGACGCTCTGCGCCCGGCTGTAGAGGTACGCGCCGAGCAGTTCGGGATCGGTTGTACCGACCACATCCAGCGCGGCATGCCCCACGGCCTGTTCGACCCACGTCATCAACAGCTTGTCGAGCGAACCTTCCGAGCTGTGCTGGACGCCATCGAGCTGTTCCGAGAGCCGGCGCCGCACATGCAGTCGCAACATCTCGGTTTCGATTGCGGCCCAGGTCAAGTCAGCAGAGGGCTTACCCTCCGACTTCTTGGCGATCTGGTTGACCAGCTTGCTGTATCGCGCTGCGAAACCCAGGGTGGATGGTTCGCGCTCGTGCCCGACCACCGTCATCGCCAGCTTCCAGCCGTCTCCGGGCGCGCCGACCATGTTCTCCGCCGGAACACGGGCACCGTCGAAGAGCACCTGCCCGAATTCGGTGGTGACACCACTGATCATCTTCAGCGGTCGCTGCTCGATACCTGGCTGGTTCATCGGCACGATGAAACCCGAGATGCCTTTGTGCCGTGGCACATTCTTGTCGGTCCGGGCCAGCAGCAAACACCAGTCGGCGTTGTCCGAGTAGCTGGTCCAGATCTTGTGGCCGTGGAGGACGTACTCGTCACCGTCGAGAGTGGCCGTGGTGGTGAGCGAGGCAAGGTCCGAACCGGCACCGGGCTCCGAGAACCCCTGGCACCAGCGTTCGGTGCCGTTGATCATGCCGGGCACGAAGCGCTTTCGGATCTCTTCGCTGCCGTGGTGACCGAGGCCGAAGACCAGATAACCCAGGCTCGGCCGGGCGGGGAAGGCCGCGCGCGCCAGTTCCTCATCGAGGATGACGTCGTAGACCGCAGGCAGCCCCTGTCCGCCATACTCTTCCGGCCAGCTCAGCCCGAAGAATCCGGCCTCGTACAACGCCCGGTGCCATTCGCCCATACGCGAAAAGTATTCGTCACCCGAGGTCGCGAACGTCCCCTTGCGCTCTTGCAGCCACGCGCGCATCCGCTCGCGGAACGCAGCTTCTTCGGTGGTGTCACGAAAGTCCAATTTGGATCTCCTCCAGACTTACTGGGAACAGTTCGGTGGCGCTCAGCGCCCGGCGAAGGTAGAGGTGCACCACGCACTCCCACGTATTGCCGATGCCGCCATGCACCTGTATCGAGGTCTCACAGACCGTCCGGGCCGTGCGCGCACAGTAGAGCTTTGCGATTCGCGCAGCCTGCAGTGCTTCGTCGGTCGGCAGTTCGTCGACGGCCCAGGCCGCGTGCCGCAGCACACTGATCGAGCCCTCGATCAGCGCCAGACCTTCGGCCAACAGATGCCCAACCGCCTGATACGAACCGATTGTCGCGCCGTATTGCTCGCGCAGTTTGGCGTAGTCGACCGCGGTGGCGTGTGCCCCACGTGAGCAACCGACCAGGTCTGCGGTGGTGGCGACCAGCGCCAAGGCCAGGTTCCGCTGTGCCTGCTCCGATGTCAGCTCACCGACCGTGGCCGGTTCGCCTGCGACGTCGGCACGGAGCCTGGTCAGATCGACACCCTCGCGAGTTGGGCCGAGATCGACTGTGTTGACCTTGTTCTCGTCAAGCACCACGCCTCGATCGAAGCCGCGCGCGTCGATCGCCTCACCGCCGACCACAGCGGTGAACCGATGCGGCCCTTCGCTGAGGTGACGCAGGGCGTCATCGGCGAGCACCGGTCCCAGGAAGGGAACGTCGACCAGCCCGCGACCGAACTCCTCGGCGACGATGGCGACCTCCACCGCCGAAGCTCCGTCGGAACGCAGATCACGCCACCCGGTACTGTCGATCACTTTCTCCAGCCGTGCAATACGGCTCTCGTCGTCGAGATCGGAGACCGCGGACGGTCCCAGATCATCGGCCAATTTCGAAGCAGCATCGCGCAATTGCCGCTGCTCACTCGTCAGACGAACGTCCATAGCGCTCCTTCAGCACTCTGCGCAGCACCTTGCCGGATGGCAGGCGCGGAATATCAGATACAAAAATGACCTCGCTGGGTCGCTTGTACTTCGCCAGCCGCTCACCGACCAGTTCGGCGAGTTCTGCGGCCTCGACAGGTTCGGCGGTATCCGCCAGGGCAACCGCGGCGACGATTGCCTCACCGGTGACCGCGTCGGGAACGCCGAACACCGCACAGTCCTTGACCGCCCGGTGGCCGTGCAACACCGCCTCGATCTCGGCGGGTGCAACCTGAAAACCCTTGACCTTGATCATCTCTTTCGAACGATCGGTCAGCCGGAGCCACCCGTCGGCGTCGATGGTTCCGATGTCACCGGTCCGGTACCAGCCATCACAGAAGGCATCCGAATTGGCTTCCTCCGGAAGGTATCCGGACATCACCGACTCCGATCGGGCCTGGATCTCCCCGGCCTCACCGGGACCGAGAAGCGCTCCGGTCTCAGTGGACATCACCCGGAGCGTTACGCCGGCAGCAGCGCGTCCCACGCTGTCCAGGCGCGCACCATCGATCGGGTTGCAGGTGATAACCGGCAATTCGCTGGCTCCGTAAGCCGGTACCCACCGCACCCCGGTCCGGCTGGTCACGATCTCGGCGATGGCCGGTGTCACCGGAGTCGCGCCCCACATGATGTAGCGCAGCGACGACAGGTCGTACTTCTCGAGATCCGGGTCCGAGGCAAGTGCCAGCGCGATCGGAGCGACCGCCATCTCGATCGTGATCCGATCGGATTCGATGTGACGCAGCATCAGCTCCAGGTCGAAGCGACGGTGCAACCGCACCCAGGCACCGGAGTCGAGTGCGGTGATGACGTTGAGGATGCCCAGGATGTGCGACGGCGGGGTGAGGATCTGCAGGCGGTCAGCGGCGGTCAGCTCCAATGCGTCACGCCAGTGCCGGACGGCCACACCGAACGACCGGTGCGTGTGGCGGACGGCCTTGGGCATGCCGGTGGTCCCCGAGCTGAACACCAGCACCGCGTCGGCGTCCGGATCTTTGTCCGGCCACGTGACCTCGCCGACGCCGGACTCCATGGGTTCGATCCGCTCGTCGAGGTGCAGCATCGACATCAGGCCGGCCAGCACCGCGTTGTCGCCGACCGCATGCGCGGCACCGGTGACCGCCAGCGCGTGCTCGACCTCCGCGCGCTTGTACGCAGGACTGATCAGCACCACAGCGGCCCCGACCTGCCAGATCGCGCGGACCGCGACCACGAACTCCGGGCGGTTCGACGACATGAGGGCGACACGCTCCCCCCGGCCTACCCCGCGTTCGGAAAGCGTGGTGGCCAGACCAGCCGTCAGCGCTTCGAGCTGCGACAACGTATAGCTGCGCCCCTCGAATGCCAGGGCGGCGGGCCCGTTCATGTCCTTGTCCTAACCGGCGTCGATCGGCAGGTACCCACCGATCCACCTTCTACTGAATCAACTTGAGAGGATCCTAGCTCACTGGCGAGAATACTATTCTCATCTAGTAGAATCTAAGTATCAATCTCGGTAGGATCGACACGACACGAAGGAGGTGGCTCATGGCGAGGCCCCCGTTATTTCAGCGCGCAACCGTGACGAGGATCGTCAAGGAGACTGCTGACGCCCGCACATACGTACTTGCACCACACGAGGCACCGATCCCGTACCGCGCCGGTCAGTTCATCACCTTCAAGGTGCATGTCGAAGGCGAAGAGCTGTTCCGTTCCTATTCGATGTCCAGCGCGCCGGAGACCGATGCCGAGCTGATGACCACCGTCAAGCGGGTCCCCGGCGGCAAGGTCTCGAATTGGATGCACGACAACATCAGCGAGGGCGACGAGGTCGAGATCACCCGGGCTGCGGGGCTGTTCTGCTTGAGCGACACCACCGCGCCCCTGCTCGGCTTCGCGGGCGGCAGCGGCATCACGCCGATACTGTCGCTCACCAAGAGCGCCCTCAAGACCACCGATCGCCGCATCCGGCTCCTGTGCGCCGACCGGGACCCCGCCTCGGCGATCTTCCACGCCGCCATCGACGAACTGGCCGCTCAGTACCCCGATCGCCTGTCCGTGGTGCGCAGTTTCGATGTCGAGCACGGATTCCTCGACGCGGCGAAGGTTCTCGAGTTCGTCGGTGACGACACCGATGCCGACAGCTACCTATGCGGCCCCGACCCCTTCATGGCGGTCATCAAATCCGCGTTGCCCGGACCCGGCCGGGTCATTGCCGAGGAGTTCGGTGCGGCGGCCCAGACCGTCCCAGAAGCCGAGCTCGACGTCGAGACGACCACCACCCCGGTCGAACTCGGTACCGCGTTCATCCAGCTCGGCCGCAAGAAGGTCGAGATCGAGCGCAAGGTCGGCGAGACCATCCTGGAAAGCGCCCGCCGCGCCGGCCTTTCCCCGCCGTTCTCGTGCGAATCGGGTAACTGCGCCACCTGCATCGGCGAGGTTCTCGAAGGTAGCGCGACCATGCGCGCCAACAATGCGCTCGACGACGACGAGGTCGCCGATGGATTTGTACTGACATGCCAGGCTGTGCCGGATACCCCGACGATCAGAGTGCGGTACGAGGACTGACGCAGCGAGGTACTGGCGCACTTCACAACTGAAGAACAAATAGGGCTGACACCTTGCGTGTCGGCCCCATTTGTGCATCCAGGCTGCGTTCGCAGGAACGAGAACCGGTTACAAATGTCCGCCTATTTGGCGAACTGGTTCCGAACCAACACCCCCACCATAATACGTTGCACTTCAAGGCTTTTGGCGATTTCTTTGCGACTCCACCCGTCATGCGGACGCCTGGCAGACGCCGGCGCGGGAAATGTACGGCCCAATAACTTGCCGTGCAGGTATGGTTCTCAGTAGGATCTACGTCACAGACCCTTTATGTATGAGTTATCGATCACTACCGCAGCCACAGTTAGCAGCATTCACCTCACACCGTGAATAACAGCCTCCGAACACGTTGATATCCAAGAGTATTCGCGGCGTGCCGACCCTTTCAGCGCCTATGCGCAGGACGAAAGTTGACCATTCATGCTCCAAACGATCGCTACGCGCCTCGCGAGAAGTATTGCGGTGGTCCTACTGGTGACCATCGCAGTGGTGAGCCTGCTCAGTCTCGCGCCCGGATCGGCGTCGCAGGTCATTCTCGGCGAGAACGCAACGCCCGAAGCGGTAGCCGCGCTCGACGAGAAGCTCGGCCTGGACCAGCCCGCCTGGCGCCAGTACATCGACTGGCTCGGCAACGCCGTCACCGGCGATCTCGGAACCTCGCCCATCACCAACCAGTCGGTGACCGATGCCATCGTGGAACGGCTTCCGGTGACCCTCGAACTGGCCGCGCTCGGACTCCTACTCGCGCTGGCGGTTGCCATCGTCATGGGCGTCGTGTCCGCCTCTCGCCCGGGCTCGGCCGTCGACCGCGGGATCAATGCCCTTTCGGCAGTGTTCCTCTCGGTGCCTGCCTTCATCGCCGGCCCGGTCCTCATCTACTTCTTTGCCATCCAAATGCAGGTGTTTCCGGTTCTCGGCTGGTCCGACATCAGCGACGGACTCGTCGAGAATCTTCGTTACGCGATGCTTCCGGTGATCGCCATCGCACTCACCGAAATCGCGTCCTTCCACCGGTTGCTGCGCACCGACCTCATCTCCACCCTCAACGAGGACTACATCGCCGCTGCCCGGGCGAAGGGCATGGGTCGCACGTACGTCATGTTCCGTCATGCATTCCGGCCGTCATCCTTCTCCCTGATCACGCTGGCCGGCATGAATCTCGGTCGACTGATCGGTGGCACCGTGATCGTCGAAACCCTGTTCGGCCTACCGGGACTCGGACAGCTCATCGCCGTATCGATCACCAACCGCGACCTGATCATGGTCCAGGGCATCGTCGTGTTCATCGCCGTTGTCTACGTCGCAATCAACACATTGGTCGACCTCAGCTACGGGCTCATCGATCCTCGGGTCAGAAAGGTGACGGCAACAGCATGACCGGCATCATCTCGAAAACCGCACATGACGAGACCCCGGTCTCCCCTGAAGTGCCCATCGCGCAGACACTGCCGAACGTCCCGACGGTCCGGAAGCCCCGATCGATCCTGGTCTACCTGTCGATCTTTTGGCTCGCCGCCTTGGTCCTGGCTGCAATATTTGCCGGCCTGCTTCCCATCGCGTCCTATGAAACACCGGTCGGCGCACCGCGACTCGGACCCTCATTCGAGTCTGTGGACCTGTGGCTCGGCACCGACAACTACGGACGATCCGAACTATCTCGGATCATCTACGGTGCGCGGGTCTCACTGGTGGTCGGAACCGTCGCCGGCATCATCGGATTCACCATCGGATCCCTGATCGGTCTGGTCGGCGGATACTTCGGACGCAAACTCGACACGGGCGTCTCATTGCTCACCGACGCGATGCTCGCCTTCCCGCCTCTGATCCTGCTCCTGGCTCTGGCCTCGATCTTCAAACCGAGTGCCCAGACTTTGCTACTCGGATTGTCACTTGTGGTGATCCCCGCGTTCATCCGTCTCTCCCGCGCGAACACAATGTCGTGGTCGTCACGCGAATTCGTTCGCGCGGCGCGCAATATGGGCGCCACCCACCCGAGAATCCTGTTCAAAGAAATCCTCCCCAACGTGCTGGCTCCTCTGGCGTCCTACCTCCCCATCGTCATGGCTGCCCTCATCGTCGCCGAAGGCTCGCTGAGCTTCCTCGGACTCGGCATCCCACCGCCGACCCCCAGTTGGGGCGGCATGATCAGCGAAGGCAAGGACGCCCTGTCCACCTCGCCGCACCTCGTCTTCGTACCGGCCCTGGCGATCTTCTTCACCGTGTTTGGCCTCAACCAGCTCGGCGACCACCTTCGCACCAAGTTCGACAAGACCCTGCAGCACTGAGGCACGTCGGACAATCCGGCCCGGCATTCCCGCCCGGTCCACCATCATGAGAGGTCAATCATGTTCCAACACAGACGCTTACCGAAGCTTCTGGCCGCACTTATATCGCTGTTCGCACTTGCTTTTGTCGCCGCCTGTGGCGGAGGCAGTAGCAACAGCTCCGGTGGAAGCAACTCTGCCAAGGACGAAGGCGATCCGGTAGCCGGTGGATCTGCAGTTGTGCTGCAGAGTGGCGAGCCCCGCTCGCTTGATCCGGCCTCACTGTCGAATACCTGGGCCCACCAGCCCACGCTCGGCAACGCTCTCTACGGATCGTTGATGATCAACAACATCAACACCTTTGAAGTCGAGTACAAGATGGCCACCGACTTCTCCACCACCGACAATGGCGCCACCTTCAACCTGGTGCTGCGTCCGGGCCTGACGTTCACCGACGGCACCCCGTATGACGCCGAGGCGGTCAAGTTCAACTGGGATCGCCTCAAGGATCCCACCCTGGCCTCGACCTCGATCCGCCAGGCCGTTCAGGTCGCAAACACCGAGGCTGTCGACCCGACCACGCTCAAGGTCACCATGGCGGCGCCCAACCCCCACTTTGCGCAGTCACTGCTGTCCGGTGCGATGAACTGGATCGCCTCTCCGACAGCACTGAAAATGGGCACACAGGCATTCGACGAAGCTCCGATCGGTGCAGGCCCGTTCACATTGGTCAACTGGACCCGACAGGATTCGGTGGAACTGACCAAAAATCCCAATTTCTACGACGCGCCCAAGCCCTACCTCGACAAGTTGACGATCAAGACAGTTGCAGACAGCAATCAGCGTTTCAACGCCATCAGTACCGGCGCCGCAGATATCGCTTCAGAGACCAACCTCGCAAGCATCAACAAGATCAACGCGGCAGGCATGAACAGCGAGATCGTACCGACCGGTGGCGGTCAGTACATGGCCATGAACGAGCGCCAGGCGCCCTTCGACGACATCCGTGCTCGCCGTGCAATTGCACTGGCCACCGATGTCGACGCACTGAACACCGTTGTCTACGACGGCGAGAACGAGATCCCGCAGACGCTGTTCCCCGAGGGCTCACCGTTCTACGAGAACATCTCGCTGCAGGAGACCAACAAAGAAGAAGCCCAGAAGCTTCTCGATGAGCTTGCCGCCGAAGGCAAGCCGGTCTCGTTCACGTTTCTCTCCTACCCCACCACCGAGAGCAAAACGCTTGCCGAGGGCCTGCAGACGCAGCTCAGCACCTTCAAGAACCTGGATGTCAAGGTCGAGGTCCTCGACTTCGCCGCCCTCACGGCACGTGCCGGACAGCGTGATTTCCAGATGCTGATCTCGTCGGCGGTCATCCAGGATCCGGACTACCCGCTCTGGACCGCGTTCCACTCCAAGTCGACCGGCAACTTCGTCGGCACCAACGACGCCCAGCTCGACACTGCGCTTGATGCCGGACGACTCGCCACCAGCGACGCGGACCGGAAAGCGGCCTACAAGACCGTGCAGGAACGTCTTGTCGAGATTGTTCCGGGCATCTGGTACACGAAGGCTGTTCCGGCGGTTGTCTACAGCACCAAGGTCAAGGGCGTCGAGCTCTACACCCTCGGTTCGCCGATGCCCGAGAACTTCTGGATCAGCTGACCGAGCGAAGCGAAAGGGCATACCGAGCATGAACACTCACGACGATCCCCAGAGCAGTGGAACAACGCTTCTGAAGAAGGCACCTCTCCTCGAGGTCAACAATCTTCGGGCATACATCGGAACCGCACGCGGCACAGTCCGCGCCGTGGACGACGTCTCCCTGACCCTGGACACCGGGCAGGCTCTGGGGATCGTCGGCGAGTCCGGCTCGGGTAAGTCCGTGATGGCCCGCGCCATCATGGGCCTGATGCCCGCCCGTTCCGCACGATCAGGTGAGGTCACCTTTCAGGGTCGAGATCTGTTGGCCCTGAACACAAAGGAGACCAAGGACATCTGGGGCAAACAGATTGCCATGGTGTTCCAAGACCCGGGGCGATCACTGAATCCGGTCGTCCGGGTCGAACGCCAACTCACCGAAGGCATGCGAAAGCACCTCGGTGTCAGCCGCAGCGAAGCTCACGATCGGGCACTGAAACTTCTCCAAGAAGTGGGCGTGCCCGATCCTGAGCGGCGACTGAAGAACTACCCGCACGAAATGTCCGGTGGTATGCGCCAGCGCGTGATGATCGCGATCGCACTCGCCTGCGAGCCGGACCTGCTCATCGCCGACGAACCGACCACCGCACTCGATGTGACCATCCAGCGCCAAATCCTCGACCTGCTGCGCGGTGTGCAACGGGACCGGGATATGGCGATGATGCTCATCAGTCATGATCTCGCTGTGGTGGCCGGGCGCACCGACCGCGTATCGGTGATGTATGCCGGTCGCCTGGCCGAAGTAGGCTCCACCCGTGAGGTATTCGAGGCGCCGCGGCACCGTTACACACACGCCCTACTCGGGGCCACACCGACCATCGACCATGCCCGACACGCACCACTGAATGTGATCTCCGGATCGCTGCCCGACCCGACATCACCCCCGCAGGGCTGCCGATTTGCGCCGCGCTGCAACCATGCCCAGGACGATTGTGTGACCTCCGGCCCGGAGCTGGCATCGGTCGGCTCCGATCATGATGTCGCTTGTCTACACCCGGTCACACCCCAATCCGTGAAAACACTCACGCTCTCCGGAAGGTAGACACCATGGCCGGCAGCGGAAACGCGCACCTACGCGGCGACGACGCACTGCTCAGCGTGCAGGACCTCGTAGTCGAATACCCCACCAAATCAGGTACGGTTCAGGCGGTTTCGAAGATCAGCTTTGACGTCCTGCCCGGAGAAACCCTCGGCATCGTCGGCGAATCAGGCTGCGGAAAGTCCACCACCGGACGTGCTGTCCTGCGCCTGGACCGGGTCACCGCCGGGCGGATCAGATTCGGTACCGACTGGATCGAGAAGGCGCCCGAGAAGCAGATGCGAGCATTGCGCCGCGACATGCAGATGATCTTTCAGGACCCGATCAGTTCCCTCAATCCCAGACGACCGGTCAAAGACATTGTGGTCGAGGGCATGACCGTGGCAGGCGCCTCGAAGGCCGAACGCGCCACCACCTCGGCCACCGTCCTCGATTCGGTCGGTCTGCCTCCCGCGCGATACTCCGACGTGCTGCCCCGCGCACTCTCCGGCGGCCAGGCCCAGCGTGTGGCCATCGCCCGGGCCCTGGCCCTGAACCCTCGACTGTTGATCTGTGACGAACCGGTGTCCGCTCTCGACGTGTCCGTCCAGGCCCAGATCCTCAACCTCATCGAGGAACTCAAGGCCGAGTTCGATCTCACGGTTGTCTTCATCGCCCACGATCTCGGAGTGGTACGCACCGTCAGCGACAACGTCATGGTCATGTATCTCGGCAAGGTCTGCGAGTTCGGGGATTCGGCGGAGGTGTACGACAACCCCACTCACCCGTACACCAGGGCACTGCTCGACTCGGTACCTTTGACCGACCCCGACAAGGCGTTTGCCGGACCGGCCCTCCAGGGCGATGTCCCTTCACCCCTCGATCCACCGACCGGCTGCCGGTTCCGTACCCGTTGCCCCAGCGTGCAAGACCGCTGCGTCACAGAAGAACCCGAGGTCCGGCAGACGCGGCCCGGCCAGTTTGCCGCCTGCCACTTCCCACTGACGGTGCTGAACACGAGCCGTCCTCCTTCCGAGGCCGCGACAAAGACGCAGGCATGAGAAAGGGCCCCGCGAAAGCGGGGCCCTTTCTTGTGGAACCGATCTGATCTGCTAATTCGCCAGCCACATCTCCTCTGGCAAAGGCGATCCCAGACCGTACATCCGTACCCCTGCCAGATTCTTGGCGAGAATCACCGACGGCGACGATCGCACGTAGAAGACTCCGGGACTGAGCTCGGCCAATCTCTCTTGGACGATGTCGTAGGCCTTCTTGCGCTCGGACACTTCCACTTCGACCCGTCCGGCGTCGAGCGCGGCATCGAGCGCAGGATCACTGACACCGGTCATGTTGCCTGCTGATCTCGAGTGAAAGCTGCTCCACAGCTCGGTATCAGGGTCGAGTACATTCGCCGATGTGACCACCATCTCGAAGTCGCGGGTGCCGACAACGATCGGGATCGATGTCGAGTCCACCTGCCTGACTTCGACATCGACATTGTCGTACGCACTCAACTGAGCTTGCACGCCCTCGGCAGCCTTCTTACTCTCCGTGGTCGAGTATGCGGTGAACGTGAAGGAGACCGGCTTACCGTCGGACTCGAGTTCGTCGAAGAGCGCCTGCGCCTGCGCCTTGTTCGCCTCCCTGAGCGCGATGTCACTGTAGAAGGGCGACGATTCCGGGAACAGGGTGTCGGGTATCTGACCGGACCCGTTGTAGACAACCGTGTTCAGGGCATCCAGATCCAAGGCCAACGAAACAGCCCGACGAGCCCGTACATCATCGAAGGGTGCGCGCCTGAAGTTCATCGCAAGGTACTGGCCTCCGCCGACCTCATCGAGTTCGGTCGGAAAACCGGCCGCATCAGCCCTGCCCAGACTTTCCGAGTTGGACTCCGAGGCGAGGTCGACGCCACCGGTGGTGACAGAGTTGTACCGCTGAGCAGTGTCGGGGACCGACTTGATCGTCAACGTCTCCAGGTAAGGCTTTGGGGCATCCCAATACTTCGGATTCTTCTGCAGGACAATCTCATCCTGCCGCGTCCACTCGGTGAGAGTGAAGGGGCCGGCACCGACCGGGGCCGCGTCGAAGGCCTCGCGCCCCTTGCTCAGCGCGGCGGGAGATGCAATCCAGTTCAATGCACTGCTGATCACGGCCTGGCCGAAGTGCTGGTTGGGTTCGACCAATGTGACATTCAACGTCGTGGGGTCGACGACCGCGGTCGAGGCTATCTGTGGAGCGAACTTGCTCGCACCGGAACCGAGGGCAGGGTCGCGCATCCGCTCCCAGTTGAACTTGACCGCCTCTGCATCAAGGGGCGTTCCATCTGAAAACTGCAGTCCCGGACGAAGTTTGAGAGTCAATGTGCTGCCACCGTCGGCAGACGAGAAGTCCTCGGCCATCGTGTATTCAATCTCGAGCGAGTCCGGCTTGTTGATCATCAACGTGCCGTACAGGGCGTTCCCCAGCAGCGGCTGCGTGGCCCACACGTTGCCGAGACCGGCCGGATCGAGAGTTCGCGGTTCGGTGACCTGGATGACCCGGCCGGCGCCACCGGCCACCGGATCACCGAAATCGGTTGCCGTCCCACCGTTATCGGAGGTCGTCCCGCAAGCGGTCAGCACCAGCACGAGCGAACTCAGCGCAGCGACCGCTGCGGTATAAGAGCGTTTTCGTCGAAACATCGTCGGCCTCTCAGATGAGATACAGGGGGCACCCGGATGGGCCTTCAGAGACAGAATGACGATCCGGATTAGATAGAACTACGTTCTTTGTTTGACTAGAACCTAGTTTGCATTCCGCCGCGCGTTGGCAGAATCGAAAGATTCGGAAAGATTATTCAGAAATGGACCCAGGGTCCGGAGAACGATTGGCGTGCAATTCTTTTCGCCATTGCACCGAGACGAGGTCTCAAGCGCTGGTGCTGCCCCCGAGGGCTCTTAGGCAGAAGACCCACAGCCGGTCCTTCACGTCGCCCGCGTCATCTGATGCGAATGCGTAGTGGTGGAAAACAGACCGCACCAATTCCGCCACGAACCAGGCGTCGACTTCAGGTGTTTCAGACGTCAGCTGTCCCGCGTCAACAGCGGTCTGAATCTCCTTGCAGAGCAGATCGACCAAGGGCTTCTCGGCAGCTGCCAGTTCGTCCGGGAAGACCCGGTGTAGTCGCCAATGTGTGACGACCATGAACTGGGCGAGCGCGTCACGCCGCGGCCCCTGGTCGGCGCCACCCAGGATCGATGTGATGAAGTAGCGCACCCGATCGAGAGGATCGGGAATCCCGCTCGCACCGCGTTCCCACCGAGTGCACGCCTCTGTCATCGCGTCGCTGATCACTGCGAGAAGCAGCTCGTCTTTGCTCGAGAAGTACCGGTAGAAGGTCTGGAGTGCGACCCCGGCTTCCTTGACCAACTCCTGGGTGGTGAAAGCATCGCCCTTGACCTCGATGAGCCTGCCCGCGGCATCGAGCATCAGGCGCACCTGTTCCGCGATACGCGTCCGCGACCGTTGAACCGCCGCAGAACGTTCGACGGCGCGCTCCTCAGCCCATGACATATCCGGAATACTAGTGGGCCTCACCCGGGTGTCAGCACCACGACAGGAATACTCCGGTCGGTTCGGGATTGGTACACGTCGTAATTGGGCCACAGATCGGTCAAGACCTTCCACAGCCGGGGCTTCTCGGCCTCGGTCGCGGTGCGGGCAATTGCCGCCATCCTGGTCGCTTTGACCTGGAGCCGAACCTGCGGGTTGGCGCTCAGATTCAGGTACCACTGAGGGGCCAGTGGTGCTCCCCCCTTCGATGCCACGACCAGCAGGTCATCACCATCACGAGCGAATATGAGAGCCGATGTCAGATCGCGGCCGGATTTCCGGCCGGTGACGGTGAGCAGAAGTGTCGGGACCCCATTCCAGAGATAGCCGGCCTCCCCACCGGTTTCTCGATACACGCGGACGTGTTCTTCGCCCCGAAGGCTCAGGTCCGGTGCCGAGTAATCAGATCCAGATGTGGACATGGTCACCTCACTGTGCGTCGAACAGGACAGGTATCGCCGTCGCGCCGCGCTCGTACATCCCGATGTATCTGGGTTGCTCGGCGTTCGGGTCGAGCCTCAGGTTCGGGAGCCGGTCGAGCAGCGCATTGATGCCCACGGTCATCTCGGCGCGCGCCACATGCATACCCAGGCACATGTGTGACCCCTGCCCGAATGCCAACGTCGGACGTGACGGCCGGGTGATGTCGTAGCTGTCCGGGTCATCCCACCGGGCCGGGTCGCGGTTGGCGGCACCCACACATAGATGCAAGACAGCACCTTTCGGGATGTCGACACCGAAGAACTCGACATCCGCGGTGACAAAACGAGAGAACATCGGGTCGGTCGGGATCCACCGCAACGTCTCGTCGATGGCGGTTTTCAGGAGCTTCCGGTCGCCTCGCACCTGTTCGAGAACTTCGGGGCGCTCCAGGAGCGCGGTGAGGGTCAATCCCATCTGCTTCCACGTCGTACCCGATCCCGCAGTCAACAAGAGCAACGAAAACGAGTAGATCTCGTTGTCGGAAAGCCGTTGGGTCACACCGTTTTCATCGGTCAGCTCGGCCGCGGCCAGCACACTGATCAGATCATCAGTCGGATTCTCACGTCGCGCCGCCACGATGGGTTCGAGGATGTCCACCACCCGTTGCTGGTTCGTGTTCAGGCAGGCACGGATCTCCAAGGCCTGCTCCACCGGGACACCGAAGCTGCCGGTGATCGTCAGCACGGGGATCGCAGCGCAGAAGTCGACATTCAGTTCGGCATGTCCCTGCCCGATGAACCCGTCGATCAGATCCTTGACGCATTCTTCGATCCAGTTCTCGACCCACCACCTGACGTTGTTGGGCAGGAAGGACGGCTGAACCAACCCGCGGTAGCGCTTGTGCTGTGCACCACCCATCGAGATCATGCTGGTGCTTGTCCCGAAGCCGCCTGAGCGCGGATCAACCGGCTCAGGCGACGAGGCGTACAACTCCGGATCCCGGAAGGCTTCGAAACACGCGTCGTAGCTGAACGCCGAGAAGTGCGGGCGATCGGGGAACGGAAGCCCCTGGAAGTACAGGTTCTCGGTGAGCCCGGTGAGTTCGTGGACAGTCCCGGGATGAACCGGGCCTTCCTCCCGCAGGCGATGCCAGGCCGGGTACGGATCGCCGTCGTACAACCCGCCGGTCAGCGCGTTGTACGAGCTGCGCAGGTCGAAGAGTTCTCGCAATTTCTCCCGGTCCGGGATAGCGGTGGTCATCGGGCAACCAACCCGCCGTCGATGGGCAACGACACGCCGGTGATGTTGCGGGCCCGGTCCGAAGCCAGGTATACGGTCGCCTCGGCACAATCCTCAGCCGTGATGAAGCGACCCAAAGGATGTTGCGCACCAAACCGTTCGGCCATTTCGGGAGTGGCCGTTGCGGCCGGGTCCAGCCCGCCGGCGGCCATGAACCCGGTCAACGGCATCGCCGACGGACATATCGCGTTCGCCCGGATCCCATGGGGTGCACCCTCGATCGCCACCGAGCGGGTCAGCGAGAGCACCCCCGCCTTGGTCGCGCCGTACACCGAGCCACCGCAGGCAACCAGGCCGGCCACCGAACCGGTGTTGACGATGACCCCGCCGTCGCCCTGCTTTTTGAATTGCAACACTGCGTGCTTGCACCCGAAGAACACGCCGCCGAGGTTCACACCGACAAGTCGGCCGAAATCCTCGACGGTGTGATCTTCGAGAAGCGCCCCGAGTCTGGGGGTCGGGATCCCGACATTGTTGACCAGGATGTCCAGGCTCCCGAAGTGCTCAACAGCGGCGGCAACCATGGCCTCCACCTGCTGCTCCACGGAGACGTCGACATCGACGGCGACTGCGGTGCCGTCGGCGGCCTCGATCATCCGCACGGTCTCTTTGGCCTGATCGAGACCGATATCTGCCGCAACCACTTTCGCGCCTTCTTCGGCCAATCGCAGCGCGATGGCCCGTCCCACACCGGATCCGGCGCCGGTGACTATTGCGGCCTTACCGCGAAAGTCAGACATTGGTCAGCACCGGAGGCTCTGCCGGGGTGAAACGGTACAGCCGCTCGGCATTGCCCCGCAGGATCTTGTATTGCAATTCAGGGGTGAAATGCGAAATCCGATCCTTCACCACCGTGATGCAGTTCGGCCACGTCGAGTCAGAATGCGGGTAGTCGGTCTCGCACATGACGTTGTCCTCGCCGATCTCATCGAGGCTCGCCAAACCGTGGACATCGTCGATGAAACAGCCGAAGATGTGCTTGCGGAAGGTCTCTCGAATATCGAGCTCATTGAGATCGACGTCGGTGCCCGCGTGTCCGCCCCACGTGGCGCCACGCTGCACCCAGTACCGCTGCTTGTCCAGCACCTGCTCCGCACGCTCGAGGAAGTACGGCATCCAACCGATCTCGCCCTCGGACAGCGAGATCTTGAGATTCGGGTGGCGCTGCAGGAAGCTGCTGAAGAGCCAGGTGAGCATGGCGCCGGAGGTCCGGGTGGCACCCCAGGCCAGGTTGGCCATGAACGGCGAATCTTTCGAGATCTGCGGCACCGTCGACGACGAACCGACGTGCATCGACACCACCATCTCCAGATCGTTGGCGGCGGCCATGACCGGCTCCCAGTAACGATCCTTGTCGTGAATCGTCGGCAGCCCAAGAGGTTCTGGGTTCTCGGAGAATGCGAACGAGGTCGCACCCTTCGCGGCGCAGCGCTCCATCTCCTTGGCGGCCAGCTGCGGATCCCACAGCGGGATGAGGATCAGCGGGATGAAACGTCCAGGTGCCGCGCCTGCCCACTCTTCGAGGTGCCAGTCGTTGTAGGCCTGCAGACAGGTGAATCCGAAGTCCCGGTCACCGGCCTCATAGAAGAGTTGGCCACAGAATCGGGTGACGGTCGGAAATGACAGCGATGCCAGGATGCCGGCGCGGTTCATGTCCTCCACGCGGGCAAGGGGGTCGTAGCAGCCCGGACGCATCTCGTCATAGTTGAGGGGTTCCGGGCTGAACTCTTCTTTGGTCTTGCCGGCCACGGCACTGAGGCCGCTACTCGGCATCCGCTTGCCGTCGTACAGCCAGACGTCGATACCGTTGTCGTCCTTGATCAGGCGAGGCGCTCGGTCACGGTCTTTCTTCGCAACCCGGTCCAGCCAGAGGTTCGGTGGCTCGAGGATGTGATCATCCACCGAGACAAGCCAATCCAGATTGTAGCTACCACCGGTTCCGTTGGTTGTGTTCATTTGGCCAGCTCTCCAATCGACATATGTTTGACTTCCTGAAACTCTCTGATCCCGTCTGGACCGCGTTCTCGGCCCAGACCACTCTGCTTGTAGCCGCCGCTGGGCGCGTAGGCGCTGAAGACGGTGGTGTTGACGTTCACGGCGCCTGCGCGCAGTCTTCGTGCGATACCGACAGCGGCACTGGTGTCACCGCCGTATACCTGTGCGGAGAGTCCGTACACGCTGTCATTCGCCATCTGCACGGCCTCGTCGATGTCGCGGTAGCCGAGGATGCCGATGACAGGTCCGAAAATCTCCTCTTGGGCAGCGGGATTGGCATTGTTCGGCAAGTCGAGCACGGTCGGTTCGAAGTAGTATCCGGTGTCCAGGCCTGCCGGCCTGCGGCCGCCGAACCGCACCTTGGCCCCCTGCTCTTCGGCCAATGCGACAAAACGCTCGCACTTTTCCCGCTGCGCCGCGCTGATCACCGGCCCCATCAGCATCCTCGGGTCAGTTGGATCGCCGACGGCGATGGATCCGTATGCTGCCGATACCTTTTCGAGAACCTCCTCCTTGTGTTCGACCGGAACCAACATCCTCGTCGCCGCCACACACGCCTGGCCGGCCGTGCGGGCGACCACCGCCATCGCGCCGATACCGGTGCGGCCGATCGCGTCGGGCAGGTAAATCTGAGCCGATTTGCCTCCGAGTTCGAGGGAAAGGCGCTTCACCGTCGGCGCCGCCTGCGCGATGATGTTGCGGCCGGCCACAGTCGACCCGGTGAACGAAACCATGTCGACTGCAGGATGACTGGTCATCAATTGCGCGCCGGCGGTCCCCTCTTCCACCACCACGCTCAAGACACCAGGCGGCAACTCCGCGGCATCTGCGGCCAGGCCGAAGATGAGTGATGAGATCGGAGTCAACGGGCTCGGTCGGAGAATCACCGAATTGCCTGCCATCAGTGCTGGGATCAGCTTCTGCAGGCCCATGATGAGTGCCGCGTTGTACGGCGTGATGGCGGCGACCACCCCGACCGGCTCGTGCCGCCGAACGCTGAGGGCGACCCGGCCACGGACGAGGTCGTCCACCGGGACCGGACTCGCCTCTTCATGCGACATCGACCGATAGAGGTCGATGGTCTGCCTTGCCATGGCAACCCCTGCGCGACACTGGGTTTCATCCGCGAAGCGGGTGGGTTGTCCGGCCTCGGCAACCAGGGTGTCGACGAGCGTTTCTCGGTTCGCCTCGATGTGATCGATGAAGGCGTGCAGGACGTCGGCCCTGTCGTCAGATGTGCGGTGCGCCCACGTCCCCTCGTCAAAGGCGCGTCGCGCCTGCACGATCGCACGTTCAACTTGCCCGATGGGTGTGATGGTGACGTCGGCGACGTGACTCTCATCTGCCGGATTCTGCACGGCCAGCGCCTCATCACCCGTGACCCAATGGCCGGCGATATAGGTTCGCTGTTCAGAAACAATACTCAAATTGACTCCTTATTCGCTGGTAGCAGTAGAACATAGTTCTCGCCTCAACAAGAGTTGAATTCCGAGAATGCCTCCGACAACCTCAGAATCGGTGATTCGAATATGCAATCGCCCCACCAAAATGCGGTGAGGAGTGGCAGGCGAGGGCAGTTGTGACCCCTTCGCGCTGCCGGTCGCCTGCTCGGCCGGCAAGTTGCAGATAACACTCGAGCATTTGCGGAATACCGTGCATCCGACCGTTTCCCAACGCGCCGCCTCCTGACAACGCCGGGATCGCTCCGGGATTGTCGCTGTCGATTCCCCCGGACTCGACAAATCGATGGGCTTGTCCCGGTGGACACAATCCGAGCACTTCGAGCCAGAACCAGACGAATGGGGAAAAGCCGTCGTACACCTGCGGCAGATCTATTTCGGCAATCGGGATACCGATCTTCTCCCGCAATCGACCGACCATCGCAGCGCCGCCGTCGAGGATGTCGTCCAGCGGCCAATGCGACGGTAGACGCCGCCTGCGCGGAGTTCCACCGGACCAGCCGGTGATGTAGACCGGCCGATTGGGAAGATCGCGCGCCCGGTCGGCGGAGGTCAGCACGAATGCGGCGACACCGTCGACCGGAATGTCACAGTCGAAGCGACGTACCGGATCGAACAGCTCTGGCGCCGAAAGATATTCGTCCTTGCTCAACGGCCGGTCATACCAGTGGGACCAGGGAATTCTCGCGCCGTTCTTCCGCGCCTCGGTCACCACGGCCGCCATCGACTCCGCGTCGGCACCATACCGCTGCAGATATTCGTTGTACGGCAGCGCGATCATGGCAAGCGGCCCGAAGAATCCCTGCGGCGCCGTCCACTGCTGGATACCGCGGACCTCCTGCATCGGGTTGCCGTGATAGACCCCCGTTGGATTGTGCAACGCACGGTGAACGAGTACGTACTCGGCAGCACCACTGATCAGAGCATTGACCGCGATGGCCATCGAGCCGGTCAGCTGACCGATCCCGTCAAAGCCTGCGACGTAGTGCGGTTCGACGCCGAGGCGTTGGGCCAGCCATGCCGACGAGACAACGCTGACACCATCTTCCGGCCCTCGCCCACCCGAATTCGGTAGCAGACTGGCGCTGACAAAGCCGTCAACCTGGTCCACTCTCAGACCGGCATCGGCGATTGCGGCGCGCGCAGTGTCGACGGCAACCGCTCCGAGTGGCCGGTCGGCATGTCGCACAATGGCGCTGTGCGCATAGCCGGCTATCGCAATCTTGTTGCGCGCCTGCAGGTCGTCAGTCATCGGCGAGCACGAACGCCGGGACGGAGATGCCGGGCGCCAAATCCTCGAACCCGACGACAACAGCCGTGCCCACCCGGAGCCGATCCGTGACGCCGTCGAGTAGTCGGCCGATCATCCGTAGCTCGGATTGCTCGATGAGTTCGACGTCGACGAGCACCATCGGGAGCAGATCGGCGAACCCCGCCAGGAACGACTGCCGCGCCACCGTCCACGATCGGATGGTTGCGGCTCCACTGACCTCGGTGAACTCGAAGTCCGGTTCTGTTGAGCCGCAATGCGGACACACACTGTCCGGCGGTAGCGCGAACATCTGGCACGCTCGACACCGCGCCATGACGAGACGGTGTTCGGCCGCCGCAGCCCAGTACGGCGCCGACGATGCATCCGGGATCGGCAGCGGGCGCTCGGTTTTCACGGTATGACGCCTGCGCCGCTCAGACCACTGATCTGACTCCAGTCATAACCGAGTTCGAGCAGTACCATCTCGGTGTGTTCGCCGTGCTCGGGTGCTCGCCGCAGTTGCGGAGCCTGCTCGTTGAACTGGATCGGCACGGCAGGCAGGCGATAGACCTGTCCGTCGTCGAGTTTCACTTCTCCGACATAGTCATTGGCGATGACCTGTGGATCGTCGATGACATCTTGCACTGATTGCACGGGCGCCCACGGCGCGTCCAGGTCCGCCAGAATACCTTTCCATTCGTCGAGTGTGTGCATGGCGAACACCTCGTCCAGTTCGGCGATGCAGGCGGCACTGTTGGCGCGCCGCGCCGCCATGTCTGCAAATCGTGGGTCATCGACGAGGTCGCCCCGGCCGATGAGCCGGGCAAAACCCGGCCAATAGCGATCGCCCTGGAGAAACATCAGCTGGACGTGGCGCATGTCCTTGGTCCGGTATGTCCCGGTCAACGGATTCACCTGTGGCCCACGACCACTCACAGCTTGAACATCACCGCCGTTGAGTGCCGCCAACAAATCTGAGGACAGCATCCACATCGCGGTCGCGAGCAAGGAGACGTCGACCACCGAACCGGTACCGGTCCGGCTGCGCTCCACGATCGCCGATGCAATGCCGAAAGCCAGTGCCATGGCACCATTTCGATCACCCATCGCACCTCGCTGGCCGATGGGATAGTCGCGTTCGGTGGGTGTGAGGGTGTGCCCGACCCCGCCGCGGGCCCAGAATGCCGAACTGTCATAGCCGGGTTGATCTGCGTCCGGTCCACGCACACCGAAGCCGTGGCCACGCGCATAGATCAACCCGGGGTACCGACTGCGCAGAGTCTCGGCATCGAGCCCGAGGCGTGACAGGGCACCCGGTCGAAGACTTGTCAGAAAGACGTCTGCCGTGGCGAGCAGTTCGTGCAGAACCTTCAGTCCCTCATCGCGATGCAGATCGAGCGCAATCGATCGCTTACCTCGATTGGCAAGTGCCATCGACAGATTCACACCACCTCGTTCGCTCCCGATCCCCTGCGTGGCCAGGCCCCGATAAGGATCGCCATCCAATCGCTCCACCCGGACCACCTCGGCACCACCGTCGGCCAGCAAGGCACCGGCGACGGGGACGAACACCCATTGCGCCAGTTCTACGACCCGGATCCCCTCGAACGCACCATGCCCTGTGGTTTCGTCGACGGTCATCGGCCACCCTCCGTCTCGGCCGGGGCAACTCTGAGGTCAACGGCCGAAATGCGCTGTATCGCATCCATGAGCTGCTGCAGGGCGTATGCGGGGTTGAACTCGAGGTGCTTTGTCGCCTCGGAATACTTGAGAACATGTCCGGCGGGAAAGAAGTAGACCTCACCCGGACCAGCCGTCTCATCGGGCCAGTCGGTGTTCGGATAGGTCGCGGTGACCGCCCCTTCGAGCACAAATCCGTAGTGGGGGCACATACACACACCTCCGGGCAGACCCGCCGCGCGGTACAGGTCCGTGCAGTCGCGTGCGCCCTCGGTGGCGGTGTAGCCGACCTCGAGATCCCCCCATTGAACTGAATAGAAATGATCTTTGGCCGCCGGCCAGCGGCCACCTCCGGCATTGGGCAGTTCATCAGGCTTCGCGTGTGGCACAGTCACTCCATTCCGGTCGAAATCGATTGCAGTAGATACTGTTCGACATCCTCATACCGGGGCCACGAACAGGTCCGGAGTCAACGCGTCGTGATCGGCGGCTGCGGTACCGAGCCGCCGCAGGAGTATCTCGATCAACCGCGGTTCGACCTTGGTCGTGATGCCCCACAGGTAGAAGCCGCGAACGATGCCCCGTCGGATCGCGCGCCATGCCACATCGAATGTGGGCGGCTCCACGCCTTGGCCGCGAAGGCAATCGAGGTAGTGCGCCAAGAGATCTCGCTCATTGTCACGACGGTCATCGACGGACAGTGCGGTTGCGATATGGGTACCGACATCCATGTACCACATCCCCCGTTGCACCAATTGCCAGTCCACCAGGCTCGGCGCACCCTCGGCGTCCAGAAACAGATTCCCGACATGAGCATCCCCGTGGATCACACACCAGTCCGATGCGGCATGCTCGGCATCCAGGGCGTCGGCGAGACCGATGTACGCCGCGACCAACCCATCGGCATCACGCACTTCTTCGGGAACTCCCGCACCATTGGGCCCGGCGAAGTTCTTTTCGATATGGGCGGTCACGCCGTCGATCCCCCACGCGCGCATCGCACCCTTCAGGCGCGGCGCCAACCACGGCACATCGGCCCATTGCGGCTTCCCCCATGTCGCAGCATGAAGCCGGGCGAACTGATCCAGGCTCTGCGCGGTCTGATCAGGGGTGAATTCGCTTGCCGCATCGAGAAATACTGCGCCCTGCTCGACGATGTCCTCGGTGATCACCACGCCGTGACGGGTCACCGGGTCGAGATCGGCGTAGACACTTCGCAGCGTCCGGACATCGACCTCCCCGGCGACGTCACGATAGAAACACGCCTCGGGTTCGCCGACGAAACGCCGGTCCCGACCCTCCTCGTTGAAGTACCCCTTGATGCAGAGCGCCGCCGGGAGGCCATCCGGAACGCCGCCTGCGCAGTCAATGGTGAATCGAGCGTTTGTGGAGATCCGGTCCACGATCGGCCCCGGGGTCACGCCGGTCACTTCGATTCCCGGGAATCGAGGAGCGAGCGCAGACGTGAGCCACTCCGGAGACAGGGCTACGTCGAGGGTGTCGGGCACGGGGATCATGAGGCATACACCGCCGCGATACCGGACGATTCAGTCCGCGAAGCCCATGCCGCCGCAGATTCACTCCCATATGACCTGCATGATGTAGAACGTAGTTTCACCATGGAGCAGAATCTAATACTACCCACGGATAATTTCTGCGTTTTCGTTGAAATCGTTTGCGGTGACCACAACTGACTGAGCGCGAAAACAGTCCGGCACCACCCGGATTGGGGATCCACCACAGGGCCGATGACCGCGTTCACGAAGCGCTACAGGCAGCCATCTACGAGGGTGTACCCACCGGAATCGAGGCAATCCTCATCGCCGAATGAGTGCGCAAAGAGCTCGACGCGGAAGAGGCCACACGCGCAGCCAGACACCAGTTGCCCACCGGACAAGCCACGATGGGTAACTGGTTATCGGTTCCGTGCCCCCTCAGGCAGGCAGGGCGCCGTGTTCGCCCAGTGCAGGCGGCGCGCCGTATTCGGGTTCGTAGCCGGTGATCCGGATCGGACTGCCGACCAAACTGAACTGTCCGGCTTTGACCACCATGTCGGGGTTCTCCGCCAGGGCCTCGGGCAGCGTCCGGATAGCGGCGGCCGGCACCTGCAGCGGACGCAGCCGTGCTTCCCAAGAAGCCGCCGTATCAGTGGCCAGCGCCGCCGTCACCACCGCAAGAACCTCGTCGCGGTTCGCGGCCCGCTCGGCCATGGTGGCAAATCCCTCGATGCCAACCTCGCGCGAGAACGTCCGCCAGAATCCGTCGTGTGTGATGAACAGTGCCAGGTATCCGCCAGCGGTCGGGAACAGCTGCGCCGGAACGTAATAGGAGTGAGCACCATTGGGCATCCGGCGTGGCTCGGTGCCTTCATTCAAGTATGCCGACGCGCGATAGTTGAGCTGCGAGAGCATCACGTCGCGCAGTGACACGTCGACCTGCCCACCCTTACCGGAAATGATCTGCGCGAGAAGACCCAACGCGGCCGTGAGCCCCGTCGAGTTGTCGGCGGCAGAGTATCCGGGCAAGGTCGGCGGTCCGTCCGGATCGCCGGTCAGCGACGCAACGCCGGTGACCGCCTGGATCACGTAATCGAACGCCGGATCATCACCCTGATCGAGGCCGTACCCGGTGAGCGCAACGCAGACGATCTTGTCGTTCCACTTCTGCAGTGCCTCATAGGTCAATCCGAACTTCCGGATCGCCGAGGGCTTCAAATTCACGACCAGCGCATGCGATTCACTGGCAAGTTCACCGAGGCGCGCCTGGCCCGCATCGGTGGTGAGGTCGAGGCAGATACTGCGCTTGCCGCGATTGAGGCTCGCAAAATATGCATCGCTCACCTGCCGCGACAGGTCTCCGGTTGCCGGTTCGATCTTGGTGACCTCGGCACCGAGATCCGCGAGCATCATGGTCGCGTAGGGGCCGGCCAGGATGTGCCCGACCTCGAGGACGCGAATCCCGGCCAGGGGTCCAGAACTCATCGCAGGTCCGCCACGAGCCCGGCAATCACGTCCCGGGTGCGGTACTTGGAAGCGATCAACTCATCGCGGGTATCACCGATGGGCAGCAGTCGCATCGACAGGTCTGTCACGCCGGCATCCTCGAACTGCTTGAAGCGCTTCATGATCGCCTCCTCGTCACCGACGGCACACAGGTCGCCGACGCTCTTCGCGTTGCCCTGATCGAGCAGTCGCTGATAGTTCGGAGAGACCTCGGCTTCGGCCAGAATACGGTTCGCCCGCTCCTTGGCCTCATCGACCTGCGAGGGCGCACACAGGCAGACCGGAATACCGGCCACGATGCGAGGCGCGCCGCGTCCGGCCTTCTCCGCCGCAGCGGTGATCTTCGGAACCACGTGATCTGCCACAGCTCGCTCGTCGGCCATCCACAGGATGGTGCCGTCGGCGTGCTGGCCGGCGATGTCGAGCATGACCGGCCCGAGGGCGGCGATCAAGATCGGCAGCGGGGCCACCGGTCCGAGATCGAGTGGGTTGTGCACGTTGTACGTCGAGTTGACGACGTCCACATCACCCGGCGCCTTTTGCGCGGCGTTGAGAACCTCGAGATAGTCACGCGTGAGCCTTGCCGGCTTCTCGTACGGGAGACCGAGCATGTCCTCGATGATCCAGTGGTGCGACGGCCCGACGCCAAGGGCCAGCCGACCCCCGGTTGCCGCATGCGCCGACAATGCCTGTCGGGCAAGGGCAATCGGATGCTGCGCCTGTAGCGGCACCACGGCCGTACCGATTTCGATGCGAGAGGTCTTGGTGCCCATCAACGCGACGGTGATCAGCGCGTCGAAGTCGGTGGGGATCTGCGGCACCCAGGCCGTGTCCATCCCGGCCTCTTCGGCCCAGACGATGTCGGCCATCATCCGGTCGACCTTCTTGGCCGCGTCACCCCGCTCCGGACCAATCATTACCCCGACGCGCACGATACCTCCAAGTTTACGAAATTAGTTCTCCCACATGGCTTGTTGATTCATGTGGCAGATTGGTCCTGGTTCTCTTCGGGCGGCCTCAGGCCGGTGCCGCGGTACCTGTCAGTTCCCGCATACCGCTCACGAGCTTGTCGAGCGGGGTCGCCGTTGGGAACACGGCCGCCGCGCCGATGTCGAGTAGCTTCTGCACGTCGGACTGCGGAATCGTGCCGCCGACAATCACTTTGATGTCTCCGGCTCCGGCCTCACGCAGAGCGTCGACCAGGCGCTTGGTCAGGCCGATGTGGGCGCCCGAGAGAATGCTCAGACCAACCACGGTGCAGTCTTCCTGCAGTGCAATCGAGACGATGTCCTCGATCCGCTGCCGAATACCGGTGTAGATCACCTCGAATCCCGCATCACGCAGGGTGCGGGCAACGATCTTGGCGCCTTTGTCGTGGCCGTCGAGGCCGGGCTTGGCGACGAGGATACGGGCGGTCATCAGAACACCACCGGCTGCGAGAATTCGCCCCACACGTCTTTGAGTGCGGTGGTCATCTCTCCGACGGTGCAGTATGCATTTGCACAATCGATCAAGGGTTGCATGAGGTTTTCCGTTCCTTCCGCGGCTCGCGACAATTGCGCCAGCGTGTTCTTCACGGCCTCGTCATCACGCTCGGCCTTGACCTTCGCCAAACGCTTGAGCTGCAACTCGCGCCCTTCGGCGTCGAGTTCGTAGGTTGCGATATCCGGTGCGGCCTCTTCGGATGCAAAGCGGTTCACACCGACAACCGGGCGGACGCCACCCTCGATCTCCTGGTGGATCTTGTACGCCTCGTCGGCGATGAGCCCCTGCAGGTAACCATCTTCGATCGCGGCAACCATGCCACCGTGATTCTCGAGATCGCTCATGATCTCGATGATCTTCTTCTCGGTGGCGTCGGTGAGAGCCTCCACGAAGTACGAGCCACCGAGCGGATCGGCGACGCGGGTGACACCGGTTTCCAGGGCCAGGATCTGCTGGGTGCGCAGCGCCATCGTTGCCGACTCCTCGCTGGGAAGCGCGAAGGGCTCATCCCAGGCGGCGGTGAACATCGACTGCACACCACCGAGGACCGAGGCCATCGCCTCGTAGGCGACGCGGACCAGGTTGTTCTGGGCCTGCGGTGCGTACAGCGAGGCGCCGCCTGCCACACAGCCGAACCGGAACATCGCGGCCTTCTCCGTCTTGGCGCCGTACCGTTCCCGCACGATCGTCGCCCAGCGGCGACGGCCTGCCCGGTACTTGGCGATCTCCTCGAAGAAGTCGCCATGTGTGTAGAAGAAGAAGGAGATCTGCGGCGCGAACTGATCGATGGTCATCCGACCGCGCTCGACAACCGTGTCGCAATAGGTGACACCGTCGGCGAGCGTGAAGGCCATCTCCTGCACGGCATTTGCACCCGCGTCACGGAAATGCGCACCGGCAACCGAGATGGCGTTGAAACGCGGGACCTCGGCGGCACAGAACTCGATGGTGTCGGCGATCAGTCGCAGCGACGGCTCCGGTGGCCAGATCCAGGTGCCACGCGAGGCGTACTCCTTGAGTACGTCGTTCTGGATTGTGCCCGTGAGTTTTTCGCGGGGCACACCCTTCTTCTCGGCGGCAGCGACATAGAGGGCCAGCAGAATCGCGGCCGTGCCGTTGATCGTGAAGCTGGTGCTGATCTTGTCCAGCGGGATGTCGGCGAACAAGATCTCTGCGTCCGCGAGGGTGTCGACCGCACACCCCACCCGGCCGACCTCGTCGGTGAACTCGGGATCGTCGGAGTCGTAACCGCACTGGGTCGGAAGATCGAGTGCCACCGAAAGTCCGGTGCCACCCTGCCCGAGCAGGTACTTGTACCGCTCATTCGACTCTTCGGCGGTTCCGAATCCGGAGTACTGACGGAAGGTCCAGAGTCGTCCCCGATAGCCCGACGGAAAGTTACCGCGGGTGAAAGGGAACTCGCCTGGGGCGGGCGGGGTCGACCCCTCGGGATTCGGTCCGTACACCGACTCAAGAGGGATGCCAGAGGAGGTTTCCACGTTCTCGTTCATTGTTGAATACCGTACTTGCAAAAAATGAGAATGCCAATACCATTTATCGTGAATGGTCCTTGAGCTGCTGCTCAACGCAGTGGCAACGGGCCAATCGGAGAGAGGACCGCACACCAGATGACGACCGACGCCACCCGCCGCGAGACTTATGACGCAGGTATGAAGGTTCGCGAGGAGGTGGTCGGGGCCGAGTACGTCGCACGTGCGGTCGCCGCCACCACCGATTTCACCCGCCCGATGCAGGAGCTGGTGACCGAGTATTGCTGGGGCGCGGTGTGGACCCGCCCCGGACTCGGGCGCCGCGAACGCTCGATGATCAACCTGGCGATGCTCACCGCCCTGGGCAAACCGACCGAACTCGCCGCCCACGTCCGCGGCGCACTCACCAACGGGGTGACCCCGGAAGAAATCCAGGAGGTCCTGTTGCAGACCGCGATCTATGTCGGTGTCCCGGCTGCGCTCGAATCCTTCCGAGTGGCAAACGAAATCGTTGCGGAGCACCTCGCATGAGCGCACGAGAGAAGAATCGGGTCGCGTTCGTCGGCTTGGGCAACATGGGCGCGCAGATGTCGATCCGACTGCTCGACGCCGGTTACGACGTCGTCGGTTTCGACCCGACCGAAGCAGCTCGCGACGCCCTCGTCACCGCGGGCGGCAGGTCCGCCACCACCGCGGCCGAAGCCGTCGTCGGTGCCGAATACGTCATCCTCATGCTGCCGAGTTCACGTGTCGTCGAGGTCGTGCTCGGTGACGAGGCGGTACTGGCCGCACTGAATCCCGGGACCACCGTCATCGACATGAGCTCGTCGGAGCCACTGTCGACGGTCGAACTCGCCAAGGCGGTCGAGAAAACCGGAGCAGTCCTGGTCGACGCACCGGTCTCCGGTGGAGTTGCCGGTGCGCAGGGCGGGAAGCTGACGATCATGGCAGGCGGTACCGCAGAAGCCGTCGCCGCGATCTCCGATGTGATGGCGCCGATGGGAACGATGACCCGGGTCGGCGACACCGGTGCCGGTCACGCCCTCAAGTCGATCAACAACCTGATGGCAGCGGTCGGTCTCTTGGTCACCTCCGAAGGCGTCGCCATCGGACGGCGTTTCGGCCTCGACCAAGAGCTGATGGTGTCGATGCTGAACTCATCAAGCGGCCAGAATGCGGCCACGGATGTGAAGTTCCCCCGGTTCGTCATCCCCGAGACCTATAACTCGGGCTTCCGGATGGAACTGATGCTGAAGGACATGCGGATCGCCACCGGACTCGCATCGGCGATCGGTGTCCCCACCCCGCTCGGCGAACGAGCTGTCGAGGTCTGGGCTACCGCCGACAAAGACCTCGGTCCCGGAGCCGATCAGACCGAGATTGCGAAGTGGACTACTTCCCAAACCCGATAATGTGCCCTTTTGGCGCAGGTTTTCCCAGGTGGACGCCGCCAGAACCCCACACTATCGGGGGGCGGTAGGCGACTGGGCGAAGTGCGCCTCGATGATGGCCCGGACGGTGTGCCGGCAGCGACCACAGTCGCGGCCGGCACCACAGGCATTCGCAACTTCTTTGGACGTGCGTGCCCCGTCGATCACGGCCTGCTCGACGACGTGACTCGTAACCCCTTGGCACAAACAGACATACATCGCGGATACCTGCGACTAACCGATCATCTGTAGTTCCATGACCCGCTCCAACTTTCCGACGAACAGCGGCGGGTACACGCCGACACCCGCGCCCTGCATCCATTCGGCAGCGGCGTCAGGTCGCTCGACCCAGGCGATGGCATTTTCCTCGGTGTCGAGTTCCACCAGGATCATCACTTCCTGGCGATCGTCGAAGGCCTGATAGATCCAGACCTTGCGCACCCCGGAGGCAATGAACCGCCGCAAACTGACACGGACCTTTTCCAGCAGAGTCGTCACGTCGTCCACCGGCGCAATGGCGGCGACGATGATGCCCGAATCCCCTGACGCGGGCGATTCGAGTTCGATTTTTTCGACGACATCGCCTGCGAACATCGGTGGAATTTCTTCGACGCCTGCCGCGTCGTACCAATCCATCACCGCGGGGCTGCGCAAGAGTTTGTCGATCGATCCCCGATCACGCAGTCCCAGCGTGGCGAACACGCGTTTGGGATCGTGAAGCGCCCGGTAGACAACGAGGTGATGGGCGCCGAGACGGGCAAGCGAATCATTGTTCACCGCAAGGCGTTCCAGGATTCCGGCTTCGTCGGACACGGAGAAGTCCGCGGCCAGAATTCGCGAATGCTGGGTCATTTGAGCCCGTCCCTGCTGTCTAAGGTCTGTCATTGCCGGTCGAATCGCCATGCTACCGGGTAAATTGATTTGAGCGCGTGGGTTCATACGGCCCCACCAGGACCAGCCCTCCCGGTGTCTGAAAACACCCGCTTCTTTTGACGTGAGGAGAAACCATGCAAGGAGATCCCGAGGTTCTCAAACTGCTCAATGAGCAGTTGACCAGTGAACTGACGGCAATCAACCAGTACTTCCTGCATTCGAAAATGCAGGAACATTGGGGATTCACCGAAATAGCCGCCACCACCCGCGCCGAATCCTTCGACGAGATGAACCACGCCGAAGCGCTCACCAACCGGATCCTGCTGCTCGACGGCCTGCCCAACTACCAGCGGTTGTTCTCGCTGAAAGTGGGCCAGACCCTGCGCGAGCAATTCGTCAGCGACCGGGCCATCGAGGTCGACGTCATCAACCGACTGAAACCGGGAATCGCGATGTGCCGTGAGAAACACGACACCACCAGTGCAATTTTGCTGGAAGGGATTCTGGCCGACGAGGAAATCCATCTCGACTATCTCGACACCCAACTCGAGTTGATGGACACGCTCGGCGAGGCGCTATACCTCGCGCAGTGCGTGGCACGCCCTCCGAAGTGATCCGGGTCGGTCGCGTGTAGGTCGTTGAGGCGATATCGACGCCCCCCGGCTCTGCGACTACCCTCGGTTCCAAAGGCGATGACACGAGGGCCTGACACCGGGCCCTCGTGTTTTCGCATGGTTCACGTGAGGAATTGATGTTCAAGAAGGTCGGCACGGTCATCGCAGCCCTGTGTGCTCTACTCGCACTCACCAGCCTGGGGGTGTCGACCGCAACGGCAGCCCCTGCGAAGATCGACCTCGGCGGTGGGTCCGGACTCCTGTTCCCAGAAGGTCGCGGCGGATTCAGTGCGTGCACCCTGACCACCATCGGACACGATCAGAACAACGCCCTTGTCGGACTGACTGCCGGACATTGCGGGGATGCCGGTACGCCGGTCCTCGCAGAATCGGCCAGGTCCGCGGGGTATATCGGCCAGATCGTGTACACGAACGAGGTCCTCGACTACGCGATCATCCGGTTCGATGCCGCCAAGGTCAATCCCGTCCGACAGATCGGCGGCGTGACGATTCGCGGACTTCGCACGCAGGCGCCGCAATTCCTCGAATTCGCATGCAAGGAAGGCCGCACCACCGGCAATACCTGCGGCATCACCTGGTTCTCGGACGGCTTTGCGCACTTCAGCCAGATCTGCGTCGTCGAGGGTGATTCCGGTAGCCCGGTGGTTGTCGGCGACCGCCTCGTCGGCATGGTCAACGCCTACTACTTCCTCGGCTGCATCGGCCCCGAGACCGGCACCAACATCAAGCCGATCCTCGACGACATGCGTCAGCGCGGCATCACGGACTTCCGCGTCGCCTGACCTCTGCGGTCGGGAACTTTCCTGATTCCGCCCACCTCTGCGACTCCCCCGAACCCGATCTCGGCATCGACGTCGGCACCGAAGGGAGCCTGCGGCAGGTGGGCGGTTTTCATTGCGTTCTGATAGATCGCAACAAAGGCTGCGGCCAGCGCCACGCCGAGTAGGACTGCGATTATCACGGCTTCGATTCCCATGTCCAAAACTATGCGCTCGAAAAGATCAAGCCAACAGTGGCCGATTTGACCTTCGTCGCAAATTTACTGCCATACTGGTTATGTGTTGAGATCAGCCGCAGTCATCTTGCAAGAACCCGTGGCGGCGTTCGAGTACGGCGTTGTCAGCGAGGTCTTCGGCGTTGATCGCACCGACGAGGGTGTACCCCGGATCGATTTTCGGGTGTGCGGGATCGAACCGGGCAAGCCACTGAACTTCACCACCGGCGCCCAGATCATCCCCACCTACGGACTCGACGCCTGCGCCGACGCCGACCTCGTGGCGATCCCGGCCGGGGGGCTCACCGCGGACTACCCCGAAGAAGTACTCGATGTCCTTCGTGCGGCTGACAAGCGTGGCGCCTACATCCTGTCGGTCTGCACCGGCGCGTTTGTGCTCGCCGCCGCCGGACTCCTCAACGGGAAGTCAGCCACGACGCACTGGCGGTACGGCACGCAGATGTCCGAACTGTTCCCCGAGGTCCGCATCAACACCGACGTCCTCTATGTCCAAGAGGGCAACATCATCACCAGCGCAGGCACGGCCGCCGGTATCGATGCCAGCCTGCACCTGATCCGGACGGAACTCGGACCGATCGCGGCAAACAAGATCGCCCGGCGGATGGTGGTGCCTCCCCATCGCGATGGCGGGCAACGTCAATTCGTGAAAGAGCCTGTCCCCGAATGTGATAGCGACGGATTCGGGCAGGTCCTAGGCTGGATGCTGACCAATCTCGACACCGATATAGCCATTTCCGACATGGCCGCAAAAGCGCATATGTCGCCGCGCACGTTTGCCCGCAGATTCCGCGACGAGGTGGGCACCAGTCCGCTTCGGTGGCTCACCGAGCAACGGGTGCTGGCCGCGCAGGGATTGCTGGAGTCGAGTGATCACGGCATCGAGGAGATCGCGCGGCAGGTGGGATTCGGTTCGGCAACGCTGCTGCGTCACCACTTCTCGACCGCTGTGGGCATCACACCCACTGCGTTCCGGGGCCGCTTCGGCTGCGTCGGCTGACTCCGGCGTCCCTCTACGATGGGTCCGACCCCCGACCGGAAGCAGCGGAGACGATGACCAGCAACTCAGGCGATTCAGGTGACCGCCGTCCGGATCTGAACAAGCATCCGGACAACACCGAAGCGACGCAAGCATTTACGCCCCCGGTCAATCCCTACCCTGCGCAACCGACGTACCCGACATCGTCGTCCGACCAGTTCGCGCCGTATACCCCTCCGCAGTACGGGGATCCGCTGCAAACCCAATACCCCTCGCAGCAGTATCCGCCACAGCAATACCCGACGCCCCAATACCCGACGCATCAATACCCGGCACCCCAATACCGGGCACTGCAGTATCCCGAGCCCGAGTTCGCGATGGGTGGCCCTCCGCCGGTGCGGCTACAACCCGCCGCGACCGCAGCAACTCGCGCGCTCGGGGCCGTGGCAATGGTGGGCGCATTGCTGTTCATCGCGTACGGCTGGTTGACATGGGCTTCGTTCGAGCCGAAATACACCGATGCGGCGAAGGTTTCGGTCAACGGCTGGGGTCAGGTGTTCCAGGATGGTTCGCAGCTGATCATGGATCCGGGAACAACCGGGACACCCTTCGCGGCGATCTTCATCCCGTTCTTGGTACTGCCGGTGGCCATTTTGGCGCTGCTGGTCATGTGCAACATCGGCCGTTTCGGCAACTCTGTCGCGATCCTCGTCCTGTCGGTCTTACACCTGTTCGTGGCACTGGTATTTCTTGCCGTGCCCAGCACGTGCATCATCTTCGACGATGACGAGGATTCGACCCTGTTCGATGGGCTGAACGACTTCTCGACAGGGCCTGGCGCCATCCTGGCAACCGTGACATTGGTGGTCATGACCGGGACAAGCATCGCGGGAATCGTCCTGGGTCACAAAAAGATCAACCCACCACCCTCTGCACCGGCGGGATACGGCGGATATCCCGGATACTGATCCCTCAGTCGGCCGGGGTGTCGGGCTCATAGGAATCGGCGAAAGAGATCCGCGGCATTGTGGTCGCCGCGTAAACCGTCAGCGCCAGGAACACCAAGAAGGTCAGTGCGAAACCGGCTGCAACAGCCGCAAATCCGTAGTGGACGGCGCGTTCGATGATGCCGTCGCCGGACACCCACAACGAGGCGAATACCGACAGCACGGTACCCAGTAGCGCCCAGGCTGCTCCCCTTGCCCGCGGTCCAACGGTCGACACATAGAACAACCGCTCATAGATGGCCGTCTCGAACTCCTCGACGGCGGCCGCCCGCACCGGATCGTCCCCGGCGACCGTCCGCAGTTTCACCGCCAGTTCGACGTCCTTGCCGAGACGCTGCGCCTCGGTCTGCCGATACCAGACGTACAGGCCCACCCCGATGACCACCGCCAGAACGAAAATCCCAACACCCACTGCCGCCCACGATGTGTCATTCACCTGACACACGTTACAGAAAACGTCCTATCACGCCAGCGCGCCCGAGGCCGCGGACGACACCGGTGATCATTTGAACTGTGTATGGGTCTGTTCACCGGAGTCCGGGATGCCTACGATAATGCGGTACCAAAGTGCAGTTTTCGAACTCATAGGGGAATGGGTCAGATGGCCGAGTTGATCGGATTGACCAAGCGCGTTGTCGAAGCACGCCTGAACAACACGTCAGTCAAGGCAGTGAGCGGATCGATGATCTCGTACCAGGGGCAGGTCGAATTCAAATCGGCCGGATTCGGCGGCGGATCAGGCGTTCTCGCCGGGCTCAAACAAAAGGCGACAGGCGAATCGCTGAAGTTGATGGAGTGCACCGGAAATGGCATCGTGCACCTGGCGATCAACGCGCAGTACACCACCGTTCTGCAACTCAACAACGAGACCATCCAGGTCGAGTCGCGCCAACTCCTGGCCATGGCAGGCAACTTGCAGACCAATGTCCAATTTTCCGGAGTCGGCGGGATGTCCAGCGGTCAAGGACTTTTCACCACCACGGTGACCGGCAGCGGCCAGGTCGCGTTGTTGTCGGCAGGCGGACCGCTGATTCACCTCGAAGTCAATCCCAATCTCCCGTTGGTGGTCGATCCAGACGCATTTGTCTCCGCCAAAGGCCAACTACAGCAGTCCTTTGTCACCGATGTCAGCTGGCGTTCGATAATCGGCCAGGACGGCGGTGAGGCCTTTTCACTGCGCTGGCAGGGTCAGGGTGTTGTGTCCATCCAACCGGCGGAGCGGTGAGCGACATGGTTTTTGAGAAGATCAACTCGAAGGTTGTCAAGGTCGACGTCGGCCAGGCCGGTGGTGTGGTTGCCCGAAAAGGCGCCATGCTCTTCTACACCGGCCAGATTCAGTTCTCTCCGCACCAGATTCCCGGGGCCGGCGGAATGCCTGGTCTTGGCGGTATGGGTGCCATCGCCGGTATGGCAGGCCGGATGATGCGCGGTGAGCACGAGGCCACCATGATGGCGCAGGGGCACGGCCAGATCCACTACGGATTCGGCGGGCTCGCAGTGCATGTCATCGACATGCCCCAGGGCGGCACCGTTACCGCCGATGCGTCCAGAACACTCGGCTACACCGCGGGTCTGCAGGCCTCCATCGTGTCGATGACGTCCCAGGGCAACGGCAACGGCGGCGGCGGTGGCGGACGCGGCGGTGGTCTGATGGGAGCACTCCGCGGAGCGGCAACCGGCGCACTGACCGGCGACGGCATGTTCACCACTCAGTTGCAGGGAATGGGTTCGGTGGTCTTGCTGGCCCACGGCGAGGTGCTGGAGATCCAGGTCGGCGGCCAGTACCCGGTCGTCGTCGACCCGCAGGCGTTTGTCGGCACATTCGGAAATGTGCAGACCCAGCTGAAGTCGACCGCGGGCTGGCGCGATGCCGTCGGACGTGGAGCCGGCGAGGCGATGCAGTTGCTGTGCCAGGGGCAAGGGACCGTGTTCGTGCAAGCGTCCGAAGAAAAGCTGTAGGGGAAAGCCATGAGCGACATACTCAATCCGTCAATGCTGCAGGGCGATGACAACATTCCCGGCAACAGCTACGCGTACTACATGCAGATGACCAAGCCCTGGATCATGTCCAAGGGCGCCATGATCGCCTACTACGGGCAGATGCAGTTCCAGGCCCTCATCCAGGGCATGCAGACCTCGATGATGCAGCAACTCGCAGGCACCATCAGCGCACCGCTGTACATGGGCGACTTCATCATTGCCCAGGGACAGGGCACGCTCATCATCGGCGACCGTGGATACGACATCAACTCCTACGACCTCGAAGACGGCAACCTGACGGTGCGTGCCGCGAACCTCCTGGCATTCGAGCCGGGACTGCAGCTCAACCAGTCGATCGTCCCCGGATACCTCACGCTCATCGGAAGCGGTAAGTTCCTGGCGTCGTCGAATGGACCGGTCATGTTCGCCGAACCACCGCTTCGCGTCGACCCCGAAGCCCTTGTCGGATGGGCCGACTGCCCCTCCCCCAGTCATCATTACGACCAGAGCTGGGTGACCGGATTCATGGCCGCGGGCGCGGCCATGATGGGTGCGGCCAGTGGAGAAGAGCAGCAGTTCGACTTCACCGGATCCGGCACGGTCCTGATCCAGTCCAGCGAGAAGGTCATCAACGACCACAATCTGGTGCGCAGCCTGGAAAGTCAGATCCCGGGCCTGTCGTCGGTCGGGCTCACGCGGCTCAACCAGAAGATCCAGTCACAAATGGCGCAGCAGCAACAAAGTTACTGAGTCCGGGCAATATTCGGGTACATCCGGTGGACGGTCGGACTACAGCAGGTAGAGCAGTGTGAGTCCGGCCGCACACGCGGCCACAGAGAGAATCAACGAACCGGCGGCGTAGACCATTGCCGCACCACGTCGCTCTTGTTGGATCAGTTGAACGGTCTCGACACTCGCGGTACTGAATGTGGTGTAACCACCGCAGAATCCGGTACCGATGATGGCTTGCAATTCGGTGGCGCCCGCGTGATACATCACAGATCCGGCCACCGCGCCGATGATCAGGGAGCCGGTCACGTTGATGACACCGGTGCCCCACGGGAACGTCACCGAGATCCTGCGCTTGGCCTCCGAATCGATGACAAACCGGAGGACGGCACCCAGTGCCCCTGCCAGCGCCACCCAGAAGATCATCGGTGCCGCACCGATCTACCGTGAACCGCTGCTGCCGCCGATATCCCGGCCCAGGCCATCAGGCCTCCCACGACAACAGTCGTCGCCATATATCCCACCGCCGTACCGAGATTGCCGTCACGAAAGAGCAGCGTCGACTCCAGGGAAAACGCGCTGTAGGTCGTGAAGGTGCCACAGAATCCGGTCCCCAGGAACAACCGCGCGCGCTGACGCCACCCGATATCGGAGCCCATGCGAACCAGCGCCTCCAGCACCACGCCCAACACGAAGGCTCCGACCAGGTTGATCAGAAATGTGGTCCAGGGCCACCCGGATGGTTCAAAGGGGTAGGCCTTCTCCAGGAGATAGCGGGCTCCGGTACCCAACAGGCCGCCGACGAAGATCGGGACCAGCGCACTCAGGCGCAGATGCAACGGGCGGTCGGACATCTGTACGAATCTACTGCCCGCAAGCGGTACAGGCGATTTCACACGCAAAAGCCCCCCGCGGCCGGGGGGATGGCCGTGGGGGGCTTTACGCCAGGCGATGCGGGCTGCGCATCACCTGCGGTCTCGGGTCAGGCGACCTGCGCCTGCCACATCCAGTGCAGCTGCTCGAGCCGCGCAGCAAAGCCGATCAGCAGATCCTGGGTGACCGGATCAGCCTTTTCGGTGGCCTCGATACGGGACCGCAGTCCGTCGACAACGGTCTTGATGTTGGCGACGATCTCCTTCACCACATCGACGTCCTTGGTCCAGCCATCGCCGAAACCCTTGGTGCCTGCCGTCTTTGCCACGGTCTCAGCCCGACCGTCCGGGCTGACACCGATCGCGGTGGCACGCTCTGCCGCGGCGTCGGTGAAGTCACGCGCAGCCGCGACCAGTTCATCCAGTTCGAGGTGAACCGAACGGAACTGCTGGCCGACGACGTTCCAATGCGCCTGCTTGGCGATCAGCGACAGGTCGATCATGTCGACAACGGTCTCCTGCAGCGCCTTACCTGCCACAGCCTGCTGGTCTTTGCTCAGTGTGCTGGTGATGGGATTGGTCATTCCGCTACCTCCTGTGCGCGCAAAAATGCGATTGAGTCTGTTGGGTTCAACCCTGGCCGACAGACGCCTATTCCCCGTTTCGGACGCCCTCTTCGACCCGCTTGCCCAGGTCTGCATCCACGTTCTTCCAGTACTCGAACACACGCGAGAGAACCGGCTCCCGAACGCCACCGAGCACGTGTCCAACGATGTTGCCCACCAGTCGTTCCCGGGCCTCATCGTCGAGCACCTCGCGATACAGGATTCCCGCCTGCGTGAAGTCACCGTCTTCGGCATGTTCGATGTAGCCGGCACGAATTGCCCGCCCATCGAACTCCCACAGCCCTTCGTCGCCGGCCGCTTCTGGATCGGCATGCGGTCCGCCGAACGAATTCGGTGCATACACAGGGGTGTTCGGGTCACTGAAGGTGTAGGCCATCGCGCCTTCCTTCGAGTACGTGTTGACCGTGGCGGCCTTCGCCGCGTTCACCGGCAGTTGCGCAAAATTGGTCCCGATGCGGTGCCGATGGGCGTCGGCGTAGCTGAAGACCCGGCCGAGCAGCATCTTGTCGGGCGAAAAGCCGATTCCCGGAACCACATTCGACGGCCCGAACGACGCCAGCTCGATCTCGGAGAAGAAGTTCTCCGGATTCCGGTTCAGCGTCCACTTGCCGACCTCGATCAGCGGGTAGTCCTTCTGCGACCAGACCTTGGTCAGGTCAAACGGATTGAACCGGTATGCCTCGGCCTCTGCGACCGGCATGACCTGGACCTTCATCGTCCACGTCGGGAACTCGCCACGCTCGATGGCCTCATAGAGATCCTGGCGGTGGTAGTCGGGATCGGTACCGGCAAGTGTGTCGGCTTCGGCCTGGGTCAGGAACTCGATCCCCTGATCGGTCTTGAAGTGGTACTTCACCCAGAAGCGCTCACCTGCGGCGTTCACCCACTGGTAGGTGTGCGAACCGAAGCCGTCCATGTTCCGCCAGCTCTTCGGGATGCCCCGGTCACCCATCAGCCAGGTCACCTGATGCGCAGTCTCCGGACGCAGCGTCCAGAAGTCCCACTGCATGTTGTGGTCACGCAAACCCGAACCGGGCAAGCGCTTTTGACTGCGGATGAAGTCAGGGAACTTGATGGGGTCCTTGATGAAGAAGATCGGCGTGTTGTTGCCGACGAGGTCGTAGTTGCCGTCCTCGGTGTAGAACTTCATCGCGAAGCCGCGGGGGTCGCGCCAGGTGTCAGGGCTGCCCTGCTCGCCGGCCACCGTTGAGAAGCGGACCAGCGATTCGGTCTTCTTGCCCGGCTGCAGGAACTTGGCCTTGGTGTACTTCGACACGTCTCCGGTGATCGTCAATTCGCCAAATGCGCCGCCGCCCTTGGCATGTACAACCCGCTCCGGGACCCGCTCGCGGTTGAACTGGGCGAGCTTCTCGATCAGGTAGTGATCGTGGAGCAGGATCGGCCCCTGGGTTCCTGCGGTCAGCGACTCGTTGTCGCTCGACACCGGGATCCCAGCGTTGGTGGTGGTCCGTGGGGTCATTTATTTACCTCCTGTTGAGTTCGCGCCGAGCGCTGCTCAATGCGTATTGAAAGGTGTTGCACTTCAAGAAGATATAAAGATACTGGCGCCGACCCCAATGGCCGGCGGCAGAGCTTCGGGGATCTAACCCTGCTCAGGCTTCACCTGGCATTGCGAGCAAAGTCCCCAGAACGTCACTTCGGCCTCGTCGATCATGAAGCCGTGATCGACATTTGGCTGCAGGCAGGGTGCCATGCCCACCACACAATCGACGTCACGGACCTCGCCGCAACTCCGACACACGAGGTGATGATGGTTGTCGCCGGTCCGACTCTCGTACCGAACGGAAGACCCGGCCGGTTCGATGCGGCGCAACAGTCCCCGCTCCGAGCAGACCCGCAGGACGTCGTACACGGTCTGCGTGGACACGCCCCCGAGCTGCTCGCGGACGCGGGCAGCAACGAAGTCGGCCGTGGAATGCGGATGGGTCTCCAGCAAGCCGAGAACAGCCAGGCGTGGCGCTGTCACCCGAAGACCCACCGCACGCAGCTGCTGCTGCGGGTCGCTGGGAGGCTGCTGGAAACTCATGAGACCGACCATACCGCCTTTTCTGGAATGAGTCCAGATAATACTTGGAATCTTTCCAGAAAACTCGAAATGGCAGGTAGCCGCCCTGATCGTGGCCATGAGGGTGATTGGAAGAACGGTAAACGGGGAACAACTCCGTGGTGACCACCTCATCGAACGACCCCATCGAAAACCCACCGAGCGAGACAGAAGACCGCGGGCAACCGGACAGCATCGTCTCGCTGACCGATGCCAGACGGCCGGATGGGCCCCGCCCGATCGCCCGCGCATTGCTGGCAGTCGAGAATGTGAAAGCAGTCGACGGACCGGCCAACGCACTTGCCGGCCTCCTGCACACCAAGTTTCCTCCGGCAGCCCTGACATTCCTGCGCGGGCAGTGGCTGGGGCATCCGCTTCATCCCATCCTCGTGACCGTCCCCATCGGGGCCTGGATGGCCGTGCCGCTGCTCGATGCGACAGGCCAACGCGCCGCCGCCCAGCGTCTGGTCGCATTCGGGCTCATGGCCGCAGTTCCCGCCGGCGTCACCGGCCTCGTCGAATACACCACGCTCGACACACCTCAACGCCGTGTCGCGGTATTCCACATGGCGACGAACACGATCGGCATCGCCTGCTTCGCCCGATCCTGGCGAAAGCGTCGGCGTGGGAACGCAGTACGCGGATCGATCTGGTCGCTGGCAGGACTTGCCGTCTCCGGTGTCTCGGGTGCGCTGGGTGGACATCTCTCGTACGCCCAGAGCGCAGGGGTGTTGCGGGAACGGTAGGGCGAACGACCACCCCTGGCAATCAGCGCAGAAGTGCTTCGCCCGAATCGGACTGGACAGACGCACCGACGAGTTTCTCGAGCATTCGCGTCAACTTGGCGGCATCTCTGTCACCGACGGAATCCGAGAACTCCTTGATTGTGGGTTCGGTCAAGCTGTTCCAGTCGGCGAGGGCAGCGGTGCCCCGAGCCGACACGAGGATCAAAACCTTCCGTCGGTCGTTCGCGTCCGCGCGGCGCAATACCAGGTTGGACGACACGAGCTTGTCGATGATCTTGGTCAACGTCGGAGCAGGCATACCCACGTGATCTGCGATGGCAGTCATCGGCGAACCGGCGGTATCGGCAACAAAGTTCAGGATCCGCCATTGATCCACGGTCGAACCGCACTGTGCAAGGGCAACTTCGAGCCGCCGGGCCAACTCACGTTCGGCGAGCGTCAGCAAGCGGAAGAACCCCAGGGTTCCACCGGTTCCGCCCAGGGATGACTCCGCCATGCATAGAGACTCTAGACCAGTTCATTCGAAACGCCGATGTAGCAATCAGCGCCTACAGTGCACTCGTGAACATTGGCGATGCGAGCCACCCCACCCCTATCCAGGAGGAGCGGCTCCATCTGATCGCGCGTCGCGAGGGTGTGCTCAACATTGCATTGGTGATCCCGTTACAGGGACCGGCGGGGCTGTTCGGCCCGTCCTGTGAGGCGTGCGCCCAACTCGCGGTGGAGGAGGCCAACGCCACCGACGGGGTGATGGGCCGTGAAGTTCGACTGATCGCTGTCGACGGCGGCCAGGCACCGCGCCGTGTCGCCGATGAGGTCGGCGCCTTGATCAACGCTTCGGCCATCGACGCCGTCACCGGGTGGCACATCTCTGCCGTCAGGGAGGTGCTCGCACCGCGGATCGGGGCACGCATTCCCTATGTTTACACCGCACTCTATGAAGGCGGCGAGCACCGGCCCGGCGTATTCCTGACCGGGGAAACTCCGGATCGCCAGCTCTGGCCTTCCTTGCGATGGTTCGACCGCAACGCCGGCATCCGACGTTGGGCCATCGTGGGCAACGACTACATCTGGCCCCGAATGTCATCACGATCGGCCACCAAGTTCCTACGGGCCGAGGGTGGCATCGTCTGCGACGAGATGTTTGTTCCGCTGGGAACCACCGAGTTCGGGTCGGTACTCCGTCGACTCGAGAGCAGCGGGTGCGAAGGGGTCCTGATGCTGCTGATCGGCGACGACGCGGTTGCGTTCAACCGACAGTTCGCGGCCGCGGGATTCGACCGAGACCTGATCCGCTTCAGCTCGCTGATAGACGAGAATGTCCTACTCGCTTCCGGTCCCGAGAACTCCCGCGGACTGATGACCGCCGCAGGATTTTTCGACGATCTGTCCACCGCTTCGAGCCTGGACTTCTCTGCCCAGTACTTCCATCGCTTCGGGTCTGGCGCACCGGTGCTCAACAGTCTCGGCGAATCGTGTTACGAAGGCATCCGATTGATCGTCGAACTCATGAGACGGTCCGGATCGACCCAGGTGAACCCGATGCGCGCGATCGCGGAGGGACTGACCTACGAAAGTCCCCGTGGCAAGGTGGAGATCCGTGACGGACATCTGAACCATTCCGTGTTCCTGGCTGCCGCAGACGGACTACAGTGGGATGTCTTGCACGAGTTGCAATCCTGACGTCCCGGGAGTCCCGTTCGTCACCTCGCCCAATGGGTTAACCGATCATTTACACAAAGACCCACTATTGTCACGTTCACTTTGAAATAGTTTCTATAGAAAGTATTTCAAGAGAAAGTGAATCCGTTGGCGACCTACACCTACCGCTGCCCCGAGTGCGGGGAGTTCGATCTAGCACTCCCAATAGGCTCTGCGAACCGAACCACCGAGTGCCTCACGTGCTGCCAGACGTCCACGCGCGTCTACTCCGGGCCGGCACTCCACGGGAGTGCGTCACCGCTGCGCCTGGTTCGCGAACTCAGCGAAGCCAGCTCCTCCGAACCCACCATCACCCGTCACGTCCCGGAAGCCGCACGCGCCCGGCCGGCCGGGACCACAAACCCCCGCCACGCCCTCCTTCCACGCCCCTGACCAACCCCGGTCGTACCGAGCAACATCCCACGAATCAGGAGAATCACGTGCCCGAAGTCCTCTTCGATGTCGACCAGGCCAAACTCATGAAAGATCAAATGGTGCCAGGCCATAACCGCTGGCACCCCGACATCCCGGCCGTCGCGACCGTCCGGCCTGGTGCAGAGTTCCGCCTCGAGTGCCGCGACTGGACCGACAATCAGATCGGCAACAACGATTCGGCCGATGACGTCCGCGATGTCGACCTGAGCAAGGTCCACATGCTCAGCGGTCCGATCGCGGTCGAAGGCGCTGAGCCGGGCGACCTCCTCGTGGTCGACATCCTCGACATCGGACCTGTGCCACAGGCTGCGGGTCCCGGATCGGGTGAAGGATGGGGCTACACAGGCGTCTTCGCGAAGAAGAACGGCGGCGGCTTTCTGACCGACCACTATCCGGATGCCCTCAAGGCGGTGTGGGATTTCCACGGCCAGAAGGCGACATCCCGACACATACCTGGTGTCGAATACACGGGTATCACCCATCCCGGACTATTCGGCACCGCACCATCGGCAAAGATGCTATCGCGCTGGAATATCCGCGAACAGGCCTTGATCGACACCGACCCTCACCGGGTGCCGGCGCTGGCGCTGCCACCCCTGGCGAAGAACGCGGTCACCGGACTGGCCACCGGAGAGGTTGCCACCCGAATTGCAGAGGAGGGCGCGCGGACCGTTCCCCCACGCGAAAACGGCGGCAACCAGGACATCAAGAACTTCAGTCGCGGTTCACGGGTGTTCTATCCGGTCCACGTAGAGGGTGCCTTGTTCTCGGGCGGCGACCTCCACTTCAGTCAGGGCGACGGTGAGATCACATTCTGTGGCGCCGTGGAGATGGGTGGGTTCGTCGATGTACGGGTCGATCTGATCAAGGGCGGCATGGAGACCTACGGGGTGACCACCAACCCGATCTTCCTGCCCGGCAACGTCGAACCGCGTTACAGCGAGTTCCTCTCCTTTGTCGGAATCTCGGTTGACCATGAAACCGACACCAACTATTACCTCGACAGCACCCTGGCATATCGCAATGCATGCCTCAACGCCATCGAGTACCTCAAGAAGTTCGGATACACCGGTGAGCAGGCATATCTGCTCCTCGGTTCTGCACCGATCGAGGGGCGTCTGAGCGGCGTCGTCGACACCCCCAACTCGTGCTGCACGCTCTACCTGCCGACCGCCATCTTCGATTTCGAAATCAGGCCGTCGGCGGCCGGGCCAGTGAGTGTAGACAGGGGTCAATGCGCGACGAGTTCCGCTGCCATGTAACCGTTTTCAACAACCCATCCAACCTTCCAAGCAGAGAGAACCAATGATGAGCGAAACCGAAGTGCACATCTTCGAACTCGGAGATTTCACCACCCAGCACGGCGCCACCCTGCGTGGCGCACAACTGGCGTACACCACCTACGGTGAGCTCAACGCCGACAAGTCGAATGCCATCGTCTATCCGACGTGGTACTCCGGCCGACACTGGGACAACGAGTGGTTGCTCGGCCCAGGCCGTGCGCTCGACCCTGCGAACTACTTCATCATCATCCCGAATATGATCGGCAACGGCCTCTCGACGTCCCCGAGCAACACCGAGGGGGCCTATGCCGGACCACGGTTCCCCGACATCACCTTCTACGATCAGGTCCGTGCTCAGCACGCGCTCGTCACCGAGCAGTTCGGTATCGAGAAACTCGCGCTGGTCACCGGGTGGTCGATGGGTGCGGGACAGACCTACCAGTGGGGCGTGAGTTATCCCGAGATGGTCGAACGCATCGCACCGTTCTGTGGATCCCCGCGGACGGCCCCCCATAACCAGGTATTCCTCGACAGTATCGCCGCCGCACTGAAGGCGGACGCCAAGTTTGCGAACGGATGGTACGGCGATGACCTTCCGATCGTCGGACTCCGTGCGTTCGCGAGAGTCTATGCGGGGTGGGGTTTCTCGCAGGCGTTCTATTGGCACAAAGAGTACGAGAAACTCGGCTACACGTCACTGGAAGACTTCGTGGTCGGCTTCTGGGAGGGCTTCTTCCTCGATGGACGTGACCCGAACAACCTGTTGACGATGATCTGGACTTGGCGCAACGGAGATGTCGGTCTCACACCCGGATTCAACGGTGACACCGAGGCGGCGCTTGGGTCCATCCGGGCGACGTCCATCGTTATCCCCGCCGAAAAGGATCTCTACTTCCCGCCGGAGGACGAGGCCTGGGCCGTGAGTCACATGAGCAATGTGGAACTCCGCATCATGCCCGGGATCTGGGGTCACTTCGCCGGTGGTGGCAAGAATCCCGAAGACATCGATTTCATCGATGCCGCACTCCTTGAGTTGCTCGCCAAACCGGGTGGCCTGAGCTGACTTTCATCCATCGGTCGGGTGGGTTTTCCCGAACCCACCCGACTGTCTCGGTCACACCCACTCCACCTCTATGTCAGGACCTCCATGAAATTCACACTCCCCCATGAGATCAGCGCATCGATAGTGGCTTTTGCGACGGTCTTTCTCACGATGAGTCCGCTATTCATGCCCACCTGGGCCATCTTCATCACCTGGGCGGGGATCTTTCTGCTCGGCGGTCCGTCGCGTGAGAACGCGACGAAGATGGTCATCGCCACCACGGCGGGCACCGCGTTCGGCGTTGTCGCCCTCTACGTGAACAACACCATCAGCCCACATATCGGTGGCGGGACATTCGGTAAGACACTTGCGCTCGCCATCATCATCTTCGTGGTGAACGCATCGCTACTCACGCTCGGACGCCTTCCGCTCTTCAGCCTGATTCCAGGCATGTTCTTCGGATTCGCGTCGGTGACCGCAACCTACCTCGGCGGTTTCGGCTTCGACGCCGGAAATCTGGGTGCTGCTGCCGTCAGCTCCGCCGCGATGAGCGCGCTCGGTCCGCTCGCGGCATACCTCGGTGTGCGACTCATGAATGTGAAAGCCACACGTCTCGACGCTGCCGAACCCAGCCCGGCGACCTGACGATCTCGGTTCCCGTCACCCGCTGCCGGCTCCCGGGTGGCGGGATGTCGGGCCGCTGATCCGGACATTGATCTGAAGTCGGACATCGCCACCAACGGTGTCGGTGAGCACCTAAGCTGGAAACATCCGACTGGGCTGGGAGGCCACTATGTCGAACTTCTCACTGCGTGCTGCAGTACGTCTGATTGCGAGCGCCGCCCTGATCACGGCGACGATATCCGTGATGGGAGCCCCGGCGGCACAAGCCGCAGCGACCTGTCCAGGTGCCGGGCAAGCGCCGGTACTGGTCGCCCGGGTCCCCGGTGCCGCGCTCGAGGGTCTCACCGTCGATCCCGCCGGTCGCCTCTACACCACAGATCTGATCAGCGGCCGCCTGTTCCGGATCGATCGCCCCGGAGCCGGTGCCGTACCGGTGGCGACCGTCCCCAACGGCGGCGGCGGAGCCCTGGCCTGGACCCCGGACGGCACGCTTCTGGTCGGCTATGGCGCCGACGTACGGGTTCTCGTCGGCGATGTGGTGCGCGCCGCCTCCATCGCGAAGTTCTCGCCGTCCACCGGACAATTGACCCCGTTTGTCACCGGGCTGAGCGCGGCGAACGGGTTGGCGGTGGCGGGCAACGGGACCATCTACGCCACCAACGATTTCGGCGCACTGGTCGGACGGGTGTTCCCCAACGGGGCCGTGCAGCCGGATTGGGCCAACCTGCCGAGCGCCAACGGCGCGGTACTCGGCAACAATGACGGATACCTCTACGTCTCACGCACATTCGTCAATCCGGGTGTCAGCCGGATCCCGGTCAACAACCCCGGCGCACCACAGTCTCTGGTCACATTCGGTGGCGGCGACGTGATCGCGGCGGCCGATGGTCTGACGCTGGACTCCCAGAACCGGCCGATCGTCCCCACCGACATCAGTGGCGAGATCTTGCGGGTCGACGGACCGAACAGGTTCTGCGCCCTGGCATCCGGACTACCGGCGTCGAGCGTGGTCTCCTACGGCCGCAGCGACTCCGGGTTCTCGAAAGGACGTCTGTTCCGAGCCGGCTTCGACGGCAACATCTATGAGATCCCCGGTGCCTTCGATCCGAACGCGACCACCGCAGCACCGTAGCCAGTAGCCCGGTTGGGCACGGTCAATGGAGTTGTTGGTCGATGGCGGCTCGGGCTGATTCCAGCAGAGACGTTCGGTCCGGAACAACGATGCGCGGGGCCGATGGGCGATCGATCACGGGTGCATCGGGTGCCTGGTCCGCGGCGGTGTGCAGCAACATCGCGCATCGGTGGTCGCCGAGTTCGTCGAGCAGGTCGGCGAGATTGCGCAACGCGGCCCAGAGGTGCGTCCAATTGCCGGTGCCCGCAAAATAATCGATCACGTCGCGGTATCCATCAAGTGCTTCTCGAATGCGACCGCTGCGCGACCGCACGGTCAGCAACCCGACGGTGGCCACGCCGATCAGGAACGTGGCACCGGTGGTCCTGGCCAGTTCGATCGCGCGGACATAGTGCCCTTCGGCGATCAGGCCGTTGCCTGCGAAGTTCTCGATCTCGCCGCTCACATACTCGTTCCACGCAATCATCGAGGGGAAGTTCGCGCCGGCCCTGCCTCGACTGATGAAGGTCCGGGCCGCCTCGATGTCTCCTGAATAAGTCGCGGCCAGCGCCGCGACCCCCAGCGGCTCAGCGGGCCGCGGCGTCACCTTTTCCGCGGCCAGGCAGTATTCCAGAACCTCCGGGTAGTCGCCGCGGGCCAGGGCCGTCACGGACAGGGTGGCCAGGCACGTCCAGGTGTCGGATGGGTGTGTGGCACAGTCCAGCCCGATGCGCGAAAGCGACTCGGCGCGTGTGTGATCCCCGCTGTGGTACGCCGCCTCCGCCGCCACGCCGAATGTGAACGCCGCACCCGGGTGCGCGAGCAGGTCGACGTCTGCGGCCAATTCCTGAGCCCACCCGCGCAACTCGATGAGGTCGCGATACGAGATCGCGTCGAAGAGTGAGTTGATCATCGATACCGCCGCGTCCATCGACCCGCGACTCCGGGCCAGTCGCCACGCGGCACGCAAATTGCCCAACTCGCGGCGCAGATCCGCATCCGCTTCGGGTTCGCGATCGGTCATCATGGCCGCACCGATGTCGTGAGACCGTTCGATTGCCCAGTCCAGCAACAACTCCTCGGCCGACTCCTTCTCGTTCGCAGCGACCAGCCGATCACTGCCAAAGGTACGAATCGTCTCCAGGATTCGGTATCGGGCGGTGCCTCCGGAGACGTCGACGATGATCATCGACGCATCGACCAGCCGAGCCAGTATCGCACCGGGGTCGCCGGGTATGTCCAGGTCAGCCGAGAGTCGTTCCGCTGCCGTCAGATCGATGCCGTCGGCGAAGACTGTCAGGTGCCGGAACAGTTGTCGTTCATCGGGATCCAGCAGGTCATACGACCACTCGATCGTCGAGCGCAGAGTGCGATGCCGGAGGTCTCCGGTCGGGCGTCCACCACCGAGCAAGTCCAGCGAGCGGTCCAGCCGGTCACGCAGGTCCGTCAGCGTAAAGGTCGACAATCGTCCCGCGGCCAACTCGATGGCCAGTGGTATCCCGTCGAGTCGGCTGACGATCTCACCGACGGTGTCCAGTTGCAGGGCTGTCGGTGCAAGATCCGGGCGGACACGGCGACCGCGATCGAAGAACAACTCCACCGACGGCGCCATCGAACCGTCACGATCCCCGGAAGGCAGGGGCAAGGGCAGCAGGCGCCACGCGAGTTCTGTTGGAAGTCCCAATGATTCACGGGACGTCGCGAAGATCGTCAGCCGCGGGCAGGCATCGAGGAGGCTGACGATCACGTCGCGAGCCGCGTCGAGCAGGTGTTCACAGTTGTCCACCAACACCATCTGCTCGCGGTCGCCGAGCACTGCGGCACATGCACTGACCACATCACCTCGAATCACGTTGACGTTCAACGCCGCCGCCAGCGCATGCGGTACGGCTGCAGGGTCGGTCAGCGGCGCAAGCAGCAGGACCGTCACCTCCGATGCACTGCGAGCGATCTCCATCGCGATACTCGTCTTCCCCACACCCCCGGGACCGACCAGTGTGACAAGCCGTTCCTTTTTGAGCAGTTCCCGCAACTCGGCCACCTGCTGATCACGGCCGATCAGTCGCGTCCGCAGCAATCGGGGACTCGCCGACATCACGGCGGACGGTCCCGTGGCGCCACCGGCGATCTCACGTTCGAGCGTCGACAACGCCGGGGACGGATCCAGACCCATCTCGTCGGCCAACCGGGCCCGGAATCGTCGTCCGACCGACAGTGCCTCCGACGACTCGCCGGTCGCCGCCAGGACTCGCATCGCCAGCAACACCGCAGGCTCCCGCAGCGGGTCGGTTGCCAGCCAGGACGTGGCCAGTCCTACGGTCTGGCCCGCGACTCCGGCTTCGATCGCGCAGTGGATCAGGGTGTCGGTCACCTCACGGTGCAACTGCCGACATTCCTCGACCGCGACTGCGATATCCGTGATGTCGGTCAGGTCGGCGAGCAGTGGTCCACGCCAGAGTTCGTCTGCCTTCCGCAGCAGATCCAGAGCCGTGGCCGGGTCACGATCCAATCGACTTCTGGCCTGCGACAACAACTGCCGCGCCTGCAAGAAATCCAGCTCCTCCGGTGACAGATCGAGGCGATAGCCGGCAGCGATCGCCTGTAGTCGCGCCGACGCCGGACCGAGATGTCCCCGTAGGCGCGAAATATGCGCCTGGAGCGCCGATCGTCCCGACGCCGGTGCCTCCGATGCCCACAACGCGTCCACCAACTGACCAACCGGCACCGTCCTACCCGCCGCAAACGCGAGCATCGCGAGAACCGCCCGGCGTTTCGGACCTTTCACATCCACAGCGACGCCATCGACAACGAGTCGGAGCGGCCCGAGGACCTCCACCCGGACCGGCGGCGACAGCGCAACGTCAACCATCGCCCACCTCCTGTCAGCGCCGTGCCTGCCGATGTCAGCGACGTGTCTGCCACTGCATCGACGCTGTTCAGTGTGACCGGTTGGACCGGTTCACCGCATCAGTTACTCACTTGAAGGAGCAGTCAGATGGATGAAAACAAGGTCATGGAGTTCCTCGGCCGGGTCGTCACCGACATGGGCGCCGCCGGTGCCGCCGGTTCGATCGCCGTCGGCAACCGTCTCGGCCTCTACCGCGCTCTGGCGCAGGGGCCGGCCACACCGGAGGCATTCGCACAGCGAACCGATTGCGATGAGCGGTACCTGACGGAGTGGTTACGGGGGCAGGCCGCGGGCGGATACGTGTCATATGAGTCGTCCACCGGAGAGTTCTCGTTGACCGACGAACAGGCGTTCGCTCTGGCCGACCCGAACGGCCCGAATGTGTCGGCAGCGTTCGTGGGCATCCTCGGCTACCTGCGATCGGAACCCGCGATCACCGAGGCATTCCGTACGGGCACCGGCGTCGGCTGGCACGAACACGACCACAGCGTGTTCACCGGCACCGACGCCTTCTATCGTCCCGGTTATGCCGCCGAGCTGATCCCGAATTGGATTCCCGCCCTCGACGGGGTGGAAGCGAAACTCAGTGCGGGAGCATCGATCGCCGATATCGGTTGCGGTCTCGGTTCGTCATCGGTCTTGATGGCGCAGTCATTTCCGCACAGCATATTCGTCGGTGTGGACTACCACGACGAGTCCATCGATCTCGCGCGCAAGCACGCCGCCAATGCCGGGGTCGGAGATCGTGCCACGTTTGAAGTCGGTACGGCACAAGCATTTTCGGGTCACGACTACGACCTGATCACCATGTTCGACTGCCTGCACGACATGGGCGATCCACTTGGTGCGGCCCGGCAGGTTCGCAAGGCCATCGCAGCCGACGGCACGTGGCTCCTGGTCGAACCAGCCACGGCCGAGAAGGTCGAGGACACATTCAATCCGGTTGGGCGCCTTTACTACAGCGGATCGACGTTCCTCTGCGTCCCCAACGCCCTGTCCCAGTCGGGTGGCTACGCACTCGGCGCGCAGGCACCCGAATCGGCACTACGTCAGATCGTGGACGAGGCCGGATTCACCAGGTTCCGGTTGGCCGCGCAGACCGCGTTCAACAACGTCTACGAAATCCGTCCCTGACTCGTTTCATCACCGAGAACACCCCACCCACCCAGAGAGGCCGACATGGACATCCCGGTTGTCGCAGGCGGTGTCGCCACCGCGGTGTTCGCCTTCAGCACACTGCCGATGTTGACCAAGGCATGGCGCACCAAGGACGTGAACTCCTACAGTCCCGGCAACATCGCCCTGGCCAACATCGGCAATCTGATCTATCTCATCTACGTCCTGCATCTACCGCTCGGACCGGTTCTCGTGCTGCACCTGTTCCACACGTTGAGCACCGGACTCATGCTGTTCTGGTACGTGCGGTACGTGGTGCTGTCACCGGAAGCTTCCGGCCATACCCACGACACCGTGCCGCCAACCGTGCGACCGCGGTGAAAGGTCTCGCGGAATCATCCGAAAGCGTGAGAGATTGCTGGTCTGACGGATATAGGGTGACCTCAACCAGTCGAGAAGGGGCACCTGCGGTGGCGGCAAAAACAGGCTCTGGGTTGGTCCTGGCGGTACTGGCATCAGGGCAGTTCCTGATGACACTCGACAGTTCGGTCATGAACGTCTCGATGGCAACGGTGGCCGACGACATCGGTACCACGATCACCGGGATCCAGACCGCGATCACGATGTACACGCTCGTGATGGCGAGCCTGATGATCACCGGCAGCAAGATCGGGACCATGCTCGGACGGCGCCGCGCTTTCGCGATCGGGCTGATCATCTACGGCGTCGGCTCGACGATCACCGCCCTGGCCCCGAATCTGACGGTGCTGCTCATCGGGTGGTCTCTGCTCGAGGGCATCGGGGCGGCGCTCATCATGCCCGCGATCGTCGCCTTGGTGGCCGCGAACTTCCCGGCCGACCGTCGCGCAGGCGCATACGGGTTGGTGGCGGCGGCCGGGGCGATGGCCGTCGCGGTGGGTCCGCTGCTCGGCGGTGCGGTCACGACATTCGCCTCATGGCGTTACGTTTTCGTTGGCGAGGTTGTGATCGTCGTCGCAATCCTGTTGGTACTGCGCAAGATCAACGACGTACCACCGGTCCGCATCCGGCTCGACGTCGTCGGGTCCGTCCTGTCCGTCGCGGGTCTGGGCATGTTCGTCTACGGCGTCCTGCGCTCGAGCGAATGGGGTTGGGTGCAGGCCAAGCCGGGCGGCACCGAACTCGTCGGCCTCTCGCCAGTGATCTGGCTACTCCTCGGCGGTCTGCTCGTCCTCTACGGCTTCTTGCGCTGGGAGACACATCTCGCCGAGACCGATGGCGATCCACTGATCGATCCGGCGATGCTCCGCAATCGGCAACTCACCGGCGGATTGTCGATGTTCTTCGCGCAGTTCCTCGTCCAGGCAGGCGTCTTCTTCGCGGTCCCACTGTTCCTGTCGGTGGTTCTCGAATTGAGCGCCCTGCAAACCGGTGTCCGCATCCTGCCGCTGTCGATCGCTTTGATAGTCGCTGCCATCGGGATACCGAAGATCTGGCCGAAGGCGAATCCACGCCGGGTCATCCGGATCGGACTGACGTCGATGATCATCGGCATCGGAATCCTCGTCGCCGGAATGGATCCCGGGGCCAATGCCGGCGTCGTCATGATCCCGATGCTCTTCATGGGATTCGGGTTGGGCTCACTGTCCTCGCAGTTGGGCGCGGTGACGGTATCCGCGGTTCCCGATTCGCAGAGTGCCGAGGTCGGCGGGCTGCAGAACACCGCGACCAATCTCGGTGCATCGCTCGGTACCGCATTGATCGGCTCGATCCTCATCGCCACGCTCACCACGTCCGCCATCTCGGGCCTCGAGGACAACCCCGACGTCCCCGCGTCCGTCGCGCAACAGGCGTCAACCGAACTCGCGTCCGGAGTGCCGTTCGTGTCCAACACCCAACTCCAGGAATCGTTGACGAAGGCAGGCGTGCCTGCAGACACGGCCTCGGCGGTGATCGACGTGAACTCCGATGCCCGTCTGGAGGCGTTGCAGGCGGCGTTTGCACTCGCAGCCCTACTCGCCGTCGCCGCGCTCTTCGCGACCGGCCGGATCCCGCGAGCGCCGGCAGGCACGCAGGCGGCAGCAGTCCAGACGACGGACTAGCTGCCCTTCGCGGCGGCTAGATCAGCAGGCCGAGCAGCAGGACCATGATCAGGCCGGAGACCGAGAGAACGGTTTCCATGATCGACCAGGTCTTGATCGTCTGGCCGACGGACATCCCGAAGTACTCCTTGACCAGCCAGAAGCCGGCGTCGTTGACGTGGGAGAAGAACACCGAACCGGCGCCGATGGCCAGCACCACCAGGGAGAGTTCGCCGCTGCTGAGTCCGTCGATGAGTCCGAGGATCAGTGAAGACGCGGTGATGGTCGCGATGGTCGCCGAGCCGGTCGCCAGCCTGATCAGTGCGGCAAGGACCCACGCCAACAGGATGACCGAGATATTGGCTTCTTTGGCCCAGTCGGCCAGAAGTGTGCCGATACCACTGTCGACGAGCACCTGCTTGAACCCGCCACCCGCGGAGACGATCAGCAGGATGCCGGCGATGGCCGGAAGTGCTGCGCCCGTGCACTTTGCGATGGTGTCGCGATCCATGCCGGAACCCCGGCCGAGGGTGAACATCGCAACGACAACGGCGATCAGCAACGCGATGACCGGTGTGCCCATCACGTCGAGGACCTGCCGAACGATCTGATCATCGTTGTCGATGAAGATCTCGGCAATCGCCTTGCCCAGCATCAGGACAACCGGGAGCAGCACGCTGAAGATGGTGATGGCGAAGGACGGCCGCTTGGTGGTTTCACCATCGGCCGGGTCGGAGTCAAATGTGGTCGGGACCGGCAGCACAACCCAACGGCCCGCGAGCTTTCCGAAGAGCGGTCCCGCGACGATGATCGTCGGGACCGCGACCGCAACACCCAGGGCAAGCGTGGTGCCCAGGTCGGCACCGATGACATCGATGGCGACCAGCGGACCCGGATGCGGGGGCACAAAACCGTGCATCGCCGACAGGCCGGCCAATGCCGGGATACCGACGGTGACCAGCGACAGTCCGGAACGTCGCGCGACGAGGTAGATGACCGGCATCAGCAGCACCAGGCCGATCTCGAAGAACATCGGCAGGCCGATGATCGCGCCGACCAGTGCCATCGCCCACGGCAGCATGCGCGGTGAGGCATGTCCGACGATCGTGTCCACGATCTCGTCCGCGCCACCGGAATCGGCGAGCAGCTTGGCGAACATCGCGCCGAGCGCGATCAGGATTCCGACGCCGGCGGCGGTGGATCCGAATCCTTTGGTGAATGAGTCGAGTACGTCCGGAATCGCTTCACCGGCAACAATTCCCACGGTGAGGCCACCGCCGACCAGCGCGAGGAAGGGATGAAACTTCGCGACGGTGATGAGAACGACGATCACCGCGATACCGGCAAGCGCCGCCAGGATCAGCTGCCATCCGGGTGCTACGGGTTCAGGCAACTCCGTATCGGCTGCCAGCACAGCCATGGATCCGGCGTTCATCAGTTCTCCTCGGAGATGCTCGGGTCGACGCCGGCGGCGGCGACATAGGCCTCGACGATCTCGTCGATGGTTTGGTCGATGTTGATCTCGTAACCGTGCTCATCGGCCCCGAGAGGTTCGAGGGTCTCGAACTGTGAGGCGAGCAGCGACGGCGGCATGAAATGTCCGGGCCGGCTGGCCTGGCGTCGTCCGATCACCTCTGGCGTGCCGGACAGGTGCACAAATCGCACCGTCGGGCAGTGCGCACGGAGTTGGTCACGGTATTTGTGTTTGAGCGCCGAACAGCTCATCACGCCACCGTCGCCGTGCTCTGCGAGCCATCCGCCGATCGTCTCGAGCCAGGGATACCTATCGGCATCGTCGAGCGGATGGCCCGCCGACATCTTCGCGATGTTGGCAGCAGGGTGAAAGTCGTCGGCGTCAGCAAACGGGACGCGGAGCCGTTGCGCGAGCGCAGCGCCGACCGTCGACTTGCCCGAACCCGACACCCCCATCACAACCAGAGCTGATCGCATGCTTTCTCCTCGCCACGTCTGCTGACCCACCGCAGATCCCACTTCAATAGTCATACTTTTGTAAGGTTGTCCGTCATAAAACCAGTTCTTTGGTACACGAGCAAGCGAATGAGAAGATAATTGCGTGGCATCTGACACAACCGTGGGTGAATTGCATGGCAGTGTTGTGACCGATCTCGGAACTCGGATCGTGTCCGACGACCACTCCGCCGGGGATGTGCTGACACTCGATGGCGTCGGCAAGCACTACGGGGTGTCGAGGACGGTCGCACGCGAGGCCATCCGCGTACTGGAATCCATGGGCATGGTGGCCTCCCGCCGCAGGGTGGGGATCACCGTTCAGCCCAAGGAGATGTGGAACGTCTTCGACCCACGGCTGATCCGTTGGCGCCTCGACGCCGGCGAGCGAACAGAGTTCCTGTTGACGCTCTCAGAGTTACGTCGCGGATTCGAGCCGATCGCCGCGGCGCTCGCCGCCGAGCGCGCCGACGAGCATCAGTGCCGCATCCTGGCGGCCGCGGTCTCGGACATGGTGATGCACGGACGCTCCGGCGACCTCGACCAATACCTGCTCGCGGACAAGATCTTTCATCGCACCCTGCTCGAGGCAAGCGGCAACGAGATGTTCCGGGCGCTCAGCGATGTGGTCGGTGAGGTCCTCGCGGGACGGACCCATCACGGCATGATGCCCACCCGCCCGAATCCCGCAGCGATCGACCTCCACGATCAGGTCGCAAGGGCCATCAGGCTCCGGGATCCGGAAGACGCGGAGCGGGCGATGCGCGAGATCATCGTCGAGGCCGCGGCCGCCGTTTCCGACCCGGGCAGCGCTCAGTAGCGGCTCCCGGGACGGAAGATCTGCGTCGGCTTCATCCGCTGCGACGACGGCAACCACTGATTGACGCCGCGGCGCAATGTGAACAGCGCAGAGAACAGCAGCAGCACAAATTGCAGCCATCCGATGATCCGAATCGCCGCAGGCACCGACGGGTAATCGAAGAGCAGGTCGATGCCCATCGGGATGCACAGCAGCATCACCAGAGCCATCGTCACGTAGATGTTGCGTGCACCGCGACTGCGGCGACGACCGACCGCGACGAGCAGCGGGTACTGGACGGCCAGCAGGACAAGTGTGGTGATCAACATCGCCGGCGGGAAGAACCCGGCAATCGAATCGATCTGGTCAGCCGGTGCCGCGTTGCTCGGGTCGTCCCGGACACCCTCGTGAAGACGATCTCTCAACAAGTCGGTGACCGAACCCAGATTCGCGAACCCGTAGACCACACCGATCAACGCGGCTCCTGCGGCACCGAGCCACAACAACCAGGCGTGGTACAACGACGCCGGCGGCGGGGTGTCCACTTCGAGGTCGGCGTGGTCCTTGTCCTTGGACGTCCGGCCCTGCGCGATCCTGGCCATGTCGGCCGCGTCGAGTTCGGCCAGCGACGGCATCCCTTCCAGATCCGGCGGCACGATCACCGAGTCGTCCGGCCCGGCCTCTGATTTCTCGAGGTTCGGGCGGTCGCGCTTCGGTTCAGTCGGCTGATCCCCTGGGTCCTGCGTCACACTGTCGATTGTTGCATTCGCGAAACCCTCTCCTCCCGCAGGCCATGGCGACAAAATGAAGCGAGTTTGGTTTCACGGGAAACCGCGAGGCCAGGCGGCGATCAGCCGATCTTCAACATCCGGCCGATCGTTGCCTGCCACAGGGCGCCGTCGGCGCTGATCGTCCCGGTGAGCTGCATGGGTTCATCGACGGGTGCGACCCCAACCTGGGTACGCGCCCGACGCTGCCCGGTGTGGAAGTCGACGGCCGTGTAGTAGACCGGGCCGACCTGCTGCACTCCGCCACCAGGTGCAAGCGGGCCATAGCTCAGCGCGTAGATCAGACCATCGGCGCGGGAGAGTTTGGGCAGGGTGGCCATGCGGTCATCGCTTTCCCACACCCGATGGCATCCGTTGTCGGACACATCGATACGTGTCATCCCACCGGTAAATGCCGCTGCCGGTGGGTCACTCGGTCCTGAGGTGGCAAACGGTGGATATTGGAAGCCGTAGGTGCTCGGTATGACGATGGAGTTGCCCCATGCCATCGGCGAGTTCTCGGTTCCCTGCCCGGATGTTCCGAACGCGTCGGTGCTGCAGACCGGCGAACCGTCGTCGGAGCGATAGACAAGCAGCTTGGGCCGCGGCGCATTGTCGACAATTGCCACCCATTCGTCGCTGTTCGGACCGAAATAGGTTGGCGTGGTGCCCGATCCCGGTGCCAGCTGGCCTGGTCGGCGAACGCCTCCGGTCTCGTACGCGGCCCGCCAGATGATCAGCGGTACCCCTTGCTGATCAGCCCGCATCTCGTACAGCGCCCGGCTGGTCAGGATCGACGCCCCGTTCCGGCGGATGGTGAGACCGTTGGTGAGCTTCTCACCGTCCGGCAATTGTGTGGACCCGATATGGCCACTCGCATCGACGGTGCCGATCACACCGCCGGTGGTTGCAAACCAGATACGCCCGTCGAAGTCCGGCGCGAGTCCGGTGATGGCGTCGCCGGAGGGGATCTCGTCACTGACGTCCAGGCGCTCATCGATGAACAGCTGCCAGCGACCGTCGGGATTCTTACGGTGGGCGATCTTGAGGATCGAACCCGAACCGTCCGCCATCACGACGCGGTCGCGGCTGTCGAGATAGCCGTACACACCGCCGAGCAGTCCACCTTTGGTCAGTTGCAATGACGCGATCGGCGCAGCGGTCGCGGGGTCGAAGAGCGCCACGGTCGGGACGGCAAATCCTGGTGGATCGATTCCGACATAGCCGGTGCAGAGCGCGACCGGCAGGCCGTCGCTCCCGATGAACGTTGCCGCACAGGCACCACCGGGCAGCGACGACGCGATCAGCGTTCCATCGCCCCCAGGTCCGGCATTGGGCGTCGAATCGGTCGATGCCAGATCTCCGTGGATGAGTGCGGTTCCGGCCGGGCCGACGTCAGGGGCACCCGGATCAGCCTGCGCGGCTGGTGCTGTCATCACCAACGACACGATCACCGCGAGAAACAACACCGTCCAACTCCCAGAGCGCGTCACCCGCATATCCAAGCACGAACCGGATAACTCGCCCTGGAAACTGGCAAATACCGGGACGCCGAGGGCTATTTGCCCTCGGAGTGCTGTTATTTGACAGTCTTCAGGGTGATTGAAGCCGGAGCCACGTCCAATACGTCTGATCTCCATGGATTTCGGTGTCTATTCGACAAAGGAACTGCACCGGCACGGGCTGGACGATTGGAAGATCCGGCGCGAAGCCGAGTCCGGCTCGCTCGTCGGACTGCGGCGCGGTTGGTATGCGACGCCGACTGCTGATCCCGACGTGGTCGAAGCGGTCCGGGCCGGCGGGGTGCTCGGCTGCGTGTCCGCGCTACGCAAACATGAGCTGTGGGTGCCGCCCGGATATCGGCGGGTCCACACCCGACCGACCCGGCACGGCGAACTGACGAGCAGTCGAGCGTGCAGAGGATTCGGGCGCCCTCCCCCAGCTCTGACCGCCGTAGATCCGGTCCCCACCGCTTTGCTCACCGCCGCAAAATGCATGAGTTCCGAGCACTGGATCGCCACCTGCGATTCGGCCATGAACACCGCCGACCTATCGGTGTCACAGATGGTCACGGAGATGGGCCCGGCGGCCAGGCGAGTGGCCGCGCTCCTGAAGAAATGTGATCCGACGTCCCAGTCGGGCACGGAATCCATTGCCCGGGTACGACTGCGGGCGATCGGATTCACGGTGGTCGTTCAGCCGCAGATCTCCGGTGTCGGCCGGGTGGACCTAGGAGTCGGGCGGCTACTTCTCGAGTGCGACAGCATGACCCATCACACCAGCTTGGAGAACTACCACAACGATCGTCGTCGCGACCGTCGCGCATTGGTCGACGGCTGGATGACCATGCGCATCACCTACGACGACGTGCTCTACGGCTGGGACGGCGTGCTCGCCGATATCCGGGCGATCGCCCGGTCCGATCGCCACCGCACGCGACCGCGGCCCTGAAGTCTGGCAAATACAGGAACTCCGAGGGCTATTTGCCCTCGGAGCCCTGCTATTTGACAGTTTTCAGGGTGTCAGACCCGACTAGACCAGGAGTTCGGCAATCTGGATGGTGTTGAGCGCCGCACCTTTACGGAGGTTGTCACCCGAGACGAACAGTGCCAACCCACGGCCTTCCGGAGCACCCGGATCCTGACGAATACGTCCGACCAGGGAGTTGTCTTTACCGGCAGCCTCGAGCGGGGTCGGAACCTCGGTCACTGTGACACCGGGCGCACCCTCGAGGAGCTTGGTGGCTTCCTCGACAGACAGCGGGCGCTCGAACTCGGCATTGATCGACAGCGAGTGGCCGGTGAACACCGGAACCCGCACGCAGGTTCCGCTGACCAGCAAATCGGGGAGTCCGAGGATCTTGCGCGATTCGTTGCGCAGCTTCTGATCCTCGTCCGTCTCACCGGAGCCGTCGTCGACCAGCGCGCCGGCCAACGGCAACACATTGAAGGCAATGGGCGCAACGTATTTCACCGGATCAGGCAACGAGACCGCGGATCCGTCGTGGACCAGCTTCTCGGCGTCATCGATACCGGCACGCAACTGCGACACCAGCTCTTCGACGCCGGCCAGGCCGCTTCCGGACACCGCCTGGTACGACGAAATGATCAGGCGCTGCAGCCCGGCTGCATCATGCAGAGGCTTGAGGACCGGCATCGCGGCCATCGTGGTGCAGTTCGGGTTGGCGATGATGCCCTTCTTGGGATTGCGCGCTTCCTCACCGTTGACCTCTGAAACCACCAGCGGCACATCGGGATCCTTGCGCCACGCCGACGAGTTGTCGATCACCGTGACACCGGCGGCGGCAAAACGAGGTGCCTGCTCGCGGGACATGGTGGCACCGGCCGAGAACAGCGCGATGTCGAGTCCGGCGGGATCTGCCGTTGCGGCATCTTCCACCACGATCTCACCGCCACGCCACGGGAGCTTCTTGCCTGCCGACCGCGGCGATGCAAAGAACCGGATCTCGTCGGCGGGAAAATTACGCTCTTCCAGCAGCTTTCGCATGACGGTGCCAACCTGACCGGTGGCACCGACTACGCCTACACGTACACCCATGGTTATCGCCCCGTTCCGCCGTAGACAGTGGCTTCTTCTTCGCCACCGAGGTCGAAGGCGGCGTGCAGCGCGCGCACGGCGTCGTCGAGTTCAGTGTCGCGGCACAGCACCGAGATGCGGATCTCCGAAGTCGAGATGAGTTCGATGTTGATCCCGGCCTCCGACAACGCTTCGCAGAATGTCGCGGTGACGCCCGGGTGCGACTTCATTCCGGCACCGACCAGCGAGACCTTGCCGATGAGATCGTCGTAAAGGATGGAGCTGAAGCCGATTTCGTCTTTGAGCTTCGTCAGTTTCTCGACGGCCAGCGGCCCGACTTCCTTCGGACACGTAAAGGTGATGTCCGTCTTTCCGGTCGCGACCTCGGACACGTTCTGCAGAACCATGTCGATGTTGATCTCGGCATCGGCGACTGCGCGGAACACCTTGGCGGCATAGCCGGGCTTGTCGTCGAGCCCGACGATGGTCACCTTGGCCTCGCTGCGGTCGTGGGCAACGCCGGTGAGGATGGCTTCTTCCACGGGAATGTCCTCCATCGATCCGGACACCATGGTGCCGGGCTTGTTTGAGTACGACGAGCGCACATGAACGGGAACGTTGTAGCGGCGGGCATATTCCACACACCGCAGCATCAGGACCTTTGCGCCACAGGCCGCCATCTCGAGCATCTCCTCGAAGGAGACGGTGGCCAGATGCTTGGCGTTCGGGACGATCCGGGGATCGGCGGTGTAGATGCCGTCGACGTCGGTGTAGATCTCGCAGACGTCGGCATTGAGCGCGGCCGCGAGAGCAACTGCGGTGGTGTCCGAACCACCGCGTCCGAGCGTGGTGATGTCTTTGGTGTCTTGCGAGACACCTTGGAAACCGGCGACCAGGACGATCTTGCCTTCGTCGAGCGCCGACCGGACGCGGCCGGGCGTGACGTCGATGATCTTCGCCTTGCCGTGACTGCTGGTGGTGATCACGCCTGCTTGAGACCCGGTGAACGACTGCGCCTCGGCGCCAAGGGAGCTGATCGCCATCGCCACCAGGGCATTGGAGATCCGCTCACCAGAGGTGAGCAGCATGTCCATTTCCCGCGGTGGGGGTGATGGACAAACCTGCTCCGCCAGGTCGAGGAGTTCATCGGTGGTGTCACCCATCGCGGACACGACGACCACAACGTCATTGCCGGCTTTGCGCGTCGCGACAATGCGCTCCGCTACCCGGCGAATGCGTTCGGCGTCGCCCACTGACGAGCCACCGTACTTCTGCACGACCAGAGCCACGCAGTTTCCTTTCTCTCTCTTGCATCGAGCTGCCAGAAATCAGACAGCAGGAAAAACCCAGGGCCGCTACTGCCCCGTGCAAGGATAGCCACCTGCATCTTCACGTGCGCCGACGCATCGGACGCAGCCACTCGGTCGATGTCCGCGGCCGGTCCACACTAGGATCCGTGAGGTGCTGAGCCGAGCGACAATCGAAACCGTCAGCGATCGGCTGTACAAGCACCGCAGCTGGATCGAACCGATAGCGGCCTTCCTGGTGATCCGCCTCATCGGACTGCTGACCTTGCAGCGGTTCGATCAGCTCCGTAGCGGCGGCGGCCTCGGGTCGGTGCTGTCGGCCTGGGACGGCAAATGGATGTTGGCCATCGCAGAGCACGGCTATGGTGGCGTTCCTCTCACCCAGACCGACGCGCAGGGAATGCGCGACTCCGATACGCCCTACGCCTTCTTTCCCGGGTATCCGATGCTCGCAGGCGCGGTCGACAAGATCCCCGGGTTCACCCCGCTCGGTGCTGCTCTCACCGTCAACGTATTTCTCGGCGCACTCGCCGCGGTGGGTGTGGCGCGGATCGGTGCCATCTGTTGCGAGCAGATGCAGAATCGGCCGAATCCGCCCCGCTGGATCCCGGCGCGTATCACCAGCTGGTTCACCGAGGAACGCGACGCGTCCGGTGAATCCCGCCTCTCGAAGGCTGATCCGGCACGTGCGGGCCTACTGCTCTCGGTGTTCTTTGCCGCGGCCCCGATGGGCATCGTGCTGTCGATGGCCTACACCGAGGCACTCTTCTGCGCGCTGGCCGCGTGGACGCTGGTCGGTGTCTTGCAGCAGCGTTGGTTGCTGGCCGGGACCTGCGCGATGCTCGCCGGGCTGAGTCGTCCGACCGCGGTCGTCCTTATCGGTGTTGTCATCCTGGCCGCGGCACTGCGGCATCGCGACGGCTGGCGTGCCTGGGTCGCGATCGCGATCAGCCCACTGGGCTATCTGGGTTATCTCGCAGTGGTGTGGCACAAGACCGGTGAGCCGCTGGGCTGGTTCCGGATCCAGACGCAGGGATGGAACACCGAGATCGACTACGGCAAAGCGGCCTTCGACTTCGTGAACTACGCCCTGGTGAACTCACCAGAAATCGCGCCGGTGGCAACCGCGTGGATCATCGTCATCACCATCGCGTTGGCCGTCTACAACTTTGTGGATCGGGTGCCCTGGCCCGTGTCGGTGTACGGCGCATTGGTTGTCGTCTCGATCGTGGCCTCCAGCGGATTGATGATGAGTCGGCCCCGACTGCTTCTGCCCGCCTTTGTCCTGCTGATCCCGTTCGCCATCGGACTCGCCAAACGCCGGACATCAACCCAGGTGATCGTCGCCATCATCGTGATCACCTTCAGTTCCTGGTTCGGCGCACACATGCTGACGGTGTATCCGCACGCCATGTGACGTCCGTCGAGAACCCACGAGTTCGCGCCACTTGCCTACATCCGCGCCAGTTGCAACCGGCGCGGACGCCTGAAGATGGCGCGAATTCGTCAGGTCGGCACGCGCGACGGTTCAGCGGAGGCGACGGGCCCTGGCTTCGAATCCGTCGCACAGTGCATCGATCCCCTGATCGAGGAGATACCGCGGATCGTTCAGCTGCGGATTACCGGTCCCGACGAGTTCGGCAAGATGCGGAGGTGGTGTCCCGTCGGGCCTGCCCGCCAGCAGCCGCATGAATCCGCTTTGACCTTCGCCGTCCTCGTCGGCCCGGTCGTGCAGCAGGCGCTCGGCGACGGTACTGAGAACCGTGCCCGCGATGTGATTCCAGAGCGACAACGCCATCTCCGTCGCCTGCGCGGTGGTGATCCCCAACTCCAGGAATGCGTCCACCAGCCAGTCGAGACAGTTCAGGCTCTGCGGCCCCATGCTGCTGCGCGGTGAGGCAAACGCCAACAGGACCCAGGGATGCAGTTGGTAAAGGTTCCAGTCGACGTCGGCCGCGATCAACGCCCGCTGCCGCCAGTTCGCATCACCGGCAGGCGGATAGGGAAAGCGGACACCGATCTCGTCGGACATGGCCATGAGCAGGGAGTCCTTGTCGGACACATGCCGGTAGAGAGACATCGTTCCGACGCCGAGCCGGTCGGCGATCTTGCGCATCGTGACCGCGCCGAACCCGTCCGCGTCCGCGAGTTCGATGGCAGCATTGACTACTGCGACACGGGTCAGTTTGACCCCATCGGAGCCCTGTTCGGCATCAGCAACACTCATCGGGCAGACCTCCTTCGATTGATCATTCTCCCGAAATTTCCGGAACCCTGGAATAAACGCTTTGCGTACAACGTACCCATATGCGTACGTTGTACCCAACCCTATCGACCAGGAGTAGTGCAGTGAGCATCACGGACCGCCCAGCCAACAGCGGAGCCGAGGCGAAAGATCATCGCCCCGACCGCCGCGCGTGGTTCGGGCTCGCCGTTCTCACGCTGCCCGTGTTCCTGGTCTCCATGGACTTCTCGGTCCTGTACCTCGCCATCCCCACCCTGAGCGCCGAACTGGCCCCCTCGGCGACCCAGCAACTCTGGATCGTCGACATCTACGGCTTCCTGATCGCGGGCCTGCTCATCACGATGGGCAACCTCGGTGACCGTTTCGGTCGGCGGCGACTACTCCTGGTCGGTGCGACGCTCTTCGGCGTCGCGTCGGCGGTCGCCGCGTTCGCGCCGGACGCCTCATCGTTGATCGCCGCCCGCGCCATCATGGGTATCGGCGGTGCAACGCTGCTCCCGTCGAGCCTGTCGCTGATCGGCAACATGTTCCCGAATGCCGTGACCCGCGCCAAGGCGATCGGTGTCTGGACCGCAGCCTTTGCCGGCGGATCCGCACTGGGCCCGGTCATCGGCGGCGTTCTGCTGCATCACTTCTGGTGGGGCTCGGTGTTCCTCATCAACGTGCCGGTCTTGCTGATCCTCCTCGCACTCGCACCACGTCTGGTCCCGGAATACCGCTCGGGCAGTACCGACCCGTTCGACGTGCTCGGCATCGCACTGTCGATGCTCGGCATCCTGCCGCTGGTGTACGCGATCAAACATGGTGCGGCAGAAGGTCTCGACACCACCACGCTGGTCTTTGCGGCGATCGGAATCGCCGGTATGTGGCTGTTCATCCGTCATGAACGCCGCACCCCGTTCCCGCTGCTGGAGTTGAAGCTGTTCCGCAACGCGCGGTTCTCGGCAGCGATCGGCAGTGCGCTGACCGGCATGATGACGCTCGGCGCATTGAGTTACCTCACCGGCATCTACCTCCAGTCGGTGCTCGGACGAGACGTGATGACCGCAGCCCTCCTCGGGCTTCCGATGGCCATCGCGGTCGCGGTCTTCTCGATGAGCGCCTCTCGGATCGCCACATTCGTCTCGGTCCGCTGGGCTTTTGTGATCGGCATCGTGTTCGCCGCCATCGGCAACGCGGGGATGATCTGGCTGGGCGTCTCCGAAGGCGTCGGGGTCTATCTGGTCAGTTCGGCGATCGCGGGTATCGGCTACGGCATGATCTTCTCGCTGGTCTCCAACGTCGCGGTGTCGTCGGTCCCGACCGAGCGCAGTGGCGCCGCCGTGGGCATCTCCGAGACGAGCTTCGAGCTGGGCACCGCGTTCGGCCTGGCCATCCTGGGTTCGGTGGCCACCATGGTGTTCCGCAGCAACACCGAGAACACCGGGGCCAAGGACACCTTGTCGGAAACCCTCGATCATGCGCAGGACCTCGACCCGTCCGCCCAGACTGCGCTCGCAGACACCGCACGCAGCGCTTTTGTCGACGGCCTGCACGTCACAGCAGTGGTCAACGTGGCACTCTTGGCTGCGATGGCCGTCATCGTCGCGGTCTTGCTGCGCACCCGGACACCAGCCGTAGAACCGGCCAAGTAGGAGTCGAACCGGCTCCACCACAAGGAGTTACAACCGTGCCCCTACATCCGATCCTGGCCGGACGGTGGAGCGCCCGCGGCTACGACAGCGCCGCGGTGATCTCCGACGAGCAGCTCGAAGAAATCCTCGAGGCCGGTCGATGGGCGCCAACCGGCGGCGACAACCAGCCCGTTCGTTTCTTGGTCGGAGTGCGCGGCGACAGCACCTTCGCGGGTCTTGTCGACGGACTCAAGCGCGGCAATCAGTCCTGGGCACCGGCCGCGGCCGCGTTGATCCTGTTGTGTACGACCGACATTCCGGACGAACCGAAGATGCAGGACTACGCAACCATGGACGTCGGCCTGGCCGCCTCGCAGATGATCACGCAAGCGCAGGCAGGCGAATGGAATGCCCATCCGATGGGCGGGTTCCGCGCCGAGAAGATGACAGAGAGGTTTGCCATACCGCCGGGCCATCGACCACTGCTCATTGTGGCCATCGGCAAGCTCGCCGCCCCAAACGCACTTGCACCCGAAGTCGCAGAACGTGACCGGCGCGAGCGCACGAGGTTGCCGCTGCGCGATGTCGTCTTTCGCGACTCCTGGGGCAATTCGTACACGTCAGAGCCCTGACAGGACCCCCTTTGGAGTTCGAGAACGACGAGAGTAGAGTCGCCACCATGCAGCGCGTGCTCCTTCTCCTTTGCCGCGGCGGGGTCTGATCCAGACCGGCTTCCCGTCGCGGGCTTTGTGACGCGCCGGTCTTACCCCCCACCACCCCCGGAGATTGACCCAATGCCTGCCGCAGATGCTTTCACTTCCAATGCCAGCCGAATTGTTGAACCGGCCGGCCCCATCCCCGCCGATCAGCCCTCCTGGAATCCCCAGCGCAATTCGGCTATGCCCGCGCACCGATACCGTCCGTTCGCTGACGAGGTCGAGCCGGTAACGCTCCCCGACCGCACCTGGCCCGACAAGGTCATCGACCGCGCACCCATGTGGTGTGCGGTGGATCTGCGCGACGGCAACCAGGCCCTGATCGACCCGATGAGCCCGGCCCGCAAGCGCCGCATGTTCGACCTGCTGGTGCGGATGGGCTACAAGGAGATCGAGGTCGGTTTCCCCTCGGCCAGCCAGACCGACTACGACTTCGTCCGCGAGATCATCGAAGACGGCGCCATCCCGGACGACGTCACGATCCAGGTACTGACGCAGAGCCGCGGTGAACTGATCGAGCGCACCTTCGACGCCTGCCGTGGCGCCGCGAACGTGATTGTGCACTTCTACAATTCGACGTCCATCCTGCAGCGCCGCGTGGTCTTCCGCGCCGACAAGGACGCGATCAAGAAGATCGCCACCGACGCCGCCCACAAGGCCAAGGCCGAAGAGCGCAAGTACCCGGATACCAACTGGCGCTACGAGTACTCACCGGAGTCGTACACCGGCACCGAACTCTCGTTCGCCAAAGAGGTCTGCGACGCGGTCACCGAGGTCATCGACCCCACACCGCAGAAGCCGATCATCCTCAACCTGCCTGCCACGGTCGAGATGGCAACACCCAACGTGTACGCCGACTCGATCGAGTGGATGCACCGCAACCTGGCCCGCCGCGATTCGGTGATCCTGAGTCTGCACCCGCACAACGACCGCGGAACCGGCGTCGCCGCAGCAGAATTGGGCTACCAGGCCGGCGCCGACCGGATCGAGGGCTGCCTGTTCGGCAACGGTGAGCGCACCGGCAACGTCTGCCTGGTGACCCTGGGCATGAACATGTTCAGCCGGGGTGTCGACCCACAGATCAACTTCTCCGACATCGACGAGATCCGCCGGACCGTCGAGTACTGCAACCAGCTCGGCGTGCACGAGCGGCACCCGTACGGTGGCGATCTGGTCTACACGGCCTTCTCCGGAAGCCATCAGGACGCCATCAACAAGGGCCTGGATCAGATGAAAATCGATGCGGACACCGCAGATTCCGATATCGACGACATCACGTGGGCAGTCCCCTACCTGCCGATCGACCCGAAGGACGTCGGCCGCAACTACGAAGCGGTCATCCGGGTCAACAGCCAGTCGGGCAAGGGCGGCGTCGCCTACATCATGAAGGCCGACCACGGACTGCAGCTGCCCCGGCGCCTGCAGATCGAGTTCAGTCGCGAGATCCAGAAGATCACCGACGGCGAAGGTGGCGAGGTGTCGCCCAAGGAGATGTGGGACGTCTTCGCCGAGGAGTACCTGCAGCCGGTCCGACCGCTCGAGCGCATCAAGCAGCGTGTCGACGCAGCCGAGATCGACGGCGGCGAAGACCAGATCACCGCCACGGTCAAGATCGACGGCAAAGAGAAAGAGATCTCCGGTGCCGGCAACGGTCCGCTGGCCGCCTTTGTCGATGCGCTGTCGACCGTCGGTTATCAGATCCAGGTCCTGGACTACTCGGAGCACGCGCTCACCTCGGGTGACGATTCGAACGCCGCCGCCTACGTCGAGGTCGAGATCAACGGTGAGACCGTGTGGGGCTGCGGCATCGCGCCGTCGATCACCACCGCATCGCTGCGGGCCGTTGTCTCCGCCGTGAACCGCTCGGTGCGCGCCGCCGGTGGTGCGGATGTCCCCGAGGACGCCGAGCAGGCGCCTCGGACCTGGGCCCCGTAACCGCGGACCAACCACCCACTCGAACTTGTGCCGTCCAGCAGTGATCACTGCTGGACGGCACAAATTCAGGTGGCGGGGATCTAATCGAGTTCGCGCGCCTCGGCGACCAGGGCACTGACCAGTTGACGCACGGCGCCGCGGTCCTGTGCCCCCGGACGACTGAGCGCCTCGTACACCCGCGCCGCCCGGACGCCGGTGAGCACCAGCCGGACGACGTTGGGGTCGAAGACGGAATACCGAGGCATCAGGGCAATCCCATGGCCCCGCGCCACCAACGCCTCGATCGCCCGAAAGTCGTTGATACGGTGCATCACCCGGGGTTGCACTCCGGTGATCGCGGCCAGCGACAGCAGCACGTCGTCGACGGGGAACCCATCACGCACACTGATCCAGTCCTCGTCGGCGAGTTCACCGAGCGTGACCTCGCTGCGTCCGGCATGACGATGGTCGGGACCGACCACCAGGTCGATGGGTTCACGCATCACAAACGTGGTCGCAACGCGGGCCGAGACCACCTGCGGCGCCCGCTCGTCACGGTGCGTGAGAACCACATCCGAATCGGACAGCAACGCAGGCGCTTCCTGATACCGCACATCCTCATCGCGGGCGATCAAGGCAATACCGGCCTCATCCATCCGCTCCATGAGTCCGGGCAGGAGTAAGGCGGCACCCGACGGGAACATCGAAATCCGCACGGAACCGACCGCATCGTCGCGATACGACGCCATCTCTTCGGCCGCACGATCGACCGCCAAGACGACCTCGTCCGCCCGCAGGACCAAGGCCCGACCGGCCTCGGTCAGTCTCACTCGCCGGCCATCTTGCTCGAGCAACGCGATGCCGGCCTCCCGGCCAAGGACCTTGAGCTGCTGCGAGACCGCCGACGGTGTCATGTTCAACGCGTGTGCGACGGCGCCGACCGTGCCGCGGTCGGCAAACTCTCGCAGTATCCGTAAGCGCTGCAGGTCCATACCCGCAACGCTAGCCGCGGTACCGGTACTAGCGCCGACGGACCGCCATACGCCCCCCGCGGCGCGGTGCGTAGGCCACTCCGCGTCCGTGCCAGCGCTCTGGACGGGCGTCGGTGCCGACGATCTCGAAGTCGCGCAGGACATCGCGCAGCACCACGTCCATCTCCATGTTCGCGAACGCCGCACCGATGCAACGCCTGGTGCCGCCCCCGAACGGCAACCACGCCGCCGACGGCCGGTTGCCGACGAACCGCTGCGGATCGAAGATCTCCGGATTCCGGAACTGTTCACTGTCGTCGTGCATCAGTGAGATGCCCACGAGAATGGTGCTGCCCTTGGGGATTCGCCATTGCCCCAGTTCATACATCGGAGCCAGCACGTGCCTGCCGGCGAAATCGATCACGGGTCTGCTGCGTTGCACCTCGAGGATGGTCGCCTGGCGCAGTTCCGAGCCGCCCTCGTCGACCTCGGTGGTCAAGCGCGACAACAACTCCGGGTGCCGGCTGAGCCGTTCAAATGCCCACGCGAGAGTGTTGGCAGTGGTCTCGTGGCCGGCCGCCAACAGTGTCGCCAGTTCGTCCGCCATTTCCTTGGTGGACATCACCGAACCGTCGTCGTAGGTGCTCCGCAGCATCAGTGCCATTATGTCGGTGCGGGTTTCGAGATCGGGGTCGTGACGGGCGGTCTCGACCATCCCCTCGATGATCGCGTCATACTCGACCCGCAGCGCCCTGAATCGCACCCACGGCCCGACCTTGCCTTTCTGTAGCGAGTCGGGGATGGTGGCGCACCGCGACCCCTTTTCGACCATCGGCGGGATGACCTCACGCAGCGAGTCGAAGTGCTCGCCCTGCGCGCCGAACACCGCCCGCAGGATCGCATTCAGCGTGACCCGCATCATCGGATCAACTGTTGCGAACTCCTCACCCTCGGTCCAGGTTTCGGTCTCTTTTGCCAGTTCCTCCGCCACGATCTGCTCATAGACCTTGATCGCCTTGCCATGCAGGGGCGGTGTCAACAATTTGCGCCGGTCACGATGCTCATCGCCTTCCAGGGCAAACATCGAACCCTCGCCCAGGATCCGGCTGAGGTTCGGCTGGACATTGCACAGAACGTCTGAGGGTGTGGTGAACACCTGCTTCGCCAACTGCGGATCGGCGACCACAACAGATTTCCCGAAGACCGGCGTGTCGATGGTGAAGACCGGACCAAATCGCTTGGCCGCCATTGCCATCGACTGGCGTCGGGCGATCACGAACGGCAGGGCCTGCAGTATCCGAGGTATGCGAAGCCCGGGCGGGAGGTGTGCGGCACCGGCACGACCTTCGTCGATGGTCGCCCCATGTCGAACTGCACTCATGCCGAACCACTCCCCGCCAGTGTCCTGAGTCACGTTTCACACCGACGGTACGCCGACGTACCAGACGTCGCAAGGTTTCGGAGCGCCGTATCGTGGCAATGTGCCAAACCCCGCCGCAACCCCGGCCCGGACGAGCCCAGCGGGCAACAGCGAGTTCCGACTCCGATTGCTCGAAGGCCTCGGCGAGTCCATCACCGAACGCGGTTACCGCGCGACCACGGTCGCCGACATCGTGCGCCACGCAAAAACGTCGCGGCGCACCTTCTACCAGGAGTTCACGTCAAAGGAGAGCTGCTTCGTCGAGCTCCTGCACGTGACCAACAGTCAGAACATCGACGCGATCGTGGCCTCGGTCGACCCCGATGCCGATTGGACCGATCAGATCCGGCAGGCCATCGGCGCCTACATCCGATCGATGGATTCACATCCGGCGATGACCCTGTGCTGGATCCGCGAGCTGCCGGCATTGGGAGTGGACGCACGCCCGATCCAGCAGCAAGCCATCAATGATTTCGTCCACACCATCATCGCCCTCACCGACACCCCGCAGATGCGCGCCGCCGGAGTCGAGCCGGTGACCCCAGAGATGGCCATCATGCTGCTCGGCGGACTCCACGAGCTGACCGCCAACGCCGTCGAGAGCGGCCGCACCGTCGCCACCATCGAAGACACCGCATTGCGGGCCTGCTTTGCACTGTTGGGGCCGGCCAGCTGACAAACCAACAACCGACGTCCGCGTCAGCCCGTCGCGCGCCGAGGGCGCCGAGGGCGCGGAGAGAGCTCACCGGCACAGTTGGGGCAGGCGTCGAGGCGGGAACGACAGTCCGCACAATACGTGCATTCGAACGAGCAGATCCACGCCGCTGCATCCAAACCCAGTGCTGCTGAACAAAGTTCACACTGACTCTTCATCTCGAGCATGGTTCAGCCTACCTCGTAGCAATCGGTACCGGGAGGTCAGAATTTGCCGAAATGGCAAGATACTTTGCCGTGCGATGCACCATCAGGAACACTGGGAACCATGGATGAAGCCTACTGGGACGCCCGATACACCAACACCGATCGCGTCTGGAGCAACAACCCGAACCACGCACTCGAGGGCGAACTCGCCGACCTCACACCAGGCACCGCACTTGACGTCGGATGCGGAGAAGGCGCCGACGCGCGGTGGCTGGCCGACCACGGCTGGACGGTGACCGCCGTCGACATCTCATCCGCCGCGCTCGCGCGGGCAAAAGAACTGAACGATCATCCGTCCATCACCTGGACGCATGCCGATCCGGTGCAAAATCCCCCCGAAGCATCGGCTTTCGACCTGGTGTCATTGCACTACTTCCCACTGCTTCGTGCGCCGGGCGATGTTGCCGCCCGCAAATTTGTCGATGCGGTCGCCCCCGGGGGAACACTGTTCGTCGTCAGCCACGATTTCTCCGAGGACCACGTCAGGCAGCACGTGCAATCACATTCGGGCGACGCGGATTTCAACCCGCTCGACTACTACACCTCCCACGAGTTCGCCGCATTCCTCGATGACAACTGGAAGATCCTTGTCGACCGAACACAACCGCGTCATGTCGACCCGTCGTCTGCCGGGGCCGGCCACATCAACGACACCGTGCTCCGGGCAGTGCGCATCGCCTAAACGGTGAAGTTCTTCTACATTATTCGTCCACAATAATTAGATTGAACTGAACTGTTCCGCCCACTAAACATTGACGGGTGACTACTCGCGACCGCATGCTGGGCCTGACCGTTGTGCTGCTGTGGGGACTGAACTTTCTGGCGATCCACGTCGGCCTCGAACATTTCCCTCCGCTGTTTTTCGCGGCCCTGCGTTTTGCCGTGATGGCGGTGCCGGTGATCCTGTTCGTCCCGCGGCCGAACGTGCCACTGCGGTGGCTGCTGCTCTACGGAATCGGTTTCGGCACAGTCCAGTTCGCATTCCTGTTCCTCGCAATGGACCAGGGTATGCCCACCGGCCTCGCCTCTCTGGTCCTGCAGTCGTCGGCACCGTTCACCGTGTTGCTCTGCGTACTGCTGCTCGGCGAACGAATGAGCAGGCGTCAGATCCTGGGCATCAGTGTTGCGGTCGCCGGCATGGCGATCATCGGCGTCGACCGGACCACCCACGGCGCCGGCGCCGCCCTACTGCCGGTCCTCCTGACCTTGGTCGCCGGTCTGGGGTGGGCGTTTGGCAACATCGGGTCGCGCCTGGCCCGCCCGGACAACGCGCTGCATCTGACCCTGTGGATGTGCGTCATCCCACCGATTCCGCTGTACGCGCTCAGCCTGGCGGTCGAGGGACCGCAGGCCGGTTTCGACGCGATCACCACGGTGGGTTCGCACACCGGACTCGTTGCCCTCGCTGGTCTCGCCTATGTGGTGGTGCTCGGAACCGCGGCCGGTTCGGGTCTGTGGACCTACCTGATGTCGCGGTACCCGGCGTCACGAGTCGCGCCATTTTCATTGCTGGTCCCGGTGGTCGGCATCACCGCCGCCTGGATCTTCCTCGACGAGACGCCGAGACCCTGGGAAATCATCGGTGCCGCCGTCGTGATCATCGGCTGCTTTGCCGGGTTGAGCGCGCGGCGCGCACCAGAGCCGACAACCGAGACTCGGCCGGCGGCGGAGACCCCGATCCCCGCATAGCGCGAAGCTCACCGAAGAACCCCGGTCGGCCTGGTTGAATCTGGGAAATGACCGGGTCGGCGGAACACGATGGGCAGCAGGTCGGCCGCCCACGCGACGACTCGATCGACGAGCGGGTATTTTCCGCGTGTCTCGAACTGCTCCTCGAGTCCGGCTGGGACGGACTGAGTCTGCGCCAGGTCGCCGCTCGAGCGGGGGTGAGCCGCACCAGCGTCCAACTGCGGTGGTCATCCAAGGCCGAGTTGGTGTTGCATGCGATTCTCGGCCAGGCACCCGACCTCGCACCGTTCACCGGTACCGATCAGAGCGGCTGGATCGCGTGGGTGGTGGAAGGCAGCCACCTCTTGTTCGCACGGGACGAGGTTCAGGCAGCCTTGCCGGGGTTGCTCGTGGCATTGCAGAGTGACCCCGACCTGCGTGCGTCACTCTGGCGCCACTTCAGCGATCCGGCGATCGACCTGTTCACCGAAGGCGATCAAGCTGCCCGCGACGACGCCCGGGCCATCTTGATCATGGCCGCCGGCGCCGCACTCTTCTCCACAACCATTGCCGCCCAAGATGACACGGCGGCGCTGCGTTCGCGGATCACCGAATTACTGACCCTGGCCGCCGCTCCCAAACCCCGATGATGTGCTGTTTTGGCGGGCGCGACCTGGGCGTTTGTTCGCCAGAACCGCACATCATCGAGGTTACGGTCGGAAGGTGGCGACGATCGCGTCCGACGGAGAACGCCACTTCATTCCGAGATCGTTCAACGTGACGGTGTCGTCGGTTGGGACGGCAGCGGTCAGGAACTCGGCCGCTTCACCACTGAAGCCGCCGCTGACCGGAATCCATCGGCCGATGACATCGACCATCTTGCCAAGTCGACGAAAGATGTTCGGCTGCAGCGGTATCCGTCGCACCTTACGACCCATACCCGCCTCGACCGCATCCACCATGCCGTCAAACGTCAGCATTTGGCCACCACAGAGGTAGCGGCGCGGCCCTTGTCCGGGTCCGGCATCGATGATGCCGGCATGCACATCGGCGACATCTCGGACGTCGATCATCTGCATGCCACCGCGCACCCGCGGTGCCCAGCGGGAACGCACGATGGTGCCCCAGCCCTGCTCGGTCACGCCCGGAGCAGTGTGCAGCGCAGGCCCGACCACACTGCTCGGATAAGTGACCACCACCGGAGCACCGCTTTCCTGCAGCACCCGGGCAGCACGTTCGGCATATCCCTTGCTCTTGCCGTAAGCACTGCGCGCCTGCGCTGTCGGGGTATCGAGGGTGACGATCGGATCAGTGGTCGGTGTCAGCACCGCGTAGCTGCTCACCAGCACCACCGGATCAAGCCCCCGCTCGACGGCCGACCGCATCACCGCCTCGGCGGCATACGCATTGACCTCCCACATCAGCTCTGCGCGCCGGTCATCGGTTCCGACCACCCCGGCGGCATGGATGACGGCGTCCGTCCCGGACAACAGCGCGTCCACCGTGTCGGCGCTGCGCACGTCGCCGACCAGGGTCTCGACGGACCCGGCCGCAGTCAGCACCGCGAGCAACTCATCGATCTTCTCGTCAGGCGTGACCAGCAGACGGACCTGATGCCCGGCCTCCAGAACCGCACGGACAAGGTGGGCCCCGAGGTAGCCGGTTCCCCCGGTGACAGCGACCAGCATGTAACCACTCCTTTCACGCCGAACAGCCTCCCCGACGGCGTACACCGCGTACATTACTGTTCCGCTGGACCACTAATGCGAGAATCCCAACCCCCGACCGTCGAGGAAGTAGTGCCATGGGCATATATGCCGTAACTGGAGCCGCATCGGGAATGGGCCGCGAAGTGGCGGCCAAGCTTGCCGCAGCCGACCACACCGTCATCGGGGTCGACCTCAAGGACGCCGACGTGATCGCCGATCTGTCAACGGCAGCGGGTCGCCAGAACGCCATCAAGGAGGTTCTCGCGAGGTCGGAGGGCAAACTCAACGGCGCGGTGCTCGCCGCCGGGCTCGGACCCGGCCCGGGTAAGGACCGCCCGCGCTTGATAGCCGAGGTCAACTACTTCGGCGTTGTGGACCTACTGCAGGGCTGGCGAGAGGCATTGGCGGCCACCGACGCCGCGAAAGTGGTTGTCTTCTCCAGTAATTCCACAACCACAGTGCCGGCGGTACCTCGTCGTGCCATCCGAGCCTTCCTGGCGGGCGACAGCGACAAGGCCGTGCGGTCGGTTCAGATGTTCGGAAAGGCCGCTTCGGTGATGGCCTATGCCGCGTCGAAGATCGCGGTGAGCCGCTGGGTGCGACAACAGGCGGTCTCCCCGCAATGGGCAGGTGCGGGCATCCGGCTCAATGCGCTGGCCCCGGGCGCGATCATGACACCCCTACTCGAAGCCCAGCTCGCCTCGCCCACGGAATCCAAGGCGGTCAAGAAGTTCCCGGTCCCCGTCGGCGGGTTCGGCGATCCCGGCAAGCTCGCCGACTGGGTCATCTTCATGCTGTCGGACGCCGCCGACTTCCTTTGCGGCAGTGTCATATTCGTCGACGGCGGCACCGACGCGTACTTCCGGACCAACGAATGGCCGCGCGCGGTCCCCCTCTACCGCATCGCGCCCTACCTCTACCGCTTCCAAACATTCGGGCGCCGTAAGAAGCAGACGCCTGCGCACTGAGTCAGGCGTTTGCGAGGTTGACGAGGCGTTGCAGATCGAGTCGGATCTGCCGCGCGACGGCGGCGGGACGCGCTTTCGATTCCAGTTCTGTGGGAGTTCCCATGACCACCAAAGGCTTTCGGTTGCCCGCCCCCTTGTAGGACAACCCCATGTTGACCAGCACGACTCGGCAACCGGCGTTTCTTGCCCGTACCGCGATGTGGGCGACTCCGCTACCGATCGGCGCCACCGTGGCGGGGTCGTCGAGATTGCACGTGCCCTCCGGAAACACCGCAATGCTGTCCCCACGGGACATCCGCTCGACGCAGGTGTCGATCATCTTCAGGCCCGCCTCGGCTGCGACCCGGGTTCCATGGCTCTTCGCCCGGAACACCGGAATGCCTCCCATGGAATCGATCTTCCGACGGAGTTCTTCGTCGACAAACAACTCATCCTTCGCCAGGATGCGCGTGCGGCCGATCAGCGAACGCAATGGAGACCGAAATGCCGCAGCCGCAACCGTGTACGGATCAACCTCGCTGATGTGATTGATGGAGATCACCAACCGCACGCCGGACTCGATCAGGCCAGTCAGCGTTGCTTTCCCACCGGCTTCATCAAATCGAACCCGTGGACGGTACTTCAGCGCCAGGAAGCCGTATTTCATCAACGCATTGCGGCGGTCCTGTTGATGGTCCAGGTAGTGGGCATACACCTGGTCGGCCTCTGAAATATCGATGTTCACCGAACCTACGGTACCGTAAGTTACGCCACCGTAGGTTAAGGGTCGGCCGACCCGTGTATCTCGCTCCCCAGATCGGACATGAGTCTGTTACCAGCAGATAAGTCTCGGGTGCGATACTGCTTCGATGCCACGCCCTGGCGCACCCCTGCCCCGATTGTTCGAGCGAGCCGCCATCGCGGCCATATCCGACACACCCGCCGATTCCGCTGATGACGACGTGTTCGATGCCGCCTTGAGCGTGCTCGCCGAGTTCGGAACCCGGGCGGCAACGATGGACGACGTGGCGGCGCGGTCCGGTGTCAGCCGCGCGACCCTGTTCCGGCGGTTCGGCAGCAAGGACGCGGTGTTCGAGGCAGCCATCGCACACCTGCTCCGCACCTTCCTCACCGAGATCACCGCCACCTTCCTGCAGGTCACCGATCCCACCGAGCGCATCGTGGAAGCCTTCGTGGCCTGCCTACAGATGCGCAAGCGGTTCCTCGGCGACAACCCGAAGCCGGGACACGGCGGCGAGGTCCTGGCGGTCCTGTCCAGCGGCGATCCCTCGCCCATCGAGCTGGGCCGACAGTTCATCGCCGCGCGCATCGCGATGGCGCAGGCAGACTGCCTGCTCCCGCCCTCCGATCCCGCCATCCAGGCAGACGCCATCGTCCGGTTGACCCTGGGGTATCTCGTGGTCCCGGACGGTCGCTTCGACCTCAACGACAAAGCCGTCGCGCGCGACATCGCACGCCGGACGATCGCACCGCTGGTGACCGGCACCCTGTATTAGTCGACTTTCCCCGGTGTCTCTGCGGACAGAGGTCCGCACAGCGTGAATGACTCACGCAATGACCTGCCCCACAAGCAGAACCAGCATGGACTGGGTCACAAATCACGCTCATGGTGGGAATTCATCCACGATTGAGGTATACCCGTGGGGGGTAAAATAGTCGTGGAAGTACGGCAGAATGGGAGGTGCGCATGTCGACGGCCGTGGACGCGGACTCGCGACCTCTCGTCGCCGCACCTTTCCGGTGGCGCGATCAAAGCCGCGGCTTGATGACGGCCGGTGCGGCGCTCGCCGTACTCGTCGGTGTGCTGTTGATGCACTCGGTACCGATGGTGCATCCCCCCGGTGGACACCTGGTGACGGCCGGATCGATGACCGAGCATTCGACGCCGACCGCGTCGGGCATATCGCAGATTGTGGAGAGCTGCACCGCCAATTGCTCCGGACATACCGGGATGGCGATGTGCATGGCTGTCATCACCATCGCCTCGGCGTTGATTCTCATTCGACGACTGTTGAAACACCGTTTCGGAGCACGTGCCCGCCAGTCGGGCATCGGCCTGTTCGGCAGGCATGCTTCCCGGGCACCACCCTGGGCAACAACAACTTTGGAGAAATTGTCGATTTTGCGGATCTGATGGGCATCTCACCGCCCTGCTGCGGTGACCGTCCTTCGGCGTGCCGTCAGGTACGCGTCAGTCCATCCGATTTCGTGAACAATTTTCCTGAGGAGATCCCCGATGTCTTTGACCCATTCCATCCTGTCCAAAAACCGTTCCACCCGTATCAAACTCGCCGTTTCCGGTCTCGGTGTCGCCGCACTTGTGCTGGCCGGCTGTGGCGACAACAACGACGACGACGATCACCATGACATGGATTCGATGTCGCAATCGTCGATGTCCAACGCTCCGGGTAGCGCCGGGTCAACAGCGACCACGGCCCAGTTCAACCACGCGGACGTGATGTTCGCGCAGATGATGTATCCCCATCACGCGCAGGCTGTGGAGATGGCCGGGCTCGTCGACGGCCGCAGCACCAACACGCAGCTGATCGAGCTGGCCACGGCCATCGAGAATGCGCAGGGTCCGGAGATGACGCAGCTGCAGCAATGGCTGGAGCAGTGGGGTCAGCCGGCCCCCGGCACCGACATGGACCACGGCGCCAGCGGGATGAGCGGAATGATGACCGATCAGGACATGACCGACCTGGCCGCCAAAAACGGTGTCGACTTCGATCGGACCTGGCTGTCGATGATGATCGAGCACCACGTCGGTGCGATCGAAATGGCCGACACCGTGATCGCCGACGGACTCAGCCCGCAGGTCGAACAGATGGCGAACACCATCGCGGCAACCCAGCAAGCCGAGATCGACACCATGAAGGCAATGCAGACGCAGCCCTGAACACAACCGCACTTCCATTCCCCCACGCCGCGTTCCGTGAACGCTGGCGTGCCGTCCTTCTACTATCTGGAGGTCTCATGCATATCCGTTACCTACTCCGGGTGTTGTTGCTGCCGCTCATCGTTGTGATGCTCGCGGCCTGCTCCTCATCCACCTCGCCCTCGGAATCAACCGGCGAGCCGTCTTCCGAAGCGGCAGCCGCCGCTCCCGTCATCACCTTCACTCCCGGTGACGGCGAAGTCTCGTTCAACCCCACCGACCCCGTCACAGTGGAATCCTCACTCGGCACCTTGGAATCGGTGGTCATGACCAACGAGGACGGGTCCGTCATCGACGGCATCTTCACTCCCGATCGGGTTGCCTGGAAACCCGCTGAGCCACTGGGATACAGCCGCGACTACACCATCGTGGCCAGCGCGATCAACGACGGTCAGCGCACCGAAGAGACCGCCTCGTTCGCGACGATCACGCCGGGCAACCAGACCAAACCGACGTTCGTGACCACCGGAGGCAATCTGCTCGCCGACGGCGCCACCTACGGCGTGGGCACGGTGATCGTCGCGCATTTCGACGAACCCATCACCGACCTCGCCGCCGCTGAACGCACGCTGTCAGTGCGCACCGACCCGTCGGTCACCGGCGCCTGGAACTGGGTCGACGACCAGAACGCGCACTGGCGACCCCAGGAGTACTACACCCCGGGGACCACTGTCACCGTCAGCGCTGATGTCTACGGAATCCAGCTCGGGGACAACCTGTTCGGTCAGGAAGACGTGAGCACCTCGTTCACGATCGGGGACGCTCACGTATCGATCGCCGACGACACCACCAAGCAGGTCAGCGTCTACAACAACGGTGAGCTGGTGCGCACCATGCCGACCTCGATGGGCCGCGGCGGTACCGAAACGGTGAACGGTCAAACCATCCACTTCTGGACCCAATCGGGCACCTATACGGTGCTGGACAAGGCCAGCCCGGTCATCATGGACTCGTCGACCTACGGCCTGCCGGTCAACTCCCGCCTCGGTTACCGCGAAACCATCTACAACGCCACCCGGATCAGCAACGACGGCATCTACCTGCACGAGCTCGCCGACACCATCGCGCAGCAGGGCAACACCAACGTGTCGTCCGGTTGCCTCAACCTCAACCCCGACAATGCCAAGTGGTTCTACGACTTCTCGGTACCCGGGGACATCGTCGAGGTCCGCAACACCGGCGGGCCACCGCTGGAGCTGTGGCAGAACGGCGACTGGAGCGTGCCGTGGGATCAATGGGTTGCAGGCAGCGCACTGGCCTGATCCACCGGCCTTGCGCACCTACACTCCCAACCGCCCGCGAACCCTAGGATCTTCACCATGACTGCCATCCCGACCACTGACGCCGACCACTCGGCCCCACACGGGTACATCAACGACAAGAAGAAGTACCTCGCCCGCCTCAAGCGCATCGAGGGTCAGGCCCGGGGTATCCACCGCATGGTCGACGAAGAGCAGTACTGCATCGACATCCTCACCCAGATCTCCGCACTGACCAAGGCAGTCGAAAGCGTCGCCCTGGGTTTGCTCGATGACCACCTGCGGCACTGTGTGGTCGACGCCGCCAAGGCCGGGGGTGAGGAAGCCGAGCTGAAACTCGCAGAAGCATCCGCCGCCATCGCCCGATTGGTCCGATCCTGATCTCCTCGGAGTTCCGCACCCGGCCGTGACCACTCTCGACACGGGTCACACCGGGACCTGTGACAAACTCGCTGCCATGCTCGACGATGACCGCCCACGCCCTTCCACCCGGCTCCGCCCTCGCGCCAAGCTGGCCCTGCGCGCCGCCGCTGCCGCCCGCTGGGCCTCGCAGAAGACCGGCCGCGGCAAAGGCTCCATGATCGGCGGCCTGGTCGCCTTGAAGATCGATCCGGACCTGCTCGGCGAGCTGGGTCGCGGCAAGCGCACCGTGATCATCACCGGGACCAACGGCAAGTCCACAACCACCCGGATGACGGCCGCAGCGCTCGCGTCACTCGGGGAGGTCGCATCGCAGGCCGACGGCGCCAACATGGACGCCGGCATCGTGGCAGCGCTCTCGCTGCACCCGAACGCGAAGCTCGCGGCCCTCGAGGTCGACGAACTGCACGTGCCCCATGTCAGCGACGCCGTCGAACCCGAGGTGATCGTCCTGCTGAACCTCTCCCGGGATCAGCTCGATCGGGTCGGCGAGATCAACATGATCGAACGGCGACTGCGCGAGGGCATCGCCCGGCATCCACAGGCGACGGTCATCGCCAACTGCGACGACGTGCTCGTCTCGTCCGCCGCCTACGACGCCCCGAATGTGGTGTGGGTCGCCGCGGGTGCGGGCTGGGCCAACGACTCGGTCAGCTGCCCACGCTCCGGAGAGCCGATCGTGCGCGAAGGCGATCACTGGTACTCCCCCGGCATCGATTTCAAACGGCCCCAACCTGATTGGTGGTTCGACGAGACGCACGTGTACGGGCCCAACGGCTTCTCCCACCCGATGGAACTCGCCGTGCCCGGCAAGGCGAACCGCGGAAACGCCACACAGGCGATCGCCGCGGCCACGGCGATGGGCGCCGACCCCGCATCGGCCACCGCAGCGGCGGGCACGGTCGGCGAGGTGGCAGGCCGGTATGGCGTGCATCAGATCGGACCGCATCGCGTGCGTGTGCTGCTGGCCAAGAACCCCGCCGGCTGGCAAGAAGCCATGTCGATGATCGACCAGGACGCCGAAGGGCTGGTCATCGCGGTCAACGGTCAGGTGCCCGACGGTGAGGACCTGAGCTGGCTCTGGGATGTGCGTTTCGAGGAGTTCGAGAACATTCAGGTGGTTGCCGCCGGGGAACGGGCCACCGACCTCGGTGTGCGACTTCTCTACGCGGGCGCCGAACACACCACGATCACCGACCCGATGGCAGCGATCGCCTCCTGCCCACCGGGGCGGGTCGAGGTGCTCGCGAACTACACCGCATTCCGCGACCTCGGGATCGCAATGGACCGCGCGGAGAAGGGAATCCGCTGACATGAGCGAATCGACATTGCGCATCGGCCTGGTACTGCCCGACGTGATGGGCACGTACGGCGACGGCGGAAACGCCCTGATCCTGCGGCAGCGCGCCCGGATGCGCGGCATCGAAGCCGAGATCATCCAGATCACGCTTGCCGATCCGGTTCCCGAGTCCCTCGACGTCTACACCCTCGGCGGTGCCGAGGACTACGCACAGCGTCTGGCGACCCGGCATCTGACGAAATACCCAGGCCTGCAACGAGCCGCCGAAGCCGGACGGCCGGTGCTGGCGATCTGCGCCGCCATCCAGGTGCTCGGGCACTGGTACGAGACGTCGGCCGGTGAACGGGTGGACGGCATCTCGATGCTCGACCTGACCACCACACCGCAAAAGACCCGCAGCATTGGTGAACTCATCACCGATCCGCTTCCGGAGTCCGGCTTGACCGCGCCACTCACCGGTTTCGAGAACCACCGCGGCGGCACCACCCTGGGCCCGGACGCCCGCCCGCTGGCCCGCGTCAAACACGGTGTCGGCAACGGTGCAGGCGAAAGAATCGAAGGCGCCGTACAGGGTTCGGTGATCAGCACCTATCTGCACGGTCCGGCGCTGGCCCGCAATCCGGAGCTCGCCGACCTACTGCTGTCTCGGGCGCTCGGCGTGGACAAGCTCGCGCCACTGGACCTACCCGAGGTCGAGCGCCTGCGTCGTGAGCGTCTGGCGGCCGGCCGCCGAGGCTGACACCGATGACGAAACCGACTGTGCCACAACGGGGTGGCACAACTCCACAGAACCGCCTCCCCACAAAGGCCCCGCTGGTGTTCGCGCTGGGACTCGTTGTTCTCGCCGTGGTCGTGACCGCCACCTGGGCGATCACCTGGTCGGTGACCGGCAATGACGATGCCGCGTCGGCGCCGCCAACCACGACCGAGTCCGTCCCTGCGACCTCAGTGGTCGACACCGTCCGGGCAACCACCGAATCGCTGTACAACTTCACGCCGGACACCATCAACGCGACGGTGAAATCAGCTCAGGCATCACTCTGCGGAGATGCCCTCGATCAGTGGAACGAGACCGCAAAGACGTTGCCCCGCATCGTCGCCGACACCAATCGCAGTGTGGCGACCTCCAATGCCCACTACGGGATCGCCTCGCAAGATGAGACCACCGCAACGGTGCTCGCCTTCTTCACCCTCGACACCACCGAGAACAACACCCCTGCCGCGCCTGCCACCACAGCCATTGAGTTCACCGTCGACCGCACCGCCGTCCCGACGTGCATCAGCGCGATGGAGGTGTTGTGATGACCGTCGAATCACCCACACCCCAGCGCCCTGCGGGTTCCGGCCGTCACGTCCGCACTGCGATCATCGTGGCGGTGGTTCTTGTTGCCGTCGTGGCCCTGACCATCGCGCTGGCCACCCTGACCGCACCGGATGACGACGCCGACGCCGCACCGCCCACCACACCTGTCCCGGTGATCGACGATCAGCAGGCCCGCGACATCGCCGATGTGGTCACCCGCAGCATGTTCGAGATCAGCCCGGCGACCAGTGACACCCAAATCGCAACGTTCAAGGACAACACCTGCGGCGAGTTCGCAGACTCGGCGCTGCCCAATCTGATCTCGTTCACCGACGAGCTCAAGACCCAGAACCGCACCAGCACAGTCACATTCGAGTCGGTCGCCGTAACACCTCACATCCCGAGCTCGCCATCGGCACAGGTCCTGGTCGCAGCCTCCTGGCAATCCGGTGACGCGGTCAACCAATCCCGCATCGTGTACGACGTGATCGTGCAGAATGGAAAGACCTGCATCACGAAGGCACAGTTCCTGTAATAGCCGGCGGAGGTGACCGGTCACGCGACAACCATGGGGCGACCGGGGTCATACGTTGCGAGATCGCAGCGAGGCCGGTCAGATGCTGGCCAAAGCGCTGATCGCCCGCGATGCCGATCTCGTCGACAATCCTGCGGTCACCGTCTTCGGCCTCGCCCGTGGTGGGGTGCCGGTCGCGTGGGAGGTCGCTGCCGCACTGCACTCGCCCCTCGACGCCTGCATCATCCGCAAGCTCGGTGTCCCCAGCAATCCGGAGCTGGCGTTGGGCGCGGTGGCCTTCGGCGGGGCTCCGGCCATCAGCCGGCGCGTGGTCTCCGAGTTCGGCGTCACCGACCAGCAACTTCGCGACATCGTCGATGCCGAGACCCACGAGCTCGTGAGACGCGAACAGAAGTATCGGGCCGGCAGGCCGCCGGTCGTTATGGCCGGCCGGATCGCCATCCTGGTCGACGACGGACTCGCCACCGGAGCGAGCATGCGGGCCGCGATCGAGGCCGCCCGATTGCTGGAGCCCACACGATTGATCGTCGCGGTGGGTGTCGCGCCGCAATCGGCCATCTCCGAGATCACACCGCTGGTCGACGACCTCGTCTGCGTGAGCACGCCTGCCGATTTCCGGGCTGTCGGTCAGTGGTACGAGCGATTCGAGCAGGTCTCCGACGCCACCGTGTGCAAGCTTCTGGCCCATCCGATCACGTGACCAACAGTGCGGTCGACGTCCGAGGCACGCTGCGGGGCCTCGTTTTCAGCAAAGAGAATCTAGAGTTCACCGGTGGCAAATTGCGCATCGTGAATATCCCTGTGGCGCTGCGCATTTTCCGGAATCCTGCGATCCTTAGTCTCGGTCTACTCCTGCCCTGCGAAGCCAAGGCCCGCGGCGCCTGCCCACTCGTGGGCAATCAACAGATCGGGGATCGTCTTGTCGGCTCGGCCGCGCAAGCCTTTACGGCACCTGCTCCATGGCGGTATCGCTGCGATGGTCTTGAGCCTGACACTCGTGACCTTCGGCAGCAGCGGTGTGATCGGCCAGGTGGGTTCGGCGGCCGCCACGCCGGTGCAACCGTCGACGTCCCCTCCGAGCACCGCCCCGACAGAGTGTGTCGGCTCGAATTTTGCGACCCTCGGCGGCATCTACGATGCCGTCTTCGACTCGCTGCTACCCCAGATGCCCGAGCAGGTGAAGCGGGACGCCGCCTCGATCAAAGCCGACGCCCACCGTGACATGGACGGCCTGCGCGTGTCGTCGCTGGCGATCTCGAACCACCCGGTCGGGCTCGGCGCGTCCGAGGATTCCCCGAGTCTCCAATACCGGGACCCGCTGTCGCAGTACATCCTGACGCAGCTGATGAACATCCGGAACGGCACCGAGTACGAAGCGATCACCCTCGAGAACATGACCTTGTCGCAGGCCGTCGAGACCGTGTACCTCTACCTCTACATCACCGTCATCATCCCGATGACACTGGTGGCAGGGACCATTCCGCCGATCATGCCGATCGGCCCCGTCAGCCTCGGACTGTTGATCTCTCTGCCGCTGAGCCTTGGTTCGATGGCGATCAACATGATCAAAGAAGCGTTGAGCGCCGCGCTCCTCGATGCCTGCATCGTCTCGGTCACCCAGGACCAGAAGGACCGGGCCGGTCAGCCCGTGAAAGACCTCCGCTTTCCGAATCGAGTGCCACAGATACTCACCGACATCGCCGGACAGGTACTGATCGCCGAAGACAAGACCTGCCCCTCGGTGGGATCGCTGCCGCTGTCCCGGATCGTCGACCGCACCTCCCACTATCTGCAGGCCACCACGGATGCAAAGACAGGAGCGCAGGTTACCGACCAGACCGCGCGGCTCCGCGACTTCATGAGCCGGGCCCAGGTCCCGCACAACCTCATCCCGGAAGATCCTGCGGACTTCGGAACCATCGAGACACTAATGGCCCTCGGACTCGGGTTTGTTCCCTACGTCGGCGGAGCGCCGACCGAGGCCATCACCGGCCTGGTGGGCAACCACCTCAAGGGCGCGGACATGTTCGAGACCGTCCCGCTATCGGAGTTGACGGTCACCAAGTCGATGACCGCGGGCTATTACGCCTACGCCCTGAGCACCCACGTGTTCAACCTGGCCTTCACCCAGAGCAAGCCGGCTACGGCCTCGGTGTTGCAGCTACTGCTTCCCACGCTGACCCCGGAGCAGTTGACGCAGCTGATACCGAACCCCGGAAGCCTGATCAACGCACCGAACACCTACGGACTCATCGTGTACCACAACGTACTTCGATCAGTGTGTCTGGCCGAGGACAACACCGGACCTGCGCGCTGACCGATGTGGGCGCCCAAGCCACAGCGGTGAGGGCCGTCTGAACCGATCAGCTCGTCGCGGGCCCGAGAACGTACTCGGGCACGATTTCGCAGAAGTCACGGGTCTGATCGACGGCAAACCAGCCGCGCTCGAAATCCTGCCAGCGGCGCAGGTTTTCACGTTGCGCCTCACCGTCCCGCGCAACCCCACGCTCCAGTCGCTGTTCCTCGGTGCCACCGTCGAGCCAGAGCGCACGTTTGAGATGGCTGCGCACCGGCACGCGAGCACTCGACACGCCCTCGATGATCAGCAACGGTTCCCACCGCAGCCAGACCCGTGGACCGAGTTCCGGTTTGCCATCACGCCACACCCTGGGGTGAAAACGAAAATCGTGCCCTCGCCAATACGACCGCAGCACTTCTTCTTCCAGCTCCGGCCACCATCCCACCGGGTCGTCCCAGGTGGCGAAGTCGTCGGTACGGATCAGCACAACCCGGGTCCGCAGCTCTCGGAGCCTGGCCACCAGCGCATCGGCAAACGTCGATTTCCCGGCACCCGACGGACCGTCGATCGCGACGATGCCCGATTTCAGTTGCCGGGCAAGGCTATCCGTCCAGGTTTGGTCGACCATCGCCGGAGCCTAGGTCAGCACACGACGACCGGACAGCGCCCGGCCCAGTGTCAGTTCGTCGGCAAACTCCAGGTCGCCGCCCATCGGGAGGCCCGAGGCCAGCCTGGTCACCGACAGCCCGGGGAAATCACGGAGCATGCGTTGCAGGTAGGTGGCGGTGGCCTCACCCTCCGTATTCGGATCGGTGGCCACGATCACCTCGCTGACGTCGACGCCGTCTTCCTGATTTCCCAAGCGGCGCAGTAGTTCCCGAATCCGAAGTTGATCCGGACCGATACCGCCCAGCGGATCGAGTGCGCCGCCGAGCACGTGGTAGCGACCGGAGAATTCTTTCGTCCTCTCGATGGCCTGCACATCTTTGGGTTCTTCGACCACGCAGATCTTGCTCGCATCCCGTCGCGCGTCACGACAGATGCGGCAGCGCGCCTGGGCGGATACGTTGCCGCAGACCTCGCAGAACACCACATCGTCACGGACATGGACCAGCGACGCGGTCAGGCGATCGATGTCGCCTGCCGGAACAGCCATCAGGTGAAAGGCGATGCGTTGAGCACCCTTCGGACCGAGTCCCGGCAGCTTGGCCAGCTCGTCGATCAAGTCCTGGATCGGGCCTTCATACACCGGTGGTTACCCGCCCAGGCCGGGGAAACCGCCGCCGAGACCGCCGAGGCCTCCGGCCAGCGGACCCATCTTCTGCTGCGTCAGCGCATCACGCTTGTCCGCAAGGTCGGCGAGAGCTCCCACGATCAGGTCCTGCAGTGTCTCCACGTCATCGGCGTCGACAACCTTGGGATCGATCGTCACCGAGGTCACCTCACCGGTGCCGCTACCGGTGATGGTCACCAGGCCGCCACCAGCGGTGCCGGTCACCTCGGCCGCAGAGATCTCGGCTTGAGCGGCCAGTAGTTGCTGCTGCATCTCCTGAGCCTGTTGGAGGAGTCCGGCCATCGGGTTGTCTGGTTGCACTTGAATCTTGTCCTTGCGTCGAATCGTCTGTTGTCGAACCTGCTGCGTCAGCGCCCACGGGCACTCACCGGCGCGTCATGCGTTCCAGATGAGCGGCGATGTCATCGATGGTATCGCCGTCGGCGGGCTTGGCCTCGAATCGCAGTCGCGCGTTGCCCCCGAACATCCGCGACGCCAGGGGCGAGAGCGCGAATTCGAACTCACCACCGTCGCGTTGCCAGGCCACGATCCCCTGCTCCACCGCAGGCCCGGCACCGGTGCTGATCTGGTAGATCGCAGATTCCGAGGTACTCGACGCCGGCGTCTGAGGCAGGTCACGCTGCACCTGAAAGCAGTCGCCCGACTCGTCGTCGAGAAAGACGACAACCTCACAGGCGAGGTCCTCGTAGCGGTCATAGGAAACGACGATGGCCATGGGTCCTCCTTCAGTGCAGGTTGCGGACGCTCTCGAAACGACGGCGCCGCCCGGTCAGGGGGTCGTCGAACTCCACAGCGTAGGCCAGCAGTTGCAGCGGGCTGGAGAAGTCACCGTGATCGGGTGCGGCCGCCACATCCGGCCGGACCTCGGGATACAGGGGATCACCGTCGATCGGGATTCCGAGGCCGGACATGTGCAGCCGTAGCTGATGGGTGCGGCCGGTCTGCGGGAGTAAACGGTAGACACCGTGGTCACCGGCGGTGTCGGTGAGCTCGATGCGCGAGATCGCGTTCACCTCACCGGGAACCACCCGGGCCCGCAGGTCACCGGAGTCCTTCAAGATGCGGTTCCGAACGGTCACGGGCAACTCGAGGTCGCCTGCAAGAGGTGCCCGGGCGCGATACTCCTTGTCGACCCGGCGATCGGCGAACAACAACTGGTACGGCGCCCGAGCCTGCGGCCGCAGACTGAACATCAGGACACCCGCAGTGAGCCGATCCAGCCGGTGCACCGGGCTGATCTGCGGATTGTCGAGCTCTCTCCGCAACCGCACCAGCGCGGTCTGCACCACGTGCGCGCCGCGCGGCATGGTCGCCAAGAAGTGCGGCTTGTCGACCACCACGAGGTTGTCGTCGAGGTGGATGATCGGCATCTCGAACGGGATCTGCGTCTCGTCCGGCAGGTCGCGATAGAAGTAGATCGGACGTCCCACCTCGGCAGGTGCGGCCAGATCGACCCGATCGCCTGCGATGTCGAGCACCTCACCCTGCGCGGCCCGCACCGACAGGTCGGCCACCGAGAGTCCGGCGCAGGCCGGTGCCGCCAGCATGGCCTCGGCGACGGTGACATCCGAGCGCCGCAGCACCACCCGGGTCGGGTCAACACCGTCCCGCAATGGCAGCGGCGACGGTCTACGGTTCCTCAACAGGGATTCTTCAGCGCGCCCGGACGTTACCGATCAGCCGCGTTCGACGTGCGACTTCAGGTTCCCGAGTACCTCGGCCTGGATCTTGCCCAGGCCCTTGGGCGCAAAGGTCTTCTCGAAGAAGCCACCGATACCGCCTGCACCCTGCCAGGTGGTGACGGTGGTGACCTTCGAACCCGTACCCAGCGGTTGCACCTGGTAGGTGGTGATCATCGATGAGTTGGCGTCGGTCTCGGTGATCGTCGAACCCACCTGGTCAACAGAGGCCTGAACATTGCGCGAGCGCTTCGACGTCGCCTGCAGAGTCCACTTGGCGACGGTCCCGGCACCGACCCCACCGGCGACCACGGCGTAGTCGCGATACTGCGCGGGAAGGATGGCCGGCCTGACGGTCTGGTAGTCGGACAGCGCCGCCAGAACCTGCTCGGGCGCGGCATTGATTTCAATCGACTGTGATGCGGTTACCTGTGCCACGAAAAAATCACCTTCCGGTTTGTGATGCTTTAGACCCCTGAGCCTGCCAGAACAACATGCGGACCCTCCGAAGTGGCATGCACTGGACGGTAGTCCTAGGCTCTAATGCGTGCCGAGGGTTATGGGTTCCGTGTCCGGTCGCGCCGCCTTCGATGAAGGAGTCGCGACGCTGCTGGCGAGTTATCGGGCAATTCCGGCTTCCGGTAGGGTCCGTCTGGCCAAAAAGACATCCAACCTTTTCCGCAAACGAGCCAAGAATCCGTACCCCGGCCTCGACGTCTCCGGACTCGGCCGGGTGATCTCCGTCGATGTGGCCGCGCGCACCGCGGATGTCGCCGGGATGTGCACCTACGAGGAACTCGTCGCCACCACGCTCAAATATGGACTTGCCCCGAAGGTCGTTCCGCAGCTCAAGACGATCACCCTCGGTGGCGCCGTGACCGGCCTCGGTATCGAGTCGACGTCGTTTCGCAACGGGTTGCCGCACGAGTCGGTCCTCGAAATCGACATCCTCACCGGCGCCGGTGAGATCGTCACCACCTCACCAACCAGTGAGAACTCGGATCTGTTCTTCGGATTCCCCAATTCCTACGGCACCCTTGGTTATTCGACACGGCTGCGGATCGAGCTCGAAGAGGTTGCACCGTTTGTGGACCTGCGCCACGTCCGGTTCACCACGGTCGAGGCACTCCAATCCGCGATGGCACAGATCGTAGACGACGGCGAGTTCGACGGTGAACGCGTGGATTACCTTGACGGAGTGGTCTTCTCGGCCGCCGAGAGCTACCTGATCCTCGGTCGGCAGACCACCGCAGGCGGCCCGGTGAGCGACTACACCGGCGAACAGATCTTCTACCGCTCCATCCAGCACTCCGCGGACTCGACACCCATCCGCGACCGCCTCACCATCTCGGACTACCTCTGGCGGTGGGATACCGACTGGTTCTGGTGTTCCCGCGCATTCGGTGCGCAGAGCCCTCGCATCCGGCGGCTGTGGCCCAAGAAACTGTTGCGCAGCAGCTTCTACTGGAAGCTGATCGGCCTCGATCATCGATTCAACGTCGGGGACAAGCTCAATGCCCGCAAAGGCGAGCCCCCGAATGAACGCGTGGTCCAGGACATCGAGGTGCCGATCGAGCGGACCGCCGAGTTCATCGCGTGGTTTCTCGAGAACATCCCCATCGAACCGATCTGGCTCTGCCCCCTACGACTTCGCGAACCGGCACTGCCCGGCGCCGACACCCACCGGCCGTGGCCGTTGTACCCCCTCGAACCTGCCAGGACCTACGTCAACGTGGGTTTCTGGTCGGCGGTACCCAAGCGCGACCATCAGCCCGAGGGCTACGCAAATCGTCTGATCGAGATCAAGGTGTCCGAACTCGGTGGTCACAAGTCGCTGTATTCCGAGTCTTTTTACGGCAAAGAAGAGTTCGATGAACTGTACGGCGGGGAGCCCTACCGCCTGTTGAAGAAACACTATGACTCAGGGTCGCGGCTCCTCGACCTCTATGCAAAGGCGGTGCAACGTCAGTGACGACATTCAAAGAAAATGACCTCACTTCCGGATCGGTGGTAGGTCCCAAGCTCAGCTTGGCCGAAGTCGTCGAAGCGTTTGCGGGTGGAGATCTGAACGTGCGGGTGACCGCGTACGACGGCAGCTCGGCAGGTCCCGAAGACGCCGAGTACGGCGTGGAGTTGGTGACACCCCGGGGAACCACGTATCTGGCAACAGCTCCCGGAGACCTCGGACTGGCCCGCGCCTACATCGCCGGCGACCTCAAGCTGCACGGTGCGCCCGGCGGTGATCCGTACGACGCACTTCGGGCACTGGCCGAGGACCTCCATTTCGAACGGCCCTCCGCACGTGTGATGGCACAGATCACGCGCTCGATCGGTCTGGAACACTTCAAGCTGATCGCACCGCCACCACAGGAACAGTTGCCGCGGTGGCGCCGGATCGCAGAGGGTTTGCGGCACAGCCGGACCCGCGACGCAGAGGCCATCCACTACCACTACGACGTTTCCAACGCCTTCTACGAGCTGGTCCTCGGACCATCGATGACCTACACGTGCGCCTGCTACCCCGAGCGGGAAGCGAGCCTCGAGGAGGCCCAGGAAAACAAATATCGCCTGGTGTTCGAGAAGTTGAAACTCAAGGCCGGTGACCGGCTGCTCGACATCGGTTGCGGCTGGGGCTCGATGGTCCGGTACGCCGCACGACAGGGCGTCCACGTCATCGGCGTGACCCTGTCAGCCGAGCAGGCGCAGTACGCACAGCAGGCCATCATCGACGAAGGCCTCAGCGACTTCGCCGAGGTCCGGCACAGCGACTACCGCGATATCACCGAAGAAGGTTTCGACGCCGTCTCGTCGATCGGACTGACCGAGCACATCGGGATCGCGAACTACCCGTCGTACTTCAAGTTCATCCGGGCCAAGTTGCGTGATGGCGGAATTCTGTTGAATCACTGCATCACACGCCCCAACAACAGATCAAAGGGCAAGGCGGGCGCATTCATCGACCGCTACGTGTTCCCCGACGGTGAACTCACCGGTTCGGGCACGATCATCTCCGCGATCCAGGACGTCGGTTCGATGGAGGTTCTCCACGAGGAGAACCTGCGCGAGCACTACGCGATGACACTGCGGGACTGGAACAAGAACCTCGTCGAGAACTGGGATGCCGCCGTCGAGGAAGTCGGCGAAGGTACCGCCCGGCTCTGGGGTCTCTACATGGCCGGTTGCCGACTCGGATTCGACCGCAACATCATTCAGCTCCACCAGGTCCTGGCAGTCAAGCTCGACAAGGACGGCGGCAACGGCGGACTTCCGCTCCGCCCGTGGTGGCAGGCCTAACCTCCGCAAACGCACCCGTTCCAGTCAAAAGCACACGTTGCAGCGTGTGCTTTTGACTGGAACGGGTGTATCTGTCGCTTACCTAGTTGATCGGCGTGGCGCCGAGCTCACTCCTCAGCAGCGCGATCGCGATCTGCTCAGGGTCCTGACGCGGATCCGGTGTGGAATTGCGTGCGGTGGCGACCATTTCGTTGCGCTCGTCATCGGTGAGGTCTTCATCTTTGACGGGCTCCGGAGCCGGTTCCGGTTCAGGCTCCGGTTCGGGTGACTCTTCGTCGCCTGCGCTCGGGGTGGCCGGAGCGCCGCGGCTCGGCCTCGTGTAGGTGGCCTGTTTCGCCTCGGGCTTGCGAGTATCGGTTTGTGCGGTCTGGGTTTTCGGCATTGCCGGCATCGCGGACGCCGCATGCACCTGCACCTGCCAGTCGCCGCCGAAAACATGTGTCATCGCCGCGTTGATCACGTCCACCGCGTGCTGCGAACTCAACCGCTGAACGAGCGGCTGCGAGTCGTGACTCAGGATCAGGGTGCTGCCGTCGACCCCACGGACCGAGGCACCCGAGAGCATCACCTCGGTCACCTTGTTGGCGGCTCGAACCGCAGACCGAACCTCTTGCCACTTCGCCTGCACCGCAGCCAGATCGAGACCAGCGGTTACGACCTTGGGCTCCGGTTCGACCTGTGGCGCGGGCTCACCGTGATGATCGGGCTCCGGCTCGAAATCAGGTTCGGGTGGCGGGGGGACATCATCGAACGGCGATGCCGACTCGAGCTCCTGAACGGGCTCCGAGTCCGGTTCCGGAGCCGTTTCTGGCGCGGGCGCTTTCGATGGTTCAGGCGCGGTCGCTGGTTCAGGCGCGGTCGCTGGTTCCGACGCCGCCTCCGGCTCCGCCGCGACCGAAACCGGCTGCGGCACAGGCATGAGCGCTGGCTCGAGTTCGAGCACTGGCTCGGTTTCTGGCTCGAGTTCGAGCGCGGGCTCGAGATCGAGCACTGGCTCGGTTTCTGGCTCGAGTTCGAGCACCGGCTCTGGCTCGGGCTCAGGCTCAGGCTCGGGCTCGGGCTCGGGCTCGGGTTCGGGCTCCGGAACCGGTGCAGGTTCTACGACCGGTGCAGGTTCTACGACCGGTGCAGGTTCCGCGACGGGTGCGGGTTCAGGTTCCGGCTGCGGCGCGGGAGTCGGTTCGGGCTCCGGGGTGGGGGCCGGCACCGGTTCCGGGGTGGGCACCGGAGTCGGTGCAGGCGCCTGCGCGGCCTCCGGCTCCGATTCGGTGACGTCGTCCTGCGGTTTACGCTGCGACGGTCGGACAAACTTTGAGGGTGCCGCGTCGATCGGGGCCGCCGCCGGAGCCGCCGACGATACCGGCGAAGGCCCGGACACCGCGGACGCACCATCGGCCGGAGCGGCGATCACGCCACTGGCGAGCTGGGACTCGATGCGCTCGATCCGTTGCAGCACACCGGATTCCGAATCCGAGGAGGCCGGCAGCAGCATCCGGGCGCACATCACTTCCAGGAGCAGCCTCGGGGATGTGGTCCCGCGCATCTCCCCCAGTGCGTCATGGACGGTCTCGGCGAACCGGGTCAGTGTGCCCGCTTCGAGCCGGGCGACCTGGGCGACCATCTGCTCGACCTGATCGTCCGGGGCCTCGACGAGTCCTCGCTGCGCGGCATCGGGGACGGCGTTCATCAGGATCAGGTCCCGCAGTCGTTCGAGCAGGTCGACCGCGAACCGGCGGGGATCGTGTCCGGCGTCCACCACGGCCTCGACCGTCCCGAACAGCGCCGCGCCGTCGTGGTCGGCCAGTGCGTTGATGGCGTCGTCGATCAACGCCACATCGGTGACACCCAGCAGAGTCAGCGCCCGTTGATAAGTGACACCTTCTGGGCCGGCACCGGCAAGCAATTGGTCGAGAACACTGAGCGAGTCACGCGGAGAGCCGCCGCCCGCCCGGATCACCAGCGGGAACACCGCCGGTTCGACGGTGACGTGCTCGCTCGTGCAGATGCGTTCGAGCAGTCCGCGCATGGTCGCCGGAGCCAGCAACCGGAACGGGTAGTGATGGGTCCGCGACCGGATGGTCGGCAAGACCTTCTCGGGCTCGGTGGTCGCGAAGATGAAGATCAGATGCTCTGGTGGCTCTTCCACGATCTTGAGCAGCGCGTTGAAACCCGCGTTGCTGACCATGTGGGCCTCGTCGATGATGAACACCCGGTAGCGCGACTCGGCAGGCGCATAGAACGCCTGATCGCGCAGTTCACGGGTGTCGTCGACACCACCGTGGCTGGCGGCGTCGAGTTCGATCACGTCCATGTTGCCCGGGCCACCCGGACCCAGCGCGATGCACGACGAGCAGACGCCACATGGTGTCGATGTGGGCCCCTCCACGCAGTTCAGCGAACGGGCAAGGATGCGAGCCGACGACGTCTTGCCACAACCACGAGGACCCGAGAACAGGTAGGCATGGTTGATCCGGCCGGAGTTCAGGGCCACACCCAAGGGCTCGGTGACATGCTCCTGCCCGACAACTTCGGCGAAGGTCGCGGGGCGATAAGTCCGGTAAAGAGCCACGGTGCGAGACTACCGGCGAGGTACGACGGCCGCGGGGTCGGCCAGTTGTTGCCTGACCCGACTCGTGTGCTGATTACTCAGACCGACCACCGGTGTCCAGATCAGAAGCCGTCGCTAGTCGCGCAAACTGTCCCGGACCGCGACTTCGACCGGTTCAGGGGCAGGTTTCGGTGTCCGCAGCCTCCGGAACTCTGCAGGCCCCCAAAGAACCAGTGTCGCCAAAGCCGTGACCCCGAAGACCCACAGATACGGCTCGGATGAGAACCACCGCAGCCAGTCCGGGAACGGTGTCATGAACATGCCCGTCCCGTAGAACGGTGTGAATCCCATTGCGCCTGCGGGCAGGTGGTTGCGCCAGGTGAAGGCTGTGGTGAACAGCGCCGCCGGGAGCAACAGCGTCACCGGCAACATCCAGGTCCTCCCGGAGCGCCACGCCGCGATGGGCAGGTGGACCAGGTAGACGAGCAAGGGCACGAACCAGACCCAGTGGTGTCCCCAACTGAACGGGGAGACCGCGGTCGCCGTCATGCCGGTCAGGCACAGCGCCAGGAGTTCCTGCCCATGCCGATGCGCGAGGTAGGCCGCGCCCATCCCGACAACAACCGCGACGACCACCAGCACCGCCCACAACACCTGGTTTGGATTGACGGTTTTGAACGCCGTGGCGAGCGCGCCCTTGATCGACTGATTGCTTGGTGCATCGATCGGACCGACGCGTTCGGAGTTGATCACCCGATCGGTCCAGTACTTCCACGATTGCCCAGGTGTCACCAGGAACCCGAGAACAATCGTGCACACGATGGTGACGGCGGCAACCACAATCGCGCGCCAGCGTCGGGTGACCGCGAGGTACAGGACGAAGAAGCCCGGGGTGAGTTTGATGCCAGCCGCGAGACCGACGCCGAGCCCCTTGAGCCGACTGCCATCTGGCCGCAGCAGATCCCACAGCACGATCGCCATCAAGAAGACGTTGATCTGTCCGTACCAAATGGTGGTCCGAACCGGTTCGAGCAACGTCGAGCAGCACACCAGCGCCGCGGAGACCACCAGCAGCCGCCAGTCGACGCGGTAACCGAGGCTCCGAAATGACGCGACGATCACGTAGAACAGGGCCGCGAAGATCAGTGCGGTCCACACCAACTCGGCCATGGAAACGTCCAGCCAGGCAAACGGCTGGAAGACGATGGTCGAGAACGGGGTGTAGGTGTACAGCAGCCCGTTCGGCAGCATCGGGGCCTCGTACAGCGGTTGCCCGTGCATCAGGTGCAGTGCGCCCTGACGGTAGACATGCAGGTCGACCTGGTTTTCGAAGAGGCCGAAGACCTTGGTGTCCAGTGGGATGAAGGTGACCTGGACGTAGACCGCAAGCAGAGCAGCGACCACAAACCCGGCGAGCAACCAGGAACTGGTCGGGAAACGAAGACGCGTCGAAGAAGGCGTGGCGTCGTCAGTGGGCACTTCTCCGCCTTCCCCCAGCAGTGACTTCGCCAGAGATATTAGCCCGGCAGCACCCGTTCGGCCCTGCGGCTTGCCGTGAGGCAGATCACGCTGACGACAGCGACCACCAGGAACATCCAGTTGTAAGGGTCGTAGGTGAACCACCGGAGCCAAGTGATCCCGAACTTGTGGAACAGTCCGGTGAAGTAGCCGTCGGGTAGAACCCGCTCGATCTGCAGCACCGGATGGTCCCGGTAGGTACGCCAGACGAAGGTGGTGAGCAGCATCGCCAGCGCACCTACCGCGGCGAGGATCCGGAGCGCAGGCGTCCGCGCCGACAGCACCAGATGCACCACGATCACCAGCATCGGAACCACCCACACCCAGTGATGACCCCACGACATCGGCGACACCACCGTGCCCGTCATCCCGACCAGTGTGATCGCCAGCAGCTCGTGGCCGGCGCGATGGGCAAGTGAGGCCCCGACCATGCCGAGCACCAGCGCCGCCAGCGCCAGCGTGCCCCATACGAGGATGTTCGGGCTGTCCGTCTGCCCCAGGTTCGCCAGGGCGCCGCGGATGGACTGATTGCCGACGGTGTTGGGAGCTCCCACCCGCTCGGAGTCGATGAACGTCCCACTCCAGTACTTCCACGAGTCCCGCGGCATCACGAGAAAACCGAGGACCACGGTTCCGACGAGTCCGGCACAGGCAACGACCACCGACCGCCAGTTCCGGTTGATCGCCAGATAGAAAACGAAGATCAACGGCGTCAGTTTGATGCCTGCCGCGATCCCGACACCCAGACCGCGCAGCCGACTGTCCTTTTCGCGCAACAGGTCCCACAAGATCAACAGCATCAGGAACACGTTGATCTGGCCGTACCACATCGTCGTGCGCACCGGCTCCATCAACGTGGAGATCAACACCAGCGACATCGCCATCGTCCGCACCGACCAGGTGATCCGATAGCCGAGATTCTTGAAGCTGAGCGTCATCACGAAGTACAGCGCGATGAAGATGCCCGCCATCCACACGACTCGGGCCATCTCCACGGTCATCAACGCAAACGGAACGAAGACGAACACCGACGCCGGGGCATACGTGTAGTCCATGACACCGACGAGCTTTGCCTCGTACAGCCGGTGCCCATCGATGACGGCCTGGGCACCCTGCCGGTAGACCTCGAGGTCGAGCTGGTTACCGAACAGACCCCAATAGGGTTCGTCCAGCGGGACCGCGAGGTGCTGTAGCCAGATCGCCAGCAGTCCGAGGACCACGGAGACCACCACGACGGCGGCGGGCCACGGCACGGTCCGCTCCGGACGGGGTTCTCCTGCGGTTTTCTCCGTGTGCGACCCTGCGGTGACGGACTCGGGGTCCATCGGATTGCGCTCGCTCAACGACCTGTCCGGTCACCACACGCGTGCATGGTCAGCTCTGCTGTTCGAGTAACTGCTCCGCCGACGCGAGCAGGACACAGGTCGCCACGCCGTCCATGGCCGCACGAAGCTCCTCGAGGCCGGGGAACGTCGGGGCCAAGCGGATGTTGCGGTCGTTCGGGTCTTTTTTGTACGGGAACGCCGAGCCGGCACCCGTCAGCGAGATCCCGGCTTCCTTGGCCAGCGTGATGACCCGGGCAGCGGTGCCGTCGATGACGTCGAGGCTGATGAAGTAGCCACCTTCGGGTTCGGTCCAGGACGCGACCTTGGCGCCGCCGAGCCGTTCTTCCAGGATCTGCAACACCATCGCGAACTTCGGCACCAGCAACTCACGATGCTTGGCCATGTGGGCCCGGACGCCATCGGCATCGATGAAGAAGCGAAGGTGACGCAGTTGGTTCAGCTTGTCCGGACCGATCGTCTTGATCGATACGTGGCGCTGGTACCAGCCCAGGTTCTCGGCGGACGAACCGAAGAACGAGACACCGGCTCCGGCAAAGGTGATCTTGGACGTCGAGGCAAGGACCAACGGCCGGTTCGGGTTACCCGCAGCGGCCGCGAGTCCGAGAACATCGATCGGGGCCGGGGGCTCGTCGACGAGGGTGTGCACGGCGTAGGCGTTGTCCCAGATGATGCGGAAGTCGGGAGCCGCGCTCTTCATCGACATCAGGCCGCGGGCGACCTCGGGGCTGTAGGTGGCGCCGGTCGGGTTCGAGTACGTCGGCACGCACCACATGCCCTTGATCTGGGGGTCCGATGCGACCAGGTCCGCGCAGAACGCGACGTCGGGACCGTCGTCGTTCATCGGCACGGTGATCATCTCGATCCCGTAGGACTCGGTGATCGCGAAATGACGGTCGTAGCCGGGCGACGGGCACAGGAACTTGATCGGGCCGTGCCCCCACGGCTCAGCGGAATCGGGGGTGCCGTGCAGAAGGCCGAACACGACCAGGTCGTGCATGATCTCCAGGCTGGCATTGCCGCCTGCCAGGAGATTGTCGGTGGGGATACCGAGCAGTTCGCCGAAGATCGCGCGCAGCTCGGGCAGACCGGTGACGCCGCCGTAGTTGCGGGTGTCGGTTCCGTTGCCGTCGCGGTAGTCGTCGGCACCGGGCAGTGACAGCAGTTCGGCCGACAGGTCGAGTTGCGCGGGGGACGGCTTGCCTCGGGTGAGGTCCAACTTGAGGCCGGCATCGACGAGCGCTTGATACTTCGCACGCAGCTCGGATTGGGTGGCGGTCAGCTGGTCAGCACTCATCGAGTGGAAATTCACTACGGCCTTTCCCGGAACGGCCCCGCCCCGGAACTGTGGTTGCGCGGAGGTACGCGCAGAACAGCGGATCTTCTCGGTAACAAAGTAGGGGACCCCGCGCACCCGGCAGAGCCCGCTGACCCTTGCTGCCTTCCGGCCCTGGGGGAGTTCACAGGATGCTCGCCGCGCGGGATCCAGAAACGAGTGTAGCGGGCCGACCGCAGAGAGCGAAAACTTACCCACTGAGCAGCCCGTTTTTGGTGAGTCCGCCTGTAGCCGGTAAGCTGCCGGACGGAGGATTCGCCTAGTGGCCTATGGCGCTCGCCTGGAACGCGGGTTGGGTTAATAGCCCTCAGGGGTTCGAATCCCCTATCCTCCGCCAGAAGGTCGAAACATCGAGATCGCCCCGCATTTCCATGCGGGGCGATCTTGCTTTTCAGGGGGCCTCGACCGTCCCGGCAAACGGATGGGTCAGGTGTCGTTCCTGGCGCGTGATGGCTGCACCCGTTTGGGTTCACCCGGCATCTTCGGATAGCTCGGCGGATACGGCATGTCCCCCAATCCATCTCGTTCATCTCGCGCCACCAGTTCGAGGAGTGGTTCGAGACTGCTGCGATGAGAGTCGATGTCGGACATCGGATCACCGCGCTTGGCCAACAAGGCCGGGACAGTGGCGATGGTGCAATCCAGCGGATCGACGTCAGAGAGCTCATCCCAGGTGACCGGTGTCGAGACCGTTGCCGTTGGGGTGCGGCGGGCCGAGTAGCCGGCCGCCATGGTCCGGTCGCGCGCATTCTGGTTGAAGTCGACGAAGATCTGTTCCCCGCGCTCTTCCTTCCACCACGACGTGGTGATCGCCGAACTGTCACGGCGTTCGAGCTCCCGGGCCAGCGCGATGACGGCCCGCCGGGTCGAGATGAAGTCCCATTTCGGTTCGATCGGCACGAACACGTGCAGACCGCGACCACCCGAGGTCTTCGGATAGCCGTGCAACCCCAGCTCGTCGAGTAGCGGACGCAGTACGTCGATCGCCACCCGGCGCGCGTCCGAGAAATCGGTTCCGGGTTGCGGGTCCAGGTCGATGCGAAGCTGATCGGGGTGATCGTTGTCCGGTGCGATGGTGGGCCATGGATGGAACGTGATCGTTCCGAGGTTGGCGGCCCAGACGATGTCCGGTGCGCTGGTTGTCCGGATGGCATCGGCCTTACGCCCCGACGGGAATGTGATCGAGGTCGACTGCACGTGCTCGGGACGTTTGGCCGCGACCCGCTTCTGGTAGATCTCCTCGCCCTCGATCCCATCGGGGAAGCGCTGCAGGAACGTCGGGCGATCACGCAGTGCGGTCAACAGCGCACCCTGCAGTGCAACGGCGCGGTAGTACCCGACGAGATCGCGTTTGCGGCCACCGTTCTCACCGAGTTGCGGAAAGTAGATCTTGTCCGGATTCGACAGTCGCACAGGCGTTCCGTCGACATCGAGTTCCTCAGCCGGTGATCTGGCCATCAGTTCCGTCCCTCCAGTACGTCGAACAGGTCGTAGGTCAACGGCACCTCGAGTTGGTCGTAGCCGCAGCTCCCCGGCTCGCGATCCGGACGCCAGCGCACGAACTGGACCGTGTGGCGAAACCTTTGCCCTTCCATCTGGTCATAGCCGACCTCGACCACAAGCTCCGGACGGATCGGAAACCATTGTGCGGAACCCTTTTCCTTCCACCGGCTGGGTTCACCTTCGGCGACGTTGTCCGGGTCCAGGCGCATCGGTTCGAGCAGTTGCTGCAACTCGATCCGTTTGGCGTCGGAGAACGCTCCGGCCCCGCCGACCATCCGCAATTCCCCCTCGTCGTACAGGCCGAGCAACATCGAGCCGAGTCCCGTTCCACTCTTGTGGACGCGATAGCCGATCACCACGCAGTCGGCGCTGCGCTTGTGTTTGACCTTGACCATCTCGCGTTTGCCCGGGACATAGCGGCCATCAAGACGTTTACTGACCACTCCGTCGAGGCCGGCGCCCTCGAACTCGGAGAACCATTGGCGCGCCAGCTCGGCATCGGTGGTCACCCGGCTGACCCGGCAACGACCGGCGCCGGGTATCGCCTCGAGCAGCGCCGCCCGACGGACCGAGAACGCCTCGCTCGTCAGGTCCCGGTCCCCCACCGCCAGCGCATCGAAGCCGATGAACATCGCCGGGGTCTGCTCGGCGAGCATCGTCACGCGGGACTTGGCGGGGTGGATCCGGATCGACAACGCATCCCAGCTGAGGCGCCGGACGCCGCCCAGATCCGCCTGGACACCGATCTCGCCGTCGACAACAACCTTGTCGGGCAACTCATCTCGGGCCGCCTCGATCAGCTCCGGAAAGTAGCGGCCCAGGTCTTTGCCACCGCGCGACCCGATGACGACCTCATCGCCGTCACGGAAGATGATGGCACGAAATCCGTCCCACTTGGGCTCGTGCGACCACACCTCGGCGCCGGGTTCGTCAGGAATCTTTACCGCAGCCTTGGCCAGCATCGGCACCACCGGCGGCATCACAGGGAGGTCCATGACGGTCCATACTTCCACTTGTAGGCTCGTGGGGTGGACTATCGCGGCGGTGGACGGTACGCGCCGTCACCGTCAGGTGACCTGCACGTCGGTAATCTTCGAACCGCGCTGTTGGCCTGGATGTTTGCCCGAACCACCGGCCGGACATTTCGGATGCGGATGGAAGACCTCGATCGGGTGGCGGCCGGATCCGCGGAACGGCAACTCGCTGACCTCGCCGAACTCGGCATCGACTGGGATCCGCCGATCATGTGGCAGTCCCAGCGGCTCGCCAACTACAACAAGGCGATCGCTGAACTGCAGAGCCGCGGCCTCACCTACAACTGCTACTGCACCCGGCGCGAGATCCTGGAAGCGCCGTCGGCGCCGCACGGCCCCGCGGGCGCGTACCCCGGGATCTGCCGGAATCTGACAACCGCTGCGGAGCAGGCCCACCTCGACGCCGGACGACGACCGGCGATCCGACTGCGCGCCGACGTCACCGAGTTCACCGTGTCCGATGTGCTCAAAGGTCGGTTCACCGGCCCGGTCGACGATTTTGTGTTGCGCCGCGGCGACGGGATCCCGGCCTACAACCTCGCGGTGGTCATCGACGACAACGCGCAGGCCGTCGATCAGGTTGTCCGCGGCGACGACCTACTGAGTTCGGCGCCCCGGCAGAGTTATCTGGCAACAATGCTCGGGCTGACCCCTCCCTCGTACGCACATGTCCCGATGGTCTTGAACACCGAGCACAAACGGCTGGCCAAACGCGACGGCGCCGTCACCCTGGCCGATCTGGAGGTCGGCGGCGTGGACACTCAGCGTGTCCTGTCGCTGATCGCGAACTCGTTGAATCTCGCGGATCCCGGCGAGGCGGTCTCCGCCGACCTGATGCTCGCCCGGTTCGTTCCGGCAAGCCTGCCATCCGAACCGTGGATTCTCGATCCTGCAGACCTACTGCGCCGCTGACGCATAGGCGCTGGTCGACGGTCATTCAATCGGGATATCTATCGGTTCGGCTCTCGTTTCAGCCGACACTCCCGGCTTAAGGTCACTCATCAAATCGACAACCGACGGGGGCATACCCCGCGAGAGGACGTTCCCATGAGTGGCCCCCAGTACCCCGGATCCGAGCCGCATCCAGGCCCGAGCGCCAACCCTCCCCCGCTACAAAAACCGGGTTCCTACCCGCCACCGTCGAACGGCGGATCTCCCTACGGGCAACCGGCAGCCCCCTACGGCGGACCAGGTCCCCAGTACGGTCAGCCGGGGCCGCAACCCGGCCCCCAGTCCGGCCCCGGCACCGCGGCCGATGTGGGAATCCGCCTGGCCGCCAGGGTCATCGACTGGTTCATCGTCGCGATTCCGATGAACATCATCTACACGGTGCTGTTCTGGGTGGCCCCGTGGTTCATCGCACTGGCCGTGGGTTTCGTGCTGTCGTTCGCGGCGTTCGCGTATTTCGTCTACTTCGAGACCCGGCAAGAAGGCGCGACCGTTGCCAAAAAGCTACTGAAGCTCAAAGTTGTTGGTGCGCACGGCGGAATTCCGACAATCGACGAATCCGCCAAGCGCAACGCCTGGATGCTCGTCGGCGTCCTGGCCTGGTTGCCGGTGTTCTTCCTGCCGCTGTTCCTCGGCTTCATCTGGATCGGGCTGGCCGTCTCCATCGCCGTCACGATCAACAGCGACCCGCGCAATCAGGGGTGGCACGACAAGTTCGCAGGCGGCACCTCGGTCGTCAAGACCGCCTGATCACTTGGCCGCGGCGCCCGCGTAGTACCGGCCGAGGAACTCGTCCCGGAACTCGAAATAGTTGCCGTCGATGATGGCCTGGCGCGCCCGCTCCACCAGCGTCACGATGAAGTGTTCATTGTGAATGGTGCAGAGTGTGGCCGCCAGGCCTTCTTTGGCCTTGAACAGGTGATGAATGTACGCACGCGTGTATTGCGTTGTGTAGTTCTGCATTTCAGGGTCCAGCGGCGTGAAGTCGCGGCGGAACCGACTGTTGGTCACGTTGTAGCGACCATCGAGTGAATAGATCGCACCGTTGCGTGCCACGCGGGACGGCGAGACGCAGTCGAACGTGTCGATACCGCTTTCGATCGCGGTGAAGATGTCGTCGGGTTCGCTGATACCGAGCAGGTGCCGGGCCTTGTCGACCGGCAATTCCTCGTTGACCCACCGGACGATGGTGCCGAGATTCTGCTTCTCGAGTGCGCCGCCGATGCCGTAGCCACCAAAACCGCGGCCACCTTCGGCGACATCTTTTTCACTCATCGTCACCAGGTCGCGAGCCGCTTTGCGCCGCAAATCCTCGTACTGCGCGCCCTGGATGACACCCCACAGCGACTGCAACGGACGATGGCTGCGCTCAGAGGTGAGCCGATTGTGTTCGGCCAGACAGCGAATCGCCCACAGTCGGGTCCGCTCGAGTGAAGTCTCTTGGTAGGCGCGGGTATTCATCAATGTGGTGAGTTCGTCGAACCCGAAGATGATGTCGGCGCCGAGCTGATGCTGGATCTGCATCGAGACCTCCGGCGTGAACCGGTGGGTCGAACCATCGAGATGCGACTTGAACGTCACACCGTCATCGTCGACGCGGGCCAGTCGTTCCTTGCCCTCGGCGATGACGTCATCGTTCTGCATTCCGGTGAGGTCCATCGCGATGACCTTTTTGAACCCGGCTCCCAGCGACATGACCTGGAAACCACCGCTGTCGGTGAATGTCGGTCCGGGCCAGTTCATGAACTTTCCGAGACCACCGGCCTCGTCGATGATGTCCGGGCCCGGCTGCAGGTACAGGTGATAGGCGTTCGCGAGAACCGCCTGCGCACCGAGGTCACGGACGGCTTCCGGCACAACCGTTTTGACGGTCGCCTTGGTGCCTACCGGAACAAAGGCCGGCGTCTGGATGTCCCCGTGTGGGGTGCTGATCACACCGGTGCGGCCGAGGGTGCCGGGCAGGGTGGCCCCGACCGTGAAAGTACGGTCGGGGCCTTCGTCGATATCGCTCACCGCTGCATCCTCGCAGCCGGTGACCCTGCCCGGCAAAACAGACGCCTGCGCCGGGATCTGACGCGGGTCAGATCTTCACCTCGGCATCCGCCTCGCGGGACGCCTCCTCGGCAGCCAGCGTCTTGTTCAGCTTTTCGCCTTCGATGTCGACGTCGGGCAGAATCTTGTCCAGCCACTTCGGCAGCGACCATGCCTTGTCACCGAGTAGTGCGAGCACTGCCGGGATCACGGTCATGCGGATGACAAAGGCATCGAAGAAGACCGCTGCGGCCAGCGCGAAACCCATCGCCTTGATGAAGACCATGTCTTGCAACATGAATGCGGCAAACACCGAGATCATGATCGCGGCTGCCGCAGCCACCACCCGGGCGCTGTGACTGAAGCCGTCGACGATGGAGTCCTTGGCAGACTTCCCGTGCACGTAGGCCTCCCGCATACGACTGACCAGGAACACCTGATAGTCCATCGCCAGGCCGAACACGATGCCGATCAGGATGATCGGCAAGAAGCTGACCAGCGGTTGCGGATTGCCCACCAGCCCCAGGTCACCGTTGGTGAAGATCGCCACCGTGGCACCGAAGGTGGCACCGATGCTGAGAAGGAAGCCCAACGCGGCGGTCAACGGCACCAGGATCGACCTGAAGACGATCATCAGCAAGATGAACGCCAAGCCGACGACCACGATCAGATACGGGACGAGCGCCGACGAGAGCTTGTCGGAGACATCGATCTCGATGGCGGTCTGGCCGGTGACGCCGTAGGTCAGCCCGGCACTGTCGGTAACCCCGGATTCCATCCCTCGCAGTTCCTTGACCAGGTCCGTGGTTGCGTCGTCTCCGGCAGCACTGTCCGGGATCACCGAGATGATGGCGGTTTCGGTGTTGCTGCTGATGTCTCCGGGGCTGATCACGGCAGCCGAGACATCGTCTACCCCGCGGATCTGGTCGACCAGACCGTCGAAAGCCTCGATCCGCTGCGATTCACCCTCGACACCGCTGCCGTCGACGACCACCACAAACGGATTGTTCACGCCCGGCCCGAAGCCTTCGGAGACCATGTCGTAGGCCTGGCGCTGTGTGGTGCTCGGATCACCGTTGCCATCGTTCGGCAACCCCAGTTTGAGTCCGGTCATCGGGATCGTGATCAGCGCCAGCAGCACGATGCCACCGATGGCGAAGACAGCCGGGCGCCGGACGACCTGATTGATCCAGCGCTGACCGTTGTGGCGGCGAGCCGGGTCGTGCGGTGTCACATCCGGCGGGTTGAGCGACTTGATGCGTCCGCCGAACACCTTCTCGCCGAAGATGCCGAGGATGGCGGGCAGGAGGGTCAACGCGACGAGAACGGCGACCAGGACGGTGCCTGCCGCGGCCAGACCCATGGCTGTCAGGAACGGGATGTTGACGATGAACAGAGCCGCCAGGGCGATGAACACGGTGGCACCGGCGAACACCACTGCCGAACCGGCCGTGCCGACAGCTTTACCGGCAGCTTCGGCGCGGGTCTTGGACCGATGCACTTCATGCCGATACCGCGACAGAATGAACAGTGCGTAGTCGATACCCACCGCCAGGCCGATCATCGTGGCCAAGATCGGGGTCTCGGAGCTCAGGTCGAAGAAGAACGTCGCTGCGGTGACGCCCATCATGCCGATGCCCACACCGATGATCGCGGTGATCAGAGGCATGCCCCACGCCACCAGCGATGCGAAGGTCAGGATCATCACGATGGCACCCACGGCGACACCGATCAGCTCGGACGTCATACCCATTGCCGCCTGGGGCAATGCGGTGCCTGACATCTCGACGGTCAGACCACTGGCACGAGCCTGGTCGGCAATCTCATCCATCTGGGTCTGGGCGGTTTCACTGACGTCGGCTGCTGCCTCGACATCAAACGCGGCGCCCAACTGGACCATCGTGGCGTCGGCATTGATCGGCGAGGTGACCTGCGCGTCGGCCTGCGCCTCCTCCGGCGAGGTACCAAAGGTCTGCTCGTTGAACTGCACCACCGCATCGCGACCCGAACCCGGGTTCTGCTGCGTTCCGTAGGTGTCGAACGGATTCGCGATCGACTCAGGCGCCTTGACCCCGTCGAACTGCTTCATCTGATCGACCATCGTGTTGATGGCGGCCTGATACTGCGGGTCGGTCAGTTTGGCACCTTCGGGTGCCTGCACCACGTAGCTGATCGCGATGTTCTCAGAGAATTTCGGCTTCTCCGGGAAGGCCTCGACCATCTTGTCCTGGGCCTCGACCGAAGAGACACCGGGAATGGTGAAACTCTCCGAGGTCGGCTTCGACAGGGTCGCGGCGGCCACGCCCATCCCGACAAGCACCAGCAGCCAGATCGCCACCATCTTGAATTTGTTCAGATAGGCCCATCTGCCTATCCGGTAAAGATATGTAGCCACGTGCGGGGCTTCCTTCCATCGGGATTTTCGTTCAGGAGGTTTTGGGGTCAGGGATGGGCGGGGCCCGGCGCCGGTCCGGAAAAACCGGCCTTGGTCACCGCGAACGCCTCACCGAGGAACTGCCGCAGATCGTCGTGCGGAGCGGTTCCGTCGGTCCACATCTCCAGAGCCACGCGCAGAGTGCAGAGTGCGTTGGTGAAGACGAGCCGTTCGAAAAGCCCAAGCGCAGTTGTCGGGCCGCGCGCGGAGACGACCTCGGTGAACCGTTCCTTCTGCACATCGGTCATGTCGCTGTGCTCCTTGTGCGCGACCAAGGTCGGCTCGGTCTCGAGCAGTCGGATCAGCGTGGCGAACTGGCCCGGTACCGCGTCCGTGTCGCAGGCAATCTCAGTCAGCCCGTATTCGACTGCATCCCAAAGGGATTCGTCAGCCGGTCGGGATTCGATGTGGTCGGCCATCCGGCCGAGGACAACGCCGACAAAGTAGATGAGCGCATCCTCTTTGCCGGTGAAGTAGTTGTGAAAGGTCCGCGCCGAGACGCCGACCTCAGCCGCCACGGTGTCGACTGAAACCGACTCCAAACCACCATCAGCGGCATGACGGAGCACCGCGGTCGCCAAGGCGAGCCGCGTGGCGGCCTTCTTGGATTCACGAAGTCCCATTTGCTCCATGCAACCCACCGTACGGAAATTGCAGTGCCCTGCAAATTTTCTGCGGGGTGCAAAATTGATGAATAGGTCACACGCCAGGAGTGTTGGTGACCCCCGTCACCAACCGCGGAAGTTGGAGGCCTCTTGCGACTTTCGGCGAGCAATCACCAACGGTTCGCTACGGTTGGCGGCATGCGCGTAGCGATCTCCAAACTCCTCGGGGCCACGATTGTTGCCGGAGGTATGGCGATGGCGCTGACCGCCTGCTCCGACGACGATTCGGCACAATCTGATGACTCGGCATCGTCGTCGGCACAAGCGGTTGCCACCGAGACCTCGGCTGCGATCCCGCCGGCGACCGGCAGTGCGGCCGTTCAGAACTCGAACGCGCCCGCCGTTCCGGGCCCGTCGTTGCCGCCGGCAACCTCGATCCCGGAATCGAAACTGCTGCCCGACGTCGATGGCGCCCGTTGCGACACCGTGAACGGGCCGGACGGGGCGTTGCACGTCATCATCCTCGAAGGCAGCTCGATCGACTGCGCCGTGGCGATGCCGATCGCCGAGGAATACGCACCCATGATCGCGACCGGCAAACCCCAGCAGGTCCAGGGATGGGACTGCGGCCCCTCACAAACCCGCGGAGTGCTTTCCAGCTGCACCAGTGGTGCTGACACCATCTCATTTTCGATCGAATAGCCCACGGCGACTCCACCTTCACCTGGCGTCCACTTCGAAGCAGTTTAGAAATCCAATATTTTTGGAAACCCATCTACATCTGGTGTGGTCACGAAGCCCCTGTGCCCGCCAGAACGCACAAGATGAGGAGTATTTCCATGAATCGAATTGCGCGCACGACCACAGGTGTTCTCGCCGCTGTCGCAGGTAGCGCGGCATTGGCGTTTGCCGCGGCACCGGGGGCATCCGCCGCTCCGGTGTCCATCTGTCCGGCCCTACCTGGGCAATCAGCCACAGCCGAGGACTGCACGGCCGCTTCCGGGCCGACCGGATTGACCCTGGCCATCACGCTTGACGGTGGTAAGGCCTATGTAACCGGAGACAACTTCGCCGGACCTGCCGCCATCGCCATCGGTCCAGGAGCAGAGGTAAACATGGAAGGCGTGAATCCGGGTCTCGCGATCGGTATCGCCGGCCCCGGTGGCCAGGTCACCGTTGACGGAGTCAACCGTGTTACCTGCACAGATGGCCCCGGCTTCGCGGGTGACTTCCAGACGCTGACCGGTTGCTTCAACGACGGGACCATGCAGATCCCGCTGGGCTGACCGTTCACTTAGCCCTATCGCTCCATCCCCAGGTGCTCTATGTTCGAATTCGCCGCTGTGTGCGCTCGGATCTCCCGGAGCACAGGCATCTGGGGATGGAGGCACCGTGCTTCGGACAGTGTTCAACGAAGAGCATGAAGCTTTTCGCAAGGTGATTCGCGATTTCATCAATCGCGAGGTCGTTCCGGTGCACCACGAGTGGGAGGTGCAGGGTCATCCACCCCGGGAGTTCTACAACCGACTCGGTGAGCTGGGCATCCTTGGCATCGAGGCCCCCGAGGAGTTCGGTGGCGGCGGCTCGGACTCTTTCAAGTTCACCGCGATCGTCACCGAGGAGGCAGCCCGCGCCGGCGTCACGTTCGGCTCATACTCGGTGCACTCCAACCTGATCCTGCCGTACCTGGTCGAATACGCGACCGAGGAGCAGAAGAAGCGCTGGCTTCCCGGTTTCATCTCCGGCGAGATCATGACCGCCATCGCGATGACCGAGCCGGGGACCGGATCTGACCTGGCCAACATCGCCACCACTGCCAAGCTGTCCGAGGACGGCGAGTACTACACCCTGAGCGGTTCCAAGACCTTCATCACCGGCGGCGCACTCGCCGACCTCATCCTGGTCGTCTGCCGTACCGCGTCCAGCACCTCGGAGAACCGGCGGTCCGGGCTGACCATCCTGTGTGTCGACACCACGTCCGAAGGTTTCTCGGTTGGCCGCAAGCTCGAGAAAATCGGACTGAAGGCCTCCGACACCGCCGAGCTGTCATTCGACAACGTCCGGGTGCCGGTCACCGATCGCCTCGGTGAGGAGGGCGAGGGCTTCAACTACCTCACCCATAATCTCGCCCAAGAGCGCCTGACCATCGCACTGCAGGCTTCGGCCTCCGCCCAGGCAGCCCTGCAACACGGCATCAACTACGTCAAGGAACGCACCATCTTCGGTAAGCCGTTGGCGTCGTTCCAGAACTCCAAGTTCGTTCTGGCCGAGTGCGCCACCGACGTCGATGCCATCGTTTTGATGGCCGACCATGCACTCGAATTGCACGACCAGCGACAACTCAGCGTGCCCGACGCCGCGAAAGCCAAGCTCTTCTGCACCGAGGGCGCCGGCCGGGTCATCGACAAGTGCCTGCAGCTGCACGGCGGCTACGGATACGTCACCGAGTACCCTATCGCCCGCCTCTACGCCGACACCCGTGTCTCGCGCATCTACGGCGGAACCAGCGAGGTCATGAAGACCATCATTGCGAAATCCCTTGGTATCTAGCCAACTTCGTTCATCCATCAAGAACACCCTCAACTCAGGAGACAAGCGCAGATGCGTGATGCAGTGATCGTCGATGCCGTCCGCAGCCCGGTGGGCAAAAGGAACGGCGGACTGGCCGGAGTCCATCCGGTCGACCTGTCGGCCCAGGTTCTCCAAGCCCTGGCCGCCCGCAACAACCTCGACCCCGCCACTGTCGACGACGTGATCTGGGGTTGTGTCTCGCAGGTCGGCGAGCAGGCCGCGTGTATCGGCCGGTACGCACTGCTGGCTGCCGGATGGCCCGAAGAGGTTCCCGGTTTCACCGTCGATCGCCAGTGCGGCTCGTCGCAGCAGGCCGTTCACCTCGCGGCAGCCGGTGTCGTCGCCGGCCACTACGACATCGCCGTCGCCGGTGGCGTCGAATCGATGTCGCGGGTTGTCATGGGGGCCACGCGTGCCGGTGGACTCCACGGTGAGCCGTACGGCCCGATGGTCCGCGCACGGTATGACTTCGCGTTCAATCAGGGCATCGGCGCGGAGATGATCGCCGACGAATTCGGGCTCAGCCGTACCGATCTCGACCAGCACGCCCTCGACTCACACGAGCGCGCGGCCACCGCCATCGACGATGGCCGTTTCACCGACCAGATCGCACCGATCACGGTGACGGATGACGACGGGGCCACCACGATGGTGACCACCGACGAAGGTGTCCGCCGTGGCGGCACGCTCGAAAAGCTCGGTGCGCTCAAGACCCCGTTCAAGGAAGACGGCGTCGTATCGGCGGGTAATGCCTCGCAGATCTCCGATGGGTCAGCGGCACTTTTGGTGACCACCAGCGAGATCGCGGCGGCCAATGGTTGGACGCCGCTGGCACGCGTGCATTCGGTGGCCGTGGTCGGCGCTGATCCGATCACCATGCTCAAGGGCCCGATCCCGGCCACGGCAAAGGTTTTGGCGCGCGCCGGGATGTCGATCAACGACATCGGGACCTTCGAGATCAACGAGGCCTTCGCCTCGGTATCACTCGGATGGCTGCGTGCCACGGGTGCCGACTACAAACTGCTCAATCCCGAAGGTGGCGCGATGGCGCTGGGCCATCCGCTCGGCGGATCGGGCGCGCGCCTGATGACGACCATGATCCACCGCATGCGCGACAACGGGATTCAGTTCGGTCTGCAGTCGATGTGCGAGGGTGGCGGCATGGCCAACGCGACCATCATCGAATTGGTCTGAGCCGCCCCACATCCCTTGCGCGTGGGGGGTCATTCTCCGGTGAAGTCCCCCACGCGACGTTCGTTGAAGGCGGCCAGAGCTTCCCGATGATCCTCGGTCGGATGCGAAAGGGCCTGAAGGGCCGCGGACAGTTCCAGGAATCCGTCGAAGTCCTGCCTGCCCGATTCGCGCAGTAACCGCTTCGTGGCCCGCAGCGCATGCGGCGGGTTCACGGCGACCCGCTCGGCGAGTTCCCGGGCGGTGGCCAGCAGATCCTCGGGCTCGACGACCCGCGAGACCAACCCCCAGTCCAACGCCGTCGCGGCATCGACGCGATCGCCGGTGAACGCCATCTCGGCGGCCCGCGCGGCACCGACGGCCCGCGGCAACAGCCACGCGCCACCGTCACCCGGGATGATCCCGAGCTTGACGAAACTCTCCGCGAAGAATGCCTTCGTGGAGGCGACGCGCATGTCGCACATCAGCGTCAGGTCGCAACCCGCGCCAACCGCCGGGCCGTTGACAGCCGCGATGATCGGCACCTCGCACGTGTACACCGCGCGTGCCAGACGCTGGATCCCACGCCGGTAGCCCTGAAAGATCTGGTGCGGCTTTCCGCCGAACATGCCGTTGCGATCGACCATGTCCTTGACATTGCCGCCCGCCGAGAACGCACTGCCCGCACCGGTGAGGATCACCACGCGTGTCTGCGGATCGGTGTTCGCGATCTGCACCAACTCGACCATCCGGTCAACCACCTCATCCCCGGAGATCGGGTTGCGGCTCTCTGGCAGGTTCAGCGTCCAAGTGGTGACATGTCCCTCGGTCCGGGCAAGTACGACATCGTTTTCGGCAGTCATCACGCGATCCTATCCACGAGGCGATATTCCCCTTTTCCTCGTGCCTATCCGCGTGCAGCCGAATATCCGGTTAGCACACTTGCCAATTGCAATCGCGTTAAAATTGGCCAGCTCTGATGCGACGTCGCACCGCGCGGCGGGTCGTCCCTACAGGCGGCAACAAACGACCGTCCTAGAACACAGACACGTTGTCAGCGAACAGGATTCGAATGTTTGCATTCATCGCACGCGTCGTTGTCGGTCACCCGTGGCGAGTCATCGCGGGTTGGGCCGTCATCGCGTTGCTCATTATCGTGTTCTCGCCCAGCCTTGGGGACCACACCAGCGGTAACAATCAGGATTTCCTTCCCAAATCGTTCCAGTCGGTGAAGGCGCAAGAACTTGCCGACGAATACTTTCCCGCCTCCGCAGGCGCCACCGGCACGCTGGTGATCTCACGGACCGATGGTGCGCCACTGTCGACCACGGATCAGCAGACCGCCCTCGGACTCGCCGCCACGTTGCAGAACGAGAAGATTCCGGGCGTCACCGCGGTCACCGGCAGCGAAGAGTCCTTCTCGCCGGATGGAAAAGTGGCCGTCCTGCAAGTGTCCTTTGCCGGCCAGGCAGGCGCCGACAACGTCGATAACGCGGTGCCAAAGGTGCGCGAAGCCGCCCGTAAGGCACTCGATGGCACCGGCCTTCGGGCCGGCCTGACGGGCAACGCCTCGATCCTGGTCGACACCGACTCGGCATACGACAATGCCGAGAACATCATCACCATCGCGACCGTCATCGTCATCGTGCTCACCCTGGGCCTGGTCTTCCGCAGCCCGATCATCGCGGTGGTACCCATCGTCGTGATCGGCATCGTCTACCTTGCGGTTCGCGGCGTGACCGCCTTTGCCGCCGATCTGTTCGACTTCAAGGTTCCCAACACCCTCGATGCCATATTGCTGGTGGTTCTCTTCGGAGTTGGTACCGACTACATCGTGTTCCTGCTCTTCCGATATCGGGAACATCTGCGGCAGGGCGCCAACCACCATGACGCACTACTCCAGTCCACCAGGGTGATCGGACGGGTGGTCGCCTCATCCGCCATCACCGTGATCGGCGCGTTCGCCGCCCTGTTCCTGGCCAGGCTCGGCTTGTTGAATTCGCTTGCACCCGGGCTGATCATCGCCGTGGCGCTCATGCTGATGACAGCCCTGACATTGATACCCGCAATCTGCGCCCTGCTGGGCAAGTATCTGTTCTGGCCGCTGGGTCCGGGCACCGAGTCGAAGCGGTCGCCCTATGGTCCCATCAGTCGATTTGTCGGACACCGCCCGGCAATTGTGGTGGTGATCGTCGCCGCCGGGCTGATCGTGTTGACGATTTTCGCGCCGTCATACAAATCGACGTACGACACGCTCAACGAAATGCCCACCGACACCCCCTCTCTCGAGGCCTACGACACCCTCTCCGCATCTTTCCCCCAAGGCGCACTCAGCCCCACTCAGGTGTACGTCGAGACCGAAGGGCCGGTTCCACAGGACGACTTGGCCACGCTCAGCAGCAATCTCAGCAAGGTCCCCGGTGTGGCATCGGTGTCGGAACCCAGAATCAGTACGGACGGCACGGCAGCGGTGATGGATGTCATCCTGGTCGACGGACCCTATACATCCGGGGCACTCGATCTCGTCAAAGGTCCACTCAACAAGGCCGCCCAGAGCTCGATCCCCGATGCCGATGTGCTCGTCGGGGGCGAGTCGGCGACACTCGCGGACGTCCGCTCGCAACTCGATTCGGATAGCAAACGGGTCTTCCCGGTGGCCGTGGTGATCGTGGGCCTCATTCTCGGGTTGCTGCTGCTATCCGTGCTCGCACCACTCAACCTGCTTGTCTGCGTGGGTCTCACGTTCGGTGCCACCCTCGGAGCGGTTGTCATCGTCTTCCTGTTCGCCGCCGGACTCGACGGGATCGACTTCACCACCCCGATCGTCCTCTATCTGTTCGTGGTGGCCATCGGGACCGATTACAACATCCTGCTGAGCGAACGCATCCGAGAAGAGTTCTTGAACGGCCATCGACCTGCCGAGGCCGCCAGGATCGCCATCGCGGGCAGCGGACCCACGGCCGCCGCAGCCGGCACCATCCTCGCGTTGACCTTCGCCTCACTGATCCTCACCGGGCTGGACAATCTGAGAGAACTCGGGACCGGCGTGGCAATCGGTGTACTGCTGGCCTCTCTGGTGATGGCGCCGATATTGGTCCCCGGACTCTCGGTGTTGCAGAGGAGCGCATTCTGGTGGCCGACGAAACGATCCAAACCGCCTGCGGCCGACGCGGATGCAGATGCACCCGGCCCCGGAGGCGACGGACCGAAGTCGCCGAAACCTATTGTTCATTGACCAAATCCACAGGCTCCCCGACGAGTAGCATCGGCCCCGTGACCGAAACACCGGTACGCACCAACAATCGCCTGGACGCCAAACGTGTCCTCGTCTACAGCGACGACGCGAGCACCCGCAGGCAGATCATCGCTGCCCTCGGCGACTTCCCGCCCGACGGCCTCGACCCCTTCCTCTACGTGGAGGTGGCCACCGGCCCCGGTGTGATCCGCGAGATGGACGCCGGGAGCATCGACCTGGTGATCCTCGACGGAGAGGCGGCTCCGGCAGGCGGGATGGGTATCGCGCGGCAGCTGAAAGACGAGATCGTCGACTGCCCGCCGATCATCTTGCTCACCGGCCGTGCGGAAGATCGATGGCTGGCGTCGTGGTCGCAGGCCGAGGCCGTGGTTTCCCGCCCGATCGACCCCTTTGCGCTCACGAAAGCCGTGGTTGCGGTACTGCGTTCGCGCCCGTAGACCCATCTTTTGACCTCTCATCGTTCCCGTTTCCACAGTTCACGCTGTCCGGCTTTTTATGAGCGATCCAGATAACTGCGATTACAAATCAGCACGGCCGTCCCAGCCCGTAACGGTGTCGCCGCAGACCCGGCCGACGGTAGTGTGTGTTTCAGATCACACACGGCCCCCTGGGTGATCCGAGCACGAACATCGACCTTGCGAATCGGCCCTGTCCGAGCGTCGCCGCCCACTCCGCAACCACTCGCTGGGAAGGAGCAACACGCACACGTGAACCTGTATGTGCCGATATTTGTACTCGGCCTGATCGCAGTGGCATTCGCGGTCGGGTCAGCTGTTCTCGCGGGTGTCGTCGGCCCCCGCCGATACAATCGCGCCAAACTGGAGGCGTACGAGTGCGGCATCGAACCGATCCCAAATCCACTGGGCGGCTTGGGAACCGACATCGATTCGGGAAGTGTTACCAGGCAGCGCATCCCGGTGAAGTACTACCTGACCGCAATGCTGTTCATCATCTTCGACATCGAGATCGTGTTCCTGTATCCGTGGGCGGTCTACTTCGACTCGCTCGGCGTGTTCGGCCTGATTGCGATGGCGCTGTTCATCTTCAATGTCTCGGTGGCGTACGCCTACGAATGGAGGCGCGGCGGACTGAGTTGGGACTGATCGGCTCGAACCGAGCACGCTGCCCGAAAGAGAGTGTCCATCATGGGTCTTGAAGAAAAGCTCCCCAGCGGATTCCTGCTGAGCACGGTCGAGGGCCTGGCCGGGTACATGCGTAAGGGCTCACTGTGGCCGGCCACATTCGGTTTGGCCTGCTGCGCCATCGAGATGATGGCCACCAGCGGTGGACGTTTCGACATCGCCCGCTTCGGGATGGAGGCCTTCCGCGCCTCGCCCCGCCAAGCCGACCTGATGATCGTCGCAGGCCGGGTCAGTCAGAAGATGGCGCCGGTTCTCCGCCAGATCTACGACCAGATGGCGGAGCCGAAATGGGTTCTTGCCATGGGTGTTTGTGCATCATCGGGCGGAATGTTCAACAACTACGCCATCGTCCAGGGCGTCGACCATGTTGTCCCTGTCGACATCTACCTACCCGGGTGTCCCCCGCGGCCCGAGATGCTGCTGCACGCAATCCTCAAGCTGCACGAGAAGATCCAGGAGATGCCGCTCGGTGTCAATCGCGACGAAGCGATCCGCGCAGCCGAACAGGCCGCGCTGTCGGCCACCCCGACCATCGAGATGAAGGGGTTGCTGCGATGACTCCCCCGACACCAGAGAAGGACTCCGGACGCGAGGTGATCGGCACCCGTCGCGGCCTGTTCGGCGCGAGTGGCAGTGGTGACACCTCCGGGTACGGCCGTCTGGTCAGCCCGATCTTCATGCCCGAGCGCACATCCCGGCCATACGGGGGCTACTTCGACGACGTTGTCGACCAACTCGGCCGGGCTCTGGCCGCACGGGGAGGACCCGATGCCGACGAGGCCATCGAGAAGGTCGTGGTGTTCCGCGACGAACTGACCATCCACGTGCGCCGCGAACATCTACCGGCAATTGCCGGTGCGCTCCGCGACGAGCCCGGTCTGAGGTTCGAACTGTGTCTCGGTGTCAGCGGTGTGCACTACCCCGACGAGACCGATCGCGAACTCCATGCCGTCTATCCGCTGTTGTCGATCACCCACAACCGCCGCATCCGTATGGAAGTGGCTGCGCCGGACGCGGATCCGCACATCCCGTCCCTGTATGCGATCTATCCGACGTGCGACTGGCATGAACGGGAAACCTACGACTTCTTCGGGATCGTGTTCGACGGCCATCCGGCGTTGACCAGGATCCAGATGCCTGACGACTGGGAGGGCCATCCGCAACGCAAGGACTATCCACTCGGAGGTATCCCGGTCGAGTTCAAGGGTGCTCGCATCGCACCGCCCGACCAGCGGAGGTCGTATAACTGATGACCACGTACAACGCGACCGGACAGGATTGGGACGAGGTTGTCAGCGCCGCCACCGGCGCGGGCGAGGAGCGGATCGTCGTCAACATGGGACCGCAGCATCCGTCGACCCATGGGGTGCTGCGTCTGATCCTCGTGCTCGAAGGCGAAACCGTGATCGAAGCCCGCTGCGGTATCGGCTACCTGCACACGGGCATCGAGAAGAACCTCGAATTCCGCAACTGGACCCAGGGCGTCACGTTTGTCACCCGGATGGACTATCTGGCCCCGTTCTTCAACGAGACGGCCTACTGCCTCGGGGTCGAGAAGCTTCTCGATATCACCGACGCGATCCCAGAGCGGGTCAACGTCATTCGGGTGATGCTGATGGAACTCAACCGGGTCTCGTCCCATCTGGTGGCGCTCGCGACCGGCGGCATGGAACTCGGCGCGGTGACCGCAATGCTCTTCGGATTCCGGGAACGGGAATTGATCCTCGACGTCTTCGAGATGATCACCGGTCTGCGGATGAACCACGCCTATATCCGGCCCGGCGGACTCTCCCAGGACCTACCCGACGGGGCCGTCGAGAAAGTCCGCGAGGTGCTCCGCGTGCTACCCGGGCGCCTGCGCGACATGGAAGATCTGTTGAGCGAGAACTACATCTGGAAGGCCCGAACCCGAGGCGTCGGCTATCTCGACCTCACCGGATGCATGGCGCTGGGTGTCACCGGACCGATCTTGCGGGCCACGGGACTGGCCCATGATCTGCGTCGGTCCTCTCCGTACTGCGGCTACGAGAACTACGACTTCGACGTCATCACCGATACCGCCTGCGACTCGTACGGCCGCTACCAGATCCGGGTCAAGGAGATGAAGGAGTCACTCAAGATCGTCGAGCAGTGTCTCGACCGGCTTCGTCCCGGACCGATCATGGTGGAGGACAAGAAAATTGCTTGGCCAGCCGAGCTCACCGTCGGGGACGACGGTCTGGGGAACTCCCCGAAACACATCTCCGAGATCATGGGATCGTCCATGGAAGGTCTGATCCACCACTTCAAACTCGTCACCGAAGGGATGCGGATCCCACCGGGGCAGGTCTATATCCCGGTCGAATCTCCGCGCGGCGAACTCGGCGTCCACATGGTTTCCGACGGTGGCACCCGCCCCTATCGGGTTCACTTCCGGGATCCGTCGTTCACGAATCTCCAAGCGGTGGCCGCGATGTGCGAGGGCGGGATGATCTCCGACGTGATCGCCGCCGTGGCCGGGATCGACCCCGTGATGGGGGGTGTGGACCGATGAGCGCCGAACCGGTCTTCATCGACTTCGGTACACCGCGCGATGTGGCCGCCGAATCCCGGCGATACCCGGACGATGTGGCCGCTCGCCTGACCGGTGACGCGATACAGATCATCGCCAGGTATCCCAGCGCGCGGTCGGCTCTGCTTCCGTTGCTCCATCTCGTGCAGAGCGTGGACGGATACATCACACCGGCCGGAATCGGTTTCTGCGCAGACCAACTCGGTCTCACACCCGCCGAGGTCACGGCGGTGTCCACCTTCTACTCGATGTATCGGCGCGAAGAGACCGGCGACTATCTCGTCGGGGTCTGCACCAACACGTTGTGCGCCGTGATGGGCGGTGATCAGATCCTGGCCGATCTGCACGAACACCTCGGAGTGGAGGTCGGCCAGACCACTCCCGACGGCTCGATCACGCTGGAACACATCGAATGCAACGCGGCCTGCGACTACGCGCCGGTGGTGATGGTGAACTGGGAGTTCTTCGACAATCAAACACCCGGATCCGGTCGCGACCTGGTGGACGCACTGCGCCGGGGTGATCCGGTGACACCCAGTCGCGGTGCCCCACTGTGCACCTTCCGCCAAACCGCCCGGATCCTGGCCGGGTTCGCCGACCCTCGCGAGGGGTCCTCGGATGCGGCCGAACCTGGTGCTCCGACGCTGGCCGGGCATCGCATCGCCAAAGAACGCGACATGCAGGCTCCGGAGGAGGCCACGGCTTCTGACGAGGTCGCAGGCCCCGATGACGAACAGGCGGCCGCGGAGTCGACGGCCGACAAGCCTGCACCGGCACCGTCTGCAGACGTGTCTCCCGGAAAGGCGAGCTGAGATGCCTTTGACACCAGTGCTGTCCCGTTACTGGGACGAGCCCCGATCCTGGACCCTCGACGCCTACCGTAGCCACGAGGGCTATGAGGCACTGAGCAAAGCCTTGGCGATGGACCCCGACGAGCTCATCGCGACGGTGAAGGCCTCGGGCCTGCGCGGGCGCGGTGGCGCCGGATTCCCGACCGGGATGAAGTGGTCGTTCATCCCCCAGGGGGACGGCAAACCGCACTACCTCGTGGTCAACGCCGACGAATCCGAACCCGGAACCTGCAAAGACATACCCCTGCTGCTGGCCACACCCCATGTGTTGATCGAGGGCATCATCATCGCGGCGTATGCGATTCGGGCCTCGCACGCGTTCATCTACGTTCGTGGGGAGGTGATTCCGGTGCTGCGGCGCCTACAGACCGCGGTCGCCGAGGCCTATGAGGCCGGACTCCTCGGCAGCGATATCCTCGGGTCCGGATTCGACCTGGAACTGGTGGTCCACGCCGGGGCCGGAGCGTACATCTGCGGTGAGGAAACCGCACTGCTCGACTCCCTCGAAGGCCGACGCGGCCAGCCTCGTCTGCGTCCCCCGTTTCCGGCGGTTGCCGGTCTCTACGCCAGCCCCACCGTTGTGAACAATGTCGAGTCGATCGCCAGCGTTCCGCCGATCATCCTGCGCGGCAACGATTGGTTCCAGAGCATGGGCACAGAGAAGTCACCCGGTTTCACCCTGTACTCGCTGTCCGGCCACGTCACCACCCCTGGCCAGTACGAGGCCCCACTGGGCATCACACTGCGTGAACTGCTCGACTACGCGGGCGGCGTCCGGACCGGCCACCAACTCAAGTTCTGGACACCTGGCGGTTCTTCGACGCCCCTCTTCACCGCCGAGCACCTCGACGTCGCCCTCGATTACGAAGGCGTCGGCGCGGCCGGTTCGATGCTGGGTACCAAGGCATTACAGATCTTCGACGACACCACCTGCGTGGTCCGAGCGGTACTGCGATGGACCGAGTTCTACGCCCACGAATCCTGCGGAAAGTGCACGCCGTGCCGCGAGGGCACGTATTGGCTGGTCCAGATTCTGCGTGACCTGGAGAACGGCACCGGCACCGACGCCGATCTGGAGAAGCTCCTCGACATCTCCGACAGCATCCTCGGAAAATCGTTCTGCGCTCTCGGCGATGGTGCAGCCAGCCCGATCACGTCCTCCCTCAAGTACTTCCGCGACGAGTACATCGAACACGTCCACGGTGGCCGATGTCCTTTCGATCCGGCCAGGTCCACGCTGTTCGAACCGGCCGACTCCACGCTGTTTGACCAGGTAGGTGCCCCATGACCCTGACCAACAATTCGGCCCCGGGGTCGGCCGTGACCGATCTGGTCGCGATCACCATCGACGGCACCGAACTCAAAGTTCCCAAGGGCACGTTGGTCATCCGCGCCGCGGAGCTGATCGGCGTGCAGATCCCCCGATTCTGTGACCACCCGCTCCTCGATCCGGTGGGCGCCTGCCGACAATGCCTTGTCGAAGTCGAGGGCCAACGTAAACCCCTGGCCTCGTGCACCACCACGGTCTCGGACGGGATGGTGGTCCGGACGCAACTGACATCCCCGGCTGCGGAAAAGGCGCAGCGCGGCGTCATGGAGCTGCTGCTGATCAACCATCCCCTCGATTGCCCGGTCTGCGACAAGGGTGGTGAGTGCCCCCTGCAGAACCAGGCCATGTCGAGCGGGGCGGCCGAGTCCCGGTTCGAGGGCGTCAAACGTACGTTCCCCAAACCGATTCCGTTGTCATCGGAGGTCCTTCTCGACCGCGAACGTTGCGTGCTCTGTGCGCGCTGCACGCGGTTCTCAGATCAGGTTGCCGGTGACCGGTTCATCGACTTCCTCGAACGTGGCGCCCAGCAACAGGTCGGGATCGCCGAAGATGCGCCCTTCGAATCGTATTTCTCCGGCAACACCGTGCAGATCTGCCCGGTCGGCGCGCTGACCGGGGCGGCATACCGATTCCGGGCCCGCCCTTTTGATCTGGTGTCCAGCCCCAGTGTGTGCGAGCACTGCGCCGATGGCTGCGCTCAACGCACCGATCACCGGCGGGGCAAGGTGCTGCGACGCCTGGCCGGCGACGACCCCGAGGTCAACGAAGAGTGGAATTGCGACAAGGGTCGATGGGCCTTCACCTACGAGACGTCGCGGGACCGGATCACCACGCCGCTGATCCGAGACGCCGAGGGCAATCTGGTTGCCGCATCCTGGCCGCAGGCTGTTGCCCTTGCCGCGGCCGGTCTGAAGTCGGCAGGTACCCGAACCGGGGTACTGGTCGGTGGCCGGGTCACCGCCGAGGACGCCTACGCATACGCGAAGTTCGCCCGAGCGGCTTTGGGCACCAACAACGTCGACTTCCGAAGCCGGGCGCATTCGGCCGAAGAGGCGTCCTTCCTGGCTTCCCGGATCGCCGGCCGCCCGATGGCCCTGACCTATTCCGATCTCGAGAAGGCGCCGACCGTTCTGCTCGCGGGATTCGAACCAGAAGAAGAATCGCCGATCATCTTCCTCCGCCTGCGCAAGGCGGTCCGCAAACGTGGACTGACCGTGATCTCGATCGCGCCCTTTGCCGGCAATGGCCTGAGGAAGATGTCGGGCGGCCTGGTCAAGGTCGCGCCCGGCGGCGAACCTGCTGCGCTGGAGCAACTTCAGGGCTCCGACCTACTTCGTGAGCCGGGCGCGGTCATCCTGGTCGGCGAGCGGCTGGCCCAGGTTCCGGGAGCGTTGACCGCCGTGGGCGCACTCGCCGACGCCACCGGGGCATCGATCGGCTGGGTACCGCGACGGGCGGGTGAACGGGGGGCACTCGAGGTCGGCGCGATCGGTAACCTCCTGCCCGGTGGCCGACCGGTCCGTGACCGGATCGCACGCGCCCAGGTGCGCCAGATCTGGGGTACCGAGTTGCCACCTACGCCGGGGCTCGAGACCGCCGAAATCCTTTCGGCCGTCGCAGCAGGGGATGTCGAGGCGCTGGTGGTCGGCGGTGTGGAGCTCGCCGATCTGCCCGATCCCGACGCGGCGCTGGCCGCGCTTGTCGCCGCACCGTTTGTGGTGAGCCTCGAGATGCGGGAAAGCGACGTCACCGACCACGCAGACGTTGTGTTCCCGGTATCGCCCGTGGTTCGCAAGAGTGGCACGTTCGTGGACTGGGAGGGACGTCCACGCTCGTTCGAAGCCGCCCTGCCCAGTGACGGCGCGATGCCCGATCAGCGAGTCCTCGATGCGATCGCCCGCCAGATGGGCCGCGACATCGACCTTCCCGACGCGGCCAGTTCACGCGACGAACTCGGTCGGCTCGGGGCCTGGGACGGCGCCTTCGAAACACACTCTGCAACAGCATCTGCCTGCGTACCCGAGACCTCACCGGGACGAGCGGTACTGGCCGGCTGGCGAATGTTGCTGGACTCCGGGCGCCTGCAGGATGGTGAACCGCACCTGGCAGGCACCGCTCGGCGTCCGGTGGTGCGGCTGTCGGCGGCCACCGCTGCCGAAAACGGCGTTCATGACGACGAATTGGTCACGGTGAGCACCGAGCGCGGATCCATCACGCTGCCACTGGAGATCACCGAGCTGCCCGATCGTGTCGTGTGGCTGCCACTGAACTCCCCGGGCAGCTCGGTGTATTCGACCCTGGGACCGGCTGTGGGACAGTCCGTTCAGATCACTCCGGCAGCCAGGGTGGAACGCTCATGACCGACCTGTCCGCCTTCGGCCACGACGCGTGGTGGCTGATCGTCATCAAGGCCCTGGCGATCTTCGTCTTCCTCCTGCTGACCGTCCTGATCGGCATACTCGCCGAGCGCAGGGTGATGGCCTGGATGCAGACCCGCGTCGGTCCGAACCGGGTGGGTCCGATGGGTTTGCTCCAAAGCCTGGCGGACGGGGTGAAACTCGCACTCAAGGAAGGGATCATCCCGGCCGGGGTCGACAAGCCGATTTATCTACTCGCACCGATCATCTCGGTGGTACCGGCCATCATGGCGTATGCGGTCATCCCGTTCGGTCCCGAGGTATCGATCTTCGGGCATCAGACACCACTGCAGCTGACCGACCTGTCGGTGGCCGTCCTGTACATCCTCGCGGTCACGTCGGTGGGGGTCTACGGGATCGTGCTCGCCGGCTGGTCGTCCGGATCGACCTATCCCCTCCTCGGCGGCCTGCGGTCGAGTGCGCAGGTGATCTCCTACGAGATCGCCATGGGCCTTACCTTCGCCGCGGTCTTCCTCGACGCCGGGACCATGTCGACCTCGGGCATCGTCGCGGCGCAGGACGGCACCTGGTACGTCTTTCTGCTGCTGCCCTCGTTTGTGGTCTACGTGATCTCGATGGTCGGTGAGACCAACCGTGCGCCTTTTGATCTCCCGGAGGCCGAGGGTGAACTCGTCGGCGGCTTCCACACCGAGTATTCGTCGCTGCGTTTTGCGATGTTCATGCTCGCCGAATACATCAACATGGCCACCGTGTCGGCGCTGGCGGCAACCCTGTTCTTCGGCGGATGGCATGCACCCTGGCCGATTTCGATCTGGGATGGCGCCAACTCGGGATGGTTCCCGTTGATCTGGTTTGTGGCCAAGGTCTGGGGATTCCTGTTCTTCTTCATCTGGCTGCGCGCCACCCTGCCGCGGCTGCGCTATGACCAGTTCATGGCGCTGGGCTGGAAGATCCTCATCCCGGTCTCCCTGGCCTGGGTGATGGTCGTCGCCACGGTCCGCGCGCTCCGCAACGAGGGATACAGCAGCGCCACCGCCGTCATCAGCGTGGCCGGGGTGGTTGTCGCACTGGCCCTGATCGCGGTCCTGTGGAGAGTCTTCCGAGGCATGCGCGACCGCCGTCGCGCCGAACCCGAACTCGTCGAACGTATAGAACCGTTCGATGCCATGGCGGGCGGATTCCCGGTCCCACCGATCAAGGAGAGCAGCGATGCGTAACCCACTCGAGCCCCTGGCCGGTTTCGGTGTGACCTTCCTGTCGATGTTCAAGAAGAACAACACCGAGCTCTACCCCGAGGTGAAGAATCCCACGGCCGCCCGATATCACGGGCGCCACCAACTCAACCGGTACGCCGACGGACTGGAGAAGTGCATCGGCTGCGAATTGTGCGCCTGGGCCTGCCCGGCCGATGCGATCTACGTCGAGGGCGCCGACAACACCGAAGACGACCGTTACTCACCGGGCGAACGTTATGGCGTTGTCTACCAGATCAATTACCTGCGGTGCATCGGCTGCGGGTTGTGCGTCGAGGCCTGCCCGACACGCGCTCTGACGATGACCAACTTCTACGAGATGGCCGACGACAACCGGGCCGACCTGATCTACGGCAAAGACCAACTGCTCGCCCCACTCGCCGACGGTATGACGCCACCGCCCCACGCGATGGCACCCGGGAGCACCGACGAGGACTACTACCGCGGCAACGTCATCGGTGAGGTGATGCCGCCGAGCACGCCCCGGTGACGCCCCGCCGATGAGACCCGAAGGAGAATCGCAGTGAACAGCCTGTTGTCCGCATCGACACTTGCCGCGCAGCCGCTGACCGAGACGTCAACCGCTGAGGCGGTGCAGTTCTGGATCCTCGGCACGATCGCCGTCCTCGGCGCCCTCGGCGTGGTGTGCTCGGCCAAAGCGGTGTACTCGGCGGTCTTCCTGGCGATGACCATGATCATCCTTGCCGTCTTCTACATCGCACAGGGTGCGATGTTTCTCGGCGTCGCGCAGGTGGTGGTGTACACCGGCGCGGTGATGATGCTCTTTCTGTTCGTCCTCATGCTCGTTGGAGTCGACTCGACGGATTCACTGGTCGAAACCCTTCGGGGACAACGCCTCGGAGCAATCGTGGCCGGGCTCGGATTCGGGATCCTCATCATCGCCGGTGTCGGCAGCGCCTCGGTGACCGCCTTTGCCGGAGTCGAGGAGGCCAACGCGGGTGGCAACGTCGAGGGTTTGGCCGAGATCATCTTCATCCGATACCTGTGGGCATTCGAGTTGACCGGCGCGTTACTGATCACCGCCACCCTCGGCGCGATGGTGCTCGCCCATCGGGAACGACTCGTCCCCAAGGCAACCCAGCGGCAGATGTCCATCAACCGGTTCCGCGACGGTGAACGCGCCACACCCCTGCCCAATCCCGGTGTCTACGCCCGCCACAATGCGGTCGACATGCCGGCGCGCCTACCCGATGGTTCCTATTCCGACCTGTCGGTCAGCGACGTCCTCGTTCCCCGCGACCCGACCGGTCCGACTCCCGCAATCCGCGACACGGAGCGCCGATCATGAATCCGGAGAACTACCTCTATGTTTCGGTGCTCCTGTTCACCATCGGGGCCGCCGGTGTTCTGGTCCGCCGCAACGCCGTCGTGGTGTTCATGTGTGTCGAGTTGATGCTCAATGCCTGCAACCTCGCGTTTGTCACCTTCGCCCGCATGCACGGCAATCTCGATGGCCAGGTGATCGCGTTCTTCACCATGGTCGTTGCCGCCGCGGAAGTTGTTGTCGGCCTGGCGATCATCATGATGATCTTCCGCACCCGCCGCTCGACCTCGGTCGACGTCGCCGATCTGCTGAAACTCTGATCCGCCATGGACAAACTCGTCTGGGTCCTTCCGGCACTGCCCCTCGCGGGGGCAGCGGTTCTGTTGTTGGGCGGTCGGCGCACCGACCGATGGGGACATCTACTGGGCTGCCTGATGGCATTGGCGTCGTTTGTGTTCGGTGTCGTCTTGTTCCTCGACATGCTCGGCACATCCACCGACGACCGCTCGATGGATCAGACCCTGTTCACATGGGTTCCGGTCGGAGAACTGCAGGTCGACTTCGGGTTACAGCTCGACCAGCTCTCCATGTGTTTTGTTCTGCTGATCACCGGCGTCGGGTCGCTGATCCACATCTATTCCGTCAGCTACATGGCAGACGATCCTGGAAAACGCCGGTTCTTCGCATATTTGAACCTCTTTCTGGCGGCAATGCTGCTGCTGGTGCTCGCCGACAACTACCTCGGCCTGTACCTGGGCTGGGAAGGAGTCGGTCTGGCGTCGTACCTGTTGATCGGTTTCTGGCACGAACGGCCCGCTGCGGCAGCCGCCGCGAAGAAGGCCTTTGTGGTCAACCGGGTCGGCGACATGGGCCTGGCGATCGGCATGATGATCATGTTCGCGACGTTCGGCTCGGTTGGCTTCTCCGAGGTGTTCGGTGGCGCCGGAGAAGCCGGCGAAGGAACACTGACCGCACTGGGACTCATGCTGCTACTCGCGGCCTGCGGAAAATCAGCTCAGGTCCCGCTGCAATCCTGGCTCGGTGATGCCATGGAGGGCCCGACCCCGGTCTCCGCGCTGATCCACGCGGCCACCATGGTCACCGCAGGCGTGTACCTCATCACCCGCTCGGGACCGATCTTCAATCTGGCGCCGAATGCCCAACTGGGCGTGGTGATCGTCGGTGCGGTGACCCTGCTTTTCGGCGCGATCATCGGCTGCGCGAAGGACGACATCAAGAAGGCACTGGCCGCATCGACCATGAGCCAGATCGGCTATATGGTCCTCGCTGCCGGGCTGGGCCCGGCCGGGTACGCGTTCGCCATCCTGCACCTGATCACCCACGGGTTCTTCAAGGCCGGGCTCTTCCTGGGCGCCGGTTCGGTGATGCACGGCATGAACGACGAGACCGACATGCGCCGGTACGGCGGGCTGCGGACCCTGATGCCGATCACGTTTGTCACCTTCGGGCTCGGATACCTCGCGATCATCGGCATCCCACCGTTCTCCGGATTCTTCTCGAAAGACAAGATCATCGAAACAGCCTGGGCGGCAGGTGGTGCCAAGGGCATCATTCTCGGCACCGTGGCGGTGCTCGGCGCCGGGATCACCGCGTACTACATGACACGCGTGATGCTGTTGACCTTCTTCGGGGACCGGCGGTGGGCAGCCGACACGCACCCCCATGAGTCGCCGACACTGATGACCGCGCCGATGATCGTGCTTGCCCTCGGGTCGGTGGGAGCCGGCGGACTCCTGGTACTCGGCAGCTCGCTGCAAGACTGGCTGGAACCCGTTGTCGGAGAACACCACGGACACCTCGGTGTGCCGGTCTGGGTGATCACCGTCAGCACCCTGGCCGTGGTGCTCGTCGGGGTGGGGATCGCCTACCGCCATTATGCCGGGCGCACCATTCCCGACGTCGCCCCCGACGACGTGACACCGTTGACCGAGGCCGCCCGCCAGGACCTCTATGGCGACGCATTCAACGAGGAAGTATTCATGCGTCCTGGCCAAAAGCTCACCACTGCACTGGATGTGGTCGACACCAAGGGAGTTGACGGCGTCGTTCGCGGCGTTGCAACTGCGGTGTCGGCGTTCTCGGCAGGCGCGCGTCACCTCCAAACCGGTTTTGTTCGTTCGTACGCGCTGTCGGTCTTTGCCGGCGCCGCCCTTGTGGTCGCGATGATGATGGTGGTGAGGGTGTGGTGAGCGACGTTCCCTGGCTGACACTGTTGTGGGCGGTACCCGCCGTTGGCGCTGTCATCATCCTCAGCATGCCACCGCGGATGCGCGAGCATGTGAAGTGGATCGCCCTGGCCACCTCGGCGGTGGTACTCGCCATCGCCATCGGCCTCGCGATCGACTTCGACACCGGCGGCGCGCAGTTCCAGTTCGTCGAATCCAGGTCGTGGATACCGGCTTTCGGCGCGAGCTACGCGCTGGGAATCGATGGGATCGCGTTGGCTCTTGTGCTCCTGACGGCAGTTCTGTTGCCGCTACTGCTGATCGCCGGCTGGCATGACGCCGACCCGGAACGACGACGGGCCACACACCGCTACGTGGCGCTGATGCTCCTGGTCGAGGCGATGGTGATGATCTCGTTCACCGCACTCGACATCCTGCTCTTCTACATATTCTTCGAAGCCATGCTGATCCCGATGTACTTCCTCATCGCCGGATTCGGGAGTCCCCGCGAAGCCGGAGAACGCACGCGCGCGGCGGTGAAGTTCTTGCTCTACAACCTCGTCGGCGGTCTGGTCATGCTGGCGGCGGTGATCGGACTGTACGTGGTCACCGTGGATCACGGCGGTGGCACCTTCGATTTCCGCGAGATCGTTGCCGCGATCTCGTCGGGCGCACTCGACATCGATCCCACCGTGGCCAAGGCGCTGTTCCTCGGGTTCATGTTCGCCTTTGCGGTCAAGGCCCCGCTCTGGCCCCTGCACACCTGGTTGCCCGACGCGGCCGTTCAGGCGACACCTGCCGGCGCCGTGCTCATGATGGCCGTTGTCGACAAGGTCGGCACGTTTGCGATGTTGCGCTACTGCGTCCAGCTGCTTCCCGATGCCACAAGGTATTTCACACCCCTGATCATCACCCTTGCCGTGATCGGCATCGTGTACGGCGCGATCCTGGCGATCGGGCAAACCGACATGATGCGACTCATCGCGTACACGTCGATCTCCCACTTCGGCTTCATCATCCTCGGCATCTTCGCGTTGACCAGCCAGGGACAAGCCGGATCGACGCTGTACATGGTGAACCACGGGATCGCAACGGCCGCACTCATGCTCATCGCCGGCTTCCTGGTCACCCGGCGCGGCACCCGCAACATCGCCGACTACGGCGGGGTCCAGAAGGTCGCTCCGGTCATGGCCGGGACGTTCCTCGTCGCGGGGCTTGCCACCCTGTCACTACCGGGCCTGGGGCCCTTTGTCAGCGAATTCCTGGTCCTGATCGGCACTTTCACCCGCTATCCGGTGGCCGCGGTCTGCGCCTCGATCGCCCTGGTCCTGGCTGCCCTCTACGTGCTGTGGATGTTCCAGCGCATCATGACCGGACCGGTGTCGAAGGGCAACGAACGGATAGGCGACCTCAAGCGACGCGAGCTCATGGTCGTGGCACCGCTCATCGCCCTGCTGCTGGTGCTCGGCATCTATCCCAAACCTGTCCTGGACGTGATCGATCCCGCTGTCGGCCACACCCTGACCGTCATCGACGAACAAGATCCGGCGCCCGCTGTCGCCGTACCCGACGGAGGACCACGATGAACTCCGCTGTAGACGTGTTGCCGGCCCCGTCCATCGAATACGCCCAGCTCTCACCGATGCTGATCGTGTTCGGGGTGGCGGTGGTCGGCGTGCTGGTCGAGGCCTTTGCACCGGCCCGGTATCGCTATGGCGGGCAGCTGGTGTTGAGCATCGGAGGCTTGGCAGCGGCATTCATAGCTGTTGTGGCACTTGCCGGTACCAGTGCATCGGCAGCGGTGGGTGCCGTTGCTGTCGACGGCCCGGCGCTGCTGATGCAGGGCACCATCCTGGTCGTGTCGGCGTTGGTCATCCCGCTCATCGCGCAGCGGACGTCGGTCGGAGTTGCAGCGGCCGCCGGGGTGGGCACCGCCACATCGGGTGGACGAGGTGTCCTGGACGCGTTCACCTCTGCGGCGGCGACCGTACCCGGCAGCGAGAACGAGCACACCGCAACGCGGGCCGGGATCATTCAGACCGAGGTCTTCCCACTGGTCATGTTCGCGGTCGGCGGGATGCTGCTGTTCCCGGCATCGGACGATCTGCTGACGATGTTCATCGCCCTCGAAGTGCTGTCGCTGCCGTTGTATCTGCTCTGCGCGCTGGCCCGCCGACGTCGGTTGCTGTCGCAGGAGGCAGCGCTCAAATACTTTCTACTCGGCGCCTTTTCGTCAGCGTTCTTCCTGTTCGGCGCCGCGTTCCTCTACGGGTACGCCGGGTCTGTCCAGCTCGATGAGATCGCGGCAGCCGTCGACGCCGACACCGCCGATCGGACTCTGGCGCTGATCGGTGCCGGGCTGGTGTCGGTGGGGCTGCTCTTCAAGATCGGCGCCGTGCCCTTCCACTACTGGATCCCCGATGTCTATCAGGGCGCTCCCACCCCGATCACCGCCTTCATGGCCTCGGCCACCAAGATCGCTGCGTTTGGTGCGGTCCTGCGCGTCTTCTATGTCGCGCTACCAGACCTCAAAGATGATTGGCGTCCGGTGATGTGGGCGGTCGCGATCGCGACCATGGTGCTCGGTTCCGTTGTTGCGATCACCCAGACCGACATGAAGAGGATGCTGGCGTATTCCTCGGTGGCCCACGCCGGATTCATCCTCACCGGTGTGATCGCGATCAGCCGAGATGGCTTGTCGTCGACCATGTTCTACCTGGTGGCCTACGGCTTCAGCACGGTCGGAGCTTTTGCGGTACTGACGTTGGTCCGGGACGGTGCGGGCGAGGTGACCGCGATGTCGCGGTGGGCCGGACTCGGTCGCCGGTCACCGGTGGTGGCAGCAGTGTTTGCTCTGTTCCTGCTGGCTTTTGCCGGCATCCCGCTGACCAGTGGATTTGTCAGCAAGTTCGCGGTATTCGAAGCTGCCGCCTCAAGCGGAGCCGTACCGCTGGTGATCGTGGGTGTACTCAGCAGTGCGATTGCCGTGGTCTTCTACATCCGGGTGATCGGGTTGATGTTCTTCACCGAGCCCGATGCCGAACCCGATTCCGATGCCCCGACGGTGGTGGCACCCAATCTCGCGACCACCGTGACCATCGGAATCAGCGCCGCCGCCACCGTGTTGATCGGCATCTTCCCGCAACCGCTACTCGACCTCGCCGACAATGCCGCGGTGTTCTATCGCTGACATCTCGGACCGCCGGATAAAGTGGAACGTGTTCTATATTCTGGCCTGATGAGTAGTCCGAGCGCGGTACGGACCGTGGTGTGGGGAACCGGAAATGTGGGGCGGGCGGCGATTCGCGCTGTCGACGCCCATCCTGACCTCGAACTCACCGCAGTGATTGTGCACAACCCCGACAAGGTCGGGCGAGACGCCGGCGACATCGCCGACGTCGGCCGCAGCCTTGGGGTGATGGCCACAGACGATATCGAGAAGGCCCTGGCCGGGGCCGAGTCCGTCGTCTATGCGGCGTCCGGCGACATCAGACCCGATGACGCTCTCTCCGACATCATCCGGGCGATCCGGGTCGGTGCGACGGTGGTGAGCCCGGCGCTCTATGCGCTCTACGACCCCACCTCTGCCCCCGCGGAGCTGCGCGACCCCGTACTGGCCGCCATCGACGACGGCGGTGGATCCCTCTTCGTATCGGGCGTCGACCCCGGGTGGGGCAACGACATCCTGCCGATCCTCGCGAGCGGTTTGGCGTCGACCGTGGAACAGGTCCGCTGCCAGGAGATCTTCGACTACACAACCTACGACCAGCCCGACTCGGTGCGTTATCTCATCGGGATGGGGCAACCGATGGACTACGACCCACCGATGGTGGCGCAAGGTGTTCCAACGATGGTGTGGGGTGGACAGATTCGGCTCATAGCCCGCGCCCTCGGGGTCGAGGTGGATGAGATCCGGGAAACCCTTCTTCGTCGGCCACTGGAAACCACGATCGAAACCGCGCAGATGGGCACGTTCGTCGCGGGCACCCAGGGAGCTCTACGTTTCGAGATCCAGGGCATCACCGACGGTGAACCGCTGATCGTCATCGAACACATCACCCGGATCCACCCCTCCTGCGCACCGGATTGGCCGATGCCACCCGACGGCGGGGACGGCGCACACAAGGTGATCATCGAAGGACGCCCGCGGATAGAGATCAATGTCGAGGCGACCGATGAAGGTGGCAACCGTGCCGCCGGTGGAAATGCCACGGCGGTGGGCAGATTGGTGAACTCGATCAATTGGCTCCGCGCGGCCGGCCCCGGCCTGTACGACGCACTCGACGTTCCACTCACGCCGGCTATCGGCAAACTGAAGAGGAAGACATCGACATGAGAATCGACGTACCCGACGGCAAAGACCCGATCACCTACGTGTGGGGTGAGATGGTGCCGGCGATCGGTGGGGCGGCGGCCAACTTCTCGATGAAGGTCTATTCGGATTCCACGCTGGGACTTCGGGAATTCGAGGCGGCCCGCCTCCGGATCGCCCAGATCAACGGTTGCGTATTCTGCCAGGACTGGCGGACCGAGCGGGACGGCGTGAAGGTCGAACCGACCTTCGATGAGGCGGTCGAGAATTGGCGCACCACTGACGCCTTCGACGTCCGGACCCGTCTGGCAGCCGAGTACGCCGAGCGGTACGCCGTGGACCATCACGGGCTCGACGACGAGTTCTGGTCGCGGATGACTGCCGCCTACGACCAGCGCGAAATCGTGGAGCTGAGCATGTGCCTGGGTTCGTGGCTGGCGTTTGGTCGCCTCAACCATGTTCTCGGCCTGGACACCGCCTGCGTACTGCCGAACCACTGATTTCAGCGACTGCTGCCGCACCCGATCAACGTGGCAAAAGCAATCCGCGCAAAATCTTGCCGACGCCGAAGCCTTCGGGCGATCAGACCACCCAGGGAAGCCCGACTATCGATCGGAAGTCCGAACTGGCCAGCTTGATACGCCACCGATTTTTCTGCGACAAGACGATGGCATGGAGCCTGGCCCCGCTCTCCCTGACAAGGGTCGAGGGATCCATCGGCGGATTCGAGTAGTACAGGCGTTCGTCCACTGCAACCTTCTCCTATGCGGTCAGTCATCACCGAGCGAGCAAAGCAGGGGTTGCATTGGACAAGAATCAGGCTGTGATTCGATCCATACGACGTTCCCTCTGTGATGCAGAGCACAAGTGTAACGGGAAATCGGACAACCGCAAGACCACGGCGCCCAGGACCCCTGCCTGCAACAGTTCGGCACCTACTTGATGTCGGCCATACTCTTTCCGACGTCCGCCAGTGTCATCGGCTGACCGAAGTCGGTCGTGTACTTCAGCGGCGGGACATCGCAGCGGTAGAGGCCATCGACGTCCGGTCCGAAGTCCGCGGCTTCCCAGCCCTGGGGCCGTGCCACCTCGACGTTGAAGCAGGGCGACGGTGGGACCGGCTCGGAAATGTTCTGCGGCACATGCAAACCGCCACCGGTCCAGGCTGTCTCAGACCTGGCCGCCTCATAGACGCAGGTTCGGGTCAGATCGTCGCCACACGAGGCCGCCGCCTTCGCGAAGAGCAACCACGAGGACATGGCCCTGATCGCCGGCAGCGTCAACAGCGAGTCCGGGGCGTACTTCGCCTGCAGGGCAAGCAATTCCTTGATTGCCGGGGCATCACTGTTCAACGGTGCGTTGCCGCCCAAATCCAGATAATTGTTCTGCGCCTCGGCAGACGTACCCAGCAGGCCGATGAACTCTTCGCCATAAGCACTGTTGTTGGTGTCGATCCAATCGAGCTTGTAGTCCATCGAGGTCAGCACGGCTTCGAGTTTGGCCAACTGCCGGAACTCGCCGTACCAGATCAACCCCTTCACACCCTTGCTCTTGAGAGTTTGCGCATAAGGGGTCCAGTCCGAGACACCCATCGCCGGATACAGGTCGTTGTAGACGAAACTTCCACCTGCCGCCTCCACGGCTTCAACTGCCTGTTGGCCCATCAATTTGGTCACCGGTGAGTCCCCGTTGATGATGCCGACCGCGTTCTTCGACTCCGGATAGGCATCGTTGATGAGCCATGATCGGAATCCGTAATAGGGGTCGTATCCGGGCGTCAGGCTCGGATCGGCACTGATCTCCAGGTCTGCACCGGCGGAGGTGACTTGAGCGACCTGGGCTGTGAATGTCGGCAACCCGCAGGTCAACCGCTCCTTGACCCCGAGACCGTCGAGTCCGGCACCGCCACCCACAAGTGCGAAGTCGGTGGCGCAGGCCTCCACCATCTGCTTGCGGACATCCATCAGTTTGGCATCGCGGATGTTCGCAACGATCTCGCGACCGTTGATGCCACCCAGATCATTGCACCAGCTGGTGAATATCTTTGCGGCGGCGACGAATTCCTCGTTCTTGGTGAAACCGACATCCGAGAAGACCCCGACCTGAATCTGATCATCGGTCACCCCCTGCGTCGGTGAGCCTTTCGCGTCACCTTCCTGGCAGACATCAGTCAGATCGCCGAAACTGCTCGAAACAGTGTCGGCGGCAGCCGTACCGCCTCCACCACCGGCTTCCTCGGTACTGCCGCCGCGGTCGCTACATCCGGCCACAAGCAGCACGGATGCCATCAGGGCAATCACCATTCGATGACTTCTCACGTTCGTTATTCCTTTCATGTACACGGTGCTCATGTCCTTCGACCACCATTGACACCGATGACCTGGCCCGTGATGTACGACGACTCGTCCTGGCAGAGAAAGACTGTCGCGTTCGCGATGTCTTCGGGACGGCCGGCGCGCTTGACCGGGGTGATCTTGGCGAAGTGTTCCAGCGAGGCGGTGAAACGTCCTTCCGCTATTGCCTTCTCCAGTAACGGCGTCACCACCATTCCTGGCGGAACCGTGTTGACGGTGATGCCGTACCTGCCCAGCTCCAGCGCCAAACTCTTTGTCAGACCGATCAACCCGGCCTTCGAGCTGACGTAGGCCGCCATCTGCGACTGTCCGCCCTGCGCGCTGGACGAGGAAATGTTGACAACCCGTCCCCACTGCGCCGCCTTCATGTCGGGTAGCGCTTCCTGAGTACAGATGAACGGTCCGCGAAGGTTGATCGCCATCACGCGATCCCAGAACTCGTCTGAGATCTCATCGAACTTTCCGAACTGTTCGATCCCGGCATTGTTGATCAAGATGAGCACCGGGCCGAAGTCGAATCTCACTTGTTCCATTGCGGATCGGACCTTGCCGCGATCAGACACGTCGACGACGTATCCGTTGACCGTGGCCCCCGTTTCTCGCAGACGTTTGACCTCGAGTTCGAGCTGTTCGGCTTGGACGTCGAAGATGGCGACCTGCGTGCCGCGGGCGATCAGGCCCTCGGCAATGGCAAGGCCGAGACCCGACGCACCGCCGGTCACAACTGCGGTGGTTCCCTCAAAGGGCATGATCTGTAGTCCTTTCAAACACTGAATCGGATGAGCATTTTCTATTCCGCCCCAGCGGTGGACGGTCCCGGTCGAATTGCCTGTTCCGGGCAATGACTCTGGGCCTGACCCGCCAGTTCGGCGAGTTCGTCGGGAATCCGATCCATCACCACCTCCGCATAGCCGTCGTCGGTGAAGGCAAAGACCTCGGGGCAGGTGGCAACACATGCACCGTGGCCGGCGCACCGATCGGAGTCGACGTGCAGGATCACGAACCGTGACCGGCCGGACTGAACCCGATGTGCAAGCGGGTCAGGCCACGCAGAACGAACGTCGGAAGGTAGCTGTACCGGCGATCCCCGGGGGGACCGTGATGCTCCTCGTCGATCCAGATGTCAGCAGTCCGGTCGAGTAGGCGCTCCAAACTCACCACGGCCTCGGCCCGGGCCAAAGGTGCGCCCGGACAACTGTGGATTCCGCGGCCGAAGGCAACGTGGCTCCGCGCGTTCGACCGATCAACGTCGAATACGTCGGGTTCGGGGAACTTTCGGGGATCCCGGTTCAACGCCGCGTTGATCAGCATCAGGGTGGTCCCGGCAGGCAGATCGACTCCGCCGACGTTCACCGGGACCTTCGACAACCGGAAATCGCCACGCACCGGACTCTCGTAGCGCAGCGCCTCCTCGATGAATGCCGGGAGCAGGCTGCGGTCGGCCCGCAACCTGGCTTGGAGCTCGGCGTCCTCGGCGATCATCTTCACGGCCGAACTGAGCAGACGTACCGTCGTTTCCTGGCCTGCGGCAAAGAGATTCGCCGCCACGGCCACCGCATCGGACACCTCTGGAACACTCCCGTCCGGGAATGTTGCCGAGGCGACACCGGTCAGAACGTCGCCGCGCGGAGCACTTCGACGGTCCTCGATGTACTCGGTGAACTTCTCGTAGAGATACCCCAGCGGGGAATGCTCCATCGCGTCACCGGTGCTGCTCCCGATGGTCGTTCCACTGAGCAGTGCGTCGCGGAACTCGTCGTGCGAGGCCTCCGGAACGCCCAGGAGATCGGCAATGACAAGCATCGCGAACGGTGTGGCAAATCCGCCGTTGAATTCACAGCGGCCATCGACGAGCACCTCATCGAGCTGGCGATCCGCCAGTCTCCACATGAACTCCTCGTTCTCCTTCAACCGCTTTGGTGTGATCATCCGCAAAAGCAGCGCCCGGTGGGCGGTGTGAACAGGCGGATCCATCGTGGGCAGTTGATCATTCATGATCAGCTGGTGGCGATGCTTCTCGATCAGTTCCGAAATATCATCGCCCTCAAGGGGTACCGGGAAGCCGGGGAAAGGTCCGGCGACCGAGATGCACGACGAGAAGCGTGCGGGGTCGTTGTAGATCTCCAGGGCCTCTTCGTAGCCGGTGATCATCACCACGTCATGGTGGCTCTCTCGCCGTACCGGACATTCACTGCGGACAGCCGCGAGATAGTCGTACGGATCCGACAGCAGTTCGTTGTCGATGAAGAAGTCGACCTCATCGAGGTTCTCGGGTGCACTCACTCTGAAATCGTCACCCCCTCATAGCTACCGAACATGTCGCCCTCTGGCAGCGCCATCTGCAGATACACGTCGATATGTGTGACCTTTCCCGAGTCGTCGAATTCGTACACCGACACGGAGTTGACCACGCTCTTGAACTCCCCGATCGTGCTGCGCTCCTCGAGCTCCAGGAATACGGTGCTCCCGCTCTCGGTGACCCGCTTGAATGAGCAGTCCCAGTCGGCATTTCCGGCCCAGGCGGTCAGAAAGTTCACATAGTCGGTCCAGTTCATGACCTCTTTGAAGTTGCCCACACGCTCGAAGACGTCAACCGCGATCAGGTCAGCAAGGGGAGCCCAACTATCGACCGAAAACCCGGGCTCCTTAGCTGCTCCTGCCACGATCCCCTTTGTGACGAGACCGTATTCCAAAGCCTTGCGCGATAGCCCGGTGTAGTTGTCGATAACATCATTGACGTCCTTCAAAGACACTGGCATTTCTTCTCCAATTCGAGGCATTTCAAAATTCACAGACCGGCGATGTGTTTGTTCAGAACAGAGTGGAAGTGGGATACGACGATTTCCTCTCTGACCAAGGACATGTACTTGAGCCCTTTGTTCCTCAATCCGCGCTGCTGCCTGGGCATCTGCTCGTAGTCCTGCTGCAGCGCAAGGAAGTACTTGTAACTGCCGGGTTCATCGACCTCGACCAGCTCTGCCTTGTACACATCTCGCAACTCCTCCGGCAGCCACATGAAACTGGCCACGTGCCAGATGCACCTGTTGGGATCGCCGTCGGGATCAGGGACCGCCATGACCACATGCGCCTCACCTGCCCGAATTGTCATGAAGAAGTTCGGGAACAGCACCCAGCCGTGGTTGTCACTCATCTGTGCGTCGGTGAGCCCACTGACATCGAGCCCCATGCCGGTGAAGGTGTCGCGGGTGGCCTGCTGCAAGATCGTCCGGCCGGTCACCCCTTCCGGGAAGCTGACTTTCCCATCCGCATCCTGGTAGGCGCTGACCAGCTCATCAAAGCGCGGCAATACCGCCGCGGTTCCCGGGAAGGTTTCCGGGAGGGCCTTGATTCCCATGATCTCGTCATCCGCAGAGATCGAGTTGGCAACATCAAACGGCGCGCAGGCCACGCTGTGGTTCTCGAAGAACCGGTACCGACTCGTTTTTGGGTCCAGCGCAATGACATTCAGCAGTTCGGGATGGATACCTGAGATGTGGTAGCCCTCCTCGAAGGCGTCCATGACAACTTTCCAGTTGCAATTGATCCGCTCTCGCACGTTCATGACCGTGGTCATCTCTTCGAGTGCGTACGGCTCCAGCAGCTTGGAAACCTTCGCGCCGAGATAGTCCGACAGCGGCGCAGCGTCGGGGTCAGGATTGAGAAAGATGAAGCCGCCGAAGGTATCCACCGGCACCGAGACCAGCGACAGGTCATCCTTGTCGATGTCACCCTGCGCATTCTCGCGAAGCATGCCGCGCAGTTTGCCTTCCAGGTCGTAAGACCACAGGTGGTACTGACAGAGGAATCCACGCTTGGCGTTTCCGGTGCCTTGGCACAACACATTTCCACGATGCCGGCATGCGTTCACGAATCCGCGAATCTGGTCGTCCTTGCCGCGCACGATGATGTAGGTCTGGTCAAGGACCTTGTATTCCTTCCAGTCGCCGACATTGGGCAATTCGCTTACGCGACCGGCGAATTGCCAGACCTTCATCCAGATCTTGTCGCGCTCCTGCTCCTGGAACTCAGGAGAGGTGTACTCGGAGTTCGGAATCTCGGTGGGAAATCCATGGGACTCGTACTCGGCAAGCCCGCGGGCCTCGTCGACCCATTCTCCGGTCCTCGCTGTTTCCATTTGTTCAGCTCTCTTCGTCGGTGGTGGCAGCCGAGCGGTCCGAGCGACATCGATACGCGAGTGCGGTCATCGCGCGCCACCAGTTGGCCGGTGCGCACTCTGTGAACCTTCGTGGCGAGATGTCGATCTGAACGTGGGCTGACGTGTTGTGGCCGGGATCAGGGGTGACTGTGATCCACAGCACTATTGTACAAAGTTGTACATAAAGCGCAAGAGTGTTCTTGAGTGAGTGTTTCCGCAGGTGAGAAGGCACTTATCCAAGAAGAAGACCACCCGCGGTGGAACCGCGGGTGGTCTGGACTTCGGGTCGGGCCGACAGCGGCCCAGGGCATCTATCCGCCGTTGGGCGGCACGATGCTGGAGACGACCAGCTGCAAAAAGGGGCGGTAGAGGTCTTCGTCGTCGACGCTGCTGTTGAGTGTCACTGCATCATTGGTCGCGATGATCACATGAGCCAACGTTTCAGCCGGAATGGTCAGGGTGGCGCCGATCCGCGTGACATCCCTGGTGATGTATTCGCCCAAGGACCGGATCGCTTCGAGCCGCTGGGCCGCAACGCGCTCGCGGGCATCGGGATTGCGCAGCAAGAACAGAGTGAACTCGTATCCAAGCGCGGCCCGATCCGGACCGTCTTGACTCAGGCTCAGCTCGCGCCAACGGTCCGCGAGGACATCGAGATTGAGATCATCCAACCGGTGCAGGGAAGCGATCAGGTCGGTGAAGCCATCCAGGAACCGCTCGCGACTACGCTGGATGACGGCGAGAAAAAGCTCGGACTTGGTACCGAAGTGTGAATAGATCGCACTCCTGGTGTACCCCGCGGCTTCCGCGATGTCCTCCAGCGGCGTGGAGCCAAAACCCTTGCGCGCAAACAGCTCTTCGGCCGCATCCAACAAAAGACCACGAGTGTGTTCGAGACGTCGCTCGCGTGTCCAACGTTCGACCATTCGCCCATCCTCGCATACGAACAGGTGACCGATCGGAACCCGCCACACGCCACCCCTTGACACGTCACAATGTGACCCGCATCATAGGCAGTCGATTGATCAATCGATCAAATCGTGTTGCCTCCCCTCTCCGACCCACGCCAGTCGCGGGTCGATCGACAACGCAAAGGCGTTCAATGGCAAAGAAATTGGTGATCGGGGCCAGCGGCTTCGTTGGCTCGAACGTGACCAGGAAACTGGTCGAACGTGGCGAGGACGTCCGGGTGATGCTTCGCAAGACCAGTTCCGTGAAGGGCATCGAGGACCTGGACGTCGAGCGATGCTATGGCGATGTCTGGGACGTCGAGGCCCTGCGCACCGCGATGGCCGGGTGCGACGTCGTCTTCTATTGCGTTGTTGATGCGCGGGCGTGGCTGAGAGATCCGGCGCCGCTGTTTCGCACCAACGTCGACGGATTGCGCAATGTTCTCGATGTCGCGGTCGACGCCGACCTCGAGAAGTTCGTCTTCATGAGCACCATCGCGACACTCGCGGTACGCACCGACGGCATACCGGTCACCGAAGACGATCCGTTCAATTGGTATGACGAAGGCGGCGCGTACACACAGTGTCGGGTCGACGCAGAGAACCTGGTGCTGAGCTATGCCTCGGACAAGGGACTACCTGCGGTTGCGCTCTGCATCTCCACCCCGTACGGCCCTCTCGACTGGCAGCCGACCCCGCACGGCGGCATGTTGGCAAGGATCTCAGCCGGCAAGGCACCGTTCTACTTCCGCGGTCTGCGGCACGAGGTCGTCGCGATCGACGACGCCGCCGAAGCCATGGTGCTGGCGATGCACCATGGCCGTAATGGGCAGCGCTACATCATCTCTGACACATACATGACCTCGCGCGAACTGCACACCCTGGCAACAGCGGCCGGCGGGAAACGGGCCCCGTGGCTCGGATTGCCACTGCCTGTGGTCTTGGCAAGTGCGTCAGCCCTCCAGGTGATCGGAAAACTGATCCGGCGAGACATCATTTTCGTCAGACGGGCGTTCAACATGTGGGACTACATGTGCGCACTGGACCACAGTAAGGCCGAACGCGAACTCGGCTGGAAGACCACGCCATTCGAGGATTCGGTACGTAAGGCCGTCACCTTCTACCGCGCAAACAACATCGGCTGATCCCGCCCCGAACGCACTGAAAACCAAGAAATCCCCCCACCTGAAAGATGGGGGGATTTCTATGGCGGTGGCGGAGGGATTTGAACCCTCGGTACGGGGTCACCGTACACAGCATTTCGAGTGCTGCACCTTCGGCCGCTCGGACACGCCACCGCGGAAGACATTACCGCAGCGGTGGCCTAGGACTGCAATCGGCTGGTCAGGGCCGGTTTTTGCAGTCTGCGCCGACTTCTAGTGGCCGGTGAGCTTGTTCTTGAGGTCGTCTGCCTTGTGCTTGACCGCGTCGGCAGCATCGGTGACCTTCTGCTTGGCGCTCGCGCTGGCCTGGTCGCCTTTGCCTTCGGCCTTCAGCTCGTCATCGCCGGACAGGCTCCCTGCGGCCTCTTTGCCGCGGCCCTTGAGATCTTCTGCCTTGTTTTTTGCATCGTCGCTAACACCCATGACAATCCTCCCTCTGAAGTTCGATCAGATGGCCGTGTTCTTCGGCATGCAAGTCGCATACCCAGCCGAGGGGTACCCGTAAACACCCGGGTACCAAATTCCAACGTGCCACCTTCGGGTTGATCTGGCCACCGTCCGGCCGTCACAGCAGGCCGCGAATGTGATCTGACCAACCGACCACGCCGGTTCGACGCCCGTTTCAGGTAGATCGCGAGCCGGAAGCAGTTCAGGAAGGTCTGTGGGCGGCGAAGAAAACGCGCAGCACTTCGGCGCACCTGTCCTCCAGGACACCGCCACGCACTTGTGGCCGGTGGGTGTTGCGACGGTCGCGGACGACGTCCCACAGCGATCCCACAGCGCCCGTCTTGGGCTCCCAGGCACCGAACACCAGCCGCTCCAACCGAGCCAGCGTGATCGCGCCCGCGCACATCGTGCACGGCTCGAGAGTGACGGCGATGGTGCATCCGGTCAGCCGCCAGCCATCGCCCAGCACAGCGACAGCCGCACGGATGGCAAGGACTTCGGCATGCGCCGTCGGATCAGAGGTGGCTTCACGTGCATTCGCCGCGGAGGCGATCACACGCCCCTCGGAGTCAAAGATCACCGCACCCACCGGGACATCCCGCGGATCGGCCTGTGCGGCTGCGGCGAGCGCGGCCTCGATCAACTGCTCATCGGTGCTCATGCTCGCCCCAGGGGTCTAATGACCCAGATGCTCAAGGGTTTTCGCCAGCTCGTCGGCAAAGCCCAACCGCGCTGCGATCATCCCGATCTGCTCATCGGCATAAAGGTCGGTGTCGCCGACGATCACACTCATCACCGAGTCGGGTAGTCCGAGGTCCGAGAGGATCGCGAGATCACCCTCTTCCCACGGCTCGATGTCGGCGAGTTCGTCGGGATCGATGTCCGGGATGTCGACGTTGAGGACTTCGAGCACATCGGCGGCGATGTCGTAGTCGATGGCCGCGGTGGCGTCAGAGATGAACAGCTTGGTTCCCGACGGCGACGGACGCACAACGATGAAGAACTCGTCGTCGACATCGAGCAGGCCGAACACCGCGCCCGCACTACGCAGGCCACGCAGGAGGTTTTCGGTCTCCGTCAGTTCACCGAGGGAGTCACTGTCCAATGCGGTGAGGGTCCACTTGCCGTCCTCTCGGACGACCGCAATGGCAAACCCATCTACTTCATCCGCGCGCGCACCAGCCATAGCGGTCACGGTAGCGGGCGGCGCGGGTAAACCCAACTCCCTTGACCAGCGCCACCCGGCATTGCCGGAAGCCGCAATATGCGAATCTGAACAGGTGACACACACCGCTCCGACACATCGGCCACAAATCTGCGTTCTCGGCCTCGGCCTGATCGGCGGTTCCCTCCTCCGCGCGGCGGCGGCCGCCGGTCGGACCGCGTTCGGATACAACCGGTCCCAGGAGACGGTGGACGCCGCCGTCGCCGACGGCTTCGACGCCTCGTCCGATCTGGTCGCGACGCTACTCCGGGCCGCGGACAGTTCTGCTCTGATCGTGCTGGCGACCCCGGCCCCGACGATCGACGCACTGGTCGGACAAGTGGCCGAGCACGCCCCGGACTGTCCACTGACCGACGTGGTCAGCGTGAAACAGCCGGTTGCCGACGCGGCGCACGCCCACGGCCTGGCCCACAGGTTCGTGGGTGGACACCCGATGGCCGGCACGTCCGAGTCCGGATGGCCTGCCACCGACCCCGAACTGTTCACCGGCGCGGTGTGGGTGGTCGGAACCGATGACGGCGCCGATCCGCAGGTCTGGCAGACCGTCGCGCGCCTGGCTCTCGATGTCGGATCACGGGTGGTCGCGGCGGCCTCCGACGAACACGACCGGGCCGTTGCCGGGATCTCGCACCTGCCGCACCTGACGGCCGCGGTCACCGCCGTCGTCGGCGCGGGTGAGGGCGAGTTGGCCTTGCGATTGGCGGCCGGGTCGTTCCGAGACGTCACCCGCGTGGCCGGGACCTCGCCGACGGCCCAGCGGGCCATGCTCGAGGCGAATTCGACTGAGCTGCTGATCGCGCTCAGCGAGACCATCGATCGGCTGACGTATGCGCGCGACCAACTGCGCGACGAAGGCACCGTCGAGACACTTGTGGCCGACGGGCATCGGGCCCGCAAACACTACGACAGGGTCAACGGAGTCGACGGACCGCCGACGTCGGTGTCCATCGGAGCGCCCGGCTGGGAGGCCGAGCTGCGCAACGCGGCCCGCGACGGGGCCATCTGGACCGGCTAGTTCTGCAAGCGTGAAGTCGCGTGCCCGGTATCAGATGCGCTCGGCCAGGCCCGGATAGTCACGGACGAATCCGTTGTCGTCGACGGTGATGGTGGCCTGTGCCATCGGCGAGACGATGTCGATACCGGCCTCGCCCGGGGTGTACTGCAACGATTCCGCCGAGAACTCGCCAGACGGAATATAGAGGTATGCCACCGGCACCGTGGTGGGAGCCGTGGACGCCTTCTGTAGTCCGAGGCGACGGATCGGCAGCGCGTTCAAGAACGGGCTCAACGCCAGATCGACATCCTGGGCACCGCCGAAGTCGCTGCGCTGCATACCGCGAGCGGTCTGGACCAGCCACACGTCCTGCCCATCACGCGTGATGGAGATCTGGGTGTCGCCACCGGCCCGCACCAGGTGCAAGGAGAGTCGCTTGGTGAGACCGGCGTCCGTGGTGATCAGGTCGTAGGAAGCACTGAATGCCTCGTGATCGGCGGTGGCCGCGGCGATGATCCGGCCATAGGCCTTGATCCGTTTGCCGGTCACCGTCACCCGGACCTGCTCCAGGCGTTCGGCACCGATGCCACGCCAGGTCATCATGGTCTTGAAGTCGCCATTGCCTGCCACCGTGGGCGCAGGCTCAGCGGGCACTTGGGACACGTCTGGGGAACTCACGACTCCACGGTAGGCGACCGGGTTGTCGGTTATCGACCCAACCGGGGATAAGTTCCGATCAGACCCTCAACACGTCGCCCGGATCGGGCTCGAGCGGTGCTCAGGCCTGCGGCGGATTCAATTCAGAACGGTAGGTATGTGTGAGGTAGGGCAGGACGATGGTCCCGGTCTCATCGGCCACCTGTCCGGCCAGCACTTCGACCTCCGCCAATATCCGGGCCCGGTCGGTGCCGGTGGCGGTGATGACCGCGCTACGCGAGGCCACCATGGCCATCAATTGTCCGGCGGTCAATGTGCGGTCCCATCGAAAGACCCGGTGTACCAAGGCGCCGAATCCACCGCCCAGTTCGGGTACGCCTGCGGCCACATACCGTTCGGCTTCGCTGGCCGCCACGATCGCGGTCAACTCGCGCACCCACGGCACGGATTCGTCGCGGATGTTCCAGATCAATCCCACCGTGCCGCCGGGCCGCAGAACCCGCTCTGCCTCGGCCACCGCCTCGTCTGGACGGACCCAATGCCACGCCTGACCGAACACGAGTGAGTCAGCGGTGTTGTCCGCCAACGGGATCTGCTCGGCCGTTCCGGACAGCGCGCGCACCGTGGGCAGTTGCGCCCGCAATTCATCGAGCATCCCCGTATCCGGCTCCACCGCGTACACCGTCCGACCCGATTCGATCAGCGATGCGGTGAGTTTGCCTGTGCCGGCACCGATGTCAGCGACGACCCGCGCGCCCGGGTTGAGCAGTTCGACGACGGCCGCGGCCGGATAGTCGGGTCGTCCCTGACTGTACGCACGCGCCTGTTCCCCGAATGAGGTCGACATCTGCGCGCGCTTGTCCGGATCGGTCACGAGTTCTGTTGCCTCACCAGTCCAGACTCACACAAGCCGCCAGCGGGCCCGTCTCCTCGGAAACCGTTTTCGAACCGACCTTGATCGTGCACGTGACATCACTGCCATCGATTGCGATCGCACCGAGAACAAGAGGCTCGTCCGGATTTCCTTCGAACGACTTGGTCCACGGCATTGTCGGGTCGTCGTCTGTCTGCTCGACACCTTCGGCATCTGTGTAGGTGATCACGAAGGCATTGCCGGTGACCTCATATGTGACGTTGCCCGACAGCTCTTCGCTTGTGGTGGTGGTTTTTGTTGTGGTCGTGTCGGTTTCGGTCTCATCGGCCGATGTTGCGGTCGATGTGGCGGTCGACGACGATCCGGCGGTCGAATCGTCATCGTCGTCGCCGGACAACGCCACCGCTGCGAATATGCCGCCAAGGACGAGCACAAGAACGGCCACAACAGCCGCAATGATCAGTGCGGCCTTCTTGTTTCCGCCATTGCCCGGAGGCTGACCACCGCTTCCGTAGCCGCCGTACGGCGGCTCACCATAGGGAGGGCCGCCTCCGCCGTACGGTGCGTTCGGGTATTGCTGGCCGTAGTCGGGTTGCTGGCTGTAGGCGGGCTGGCCACCGACAACCGGCCGACCGTACTGGTCCCCGCCGGACTGATCGCCGTATTGAGGGCCACCGTATTGATCGCCACCGTATTGGGGTTGCCCGTATTGCGGGTCCTGACCGTACTGAGGCGCCTGGCCGTATTGCGGATCCTGACCGTACTGAGGCGCCTGCCCATATTGCGGATCCTGACCGTACTGCGGCGCTTGGCCGTACTGAGGATCTTGCGATGGCATCTGGGTGGTGCCGCTCGGCCCTTGGCCTTGCTGGTCCGGTGGCGCGCCCCAATATGGTTGCTGCGGCTGCGCAGGATCCTGCCCGCCACCCCAAGTCGGCTGGTCAGGATTCTCGGGATCGTTTCCGTTTCCGGGACCCATGCGTGCACTCCTCACGTCGGTGGTCAGGGTTCAGACATTACCGGCGCTTGAAGTTTGTGCCGTTGCCCAGCCGATGCGGAACAACTCCGCCACCTGGATCAGACGGTGGCGCAGCTACCCTCGACCGGCAGTCCGGCCAGCCGGTCGCGCACAAATTGCAGGCCAACGGGGTAATCGGCGACCACCGGAGCGAGGTGGTTGTTGCCGCTACCCGGATTGATCGCGGGAATCCGGTCGGTGTTCAGGACGACGTTCGCACCTCGGGCACACCAGTCGCGGACCAGCGCAACGGTCTGCGCATAGGGAATGAAGTCGTCGTTCTCCGCACCGGTGACCATTATCGGCGCGGCTGGTGTTCGGCGGCCGATCCGCTGTTCGTCGGCCACGGCCCTGGCCACCGGCAGGTCCGCGATCACCTCATCGAGCCGGCGTCCGTCGGTGGTCCATCCGGCGGTGCTCTGTTTTCCGTACTCATTGCGGGAGTCGAGCAGGCATTGCTGGGCGACATCGGCGAGCACGGCTCGACCGTGGTCGTTCAGATGCGCATCCAATGGGTCGCGCAATTCCGGGTAGCGCGCCAGAAATCCGTTGATGGTGTAGCCAATTGCCGCCATCAGCCCGGTGCCGTCGATATGCCGTTGCACCGCTACGAGGTCTGCCGGTGGCGAACTCGCATATCCGGCAGCGATATTCAGCTCCGGCGCATACTCCGGCGCAAGCTCGGCCGCGGCTGCGGTGGCAGCTCCGCCCTGCGAATGCCCCCACAGCACAACCGGACCGGTTCCGGGAGACGCTGCGCGCGCCCCGTCGAGCATCGCGTGCGCGGATTCCGCACGGTTCGCATAGGTGTGCACGCCGGGGGTTCCCAGCCCCACATAGTCGGTCACGAAGACCCGGAATCCCTGCGCGAGAAAGCTCGCGGCAAAGAATCCCTCATAGTTGGCCTGGATGCTGGTCTCGCCGCCGATATCGGTTGTCCCGAATCCCTTTTCGAAGTTCTTCGACGGTGCGCACTGATCGCCCTGACCCTGTGTTCCGGGTCCGATCACCACCAGTGGCACCCGGCCAGGACCGGTCCACGCCGCATCCGGTTCGAGCGAGGTGCCTGAGACGAGGATCGGTGCACCGAAGGTGTCGGTGGTCGAATAGAGCACCCGATGTCCCGAGCCCAGCCCACCAAACGGCACCAGCGCCTCACGTCGCGCAACCGTCCCCGGGTCACCCGGCGTCACCGAGCTCGTGTCGTAGAAGTCCGCCGGCGCAGCGACAACCGGCGGTGCCGCGGTGATCACCCCGGCGGCGGCGATGGTGAGCAGGACGAACAGGGCACCGAAACGTCTGGGCTGCGACACCCGGTGGACGCTACCGGTGAACACCGCCCGCCGGAAGAGAAATGTTCACGGTGATCATTTCGGGGCCACCAGACCTGCGAGGAACTCCACCAGCAGCTTGGCGGTGACCTCACGCGGCAATGCCTCGACGGCCGCGAGCACGGTCGCCATGTCGAGCTCGCCGTCGCCCTGCGGGTCGAGCCCGGCCGCGGCCAGCGCCTCGCCGACGGCAGCACTCGGCAGTGCCAGAATATCGGTCACCGCCAGGTCCTCACGGTCGATGGCGGCGGCAAGTTCTCGCAACGCCTCCGGCGGCCCGGCAGCTGGCTGTCCCCGCACGGCGTCGGCCCCGTCGCCGAGAGCCGCGACCAGCTCATCGAGGACGGCTTCGGTCACCGGGGTCACCGTGAAGTGTGTGGTCGCAGGCAACACCGAGCCATCGGCCTGGGTGAACGATGGCTGCATCTGCAGGGTGAATCCGCGTTCACGCACCGCATTTGCCCACCGGTGCGGATCCACCGGCGCTGACGCGGCAGTGTCCGCAGCGACCGCGAAGACCGGACCGATCGGTTCTCCGACCACGCGCAGTCCGTCGATACTCTCGATCGCCTCGAGCAGCGCGGCCGTGCAACGCCGGATCCCCGCCACCAGCGCGGCATAACCCTCGACGCCAAGTGTCTGGGTGATCGCCCAGGCCGCGGCCGTCCCCGCCACCGACTTCGAGCCCAGGAGCGTCGGGTTGACGACCGGGTAGCCGGGCCAGTCGGTGATTCCGAAGTACTGGGCCCGGTGTCGGTCGCGATCGCGGTGAAGCAGCAGTGATGCACCTTTGGGTGTGTAGCCATATTTGTGGAGGTCCGCAGAGATGCTTGTGACCCCTGGTACGCGAAAGTCCCAGGGTGGCACCGGTATGTCATCGGTCTCCCACCAGGCCAGGGCGAATCCACCGAGGCAGGCATCCACATGCAGCGGAATACCCTGCTGCGACGTCACTTCCGCAACGTCGGCGACCGGGTCCATGGCTCCTGTTGGATAGTTGGGGGCCGAGACCACCACCAGGACCGTGTCCTCACGGATCGCTGCGGCGATGGCGGCAGCGCTCACCCGTGTGGTGTCGGGGTCGACCGGTACCCGGATCAGCTCCAGCGACAACAGCTCCGCAGCTTTGACAAAGGCCGCGTGCGCCGTGCTCGCGATCACCAGCGAACCGGTGCCGCGGGGACGGGCAACATTGTCACGGGCCGCCTTGACCGTCAGCAGGCAACTCTCTGTACCGCCGCTGGTCACCGTTCCGACCATGGTGTCATCACCATGGAATACGTTGCGCCCGAATGCGATCAACTCGCGCTCCATCACCGCGACCGAGGTGAACACCGTGGGGTCCAGGCCGTTCACCGGCTGCACCTGGCGACCGGCATCGGCGGCTATCCGGTCGAGTTCGGCCAGCCCGCTGTCGTAGACGTAGGACAGGATCCGGCCGCCGTGGGTAGGTGCGTCGTGTGCCCGCAGGTCTTCCAACCGTCGTAGCACTGACGCACCCCGGTCTGCGATCGTTTTCTCCGGCGCCATCAGTTCCCCTCCTTCACCGTGGTGTCGCGATAGCCGCGGAGCACCCACAGACTTCCGGCGACCAACGCGGTGGGCAGCAACGAGAATGCGAGCGCCATCGCCGTGACGGCCGAGTCGGGTTGTGGGACTGGATCGTCCCCGTCCGACGAGACGAATCCGAATACCGCGAGGATCCCGAGGAACACGGCCGGGCCCAGTGCCAGGCCCGCGGTCTCGGTGGCGGTCCACACACCGGCGAGAGCGCCACCCCGCTCGCGACCACTCCGTTGCGCATCCTCGTCAATGACGTCCGGCAGCATTGCCAGCGGAAACGCCTGCATCCCGGCGTATCCCACCCCGGCGAGGCCGACCACCGGATACACCCACAAGCCCGGTACCCAGACCAGCAACGTCAGCAGCATGGTGGCGCACATGAATATCGCTGAGGCCCAGACCAATCCGGTCATCTTTCCACGGGCATGGGCCAGGCGATACCAGAGCGGCATCACCAACAGTGCGGGCGCGACCAGTGCTGCGAACAGGATGCTCAGAGCGCCTTCGTTGTCGAGCACATAGGTCGCCACATACTGCGCACCTGCCAGCATGACGGCCGTTGCCAGCGCCTGGATCACGAACACCGTCACCAGCACTCGAAACCGCCGGACGTCGCGCAACGCATCGAGACCATCCCGGTAGGCCACCCAGGTGGAGGTTTCCGGCCCGGACTTCGTCGGTGGCAATGCTTTTCGGGCCGCTCCGAGTGTCGCGGCAAGCATTCCCGCACAGATCACTGCCGCGACCACGGCAGCCATCACGAGGTAGCCCGCGGCGTCGCCGCCGAGACCGTCACGGATCGCCGGACCACCGGCGCCCACCAACAGAATTGTCAAGGCCAAAACAGCGATGCGCACCGAGATGAGCCGAGTGCGTTCGTGGTAGTCGGAGGTGAGTTCTGCAGGCAGTGCGATGTAGGGAACCTGGAAGAGGCTGTAGGCGACCGCAGCCAGCAGGAAGGCCACCAGCACCCAGATCGCACCTGCCGCCGGTCCGAGGACCGTCGGCACCGAGAAGATCGCGATGAACAGCAACGGCAGGGCAAGTGCACCGATGAGCATGAGCCGCACGCGATTACCGTCGCGGCCCACCATCCGGTCGCTGATCGCTCCGATCCAAGGATCGAGGAGCACGTCGGCGATCTTCGGGATGATCACCACCAGTGAGGCCACCGCCGCGGCCACACCCAATGTGTCCGTGAGGTAGTACGCAAGTACCAGTCCTGGCAGGACACCAAACCCGCCTGTTCCGACACTGCCTGCGGCATACCCGGCAACCACGCCGCGGTCGAGGCCGGGAACACGGGTCTCTGGTCGCACGATCACGCTCATACAGTAGGCCCTGAAATCGGTATGCGGTTGCCTGATTCCCCTGCTGATCGGCGGGGGCGGCGGTAATATCGGGTGGCTCGACGCTCAGCCTTTCCCATTCATTGCCAAACGATGGAGTTCACTGAGATGTCAGACGACGACCGCGGAGTGATCACTCCCGCCTATACCGGCCGCTTTGCGGTTTCGGGCATACCGGCCCTGCGGATGCCCGACGAATCGATGGATCCTGAAGTCACGTATCGATTCATCCACGACGAACTCATGCTCGATGGAAACTCTCGCCTCAACCTCGCCACCTTTGTCACCACCTGGATGGACCCCGAGGCCGAGAAGCTGATGGCCGAGACGTTCGACAAGAACATGATCGACAAAGACGAGTACCCGATGACCGCGGCCATCGAAGAACGCTGTGTCGCCATCGTCGCCGATCTGTTCAACGCGCCGGGCCTCTCTCCGACGGATGCCTCCACCGCCGTCGGCACGTCCACCATCGGCTCCTCCGAAGCAGTCATGCTCGGCGGCCTGGCCCTGAAGTGGCTCTGGAAAGCCAAGCGCACCGCGACGTCCGGCACGCCGAACCTGATCATGGGCAGCAATGTGCAGGTGGTGTGGGAGAAGTTCTGCCGCTACTTCGAGGTCGAACCGCGCTACCTCCCCATGGAGAAGGGGCGATACGTCATCACCCCCGAACAGGTTGTCGACGCCGTCGACGAGAACACCATCGGCGTGGTCGTCATCGCAGGCACCACCTATACCGGCGAACTCGAACCCGTCAAAGCCATCGCCGACGCCCTCGACAAGCTGGCCGCCGACGGTGGCGCGGACGTGCCGATCCATGTGGACGGTGCCAGCGGCGGCTTTGTACTCCCCTTCCTGCATCCCGAACTCGAATGGGACTTCCGTGTCCCCAGGGTGGTGTCCATCAACGTCTCCGGACACAAATACGGCCTGACCTATCCCGGCGTCGGATTCGTGGTCTGGCGCAGCCGCGAGTGGCTGCCCGAGGACCTCGTTTTCCGGGTCAACTACCTCGGCGGCGACATGCCGACCTTCACCCTCAACTTCTCGCGGCCGGGCAATCAGGTCATCGGGCAGTACTACAACTTCCTGCGCCTTGGCCGTCAGGGCTACACCGACATCATGAAATCGCTGTCCGAAACCGGACAGTGGTTCGCCGCGGAAATCGCTAAAGAAGACGAGATCGAGATCATCACCGACGGTTCGGCCATCCCGGTTGTGACGTTCAGACTCCACGAATCCTGTGAGTTCACCGCGTTCGACATCAGTCACGCCCTGCGCGCCTATGGCTGGCAGGTGCCTGCCTACACGATGCCCGACAACGTCACCGACCTGGCGGTTCTGCGAGTGGTCGTCCGTGAGGGTTTCTCCCGCGACATGGCCCGCGTCCTGCACCAACACCTCGTCCAGGTCATGTCCGACCTCCGCAAGCTCAAGGCCAGCGGCCACCTCCCTCAGAAAAAACACTTCGCACACTGAGCGGGCAGCGCAGACGGCGACTACCCAGGTCGCCACGGTCATACCCGGCCCAGCGGTGAGAGGCCCTCGCATATTCGGGTAGTGCGCTACTCGCGTTTCGGACACACCGCCGGACCACGATCAGTGCATGTCCCGACAAACCGGCACCTCGCAAACGTCACTTCTGGTTCTCCTGAAGTCGTCGACGGTGACTCTCGCAGTACTCGTCGCAGGCATTGTCATGATCGTCGCGGCTTGTTCCAAAGACGTGCCGTCCGAGGCGAATCAGGTTGTCCTCGAGGCCGCTCAGTCCAGTGGCGATTCACCGTGGACCGAGTCGGTGACCGCGCCGGTTGATCTCTCCGCCACCGCCGACACACTTGATTCGACGACGGTCACCCCGCTTGCCGGGGAAGACACCTCGAAGGTGTCAGGCGACGAGCCCGGCCTGTACGGCGGTTCCAGCGAATTGTCGGTCTGCGATCGCGCACAGCTCCAGAGCTTTCTCGCGTCCAATCCGGAGCAGGCGCAGGCCTGGGCCGATGTTGTCGGCACCGACGATGCCACGGCCTATGTCGATGCGTTGACCCCCGTTGTCCTGACCACCGACACCAACGTGACCAATCACGGATACTCCGACGGCGAGGCACAGCCTTTCCAATCGGTTCTGCAGGCGGGGACCGCAGTCCTCGTCGACAGTCATGGTGCCCCCAAGGTCCGATGCGAGTGCGGCAATCCGTTGGCCGAGCCCGAATCCGACCGGGAGGCCGCCTCCTATGTCGGCCAGGCCTGGCCGAAGTTCGACCCCGCGCTGGCCATCACGGTGACCCCTGCGCCGACTGCAACGCCGAATATGACCGTCCAAGAAGTTGCTGTGGTCGACGGCGCCGTCGTCGCAGAAGGTCAGACGACGGACGTCGAGACCGGCCCGGATCCCGCCGAGCAAGAGGACGCCGCTGTCGATTCGGACGAGTCCGCGGACACCGGAGATCAGATGGATCCCAGTGCCGAACAGGACGCACCCGCCGACGATCCCGGTGCCGAAGTCATTCCAGAAGATGTTCCCGGAGCCGGCAACGAAGACGGATCCGGCAACGAGGGCGATGGCGGCGGGCAAGAAAGTGAATCTCCGGACACCGGCGGAACCGAGGGACAGGGCGATGTGCAGGTGGAGATCGAGCAACCGCCCATCACCGAATAGCAATCATTCTCTCGCAGAGAACTTCCCGGACAAGCCAAAGGAAACCCAGTGCACGCCAACCGGATCACCGCAGTCACAGCAGTCGCCGCGATCACCGCCACGCTGAGCCTGTTCGGAGGCGGTGCTGCTACGGCAGAGCCCACCAGCACCCCGGAGACCAAAGCTGCTGCGGTGATCCGGCCCGCCATCGTCTACCTCGAGACCGCGGTGACGGCGAGCGGCTATCAGGCGGTGTCCCGCTGCACCGGGTTCGTGGTGAACTCCGACGGGTACATCGCCACCGCCGGTCATTGTGTTGACGCCACGTTCCACGCCGACGACATCGCCAACGCCTCCGGCGCCGATTCATCCACCGTCCTCCAGGAGATAGACCAGAGCGGCATCACGGTCTCGGTACTCGGCGCCGGCCAGTCCGGCGAGAACGTCAAACCCGTTCCCGCCACGGTGCTCGACGCACGACCGCTGGGCAAAGGTGATGTCGCCCTGTTGAAGGTCGAAGCCGACAACCTGCCGTCGGCCGAACTCACAGACGGAAGTGATCCGGCGGTCGGTACCGCGGTGTTGGCGGTCGGGTATCCCCAGAGCACAGATGAGGTGACTGATTTCAGTCTGGAACCGACTGCGAAGAGCGGCACCATCAGTGCGATCAAAACGGTTGACACGGCGCCTGTCTACGAGGTGAGCGCCGCCATGTCGAAAGGGATGAGCGGCGGTCCCACCGTCGACCTGGACGGGCGGGTGTTGGGGATCAACAGCTTCTCCCCCGTCGGTGAAGAAGAATCCTTCAACTACATCGCCCCGGTCAGCGGACTGTTGGAAATGCTCGCCGATGCCGGAGTGGAACCCGAATTGTCTCCGGCAGATGCCAGTTACCGCGCCGGGGTCGACGACTACTATGCAGGTGACTACTCCGCTGCCGTCGAGAACTTCGACTCCGCACTCGAATTGGCACCCACCTACCCACAGGCCTTCGACATGCGGACCGATGCGGTTCGGCAACGAGAACAGGCCGGCGACACGACTTCTCGGGGTTTTCAACCCTGGATGCTGGTGGTCATCGTTGTTGTCGTGGTCGGACTCGCAGCCGCCGGATCGATCTACTACCTGCGCACCCACCGCACCGGTGGCCCAGGCGCCGACATCCCCGGGGGCGCTCTGCCTGCCGGTGCGCCACCTCCGTCTCCATCCCCGATAGCGGGTGCCGCTCCGGCCGGACCGGCGCCGGGAGGTGCGGGATCGACGGCGACGCTTCCCCAGAGCTCCGGAATCCACTGCACCAATTGCGGATTCGACCTCAGTCCGGGACAGACCTTCTGCGGTCGTTGCGGAAAGTCCCAACAATGACCACCCACGAGCGACCACAAACATCGCAATCGTCAGCCAGGAGTCGACACATGCAACATCGCATCCTCACCTACGTGTACTCGAACGACACCATCCTGCAGGCCGGGGTCGCCAGCCAACTCCACATGCGCCCAGAGATCCGACTGGTCGACGAATCCGACGTGGATTCCGCCGAAGTCGCGATTGTTGTCGCGGACTGCTTCGACGACGCCGTCAAACGCAACCTGCGCGCGCTGCAACGAGGCGGAATTCCGCGAACGATGTTGGTACTCGGCGTCCTCGACGACACCACCGTCGTAGCCGCCGCCGAATCCGGGGTCAGCGGCCTGGTACGGCGCGCCGACGCGAACGCGGACGCACTGATCGCCCAGATCCGCCGGGTTGCTGCCGGCGGCGGAGTCGTACCGGCGGATCTACTCGGCAGCCTGCTCGATCAGGTCGGACGGTTGCAACGCCAGGTGTTGGCCCCGCGCGGCCTCCGGTTCTCCGGCCTGTCCGAACGTGAGGTGGAGGTTCTCAAGCTGGTCGCCGAAGGACTCGACACCACCGCAATCGCACGTCAACTATGTTTCTCCGAGCGGACCGTGAAGAACGTATTGCACGATGTGACAACACGATTGCAACTGCGGAATCGCTCACATGCGGTCGCGTATGCGATGCGTGAGGGGTTGATCTGAACGGTGATTGCCGATGTCGACCAGGCGCTGCGCGCCATCATCGAAGAGGACGCACTGCACGGTGCCGGCGTGGAGGTCACCTTCGACGCCCCAACCAAAGAATGGGCGGGCAAACGCACCGGGCCCACCGTCGACGTTTTCCTCTACGACATTCGCGAGGATCTGCGGCGGCGGGAGAGCGGTATGGTCAACGAGTATTCGGGCAATCACGTCACCGCCCGCCATCTGCCGCCCCGGTACTTCAAACTGTCCTACCTGGTGGCGGCATGGACACAACGCGCCGAAGACGAGCACGGACTGTTGGCCCGGTTACTGACGTGTTTCCTTCAATACCAATCGATTCCGACTCATCATGTGGAAGGCACCCTCGCCGCGACCGGGCTTCCCGTCCCGATGTCGGTGGCGCTGCCGCCTCCCGAGGACCGGTCGTTCGCCGACGTGTGGAGCGCGCTCGGTGGAGAACTGAAACCGTCACTCGATGTGGTCATCACCGCCCCGCTGGCGGTACCTCGCCCATTCCCTGTCGGACCGCCGGTGCTCCACCCCACCATTGTGGTCGCCGAGGGCCTCGGCGGCGCACCGTCCCGTGAGACCCATCGCCGGTCGCCGTGAGCACCGATAGCGCACGCTACCTGCTGTCCCGGGCACAGCTGGTGGAGAACAGGATTCGGGAGGTCGTTCACCACCGGCGCAGCAACGATCCGGCGCCGGACGATCCGTTTCGTGGCCTGTATCTCGGTGACGACGCGGTCAATCGACTACTGAGCCCCCACCCGGATCCCGGCACTGCCGACGACGAGACCAGAGGCGCTGCCGAAGCGGCTGCGGTGGCCGCCGAGAAGTCCGGCGCGGTGATCCGGCTACGTGAATTGTCCACGACCGCAGGACTGTCCGAACTCGACACCGAGCTGCTTGTCATCTGCCTACTTCCCGACCTCGATTCACGATTCGAGCGTTTGTACGGCTATCTCAACGATGACGTATCCCGGCGACGGGCGACGGTTGATCTGGCCCTCACCCTGGCCGGGGTCGCGGCGATATCGGTGACGGCCCGGATGCGCCTGACCCCCGGGGCGCCGCTGATCGACCACGGCCTGATCGACGTCGAAGAGACCGGCAGGCCGTTCCTCACCCGCGCGCTGCGGGTACCCGATCGCGTCACCGCGCATCTTCTGGGCGACAACACTTTCGAGCCGGTCATGAATCGCGTTGCCTGCGACTTCGGCCACTTCTCGACCCCGATGACCGACACCATTGCCGCGGCCATCGCCGGCGGGTGCCCCCTCATCTACATCCGCGACCAGACCGGGGGCGCCGGTGCCGCGGTGGCCGCAACCGCTGTGGTTTCGGCCGGCCGCAGGGATCTCGGGATCGATGCGGAACGGTTCGGGTCCGAGGACCTCACCGAAGTGCTCGTCGCGGTCCGACGGGAGGCCCTTCTCCGTGGCGCGGTGGTGGTCTTCGCACCGGCCGATGCGGTGGGCGACAACATCGCGACGGTCCTCGGACAACTCTCACGCTTCACCATCCCCGTCATCATCGTGGGACGGGCACCATGGAATCCGTTGTGGTGCGAGGAGGTTCCACTCATCCTGGACGCACCCCGACTGACCGAGTCGGATCGATTGTCGCTGTGGACAACTGCCCTCGGGGACACGTCCGCCCCGGTTCGCGCCGAGGAGGTGGGCGGCCATTTCGCGTTGACGCCGGTCCAGGTACGTCGCGCGGTGGCATCGGCACAGGTCGCAGCAGGCGCCGCAGGCCACGTTGTCTCCGCGGCGCATCTGCAGGCCGGGGCCCGCGCGCAGAACGCCGCCGGGCTCGAACGCCTGGCCCGCCGGATCACCCCGGCCGTCGGATGGCCGGATCTGATCGTGCCTGCACCGGTGGAGGGCTCGTTGCACGACCTCGCCGCCCGGGCGCGGCACCGCGACCGCGTCCTGACCGAATGGGGCATGCGCCGAGGCGGTGCCCGCGGTCGCGGGGTGATCGGATTGTTCGCGGGCGAATCCGGAACCGGGAAGACCTTGGCCGCCGAGGTGATCGCCGCCGACCTCGGACTCGAGATGTACACGGTCGGGTTGTCGAGCGTGGTGTCGAAGTGGATCGGCGAGACGGAGAAGAACCTCGACAAGATCTTCGACGAGGCCGAATCGGTCAACGCCGTGCTGGTTTTCGACGAGGCCGATGCATTGTTCGGCAAGCGCAGTGAGGTTCGGGACGCGCAGGACCGGTACGCCAACATCGAGACCGCATACCTGTTGCAGCGGATGGAGTCATTTGACGGTCTCGCAGTGCTGACGACCAACCTGCGGTCAAACCTCGACGATGCATTCACCCGCAGGCTCGACGCCCTGATCGATTTCCCGCAACCGGACCGCGACGCCCGTCTCGATCTGTGGCAGCGGTGTCTGCGGCCGCCGGTACCGGTATGCCCCGATATCGACCTGGACCATTGCGCGCGGGCATTCACATTGGCCGGCGGCAATATTCGATCAGCGTCGGTGACGGCGGGCTATCGGGCCGCCGCGGAGGAACGTTCGATCACCACTGCCGACGTCGTGGCGGCGATCGCTCATGAATATCGTAAGCTCGGGCGTTTGATCGGTGAACGTGAGTTCGGTGGGTACCTGGCCGACAGGCCTTGACCCGTTCAGCGATTGCGGATGCAGAGTCCGCCGAGCCCGCCCAGGATCGCTCCGGCAACCACGAGGGTGGCTCCGTACATCGGTCCACCGGTGCCGTACTGCACCGTGAGGTAGACCAGGTAGCCGATCACCGTGGTGGCCAACAGGATCGCCGAGGTCCGGGTCAGCTTGCCGGTCTTCCCGGTGATGCCCCACATCATCAGACCGGCGAGCAGGAGGACGGCAAGGCGGGCCGCAGGTTGTGTCTGTTCGACGAAGTCCGCCTCGGCGCTCGGGTTCAGGAGCCGGTCGAAGTAGTAGTCGGGCAGGTTGATGGTCCAGGGGCTGAGCGCACCGATGATTGCGGTGAGACCACCGAGTATCGTAAGAACTACCCGTGCCACCGGCATCCAGTCCGAGGTGTGTTGCACGAGTGTGCCTTCGGCAGTGATCCGGTCCCTGCCGTCCGAGGCCTCCACGGTCAACGATCTCTCGATCTGCTCTCCCGGGTCCGGTTGGCTCGCGTTCACCGACAACCACGCCCACATCGATTGTCCGGCCGGAACTTCGAAACGTGCCGGACTGAAGGTGAATCGCACCGCGGCCTCGGGATCGGATCCCGCGAGTCCGACATTCAGCGGCTGAGTCGATCTGGCGTTGTCCACGATGACCTTGAACCGTGCCGATCCGCTGTTCCGGCGCTGGACTCTGGCCGGGTGCAGCCGCAACGACGCAGTGGTGATCGAGGAAGACGAGGTGATCAGCATCAGTGTGCCGCTCACCTCCAGTTCCTCATTCTCGTCAGCGGCCATGACGGTGAACGGCTTTGAGACCTCTTCGCCCTCGGGCGGCGGTGTCGATTGCACGCTCAGACGGACGACCGCGATCTCCCCGGAAGGCACGTACAACGATGTGGTGGCGAAGTTGAATCGAACCTTGTTCTCCGGGTCCCGACCGCCGAGGGTGAGTTGCCGGTCGGCGCTGCCGCGCCGGTTGTCGATGACCACGTCGAGGTCGGCGGCCGGGTAGTCGGTGACCCGTAGGACGCTGGGTTCCAGGCGCAGCTCCGCGGGTACGTCTTCGGGGGCTGCCGACCGCTGTTGGTTCACCGTGATCTGGGCATCGGTCGAGTCCTCGCCGCTGGTGGCGGTGACCGTGAGCTGGCGCGAGGTCTGGGTTCCGTAGTCGAGTACCGGGGTCTCGAAACGCATGTCAGCACTGGATGTTCCCCCGGCGGGGACCTCGACCGTGGGAGGGGTAAACGAAAACCGCACCACGCCTTCGGCATCGGTACCACCGAGCATCACCGTCTGCGGGTAGTTGCTGGCAGTGTTGTCGAGATCGATGCGGGCGGTCCCGGCCGTCTCGTCGACGAGCCGGACCAGCGTGGGGTGTGCGCTGAGCACCACCGCCCGACCGGCCCGCGGGATCACGAGTTCGATCTCGGCATCGGTGAACTTCTCCGGATCGGTCAGAGACCGCACGCGCAGCGGCACGCTGATCGTCTGCGCCACCACAACACTCCCTTCGGCGAGGGCGAACGTCACCGGGATCATCGAATCCGTGTGGGGCATCAGCCGGATCTCACCATGCTCGACCATCAACCACTCTGGTGCCGTGAGCAACTCGACGCGATAGCCGTCGACGATGGGAGAAGGGTTGTACATCCGAAGCTCGACCGTCACCCCGGTGTCAGGTTCCAGAGTTGCTGTGGTCGTACCCGTTTCGACAGTCGGGACAACTACTCGGCCGGCGTCCGGCGAGGTCCGCGGCGCCGTCGTGGTCCCGGCGGGCGGTGCTCCAGACGATGGCGCGACCGCTGCCCGCGCCGACGTCCAACCCAGGTAGGTATCACATTCCACACAGAACTGGGTGCCGGGCGCGTTGCCGGATCCACATTCTGGGCAGGCCAGGGTGCTCATGGCCCACCGCCGGCGTTGACTCGGTATTCCGTTTCTGCGCATCGCATGCGACAAGCGTGCCTGGCATCGACGAGTGGTCCCATCACGAAAGAGCCAAGACACGTTGCCCTTACGGGCAGGGTTCTCGGCACTGATGGCAGGAGTTCGAGCTCTTGTGTGGCACCGAGGGGTTGAACCCTTACGTCGAAAACTTCAGCGACGCACCCCATATCGCACGTGCGCAGCTCATCTGGTCGCGAGAAGTTCGCCCAACCGAGCGAGATCTTCTTCCACCAACCGGCAGTCACGATCGAACTCGTCGTCGCTCAGGTCGATTTGGCGGATGGTGAACACGACCTCGGACCCTTCGGGATGGGCCAGCACTCGAATGGGATTGTTGACCGTCGTTCCGGAAGGCAGGATCACGTCATGGTCCAAGACGCCGTACTCATTGTGGGGAACGAAACGGACGACCACTTTGCCCATCGGGGAGTCCGCGAACAGCGTGTCACCGTCACGGGTCACTTCGGACTTCGCAAGACCTGCAGCCCATCTGGGCAGGTTGTCCGGATTGGCCGCAAACTCGTAGACATCGGCGGGCTGGGCCGGGATCACCCGGCTGAGGTGACGACTACGCACTGCACATCTCCTTCATTTCGGCGCGGCCTGGTTTGCCTATTCCAGACTGCGATCGGTGGTGGGGCGCTGCGCACGGACCTGCTCTGCGAGGATATCGGCGTGACCGGCGTGCCGTGCGACCTCGGCGATCATGTTCAGGTAGATGAATCGCAGGCTCACCGTCCCGGCAATGCGGTGCTGGGCGGTGTCGTCCAGGCCGTGGCCGGCCGCGAGTTGTCTCGACCGGTCGCAGGCCCTGATGTATTCGGCGATCACGTCCGCAAGGGTTTCGTCGTCAGCGACACCGAAGCTGGCCTCTCCGCCGGTGGTGGCGAAGCCGTCGCAATCGTCGGCGCTCATGCCCGCGAGTGTTCGTTGGAACCAAATGCGTTCGGCCGCCGCACAATGCTTGATCAACGAGATCGGTGTGGTCAGTGAAGGGACCAACTTCGCACGCGCTTCACTGTCGGTGAGGTCGCCGACAGCTGCCACGATCCCCGCTCGATTGAGATCGAGGGTGTTCTCCAGCAGCTCTCGCTCACTGCCGGTGAACGGTCGGCCGGGGTCCAAGGCGCTTGTCATTTTCTCCTCCCCCGCATGTCTGATCCCCTCGGATCAGGAAAGCGGAACGACGTAAGAGTCCACGCGGGCTATGAGGCTGACCGCGAAACCCTTCGAATATTCGGCAACCAGATCTCGCTGGTCGGTCTGGGTCATGAGAACTCGCCCCCGACACGTGGGTCGATGGTCGTCTCGAGCACGTCGAGTCTGTCGTCCCATACGCGGCGCTGGTCGTCGATCCATGTGCTCATCGCGGCCAGACGGGCGGTGCTCAAGGTGCAGGGTTGCACTGCCGTTGAGGAACCCACGTCGCCACGCTAACACCAACAACTATTTGCACAAGGACTTTTTTGTCAATAGATGGTCGCCCGGCCCGCTCGGCATGTCCCGTTGCGCAAGGGTCGAAAATTTGGAGATCGTTCCCCAACCCGTCGACGGCGAATACCCTCGGAAGGGGAGGTTCACATGGCGAAGCCCACTGAACGGACCGACTCTTCCGGAGCGGGCCAGAGCGAGAGCTTTCTGACGGTGCTCATCGCCTTCATCTCGAACCTGCTGGTCGCCATCGCGAAGACCGGTGCAGCAGTGATCACCGGATCAGCTTCCATGGTGGCCGAGGCGGCGCACTCCTGGGCCGACACCGGCAACGAGATCCTGCTCCTGATCGCAGAACGCCGCTCACACCGAGGCCGGGATGTCCTGCATCCACGGGGATACGGCAACGAGGCGTACATCTGGTCGATGTTCGCGGCGTTCGGGCTCTTCACCGTCGGTTCGGCGGTCTCCATTCAGCACGGCATCTCCGAGCTGGTGTCACCGGAGCCGGCACGCGAATACGGGGTGGCATACGTCGTTCTCGCCCTCTCCGCCGTGCTCGAAGGCATCTCGTTCCTGCGGTCGTACCAACAGGCCAAGAAAGGGGCGGAGAAACAGCGAATCAGGTTGCTGGATCAGGTCATCCGGACCTCAGACCCGACATTGCGTGCCGTGTTCGCGGAAGATTCGGCCGCTTTGATCGGCCTGGCGATCGCATTTCTCGGCGTGTTCCTGAATCAGGTCACCGGTTCGCCAACCTACGACGCCCTGGGCTCTGTCCTGGTTGGGATCCTGCTGGGTGTGGTCGCCGTGGTCCTCATCAACCAGAATCGTCGGTTCCTACTCGGTCAGACCGTCGACAACGCAACCCGCCAGCGCGTGCTCCGCAGGCTCCTCGCCCACCCCGACGTCGATCGGGTCACCTACCTGCACATCGAATATGCCGGGCCCGCTTCACTATTCCTGGTGGCCGCGATCGACATCACCGGTAATAACGAAGAATCCTCGGTTGCCATCGCCCTACGGCGAATCGAGGGCGAACTAGAGAACGACCCGCGTGTCGTCGAAGCCGTGTTGACGCTCGCGACACCCGACGAGCCCGATCTGATTCCTGATTCCTGACGGTCTCAATCGCTGTCGAGGTCCTCGCTCTCGTCCCCGGCGCGCTGCACTGGCCGCGCATTCGCCCCTGCCACCTGTTCAGCCGTCGCGACTGCTTCCCGCTCGAAGCGATCTGAAGGGTCGGAGACGCTGACACCGTCGGCTGTCGGAGTCCCGTCGACAGGGCCATTACGTTGCTGCACCACATGAGTCAGCTCATGGGCCAGCATCACCCGCCCATTGGTCGAACTCGGGTCGTAGAGGTCTCGCTGGAACACAACGTCGGATCCGACGGTGTACGCGTGGGCATTGACCGCTGTCGCTGATCGATGTGCGGCCCCGTCGTCGTGGATGCGAACATCCCCGAAATCATGACCGAGCCGTGATTCCATGTCGACCCGTACTTCAGGCTCCAAGGGCCGGCCGCCTCCCGTGCCGACGACACCGTCGATCGGCGACCTACCCTCGAGCATCTCGGTGACGGCGGCATTGCCCGCGGTACGCTGCAGGTCTCGTAATCCGGTGCTGCCCAGTACTTCCTCACGGCTGATGCCACCTGTCCGAGCCGGATCGACTCGCCGCTCCGGTCGCCCGGCACTGGCCGGGCCAACACCCGACACGTGTTCACTGTGGTGATCGGCCATCACTGCTCCAGTCGTCGAAGTCGCCTTCTATCACCAGATTACGACCGGACCGGGCAGCGTCCGACGTCGTCGGACAACTCTGCCCTTTTGTGCACTCGGTCCTGCCTTCATGGGAGTCCGAAGGCCACTTATGCCATCCACCCAGCGCGGCAATGATCAGGACATCAACTGCCCAGCAAGGAGTCGCAATGCCTTCCTACCTCTCCCCCGGTGTGTACGTCGAGGAAGTCGATTCGGGATCACGCCCCATCGAAGGGGTGGGGACCGCGGTCGCCGCGTTCGTCGGTCTCGCCGAATCCGGCCCCTTCGACACACCAACCCTGGTGAGCAACTGGACACAGTTCACCAACACGTTCGGCGGATATCTCGGCAATGCCGCACTGGCACAGTCGGTATTCGCCTATTTCCAGAATGGCGGCGGCAACTGTTACATCGTCCGCATCGGAAGATCACTGTCTGACGGCGACGGATCCAGCAACAGAGCACTGGAATCGCCTGTACCGCAGGCCGAGATCGGAAATCTGAAGGTGACGGCAATCGATGCCGGCACGGTGGATGGAAGCCTGCGCGTCGACATCGTCGAAGCCGACGGCGAATCGCCTCCGGAGGGGAGTATGAAGCTGCTCATCCGGCGCGGTAACGAGGTTGTCGAAGAACACAATGGGATCACCACCGGTCGCGGGCAGACCAGCGTGAAGACCGTGGTCAACGCGGCGTCGAAACTCGTCAAGATCGACACCGTCTCCGGGAAATCAGCTGACGAGCTATCCCCCGGCCAGACCGCAACACTCGTCGTGCCGCCACCCACCGCAATCGTCCCGTCGACGCTGTCAACCGACGACTACGTCGGCGATGTGGCCGCCCGCAGCGGCTTCTCCGGACTCGAGGCCATCGACGAGGTGACGATGGTGTGTATCCCAGACCTGATGACGGCCCATCAGCAGGGAGCCATCGACGTCGACACCGTGAAAGCCGTGCAGCTGGCGATGATCTCGCATTGCGAGTTGATGGGCGACCGGATGGCGATACTGGACACCCCGCCGGACCTCACCGCGCAACAGGTCAAACAATGGCGTGTGGACACCACGGGCTACGACTCGAAATATGCCGCCCTGTACTGGCCCTGGGTCAGCCCCGGCAAGGGGAGGTTCCTCCCGCCGTCCGGCTTCGTTGCCGGGATCTGGGGTCGCAACGACGACACCCGCGGCGTCCACAAGGCGCCTGCAAATGAAGTTGTCCGGGGTGCGGTGACCCTGCAGACCCAGATCACCAAAGGTGAGCATGATCTGCTCAACCCGGTGGGGATCAACTGTATTCGGGCCTTCCCCGGACGCGGGATCCGCATCTGGGGTGCCCGAACGATGTCGTCGGACCCGGCCTGGCGATACCTGAACATCCGCAGGCTCTTCAACTACCTCGAAGAGTCCATCCTGGATGGCACCAACTGGGTGGTCTTCGAACCCAATGATCCTGCGCTGTGGGCAAAACTCCGGCGCACGATCAGCGCGTTCCTCGTCAACGAGTGGCGGCGCGGCGCCCTGTTCGGCGGGACGCCGGACGAGGCCTTCTTCGTCAAGTGCGATTCGGAGACCAATCCCGCCGAGGGCATCGACGCCGGCGAGGTGGTCTGTCAGATCGGTGTCGCGCCCGTCAAGCCCGCCGAATTCGTGATCTTCCGGTTGTCCCAGTACTCCGGCGGCACCAGTCTTGTTGCCGAATAGTCCAATTCACCACTGCTGAAAGAGAAGTGACACCATGGCCCTACCCGAATTCGACAGCTCCGTCGGCCACTCCTTCGGGCTCGAATTCGATGGCATCCAGATCAAGAGCATCACCGAGGTCACCGGCCTCAAGATGGAACAGGATGTGATCGAGTACAAGTCGAACACCGCCGCCGACGGCAAGTACACCGTCAAGAAGCTCCCCGGCCGGTGGAAGGCCGGAGAAGTCACGCTCACCCGGCCCCTCACCGAGGACAACAGCTTTGACAAGTGGGTCAAAGACTCGCAACTGGGCAAGATGAGCGACGTCCGCAAAGGCGGGGCGATCGTGGTCTACGACTACGAGGGCACCGCGGTCAAGCGTTACAAGGTCACCAATGCCTGGCCCAAGAGCCTGGAGATCAACTCCCTCAAAGCGGGCGACACCAGTGTGCTGACCGAAAAGCTCGTACTCACCTACGAGCGCGTGGAGGTGGACGGTGCGTAGAACCAATGCTGTCGCGGTGATCGACCGCTCCGGCGAAAACTCCTCCGATGGCGACGAATTACGCACCGAGTTCGCATTTGTGCTGCCGAGGGGTTTTGTCGATTCGGCGGGGACCATCCACCGCGAGGGCACGATGCGACTGGCAACCGCCCGCGACGAGCTGGTCTCCCAGCGCGATGACCGCGTCCGCGAGAACCCCGCCTACCTCACGGTGATCCTGATCAGTCGGGTGGTGACCCGACTCGGTGGCATCGACGACGTCCACGCCGGCGTGGTGGAGAACATGTTTGCCACAGACCTGGCATTTCTGCAGGACATGTACCGGCGGGTGAACCAGGAGGGGCACACCCGCGCAGGCGTGGTCTGTCCGAACTGCAAGACCGAGTTCGCCGTCGACCTGTCCGGTGGGCGCCTGGGGGAATAGCGACGTACGGGATCGAACGACTCTATGCCGAGGTCTCGTACGTTGCCTACCACTTCCATTGGGCCAGAGCCGAATTGTTTGATCTGGAACACGCTGAGCGGGCGAAGTACGTCGCACAGATCACTGCGCTGAACAACGAGGAAGGGAACCGATGATGCCGACCTGGTGGCCTTGGGGGCGCACTGCCCGCACCCCCGCGGCGCCCGTGCATGCGATCCCCGTACAGCGCGCCCTGCACCTGCCCGCACCGGTCCCGACGACCACATCAGCTATCGCCACCACCACCGACGTCGGCGGGTTCACCTCATCACTGACAACGTCGGCAGATCCATGTTTCGGGCATGCGTTGTCCACCACCGTCGACCTGGCGGACAACCCGATCATGCTGGCCCCCGAGGCCACACCGGCCCGGACGCCCGCACCGGCGCCCACACCGACAGCGACGCAGGCCCTCCGGTCGCCTCCATCGACAAAGGCCGCACCCGACATTCGAGGGACCCTGCAGCGCATGGCCATTCCCGCGGATCCGGCCGTCACCACCAGGCCGCCCGCCGAAGGCCAGGCAACCCGGGAGATGCCCACGGTAACCGACCTCGATCCACACAGCGACAACCCACGACCGGTAGCGGCAGGAGTGGTCGTAGACGACATCACCGCACCGGCCACATTGCCGGTCAGCACCGCACCGGTGCCTCGTGCGGCAACCCTGCCCATCCAACGCTCAGCCCCGACATCTTTCACCGCCCCCACACCCGCTGTCGACCGTGCCGATCCGACCATCGAGCGGTCCGAAAACATCGTCCAGCGGGCCCAACCACCGACCGATCGGGTCGAAGACACAGTCCAGCGGGCCGCAACGACCGCCGAGCGTGCCCATCAGATCATCCAGCGGGCCAGTGTTGCGACCGCGCAACCCGATCCGCTCAGTGTGCACACGATCGGGCCGGGCGATTCTTCGTCGGTCCGGACAGTCCAGCGAGCTTCCGCCGATCCGGTCCCGACCACCGCCGTACCGGCAACACCTCGAATGAACAGTCTCGCTCCCCCACCACCAGTGGTTGCGTCACGACCAACGCCCGCGAATGTCACGGGGCATCCCGGGTCGCCCGATGCGCGTAGCGCGGTACACACCATCGGCACGATGGACGGTGACCTGGGCTCGGTCGATGGCGATTTGGGCACGGTCAGTGTGGATTTGGGCATTGTCAGTGGGGATCTCGGCATGGTCGGCGGTTCGTCGACCACCACACCAACCACGCCGGTCACCTCTCGCGGAGTGGGCAGCGCGATGCAGCGAACTGTGACCGACGCACCATCGCCGTCCGACCCACAATCGCCGTCCGACACACCTTCACCCCCGGTGCCCGAACCCCCACTGGTGTATCAACCCAGCTGGACGCGTGCCACCTCACGGCCGTCTTCCAATACACCCCTCAATCCACCCGCTATCGTGCAACCTGTTCAAAGCAGCAGCCCGACAACAACTCCGAGTACAAGTAGAGACCCCATCCCGTCCGTTCAACGCGTGACATCATCGCCGGGTCGACGAGGCACTGTCGGACGAGGCACTGTCGGACGAGGCACTGTCGGACGCCCGGTATCCCGGACTGTCGATACGTCACCTGAGCACACATCAGGTCTCGCACCCAGCCTGCAGCGTTCGATGTTCCCATCGCTACCGTCGCTGCCATCGAACCCGGTCCCACTGGCGGAGATGTTCTCACCGGCCAATCGATTGGCAGGCGGTGCAGACCAGGTGGAGCGCGCGGTTCCGGACGTACCGAAGATGCCGGGCGGCCTGCCCACCGAACTTCTGAACCGTTCGGGAATCGCCAAGATCCCCGGTCTCCCGAGCATTCCCGGCCTTCCCAGCAATCGAGGCATCCCAAACATTCCAGGTATGCCGAGCATCCCAGGTATCCCGCAGATACCCGAACTCCCTGGGGCTCCGGACCTCCCGAATCTCCCCAACGTTGCCGACCTTCCGGGAATCCCCGATGCCGCCGGTGTACTCGAAGGGTTGACCGATCGCGCGACGCAGGCGGCGGCCGATGCATCGGGTGTACCCGCATCAGCGCTGTCCGCGGCCCGATCGGTGGCGCAGAGCGCGGCGTCCGCTGCTCCCGCGACCCCTCCCGCATCCGCACCCACAGCCGCACCCACAGCCGCACCGGCGACCGCGGCACCTGATATCGAAGAGCTGGCGCGGCAACTCTATGAACCCCTCACCGCGCGCCTTCGTGCCGAGCTCTGGCTTGACCGCGAGAGAAGCGGATTGCTGACCGAACGATGACCATCGAACACCGACATCCATTACCGGGCAGGAGAATACGACGATGACCGACACCGATCCGGCGGTGAGCGTCTGCTTCACCGTCAACGTCGACAGCGCACCACTCGGCGACTTCGCGAGTTGCGAGGGGCTCGGTCTGGAAATTGTTGTGGAACAACGTGAAGAGGGCGGCAACAACGGCATGGTGTGGCAACTCCCGACCCGTATCAAGTTCACGAACATCAAACTGACCCGGCCGGTCTCGAACGACAGCCACAAGCTCGTGAAATGGGTGACCGATGTGGTGAGTGGTTACACGCCCGGAACCGCAACGATTGCGGCCAGGAACTCTGCCGGTGAGATCGTCGCGGAGTGGGCCCTCGAAGGTGTCCTGCCCGTCCGCTGGACGGGACCCACTTTGAATCCTGACACCCCCAAGGTTGCGACCGAGACCCTCGAACTGACGCATCGCGGTATCACCGGAGTGAAAGGCAGTGCCGCATGAGTGATTCCATCGCGCTGCGGTCTGCGGCGCCGGCGTCCAAGGGCTCGGCAGGCGGCGGTGGCGCGCCATCCGTTGTGCACGCCGAACTCGAATTGTTCGAGGCCAAGAAGGCGCCCGGCGGCGCAAAGCCGGGCGGGAAGCTCGGCGGGATCGAGTTCCAGTTCAATCCCAAGGAAGTGACGATCGCGAAATCGGCGAAGTGGGAGAGCAAGCCCGCCAAGGGCGCTGCGAAGGCCGGGGCCGCCGAGTTCATGGGTGCCGAACCCTGCAAGCTGTCGCTGGAGATGTTCCTCGACGCCGGCGCGAAGCAGGACAACTCGGTGATGGAGAAGGTCGACAAACTGATGTCGTGCTGCGTTCCGACCACGTCGACATCGGGTACGGCCACCGCCATCCCACCCCTGGTGGTCTTCAAATGGGGTGGACTGACCAGTTTTCCGGGCTTCATCACCAAAGTCAGCGCAAAGTTCACATTGTTCTCGACGAGCGGCACGCCACTCCGCGCCGTGTGCACCGTCGAACTGGAGGAGATGCCCGGCGGCAAAGGCGGCCAGAATCCGACGTCGCGGGCGGCCTCCGCCCGCCGCACCCACGTCCTCGTCGCCGGGGAGACCCTGGCCGGCTTGGCGTTCCGCGAGTATGGCGACCAACATCTCTGGCGGCGTATCGCCGATTTCAATCAGATCGACGATCCGATGCGGGTGCCCAGCGGTACCGTGCTCCGCCTGCCCGCCAAAGACGACCTCACCGCGGCGCGGGGGTGACGTCAATGGCAACCACCGGAGGCTTCACCATCACCATCGACGGATCGGCACTTCCGGCCGACCTGAGCGGTTCGCTGGTGTCGGCGCATGTCGACACCAGCACCACGTTGCCCGACGCGTTCACGCTGAGATTCCGCGATTCGGGCCGCTCGGTCCTGTCCGAGGCTGGGGCGAAGATCGGCGCAGTGGTGCTGATTTCCGTGGTCACCGACCACAATCCGGAACCGGCGCAGTTGATCAGCGGCGAGGTGACGGCGGTGGAAGCAGACTTCGAGAAGTCGGGCACATTCACCACGATTCGCGGCTACGACCAGTCCCACCGCCTGTTTCGCGCCAGGCATACAGCCTCGTACACGCAGGCGACGGCCGCAGATGCCGCCACCCAATGCGCGCGGCGAGCCGGACTGAAGGTCGGCCGGATCGAATCCTCACCAACGGTATTCGAGCACATTTCGCAACGCGGCCAGACAGATTGGGAGTTCCTGAATGCGCTGGCCCGCGACATCGGGTACGAAGTGGCCGTCCGCGACGGCGCGCTCGACTTTGCGCCACCGGCACACGCCGACACAGCGCCGTCTGGCGATCCGGAGAATCCTCTGGTCTTGCAGTACGGCACCGACATCACGCGGTTGCGGTCCACCCTGACGGCCGGCCAGCAGGTCAGCAAGGTCGAGATGCGCGGCTGGGACGTGGCCACCAAACGCCCCATCATCGGGACGGCGGAGGCCACCACCACCAGCGCACAGGTGCCCGGGATCGACCCCGCACAACTTGCGTCGACCTTCGGAAGCCCCGCCTACGTCGGCAACGACTCCGGTCTACGCACCCAGACCGAGGCCGATACCGCTGCCTCCGCCCGATCTGCCGCCATAGCAGGCGCTTTCGCCGAGATCGATGCCGTCGCATACGGAAACCCGAAGCTCCGCGCGGGCAGCTCGGTATCCCTGGAGAACCTGGGTCAGCCCTTCGACGGCAAGTTCGTGGTGAGCAGCGCCCGCCACCGTTTCGACCCCGCAACCGGATTCACCACCGCGTTCACCGTCTCGAGCAGTCATGATCGCAGTCTGTTGGGACTGACCGCCACGCCCGGCAGCGGAGTCGGCCACGGCGTCGTCATCGGCCAGGTCACCGACGTCAACGATCCGATGTCCGCGGGCCGCGTCAAACTCACCTTCCCGCAGCTCTCCGACGACTACGTGAGCGGCTGGGCCCGCACAGTCCAGCCCGGTGCGGGCAAAGATCGCGGGGCGCTGATCCTTCCGGAGGTCGGAGATGAGGTACTTGTCGCCTTCGAGCAGGGCAACGCGGACCATCCCTATGTGCTCGGTGGCCTCTTCAACGGTGTCGACACCCCGGACGCCAAAGGGGTCACACTCATCGACTCGGGATCCGGAATGGTCAACCGCCGCTCATTTGTCTCACGCCTCGGACACCGAATAGACCTGAACGACCAGGCCGGGCGAACCGAAGGCGTGGCCCTGTCCAGCGCTTCGGAATCGGTGCGAATCGAACTCGACGCCGTCGGTTCCGTGGTCACCGTGCACAGTGACGGCAAGGTCCACATCGAGGGCAAGACCGGCGTGGTCATCGACGCCGGTGCCGGCGAACTCGAACTCCGTGGACAACGCGTCTCGGTGAAGGCGGGCGCCACAGCAGAACTCTCCGCGTCGGGCCCTGTCACCATCTCCGGCACCCCGATCAAGCTGAACTGAGAGGACCGAACATGCCACCTGCAGCACGGGTTTCAGACCCCACCGGACATCCCGGGATCGTCGGGCCACCCGGAGTGCCCACCGTCCTCATCGAGGGCCGCCCCGCCGCGACCGTCGGAACACCCCACATCTGCTCGTTCCCGCCGCCGGCGGTGCATCCACCCAGCGCCATCGTTCCGCCCGGATCTCCGACGGTGTTGATCGGCGGCCGCCCCGCGGCCCGGGTCGGCGACTTGTCCGCGTGCGGCGCACCCATCGTGGCCGGGGCCCCGACTGTCCTGATCGGCGGGTGATACTCAAATGTCCACGACAGGAGCAGATTTCATCGGTGCGGGCTGGGCGTTTCCGCTCCGCACCGACCCGACGGGTGCGTTCGCTCTGGCGACCGGTGGCACCGACATCGAGCAGGCCATCGAGATCATCCTGCGAACCTCCCCTGGTGAGCGCCCCATGCGACCGGAGTTCGGCTGCCGCGTCAACGATCACATCTTCGCTCCCGCCGGATCGGCGACCGCCGCCGCCATCGCACGCGATGTGCGCACCGCGCTCGAGGACTGGGAACCTCGGATCGACGTCGAAGACGTGATCGTCGACTTCGACGGGGCCGACACGGGGACGTTCTACATCGACGTCGGCTATCGCATCCACGGCCGCAACGACATCCGGAACCTGGTGTTCCCGTTCTATGTCATCCCCGACGAACCAGACTCCACCACTGCTGTTTCCCCGGACACTCTCCCCGACAGCCAGAAAGCCAGGTGACCGTCATGCTCCCGGCCCCGAATCTAGACGATCGCGGATTCCAGAACCTCGTGGACGACGCCCGCCGGCTGGTGCGACAGCGCTTCCCCGAATGGTCCGATCACAACATCTCCGATCCCGGCATCACGCTGATCGAAGCGGTGGCGCACATGGTCGACCAGCTCATCTACCGCCTCAACCGGGTCCCCGAACGCAACTACCTCGAGTTCCTCGATCTACTGGGCCTGGAGATGCGTCCGGCGTCCTCGGCCCGGACCAAGGTGACGTTCTGGCTGTCGGCACCGCAGTCACAAACGGTGACCGTACGGGCTGCGACCGAGGTCAGCACCGACCGCACCGACATCGCAGAGCCCATTGTGTTTTCGACCGACCGCGCGCTGGACGTGGTGCCCTGCTCGTCAGAGCAGGTCTTCTCGGCGCCATCGGGCGCCGAGGTCATCGACCGCACCCTGTCGTTGGGACATGGCGGGTTCGACTGCTTCTCCGCCTCGCCGACCCCCGACGACGCACTGCTCGTCGGCCTGAGCAATCCGGTGCCGTCATGCGCGGTACTGCTACGGATCTCGTGCCGGGTTTCCGGAGTGGGCGTCGACCCCCGTCGGCCCCCACTGCGATGGGAGGCGCTCACCGAGCGGGGTTGGGTCGACTGCGACCTCGACCGCGACGACACCGGCGGATTCAACGAGCCCGGGGATGTCATCGTCCATGTGCCAGAGGATCATTCGAACGCCTTGATCGCCGGCCACCGCGCGGGCTGGCTGCGCTGCCGCCTCCTCGAACCGCTTCCCGATCAGCCGACCTATTCCAGATCGCCGCACATCGACGCGATCTCGGCGTGCACCGTGGGTGGCACGGTTGCCGCGGCTCATTCACGCTTGGTGACCGGCGAGGTCCTCGGACTGTCGGACGGCACTGCCGCACAACGGTTCACGCTGCAACAACAACCCGTCGTACCCGGCACCCGGCCCGGGGCGCTCACCGTCACCGATGGTGAGGAGAGGACCGAATGGCATGCGGTGGAGGACTTCGCCGATTCCGGCGACGACGACCTTGTGTTCCACCTCGATGCCGTATCCGGTGAGGTCGTGTTCGGACCGTCGGTCCGCAACGCCGATGGCACGGTCCGCGGGTTCGGTGCGATTCCTCGAAAAGGTGCGGTCCTTGGACTGCGCGAGTACCGGATCGGTGGCGGAACACGCGGAAACGTCGGTGCCGGCCAACTCCGGGTTCTCAAGACCAGCGTCCCGTACATCACCCGGGTGGAGAACCGAACCGCCGCGGTCGGCGGCGCGGCACCCGAGACAGTCGAAGAGCTCAAACTCCGGGGACCGGTGGTGTTGCGATCACGCGGACGTGCCGTGACCGCAGAGGACTTCGAGGAGCTCACCCGTCAAGCGGCACCGGAGATCGCACGGGTGCACTGTCTGACCGACGATGCTGCTGCCAGCGAGGTGCGGGTGCTGGTGGTGCCACATGTGGCCTCCGACGAGCTCGGCCAGATCCGGCTCGGGGATCTGACGCCGCTGCCGGAGACGATGGATCGGATCGAGGAGTATCTCGACCGCCGACGACTGATCGGCACCCGCCTGCTGCTCGAGCCACCGCAGTACATCGGGCTCACCGCCGTCGTGAGTGTTTCGGCGCTGGCCGGTTTCGACAAGCAGGTGGTTCAGCAGGATTTGCTTCGCGCGCTGTACCGGATGCTGCATCCACTCATCGGCGGTCACGCGGGTACCGGCTGGCCCGTCGGACGACCGGTGGGCATCCCGGAGATCAGCGCAACACTTGCAGCGGTGCCCGGCATCGACATGGGCGGCGAGGTGGCCGTCCAGCTGTTTCCGGTGGGCCCGGCCACGGGCCGACGCGGTCAGCCGACGGACCGGCTCCAGCTGCCACCGAACGGCCTGGTTCATTCACATCAGCATCAGGCCAGGGTGCTGTAGATGCGCGGGCGACTCGCATCTGTCCACACCCCGATCCCGGTTGTCGGGACGCTTCCGGGGATCTATCACGACGACCGTTACGCCCAGGGACTCTGCGAGTCGTTCGACGACATGCTCGCGCCGGTATTCCTCGTTCTCGATTCCTTTCCCGCCTATCTCGATCCGGCAACCGCACCTCCCGACACCCTGAGCTGGCTGGCCGGCTGGATCGGCCTGACACTGCAGGGTCATGAAAAGGCGGACCGAAAACGCGAGCTGATCTCGGCAGGTGCCGAGGCGTTGCGCTGGCGTGGGACGGTCACGGGGCTGCGCGATTCCGTGACCGCCGCGTTCGGCGTGGTGCCCGAGATCGACGAGACCGGGGGCGTGGTCAGTTCAACCACCCCGACCTCGACCGGCACCCCGGCCGTAGAGGTAGCAGTCACTGTCACATTGCGGGTCGATGACCCGTCGACCATCGATCAACGCCGTCTCGACGCCGTCGTTGCGATGGTGAAACCGGCTCATATACACCATCACGTCCGGGTGACCTCAGAGTCCAACTGAACAACATTAGTGATTCACCATGCTTTTGGACACAGTGACTATTAGCTCAATGAAGCCACATCCGTGGTAGTGCGCACTAATTCTCCATCAATAGTGGCTTGACCTGCAACAAACATGCCCCTCCCGTGCGACGGTCAATATGTTGGCCGAATGGCCGACTTCCATCGCACAGGAGAACGCCATGCACTCGACCACGTACCCGCCGTCACCCGCTGACCAGCAGACCAGTGTCCAGAAGCTGGAGGGGGTGCCCGGGGTCAAAGATCCGAAGGAAGTACTCCGCATCGCCGGCGCCATCGACGAACATGGAGATTGGACGCGAACAATCCAGGGATGTTCGATGGGGATGTGGTTTGCGGTCGCGGTGCGACCGGGCGCATGCGGTTCGCTGTTGAGCGGCTTGGCCTCGATGTACTTTCCCGAAACCAAGGTCTTCGGCGGACCCGGCCGCGAGTTCGCCGCGGCTGTACAGGCAATGCTCGTTCCCAGCTGACAGGCTTCGCCGCGTCGACCTGGGCACTCCACGCTAACGTGGAGTGCACTTGCCCACCAGATTCCATATGTGAGGAAACAGAACTCGATGAGCACTCATGATTTCGCCGCCACCACTGCCGATGGCGGCACACAATCACTGAAGGACTATGAGGGCCAGGTTCTTCTGGTTGTCAACGTGGCGAGCAAGTGCGGGTTGACCCCGCAGTACGAGGGCCTCGAAGCGCTGTACCGCGACAAGAAGGACAAGGGGTTGCAGATTTTGGGCTTCCCTTGCAACCAGTTCGGTGGCCAGGAGCCCGGAACGGCAGACGAGATCGCCGAGTTCTGCGACGTCAACTTCAACGTGACCTTCCCGATCTTCGCCAAGGTCGAGGTCAATGGAGAAGGTGCCGATCCACTGTTCACCTACCTGCGCGCCGAGGCACCCGGAGAATTCGGCCCGGACGCCGGCTTCCTCTACGACCACGTCAAGAAGTCGCGTCCCGAGGCAATCGGGACCGACGAGGTCAAATGGAACTTCACCAAGTTCCTGGTCGGCCGCGACGGCGCCGTCATCAAGCGCTACGAACCCACCGTCACGCCCGAAGAGATCAGTGCGGATCTCGAGAGCGTGCTTTCCTGATCGAAAGCGTCACCTGACACCCGAATTCAAACCCGAAGCCACCGCGGTCAATTGATGACCGCGGTGGCTTCGATCTCGACGGGGTACGGGACTACCCGGCCTCGGCACCCTCATCCAAGTCGTCTTCGAACTCTTCGTCGCCCTCATCGAGGACCCCGTCCGATGCGCCGAGTTCCAGATACGGCCGCTGAAACCCTCCCGGGGTCACCTCATTCGGATCGTCCTCGGTGATCTCCACAAACGCCACCTGCCCCCAGTTGATGACAAACGCAGCATCTGGGGCGTCGAGTGCGATCACCAACGGGGGTACGACCTCCTCGAGGTAGTCCGTTGTCCCCGGCACCTCGATCGTCTCGGTGGCACCGACGATGCTGCGCTGGATCTCGCGGGCGACCTCATCGCGCTCGGTATCTTCGAACGTCAGGATGTAGGGAATCTGCGGACTCGAGACATAGATGGTCATCACCCAATTGTTGCTGACATCACACCAATTCGCGTATCGACCCCCACCCGGTCGCAGATACAAGAAATCCCGGTGATGATCATCACCGGGATTTCTGTTGTGCGCCCGAAGGGATTCGAACCCCTAACCTCTTGATCCGTAGTCAAGTGCTCTATCCGTTGAGCTACGGGCGCGTGCTGTGTTCAGTTGTCCAGCGGTCTAACTGGTCGTGCATCCATTCGGTCGTACTGGCGGAGGCGAGAGGATTTGAACCTCCGGTCTCGTTTTAGCGAGACAACTCATTAGCAGTGAGTCCCATTCGGCCGCTCTGGCACGCCTCCTGGTGGAGTCCTTTCGAACTGCCGAGCCAAAGATTACACACGCTCCACCGACCGGAGCAAACCGTCTGATCAGACGCACTTTCTGGAGACATGACGTCGCGGCGCTAGATTGGATCGGTGACCCCGCGTATTCGTCCCGACCTAGCCGATGTGCCCGCCTACGTCCCGGGCAAGAACATCCCCGGCGCTCTCAAGCTCGCGAGCAACGAAACCACCTTCGGCCCGCTGCCCAGTGTGGCGGCGGCCATCGCCGAAGCGGCCTCGCGTGTCAACCGCTACCCCGACAACGGCGCGGTCGCGTTGACGGAAGAATTGGCCAAGCACCTCGACGTCGCCCCCGAGAACGTGCAGACCGCTTGCGGATCGGTGACGCTCTGCCAGAACCTGATCACCATCGCCACCCGTCCCGGCGACGAGGTGCTCTTCGCGTGGCGATCGTTCGAGACCTATCCGCTGGCAACCCGTGTTGCCGGGGCCACACCGGTGCAGGTGCCGCTGAACGCCGATCTGGTGCACGACCTCCCGGCGATGGCGGCGGCGATCACCGACCGCACCCGGCTGATCTTCATCTGCAACCCGAACAACCCGACCGGCACCGTGGTCGACACCGACAGCCTGATCGCCTTCCTGGACCAAGTCCCCTCCGACGTCCTGGTCGCCCTCGACGAGGCTTATTTCGAGTACATGCGGCCTGCCGAGAGCCTGCGCTACGACGCCATCGAACTGCACCGTCGGTATCCGAATCTGGTTGTGCTGCGGACCTTCTCGAAGGCCTACGGCCTTGCCGGTCTCCGCGTCGGCTATGCGGTCGCCGACCCCTCGGTCACCAATGCACTGCTGAAGGTCCACGTGCCGTTCAGCGTCAACTCACTGGCGCAGGCCGCTGCGATAGCCAGCCTGCACGCCAAGGAAGAACTTCTCGCGCGCACCGGTTCGGTTGCTCTCGAACGGGACCGGGTCAGCTCCGAATTGCGGTCGGCCGGCTACCGCATCCCGCCGAGTCAGGCCAACTTCGTCTGGCTCGATCTCGGCTCCGACTCGCTGCCCTTTGCCCGGGACGCAGCAGAGGCCGGCGTCATCATCCGGCCGTTCGACGGCGACGGCGTGCGGGTGACCATCACCGAGGAAGGCGAGAACAACACATTCCTCGACTTCGCCCGCGCTCGAGCCGCACGCAGCTAGCCGCAGCCGCCGTCGGAGGCCCTGGGGCAACCTCGGGGATGCACAGGCAACCTCCGGCGCCGCAGCGGCCGACTCAGGCGCACGAGTAACGACCTCCGGTCAGAGCCCGCGGGCCAGTACCGGCCACATCGCTTTGAGATCCTGCTTCCAGTACGGCCACGAATGGGTGCCGACGGCGCGGAACTTCGACGTGGCCTCCACCCCACTGGCCCGCATCAGCACCGCGAACTCAACCGAGCAGCGGTAGGCACCGGCTTCCAGGGTCACGCCGGCGGCGATCATCTCTTCTCGGGACAGACCCTCGTCGAGCTTCGTCGTCTGATCCAGCGGACCCGGGATCCCTGAGCCCGCGGAGATGAAGAGGTTCTTGCCGCGCAGCGCGTCGAGCCGATGCGATGGGTCGTGGTCGGTCCATCCCGATGAACCGAATGGCCCCCACATGTTGGTGGCGTCGGCGCCGTCCTTGGCCAGCGTGGTGCGCACATAACTCTCGTTTACCAGGCCCGTCACCGGCGGGCAGCCACTGAGCGACCCGGCACCGGTGTACAGATCCGGCTTTCGCGCGGCGAGCGCGTAGGCGGCCTGCCCACCCATCGACAGTCCGGCGATCGCGTTGTTGCCATTGCCGTTGAACGTCGCGTCGATGAGCGGCGGGAGCTCCTTCGTGAGGAAGGTCTCCCACTGGGGTTGGCCGAACACCGCGTCCCGACTCTGCCAGTTCGTATAGAACGCGCCTTCACCCGAGGGCAGCACGGCCGTGACGTCCTTGTCCGCGAAGAACTCCTCTGCACCGCCCTTGGTCAGCCAGTCACTGACGCGGTCCTTGGCGCCCGCACCGTCGAGCAGATACAGCGTGCCTCGCGGACTGGTCAGATCGGCGGGTGTCAGCACGCTGATCTTGACGTCGCCGCCCATGGCCGGCGAAGCGATCGTCAGGTCTTGCCTCTGCGGACCGACCTGCGTCACGGTCTCGACCTCGGCCGTCGTCGGCGCCGCGGTCACCACTGCAGCCCCCGACGTGGCCAACGCGGCAGACGCCACCAGTCCACCCATAGCCTGAATCACACGTGCAACGCGCTCCATGAATTGACCACTCCCCTGTTGTCGAATCCCCGGACCGAAGGCTACCGAGGGTACAGAACGATGGAAAACTCTCAGCCAACTCACAGAGCCCATTTTCGGGCGAGGGTTCCAGTTCAGAAATGCGGCATGGATCATGTGGGATATGGAAAATCCGACGAATACCTCAAATGCCGCAGACTCATTCGCCTATGTTGCCGAGGTCCCCGTGCGGTGGTCGGACATGGATGCGTTTGGTCACATCAATCACGCCCGGATGGTCACCCTGATGGAAGAAGCCCGGGTGGCCTGGCTGATGAGCGCCGGTGAACAGTATGCACCGCTCATCAAGAGCGCGATGATCGTCACCGTCGAGATCCGCTATCAGGCACAGCTCCGACACGAGGACAGCCCGTTGCGGATCAGCATGTGGATCAAGGGTTTCCGCTCCGTGGACTTCACCATCGGATACGAAGTTCGTTCGGCACACGCCGAAGCCACCGGCAAACCGGCCTGCGTGGCCAGCACCCAGATGGCAGTTGTCGACGTGGAAAAACAACGCCTCCGCCGGCTCACCGACGTCGAGAAGGACTACCTCAGGCAGTGGGCCAGGGACTGAACGCCGCTGCCCGCGTTCAGTTCTCGATCTGCTTGCGCGGCCCTGCCGCCCTCGGTGGCGCCGGGATGGGCGGGACCGCGGCCGAGGCGCCTTCGGAGGGAAAGGGAGTCACGTTTCCCTGCAGGATGTTTCGGTAGTCACGTAGATGCTCCCGGCCGGCGCCGAGTTGCTCACCGAGACGCCGCGTGTTCTCCGCCGACAACTCCCGCTCACCCGACCGGGCGATGAGGTGGTCGATGCGCTGATCGATGGTTCCGGCGTAGTTCACCTGATCGAGAACCTTCAGCTCCACCGCCGCGGCCGCCACCGCATCGGCAACATCCCAGAGCGCCGCCACCCGGTCGATCAGCTGCGACCAGACGGGGCGTAACTCGGCCTCCCGCGACCGCAACTGCTCGGCGAGACGTTCGTCCGAATCGGCCACGGCCCGAACACGATCGAGTTCGATGCGAACGGTTCGGAGGTTGATGACATCGGTTGCGATCTCGGCGATCTCGGCATGCACATTGATCTGGCCGCGCTGAACCACAAAATGGTCACTGTGCCAGACCGGCGAACGCACGATCCGGTCGTACGCGTTGCCCGCAATGTAGAGCAACGTCTCGTATCCGTCGACGAATCGAGAACTGCCAGAATATGATTCATCATGTTCGGCGTCATCGAAGATCGCTGCTTTCCCGGCCACCCAGTGGCCGGCCTTCGACCGGTTGTCGGTCAGCTGCCCGATGACGCCCGCGGTGGTACTCGCCGCCATCGCGGTGGCACGCCGCAGGTAGTTGACGTCGAGTGCATTGGGGCAAGGCGTGAACAGCAGCCCGTTGAACAACCGCTCCCGGTCACTGATGTCGAGGTGAAGGCCCTCCCGGCGTTCGCGTCGGATGCCGCGGACCGTTCCGGCAAAAACCGGTTTCGATGCCGTCACGAGGTTGCGAGCGGCATCCCGCCGCCGCGTGAGGGCCACCACCCGCGAGCGCACCACCAGCGCCGCGACCTTGGGGACCCGGGGGTTGCGCAATTGATCCTCGAGCTGTCCGAGCTCACGCTGTAGGCGCCGCAGCTCACCGAAACCACCGATCCCCGGTACCGCCAGACCTGCGGTGCTTCGGCGGACAAGTACTGCCCGGGCCTGGTCGGACAGGAATCCGGACGCGATCAGGATGGCTGCCGGATCGGACAGGTCGGGCGCTCTGCCCGGCATACGAGACTTCTCGCACCAGCGGCGAATGTCCGCGGCACCGCCTGAGGCGGCAAAGGCAGAACTGTCGACCATCGGGGCCTCCGGGGAGTTGCGGGCTTTCAACCAGTATTACCGGATGCGCTCGAACGGGGCCGTTTCCCGACGCCAGAGCGGTGCGGTCGCCCGATGAAGCGCCCAGGCAACCGGGGTCGACAGGACCGACGTGACGATGAACACGCCGACAACCGAACCACTGAAGAGCGAATATCCGAGCAGATCCATCACCAGTTCCATCACGATGACGTGCACCAGGAAGAACTCGTAGGAGATCTCGCCGAACCAGACCACCGCCGGCTGTGACAGCGTCCGGTCCCACCAGTGTCCGCGCGGGCCGATCACCAACGGTGCGAGCAGCGCCAACGCCACGATCAGGTAGAGCGCCGACTTCACGATCGTCGCCGAGGTGGATGCCGGAGTGATCGTCGGTTCCCCCGCGATCGAGGTACAGGCGATCTCGAACGCGACGATCCCGACCAGCACCGACAACGTCGGCGGCCAGATCGTGACCACCCGGGCCAACACGGCCAGCAGCATTCCACCGGCAAACCACGCGAGGAAGGCAGGCGGCCACAATCGCGCAGTCACATCGATACCCCCGTCGGCCGTGATGACCGCCCACACAGGGGTGATCATCATCAGCCCACCGATCGCCGCGATCATCCGGCCCGGATGCCAACCTCCACCGCAGATCAGATGTCCGATCAGCCACGCGAACACCGGGAGCATCAGGTAGAAGGCGACCTCGACGACCAGGCTCCACATCTGCGTCAAACCCGAATGGAGATAACCGAATCCGTACGTCTGCGTGAGTGTGAGATTGCGGAGGAGCCCGGTCGGCCCGTGCCCGACGTCCGAGATGTCATCACGCCACACGAAGATGAGGTAGACACCGAGAACCGTGATCCAGTAGGCGGGCAGAATACGCACCGCCCGGCGCCAGAAATACCGCAGCACATCAGGTTTGGGATCACCTTCCTGGAGTGATCGCACCCAGGGCGTGAACAGAAGGTAGCCCGACAGCACAAAGAAGATAGTCACACCGACCTCGAGCCGGGCGAAGAACCAGCCCTCGAAGTCGTTGGTGTACTTGCCCGTCCAGAATGCGGCGTGGGTGGCGCACACGAGCAACGCGGCCAATCCCCGGACTCCCGTGAGTGACGGGGTGAATCCGGGGTGCGGTGTCATCAGTCCCGGGTCAGACGGCCGACAAAGCGTCCGCCACCCGTTCGAGGGCCGCCACCCGACTGCCCTTGACGAGCACCGCATCTCCGGATTGCAGATCTCCGAGGGCGGCAACGGCCGCGTCGACATCGTCGACGTGCGTGGCGTCCGATCCGTAGTCGGGGGCCGCCACCGCGATCACCTCGATACCCAGCGCCCGGGCCCGTTCGGTGATGGCCAGGTGTTCGGCGGCGGCCGATCCACCGAGTTCTGCCATCACCCCGAGCACCGCAACCCGACGCCGGGCGTCGAGGGTGGCAAACGAATCGAGTGCGGCCGACATCGATGTCGGGTTCGCGTTGTAGGCGTCGTTGAGGATCCGTACGCCGGCATCGGTGCGGCTCAGTTCCATCCGGAGTCCGGAGATGGCCGCCCCGCCCAACCCGGCAGCGATCTGTTCAATGCCCACGCCGATGCCGCCGGCAGCGGCAGCGGCGGCCAGCGCATTGGCGACCTGGTGTTCTCCACGGGCCGCCAGCGCGACCTGCGTGGTGCCCCACGGTGTGTGCAGCGTGAAACGGGCCCGCAATTCGGAGTCCATCACGATGTCATCGGCGTACACATCGGCGCTCGACGAAAGACCGAAGGTGAGCACCCTGGCGGCGCTGCGCTGTGCCATCCCCGCGACCACCGGATGGTCGGCGTTCAGCACGGCAAGTCCGTCGGCGGGCAGCGCCTCGATCAACTCACCCTTGGCGCGCGCCACCGAATCGAGATCTCCGAACAATTCGAGGTGCACACCTTCGACGCGGGTCACGATGCCGACAGTCGGGCGAGCGATGTCACACAGCAGCTCGATATGACCTATGCCACGGGCGCCCATCTCGACGACCACCGCTTCGGTGTTGTCAGGGGCACCGAGCAGTGTCAGCGGCAATCCGAGCTCGTTGTTGAACGAACGTTCGTTGGCCGCGGTCACGTACGTGGTCGCGAGCACTGCTGCGAGCAGGTCCTTGGTCGATGTCTTGCCCACCGAACCGGTCACGCCCACGACCGGGCCCGTCAGCCGGGCCCGAGCAGCGCGGCCCAGGTCGGCCAGGGCCAGGGCAGTGTCGGCGACCTTGATGGCAGCGGTCTGGGCATCGCCCTGGTCAATGGCCTGCGCGGTCAGGTACACCTTTGCGCCTGCGGCAAGTGCGCCGGGGATGAAGTCGTGTCCGTCGCGTTCGGCGACAATCGGCACGAACAGCTGGCCTGGCCTGATGCCGCGAGAATCGATACTCGCGCCGTCGATCTCCAGGTCGGGGCCGAAGAGTTTTCCACCGGTCGCCGCTGCCACGTCACTCGCCTTGAATCGCACGCGTCGACGCTACCGGGCGGGCGGGCGTGACCACCAACCACCGGCAATGTCCGGTTCGGCGCTGGCCTATCGTGGCCGCATGGCCAATCCCGCTTCATCCGACCGCATCCGCCTTGTTGTGCTGTTCGGTGGCGCCTCGGCGGAGCACGACGTGTCGTGCATCACCGCGGCGCACGTCCTCGCGGCGGCCGACCGAACCAAGTACGAGCTGATCCCGGTCGGCATCACCCGTGACGGGAAGTGGATCCGCAACGACAAGGCGATCGCCACACTCGCCGACGCCACGCTGGAGTTGCCTGGCGTACTCGAGCCCGAGGGCACCGAAATCGATCCGCTCTCGGCACTGCAGCGCGCCGACAACGAGACGGTCGTGGTGCTGCCGCTGCTGCACGGACCGCACGGCGAGGACGGAACCGTCCAGGGCATGCTCGAGCTGGCCGGCGTCCCCTACGTCGGCGCCGGGGTTCTCGGCTCGGCCGTGTGCATGGACAAGGCGATGGCCAAGGTCGTCACCGCACAGTCCCAGATCCCGCAGTGCAAGTGGGTCGAGTTCCGTGCCGGAACCGATGAGATCGACAACCTGATCGAGCGGGCGATCGACACCCTCGGCCTGCCGGTCTTTGTGAAACCTGCCAATCTCGGTTCCTCGGTGGGCATTTCGAAGGCCTCCGACCGCGCCGAGTTGGCCACCGCGATCGAGCTGGCTTTGCGCTACGACGAGGTCGTGGTGATCGAGGAGGCGGTGACCGCCCGCGAGATCGAGGTCGCCGTCCTTGGCAACCGGGAGCCGAAGTCGTCGGTGCCCGGCGAGATCCTCCCCGGCGCGGAGTTCTACGACTACGAGGACAAGTACGTCACCGGTGCGGCCGGTCTGGTCATCCCCGCGGAACTGTCCGAACACCAGATAGCCGAGGTCCGCCTGCTGGCCGAACGCGCATTTCTGGCGCTGCGGTGCTCCGGCATGGCGCGCGTCGACTTCTTCTACGAGGAGAACGGTCGCGGCTGGCTCCTCAACGAGATCAACACGATTCCCGGGTTCACCCCGGCATCGATGTATCCGAAGCTCTGGGAGGCGTCCGGCCTCGGCTACAGCGACCTGATCAACCGGCTTGTCGAGCTCGCGCAGCAGCGACACCAGGTGCGGTCGGGGTTCTCCACCGACCACTGAGGTAGCCCGGGTGGCACCATCGAAGGTGTGATCGAAAATGTGCGCGGCCGGATCTGGCGAAACGGCAAACTCCAGGACGGCTTCGACGTCGAGTCACTGTCCGATTGTCTGGCCGACGACACCACGCTGGCCTGGGCCGATCTGGTGAATCCCAGCCACGAAGCGCTCTGCCAGCTGGCAGAGGAACTCAATCTCAACACCTGGGCCGTTGAAGACGCACTTGCCGATGCCGAACGCGTCAAAGCGGTCAGCTATCCGCACCACAAGTTCATGACCGTCTACGGCGTGGACATCCACGAAGATCCGTCGCTGTCCACCAACGGCGCCTTACACACCCATCGGATCTCCATGTTCATCAAGGAGAACGTGCTGATCACGGTGCGGTTGTCGGAGGGCTTCGATATGGACGTGGTGACGCAGCGCTGGGATGCGATGGATGATGAGAAGCTCGGCATCGGGGTGCTGGTCCATGGACTGCTCGACGTCGTCGTCGATGGTCACTTCGACGCGGTCCAGATGCTGGACGACAGCATCGAGGATCTCGAGTCGTTGCTCTTCGACGAGAACAACAACAGCCACGACCTCCAGCGACGTACCTATCGGGTACGTAAGAACCTCGTCAAACTCCGCCGGGTGGTGCTCCCGATGCGCGAAGTGGTCAACCTGATCCAGCGAAACCGGCTCGAGAACAGAGCCAATCCGGCTCTCGATGCGAGCTTCACCGACCTGTACGACCACGTCCTGCGCGCCACCGAATGGACAGAGTCGTTGCGCGACATGGTGACAACACTGTTCGAGACAAACCTGTCACTGCAGGATGCCCGGCTGAACACGGTGATGAAGAAGTTGACCTCGTGGGCCGCCATCATCGCGGTGCCCACAGCGGTCACCGGGTTCTTCGGTCAGAACGTCAGATTCCCGGGATTCGGCAACTCGTTCGGCCTCGCGATCAGCGTGGCCATCATCGTCGCCTCCGTGGCGGTTCTTTACTCGCTCTTCCGGCGTAAGGACTGGCTCTAGGCGCCCCGATAGTGGGCCCTTTGGCAAACAAACCCGCAGGTGGACGCCGCCAAAAGGCCACATCATCGGGGTCAGGGAGCCGTAGAAGCCCGGACCCGGGCGGCCTCTCGTTCGGCCGCGGCGTTGGCCACCCCGGCACGTGATCCGGCGAGCTTGGCCGCGAGGTGATCGGCCACCGTCACCGGCTCGTATTTGCTGCCCTCGCCGATGCACGACGGCAGGGTGCTGATGGTCGCGTCGATGTTGCCGTCGTGGAAGAACGCCGCCGAACGTCGACGTTCGATGACGCCGTTGACAATTGGCGGTTTCACGCGATGCAGCGTGGACATCCAGCGTTCGTTGGTCCAGCGCGCCATCAGGTCGCCGAGGTTGACCAGCAACGCACCGTCGGCGGGTGCGACATCGTGCCAGATCCCATCGTGGCCGAGAACCTGAAGACCTTTCACCTGGTCAGCCCAGAGGACGGTGACGATCCCATAGTCGGTGTGCGCACCCATTCCGGTCAGCTCACCGCCGAGGTCGATCTCGCCGGGCGGTAAGGCGTAGTTGTTCATCCGCAATACGTCGAGGGAATGGTCGGTGAACCCGGCGAAGAAGTCGGGCTCCAGATCGAGGGCATCGGCAAAGATCCGGGTGAGCGTGCGTGCCACCCTGGCCGCCTCGGTGTAGTAGGCCGATACCCCCGCCTCGAATGCCGGAGCCTCTGTCGGCCAGAGGTTTTCGGCGTAGTCGTCGTGCGGGAGGTGATGATCGGGGTAGTCGGCCGCGCATGACCCCACGTTGAAGGCTTCGAAGAAATCGTTCATTCGATCGGCAGACTCGACACCGAGACTCAGTGACAAGGACTCCGACTTCGGCGCGGTGTAACCGCGATTGATGCGCGGAGGCGTCCGATATGCCTTCTTGACATCGAGCGGCAACGCAAAGAAATCATCCATCGCGGCAGCGAAAGCACCCGACACCGCGTTCGGAACACCGTGTCCGACAATCTGAATGAAACCGACCGCCGAGCAGGCCGCGTCGATGCGTTCAGCGACGACAGCCCGCTCGGCGGCAGTTCCCCCACCCACGTATGCCGTGATGTCGACAGTGGGGACCACAAAATCAGATGTCATCCAAGACTCCTCCGCAGCGCTTGCGTCAACGTTAGTTCAGCGCCTACGGAGCCCGCATGTCGAGCGAGGATCTCTCCGTGCTGTCAGCCGCTGGACTCGATCGAGCGACCACTGTCGGAGTGTTCGATCTCGATGCGTCGGGGCTTGGCCTTCTCCGCGATCGGGATGGTCACGGAGAGAACACCATTGTCGTAGTGCGCGCTGATTCCGGCGGTGTTTATTCCGTCACCCAAGGACAGCTGGCGACGATAGCTTCCGAAGAACCGTTCATTGGTCAACCACTGCACGCCGTCATCGGACCTGGCGGTGCGCTGTGCCGAGAGTGTCAGAACACCGTTGTCGACGTTCACATCGACCGAACCCGGATCCACGCCGGGAAGATCAGCCGTCAGCAGATAGTGCCCATCGAGTTTGCATAGATCCATCGGCATGAACCGGGGAGTTCGCGAAGATCCCGTCCCCTCGGTCCTGGCACCCAGCAATCCGCGGGTCAACGCATCAACATCACTGAAAGGATCAAAACGAAGCACAGCAACCCACCTCCTACGTCGCTCATGGCCCGCCACCCTGGCGGGCGACCAAATCACTGTGCCCGATAGTTTTAGCACTCCGCAGCGGGCGTGCCAAGTACTTCCACCCAACAAATTTCTGACGGGAGTCACTGCCGCACAGACCTATTGGCCATCTCCGACAGACAGGGGGCGTGGTGTGCACCGTCCGTCGTGGAGCTAATATCGACATCGGGTATTCGTGCAGCGCGAAGGGATGGCCATGAACGAGAACACAACAACCCTCCCCGCGGATTTGGCTGTGATCGCCCGAGAGCTCTACGCGGAACGCGGTGACATCCGCGCGCTTGCAGAGGCGATTTCAACGAAGGCGAAGCATCTGATGCCGGCCGCCGACGGTGTCAGCATCGTCATCGCGAGCAACGAGTCGATCGAACGAACCGTGGCGGTCGATGGGTTCGCGGGCACCTGCGACGGCCTGCAGATGAGCCTCGGAGAGGGACCCAGCCTGCACTCGGTAAGTCACCACGAAACCGTGCTGATCGAGGATGTCTCCCGAGACGCGCGGTGGGGCCGATTCGCTCGATCGGCAGCCGCGGCCGGTTTGGGTGCCATGCTCTGCCTTCCATGTGACGCGGGTGCGAACAGGATCGGGACCGTGAACATGTACAGCCGCACTGTCGGCGGATTCAATGCCGATTCCAAGATGATCGGCGAGTTGTTCACGGCCCACGCAGCTCTCACCTTCGCCGCCTCACGCGAGAACGAACAGTTACAACTCGCGGCCGAGAGCCGGGACGTGATCGGGCAGGCCAAAGGCATGATCATGGAACGGTTCGGCATCAATGCCGATCAGGCATTCGCACTTCTCCGGAGGTTCTCGCAGGACTCCAACATCAGAATTGCCGTACTCGCCCGCCAAGTGGTGGAGGCCGGTTCCGACATCCTCCTGCCTGATGCAGACTCTTCCTGCGTGTGACCACCGGCCGATGCTCACCCGCCGGTGACCGCAGTGACTTGTTCGGCGATCAGCCCCAACGCCTTGTCGGCCGCAGGCAGGATTCCCGAGAACTGGACGAACCCATGCATCTGGCCGTCAAAGATGTTGAGTTGCACCGGCACTCCCGCGTCCCCCAGCGCCACGGCGTACGCTTCACCCTCGTCTCGCAGAACGTCATATTCGGGGATCAGCACCAGCGCCGGTGGGGACCCGACCAGGACTCCCCGCAGTGGCGACGCGTCCGCCTGGTTCCGAACGTCCGGATCGGGCGCGTAGTGATTCCAGAACCAGATCATCGAATCTCTGTCCAGAAGTAGTTGATTCGCAGGATCGAGGTAGCTGACCGTATCCAGATCATGGTCGGCGATGGGATAGATCAGGACCTGCAACACGATGAGGGGACCGGATTCACGGACAGCGCGTTGTCCGACCACGGTGGCCAGGTTGCCGCCTGCGCTGTCTCCCGCGACAATCAGCGGCAGAGTGGGCCAACTCGCTGCCGTCCAATTCGTCACATCCCACGCGTCATGTGCAGCAGTGGGATATCGATACTCGGGCGCCAGGCGATAATCAGCCGACACCACAACACAATTGGCGATCGCAGCCAGCCGCCGCAGGGTCGAGTCATATACCGCGGTGGATCCGAGCACCCAACCACCACCGTGGAAATAGACGATCACCCCACGAGGCTGTTCGGTCGCGCTGTAGACGCGCACCGGAATCCGGTACCCGTCATCGGCCACCACGGTGTCCTGGGCAACCGCGTACAGATCTGGACCCGGCTCCAAGTGCTCGGCGAGGGCAGCGAAGACCTCGCGGGCCTGCGCCACCGGCAGCTGCCGAATCCGCGGTTCACCGGCCTCCGCCAAGCGGGCCAGTAAGGCTGAGGTCGCATCATCGACTGCCATCGGCCCAATGTACTGCGCGACCGACAAAGAGGACCGTAGGTGACTCACCGAACACGGGATCCGGCCAATACGGACATCAGTTGTCGCAGTTCAGACCCATATCGAACGTATTTATGTAAACAGCGATTCTCACCTGAAGAACGTGGCACACTGTCTGGCGAGAGGATGATCCGCATCGTAAGGAGATCGATCATGACCCGAACCGCCGAGGCCGTCCACGTCAGTGCGCTGTTCATCGACGTCAACGGTGCGATGTCCGCCTACCAGAGCGTCAAGACCATCTTCCGCTGATCCCCCCAGACCAGTGCCTGGTCGGACGGGGAGGTCCGGCCAGGCACTACCCAAGTGCCGCAGCAGTTATCTGCTCAGGCATAGTCCCAGAATTGCAGCCACCGTACGTTGGCAAACAACGCGAGGGTGGCGGCGTAGAGCACAACGACCACGAGGACACCGACGATCGACACCTTGAGTGACGATCCTCGAAACGGATCCAGCCAGAACGAGAACGCCGCGGTGGCCATGGGCATCAACAGATACGTCAGCAGCGACACCGACAGAATCTGACTGAGCCACATGGACAGCCAGGGCTCGGCGCCCCACTGGTCGAAGTACGGCCCCACGAAACGCGACAGCACCATCACTGTCGGGTAGAGCACCAGCAGCACCATCATCCCGACTTTCCATTCGGGTGTTGCCGCCGATCGGCCGTCGGCGACCCGCACGATCGAACCGAACGAGTTCGCCTCGAACGACGAAGAGAAGTCTTGCTCGAGATTCGACCGTAGTTCGCCAAGGGCCTGCGCACGTTCGGGAGCATCACGCCACCGGGTCAGCAGAGCATCTGTTCGGAACTTGACCACGGCGGTCCACTCTTCGATTCCGTCGTGGGCCAGGCGTGGTCCGGTGAGAATCGAGTACTCGAAACCCGGTGCGGCTGCACTCAGATCCATCAACTTGCGTTGCGCCGCAATGAACCCGGCCACGTTCGCCGGTTCCACCCGGTGGACGAAGATACCCACCCCGGATGGTGGTTGTTCACCGTCGACGGTGACCAGGTCGCTGAACTCGCGGCGGATGCCGCAACTTGCCCCCACCTTGACCAACCGTGACCACGCCGGTGAATCCAGCCACGCCTGCAACACTGCCTCGTCAGCAAACGTCAACGCCACCGCCGGTTGCCGATCTCCGGCCACCGCGAGGTGCCGGTAGCCGACCGCATTCTCCGCGATCACCCGCACCCGCCCGGACCAATCCGCGAAGTCGTTGTCGGAGACCGGGTGAAAGGCAACAAAAACGGTTGCCTCACCGGATGTTTCGATCATCTACGGAATCAGTCCTCGTCGATCTTGCGACCCTGGACGTACACCGATGCGATGGCGGGTTCACGCAATTGCATGAGGAGCGCAAACAGCAACTGATCCCGGGCCAAGTCTGCATCGTCAGCGCGAACACCATGGGTGACCGAGTTGTACAGCGGCGGCCACTGCTCGGGATCGATCACGATGAAGTCGGCTTCCTTGCCGACGTCGAAGTTGCCGAACCGGTTTTCCATGTCGAGCGCGCGGGCGCCGGCAAGGGTTGATACGAACAGCATTTCCGCCGGATGCATCGAGACCCCGGCATCACCGGGCTCGGTGATGTGGACTTTGAAGGCGTCGTTGGCAACTCGCGAGATCAGCCATTCATCGCCCCCACCGTGATCGGTGCCGAGTGAAATGTTCACTCCGGACGCCACGGTCCGCAGCCACGGCATCGTGCCCGACCCCAGGAACAGCTGCGAGACCGGGCAATGCGAGATCGAGGTTCCGGTCTCGGCCATGCGGGCCAGTTCTCCGTCCTGGCAATGCACCGAATGCGCCATGATCGTGCGTGGTCCGAGGAGCGAGTCACCACCGATCTTGGAACCCGGCAGGAACTTTCCATCGTAGGTGTCGAGGTAGCTGTCGACCTGATAGACCGCCTTGGTCGCATCGACCTCTCCGGTACCCGGACGATTGTTCTCGTTCAGGTGCGTGTGGACGTACACGCCCTTCGATCGCAGGTCGGTGTACAGCTCACCGAGTGCCGCCAGCGTCGTCGGTGTCACAGACAGTGAAAACCGCGGCACGAGTGCGACATGCAACAGTGCGGTCGCGACGTCTCCGGTGTCGGCGCCATGCCACTTGTCGACCTCTGCCGCGGTCAGCTCGATGGCCTTCTCTTCGCTTGTCAGCAGAGGACCCGCGGAATCGGGTCCGCGGGTTTGGATCCCGCGACCGCTGACGATGCGCAGGCCACGTCGCTGTGTCTCTTCGAACAATGCGTCCTGCGCATGGGGGAATGCCGATCCGAACACCATCGCAGCGGTGGTCCCGGCCCGGACCCGCCTGCGTGTGAACTCGGCGGCGGCCAACTGCCCGAACTCGGGATCGCCGAGTTTCGATTCGGAGGGAAAAATGCACCGCTCGAGCCATTCCAGCAATTGCCCACCGCCGTAGGCATCACCGGCGAACGTCTGCGGGAAATGAATATGGGTGTCGACGAACCCGGGAAGAATGAATCCGGGCCGATAGTCGACGACCACCGAATGGTCGTGTTCATCTGGGAGCGAGGAGAATTCGCCGCACCATGAAATGGTGCCGTTTTCATCGACCACAAGAGCGCCGTCTTCGATGAAGACAAGGGCGTCGTGCGCTGTGGTCACTTTCGGCGAACCCGCGATATGAAAGATCTGTCCGCGATAGAGGTGCTTCACCGAATCACTAAAGCACCCCGGCGCCATTCGCGCTCGGCGGTCGCCAGAAATGAATGTCGTCAAACATCCATCGAAGTCGGATCGGTAGGGTTGAAAAGGTGCAACGCACCAACGCAACTCAGCAGGAACAGGAAGAGGCGATACTCACGGCGGCCGTCGCGGAGTTCGCCTCGATGGGCGTCCGTGGCGCCAACGTGGAACGGATCGCACAGCAGGCCCAGGTCAGCCGGAGCACCCTGTACCGCCGGTTTCCCAGCAAGGAAGATCTTCTCACGGCCGTCGGAGCGCGGATGCAAGCAGACTTCATGCGTGGTGTGGCCGCTTCGGTCGAGGGCCTCGACCCCCGCGCTGCCGTGGTCGAAGCCTTCACCCAGACCATCGAGGCTTTCCGCACCAACCCGCTTGCCCGGCGGCTGATCGCGGACGAACCCGAGGCGCTAGACCTGTTGATCGGATTCGAGCGATCGCAGTCCGACGCGGTCATCGACTCGTTCAGCGACGCCATCGCGCACACACTGCGCAAGGCCGGTGCTTCGATGCCTGCGGACGACCTCAGACTCGCCGCCGAGTTGCAGATGCGCCTCGTGGCCTCCTTCGCGATGTCCCGCTCCCGCGCGCTAGACCTGACCGATGCCGTCGCCACCCGTCACTTCGCGGAGAAGTTCCTCGCGCCGATGATCTGGTGACACAGATACTCGACTGACGTCTCACAGCCCCTTTTCATACCCGCAATCCCAGCGCATGACCGGCGATGAAACCTGTTACCGTTGGAGCAGTTGAAACAGATAAAGATAGTTGTGTCATCACAGGGGGCGCCATGACAGCATTTGAGAGCGCGGTTCGCGAAGCCACGCCCATGCCGATCGACGATCGAGACGCCGACTCGGCACCGCCGCTCGGCCCGGACTCGCTGGTCTGGAAGTTCTCCGGCGACATCCGCAGCGCATTCTGTTTCCAGCGCACTGCCGGCACCGAGAACTGCATCGAGCAGCTCGCCAAAGGCGTCGAAGACCACTCGGTGATCTTCTCCGATTTCCTTGGCCGCGCGCAGCGCACGGTGCCGCCGATCATGAACACCATCTACAGCGCGAACCCCCACGAGTGGGGCCGCCGGGTCCGCGACTTCCACAAGCCGATCAAGGGGACGATCGACAGCGACGGATCGCGCTATCACGCACTCAATCCCGAGCTGTTCTATTGGGCGCACGCAACATTCATCGACCAGGTCATCTACACGGCCGACACCTTCATCCGGCGGCTGACTGACGCCGAGAAGGCGCAGATCTTCGAAGAAGGCAAGGCCTGGTACCGCCTCTACGGTGTCAGCTCGCGCAACGAGCCGCAGACCTACACGGAATTCTGCGAGTACTGGGACTCGATGCTGGACCGTTTCGTGCCGACAAAGACGATCACCTACGCCACCGGATACCTGCGCAAAGGCCTGCCCCGCCCGAAATCGATTCCGGCGCCCGTGTGGGTGGTGCTGTCACGTCCGTTGAACGCCGTCGTCCGCACCGTGGTCATCGGTACCGTGCCCCAGCAGATGCGTGATGTCTGCGAGCTGGAGTGGAACCCGAAGATGCAGAAGCGCTACGACCGCTTCACCGCAGCCATGCGCGCGGCGAATCCGATCTTCAACCGCCTTCCCGTGCGCCGGCTGTACGTCAAGTACGCGGCAGCCGGCTGGGAACGCGAAGGTGTCGACCCGCGCCGCATTCACAACGGCCGCTGAGTCACCGAAAGCTTCAGGCCGAAATACCCATCGATGCCGCCAGCGTGGGCCAGGACTTGCGCAGGTCCTCTTCCCAGTAGCCCCAGGAATGGCTGCCGGGCTGATCAAGATCGGTCACCGCGGGGATCCCGAGTTCACTGAGCCGGTCTGCGACCTGCCGGGTGCACAGGCCGGTTGCGGCCTCGATACCGCCGCCGAGGACGATCTGGTCCGTGAGGCTGTTGACCTGGCCGTTGAGCCGCACGTTGTCTTCGTTGTCGTACTTGCCGGGCAGCCCGTTTCGGCTCGACAGGTAGATCGTCTTGCCACGGAGCTTGTCTGCGTTGAGGTACATGTCGTGCTCGGCCCACAGCGGGTTCTCCGGCTCGCCCCACATATTCGTCATATCGCCCTTGCCGCGGGTCTCGACGACCAACTTCATGTATTCGCGTCCGACGACATCGGTGGTCCGGGCGCATCCACTGAACGATGCGACGCCCTGGTAGAGGTCACCGCTAAGTGCGGCCAAGAACAACGAGGACGAGCCGCTCATCGACATGCCCATGATGGAATTGACACCCGTGGTGCCGAGTTCGGCGTCGATGACCGGCGGCAGCTCCTTCGTCAGGAACGTCTCCCACTTGTTGTGACCGAGTTCCGGGTCATCGTTGATCCAGTCGGCGTAGTAACTGAATGTGCCGCCCCGCGGGGAGACCACGTTGACGTCTTTGTCGGCGAAGAAGTCGACGACGTCGGTGGCCTCGAACCAACCGGACTTCTCCACCACACCCTGGCCTGCGCCGTTGAGCGCGTACAGGGTTGGGCTCGGCTCACTGCGGTCGGCTGGGACGAGCACATCAAGCGCTTCGATGGAGTCCATCGAAGGCGAATACACATTGATCACCCGATGCTGGTCCGTGAGGGTTTCGATACTGGTGATGTAGGCCTGCGAACCGGCCTCGCCGATGTTCGCCGAGGCGGCGCCCGTACCAAATGTTGCAGTGGTCAGAGCGACGAGTGAAGCCAGAGCGAGAGCCCCGAGTGTGGAGGTGATGCGCATCGAGGTTGGTCAGCCTTTCGAAATGCTCGGTGCACTACGCACCGAACCCCACCCCTTTGCAGAATGTAGTCGACGGGTGGGTACGTCTCCACCCAGGCGCCCTACGATGACAGTTGGCGCGCAACCAATCACATTTGCTTCGACAGGAACTGAAGGCGTAGCGCCTCCCCCGCACAGGCCCTGAGAGCGCGTACCCTGCGAAAAATCGATGAACTCGGTGAACCGATCGAAGGGGCTCGGATCAGGCATGAACATCGCGGCAACCACTGGCCATCGCAACGTCTCGATTTTGGGGATCGGCGCGTACCGACCGAAACGGATCGTCACCAACGACGAAGTGTGCGAGATCCTCGACTCGACGGATGAATGGATCTTCGAACGCAGCGGAATCCGGAGCCGTCGATGGATCAGCGGGGACGAGACCGCACGGTCCATGGCTGTCGCGGCCGCCGATCGCGCCATCAAGAACAGCGGCATTGATCGTAAAGACATCGGCGCACTGATCCTGGCGACCGGCAGCTGGAAGACAAAAATTCCCCATGGCGGCCCGGTAGTGGCTCTTGACCTCGGTATCAACGGGATCCCGGCCTTCGACGTCGCGTCCGGCTGCGGTGGTTTCGGCTATGGCCTCGGACTGGCGACGGACATGATCCGGTCCGGCTCGGCCCGGCATGTACTGGTGATCGGGGTCGAGACGATGTCGGTGGTGATGGAACCCACCGACCGCAACACCGCCTTCATCTTCGGCGACGGAGCCGGAGCGGTGGTGGTCGGCCCGAGCGAGGAGAACGGCATCTCCCCCACCGTCTGGGGCAGCGACGGCGAGAACAGCGACGCCATCTCGCAGAACTACGACATCCCCGGGTACATGGACCGCGCCGAAGCGTTTCAGTCGAAGGATCCCGAGACCGAACCGGTCGGCCGGATGGTTGTCGAGATGCAGGGCAGTCGCGTATTCCGCTGGGCGGCAATCACTCTGCCCAAGGCACTCGGACGAGTGCTCGAACAGTCCGGAGTTGCGAAGGAAGACATCGAGATCTTCATCCCGCATCAGGCCAACGCCCGCATCAACACGCTGATGAAGGCCAATCTCGGTCTACCCGACGATGTTCCGGTCGCGAACGACATCGAGACCACCGGAAACACCTCAGCGGCATCGATCCCGCTGGCCATCGAAGAGATGCTGGTGACCGGCAAGGCCAAAGGCGGCCAGACAGCGTTGCTATTGGGCTTCGGCGCCGGCCTGAGCTACGCCGGCCAGGTCGTCACCCTGCCCCCGGCCCCGTTCGAGGCGAGCTTCTAGCCGCTCGAGCCGACGGGAGGCGTCATCGCGGGTGTCGCGGATGTGCTCGGCCAGCAACTCGGCGGCGTCGTCAGGTCTGCGATCACGTATGGCGGCGAGGATGGCGCGATGCTCCGACACGGAGTCCCCGCGTCGACTCCCCGCAGCGGGCAGATAGAAAAAGCGCACCCGCTTGTTGAGGTCGGTGACCATCGACGACAACACTGCGTTCTGTGCGCAGGACGCCATGGCGACATGGAACTCCGCATTGATCGCGGCCAGGACTGCGGGATCTTCGGCGGCGGCCTGCCGTGCCACGATCTCTTCGAGTTCCGTCAGCTGCTCCGAGGTACGACGTTGCGCTGCCAATCGGGTCGCCTGGTGTTCGACGATGAGCCGCGCCTCGAACAGGTCGGCCATCTCATCGCGGTCCCGTTCGCGGACGAACGTACCTCGATGGTGGCGTCGGACAACCCATCCGTCAGCCTCGAGCGCACGTAGTGCCTCCCGGACCGGTATGTGACTGACACCGCGAACACGAGCGAGCTCGTCCGCATTGACCTTGCTTCCCGGCGTCATACGGCCGGTGAGAATCTCTTCTTCCACGTCCGCCCTGATCAGGTCGGCGACCGGCACCGCTTCGGCAGGCGTCTTCGATGGCATGACGGAAATCCTATATGTAACTGTTGTCACCCGCGGGCTTCACAGTCGCATTGACCACGGACGAATTGTCCCGTGAGGACCACAAAATACCGCCCGAAGTCGGTTTAACAACCAGTTCACAAACGCGAAACCCAAAACGACAGTAGGGACTGTTTCCTATAGGAAATCGCACGCACCTTCTCGGAAGGACTTCCATGACCCCCCACGCGAGCACGATCGACGCCGATTCGGGCGCCGACATACCCACCACAGACACGCTCGAAAACCCGCCACCAGTCGACCCCTTCGAGGAGTACGAGGACCGACCGGTTCCGACCGCAGCACGAAAGTCACTGTTCTCGGTGTCGGCGGTATGGCTGGGCTTCCCGATGATCCTGACCTGCGCGGTCTTCGGCGGCATGGTGGTGTACTCGCTCGGCTTCTGGCTCGGCATGGCAGCGATCCTCACCGGCAATCTGATCCTGATGGCCTACGTCGGCATCCTGAGCCACCAGGCAGGCAAGACCGGCGAGAACTTCGCACTGATGGCGGCCCGCACATTTGGCGCCCGCGGCTACCGCATTCCGGCTGCCTTCTTGGCCACGGTCGTGATCGGCTGGTTCGCCTTCCAGACCGGGCTGACCGGGTCGACGCTCGAGAGCGGCATGGGCTGGAACGCCACCCTGATCGCGCTCATCGCCGGAGTCGGCTATCTCCTGGCCACACTCCTGGGCATCCGCGCACTGACGGTCATCGGGATCATCGCGGCGCCGCTGTATCTGGTGCTGGGGATCGTGGCGATCGTCGAGGCCTCCTCGACGCCGGGTGCCTCCGATTTCGCCTCGTACTCAGGTGGGGCAGGCGCAAGCGCGCTCAGCTTCGGCGCCGCCGTCACGCTGGTTGTTGCGCTGTTCGCAGACTCGGGCACGATGACCGCCGACTTCACCCGCTGGTCAAAGAACGGCCGAGAAGGTTTCCTCGCCGCATTCAGCGCTTTCCCGGTGGGCAACACCATCGCATTGACGATCGGCGGAGTGATCGTGGCGATGGGTGCCTCCGACGATCCCGGCACCGCCGGTGGCAGCTTCCTGAATATCCTGATCGATCACGGCGGCATACTCGTCCCACTGGCCGTGGCATTCGTATTCATCAATCTGGGGTCGGTGTGCACGCACTGCCTGTACAACGGTGCGGTCGGCTGGAGTCAGCTGACCGGTGTTCGCATGCGGCCGTTGACCGTGCTGCTGGGTGCGATCGGCGTCGCCCTCGCGGTGGCAGGGGTCTGGAGTCACTTCGAGGAATGGCTGAACCTGCTCGGCGTCGTCGTGCCGCCACTCGGCGCAGTGCTGATCACCGATCAAATGTTGCGCCGCAAGGCTTCCCGCAGTTCGGACCGAGCCTGGGAGGCCGGCGCCTTCATCGCGTGGGGCCTCGGCGCGGCCGCCGCTCTCGCCGCCCACTATCTGTTGCCCGAACTCTGCGTGGTCGTCGTGGGCATTGTGGTCGCCACACTCACAGCTCTCGCACACGATCGCATCATCCGTCCGGCGACCGTCCCGTCCGCCGCGTGACCAGCGATCACACACCACCCGATCTCGTCAAAGGAACTCTGTGACAACCGCTTCTGCCTTCCCGACCCTCCCCGGCGCCACTCCGTACGCCTGGCCGTACAACGGTTCGTTCCGACCGGAGTCGACCGCCCTGCTGTGTATCGACTGGCAGACCGACTTCTGCGGCCCCGGCGGGTACGTGGACGCAATGGGCTACGACCTTTCCCTCACCCGCACACCACTGGAGCCGACGGCCCGGGTGCTGGCCGCCGCCCGCACCGCGGGACTGACCGTCATCCACACCCGTGAAGGACACCGTCCCGATCTCTCCGACCTGCCGGAGAACAAACGCTGGCGGTCCGCACAGATCGGGGCAGAGATCGGGGTCGAAGGGCCATGCGGCCGGATCCTGGTGCGCGGTGAAGAAGGTTGGCAGATCGTGCCCGAAGTCGCACCCATCGACGGCGAGGTGATCATCGACAAGCCGGGGAAAGGCGCGTTCTATGCCACCGATCTCGACCTGGTGTTGCGCCGCAACGGAATCACGCACATCATCCTCACCGGCATCACCACCGATGTCTGCGTGCACACCACGATGCGCGAGGCCAATGACCGCGGCTACGAATGCCTTGTCCTCTCCGACTGCACCGGGGCGACGGATCCGTCGAATCACCAAGCGGCCCTGCAGATGGTGACGATGCAGGGCGGCGTCTTCGGTGCGGTCGCGTCGTCGGCCGATCTGCTTGCGGCGCTGGGTTCGGTGACCGACGCGGCGGTGGCACGGTAAAGCCAGAGGTGGTGGCTTCTGGCGAGGCCCACCTGGGGCTTTTACTCGCCGAAAGCCACCATCATCGGGATACTTATTTTCTTCTTCGTGCGCGCGGCCGGTCGGTAGGTGCCGGCTTTTCGGTAGCCGCTTCCTTGCGAACCTCGATCTGGGTGGCGCGCTCGGCCTCGAGCCAGTCGGGCATCTCGGACAGGAGGGCGTTGATCTGCTCTGTGGTCAGCGCCTCGGTGATGCCGTGGCGTACGAGAGCGCCCTTCGAGATCCCCAGTTTCATCGCCACCAGGTTCTTCGGGTGGGGCCCGTTGACGCGCAGATCGCGCAGCCATTCCGGCGGGTCCGCCTGCAGCCCATCGAGTTCGGCACGGGTGATGACGCCCTCCTGGAACTCGGCGGGCGTCGCCGGCAGGTACACGTCCAACTTCTTGGCGGCGGTGGCCGACTTCATCGACTGCGAACTCATATGTCGAGGGTATCGGGCGGTAGCCTCTTGGCGTGACCACACCCGACGACGCCCCCTCATTTCGGCTGGCGTACGTGCCCGGCGTAACACCCGGCAAGTGGGTTCGCACCTGGAGTGAACGAATCCCGCAGACGCCTCTCGAACTCATCGCGATGGACGTCGCCGCGTGCACCGACGCAATCCGCGAGGGGCGGGTGCAGATGGCGATCACCCGCCTGCCTGACGCACTGCGCCACGGCGACCCGGGGCCGCACCACACCATCGAGCTCTACGAGGAGACGACCGTCGTGGTCGTACCGAAAGACCACGTCTTCACCGTTGGCGATGAGATAAGCGTTACCGACCTCGCCGACGAACAACTCCTGTGGCCGCTCGACGAGCCCATCGTGATGTCGAATCGGCCGGGAACAGCAGTGGACCATCAACCGGAAACCACCGGCGACGCAATGGAACTCGTCGCGGCGGGTACCGGCATCATCCTGGTCCCGCAGTCGCTGGCCCGACTGCATCATCGCAAGGATCTGGTCTTTCGTCCGGTGACCGACGCACCGGCCGGATCCGTCGGTCTAATGTGGCCGGCCCCGACCTCTGAGCTCGCCGACGAGTTCATCGGCATCGTGCGTGGACGTAAATCCACGTCGTCGAGGGGCGGCTCCGAACCTGCCCCCAAGCGCTCTGCCAAGGAGAAGTCATTGGCCAAACAGGCGCGCCGCCAAGCCTCGGGGAAGCCGGCAGGCAAGGGCCGACGCCGCTGATCTCACCCCTCGCTCGCGTCACAACCCGAGCGAGGGTGAATTCTCCGAGCGAACGTCGTCGTACTCGACGATCAGCGGGGCGTGATCGGAGAGCCGGAGTTGGGGCGCGGATTCCTTGTCGACGGTGACCCGACGTGCGCGCCGGGCTAGGCCCGGGGTGGCCAGCTGGTGGTCGACGCGCCAGCCGACGTCCTTCACGAACGACTCCCCTGCCCAGCTCCACCAGGTGAGCGGGCCCGGACGGTCACCGTGCAGAGTGCGCACCACATCGACCAGCCGACGCGGTCCGGTGATCTCATCGAACCAGGCTCGTTCCTCCGGCAAAAAGCCTTCCATCTTGCGGGCGGCGCGCCAGTTCGTCACGTCGTATTCGGTGTGCGCCACGTTGAGGTCGGCCAGCAGCAAGAACTCCCGTCCGGCCTGCCGCGCGGCCCGCCGGTTGCGCTCGAGCTCGCGGGCGAACCCGGCCAGAAACCGTTGCTTCCGAGCATATTTGACTCCGCCGTCGGGTTGCTCACGCATCGATCCGGGGCGCTGGAGTTCGGCGGGCAGGCCGCCTTTGGGGAGGTAGAGATTGCCGATGGTCAGGGGCCGATCGGCCAGATCGACCTCGATGTAGCGGCCCTCGGCAGCGAACACCGACAGCCCCCTGGCCTTCGGCGGATGCGTCAACCAGGTGCGCACCGCGGCGGGTTCGTGCCGGGTCAGGATCGCCACCCCGTTGCGTCCCGGAATCGAACCGACGTCGATCGACGCGATGTGGTCACCGAAGTCGCCGACGTCATCGATGCCGCACCGTAGTTCCTGCAACCCCACCACGTCCGGGGCGCGCTGAACCAGCCAGTCATCGAACCCGCGGCGCCGGGCCGCACGGATGCCGTTGACGTTGAACGATGCGACGGTGAAACCACCGGTGGGTGTCACTGTCGCCTCCTCGATCACATCTGTCCCGCAGTCGCGGGGCGAGAATACCGCGAGAGGACTTCAGTGACGACGGCCCACCTCACACCTCGACCAGCAGGGCGCGGTGGTCGGCAGCAAGTTCAGGTCGCCGCATGCCACCGTGACGTCGAGGTTGTCGAAGGTCGAGCCTTCGATGACGCCGACAGCGGTCAGGAAACGTCTCGGCGGGCTAGAGGCCCAGCTGCCCCGCGATCGTTTTCGCGAGCGCCGCATCGCCTTGCGGAGTGGGATGCAGCGGGATACCGAAGGGGTTGGCCTGCGGATTCACGACCCCACTGACCAGTGGTGCGATGCTGCAGGCCCCTTGTCCGGCAGTGATGGCCTGAGCGTCGATGAACTCGACACCGGTCAGTTCTGCGGCACCGGCCTGAGCCAGTTGGAGCCGCTCGGTGAATGCGCCGATACCGCTGGTGTTCGGAACCGTGACCGGCATCCCGGCGGCATTGATACATCCGTTGGGATCGTCCGGACTGATCAACTCGGGGTATCCGACGATGGCGATCTTGGCGTTGGGCGCGTAGTAGCGAACGTACTCGACCACGGGCCCGACCTTGTCTGCGTACGCCTGCGGTGTGATCTTCGCGAGGACGGGCGCAGTATCGTCGCATCCGCCTTCCACCAGGCAATCAAGAGCGAACTCGCCACCGGAGTCCAGCCCCTCCCACGGCCCGTTCATGCCCAGCTGGATGAGGACTGCGGCAGTGGAATCGGTGAATCCACCTCGTTTTTCGGCTTTGATGGCTTCGTCCGCGATCGTGTAGTCGGTCTCGGCCAGGGCAGCGCCACTGCACGCTTCGTTGATCAACGGCCGACTGGTGAGATCAGCCAACTGCTGCGGCCATGCGGTCGGGCTCTGCCCGCATCCGGAAATGTCAATGTTGTTCGATGCGAAGGAATCTCCGAGTACAACGACGTGGCCTGGTTGCTCGGTCGCCGTCACGGTCCCACCGACCTTTGTCGCGGATCCACCAGGGTCTGCCGACGCCACAGCGACAAACGGAAGGGCGACAAGAGGAATGGCCACCGCGACCAGCAGAACGTGCGCGACCCGAGATCGCATCGTCGACGGATTCATGGAAGTACCTCTTTCACGGTTTCGGCGGCGCGGTCCGGGGAAACCGATTGCGCCACTGACGGTTTTCGTTTGCGCCGTTTGGTGATGGGTTTGTCGATGAAGTGAAAAACCAGAGCGGCAGCTGCCAGCGACCCGACAAATGCCAGGGCACAGGCACCCAACCAGCCCCAGAAGCCGACAGCTCTGCCTGCGAGAAGGTATTTGGTGAGGATCAGCATGACGGGATACTGCAGTAGGTAGAAGCCGTAGGAGACGTCGCCGAACCAGACCATGGTCCGCGTCGAGTTGAGTCCGCGCTGCGCGTTGAGATCACGCATGCACGCCGTGGCGATCACAGCGGCTGTCGGCAGCAGGATCAGAACGCTCATCTTGTAGTTGATGGGGACAAACCACGTCGCGCCGAATGCGATCGCCAGTGCAGTCAGCGGCCACCACAGATTGGTGTTGCGCCACTTACCCGAGACGACCAGTCGGGCGACCAGGACGCCGAGGAAGAACTCCGGCAGCCGCGACAGCGGGAAGTAGTAACTCAACCAGTAGGCGTGTTCGGAGTAGCCCACATAGTCCTGGGCGAAGAATGCCGGCGAGGCGTTATAGCCGTACTCCTGCGTCGTGGTCGGCAATGTCGCAGGGATGCGGGCGCCATAGAAGTTCTCGGTGCCCTTGTATCCGTCGGCGAAGAGATAGTAGGCGGTGTGCAGCGCCACGATCAGAGCAAATACGCCCGCGATGGCGAGCGGTACGTACCGCTCGCGGATCCGATCCATCACCGGCACCAAGAACGGAAAGGTCGCGTAAAACAGTATTTCCGCGGCCAGCGACCAAGCCGGCACATTCAACCCACCCAGCGACGTCCAGTCCGGCCACCACGTCTGAATCAGCAGGAGGCACGGAAGCCAGGTCTGTGACCGGCCCATCGGCACCGGCACCACCAGCAACACAAGGACAACAGCGACAATGCTGGTCGGGTAGATCTTCTTGACGCGGCGCCACATGAATCCCCCGGCGCCATCACCCTCACGCCGCGTCCAGTACATGATGAAGCCCGACAGCACGAAGAAGAACGCCACACCCGCCGCCCCGACCTGCATCGGAACCGCTTCGGCGATATGCCAATACCGTTCGCTGCCGTAAAACGGGTAGACCGGCAAGAACACCAGCGTGTGCAGCACGAACACGGCCAACGCGGCCCACCAGCGCATCCCGGTCAGCGACGGCAGTCGCGCACCACGAGCTATTGCGGGACGCGTGTTCGGGTCGTCGGCCGACCGCCGCGGATCACTCGTGCTCGCAGACTGTTCGGCGTTCGCGATACGCACATCGTCTGCCCTGGACGTCAACCTGATCAGTACCCGGGACGACCACCGCCGCCGGCGGGCAGCTGCGGTGGGGCCTGCTCCTGAGGCTGCTCTTGTGTTTGCTGCGGAGCCTCGACGGGCGCCTGTTCCTGGGGTACCTGGGTCTGCTCCTCGACCGGGGCCGGGGCCTCGGTCTGTGGCGCCACGGTTTCACTCGATGGCGCCGGAGCGGTCGACGACGCCGGTGTGGAGGTGGTGGGCACCGACGAAATGGTCGTTGACACCGACGAGGACGGCGGGGCGTCGGTCGAGTTGTCGTCCGACCCGCATGCCGCCAGAGCACTCATTGCCGCAATCGCCACGAACGCACCCGCGAAAGACCGCTTGAACCTCATCGCCACAGGCCTTCTCCTCGTTTGTTTGAACAATGAAACAACCCCCATCGAGACACGGATAAGTGGAGGTCAGACGGGCAAAATGCAGCCGTCGATGGCCCGGCTCAGAGCATGACGAGAAGGTATCCCAAACAACCAGAAAATTCCGACAATGGACCGAAGTCGACGAACTTTGAATACGTTCGGATGGTCCGCCACAGACACCGATAGTGTGCCCTTTTGGCGTAGCCCACCTGGGCTTTTGTTCGCCAAAACGGCACACTATCGGGTGTTGGCGGAAGCGGAGGGATTTGAACCCCCGGTGGTTTCACCCACGCTCGCTTTCAAGGCGAGTGCATTCGGCCGCTCTGCCACGCTTCCTTCGGGCAAGAGCCTACTTCACGCGAACCTGAGGGTTCTCACGCAGCCACGTATCGACCTTCAGGAAGGTCGTCGCCATGGCTTCGCGCTCATGATCTTCGAGGTGATCGAGTAAGTAGGTACGAACCGCGACAACGTGACCTTTGGCGGCATCGTGGAGTTTGGTCCGGCCCAACTCGGTGATCCGGCAGACGCGATTGCGCTGGTCCTTGTCGTGATCCTTGGCCATCCGCTCGACCCAGCCGGCTTCGGCCATCCGGTCCACGCGTCGCGAAATGGTGCTCTTGCTGCTCAACGCACCATCGGCGAGAGCGCTCATCCGCATCGATTCCGACTCCGACAGCAACACCAGGATGCGGTAGTCGGCAAATGTGAGACCTGCGGTTTCCACCAGGGCGTCGTTGATCGCATCGAACAGGCGCTGTGATCCATTCATGAACGATCGCCACGCAAGTTGTTCAGAGTCGTCGAGCCAGGGCACAGCTGTATTGTCTGTCATTTCTCCCCCGGACTACGACTTTTGACCCAACCACGCCAGGATTCAGCGTTTACAAATCGGGACCTTACCGCCATTAAATGTGCGGCTTACGGACACCACCTATCGCCCGGCCGCACCTGCCGAGTAAAGGTAGAGGGATGACCTCAATGCGCGCAGTCAACGTGACCGAATTCGGTCCGGCCGAGAACCTCATCGTGGCCGAGGTCGACAAGCCCCACCCGGGTCCGGGAGAGGTGCTGATCAAAGTGGCTGCGGCCGGCGTGAATCGGGCCGACCTGCTGCAGCGGCAGGGCAACTATCCACCACCGCCCGGCGCGAGCCACATCATCGGCATGGAGGTCTCCGGAACCATCGACGAACTCGGCCCCGGAGTGGTCGGCTGGACCACCGGAACGGACGTCTGCGCGTTGATCGCAGGTGGCGGCTATGCCGAATACGTCGCGGTCGCCGCCGAACACCTGCTGCCGATTCCGGCCTCTGTGGATCTGATCGAGGCCGCGGCGCTACCCGAGGTGGCCTGCACCGTGCTGTCCAACCTCAAGCGGACCGCCCACCTGGCGCCGGGTGAACTCGTCCTGCTGCACGGCGGCGGAAGTGGCATCGGCACCCACGGCATCCAGTGGGCCAAGGCGCTGGGCGCAACGGTTGCCGTGACGGCCGGCTCGGATGACAAGCTCGAACTGTGCCGCGACCTCGGCGCCGACATCACCATCAACTACAAAACCGACGACTTCGTCGAGGTGATCTCCGAGCATGGTGGTGCCGACGTGATACTCGACATCATCGGCGCAAAGTACCTGGGCCGCAACGTGTCTGCGCTCGCCAAAGACGGCCGCCTGGTGATCATCGGCATGCAGGGTGGCGTGAAAGCGGAATTGAACATCGCCGAACTGCTGAGCAAGCGCGGTACCGTCCACGCCACCGCGCTGCGCGGCCGGGAACAGTCCGACAAGGCCGCCATCGTCGCCGACACCATCGCCACCACCTGGCCGCTGATCGCCGACGGCAGGATCAAACCTGTTGTCGGAGCGACATTTCCACTAGCCGAGGCCGGCGCCGCCCATGTGCTGCTCGAGTCGGGTCAGGTGTCGGGCAAAATTCTGCTCACGCTCTGAGTGCTGCCGATTTCATCCCTACAGAGGTGCCCGAGGGCAGTACGCCCTCGGTGCCCTCTGTGGGGGCCGAAAAATGGCGAAAGTCAGCCGAGCGATCCCAAAGTGCGCACCAGCTGATCGATTTCGTAGGGCGTTGAGTACGGACCGAGGCCGATGGTGACGGCACCGCCCACGTCGTTCACGCCGATGCCACTGAGCACCCGGCTGTTCACATCGGCGAGTGCGCAGATCCCGTTGTCGGCCAGCCGTCGAACCACCTTGTCGGCGGTCACCCCGGTCACGGTGAAGCTGACCGCCGGTATCTGGACGGCGGCCGATCCGACCAGATTCACCAGGTTCAACTGCCCCAACGATCGCAGCAGGTATTGCAGCAGTCGTTGCGTGTATTCACTCAGCGCCGTCATCGAGGTCACCAACCGCTCACGCCGGGTACCGGTGGCCGATTCGTCGAGTCCGGCGAGGTGTTCGATCGAAGCGACCAATCCGGCCAGCAGTGCGTGCTGATGTCCGTCGATCTCCAGTCGTGCCGGACCTTGCGCATCCGGGTCCAGCGACATCGACCTCACGCGGGACAACATCTCGGGGTCGCGGAAGATCAGCGCGGACGTTGCCGGTCCACCCCAGCGGTCAGCACTGACCACCAGGACGTCGGCGCCGAGCGCCTCGATGTCGAGCAGCATGTATGCAGCTGCGCTGGTTGCGTCGACGACGACGAGTCCGTCGATCGCGTGGACCACAGCGGCTGCGGTGGCGACGTCGACCACCGACCCGATCGTCGACGACGCCAGTGGCATGGCCACCACGCTCGTGGACCGACTGACCAGCCCGTCGTACTGCCAGACCGGCAGTTCACCGTTCTCGATGTCGACCTCGGCCCATTTCACCTTGGCGCCGAAACGATCGGCGGCACGCAGCCACGGCAGCACGTTCGCCTCGTCGTCGAGCCGGCTGACCACCACCTCCGATCCGAGCCACACCCGGGTGTTGAGACTTTCGGCGAGCACGTTCAGCAGGTGTCCACGGGACGGTCCGAGCACCACTCCGCGGGGATCGCCACCGACCAGATCCGCAACCGCCGAACGAGCCGCATCGATGATCCCCGCCGACTTGCGGGCCGCGGGGTAGATGCCACCTGGCTGTGAGACCAGGGATCGAAAACCCTTCGACACAGTTGTCGCCACCGAGTCGGGAATCTGCATTCCTGCCTGCGGATCGAGATGTATCCAACCGTCACCCAGCGACGGGAACAGTCCCCGAACGCGGGCGACGTCATAAGCCATGGCAGCCACCATAGACGGTCACCGCGACACCGCAATGCCCCTCGTCTGGGCAACTGCGTGCAATCGCCGCTCAACATCAGGACAATGAACCGATGACCGATGAAAATCTCAACAAGCGTCCGATCGCAGGCGTCAACGACGACGACGGCATCCTTGTGGTCCCGCCGGCCGGCTCAGAGGGCACCAGCGATGACGACGAGGGCATGCGCGCCATGGTCGAGCCCGCGAAGGTGATGCGGATCGGCACCATGATCAAGCAGTTGCTGGAAGAGGTACGGGCGGCACCGCTCGACGACGCCAGTCGCGCCCGGCTCAAACAGATCCATCGGTCGTCGATCCTCGAACTCGAGGACGGGCTCTCGCCTGAGTTGCGCGACGAACTCGAACGGCTCGCACTGCCGTTCACCGAGGACGACGTCCCCTCCGATGCCGAGCTGCGGATCGCTCAAGCGCAGCTCGTCGGCTGGCTCGAAGGCCTGTTCCACGGAATCCAGACCGCGCTGTTCGCCCAGCAGATGGCCGCGCGTGCCCAGCTCGAACAGATGCGGCAGGGCCAGCTGCCCCCGTCAGGCCCCTTCGCAGGCGGGGGCCCCGGCGGACCGCACGGTGCGGCCGGCACCGGCCAGTACCTCTGACGCTCGACCCCACGGGGGCGATGGCCCCCGGCGCGGTGACGGTAGGCTCGACTCTCGTGTCAACAGCAGCCGACGAAGTACCTATGCGGCCCCCACCAGCGGAGTCCGATTCGCGGTCGCTCCGGAGGGCCTTCGGCGACCTCTCGGCCGGCTTCAAACATTCCGAACTCTGGCTGCTCCTCGGCTGGCAGGACATCAAGCAGCGTTACCGCCGGTCGTTGCTGGGTCCGCTGTGGATCACCATCGCCACCGCGGTCACCGCGGTCGCCATGGGCCTGCTCTACTCGCAGCTCTTCGGCAACGAGATCCACGACTTCCTGCCGTACGTGATGCTCGGGTTCATCTTCTGGAACTTCATCCAGGGATCGATCCTCGAAGGCGCCGAACTCTTCTCCAGCAACGAAGGCCTGATCAAGCAGATCCCGGCTCCGCTGAGCGTGCACGTCTACCGGCTGACCTGGCGTCAGCTGATCATCTTCGCGCACAACATCCCGCTGTACGCGGTCCTGCTGATCATCTTCCCGCAGCCGGTGACCTGGACCGTGATCCTGGTCATACCCGGCATCGCACTGCTGGTGGTCAACGCGATCTGGGTGTCGATCGTGTTCGGCATCCTGTCGACCCGCTTCCGCGACATCGGCCAGTTGCTCACCACTGCTGTTCAGCTCATCTTCTTCATGACACCGATCATCTGGAGTGCGGTCGACCTCGAGAAGAACGTCGGCGCCAACTCCAGCCGGGTCAAACTTGTCCAGATCAACCCGATGTATCACTACCTGGAGATCACCCGCGGTCCGCTGTTGGGTGAATCGGTGGCGCTCTACCACTGGCTGATCGTCATCGCATGCACCGCCGTCGGATGGGCGCTGGCGTTGCTGGTTCTGCGTAATTACCGTGCCCGCGTGGCGTATTGGGTGTGAGGTCATGAGTCAAGTTCGAGTCGATACCTGGGATGCCTGCGTGGATTTCCCGATCTTCGACGCCAAGACCAGGTCGTTGAAGAAGTCCGTCCTCGGCCGGGCCGGTGGTGTGATCGGGTCCAACGAATCCAACGTGATCGTGGTCGAGGCCCTCAAAGACATCAACCTGCATCTGTCGCATGGTGACCGGATCGGCTTGGTCGGACACAACGGTGCCGGTAAGTCGACACTGCTGCGGCTGTTGTCCGGCATCTACGAACCCACCCGCGGCGCCTGCGCGATCAAGGGCCGCGTGGCACCGGTCTTCGACCTCGGCGTCGGCATGGACCCTGAGATCTCCGGCTACGAGAACATCGTCGTCCGTGGCATGTTCCTCGGCATGAGCCGTCGCGAGATGCTCAAGAAGATGGACGACATCGCAGAGTTCACCGAACTCGGTGACTACCTGTCGATGCCGCTGCGTACCTACTCCACCGGCATGCGGGTGCGGGTTGCACTCGGTGTGGTCACCTCGATCGACCCCGAGATCCTGATCCTCGACGAAGGTATCGGCGCCGTCGATGCCGAGTTCATGAAAAAGGCCCGGGTCCGGTTGCAGGAGTTGGTGAAACGGTCCGGCATCCTGGTCTTCGCCAGCCATTCCAACGAGTTCCTCGCCCAGCTCTGCGATCGCGCGCTGTGGATCGATCACGGCTCGATCCGGATGGACGGCGGCATCGAAGAGGTGGTCGGCGCCTACGAAGGCCCCGAGGCCGCCCGGCACGTGCGCGAAGTCCTGGCCGAGGTCGAAAAGGATGCCTGAGCCCAAGGTAATCGCCGTGGTGGTGACCCACCGTCGGCTCGAACTCCTCGAGCAGTCGTTGATCGTGCTGACCAACCAGACCCGCCCCATCGATCACCTGGTGGTCGTGGACAACGACAATGACAGCGCTGTTGCCGAACTCGTTGCTGCCCAACCGGTTCCGGTGACCTACATCGGATCGGCCCACAATCTGGGTGGCGCAGGCGGTTTTGCCCTCGGGATGCTGCAGGCCCTGGCGCTGGGTGCCGACTGGGTCTGGTGCGCCGACGACGATGGCCGCCCCGAAGGCCCCGAGGTCCTGCAGAAGCTGCTCGAGTGCGCCAACGCCCATCAGTTGGACGAGGTTTCGCCGGTTGTCTGCAACATCGACAACCCCGAAACCCTGGCATTCCCGCTGCGTCGCGGCCTGGTGTGGCGCCGCAAACGGTCCGAACTCTTCGCCGACGGCGAGACCTCAGATCTGTTGCCGGGCATCGCATCCCTGATGAACGGTGCCTTGTTCTCGGCTGCCGCCATCGACGCGGTCGGTGTGCCCGACCTGCGCTTGTTCGTCCGCGGCGACGAGGTCGAGATGCACCGGCGCCTCGTGCGTTCCGGGCTGAACTTCGGAACCTGCCTGACCACGGCATACCTTCATCCAGACGGCAGCGGCGAGTTTCGCCCCATCCTCGGTGGCCGGATGCACACCCAGTACCCCGACAACGAAACCAAACGCTTTTTCACCTACCGCAATCGCGGCTATTTGATGAGCAGGCCCGGAATGCGAAGACTCCTACCCCAGGAATATGCACGATTCGGCTGGTATTTCCTTGTGCAGCAACGTGACGTGGCCGGGTTCAAGAATTGGATGCGTTTGCAGTCACTAGGACGCCGCGAGCGCTTCGGCAAACCCTGAAAACCAGGTGACACAGAAGTTTTCGGAAGTCTGATATCACCTGGCTCCCTTTCGGTTTCGCGTGATCAGTACCGCCCGATGGGCTTCCCGGTACCGGTCGTGATCAGTTGCGGCAGGCTTTCGGTGATGTAGAAGCCCCACCCGCGCGAGCAGGCCTCGAAGCACTCGGAGTCCTCGGTCAAACCTTCGTGGGTGAACTCGAGTGTCGCACCGCCCGGTGTGGGGGTGATGTCGAAGACGACATTGGTGTCGGTCCACTCGTTCCTGTCATCGATGAAGGTCAAGACCGAATCCAGCACGTGCCAGACCATCCGCTTCCCGGGGACCACGTCGGTCAGATGGAACCTGCAGAATCGGATGCCCTCTTTCGAAGTGAGGGCCATCTCTCCCGCAAACTTGGTGTCGTCGGTGAAGACGAACTCGTCGCCGAGGTCGGCGGTGCCGCCGACGATGTTCTCCGACCACCATCCGCGCACGTCGGCGATGGACTCGAAGACTTCCTCAGGCGAGCGATCGACGGTCATCGTGGCGCTCAAATACTGTTTGTTCGACATTTGTTCTGCCTCTCCATTCGGTGGGTTACACCCCACCGACGAAGCACCCGGGCCCAGATCGACATCTGTCCAAGAATTCTTTTCACCGGCGTCGCGACCGAAGCCATCTACAAATCGCGCGATGGCGAAGCCATCTACAAATCTCGAAGGCGGCGGTCCAGGTAGCGACGTTCGGCGTCCGTCGGCGCCAACGACAATGCCTCGCGATACGCCGACGCGGCCTCGGTCACCCGGCCGTCACGACGAAGCAGATCGGCGCGAGCCGCGGGAAGGAGGTAATAGCCTTCGAGCTCCCCCGCCTCGGTGAGCTCGTCGATCAGGCTCAGACCGGCAGAGATGTTGTCCGCCATGGCGATGGCCACCGCACGATTGAGTTCCACGACCGGAGACGGTGTCATGCGTGCGAGTTCGGCATAGAGGACCGCGATCTGCGGCCAGTCGGTGTCGGAGGTGTCGGCTGCGGTCGCGTGACAGGCGGCGATCGCGGCCTGGACCTGGTATGGGCCCGGGCGGCGCATCGTCAGCGCACCGTCGAGCACGGCAACGCCGTCTGCGATGAGTGCAGCGTCCCACCGGGTGCGGTCCTGGTCCTCCAGCGGGACCAGCGTGTCGGCCTCGAAACGCTGTTCGCGCCTGGCTTCGAGCAGGAGCATCAGCGCCAACAATCCGCGTGGTTCCGGCTCGTCGGGCATCAGACGGACCAGCATCCGGGCAAGGTGGATGCCCTCACCGGCCAGTGCGCGGCGCTCATCCTTCTCGTCGTAGCCCTGGTTGAAGATCAGGTAGAGCACTGCGAGCACCGCGGACAACCGTTCCGGAAGGCTTTCGACCGGCGGGATCCGGTACGGGATACCGGCCTCCGCAATCTTGCGCTTGGCCCGCACAAGTCGTTGCGCCATGGCGGATTCGGAGGTCAGGAGTGCATCGGCGATCTCGGCCGTACTCAGACCTGCCAGTGTGCGCAACGTGAGGGCGACGCGCGCCGCGAACGGCAGCGCGGGATGGCAACACGTGAAGATCAGCCGCAATCGCTCGTCGGGAATCTCCTGCGGCGCAGCCGGTTCCATGGGCAGCGCCGCGACCTGGCGTAGTTTCGCCGTTTCGGCAGTGGCGTGACGCAGCCGGTCGGTTGCCCGGTTGCGGGCCACCGTGGTGAGCCACGCTCCCGGGCGGCGTGGGACACCATCGCGCGTCCAGGTCGCCACGGCGGCGGCGAATGAGTCCTGCGCGCATTCCTCGGCGAGGTCCCAGTCTCCGGTCAACCCGATCAGGGTCGCCACCACCTGACCCCACTCGCGTCGATAGCGGTTTCGACCGCGGCGCGAACCTCGTCGGGTGTGGTCATTCCCAGACGGGTCGTACTTCCACGCATCCTCGACGTGCATAAGGATGTCCCGCCGCGATCTCGATCGCTTCGTCCAGATCTGCGCATTCGATGATGTCGACACCGCCGACGAAGTCTTTCGTCTCCGCGAACGGGCCGTCGGAGATGAGCGTCTCGCCGTCCCGGACGCGCACCGTAGTCGCATCTGCGGTGGGCCGGAGCCGGGCACCGCCGTGTTGGACGGCTCGTCGCGCAACCTCGGCGTCCCACTCCTGATATGCGGGATCGGCCGCGATCTCCTCGTTGGAGGGAGCGTCCTTCTCGTCGTCGCAGATCAGGAGCACATATTTCATTTGCCACATATACCGCAACGACCGAGGCGCAACAAGGGTGACCGATCTCCACCAGAGAAATAGAACTCGTTCTAGTATGGGCGCACGACGATTCTAGGAGGATCATGCGGTTCACGTTCGCGGAGGCAATGACCGATCCGAGCTACTACCTGCCACTGGCGAAGGCGGCAGAGGAAGCCGGCTACGAGGGGTTCACGATCCCCGATTCGATCGCCTATCCCGAGGAATCGGACTCGACGTATCCGTACACCGAGGACGGCAATCGCGAGTTCCTCGACGGCAAAGCCTTCATCGAGACGTTTGTGATGGCGGCGGCGATGGGTGCGGTCACCGAGAAGATCCGGTTCAACCCGTTTGTCCTCAAGCTTCCCGTGCGGCCACCGGCGTTGGTGGCGAAGCAGGCGATGTCGGTGGCGGTGTTGACCAACAACCGACTTTCGCTCGGAGTCGGCACCAGTCCCTGGGCCGAGGATTACGACATCATGGGCGTCGACCCCAAACGCAAGGGCCGGCGGATGAACGAATGCATGGACATCATCCGCGGACTGAGCAGTGGCGAGTACTTCGAGTTCCACGGGGAGTTCTACGACATCCCCAAGATCAAGATGAATCCGGTTCCCACCAAACCGATCCCGCTTCTGGTCGGCGGACACGCCGATCTCGCCCTCAAACGCGCGGTGATCCGCGGCGACGGCTGGATGCACGGCGGCGGGCAACCCGAGGAACTCGATGCGCTGCTGGACAAGATCACGGCCATCCGCAAGGCGGAAGGAAAGCTGAACGACCCCTTCGAGATCCATGTGATCTCGATGGATGCCTACACCCCGGACGGCTGTAAACGCCTCGAGGACAAAGGCATCACCGACGTGATCGTCGGCTTCCGGATCCCCTACATCACCGGCAACGACACCGAGCCGCTGCAGAAGAAGATCGACCACCTCAACATGTTCGCCGATTCGGTGATCAGCAAGGTCAACGGCTAGCTCAACTCACCAGGCCTGCTCGAAAAGCCACCAGCGCCGCCTCGACCCGGTTTCGGGCACCGAGTTTCGTGAAGACCGCCGACACATGGGTTTTCACGGTCGTCTCACTGAGGAACAATTCCGAGGCGATGGCGGCGTTGGGGGCTCCGGTGGCCATCGCGCGCAGCACGTCTCGCTCACGGCCGCTCAACTTGTCGACCGCGGACGGAACGGAAACCCCGGTCTGCGGGCGGCCGCCGGTGATGCGACGCAACGACTCCTGGCTGAACAACGTGTTGCCTGCCGCGACCGCGCGTACCGACTGCTGGAACGTCAGTGGTGGTTCATCCTTGCTCAGGAAGCTGTGTGCACCCGCGCAGACCGCCTGAACCACGAGGTCGTCCACATCCATGGCGGTCATGGCGATGACCGGCGGCGGATTCGGCATGGTCATCAGCGCGCGCGTGGCATCGAGGCCACCCATGCGCTTCATCTTCAGATCCATCAGCACCACGTGTGGCCGGAACTGCGCAACCGCGCCAAAGACCTGGTCACCGTCATCGACATCGGCGACCACAATGATGTCCGAGGTGGCGGCAAAGATATCTGAGACACCGCGCCGGACAAAGGGATCGTCGTCGGCGATCAGCACGGTGATGCGGTGTGGTCCGGTCATGGTGCGCCCAGGGTATTACCCCGCACCGACAGCGGAACTCGTGGCACTACGTATACCAGGGCAACCAGCAATCGGTGACGAACTCGCCTCCCACCACGCCCGCATGGAACGTCCCGCCGATGTCCCTTGCCTGTTCGGCGAGCCCACGCAGCCCGGACCGCGATCCAACCGGGACCAGTGGCGGACGGCTGCTGAGCTGATTGCAGATGTTGATGCGGATCCCGTGTTCACCGGCGCCGACTATCGAGATCCGAATCGTCTGATCCCCCGCGTACTTCTGCGCGTTCGTGAGTGATTCCTGCACCACCCGGTAGGTGACATGACCGGAGACGGTGCCGACGTCGCCGGGCAACAGGTCCGTGTAGAGGGTGGCGTGCAGACCGGCCGCCCGCGCACCCTGCACCAACTCGGCAACTGCATCGATCCCCTGGTGGCCACTGTGTTGCGGAGCCGAACCCCGCAGGACTCCGACGATGTTCTTGAGGTCGTCGAGGGCATCGTGCGCGGTCGATCGGATCAGCGACGCGTTGTTGGCGATCTTCTCCGGATTGTCGGTTCCGCCGACCTGAACTGCCCCGGCCATCAAGGAGATCCGGCTCAGGCTTGCCGCCAGGGTGTCGTGCATGTCGCGCGCGATGCGGGTCCGCTCTTCCGTTCGGATCATCTCGTCACGCATCACGTCGGTCTGTTTCGTCGCCCGGTCCCGACTCAGTTTCACCTGGGCCAGTTCGACCTGGGTATGGCGCAGCAGCGCGACGGTCACGACGATGGCCACCAGGATCGCCGCGACGATCCACGGAATCCACAACGGTACATCCCAATCCGGGCTCGGCGCGCCTTCTTCGGGCCGCGGGGAGCTGATGGTCAGAATCGAGTTGTCCCGGGTCCGCATGGTGTCGTAGGTGAGAGACACGCTCGAGGCCAGGTAGACGGCGAACGCAGCCAGGACAAGCCTGATCCCACGCTCGGCCTGCGCCAGCGCATAGAGCGCGATGAGGGCCGCGGTGGCATCGGTCGAGAAGAACATCGGCCCGATGACCGAGACCGCCAGCACGGGTATCGGATACCGGTGCCGCCAGATGAGCGCTACGGCCGCCACCAGGTTCACCAGCAACCCGATGGTGGAGTTCCACACCGGGACACTCCCCGATTCTTCGGTGAGCGCCACCGCCAGAATCGAACCGAAGACACTCAAGCCGACCGCACCGGTGGTCCACAGCCGGCGCCGGATCGTTTCGCCGGAAGTTTTTGTCACGGTATGGAGGCTACGGCTCATCTCTGACGTTTCACGATCCACCGAACGGACCGCATCGGCTGAATCTCCGTCCGAATGTATGAGAGGCGCCGTCCCTTTGGACGAGGCGACCCCATGTCCGGTTGCGGTCTGCTGTTCTCACCACGCCAACCCCCACCCCCTCAGGAGGATCTGCCATGACCAACCCCGGCCTGCCAGGCGACAACAACCCTTACAGCCAGCCCTACAACCCCACCCCTGGCCCGTACCAGCAGCCGCCGAAGAAGAAGCGCAAGGTCTGGCCCTGGGTCGTGATCGGTGTGCCGATGCTGTTGATCGGCGCCTGTACCGCGATCGTCGCCGGCAGCGGCGGTGACACCGAAACCAGCGTCACCAAGGCCTCGGGTGAGACCTCTGCGGAAGCCTCGACAACCGGGGCCGCCGAGACCGAAACCGAGAGCGAGGCCGGACCCCAATTCCCGGGTAAATCAGACGACGACACCGCAGCAGCCGGTGGCGACACAATTACCCGCGATGATCTGGCATATACCGTTTCCCTTTTGGAAAGCGCCGATTCCGATTTCGGCAATTACCTGTGCAGCAGCGTAACGATCAAGAATGTCGGTTCGAAGCAGAATGACTTCAATGGCTATATCGATTGGAGTCTGCAGGACGCCACCGGAACCATTCGGGACGCCACATTTGCACCCTCGAAGCAAATGCTGAGTTCGGGCAAGATCGCGCCCGGCGGCCAAACGGCGGGTGACATCTGTTTCGAAGCACGCGACGGCGCAGGCCCCGGCACCTACGTGGTGCTGTTCGAAGACACGTTCTCGCTGTCGTCAGATCGCCTGGCGTGGGTCAACACCCTGTAGTGCAGGCGGGTCGCGGTCAGCGGATCTTGAAGATCACCATCCGCTGGACCACGAAGTTGATGACGGTTGCGGTGCCCTGGGCGACCACGTAGGCGACCAGGCTCCACAGCACCGTGTCGTCCCAGATTCGCGACAACACGGTGTAGATCCCCACCTGAACCACAAAGGTCACCAGGTAGAGCAGTGCGACGGCCACAAAGCGGGCCACACTCGGTTCGGCGCGGAACGTCCATCTCCGGTTGATGAGATAGGCCATCGTGGTGCCGAACACAAAGCCGATCGACTTGGCGGCCCATTCCGGGAAACCCAGCACATGCTGGAAGAGCAAGGTCAACCCGAAGTCGAGGACTCCGGACGCCGCGCCGGTGATGACGAATCGGACCACCTGGGTCTTCAAATCGCCACCGGCCGGCTTCGGGGTCTCGACTGCCGCGGCGGCCAGTTCGGTTGTCTTACGCCCCTCGGCCTGCTCTTCTACCACCCAGACACCCTAGCGGCTGGGCAGATCGGCCACACTCACGGCTGGCCACCTGGCCCAGAACCCGAATGAACACGGCGTCGAATAAGAAATCAAGAGAATTGCAAAACTCAAGAAGTCCACGTGGTTTGCGAATTGGCCACTGGGGGGCCTATCGTCCACATCCGGGCGTTTTGCACAAAGGTAACCAATTGCAATATTCTGCATCTCGCCATTCAGCCCGCATCAATTCTCATTTTTTTGGTTTCCGGTTTCGTCCCCACGTGCGTTGATCATGCGCGCGTCGAAAGGCGCCCTTGTTTTCGCTGAACGATCGAGTCGTTCACGCCCGCACCACGTTGACCGTGGTCTGCATCGGCGTGTTCATGCTGCTGCTCGACATGACGATCGTGTCGGCGGCACTCGCTGACATCCAGTCCGACCTCTCCGCCGACCTGAGTGGACTGCAGTGGGTCGTCGACGGATACGCACTCCCGATGGCCGCATTCCTCCTGACCGCGGCAACGCTCGGAGACCGGCTGGGACGCAAGCGGATCTTCCAGATCGGACTGACGATCTTCGTCCTGGCGTCGCTGGGCTGTGCGTTGTCGGAGAGCATCAACACCCTGAACCTCGTTCGTGTTGTCCAAGGTTTCGGTGGCGCGATGATGCTGGGTGTCTCGCTGCCCCTGATAGCCGCGGCTTACCCGGCCGGCCGGGGGCGTTCGATCGCGATCGCGATCTACGGGGCCGTCATGGGTGCGGGCAGCGCGGCAGGCCCGTTGTTGGGCGGCGCGCTCGTCGACGCGTTCGGATGGCCTGCGATCTTCATCATCAACATCCCACTCGGGATCGTTGCGCTGGCCGTCACCGGCTGGAAAGTCCAGGAATCGCGCGGTGACGGCACCCGCGCGATCGATTTCATCGGCACGGCGACACTGAGCGTCGCGCTGTGCGCCGGTGTCTACGCGATCATCGAAGGCAATGTCCAGGGGTGGACGTCACCGCTGATCCTCGGACTGTTCTGCGTTGCAGCACTCTTCGCCATCGCGTTTGTGCTCTGGGAAGCGAAAACCACCGATCCGCTCATAAATCTGGCTGTGGTGCGCAGGCCAGGTTTCGCCGGAGTCTCACTCGCCGCGTTCGCCACCTCCGGAACCCTCATCGCCGCGACCAACTATCTCGCGCTCTACCTGATGAACACGTTGGGATTCACCCCTTTTGAAGCCGGTTTGCGGGCCCTCCCACTCACGATCTCGTGCGTTGTCGGCGCACCGATCGGCATGGTCGTCACGCGCTGGCTGGCGCTGCGGCACGTGGTTCCGCTCTCCATCGCCCTGATCGCCGCCGGACTGTGGGCGACGATCGGGATCTCTGGCGACACCGGGTGGACGCACTTCATCACCGGTTCGATCATCGCCGGACTCGGCGTGGGAATGATGAGCGCCATCGCCTCCGAGGCCGCGCTGTCATTTGTCGATGAATCCGAATCCGGGATGGCAACGGGCGTGGTCAGCACCGCCCGCCAGATCGGAACCGTGATCGGCATCGCCGGAATGGGCGCGCTGTTCACGCAGTTCGCCGCCTCGCGCGCCCGCGACGACCTCGCGTCGATGACGATCGCCGGAACACAGGTCGACGTGTCGGCCGAGCAGACCGCGATGATCTCCGACGCACTGGGATCGGGTGCGGGACTGGCGATCCTCGAGTTCATCCCCGACCAATACGCCCTGGCACTACCCGAACTCGGCCGGATCGCTCGCGACTCTTCGGCCGCCGGTCTGCAGGCGGCCCTGATGGCCGCCGCCGCCGCGGCGACCGTCCTGACGGTCATCGTCTACGCGTTGATCCGCCGCGACCACGTATCGAATCCGGCTGCCGTGGAGCAGCCCCGAGAGGAACCACATGTCCACCACTGACACGTTGCTGATTCCGGCCGCGTCCGAGGCCGGCTACTCGATCAGCCTGACGACCAATCCGGCGGATATCGAAGCCGCCCAACGCCTGCGGTATCAGTCGTTCGCGGACGAGATGGGGGCAGCATTGCCGCAGGCGGTCCGTGGCGAGCACACCGGGCAGATGATCGATGTCGATCGGTTCGACCCGTACTGCGATCACCTGGTCGCCCGCGCGGAGAGCACCGGTGAGGTGGTCGGTTGTTACCGACTCCTGCTTCCCGACGGCGCCAGTGCGGCCGGGGGAACGTTCACCGACACGGTCTTCGAGTTCAGCCCCGGTCTCGACGCGCTGCGACCCTCACTCGTCGAGCTGGGCCGGGCCGCCGTCCGACCCGATCACCGCAGCGGAGCCGTCATGGGCCTGTTGTGGGCCGGAATCCTCCAGTACCAGGAACTCACCGGACACGAACACGCCATCGGTTGCGCATCGGTGCAGATGGAAGACGGCGGACCGCGCGGATCCCTGGTCCGCAAGGTCCGCGACTTCGCGTACAAACGCAGCATCACCGCGCCCGAACTCCGAGTCACCCCCAAGAATCCGGTGAACGTCGGCGGCCGGTCCCTGGACGACATCGAGACCGCCCCCGGCCGGGTCAAGATTCCACCGATGTTGCAGGGGTACCTGCGAATTGGCGCTGCCGTCTGCGGCCCTCCCTCGTACGATCCGGATTTCGACATGGCCGACTTCGCGGTCCTCCTGTCGCGTACCGAACTCAATCATCGGTATCTGCAGCGATTGACCGAGGCACTGGCAGCCCGTCAGTCCGCCGATATTTCTTCACGACCTAAGGAATGAACCACATGACGCGCGATTCCGCGATAGTCGATCTCGTCGGAATCGGCTTCGGCCCAAGCAATCTGGCGTTGTCGCTTGCCGTCAACGAGCACAACGAGACATCGTCGGGCGCACCGCTGCAGGCACGGTTCTTCGAGAGCAAGCCCTCATTCCAGTGGCATCCGGACATGATGATCCCCGGCGCGCAGATGCAGGTGTCCTTCCTCAAGGATCTGGTCACATTGCGTAATCCGTTGAGCCAGTACACCTTCATCAACTACCTGAAGTGCCGGGGCCGGCTGGTCGACTTCGTCAACCATCAGACCTTCTTCCCGTCCCGGGCCGAGTTCGCCGACTACCTCGGGTGGGCGGCGGACCAGGTCTCCGATCAGGTGACCTTCGGCTCGATGGTCTGCGGCGTTCGCGCAGATGGCGACCACTTCGTGGTCGAGGTTCGCGACACCGACGGCACCACTGCCGAGGTGACGGCCCGCAACGTGGTCGCCGGGGGCGGGATCACCGGTGTCCTACCCGATTTCGTGACGCCGTCGCTGCGCCAGTGGCACAGTCACAACCTGCTCGCCCGCCTTGGCGACCTGCCGCCCCTGACCCATCAGCGATTTGTGGTGGTCGGCGCCGGGCAGAGCGCCGCCGAGGTGGCGGGCTATCTCCACGAGACGTACCCGACGTGCGAGGTGCACGCGGTCTTCGGAAAGTACGGCTACACCCCGGCCGACGACAGCCCCTTCGCCAACCGCGTGTTCGATCCCGCGGCCGTCGACGATTTCCACTTCGCGCCGCCGCAGGTTCGCCAGCAGCTGATGAGCTACCACAAGGGCACCAACTACTCGGCCGTCGATTCGGACGTCATCAACGACCTCTATGCGCGCGAGTACCAGGAAAAGGTCAGCGGGCGTAGACGTTTGTTCGTCCGCGGCGCATCTCGGCTCGACCCCAGGACGACCGTGGAAACCGGCAACGGTGTCCAGGCCACCATCAGCCACCTGCCGACGGGCGCCTCCGAGACCGTCACCGCCGACGCAATCGTGTACGCCACCGGATTCCGGTCGGTCGGCCTCGCCGACCTGCTGGGCGACGCCACCGACGACTATTGCTTCGATGAGGCCGGACTGCCTGTCGTCACCCGCGATTACCGCGTGGAACGCAAGGGCAACCATGCCGGCAACCTGTATCTCCATGGCGGCGTGGAACATTCACACGGGTTCACCTCCACCCTGCTGTCGAACATCGCCATTCGCTCGGGTGACATCGTCCACTCGATCGTGAACCCTCCGACGCCCTGACCTGGCGGCCCGGCCCTCAGTCGGCGCCGCAGAGCTTCTCGAGCTCTTCCAATGCGGTGTCGAGGTGGGTCAGGATCCGCTGCAGGCTCGGGACCTCCGCACGCGCACCGGTCACCCCGAAGTTCACCATGTCAGCGTTGGTGGCAACGGTGATGTTGAGAGCTTGACCGTCCATCGCGATCGACGCCGGGTACACACCGGCGAGCCTGGCGCCGTTCCAGTACAGATCATGCTGCGGCCCAGGAACATTCGAGATGATGAGGTTGAATGGCGGCGGAGTCAGCCGAACAAACCCGGGCACAGTCGAGAATGCGAGCGGGGCGGCGATGACCGCGCCGTACCCCATCGCCTGCAGCGGGCTCAGATCCCGGATCACCTGCTTGCTGGCCCTCGTCGAATCGATCACGGTCGCCAGCCGGCGTTCCGGATCGGGTTGATCGGTTGCGAGGTTCGCCAGGATCGCGGTGATCGCATTGCCCTCCGAGGAGTCGTCATCCTTGGCGTGCATCGACACCGGCATCATCGCGATCAGCGGGGCGTCGGGCAGGGCGTTCTGATCGATCAGATACGAGCGCAACGCGCCCGCACACATCGCCATCACCACATCGTTCAGCGGGATCCCCAGCCCCGATGCCAGCGCGAGCAGACGTGTGGTCGACCACTGTTCGCCTGCGAACCGACGGGCGCCTCCGATCGGGACGTTGAACATCGTGCGTGGCGCCTGCATCGGCACCATCAGGTTGGCGTCTCGCATGGCCCGAAGTCCGACCCGCGCAGAAGCCGGAAGGAAACCCACGAGCTCACCCGCGATCTTGAATCCCTCGGAGAGCAGACTCCTGGACCCCTCCGAGCCCAGGTCCGGCGCCTTGGGCCGGGGAACGAACAACTCCGGATCCCACGACGCCCGGCCCGTCCGGGCGTCGCAATCAGGGGACAGGGTTTTCTCGAGCAGCTTCAGGGCCGAGACCCCGTCGACCAGCGAGTGATGGATCTTCGTGTACATCGCAACGCGTCCGTCGGCGAGCCCCTCGATGAGGTGTAGCTCCCACATCGGACGATGCCGGTCCAGGAGCGCGCCGTGATTGGCCGAGACGTACCGCAACAGTTCACGCACTCGGCCCGGACGAGGGAGGACGGTTCGCCGAACGTGATACTCGAGGTCGACTTCTTTGTCATGGGTCCACCGCACGGTGCCCATGACGCCCACCGGCGAGGCCGGACGTTTGCGGAACAATTGGTGGACCTCGGTTTGTGCCTGAAACGTCTCGAACATCCGCTCGGAGAGGTCGTCGGCACCGTCCACCGGCTCGAACAACTGCAGGCCACCGACGTGCATCGGATGCTCCCGCGATTCGGCCAGGAGAAACATGGATTCGGTGATCGGCATATAAGGCATGCGCGCTCCTGACCTTCGGTTGTGCTTCAGGACTCGATGCCCCCGTGCATGTGGCACACGTTACAAGCCCGCCGTCCACGGCACCGGGTTTGTACATGCCTGCAATCGGATCGGCGTACCACGTGCCAGGTTTTGCCTGCGAGCACACGGGGAACCCTTCGGGGTATGCGTTACGGATACACGTTGATGACAGAACAGAGCGGCCCCAAGGACCTGGTGCGCTACGCGGCGGCCGCCGAGAATGCAGGTTTCGACTTCGAGGTCGCCAGCGATCACTACTCGCCATGGCTGGTGTCACAGGGCCACGCGCCTTACGCCTGGAGCGTGTTGGGTGCTGTCGCCCACGTCACCGAACGCGTCGATCTGGCGACCTACGTGACCGCACCGACGATGCGGTACCACCCCGCCGTCATCGCGCAGAAGGCAGCGACGATGCAATTACTCGCCGATGGGCGTTTCATCCTCGGTCTGGGTTCCGGCGAAAACCTCAACGAGCACACGGTCGGCCAGGGCTGGCCCGCTGTGGACCAACGTCAGGACATGTTCGTCGAGGCTGTCGAGATCATCCGAGAGCTCCACACCGGTGAGCTGGTAACCCACGATGGCAAGTACTTTCGCGTCGATTCCGCCCGAATCTGGGATCTGCCCGACGATGGGGTACCCATCGGGCTTGCGGTGTCGGGCGACAAGTTGATCGAGAAGCTCGCACCGCTTGGCGATCATCTGATCTCCACCGAACCCGAGGCCGATCTGGTCAGCGCATGGGACCGGCACCACCCCGACGACTCCAGGAAGATCGGCCAGATCCCGATCTGCTGGGATCACGATCGCGACACCGCAATTGCCCGGGCCCACGACCAGTTTCGCTGGTTCGCCGGTGGATGGTCGGTCAACGCCGATTTGCCCACCCCCGCAGGTTTCAGTGGCGCGACCGCATATGTTCGGCCCGAAGACGTCGCCTCATCGATTGCCTGTGGACCCGACCTCGATGAATTGGCCGAGAGCGTCAAACCTTTTCTGGAGGCGGGTTATACCGACGTCGCGCTGGTACAGGTCGGCGGAAATACGCAGGACGTCTTCTTGAGTGAGGCAGCAAAACCTTTACTCAAGAAGCTGCGCGCACTCTGAGACCGCGCTCTGACCGTTCTTCCAACTCGTCGATCACCGCGTCGAGGACTGCGAGCGCGTCATCGAGACTTCCGGAGCGGGTCCATGCCAGAGACCACTCACTGATGGAAGAACCGACCCGTTTCAGTGCCGCCAGAGCGAGATCAGAGAGCTCGGATGACACCGAGAATTCACTGTCCGCCAATGTTTTTGGACCAATACCGGCAACAAGCAGGGGACTACCAGGAAGCGCCGCTGCCACCGTCGTCGCGGCCGCGAGAGCCGTGAATCCGACAGCCTCGTCGTTGCGATCGAATACCGCCGACAACGCGGCACGCGCCACAATCGGTCTCGCCGCTGCAGCGGCACGGTCGAACTTGCCCACCCAAGCGGTCGCGGCATCGTTGTCGAATGCTCCGGTTCCCCAGATCTGCATTTCGATGCCCCTCACGTGATGAACAAGTACCGGTAATTACCTACAGCAAAGATAATACCGGATGTGGTGGTTCGCCCGTTATTTCAGCGTTCATCGCCGCATTTCAATATTCGGCGCGCTCGCCTGGATAAACGCTCATGGTGTTCTCAGATCTGGCTGCAAGATAAATGCCACCGGGCCGGATAAAGACACCGTGACAATTGCTCGTCTGACCAGAGCGCCTGGTAGCGGGACGCAGGCCGCGGCATCATGACCGCATGGAGACCTACGACGACATCGTGATCGGGGCCGGCCACAACGGCCTCACCGCGGCCGCCTACCTCGCACGTGCCGGTCGTAAGGTGCTGGTTCTCGAGCGGTCCGATCACATCGGCGGGGCAACCGTTTCTGCCCGGCCCTTCCCCGGCATGGACGCCCGGCTCTCTCGCTATTCGTATCTGGTGTCGCTGCTGCCCCGGCAGATCATCACCGATCTCGACCTCGACATCACACTCGTCAGACGACGCTATTCGTCATATACCCCGCTGACCATCGACCCCAGCCGCGGAATCCTCGTCGACACCGCCGACGACCGGGCCACCGCGGCGTCGTTTCGCGCCGCCACCGGTTCGGACCGGGACTTCGCCGCCTGGCAGAAGTTCTACGCCGTGATGACCACCATCGCCGAGGGTGTATTCCCGACCATGTTGCGACCGCTGATGAGCGCCGACGAGATGGCGTCGATCGCCGGATCCGACCTCGAATCGATGGATCTCTGGGACGAACTGACCAGCACGCCACTCGGCAGCATCATCGAGAACACGTTCACCGACGACATCGTGCGCGGGATCGTCGCGACGGACGGATTGATCGGCACGTTCGCCGATCTGTACGACCCCTCACTGCTGCAGAACATCTGTCTGCTCTATCACCTGATCGGGGGCGGCACCGGTGACTGGGACGTCCCCGTCGGAGGCATGGGTGCGGTGTCCGGCGCGCTGGCGGCGGCGGCCGTCGCGGCCGGGGCGCAGATCAGGACCGGCGTCGAGGTGACTGCCATCGATGCAATCGACGGCCGGGTCGGCTGGCCCGGCGGTGCCGCGTCGGCCGAGTTCATCCATGCCGCCTGTGCGCCCGCGGTCCTCGACACGTTGCTCGACACCCCGACAGTCGGTGGGCCGCCGCCGCAGGGTGCGCAATTGAAGATCAACGTGCTGCTGCGACGTCTGCCGAAGCTTCGCGATCAGTCCATCGCACCGGGAGTCGCGTTCTCCGGGACCTTCCATGTGCACGAGGGTTTCGAGGCCCTCGCACGCTCACATCAGCAGGCCGCGGCCGGTTCCATTCCGACCACACCACCTTGTGAGATCTACTGCCACACACTGTCCGACCCCACGATCCTCGGCAGCGCACTCGACGGCATGCACACTCTCACCCTGTTCGGCCTGCACATGCCGCCCGGGTTGTTCGCCGCTGCGGGCGCCAAAGACCAAGCGGTGCAGGCAACTCTGGCCGCGCTGGACTCTGTGCTCGACGAACCCATCGCCGACGTCATCGCCGTCGACATCAACGGCGACCCGTGTATCGAGGCGAAGACCCCGCTGGAGTTGCAGGACGACGTGGGCCTGCCCGGCGGCAACATCTTTCACCGGCCACTGCAATGGCCGTGGGCGCCGACCGCCGATGCCGTGGGGACATGGGGTGTGGAGACCGAGCATCCCCGCCTCCTCATCGCAGGGGCCGGAGCCAGACGCGGCGGCGGGGTCAGTGGAATCCCGGGACACAATGCGGCTGCAGCGGTCCTCGAACCCTGAAATGGTCTCGCTCTACGTATGTGCGAGACGTTTGTTGACCAGTCGCGTCAACCACGCCGGGGAGAACCGCGACCCGACCGTCATCACCTTGGTCTGCCTGCCCACCGCGTAGTGCACCCGGTGGATGAGTTTGTCGACGCTGGTTTCCTCCACCGCCGCCACGATCGCATCGGCCACGTCCTGGGGTCCGAGCCGGATCCCCAGCGAGTCGGTGGTGCCCGTCGACACGTTCTCGGTCATCGCGGTCTGCACGAAGAGTGGCCACATCGCGATCACCCGGATCCCGTGGACACCCCACTCGATGTCGAGCGCCTCGGTCAGACCGCGGACATAGAACTTGGTGGCGCTGTAGGTGGCCAGTTCGGCCTGGCCGTAGATCGCCGAGGCCGATGCCATGTTGACCACCACGGAGCCCGGAGTGTTCTTCAGATGCCGAAAAGCCTGGTGACAGCCGTTTGTCACGCCTTTGACGTTGATGTCGATCTGCCGGTGTTGAGCAGCCAACGGAATGTCCTGGAAAGCCCCGGCCAGCAAGATCCCGGCGTTGTTCAGCAACACATCGAGTCGACCGCCACTGTGCTCGGCGAACTCGTCGAGGCGGGCACCGAACTCTTCGGCATCGGTCACATCGAGATGGCCGGTGACGATCTGCCCACCGGCCCCGGCAACCTCCGCGGCGAAAGTGGCCAGTCCGGCGTCGTCGATGTCATAGGCACCGACCGAATATCCTCTGCGTGCGAAGGTCAGCGCGCTCTGGCGCCCGATACCCGCTGCGGCTCCGGTGATGAACACCCATCGTGTGGTCATACCTGATTCCTACCATCGTTGGTTGTCACACAGACATCGCGGCCGACTGTTCCACCCCAGGTAGTCTCTGAATCGATGTCTACCGCTGAATTGCCCATTGAAACCCGCAAGCTCGTCGGCTGGAGCCGTACGACGCCGATCGAGGGTCACGTGCTGGCGACACCTGATGTCGAGGTGATCGCCAAGGCTGTCGCACAGGTTGCCGATGCCAATGCCGACAAGCCGTCCTACCTGCGCCGCGGCGTGATCGCACGCGGTCTGGGACGCTCATACAACGAGTCCGCGCAGAACATCGGTGGCCTGACCATCGACATGACGCAGCTCAAGCGCATCCACTCGATCGACGACACAACCGGGATCGTCGACCTCGACGCCGGCGTCTCGCTCGATGAGCTGATGGCCGTCGCCCTGCCGTTCGGGCTGTGGGTTCCGGTGCTGCCGGGTACCCGTCAGGTCACCATCGGCGGTGCGATCGCCCACGACATCCACGGCAAGAACCATCACAGCGCAGGCACGTTCGGGCAGCACGTGGTCGAGATCACGCTGCTCGTCGCCGACGGTCGCGTCCTGACGCTCACACCGTCGGGCACCTCCGACGATCCAGATGGTGAACTCTTCTGGGCAACGGTCGCCGGAATCGGCTTGACCGGCATCATCTTGCGGGCCAAGGTGCAGCTCAAGCGCACCGAGAGCGCCTACTTCATCGCCGACACCGCCACCACGGCCAACCTCGACGAGACGATCGCACTGCACCTCGAAGACGGTTTCGAGGACGGCTACGAGTACGCATCGGGCTGGTTCGACTCGATCAGCAAGCCACCGAAGCTGGGCCGTGGATCCTTCAGCCGCGGTAACCTCGCGAAGCTCGAAGAACTCCCGCCGAAGCTGCAGAAGGATCCGCTGAAGTTCGTCAGCAAGCCACTGCTGACCTTGCCGGACGTCTTCCCGAAGGGCCTGGCCAACAAACTCGACTTCTCGATCGTCGGCGAGGCGTATTACCGGATCGGATCGAACAAAACCGGTCAGGTCAAAACTTTGCCGCAGTTCTATCACATGCTCGACGTCCTCGGAGAGTGGAATCGCGCCTACGGACGCGGTGGCGGATTCACGCAATATCAATTCATCGTGCCCACCGGCAACGAGGATGAATTCAAATCGATCATCGCCGATATCCAGGCATCCGGACACGTCAGCTTCCTCAACGTGATCAAGCTGTTCGGCGAGGGCAACCGGGCGCCGCTGAGTTTCCCGTTCCGCGGCTGGAACGTTTGCCTCGACTTCCCGATCAAGCGCGGACTCGGCGAGTTCCTCAATGAACTCGACCGTCGGGTGATGGCCATGGGCGGACGGCTGTACACGGCCAAGGATTCGCGGACCTCCGCGCAGAACTTCCACGCCATGTACCCCGAGATCGACTCGTGGATCGCAACCCGTCGCCGGATCGATCCGACCGGAGTGTTCATCTCCGACATGGCTCGACGCCTCGAACTCGCCTGAGCCACAAATACTCTCAACGTAGACAGGAACATTCATGATCAACGCCGTAGGCGTCCCCCAGTCCGTGCTCATCCTCGGCGGAAGCTCCGAGATCGGTCTGGCAATCACCGCCGAGTACCTCAAGAAGGGGCCGATGCGCGTGGTGCTGGCCACCATGCCCGGCGACCCCGCCGGTGAGGCGGCCGTGGAGACCATGAAGGCCGCAGGCGCATCGTCCGTGGAGCGCATCGACTTCGACGCACTCAAGCCCGAGACGCACCCCGCCGTCATCGACCAGGCGTTCGCAGGCGGCGACATCGACGTTGCCATCGTGGCGTTCGGCGTCCAGGGCGTCGACGAAGAGGTGTGGCAGGACCAGCGCAAAGCCGTGTTCACCGCCACCATCAACTACACCGCAGCAGTCTCGGTCGGCGTGCTCCTCGGGCAGAAGATGCGCGAGCAGGGCCACGGCCAGATCATCGCCATGAGCTCGGTGGCCGGAGAACGGGTGCGTCGCAGCAACTTCGTCTACGGCTCCACCAAGGCCGGCCTCGACGGTTTCTACCTCGGCCTCGGCGAGGCACTGCGCGAGTACAACATCCGAGTACTCGTCATCCGCCCCGGCATGGTCCGCACCCGGCTGTCGGCGCATGTGAAAGAAGCGCCGCTGACGGTCAACAAGGAAGATGTGGCCAAGCTGGCCGTGACGTCGGCCGACAAGGGCAAGGAACTGGTCTGGGCACCGGGGCCGTTCCGTTTCGTGATGATCATCCTCCGGCACATCCCGCGCCCGATCTTCCGCAAGCTTCCCATCTGAGCCGATGCGGACCCATCTGTCCTCGATAGGGGATCTGATCGGCGCGGCCATCGTGGCCCTCGTGGTCTCGGGCGCCGGCCTGGCCGTGATCTCGAAGGTCGACTGGCCGGCATTCAACTCGTCGAATGTCGCGACCGCGCTGACCACCACCGGCCAGGTGGCGGCCATCGTGATCCTGTTGATCGCGGTGGTGCTGTCGCGGACCGGCAAGGCCGGCCGTCTGATCAAACCCCTGTCATGGGTGGGTATCTCGTCCTTTGCGGCGGTCACACTGGCGATGCCGCTGGGTGCCACCAAGCTCTACCTGTTCGGAATCTCTGTCGATCAACAGTTCCGGACCGAATACCTGACGCGTCTGACCAACAGCCCCCGGCTGGCGGACATGACGTATGCCGACCTGCCGCCGTACTACCCGGCCGGCTGGTTCTGGCTCGGTGGCCGGTACGCCGACCTGACCGGTCAGCCCGCCTGGGAAGCGTACAAACCGTGGTCGATCATCTCGATCGCAGTTGCAGCGGCGGTCGCGATGGCGTTGTGGCAGCGCATGATCCGTACCGACCGGGCCATCGCCGTCACCTTGGCATCCACGGTTCTGACGCTGATGTCCGTCAGTCCCGAACCGTATGCGGCCGTTCTGGTGATGATCGGCGCACCGATGCTGATCACCATCCTGCACGGACTGCGCTCGGGTAGCAGGCCCGCGATCCTGGCCGGTGGACTGTTCCTCGGTCTGAGCGCCACCTTCTACACGCTCTACACCGGCCTCTATGCGATGACCGCTGTCCTGATGGCGCTCTATTTCGTGCTGGCGGCCTGGTTCGGGCAGTCCAACAAGACGATTCCACCCAGCGCCATCCGGTCGGCCCGGTGGCGTGCGGTCCGGGATTACGCCCTGCGCCTGCTGGCCATGGGCGTCATCGCCGGTCTGGTCGCGTTGATCGTCTGGGCGCCGTACCTGTTCGACAGGCTGAGGAACAAGCCCGCCTCCGGCGGTACCGCTGAGCATTACCTGCCGAGTTCGGGTGCGGTGCTGCCGACCCCGATGCTGCACTGGTCTCTGATCGGCGCGCTGACCATGGTCGGCCTGATCTGGATCGTGCTCCGATTCCGTACGCGCACCGTCGCTTTGGCATACGGCATCACCGTCTTTTCCATCTACCTGTTCTGCCTGTTCTCGATGGCCCTGACAGCGACCGGCACCACGCTGCTCTCGTTCCGCATGGAGCCGGTTCTGACGGTGATCCTCGGCGTCGCCGGGGTCTACGGATTCGCCGAACTCGCCGGCTACGTCGTCCGCCGCTTCGGCGACGTCCGCACCGCCATCGCCATCATGGCGACCCTCGCCGCCATCGCGGTCGGGCAGAGCATTCCGAACCATCTGGCCGCCGAGATCACCGTCGCGTACACAGACACCGACGGCTACGGCGAACGCGCAGATCAGCGACCACCGGGTGCACAGGCCTACTTCCCGGAGATCAACGACGTCATCCTCGAACAGACCGGCAGGCCACAGGCCGACACCATCGTCCTGACCGCCGACTACGGATTCCTGTCGATCTATCCGTACTTCGGATTCCAGGGGCTGACCTCGCACTACGCAAACCCGTTGGCGGAGTTCGACAAACGCGCCGCAGCGATCAATGCATGGTCGGAATCGGAGACCACCGACATTCTGATCGGGCAATTGGATTCCTCGCCCTGGCTGCCGCCGAAGGTCTTCCTGTTCCGTTACAGCGCCGAGGGTTACGCACTGCGCCTGGCCGAGGACGTCTACCCCAACGACCCGAATGTTCGCCGGTACACGGTGACCTTCAACCCCAATGTCTTCGACGATCCACGCTTCACGGTCACCAACATCGGCCCGTTCGTTCTGGTGGTCCGGAACTAGCTGTTCCATCGCATGAGGTTGGTCCGCGTAGGCGACGCTGTGCCCCGAATGCGAGGACTACCTGCGAGCCAGCGCTCACACCGATCAGTTTCGTACGCTGAACCGGTCTAAACCTCCGACACCGGCTGACGGAAGGCAGAGCGCGATGCGGAAACTGATCTACGGCATGAACCTGACACTGGATGGCTACATCGCCGCGCCCGGCGACGACCTCGGGTGGAGCGCGCCGAGCGACGAGCTGTTCCAGTGGTGGCTCGATCAGGAGCGGGCGGTCGGCCTGTTGCTGTATGGGCGCAAGCTGTGGGAGGCCATGAGTTCCCACTGGCCGACCGGCGACCAGCAGCCCAATGCCACGAAGGCGGAAATCGAGTTCGCGCGGAACTGGCGGGACACGCCGAAGGTGGTGTTCTCCTCGACGGTGGAGAAGGTCGACTGGAACACCCGCCTGGTCACCGGCGACGCGGTCGCGGAGATCACCCGACTCAAGGCGCAGGACGGCGAGCCGATGAGGGTTGGTGGTGCAACGCTGGCCGGGGCGGCCATGCGGGCCGGGCTTGTCGACGAGTACACGATCGTGACCCACCCGGTCCTGGTGGGCGGCGGCACGCCGTTCTTCACCACGCTGGATAGCCGGGTGAATCTGAATCTGGTGGAGAAGCGGACGTTTCCCGGCGGGGTGGTTATGACCCGGTACGAGACGAGACGCTGAGCGCGTTGGGCCGGTTCGTTCCTACGCCGACATCGTCATCAATGTCATAGCCCCTCGTTACACTGACGGGCCGAGAACGTAAGATCTGCGAAAGATATTGCAGTGCAGTCGAATTAACATATTTCGAACGCTTGTGCGAATGGCTTTCTGGGTGTAATCTCGAGTCATGGACTTCGGGGGAATGTTCGCCAGACTTTTAGATCTGGCAGGGGATGCGGCATTGGTCGCCGGGGATGATGCGCAGATGTCATCACACACGGTGGCGGTTATTCGACTCAATCATGTTGTGGAGCAGATACTTTTCCGACTTGTCGGTGAAATCGATCGGCGTGGGATAGCGCAGAAATCGGGTGATGGTTCCACCGCAAAACTGCTACAAAAGGCCGGGATGGCGCCGGCCGCCGCGCACCGGTACGTACGGGTGGGCAAGACACTCGGCGACATTCCGTCGGTGGCGTCTTACGGTATCGACGGAACACTGTCCGGTGAGCATGTCGATTCGATCGTGAAGGGCCTCAACCATATTGAACGGCGAAATCCTGACCTGACCGACGGTGACCGCGCCGATTGTGTGCGCGGGCTCCTGACTGAAGCCTTGACGACGACACCTGCCGCAGTCTCTGCGCGGGCGCGGCATATGGCGATCATGTTGTCACCACCGGACAAAGAAGTCCCCGACGCCGAGAATCACGACTTGAATGAATTCTCATTCGCAACCGGCGACGACGGCCGCACGCACGGCGTGTTCGACCTGGACAACCTTGTGGGCGAGAAACTTGCCGTCGCGTTGAAACCACTATCCACACCGGTACCCGAACCAGATGGGTCACCAGACCCACGTAACAACGCCCAAATCCGGGCCGACGCCCTGGAACGACTGTTGGACTTCTATCTCGGACAGGAAAACCGGCCCTCCAGCGGCGGCGTGAAACCGCACGTCACGGTGACAGTGACAGCCGAATACCTCCAAGCACTACAGCTGCGCGGACTCGGCAACGCCACACCAACGGCGATGGCACCGGCATTCGAATGGACCGGGCCGGCCTCAGCACCCACCGCGCAGATGGTCGCCTGCGATTCAGTCATCACGAAAATCCTGCTCGACAACAACTCCGTACCACTCGATGTCGGACGCGAGCACCGCACCGTGACCCCGGCGATCCGCAAAGCACTGATCGCCCGAGACCGCGGCTGCGCATTCCCAGGCTGCGGCTGCCCTGCCGGCTACACCGACGCCCACCACATCGACTTCTGGCGCAACGGCGGAACCACCAGCCTGACCAACACCGTCCTGCTGTGCCGACGCCACCACCGATACATCCACCACCGCGGGTGGACGGTATTCATCGGTCGCGACGGACACCCCTGGTTTGTTGCACCAGATGATGCGAGCAAGACACCGCTGAGATCGCATGCCCGCCGCACCCTGACCTCCGAGCCCCTCGCCGCATAAGCACGACCGAACCGGAACAGGAACCGCCAGACCGACAACAACCCTGTGACAGCACATTTGCCAGAACCACCAATGCAACACAGCTAACCCTGTGAACTGCAAGATCTTTGACAACTACACAGTGTGGGCCCTTGGGGGGCCACTAATCAGGACTCGCCGCAGTCTGCAGGTTGGGCGCCGACCACACCACGGACAGAGAGAAGTCCTTCGAGGGTGTATTCGCCGGGCACCGCAGCCTGCAGAGTGACCCAGCTGTCCTCGGTTTCCTCGATGCAGGCGTACACGGACTCGTCGACGCTGCTACGTGCAACGAGATATTTGTTGTAGCGCAACTGAATTGGATGCGCATCTGAATTGGGAACGTCCAGCACGAGTTTGGACGGCGACGACTCGACCACGGTGAGTGGCAGCGGCACGATCGGTCTCGGATGCTCGACGCGGTAGAGCGTCCAGTCGTCGTTGCCCCACATGCGATCGAGATAGGGCAGGCCGTCGGTCACCAACGCGGCTTCATCCTTCAACTGCCGCAACGGATCTGCGGAGACCGCGACAAAAGCGACGGCGTTCTCGGCCAGCCAGCCCTGGTAGGACTCCGGCGTCAGCGCATCCTTCTCGTAGAAGATCGGGTTGTACCGCGAGTCCGACTGATTCTCCCAGCCGCGCGCGAGTTTGATGTCCAGGCCGAGTTTGTGTGCCCCGGCATGAGTCGTGGCATCCACGAGCTCCACGCGATGGTTGTCGATCTCCGGTTGTGCGAGCAACAGCGACTGAAGCGGTGTGTACGAGGTCTCACTCTTACCGGAATCCGCACCGACCACCTGATCAGCCGACGCCACGAACACGGCGTAGATCAATGCCGGCGCCAGGGCGATCGCCAGGACCTTCAATGACTTCTTCGAATAGAACAAGCAGATACACGGCAGCACAAGGCAAAAGAACCGGCTCAGGTTGGAACCGATCCCGGTCGGGACGAGGAACATGAAGATCGCCACCGCGCTCGCGAGCGGCACTATCCACCTGGCCGGCGGAATGGTCAGCACAAACGAGGCGCCGATCGCTATCAACGCCATCCAGAACAAGGTGGTGGCCGGAAAGCCCTGTGCGCCGGGCGCACCGAACATCACAAACGGCACGACGACCCCGAGCCCGGCCCCACCCAGAATCCACCAGACCTTGCGGGCCCGGGCATCCTTGCCGAGAGCGAACGGTAACGCCGCCAATCCGACGAACGCCGGCGCGAGCGGACTGGCCAAACCCGCCACCAGCAGACCGATGGCCGTCAGCGGCAACAGGTTTCGCCGGAAGGCAAGTATCGAGGCCAGGGCGATCGCCGCGCCAACAGAGAACGCGACCCGTCCCGACAACATGTTGAGAACAGCGGCGATCGTGATCGCCCACATCAACGCTGTGGCGTGGGTTCCACCTTTGGAGAGCGGGATCGACAGCAAAGCGATGATCGCCGTCGCGATACACAACAGGAGCAGCGATCCGGTCACTGTCGACAGGGCCGGGACGATGAGTGAATAGCTTCCCGGGGATACGCCTCCGTACCAACCGAACCAGTAGCCCAGGCCGACACCCGAACGAGCGGCCTCTTCCCGGGCGATGGCTGCTTGCAGGTCACCAACCGTCGGGTGGGCAAGCCACAGCGTCACAATTGCCACCGCCGCCAACACCATCGGCCACAGGGGCCGCCAGCGCAACAGTGGCGTGGCCGCCGGAAGACTCATCCGAGCGGCACTCCAGACATGGCCGGCGTGACCGCCGATCGGTGGCGCCACCAACGCAGCAGCGCAGGTGCGTAAATGATCAGCGCGGCAACGGCAAGCAGGGCCACGCCCGCGATCACGTCGAGGATGAAGTGGTTACCCGAACCCATCACGACGAAGTAGGTGGTCAGCGGGTAGAGCAAACCGACGAACCGCAGCCACTTCCACTTCGCGAAGCAGAACAGGACTATGCCGCACCACGTTGCCCAGGCACAGTGCAACGACGGCATGGCGGCAAACTGGTTCGAGATCGCGTCGCTTCCGGGCGCACCGGATGCGGGCCACCATCCCCACGATGCGGTCTGCGCCATGATGTCGACAAAGCCTTCGTCGGCAAGCAGACGCGGCGGTGCCGTGGGCATGCAGTAGAAGCCGATCAGCGCCAGACCGGTGGTGAGGACCAGGACACCGCTCACCTTGCGGTAGTGCTCCTTGCGCCGGAACATCAACCAGATCAACACGGCCGGGGTGACCCAGAAGTGCAGGGTCGCGTACTGCAGGGCAACGATATTCGCCAGCCACCCGGTGGTGTGGACCAATTCGTTCAGCGGCCGCTCGAGCGCGATGTGCCAGGCGTCTTCGAAACGGAGGATGTCGTTGGCGTTGCGGTAGGCCTGGTCGGCCACGTCGCCGACGCTGTTACGGATCAGCGAATAGACCGTGTACAGGGATCCGAGCATGAGGACTTCAAGCCACCATCGGGGCCGGGCGAGGTAGCGGTTGACACGAGTGGCGACTGCCCGGAAGCCGGTCTGCCTTAGCTCGGACTCATAAGTATCGAATTCCGCCGCGTCGAACTCGGCGGATTCGTACTCCGCGGCGCCGACCACACCGCTCTTCGGATCGGCAGTGGCGGGTCGGCGGTCATCGCGGAGCGTCATACACACAACTCCCGCATAGAACCCTCCACACACCTAGACAACTCAGAAACACGCGGGTCCCTATTCGAAAGGGACCGACCGCGAAACTACCTCGTTCACACCACGGCCCGACACAACTCCGTACAGATCCAACGCCCGAGTGGGCGCAAAGGCTCTGCTGGATCATAACCGAGGAGCTCTGCACATCCTTCCCACGCGCCGCCCGCGAGTCGCTGAACAGGGCGAACGTGTCCACTTTCGGGTTCGGCCCCGCGTACTGGGGTCATTCTGCACCATCGGGCGTGACCCTGACCACACTGTCGGTCGGGCGGGAGACGTCAGGTTCAGCCGATCAGATCGATGATCCGGCGAATCGCGAACTCATATCCGCGAACCCCGAAACCGGCCACAACGCCCGATGCGATCCCGGAAACGTACGACTTGTGCCGGAAATCCTCGCGGGCATGCACGTTGCTGATGTGTACCTCGATGATCGGTACTTCCGGGATGACCAGGGCATCTCGCAGCGCGATGGAGGTATGGGTCCAGGCGCCCGGATTGATGACGATTCCGCTGACCTGCCCCCGGGACTGCTGTATCCACTCCAGCATCTCGCCCTCGTGGTTCGTCTGGCGCGCATCGACGGTGAACCCGTACTCGGCAGCGGTCGAGGTCGCGAGCGCCACCACGTCGTCGAGTGAGTCGGAGCCGTACACCTCGGGCTGTCTGGTCCCGAGCGTGTTGAGATTGGGACCGTTCAGCAACAGGACAGGCAGCTTTTCGCTCATCGCGCCCAGTTTTTCGCTCATTGCGCAAAGTGTATTGCGCGCCACCGCACCGCTGGTCAATCCGACACGCAAGGACCGATAGCATCAGTCCTTGTGCCAGATGCCGCCGAGACAGACAAGACGCCGCCATCTGTCGGCACCGCAGGCCGAGACCGGGTCCGTATCGCGAAAATCGCCGCGATCATCGCAGGGCTTGCCGGAATCCTTCTTGCGTTGCTCACTCCGCTGCTCCCGGTCACCCAGACCACAGCCGATCTGAACTGGCCGCAGCAGAACAAGCTGGAATCGGTGTTGGCACCACTGGTGTCCTATGTGCCGATCGACCTCGAGATCTCGGTGCCCTGCGCTGCCCTCGACCAGCTGACCGAACCAGGGCAGACCGTATTGGTCTCGACCCTCCCGAAGGAGGCCGAGAAATCGGTCGCCCGAGGCCTGTTCATTCGCAAGTCCGGCCAGACCACCGACGCTTTGGATCGCCAGTCCGTCGAGGTCGTGGTCCGCAACACCCCGGTCGCCTCCGCCACCCTCGCCCAGATCCGGTCGCAGGACTGCCAGAGCATCAACGTCACCGCGACCTTCGAGTCGGTGCGGGCCGAGTTCGTCGGCATGACGAACGCCGAGGGCGAGCCGCTGGTCGGCGAGACCACCGATGGCGATCAGCGCCCGCAGCTCACCGGTGTCTACACCGACCTCACCGGTTCGGCGAGCACCCTGCCGGACCTGAAGGCGCACGCGACCATCGACGATCGCTACACAACGGCCCCCACGGTGCTCAAGTGGATGGCCATCGCGGTCGGGGTGGTGCTGACTCTGATCTCACTCGGCGCACTCGCCGTCCTCGACGGCACCGACGGCCGTAGACACCGACGGATCCTGCCGCAGAATTGGTGGCGATTCAACGCCCGCGATGCCGTGGTCATCGGCGGCCTGCTGATCTGGCACATCGTCGGCGTCAACACGTCCGACGACGGTTACATCCTGACCATGTCGAGGGTCGCCGAGGATGCCGGATATACGGCGAACTACTACCGCTGGTACGGCGCACCCGAGGCGCCGTTCGGCTGGTATTACCAAATCTTCGGATGGCTCGCACACGTCACGACCGCCAGCCCGTGGATGCGCCTTCCCGCGTTGGTATGCGGAATCCTGGTGTGGCTCATCATCTCCCATGAGGTGCTACCCCGGCTGGGACGCGCGGCGACCGTCAATCGCATCGTGCCGTGGACCGCAGCGTTTGTGTTCATGGCATCGTGGTTCCCGTTCAACAACGGGCTGCGTCCCGAACCCATCATCTGCCTCGGCGCACTGCTGACCTGGTGTTCGGTCGAACGTGCCATCGCCACCGGTCGGATGTTGCCTGCGGCGGTGGCCTGCACCATCGGCGCGTTCAGTCTCGCCGCGGGTCCGACCGGCCTGATGGCCGTGGCCGCGTTGATCGCCGGCGCCCGCCCGATGGTGATGTCGCTCATCAAGAGAGCCAAGACCATCGGCGGCGGCGTCCAGAGCTACCTCGCGCTGCTCGCGCCGATCGGCGCCGCCGGCGTCTTCGTGATGTTCGTGGTGTTCTCCGACCTAACACTCGCTGCTTTCACCCAGTCGACGAGCATGAAGACGGCACTGGGACCCTCACTGAGCTGGTACAACGAGTTCGACCGCTACACAGCACTGTTCGAATTCTCCGCCAACGGTTCGGTGGGCCGCCGGTTCGCCGTGCTCGCGATGCTGGTCGGTCTGGTGGTCTCGGGGGCAATGCTGATCCGCAAGAGCCGGATCCCCGGAACCGCGCTCGGGCCGTCGCGTCGCATCGTCGGGATCACGTTCGCATCGCTGATCTTCCTGATGTTCACGCCCACCAAGTGGACGCACCAGTTCGGTGTCTTCGCGGGTCTGGCCGCCGCACTGGCCGCGATCGCCGCGATCGCCGTGAGCGCCGAGGCAATGCACGCTCGGCGCAACCGAACGCTGTTCGTCGCGCTGGTCCTGTTCGTCACAGGGTTGTCGTTCACCGCACCCAACGCGTCGTTCTACGTCTCCAACTGGGGTATGCCGTGGGGCGTGCTCCCGGTACGGATGGGCGTCGCCCTCGGTAGCCTGCTGCTGTTCCTGAGCGTGCTGGCCCTGTTGGCCGCCTTCTGGTTCCATTTCCGGGAGCCGTTCCGGGAACCCGAGACGGCAAACACACCCGAAACCAGCGGCCGCCGCCGGTGGGTGGGCACGCTCGCCGCCTCACCACTGGCCATCGCGGCCATGTTTGTAGTCGTCTTCCTACTGGCCACCTCGATGGCCTCGGCGGTGAAGCAGAGCGGGTCGTTCTCGGTCCCCTCGTCCAACATCGATGCGTTGACCGGTGAGGTCTGCGGGATGGCCGACAAGGTCCTCGTCGAGCCCGATCCTTCCGCAGATCTACTCGAACCCGTGAACGGCAACATCGTCGACGGTCTGTCCGGCACCCAGCCCGCCGGTGGCGTACCCCCGGCAACGTCCGGGTTCACACCCAACGGCCTGCCGCTGTCACTCAATTCGACCGCCAGCGCCGGCAGCCTCGGTGTTCTCGGCGCAAATGTCGCGGCCTCGCCCGACGTCCTCAACTCGAACGCAGGCGGTACGGGCGGCGGCGAGTCCGACCAGGCCGGGATCAACGGCAGCACGGCCAAGTTGCCGTTCGGGCTCGACCCGGCGAAGACACCGGTCCTCGGCAGTTACTCGCAGGACGACCAGTTCCCCTCGTATCTGACCTCATCGTGGTACCGACTGCCTGCGCGCACTGCCGACACCCCGCTGGTCACGATGGCCGTGGCGGGCCAGTTCGACATCGAGCACGTCAAGTTGGAGTACTCGGCCGGTTCGGGCGACCTCAACGAGGACTACCAGGTGGCCGGAGAGGTCGACCTGATCGATCCGGGCCCGCGTCCGTCGTGGCGCGACCTGCGCACCTACCGCAGTTCGTTCCCGGCCGACACCACGGCCATCAGGATCGTGGCCAAGGACGAAAATCTGGCCCAGGACAACTTCATCGCCGTGACCCCACCCCGGGTACCGCGGCTGGAGACGCTGCAGGCGATGGTCGGCAGCAAGGCGCCCGTACAGATCGACTGGACCAACGGACTGGCCTTCCCGTGCCAGCGTCCGTTCGGTCACAAGTACGGCGTCGCCGAGATCCCGAAGTGGCGGATCGCACCGGGCGCAGACCTGTCCGCGGCCGTCGGTGCGTGGTCCGATGCCTTCGGTGGCGGACCGCTGGGATGGATCGAGGTGGCCCTGGACAAGACGACGGTGCCGTCCTACCTGGAAGGCGACATCGGTCGCGACTGGGGTTCGCTGGTGCGGTACGAGCCGTTCGGTGAACCCGCCACGGTGGCCAAATTGGACCTGGGAACCGCAACCCGCTCGGGTCTGTGGAGTCCGGCACCGATCCGCTATTGAGACCCAGAACGAGCCGACCCTGAGAACGAGCCGGACCTTGCCCTGGTCACGGGGCAGGTACGGGTTCTCAGGTCAGTGCAATACCATCGTCTCTCGTGCCTGTGTCCTCTCACCTCCCCAGTGCGGGGACAGTCCGTTGGGTCGCAATCGTGGCCGGTCTCGTGGGGATCGTGTTCTGCGCGATCTCTCCCCTGCTGCCCGTCAAGCAGTCGACCGCGACCATCGAATGGCCCACCGGCCAGCAGCTTTCTTCCGAGACCGCATCGGTCACCGCGCCGCTGATCGCGCAGACCCCGCAGGCCTTCGACGCGACGATCCCCTGTTCGTTGATCGGGACGCTGCCAGAAGGTGGCGGACTGGTCCTGGCGACCATGCCGCCGGGAGCCGAGCGCTACAACCAGAACGCCCTCGTGGTCAACGCGTCTGCGAACTCCGTCTCAGTGGTGTTCCGCAACGAACTGGCGACATCCGCGGCGCGCGCCGACATCGGCACCCCGCAGTGCCGCGAGTTACACGTCTGGTCGACGCCGACCGGTGCAGGCGCAGAGTTCGTCGGGCTCGGTCCCGCAGGCCTCCTCGGGATCGACTCGCGTCCGCAATTCGACGGCGTATTCACCGACCTGTCCACCGGTGACGTGGAAGCTGCTACTGCGCAAGGACTTTCGGCGACCACCACCGTCGACAACCGTTTCGACAGCTCCCCGACCGCGATCAAGACGATCGTCCTGGTCCTCGGTCTGATCGCCATCGCGATCTCACTGGTGTGCCTGGCCCTGCTTGACCGGATCGACGGCTACCACCGCCGGATCGGGAAACGTTCCTGGAAGCGACTGCTGCGGCCGCGGGTCAGCGACCTCGCCGTCACCGCGGTCCTGGTGATCTGGCATTTCCTCGGCGCCGGATCGCCCGACGACGGCTACATCCTGAACATGGGCCGGGCCTCGGAATCGGCCGGCTACCTGGCCAACTATTACCGCTTCTACGGGATCGCCGAGGCCCCGTTCGACTGGTACTACTCGTTCCTCGCCGCCTGGTCGGAGGTGTCGACATCCGGTCTGTGGATGCGGATCCCCTCGCTGCTGGCCGGTCTGGCGTCCTGGTTCATCCTCTCGCGGGTGCTCCTGCCGCGACTGGGCGCGGGGGTGCGCCGCAGCAACTGGGCCGTCTGGGCCGCAGCCACGGTGTTCACCGCGTTCTGGATGCCCTTTGCGAGCGGCCTTCGCAGCGAGTCGATCATCATCCTCGGATCACTGCTCACCTGGTGGGCTGTCGAGCAGGCCATCGCCACGCGACGTCTACTCCCCGCCGCGCTGGCGGCGATGGTGGCAGGCCTCACGCTGGCACTGGCCCCGCAGGGTGTCATCGCGATCGCCGTCCTGATCGTCGGCGCCCGCCCGATGCTGCGAATCGTCATCGAGCGCAGCCGCGAATCGGCCACCACCACCCGTGGTCGCTGGGTGAACCTGGCCGCCCTTGCCGCACCGTCGGTCGCCGCCGCCTCTCTCGTGGTGCTGGTGGTGTTCCGCGATCAGACGCTGGCAACGGTCTTCGACGCGGTCCGCACCCGCTACATCGTCGGCCCCACGATCTCGTGGTGGCAGGAATACCTGCGCTACTACTTCATCACCGTCACCACGCCCGACGGTGCACTGACCCGACGGGTTCCGCTACTCCTGTTGCTGGCGTCGATGTTCGTGACGCTGGCTGTGATGTTGCGGCGCAGCAAGATTCGGGCGATCGACCCGGGTCCGGTGTGGCGCGTCCTCGGAGCCACCCTGATCACGCTGTTGCTGCTGATGTTCACCCCAACCAAGTGGACGATCCACTTCGGCATCTTCGCCGGATTCGGAGCCGCACTGGCGGCCACGGCCACCGTCGCCGTCGCCCAGTCCGCGGCCCGATCGACACGCAACCTCTCGGTGTTCGTCGCCGGACTGATGTTTGCCATGGCCGCGGCGATGGCAGGCGAGAACGCCTGGCCGTTCGCCTACAACTTCGGTATCTCCTGGTTCGACAAGGCACCCGTCCTGGCCGGACGTGAGGTCTCGACGATCTTCCTGATCCTCGCCGTCGTCGCCGCTGCGGTTGCCGTCTGGCAGCACCTGCGCCACGACTTCGTGCAGAACAAGGGCCTGGTCCACACCGGCGACGAGGCCCAGAAGAAGTCCGACCGTCGCCGGCTCACCCTGGCCTCCTCCCCCATCGCGCTGATCGCCGGGTTCATGGTGATCTGCATGCTTGCGGTGTTCGCGAAGGCCGCGCTCTCCCGCTACCCCGCATACACGGTCCTCGACGCCAACCTCGCCACCCTGAAGGGCAACAGCTGCGCGATGGCGGACGCGGTACTGGTCGAGCAGGACCCCAACAAGGGCATGCTGACCCCCGCGGACGGGGTCTCGGTCTCCGATGCCCTCGCCGGAGAGAATCCGGTCGGGTTCACACCCAACGGTGTCGCGGAGAGCCTCACACCCGAGGCCGGATCGGCCCGCCCCGGACAGATGAACGTCTCGGCCAGCTTCAACAAGCCCTTCGTCGTCTCCGGATCGGGCGCGGGTATCGCAGGCGGATACGGCCCCGAGACGGTCAACGGTTCGAAGGTCGCCCTGCCATTCGGACTCGACCCGGCCACCACGCCGGTGCTCGGAAGCTACGGGTACGACTCGGGCGAGGCCACACTGATGACCGACTGGTATCAACTGCCGGCCCGTGACGCCTCCCCGATCCTCGCTTTCAGCGCCGCCGGACCGGTCCTCACGCTCAACGAAGAGGGCGTCATGACATTCGGGCAGCAACTGCAGATCCAGTTCGGCATCGAAGAGGCCGACGGCACGTTCGTCGATGTCGGGGCGCAGATCCGCCCCATCGACCCGGGTCCGGACAAGCCGAACCGGCCGTGGCGCAACCTGGTGATCCCGATGGATCAGGTACCCACCGAGGCGACCGGCATGCGGATCATCGCCAAGGACAACAACGTCAACAACAAGCAGTGGCTGGCGATCACCCCACCGCGGGCACCGCAGCTGCGGACGTTGCAGGAGGTCGTCGGATCCCAGGCACCGACGCTGATCGACTTCTCCGTCGCGAGCCAGTTCCCGTGCCAGCGCCCGTTTGCCATCAACGACGGGGTCGCCCAGATCCCTGCGTGGCGGATCCTGCCGGACCGCACCACGGCCGCATCGCAATCGAAGACCTGGCAGGCGGCCGAAGACGGCGGCGTGCTCGGTGTGACCGAAGCCGTCACCCGCGCCGACACGGTTGCGACCTACCTCGACGACGACTGGTACCGCTCGTGGGGATCTCTCGAGGCCCTGATCCCGCTGGTGCCCGACGCCCCGGAAGCGAACATCATCACCGGTACCGAAACAAAATGGGGCTGGTCGCGCACCGGTCCGCTGAGAGTGGTGCCGCAAGAAAATGAGTGAAAAGGCGAGCATCATCAGTAAAAACGGGTCAGTGGGCAGATTTGCCGGCCCTGGTTACCGGAACGTCAAGATAGTTGCCGTGGTGGCGGGCCTGATCGGCGTGCTCCTGGCCTGCCTCAGTCCGCTGATGCCGGTGAATCAGACCACCGCGCAACTCAACTGGCCGCAGGACAACCAGGTCACCAACGTCTCGGCGCCGCTGGTCTCTTTTGTACCGGTCGACATGCGGGTGTCCGTACCCTGTTCCACCGCTGCCGATCTGCCCGCCGATGGCGGCGTACTGCTCTCGACGTTGCCCGCGGGCGGACAGGACGCGACGTCGCGAGGCCTGTTCATCCGCGCCACATCCGACAGCATCACCGTCACCGACCGTGACGTGGTGCTGCTGACAGCGGATCGTGCTGCAGCCCAGTCGAATCCGGATTGTCGGATCACGTTCAACGCCGACGGTGAGCGCGCCTACGGCGAGATCGTGAACGGCGGAACCGAAGGTCTGCTCTCGTTCGACGTCCCTGATCCGAACCTGCGCCCACAGATCGTCGGTGTGTTCACCGGACTGCCGCAGAGCGTTTCGCCGCAAGGCCTGGAGTTCTCGGCCACCATCGACACCCGGTTCGTCACCACCCCGACAAACCTGAAGTTCGCGGCGATGGTCATCGGCATCGTGATGACCATCCTGTCCTTGATCGCGCTGGCACTGCTCGATGCGCGCGACGGTCGCGGACATCACCGATTCCTGCCCCGGCGTTGGTGGACGATCCGCGTCTCGGATGTGGTGGTGTTCGCCACGTTGGCGCTGTGGTGGCTGATGGGGGCCAACACCTCTGACGACGGCTACAACTTCACGGTCGGACGCATCGCGAGCAAAGCCGGATACGTCGACAACTACTACCGCTATTTCGGTGTGCCGCAAGATCCGTTCGGTTGGCACTACCAGGTGATCTCGGCCATGACCCACGTGAGTTTGTCGACTCCGTGGATGCGTCTGCCTGCCTTCTTGCTCGGGCTTCTGGGCTGGTGGCTGATCTCCCGTGAGGTGATCCCACGCCTGGGCCGCACGGTCCGGCATTCGACCCCGGCCCTGTGGTCGGCGTTGTTCGTGTTCCTGGCCATCTGGCTGCCGTACAACAACGGACTGCGCCCCGAACCCGCACTGGCGGTCGGCGCCCTGCTGACCTGGTGTTCGGTGGACCGCTCGATCGCCACGGGACGATTACTTCCATTGGCGGTCGCTGCGATCATCGCGTCGTTCACCCTGGCGCTGGCGCCCGGTGGCCTGATGGCCGTGGCACTTCTGCTCGCAGGCATCCGGCCACTGTTGCGCCGGATCATGGCCCGCCGTGGCCGTGACGGACTACTGCCACTGCTGGTACCGATCCTGGCAGCCGGAACCGCGGTGTTGTACAACATCTTTGCCGACCAGACCCTCGCCACGATCATGACGTCGTCGAACGTGGCCACCGAGGTCGGACCGACACTCGAATGGTGGCAGGAACCGGTCCGGTACTACTACCTGATGCTGCCAACCGCCGACGGCACCCTGTCGAGGCGATTCGGCATCCTGATGGCATTCCTGTGCCTGATGGTCGTCCTGCTGATGCTGCTGCGTCGCCGGACACCGATGGGTATCCCGAAGGGACCCACCTGGCGTCTGGTGGCCGGTGTCTTCGGCTTCATCTTCTTCCTCGCCTTCACACCGACCAAGTGGACCCATCACCTCGGTGTCTACGCGGGTATCGGCGCGGCGCTCGCGGCGGCCGCCGGCGCGATGATGGCCCCGGCGATCTTGCGGCGCAGGCGAAATCGAACGTTCTTCGCCGCCGCCGTGCTCTATGTGACCGCGCTGTCGTTTGCCGGAACCAACGGTTGGTGGTTCGTGGGTAGCTACGGCATCCCGTGGTGGGATCGGCCGCCTGCCATCGCCGGGATCCGGGTCGCGTGGATCGTCCTCGCGATCGCTGTCGCCACCACCCTGGTGGGCCTGTACCAGCACTTCCGCGACGACTACGTCGACTCCGAACAGCGCACAGAGGGCTCGAAGTTCTGGCACCGGTTCGCGTTCTCCCCCATGCCTGTCATCTCCGGACTGGTGGTCCTGTTCATGTTGCTGTCGTTCGCCAAGGCAGCATATGAACAGCGCGACAGCTACTCGTGGCTCAACTCGAATGTGGCTGCACTGCAAGGTGACATCTGCGCGATGGCCGACGACATCCTGGTGGAGCCGAATCCGAACACGGGACTGCTGCAGCCGGCATCTGTTGCCGGTCAGGTCGACCTGACCCCGGGTGAAGCACTCGCCGGGACCGACATGACCGGATTCACCCCGAACGGCGTACCCGACGACCTGTCCGTGGACGCAACCGAGTCGACGGAGGCGGCCGCCCTGAACACCGCGCAGACCGGGGCAGGCGCCAATGAGGCGGACGACACCGACGAGGCCGGAACCGGCGGCGGCCAAGGCGCTCTCGGCGTGAACGGCTCGACGGTGCGTCTACCGTTCGGCCTCGATCCGGCGATCACCCCGGTCCTGGGCAGCTATGGCGCGTCCGGCGGATCCCTCACCTCGGCCTGGTACCAGATGCCCGCGCCGAATGCGGACTCACCGCTGCTCACGCTGTCGGCGTCCGGGCGCATCGAAGCCGTCGACGGTGACGGCATCGTCCAGTCCGGACAGAAACTGGTTGTGGAGTTCGGGCGCCCCGGACCCGGCAATACCGTTGTGGCGCTCGGCCAGATGGGTCCGATCGACACCGGCGAGCAGCCGATCTGGCGGAACCTGCGGTTCCCGCTCAGCGATGCCCCCGCCGGGGCCTCTGTGGTGCGCGTGATCGCTGCGGACACCTCTGCTGCCCCTGATCAGTGGCTGGCGCTCACGCCTCCTCGCATCACGAAGATGGAGACCCTCGACAAGCTCGTCGGCCACGACGATCCAGTGCTGATCGACTGGCTACCGGCTCTGGCATTCCCATGCCAGCAGCCGATGGCGGTGAAGTACGGCGTGATCGAGGTGCCGAAGTGGCGCATCCTGCCGGACGCCGAGGCAACTCGCCAGAGCACCCAGACCTGGATGTCCGGCGACGCCGGCGGACCACTGGGCATCACCCAGGCGATGTTGCGGCCCACCATCATTCCGTCGTACATGCGGAACAACTGGGGCCGGGATTGGGGTTCGCTGCAGAAGTTCACCCCCATCGTCGAGGCCAAGCCCGCCCAACTCGAGATCGGATCGACCACGCATTCGGGCCTGTACGACCCCGCCCCGATGCGTGGCGCCCGCTACTGAGCCATATCGACCGCCGCACCCCAATGATGTGGCCTTATGGCGTTGCCCACCTGGGCTTTTGCTCACCATAAGGGCACATCATCGGGACTAGGGGGTCAGGTCGAGGGCGGCACGGACAATGCTGTCCGTGTCGATGCCGTGAAAGCTGTACACATCGTCAAGGGTGCCGACCTGACCGAATCGGCTGACGCCGAGGGCGATTCCGCGGACCTGATTGATGGTCTGCAGGAAGGCCAGGGTGTGCGGGTGTCCGTCGAGGACTGACACCATCGGTGCGGCCCGCTCGGCCGGGAAGATCTGATCGAGGATCCAGGTCGGCGCGTCACCGTGTCCGCGGCGGGCCTGCAGGGCTTCGAAGAGCAGTCCGGGGCTGGTCACACACACCACCTCGGCGGCGATGCCCTGGTCGGCGAGTCGATCTGCCGCCGTGAGGGATTCGGTGAGCATTGCGCCCATGGCCACCAGCGTCACCTGGGGATCGGCTGTGTGGCGTGCCGTGTAGGCGCCTGCCACCACCTGCCGGCGGCGACGTTCCCGGGCCGCCGGATCGGTCGGGACCGCTGCCAGGCGCTGATCGACGGGGCGGGTCGACAGCCGCAGGTACGACGAGTTTCCGTCGGTCCGACCCAGGCGGCCGATGCAGGACAACAGGATCCACTCCACGTCGATCGCGAACGCCGGCTCGTAGCTGATACACCCCGGCTGCTCCAGTCCGATCGACGGCGTCTTGATCGACTGGTGCGCACCGCCTTCGGCCGCGAGGGTGACACCGGAGGGCGTGCCCACCAGAATCGACTGTCCGCCTGCATAGATTCCGTATGACCAGGGTTCGAGCGCCCGTTCCACAAACGGGTCGTACATCACGCCGATCGGGAAAAGCGGCTCGCCCCAACGACTCCAGGTGGCACCGAGTTCACCCATCAGGCCGACAAGATTGGTCTCGGCGATACCGAGTTCCATATGCTGCCCGGTCGGCCGTTCCCGCCAGTGCATGATCGTCTCGGAGTCGTCGTCGAACCAGTTCCGACGCTCCCCCGGAGACCACACACCCACCTTGTTGAGCCATCCGGCGAGGTTGGTGGTGGAACTGACATCGGGGCTCACGGTCACCACACGCTGTGCGGCATCAGGGGATTCACGACTGAGGTCGAGCAGCGTACGACCGAGAGCCGCCTGGGTGGTGGAGGTTCCCGACGGCGTGCGCCCGAAATCGGCAGGCACCTGCGGCGGCAGGTTCGGAGTGGTGTCGTCGCGGTGCAGCGCGGCGGCGGTTTCGCGGCACAGCAGGCCCGCGGCGGAGCTGTCGTCGAATCGGGCCCACGGCTTGGCCGGGTCCATCCCCAGACCGGTGGCGAGCTCGTCGTATTGCGGAACCGTCAGCAGCGACGAATGGTTCTGCGGATGCCCTTCGGTCGGCAGCGCGTGACCCTTGATCGTGTAGGCGATGATGATCGTCGGCCTGGTGTCGTCGATCTCGCTGTACGCCTTGCGCAGTGCGTCGAGATCGTGCCCGCCGAGGTTGCGGATCGCCCGGGTCAGGGTGTCGTCGTCGAGTCCGGCGATCAGGTCGGCCACCGCCTGCGCCTCCGGACCGTCACCGGGCAGGCGGGTGCGCAGGTCATCTGCCTGGCAGCGCAGCAGCCGCTGGTATTCGGGGTTCGGCATCTGCAGGATCCGAGTTCGCAGCGCCTGCCCACCCGGGCGCGTGAACAGCTCCTCGAGCAGGGCACCGAACTTGACGGTGATCACCTGCCAGCCGGCAGCGTCGAACATCTTCTCCAGGCGGTCCGCGGCGATGTTCGGGACAACCCGGTCCAGGGACTGACGATTGAGGTCGACGATCCAGACGACTTCACCGAGTTCGGCGACCGACGGATCGAGGATCGCCTCCCACACGGCACCTTCGTCGAGTTCGGCGTCGCCAACCAACGAGTACTGCCTGCCCTTGCCTGCACCGCCGAACGTGGTCTCGACATAACGCCGGGCCACTGCGCCCCAGATGGGTGCGGTCGCACCGATTCCGACGGATCCGGTCGAATAGTCCACCGGATCAGGATCTTTTGTGCGACTCGGGTAGCTCTGCAGGCCGCCGAATTCCCGGAGCCGGGTCAGATAGGACTCGTCGAGTTCGCCGAGGAGGTAGTTGATGGCGTGCAGGACCGGTGAGGCGTGGGGTTTGACGGAGACCCGATCTCCGGGACGTAGCTGGTCGAACCAGAGTGTGGTCATGATCGACACCATCGACGCGCACGACGCCTGATGGCCGCCGACCTTGAGTCCCGAGGTGTTCGGCCGGACCCGGTTGGCGTGGTGAATCATCGATGTCGCAAGCCAGAGCACTCGCTGCTCGACGTCCGCCAGCGATCCGAGGTCCCGCTTGTCCATCAGTTGCTCCTACCCATAGATGTTGCTTGACTGCATCACGCACAGACTTTCTGCGCAAGCAATGGCCATGAGAGTATGCATTTTGCACACCAGGGCGGTTTCGATGGTTCTCAGCGGAGGCACAATGAGCAGCGGTCACCAGGCCGACCCGATCGACGCGAAGGTGCTCCGCGCCCTCGCCGCCGAGCCACGGGCGACCGTCTTGTCGTTGGCCGAACAGACGGGGTTGTCGCGCAACACGGTTCAGTCCCGGTTGGCGAAGCTGGAATCGAGCGGTGCGCTGCGATCGGTGGAGCGGCGTATCGATCCGGCGGCGCTGGGTTATCCGATGACCGCGTTCATCCTCACCAGCGTGGTGCAGCGCGAATTGACCGCGGTCGGCAAGGCGTTGGACGCCATACCCGAGGTCGTCGAGGTCCACGGACTGAGCGGCGCAACAGATCTGCTGGTCCAGGTGGTCGCGCGGGACGCCGATGACCTCTATCGGATCGCCGGTCAGGTGCTCGACATCGACGGCGTCGAGCGAACGATGACGTCGCTGGTGATGCGCAGACTCGTGGACTACCGCCTCGACCCGCTCCTACAGCGTTTCGAAGGCTCCGACGGCTGATAGCTGCGACACTCGTTGGCGATGCTGACACGACTATCGACTGCGATCTGGCTGCGGTCCGCGCTCCTCGGATTCGGGATCGGGGTGATCTCGGTAATCGCCTGGTATTTCATCACGCCCAACGACTTTTCCGGGAGCACATCGACCGTCCACGTTCCGAGCGGCAAAGACCTCACCCTCGAGATCCCGCTGGTCATCTGGCTGACCCCACCGATCTTTGCGTTCTTCGCGGGGCTTGTCGGATGGGCGATCATTCATTTCACGGGGGACACGAACCCGGCGACCCGCAGCGAGGTGCTGAGCGTCGTGACCGTGGTCGGCTGCACACTCGCGGGCGCTGCCATCCTCGGCACCGTGTGGATGGTCCCGCACAACGCCAAACTCATCGAGGGCGACACGGGATACCTACCCGATGTCGGATTCGGCTGGGCCTACCTGTTCCCTATCGCCGGGTTCGCCGTCGGAGTGATGCTCGCCGGCAACATCCGCCATCCCGATGAGGACAACGACGAAGTCTGACCGGGGCTCATCGACAACAGTCGGGATCCAGCACACCACGCAGGGCGTTCAACGCATCCGGGTGCGCGGTGTAGAAGACATTCATGCCCCGCCGAGACGACTGCACCATGCCCGCCTTCCTGAGCTGACCGAGGTGGTGACTGACCGTCGCCTCAGACAATCCGAGCAGCGCGGCCAGATTCGACGTGCACGCCTCACCGCTGTCGGCGGTCAACAGGATCGACATCAACTTGATCCGGACGGGGTCGGCCAGCGCCTTGAGTCGGAGCGCGATCTCCAGTGCGTCGTCATCTGTCACCGGGGCCGCGGACACCGGCGCGCAGCAGATCGGCGAAGTGGTGTCGATGACCGGTAGCGCCTTGGGCATGGTTTCCACAGTAACCTTGTTCCGTGACATATGTCTAAAAGGTGACGGTCAGAAAACCGGACACCACGCCGATCCGTAGTATCACCACCGAAATCGCATTCATTCGGAGCTGACGTACCCCGGATGCAGCATCCGGCGTCCCACAGCACGAGGTATTACCGTGACATCAGATATGACCATGCCCGTCGACGGGCAACCACGCCGGATAGCCGTCGGTCTGACCGTGCGCGATCTCGCGCAGGCAGCTGTTTTCGCGGCCCTCATCGCGGCGTTGGGCTTACCCGGAACGATCACGCTCGGCAGCAGCGGCGTACCGATCACACTGCAGACGCTCGGCGTGATGCTTGCCGGCGCCATCCTGGGTTGGCGCAAGGGTGCGCTCGCGGTCCTCATCTTCAGCGCGCTCGCCATCTGTGGACTGCCCATCCTGGCCGGCGGCCGGACCGGGCTCGTGTCGCTGACCTCCCCGACTGCCGGATTCTTCATCGGGTGGCTGCCCGCGGTCGTCGTCATCGGCCTGCTGACTGCCGCGATGATGCCCAAGTACCGGGTCATCCCGGGATTTGTCATCAACGTCATCGGCGGGCTCGGCGTCATCTACCTCTTCGGCACGATCGGGCTGATGATCCGCGCCGACATGACGTGGTGGGCCGCACTGAGCACCAATGGCATCTACGTGACCGGCGACCTCGCCAAGGCCGCCGCCACCGCACTCGTCGCCCGGCAGGTCCATCGCGGATATCCGGGGTTGATCACTCCGCTGCGTCTGCTGCGACGGTGATGACGGGGATAACCTTCCGAGGCGTCAGCCACGCCTACGCAGATCGAGCGGTACTTCACGACGTCGACCTCGAGTTGACGCAGCGGCGGATCGGGATCGTCGGGTCCAACGGCAGCGGGAAATCCACGCTCGCCCGGATGATCAACGGTCTGGTCATCCCCGACAGCGGAACCGTCGAGGTCAACGGCCTCGACACCCGACGCAAAACCCGCGCGATCCGCAAAGAGGTCGGGTTCGTCTTCACCGATCCGGACCGCCAGATCATCATGCCGACCGTCGGCGAAGACGTGGCGCTGTCGCTGTCGCGAGGGAAGCTGTCGAAGGCGCAGGTCGCCGAGCGGGTCGGCGAGGTGCTCGCACGATTCGGATTGGCCGGGCACGCCGATCATCCCGCCCAGAAGCTCTCCGGCGGCCAGAAGCAGTTGTTGGCGTTGGCGTCGATACTCGTCACCGAACCGTCGATCATCGTGGCCGACGAGCCCACCACGCTGCTCGACCTTCGCAACAGCGCGATGATCCGTGGCGTCTTCGCCGGACTTGAGCAGCAGCTGATCGTGGTCAGCCACGACCTCGAATTGCTGTCAGATTTCGACCGGGTGATCGCGATCGACGACGGCCGCGTTGTCGCCGACGGCCCTCCCGGGGAAGCCATCCCGCACTATCGAACGCTGATGGCATGAGCAACGCACTCGGCGTCTACCAACCCGGGAACTCGCCCATCCATCGTCTGCCCGCGGGATTCAAACTCCTTGCCCTTGGTGTTGTGGTGATCACGATGACCGCCCTGATCAACACCCCCGAGCGACTGCCATTCGGGATCATCCTCGTTGCCGCAGTATTCGTTGTCGCCCGGTTGCGGATGCGGGTCGTGCTGGCCTCGCTGCGGCCCCTGTTCTGGGTTGTGTTGATGATCTTTGTCTTTCAGCTCATCTTCGCCACCTGGGAGCGAGCACTGGTCGTCTGCGGCGTCATGATCCTGTCGGTGGCCCTGGCCATCGCGGTCTCACTGACCACCCGCACCATGGACATGCTGGCCGCGTTGACCCGCATGTTCACGCCGCTGCAGCGATTCGGATTCCGTCCCGATCGGATGGCTTTGGTTCTGGCCCTTGCGATTCGGTCGATCCCCCTCATGGTCGAACTCGTCACCCAGGTCGACGAGGCCCGTCGCGCACGCGGTTTAAAATTCATGCCACATCGGCTTGCCGTGCCGGTGGTTCTGGGTGCACTGCACACCGCCGATCACTTCGCCGATGCGCTGTCGGCCCGCGGGCTCGATCAGTAGATCGACCGAGATGAACTCGGCCACAATTCGGCTGTGCTGAGGCCCGATCAGGCATAAGTTGGCACCAGCCAACGGTCGACACCGGAGTCGCGATGAGCCCACAGGTGGTCATACTCGGCCCGAGACAGGGAGTAAAGCCGTGAAGACCATCATCGTGTGCTCTTCGAAATCGCACGGGAACACCAGGGCGGTCGCCGAAGCCATCGGTGGCGTGCTCGACGCACGTATCCTTCGTCCCGAACAGGCGACGCCCGCGGAACTGGCCACCGCCGATCGAATCGGATTCGGCTCGGGAGTCTATTGGATGGCACTCGATCCGCAACTGATCACAAGCGCGGAGACACTTCCCGACATGACGGGTCGTGAGGCGTTTGTCTTCGCCACCAGCGGCCTACCACAGCCACCTTTCCGCCCCTACCTCCGAAACTTCACAAACCTTCTGGAAGACAAAGGGTTCCGCACCGCTGGTACATTCTCGTGTCGAGGCCTCGACACGATGGGCCCGTTCAAACTTATCGGCGGAGTCAACAAGAACCGCCCCAGCATCAATGACCTCTCTGCCGCGACGGCTTTCGCCAGGAAACTACTCAACAACGCTCCCTGATACCGCGATCACCACCGAGCCAGAGCATCTGCGGCGATCGTGTCGACCACCCCGCGAAACTGGTGCCCACCAGAGGGATGCTCGTGGACCCGAGCCGAGGGTAGCCGCGCCGCGTTCATCGCCAGATGAGCGAACGGCACCACCTCATCGTCGTGGCAGTGGTGCAGCGAAATCGATTGAACCGGTTCAGGTCCATCGAACGCGTACTCCGCGACGTCCCATCCCGCCGGACTCCAGTCCGGCATCGCCAGCAGCGACGCCCGGGACGGGATCGGTCGCGCTTCCTCGGCCAGCACCCGGAGTAGCACCGACGCGCCGAAGGAATGCGCGATCAACAGATCCCCCGCACCAGTCACGGAAACCATGCGCCGCACCGGGGCCGCCCACACCTCGAACGACATGTCGTCTTCGGGGATGTGCGGCATGTCCACAGCGGCGCCGACCGCCGCGCCGAGACTGTCTGCCAGTTCGCGGTCGTCGAAATAGCCGCCTGCACCATGGATGAACCGAAGCCACATCGTCACAAACAACTCCTCACGGGACCAAAACAGTCCGAGTTCTGCTGGAATCAGTGTTCGCCCAGGCATTTTCGACTTCCACAAGCGGCTGAGCACGGACACTGATCTCGAGTTTTCCCGTGCTGATCACGTCGACGAGCGACGGGAGTTCTGCCATGTATCCGGCTGGGGAAACCGAACCCTGACCGTTGCCGAGAATCCGAAGATTCGACGCTCGAAGGATCGCCGACGGAAGCTCGATGGTCGCACCCGCGACTGCTCCGATCTGAATCCAGTCGAGGGCTTTGCTGCGGTCGTCGCGACCCATCATGAGCGGCGTCATCGTCTGCTGCGCGGGCGCACCCCAGAGGTAGTCGAGGACGATGTCGACGTCCACGCCGGCGGCGGCGATCTCGGCACCGGCCTCGGCCCCGTCCGCAGCCAGCGGAACGAGTACGTCGGCACCGAGGCTCCCGAGCTCTTCGAGGCGAGACCGGTTGCGCGCAACTGCAATCACTCGTGCGGCACCGAGCAATTTGGCCACCTGCACGGCCATCGAACCGGCATTGCCGGTTGCCCCGAAGACCATCACCGTGCTGCCCGGCTGCATCGAGACCCGACTGCGCAGTGCCACCCAGGACGACATCGCCGGATTCATGCCGGCAGCAACCTGCAGGATGTCAGCGTCGGACGGCAGCCGGATCGTGCGGCTCATATCGATCACCGCCTTCTCTGCCATCGGCCCCGGCATCTTGCCATCGGCCAAAAAGAAGACGGTGCCACCGCTGGGGAGCCTGCCGACGCCGTCGACACCCGGGATCATCGGCAATTCCCCGGTGCTGGTGTAGTGCTTTCCGGAAGCACCCGACCGTACTCGCGGATGCAGTCCCACAGCGAGGACGTCAACAAGCTGATGATCCGGCCCAGGAACCGCCGGAACCTCGAACTCCCGATAATGCGGAGGCTCCTCAAACGACGTGACGACAGCGGCATGCATGGTTGCCATGGGCCGCACCTCGATTCGCGTATCGATGTGCCCCACAGCGTACGCGGCTCACGTCGCGAGGCACCCGATATGGGCATCGGCGCCAATGCCTCACACTATGAAGTTGTCAAAGGTCTTGCAGTACACAGGGTTCAGCCTGTGTTGCTCGGTCTTGCGGTTCGGTGCCCCGCCGTCTTATGCGGCGGTGAGTTTGGTGGTCAGGGTGCGGCGGGCGTGGGATCGTAGTTCGGTGGTGGTGCCGGGCGCGATGAACCACGGATGGCCGTCGTGGCCCAGGAACACGGTCCAACCGTGGTGGTGGATGTAGCGGTGGTGTCGGCGGCAGAGTAGGACCATGTTGGTCAGGCTGGTGGTGCCGCCGTTGCGCCAGAAGTCGAGGTGGTGGGCGTCGGTGTAGACCGCGGCGCAGCCGCATCCAGGGAACGCACACCCCTGATCGCGGGCGATCAACGCTTTGCGGATCGCGGGGGTGACGGTGCGTTGGTCGCGTCCGACATCGAGTGGCACCGACTCACTGTCGAGCAGGATCTTGGTGATCACCGAATCACAGGCCACCATCTGGGCGGTGGGTGCTGAGGCGGGGCCGGTCCATTCGAATTTTGGCACCATGGCCGGCGGTGTGGGACCTGGGATACCGCGCAGCTGCAGTTGTTGCAGATATTCCGGCGAGACTGTCACCGTCACATGTGGTTTCGCCCCGCCCCGGGTTGGCCGGTCTTCCTGATCGAAATACGAATCCAGCAATCGTTCCAGAGCATCAGCCCGGATTTGGCCTGTGCTCCGCGGATCCGGCGAGCCGTCGGGTTCAGGTACCGGCCTGCACAGTGGATCCAGTGCCACCGCCAGCTTTTCGCCGAGCAGACTATCGAGATCGCGGGTGCCGTGGGTGCGGCCGTCATCGCCGGTTCCGAATGACAACTCGTTCAAATCATGGTTTTCGGCGGCGACAACACCAACGCCATATGCCGTGCCCGTACCGATACTGCCGCCGGCGTCCCCATCAACGCTTCGGTTAGCAGTCCGCGCTCACAATCAGACCGGTCAGTAGCCGGGAGGTCTGGATTGCGACGCTCAATATGATGGAGCCCCTTCACAATCGCATCCACGTGCTCACCGGATAGTTGTCCGTCGATTCCATAATCGGCAATCGACGGAATGCCGCTGAGTGCCTTACCTACTCGCACATACCGGTGCGCGACGGTCGGCGCGACACCTGCGTCCCGTAATAGTTTGGCTGTGGACCCCACGCCTTTCTTCTGCGCGATCCGACGCTTATCGAGTTCACCGGCCAGACGGAAAAGTATCTGCTCCACAACATGATTGAGTCGAATAACTGCCACCGTTCGTGAAGATACCTGCGCATCATCACCGGCGACCAAAGCCGCATCCCCAGCCAGATCGGACAACCTGGCGAACGTTCCCCCGAACTCCATGGCTCAACAGTACGGCCCGAACCCTGTTCGCACAAGCTTTCGAATGAACTAATTCGGTTGCACTGCACTATATTTCGTGACACTCAGGTTCGCGACCCATCAGTGTAACGAGGGGGTCCGACAACGCCGAGTTCATCGCGAGATGGCGAATGGTACGACCGCGCCACAACAACGCTGTCACCAGGGCCCGTGGTAGATCAGACCCAGGGTGAGGACAGCGACCGCGGTTACGAGAAACACGATCCCGCCCACGATGTCGCGGGAACCCACTCGCAGGTGGGCTGCGATTGCGCCGATGAAATACAGGACGAGGCCGGCAGCGGCGAGATTTCCGAGCAGTGGCACAGCGAGTCCCGCCAACAGTCCCACTGTGCCCGCCGCCAGCAACACACCTAGGACCGGCACATACTTCCGGGGAATGCCCTTCATGTCCGCCTGGGTTTTGGGGTATTCATGGCCGATCAGATAGGTGACGGCGGCCGCACCATTGAACAGCACACCGAGAACGGTGACCGTGACGAAGGCAATGAACACGCTATCTCCGATCTAGGTGACCGAGCCCGGGACCCACAGCCTGTTGGCACCGGATAATTCGCGGCCGCGACCGCTGCGGCGGAGTATCCAGCAACCAGCGTCCTACCGGGCATCAAATCATGAACCGCTTTTCGTTTCACCGACCGACATCCCATCGTTCAGGTAACCTCGTACACCATACGATGTTATTTTGGACCGCAACCGAAAGGCTCACCGTGAAAATCACCGGCACCGCACTGTCCCTCAATGTCGACGACATCAAGGCCTCCGCGTCGTTTGCGCAGGATCACTTCGGGTTCACAGAGGCGATGTCCGCCGACGGGTTCGTCTCGCTGGCTCACCCGGACGCGGGATTCAACATGATCTTCCTGAAAACAGGCCTGGAGACGTTCAAGCCGGCATCGATAGCCGGCGCCGCAGGTCAGGGCATGTTGCTGGCGTTCGAGGTCGAAGACATCGACACCGAATACGCCCGGATCGAAGCCGCGGGCGCCCAGGTCGTCACGGCACCGGAAACCGAACCATGGGGTGAGCGGTACTGCCAGTTCTCCGATCCCAACGGAATCATCTGGCAGCTGGTGCAGTGGGTCCAGTCGGGTGAACCCGTCGACTGAGCCCAGCTGACACCAACAGAACCGACAACACGACAGCGACCAGAAGCAGTGCCGCGACATCTCCCCACAGGTGCCCCATGTCGTGGCCGCTGCCGAAGGACTGCACCGCCATGATCGCGGCGTGGACGAAGCTCGAACAAACCGTGAACCAGATCAGGCTGACGTTGGCCTCCGGACGCCGGGCCGCGTTCCAGAGGAAAACGCCCAGCGTCACATACAGGCCGACGATCATCATGAAGTAGTCGGACTCATGCGGAGCACCGTGATGCCACGCCCACCCCGACGGCCACACCTGCGCCAGTGGATAGAGCAAAACCATCACCGTGCCGAAGACGACCAGCGCGATCCGAAGCAGTTTGTAACTGTAAGACGATTCCATTGCGCACTCCACGACGTATGGGAAGGCGATCGTGGAATCACAGTACGTCGAGCAGCCGGAGTTGCAGGCGCGATCGGAAACGTCAGATCGGCATCAGGAAGTGCTTGCGCGGTGTCCGCAGAACATGCTTGTCCTTGAGCTGCGCCAACGCCCGCCGGAGTTCGAGGCGGGTGTTGGCCGGCTCGATGACAGCATCGATGTATCCGCGCTCGGCCGCCAGGTACGGCGTGGCCATGGCGGTGTTGTAGAAGTCGATGAAGTCCTTACGGATCTTCGCGGCGTCTTCCGGCGTGGCGTTCTCGGTTTGCTTGCGCGTCAGGACCGCAGCCGCCGACTCCGCACCCATCACCGCGATCTTGGCCGTCGGCCACGCAAAGTTGAGGTCGGCGCCGAGCTGCTTGCTGCCCATCACCGCGTACGCACCGCCGTAGGCCTTGCGCAGCACCACGGTGATCTTCGGTACGTCGGCTTCGACGTAGGCGTAGAGGAATCGACCCGACCGGCGGATCGTGCCCTTACGCTCCTCTTCCAGACCAGGCAGGATGCCTGGTGTATCAACCAAGAAGATCAGCGGAATGTTGTAGGCGTTGCAGATCCGCACGAAGCGAGCGGCCTTCTCCGACGAATCCGTGTCGAGCACACCGGACAACACGTTGGGCTGGTTGGCGACAACGCCCACCGAGGTTCCATCGATACGGGCGAAACCGGTGACGATGTTGGGCGCGAACAGGTCGGCAACCTCATGGAACGCACCGTCATCGAACACCCTCATGATGATGTCGCGGATGTCATAGCTGGCGTTGTCGCTATCGGGCAGGAAGGTGTTGAGCGATAGGTCGCTGTCGGTGACCTCGGGCTCCATGCCCGGATTGATGATCGGCGCGCGCTCGTAGCAGGTCGACGGCATGTACTCGAGGTACTCGCGAACCCAATCGAAGGCACCCTGCTCGTCGTCGGCCAGGTGATGGATGTTGCCCCACGCCGCCTGGTTGTACGAGCCACCCAGGTCTTCGGGCGAAACATCTTCGCCGGTCACCTGTTTGAGCACGTCTGGACCGGTGACAAACATGAAGCTCTGGTCTTTGACGCCCACCAGGATGTCGGTGTTGGCCGGGCTGTAGACAGCACCACCGGCGCACTTCCCGAGGATGACCGAGACCTGCGGGGCCATGCCGGACAAGAGGTCGCTACGACGACCCATCTCGGCGTACCAGGCCAGCGAGGTGACCGCGTCCTGAATGCGAGCGCCTGCCGAGTCGTTGATGCCGACCATGGGGCAACCAACTTTGGCCGCCCACTCCATGATCGCCGCCACCTTGCGGCCGAACATCTCACCGACGGTTCCGCCGAACACGGCTTGATCGTGCGAAAAGGCTGCCACCGGACGGCCGTTGACCATTCCGTGGCCGGTGACGACACCGTCGCCGTATCCGCTCTCGGCGGCACCCGGCATCTTGGCCAGCTGACCGATCTCCACGAACGTGCCCGGATCGAACAGCATGTTCAACCGGTCACGCGGCGAGCCGATCCCCTTCGCTGCCCGCTTGGCGACAGCCCGCTCCCCACCGGGTTCTTTTGCAGCCTCGAGCTTTTCGCGGAGTTCTTTGAGTTTGCCTGCGGTCGTGTCAGTCACTCTTGTCACTTTCCTGCGAGAGCTCGTCCAACCGAGTGGTCAGATCGGCACCAATTTTTCCGATGTAAGGCTCATCGACGATCGAGAGGTGGTCGCCGCCGACGTGGATGATCTCGAGGTCGTCCACGACCTCGCCCCATCGCCCGTCCTCGTCGATGTGCGCCCACTGCGGCTCGAGATCGATTGCACCTTCGTGCATCCGGTCGGCGCGGTAGAGCACAACCTTGCCGTCGAATCGTGTCGGCTCGACGGTTGTCAGAGCACGGTTGTCGAGGAAGCTGGTGCGCTGATGCTCGATGATGCCGCCGGGGATCTTGGCGTCACTCATCGAAAGCATCTCCATGATGATGCGGAACTGGCCCTCATCGTCGGCATCCACCAGGCGGTCCATCGGCAACGGCGCATCGTCGAGACCGTATGTGCGCTTGGCGAAGTCGTAGTAACGCTCCAGCCGGGCACGCTTGGCTTCCGGGGTATCGAGGATCGGCTCAGACGGGCGGACCACGTCGATCAGGCCCACAAATGCGACCTCGTTGCCCTGCTCGACCAGCATCTGCGCGCAACCATAGGCAAGCGCTCCACCGAGCGACCAGCCCACGAGCGTGTACGGCCCCTCGGGCTGAACCTCTTTGAGCTTCGGGTAGTACTGCTTGACGCGCTCTTCGATAGTGCCCTCGACACGATCGAAACCGATCACGGGCACATCTTCAGGGAGCTTCTTGAGCAACTGTTCGTAGGCCGCAGTCGATCCACCCGCCGGATGGAACACCAGAACCGGTTTACGGTCGGTCTTTTCGGGAGTCCGCAGGTACCGGACGAATCCGTCGACCAGGCCACCTTCGAGGTGCTCGCGCACGTAATTCGACATCGTCTCGATGTTCTCGGCGTCGATGACATCCTCGACGTCGAGCTCACCGCCTGCCCGTTCGGACAGACGCGCGGTCAGCTTCTCGGCGGTCTCGTCGTCGAGCACCGGCAGCGGATTGAAGATTCCACCGGCCGACTTGCCCGTGACCACAGCCCACACACCAAATGTCAGGCGCTCGGCGGCATCTCGCGGCGGCACATCGGCGCCGGCAGCGGCAGCAACTTCGGCCTGACTCTTCAGGTTCGCCGGTGCGGCTGCTGCGGGTTGAGTAACAGCTGCGGCAGGCGCGGCCTGCGGGGACACCGTCACCGGAGCAACCTTGGATTCAGGCTCTGGCTGTGGCTCGGGTTCGGGCTGTGGTTCGGTTTCGCTCTCCGACGGGTCGGAGTTGATGAGCTCAGCCAGTGCGGCAGTGTCGAGTTCGCCCTGCCCTTCGGCCTGAGCGGCGAGCGCCTGCACTTCTTCGCGATGTTCGACGGCGTAGGTGACGAACTTGACCACATCTTGCAGGTTGGCCTCACGCATCGCCTGCAGTTGCAGTTGCGGGATGTCGAACTCCCACTCGGCGCGGTTCTTGATCCGCATCGCCATCAGCGAATCGAGACCCAACTCGATCAGCGGAATCTCGCGGGGTAGATCCTCGGCCTCGTAACCCATCGACTCGGCCACGATGTGGGCCAGCCGATCATCAATGCTCTCACCGGAGTTCGGATCCCAGCGGGCCCCGATCTCGTCACTGACCTCGGGGTCGGTGACAACGGTGTTGTCGACGAAGCCCGAGTTCTTTGCAGCGTCGGCCGCATTCGACAGTGCAGGCACCGGCGGCGCGACAGACGCACCGGAGGTGACCACTGCATCGAGCAACAATCGGAATGACGTGCCCTCGGCGGCATGGACCTGCAGTCCGGCACCACCGGGATGCGGTGCGAGCGTGGTGGTCAGAGTCGTTGCTCCCACGGGCTCGCCGTAAGGCACCACCGCGGTGACCTTCACGTCGGAAAGCACTTGGTCAGCAGCAGCTTTCACCAGCTCGGTCAGATCGGTTGCGGCCGACGCCGAGACCTGCCAGACGTGGCGGCCATCGGGTAGCGCAACGTGCGAGCCGGGGATACGACCCTCACCGGAACCGCCGGAAATCGACGCGGTCAGCCAGTAGGGCTTGCGCTCGAAGCGGGTCCGCGGGATGGCGGCGAAGTCGCCTTGTCCGAACAGGGTTCCGACATCCACCGGATGCCCGTGCACGTAGAGCTTCATCAGCGCATTGATCACGCCGTAGCTCTCGTCTTCTTTGCGACGCAGCGTTTCGATCAGTTCGGCATCGTGGATACCGGCACCGAAGGTCACTGCGGCGACGGAGATCAGAACAGCTGGGTTCGGTGCCAGCTCCACAAACGTGGTGTGGCCGTTCTCAACAGCTTTCGACACGGCCTGGGAGAACCAGACACTGTGCCGCAGCCCCTTGGTCCAGTATTCGACGGCGTGCACCGGGTCGCTGCCCGGGCGGTAGAACTCTTCGCGGTCCACCGAGCTGTAGAAGCCGATCTTCGGCGACATCGGCTCGATTCCGGTGAGCTCGTACGCGAGTTCGCCGAGCAGCGGGTCGGTCTGGGACGTGTGGCTCGCACCCTTGGTCGCCAGTTTGCGGCCGAGTTTTCCTTCGCTTTCGGCGCGCGCGACGATGGCGTCCACCTGGGACTCCGGTCCACCGATCACGGTGTGGGTCGGCGCGGCATAGACGCAGATCTCAAGATCCGGGTAGTCGGCGAGCACGTCGGTGATGTCATCGGCGCTGTACTCCACCAGTGCCATCAGCCGGATGTTGTCGCCGGTCAGCGTCGCCTCGGCCTCACCCATCAGGCGCGAACGCTGGCAGATGACGCGCACGGCATCACCCAGCGACAATCCGCCGGTGATGTAGGCGCCTGCCGCTTCACCCATCGAATGTCCGACCACCACACCGGCATCGGCGCCGTGATGTCGGAGCAACTCGGCCAGGCCGATCTGGATGGTGAAGATGCCGATCTGTGAGGTCTCGATCTCGTAATTGACCGAATCGTCGAGGAACTGCTCGACGATCGAGTAACCGAGTTCGTCTTCGATCAGCTTGTCGACCTTGTCGACCGCCGCAGCGAAGATCGGGTTCTCCGTGTAGAGCTGCTTGGCCATCTTGCGATGCTGCGAGCCGAAACCGGACAGCAACCAGACGGCAGACGCCGGATCCGGTGCGTCACAGGTGTAGACGATGGGCGAGTTCTTGCTGTCGGCGATCGCGCGCATGCCCTTGAGTGCATCTTCGTGGCTGCGTGCCATCACCACCGAGCGCGTACGCCCGTGGTTGCGGTGGGCCAGGGTACGGCCGATGTCTGCCAGCGGTGTGCCCTTGGCCTCATCGGTCTCCAGCCAGTCGGCCAGATCGGCGGCGGCCTTGCGGCGGCGCGACGGTACGAATCCTGAGACAACAAGCGGGACAACCGAACCCTCGACCGCACAGGGGGCGAATCCCTCGGTCGGATCGACCTCCGCCACCGCGGTCTCCGCGACCTTCGTGGCCGCGGCCAACTGACCGAGCGCAGCACGCTCGGCCTCGGTCATGAATTCTTCGTCGTCATCATCGAGGAAGTCGTCGACAATCGCCTGTGCGGCAACTGGTTCAGCGTCTTCGACAACGGGCTCCGCGAGATCTTCCGGAGTGACTTCCCGGACCACGACGTGCGCGTTGGTACCGCCGAATCCGAACCCGGAGACACCGGCCACCGCGTGTCCCGAATACCGCGGCCAATCGGTGGCCTCCGGGATCACGTTCAGGTGCAGCGCATCGAATTGGATGTACGGGTTGGGGCCTGCGTAGTTCAGCGACGGCGGCAGTTTGTTCTCGCCAAGCGCCAGAACAACTTTGATGAGTCCGGCGGCGCCTGCGGCAGCTTCGAGGTGACCGAAGTTGGTCTTCACCGAACCGAGCAGAGCCGGCTTGTCGGCCTCGCGACCCTTACCGACCACGCGGCCGAGCGCGTCGGCCTCGATCGGATCACCGAGGATCGTTCCGGTGCCGTGGGCCTCGATGTAGTCGACATCGCGCGGATTGATCGCGGCATCGGTGTACGCACTGCGCAGCACCTGAACCTGCGCCTCGGGGTTCGGGGCGGGCAGTCCGTTGGAGCGTCCATCGGAGTTGACCGCCGAGCCCGCGACCACGGCCAGCACCTTGTCGCCGTCCCGGCGAGCATCGGAGAGCCTTTTGAGGACGACCAGTCCGCCACCCTCGGCACGGATCATGCCGTCGGCATCAGACGAAAAGGCTTTGATCCGGCCATCTTTCGACTGCACGCCCAACGAATCGAAGCCGAGTGTCGCAGCGGGGGTGATGAGCATGTTCACGCCACCGGCAAGCGCCACATCCGACTCGCCGGATCGCAGGCTCCGCACGGCCTGATGGACCGCGACCAGCGACGACGAGCAGGCGGTGTCGAGGGCAATCGACGGCCCCCGGAAATCGAAGTAGTACGAAACCCGTCCGGCCACAATGGAAGTGGATGTTCCGGTGAGGGCGTACGCGGCGGTCTCGCCCGCGCCTTCCGGATCGGAGACGGCAAGCATCTGGTAATCGTTGGTGGAACTGCCGATGAAGACACCGACCTGACCACCCTTGAGGTCGCTGGCCGGGATGTGAGCGTGCTCGAGCGCCTCCCACGTCAGCTCCAGCGCCAGGCGCTGCTGCGGATCGACCATCTCGACCTCGCGCGGCGACATCTGGAAGAAATCGGCGTCAAAGCCCTTGACGTCGTCGAGGTAGCCACCATTGAGGTTCGCCTCCGCGAGGACCTTCGCAATGCGGGGTTCGGACTTGAACTCCGTCCAGCGATCCTCCGGCAGTCCACCGACACCATCGCGCCCGTTGATCAACAGATCCCACGTCGACTCCGGTGTGTGCCCGGCCTTCGGAAAACGCGTTGCCACACCGACGATGGCGATATCGTCGTCGGCGCCACGTACCCGCTGATAACGCTCGGCATCATCATCGTCATCGAGACCCTCATCAGGATCGCCCTCGATGATGCGCTTCGCCAACGACGCAATGGTCGGATGCTGGTAGGCAACCGTGGCCGTCAGGATCACACCGGTCTTGTCCTCGATGTCACCCGACAACGCGACCGCATCCCGCGACGACAGACCGAACTCTTCCATCGGCCGGTCATCCGATACCTGATCAAGCGGCAGCCCGGTGGTGTCGGAGACCCAGCCGCGCAGCCACTCACGCAGCTCCGAGACCGTCATGTCCCCGGCCTTCTCGTCATCATGGAGCGCGGCACCCGAATCGGTGTCCGACCCCACCGGCGACACGTCAATGTCACCGTCTGAATGCGAGCCGTCTCCCGGCCCGAAACTGGAGCCCGGCAATTTGTCATCCGAGTTCAAAGCGCCGGGCTCGCTATTCAGTTCAGGCATCGGGGTTTCCAAACTATTGGTTCTCAATCGGCGCGTCGGGGAACGCGGTCTGCTGGTAGCCACCGCGGAGGCTCCCGTCGATGTACGCCGCCTTACATGCCCGTCGGGCGATCTTGCCACTGGAGGTTCGCGGGATCGAACCGGCCGGGACCATCAACACATCGCGCGCCATCACACCGTGTCGCTGTGCGATCGCGGCGCGGACGGTGTCCGCCACTTCCTGTGGATCGACCTTCTTGCCCGGCCCACGCTCGCCCACGATGACCAATTGCTCAGATGCGTCATCGCCGTCGAACTTCAATCCGCTTGCCGAGTTCTCGAATACCACTTCCGGCAGCTCGTTGGCCGGTACCGCAAAGGCCGCCACGAATCCCGGACGCAGCGCCGCACTGGCCTCCTGGGCCGAGAACTCGAGGTCCTGCGGGTAGTGATTGCGGCCGTCGACGATCACCAGATCCTTGACGCGTCCGGTGATGTAGAGCTCGTTGTCGTGCCAGACGCCGTAGTCGCCGGTCTTCATCCACTTGGCACCCTCGGGAGCGCCCTCACTGTGGCTACCCTCCGGCAACGGGTTCTTCAGCGCGTTGTTGAAGGTCTCTTGTGTCTCTTCAGGACGACCCCAGTAACCGTGACCGATGTTCATGCCGTGCAACCAGATCTCACCGACATGTCCGTCGGGACGTTCGGTGGCGGTCTCCGAATCGGCGATCACGGCCCACTGGCTCACCGAGACCTGCCCACACGACACCTGCGCGACCGCACCCTGTGCGTCCTGGTCGACCAGCTTGAACTGTCCACGATTGAGTTCATCGCGATCGACATAGATGATCTTCGCCTCGTTGTCGCGCTTGGTCGACGAGACGAACAGCGTGGCCTCGGCCATGCCGTACGACGGCTTGATGGCCGTCTTCGGGAGTCCGTACGGGCCGAACGCGTCGTTGAACTTCTTCATCGAGCTGACCGTGACCGGCTCGCTGCCGTTGATCAGACCGATGACGTTGCTCAGGTCGATGTTCTCGCCGTCCTTCGGCACGCCTCGCATAGCGGCATGCTCGAAGGCGAAGTTGGGCGCCGCAGCGAAGGTGTCGGCGCGGTCGGCCATCGCCGCGAGCTCCTGGATCCAACGACCCGGGCGGCGCACAAACGCCTGCGGACTCATGATCGTGATGTATTTGCCACCCAGCGCCGGCAGGATCACCGTCAACAGGCCCATGTCGTGGAACATCGGCAGCCAGGTCACACCACGCGAGTTGTGGTCGAACTCGATCGCATCGATCATCTGCAGCGCATTCGCAGCAACGGACTCGTACGTGATGATCACGCCTGCCGGGACCCGGGTCGAACCCGAGGTGTACTGCAGGTACGCGGTGTCGTGCAGCTTCGGGGTCGGACGTACCCAGGTCTCCCCGACCGAATCCGGGACGGCGTCGATGGCGATGACGCGGGGACGGTCCTTGGCAGGCAGCGGCTTGAAGAAGTCACGTACCGCTTCGGCCGACTTCGTCGAGGTCAAGATCGCGGACGGCTTGCAGTCGGCCAGTACCGCGGTCAGCCGATCGGTGTGGCCGGGCTCATCCGGGGAGAACAGCGGGACTGCGATGTTGCCCGCGTAGAGCGCGCCGAAGAAACCGATCACGTACTCGAGCGACTGCGGGGCAAGGATCGCCACCCGGTCACCGGGCTGGGTGACCTGCTGCAGCCGCGCTGCGATCGCGCGCAGGCGCTTGCCGAACTGTGCCCAGGTCAGATCGATGGCCTCGCCGTCGCGTTCACGGCTGTAGTCCATGAATCGATACGCCAGGGTGTCGGCCTGCTCGGCAACATTGCGCTCCACGTAGTCGACCAGAGTCGCGTCTTCGGTGAAGAACAGATTGCCGTTCTCGTCCAAAAACTGGTCAAACTCGTTGTTCATTCGCACTCCTGATAGCGGCCGGGGCGCCGGCCCAAATCGGGTCACCGCTGTCGCACTCCGCCGTCGGCGTCATCTCGGCACAGTCGCCGAGCTCCACCTTCGGATTCGTCTTCAACAGGGTTCCCTACTTTTCATGTCAAGCCAAATAGGACTCGAAGCCATGTCGGCCCGAGCCAAACCCTTCACATCGTACCGGCGACGGTGCCCATCACATGAACACCACTCGCCGGGACACCCACCTTCGCGGGATGGCCGAAAGACAACCTACGCCACTACGGCGCGGGCCGCCCCTACTCTCCTTTGAGAAGCGGGATGATGGGCGCGAACGCGTCCATCTGAGTCGGGAAAACTCCGACGTACGACATCGTGGTGCGACGGCGTACCTCACGGATCTGATCGGCGATCTGCTCGAACGAGCCGAAAGCCAGGTACGGCGACTCCAGGATGTCCTCGACCGAGAGCTTGGCATCCATCTCGATGTTCGGCGGATATCCCTGGTCAAGGGCAGCCAGGGCCATTTCTGCGGTGGCCTCGCGATCGTCTGTGATGACAATCGTGGCGATAGTCCAGTTCAGCTCGATCTCATTGAAGCGCTCACCGGCCGCCTGCCGGATCCGGTCCACCCGCTCGACTGTTTTCTGCATCGTCATATCCGAGAGCCGGAGCTTGCCTTCTGCGGTGGTGCCGGTCGCCACAGAGATGATGTCGGCGTGCTTGGCGGCCAGCGCCAGCATCTTCGGACCACCACCACCGACCGCGATCGGAGGCCGCGGGCCCTGCCGTGGCCGAGGGCTGCCGACTAGCCCCTTGATGTTGTAGAACTCACCTGAGAAGTTGACCTCTTCGCCGCGCAACAGGCCGTCCAGAATGGTCAACGACTCATCCAGACGACGAATTCGGACACCCGGCGACTCGAACTCGATGCCGGCCTTGTCGAACTCCTCTTTCATCCATCCCGCCCCGATACCGAGCTCGAGGCGACCCTTCGACAGCACGTCGATGGTGGTGGCCTCCTTGGCCAGCAGCGCGGGATGACGGTAGCCATTGGCCAGCACAGAGGTCGCGAGGCGGATCCGGTCGGTGGCCTGGCTCAGGGCACCAAGGGCCGCAAGCGGACCGACCTGGTTACCGAGGTGATCTGGCACCGCGAAGGTGTCGAAACCGTACTCCTCGGCGGTCTGCGCGAGTTTGACGAACTTACGGGCACCACCCTCGTCACGGTTGCCCTCGCCGCCTGCTCCGAATCGGAACTTGCGCAGACCGGAGTCCGCCGCAGCTGAAGTCATCTCTTCTCCTACCTATTACGCATTGCCCGCGGCCATCGGCTCAACCCGACGCCGCGCGGTTCGGCGTCACACGTTACTTCCGCAGCCAGGCGGTTCAAAATGGGCCGGACAGGGCAGGACGGGCTACTCGTGCTTGGGGAACGGCGCGTCGTCGATCACGCCGCGGGCCCAGTCGGTCATCCAGACCGTCGCGGGCTGACCGTCATCACTCCAGTACTGCGTTGTGTTGTACATCGCGTGTATCGGATTGTTGATGGCCCCCATCAACTTGTTGATGCCTTCGAGGGGGTTGGAAATCGTCGGCGCGTCACAGATCAGATCGCCGGGCGCGCACAGCGAGTACGTGCGATCGGTGAGTTCACCGAAACCACCGGGCCGTGGACCGGTCAGATCGATGCCGGGGATCGGCAGGATGTCGAGGGCGATCTCGGCCCCGACCCCGGACGGGTTGGGTCCGACGTTCTCCGCCTGGTTGGGCTGCCTGCGACCGTCGGCGATCAGGCCGACGCCGAGAACCATGTCCTGGGCGATGGGGCCATTGCCGTTGCCGATCTCGGAGGCGATGTCACCCACGATCACCGCACCCTGCGAAAAGCCCATCAGCACAAAGCTGGTCAACGGGCACTGCTCATTGACCTCCGCGATTTTCGCCCGGGTCTTCTGCGTACCCTCGGCGCGTGAGACGTTGTAGTCGGCCTGCCGGTCCTGCAGGTTCGTCGGATTCCGGAACTGCGCGACGTAAGGCACGGTGTAGACGTCCGCACGTGACGCATCGAATTCATTCGACAGCGGTCCAGAAACCTTGAGCATCAACGACTGCGGATTCGCGGTCGGGTTATAGGCGTCGTCGTCACTCGCCGACTCCCATGTGCCCGGGACCGAGATCACCTGCACATCGGGACAATCGGCCGGTTGCGCCGTGGGACGCGGCACCGAACTCGTCTGGGTCTTCGTCGGGCCTTCCGGCCCAACGGGTTCCGGCTTGAGCAGGTTGATGATCAGGATCACCACGAGGATGACCGCGATGATGCTCAGTATCGCCAGACCGAGGATGGCGAAGAGCAGCAGTTTGCCCCGCTTGCGTTTCTTGGGTGTCATCGAAGTCGGCCGGTCAGCAGAGCTTCGACTCGGCGGCCTTGATCACCTTGTCGGCGTCCGAGTTGGCCTTGGCCTCATCAGTCGTACCCGACCCGACGATCGGCACCACGAAGATCTTGACGCTCGCGGGCGGAGTCCCCTGCTTCTTGCCTTCACAGACGGTCTGGCCCGCACTGAGCGCCAGCGCGTTGTCGGGGTCGTTCGGGATCTGGACGCCCTGCTTCTTCAGTTCGGCCAGGTACGCCTGCGTCTTGTCGTCGGCGTCGACGCCGACGGGAACCTGCGCGGAAGCGGGTCCGGTTGCCGGCAGGCCCTCGGTGTCGTCGGGCTGTGCCTTGCTGGTCACCTGTGTCGACGTCACTGCTGACGACGGGGCACTCTCACTCGGTGAGGGCTCCGCACTGTTGGTGGCGCTGACCGGGCCGCTGGAGGTGCTCACCGCACTGGTGGGCGCCGAAGCGGTCGAGTCGTCGTCACCACATCCGGTGGCCAGCGCTGCTGTCATCAGCAGTGCTGCGCCCACGGTCACGGCCCGAATGATGTTGCCTGTCATGTCACTTCCTTCTCCGGCGCCCCTCGCGGGAGCGTCGTCTGTGCGGTCTGGTGCCCGAAGGCCTCCGCCAGGCTACCGAAACGATCTGAGGGAATTATTTGACCGTGACAACGCCGTTGACGTTCTCGATGGAACCACCCTCGAAACGCACCCTGGTCCCGCCGGTGATCGGCTCCTCGTCGCTGATCGGGTAGCCGAGCTTTCCGTTCTCGTAGCCGGCCTTGCCCCACGCATCGAAGATCGGTCCGGGTGCGATCGCGAAGGCACCCTTGGCCGGGGTCCAGTAGATGTTGCCACCGTCGAATGCGTTGAGCTTGCCGCCCGCCTTGAGACCGATCTCATTGGTGGTCGGGAAACCCAGCCAGCCACCTTCGTGACCGAGCGCAAGGTACTTGTCAAAGATCATGCCCTGCACCGAATGCGCGCCATTGGCCGGATTCCAGTAGTACGCACCGATCTGGAAGGCCTGCACGCGACCCTTGCCACCCGGGGTGTCGATCTCGTCACCGGTCGGGTACTTCAGCGGTCCGCGTTCATAGCCACTCTTGCCCCAGTCGGCGAGAATCGCGCCACCGACAGCATGGGCACCGGTCGTCCGGGTCCAGTAGATGTTGCCGTTCTGGAAGCGGTTGAAGCGACCCACCTTGTCCGGCGTGGCCAGTTCACCACTGGTCGGGAATCCGAGCCAGCCACCGGGACCACCTGCGGCCACATAGGCTCCGCCGATGCCGCCGCCCACAACCTGGGCGCCGGTCTTGGCCGACCAGATGATCCGGCCGCCACGGAAGTCCTGAGCGCGGCCACCGGGCACGTCGTATTCCGGGGTGAGGCATTCTCCGAGTGAAGACTTGTTCGCCTTGTACACCGGCGCGATCGCACCACTGGTGCTGCACGCCGGACGATCGGCGGCAAGTCCGAGAGCTCCGGCCGCCTGCGGCCATGCCTGTTCCATCTCGAACTGCCAGTACGGCCAGGTATGTGTTCCCGAGTCGCGGTAGACGGCTTGCGCACGGATACCGAGCTGGTTCAGACGGCTCGCGAACTGCTGCGAGGTCACTCGCGAGAGCACCTCGAGTCCCACACCCGCGTAGTTGGTGGCCAGGCCGGGGATCGTCGACAAGGTGTCGTACTGGCCGACGAGCCCGTTGCCCGACGACACGTAGAGACTTGTGTCGGCCAGTTTTTCGGCCAGCACGTACGGGTCATGTTCTTTCCAGGCCGGATTGGTCGGCGGCCCGAACATCTTGGAGGCGTCGTAGCCGCCTGCATCGTTCACCGCGAACTGGATGGCCTGCGGCATACCGAACGAGCTGAGCTGAAGGATGCCGGAGAACGACGCGGCGAACTTGAAGAAGCCGGGGTTGCGCGCAGCGAGCATCATCGCCGCCGAACCGCCCATGGACAGCCCTTCGACGCCCCTGACATCCGTCGAACGCCATTGCTTCTCGAGGATCGGCGGCAGCTCCTTCGTGAGGAAGGTCTCCCACTTGTAATTCTTGCCGTTGTTCGGCTCTTGCCAATCGGTATAGAAGCTGGACTCACCGCCGACGGGCAGGACGACGTTGACGTTCTTGTCCTTGTAGAAATCCTCGACGTTCGTGTTGATGATCCAGCCGTTCTGGTCTTCCTGCGCGCGCAGACCGTCCAGCATGTACATCTGCGGGAACGTGTTCGACGGCCGGTAGTTCCAGTCCCGCGCCAGCAGCAACTGCACCTGGATGTTGGTGCCCATCGCGGGCGAGTAGACCCACATCGCGACGCGGCGGTCGGAGTACCAGAAGGTGTTGGTGATCTTGACACCCGGAACTTCGACAGCGGGAGCGCTGTACACCGGCCCAGGAGCCGCATGGACAGGCGCGGCGGCCGCGGTCGATGTTCCCAGCACTGCGGACACTGCCACTGCGCCGGCGATCAGTCCCATTGCGCCGCGCACAAATCTCTGCCGCATGTACCTCTACTCCTCAAGTCACGATCAAAACCAGATCTCTGGCGGAACTCCGCTGCGCACCTGCTTCGCACACCGGGTCGAACTCCGTCTCGCTACGTCTCCGAATACCGGTGAGCAGAAAAAACAGAACGCCCTACGTGCTTCTTACACGTAGGACGTTCTGTTTTGAGGTTGCCACACCTGTTACTGGTGTGATTTTTGTGACCAGAGGGTCACAGGCGAACTATCCGCGGAACCATCCCTCGTTCAGTGCGCGCCACATCATGTCCTGCCAGTAGCCCCACGCGTGAGTGCCCTGGAGCGGGTAATCGGTGGTGAGCTTGACGCGGTTGACGAAGGCTTGGACCTCGAACGCACGGGTCTGCGCCAGCGCAAGCGTTTCGAGCGGCACGCCCTGCACGATGCTGACCAAATTCTCGTTGACGTTGTGCACACCCGGGATACCGGTACCGGAGCCGACGCGAACATTCAGACCTTGCATCTTGGTGATCTGCACGAACGGGTCGTTGTCGTACCAGCGGGTGCTCCACGGCGGACCCCACATGCTGTCGGCGTTCCACGGTCCGCCGTCGCCGTCGAGGAGTGCAACACGGATGGCCGACTTCATACCCGGCGCCGAGAGGTTCAGGTAGCCCGACATCGAGAAGGCGTGGGAGTAGTTCTGCTTGTTGTTCGCGGCGACGACCAGGGCCGCGTTGCCGCCCATCGAGATTCCGGCGATTGCGTACTTGCCCGAGGGCCCACGCAGTCCGCGCTCATCCATCCCGTTCACCAGCGAACGCGTGATCACGCAGTTCCACTTGTAGGCGTAATCCTGGCCATTGAAGTTGCTGGGCGCATTCCAGTCGCTGTAGAAGCTCGCGGCGCCACCGATGGGCATGACCACGTTGACGCCACGGTCGACCATGTTCTGAATATTGGTCTCGTGCTCCCAGCCACTGACGTCGTTGGTTGCGCGGAGGCCATCGAGCATGACAACGGTCTTGTAGTTGCCGGGCTTGGTCCACGACCGGACCTTCACTGCACCGGGCATACCGCATCCGTCCGCATACCACTGCGAAAAGCCTGATCCGGTGCCCCAGGCGGCGGCGGTTCCGGTACCGGCGACAACGCCGACTCCGGAGATGGTCGCCACTGCGGCGAAGGCAGCGACGAATCGCTTACCGAATCCCGCTCGCCCGAAAGGTCTGCGTACGCGCATCGAATGTAACTCTCTTTCTGTCCAGCACCGCAGCCATCGGCTGGGGTGCCTTGGAAATCAATCGGCCACGAGCACTCCGGTGGACCACCAGGCCCCTCAGCTGCTACACAGCTTGGCGACACATGGGTCTCGCACTCCGGCAACGAACGGAGCCTATTGGATAGGCCCCGGCCTGACAAACCCTACTGCTGGATTCATCGCGCCCCGAACTACCTCGCGACCTGCCAAAATTCAGGTTCTCCATCATTATCGCGCCAGCAAAACACGGCGTTACAGTTCCGAGACCTTGCGTTGGGTCACAATCGGGGCCCGCTCGCCCTACCTGCTTGGACGCTGATATTCACAGGTCACATTCAGGTAACGATTCGGCGAGCCCACAGTTTCTGATTGTCACGATCAGGGCACAGGGGGTGGAATCGGCAAATTACAGCGCTGGAGTTCGTACAACGGGTTCCGGTCGATCCGATATGACGTGAACCCGGCCGCCTGCCGAACGTTGTTCCGGAACCGCTCGAACGTCCACGGCGCCGAGTACGACGCGATCAGATCCTGCGTGGGCTTACACGTCAGCGCCACCTGCGCCTGCCGGACCCCGTCCTGACTGATGAAGGGCGGCAACACCGGGTACCGCGGGTAAGCGCCCGATTCGGCGACCACCCACTCCGGGTCCAGATCCTTGTCATGACCGATCCGGCCGTCCGGAAGACGGTCCGAATGGGCGGCGATCGGGTAGGCCAGGCCCATCTGGTCGATGACCCGCACATCGAGCGGCGCATTCATGCTGGTCATACCGAGGTTCAGGTAGTACACGGTCAACTGCTTGACCACGTTGTCCGGAGGTGGCACCGGCAGCGGATCGAAGTACCACTCGTTGTAGTTCGGCGAAGGCAACAGAACACCGCCGGTGTCCTGATGCTCGGCGATCGATTCGACCATCGCCCGGACTCTCGGATAGTTCAGATAGTCCTCGGCGGTGATGGGATGTTCGATACCGATGTTCTGTATGTAATAGCGCCGTTCGTCGACGATGCCACCGCGACCGATCTCCGTGCCGTTGGTCATGCCGGCTACGTGTGCGGTCGAGACGGCCCACACAACGGTGGTCACCCAGAGAACGGTCATCACGCCTGCACCGACCCAGCCGGCGATCTGGTCGCGGCCCAGCGCGGTCGGGATGACGATCGGGATGACCATCACCGGGAGCATCAGCAAGAACAGCGGCACCAACAGCACGCGCGCATGCATGAAGTCGCCGCCCTGGCGAACCCAGTAGAGCGCCTCAACCAACCCGGTGACGATGATCAGGGCGACCACGGCCGTCGGGGTCTGCAGGCTGCGGCTGACCCTGGCGATCCGGGCCCGCCATCCGCTGCGCTGGTCGTCAACGTCCGAACCGGCCGCGGAATCAACCTGCCGACTCCGCAGGTACCAGGCCGCTGCGGCTGCGATCACTGCAACGATGAGCGGCAGTAGTAATAGATACGGACTGAACATGTTGCCCAGGTATCGGAAGCCCTGGTCGAACTTCGAGCCGCTGGCATCCTTCGCCACCGCCGTGTTGGGGACCAGCAGGCCGTAGTAACCCATCCGGAAGATCTGGTAGGCGACCGGGACCACACCGGCGACAGCTGCGAATGCCAGTCGCATCCGCCATGTCATCGGCGCACAGACCACGAGCAGCAGTGCGCATCCACCGACAAGCGTCAGTTCCGGCCGGATCAGCGGTGCCAGACCTGCCGTGAATCCGAGCAACAGCGTGGTGATGGTCTGTTTCCGGTCAAGGCGTCCGGCCTGTGTCGCTCGCTGACTCCACGCGATCAACTGACACCACAGCAGGGCAGCCCAGAAGATACAGAGCGAGGTCTCCAGACCGCTGGTCGCGAAGTCGCGAGCCGGCGGCAATGCGATGTAGACGAGTGCACCGAGCGGGAGCAGCAACATCCAACCGCGGTTGACCGCGCCACGGCCCTTGTCGATGCGGTACAGGCGCCCGGTTCCGTACATGGCCAACGGGAGGGCGGCGACCGACAGGACGAGTGCGATCCACAGCACCACATACTCGGTCCGGGCGTCGGTCACCCAACTCCAGAACCAGATCAGGTAGGTCCACACAGTCGAGGTGTTCGCCTCGACCCGCTCCCCCTTGTTGAAGACCGGCCCGTTGCCTGCCAACAGGTTGCGGACCGTCCGGAGGACGATCAGTCCGTCGTCGGCGATCCAGCGACGCTGCCATGCTCCGTAACCGAAGATGGCGCCGACCACGACCGCACTGATGGACAGTGAGATCGTGGCCGGATTGATCCTGCGGCCCAAAACCGTTGGTTCAACTGATGGCATAGACCGCGACACCCACGCATACTAACCAGGCAATGGCCAGCAGCTGGAGAACACGGTCACCGAGCGCGATTTCTTCGGGTTCGCCCGCTTGACCACCGTCAACATCCACGGCGTAGCGAAGGATTGCGATGGTGAAAGGCACCATCGACAGGGCATACCAAACGTTGTCGTCGTGTCCGCTGTCCGCGTCGAAAGCCCACATGCCGTAACAGAGCACGACGGCGGTCGCCGACAACGTCCACACAAATCGCAGGTACGTCGTTGTGTAGTACTCGAGGCTCTTACGGATCTTGGCGCCGGTGCGCTCGACCAGCTGGAGCTCGGCGTACCGCTTGCCTGCCGCCATGAACAGCGATCCGAACGTCATGACCAACAGGAACCACTTGGACAGACCTTCGGGCAGTTCGGCAGCCACGCCACCGGCGATGGCGCGCAGCAGGAAGCCGGACGACACGATGCAGATGTCGATGACGGGCTCGTGCTTGAGCCCGAAGCAATAGCCGAGCTGGATCACCAGGTAGACGCTGATGACAACCGCGAGCTGCCAGTTCGCCAGGAACGAGATACCGATGGACGCCGCGCCCAGGACCGCGGCCAGCATGAATGCCAGTCGCACCGGAACCACTCCGGCCGCAATCGGACGGAACCGCTTGGTCGGGTGGTTTCGATCGGCTTCGACGTCAAGGGCGTCGTTGATCAGGTAGACACACGACGCAACCAGGCAGAACGCGACAAACGCGATCGCTGTCCGGCCCAGGACGTCGCCTTCGTCGACCGCGCCTGCGGCCAACGGTGCAGCCAGCACCAAAAGGTTCTTGATCCACTGCCGTGGCCTGACCGCCTTGACCAGGCCTGTTGCCAAATTCTTCGGCGGCCCACGCAACGCGCCGTGCTCGATCGGCTCCTCGCTCACTGCACTCCTCGGTTCTCAGTTCGGATCAGTCTTTCACCTGTGGTCAGCGCGGCCGCACAGGTGGCACCGATCAGTGCCCCACCGATCACATCGGTCGGATAATGAACGCCCAAGACCAGCCGCGACATCAGCATCGGCGGCACCAGTACCGCCGGAAGGGCAGCGACCGGAAGACCCGCCGCGCGGCCCAGCAGGATCGCGGCCGCGGTGGTCGATGTCGCATGACTCGACGGGAAACTCAACTTACTGGGGGTACCGACACCGATCTCGACCCGCGGGTCGTTCGGACGGCGGCGGCGAACCACCCGCTTGATCACGACGGAGGCGGCATGGGCACCAAACGCCCCGACCCCGGCGGCGATCCACTTGTCGCGTCCGGACTTGTCACCGCGCAGCTGCGCGATTGTCCCGCCGGCGGCGGCCAGAGCCAGCCAGCCCAGGGAGTGCTCACCGAAATGCGAGAGCCCCCGGGCAGCGGTCACCGCTCCCGGTTTGTTGATCAGCGCACGTTGGATGCCGACCAGAATCTTGGTCTCGCCACGCAATACACCGATGGGACTCAGCTCGACCTCAATCGATTCCGAAGACACGCTCCCAGCTTTCTTTACTGGTCAGGTCCGCATGCGCGGATCGGTAGGTTTCTCGCATCTCGGGGAAGCGAGCGCGGAGTTCCTTGATCAGGGCGGCTGATTCCTTGGCCAGCTCGATCATCTTGTCCCGGTCCCGCTGGCGGTACACGACTCCGCGACCATCGGCGGTGGTCACGGTGACGCCGTCAACCCGGCCGAGGCTGAACCAACGCGCTTGCAGCGGCGGGTAATTGGCCTGCGGGACCTCGTGATGGCGCGGATCGGCCGGGCGGAGGTTGTTCACAACCGCAGCGCCGAGTGACCGGATCTTCGAGATCGGGTTGGTCGGGATGTTCATCCCGAAACGTGTTGCCTCCCCGGTGGTCCGGGGCAGTTCGGTTGCCGAGGGAAGAACCACCGCATCGGGGTACTGCTTGCGCATGGCCGCGATCTTCGGCAGCGCCGTCGGCAGCAGGTCCCGAACATGGTCGGGTCCGGCCAGGAAGTCACGGATGGCTTCATTCTGGATGGCGACCGTCGAATACTCCAGGCACAAAAGATGTTTGGCCGTGGCCTTGGTCATCGACTTCAGGATGCCACTGATCGAACCCTCGTGGTGGATCGAGGCGACCACCAACCGGTTACGGAGGTGGAAGTACGCCTGCCAGTCGATGGCGTCGTCTTTGTCACTCCAGGCCATGTGCCAGATGGCAATACCCGGGATGGTGGCCGTCGGATAGCCGGCCTTACCCGCACGCAGCGCGTATTCCCAGTCGTCCCACTTGATGAACAGCGGCATCGGCAGGCCGATCTTCTCCGCGGTCTCACGCGGGATCATGCACATCCACCAGCCGTTGCCGTCGACGTCGATGCGCCGGTGCAGATTCTTGGAGTTCTCCCGGTCACGCAACGGGTACTCGGCAAAATCGTGGTCGTATTCGACGTACGGCGCACTGGTCCACATGAAGTTGCTGTGGTCGATGACCTCACCCATGCAGTGCAGGTGACTGCGGTCCTGCAGGTTGAGCATCTGCCCGCCGACGAGCATGGGTGACTTGGCGAATCGCGACAGCGCCAGCGCGCGCAGGATCGAATCCGGCTCGATGCTGATGTCGTCGTCCATGTAGAGGACGTACGGGCTGTCGGTCTGCTTGAGGGCCTCGTACATGATGCGTGAATAACCGCCCGAGCCACCGAGGTTGCCCTGCTTGAACATATGCAGCCGGTCGCCGAGCGCGGCGGCGGCCTCGGCGTAGCCTGGCTCTTCCTTGACCAGCTTCGTGCCCTGATCAGGCATCATGACCGCGTCGATGACCTCATCGACCAGCGGGTCGGAGGTCAACGCGCGCAGCGCATTCACTGCATCGGTGGGTCGGTTGAACGTCGGGATACCAATGGTCACCCGCTTGGTCTCCGGACCGGTCGGCGCATCGATCGGGGCGTACCAACCAGCGGCGCGCACCTCCACATCGGTGTCGGTGGTGATGTCGAACCAGATCCAGCCACCGTCTTCGAACGGCTCGAGGCCGACCTCGAATTCGATGACACCGTCACCGTTTTCGTCGATCGGAACCAGGTTGCCGTCGACCGCGATACGGGATCCATCGATCTTCGACCGATAAACGTCGACACGGCAGGCGCCGGTCACCTCGATCCGCAACACAACGGACTTCAGGATGCTCCAACGGCGCCAATACGACGCAGCGAAAGCATTGAAGTAGGTCAGGAAGCTCACCTCGGACTCGGCACCGAGCAGCACCGAGGTCCGGGTCGGCGCATGTGCGCGTCGAGCGTTGTTCTCGGACTCCACCAGGTAGAGCGACCGGACGTCCAGCGGTTCACCCTGTCGCGGGAGAATCACGCGTTGCAGCAAGGTTTTTGCCGCGTCGTGTGTCTGCGGGCTCTGTGACTGCTCGGCTTCCGTTGTCACTGTCCCTGTTGTTGTTGTCCCGGTCACTGTTCCACCTCTGTCGCCAGTGGCGCACCGGACTTCAGGTGCGGCGCAAGCGTGTTCTCGTACATCGTCAGGGCGCTGGCGATTGCCATGTGCATGTCGAGGTACTGATAGGTGCCCAAACGGCCACCGAACAGCACCTTCGACGAAGCCGTCTCGGCATTCGCCCGCGCGCGATAAGCATTGAGCTTCTCGCGATCCTCAGGTGTGTTGATCGGGTAGTACGGCTCGTCGTCGTTCTCGGCGAAACGGCTGTACTCGCGCATGATGACCGTCTTGTCGGTCGGGTACTCCCGCTCGGGATGGAAGTGCCGGAACTCGTGGATGCGGGTGTACGGCACGTCCGCATCGTTGTAGTTCATCACCGGTGTCCCCTGGAAATCTCCGGTATCGAGTACCTCGGTCTCGAAATCCAGTGTTCGCCAGCCGAGTTCACCATCGGCGTAGTCGAAGTAGCGGTCCAGCGGTCCGGTGTAGATCACGGGCGCGTCGGGGCTCTGTGCCCGCAACTCGTCCCGGACGTCGAACCAGTCGGTCTCCAGACGCACATCGATGAGGTCGCTCGCCGCCATGTTCTCGAGCCAGGCGGTGTAACCGTCGGTCGGCAGACCCTCATAGGTGTCGTTGAAGTAGCGGTTGTTGAAGTTGTAACGAACCGGGAGCCGGGCAATGTTCGCCGCAGGCAGCTCCTTGGGGTCGGTCTGCCACTGCTTGGCCGTGTAGTGCTTCACGAACGCCTCGTAGAGTGGGCGGCCGATCAGGCTGATGGCCTTCTCTTCGAGGTTCGTCGCCTTGGCGGTATCGATCTCACTGGACTGCTCGGCGATCAGAGCGCGTGCCTCGTCCGGCGTGAAGTAGCGGCCGAAGAACTGCGAGACCAGGCCAAGGCCCATCGGGAACTGGTAGGCCTGTCCCTGGTACATGGCGAAGACGCGGTGCTGATACCCGGTGAAGTCGGTGAACTTGTTGACGTAGTCCCACACCTTCTTGTTCGAGGTGTGGAAAAGGTGTGCGCCGTACTTGTGGATCTCGATCCCGGTGGTGGGTTCGGGTTCGGAATACGCATTGCCGCCGAGGTGGTGACGCCGGTCGATGACCAGGACGCGTTTGCCGAGCTCGGTGGCCACCCGTTCTGCAACAGTCAGTCCGTAGAATCCCGATCCGACCACAATGAGGTCATAGCCGGACGCGGCATCAGGGCTGGATTTGTGGGGGGTCACGGGTGTTCAGGGTAACCGAACCGTTGAGCTACTCCGATTCGCCGGGCACGTACACCGCCAAACACATCGTGACCGTGCGGGAACATTTCGGGGTCGGCGGGACTCCTATCACTGACAAACCGGCGACCCATCTTTTCGGCGGACGCACCCTCGACCCAGGAGAAGTACCGTGACCAGCCCAGATGACCAGCTCGACGGGATCTTTTCCCAGATCGCGGCGCAGGACCAGGTTGATCCGGCGGTCTTCGATCAGACCCTCGAAGCCGCATTCGACTACACCGGATCCGGCTTCGACGACCTGATTCCAGAGACCGAAAGCACACTGCCGGACGATCCCGAGGACGCCACCGACGACCTGTTTGTCGGCGATACCACCGATGACTTCGACAGTGACGACACCGACGACACCGACGACACCGACGACGCCGACCCGTCCGACTTCACGGACCACACGGACTACTCAGACCACACGGACACGACCGGAGACGACCTACTCACCTGACCCGACCCCCCGATGATGTGCCCTTTTGGCGAGCGAAAGCCCAGGTGGTGGCCGCCAAAAGGGCACATCATCGGGGTGCGGCAGGGGGTCAGGAGAGGGTTTCGAGGAGTTTGGAACGGGCCCGGTTGATCCGGCTCTTGACGGTTTGCACACCAACGCCCTGCTGGTCGGCGATCTCCTGATAGGACAGATCACCGAATTCACGCAGGACGATGGCCTCGCGGAACTCCAGCGGTAACAGTGCCAAGGCCGCGCGCACGCGGTCGACATCGGCCACCTGGGCATCGACGCGCGGTGCCGAGGATTCGAACTCGGGAGGTCCGTCCGCCGACGTGTCGAGCCGCTTGCGGACGACGGCCAGCGCCGCGTTGGCAGCGATCCGGTACATCCAGCTGGTGAACTTCGAATCGCCGCGGAATTTGCCGATGTTCTGCCAGCCGGCGATCAGCGCATCCTGCAGCGCATCCTCGGCGTCGTACTTGTTGGCGGTGATCCGCAGGCAGACCGCCCAGATCTGATCCCGGTTCCGGGTGACCAGCTCACCAAAGGCCGCTTGATCGCCCTCTTGGCTGCGCAAAACCAGGTCGCGCTCGCTCATGTCAGTCACTTGAACAATGTCGCAGACCAGGGTGGATGCGGCAGAGTCATTTGTGGAGAAACCGTCCCTTCGACTGACCCTGCCCCGCCGTTGCCCCTGCCCCACTGATGATCTGGGAGTGATCGTGACCACTCGTGCCAACGCCGATGCGATCGAGGCGCTGGGCGCCGCCACCGAGGCGCTGCGGAAGTACGGACAGCCCAAGGCGGCCGACCTCGCCCAATCGCGCTTTCACGCCGCCGATTCCGGTGGTGCTGTGGTGTTCGTCGGCGAGGTGAAACGCGGCAAGAGCACCCTGGTCAACGCGTTGCTCGGACGACCTCTGGCTCCGGTCGGTGTCGACATCACCACCAGCGCCAGTGTCTGGTTCACACCGCCGGATGAGACCCTCGCGGCCGGCTCGGCGCTTTTGGACTTCCCCGACGCCAACCGCGTGATCCCGCTGGCCGAATTGCCCGACTGGGTGACGATGGGCGGGCGGTATGTCCAGGATCCCACCATCGAGGCCCTGCCCACCGAAGCCGTGGTGGCCGCCGATCCCCTGCATCTGCCCGGGATGACGCTGGTCGACACCCCGGGGGCCGGTGGTCTCGACCCCCGGCACGCCCGGCTTGCTCTGACCGCCGCTCGCCGGGCCGGGGCCATCGTGATGGTCTGCGACAGCGCCGCGCCACTGACCGCGCCCGAGGTCGAGTTCTTGCGGACTGCCACCGAGACCTCCGGGTCGGTGGTCGTCGCGATGACCAAGATCGACAAGAACCGCCGCCATTGGCGCACCATCGCCGAGGAGAATCGCTCGATCGTGCGCAGCGAGCTCGGCCGGACCGCCACCGTGATCGGGGTGTCGGGCACTCGGGCATTGGCGGCTCTCGAACAGGACCCCGCACACCGTGAGGAGATTCTCGCCGCCTCCGGGATCGGAGCCCTGCGCGATGCAATCAACGAATTGCTCGAGTTCGGCGAGATCTCCCCGATGCTCGACGGACTGCAGGTGTGCCGCAGCGGCATGCACCGGATGAAGGCCCGTCTTGACACCGAAATCGCACTGGTTCAAGGTGATTCGTCTGCGCTAGATGATCTGAACAAGAAGAAGGCGCGGCTCAAGGAGCTTCGCGACCACGGCACCGAATGGGATCAGCACCTGTCCCGCGACATCACGCTGGCCCGGCAACGGGCGACCGCCCAGTTGGACGGCGACCTGAACCGGATCAAAGAGGACTGGACCGGTCGCATCAACGGTGAGGGCTGGCGGGTGCTGCGCAAGCAGCCCCAGGTCTTCACCGCCGCAATCACCTCCGATCTGCAGGCCGCCGGTGCCCGGTCCTTCGACACCTTCGCCTCGGCGTTGCACGACGTGGTGGCACAACTGTTCGGCAACGACGAACAGTGGGAGGACATCATGAACTCGGTGGCCGCCACGTTGGTGGCCGAGGACATCAATTCGCCTGAGGTGCAGAAGAAGTGGAAAGATGTGGTGGACCCCAGCGCGATGATGATGGGGTTCATGGGGGCCAATCTGCTGACCGGCGGCATGGTCGGCGGCGCCATCTTCGGAAGTCTTGCGATGGCCGCGGTGTTGCCGATCGGGCTGGTCGCCGGCGGCGTCTGGTTGTCGGTCAATCTGGGGTACCGCGCGATGCGCAACGGCCGTCAGCATCTGATCACCTGGCTTCGGGAAACGTTGGGACTCACCAGCAAATCGACCCTGCGGGTGATCGACCGAACCGTCGCCACCGCGCGCCCAGAAATCGTGGTGGCGTACCGACGGCACCTCCGCGGCCAGACCGAGGAGATCAGCGAACAGATCAGCGCCGGCGCAGAGGCCGCCAAGGAGGACAAGGCGACCCGGGACAAGCGCGTGCGCGGACTCACGCGCCGCCAGACCGAGATCGTCTCGCTCATCGAACAACTCGACGCCGCGATCGGCGGACTCAAGAAGGCGAGCGCACCCCTGTGACGCGGCCACCGGTCCGGCGTACCCGGCCCCATGCCCTGCGTGACCAGCTGACCGGTGCCCTCGCCCACATCGCACAGATCGACCGGCCACTGGCGCAGGCCACTGCACGCATCCGTGATGACCTGTGGGCTCCGCCCCGGGTGGTGGTCGTCGGGCGGGTCAAGGCCGGGAAATCAACGCTTGTCAATGCACTGATCGGCGACCGGGTTGCCGATACCGCCGCCACCGAATGCACCAAAGTTGTTGCTGTTTACCAGGATGGCGCGCCTTCGCGGGCCGAGGTCGTCACCGTCGGAGGAGTCCGCCGCAGCGCTCCGTTGTCTGACGGCCGGGTCACCGAACTCGGAGTTGCCGCCGAAGACGTGGCCTACCTCAACCGCTACCTCCCGAGCCGGTTGCTGCAGAGCATGATCCTGATCGACACCCCGGGTCTGGCGACCATCACCACCGGCAACGAGCAGGCCACCCGCCGGGCGTTGATCGACGGCTTCGGACAGACCCGCGAGGCATCGGTCAACGCCGATGCGGCGATCTTCCTGTTCGACGCCACACCCCGGGCCGACGAGGTGCAGTTCTTGCACGACCTCGGCTTCTCCGCAGTCAACACGATCGGGGTGCTGGCCAAGGCAGATACCCTCGGCGAGGGCGCCTTTGGCGATGTCGATCCGATCGAAGAAGCGCAGAAACAGTCCCATGCGATCGCGGCATCGTTGACTGCCGGTCTCCTCACCGTGCAACCGGTGGCGGGCCTTCTGGCCCAGACCGCGCAAACCGGTCAGTTCACCGAATCCGACGCCGATGCCCTGGCCGCGCTCGCCGGTCTCTCCGACCTGCAACTGGAGCGCTGGCTCGAATCCCCGACACCATCGATCGGCACCGACGCGCAACGCGACCGATTGCTGGACCTGTTGGGCGAGTACGGCCTCCGGCACGCACGCGGCGTGGCCACCCGCGGCGCGCACGCTGTCAACGCCTGGCTGCAACAACATTCGAGGGTCGACGAGCTGCGCGCCAACATCGACGTCAATCTGACCCGATCGGTGCTGATCAGCCGGGCGGTGGCCGCCTGCACCCAGGTCGAGCACCTGGCCCTGACCCATCCTGCGGGCGGACAGATCAGGTCGATCCTGCGCCAGGTGCGCCGAAGTCCCCAGGCCCACACGATGACCGAGTTCAAAGCACTGGGGTCTCTGACGCAGACCGATCCGGAATCCCCCTGGGTGGGCGAGCTTCGGCAAGTCCTGGTCGGCTCCGGGATCGGTGGCCGTGTCGGGCTGCCGCCGCACGCCGACCGCGACGCGATCGCATCCGAACTGGACCGGCGGCTGCAGCGGGTGCACGCGGCCGGACTGCTCGGCGGCTCGGCGGCCGAGGAGGAGGCCGTTGCCGTTCTGCTGCATACCTATTCGATGATGCGCCGGGCGATCTAGATGGCCGAGAACAGGGTTTTCTCGTCCTTCATAACGACGAACACATACGCCGGCCGCGCCCCAACAAACAGCCACCGGCATAGGCGGTTCCGGCGCGCCGAGCGATGGACCACCCGGCGGCCAGGCACCTACCGGCACACCCCCGGCCGCGGGCGGTTAACTCCTGCTGCGTAAACATCTGCGGCACAATCTGTTTCTTCACCAGTGACGAAACAGAACCTGGATCATTGTCCTGCCTGGACCTCAGTCTCAGTTCCTCCTCGATCATTTGCAGATAGAATGTTGGGTTCGCGTGCGACTATCGCTAGATGCGACGTCGGCGGCATAACAGTGACAGGATCGCCCAATTCGGACGATGGCGCGATCTACTCGGTTTGATCGTACTTGTCGGGTTCGGTCCGTCAGTTCTTGAATCGGTGACCTCTGATTCGTCGGCGTGGAACTGGTTCAAGACGGCCCTGTGGGTGGTCGCGATCATCTGGTTCGCGTGCTCAGCAGTGGCAACCTGGCGAACTCGACACCAGGCGTCCCGGGGCGGGACCCAGCGCCGGAGACGACCAATGAACACAACCCGTCAACGAGACACCCGCCGCTCACCGGCCCTCCTGGTCGTAACCGCAACCAGCGTGGTCGTGCTCGCTGGCGTAGCGAGCTGTTCAGGCAATTCCCCTGACGCCAGCGATCAGTACGGCATCGTCAGCTCAACCGCCGCAAACGTTCCATCGGCCACTGCGGCGAGGCCATGGCAATGCCCGGCTACTCCAGACGATGATCGATGGCCGGTCTCGACACACACCAGCGCTGAGGTCATAGTTGCTCCCACCCCGACCACCGCGATCGAATGCGTCTACCAACAGCCACACAATCAGCCGGCCACCCTTTTCGGCGCACCGGTCACTTACACCGGCACCGCACTCACCGACCTCATCACATCGTTCAACACCGGAACAGAACCTAACCACGCCATGAGCTGCCCCCTGCTGGTCAACCAGCCCGAATACACCCTCAAATACAACTTCATCTACCCCGACGGAAAATCGGCGATCATCGACGGCAGTGGCTACTGCCCCGCCGTTGTCACCAACGGCACCCTCACCAAACAACCAGCAATACCCTCATCAAGTGCCCCCGAACCAAGACCCTAAGCCGCACTCACACCAGAACGGCGACTGCACTAGATGCGGCCCGACATAGTCGGGCTCGTCGGGTCACTCGCATTGTGCAGCAACATTTTTCGTAACAACTGGTGGCAGCGTTTCGCGATTCTCCTGCAATGCAGGGCTTCCGGCCAGTCAGGTGAGCAGTGGCGTCGTGGCTGCTGTGAAGTTCCTGCGGAACAACGTGCCCATTCTGCGACAGCTTCAGGCGGTTGACTTCATCACCATCCGACACAGTGCAAGGCAACCCTAGGACGTCGAGACACGTGGGGTTGCTTGCCGTGGGTCAGGTTTGGACTGCCCACACCGTGAGCAGGAGCCCGGCGTCCACATTCTCGTCGTAACTGATGCTCAGCTGGTCACCGCCGTGGGCGGTAGCTGTGTACACCTGCCTACTGCGTTCAAGGTTCGGCCGACGCACCTCTTCCTGGAACGGGCCGTCGTTGATCCTCACCAGGGATCGGTCGAGCTCCTTAGTGACGCCGGACCCTGCCAACAGGGCATCGCGCGTAGCCCGTGATGCGGTGCGCACCATAATTTCTCCAGAGGAGTCCGGGAAACTCGAATGCCATTCACACGAGATCACCTGGTCGTCGTCGGAAAGAACCAGTCCCAATTCGCTCGCATACGGGACAGCGGTATCGCACGGGTCGGGATGCAACACGCGTAACACAGTGATCGCCCCGGCGACCAGAAGAACAACGACAACTGCTGCGCCGCCGAGCCATAGCCACACCCTGCGCACCCGCGACACCTTGGTCTACACCCGCCACATCGTACGGACCGCGGCCCCGTAGTCAGTCGGTCGCCAACCGTGGCGAGAAAATCTCACGACCGCCACCGATGCCCCTGTCCTCGCGGTCTCCCCGTCCCAGCACACAGGTCACTGCCCGCCCTCCTGTTGGCGCCGCCGCCGCTCCAGTTCGCCTTGTCGACGTTGCGCCTCGGCCCGTTCGCGCACTTGCCGCAAAAACTCGGCATCGGCCGCAGGGTCTTGCGGTTCAAAACGACCCGGCTCGTCATACTCGGGAAACCCCAAAGCTGTCGCACGGCCTGAGCCGCGCGGCCGACCGTAAGCCCCGCCCGAAACCGGTCGCCCGGCAACAAACCACACGATCGAACCCACCAGCGGCAGCACGATCACCAACAGCAACCACCCCCACCGCGGCAAACCGCGCACCCCGGCTTCACTGCCGATGATGTCGACCAATGCCGCGATCATCACCACCAACACAATCAAACCCAGATACGGCATCGCTCCCCCTCATGGACAATTTTCAATTCAGCGATCAGATGACCCCGTCTTGTCAGGACTGCCGACGCCGACGCTCGACTTCAGCCTCACGACGCTGCAGCTCCGCACGCTCACGACACCGCTGCAAGAACTCCGCATCAGCGACCGGATCCTGCGGCACAAACCTGCCCGGCCGGTCATACTCCGGGAATCGCGCCATATCCGCCGTCGAGCGCCGCGCACTGCGGCCACCCCGCCTACGGGGATGACCAAAGATGAACCACGCCAACGGTCCGACCAGCGGAATGAGCACCACCACCAGGAACCATCCTGACCGCGGCAACAACCGGACCCCGACATCATCGCGGCACAACACATCAATCAATGCCGCGGCCAACGCCAGCACAATCAATGTCGCGATCACCACCGCATACGGCATGGCAGGAGTACCGATCATCATCAGATATGACCCCACCGACATCCCCTCACATCACCCCAGACAAACCGCCATAGTTTCACGGACTAAGCGAAACGAATAGACACGGTTCGATGGACACAACGAGCCCGCATTCACCGGTGGGACCGTCCGAGTAAAAGGTTGATCCGACCGTTGCCGGTGTTAGTTGCCGATCGCAAATAGGAAGCGCCGGTTGCTTATTGACCCGTCTGCTCCCGCGGGCCCCGAACAGAACGCCTGCTCCCCTCGCGCCCGATAAGCCGCCCTTACGTCAACCAAAGCGGGGGCAGTCCCCGTCCAAAACTTTCCCCGGGAAGAACGCCTAGTCGTCTGCTCGGCGTCGGCGAAGGATCGCTACAGCCGCCCACCAAATCACTCCGACGGTGATGACGCTGACAAGAGCTACTAGCGGCACCGGGACTACCTCCGAAGTCTTCGTCCCTCTATTGATTCCGACGTCCGGCGCAGATGCATTCGGGGGTTGTGGTGTCCCGTAGACGCTTTCGAGGTTCATCCGCGTATCCGTCTGTTCGGTCGAACCAAGGCACAGGTTGCTTTCCCAAACAGCGCTAGCGCCCTCGGGGCCGGATACGTAGAGCAGGTACTCGCGTCCGACCTCGTAGCTGACTCCGCAACCAGCGCCCTGCGACGCCGTGCCGACGGTGGTGACGTGTCCAACCTTGCCCTTGAAGACCTCGGACACGGCGAACTCGTAAATGTCATCGGCCCCGGCCGACACCTTGTCCGTGGCTCGCGCCGTGAAGACAGCGGCCGCGCGCGAAGCGGCCTCTTCTGCTGTGAAACCGCGGCAACTGCACGCACAGGCCGTGCCGGCCATAGCAATTGAGACCGCCATTGCAATGAATAGTCCACACAGTGTGACAGCGATGAGCCAGGTACGAGTCCACATGGGGCGATTCGAGCGGTCAAGAAGAATCGTCGATCCGGTCGTCATTGTGTCAGCCAATCACTTGGGCTCAGTGCGTCAAAGGCAACCCGACAGACTGCCCCCCCCCCGGAGTGAACACCGACTATCGCGGGGAATACCGCAGGGTTCGAATATTGCACCTGTACCAGTCCACAGATCAGGGTTACTGCATGCGCCCGAACATCATGATCGACGAGGACTTCTTCGACGACCGCGAAGTAGAAAACCGTGTCTACTCGCCGACGCAACGCCGGACGACGCAACAGCATCGGGGATTGATCGAACACTTCGGCCAGCCCACGGAAGCGTGGTCGCATCGCGCACTTCATGCGTGCCTGGAATGCCTCGCCAGCAATACGTGGTCGGAGGCATGGTGCGTCGGAGTAGTCAATGCCTGGGTCGAGGACGAATCAGCCTTCTGCGAAAACTCAGGCCCGACGCGACTGGTATCCACTGGTGGGGATCACTCCGCGAATTGCTTCCGTTGAAAAACGTCGACGAGCAGGCGGACAGCCATCGGCTTAGCCCAGAGCTGATCCGTTCACTCACCAAGGCGCAGGACGTCCGTGAGCTATCAGCCATGAACGTCACGGATCTGATCTTCGATGAGATGCGTGCCGTCAACGATTGGGTTTCCATCGCGGATGTACTCAAGGTGATGGGGACAGCCTCATTCATGGCCGGCCGAGACGACGTTCGGCGCATTCTGGATTGTGTCGATGCCGGCGACCAGCTTCGGCTGGGTCGGGTCAGTAATAGATTTGACGAGATCTCCAAGCCGATACCCGTTGCAGCACTGGTGGATCGCATATTCGGTGAGAGCGGTCCGTCTGACAGATCGGCGGCCATGATGGAGTTGTTCATCGCCGAAATTTGATGTCTGTGCGTCGGACTTGTTGTGACGTCGTCGCCGTCGTGGTTGATTCCAGGGCAGCTGGTGCGCCACCTACGATCGGGGCGGCGCAGGTGTCACGTTGTCACGAGTAAACCCTGCCACTTTCAACCATCAGAACCGCGCCACTTACCGCTGAAAGTCACAACCGTGCTGGGTCGATCCGTGTTCCATTACTCATGTCACAAATCACGGGCCCAAACCATGAATGCCGTTGAGTTATGGAACATTCCACGCCGTTGACCGGAACAGGTTCCGTTACCGGCTCGATGGACCGCACCCTGCCGAACCGGGGAGTGGGGACTGTCAGGCGGGGAGGGCGTCGCGGAGCCTGCGTTGTTGTCCGCGCTGCAGACCGTCGATATAGGGCGTGGTGTCGAACCAGGTGGGGAAGGCCTTGGCGAGCCGGCTGGGTCCGAGGAAGCGGGCGTGGCCGTTGGTGATGAGGTCGCGAAATGGTACTAGACCGACGAGCCAGCGTTGCATGTGAGCGGTGTCGGCTTCGAGGGCGAGGTCCACGGTCAGCCCTTGATCGTCCTTGCAGACGGTGATTGCCGGGCGTTCGATGTCCAGCCAGCCTTCGGCACCGCCGGCTCCGGTGAGGACGAGGTGTACGACGGTGCGGGTCTGGGGAAGCTTGGCGGGGACGGCGAATTGGTGGGTGCGCCAGATCAGAGAGAGGCCGTCGCAGTCGTCGTCGGTGGGGTCGCCGAAGATCCATTCTGCGGCCCAATGTCCCATTGCCCATATGATCGGTGTGAGTGCCTGGCCTGCGGCGGTCAACTCATATAACCCCGGGCGTCCGGGTTGGTTGGCCTTGTGGGTCACCAGGCCGCGCCGTTCGAGCTCGCGCAGCCGCTGTGCGAGCAAGTTGCGGCTCACCCTGGGTATGCCGCGATGGATGTCGTTGAACCCGTGAGCGCCGATCATGAGCTCACGGATGACCAATGGGGTCCAATGATCACCCAGGACATCGACCCCGCAGGCGATCGGGCAGTACTCCTTACGTCTCATCATTTGCCCATTGTCCCCCCGCCCATCGTCACTGGGTAGTACGAATCTTGTACCGCCCCACGTGCCCGCGCACCCCGTACTGGCGCGTGTTCCCTCGCTTTTGCGTCGTTCGTGGACCGCCAGGAGGCGATGCCCGGCAGTACGACCTCTCCACTCGTTGCGGTGCCAGAGCTCACTGCATTCTCGTTCCTACAGACGTGCACTCGGGTCCATCCGGGACCTGCACCAACGAGCGGAGACACCAATGACCACAACCGAGACCACGACGGAGAAATCCACCCTCGACGATGCGAAGCTCGAGGCGTTCGTCGGACAGGCAGTCACCGACATGGGCGCGGCCATCTCAGGGCTGTTGCTACACATCGGCGATCGGCTGGGGCTCTACAAGGCGATGGCCGGCAGCGGCCCGATCACCTCCGCCGAGCTGGCCCAGCGCACCAGCACCGCTGAACGCTACGTGCGCGAATGGCTGGGCAATCAGGCCGCTGGCGGCTACGTCGTCTACGACCCGGCTGAACACACCTACCAGTTGCCTGCTGAGCAGGCCATGGTGTTAGCGAATGAGGACAGCCCGGTGTTTCTCGCCGGCGCGTTCGAGACGATCGCCGCCTGCTACGCCGACCACGACGTGTTCGTCGACGCGTTCCGCACCGGTGCCGGCGTGGGCTGGCATGCACATGATGAGCGGTTATTCTCGGGGGTGGTGCGGCTGTTTCGCCCAGGATATGCCGCCTATCTGGTAGACGGGTGGCTGTCAGCGCTGGACGGGGTGGTCGACAAGCTGCGGGCAGGCGCGAGCGTGGCCGATGTCGGGTGCGGGCGGGGCGCTTCGTCGATCATCATGGCCCAGGCATTCGAGCGTTCGACCTTTGTCGGCTTCGACATCCACGAGCCGTCGATCCGGGCCGCCCGTCAGGCCGCGGCCGACGCCTGCGTGCACCATCGGACGAAGTTCAACGTCGCGACAGCGAAAGACCTGCCCGGCGAGAGCTACGACCTGGTGTGCTTGTTCGACGCCCTGCACGACATGGGCGACCCGGTCGGCGCCGCGCGGCGCATCCGGGAGGCACTGGCCCCGGACGGCACCCTGCTGCTCGTGGAGCCGAACGCTGGCGACGCACTCGAAGACAACCTCAACCCAGTCGGGCGGACCTTCTACGGCCTGTCCACTGTGATCTGCATCCCGGGTTCGCTGGCGCAGGAAGTCGCGCTGGGACTGGGTGCGCAAGCCGGGCAACGGCAACTGACTGCCGTGCTGCACGAGGCCGGGTTCAGCCAGGTACGCCGGGCAACCGAGACCCCCTTCAACATCATCCTGGAGGCCAAGCCGTAGGGCGTCACACCCAGCGGCGAGGACACAGAACAGCCAAATAGGACCCACAGCAGCCTTACTACCAACAATCGAAACAACGCAGGAGATATGTCATGAACACTGAGTCGTCTGTTACCGAAACCATTGTCCGAAATCACCTGGAAGCCTTCCTGGAGCAGAAGGGCATTGCCGCCATAGTGAATGAATACGATGAAAATGCCCGGTTCTACACCGAAGCCGACGTCTACCACGGAAAGCAAGAGATCGGTGGCTTCTTCGCGAACTTCGTCGATTCGTTCCCTGCCGGGGGCCTTGATCGCTTCGCCCTCCGGAGCCTGCGAGTCGATGGAAGCATCGCCTACGTCACGTGGAGCGTTGGCAGTGAGATCCCCCTCGGTACTGACACTTTCGTCGTGGACAACGGCAAGATCGTTTCACAAACCTTCGCCATGTACGCCGTACGGCCCCAATGACATCGGCGGCCAATCTGGCCCCACCTGAGCCTGGCTCCATCCGATGGTTCGATTCAGGGACATCAACATGTCACCGGTTGCGGGTAGATGAAGCGACCCTTCTGACTTTGTGACCCTCAGATGGACTTCCGATCTGATGGACAGCAAATATCTCTGACAACTGCTCCGGCGTCAGCGCCGGACTCTCCAGTGGTGTCAGGCTGGTTCGTGATGCTCGGATACCGTCGATGATCATGCCCATCGTCCGGCGCCACAGGTCCGGGTTGTGTGACCTCGCGAACTGAGCGGTGGCCTGAATCGAAAAAGCCAGCACCGGAAGATCGGTGGCCTCGAAATCCGCGCGCAGTTCACCGGCCTGCTTCGCCCGCAGGACAAGGTGGTCGGCGGCAGCGTTGATGGTGGCCTGGGCCTCGGTGATGTGTTCGGCCAGCTCGATGCTGGCACCCGACGTCTGTGGAATCGATGGCGCACCGGCGAACACGAGATCCCTCATGACGCGATCGTCGGCCATCATCGTCGCACTGGAATACAGAAAGTGGAGTAGCCCCTCCCAGGGATCGGCGAGCGCCTCGGCTTCACCGACCATGGCCGCCACATCTCCGAGTCGCGCTGCGTAGAGCTCCTCGATGAGCCCTTCTTTGCTCTCGAACCGTCGATAGATCGTGCCAACGCCGACACCGGCGTGACTGGCCACGTCGGCCAACTTCGCACCGAGCCCTTGGGCCGCGAACACCTCCCGAGCGGCCACGAGGATGCGTTGGTGGTTCTCCCTCGCATCGGCCCGCAGCACGTCGGACGTGTCCCCTGTCTCAGCCATGGCTACAGCATAGCGCTAAGTGGAATCACCGGTTCCGTTCTGATACGATTAGCGGAATTGCCTATTCCGTTTCTGTCGTTTGAAAGAGAACATGTCTACAACCCAAACTTCGCCGTCGCGAGAATCGACCGGCTCCAATCATCGCTGGCTGATCCTCGCCGTGCTCGCGGTCGCCCAGCTGATGGTCGTCCTGGACGCCACCATCGTGAACATCGCGCTTCCCGAAGCCCAAGAAGACCTGGGTTTCAGTGATGGCGATCGGCAATGGGTGATCACTGCGTACTCGCTCGCCTTCGGCAGCCTGCTGTTGATCGGCGGTCGGATCAACGACCTGTTCGGTCGCAAGAACTCCTTCATCGTCGGGCTGATCGGCTTCGCAGCGGCATCGGCTCTCGGCGGCTGGGGACCGAACTTCGAGGTCCTGGTCGGCGCACGTGCATTGCAGGGTGTCTTCGGCGCCTTGCTGGCGCCCGCAGCGCTCTCACTGCTCGCCGTGACGTTCGCCGGATCGCCGGATCGCGGTAAGGCCTTCGGCATCTTCGGGGCCGTCGCCGGCGCCGGCGCCGGCATCGGCCTCCTTCTGGGAGGTGTTCTCACCGAGTACATCTCGTGGAACTGGTGCCTGTACGTCAACGTAATCTTCGCGGTGATCGCCCTGATCGGCGCAATCGTGCTGCTACCCAAGCACATCAAGGCACCCACCCGGACGCCGATCGACTGGGCCGGAACCATACTGGTCACCGTCGGCCTCTTCCTCATCGTCTACGGATTCGCCAATTCCGAGACCAAGGGCTGGACCGACAGTTTGACGCTGCTCCCCCTTGTCATCGGACTCGTGGTTCTCCTTGCCTTCGCCTGGGTTCAGACCAAGGTTGCGCATCCACTACTACCCCTGCGAATCCTGGTCGACCGCATGCGCGGCGCGTCCTACCTCGTCATGCTCATCTCCTCGATCGGCATGTTTGCGGTCTTCCTGTTCTTGACCTTCTACCTGCAGAAGACCCTCGCATTCAGTCCGGTCGAGACCGGTCTGGCCTTCCTCCCGATGGTCCTGTCCATCGCCATCACAGCGGCGATCTCCGGTTCGGTGCTCATCACCCGGTTGAGCCCCAAAGTGATGGTCGCGGTCGGCCTTACGGTCGGTGCGCTCGGCATGGCGTACTTGACCAACATCGAGGTCGACAGTTCCTACGTCACCAGCGTGGTCCCCGGTCTGATCATGATCGGCATCGGCCTGGGCTCCGTGTTCGCCAACGCCATCAGCCTGGCGACCTACGGTGTCGCGGCCAGTGACTCCGGAGTCGCCTCGGCCACGATCAACACCGCGCAACAGGTGGGTGGATCCATCGGCGTGGCACTGCTGAGCAGCTTCGCCGCAACCGCGGCCGAGAACTACGTCAGCAGCCATAGCCCATCGGGCCCCGACGGTATGCAGGCCATCGTGGACGGCGCGTCCATGGCCAGCTATCACACCGCATTCTGGTGGGCTGCCGGGTTCTTCGCGCTCGGCGCACTGGTCGCCGGTGTCCTCTATCCCAACAAGATCCCGGAGATCGACCCGAACGCCGAACCCGTCATCGCACACTGATGCCCTGACGCGTTGAACAACAAAGCCGCCGGACCCGAGAGCATCGGGTCCGGCGTTTTTGTTCTCCGATCGACAATACGTCGCTCTATTGATAATTCACACTGTGGAGATCTCGGGTAACACGTAAGGTTCGCTCATCGTCGATGGTGAGGACCACAGTGTTTGTGTCGCGCAAGAGATCTGTCGCCATTTCGGTGATCATGTTGTCGATCGTTCTGATCTTCACCGGGTGTTCGTCATCGAAAACCGAAGCCGGCCCCGGCGCCAACCATGGATCCGGTGGCAGCCCCGTTCCCTACCGCGAACCGGTGAAACTGACTGCTGCGGGCGGTGTTCTCGAAGTACGCCTCTCAGCACACCAGGGCGCCATCCCCCTCGACACCGCATCAGGCCCGGTCGACGGCTTTCTCGTCTACGGCTACGACGTGATCAAGGGCTCGCCGTCGAACGGCAAGATGTCCGCCTCCGACCTCTACCCTGCCCCGACCCTGCGCGTCGATCCCGGCGAGACGCTGATCGTCCACTACGACAACGATCTTCAGGACCTGACGATCGCCGACTACTTCGATCCGTCGTATACCGCCAAGGGTGAGGAGGTGCCGACCTACCCGGCGGCACAGGAATCCACGCCACTGAACCTGCACACCCACGGGCTGCACGTGAGCCCGGAAGGTAACGCCGACAACGTATTACTCGACATCCCGGCCGGTATGGGCAACACCTACACATACAAGGTTCCCGATGACATGCCGAACGGGATGTACTGGTATCACAGCCACCGGCACCAGCTGACCGCACAGCAGACGTACATGGGTCTGGCCGGACTACTCGAAATCGGCCGTCCGGACGGCGATCTCCCGATCGTGACCCAGAACGACATCCCCATCCGGGACATGGCGCTGCAGTACAACTTCGTCTTCGATCGCGCAGGCAAAGGAAATCAGCTGAACGCGCCGAACTGGCCGCAGTTCGTGAGCACATTGACACCCCCCACGGACTCCGAGCTTGCCGACGGCACCTACCGGCCCGTCCTTGCGCCGGTGAACTTCTCCGAGACCACCGAGGGTGCGCAGTACTTCACCAACTGGTACTCCGGCCCGCTGTCCCCGGACAACCACCGCGGGCAGAACCAGATGGTCCCGCAGAACCTGCAGTCGTTCACCGGCGAGAAGACCACCATCCCGGCGAATCCGGCTCTTCCCGACAACGAGCGTGATGTCCAGTTCACCGTCAACGGTCAGTTCCAGCCCGAGCTGAAGATCAAACCGGGCCAGACAGAGATCTGGGTTGTTGCCAATATCAGCGACTTCGCCTATATGCCATTGCAATTGACGGAGACCGCGACCGGCAATCATCCGAAGTTCACCATCGTCGGGCAGGACGGTAATCCGTACACCGAGGTCCACGGTCCGGTCGACGGCGATGGCACGCGCCTGGTGGTCCCACCGGCCTCCCGGTACGCGATCGCCGTGACCATGCCGGCCACGGGTGATCTGGTGCTCGAGATGCCCCCGCTCGAGAACGCGAAACCCGTGATCAACCACGGCGTGCTGTACACCAACAACGGAACCGACAACCCGCCTGTGGAATTGGGCACGGTCACCCTCGATCCGCAGTACATCAGCTACGCCGACGGGTTCTTCACCTTCCCGACGCAAACACTGATCCAGGCGACACCCGATCGCGGAACGGGTCAGAGCACCGACTTCACCATCGGCCAGCAGCTCGACGCCTACACGTCGTTCGTCGACACCGCCTCGATGCCGGTCGACGTGCATCGCGAACTCGTGGTCAGTGGCGGGTTCGGCAACGACCTGGCCAGCAACAGCGATCCGAAGTCGTTCACATACGAGTTCGACTCCAACCTCTTCCCCAACATCCCGTTGATCCAGCCGCGACTGAACTCCGTCGAGGAGTGGAAGGTCGTCAATCTGAACAACGACGAGCATCCGATGCATATCCACGTCAACGACTTCCAGGTGATGGAGATCGTCGATCCGGTCTCAGGCGTGACCACCGGCGTCCAGCCGTGGGGTATAGACAACATCAACGTTCCGGCACCGGTGACCGACGACCAGGAGAACCCTCTGGTCCCTGCATCGGTCACGTTGCGCAGCACGTTCACCGACTACATCGGCAGCTACGTGATCCATTGTCACCGCCTCAACCACGAGGACAACGGACTGATGGCGATTATCAACGTGATCCCCGAGGAATCGACCTACGCTGTGGCCGTGGGTGGTTCACCGACCGGTTCGGCGAAGGTACAGATCATGAACGGTGACGGCGACAAGCCGGTCGCGACGCTCACCCCGTTCGACGGGTACAAAGGATCGCCAACCGTGGCGATGGCGGACGTCAACGGTGACATGATCCTCGATCTGATCGCCGGCACCGGAGCGGGTGTGGCCCCAGAGGTGGTGGCGTACAGCGGCGCCGGACCGTCACCTTTCACCGAGGAGCTGACCAGGTTCGCTCCGTTCGACGACGACTTCCGCGGTGGGGTCAACGTGGCGGGCGTCGATGTCGACGGGAATGCCCTGAAGGACAACATCATCGTGGGTTCCGGTCCGGGTATCGAATCGCAGGTGAAGATATTCTCGTCGGATCTCCCCTCGGACAAGAACACCGCGCCGAAGGAGTGGTCGAGTTTCACCCCGTATCCCGGTTCGCAGACCGGCGTGAGTGTGGCAACCGGCATGGTCGATGCGACCTCCGGCCGGGACAGTATCGTGACCGCGCCCGGCGTCGGTGACGCGCCGCTGATCAAGACCTACCGGTACGACCTGTACACACCCACGGCCAACGCCCAGCGGAACGAAACAGAAGCTCACACAGGTCACTCCGACGATTCCACCGCTGCCAGCACGCCGACCGTGACGTCAGAGTTCCTCGCATTCGATCCGGCCTACACCGGCGGTGTGTCACTGTCGACGGGCTGGGTTGCCGGCGCAGAGGGCGGCGCGAAGAGCATCATCGCAGGCATGAGCACCGGCGCCGGCACGGTGAAGGTGTTCTCGAGCGGTTCACGCCTCGACGGCGCACCGGCCATGTACTTGGCGAGCCCGGGCCACCACGACGGCCCGATCGAGTTCACGGTGATCGCCTCATTTGCACCGTTCACCGCAGGCGGCGTGCACGTTGCGACCACCAGTACCACCACCGGTGCAGATCTTCTTGTTGCCGGCCCCTCAGGAGAGGTACGCAAATACATTCTGGCGCGGCCGAATCCGGACGCAACCACGTTGAGCCCCACGCTGTTGACCACGCTGCCGCCCACATCGTCCGGGGTACCGGCGCTCGGTGGCCGCTAGAGGAGGCGAGGCCGCGGGACATCAGAGGCGAACCCCCGTTCTGCTATCCGGCGGCCCACGGGGGACGAACGGTACGGAGCAGGGAATACGTCACGAATTCGGGATGGTGATGCTCGAACGCGTAGAACAACCGGCGGCCACTGGCACCGACACCGATGAGTTCCAGTGTCATCACGGCTGATCCGACCGGCATCTCCAGCAGCTCGGCCAGTTCTTCGTCGAGGGCCACCGCGCCCGGTGTCGCAACCTCCCAGACCAACGATTCGCCCCAGGCCTCGGTGACCGCGGTGAACACCGAGTCGTTCAGTTCGCGCTCCGCCGCGTCGGGCATGAGCAGATATCCGGACGCCAGCATCGCCGGCTTGCCGTCGGCCCGCCAGCGCTTGACCATCTTCAACGCCGGTGCACCCGGTTCCACATCGAGCAGCGTTGCGACGTTCTCGGGCAACGGTTCGAGTCGCGAAACCCTCACCTCGACCTCTGATCGATACCCCATGAGCTTCAACAGCTCGGTGTGCTCGAACTGATCCTCGAGGCGCACGTTCATCCGGAGTCCCACCGGGTCGACCGTGGTCGCCGCCCCCTGCCGCCGTCGCAGCACGCCTTGGCGTTCGAGTTCGGACAGCGCCCGCCGCAGCTGCTGGCGGGTGCAGTTCAATCGCGCGATCAGATCCAACTCGCCCGGTAACGGATTGTTGGCTGCGGACGCCTCACGTACATAACGCAACAACTCGCGGTTGACGCGCGAATCCTCGGTCTCCCCGGCCACCGCGAATCCGCCGGGTCCGTGCCTGCTGTTCATCGCGTCTCCTGTGGATGGCAGTTACGTGGACGGCAGGGGCGAGAAGCCCTGCGCCAGCTCGAATTGATCAATCTGTTGAGCCAGTGCGGTTTTGGTGTCGTCGTCGGCGAAGGATGCAGCCACCGACGCCCGGGCGAAGCCGATCAGATCCGACTCGTCGAGACCAAACGTCGCCGCGCATACCGCCCAGTCCCCCTCCAGCGTCGAACCCAGCAAACCCGGATCGTCGGTATTGATGGTGACATTCACACCTGCGTCCCGAAGTCGGATCAGCGGATGCTGCGACCAATCGTCGTAGATGCCCAGGATGACATTGGATCGAGGACAGATTCCAAGCGGGATCTGCGTCTCGATCAGGTGCTCGACCAACCGCTGGTCCTCGATGGCCCGGACACCGTGATCAACCCGCTCGGTCTGCAGGAGGTTCACCGCATCCCACACCCCTTCCGGCCCACTCGATTCACCCGCATGCACGGTGCGATGGAGCCCGGAGCGACCCGCGAGCGCGAATGCGTCGGCGAACTTTGCGCTGACCCGCCCCGATCTCCGCTCGTCACCGTCGACTGAGATCGCCAGAACATGCCTCGGCCGCGACCGGGCAATCCACTCGACCAGCTCGACAGCATCGGTCGCCGATTGTGAACGCAGCAATGAGACACACAGCCGGATCTGGGCGAGCCCATCCTGATGTGCCTCGTCGAGTCCGGCCGCGAACGCATCGAACAGCTCGGGCAAGCGGTCCCGCCAGGCGCTCCAGTGGCAGGGGTTGATGATGACGTCGGAGTATGCGATCCCGGATGCCGTCTGCCGCGCCGCGAACCGATACGCATGTCGGGCAGCCTGTTCGGAGGTCCGGATCAATCCGCAACCCCAGTCGAGGAACTCCAGAAACGGTGTCAGTCCGACCTCGGCCGCATGTGTGCCGTCGCCGACGTCGAAACCCTCACCGATCTTCTGCAGAAGGGTTGCCGCCGGACGTGGCAACGGCTCACCGGCGGCCTTCACCAGATCCATCAGGTCGACGAGTTCGAAGCCGCCTTCGAGGTGGACGTGCACTTCCGCCTTGGGCAGCGAACGGATCCAGCCTTCGTCGATACGCGGTGCGGAGGCAGAGACGGAGTCGACACTCATGTGACACACATTCCTTAGGAGTTTTGAGGAGGTATGCCCAACCGGGGGCATTCACACTGCGCTGCAGCGGCGGGATCTTGTTGATAAGTTATCACCACCTCGGTCCCGAAGCTCCATAACGGGCGCACGACCACTTCAGCACCACCGCACGTCCGCAACCCGGACCACCGCGCACAGTTGCTCGCCCGATGCTCGAAATAGATTGATAGAACACATCTTTAGCGAACCACCACAGAGTCGTGGTGTGGCGACACTCCGTACCACCCAGAACCGACCCCCGTCAAACTTGAGACCGGTTTTACGCGTCGCGGTTTTGTTTCTTTTCTGGGACGGATCGCGTGAACATACTTATCAACAAGTTGAGCGCAGCTCTCAACACTGGGTCCTACGCCAAGAAAGCCGCATCATGAAACTTCGTAAGAGTCTCGCCGTCCTACTTGCCATACCGCTGGTGACCACGTTTGCCGCCTGCTCATCCGACTCCGGGGCCGACACCGATTCGGGCAAACCCAAGGTCGCAATCGTGCTGGGCGGCTTGGCCAACGACGGCGGCTTCAGCCAGTACGCCGCGGATGCCGGCACCACACTCGAGGACGAGGGCGCGATCTCGCTGCAGATCCGCGAGTCGGTCACCACCTCTTCCGATGCCGAAGCGGCCTTCCGCCAATACGCCTCACAGGGCTACGACCTCATCATCGGTTGGGGCCTGGACTTCGCGAACTCCATCTTCACCGTTGCCGCCGAACTCCCCGAAGCCCATTTTGTGGCCACCGGTTCGGCCGACATCCTCGACAAGGCCACTCCCAACGTCGAGACCTGGACGTACGCCAGTGACCAGCAGGGATACCTCACCGGGTGGATCGCCGGAAAGACCGACCTGTCACCGGTCGGCGTCGTCGAAGGACAGCTCGCCCCCTTCAACGAGATCACCTACAAGGCGGTCAGCGTCGGTCTCGACGTGACGAATCCGGCAGCCGTCGAATTGCCCCCGATCTTCACCGGCAGCTGGACCGACACCGCCCTGGCCAACCAGGCGACGAAGGCCCAGATCGCCTCCGGCGCAAACCTCATCGTCACCGGAGCCGAGACATACACACCCGGCGTGCTGTCGGCGGCCAAGGCGGCCAACGTGGCAACACTGGGCGCATCGAGTGCATCGTCATCGGACGCACAGGCGGTCAACATCGGACTGGTGAAGCTCGACTTCACCCCCACACTGCGGGAGATCGTGGAACAGCTGAACAACAACACCTTCGGCGACCACGCGTACACCTCCACCATCGCCAACAAGGGCCTGATCTACGCCGATGGCAACAAGCCCACGGCTGCGCCCAACCTGCCCGATGACATCGCCGAGCAGGTCAATGAGCTTGCCACACAGCTTGCCTCGGGCGCGGTCACGATCCCGCCGATCAGCTGACCTGAGGCGAACACAGATCAATCGACGAGACGGTACGGGATTCGGCAGATGGTGAAACAACTTTCGTTGCATGGTGTTTCCAAGAGCTTCGGCGCCGCGCAGGCGCTGGACAACGTGGACCTCACCATCGCCCCTGGGACCATCCATGCTCTCATCGGTGAAAACGGTGCCGGCAAGTCGACGGCACTGAAGATCCTGGCCGGTCTCGAACAACCGACCTCCGGGTCGGTTGTTCGAGACGGTCTGCCAGTTGTGCTCCCGAACCGGACCGCTGCGATCCGTGCCGGAATCGGTCTGGTCGCACAGCAACTGAGCCTCAATCCAGAATTGACACTGGCCGAGAACCTCATCTTGAACCAGTCCGAGCGCATCGCCTCGCGCTCTCGGGCCACCACAGCGCTCGACCGGGTGGCCACCGAGGCCGGACTGGTGCTCCGCACCAACACCCCGGTCCGCAACCTGGGCTTCGCGCAGCGCCAACTCGGCGAGCTGGCGATCGCACTGGCCCAGGGCGCCGATATCCTCTTGCTCGACGAACCCACCTCGGCACTGGGCCCCCACGAGACCGAAACTCTTTTCGCGCGACTCAAACTTCTTGCGGCAAACGGTGTTTCGATTCTCCTGATCACCCATCGGTTGGCCGACGCGCGCTCTGTCGCCGATGACGTCACCGCACTCTCGCGTGGCCGCGTCACCCTTGCCGCAGCCATGTCCGGCGCCACCGACGACGATCTCGTCACCGCGATGGTCGGGTCGGCGCCGGATGCGATCGTGCCGAGTCCGTTCGCCGGAGGCGAGCAGCGACTGATTCTCGACCGGGTCAGCATCAACTCGCCCGGTCAGGTTTCCCTCGACTCGGTCAGCTTCGCCGTCCGGCGCGGCGAGATCGTCGGTGTACTGGGTGTTGCAGGCAACGGCCAGAGCTTGCTCGCCGGCGCCGCAGTCGGCATGGTTCCCATCTCCAGCGGTTCGATCACCGTCGACGGCAACGACATCGCCGGGCACCCGGGCCGTGCGCACGAGGCCGACGTCGCCTACGTCCCAGAGGTTCGTGCCGACTTCCTCCTACCCGACTCCCCCATCACCCATTCCTCGGTGTTGCGCCGACTCGGTGGCAGCACCGGTGGCCCCAGGCCATTTCGCCGGTTCGGGATGATGGACTGGAGGTCGATCCGGGCGTTTACATTCGACCTCTGCAAGCGCCACGACGTCCGGCCGTTGGACATCGGCATCCATGCAGGTGCCCTGTCCGGCGGAAACCAGCAGAAGCTGCTGGTCGGGCGGGAACTCGACGGGCATCAGTCCACCGACGCCCCGGCCGTGGCGGTACTGCACGGCCCGACACAGGGCCTTGATCTGGGTGCGGCGGCCGCAATTCGCGGTGAGGTACGCAATGCCGCGGCCAAGGGCACGGCGATCCTGCTGGTGTCGGCCGATCTCGACGAAGTCCGCGAACTGTCTCACCGAATCCTGGTGATGGCCAAAGGCCGGATCGTCGATCAGTTCGACACCGCCGACTTCGACATCGGGCGTTTCGGCCGTGCGGCAGCCGGTCTCACCAGCGGGAGTCAGATCAATGTCTGAGCTCCTGCGCCGGTACGCCGGCACCCGCGGACTGGTACTGGCCGGGCTCTATCTGGTTGCCGGACTTGCCATTGTCGCCGTGATGATCGCAAGTACCGGCGGCACATTGGATGTTGCGCTCTCGGGCTGGTTCACCGGTGCATTCGGTAGTGGCTACAACCTCACGCAAACGCTGTCCGACGCGACGCCCCTGGCACTGGTTGCCCTCGGTGCGTCCATCGCACTTCGCGCGGGGATCATCACGGTCGGCGCGGAGGGCCAGCTGATCCTGGGCGCCACGCTCTCGGCAGCAGTCGCCTTTGCGCTGGGCACGTCGGTGCCGTCGCTGGTGGCGTTGACACTCGGCGCCATCGCAGGCGGAATCGGCGGCGCACTGTGGTCGTTGATCCCTGCCATCGCCAAGGTGCGTTGGGGTGTCAACGAGATCCTGTCCACGCTGCTGGCGAACTATCTGGCCGCGTTCCTGCTGACCTATCTGTTGCGCAACCAACTGCGCGACGAACAGACTGCGGCCAGCCCACAGAGTGCGGTACTTCCGAAACCGTCTCTGATCCCGCAACTTCCGGTCGATGGCCGTATCCACGTCGGCATCGTGATCGTTGTGATCATCATTCTGGGCGCCTGGTGGTGGACGCGGACACCATCTGCCTTCCTGTTCGATGTCTACGGCAAGCGGCCCCTCCTGGCATCCCGACTGGGCCTGACCCCGATGCGCGCCATCCTGTCCGCGATGCTGATCTCCGGGCTGTGCGCGGGTATGGCCGGCTGGATGCAGGTCGCCGGTGTCACCACCCGGCTGGAACCGAACGTCGCCGGCGGCATCGGCTTCGCGGGACTGGCCGTGGCCGTACTCGGACGGGGCAATCCGATCGGAATCGCCGTGGCAGCAGTGGTTTACGCAGCGCTGGGCACCGGCGCGGCAGGTGTACAGATGGCCACCGGAACCACGCCGACCGCCATCGGAACCGTCAGCCAGGGCATCCTGCTGTTGACCGCGGCGCTGGCCTTGGCCGCGATCAAACTGCTGCCGCGCACATCTGCACCAGAACCCCGCACCGACTCTCAGAAGATCGGAGTAACCGCCGGATGAACACCCTCGACTTCTGGACAATCGTCATCGCGGGGGCACTGGCACTGTGCTCACCGATCATTCTTGCCGGACTCGGCGAGATCTTCCTCGAACGAACCGGCGGCTTCAACGTCGGTATCGAGGGAATGATGCTGATCGGCGCGGTCTTCGGTGTCCTCGGATCAAGTGTCGGTGGTGTCTGGTTCGGTGTGCTGTCCGGAATCGCGCTGGGTGCACTGTCGGGTCTTCTACTCGGCCTTGCCTCGTCGGTGGCCGGAGCCGACATCATCATCGTCGGAATCGCCATCGGGCTCATCGGTTCGGGACTGAGCATCTTCCTGTACCAGTCGATCAACCCCTCCGGTTCCACCAATACCGCGGTCGATACCCAGCCGGTGCTCAATATCCCACTCCTGGACGAGATCCCACTGATCGGTACCGGACTCGCCCAGGCCGGGGTGTTCTTCTATCTGACGTTGGCCCTCGTCGTGGTGTCCTGGTTTGTGTTGACGAGGACCCGATTCGGGCTACGCGTGCGCTCGGTGGGAGACGACCCGGCTGTGGCGATCACTCGCGGCATCTCACCGGCCCGTTACCGACTCGCCGCAGCGGTGATCGCCGGCGCGTTCGCCGGACTCGGTGGGGCCGTGGTGTCCCTGTCGAGCATCGGCATCTTCTCGCCGGGTATGACCGGCGGCGCGGGATTCATCGCATTGGCCGTGGTGATCATCGGACGCCGCAACCCCTTTGGCCTGGTTGCCGGCGCCCTGCTGTTCGCATTCTTCAACAGCCTCGCCCTGCTCGCCCAGACCCGCAACCTCGGCCTGCCCGTCGAACTGTTCCAGTCCCTGCCGTATCTCGCCACGTTTGTCGTTCTGTGTGTGGTGTCGCGCCGCATGCACCTCGGACGTGGCCGAACGCCGCGAGCGGCCACCGCTCCGGCAACAATTCGTCCGAAAGAAGGAGCCCGATGACCACCCCGCAACTGTCCGCGCGTGAAGAAGAACATGCGCTGATCGAGTCGATCGCCGAACTGGCAACCGGTTTCGCAAAAACGGCACCCGACTACGACGATCGCGCCGAGATCGCGATCGGCAATCTCGACGCACTGCACGCTGCCGGATTGAACACGGCGGTCCTTCCCCAACACCTGGGCGGATCGGGCCTGAGCTACCTGGGCTTCGGTAAGGTCGTGCGACTGCTGGCCAAGGCCGACCCGTCGACCGCAACCATCTGGACGATGCACTCCGGGGCCGGCGTCGGCTTGTCCGAGCTCACCCGTGAGGTCGCCGGCTCCTTCTTCGCCGATGAGTTCCTGGCGGGCAAGCGATTTGCCAACGCATTGTCCGAACCCACCAGCGGAAACCGCTTCCTCAATCCCACGCAGGAAGCCGAGGCGGCGCCCGGTGGCTGGATCCTCAACGGCGCGAAGCGTTTTGTCTCCGGCAGCGAGATCGCCGATTACCTACTGGTCAATGCGTTGGTCGAGGGTGCTCCCACCTTCTTCGGCGTGATCCCGGACGAGACGGTCACCATCATCCCGATCTGGGACACACTCGGGCTGCGTGCCACCCGGAGTCAGCTGCTCTCGTTCGAGAACACCCTGATGCGTCAGGAGTATCGTGGCCGCGCCCCCGGATTCGGTGACTTTGCGATCATTCCGGCCGGGCTGCCCGCCATCTCCCTGGGTATCGCCGATGCGGCGCTGGAAGCGATCATCGAACACGCATCGTCACGTGTGATCCTGAACAAGCCTCTCTCCCATCAGCAGTGGGTTCAGCACGAGGTCGCCGACGCCCACATCCGGCTCGAAGGCGCACATGCGCTCTACGAGCGAGGCCTGCAGGAAGCCGACAACGGCGATCCCGCGTTCTTCGGTGATCTCACCCGCGCCAAATACCTCGCCAACAAGGTCGCGGTGGATGTGGCGCAGCTCGCGGTGCGGATCGGCGGTGCCACCGGCTATCTCAAGAAGTCGCCGATCCAGCGTCATCTGCGTGATGCCCAGGCCGGTCAGTTGATGGCGTACTCGACCGAAGTCCTTGCCGGGCTTGTCGGCCGTGAGGTGCTCGGTGTGAAAGAGGAACAGTCGCAATGACCCAGCGCCCGCGGATGATCTTCAACGCGTTCAACATCTTTTCCGTCTCCCACCACGATCAGGGGATGTGGGCCTGGCCGGGTAGCAAACAGCTCGACTACAACTCGATCGACTACTGGGTCGAGTGCGCCAGGCTTCTCGAGCGTGGCTGCTTCGACACTCTCTTCTTCGCCGACGTGCTCGCCCCCTACGAATCGTTCTCCGGATCCCGCGAGACCGCCGTTCGCAGTGGTATGCAGTTTCCCATCAACGATCCCGGGGAATTGATCCCGGCACTCGCGTACGCCACCGATGAGCTGGGATTTGTTCTCACCCAGAACATTTTGCAAGAGCCGCCGTATTCGTTCGCCCGTAAGATGTCGACCCTCGATCACCTCACCAGGGGCCGCATCGGATGGAACATCGTGACAACGTTCCTGGCAGGCGCCGGCCGCAATCTGGGGTTGTCCGGGCTTCCCGAACACGAGGATCGCTACGCCCGCGCCGACGACTTCATCGACGTCGTCTACAAATTGTGGGAGGCCAGTTGGGAGGACGATGCGGTCATCCGTGACATCGCCACCCAGCAGTACGCCGACCCGGCCAAGGTCCACGAGATCAACCACGTCGGGCCCTTCTACGACGTCGTCGGGCCACACCTGTGTGAACCGTCGCCGCAGCGGACACCGTTCCTCATCCAGGCCGGTGTCTCCCCACGTGGACGCGACTTCGCGGGCCGAAATGCGGAGGGACTGTTCATCAATGCGCTCAGTCCCGATGAGGCGGCACCGATCGTCTCCGATGTGCGGGCCGCCGCGCGGCGTCACGGGCGGAACCCCGGCGATGTCAAGCTGCTCGGGATCCTCGGCTTCGTCGTCGGCAGTACCGAGGAGGAGGCCAATCGGCTACAGGAAGAGATCACCGACTTCCAGAGCATCGAGGCAAATCTCGCCAAACAGAGTGTCTTCCTCGGCTATGACTTCGGACAACTCGACCCGCACGAACCCATCGGGGAGATCGCCAAACGCCCCGAAGGAAGGGAAGGCATCGTCGCGAAACTGATCTCGATGGCGCCGAACCAATCGATGACCATCGGCGAATTGGTCCGCTGGTTCGGCAACATGCGTGAGGTCGGCACACCCGAGCAGATCGCCGACCGCATCGAGGCCTGGCAGGATGCCGGAGTCGACGGCATGAACGTGCAGTACGTCGTGTCGCCGGGTTCCTTCGAGGACTTCGTCGAGCACGTGTCGCCGGTACTGCGCAAACGCGGGATCATGCAGGAGAGCTATTCACCGGGCACACTCCGCGAGAAGATCTTCCCCGGTAAGGGCCCCTACCTGCCCGACGAACATCGGGCCCGGCAGTTCCGGCGTTCGGCGTTTGGTGGATGACCTCCTCCGGCCGAAGCGGTACTGTCCGAAGGTGGACTACTCCGATGCGCTTGTGGAAGAAAACCGCCTGTTCGGCGAACTGATCCGGCAGGCAGATCCGGCCCATCCTGTGCCGACGTGTCCGGAATGGACCGTCCAGCAACTGTTTCGCCATGTCGGCCGCGGCGATCGATGGGCCGCTGCGATCGTCGCCGAACGACGCGAGCAACCACTCGATCCGCGATCGGTCAGCGGTGGAAAGCCGCCGGCCGATCCGGATCAGGCGATCGACTGGCTGCACGACGGAGCCCAGAAGTTGATCGACGCGGTCTCGGAGACCGGCCCGGACACCCCGGTCTGGACCTTCCTCGGCCCGCGTCCGTCAGCGTGGTGGATCCGTCGCCGTCTCCACGAGGCGACGGTCCACCGGGCCGATGCCGCACTGGCACTGGGTCTTCCCTACGAGCTGAGCCCAGCTCTTGCCGCCGATGGAATATCCGAATGGCTCGACCTCCTGGCCCAGTCTGGTTCTGGCAGGCCCGCCCCACTCGACGCCGGGTCCACCCTGCACCTGCACGCCTTCGAAGACAGCCTCGGCAGCGCCGGCGAATGGTCGATCAGCCGCGGTGACGATGCGATCATCTGGGACAACAGCCATACCAAGGCCGGGGCCGCAGCACGCGGACGCGCGTCGGATCTCTTGCTGGCACTGACCCGTCGTCTATCGGCTGCTGAAGCAAACGCCGAGGTCCTGGGCGATCAGCAGATCTGGGAGACCTGGCTCGAGCGCACCGCGTTCTGAATTCGTCTCGGCGACAATTGATCCTCAACTGACAGGAAACTGACAGGAAACCACGGACCGTCCCTCAAGGTTCATCAGTTCTACTGTTCCCGTTCGCCTGGAGTTCATCCCGGCGTATCGGAACGGAAGAGGTGACGAACCGGGGTGAGTACCCAGGGATATCAGCAAACGGCGAGCAGATCGCATGCGTTCAACCGCTACGAGATCAAATACTTCGTCGATGAGCTGAAGGTTCCACAGCTGCGCGAAGAACTTTCCGCCCGCATGGACTCCGATCCGTACTCGCCCGTCGGCGGGTACCCGGTGACGTCGTTGTATTACGACACCTCGGATCTGCGGTTCTACTGGGAGAAGATCGAGGGACTGAAGTTCCGGCGCAAATTGCGCATGCGTCTCTACGGGGATCCGGCACAGTGCACCGACACCACCGAGGTGCATGTCGAGATCAAGCAACGCGTCAACAGGGTCACCCAGAAACGCCGGATCTCGATGCCATACGGCACCGCACTGCGATGGCTGAACGAGCGCCAAGACATCGAGTGCGACCCCGCGCACAGACCATTTGTCAACGAGGTCACCACGCTGATCGGCAATCTCGACCTGCGACCGATCGTCACCACCGGCTATCTGCGTGAAGCATTCGTCGGCAACGACGCAGACCTCGGGCTTCGAGTGACCATCGACCACAGGGTCCACGGCCGTGACCGCGATTTCGACTTCGCCTGCGCTTCGGAAAACAAGTTCACCATTCCACCCAAACTGGCGGTCGTGGAACTCAAGGCGAACGAACGTGTGCCCTACTGGGCCACCGATCTCACCGCCCGGCTGAACATGTCGGTCATCCGCGTGTCGAAGTACTGCCAATCCGTAGAAGCATTCGGGATGGCTCCGCGATCCCAGATGGGTGCAGCAGAACTTGTTGTGCCACAAGAATCCAAGAGCTGTGCGAATATGTCCGATTTGAGGAAGAGTTTGTGAATATCGATCTGCAAGATCTCAGTGGAACGTTCAACACGTTTGACGTCATTTGCTCAATGGCGTTGTCGTTTGTGCTGTCGGCGACGGTGGCCTGGGTCTACCGCTACACCCACAAGAACGTCTCGTACAGTCAGTCATTTGTGCAGACACTGGTGATGTGCGGCATGATCATCGCCCTCATCATGCTGGTTGTCGGCTCCAACATCGCGCGCGCATTCGCTCTGGTCGGAGCACTGTCGGTGATCCGATTCCGCAACGCCGTCAAGGAAACCCGAGACGTGGGATTCATTTTCCTTGTGATGGCGATCGGTATGTGCACCGGAACCCGCTTCTACCTTCTCGCCATCGCGGCAACCGTGGCGATCTGCCTCGTGCTCGTGATCATGTACAAGTTCAACTGGTACAAGCTCGACGTCCAGCGCCAGGTGGTCAAGGTCCAGGTTCCGCCGGAGCAGGAGTACGCGAAACTGATCGAAGACGCGATGGTCAGCTACTGCCTCGAATTCGAGCTGGTGTCAACGGAATCCACCAGAGCCGGCGCCCTGAATGAGCTGTACTACACCGCGCGCTTGAAGAAGGGGAAGCAGCCGGCCGAGCTCATCGCCGCACTGAGGGACGTCAACTCCGGCCAACGAGTCACCGTTCTGACCGGATACGACCAGACGGATATCTGATGGCCGACGATCCGGATCCGGCGGTCCCTGAGCCCTGTCCGCCCAAAAAGAGGCTGCGCCACCAGATTCCGGTCAGCATGCGCCAGCACTGGAAGATCGTGGCGATCTTTGTGGCGTTTGTCGTCGTGATGGCAACGGTGTTCGGCACCACCCGGATCCGTCCGTACATCACCGGAGATCAAGCGATCGTCGCATCGGAGATCACCGAGAACATCACCGGCACCGTCGATCTGTTCGACGACTCGGAAGATCACGAGGTATCCGTCGACTTCACCGACGCCGAGTACCAAGACATGATCACCGCGTACAGCGATGACGGCGAGAAGAAATGGATCAATGCGACGGTGACGATCGACGGCACCGTGATCTCGGATGCCTCGATACGTCTCAAGGGCAACTCCACATTGATAGGTCTACGTGGAGACGGGGATCGACGGGGTGCCGGCGGCGAGGGCGCCCAAGCTCCCCAGGGTATGGAACCTCCCGAAGGCTTCGAGCCACCGGAAGGCATGGAACTCCCGGAAGGCATGGAACTCCCCGAGGGCATGCAGCCGCCGACGGATGGGCAGATGCCGGGCGGCGGAATGGGCGGCATGATGGGCGGCGCCATGGGGTCCGTCAGCGCAGCTGATCCCAGCTCACTTCCGCTGTTGATCAGTTTCGACGAGAACGCCAAAGGCCGCGCCTACCAAGGGCTCACGGAGATCTCCGTGCGTCCGGGATCACCCGTGATCAACGAGGCGATGGCCCTGTCACTGACCGACGAGACCGGACAGGCATCGCAGCGTTACGCCTACAGTGTCTACCGCGTCAACGGCGGCGAGAGTTCGACGCGTCTACTGCTCGAACATCCCGACTCCGCGTACGCCGACACCCTCTTCGACTCCCCCGGCTATCTGTACAAGGCCGACGCGAACTCGAAGATGGCGTACGTCGACGATGACCAGGCGTCGTACACCAGCCAGTTCAAGTTGCTCAACGCATCGGGAACCGGCGACGTGGAGCCGATCATCAATTTTCTGCGATGGCTCGACAACGCCGACGACGAGGAGTTCGACGAGCACCTCGGTGACTGGGTGGACGTCGATTCGTTTGCGCAGTACGTGGCCACCCAGAATCTGCTGGTCAACTCCGACGACATGAGCGGCCCGGGCCAGAACTACTACCTCTGGTACGACCTGGAAACCGAGAAGATCGCGGTTGTCGCGTGGGACCTCAACCTGGCCATGAACGGCCAGACCACTGCCGGTCCCGACGACACCGTGTCAATGGGTGGCGGCGGTGGTGGGGGCCCCCGACCCGGAGCAACCGCGACGGACGGGCAGGTGCAGCAACGCCCCGACAACACCGGCACCCGGCAGGCAGCGCCTGAGGGCCAGGACAAGTCCCAATCCGACACCAAAGGTCAGGTCGGTCCAGGTGGTGGAGGTATGGGCGGTGGTAACCCGCTGAAGACCCGGTTCCTCGCGTCGGATGCGTTCACCGAGGTCTATGAGTCCGCGTACTGGGATCTGTACGACCAGATCTACGCGAGTGGTCTGGCCGAGGGACAACTCGACGCCCTGGCGCAGTCCATTCCCACCAGCGACGGTTTGACCGCAGACGATCTGACGGCCGACATCGACAGCATGCGGACCTGGATCACGGCCCGCAACGCCAACCTGGCTGCGCTCAGATGATCCCGACCTCGGCCAGCAGCGTTCGCGTCTGCTCGATCGAGGACAACTGATCAAGGTCCACGTCTGCCCCCGCCACCGAATCCAGCGGGGGCAGATCGTATTTCGACTCAATGCCGGCGATCACCGGGTATTCGGCAGTCTGGTTCGCGAAATACGTCTGCGCCTGGGCTGAAAGCAACTGCCGGACAAATGCGAATGCCGCTTCTTTGTTCTGCGATGACGCCAGGACCCCGACTCCGGCAACGTTGACCAGTGCACCGGGATCGCCTGCCGAGAAGTTGTGGAGAGCGACCGCGGACTGGGCGATCCCACCTTGTCCATGAACGTGTACCAGGAGAAGTGGTTCGTCAGCCCCACCGCGATATCGCCTCTGTTCACCGCTGCCATCATCGCGTCGGTGACCTCGAAGGAACTGCTTTCCGGGGCGTATCCGATCTGCCCCTTCCATCGTGGATCGAGCAGACCGTCGATCCCGCCCGGTAGGTCCGAATCCATGACTTTGGTGGAGTTGTAGGCGAGGGCACGCTGACGTGCCGTGGTGGCCACCCATGTTCCATCAGCCGGCGAGCGTCAGGCAGGCGCCGAACGCAAGAACAGTTCTCCTGAACGTCATGAGCACCTCACTGCCGACAAACGGATATCGTGAGCAACTCTAACGGACGGGCGGATAACGACTCAGGGCAACGACCAGAGCACAACGGTGACCAGGTAGAAGACCACCACCCACAATGCCGTCACGGCGGCGACGATGCCCCAGCCCCACGAATTGGTCCACCGGGCAGTACGTTCCGGCCGTGGCCAGAGCCATACCTTCAGGAGTTTGTTCACGTAATAGGGCATCGTGAAATAGCTCATCAGGAAGCTCGAGAGGAGGTTGCCGATCAGCAACCCGAGCCACAACGGCATCTCGAGCGGTGACAATGCCAGCGACAAGAGCACCACCGTCGGATACAGACCCACCCAAACCGCGATGGACGTCTTGAAGCCCGACGGGGGCGCCGCCTCATTTCCCTTGTCGTCGAAGGCAAACCAGCTGCCGAAGGAATTGTCGATGGTCCGCAGTTCGAAATCACTGAACCGCTCACCTTCCGCCAACAGCTCGCGGCGCTCGGCGGAGGTCAGCCAAGCATCGAGATCTGCGGCGTTGTCGTACCGGTACAGCGCGGTCCATTCGTCCTGCAGACCTTCGATCGGCCGGAACAACTCGGATCCGCGGAACCCGTCGAACTTCGTCTCGGCCTTCTCCAGGCGGCTCTGCCAGGCCAAGAAGTCGTCCACGAGTTCAGGTTTGACCCGATGGGTCACAACCACCGTCACCAGCGGGTCCGCTGCCTGCGCGCCACCGCTGATCACCTGCTGGGTGGCGGGTCCGTCGACGTAGTCGCGCCCGCGATCCAGGAGTTCCTGACGAGTCACACTGTTGATCCAGGCCTGCAGATTGGCGACGGAGTCGAAGCGGTAGACGACCACCCAGTCCGGCTGACGGTCGGTGGGCTGCGCAACTTCCGCCGCGACGAACCCCGGATAGACCGAGGCCGCGGCATTCATGCTGTCCTGCCAGATCGAATACGCCGATTCAGCTCCGGGCCGCACCTTCTGGCCGATGATGACCGTCGCTACGGTGTTGATCGTTTCGGCGCTCATCGCCATCTCCTAAAGAGGTTCGTCGAATGTGAATCAGGCTGGTGCCGCGGTCGATCGGGACGCCCCGAGACGGTGGAAGATCCGATCCGGGGTGAGCGGAAGCTCTCTGTACCGGACGCCGGTCGCGTCGAAGACAGCATTGGCCAGCGCCGGGGCCACCGGGTTGATACAGCACTCCGCCATCCCTTTGGACCGCATCGGGCCCACCGAATCGTGCGACTGAACCAAGATCACCTCGGTACGCGGCACGTCGGCAAACGTGGGGATGCGGTAGTTACGCAGGTTCGGGTTCATCATCGTGCCGGTCTCATCGACGTGGTAGTCCTCGGTGAGCACGAATCCGAGCCCTTGCGCCACACCACCTTCCACCTGACCGCGAACCTGGGCCGGGTTGATCACCACGCCCGGATCAGCCGCCTGCACGCTGTACAGGATGCGGATCTCGCCAGTGATCCGGTGAACCGCAACCCGGAATCCGTGGGTGTTCGACGTGACGCTGCGCGGTGATCCATACGCCTTTCGGGCCTCCGTGAACTTGATCCCGCGCCGCGCCCCGACCTCGACGATCTCGGCAAGCGTCAGTCGGGTACCACCACAGAGAACACCGTCGTCGTCCATCGCGCAGCCGGCGAGCGGTTCACCGGTATGCGATGCCGCGAATGCCAGGATCCGGTCCCGAAGTGCGTTGGATGCGTTCAGAACCGCGTTGCCTGCGACGAAGAGGCCGGCGCTGGCAAAAGCACCCGTGTCGAAACCTGTTCGGTCCGTGTCGGATTGGATCAGCCGCACTCGTGACGGCGTGGTGCCCAACTGGTTTGCGCAGATCTGGACGTGCGCGGTCGAGGTACCCTCACCGAACTCGACCGTTCCGACGGCCAACTCGTAGACGAGGTCGTCGCCCAGGGTCGCCCACGCCTCCGAGATGTGCTCGGTCGGCGGCGCGGTCTCATGGATCGAACTCGCGGTTCCGACCCCGATCAGCCAGTCATCACCCAGCGGCACACCATTATTGTTGCGCGCCAACGCCGCATCGACCAGATCGATGCATTCACCAAGGCCGTCTTCACTGAACATCACATCGTCCGGACCGTCTTCGAATGCGATGAGAGCATCGCCCGGACGGATGATGTTCCGGCGCCGAACGTCCATCGGGTCCATGTCCAACAGGACCGCCAGCTCGTTCATCGCGGATTCGACCGCAAAAGCCGGTTGCGTCATCCCGTACCCACGCAGCGCACCACTGGGCACCGTGTTGGTGTAGACCGAATAGGCGTCGTATTTCTTGTTGGCGCAACGGTAGAGCATCACCGCGGCGCTGCCCGCGAACAAGGTCTCACCACCGTGGTTACCGTACGCACCGGTGTTCGAGACGTTGCGGACCTGGAATGCGGTGAGCGTTCCATCCGCCTTGGCACCGAGCTTGACCGTCAGCTTCATCGGGTGTCGCGGGGATGCCGTGGTGAACTCTTCGGTCCGGGTGTATTCGAGCGATACCGGCGCACCGGTGTCCATCGTTGCCAATGACACCAGGTCCTCGGCGATCACCTCCTGTTTGCCACCGAAGCCGCCGCCGACCCGTTTACAGAACACCCGTAGCTGGTCAGGACGCAGATCGAACAGGTGCGCGAGCTTGACCTTGGCAATGGACGGAGACTGTGAACTGGTCCGGACATTCAGGCGACCGTCCTGCATCCACGCAATCGATCCGTGGGTTTCCAGATGCGCGTGCTGCACCCGGGGTGAGGCGTACGTCCGCTCGTGGATCACATCGGCCTCGGCGAACCCGGCCTCGACATCACCGACGTGCCCGTGGATCTCGAGCAGGATGTTGTGTTCTGGGTCCTGAACGAAGGGGTCGGACGAACCGTGCAGCGCAGGCGCACCCTGCGACATCGCGTCTTCGGGATCGAAGACCGCGGGCAGCAGATCGTATTCGACCACCACCTGACGGCAACCCTCCTCGGCGGCACCGACGGTCTCGGCGAGTACGGCCACAACCCGTTGCCCAACGAACCGGACGACGTTGTCGAGGATGTAGGTGTCATCCGGATCGACGAGGTGGTCGGTGTGGATGGCGGTGGTGAACAGTTTCCGGGGAACGTCCTCCCACGTGTACACACGGTGCACGCCGGGCACGGCGAGGGCCGCGGACTTGTCGATGGACACGATCCGGGCATGAGCGTGGGGCGAATGAAGCACCTTGAGGTGCAGCATTCCCTCCATCTCGACATCCATCGTGTATTCGGCGCGGCCGGTGACGATATCCACGGCAGCCGGTGCCCCCACGCTGGTTCCGACGGCCTGGCCCGGCTTTGCCTCCTCGATCTCCGAGACGCCGTTGACGGCGTCTTCGATCGCCCGATAACCCGTGCAGCGGCAGAGGTTTCCCTTCAGCGCACGCGGCAGGTCCTGTTTCTGCGCATCGGTGAACGCCGCCGCCGTCATGATCATGCCCGCCGTACAGAAGCCGCACTGAAAACCCGGTGCCGCACAGAAGTTCTTCTGCATCGGATGGAGGTCTTCGGGAGTGCCAAGGCCCTCGATGGTGGTGACCTCATGGTCGTCGGCCCGGAACGCCGGTGTGATGCAGCTGTGGATCGGACTGCCGTCGAGCCACACGGTGCAAGCACCACAGTCACCGCCGTCGCAACCCTTCTTGACTCCGTGATGGCCCAGATCACGCATGAAGGTGCGTAGACACTGACCCGGATCCGGCTGTTGCTCAAAGGATTTACCGTTCACCGTGTACGTCATGCCACACCGCCTGCCAATTCGATCCGGATCTCTTCGGCGAAGTGGTTCGCCAGGTGCCGCCGATGATCGGGCTTGCCGTTCGGGTCGTCGAACCAGAGCTCGCTCGGCAGCGCATCGATGGTGGCGCGCAAGGTGGCGGCGTCGGGGGTCGTGTCGAACGCCAGCCGGACCGGCCTGGTGGTTCCGGCGGTGATGGTCAGCAGCAGATCGGTGGTGCCCGGTGTCTGTGTCCCGACCATGAAGATCGTGGAACGGCCCATCTTGGTCAGGGTGAACCGACGGACGGCATACCGTTTGCGCAACGCATACGCCGGAATGGTGATGCGGCGCAGGATCTCACCGGATGCCAGTACGTTCTCATGGTTTCCGGTGACGAACTCGGCCGCATCAACCGTCCGCTCACCACCGTCGGCCGCCCACAGGGTGTAGGTTGCCTCCAGCGCAACGGTCATCGTGATCATCGGACCTGCAGGCAGGGACATGACGACGTTGCCGCCGACTGTTGCCGCGTTCCAGACCTTGAACGACGACAAGAACGCTTCACAGCTGGTCGCCAACAACGGCCCGGCCACCCAACCATTCGGGGGCACAAAGGCATACAGATCGCGTATCGTGCAGGTGGCGCCGATCTGCAGGCCGTCGACATCGGATACGAGCGGCTGCCAACCCAACGAGGTGAGATCAACCAGCCGACGTAGATGCGGCTGGTCGTCGGAGAACAACCACGTTCCACCAGCAAGCCAGGCATCGCCGGTGCGCCAGATCTCCCCCGGTCGCTGCGGTGGGCGCCGGACAACGTCCGTGACAGTGTTGATGTCCATGAAGGACTCCCTCTGGGCAGGTGATGCGCAGGGATGCCATTGCGCCGGTGTAAATGTACGCGACCAACAACTCTGATGTGCACCAAAGAACATTTCGGGCAACTTGCGGATCATCAAGCGCCCGTTACCGATACGCGTTTTTAGCCGCGTAACGTCGGTCCAGCTCATCCGTTCGCACTACACACGTTAGCTTGACTTAAAGCACACTTGAACTCCTAGTGTCATCGTATGACTGAATCGAACCTGCCTACGGACACCACCCGACCGACTCTGCACCGAGCCGACGACAACGACGAGGTGGCAACCGCGGTTGCGCTCCTCGTCGATCGGCTACAAAACGCAACGAATGCCGATCAATACGACTCGCTGTTCGCCTCAGATGTGCTCTGGGGAAGCCCGAAAGGCCAAGTACTCCAGGGATACTCACTTCTCAACACGATTCATCGGTCCCTGATGGGCGGCAAGGTACCCGCAGCACCGACGTCCGAATTTCAGGCAGTTCAGAGCATTTCCCCCGCACCCGGGGTGGTGGTGACACACATCCGGAGGCAGGCGTTGTCCGCGGATGGCGAGCCCGACACCACCGGATTTTCGGAGATGGCCATGTATGTACTGGTGAACAAGGACGACCAGTGGTGGCTCGCGGCCGGCCAGAACACCCCTGTCAGCGATGTACTACCGAACCAGTAGATCGATACCCGGAAACCTCTTTCGCATCCACCGGAACATTCGGCGCGTTCGGACTCTCCTATCAACAACACCGCAAGCGAGACCATCGCGAGCACCCACACCAACAAGGAGAACCACATGTCCGACAACAGCATGCCCGAGATCAGCGAAGACGCCACCGTCCTGGAGGTCTTCGACGTCGACAACGACGGCGTGACCGAATCCGCCCTCGTGGACGTCGACGGCGATGGCGTCGGCGACGTCATGGTCCAGGACTACGACCAGGACGGCACCGCAGAGACCCTCGCCTTCGACACCGACGGCGACCAGCACTTCGAGACCGCGGTCTCCGACTCCGACCAGGACGGGATCGCCGACACCGTGTTCCTCGACGAGAACGCCGACGGCGAACACGACATCGCATTTGTCGACGACGATCAGGACGGCGAGATCGACAGCGCCTATGTCCACGAGACCGGCACCGACGAATGGACCGAAATCGATCCCGACAGCGTCGAGACCCCCGACACCAGCGCCCTCTGAGTCGGCGACAACCAACATCAGAGGAACCCGACGTCCGATTCCGACGGCGACGGGTTCAGCGAGACCAGCGCATCCGACCTCGACCAGGACGGCATACCGGACGGCTTCAAAATCCTGTAGCCGACGCTGTCTCAACCGTCGTCTGGCAGTACGACATTCACCCACAGGACAATCGGCTGCCGCCAACGCCTATATGCCTTACGTTGGCGGTGGCCGACTCCGATGGCCAACTCACTTCGAAAGGAACCCACCGATGTCGAATCAATGGTGGCTGGCGATCGACTTCGGTACGTCGAATACCGCCGCGGCCGGATACGAACCCGGTTCGGGTGCCCCGTCGGTGGTGCCGCTCTCCCACAACAGCGACATCATGTCGTCGTCGGTATACGCGGATTCGTACCGCAATGTGCTGGTCGGCGAGGCCGCCGTCAACCAGGCCGCAGGCAATCCCGCCGCGTTCATCACGCACCCGAAACGGCACATCAATGCCGGCACGGTTCCGGTCGGAAATCTTGATCTGCCACTGGAGAACCTCATTGCTGCCGTGCTGAATTCGGCAATGAATCGAGCGGTGGAACGCCGCGGCGGTACCCGGCCCAGCCGGTTGATCCTCACGCACCCCGTGGCCTGGTCACCCGAAGAGATCGATGTTCTGACCCGGGCGGCCGAGTTGATCGGATTCGACCGTTCCGCGATCACTCTGATCTCCGAACCCCGCGCCGCGATCGCGCATTACACCCGGGCCATCCCTTCAGGGGAAGCCGCAGGCAAGACGATTGCGGTAGTCGACTACGGGGGCGGCACATGCGATGTCGCCGTGGTCAAGATCGGTGATGCGACGTCCACACCCGGTTCGATCGACCTGATCGCGCACGACGGAAGCAACGGCCTCGGCGGCAAGAACCTCGACGCCATGATCCGGCGGTGGGTCGACAAACAGCTCACCTCACGCGCACCCGAACTCCTGGAGTATCTGCGGACAGCGGCAAACCTGTCGACCAAGCGCGCCGTCGACGACAACATCCGACGCGCCAAGGAGCTGCTGTCCGAATCGCCGCGCGCGGTCATCAACATCAGTGCAGGCGGGCACGAGGCCATCCTCGAACTGACACGCGGCGAGTTCGAGCAGCTCATCGCCGCCAACGTCGACTCGGTTGTCGACCTCACCCGGCGGACACTGGCTCGCGCCGGTGCCGGCGGTGACGTCCAGATCTACCTGACGGGCGGATCCTCACGGGTGCCACTGGTCCAGCAGCGCCTCGGTGAACTCGGCACGGTGGCAACACTCGACAACCCGAAGACGGTGGTCGCACTCGGAGCCCTCGAAGCCCTCGTCGCCGAGTCGGATTCGGCCGGTGCCGCGGGCGCACCGCTGCCGACGCCACCGATCGTCGGTGTTCCGTTGTCCAAACCCGCAACCCCGGAAACGCCGTCCGGTCCACCGCCACCGAGTGCACCGGGCTGGGGCACACCGAGTTGGGGCTCGACCGAGGCACCGGCACCGGCACCGGGTGGCGAATATGTGCCCACCGCCCAATACAGCACGAATCCCCAATATGGTTCGGACCCCCAGTACGGTTCGGATCCCCAGTACAGCTCGAACCCCCCGCCGAGTTATGCCGCCGCCTACGGCTCGCCGCCAGAGCAGCCGGTCCCCAACCCGAACCGCAAGCGCAATCTCACGATAGGTGCGATCGCTGCGGTTGTGGTTGTGCTGGTCGCTGCCATTCTCGGAGTGGCCATCGCCAGTTCCGGCGGGGACAACGACCCCAAAGCCGGGCCGGCAAGCTCGTCGACCACATCGACGGCGAGCACCACCTCGACCAAATCCACGACCACCACCAAACGCCAGGAACCCACGACAAACGCTTCCACAACACCTGGCGCCCTTGGTGCAGACGACCAGGGGCTGGTCGACGCCAACCCGGATCTGTTCGACGCCGACACCTGCCAGACGGTGGACCGTCCGGACTATGCCGTCGCCGCGATCATCTGCGCGCCGGCCCGTGGCGTACTCACCGAAGGCACCACGGGAGCACCACCGAGCGCCATCGCCCTGTTCGACGCAGGTACCTCCGACATCAAGGCCATCGCCGACACCGCGTATGCGGAGAGCAACACCTCCGAGTTGTTCACCCAGACAATCGACGGCGACCCGGTGTACGCCTACTTCGACACCTTCGACGACAACACCGTTGCGTACATCATCTACTCAGAAGTCAACGGAACCATCACCTGGTGGGTCACCGACAGCACCGACCAGGAAGCCTTCGCCGCGTGGTTGCGCTCGGCCCAGATCTGCCTGTGCTGAACCGAGTTCGTCCGGGTGGGAAATGGTTCCTCAACCAGCGCGCCTACCTGACCGGACCCTGCTAGCGTTTTGACAAGGCACATCCGGCCGCCCCGATATCCCTGAGCCGGATCAGCTGCGAAAGGCGTTGTGGCCCATGCCCGAGAGACCGCTCTTCGCATGGAGCCGTATCGGGGCGGGCCTCGGCGCGGTGGCCGCCGTACCCGCTGTGGCGGTCGCGTTCTCTGACCTCGCCGCGGCCGCCGCCCTCGGTGTAGGTGTACTACCTGCCGCCGTGGTCGGAATCCCACCACGACGCAGACAACGCCTCGTTCTGCTGATCTCCGGTCTGCTCATCGGCGTACCGATGATGGCCGGTTCACTGGTGGCCCCATACCCGGTGCTTGCCGTGCCGGTGATCTTCGGGCTGGCGCTGGGCGCGGTGCTCCTGGCAGGTGTCGCCCGGTTCGCCCGGCTCGGGCTACTGATGATGACCCTCGCGGTACCGATGGTCGGCGTCGGCCTCAGCTACGACGGTCTCGGCGAATCGGCAAGACTGACTGCGCTTTTCGTCGCCGGTTCCGCCTTTGTCTGGCTGGTCTCCCTGGTGCTGCCACAGCGGGAACCCGAGGCTCGGGACGCTCCACCCGAGGGACCGGGGATGGCATACGGACTGCGATTGGGCGCAGCCGGAGCGGTCGCGGCTGCGATCGGTTTTGCACTCGACTTCGACCATGTCGGATGGGCCTGCGCCGCAGCGCTGATGGTGATGCGTCCGGCGCGAGGCGTTCAGATCTCCCGCATGGTCGGACGTCTGGCATCGGTTATCGCCGGCGGCGCACTGGCCGTACTGCTGATCGAAACCTCGCCACCCACGGTCGTTTACGCAGTCGCCTTTGGACTGACGCTGACACTGACGGCTGCCACAGCAGGCTCGAGGTTCTACATTCTGCCCGCATTCACGACGTTCTTTGTGATCATGCTGCTGGGATTATCCAATCCCGACAGCGCGCCCTCCCGGCTGTTCGAACGGCTCGGCGAAACCGCACTCGGTGTGGCGATCGCGCTGTTCTTCGGGATTCTGCTGCCGGCATTGATGTTTCGGGCACCGGACGGCGAGCGATCAGACTGACCGCCATGTTCAGCGCACGATCACGCGATCCCGATTGACGGTTGGGGCATGTTCGTGGCGATCCTGCCCACGATCCCGGCCCTGGTGAACTCCTTGGCCACCCGAACCGCGTCGAGCACGTCCGCTCCCTTGGCGAGTTCGGCCGTGATCGCGGCGGCAAATGTGCAGCCGGCGCCGGCAACTCGCTCTTCACCGATCTTCGGTGCCCGGAACTCAGTGAAATCAACACCGTCGTAGACGACGTCGACGGCATCGGTGCCCGGTAGTTCCATTCCGCCCTTGACCACGACGTATCGGGGTCCGAGGTCGGCGATACGCCGAGCTGCCTCTTTGAGGTCGTCCACACTCTCGACGCTCTCCATGCCGGCAAGGGTGCGCGCCTCGAAGAGATTCGGTGTGACCACCGTGGCCAGCGGGAGGATCTCACTGCGAAGACCGTTGTCCGTGTCGAGGGCAGCGCCCGGTTCTTGCCCTTTGCAGATCAGGACCGGATCGACCACGATGTGCCGCCAGGTCTGCTTCGCGAGCGCGTCGGCGACCACGGCGATCGTCTGCGGCGTCCCGAGCATGCCGATCTTCACCACATCGAGATCGTGCGCGCTGGTGGCAGCTTCGATCTGATCGACGATGACGTCGGGATCCACCGCAACGAAGCGATGCGCCCATCCGGACTTCGGGTCGAACGAGACGATGCAGGTGATGGTCCCGACGCCGTACGTCCCGAGCTGCCGGAAGGTACGCAGGTCAGCCTGTAACCCGGCGCCGCCGGTGGCCTCCGACCCTGCGATCACGTACGAAATATGCGGCGCCGTTCCGTCAGCTTCTGGACGCATGGGGTCATCTCCTTGTTCTTGGTACGTGGACCATTGTCCCAGCTGCCCGAACTCGCGATGACTCCGCCGTCAACGGGCGATCACACGTCGCAGTCCGTAGACCGCAGCGCCGCATGCCAGGACCACAAGCCCGGCAATGACCGACGCGGCCGGTAGTGAGGCCGCCAGGACAACACATCCGACCAACCCGAGCACGGGTACCACCCGCGGTGGCCGGCCCTCGTCCTTCCGCAGAGTTGCCGCGGAGAGGTTGGCGATCGCGTAATAGATCAGGACCGCGAACGACGAAAACCCGATCGCCTCACGTAGATCCGCGGTCGCGGCCAGTACCGCCACCACCAGCCCGATCACCAGTTCTGCGCGGTACGGGACCCCCGTCGCCGCGCGGACCGCGGCCAGCGAATGCGGCAGATGTCGATCACGCGCCATCGCCATGCTCGTCCGCGAGACGCCGAGCAGAACCGCGAGCATCGACCCGAGGGCAGCCACCACCGCTCCGACCCGGACCACCGACTCGAGCCCGGGGGCGCCGGCTGCCGTCACCGCATCGACCAGTGGCGCAGCCGACCCGGCCATGTTGTCGGCGCCCAGAACACTGAGCACCGCCACCGCGACCACCAGATAGACAAGCAAGGTGATCCCCAGTGCCGTGGGGATCGCCCGCGGAATGGTCCTGGCGGGATCGCGCACCTCCTCACCCAGCGTGGCGATCCGCGCGTATCCCGCGAACGCGAAGAACAGCAAGCCGGCTGCCTGAAGTACACCGGTGACGGTGACATCGGTGAACGGGTCGAGCCGATCGGGTTGCGAGGCGTCCGATGAGAGGGTGGTGACCACCACGGCCGCAAGGACGGCCAGAACCACCGCCACGATCAGCCGCGTGACCAGCGCCGACTTCGCAACACCCAGACAATTCACGGCGGTCAGGAGCACGACGGCAGCGACCGCGACGGCATGGGCGTACTGCGGCCACAGATAGAAACCGACCGTCAGCGCCATCGCGGCACACGAGGCGGTCTTCCCGACCACGAATCCCCAGCCCGCGAGGTAGCCCCAGAAGGCGCCGAGTCTTTCGCGGCCGTAGACGTACGTCCCACCCGACACCGGGTAGAGGGCGGCGAGCCGCGCCGACGACGTCGCATTGCAGTAGGCGATGACCGCGGCGATCGCCAGACCGATGATCAGCCCGGACCCGGCCGCCGCGGCGGCAGGCGCCAATGCGGCGAAAATACCGGCGCCGATCATCGATCCGAGCCCGATTGTCACGGCGTCGAATACGCCAAGTCTGCGATGGAGTTGCCCGGCGGCGGCCGGACCGGGTTCGCTCACGCGCCCAGTATCCCCGCCTGGCCCCGACATCCGCCCGATAGAGGGGCCCCGAGGCAACATTGCCCTCGGGGGTTCACTCACGGGGATGAAGTTGGGGCGAACCCTTCGGCAAGAGCGCTCAGCGCATCCTCGACCGGCAATCCCAAGACGGTTTCGCCGCCCTGAAGCAGGTAATTCACCAAGGCCACACCGGCCAGCGCATGCGCGCCGCTTTCCGGGCTGAAGAACACGGCACCGTTCTGGAACTGCTGCACCGCACCGGTTCCCGTGACAGTGGGTTCGACCGGTCCGAGGGCTGCTCCGAGTAGTCCTGCGGGACCGCCCAATTCGGAAAACTTCGTCCCGATGGCGGCCTCTGCCAGTGCCAGCAATTGACCGAGCAGTTCGTCGGTACCGGTGGAGGAATCAGGGGTTCCCGGCGTGCCCGGGGTTGTCGGAAGCGTTGGGATGGCCGGTAACGCCGGCGCGGCCGGTGTGCCGCCGACGCCCGAGGGCGGTGCGATGATCGCGGGCGGGCTCACCTGTCCCTGCACGGAGAAGAACGACGACTTCAGCTGCAGTCGCGTGCGAACCTCCTGCGCGGGAACGTCGACGCTGCCTCCGGTACCGCTGATCCGGATGGTGGCGGCCCGGCCGGACTCTGCACCCATGCCGTAGGCCTCGATCACGTCGAAGCCGGTCAGGGATCCGACGCCGAATTCGCCTGCGATGCTCGCCGAACTGACCGAGGCGGTCCACTCGTGGTGCGGTGAGATCGCGTCACCCTCATCGATCACGGCCGGAAAGTCGCGTCCGTCGGTCGCGCCGCCGGTGGAGGAGGAGAATTCGGTGAACGCCGGTTTTCCGTCCTTGAGCAGGATCTCTCCGGCGGTGGCGTCGACCGCGATGTTGGAGCGGGGGTCTTCGGCACCGAATCCGCCGTAGACCTGAGAGTTCATGGTGTCGTCGATCGGCTTGCTGATATCCATCGAAGCCAGTGCGTAGGTGCGGGCGGCAACGGCCTGCGCCTTGAGCGCCTCGGCGCCACCCTCATCGGCCCAGGTCACGATGCTCTCTTTGGGCACAACACCTTTGACGTAGTCGTCGAGCGGAACGACGTTGATCACGTTGCCGCCATCAAAACCGAGCGAACCACGGACTGTCTGATCGGAGCCGCACATCCGGAGCAGTTCCGCTGGCGGGCGTCCCGGGCCCGGGGTGATCGGTGAGACCAGGGACCGCGAAAGTTCGACGGACTGGACCACCGGACCACCACAGCCGGTGGTGATGGTGGCGGTGGAACCCGACAGACTCACGGCCTGCCCGGGTGCCACCGCCACATCACCAACCCTCATTCCGGCGTCCGCGAAGACATTGACCGACGACTCGCCTGTGAGAATTACCGAGACGTCGACGTTGTCCACCTTCCCCGCGGTGGTGCCGCCGTAATAGTGACTCAAGATCTGAGTCGAGGTCCAACCCTGTTTGGCATAACCAAACGCGCCCCACTGGCCCATGCCGCGGCCGTGCCCGTTACCGTGCCCGACCAGCGTCACCTCGCCACCGACCGCAAGCGAAACATCTGCTTCGACAACCCGCGGAACCACCCATCCGGCAGCTCCGACGGCCATCAACAGGGCCACCCCGGCCACTGCCGGCCGCCGCAACCGGGCACCGTACGCAGCCCGGCCCCCAATGGGTCGAGTGGTGTACAGGCCTGGGATACGCGGCATGGCTGTCCCTTCGCAACAGTTTCGCCCACTGCGGCTTCACACACACGCATCAGCACGCAATGTGACTAGTGGGACTGAAGTGACACTAGTTGCTATTTCCGAGCCACAGAAGTCACAGGACATAACAACAGCATCACGAGTTTCACGCCACGCCGGTCTAGGTCGTGGACTTCGGGCCGCACAAAAGACACGATTTGCCGGTCTAACAAGTCGAAGGGGAAGTCGACGTTGCGCAGGACGCCCCCTTTGGCGTGCTCTCACACGTCGGTGATCACCAGCTCGACCAGTGCGACAAACAAGGAGAACTACGTGCGCTATCGCCGCCCCAAACCCTCGATCGTCCTGGGCACTGTTGCCGCCGTCGTCGTCGCAAGCCCGGTCGCCATCCTGGTCGGAGGCAGTGCGCCGAACTTCGCTGTTGATCCCAGTGATGTGCCAACCGCGCAGTCGGTCACCCCGACGACCATCAACCAGGTCAGCCTGAACGACGTTCCGACGCTTGTTCTCAACCTGGTGAAGTCAGGACTGGCGGATGTGGGTGTGACGCTCCCGCCGATCGACATCTCCGGGATCGAGCTGCCCGACATCCCACTGGAGATCCCGAGCGGCCTTCTCCCGTCCACCACCGCGCCCGCCACCACCGTCCCGGAGTCCACCACTCCTTCCAGCGGCGCACCGGCCCAACCCGCCGCACCCGAGGGCGCACTGGTCAAAGAGATCAGCCAGGACACCCCATTCTCGATGGTCGGACTGACCTGGGACGGACTGGCCGACACCGCCGCGTTCATCCGCGCCAAGGCACCCGACGGATCATGGGGCCCATGGCTCTCGGCCGACAAGATTGACGGCGTCAGCGACAAGGACCCGAACAAGCAAGGCACAGAACCGATCTGGATCGGTGAAGCGAACGTCATCCAGATCGCCGTCACCAACGACGGCGTTGCCGCTCCGGGCAGCGGGCCGGCCGACCCCGCCGCCGGACCGTCCGGAACCCAACCGTCGACGACCTCCACGTTCACCACACCTCCGGTGCCGCAACGCACCGAAACCTCGATCCCGACATCGACGGTCGCTCCGGGTGAGATCGCGCCCCGCGTATTCACGCCCAAGGACCAGCCGTTGCTGACCACCACCGGTGCACCCCAACAGGATCTGGTGCAGGCCCTGTCATCGATCAGCGCCGCACTGATCTCGCCCGGAACGAGCGCACCGATCGCAGAAGGTCAAACTCCTGCCGCAGAGGTCGCCCCTCCCGCCGCACCGGCAGTTCCCGGTGTCCCGCAGGTGATCTCCCGGGCCCAGTGGGGTGCCGATGAATCGCTGCGCTGCTCGGAGCCGACATATGACGACGCGTTGGAGGACACGGTCGTCCACCACACGGCAGGCTCGAACGACTACACCCCCGAGCAGTCCGCCGAGATCGTCCGCGGCATCTACGCGTACCACGCGCAGACCCTGGGCTGGTGCGACATCGGATACAACGTGCTCGTCGACAAGTACGGCCAGACCTTCGAGGGCACGGCCGGTGGACTCGACAAAAACGTCCAGGGCGTCCACACCGGCGGGTTCAACGAGGACACCATGGGCCTGGCGATGATGGGCAACCTCAACGAGGTGCAGCCGACACCCGAGATGATCAACGCGGCCGGAACCTTCCTCGGATGGAAGCTGCGACTGGCCGGACTCGATCCGAATGGACAGAGTTCGCTGGAATCCATCGGATTCCCGGGTGGCCTGTACGCCGCCGGTGAGACGGCAACGGTGTCGATGATCAGTGGTCACCGCGACTTCTACAGCACCGACTGCCCCGGCCAGTTCGGCTACGACGCACTGCCACAGATCCGCGCGATCGCAGCAGGCAACGGCCAGTTGCCGACCGCCAATCCGCAGGTCCTGTCCACCACCGACACCGGCGCCATCGCCCAGCAGTGGATGACAACCGGCGGCCCTTCCGGCGAGCTCGGCAACGCGACAACCGTCGAGCAGACCACCCCCGACGGCACCGCCAAGTACGCCGACTTCGAGAACGGCAAGATCTACTGGTCCGAGGCCACCGGCGCACAGGTGATCAAGGGCGCCATCGAGACAGCTTGGGCGGCACTGGGATTCGAAACCGGATCCCTGGGCCTGCCGACGTCGGGTGAAACCTCCGGACCACAGGGCATCAGCCAGTCGTTCCAGGGCGGAACGTTGATCTTCAACCTGATCACCGGCATCGTCGAGGTGCTCCGCATCTACATCGACGAGTTCAACAACAGCTACAACCAGCAGCGCGACCTGGCGACCACCGCACCGCCTGCCTGACCCAAGAATCCGCTCCACCTACTTGTATTCGCTCCTGTTACACAACGGGAGCGGACGCAGGTAGGTGGAGCGGATTCCTTTTTGGATGTCAACCAGCGGATGAGAACGAGCGGGTCAGAACCAGCGGGCCAGAACCTGGCCCACGCCACCGTCATTGTTGTCCGGGGCGATCTCGTCGGCCGCGTCGATGGCGGCCTGATGCCCGTCGGCCATCGCGAAACCTCTTGTCGCCCAACGCAACATCTCGATGTCGTTGGGCATGTCACCAAAGGCCACCGACGCATCGACCGGCAGATCACGAAGGCGTGCAAGCACTTGAAGGCCACTGGCCTTGCTGACCCCGGGCGCCGCGAGTTCGATCAAGCCGCTGTCGGTGGAGTACGTGACGTCCGCGAGATCGCCGACGACCGAGGCCATCCGGCGAGCCATCTCATCGCTGGTCATCTCCGGACGCCGCACCAGCAGCTTCACCGCTTCTTGTGACAGCACATCGGCTTCACTCATCTCGATGTGATCCGGGTTGAGCCAGGCGTGCTGGTAACCCGACGTCGCCACAAACGGTGGGGTCGCGGCGTCGTGGGCACTCTTGCCGACCCTCTCCACCGCCAGTCCGCATCCGGGAATCTGTCGGTACGCAAACTCGGCCAGCTTCTCGAGCACGGATGCGCCCAGGGTTTGCGAGTGCAGGATGCGGTCGGTCGCGACGTCATAGACGATCGCACCGTTGGCGCACACCGCATACGGTTCGACGTCGAGTTGGTCGGTGATCTCGGCGATCCATCGGGGCGGACGTCCGGTGGCGATCACGAAGGTGGCACCGGCGGCAGTCGCCTTGTTGATCATCGAGCGCACCAATTCGGGCACCAGGTTGTTGTCGTCGATGAGCGTGCCATCGACATCGCTGGCGATCAGTGTGGGCGGGCCTACGAACTCCGGGGGCGGCATTTCATCCATTTTGCCTTTTCGCCAACCGCGCGGCTGCGTCGGCCATGTCCATCGCTTCGGCCTCCTCCAGCGTCGGGGCGCTCCCACCGAGGCGGGCCGGCACCCAATATGCCCCGGCCGGGTGGTCGCCGTACCGCTCCTGGACCTCGAGCAGCATGCACTGCATGGTCTGCTTCAGCATGGTGACCAGCGCGTCAGTGGTCGCGGTACCGGCCGCAGGCGGCGCGATCGGATCTCCGAACGCGACGATGACCGGCGTCTTGGTCCTTCCCAGATTGCGCGGACCACCCTTCGCCGCGATGCGTTGGGCTCCCCAGACGATCACCGGCACAATCGGAGCCTGCGCATCAATCGACATCCGCGCCACACCCGACTTGAACCCCTTGATCTCAAAACTCCGGCTGATCGTCGCCTCGGGATACACGCCGACCACTTCCCCACTGCGAAGGGTCCGCACCGCGACCTCGTATGCCTGGGCGCCCGCGGTCCGATCAACCGACACCGTCTTGGTGTGTTTGATCAGAAAGCGCATGACGGCAATCTTCTCCATCTCCGACTTGATCATGAATCGCACGCGCCTGCCGCAACGGTGAACGCCCAGTGCAGCAGGCAGGAAGTCGAGATATCCCGTGTGGTTGATCGCCAACACCACTCCACCGCGGGCCGGCAGCTTGTCCAGGTCGACGAAGTCGAGCTTCAATCCCTGCGCCCTGACCAGCGTCTTCGCGGTCATTTCGAGCGCTCGGAATACCGGTTCCATGGCGGACAGCCTAATTCAGGGCAGCGCAGGCGCAGCCCGATTTCCGCGACGTCGCGCACCTGATCTTCCGTGTGTTCAGGGCTACAGCGGCATGCCACACAGGACTTCGGCCCCGCCAACATCAATTGTGCAAATATGAACGAGGCCGGTTCACTGATGAGCCGCCACGTTCATCTGACACACGGCACAAGGGGTTTCGATGGACTCGATCGACAAACACTCGACTCACACTCGCGAAGACAACGATTTACCCGCCGGAAGCGGACTGACCATTGCCGCCGACCGCCAGGGCGGACTGGTTGTCTTGACCGTGCGCGGCAGCATCGACGTACTGACCGTCCCGCAGTTGTCCGATGCCGTCGGCGAAGCGATCAGCGGGGTCCCCACCGGACTCATCATCGACATCTCGGCCGTCGACTTCCTGTCCTCTGCAGGCATGACGGCACTGGTCACGGCGCACGAGAACATCGCACCGACCGGACGCCTTGCCGTGGTGGCCGACGGACCAGCAACTGCCCGGCCCATGCACCTGGTCGGGCTGGACCAGACCGTCACCGTGTACGCCACGGTGGACGAAGCTATAGCCCAATTAGGTGAAGAACGCCGCGCCGACCCCTACACCGCATAAAACCCACTCCCCCTGGGTAACACCGAAGGGTGGATGGCGACCAAACCATGACGAACCTGCCGATCGAGAACCCGCAGCTCGCGTTCACCGACGTGACTGCCGATCCGGCAGCGGCAACTCGGCTTCGCCAACACCTGGCGAGCTGGCTGCAAGACGAGGTTCCCGAGGCCGATGGCCACGCCGACGCGATCGCCCTTGCGGTGTACGAAGCCCTGGCCAACGCCGTGGAACACGCGTACGCGCATCTCGCCGGACCGGGGACGATGAACCTGCGCGCCATCTATGACCGGTACGACTACCTGCTCAGTGTGACCGTCCAAGACCACGGCCACTGGCAGCAGGCGAAGGCATCATCCTCCGCGGGACTACGCGGGCGAGGGATCCCATTGATGCAGGCGCTCTCCGATCACCCGCGCATCAACCCGACCGCCTTCGGCACCACCGTCATCCTGGAATGGAACGTCGGTCGCGATTCTTCGCGACCTCAGCCGCCGTGACCGGCCTCGGTCCGGGCGGCTCGTTTGGCAGCCTTCTCGGCCTGCTCATCGGCGTCCATCTGATTCGCTTCCTCCAGCGTCGGTGCACCGCCGCCGAGACGGGCCGGAACCCAGAACTCACCCTGCGGATGCGGGCCGTACGATTCCTGAAGTTCCAGCAACAGCTCGCTCATCACCCTGTGCAGCTCTGCGGTGACCGCGGCCGGATCGCCGCTTGCGTCGACAGGCTTGCCCACCCCGATCGAGATGGGGATGTTCGTCCGGCCCAGTCGCTTGGGATGGCCCTTGGTCCACACCCGCTGGGCGCCCCAGACCACGGTCGGAACGATCGGCACGCCCGCCTCGTGAGCCATCCGGGCCGCACCCGACTTGAGCGCCTTGATCTCGAAACTGCGGCTGATGGTGGCCTCGGGATACACACCAACGAGTTCGCCTGCCCGCAAGTAGTCGACCGCGGCCCGGTAGCTCTCGGCGCCGGCGCCACGGTCAACCGGGATGTGCCGGAGGCTGCGCATGATCGGTCCGCTGATCTTGTTGTCGAAGACCTCTTTTTTGGCCATGAATCGGACCTTGCGTTTACCCTGCACGAACGCGGGCAACCCGGCGTAGGTGAAGTCGAGGTAGCCGGTGTGGTTGATCGCGATCACCGCGCCGCCGGTTTTCGGCACATTCTCGACGCCGGTTACCGTGAACGTCAGCCCCTCGGCCGCCCACAGCGAACGGGCCAGGGCGATGACTGTGTCGTAGACCGGTTCCATTCCGCGAGCTTAGCGTTGGCTGGCAGGCGGCCATCCCCATGCGGTCGATACTCTGGGGACCGCAGCAAGAGCACCACAATTTTGGAGGCAGTACGTGCAGGTCACGAGCGTTGGACACGCAGGATTCCACATCCAGACGGCAGCGGGGTCCATCCTGTGTGATCCATGGGTCAACCCCGCATACTTTGCGTCGTGGATCCCATTTCCGGACAACAGTGAGCTGGACTGGAAAGCCCTTGGCGACTGTGACTACCTCTACGTCAGCCATCTGCACAAGGACCATTTCGACGAGCAGAACCTGCGGGACAACGTCAACAAAGACGCCACCGTCCTGCTGCCCGACTACCCGGTTCCCGACCTGCGACGGGCGCTGGAAGAACTCGGTTTCCACAAATTCCTGGAGACCGAGGACTCGGTGAAGACCACGGTCACCAATGACAAGGGCAGCCTCGACGTCATGATCGTGGCGTTGCGGGCACCCGCCGACGGCCCGATCGGGGACAGCGGGATCGTCGTCTCCGACGGTCAGACCACCGTGTTCAACATGAACGACGCCCGGCCGGTCGATCTCGACGTCATCACCGAGCAGTTCGGTCACATCGATGTCCACATGCTGCAGTACTCGGGCGCGATCTGGTATCCGATGGTCTACGACATCCCGAAGCGTTCCAAGGCCAACTTCGCGGCGCAGAAACGTCAGCGCGGCATGGACCGCGCGCGGTCGTACATCGAACAGGTCGATGCCACCTGGGTCGTGCCGTCGGCCGGGCCGCCGATGTTCCTCGACGAGGAGCTGCGGTACCTCAACGACATCGAGAACGACCCCACCAGCATCTTCCCGGATCAGGAAACGTTCCTCGATCAGATGAAGGAACACGGCACCGACGACGGCGTCAAGCATCGCGGGCTGATGATGGTCTCCGGGTCCACCGCGGAGTTCACCGGTTCACAACTCGACGAGATCAGCCATCCGTACCCGCCGGAACAGGTCTTCGGCAAGAACAAGGCCGACTACCTCGACAAGATGGCGGTGAAGTTCGCCCCGATCATCGCCGCGCAGAAGGCAACCTGGGCACCGGCCGAAGGTGAACCACTACTCGAGCCCCTCAAGTCGCTCTTCGAGCCGATCATGGCGCAGAGTGATCAGATCTGCGATGGGATCGGTTACCCCGTCGGGCTTGTGATGGGCGACGAGACAGTCGTTCTCGACTTCCCCAACCGCACGGTCCGTGAACCCAAGGAGAACGAGGGCAAGTACCGGTACGGCTTCCGGATCGCACCCGAGTTGGTCCGGACCGTTCTGCGGGACAACGAACCCGACTGGGTGAACACGATCTTCCTCTCGACCCGATTCACCACGTGGCGCATCGGCGGATACAACGAATACCTCTACACCTTCTTCAAGTGTCTGACCGATGAGCGAATCGCCTACGCGGACGGATGGTTTGCCGAGGCGCACGACGATTCGTCGTCAATCGTGAAGGACGGCTGGGAGATTCAGCGACGCTGCCCCCACCTGAAGGCCGATCTGAGCAAGTTCGGTGTCATCGAGGGCGAAAAACTGACCTGCAACCTGCACGGCTGGTCGTGGGATCTGCGCAGCGGCCGTTGCCTGACCTCGAAGGGTCACGAACTCCGCAGCAGCAAGGTCGAGTAGTCGCCAGATCTCTGTTCAGATCGGTGGGCATTGGTCGAAGACGCCAACTCGGACTGATTCGCAGCGTGTTTGGTCGGCCCGTCATCGGGGTATGGCGATCCGGTGTCCTCATTTTGGCGTGACCGAGTCAATGTCGAGACGCCCTCGGGAGCAGTCACCGACACCCGCTACGAATACGTCGTGGTGGGGGGTGGGATCACCGGGCTGGCCACCGCGCTACTGCTGTCACGGGCCGGCTCCCAGGTAGCGGTACTGGAAGCCCGCCACGTGGGTTTCGGCGCCACGGGCAACACGACCGCAAAACTCAGTTTGCTGCAGGGCACGCGGTTGTCGAGCATTGCGGCCAAACACACGGCCGACACCGTCAGACGATATGTCGAGGCCAACTTCGAAGGTCAGCGATGGTTGCTCGATCTGATGCGCGACAAGGGTGCCGCGTTTCAACTCAGGGACGCGTACACCTACGCCCAGTCCGACGACGGTATCGAGGCCGTCGAAACGGAGTTCCGGGTCGCACGACGAGCGGGATTGCCGGTCCAACGTGTGGACCAACTCGACACGGCATTCCCGGCGCGCTCGGCGGTGGTCTTGACCGATCAGGCCCAGTTCGACCCGATGGATGTATTGGCGGTTCTCGCCGCAGAGGCGCAAACGCAGGGCACCGACATCTTCGAGAACGTCCGGGTGCGGTCGGTCCGCACCGACCGGGGCGACCAGGTCTTGGGCACCGATCAGGGCGATGTACGGGCCGGCACAATTGTATTGGCAACCGGTACACCAATTCTCGATCGTGGTGGATACTTTGCGCGGCTCCATCCCGAAAGGTCTTACACCGCCGCCTTCGACGTGTCCGAAGAGCTTCCCAGCGGAATGTTTCTCTCAGCCGACCAGCCGTCGCGGTCGGTCCGTACCGTTCCGACCACCGAGGGCGAGGTGTTGCTCACCGGCGGGGCGGGCCACACCGTCGGCCGGACCCGATCTGAACAATCACTGGTTGACGAACTCATCGAATGGACCATGCAGTCATTCCCGACCGCCCGCCTCCGAGCTCGTTGGTCGGCACAGGATTACGTCTCCATCGACGAGCTGCCCTATGTCGGTCCGCTCGTTCCTGGGCACGACAACATCGTGGTGGCCACGGGGTACGCCAAATGGGGGATGTCGAACGGGATCGCGGCCGCACTCATGCTGTCCGGGCAACTACACGGAGCCCACAAGTCCTGGGCGAGCGCATTCAATTCTTCTCGCTACCAACAGCTTTCAGGACTTCCCACCGCCGCGATGATCAACGGTGCTGTCGGACTGGAATTGGTCAAGGGTTGGGTTGGCGCCGCGATCGCCGGTTCACCGGAGTCGCACGCATCGGCCACCGAGCGCACGGGCGAGGTTCGCAGGGACGGTGCACATCCGGTAGGGGTCTGCACCGTGGGTGGCAGGCAACACCGGGTTTCCGCGATCTGTCCGCATCTGTTCGGGATTCTGAAGTGGAATGACGCCGAATCATCCTGGGATTGCCCACTTCACGGGTCACGCTTCCGTCACGATGGCGAGATCCTCGAAGGACCTGCCACGTCACCGCTGCGCCGGCTCAAGTGATCAGCCGTCGCTCGGGGATCCGGCTATTTCGAGAGTTCGATGGCAACCAGGCGTCCGCCGTTGTCGACAGCGCCCTCGTGCACGGCGACGGAGCTGGTGAGCGTCTGAAGGACGTGCCATCCGAATCCGGTTTGTGACAGGCTTTTCCCGACCGGTACCCACGACTGGACGACGGCGCGGAAGTCGCGGTCCGACGTGGTGAATCCGATGATGAGTTCGGCTTCCGGTGCGGCACAGCCGATGATCGACGACGCCGCTTCGTCAACCGCCAGTTTGATGTCGGCCACCTCGTCGAGCGAGAAGTCCGCAAGCACGGCCAACGTCTCGGCGATCGCCCGCACCATCGGTACCTGCGACTCATCGGCTCTGACCCGGATACTCACCGGAGCCACTGCGATCCCATCGATGTCCACAACGTCACCCACTACGTTTGTCCCCCTTTGCCCGGCAGGTTAACCCGCAAGGTTCGATGTTCCCGTTTCAACACGGCGACAACCCTTTCCTCTACTCACTGGTCGTGTACCCATGACGTTGATTGCCAATCACTGCACTCATCCCAGCAATGAACTGATGTCGGTCTCGGTTGGCCCCAGGTCTTCACGGAGCTTCTTCAGCGTGCTCGAGAGGATTCGCGACACATGCATCTGCGAGATGCCGAGCTGCTTGGCGATCTCGGTCTGTGTTTGAGAACCGAAGAAGCGGAGCACCAGGATTCGGCGTTCCCGTTCCGTGAGCTTGGCCAGTGCCGGCCGGATCATGACGTAACTCTCGACGTGAGAATACTCCGGATCCTCTTCACCTATCGTCTCGAGCAGTGGCGCCCCGATCTCGTCGTCCGCTGCGCCGGAATCGGTCGAGAGTGCTTGATACGCCCCTCTGGCGAGCAAACCCTCTGTCACCTCGGCGACATCGAGTCCGAGTTCGACTGCGATCTCACTCGCCGACGGCGATCGCCCCAGCCTGTGCGACAAATCTTCCGAGGCGTCGTTGATCGACTTGTGAAGTTCTTTGAGACGCCGGGGAACTCGGGTCGCCCACGCGGCGTCGCGGAAGTACCTGCGCACCTCGCCCATGATCGTCGGCACGGCAAACGATACGAACTCCGAACCGTGTTCCGGATTGAAGCGATCCACCGCGTTCACGAGGCCGAGGCGGGCGACCTGCACCAGGTCGTCGTGATTCTCACCGCGGCCGCCGAAGCGACGTGCGATGTTCTCGGCCAACGGTAGGCAACGCGTGATCACGTCATCGCGGAGACGGTTGGTCGCAGGGGTATCGGGATCACCCGCTCGCAACTGCTCGATCAAGCCGACAACATCGGAATAGTCGTCTGAGGTGCGGGCCTTGGATTCAGATCGGTCCAATACTGTCCCATCCACGCAATCGTCTTCTCACTCACCCGGCCTACCCGCTGCGAGTAGTTCTCAAACCCCCACTCTGTCATCCCTGGTGCCCACATCCACATCGTGATTGCGCCCGGCGCTCGAGGGGTACCTCCCGACAGGGGCGGATGACCTGAAGTTCGCCGTAACAAGGAGCCGATATGAGAGCAGTGACTTGGCAAGGCAAGCGTGATGTGCGCGTCGAGACCGTGCCGGACCCGAAAATCGAAGAACCGACGGACGCGATCATTTCGCTGACGACGACCAACATCTGTGGATCAGATCTTCATCTCTACGAGATTTTCGGACCGTTCATGTCTCCCGGAGACATCCTCGGGCACGAACCGATGGGAAAGGTGGTCGAAGTCGGCTCGGCGGTGAAGAACCTGTCCGTCGGGGATCGGGTTGTCATCCCGTTTCAGATCGCCTGTGGCACTTGCCACATGTGCAACCATCAACTGCCCACACAGTGCGAGACCACACAGGTGACCTCTCAGGGGCGGGGTGCGGCCCTGTTCGGCTTTTCCAAACTCTATGGTCAGGTGCCCGGCGCGCAGGCGGAGTACCTCCGTGTCCCGCACGCTGACTTCACGCACATCAAAGTGCCGGAGGGTCCGTCGGATTCGCGGTTTGTGTATCTCTCCGACGTATTGCCCACCGCGTGGCAATCCGTGGAGTACGCCAACATCCCCGACGGTGGCTCGGTGACGGTCCTCGGCCTCGGCCCGATCGGTGACATGGCGGCACGAGTGGCAGCCCACAAGGGCTACCAGGTCACCGCGGTCGACCTCGTCCCCGAACGGCTCGAACGGGCCAGGGCACGCGGTATCGACACCATCGATCTGTCGCGCAATGACAACATCGCCGAGATCATCCGAGATCGAACCGATGGCCGCGGAACCGATTCGGTCATCGACGCGGTCGGCGCGGAAGCACACGGTGCACTGGGGGCCAAGGTGATTCAGGCGATGACCGGCATGCTGCCCGACGCCATCGCCCAGCCGCTGTTCAAGACTGCGGGCGTGGACCGTCTCAGCGCGGTCTACACCGCCCTCGACGCGGTGCGGCGTGGCGGCACGGTCTCACTGATCGGGGTCTACGGAGGCGACATGGATCCGCTCCCGCTCGGAACGATGTTCGACAAGCAGATCACGATGCGGATGGGACAGGCCAACGTCAAGCGGTGGGTCGACGACATCATGCCGCTGCTCACCGACGACGACCCGCTGGGCGTGGATACGTTTGCCACACACGAATTGTCGTTGGAGCAGGCACCCCACGCCTACGAGATCTTTCAGAAGAAACAGGATGGAGCCGTCAAGATCCTGCTGCATCCGTGACCGACTCGGCGTCCGCCGGGTGAGAGATCCGCATCGCTGCGCTGATCTCTATGTGGCGCTCCAGAAACGCGCGCTCGTTGAGCTTCTTGCGCCGCAGCCACCCGGTGACCTCGTCATTGCATTTGCTGGCGTTACAAGAACCGCAGGCCGGCGCGATGTTGTCGATGGTGTAGCGGCCGCCCCTGGAGATCGGTAGGACGCAATCGCGTTGCAGCGGTTTATCGGTCGCACCGCAGTAGGCGCAGCCGCCCCAGGCGGCTTTCAGTTCTGTCCACTGCTCGGGTCGCAGATCGTGCTCGACGGCATCCATCCGGCGTTTGCGTTTGCGCGCGTATCTGGCCTTGCGACTTCGATTGACCGGCACCGGACCATCTTAAGTCGTGATCACCCGAAGACCCGCGACATCGGCGCTACGGATTCTTGGCGTCGGTGATCGCAGCCCTGATCGCCTCCGCGCACTCGGCGCCGGCCGGTTCGGGCCCGAGGCCGACGTAGAACGTGCCGGGCTGGCCGTGGTCGCCAGGGAATCCACCGATGGTGATGCCGGAATCCTCCACCGCGGAGAACGAATCCTCCAGCGCACCTCCGACCCGTACCGAGGCCTGCGAGAGGGGTACCGAAAGTGCTGCGGTGCCACGTTTCTCACCAGCGGTCACCACCAGGAGATGAGTGGTGTGCAGTACCACCAGGACATCGTGTTCGGAATCCTTGTCAGTGGCGTTGGCACTGCGCCCGAACAACTTTCCGAGAATTGACTGAGACGGCTGATTGACACTGTGGGTGAGCCAGGCAGGCATGTCGTCGGCGAGCACCAACTGCTGGCTCGCAGAGTGCTTCGCAAGCTCTTCTGTCATCGCCATCGACAGTTGGTCGAACCGCACCATCTTCGTGGATCGCTCATACATGGACACGCTCATACCACTGCCTTCTCTCCGCCTCGCTCCGCTTCTGCACTGGCCTCCACCGCCCCCGACCAGGCGACCGCAACAGCCCCGACGACGGCGAAGATGAATCCGAGTACAGCCAACCAGGTTCGGCCGGGGAGTGCATTGTCGCCGAGCCAGATGATACCGACAAGACCGGGAATCACGGTCTCGCCGACCACCAGGGCTGCGGTGGCACCGTTGACCGAACCCAATTGCAGCGCAACGGTATGTAGATAGAAGCCGCCGATCCCGGATATCACCAGAGCGTAAGCTGCCGGGTCGGCCAGGATCTGACCGATGTCGAAGTCGGAGATACCGTCCATGACCCGTACCGAAATCGCCACCACGCCGAACATCGTTCCGGCGCAAAGCCCCGCGGCGATGGCTGCTTTGGAGCCGAGCCACCGGATCAGACCGATCGAGCCCGCCATCAGAACCAACGTGATCGCCAACAAGCCCCAATGGAACCATGAGCTGTCGCGACCGGTGCCCTCGGGTTCAGCCGAGAAACCCAATGCGAACAACGCCAGGATCACAACGCTGATCGCAATCCAGTCCCGGCGATGCAGGTTGATTCCCAGCACGAAGATGCCGAGGACCGCGGTCACCACCAGGTTGGCGCTGATGATCGTCTGCGACAGGAACAACGGGACCAGCCGGGCCGAGACCGCGCCGCCGATGAAACCGAATACGTCCAAACAGGTTCCGACGATGAAGGCCAGCGTCAACGCTGCCGCGATGGTCGACTTCATGGAGGGGGCGCCGGTTTCGGTCTCGAAGCCCTCCAGCCCGTCGGCCACTGCCTTCTGCTTGGACTGCCGGGCGCCGTACGCCTGCATCACAGACGAGACGCCGTAGGCCACACACGCGAACAGCGCTGCCAGAACTCCGATGATCATGCTCAGCAGTATGGCGGCAAAAACCCGGATCTGCCTCTACCGGACGCACGAAGTCCGCAGACCGGCCCGAATCCGCCTCCGCTTCCCCGAGTTACGCGGGCTGTGGGAACGGACTGATGGCGGCAGCGATCTTCAGCCCCGTCTCGTGAGCCTCCCGTAGCCGTCGGACATGCACTTCGGACTGTTCGGCGTGGCTGTCATAAAGGAGGGTCAGGCTCGCCGTGGTGATCCCCGAATAGTCCGCGAGTCCGCCGAGCAGGCGGGTGGCCAGAGACGCGTGGTAACCGCGTCGGACGAAGGTGTCCTCGCCTACGCCCGCCACCCCGACAAAATGCAGATCGGGTACCGCGGTGCGGAACCCGTCCACATCCTCGGAGTCCTCATAGGCCTCGTCGTGACCAACTGTCAGCACGGATCGATCAGCTCATCGAGTATCGGACTCGTCTCGACGAGTTGCGCGCCGAAGTCGTCGACGAGAACCAGTCCGTGCTCGGGGCGTGATTCTCTAGCGCGGTTTCAGTACGTCGGTGCCGACAAAAGGCACCAGGGCTTCCGGGACCCGCACACTGCCGTCGGGTTGCTGATGATTCTCGAGAATTGCCACGATCCAGCGTGTGGTGGCCAAGGTGCCGTTGAGTGTTGCCGCGATCTGCGGCTTGCCATTCTCGCCGCGGTAACGCACCTGCAGCCGACGTGCCTGGTACGTGGTGCAGTTCGATGTCGAGGTCAGCTCGCGATAGGTGTTCTGGGTGGGAACCCAGGCCTCACAGTCGAACTTGCGGGCCGCAGACGAACCGAGATCACCACCGGCGACGTCGATCACCCGATACGGCACCTCGATGGCGGCCAGCATTTCCTTCTGCCAGCCCAGGATCTTTTCGTGCTCGGCCTCGGCCTCTTCGGGGCGGCAGTAGATGAACCCCTCGACCTTGTCGAACTGATGGACACGGATGATTCCGCGGGTGTCCTTGCCATAGCTGCCTGCCTCACGGCGGAAGCAACTCGACCACCCGGCGTACCGCTTGGGGCCGTCGGACAGGTCGAGGATCTCGTTCATGTGATAGCCGGCCATCGGCACCTCAGAGGTTCCGACGAGGAAAAGATCGTCGTCTGGGAGGTGGTAGACCTCGGCCGAATGTTCGCCGAGGAATCCGGTGCCCTCCATGACCTCTGGGCGGACCAGGACCGGTGGGATCATCATCGTGAAACCGTTTGCCGTCGCCTTCTGCGCGGCGAGCTGCAGTAGCCCGAGCTGCAGCATGGCGCCCGCACCGGTGAGGAAGTAGAAGCGCGATCCCGAGACCTTCGCGCCGCGCTCCATGTCGATCACGCCGAGACTCTCCCCGAGTTCGAGGTGATCTTTCGGGTTCTCGATCTTCGGGATCTCGCCGACGGTCTCCAGCAGGACGAAGTCTTGTTCCCCACCGGCAGGCGCCTGCGGGGCGACGATGTTGTTGATCGCGCGGTGCGCGGCGACCATCTTGTCGTTGGCGGCGGCTTCGCGGGCGTGCGCGGCCTTGACCCGCTCGGCCAGTTCCTTGCCCTTGGCCAACAGCGCCTGCTTCTCCTCGGCCGGTGCCTTCCCGATCAGCTTTCCGAGGTCTTTCTGCTCGGAACGCAGCTGATCGGCTTCGACGATGGCGGCACGGCGTTCGGTGTCGGCGGCGAGCAGAACGTCGACCAACGCCGGGTCCTGACCGCGCGTGCGCTGGGAAGCCCGGACAACATCAGGATGCTCACGCAGAATCTTCAGGTCGATCACGTGTGAAACCCTACTTGCCGAGCAAACTGAGGTAATCTTCGCGGCCGAACATGTGGGCTGCGTCTCGGGCTGTGGGCGTGCCCGCGTCCGGATCGGCGCCCCCATCGATCAGCGCCCGAACCACCTCGTCGTGCGACTTGAACACCGCACCGGCCAGCGGGGTCTGATTCTTGTCGTTGGCGCGATCCACGTCCGCCCCCCGCTCCAACAGGCCTTTCACCACCTCTGCGTGGCCGTGATAGGCCGCCAGCATCAGCACGGTGTCGCCGGCCTGGTTGGTCAGATTCACCGGTACGCCCGCATCCACGTACTGCAGCATCGCCAGATCACCCGAACGCGCCATGGCGAATATCCGGCCGGCCAGCTCGGCCACGTCGGCAGGGGGCTCGGTGTTGTCAGGGTTCTTCGGATCGGCCGATTCGCCGTGCACATTCGGGTCCATGAGCCGACGATAGCGCCCGCTGCCGACCCGGGTCGTCCGGTTGTGCGCCCCATCCGGCCACGGGGCCTGCCGACAAGGGCATGATGGACACCGATGGTTGACAGGCAAGAAGGTGACGATTCCGCCTCACAAGAAGGCGGCGATTCAGCCTCGCATGAAGACGACAATCCCTCGGTGGAGAGTCGGCGAGGTCGGTTCGGGCAGCTGATGCACGAGCACCCCATCCGGGTCTTGCTCGCGGCGATACTCGTGGGCGCAGTGGTCTGCGCCGCAGTTGTCGGACTTGTCGGTGGTTTCGATGACGCAGGCAAGGTTCAGCGCGATGAGGTCGGGGACACCAAGCCGACGCCGGAGTCCACACCGTTCTCCGAATCGCAGGCCGGGGATTGCCTCACCTGGCCGGTGGCCGAACCGGCCGAACAGTCCCTGGTCGATTGCAGCCAGGAGCATGTGTTCGAGGTGGCCGGTGCCGTCGACACCTCGGTGTACCCGGGCGTGCAGTTCGGTGAGGACGCCCCCTGGCCCGGGGCCGACCAGTTCAACGCCATCCGCGACGAGTACTGCCCGACAATCGTCAACAACTACCTCGGCGGAAAGCTCGACCCGGCCGGACGCTTCACCGTCAATCTGATGTATCCCTCGGAAGAGCAATGGAACAACGGGGAGCGCAGCCTGCGGTGTGGACTGCAGATGTCCGGCACCACCGGCACACTTGCGCCGTTCACCGGGTTCGTCCGCGACCTGGACCAGGCCCAGCAGTGGCCGGTGGGCACCTGCATCGGGATCGATCCCTCCACCCGTCAACCCACCGATCCGGTGGATTGCTCCGAGCCCCACGCATTCCAGGTGACCGGGGTGGTCGACCTGGGTGTCGAGTTCGGAGGTCCCGCATCAGGTCAGCCATGGCCGAACCTCGAGGCGCAGAACGCGTATCTGGAAGGGATCTGCCCCGGTCTGACCGACCAGTTCCTCGGCAGTGCCGACCGACTCGCCCAGACCACACTCAACCTGCAATGGTCGACCCTGGCGGAGACGAGCTGGATGGCCGGGAGCCGAACCTCGGTGTGCTACATCGGCTTACCTGATGCGGGCGGATTCGCGACCCTCGTCGGCGATGCCAGGGGAGATTTGTTGATCAATGGCCAGGTGCCGGTACCGTCGGCCGAAGATTCCGACGGCCGCATCGTCCCGACACCGGTGCCGTTGCCGCCTGGCGTAGAGGTCAATCCGACACTCGAGGTCCCAGCCCCGGCCGGCGGCGGCTGATCTATGCCGGTTGCGATGACCGACAAGGACTTCGAGAACCTTGTCTCAGACGCCCTCGACACCATCCCCGAAGATCTTGCCGCCGCGATGAACAACGTCGTGATCCTCGTGGAGCCCTTCAACGACGAGGAACCCGATCTGCTCGGGCTGTACTTCGGCATTGCGCTGACCGAACGGGACAGCCACTACGGCGGCACCCTTCCGGACACCATCACGATCTACCGCGATCCGATACTCACCATGTGCGACACCGAGGAGCAGGTGATCTCCGAGGTCGCGATCACGGTCGTACACGAAATCGCACACCATTTCGGGATTTCCGACGATTGGCTCCACGCCAACGGCTGGGGCTGAACACCTCCGGAGCGAGGTGACCCGCGGACGCCGCTGGGTCAGCCCATCGGGTCGCGGGCGAGTTCGGCAGGATCGGTCGTGTGGAACGGCGGCAGCTCCAGGCCCCACCGCGTGCACGTCCAGCCGTCGGCAGTGCGCTCCAATTCGATTGAGCCGGTGTTCTTCAGGTGATGTTTGAGCGCGAACTCGGCAGGCATGTTCACCAGCCGCGCCGCGATGAGCCGGATCGCCGCACCATGGCTGACCAGATGGACATCCGGCGCATCAGGATCATCGAGATACTCGTCGACGATGTCGTCGATGACCGGCAGGTACCGCGCGTACACGTCGTCGAGTGATTCACCTCCGGGGATGCGGACCCCGGTCTGGCCCTCGAACCAACTGCGTACGGTTTTCGCGAAAACCTGATGCGATTCCTCGGAGGTCTGGTCCTCCAGGTCGCCGACCTGCACCTCGAAGAGCCCATCGCGCACCTGATTCTGCACCGCCCACACCGAGCCGATCAGTTCAGCGGTCTGCTGCGCGCGCGAGGCCACCGACGAAATCAGTACCGGTGCATCGGGTTTCGGACGTTCGAGCGCGTAACGCACGGCTTGTCGCGCACCGAAATCGGTCAGGTTGGCACCTGGCAACGCAGTATCCAAGCGCTGCAACACATTCGACGTGGTCTCGCCGTGGCGGACCAGATACAACCGGCTCATGGCTCCAGACCCAGCCGAATCGACTCAAGCCAACGATCACTCGCAGCATGACGGGGCGGTGGCGTTCCGTTGGGTCGGGCCGACGGCCACGAACCCAGGAAGTGCAACGCAGGCACGCGCCGGTACAACGCACCCAACGCCTCGGCGATCGGCGAATCATCGAGATGCCCGACGACATCGAGGTTGAAATAGAAACCTCCGGTGTGCCGGGGCCGCGATTCGATCCGGGTGAGATCGATACCCCGACTGGCGAACTCGTACATCGCCGACATCAGTGAACCCGGGACATTCGGCAGATCCAGCGTCACCGAGGTGCGGTCCCGCCCTGTTCGCGCCGGCACCGGACCAGGCTTGCCGACCAGGACAAACCGGGTGTTGGCCTCGTCGGAGTCGACGATGCCGGTTGCGATGTCATGAAGATCATGAAGGCGGGCCGCCACCGGAGTGGTCACGGCGGCGTCGACGATCCCGTCCGCCGCATCCTTGGCCGCCGCCGCGTTCGATGCACTCGTCACCACCTGCGCATCGGGAAAACGCGCGGCCAGCGTTTCACGGACCTGCGCCGCCGCCACCGGATACGCCCCGATCGTCTTGATGTCTCCGGGCGCCACCTCACCGCGTGCGGCCAGGGTGAACGCGATATCGAGCACCGTCTCGGCAAAGATCTGCATCCGACTGCCCTTGATCAGGGCATCCAGCGTTGCAGGCACGGAGCCCTCGATCGAACTCTCGATGGGCACACACCCGTATCGGGCCTGGCCCTCGCGGACCAGACTCAACGTGGCACCGGGACTGTTGGCGCTGATCCGTTCCAGTTCACCTTCGGCGGTGAGCCACGGGTTCTCGATCAACAGACGGTCAAGGGCCATCTCGGTGAACGTTCCGGATGGGCCGAAGTAAGCGATCGCAGGCACGTTCCGAGGTTACGGCAGCAAGTAATGCAAATTGAGGCTTGCCTTCGATCGGGTCGCGTGGTTAGGGTAGCTTTACCTACACAGCGTGAACCGAATCACCGAGGACCGTGGATGACAAAAACAGCGATCGACCGCCCCACCGATGCCGAGTTCATCCGCACCGCATGTATGCACGTGACGGACGCGATGCTGGCGATCGAGGGCAGCGAGCCCGCACCGGTCACGATGGTGCATCTGTACGACTCGCAAGCGTTCGTCCTGGTCCCCTCCGACAGCGCCGCCTGCGCATTGGCCTGGCAGGCAGGCAGCGCCGGACTCCCCGCGATGGTGGAGGTCACCGACATGGCCCCCATTACTCTGCGTGAACAGGTCCGTTCCCTCATCTGGCTCAACGGCACCCTGCATTCGGTTCCCTCCGATCTCGAACGCGACCTGGCCTGCGAGATCGCCACCGACCACCCGTCGCCCGGACTGCTCGACATCGGCCACGGATTCTCGCTACTGCGACTGGGCCTGTCGTCGGCAGTTCTGGCAAACAGTTCCGGTGCCGCCTCGGTGACCTCGACCGACCTCGCCCAGGCCGACCCCGACCCCTTTTGGGAGTTCGAAGCCGATTGGCTTGCGCACATGGACACCGATCACGCCGACATGATCTCCGCACTGAGCGGCCGGCTCCCAGCCGAACTGCGCGACGGCAGGGTACGACCACTCGGCATCGACCGCTTCGGGATCCGATTCCGCGTCGAGGGATCTGAGAGCGATTCCGACGTTCGACTGTCATTCCCACGACCGGTCAGCGACCTCCCCGAGCTGTCCCGGGCGATCCGAACCCTTGCCGGATGCCCCTTCCTGAACAGCCTGCCCGGCCAAGGCTGACGCCACACCGCGCCACCCGTCAGTAACCTCAACCGGGTGAACCTGCGCCCGTGGCTACAACCGGCACGTCCGGCGCAGCCGGAAGTCGTCACCGACCCGACCGCGCGACGCGCCATCGGGATCGAGATCACCATCGTCCTGGTCCTGACGTTCGGACTGTCAGCGGTGTCGTCAGCGCTTTCCCTGATCGAGAAGGCGATGTCGGAGCCCGGTATCAGCGGCAGCTCCGTGGCCCTGAACGTCAGCTCGTCCGAACTCGGTGCCATCGACTTCTTCCGGCAATTGCTCTCGGCGACCAAACTCTTCGGTATCGCCGCGCTGGCCGTCTACCTGATCTGGTGGGCCGGAGTTCCGTTGGCGCGCATCGGGTTACCCGCACTACGCGCCAAGTTCGACATCCCGCTCGGCATCGGCCTCGCCGCGATCATCGGCATCCCCGGCCTGGGCCTGTACGTCATCGCCCGCGCCATGGACCTCAATGTCCAGGTGGTGCCGTCGGATCTCAACGAGACCTTCTGGCGCCTGCCGATGCTGGTGTTCTCGGCCATCGCGAACTCTGCGGCCGAAGAGTTGCTCGTGGTGGCCTATCTCATCACCCGGCTGCGCCAACTGGGTTGGACCGAAAATCGCAGCCTGCTGTTCTCGGCGATACTGCGCGGCGGGTATCACCTGTACCAGGGACTCGGCGCCGGGTTCGGAAACGTGCTGATGGGTCTGGTCTACGGCCGGGTGTTCCAGCGCACCGGTCGGGTGTGGCCACTGATCATCGGGCACGCGTTGATCGACACTGTCGCCTTTGTCGGGTACGCGCTCCTGAGAGATCATCTCAGCTGGCTTGACTAGAGTCTGTGCAATGACTGACCAGGACGAGCCTTTCCTCCGCCGCCCCGGCGGTGCGAGACGTCCCGATCAGGGTTCGTTCCCCCCGCCGGCATCACCGCCTGCGAATGGTCGCACCCGGCGCATGATGCCGGGCCCGACCGGACCGCCTCCGCAGCGCGGGCCGGGCCAACCCGCCGGGCAACGTCCACCGCACCAGGGACCGCCGCCGCAAGGACCGCCGCCGCAGGGTCCAGCCAGGCCGCAACAGGCTCCACCACCGGCCACCCGGGTAGGACCACCGCAGCCGGCCGACCCCGGTTACCAGCCACCTCGGGCCTGGTCGCAGGCAGAGAGTCCGGAAACGCGCACGGCTCGACCGCCGCAGCGTCCGGCGCCGCCGATAATGGCGTACAACCGCCAGCCCCCCAAGCCGCCGCAGGGGCCACCTCGCCGGGTCACGCCGGGGCCGACGCGTCCACCGGAGCGCAAACGTCGCCGACGCATCCCGATCCTTCGAACCCTGCTGATCCTGCTGCTCGTCATGGTGCTCGGCACGGTCGGGTTGCTTGTCTACTTCGACACCAAGCTCAACCGGGTGGACGCATTGTCGAACTACGCGGGCCGCGTGGCGAGCAGTGCGGGAACCACCTGGCTGTTGGTCGGATCCGACTCGCGCGAAGGCTTGAGCGACGCCGAGCGCGCCGCCCTGTCCACCGGCGACAGTGAGGGTTCGCGGACCGACACGATCATGCTGGTGCACTACGGCTCCGGCGGGAAGCCGATGATCATCTCGATCCCCCGCGACCTCTACGTCGACATCCCGGACAACGGCGCACACAAGATCAACGCCGCCTTTGCGATCGGTGGCCCACAACTGTTGGTGCAGACCATCGAAACCAACACCGGGCTGCGCATCGACCACTACGCGGAGATCGGATTCGGCGGCTTCGACAAGATCGTCGACGCCGTCGGTGGCATCGAGATGTGCCTGGACGCACCGATCAACGACCCGCTGGCCGGGATCAACCTGCAGGCCGGTTGCCAAACACTCAATGGGCGTGAGGCACTGGGCTTCGTCCGCACCCGGGCATTTGCCAACGCCGACCTCACCCGTGTGGTGAATCAACGAAAGTTCATGTCCGCGTTGATGCAGAAGGCGACCAGCGCCTCGACGATCCTCAACCCGTTCCGGTTCTGGCCGCTGGTCAACGGTGTCGTGGACTCCCTGACCGTCGACAAGAGTGATCACCTCTGGCACTTGGCCCGGCTGGCCTGGGCACTGCGCAGCGATCCGGTCACCGTCACCACCCCGAACGCCGGACCGGTCTTCACCGACGACGGCGATTCATTGGCCTGGGGCGACAACACAACCCAGTTCTTCAAAACCATCGCCGACGGTAAAGAGCTTCCGAAGGAGCTCCTTCAGACCGGCTGAGCGAACCCCGGGATACCTCTCCAGTGACAAACACAACTCGATTTAATCAACTAGGTTGATCAATTTGGTTGTACATTTATTTGCATGCCGCCCTCACAGTCCACCGCCCAGCAACTCCGGGAAGCGTTGTATCCGCTCTGGCGCAGACTCACCGCGGATCGGACGATCTCGGTGGGCAAGATGGGCATTCTCGCGTACCTCTCGAAACACGGCCCGACATCGGCCTCCACGCTCGCCACGTCCCAGAAGGTCAGCCCCCAGGCGATCACCACCGCGGTACGGGAACTCGAAGCCCCCGAATTGATCGTTCGCACGCCCGATGAGAACGACCGTCGCCGGATCTGGATCGACATCACCGAAGCCGGCCGCACCCGGCTCGCCAAAGAACGGGCGATCGGCGCGGATTGGTTGAACGAGGCCATCGCCGCCCGACTCGACGACGACGAGCAGAAGGCACTCGAGGCGCTCATCCCGATACTCCACAAACTGGTGACCGATGACAATCTCGACTGAAACCCGGGTGCACCCAAGACTCTCGTCGGCCTTGGTGTTTGCCGCTCTCACCACCGCGGTCGTGAGCTCGCTCGGCATGTTGCTGGTCCCGACCATCTCGCACGAACTGGACGTCGACGTGAGCACCGCACAGTGGATGCTCACGATCAATCTCCTGGTCGGCGCGATCTCGACACCGATCATGGGCCGCCTGAGCGATGGCCCGCACAAGAAACGGCTTCTCATCGGGTCGCTCGTCTGCATTCTCGTCGGCTCGATCCTGGCGGCGGCCGCACCGAACTTCATCGTGTTCCTGCTCGGCAGAGCGCTACAGGGTTTGAGCTACGGAATCGTGCCGGTGACAATCGCCTTGGCCCGGCGGTACCTCGACGAAGACAAGGTTCGATCCGGAATATCAAGCCTATCCGTCACCGTCGCAACAGGTTTGGGCGTTGGCTATCCACTGACGGGCATACTTGCCTCATTGCTGGGCTTCCGTTTCGCCTTCTGGTTCGCCGCCCTGTTCCTGGTGGTCGCGATAGCCGTGGTCTGGCGGATCGTGCCCGATGGTCCCGACGAACACGCGCCGCGCGCACCGTTCGATTTCACCGGCGCCGTACTCATCGGTGCCGGCCTGTCATGCCTGCTGCTCGCCATCAGTGAGGGCTCGGGCTGGGGCTGGATCGCTCCACCGACGCTGGCCTTCTTCGGTTCTGCGGCCGCCATTCTGACGGTGTGGTGCTTCGTCGAACTCCGGGTGTCACATCCGTTGATCAACCTTCGTGTCCTGAGGACCCCAGATGTGTTGGTGGCCAACAGTACGGCGATAGGACTCGGCGCCGCGATGTACATCAGCCTGTCGATCATCAGCCTCATCGCCCAGGCTCCGGAATCGACCGGATACGGGATCGCGATGCCGTTGTTCTGGGCCGGATTCGTGATGTTCCCCCTATCGGTGGGCAGTTTCGGCGCAAACCGGGTGGTCCGACTGGTATCCCACCGGATTCGCGTGCGCACGCTGCTGCTCGTCGGCGCCGGCATCTTCACCATCTCGAGCGTGTACCTGTGGCTCGATCACGACTCCCTGTGGGAGATCCTGATCGGCATGCTCGGATTCGGTATCGGAATGGGTACCGCCTACGCGGCGATGCCCGCACTGATCACACGAAGCGTTGCCGACACCGCGCTCGGCAGTGCCGTGAGCTTCAATCAGGTTCTGCGAACCGTCGGCGGAGCCTTCGGCAGTGCCCTGTCAGGGGCTGTCCTCGCCGCGCATATGAACACCGACCTCCACCCGACTGAGCACGGCATCGAATTGGCACTCGGGATCGGGTCCATCGGATGCGCCGTCGTATTCGCCGCATTGGTCATCAACCACCTGACGTCGCAACGGCAGAAAGAACACTCACCTGCCACCTGAGTTCACGAGGGGCGCGAATGAGATACCCACCACACTCAGTCGCCCCGGGTCGGCGCGGGGTTGTGTCCTGTGCCACAGCAGGAATACTGTTCACGTTGCGGCGCCGCTCGACCGGGCGCCGGTTGCGGCATGGGCCAGGTTTCCGAAATCAATTGCCAGACACGGGTGTTCAGTAGTTTAGCAAGTACGACCGACCACTTCGGCCCAGCGTCACACCTCCCGAACCGCTTCCGGGCGATCAGCGGAATGCGCTGTCAGGCAAGGTAATCCTTCCCTTCGGACCCTTTGGATAAGCCACCCTAAGTAAGGATGAGCTTGGATGACAACGGCTTTGACCTGCACCTACGCTCGTTGACATGAGCACCAAACGTACACATTTCCACGAGCTCCTGCACGACCAGATCCGCGAAGAATTTTCGTCCGCGCAGCAGTACATCGCAGTGGCCACGTACTACGACAGCGAAGACATGCCCCAGCTGGCCGCGCACTTCTACGCCCAGGCCGCTGAAGAGCGCAACCACGCAATGATGATCACGCAGTACTTCCTCGACCGCGATCTGCCCGTCTACACCCCGGGCATCGATCAGCCGGAGAACAACTTCGCCGACTACCGGGCGCCGATCAAGCTGGCCCTGGCACAGGAACAGCGCGTCACCGACCAGGTCGTCGCGCTGGCCAAGGCCGCCCGCGACGAGGGCGACTACCTCGGCGAGCAGTTCATGCAGTGGTTCCTCAAGGAACAGCTCGAAGAGGTCGCCACCATGCGCACCCTGCAGACCATCGCGCAGCGTTGCGAAGGCAACCTGTTCGATCTCGAGAACTTTGTCGCCAGAGAGATCGCCAAGGCCGCCGCGCCCGACGCGACGGCTCCGGCGGTTGCCGGTGGCAGCCGGTAGTTCCTCCACCACTAAGCGGGCCCGACCGGATCTGATCCGGTCGGGCCCGCTTTGTATTGTCTGGACTGCGCTGTCGCGAGCCTTAGCGCAGTGTGACCTGGCGTGCCCGGATCCCGTCGCGGGACCGGCGCTCTTCGCTGGTCAGCTCGGCGTCCGTGGCCAGGGCCTCGTTGAGCTGTTGGTTGAACCTCTCGGCGCCCGCAGTCCATTCCTGGGCGTGCAGTTCGCGGTCCAGGTCGAATACCGGGACGAGTAGTCCGTGTGTGCGGAACGAGCCGGCAAAACGCGACCCTTCGCCCAGCGTCAGGCCACCGGCCGCGTGAACGCGTGCCAGGGCGGCCATCATCTCGTCTTCGTCCTCGGGCCGAACCCAGCGCAGATGGGCACGTTCACCGGCATCGACCCACCACGGGGCGCCGACGAAATCGCCTTCCAGGCGTGCGGACGGATGGATCGCGGCGTTGGCCTGCTCGATCATCGCCTTGATCTGGGGAGCCGGATCGGCCTGCCCCTCGATCCACCAGTTGAAGTCGTCGTGGACGGTGACCGTCAGCGACTTGGTCGGATCGAACACCTCGGTCAGCGGCTTGGAGTCAGCCGTCGCGACCTGCGAAAGCGAGTCTCCGGCAGCACTTTCCGTCGCCCACTGGATCGCCGCGGCCAGAGCAAGGCCCGGATCTTCGGGTTCGGGCTGGGTCTGCAATGCGACAAGACCGACGGTCGCCGAATCCTCGTCACGCACCAGCGCGGGACCGGCTCCGGGCAGGACCGTGACCAGCCGGACCGGGTTGGCGCCCGGAGCGATCAGGGGCAGGTCAGCGGTTGCCGAGGCCACGAACGAACGCAGGGCCACCAGGTCGCATTCGGCGGCGAGGCCGGCGAATGGACGGGGTACCTGCGCGACCGCCTCGGCCAGCCGCTCTTTCCGGGCTGCTACCCGCTCGGCGCGATTACTTCCGGGGCGTGGACCACTGCCACGTTTACTCTTCTTTGCCACGCCCCGAACTTACGCAGCGAGCCAACCCCGGACCCGGTCGGGGTAGTTGGTTGCGATCCATCCGACGCCCAGGTCGGCGCAGAACGTGGCGTCGCGGCGTTCGTCAACGGTCCAGCAGTAGGTCGCGCGACCCGCAGCGGCCGCGCGGTCGACGGCATCGGGATGTTCGCGAAGCGTGGAGATCGACGGCCCGATCGCGGTGGCACCCACCGCCGTCGCGGCACTGCCGCCGAGGAAACGAGCGGTGTCCCCCAGCAGGACTGTCGGCAACATCGGGGCGTTGCGGCGGATCCGCCAGACGCCTGCGGTGGAGAACGAGATCACCACCGCCCGGCTGTGGTCGGCCGATGCCGGGCTCGCGACGCCGAATCGTTGCAGCTCGGCCAGCAGCAACTGCTCCACCAGCCCGCCGAATCGCACCGGATGTTTGGTCTCGATGAACAGCCGCACCGGCCGCTTCCAGTCGAGCGTCAGCGACAGCAATTGGGGCAGTGTGAGGATCTCGGCCTGCATACCCGAACTGTGCCGGGCACCGAAGTTGTACTCCCGGAGCTGGGCAAGTGTGAGTTCGCTGACGACACCGGAACCGTCCGAGGTCCGATCGATCGTACGGTCGTGCACGCAGACCAACTCGTGGTCGGCGGTGAGCCGCACGTCGCATTCGAGCCCGTCGGCGCCTTGTTCCAAAGCGAGTTCGTACGCCGCGAGGGTGTGTTCCGGCAGATGGCCCGAGGCGCCGCGATGCGCAACGACCGCAGGCTTCTCCTGCCGGACCACCCTCGGGGTGTCACTCATGCCGCGACCACGAATCGCTTCGGGACCGAAACCGGCGCTTCCCGCGCCAGGAGCCGGGTGATGGTCCACCACAGCGCCACCGCGAACAACGCACTGAGCAGGTTGGTGACGATCACCAGCACCAGCGCGTTCGACTGCCACACCAGGGAGTCGGCAAAGATGCGGATGCCGACCCCGGTGGCCACCAGCGCGTTGACAACCAGCCAGCCCGCCCACAGCCACCACAGTCGCTTGCCCGTGTAGTCGGGAAGCAGATCGTCCCGGCGGTCGAGGAGCTCACGGAAGAACGCCAACGGCTTGACCAGGTTCAGGATCGGGATCCAGCAGCCCAACATGATCTGTTCGGGCGTACGGGGGTCCCGCTGATCATGGCGGCGGTAGGCCACACGACGCTCCTCGATCAGCCAGCCCGCGAGCGCGAACAGGCACGCGATCATCATGCCGACCGCGGCCACCCCGGTGGCGATCACCGCGGTCCGGGCCGCGACCACCATCGCGTAGCTGACCGGGGCGTCCAGATTGATCACGAGCAGCACGTACAGCCAGGTCTGAGCGAGCGCGGCGAGCGTGAGGACGACCGCGGAGGCGATGAGTAGCTGCGGCAACTTCGCCGCCATCCGCTCGATATACGTCTTTTCCGGTGCGACCGGCTCGGAAAGCGGGGTGTCGACCAGACCCCAGCCGGGGTTGTGGTCGTAGTGGGGGGTCGGTGTGGGCTCCGCGGCCACCCGCCGTCGACCTGCCGTTCGCGCCACCCCCGAATACGTCACCACCCATTTCACGCGCCGCTGGGGCCGAGGTGCCGGACGTGATGTGCCGGCTCCGGTCGTCCGGGCCGGTACGTAGGTGTGATTGCGTTCGGCCTGCGTGATCGGGCGGCCGGGAGCACTCATCTGGGCGCCGGGAGCGGCCCCCGGCCGCGCGATCCGGCCGTAGGCGTCCAACGGGGTGAGCGGACCGTTGCACCGCGGACAATGGGGGCGGCCGGGATCGTGAGGACCCGCGATGCGGCAATTCGGGCAGTAGTCCCGTGCCGGCGGTGCTCCGGTGGGTCTGCTCACGGGGAATTCCCCGGGTCAGGGCTGGCTCCCCCTGCCCCCGAACCGTATTCCAGCGGTCGACCGGACTGCGCCCAGGACACCATGCCGCCGATGACGTTGGCGCCCTGAAATCCCCGCTGCATCAGGTAGCCGAGCACCCGCGCGGACCGGCCGCCGGAATGGCAGATGACATAGAGGTCTGCATCCGGGTCGATTTCGTCGATGCGGGCGGGCACATCCCCGAGAGGGATATGGAGGGCACCGGGCGCATGACCTTCCGCCCATTCGTCGGACTCACGCACGTCCAACAGAATCGCATTGGCCGCGCCGACGAAATCGGCGGGCAGCTCGGTTACGGGTACCGAAGGGATTTCCGACATACTCACTCGACCATGGTGGCACGCACGGCGTGCGCGCGGCACGAGCTGGGACTTATCAACAAGTTATCCACAGGGCCTTCATTTTGGTCAATTCCGTGCCGAATTAGGGTCGACGATTGAGCATCTGACATGTTCTGTGACCAGCTTCAACTGAAATTGTGACGCGGTTCACTCTATGTCCACCTTTCTTGGTGACTTCTCCACAGTTTCCACAGCCTCATCCACAGGTTGACCCTTGGTCGGCACCCTTTGAACCAGCACATTAGGGGGTGCCTGTGGATAACTTTCGGTCTACGTCCGTCGGCTACTCACAGGCAATCTCAAACAACGGGCCCATTTATCCACAACCCACCCGTCACTTCTGCACCACCAGCGGGTTTGCATTCTGGCGCCGAAAAGGGGAGAGATCTAGACCCCGAATCGCATCCGCTGAGCGCGGCGCTCGACCGCTGAGATGGCACCGCCGACGACGCCGTCGACCGCTTCGGCGCTCGCTCCGGCCACCGTGGTGTCCGATGCCACACCTCCGACGAGTCGGGCCAACAACGGCTTGGGCGAGGCGATGATCTCCAGTTCGGCATCCGGGAATCGCTCGGCCATCACCGACCTGAGGACACCGATACCGTCGACGAGTCCCACATCGGCCGCCGCGCGACCAACCCAGACATCGCCGTTGAAGAGTTCCGCGTCCGTCCCCACGAGTTTTGTGCCGCGGCGCTGTCGCACCCACGTGATGAAGGCACCGTGGAGGTCGTCCTGCAGACCACGTAACCAGGCGACGTCCTCGGGCTCCTCCGGGGTGAAGGGGTCGAGCCGGGACTTGTTCTCACCGGCGGTATGGACCCGACGCTCCACCCCGACCCGGCTGATCAGGTCCTGCAGGCCGAAGCCGGACGAGACCACCCCGATCGAACCCACGATCGACGTGTGCGCCGCATAGATCTCGTCGGCGGCGCACGCGATCCAGTAACCACCGGAGGCCGCGATGTCCTCGCAGAAGGCCATGACGCGCACGCCCTTCTCCGACGACAACTGCCTGATGCGCTCCGCGATGTACTCCGACTGCGTCGGCGATCCACCGGGTGAATTGATCACCAGAACAACCGCTTTGAGTCGTTCGGTCTCGAATGCGCGCGTCAGGTTCGATTCGAGGTTTTCTGCGGTCATCCCACTGCGACCGGGCCCGATCCCACCGATGGTCCCCTCCAGACGCACAACTGCAACCTTGTCGGCGTGCGCCTTTGCCATCCTGCGTGCGATCTTCTTCAAGGGACCCATCAGTCCACAGTAAGCGGACCCGTCCACCGGAATGACGGGGCAGCGCCGGCCCCGACCCCCCACACTGGCCTATATGACAGTCCGATGGCTCTCCGCCTTCTTAGACTTCCCGCGCGAGAGTTTCAGCGACGAAGTGACGTTCTGGCGGGCGATCGCCGGCAGCACGGTGTCACCGGCCCGTGGCTCCAACCGCGAGTTCGCCTCGCTCGAACCCTTCAACGGCGACCCCCACCTTCGGGTCCAACGGATCGATTCCGGCGATGGTGGCGTGCACCTGGATCTCCATGTCGACAATCTGACCGAGTCGATCCACCAGGCGAGTGCGCTCGGCGCCACCATCGTCTCGAAGAATCCCGGCGTCGCGGTCCTGCGTTCACCCGGCGGTTTCAGTTTCTGCCTGGTCCCCTGGCAGGGCGAAAGCCGTCGCTCCCGCCCGATCCGCTGGCCCGGCGACACGATCAGCATCATCGATCAGCTCTCCATCGACGTCCCCACCGCCGACTACGACATCGAGTGCGACTTCTGGGCGGCACTGACCGCCTGGCCGTGGCGGCAGGGTCTACTACCGGAGTTCCGCAACCTACGCCGACCCGACGAGATGCCGCTGCGCATCATGTTGCAGCGGGTGAGATCCCGGCACATCGGCGGTCATCTGGATCTGGCGAGCACCCATCCCGAGGAGGAGGTTGCCCGGCACGAGGGCTGGGGCGCCAAAGTGGTCGAACACCAACGCTTCTGGACCGTGATGGAAGATCCGATCGGACGGCGCTACTGCATCACCCACCGCAATCCGCGGTCCGGGAATTTGGCGCAGTGACACACAAGGGTTAGGTGCCTGACGAGTCTGCAGTGCAGAACGCAGTGAGGCGCTCGCGTTCTGACTCCACACCACGTTTCTCAGACGCAGACACCTTGACCAGGTAGTTGACGTCGATGGCGGTGTTCTTTCCGTCTTTCACCGGCTTCCAGGTGCCCGCCACCCGGCCGTCGACCAACACGAATCCGGGTGATCTTCCGTTGGGGGTGACCAGATGCGGGAACACGTCGTCATCGACCACCCGTCGGCGATCGGTTCCCTGCGCGACCACGATGTTGTCGAAGGGCGCCACCAGACGGGCCTGCGCAGGCAGGGTTTCGTCGGCAAGGGCCATGCCCGCGAGGTCGAACAGTTCCTCGCCGTCCGGGCCGGTCAATTTGTCCAGCTCCCAATCGGCTTCCATCGCCTCGACGACGGGACGGAGTCGTGTCATGCCCGCCCAGCTCTGGATCCCCTTGATCGTCGCGGGGCCGAACCCGCGTAGGTACAGGCGGATGAGATCTTTGACCGCCTCGTCCCCGGTCACGGCCGACTCACCGGGACCACACCAGTCGTCGTAGAGGCTGTAGGTGGTGGTGGCCGACCCCTCCCACGTTCCCCGCGGCGGTACCTGGACCAGCGGCACCAGGCAGCGGACAACGGTTGCCAAAGACGCCGCGACGGCGTCCGGCCAACGCTGCGCCAGGGCGGCGCTGAGATCTTTCACGGAAAGCTCTGTACCGCTGAGCAACTCACGTCCGTGCCGGGCCACGTCCTCGGGATCGGCGCCTGCCAGATGCTTGACGTGGTTGTTCCGCATCTCGCCGTCCATACTCGCCTGGGCCAGCGGTCGCACCCAGCGCGCGTCTTCGGCATCCATGAGGAAGACGGTGCTGCGCAGTAGTGCCATCCGCACCACTTCGCGACCGGTCATCAACTCATCGAGGTCCGCCGGGTCGAAATCGGCTATCCGCGACCACAATCCGTAGAACGCGACCTTGGGATCCTGGGACTGCAACCCGACGCAACGATCGAGTACGTCGAGCACATCCTCGTCAACCCGTTCGAGGAGGTGCTGCCGCTGCAACAACGTCCGGTTCCACTGCCGCAAGCTGATCGGTCCGGCCATAGCTCACCCGTTTCTATTTACGTCCACCCGAGGTCCGCGCATCGGCCAACTCGCCGAACGTGGCGGCCCGGGCATCGGAGCGAGCCCCGGTTTCACCGACCTGCTTGTCCACCAGGATGACCTGGCCGATGAATGGTTCGACGATTCCGACCATGCGGATCGGGGCCGCGATGATCAGCTGGAATCCGAACTGCTCGAACGCCCGCAACGACTGCGAACTGAAGGTCTCATCGGACTTGCTGAACGCCTCATCGAGCATCAACGGTGCAAAGCTGGGCCGAGGGTCGAGCTCCGCCTGCCCCTTCGCCTCGTGCCCACCGTGGCTCAATGAATAGCTCAGCGCCGCAGCCAAACAGAACGCCACCAGCTTCTCCTGCTCGCCACCGGAGTTCGATGCGGTGTTGCGGTAGGTGTGCACCGGTGGATCGTCCGCAGGTGCACCGGCCGCAAGCTCCTTGCCATAGAACGTGTAGCTGTTGCGGACGTCCAGGACGTTGTCGCACCAGCGACGGCTCTCGGCATCGGTACCGGTGAGCCGGGCCACCAGATCGCGGATGCGATAGAACTGGCGGGCCAGCACCGCACCGTCGCCACCCTTGGCAGCCGGGGCATCCCGGATCATCTGGTCGACGATCTTGGCGAACTCCCGGGACTCGTCGGTGGGATTGTGCAGCTGCGCGATCTGCAGATAGGTGCCCTCGTTGAAGTCCACGCGGTGCAGTCCGAGGTTGACCTCGGCGATACCGCGCGTGATGCGCTTGTTGGTGTCGGTGATCTCCTTGTACAGGTTCGACACCGAATGGCTGATGTCCGTGGTGATCAGCTGCCGGAAGCGCTGCTGCGTGGAGGCCAGACCGTGCTCGACGAGGCTGGTGTGAATGGACACCAGATCAGCGGCGTACTCGATGGTGGCGCTCAGGTTCGCCGACGCCTCGGGCCATTCCCGCAAGAAGGCCTCTGTCGCCCGCACGACTTTGTTCTCCGCGCCATCGCGTTCGGCATTCGCCTTGCCGACAATCGCTTCCAGTGCGTTCCGCAGATCCGAACGCACCTCGCCGTAGTTGTCCAGGGTCAGCGTCTTGCCACCCACGGACAAGGTCTCGGCGAGCACCTCTGCGAGGTACCCGCGGTCTCCGTCGTCGATCTTGAAGTTCTCGGCCTTGACCTGCTCGAACTCGGCAAACCACCGGTCCCAGTCAGATCCGATGTGGCCCAACTGATCACCGAGTGCGCCCACCCGGGCCACGGCCTCACGCCAGTCGGCGCGCGCGATCTCGACCTGCTCTTCGAGTTCGGCGAGGTCGACGCGGTTCTCGCGGACCCGGTCGATGCGGGCGTTCAACTCGTCGGCATCGCGCTGCGACGACCACCAGTTGAGTTCGGCCCACGATGCATATCCGGCCAGCGAATCGGCATTCTTCGCGCGTTCCCGGTTCTGCTCCAACAGATCTCGTTTGTCCTGGGCAGCCTGACGCGCCTCCCGGTACACCGCTTCGAGATGATCCCGAGACTCCTCGAGGGCAGCGCGTTTACCGTCGGTGTTCGACCCGAGAATCCACTGGGTACGGTCCGACACCGACCGGCGGTCGTCCTTACGGAAGCGGTCACGGCCGGACTTCACCAGACCCTGCGGCGTCACCGCCAGCAGATGGTTCTCGAGTTGGGCAGGCAGATCGACGCACATGTGTTCGGCACTGTGCGCCACCACATTCGCCAGCCACGACCCCGCCGGATGGCGACGGTCGACCAGAAGCTTCTCCGCCAACGATCCGGGCACGGGCACGCCCGGCGACGACGCATTCTCTTGGTAGACGCGGTATTCCAGGACGCCACCGAGGTTGGTGCGGTTGACGAAGTCGCCGATCGTCCGCCGGTGGGTCTCCGGCACGAGCATCGTCATACCGAGGCCACGGAGCACCCGTTCGGCAGCGCCGGCCCAGCGGTCCTTCTCTTCGGGGTCGACGTCGATCAGTTCGGCGGCAAACGGGAGGTCCTCGGGCGGCACACCGGTGGCCTGCGCGATCCCGTCACGTTGCCCGAGCACCTCACGGGGCAGCAGCGACCGACGGGTGTTGAGGCTCGACAGTTCTTCGACCGCACCTTCGTACGCGCGGCGCGCATCGGTCTCGGCAGCGAAGAACGAATGCGCCGACGTCGCGAGCCGTTCTGCCGATTCCCTTGCTGCCCGGGCGATCTCCGGTGCCCGCAACCTCAAGGCCGCGAATTCGTCCTGGGTCTCCGGGGTCTGTTCACCGAGTCCGCCCACCAATGTGGAGTAGCGCTCGTAGGCCCGGTTACGTGCGGTCACCTGCTGTTCGAACGACTTCAGTTCCGATTCGAGGGTGGTCAGCTCGCCCTTCTCGGACGTCAGCTGATCACGCAAGGACCCATGGCGTTCTTCACGTTCGTCGGCCAGGTTCTCCCAATTGGCGACCTCGTTGTCCAGGCGCAATCGGTCGGCGTCGATCCGGTCGAGACGTTCCTGCAACAACGTCATCCGATGCTCGCGCATGAAACCACGCATCGGTGGACCAAGCAGTGTTCCGGCCCTGGTGGTGGATTCCTCTGCGCTGCAATAGGTTTTCCACGCCTCCGGGATCGGGCGCAACACCTGCTCCTGCGCATTCGCGCGCGCCGCGGCCTGGTACGCCTCATCGAGTTGGGTGAAGTTCTCCACCAACCGCTCGGCCTTCGCGTAGGTCTCCGGGCGATCGAGCATGTAGGTACGGATGAACAGGTTGAGGTCGCCGACGTTCTTCATCGCCTTGGCCTTGCCCATCAACGACAGCGCGGCCGACGACTGGCCGATGCCCACCCGCCGGCGCAAGGCCTCCTGATAGGCACTCTGCACGTCGAAACACTCGACCGTCGGGTTGGTCGTCCGGAAACGCCGGATGTCGAAACCGCCTTGGGCCCAGGCATTGAGCGACAACAGATCCCAGTGCCCGTCGTGTAGCTGGTACCACGACCGCAGCGAACTGCCATCGGTACCCGAACCGGGGAACCACTTGATCGCAACCGCGGTTGTCGCCGACCCTGCACCGTTGTCGTAGGTGGCCGCGATCGCCGACCAGGTGGCACCGTCGGCGCGTAGGTACTGAACCTGCGACTGGTTGTAGCGATCGTCGTTCTCCGCCCATGCACCCCGCACGTAGTCGGCCATCGAACGGGCAGCCTTCTTGGCGCCCTTGGCGGTGAGGTCGGCCGACGCGTTGAAGACCTGGTCGTAGGTGGGCAGCAGGACCACCGAGTGGCCGTCCATCATCGACGACTTACCCGACCCCGACGGACCCGTCAGCATCACGCCGCGCTCGTCGATCGGGTAGTCCTTGTATCCGTCGAACGTGCCCCAGTTGACCATTTGGAGTCTGGTCAAACGGAACTGCCCGATGTTGAGCGTGCGCCTGCCTGCCAGTTCGGAGGGTCGAGCTCCGCCTCCGGCTTCGTCTCCGGATGGTCGAGCTCCGCCTTCGGCTTCGTCTCCGGCGAGTTCGGATGGTCGGGCGCCGTTTTCGTCACGTTCCAGGATCTCGGTCATGATGTGCGCTCCTGGTCATCGAGTTCGGCCAGATCGGTACCGGCCTCCTCATAGTCACCGGCCAGGCGTCGATACGCCTCCGTGTACGCGGCCACCTGCTCGGGTCCGAGCAGGGAGGCGATCACGCCCAGCACCACAAAGCGGTCGGTGCCCGGAAGTGCCCTGATGATCTTGCGGGATTCGAGCTGATTGATCGCGGCGTCGATACGTTTGACGAATCCGGCCTCGTCCGTATCCGACACCGGCTTGTAGGTGAGCATGTGGTCGATGATCTCGCCACGTTCGACCACCACCGACTCGTCGGCACTGGTCAGGTACTTCTGGCGGAGGAACAGCGCCAGCACCGAGGCCGCCAACGTCAGTGTCTGCGCTCGCAGGATGTTGCGCTGCCTCGGGTCGTTTTCCGAGACCTGCCTGGTGAACGCGTACTTGTGTTCCCGATTGATCTCCAGCTGCAGATTCAGCTCTGACAGCCTCGACCGGATGACCTCTTCATGGATCTCGATCGTCTTCCAGTTGCGTGATCGCACCGAAACATGCGCCGCGGCAACAAGTTCCTGTAGGGCGTAGCAAACCGGTGCGGGCAGCGCCGAGGTGTCGCCCTCGAATCGCGCGTCGACCCGGACCTCACTGATGCTCCCGACCGGTACCGATCCGTCGAATGCGAAGTGGGACAAGTCGACCGGAGGCGCATCGAATGCCTCGGGAGAGTCGACGAACAGGTCATCGCCGTCCTGCTCCACCGCGACCTGTGGTGCGTCCGCCTGTTCGGGGACTTGATCTTCCGATGTGGTCATCGACCTCTCCTGGTAGAACTGGGGGCGGATGCACTGGGGGCGGTGTCATCGGGACCTGGCTCATCGAGCAAGTGCATCACCTCGTGCGGCAACGCCGTGATCGGATCGGGTAGCGCGCTGGTGAATCGCACTGCGGGCAAGTAGATTTCACGCAGCCCACGGGCGGTGTGGGCCAAAACGGTGACGGTGCTGTCGTTGTCGGTGGCGCCGTGACGCTGGGCCAGCGACCAGATGCCGACCACGTCACCGGTCCGGGCTTTCGGCAACCGGGCGAGTACCTCGTCGATGCCCGCCGGACCGATGCTCAGCGCCTCGTTGACCGCATCGGTCAGCGAATGCCAGTCGATCGACTCCACACCCACCAGGTCGATGGGGTTGATGCTGATCTCACCTGCGGTATCGGCGACCGCACCCGGCGACTCGACGATTCCGTCGTGGAATATCAGTGCGCCAACGGAATTGGTGACCGCGGCACTCATGGGGACCTCGATTCCCATGTCGCGGCCCGGACCGGCTTCGGTGAACGCGACCATCGCGGCCCGCTGGGCATCGGCGATCTGCGCCCGCAACGCGCGGTAGTGCAGGAAGTCGCCGTCCTTGACGAAGGTGTTGATGCGGCGGTAGACCTGCCCGCGCACCTCGTCGACCGCCTGTACCTCGTCCCACATACGGTCGATGAACCCGGTCAAGGTGTCGAGGAGGTCGGGCGGCAGATTCGGCAGCCCGGTGGCGATCCGCTCGATGCTCGACTCCAGAGCCTCTCGCAGACGGTGATCTGCGATGAGCGTGTAGAAGGTGTCGAAGGCCTTGCCCTCGTCGGAATCGGCCAGGGCGTCATGTCCGTCGAACATGCGGTTGAGGACGTCGGCGTGCGATCCCTGCTCGGCATCGATGCCGGTGGTCAACAGTGCCCGCGAGTTCTCGCGCATCTTCTCGCCGTATCCGATGATGTCCGCGGGCATGCGCTCCGCGAGTGAAGTGACCATCCGAATGTCGTCGAGCACCCGTCGGGTATCCACTGTCGGCACCGCACCGGCGGCCAATTCTTCCCGCCGCCTGGATAATTCAGCGATCTTGCGGTCGATGTCCCGGATGTGCTCACCGGGGTCGGGGTCGATCGACACCGCGATGTTGGACAACCGCGACATCACGAGTTCGAGCACGGTCTCGGTGGCCACCGTACGGTTCTGCCGAACCGCCTGCACCTGTGCGATTGCCTGGGTGGCACCCCGGGTGAGTTGATAACGCTCGATGGCGGAATCGTTGTGGAGTGTGCGCGCCAGGTATCCGGCCCGCACCCACCGGTCGAGGAGGTCGTCCGGCGTCGGCAGTTCCCAGCCACGATCGGTCCAGTGGCCGGCCAGGTCGTCGAGGTCCTTCTCGATGCCGGCCGCAAGGTGGTCGCCGTCGACCTGCCCGTCGGCCAGCCGTGCCGCCATGATCGCCAGGTACGGCACCGCGCTACGGGAACGCAGGAGCCGCAGTGTGACGTCGCTGTCGGCGTTGTCACCGTAGGCGGCATACAGTTGCGCGGCAGTCGGCCGTGCCATGTGTCCCCCTCGGTTCTTCTCACTTCGTGTGTTGCGGTCGTCCAGCCTTGGACGCGCGGCAACCCTCGCAGGTTGCCCGCAGGCGATGATAGTTGCCGCTTCGGTGCGCCGAAGACCTCACGTATCAGCTGTAGATCTCCGCGTAGAGCTTCTCGATCTCTCCGGCGGACGGGATTCGCGGATTGTTGGCAGGGGAACCCGACTCGATCGCCTGGCGCGCCATCAGCGGGATCAATTCGTCCCACCGCTCCGGCGCGATACCGCTGCGCTGCGGGGTGGGGACCGCCAGTTCCTCCGACAGCCTGGTGAGTTCGTCGACGAGTAGACCAGCTGCGCGTTGATCGGAGTCTGTCACCGCGGCACAGCCCAGTGCGCGAGCGCAGTCCGCGTAACGCTCGGTGGCGCTGTCCAGGGAGAACCGGGTCACCGCCGCGAACAGCATGGCGTTCGACAGACCGTGCGCGACGTGGAAGTGCGCGCCGATCGGCCTGCTCATGCCGTGGACCAGCGCCACGGATGAGTTGGAGAAGGCGATCCCGGCATGGAGCGCCGCCTGCATCATCGCCGACCTGGCGTCGCGATCTGAACCGTCGGCATACACCCGTCGCAGGTGCCCGCCGATCGCCGTGATCGCTCGCAGGCAGAAGTCGTCGGAAAACGTGTTGTTCTTCCGGCTGACGTACGCCTCCACGGCGTGGGTCAGCGCGTCGATACCCGTGTCGGCGGTGAGCCGGGCGGGCATCGACAGCGTCAGCTCGTAGTCGACGATCGCCGCGACCGGCAAGAACGCGCGTCCGATGCAGAGCATCTTCTCGTCGCTTTCGCTGTCGGTGATGATCGTGAACTGTGTGGCCTCGGATCCGCTTCCCGCGGTGGTCGGCACGGCCACCACCGGCAATCCCGGCGCATCGTTGCGTAGTGGGGCCTTGTAGTCGCGCATCGTTCCATTTCGGACCGCGAGCAGAGCCAACGCCTTCGCCGTGTCCATCGGGCTGCCGCCACCGAAACCGATCAACAGGTCCGCCCCGTGATCGCGGACGGCCCGCAGCCCCGATTCCAGCGATGCGGTGGTGGGATCGGGAACGGTTCCGTCGAAGTAGTCGGCGTCGAGTCCGGCAGCCTCCAACGCCCGCACGACGCGTTCTGGCGCACCCTGCGAAGACAGGAAACTGTCGGTGACCAGGAGTGGTCGACGAGCGCCGAGTCCGACGATCACATCGGGTAGCTGATCGATCGCCCCGGCTCCGATGCGGATCTCTCGCGGCAGTGCGATGGAGCTGATCATCGGGTAATCCTAACCACCCACCCGATCGGGATCTCCCGGTCACAACAAGGGTGCCGATTTACCCGTTCGGGTTGAGTCGCGGGAGCAGACGTGTTTAGCTGTGCGACACAAAGCCCCTGTGATCACAGTCACTTCGGGCCGAAAAAGCTGATTGCTGACGGTAGGAGATCGGGTGGCATCCTCGACCAGCTCAGGCGCAGGCGCCCGACGGTTCGAGCGTCGCCGAAGCGCGTGGCCGGGGTCCGAACCCATCAATGTCGCGACCCGGTGCGTCACCACAAGCATCAGCATCGTCGCCCTCCTTGCGCTCCTGCTGATCCTCATCTTCTTCGCATAGCCGCTGGTCCACGACCTGTAGACCGCCACAATCGGACACCTCAAACCTCAACTGGGCTTGAGGTGCATTCGGCGTGCGGTATTGCACATCCCAACCGCCTACGGAAGGGTAGAACTGCGTTCAATTGGGTAAGCCCCTTAAATGCCCAGCGCCGACTACCAAGCGGGGACGACCGGTCCCCAGTGAGAGGAACATCGTGTCTGACTACACCTTGCCGGAACTCGACTATGACTACGCAGCTCTCGAGCCGCACATCTCCGGCAGGATCATGGAGCTGCACCACAGCAAGCACCATGCCACCTACGTTGCCGGCCTCAACGCCACGCTCGGCAAGCTGGCCGAGGCACGCGAAGACGGCACGATCGCAGACAAGGTCGCAGGCCTGACGAAGACGCTGGCCTTCCACCTCGGTGGCCACACCAACCACTCCATCTTCTGGAAGAACCTGTCCCCCAACGGTGGAGACAAGCCCGAGGGCGAGCTCGCCGCAGCCATCGACGACCAGTTCGGCAGCTTCGACAAGTTCCGCGCCCACTTCACCGCCGCCGCCGCCACCCTTCAGGGCAGTGGCTGGGCCATGCTGGCGTACGACGAATTCATCGGCCAGCTCGTGATCCTGCAGCTCACCGATCAGAGCGGCAACATCCCGCCGAACCAGACCCCGATCGTGCTGCTGGACATGTGGGAGCACGCCTTCTACCTGGACTACCAGAACGTCAAGCCCGACTACATCAAGGCTTGGTGGAACATCGTCAACTGGGCCGACGCCGCTGAGCGTTTCGCCAAGGCGACTGCTTGATCTCGTAAATCCGGCAGGTAACTGCGCGGCAGATCTACTCGAACGGCGATCTCCCCCAGCCCGGGGGATGGTCGCCGTTTGGCGTTCGCGGGCGAAACTTCTCCTCAACCCGCCGTTGTGGCAGTCGAGTCGGCTTGTATGCCAACCGTTTACCGGGCATGCTTCCAATACAGCTCCGCAAAACCGACAGCTCCACAACACCGCGATATGCGTCGCGACCGGTCAAAGGCGACCCACAGCAGTGACATTCACTTCCGGCAACAGGAGGTCACCATGAACGAGGACGCCACCGGACGCCATGCACCGCGGTCCGGACTGAAACCGATCGGCCTCACGCCCTTCCATCAAGAGGGCCAACTGCGAGGCATTCTGATCTCCGGCCGCTGGCCTGACACCACCCTGGAATGGACACAGACGCTGGTCGCCTCGGTCCGCATCGCGTGCCGACCCGGATTTCTTCGGACCACAACTGTATTCAGCGTCATCGAGGATCGGCCCGAGGCTTGCGATCCGGACACGGTCGGCCTGATGCTCGCGGTGGGCAGTGTCTTCGACAACAGTTTCGCCGAATCCGGGCACTTCACGACCCCGCCGCCTGCACTGCTGATGCTCCATCCGCCCTCGGAGACCAAGCCGTCCCTGCCGGAATGTTCCGATGTCGCGTCGGGGTGCGTGCTGCTTCCGGGCCTCCCTGAACTCGGACTCGATCATCGTGCGGGCTGGGCCGAGGCAGAGGCCGACGGGACTGTCGTCATGATGCGAAATCAGATCGGCGTGGACCTCGGTACCGACCCCGACACCGCAGTTCTCGCGATGTTGCTCGCCGCCTGAGTACCGCCGGATCACGCAGTCCGCGCACGTCAGGACCACGCGGAGAACCGAGCAGGTAAACGCGGGTAAGGGAAACCTAAGTTTCGGGTAGCCTAACTTTTAAAAAAGGTCGCCCTACCTGCATAAATACGGGTGAACAATCACTTGCGCAAATATGAGAATGCCATTTACGTTGGCTAAGTGATTACCGCATTCCTGGTCAGCTTCGGCGTGATCTTCGTGGCCGAACTCGGCGACAAGTCACAGCTGATGGCGATGACCTATGCCCTCAAGTACCGCTGGTGGGTGGTGCTCACGGGCATCACCATCGCGACAACCCTGGTGCATGCGGTGTCGGTCGGGTTCGGCCATTTCCTCGGTTTGTCCATCCCCTCCGATCTGCTCACGATCGTCGGTGGCCTGGCGATGCTGGTCTTCGGCTTCTGGACCATCCGCGGCGACAGCCTCGACGACGACGAGTCGGTCAAGGCCGACCGCGTCACCAAGTCCGTGTTGTTCGCCGTGATCGGATCGTTCTTCCTCGCCGAACTCGGCGACAAGACGATGCTCGCGACCATCACCCTCTCGACCGACAACAACTGGCTCGGCGTGTGGATCGGTTCGACCATCGGCATGGTCGCCGCCGACGCCCTGGCGATCGGAGTCGGCGCGATGCTCGGCCGGCGCCTGCCGGAGAAGACGATCGCCGTCGGCGCCGCAGCACTCTTCTTCGTCTTCGCCGCCTGGCTGACCATCGACGGTCTGGTCAGCGCCGACGATCTCACCATCACCATCGCGACGATCAGCCTGGTCGCGATCATCACAGCGGTCGGCGTGTGGTTGATCAGGGCCCGTCGCGAGGAAGCCGCGCAGTTGGCCCGAGCCAACCAGACAGCAGCCGACCGGGCTGCCGCGAAAGTCTCTGACTAGGGTGTATAGACGCGGGGTCTAGGACGTTCCCCGTGGACACTCATCGAAGGGACGGCATCAAGTCGTGGAGATCTCAGGATCAGCAGTATTGGTCACCGGTGGAGCCTCAGGTCTGGGCGCGGCCACCGCCAAGCGTTTCGCCGATGCAGGCGCGGTTGTCTTCGGGCTGGACCTGCAGCCGTCGATCGACAAGGCCGAGCCGGTAGAGGGTGTCACCCTCCTGGCCGCCGACGTCACCAGCGAAGCCGACGTCGAAGCCGCTCTCGACACCATCGCAGAGTCCGGTGCTCCGCTGCGGGTTGCCGTGAACTGCGCCGGTGTCGGCTGGGCCAGCCGCATCCTGACCAAAAAAGGTCCGCACGAGCTCGAACTCTTCCGCAAGATCATCGAGATCAACCTGCTCGGCACGTTCAACGTGATGCGCCTGGCCGCAAACCGCATGCAGAGCCAGGAGCCGGTCGACGAGAACGACCAGCGCGGCGTCATCATCAACACCGCCTCCGTGGCAGCGTTCGAAGGCCAGGTCGGTCAGATCGCCTACTCCGCCTCCAAGGGTGGCGTGCACGCGATGACCATCACCGCGGCCCGCGACCTCGCCCAGGTCGGCGTGCGCGTGTGCACCATCGCCCCCGGCACCATCAAGACCCCGATGCTCGACGGCCTCACGCCGGAATTCACGAAGTCCCTGGAAGCCGGCATTCCATTCCCGAAGCGTCTGGGCGTACCCGACGACTACGCGAAGCTGGCGGCGTTCATCGTCGACCACGACTACCTCAACGGCGAGACCATCCGGATGGATGGCGCGCTGCGGATGGCTCCGCGCTAGCCACCTCAGATCTACCGCAAAAGCCGGGTTCCTTCACGGGGCCCGGCTTTTGCATCTCCCGATCGGACCTCCGTTCAAACCAATCGAGGGGCTTCCTGGCGATACATCTCTCCTCAGTGACTCCCGCTGGCCACCAGATGCTGGTTATGTGGAGGTATCACCCCCGATGAAGGGAGCACTCATGCGAGGAGTCATTCTCAACCAGCCCGGTGACGTGCGGGTCGAAGAGCGTCCCAACCCGGTGATCGTCGAGCCGACCGATGCGATCATTCGTCTCGCGGCGACCTGCGTCTGCGGATCGGACCTGTGGCCCTACCGCGGCGACGACCCCGCCGATCACATGCCCATGGGGCATGAGTACGTCGGTACGGTCACGCACATCGGCGACTCCGTGGAGAATCTTTCGGTCGGCGATTTCGTCGTCGGGTCATTCTTCGCCTCGGACAACACCTGCGAAATCTGCCAAGCGGGCTACCAATCGCGGTGCGTGAACGCAATCCCCATCGGCGCGATCGGCACCCAGGCCGAGTACGCCCGCATCCCCCTTGCCGACGGAACACTCGTCGCCACACCCGGTCAGCCCGACCCAGACCTGATCCCATCGCTACTCGCGGCCTCCGACGTCCTGGGCACCGGATGGTTCGGTGCCGTCGCCGCCGAGGCCGGACCGGGTAAAACCGTCGCCGTTGTCGGTGACGGCGCCGTCGGACTGCTCGCAGTCCTGGCTGCCAAAGAGCTCGGCGCCGATCGGATCATCGCCATGAGCCGTCACGCCGACCGCCAGGCCCTGGCCCGGGAGTTCGGCGCCACCGACATCGTCGAAGAGCGCGGAGAAGACGGCATCGCGAAGATCAAGGAACTCACCGGCGGTCTGGGCGCGCACTCGGTCGTCGAGGCAGTGGGCACGCAACAATCGATGATGCAGGCCATCGGCTCCACCCGTCCCGGAGGCCACGTCGGGTACGTCGGCGTCTCCCACGACGTCGAACTCCCCGGACTGGACTTGTTCTTCTCCGAAGTTCATCTGCATGGCGGACCGGCACCGGTGCGCCGTTTCCTACCCGAACTGATCGACCTCATCTGGAACCGCACCATCGACCCCGGCAAGGTCTTCGATCTCACTTTGCCGCTCGAACAAGCCGCCGAGGGCTACCAGGCCATGAGCGAACGCCGCGCCACCAAGGTCTTGCTGACCGTCTGACGCGAAATCGACCGTGGCGGATGAAAACCCACGTCCGACAACGGGTTCGCCAGGGAATTCGCGTTCCCACACACGAAGCTAGGCCACCCGGTGTCGTACCCGCGTGGTGCCGGAGGCCGCGCGACCCAACTCCCGCGAGAGTCGTCGTAGCGGCCTGGCATCGGAGTCGAGATCGTCGGCGGCCCCGACGAGCACCTCGCGAACCGCACCGGACGAACCACCGGCTTCCCGGTAGGTGGCGACGGCAACGAACATGGCGTCGGCCTGCTCGGCGATCGGCCGACTGTCGAAGTCTTCCGGTAGGTACGGACTGAGTTGCAGGACCGCGTCCCGAATCTCGATGACACGACGCTGGTACATCAGGTTGATCGAGCCCTCGACGCGGCCGCCGGTTCGCGGCGGCAGGACCACCTCCGGTATCGCGGAGGTGGTCAGGGTCCACAGCGATTCGAGTTCTCGATGGTGCCGTCGATGGCGGATGTCGTGGCGCAGCGTCATCCACCGCGCCCGCACCATCGGGTAGGAGATGCCTGCGAGGAACAACACCGCACCGACCGCCGAGATCACCCCTGCGATCGTCAGCAGGACCGGAAGGCTGAACAGACCCAGACCGGCCGACACCACAAAGACTGTCTGGATGAGCGCGCCGACGCCGACCATCGTCAAACCTGCCAGCAGGGCGATCAGCGAGTGCCGCAGATAGCCCTCCGCCAGGCCGACATAGCGCGCGATCGACAGGACACAGGCGCCAAGCGCGTAGACGAGATAGCTGCCGGCGATGACAAAGAACAACGCAAAACCGATGTGCTGGACAGTCCACTCCGACACGCCACTGGTCCGCACCGGGGTCGGGGTCGCGAGCATCGCGACGTTGAGCCCGATCATTGCGACAACCAGCGGTACCGCTTCCATTCCGGCGCGGCGCCTGCGACCGCTCTCAGCGGTCCCGAAGAAGAAGACGACCACCAGGGCGGCCACCCCGATGGCCAACAGGCAGTAGAACAACACCCGTCCGGCCCCGGTGAACAGAGCCGAATCGAGCCACTCGCGCACCTGCGCGTTGGTGTCGACAAATGCCAACGTCATCGCGGCGACAGCCACCGTCAAAGCAAGTGGTTGGAGGCCGGCACGCTCTCGCCGGATCCGATCGATGCGCCAGCACAGTGCGACGGCGAAGATCACCAAGGCAGCAGCGTTGACAACACCTACAACCATCCCGAATGCCCCCCGAGCACGCTTTGAATACCGCGCAATCCCCCATGTCTAGCCGATCGTCCAACACCTTGCACAGCCTTCGCCGCCCATTCCCTGATGATCGTCGCCAGCATCTCGGCTTCCCACTCACGCTCATCGGAGTAACAGGTACGACCCAGGGCGTCGTGCATGGGCTGTTCGTCGCCACCAGCGGGCGACAACGCGCCACCGACCACCATCGAGGGATCAGAACCGAGGATCTGATGACCGGCGATCAGGTGCCCGAACTCGTGGACGACGATCTGATCGCGGTGAATTCTGGTGGTGCTGGCCTGATAGAAGAAGTAGTCGGCGTCCTCGGCCATCATCCAGACGCCGTTCGGCATCCCAGCCGGAAGCGGGTGCGCGATGATCTTGATGGCTCGCCCGCGCTTCTCGCCGTACAACCGACACAGCTGTTCGGCATCGAGCGGCAGATCGAGCGACAGATCGGCGAGCTCGCGGCGACACAGCGCCCGCAAAGCTCTTTCGGACCGCATGACCCCGTACGGTACCGCCCCCCCCTCGAAAGCTAGTCGGCGGCTTCGTGCCTTTCGACAACGCGCAGCCCGGAGTGGCCGTGGCCGAGTTCGGGTTCAGAGGACTTCAACAGATCCGGCGGATCCGCGGACAGACCCTGCTGGACGCGAAGCACCTTGATCAATTCGTTGACGACCGTCACCGAATCACTCGACAAGCCGGCGAGACGGAACGCCGCCAACTGCACGTTCGTGTCGGCCTGCAGGCGCATCAGGTCGATCTGGTCGCGGGTGCGCTGGGCAGCGCGGTCTTCGAGGAAATAGTGGACGTCCACACCGAACGCCGCCGATATGCCCTCCACCGTGCGGAAGGAAGGCGACTTCGCCTTACCGGACCGCAGTTGACTCAAGTACGACTCCCCGAGTCGGAATCCGAGTTCGGTCGACCGATTGGCGATGGCCTTGGCGCTGTAAGCGCGACCGTTGGGCCCGGGTACGGTCCGAAACAGCTCTTCGAGTCGCCGGGCGAACAGACCCGGGTCGAAGGTGGTTGTCTCTGGATCTACCGGTTGCACATTGTCAGTCATTCCATGCTCCACACGCATCAAAGGTGTCCCTCTGTGAGGCCGATCGCCGCAGCACGAACGGCTAGCAGTTCGGAAAATTCACTACGCCGTATGCCCTGTTTGCCATATGGTAGCTTACTGCAAAATAGCTGCCAATCAGGTTCAGGCGCTCCGGGGGATGCATGATTTTTCCGGTTTGGGCGGAGTCGACGCTGACTTGCCCACCTGAATAAACCGTGAACAGGCGAAAATTTCAATAGCTGATTTGTGGAAGCCAACCTGGAGGATGGATGCCGAAGCATCGGGCGCGCCGTGTGAGCACCCTGCGGTGGTCGGCATTTCTCGGAATGTGCGCTCTGCTCATCGGCAGTATTTCCCTGTTGGTGACCAATTCCGCGGCTTCCGCACACTGCATTCCGGCATGGTCGAACTGCGAACATCAACACTCGCCGACCCAGACCAGCACACCAACCGAGACCAGCACCGAAGTGCCCGTCGATCCGGGATCACCCACAAGCACCACGACAACGCGGACCCGACCTCCGGCTCCGCCCTACAACCCGCCTGCAGGCGGTGGCGCCACATCGACGTCGTCCGATGGCAATTCGCTGCGGACCTCGACCAGGCCGCCGGGCCGGCTCCCGAAGTCGAACACCCCGGCAACGCCCGACACCCAGGACGCAGGCGTCACCCCGCTCGCGCCGACCGGCGGTGGGACGGGTGGCGGTGGGACGGGAGACGGTGGCGGCGCCATCGGCAGCAGCGTTGCGGTCGAATCAATTCCGACGGTCGAACCCGCGACAAGCATCCCCGCCCCGACGGCACCCCACCCGGATTCACAACTACAGAACCCGGCCCCGGCAACCGTCGCACCCGTGAACACCGCCATCGACCCGGTGTCGGCCTCCGCGCAATGCGCTTTGGGAACCACGGATTCGGGCGGCTGCTTCGGGGCCGATACCGCACGCGACCTCGCACCGGCCGGCCTACTCGTCCTCGGTGCGCTCGCACTGCTGGGAAGTGGCTCGTTCCTCGAATCGCTGCGCGGCTCACTTCGGAGCTGACAACCTCACTGCCGCTCGGGATTCGCGGCCCCGGGATTCAGTGATCGGACGCAGGGGCGGGCGCCGGTAACTCCGACCCCAGCGGAATGTGCTGTGCTCCCCCATCATCCATCCACTCGCGCAACGCCTTGGTGGCACGGACGTCGTCCTCGTTGTATTCGAGCAACCGCACGCGCTGGGTGTGGTCGACATCGTCACCGTCGAGTCCGACCGCGCGGCGATACCACTGCATCGACGCCTCACCACCGGCCTCGTCATCGCGCCACGTGAAGCCCGCATGGGGGGCTATTTTCTTGAGACCTTTTCCTTCGGGGCTCAGAAAATTGCGGCTGACCGCTTCATAGATATCCACCCAGTGTTCGGAGTTGATGAATGCCGTGACCTCGTCGCGCGTCGGAATACCCGGGTGACCGGCAAATCGATCGGCGGAACCCAGCAGCCACCTGTTCTCGGCCTGCTGTGAATAGCAATATGCCGCGAATGATTTGCCATTCGCAATTGCTGTCTGTAGTTCCGTCATCAGCCACCCCCAGAACTCGGCGAAGGATCGCGCCTCGTCCACGGTCGGCAGCGGCGTCCAGGTGACAAACGGGATGTAGCGCACCGGGCGCGACGGATCGGTGTTGTCGGTCAGGAGGGTGCCCCACAGATATGCGCCGTCGTCCTGATAGCTCTCCATGTCGACGTCGACCTCGACGTCGGCCCGCACCACCTCGACATCGGGCATCCGGCGAATCAACTTCACATCCGCGAGATAGGCCCGCGCCAAGAGGATCGGATCGTCCAGACTCGACAACCCTTCGGGAAGCGGGCCGTCGTACCCCGCGAGTTGATCGATGGTCCGCACCCCGACCGTCGCGAGCATCTGGGTGAGATTCCCGTTGACCACCAGGCTCACATCGTGGGCCTGCTCGAGTTCGGGTCCGCAGACACTCCACCAGATGCAATTACGGCACTCCCCGATCCGCGAGGGCGCTGTTGCGACCTTGCCGCGCGCGATGCCCAGCCGGCGCTGCAGGAGGTCGTCGTAGCGGACCACGGCGTCGGTGAGGTCGTGGACCACCATCGCCGTGGGGTCGAGACCGATCACACCGCCGGTCGGGGTCGTCGCCGCCAAGTCCAGTTTCTGCAGCATGCGATACAGATGCGCCAGGCGGGTGGTGTCGCGAGAGTTGCCGCGGACCTTGCGGGTCTCGTCCACCGACGGCTGCCATGTCCACACTGGGCTGGTGACCGCACCGGACCCCGCATCAAACGATTTGTGATTGACCACGATGACCGGGACGTAACCCGTGTCGGTCCGGATGAGCATTTCCGCCCAGCCCCGACGTCCCGACTCTGGGTCGTCGGGCAGGGTGGCGCCCCAGATCCACTTGGCGCCTGCGTTCATCGCAGAGACGGTCGCCTTCGCCCGTGCCCGCGCCGTCCGACCCGAAGCGACGTCGGCCCAGCGGTGCAACTCGTCGGCATGCAGGCCATGCAGCATCTCGCGGACGCGCTCGCGGTGCGCAGCGGCCGCCTCCTTGCGTAGCGCGACCGACGGGTCGTCAGGAACCGACTCCACCTTGGGAAAGAGGGAATCGCGGGCGAGCCGATGCTCGCAGCCACTCAGATCGCGAGGACTGAGTAACGGGGGTCTTTTCGGGCCAGATGGCACCGATGAACGAATTGCCATCCACATCATCCTTCCGTGCGCGTCAGCGGTGCATGCGCCGGACCCACGCTATGTAATGCTTGTACCGCAACTGCACGACAATTGTGCAAGCCGCTTGCGATGGCGACGGGGCGGGTGGTCACTACGAGAGGGTCTGAACCGTATGGGTCTGTTCAAGTCGGGACGCATCAGGCGGGCAGAGCGCAAAGCCCAGGCGAAGGCACTGAAGGCGAAAGCCAAACTCGAAGTGCGCCTCAAAGACAAATCTGGACGAAAGTTCTCCCAGGCCGAGCTCAAGCAACGGCGCAAGCTCGCCAAGAAGGCACAGAAGTCCCGGTCGAAGTCCGAGAAGAATGCCGCCAAGCTCATCAAGTCGACCAACTCGACCAATCTGAAGATCGCCCAGGCGAACGCCAAGGCTGTCGCCGACGGCAAACTGCTCTCGCCCACCCGCGTGAAGCGTTACCTGTCGGTTGCGAAGGTCCTGTCGCCGGTACTCGTGCCGGTGGCCTACCGCGCCAGCACCGCGGCCCGCGAACAGATCAACCGCATCCAGGCCGATCGGGCCGGGGTACCGGTTGCCGAACTGAACAAATACAGCGGTCACGGCGCGGCGCTGTCCGCCCGGATCGCCGGTGCGAACGAGTCGCTGCAGGCCTTGGCCGCCAAGCACCCCGCAGATGCCGAGACCAAGACGTTCACGACGATCATGAATCAGCGCCTGTCCGATCTGTCGACCGCGGTCACCGCTGCCGAGACCATGCCCGCCGCCCGACGCCGTAGCGCGCACACGGCCATCTCGCGGGAACTCGAGGCCATCGACGCCGATCTGCTGGCCCGACTCGGAGTGCGCCCCTGACTCCTCTGGCGGTTGCCCTCACCGCACCGGCGCTGGCGGTTGCCGCCCACGGTGTGGCGTCGGGCCATCTCCCGAGCACTCCGGGGCTGCTGCTGCTGACCCTGCTCGGCGTGGCTGCCGGGGCCTTGAGCAGGCAGCTCAGGACGGCGACCGGATTACTCGTCCTGTTGACCGGCACCCAGGTCGCCGCACACGTGTCACTCACCGCGGCCGCCGAGCCGGCGGCGATGTCACACCACAGCAATACCGGCGCAATGCTGATCACGCACTTGATTGCAATTCCGTTGTGCGCCTTGTTGATTTCCGGTGCCGACCGCCTGTATCAGGTGATCACCTCGGTCTTGCGGGCGCTCGAGTTCCTGATCGGTGTGCCGATCACGGACCGCAATCGACCAGTCGCACAACAAACTCCGGCCCCTGAGCCACTGATCGCCCTGATCGCCCCCGGAGGCATCGGGGTTCGAGGTCCACCGGCGATCTGATTCCACTCGCCACATTCACCACCCGGACATCCGAGTCGGGTGATGACACCTCTTCTCTACCAAAGGAATCACGCATGTCTTCATTCTCACGTCGAGCCCGGCTCCTCGGCGCCGGTATCGCCACCACCGCACTCATCGGGGCCGGCACACTACTCGGTGTTGGTTCGGCTTCGGCTCATGTGAGCGCCGTCGGCGAAAACCTCACCCAGGGCGGTTACGGCGTCATCGATTTCCGGGTTCCGAACGAATCCGACACCGCCAACACCGTCTCGGTGAGTGTCACCCTGCCGAATCTGAAATCCGCTCGCACCGAACCCATTCCGGGGTGGACCGCGGAGATCACCAAGGATGCAACCACCGAAGAAGCGACGTCCGTGACCTGGAGTGTCGTCGAGGGCAATCCGGGTATCGCGCCCGGCGAGTTCATGCAGTTCCCGCTGTCGGCCGGCCCCCTGCCCAAGCAGGAGACCGTCGAATTCCCGGCGGTGCAGACCTATTCCGACGGAGAGGTCGTCAACTGGGATCAGCCCACCACCGAGGGTGAGCCCGAGCCCGACAAGCCGGCTCCGACCGTGACGCTGGCTGCAGAATCGGCCGACGGCCACGGCCACGGAGGTTCGACCGACGACAGCGCACAGTCCGATGATTCCGAGCACGAGGAAGACAACACCGCCCGCTGGCTCGGCGGTATCGGAATCGCGTTGGGCGCATTGGGTACCGGCATCGGCATCGGCATCGGCGCACTGCTGCGCTCACGCCGATGAGGCGGGCCGCCCTCACCCTGGGGGTATTACTCCTCACCGTGCTGGCGGGTATCGCCACCGCACCGGTCGCGTCGGCGCATGCAGCACTGGTGGGCTCGGATCCCGCCGACGGCGCGTCGCTGGCGGTCGGGCCGTCAAGGGTGACGCTGACCTTCAACGAACCGATGCAGGAGAGCTTTCCGAGCTTGACCGTGGTCGGGCCGGACGAGCACTACTGGCAGTCCGGCGAAGCCACGGTCACCGGCCGCACGATGAGTGCACCGGTCTCCGAGTTGGGGCCCGTGGGCGTGTACACCATCAACTACCGCGTGACGTCTGCTGACGGCCACCCGGTGGAGGGTCGGCTGAGTTTCACGCTGACCACCGAGGGCCAGGGCACGCCCGGCGCCGCGGTCGATGATGGCGGTTCATCGTCGTCGGGAGTCCCGGTGTGGCCGTTCATCGTCGGTGCGGTGGTGCTGTTTGCCGGCGGTCTGGCATTCGCGCTTCGGCCGCAGCGCAAGAAGTAGACACATGACCGCGGGTACGGCACGGCGCGAGTGGTTGCTCGGTGCCGTACCCGCGGCCTGTGTCGGCGTGCTGCTGGCGGCGCTGGTGGCGCACCCGGCCGGACCAGAGCCGGAGGCACCGGCCCAGGCGGTCGCCTTGGTGGCCGCCATGACCGTCCTCGGACTGAGCGGTCTCCGACTCCTCGGCGGCGACCCCGCCGACCCCGGTGCCCTGCGGCTGATGTCCGTCGCCGCCGGGCTGTGGGCGATCTCCGCACTGATCGCATCCTGGCTGCATGCCGCCGAGATTGTCGGTCGGTCCGCCACCGACATCGGTGTCCGCGACTTCGTGCGGGCAGGCGGCACCACACCCACCATCATCAGCGCCGGTTGCGCTGTCGGGATCTGTATCGCGGCAATCGTCTGGATCCGGCGGCCGAACCTTGTCGCACCGGAGGCCGCGGCAGCCATGGCGGCCCTCGGTGTGGTCATCGAGCCGATCACGGGACATCTGCGACAACAGACCGGTGGTGCCGCAGCATTGGCGATCCATGTGCTCGCCGCGGCGTGGTGGTGCGGGTCCCTGATCGCGCTGGCACTGACCGCCAGAGGCCGGAAGGCCTGGGCGTTGGGTCTGCCCAGATTTTCTCGGCAGGCGCAGTGGTGCGTGCTCGCCCTGGTGTGCAGTGGTGTTGTTGCCGCGATCTTGCAACTCGACTCACTGCCGGAACTCTGGACGACCGGGTACGGGCGGATTCTGCTCGCGAAGTCGACCGGCCTGGTGATCCTGCTGATGTCTGCCGTTTACCTCCGCAAACGCTGGGTACCGCAGGCTGCCGGACATCGGCTTCCCGAAACCTCCTCTCTCCGGTTCGCCGTTGCCGAAGTACTGATCATGGCCGTGGTGATCGGACTGGCCGCCGGACTGGGGTCGACCGCACCCAACTGAGCCGGAGGCGCTGCGGACAGGCATCATTGACAGCACGCAACCGCCGACGCCAGCGGAGGCCCAGAAACCCTGTTCGCTGATCCCGCGAAGGAGCGACGCCCGCATGGCAGACCCGGATCCACAGCCCGCATCCGAGCCGCAACCGGACGGTACGCCCGAGCGCCCGGCGGAACCGAACCTGCCTGGGCCGAAGAAAACACCGGCGAAAAAGGCTCCTGCCAAGAAGTCCACCGCCAAGAAAGCGCCGGCCGCGAAGGCACCTGCCAAGAAGGTCCCGGCAAAAAAGGCTGCGACAAAAAAGGCCGGCCCCCAGAAACCGCCGGTCCGGCGCGGTCCCGACAAGCCGCGCAACACGGCCCCGCCGAAGTCCACCCCGGCCCAGGCGGTGGCCGCCAACGGACCTGCTGAACCGCCGGCAACGGTGCCGTCCACACCGGTCGCGCACACCGAACCGCCTACCGAGTCGCCTGCCGCACCCGCCCCGGCACAACCGTCTCGGTTCACCGCACTCAAGCAGACCGAGCCGACCCCGCTGCCTGCCACCCGGTCGGTCGGAGGCAAGCAGTTGGCCTGGCTTATCGCAGCGATCCTGGCTGTCGGCGTCGTGGTGTTTCGCCGTCGGCGCTCGCGCTGAGAACCTTCAGTTGTCCGCGCCCGGTCGCGGAGAGGTCAGCGACCGGGCAACAACTTCAGTGACTTGATGAACGCCGGAACGATCCGCATGAACAACGACCGTGGCACGCCTTTGATGCCGCCGAGGCCGATGATGCGTTGCTCGGCGACGGTCTGCGGTTCGGTGTATTTCAGGAGTCCCTCGACACCGTGACGACGTCCGACGCCAGACTTGCCCATGCCACCCATCGGGGCCGCAGTCGATCCCCAGGCGGCCGCGTAGCCCTCATTGATGTTGACGGTGCCTGCGCGAAGTTCTGCGGCGATCCTTCGACCCTCTTCCGATGAACCGGCAAAAACGCTTGCGTTCAAACCATATTCGGTGTCATTGGCGCGTTCGATGGCCTCGTCGACCGACTCGACCGGATAGATCGACACCAGCGGACCGAACGTCTCGTCGGCATAGCAGTCCATGCCCTCTTCCACACCGGCCAACACCGTCGGCTCATAGAAGAACGGGCCGAGATCCGGACGCCGCCGACCACCGGCCAGGACGGTGGCCCCCTTGGTCTTGGCGTCTTCGACGTGCGCCTCGATCGCGTCGACCTGCGCGGCCGACGCCAGCGAACCCATCTCGGTGGAGAAGTCGTAGGCGTCACCGATGGACATCGCCGCGACCCGGCGTGCGAACTTCGCGGCGAAGTCGGCGGCCGCAGAGTTCTCGACGTAGATCCGTTCGATCGAGATGCAGAGCTGTCCCGAGTTGGAGTACGACGCGCGCACCGCCCCCTCGACGGCCTTGTCGATGTCGGCGGTTTTGGTGATGATCATCGGGTTCTTGCCGCCGAGTTCGGCGGAGAATCCGATGAGCCGACGACCGGCCTGTTCGGCGAGCTGTGCGCCGGTGGCCGAGGAACCGGTGAACATCAGATAGTCGGCGTGGGCGACGATCGCCTGGCCGACCACCGAACCCGGTCCGGGCACCACGGCGAACAGCTCACGAGGCAGACCGGCCCGGTACAGCAGTTCGACCACCGCGAGTGCGCAGTACGGGGTCTGGCTGTCGGGCTTGAGGACCACCCCGTTGCCTGCCATCAGCGCCGCCAGCCCGTCGGACACTGCCAGAGTCATCGGGTAATTCCATGGCGAGATCACCCCGACCACACCTTTGGCCTGGTATCGAACGCGGGTGTCGGTCACGATCGGGAGCATTCCCTTGACCCGGCCCGCGGCCAGTAGTTTCGGGCCGGTCTTGGCGTAGTGCCGGGCGGTCATCGCCACGTCCAGCACCTCTTCCTGGGCGTATCCGCGGGCTTTGCCGGTCTCGGCCTGCGCCATGTCGGCCAGGGCGTCGCGGTTCTTCATCACCAGGTCGGCAAAATCGGTCAGGATCTGCGCCCGGTCCCGCGGCCAGAGCTTCGACCAGTCCGCCTGCGCGATGCGCGCCTTCTCAAAGGCAACGGTGACGTCGTCGGCGGTGCCCACCGGGATCGTCGTCATCTCGGTGCCGCTGAACGCCTCGAGCACCGGCCGTGTCGGCCGCGCGTCGGCATCGTCGATGGCGACCAGCCCACGGAGCCGGTCGAAGGTGCTCTGATCAGGTTTTGCCATGATGCTGCCCCTACTCCGCGGGTGCGACGAGGACGATGCCGTCGTCATCGCTGTACGCGAGATCGCCTGGATTGAATGTGACGCCACCGAGCTCGATCGGGACATCACGCTCGCCGACACCGCTCTTGGTCGACTTGCGCGGGTTGGTCCCGAGCGCCTTGACGCCGATGTTCATCGCGCCGATCAACTTCGAATCGCGGATGGCCCCGTTGACGATGATCCCCGACCATCCATTGCTGCGGCCGAGTTCGGCGATCACGTCGCCGACCAGCGCGGTGTGCAGCGAGTTCGCCCCGTCGATCACCAGGACGCCACCGTTGCCGGGTTCGGAGAGGATCGACTTCAGGAGCGCGTTGTCCTGGAAGCACTTGACCGTGGTGACCGGTCCGACGAACTCCCGGGTGCCGCCGTACTGGGTGAACTGGACATCACAGCTGCGGACATCCGGGCCGATCTCATCGACGAGGTCGGCGGTTGCTACAAACGTCGTTTCGCTCATGACCCTCAGCCTAACGACACTTCCTACTGACGGGTAATAAAGGCACCGATCACTCGGGCGCACCCACGGCGGCTTCGAAGCCGCCGATCTCCACGACGTCGCCGACAACAAGCTGCCGCCCACGACGGGTCTCGACTTCACCGTTGACACTGACCAGGCCGTCGGCGATCACCTCCTTGGCCTCGGCGCCGGATTCGATGAGATTGGCCAGTTTCAGGAACTGGCCCAGACGGATTGAGTCATCACGGATCGGAACTGTTTGTCGGCTCACGATCCAATCATCTCATCCGCACGTTAACGTTGTTACGGACCAGCTGCGGAAAGGCACCCACCTGTGAGCGTCGAAACACCCGAAACCATCTCCGAGACAAGCTCACCCATCGTCAAACCATCCAGATTGACGCCGCCTGCGGGATGGTTCCGGACTGCTCCCCGGTACGCCAGTTGGGTTGTCGGCGTTCTGGCCGGGATCTCCCTGCTCAGCAGCCTTTCGTATCAGTTCCGCCGCCTCACCGAAGTGCCGCGCGATTACATCGACAACTACCTCGTCTCGGCGCCTGACACCAGCCTGGCATGGGCTCTTGTGCTGGCGCTCTTGGCTTTTGCGCTCGCCTCGCGCAAGCGCGTCGCATGGTGGCTGACCGTTGCCTACATCCTGTTGTTCGGTACGGCCAACGTTGTCTACCTGTTCGAGCCGTTGGCATCCGAGAACGGCGTCAACACCGTGGTCCGGATCAACATCTTCATCGGACTCGCGTTCCAGTTGCTCGCCCTGGTGTATCTCGCTGCCAGCTACCAGCAGTTCTACACAAAGGTCCGCCGCGGAGCGATCTGGCGCGCCCTGGGAGTTCTGGTCGCAGGCCTGGTCGCCGCATCGCTCATCGGCTGGGCGCTCGTCGAGATCTGGCCGGACACACTCCCGCAGTCCCACCGTTTGCCGTATGCGATCAATCATGTTGTGACGTTTGGGTCGGTCGACATCTCGACCGACTACGACAAGTACCACTCGTATCAGCCGATCGACACCCTGCTCGGTGTTCTCGGGGCTCTTGCGCTCATTGCAGCGGCGCTGATCCTGTTCCGCTCGCAGCGCTCCGACAACTCGATGACTCCCGACGACGAACGCCTGATCCGCCTGTTGATCGACGGATACAGCGGCGACGATTCACTGGCCTACTTCTCGACGCGGCACGACAAGGCAGTGGTGTTCGCCCCCAACGGATTGGCCGCGATCACCTACCGCGTGGAGGTCGGCACCGCGATGGCTGGTGGAGATCCCGTCGGCGACAAGAAATATTGGCCGGATGCGATCGCCGAGTTCCTGAAGATCTGTGACAAGTACGGCTGGCATCCCGGAGCGATCGGGGTCAGTGTCACCGGTGCCGAACACTGGGATGCCGCCGGTCTCAAAACGCTCAACATCGGCGACGAGGCCATCATCCACGCGCGCGGCTACAACCTCAACGGGCCTGACATGAAGGCGGTGCGGCAGTCGGTGGCGCGCACCAAGCGTGCGGGGATCACCGTCCGGATCTGCCGCCACGAAGATCTGACGCCAGAACAGATGTCCGCCATGATCGCTCGCGCCGATGCCTGGCGGGATACCGACGAGGAGCGCGGCTTCTCGATGGCCCTCGGCCGCCTCGGCGACCCCAAGGACGGGCGGTCGATCCTGGTCGAAGCCGTTCAGAATGCGGGGACAAACGACGAGAAGGTCGTCGGCATGCTGTCGTTCGTGCCCTGGGGCAGCACCGGTGCCTCGCTCGATGTGATGCGGCGCGACCACGATTCGATCAACGGCCTCACCGAGACGATGGTGACCGAGTTCGCCGAGAACGCAGAGGCATTCGGGATCCTTTACATCTCAATGAACTTCGCGGCTTTCCGCGCGGTCTTCGAAGAAGGCGGCACCATCGGTGCCGGCCCAATCATGCGGGCGATGTACGGCGCGCTGACCTTTGCCTCAAAGTATGTGCAGATGGAGTCGCTCTACAAGTCGAACGCCAAGTACCAGCCCGAATGGGTGCCCCGTTTCCTCTGTTTCGAGGACGCCCGCACCGTGCCGCGCGTCGGCCTGGCGGCGGTGGTCAACGAAGGTTTTGTGAAGCTGCCCAAGTTCGACAGGGGCGGCGACTTCACGGGTGGCTCGTCGTCGGTCCCCCCGGGCGTGGACATCGACCGGATCGCCGAACTGATCGAAAGTGAAGGCGAGAGAGAGCATCGCGGTCCGCGACGTCCGGAACAGGTCCGGGTGCGTCTGGCCAAGCTCGAGGCGCTCACGGCCGCCGGAATCGATCCGTACCCGCCTGCCTATCCGCCGACACACACCATCGCCCAGGCCGTGGCCGCACCCCAGGGCACCACCGGCCGCATCGCGGGACGGGTGATCCGGATGCGCGACTTCGGCAAGGTGGTGTTCTGCGATGTGCGCGACTGGAGTGGCGACATGCAGGTACTGGTGGATTCGGCTGCACTCAAACCCGACACGCTTGACCTGGCCGCAACCGTGGATCTCGGCGACCTCATCGAGGTCAGCGGCACCGTCGGACGTAGCCGCAAGGGCGAGTTGTCGCTGCTGGCCAAGGACTGGCGGATGCTCGGCAAGTGCCTGCATCCGTTGCCGGACAAGTGGAGTGGACTCACCGACCCCGAAGCCCGTGTGCGCCAACGGTATGTGGACCTGACCGTCAATCCACGCGCCCGTGAACTGATGCGGGTCCACAGCGCGATCGTGAAGTCGATGCGCGATTTCCTTTCCGGCCGGGATTACCTGGAGGTCGAGACACCGATCCTGCAGCAGATCCACGGTGGCGCCAACGCGGCACCGTTCCGCACCCACATCAACGCCTACGATCTCGATCTCTACCTGCGCATCGCACCCGAGCTCTACCTCAAGCGGCTGTGTGTCGGCGGCATGGAGCGGGTGTTCGAGATGGGCCGCAACTTCCGCAACGAAGGTGTGGACTTCAAGCACAACCCGGAGTTCACCAGCCTCGAAGCCTATGAGGCACACAGTGATTACGACCGGATGCTGCATCTGACCCGGAAGATGATCCAGAACGCCGCGGTCGCCGCACACGGCGAGCAGGTGGTCTACATCGAGGGCAAGGACGGGGAGATCGAGAAGGTCGACATCTCCGGTGAATGGCCGGTGAAGACCCTGCACGGCGCGGTGTCCGAGGCGATCGGCGAAGAGGTCACCCCGTACTCCGAGGTCGAGTACCTCAAAGAGTTGTGCGACAAGCACGAGATCGCCTACCGCAACGACTGGGATGCCGGCCAGGTGGCGCTGGAGATGTACGAGCACCTCGTCGAGGACCAGACCATGTTCCCGACGTTCTACAAGGACTTCCCGACGTCGGTGTCGCCGCTGACCCGTCAGCACCGGACCATTCCGGGTGTCACCGAACGCTGGGACCTGGTGGCCTGGGGTGTCGAATTGGGCACGGCCTACACCGAACTCACCGATCCGGTGGAGCAGCGCAAACGTCTCACCGAGCAGTCGTTGCTAGCGGCAGGCGGTGATCCCGAGGCGATGGAACTCGACGAGGACTTCTTGCAGGCCCTCGAACACGGGATGATGCCGACCGGCGGCCTGGGTATCGGCGTGGACCGGATCGTCATGCTCCTCACCGGGCAGTCGATCCGCGAGACGCTCGCATTCCCACTCGCGAAACCCAAGTAGAGCGGTTCGAACAAGTAGTGAATTGGTTTCACACACATATTGTCGAGACCGGCCGCTCTGCGGCATTGGCGGCCTTGATCGGCTTCATCGTCGCGTATGCGATCACCCGGCGGTTGACGCTGTCGATCAAGGCCCGCAAGAACGACCCGGCCAGCGAGCGCGACTCGGGTCCGGTGAACGACATCTATATCGGTGGTGTCCACATCCACCACCAGGTGTGGGGCATCCTGCTGGTGCTTGTCGCCGCTCTGCTCGAGTTCAGATTCCGGCCGGATGCCCCGTGGCTTGAAGTGCTCGCCACCCTGTTCGGGATCGGGGCGGCGCTGGCCCTCGACGAATTCGCGCTGTGGTTACACCTTGAGGACGTCTATTGGTCCGAGGAGGGCCGCAAGTCCATCGACGCGGTGATGATCGCGGCCGTGGTGGGCCTGGCCATGCTGATCGCCACCTCCCCCATCGGTGAGAACGAACCGCACTCCAATGCCTTGGGCGGCACGCTGGTCGCGTTGGGAGTGCTGGTCCACCTGCTCTATACGGTCATCTGTTTGTTGAAGGGCAAGCTCGCCACCGGCCTGATCGGTTTGCCGGTACCGCTCTTGGGATTCTTCGGCTCGCTGCGCTTGGCCCATCCCGATTCCTATTGGGCCAGACGCTTCTATTCGCCGACGAAGATCGATAGGGCCCGCCTTCGTTACGGGAAATATGTCGATCGCCGTGAACAGATGCGCGATCTTGTAGGCGGCCGCAAGTAGCCTGACCTCGGTATACGCGGCGCCCCGACTACACTGCGGAGGTGCAGCCACCCGGGAGTTTTCTGACCATTGCCGGCCGCAGGACCCATGTGGTGGTCGATGGCCAGGGCCCACCGCTGTTGTATCTGGCGGCATTGGGCGGCAACTGGTTCGACTTCGATCAGGCGACCCAACTGCTCGAGGATCGGTGGACGATCATCCGCTATGACCGTCCGGGTTACGGTTTCTCCGAGCCGTTGCCCGAAGGCGACGTCCCGTCGCTGGCCGCCGAGGGCGAACGCATCGATCAGATCCTCGACGCCCTCGGAATCACTGAGCCGGTTCTCGTGGTCGGGCATTCGCTCGCGTCGCTGTATGCGGAGGCGTATGCGCGCAGCAGACCCGAGCGCGTTGCGGGTGTGATCATGCTCGACGGTTCGTATGTGGTGGTGCCGCTGCAGTTCGTGCCGCCGAGTTGGAGCAATCGGTTCGCGCATGTGGCGGCAAGTTTGATCAACAAGCTGCCGTTACCCCGCTCCGCAGGCGTTGTCGGCCATGCGATCGCCACATATCCCGGAGCGCCGGACGGGTTCGATGATGAACAGAAGACCTGGATCGCAGAGGTTTTCGGCGGGAAGAACTATCCCCGAGCACTGCTGGTGGAGCAGACGGCGTTCGGGGTGCTCAATTCCGAACTGATCGGGTTGCGCCGGACCGCCGAGCTGCTCGCTCCGACACTTGTCGTGTCAGCGGTTTCGGGGCGGCGTACCCCGGTCAGGATCTACTGGGAATGGAAGCAACGCCGGTATGCGGCGCAGCTGGGTGCCGAGTACCGGGCGGTGAACCCGGCGCGACACTATTTCGTGGTCCAGCAGCCGGCGGTCACCGCACGGCTGATCGACGAATTCGCGGGATCGAGTGATCAGAGGTTGAACTGACGAAGATCCGCCGAGGTCGCCAGACGCTCGCCGTCTTCGGGGAACATCCGGGCCAGCCGACGATGGGCGATCAGTCCATTCGACCCGAAGAGGTGTGGAGTCATCCCAAGAATTTGAGTCCGGCGCCGGGTGCGGGAGTTCGCCAGTTTCACGACTGATCACATCCTGTTTTACTACTGCGGAAAATATTCACGGTACTGCAGACGGCTCGCGTGACACTCTTCGGCCCGTCTACGGCATCTGTGTCATGTGTCGTGTTGGCCGATTGCGGCGTTACTCTCCGCAGGTCAGCACCTCAATGCGGTACACAATGTTGCGTAGATCACGTTACGCCGGTGAACTTCCGATTCTACGGAGAACACGCGGGTGAGTCACATCTGCCCCAACAGCCACACGTGTGAACCAGCTGACCTATGCGAGACCCGCGAGGAAGTTCTGCGCCCACTGCAGTGCGCCCACTCCGGGCTGCACCTCGAAGTCGGCATAGCTGCCGTGGGAACCCGACTGCAGGAACTTGTCGAAGGCGACGATCTGCGCTCGGGCCTTTTCGTTGCTCAGTTCATCGACGAGTGCGCCCGGACCGCCCTGGGTGATCAATTCACCGACGATCGCTGCGGCTTCGAGTTGGTACTGGGCAACCTGATCCGGGTTCGGGTCACTGGTTTCCGCGAGGTAGCCGGCGATCCGGGAGACGTAGTAGTCGCGGGGCACATTGCAGTACTGATCGTTCGGCTCGCAGATGGTGAAGGTGCGGTTCTTGACCCAGCCGAATCCACCCTGCCGCGGCCCACCGTTGCCCTCACCGCTGAGCTTCGGACCGATCAGCGCATCCTGCTTCGACCTCCGGGGATCGGAGATGAGTACGGCACCGGCGAACTTGGCCGGTGAGATGACACCTCGTCCGGTCCCGATGTCGGCGGCCACGTCGCCCGCCGCGTCCGCGCCCTGGCTGTAGCCGATCAGCGCGACCTTGGTGCCGGGGCACCGCTTGGTCATCACGACCGCCAGACCCTCGGCGTTGGCCACGGCCTGCGCCTTGGACTCGCCGTAGATGCTGCCGCCGTCTTCCCAGGGGAAGGCGGTGGCGTTGTAGCCGACCAGCTGGGTTTTCGTTTCCGAGCCCAGACCCGTGGTCGGATACGCGAGCATCCCCCGGATCTGAGCGTCGGCCGACTTCTCCCAGGTACCGGGAATCGCCAACACGTAGAGCTCCGGGCAGTCCTCCGGATCAGCCGAGGCAATCGGAATGGACAGCGCCGTCAGCGTTCCCGCTGTCAGTATCCCCGCCGCGAACGCACTGACCCATCGACGCAACCGCATGCCGTTTCCTCCGCTGATCCGAAAACACGAAGCATGGTAACGATCCGATATCGCTCCTCGCCCGTGCACATCCTCTCAGGCCCGGGAGGATTTCGCATCACCTATCGCTGAGGTGCCTGCGTCGGTTCGATCGGCGTCGGCAGCAACGAGGAACCGGTCAGGTACGTGTCGGCGGCAGCTGCTGCCGACCGTCCCTCAGCGATCGCCCAGACGATCAGCGACTGCCCGCGTCCGGCGTCTCCGGCCACGAACACGCCGGGTACGGTCGACTCGAAGTTGTTGTCACGCTTGACGTTTCCGCGTTCGTTGTAGGCAACGCCGAGTTTGTCGAGGAAGTCGCCGCGCTCGGGTCCAACAAAGCCCATGGCCAGCAGGACCAGATCGGCCTCGAGCTCGAACTCGCTGCCCTCGACCTTCTCGAAGCGTCCGGCGTTCATCACGACCTCATGCGCCTTCAACCCGGTGACCCGTCCGTCTTCACCGAGGAACTCCTCGGTGTTCACGGAGAAGACACGCTCGCCGCCTTCTTCGTGCGCCGACGAGACGCGGAACATGAGTGGGTAGGTCGGCCACGGAGTCGACTCCGCACGCTCTTCCGGGGGACGCGGCATGATCTCGAACTGATGCACGATCTCGGCACCCTGACGGAGCGAGGTCCCGAGGCAGTCGGCACCGGTGTCGCCACCGCCGATGATGATGACCTTTTTACCCTTGGCCGTGATCGGCGGCTGGCCATCGGAGTCGAGGACGTCGTCGCCGTGCTGCACCTTGTTGGCCCAGGGCAGGAACTCCATCGCCTGGTGGATGCCGGTGAGCTCGCGCCCGGGGATCGGCAGATCGCGGCCCACGGTGGAGCCGTTGCAGAGGATCACCGAGTCGAAGTCGGATCGCAGCTGGTCGACGGTGAGGTCGACGCCCACGTTGACTCCGGGACGGAATGTGGTGCCCTCGGCCTCCATCTGCTCGAGGCGACGGTCGATGAAGCGCTTCTCCATCTTGAACTCGGGGATGCCGTACCGCAGCAGGCCACCGATCCGGTCGGCCCGCTCGAAGACGGTGACATCGTGGCCGGCGCGGGTGAGCTGCTGTGCCGCGGCCAGGCCCGCCGGGCCCGAACCGACAACCGCAACCGACTTGCCGGTTTTCACCGACGGCAGCACCGGGGTGACCCAGCTCTCGTCGAACGCATTCTCGATGAGCTCGAGCTCGACCTGCTTGATGGTGACGGCCGGCTGGTTGATGCCCAGCACACACGACGCCTCACACGGTGCCGGACACAGGCGTCCGGTGAACTCCGGGAAGTTGTTGGTGGCGTGCAACCGGTCGATGCCGTCGGCCCAGCGATCCTTGTACACCAGGTCATTCCACTCGGGAATGAGGTTGGCCAACGGGCAACCGTTATGGCAGAACGGGATACCGCAGTCCATGCAACGGCTGGCCTGGGTCTTGAGGGTGTTCTTGTCGAAGTCCTCGTAGACCTCTTTCCAGTCCATCAGGCGCAGCGGTACCGGCCGGCGCTGCGGCAGTTCCCGTTTCGGGTGCTTGATGAAACCTCGCTGATCAGCCACGTGCGGCCTCCATAACTGCCTCGTCCACGCTGCGTCCGTCCTTCTCTGCTGCCGCGATGGCCAGCAACACTCGCTTGTAATCACGCGGCATCACCTTGACGAAGTTCTGGGCCTTGTTTGCCCAATCGTCCAGGATCGCCTGTGCGACCGGCGAACCGGTCTCGTTGCGATGTTTGTTCACGATGTTCTCGAGGAACTCGAGGTCGTCTGTTTCGAGCGATTCGGGCTGAACGAGTTCGGTGTTCAGATTCGCCGCCAATTCGCCTGCGGGGTCGTAGACGTAGGCGATACCACCGGACATACCGGCCGCGAAGTTACGCCCGGTCGATCCGAGGACCACCACCCGTCCACCGGTCATGTACTCACAGCCGTGGTCGCCAACACCCTCGACCACCGCGGTGACACCGGAGTTACGTACGCAGAATCGTTCGCCGACCACTCCGCGAAGCAGGATCTCGCCGCCGGTGGCGCCGAATCCGATCACGTTACCCGCGATGATGTTCTCTTCTGCCACAAAGCCTTCGGGGGCATTGTCTGCAGGTGCGACCACGATGCGGCCACCCGACAGGCCCTTGCCGACGAAGTCGTTGGCGTCACCCTTGAGGCGCAGCGTCACACCCTTGGGCACAAACGCGCCGAAGCTGTTGCCCGCCGAACCCGTGAAGTCGATGATCACGGTGCCGTCAGGCAGTCCGTTGGCCCCGTAGTTCTTGGTGATCTCGTGACCGAGCATCGTCCCGACAGTGCGGTTGACGTTGGCGATCTTCGACGTGAAGGCCACCCGCTCACCCTTGTCGATCGCGGGACGGGCCTGGGCGATCAATTGCTGATCGAGGGCCTTGTCCAGCGCGTGGTCCTGGCTGCCGGAGCAGTACAGGTCCTGGTTCATGAACGGTGAATCCGGCTGCACCAGGATCGCCGACAGGTCGAGCTTGCCCGCCTTCGCCGACTTCCAGTGGTCCAGAGCCTTGGCGGTGTCGAGCATCTGCACCTGGCCGACAGCATCCTGCAGGGTGCGGAAGCCCAAGCGTGCCAGCAGTTCCCGGACCTCTTCGGCGATGTACATGAAGAAGTTCTCGACGAACTCGGGCTTGCCGGTGAACCGCTCGCGCAGCAATGGGTTCTGCGTAGCAACACCCACGGGGCAGGTGTCCAGATGGCAGACGCGCATCATCACGCAGCCGGCGACCACCAATGGTGCGGTGGCGAAACCGAACTCCTCGCCACCGAGCAGCGCGGCGACAACCACGTCGCGACCGGTCTTGAGCTGGCCGTCGACCTGCACCACGATGCGGTCACGAAGTCCGTTGAGCAGCAGCGTCTGCTGGGTTTCGGCGAGGCCGAGTTCCCAGGGTCCGCCGGCATGCTTCTCGGATGTCAGTGGCGTGGCACCGGTACCGCCGTCGTGGCCGGAGATCAGCACCACGTCGGCGTGTGCCTTCGACACACCTGCGGCGACCGTTCCGACGCCCACTTCGGACACAAGTTTCACGTGAATCCGAGCTTCCGGATTCGCGTTCTTCAGGTCGTGGATCAGCTGAGCGAGATCCTCGATCGAGTAGATGTCGTGATGCGGCGGCGGCGAGATCAGGCCGACACCGGGAGTCGAACCCCGGACCTCGGCGACCCACGGGTACACCTTGTGCGGCGGAAGCTGTCCACCCTCACCGGGTTTCGCACCCTGGGCCATCTTGATCTGGATGTCGGTGCAGTTGGTCAGGTAGTGCGAGTTGACGCCGAAACGTCCCGACGCGACCTGCTTGATGGCACTGCGACGCCAGTCGCCGTTCTCGTCCGGCTCGAAACGACGAACGTTCTCGCCGCCCTCGCCGGAGTTGGAGCGGCCACCGAGACGGTTCATCGCGATCGCGAGGGTCTCGTGCGCCTCGGCGGAGATGGAGCCGAAGCTCATCGCACCGGTCGAGAAGCGCTTGACGATCTCGCTGGCCGGCTCGACCCGATCGATCGGGATCGGATCACGGTCACCGAAATTGAAGTTGAAAAGACCACGCAGCGAAGCGATCTGCTTGGACTGGTCGTCGACGAGCTTCGTGTACTCCTTGAACACCGAGTACTGGCCGGTGCGGGTGGAGTGCTGCAGCTTGAAGACGGTGTCCGGGTTGAACAGGTGGTATTCGCCTTCGCGACGCCACTGGTACTCGCCGCCGACCTCGAGCTCGCGATGCGCGCGCTCTTCGGGACGGTCGGTGAAGGCCACGGCATGGCGGACGGCAACCTCGGCGGCGATCTCATCGAGACCGATGCCACCGAGATGGGACCGCAGGCCGGTGAAGTACTCGTCGACGGTTTCCTGGTCGATGCCGATGACCTGGAACAGCTGGGCTCCGGTGTACGACGCCAACGTGGAGATGCCCATCTTCGACATCACCTTGAGGACGCCCTTGCCTGCGGCCTTGATGTAGTTCTTCTGGGCGGTCTGGTAATCCATACCGCCGAGAACGCCGCGCAGAGCGAGATCTTCGATGGTCTCCAGCGCCATGTACGGGTTGATCGCGGCGGCACCGAAACCGACGAGTGCAGCCATGTGGTGCACCTCGCGGGCGTCACCGGCCTCCACCAGCAGGCCCACCTGGGTGCGAGTCTTCTCCCGGACCAGGTGATGGTGCACGGCCGAGGTCAGCAGCAGCGACGGAATCGGGGCGAGGGTCTCGTCGGACTCGCGATCCGAGAGGACCACCAGGCGGGCACCGTCGGCGATCGCCGCGGAGACCTGCGTGCGGACATCGTCGATGGCCTTACGCAGTCCGGCGCCACCTTCGGCAACCGGATACAGGCCACGGATCTGCACACTGCGGTAGTCGGCGTACCGCTCGTCCTCGCCCAGACGCACCAGCTTGGCCAGGTTGTCGTTGTCGAGGATCGGCTGCGGAAGCACGATCTGCTTGCACGACTCTGGGCCCGGGTTCAGCAGATCGGCCTCACGCCCGATCGTGCCACCGATGCTGGTGACGACCTCTTCGCGGATCGCGTCCAACGGCGGGTTGGTGACCTGCGCGAACATCTGCTGGAAGTAGTCGAACAGCATCCGCGAACGCTTCGAGAGCACGGCGATGGGCGTGTCGGTGCCCATCGATCCGATCGCCTCGGCGCCCGTGCGGGCCATCGGTTCGACGAGCAGGCTGATGTCCTCGGTGGTGTATCCGAACACCTGCTGACGCAGCTTGACCCGGTCGTGGGCCATGTGGGTGTGCGGCTCACCGGGCAGGTCATCGAGGTGCTTCATGCCCTCGTCGAGCCACTGTTGGTACGGGTGCGCGGCGGCGAGCTCGTCCTTGATCTCGGCATCGTCGACGATGCGGCCGGCGGCGGTGTCCACCAGGAACATCCGGCCGGGCTTCAGGCGCAGCTTCTGCACCACGTCTCCGTGGTCGATGTCGAGGACGCCGACCTCCGAGGCCATGACGACCAGGCCGTCTTTGGTGACCCAGATGCGGCTCGGGCGCAGGCCGTTGCGGTCGAGGACCGCACCGATCAGGGTGCCGTCGGTGAAACAGACCGATGCCGGTCCGTCCCATGCCTCCATGAGGGTCGAGTGGTACTCGTAGAACGCCCGGTGCTCCGGCTTCATCGACTCGTGACGCTCCCAGGCTTCCGGGATCATCATCAGCATCGCGTGCGGCAGGCTGCGCCCACCGAGATGCAGGAGTTCGAGAACCTCGTCGAATCGCGCGGTGTCGGAGGCACCCTCGGTGACCACGGGGAAGATCTTCTCCGCGGTGCCTTCACCGAAGACGCTGGTGTCGATGAGCGCCTCGCGGGCCCGCATCCAGTTCTCGTTGCCGGTTGCGGTGTTGATCTCACCGTTGTGGGCAACGCGCCGGAAGGGGTGGGCAAGCGGCCAGCTCGGGAACGTGTTGGTGGAGAAGCGCGAATGGACCAGGCCCAGTGCGCTTTCGACACGCTCGTCTTGCAGGTCGATGTAGAAACCACGCAGCTGCGGGGTGGTCAGCATGCCCTTGTAGACGAAGGTACGACCGGAAAGGCTTGGGAAGTAGACGGTCTCGCGACCGGGTCCGTCCTGTCCGGCACCCTTGGCGCCGAGTTCGGTCTCGACCCGCTTGCGCACCACGTATGCACGACGCTCGAGGTTGTCGCCGCTCTCTCCCGCGATGAAGATCTGGCGGAAGGTCGGCATGGCGTCACGCGCGAGCGCGCCCAGCGAAGCCTCTTCGATGGGGACATCGCGCCAGCCCAGGACGGTCAGGCCCTCGGACGTCACGATCTTCTCGACACCGTCACACGCGGTCTTGGCGTCGGCCGAACCCTGCGGCAGGAACGCCATGCCAGTGGCATACGAGCCCTCGGCAGGCAGTTCGAAGTCGACAACCGCACGGAAGAAGCGGTCGGGAACCTGGATCATGATCCCGGCACCGTCACCGGTGTTCGGCTCAGCGCCGGCAGCGCCACGATGTTCGAGGTTCACCAGGGCCGAGATCGCCTTGTCGACGATGTCGCGGCTACGCCGACCATGCATGTCGACAACAAAAGCGACACCGCAGGAGTCGTGCTCGTTCTGCGGGTCGTAGAGCCCAATCGGGCCGGGAGCGTGCTTCATACTATTCGCCCTTAAACATCGCGCTCAGTCGGAGCGCACCGCTTCAGCAGTGGTTACACACGTGGGACGTTAACCAGCTAAGGTAAACCTAAACACTCGCTCCACCTGCACTTACGTGCCCGTAGGCCAGTCCCACATGCTCTAGCCAGCGCCGTTGCTGACCACAGATGATCGCTGATCATTGCACGGAGGATCACCCCGGCAACAAACATCGAATTATTTTCTCACGGCACCCACGCCGGATTGAAATCGCGCCCGGCAAAAAGCCACCCCTGCCGCCCTCCTCCGGGCGATTCCCGCAGCTGCCGAACGTTCGTTTGTCGGCTACATCACAAACAGGACCGAGCGCACCTGATCAGAGCCAACCGTGCTGCTGAGCCATCCGCGCGGCCTGGAGCCTGGATCCGGTCCCGGTCTTGCCGATCGCACTGGACAGGTAATTGCGCACGGTTCCCGCCGACAGGTGCACCTGGGCAGCGATCTCGATGACGGGCGCACCTGTCATCGCCAGCCGCAACACGTCCCGCTCCCGTTCTGTCAGTGGGTTGCCTCCGGTGGCCAGGCTCTCGGTCGCGAGGGTGGGGTCGATGACCCGGAGTCCGGCATGGACCCGACGTACCGCATCGGCCAGGTCCGCGGATGGGGTGTCTTTGACAACAAACCCCGAGGCGCCTGCTTCAACGGCTCGGCGCAGGTATCCGGGCCTGCCGAATGTCGTCACGATCAGGGTGCGGACGGACGGCAGTTCACGCCGAAGGGTGCTCGCCACCTCGATTCCGTCCATCCCGGGCATCTCGATATCGAGCAGGCAGACGTCGCAGGCGTGGGTTCGGGCCGCTTCGAGCACTTCGTCGCCTCGACCCACCTGAGCGACAACGGTCAGATCCGACTCCAGGTTCAGCAGCGCGGCCAGCGCGCCGCGCACCAACGCCTGGTCGTCGGCGACCAGCAGCCTGATCTCACTCAAACTGTCTCTCCTTGTTCGACCGAGACCCGGACAGCTGTACCGTCGCTGGTTTCCAGAACCAATAGCCCGCCGACCGCCTCGACGCGCTCCCGCAGACCACGCAGACCGTTCCCGATACCGCCGCCGGCCTGTCCGACGCCGTCGTCGATCACGCAGATCATGCTGGGCGACAGTGTTACTCGGCATGAAGACGCGCTTGAATGCCGGACGACATTTGTGATGGCCTCACGCAGCGCCCAGGCAAACAGGGTGCGATTCTCGACGCGGACGACGGACGTGTCCGAAGGGAGCTCAGGGATAATCTGTGCGGCCGTCAAAGCTGTATGCGCCGAGAGTAATTCGGAATCGAGATCCGGAGAACGCAAGCCGCCCACGGTTGTCCGGACCGCCGCAAGCGCCTCACGAGAGATCCGGTGCAGGTCGGCTATCTCGGCTTTGGCGGCAGCACGGTCGACATCGACCAGCCGGCCTGCGAGTTCGGCCTTGATAGTCAACACGGTCAGCGAATGACCGAGTATGTCGTGTACATCGCGTGCCACCCGTTCCCTCTCACCGATGATGGCGAGTTGTTCGTCGAGTCGACGGGCAGTCGCAGCGGCTTCTCCCCGCAACTCCTCCCTGGTTCGGAGCATCCGTACCGTCAGCAACACCGGCCCGATCACCAACAACATCAACACAATTCCGGTGTCGATCTGCCAATCGTCGACTAGCTCGGGCAAAAGCACGGCGGCACCCATCAGCAGCACACATACCGCGACTGCCACCGGCAACGGAAAGGCGAAGGAGGCCAACGCCATCAGATAGGGCGCCAACGCAAAGACCTCCTCATGGAGGATGGTCGTCATCATGCCTGCGATGGCGGCGAGTAACAGGAACCCGGTAATTGCCCCGCGGCGCCAACTGCCGGTGGCCCGGTCCAGATCGTTGATCAGGTATACGCAAGACAACAGATAGCCCAGCGCAAAGACGCCCAATGCGACGAGGCCAAAAACCCGGACGGAGAAACTCAGAGACGTCGACGTCACCGTCTCCGCGATGGGATAGGCCAGAAACAACAACCACACCGCCGCGAAGGGCCAACGGCCGTCGCGCCAGGCACGGAACCAGTCATCGTCAGTCTCGACATCGGATAGTCCTACCGAGACGACATCGATGTGGTTTGAACGTCTCGGTGCGGGCGGTCAATGAGACCGCCCGCACCGAGACACCAGATCTTGCGCCCAGCGACAGTGTTCAGATATCGCTGTCAGCCTGGTAGACGGTCAGAGCTGGCCGGCCGGCCAGCAGCGGCCCGAGATCGGTGATCGCACCCTCGCCCGCCCGGAACTCCCGGTATTTCGCATCGTGCTCGGCGGATGCCCAGCGTTCAACAGCCAGAAAGTGAGCCGGGTCGGCCTGATCGATCAGCACCTCGACACCTTCGCATCCTTCGAATGCCCTGGTTTCCGCGAGAACCCGCTTCATCACGGTCCTGGCGTCGTCGAGGGATTCAGCCTTGAACTTGAGATCGAGAAGTGCGATCAATGACATGTTGATGTCTCCGCTTTCTGATGGATGTAGTTGTTGCCCACCTGAACTTACCTATTGACGCGTCGTGCTTTTGCGGTAGTAGTGAATTGCGGCGTATCCGAAGATGGCGCCCCACACCACGATGTTGGCGAATACCACGAGCAATGAGATGTGGTCGCCGTCCGCCGTCTCACCTCCGGTGAGCGGATAGTTCGCCAGTGTTCCGATACCGAACATCGGGGTGAACATCGAGAACGTCAGCATTGCACCCTTGAGAGGGACGAACAGGTTGCCCGCGAAGGCCAACAGGGTGAGCACGCCACCGAGCACCTGGGTTGCGGCATCGCTCCGCAAGGCAAAGCCGACGGCCAGACCGAAGGCTGCAAACAACGCCGACCCGAGCCACCCGAGCAGTATCGAGAGGATCCACAGCCCGACCGGCGCTTTGGCACCGGTGAAGACACCGACCACCGAGAGCAACACCAGTGGCATCGCTGCCACCGTGAGGGCAACAACCACCTTCGACAGCACGTAGGACGCCGGGGTCAGCGGAGTCATCAACAGTGTTCGCGTCCAACCGGCCTGCTGTTCGATCGCAACAGATGCAGCTGTGGTTGTGGTGGCCAGGATCGCGCCGTACACCGCCATATGGATCAGCACGTATGCGGCGGTGTTCGCGCTGCCGATCTTGTCACCGCTGTCGCTGGCGTTTGCCCCGAAGATCACATACATCAGGGTCGGAATCGCGATGGTGAAGATCAGCGCACGCCGATTCCGCAGTACCCGCTGCAGATCGAGGCTTATGTAGGTGAGGGAGAAGCCACGCAAGAGCCCGCCTGCGGGGGGAGTAAGGGTGGTCATCGTTTGATCCTCTCGGGGTTCTGCGAGTCTTCACTGGTGAGTGCGACGAAGGCGTCCTCGAGGTTGTGCGAGGTGATCTCGACATCGCGCGCCCCGGTCTCGGTGAGCAGATATCGGGCAAGCTCGTCAGAGTCCTGCGTACGCAGGAAGACTCGGCCCCCACGATCAGTGACGTCTGCCAATTCGGGAAATTTCGTCACTGTGCGGGCCAAATCGTCGCCGCCGAGAACTGCCGAAACGCTGCGGCCGCTGGCCTGTGCCCGAATACTCGCAGCCGAACCGTCGGCAACAATTCGGCCGTGGGCCATCATCACGATACGGTCGGCGAAGTCGTCGGCTTCTTCCAGATAATGAGTCGCAAACACCACGGTCCGGCCGTTTTTGGCGTCGGCTCGCATGGTCGCCCAGAAATTGCGGCGTGATTCGACATCCATTCCGGCGGTCGGCTCATCGAGAACGATCAGATCCGGATCAGGCAACAGCGCCAACGCGAACTTCAACCGCTGCTGCTCACCGCCAGAACATTTCGAGACCTGACGCTCGGCGATGGCGGTGAGTCCCGCCCGTTCCATGACGTGGCCGAATGAGCTGATACCGAAGGACGCGGCAACCACCCGGACCGTTTCGGAGACCGTGAAATCGGGTAGTAGGCCGCCGGTTTGCATCACGGCGGCAATTCGTCCGCTGCCGGCGGCGACGGACGGTTTGAGACCGAAGATGCTGACATCTCCCGACTGAGGTTGGGAGAGTCCGAGGATCATGTCGATGGTGCTCGTCTTACCCGCCCCGTTCGGGCCGAGAAACGCCACCACCTCTCCGGCATTGATCTGCAGATCAACACCATCGACGGCCCGCACCGGCCCGCCGGATGAGGCGAAGGACTTTGTCAGTCCACGCAATTCAATCGCTGTTGTGCTCATGAATTGATCATGCGCTGATTACCGCAGTCATCACACTGTCGATGTCACGAATCCGACATGACAAATGTCATTGTGCGAGAGGCACTCCCGGATCCACATCAATTCATTGTTATTAGCGATTACAAAACAGCGGCCTTTTGGGAGCTCCTCCGGGCAGCTGCGATTTACTATTCCCATGAAGCTATTCAAAACGGTGGCCACTGCTATCGGATTCATCGGTGTGATCGCCGCGGCCTGTGCATGTACCAGCACAGCACCGACTCCGGTGGCCGCGCCATCGTCGACCGCGGAAACGCTCGACGAGATCACCGTTCATCGACTCACATACGACGCCTCCCCCAGCGCCGACCCCGACCAGAACTGGGGCGATCTCTACTTGCCCGCGGGCGAGCAGACCACCGATTCGACGCCGCTCGTCGTCCTGATCCACGGGGGCTCCTGGAAGTCGGCGCTCGATGCCCAGACCATGCGCCCGTACGCGCTGGACCTGGCCAAACGCGGTATGGCCGTCTACAACATCGAGTATCGCCGCGTCGGTTCCGGAGGTGGCTGGCCAACCACCTTCACCGATGTCGCCAACGCCCTCGACTTCGTACCGGAGATCGACAAGCAGTTCCCCCAAATCACCGTCGATGACGAGCTGGTGGTCGGCCACAGCGCAGGCGCCCAGTTGGCCATGTGGGCCGGAACGCGAAATCAGCTGAATGCCAACGAGGTCGGCCACAGTCCCAAATTTCGTCCGACGCGGGTTGTCTCCTTGGCCGGGCCGCTGGACATGGTCTACGCCGCCAATCACGGCAATGACCGCATCGTGACCGTGCTCGGCGGGACACCGCAAGAGGTTCCCGATCGGTACGCCTCCGTCGATCCCATCCAGAACATCGACGTCACCATGCCGGTGATCGCGGTCCACGGCACAGCCGACACCCTGGTGCCACCGAACCTGTCGGAGCGGTACATCAACGAGGTCGACCGTCGCGGCGGCATCGGCGAACTCGTCCTGTTGAAGGGCGAAGACCACGTATCCATCGTCAGTTCCGACTCACCGGAATACGGCAACATCCTCGACATCATCACCGATTCCTCACAGATGACCATCGCCGAACTCAACGAGTCATACGCGGACTAGATCGAGATGGCGCATTGGTGCTGCCGCCCGGCCGCCGGGCGGCAGCACCAATGCTCGTTCACACTGTGGAGTTGTCAAGAGTTCGTGCGCGGTCCCGACGCGTGGTCGGATGCGACTGATGGAGATGGCTCGTCCGCCGCTGCCAATGTCTCGTTGCGGCAGCGGATCCGGGGTGGTCGCCGGTTAGGCGGCGAGAGTCAGGGTTCGCCGGTTGTAGGCCGGTAGCGGTCTTCGTTGCGGGTCGATATCGGCGGGCGGGATCATCCACGGGTGTCCGTCGGATCCCATGATCACGTCCCACCCGGTGTTGTGAACAGCCATATGGCAGGTGCGGCACAGCAAGCACCCGTTGTCGAGGGTGGTGGGGCCGCCGTCGACAAAGTGCACGATGTGGTGGCAGTCCGACCAGCCGGCCTTGGCACCGCATTTCACGCAGCAGGTGTCGCGGATGATGATCGCTTTACGGACCAGTCCGGTGAACAAACGTTTCGGTGGTCTCAGGTTGATCGGGACCTGCTGCCCGTCGAGGGTGATCGAGGTGATTGATGAATCGCACGCCAACGCAGCGGCGGTTGCTTCGGTGATCGGACCCATCCACGGCAGCGAGGCAGCCTCGGGATGATCGGCGGGCACGGTGACCATCACCTCGGTTCGCGGCGCCGACACCAGCGTTTGTCCACCACCACCGCAATCCAACAACTGATGTAGCGCATCGGCTCGGCGTTGGGTGGGGCTTCGACTGTCATCCGAGCCGTCGGGTTCAGGACGGGCTTTGGACCAGAAGTCCAACGCGGAAAACAACTTCTCCCCGATCACCGCATCCACATCGAACGTACCGACACATCGACCCTCACGGACTGCATAGTCCAGACTGTTCAGCGACCGGTCCTCAGCCGGCGGCGGACCACCGGTGTCCCTGGCCACCTCGTTGCCCAGCGCGCGGGCCTCTGCACCGATCTCAGCTGGTGCGGCTCCGGAAATGGTGTGGTTCAGCAGTTTCCGCTCAAATCCGACCTGCTGTTCGGGTGTCACCGGATCCTCGGACCGGCCGACGATATGGGCGACGCCCTTGACCACCGCGTCCACGTGTTCGGAGGACAGGAACCCGTCCCGCGAATACCCGGCGGTACGATCCAGACCCATCAAGCCTGCGCTGATGCGTAACCAGCGGTACGCAGATACTGGTGCAGCACCGTTGGCCTGCAGCAACTTTGCTGTTGTCGAGCCGGCCTTACGGGCGATGCCCGACTCGTCGATCACCGCAGCACACACCGCGAGCTGATGCTCCGTCGCGTTACGCAGGGTGATCAGATCCTTCGCCATACCCAGCGTGGCAGTTGCATCATCGGTTAAGACCAGGTCAACCAATTCGTCGACCATCTCGAGAAGTCGCATAGCACAGCACCTTCCAAGGAGAGAGCAAACCGGGGGCGTCGACCGGAGTGTCTCTGCGGGGAAGGCGTCAGATACGGCGTACTTGTGGTCGACTGACTCCACCGTACCCAATCGAACACACATTCGCAAGGAGTATTTTCCCGGGCTGTACTGAGCATTCCGAACGAGATCCTTTGAGTGCCACACTATTACGGGGCGAGTTTGGCGGCTCAAGCCCCTACGCCACGTTCGAAGGCCCGATCCAGCCCGGAAACTGCACTCCCACAGGAATAACTGGCGCCACAAATCCTGGAGGCTGCTCTTGATACGGCGAATCAGGATCCGGATGCGTCAGTCCCGGAAATCTCTCCGCCCACCAATCTCGGCACTCCTGCGGAACAAAGAGACCGTCGTCCCGCGGCGCCTCTTCGGTACCGCCAAAGATCGGCTTGCCCAATCGAATCATCCATGACCCGAACACATTCCATGACGGCGACCGCTGCAGTTCGGTTCCGTGATCCGGATCGACATCTTCCACACCGGCCGCGCCCGTTGACCCGCCAACGTTCTCCAACACGATTCGATCCACACCGGTCGGCGGATTTACATCGTCCACCCCCGGAATCGAGTGCAGCATGTAACTACAGACCGACGCCGATATCACTGTGTCCGTTTCTGAGTAGTCGGCGATATGCAAGAAGACCGTCTCGTCTATCGGAGCGAGATACTCTGATCGGTCCTCCCAACGAGCGAGTGTGAAGGGTTCCTGCCCAGGAGCCAGAGCGCCCGTGAAACCAGGGAAGTAGTCATCGATCTCTTCGATCGCAGGCCAGTAGAAGCCCGCTTCACTCGCCGCACGCAGCAGTTCTGGCCCGCGCCCGAACACATCGACGCCGGATTCCGCCGACCACACATGTGGCGTGAAGTTGCTGAATGATTCAGGCTCGGCCGACAATCGCTCTACATCCAGTTCTCCACATGCAGCCGCGCCCAGGACTGCGCACGCGGCGAGGGACGCTAACCGCCAAACCCGACTAACCACCATCGGACTCCCCTGGCTCTCGGTTACTGATCACTGGCGAAGCTCACCAGCCAGCCACGATTTCTACCCAACTTCATCCCCCTGAGTTGCCTCCTGCCGAGGAACAATCCCGGGGCCCTCACCAACTACGCCACGTTCGAAGGACCGATCCAGCCCGGAAACTGCACTCCCACCGGCATCACCGGCGCTACAAACCCCGGTGGTTGTGTCTGATAAGGGGATCCGGGTTCCAACGGTGCCAATCCTGGAAACCTCTCCGCCCACCAATCTCGGCACTCCTGCGGAATGAAGAACCCATCTTTGGTCGGAGCCTCCTGAGTCCCACCAAAGAAGACCTGCCCCAGCCTGATCTTCCACGACCCGAAGACATTCCACGATGGTGTCTGCTGTTCCTCTGAACCGTGCGCCGCGTCATGGTCGACCACGCCCGGCGTCCCCTTTGACTCGCCTACGTTCTCCAAAACGATCCGATATGCGCGGCTCGGGGGGTCGACCTCGTTAGATCCCGGCGTCGAGTGAAGCGTGTAGTGGCATACCGTCGCTGCCACCCGCGATTCACTCTCAGAATAGTCCGCAATATGAAGGAACATTGTCTCGTCGAGCGCGTCCAGATACTCCGCTCGAGTCTCCCAACGAGTGCGAGCAAAGTTGCCTTGTTCCGGAACCAAAGCCGAAATGAATCCCGGGTAGTAATCATCAATTTCTTCAATAGCGGGCCAATAGAACCCGGCTTCACTCGCCGCCCGTATCAACTCCGATCCACGACCAAACAAATCGATACCGGATTCCGCCGACCAGATATGTGGCGTGAAGTTTGTAAACCTCTCAGACTTCAACGACGCTGGTGAGGAATCGGCCCCATCACCACACGCCGTCACGGCCAAAACACTGCACGCCGTGAGGATTGCAACCCGCCAAACCCGACTAACCGCCATCGGAGTCCTTGTCGTCACTCTTTGTGTGGTCGCGTATTGCGTCGCTGTATCCGTTCCGGATGTTCTGGACAACGGTCTCACTTTTGTACACTTCCTGGAGCATGCTGTCGTATCCCGCCGCCGCGGAAGTCACAGGCAGTCCACTGTCAACCACCTCGTCCCAGCTCATCAACTTGCCTTGGCCATCGAAGAACTCTCGGTATTTGAGTCTAAATTCGGGAGGCAAGTCGGGAGTCACATTCAGTATGTTGTACGCCTGACGAGAGAAGTTTGGTCCGCTTACGGCCGATTCTCTAGGATCGCCTGGCTCCGCGCCAATAACTGCCTCCTGCAAAATGTCACCCGACGCATCCTTCGCCAGATTTATAAACTCCCCGCCGGGAACCTTGTCCACCCCGAAGGACAGTACTTCCATCAATCCTGTGAATGCACCTTCTTTCCGTGCATATATTTCTTCCTCGTGGGCGGCCTCGTCGTTATACTGATCCTGCATCGCGAGAAGCATGCCTTTATCCGTGAGACCGAGTAGGGCCCCAACCTTCAACAGATTCCCTTCCGCAAGGGGTGACGATGGGTCGGATGCATATCGCCCTTCGGCCGCCAGTTGCTCCCCGATTACGGCTTGCGTAAACGTGGTCCCTGCCACTGCATCCGTGTTCATCAAAGCGAACACATTTGCCGAGCCGAAGAAGTTCAGATTCCCATCAGGGTCTGACCATCCCCCCGGGTCAAAGCCGTCGACAATGTCGCTGCCACCACCCGCCATAATTCCCACGTAGGGGCTCATACTGCTGGCAACTGTTTGCATTAGTTCAGGGTTGAGTTGTCCGGCCGATTGTTGGTCGGCACCTGGAACGTTCCGCAGATACTCCCACGCTTGGTCCGTACTCGACGCACGCGCAACGGCCTCCATGATGTTGCCCGTACGGGTCGCTGTCGCAACATCGTTCGCGTTGGCATGGTCTTCTATCGTCGCGTCGCCTTCGTTGAACTGAAAGAGCGTCGACGCTGCCTTGCCATCGTCAGTCCAGTTGTGCGCAAGCACATCCTTCACAAAATCACCACCATGGCCCGAATCATCCACTGCCGCTGCGACAGCAATCTTGTCGCCGCCCACCGCGCTGAAGATTTCTTCGGTGATCGCCATGTCCTGAGTGCCACGTCCATCCACGGTGAAGTACTCGAACTTGCTGTTCGGACTCTGCTCGTGCGCAACCTGTGCATCCAGGTACTGTCGCCCGACGTCGAGCAGTGCGCTGTCGAGCGCAGTGCCGCTCTGATACCTACCGTCGCCCTTCGCAACGATTCCGGCGATCGCTTTGTTGTCGGCGACGCCATTCAGGGCCACGCTCGGCAGCACGCTGCTCCCGGCTGCCTCAAAACCGATGACCGTCAGATCATCCCGAGTCAGCGATTCCTTCATCCCAGTCGGCAACCAGTCGAGTCCACCGTTGGTCGGAACCTCGACATCGCCGCGCACTGAGGCTGTCACCTTCTCGTTCGACAGAATCTGCAACGAATTCGCCACTGCTGCTTGGTTACCCGGCGACAACTTCGAAAGCAGGTTTTGAATCTCCTGCGGTGACTTGCCGTCCAGCGCCGTACTCAGCTGATTCAGGTACTCCATCTGCGATGCCGGGATGGCAGCGGTTTCGCCGCGAGCGAGTGCGTCGAGTTGCGCGTCAGTCAGGTGCGCGCTTTCTTGGATGCGCCGCAGTTGCTCCGGAGTCAACGCGGAGGGGTCGTTGGCCAGGGCCTGACCGTCAGCCCTACCCTGTCCCCCGCCCGATGTCGCGGCCGAGGTGAACGTCGCCGTGAGTCCTTCTCGCGCGGCATCCAGCTGGCCCTTGACCGACTCGTCCGCGTTGATGGTGGCAGTCACGGCGTCGTTCAACTCACGTACACGTTCGGCGAGCAGGGCGACCCGGTCATCGTCAGGATCGGACTCACTGTCGGTGATCGCCAGAGATTCCGAGACTGTGAAACGGTCGGTCTCTGCGGCCAGAATGGCGGCCCTGGCGCGCTGCAAGGGTGCATCGATCTCGTAGAAGCCCTGCCTTGCCGTCGTCGCCACCGCGTCGAGCGCATCCGAGACCGTCCCGACGGCAGTCTTATCTGCGGTTGCGCGAGCCTGAACGGCTTCAGCGGTCGTACCCTCCCAATAGATTTCGCCCGCTCTTGTGACGCTGGCCTGATACCGCTCGAACAGGGCTTCTGCACTGACACCCAGCGCCGTCCAGGCATCAGCAATGCTGGTCAGCGTCGCCGGGTTGAACGCCGCCAGTTGTGATCTGGTCACCATCAGACAGGTTCCTCCGGGTTCCAGTCACCGGTTGCTGCGGTGAATGTCGACGCGAGATTGGCTGCCGACTGTTCGTCTACGGCTCGGAACTGGCAGGCGACATTGATCATCACGTCCCCGGTCTCGCCAAGGCGCTCGTCCAGGGCAGGCACGAGTGCACCATCGATCAAATCACCCGAAATCGAAGATGCTTCGGCGACCGATGCCAGGATTCCTCCTTGAACGGACGAATACGGACCGGCAGCCGGTCCGACCCGCAAGGCGGCCGCTTCCGCCGCAAGTCCATGTAAGACCCCGCCAAGCCGTACCAACTCGTCGACATCAGCCTGAAAATTGCTCATCTCAGTCTCCCCCACTGCAGGCCAGACCCCCCGGCCACGCGATTCGGATCGAGTATAAGTGTCGACCACACGCGTTTGACCAGCCCAGCTGATCGGTTGGGGAGGACATGGACAAGTTCATCCCGAGAGCGGCCACCAAGGGAACATTTCCCTCCGCGCCGGCTCCCGGGGAAGAAGTTGGCGGACTAAACCAGCCGAAGCAGCATTTCGGTCACTTTTTCGGGTTCGGAGATCATCAAATCGTGGCCGGTGTCGATATCCCACACCCGCCCGTCCGATGCGGCCTGCAACGCTGCCACGTCGCGGAACGGCAGGGTCGCGGTACACACGATGTGTGACTGCGGTATCTCGCGAATGTCGGATTCGTTGTCCAACAACAACTTCTGTTCGAAGCAGGCCCACGGATGCGGGGTGAGTTTCGGCTTCATCCAGGCGATCTGATCGGGGTCTGTCACGCCGTAGTACCCCATCGGATCGGTGCCCGGGAACAGCACGAGTTCGACGCCGTCCACCACTCGCCCGACCGACCGGGATGCCTCCATCAGCAGTCCTGCGACGTCGGCAAGCGATTGACCGTTCTCAGGATTGGCGGCATCGAGATACACCAGATGACCGATCCGCGCGGTGGCACGATCCGCGACCCCGGTGATGATCATCCCGCCGTAGCTGTGGCCCACCAGGATCACGTCGTGCAGATCCTCGAACTCCAAAACGTTGACCACGTCGGTGATCTGGACGTCGAGGTTCACATCCTTGGATACGAGGTGCGATCTCTCGCCCAGACCGGTCAGTGTCGGCGTGTAGACGTCGTGGCCCGCAGACCGAAGCAGTCGCGCGACTGCTTGGTAGCACCAACCGCCATGTCCTCCGCCGTGTACCAGCACAAAGGTAGCCATAGAGATCTCCGACTCTGCTCAGTTGAGGCCCGGCGCGGGCACCCGGACACGTAAGTGGTCAAACGACAACCTATGCACCCAAGAGCAGGCCCGCGGCGTTTTCTCCTCACCCGCGCGTATCGAGATCGTCAGGATGGGCTCGGATTTCGCGCTCAGCTACCGCAGACTTGCGCTGATGCCCGACTAAAGCAGTAGCCTGCAGAATGTCGGCAATTGGTTCGCGCACACCGGTGCAGTCGATCGTCGACAGGTCAGGGGAGGCGGCAACCCAGCCACCTTCGAGTACAGGAGTGCAGTGATGGACAAGAACGTGCTGGTTGTCATCGGGGTCGGCGGAATGGGTCTCGCGGTCGCCCGCAGACAGGGCCCGGGCAAGCACATTCTGCTCGCAGACTTCAACACCGAAACCCTCGCTGCCGCAGCCAAAACCCTCAGCGGCGAAGGCCATACGGTGACGACGCAGCAGGTCGATGTCGGGCTTCCGGAATCGATTGCCACCCTGGCCGACACCGCGGCCTCACTCGGTGCCGTCACCGAGGTCGCCCACACCGCCGGACTGTCTCCGACACAGGCAGATTCGGAATCCATCCTGAAGGTGGACCTCCTCGGAGTCGCCCTGTCGCTCGACGCATTCGGGCAGATCATCGCGCCCGGTGGCGCCGGCGTGGTGATCTCGAGCATGTCGGGATACCTGGGTGCCGGAGGGCTCGACGGCGAGCAGGAGAAGGCCCTTGCCCGCACCCCGACCACTGAGCTGCTGCAACTGCCGTTCCTGCGCACCGACCTCGAGCCCGGCGTCAACTATGCGATTGCCAAGCGCGCCAACGCACTTCGCGTGCAGGCCGCAAGCGGACAGTGGGGCGCACGCGGGGCACGCATCAACTCCGTCAGCCCCGGCGTCATCTCGACCCCGATGGGACAACAGGAACTCGCCGGTGAAAGCGGTGCGGGTATGCGCATGATGGTCGAACGCTCCGCCACGAAGCGGCTCGGTACCCCCGACGACATCGCCGCTGCTGTCGCGTTCCTGCTCGGCCCCGACGCGACCTTCATCAGCGGCATCGACCTCCTCGTCGACGGTGGGGCTATTGCGGCCGTGAAGTCCATGTAGCTGTCGACCCCATCTCGGGTTGACTTCAAGTCCACTTGAAGTCGGAAACTGTGGACAGCAACTCTGCCGACGACGAGATGGGGAACAAGATGACGTTCACAGACGACGAGATCGAATACCTTGCGACGCAGGATCTGGGACGTTTGGCGACGCTCCAGCCAGGAGGAAACCCACAGGTGAATCCTGTTGGTTTCACGTGCAACATCGACCTCGGCACAATCGACATCACCGGGTTCAACATGGCGGCAAGTCAGAAATACAAGAATCTCGCCGCCAACCCCACGGTCGCATTCGTGGTCGATGACATCGCCTCCCGGGACCCCTGGCGGGTGCGTTGCCTCGAGATCCGCGGCACTGCCGAGCAGGTCGAACCACGCAGCGCTGCGGGCCCGATCATCCGCATCCACCCGACGCGGATCATCTCCTTCGGGCTCGCCGAAGAGGATTTCGATGTCGATCCGCACCGCATCCGGCCCAAGAAGCGCAACATCGCGGCCTGACGATCTCGTCGATCAGGCGTCCGCCGATCTCGCCCACTCGGTGACGAAGTCCCGAAATCGAGAAGCCGCCGGACTCATTGCGCTGTCGCGTTTCCAGATCAGCCCCACCTCGCGCGACGTCTCTTCACCCACGAAGGGGATGAGAACCACACCCGGGGGCAGCTGCGGATTGCCCTCGACCGGAAGAATGGACACCCCCAATCCGGCGGCCACCAGGCCTGCAACCGTCCCGAGCTCAGTGGTCTCAAAGGTGATGTTGGGCCGGAAATCGGCGTCGACACAGAGCTCTTCGAGGATCCGCCGCATTCCGTACCCCTGCGCCACAGTGATGAACGACTCCTCGCTCGCCTCGACGACGGTTATCTCGTCGCGCACCGCCAGCGGGTGGTCCGCCGGCACCGCAAGTGCCAACCGCTGGCGCATGATCAGCGACCACCCGACTTCGGTGGTGAGCGGACGCGGCGACACGACGGCCATGTCCGCGGGCCCGGTGAGCACACGCTCGATCACCGGATCGGCGGCGCCCTGCGTAAGCGTGAACGCCACCCTGGACGGCCGTTCGCGGCGGAAGTCGCCAATCAGGCTGGGTACCAGCCAGACTCCGAACGAGTGCAGAAATGCCAGGTCGATCGACCCTTCGACCGGGTCGGCCAACTGGGCGATCTCATACTTCGCGGTATCCATCTCTGCCACCGCACGACGAAGGTGGCGAAGGTAGATCTCGCCGAACGCATTGAGTTGCAGCCGTTTGGCGTGCCGATCGAACAGTGCCACCCCGACCTCGCGCTCGAGGCGACCGAGCATTCGAGACAAAGTCGGCTGGGCCAAATGGAGCCGCCGGGCCGCGGCCGAGACGTTCTGTAGTTCGGCAAGCGTGATGAACCAGTCCGCAGCCATCCTTCCTCCTTATGCACTTTGCGCATTAGCCATCATCATATGATTCATTTCCTATTGGATCGAACACATGGAACCGTAGACACAGTGAGCGCATCCGACACATCCGTCCCACAGTCCGAAGTGCAGCCTGCGGGATATCGTCTCGGTGAGCCGGGCTATCGGCGAGCCTCCTTGGCCCTCTTTTCAGCCGGAACGGCGACCTTCATGACCCTCTACTACGTGCAGGGTCTGCTCCCGATTTTCTCGGAGCACTACGGTGTTTCGCCGGCCACGTCTGCTCTGGCGATCTCGGTCAGTACAGGTCTGCTAGCCATCGCCATCATCCCGGCCAGTGTGTTGTCCGAACGTTTCGGCCGGGTGCGGGTGATGTCGATTTCCGCGGTGAGCGCCGCCCTACTGGGACTTGTGCTGCCCTGGAGTCCGACGTTCGAGATCTTGCTTACCGGCCGGGCAGTCCAGGGTTTGTTGTGCGCAGGGGTTCCCGCAGTCGCGATGGCCTACCTTGCCGAAGAGATCGATGGGCGTGCCCTTGGCACAGCGATGGGAACCTACGTCGCGGGCAACACGATCGGCGGTTTGACCGGGCGGATGATCCCCACCCTGGCGATCGACATCACCGCCTGGCAGTGGGCGCTACAGTTGGCATCTCTCGTGGCACTGGGATTCGCGGTGGCGTTCATCAAACTGGTCCCGGAGTCGAATAACTTCGTCCCCCAACGGGTTTCGCTACGCAAGACGCTTCGCAACCTGGCCGTCCACCTGCGTGACACACCCCTACTGTGTCTGTTCGGTCTGGCGTTTGTCCTGATGGGCGGGTTTGTGACCGTCTACAACTTTCTCGGATATCGGCTGATCGCCAGTCCGTTCAACCTGCCGGTGATCTTGGCCGGACTGGTCTTCACCCTGTATTTGTCCGGAACGATCTCGTCCGCCGTCGCCGGGCGGATGGCCGATTCCTGGGGCAGGCGCCGAGTGCTGGTCATCGCCATCGGCGTCATGATCACCGGCCTGGCATTGAGCCTGCCGGACTGGCTGCCGACGATCCTGATCGGTATATCCCTTTTCACGGCAGGCTTTTTCGCCGCACATTCGGTGGCGAGCGCCTGGGTCGGTGCGCGCGCCACGCAACACCGTGGCGAGGCGTCATCCCTGTACGTGCTCAGCTACTACATCGGGGCTTCCCTGGTTGGGGCGCTGGGCGGTCTTGCCTATACGGCCGGGGGTTGGGCAGCGGTGGCCGGCTACGTCGCGGCATTCCTGATGGTCGGCGTCATCCTCACAGCGGCACTGGTCCGATCAGGGTCTGCCGTGCCAGAGCCGCGATCAAGTCGGTCTGGGTGACGATGCCGACGAGTGCCCTGCCATCGAGGACCGGCACTGCCTCGCAACCACTCTCGGACAGCCACGGCAGCATTGCAGCGACCGGTGTCGTCGGTGACGCGACGGCCGGTTCGACCGCCATGAGGTCGCGCGCCCTGATCACCTCCCCACGGCGATCTGCCCACCGAAGCGTCGGCTTCCCGAATCCTCCGCGCGCTTCCGGATCCTGGAGCCGAACTATCAAGTGAATCTGAAAGACAACCCCGAGGAATCCGCCGCCGTGATCCACCACCGGCAATGACGTGAACCCGTGCAGCCGAAACAGTTCCGCGAGATCATCGAGCGTTGCATCCGGCGGCACGGTCACCAGGTCGCGAGACATGACGTCGTCGGCCTTCAACGGCCCGGTTCGATGACTCGCGGCCTGTAGTTCTGCCGCGCCGATCAACCGGGCAAGGTCGGCGACACCGAGGTTCAGCGTCTGCCGGTAGTGCTGAAGGATTCCGGACAGCTCGTCTTCGCTGAGACCAAGTCTTTCCGCGGGTGGCGGAGCTGCATCGAACTGTCGGAACGGATAGTGCCTTCCGGTCGCGCGTCCATACGCCGCCGCAAGGACCACGAGTAGGACGGTACCGGCGGCGACTGGCGCGAGAGCGAACCGAAATCCCAGGGCATCAACGGCATCCGGGGACAACGCGGCCGTCATCGCGACCGCGCCTGCAGGCGGGTGCACCGCGCGCACCAGGATCATTGCGGCCACCGCCAGCCCGACGGCAAGCGCGATCCGCAACGTCACATCGGGTACCAGCAGGGTCACGGCGACACCGACAACCGCGGAGATCGTATTACCGACAACTGCGGGCCACGGTTGCGCCAGCGGACTACTCGGCGCCGCGAACACCAGAACGGCTGTCGCACCGAACGGCGCGATCATGTACAGCCCGAGCTCTTGATCCACACCCGGCACCAGTAGCAGCAACCCGACCACACCCAGGCCGATCAAGATGCCGAGTCCCGCCCGAAACATCTCGCGCGGTTGACCAGCGGCAGCGGAAGGGCCCAAACCACGCATCACCGAGTGGAACGTGACCGGCCGGAGCGCGGTCACTGCTTATCCTGTATCACTGCTCAACGTTCCTTCCGGGGTGCTGCGGGCAGAATATGCGACCGCCAACGCGCCACTGGAAGGGCCCTTGGTTGTAGCTCCTAGGCTTGCAACGTCGGACGAAGAACGATGTCGCCGATCTCCACCTCTCTCGGTTGCTCGATGGCAAAAGCGATGGCTCGGGCGACTGCCGCCGGGTCGAGACCGAAGTCACTCATACTCCGTCTGATCTGTGCCCGCACTTCGTCGTTGCTGATCGAATCGGCGAGTTCGGTGCTGACCATGCCCGGTGAGATCGATGTTGTCCTCAGTACGCCGTCGGTCGATTCCTGCCGAAGCGCCTCGAGTAGAGTCCGGACCGCATTCTTAGTGCCTGCGTATACCGCCTGATTCGGGACGATCTTCAGACCGGACGTCGACACCGTTGTCACGAGATGGCCTTCTCCCTGGTCCCGAAAGACCGGCAATGCAGCCGCGATTCCGTGCAGCACACCTCGAACGTTCACGTCGATCATTGCTGACCAACCCTCGACATCGAGGTCGGCGACCGGCCCGATCTTGCTGATCCCCGCGTTGCTCACCAGGACATCAAGGCGGCCGTATTCCTCAACCGCCCGAGCGACAAGACGTTTGAGATCGTCCGGCACGGTCACATCCGTTGCGCAGGCAATCGCGCGACCGCCTCGATCATTGATGTCGTCCACAATCCTCGCCAGCCGATCGACACGACGGGCGCCGAGCACAACTGCTGCTCCACGCTCGGCAAGCAGGCGCGCAGTGGACTCCCCTATGCCACTGCTCGCGCCGGTTATTGCAACAACTTTGCCGCGCAGATCTGACATAAAAGAACTCCCTCACTCGTAGCGGACACGTGTCCGCTTAGGTGAGTTCACGGTAGCGGACATGTGTCCGCTTAGCCAGTCGAGTACGGTTGGGACCCGATGACCTCCTCCCGCCGAAGAGCCGACGCAACCGAGAACCGCATGCGCATCATCGATGCCGCGCGGGAGTTCATCGCAACCTCAGATGAGTTACAACTCAACGCAATCGCCAAGCAGGCCGGGGTCGGCCAGGGCACGCTCTATCGACACTTCCCGACCAGAGAAGATCTGCTCACCGAGGTTTACCGCGTCGAGGTCGAACAGCTGGTTGCCGCTGCACCGGCACTCCTGACCGAGAACGAGCCGACCGTGGCCTTGGCACTGTGGTTCGACCGGGTCGCCGACTACGCCCAGATCAAACGGTGGATTTTCGCAGCCGTGGAAGTGGCTGTTTGGCAAGACCTTTCAGCGCACAGCCTCGGACCGATCGGGAAAGCACTGACACAGCTCCTCGACGCCGGTAAGGCCGATGGAAGCATCCGGCCCGACGTGGACGCCCGCGACGTCATACTGCTGATCGGCTACCTCACCCGCCTGGAGGCATCCGAATGGCCGACTCGCGCACGCCATCTACTCACCGTTGTGCTCGACGGCCTGCGCCCGCCTCGTTGAGACATCGTCGAACCGACGCGGTAGGCAGGCGTCGAGCCAGTCCGGCAACTTGATATCCGCTTCGAGCCGATGCCACTTCATAGAAGGAGCTATTCGGCTCCCAACCGTACAGTGATGCAGAACACTTGGGACCTGTTGTGTGGCAGGAAGAACGACAGAATTGACTGTTTGTTTCAATCTCGTTTGCGTAGGTAAGGATCTGGTTAACAGGGGCAATCTCGGCTCCGGCCCGCCCTAGAATCAGCGAGTCCGTCGACCAATCGTCCAAAGGTGTCAAGTGAAGTCTGTCCAACACAAGGTACTGGTACCTGTTCTCGCTGTGGCCCTTTCCAGTACAATTGCGCTCTCCGCATCAATTGCTGCTCCGGCCCTGGCCGACACGTCCAGCACCCCGGGCTGGCTTGGCTCTCTCGGATCCACCGGATCTACCGGATCTACCGGATCTACCGGATCCTCGGCAAACGACTCGTATGTGGCTGTCGCACAGCGGATCAACGCTGCCTTGATCAAGCAAGGCATTCCCGGCGCCCAAGTCATCTATTCGGACCGCGGCTCCGAGCGTGCTTTCAACTACGGGGTGTCGAGCGTTGCCACTGGCAGCCCGGTGACTTCGAATACGGTATTCGAAGCGGCGTCGCTGACGAAGGTGGTGGCCTCGTACGTCGTGCTCCAGCTGGTGGACGAGGGCGTACTCGATCTCGACCGACCGCTGTCGGACTATTTCGACTATCCGCGGATCGCGGCAGACCCGGTCGCCAAACGGATCACCGGGAGAATGGTGATGACACACACCTCCGGTCTGCCGAACTGGGCGACCGGGCCGTCGAGTGCAGAGTTCGAAACCACGCCGGTGAGCACCATTTTCGAGCCCGGAACCCAGTGGTCGTACTCCGGAGAGGGCTTCTACTACCTACAGAAGACCGTAGAGTCGCTGACCGGGACACCCTTCGAACAACTGGTCCGGAAGCGGGTCTTCGACCGGTTCGGGATGAAAGGCAGCGACCTCGTCACCAACCCAGCCTTCGACACGGTCACGTCCGTCGGCCACACCGCGGACGGCACCCCGAAACCCGTCCGAAACTTCCCCCGGGCGAACGTCGCGTACACCCTGCGGACCACGGCGACCGACTACAACAAGTTCATCCGCGGCGCGCTCCTCGAGGGCGAAGGGCTCACACCCGGCACCCGCGACATGATGTTCACCGCGGCGGGCAGCGCCGACCACGGCGGCAGCAACAAGGAAGCGATCGACCACGTCAAGTGGGGGCTCGGTATCGGGCTGCAAACCAACGAACTCGGGGACGCGATCTGGCACTGGGGTGACAACGGCGCATACAAGGCCTTTTTCATCGCGTACCCCGCGACCGGACGCAGCGTGATGATCATGACCAACAGTGAAAACGGCTTGAACGCAGTCGATGACGTCGTCCACGAGTTCTTTGGCCCGAACACGATGTACGCAACGAGATGGATCAAAGAAGCCGAATAGATGGCTAACCTCGTCGTTCAGGTGACGTCGGCGCCCGTGCGCGGTGGGCAGGCGTCGAGCCAGGTGTTCTCGGCTTCGTCGAAGACCCTGGAGCGGGCCAGGAAACGAACGCCTTCGGGTGCCTCGAGGCTGAATCCGGCACCACGTCCGGGCACGACGTCGAGGATGAGCTGGGTGTGTTTCCACAGTTCGTACTGGTCACCCTGGATCCAGACCCGCACCGCAGGCAGCGGTTCCGGGAGTTCGATCTCGCCGAGCAGCACGTCTCTGCTGCCGACACGAAACTCCCCTACCGGGTAACACATGGGCGCGCTGCCGTCACAACATCCACCGGACTGGTGGATCATGAGGCCGCCGTGGAGCTCCGACAACTTGGTCAACAGCTCCACGGCGGATTCAGTCGCGACGACTCGATCAGTAGGAGTCATCACAGATCACTTTCTGACGAAATAGCTTGTCGCGCTTGGTGATGCCTGGTGGATCAGAAGAATCCCTTGGCATCCTGGGCGTAACCCACCAGCAGGTTCTTGGTCTGCTGATAGTGCTCGAGCATCATCAGATGATTCTCGCGGCCGATGCCGGACTGCTTGTAGCCGCCGAAGGCCGCGTGTGCCGGGTAGTCGTGGTAGGTGTTGGTCCACACCCGACCGGCCTGGATCTCGCGTCCTGCGCGGTAGGCGGTGGCACCATCACGCGTCCACACGCCGGCGCCGAGTCCGTACAGCGTGTCGTTGGCGATCGACATCGCGTCGGCGTAGTCGGAGAACTTGGTCACCGACAACACCGGACCGAAGATCTCCTCCTGGAAGATCCGCATCCGGTTGGTTCCGGCGAAGATGGTCGGCTGGATATAGTAGCCATCCGCGAGATCGCCTTCGAGGGTGACGGTTTCGCCGCCGGTCAAGACCTTGGCGCCCTCCTCCTTGCCGATCGCGAGGTATGAGGCGATCTTCTCGAACTGATCGTTCGACGCCTGCGCACCCATCATGGTGTCGGTGTCGAGCGGATTGCCCTGCTTGATCTTCTTCGTCCGCTCCACCGCGAGGTCGATGAAGTCGTCGTAGATCGATTCCTGGATCAGCGCCCGACTCGGGCACGTGCACACCTCGCCCTGGTTGAGGGCGAACATGGTGAAACCCTCCAGTGCGCGGTTCCGGAAACCGTCGTCCTCCGCCATCACATCGGCGAAGAAGATGTTGGGGCTCTTGCCACCGAGCTCCAGGGTCACCGGGATGATGTTCTCCGAGGCGTACTGCATGATCAGGCGTCCGGTGGTGGTCTCGCCGGTGAACGCGATCTTGCGGATGCGGTTGCTCGAGGCCAGCGGCTTGCCCGCCTCCACACCGAATCCGTTGACGATGTTCAGCACACCGGCGGGCAGCAGGTCCTTGATCAGTTCGACGAGGAACAGGATCGAGGCAGGCGTCTGCTCGGCAGGCTTGAGGACCACCGCGTTGCCTGCGGCCAGCGCGGGAGCCAGCTTCCAGACGGCCATGAGGATCGGGAAGTTCCACGGGATGATCTGGCCGACAACGCCCAGCGGCTCGTGGAAGTGATAGGCAACGGTGTCTTCGTCGATCTGGGAGAGCGAACCCTGCTGAGCGCGCAACGCGCCTGCGAAGTAGCGGAAGTGATCGATGGCCAGCGGAATGTCGGCGGCAAGTGTTTCGCGAACGGCCTTGCCGTTGTCCCACGACTCGGCGACAGCGATTTTCTCGAGGTTCTCCTCCATCCGGTCCGCGATGCGGAGCAGGGCCAGCGATCGCTCGGCGACCGAGGTCTTGCCCCACGCGGGAGCAGCCTTGTGGGCCGCATCGAGAGCAAGGTCGATGTCCTCGGACGTCGACCGGGCAACCTCACAGAACGTCTTGCCGTTGACCGGTGACGGGTTCTCGAAGTACTGCCCCTTGACCGGCGGCGTCCACTGGCCACCGATCCAATTCTCGTACCGTGATTCGTAGTTCATCACGGCGCCGGGTGTTCCGGGGTTGGCATAAACGGTCATGCTGAGCTCCTCTTCGCCTGGTTGCCTACGGGTGAGCGACGCGCAGCGTTCGGCCACCCGTGTGACCTACAACACACACTACGAGTGCTTCCGTTGCATCCGGGTTGCAACCACGATCTTCGGTGCTCAGAGCCTCTTTTTCCGCCACACCGGCTAGTCTGATTCACGTGATCCGCCACTCAGCACGCACCGAATGCTGGGGGTTTGCGATCGGGTCGACGCTCTTCGCATTGGGCTCGGCGCCCGGATTTGCCGACTGGGCCGGATCGACGGTGTCCAACAGCTCCTTTTTTGTCGGCTCGTGGTTCTTCACGTTCGCCGCGTTCGTCCAGTTTCAACTCTGCGGACGCTTGCGAGGTGCTGCGCGACCCATTGCGGGGTCGCAGCGGGCCGGACGAGACGTCCACATCTCCGAATGGTTGTCCGCCGCGGTGCAGCTGGTCGGCACCGTTGCCTTCAACATCAGTACCGGCGCGGCCTTGGTTGTGCACACGATCGTCGACCAGGACCAGTTCGTCTGGCGGCCGGACGTCTACGGCTCGATCGCCTTCCTCATCAGCTCGGGACTGGCCGTCTACGCCATACGCCTCTATCGGCGACGCGACGAACCCGACGCACCCGGCTGGTCGGCGACGATCCTGAACACCGTCGGCTCGATCGCGTTCGGCTTCTCTGCGGTCGGCGCATACGTGGACGCCTCGGGCGAGCCGATCGCGCCACTGCTCGACCAGGGCGGCACCTTCATCGGCGCGCTGTGCTTCCTCGCCGCATCCCTCATCTCACTGCCGCGAGGCACATCCTCGACGTCGCGGTGACGCACCGCCGTGCCCACCGCATCATCGCGCACACGTTAGCGTGATCGACGATGAGTGATCTCGATCCGCGCCACAGCCTGCCGCCCCTGTCCGCCGTCCTCGAATCGATGGCGGCTTCCCTCGGTGCCGCCGACCTCGACAACCACCTGAAGATGGTGCCCGCGCAATCCGCGACACTGCTGCTGATCGACGGGCTCGGTGCGGAACTGGTTGCCGCGCACCCACGCGATGCGCCCCATCTCAATGCGGCGGCGATGGACAACTCCACCACCGTGGCGGCCGGATTTCCCGCCACCACCGCGGTCAGCCTCACGAGCCTGTCCACCGGACGCGCGGCGGGCACGCACGGCATCTTCGGGTACACCTTCCGCGCGGGCGGCGGCGGACTCAAACCCGAAGCGCCGATCCTCAACTCGCTGCGCTGGTGCGTCCACGGCCACTACGACCACGGACTAACCAAAACGGTTGTCCCCGAGGAATTTCAACCCACCACAACGATTTTCGAGAAATGCCGGGCACAGGGTTTCACCACGCGGCAGATCGTGCCCGCACTGCATGTCGATTCCGGGTTGTCGCGGGCGGCGCTGCGCGGAGCCGACAAGATGATCGTGGCCGAGCATCTGGACGACCTGCGCGCTGCGATCCTCGCCGAGATGTCGACGTCCGCAACGACACTCGGCTACGCCTACTACGGCGGACTCGATCTGGCCGGACACCTCGACGGCCCGGGCTCACCATCGTGGCGTGAGCAGCTGCGCCAGATCGACACCATGGTCGGTCAACTCGCGGAGCAGTTGCCTGCGGGTCGCACTCTCGTCATCACCGGCGATCACGGCATGGTCAACACAGCGCAGGGGCGTTTCGACATCGACCTGCATCCCGAACTCACCGCGGGCACCACCGCCATCGCCGGAGAAGCCCGGGTACGCCACGTGTACACCGAGGACGGGGCCGCAGGTGACGTCCAGATCGCCTGGCAGAGCATGCTCGCCGACCGGGCGACCGTGCTGAGCCGCGACGACGCGATCGATGCCGGCTGGTTCGGTCCCTCGGTCCGCGGCAATGTTCGCGTCAGGATCGGAGACGTGGTCGCCGCGGCCCGCGGCAATACCGCCATGATCCGCTCGGTCGTCGAACCGTTCGAGTCGATGCTTGTCGGCAACCACGGTTCGTGGGACAGTGCCGAACAACTCGTCCCCGCGATCGTGATCCGCGGCCTCGGCCGATAGACGGAAAGGTGCAGCCCATGGCGACGAAACCGGTGGCCGCACTGCTGGCGGCCGGGCACGTGGTCCCATCGGCAGCGGTGACGCTGCTGACCGCGGCGCTCGGTGTTGCCGTCGGCCTGGATGTGGGCTCGCTTGTCGTGTTGACGGTCGCCCTGTTCAGCGGCCAGCTTCTCATCGGCTGGAGCAACGATCTCATCGACCTCGACCGGGACCGGCAGGTCGGACGGACAGAGAAACCACTGGTGTCCGGAGATCTGAGCCTGGCGACCGCGAGATCGGCCGTCGCGGTGGCAGCTGTCGTTTGCGTGGTGGCCTCGATGGCATGCGGGTTGGCGGCAGGCACGGTGCACCTGGTGTTCGGCGTCGGCTCTGCCCTGGCCTACAACTTCGGGCTCAAGTCGACGGTCATGTCATGGCTCCCCTACTTCGTCGCCTTCGGTTCATTGCCGGTGATCGTCACGTTGACCGCGGACCCGAATGACCTGCCCCCGCTGTGGATGGTCGCGGTCAGTGGACTGCTCGGGGTCGGCGGCCACCTGCTCAACGTCGCACCCGACCTCGGCGACGACGACGCCACCGGCGTTCGGGGACTGCCCCACGTCCTGGGTGCCCGACGCATCCCGTACGTCGCGGCGGTCCTGCTCGTCGGAGCCACTGCCATCGCAGTGGTCGCGAACTCGCAGCTGGCGTGGATGTGGGCGGGACTCGGGGTGGTGGTCATCATCGCGCTCGCGACGATGCGGGGGCCCGGCCGCGCTCCGCTCTACGGTGCCATCGCCATTGCCGCGGTCGATGTCATCATGCTGGTGCTGGCCTGAGGTTTCGCCTCGAACCGCTTGGCAGTCGGGCAGACTCGGGGGATGGAGACCATCGAATACGCGCCGGGCCGCTTGGCAGATGTGTTCGGCGCACCGGATTCGCAAACGGTGTTGCTCTGGCACGGAATGCAAACCGACGCACGGGCTGCGGTGCGGCCGCTCGCCGAACTGGTGGCGGATCGCGGTTTCCATGTCATCGCAGCCGACTGGAACTCACACGCCACGGACAACGGCCGGGCGGATCTGCTCGCCTCGGCGCACTTCGCGGCGGACCGGAACGACGGCCCCGGTGACTCCGACGGCATCGTCCTCGTCGGTTGGTCTCTCGGTGGTCTGGCGGCCGCGAGTCTGACCATCCACGCCGGCGATTTCGATCTCCGGATCCTTCGAACGATCTGCCTGGCCGGTGCCTTCATGGCCACGGACCCGATCACCGGCGAGCACCTGCCGAAAGAACCCCCGCAGTCCGCACAGCGGGTGCCGTTCACCCTGCTACAGGGCGTGCGCGACGACGCCGTACCGCCGGCAGCAAGCCGAAAGTTCGCGGCGACACTCGAAAGGTGGCGGTGGCCGGTCGAATTGGTCGAACTCGATGCCGATCACGGATCCATCGCCGGTGCCGCCTACGACGCCGCAGCCGATCGCTACGTCGCAACCGACGACCCCGGGTCGCTGGCCCTCGCGGCCGAGATCGCTGCGCGCATCGCCCGGTGATGTGAGTACCGCCGAGCATTAGAGGTCGAGCGAGTTGTTCGCCCTGTCCACATCTCCGCCCCGCCTCGGAACCACACCTGGCCGCTTGATGCGAACAGCAGTTCAGACGAAAGTCTGGACACGTGTCCGACGATGCAGGTAGCGTGTCGCCCCATGGGACGCGTGGACGGAAAAGTTGCAATCATCAGTGGCGGCGCTCGCGGGATGGGTGCCTCGCATGCACGCCTCCTCGTCGCCGAAGGCGCAAAGGTCGTGATCGGCGACATCCTGGACGACGAGGGCAAGGCGTTGGCCGACGAGCTCGGCGACGCAGCGCGCTATGTCCACCTCGATGTGTCGCAGTTTGATCAGTGGGAAGCCGCGGTCGGCACTGCTGTCGGCGAGTTCGGCAAGCTGAACGTACTGGTCAACAACGCCGGTATCGCCAACGGCAGTTCCATCCAGGGCTTCAGGCACGACAAGTGGCAGAAGATCATCGACGTCAATCTGACGGGCACGTTCTTCGGGATCCAGGCGTCGACGGATCCGATGATCGCCGCCGGTGGCGGGTCGATGATCAATGTCTCGTCGATCGAGGGCCTCCGCGGAGCACCATGGGCCCACGGTTACGTCGCCACGAAATGGGCCGTCCGTGGGCTCGCGAAATCGGTTGCGCTGGAACTGGCTCCACACAACATCCGGGTCAATTCGTTGCATCCCGGGTTGATTCGGACGCCCATGACGGAGAAGTTCCCAGATGACCTGGTGACCATCCCGCTCGGCCGACCGGGCACGTCAAACGAGATCTCGACGTTCGTCTTGTTCCTTGCGAGCGACGAATCGTCTTATGCGACCGGCACCGAATTCGTCGTGGACGGCGGACTGGTGACGGACGTCCCACACAAAACCCTGTAAGGGATCAGCGGCACGTCTGTGTCGACCATCGTTCGCACCAGGTTACGAGGAAACTTCGATGTCCGTTCGCGTCGCCCACATCGGCACCGGCAATGTTGGTCGCCTGGCTTTGACCCAGCTCATCGAGAGCCCGGACTACGAACTCACCGCGGTGGGTGTCTCCACGGAGTCCAAGGTGGGTAAAGACGCCGGCGAATTGGCCGGTCTCGAGATCACCACCGGCATCACCGCGGTGGGCGACATCGACGCGGTGCTGGCAACGAAGCCCGACTGCGTTGTGTACTGCGCGATGGGCGACACCCGTACCGGCGATGCACTCAGGGACTGCCAGAAGATCCTCGAAGCCGGCGTCGATGTTGTCGGTTCGGCGCCGGTGATCTTGCAGTACCCGTGGCAGCTGCTGCCCGACAAGAACATCGACCGGGTCCAGGCATCGGCGCAACGAGGCAACTCCAGCATTTTCATCACGGGCGTCGATCCCGGCTTCGCCAACGACTTGATCCCACTCGCGCTGGCCGGCACCTGCCAAAGGATCGAGCAGGTCCGCGTCATGGAGATCGCCGACTACGCCACCTACGACGGCGCGATCGTGATGTTCGATGTGATGGGATTCGGAAAACCTCTCGACGAGCTCCCGATCCTCTTTCAGCCCGGCATCCTCGGTTTCACCTGGGGCACAACGATTCGCCAGCTCGCGGCCGGTCTGGGCATCGAGGTCGACGAGATCACCGAGAACTTCGAGCTGGAACCCGCGCCCGAGGCGTTCGACGTTGCCGTCGGACGGATCGAGAAGGGGACGGTCGCCGCCATGCGTTTCGAGATCCACGGCAAGGTCGACGGGCACTCCGCCATCGTCGTCGAACACGTCACCAGACTGCGTGACGACCTTCGTCCCGACTGGGCACGACCCGCGCAGGAGGGCGGTTCCTACCGGGTGGAGATCACCGGCGAGCCCAACTACACCGTGGACATCTGCCCGACCAGCATCAAAGGCGACCACAACCACGCCGCGATTGTTGCTGCTGCCGGCCGCATCGTGAACGCCATCCCCGCCGTAATCGCCGCAGATCCCGGCATCCGCACCACACTGGATCTGCCGCTCGTCACCGGACGCGGACTCTACGTCGGTCAGTCCACCGACATCACCAGATGACGCGATACCGGCGCTTAACCGCCGCAGGTTCTCAGCGGAGCATCAACTTGCCGCCGTCGACGGAGTAGATCTGTCCCGTCATGAAACCCGAACCCGGACCGGCCAGGAAGGCAACCACCGGCACCAGGTCACGATCGATATCGCCGAGCCTGCCGCCCAGCGGAACGGTTTTCGCCATACTCGCGTCGTGCGCCGTCAACTGTTCCGGCGTCATCGATGCGCGGGTCCGGTCATACATGGGCGTCCAGATGGCGGGCGCGATGGCGTTGACCGTGATCCCGTGGGTCGCCCATTCCAGCGCCACCGTTCGCGTCCAGGCGACCACGGCCCCTTTGGATGCCGCATAGGCCGCCTTGCCCGGATACCCGGTGATCCCGGCTGCCGATGCGAAGTTGATGATCCGACCACCACCGGCCTCGATCAACGCCGGTAACACTGCCTGATTCATCAAGAACGTGCCGGTCGCGTTGACCGCCATCGCCAGGTTCCACTGCTCGATGGGCAACTCACCCGCCGGGGCGCCCGGGGCGATACCGGCAGCATGAACCAGCACGTCGAGCCCACCGAGATGTTCAACGGCCGCCGATACCGCAGTGGTCACGTCGGACGGATCACTGACGTCGCAGGCGATGAACCGGACCCCGGCTTCGGACGCAACGGCGCTGCCGTCGTCCGCCGCACTGTCTAGCGACACCACCGACGCACCGAGCGACGGCAGGGCGCGAACGAGTCCCGCACCCATTCCGCTGGCGCCGCCCGTCACGATGATCCGGCGCCCGGCCAGACTTTCCGCCGCGTTTGTCACATGCTCTCCCAACGATCGGTCCTCAGATCTGCCGAGAATAGCATTCTGGATATTGGGAGTTTCATTCTAATTGTGCGTTGATCTGCACAAAGAGCGCCAGGCCCGTCCGAATCATCCGGACGGACCTGGCATATGAGAGGCAAAGTGCGGGCGAGTCGGCCCGACTACTTCGCCTTTGGTGGTGCGTTGAGCAGCTGGATGAACGGCCCGACATTTGCAGCGACGGCCCCGAGCCCGCCGACGGCGGTACCGGCCAGTGAGGCGGCCGAGCCGAGCAGGATCGCGCCGCCGATGCAGCCGGCCAATGGTCCCGCACCGAACAGCAGCACAACAGGCGCCGAAACGACACCTGCAGCAACCGCACCCAGTAGGCAACCGCCCACCAGTCCGGTTGCGGCACCGAGGAATCCGCCGATGGCAGCGGTGAGGGTGATGTTGTCCTTCACACTCGCAACAGCTGCAGGCAGATCCACATTGTGACGGACCGGAGCGAACGTCGCGGCGAACGGATTGGTGTCCACCGACAACCTCGCGGACGCGGGTGTCACCTGCGCATTGACCGGGTGCTGGAAATCATCGATGGCCAGCGTCAGCGGAACCGATTCCACCACGTTGCCCTGATTGTCATGCAGCACGAGCAGATTGCCTTCTTTGGCCAGCGAGCCGTTGTCGGTGGTGACGATCACCGACGATCCTTCACGGGTCGCCTTCCAGTTCGCGCCCTCGGTCGGGGCCGGAGCCGGGTCGGCGTATGCGCCGCCGAACGCAACACTCATCGAGGCGACCACCAGCACCGATACGGCCACCAGCCTGTTCCTGAACTTCATCTACGATTCCCCTCAGTCGGCTCCGGCGCACGCCAGGGCTTGAAACGGACGTGTTGGACTGCGCGCCAACATCTCTGGCGGCAGAACTGGATGCGAGTTGAAGTAAACGCCGATTCCCCCGGCCGCTGCCCAACTCCGCGGGAACAATCGCCGGACGTTGGGTGAACATCGTCTCGGAACCCGACGAAAGGTACAGGAGAATTCAAATATGTTGTTCGGCAATCATTTTCAGTGCACCAAATGCCGGACATTCGGGATCGGCACACCTGCGGCAGCGCCGGTGAGCAGGTGTGTCGATCAGATGCCGAAACGACGGTCGAGCAGGCGAAGCCGGCCTCGGACCAACGCCTCGTCCCGGTGACCGGGGGCCAACATCTGACCCCAGCTGCGCCAGGCCGTCAGATCTTCGCGACCATGCGCCGAAGCGGTCCAGGCCCGCAACAGCCCCGGGTCCCCTGATGTCAATACGACCGAGCGAACATCCTCTTTGAGTTCTTCGAAGACGTCGGCGATCCCGGGCGCCTTTGATACCGCCAGAAGTCCACCACGGCCGAAAGTCGCGATGGCCCGGGTGATTTCACCGGTCCGCAGCATCCGACGCACCTGTCCGAGATCCGAATCGATGGGTGCGGTGAGCCGATATGGCCGGGACTCGACAACATCGGGACCAAGGTCGCGTCGTAACCGGGAGATCTCCGCGCGGACCGTCACCGGGTCGACGCCGTCGTCGGAGAGCATGGTCGCGATCTGTTCGGTGCCCAGTCCGCCGGGATATTCACCGAGCAGTACCAGGATTTCGGCATGCCGACGGGACAGTCGCATCGCCGGCCGGCCAGGAGGCCTCCAGAAATACCGATCGCCGTCGAGCACCGTCAAGCTCGGACCGCCGGACCGCTCCGATCGGGGCTCTTCGCCGGTGAGCGACCGGATCCGCAACTCCCCCTCGACCGCGGCGACCACCGACTTCACCATCGACAACGCGAACGGGGTGGCCACCCGCTCGCCACCGGTCACGTCGATGACACCGATCACCGCGCCCGTCACCGGATCGTGCACGGGCGCTGCCACGCAGTTCCAGTCCTGCACCCGCACCGCAAAATGTTCGGCCCCGAAAATCTGCACCCCGTGGTCGACCTCAAGAGCCAGACCTGGGGCGTTGGTGCCGGCGACCTGCTCCGCCCACAACGCCCCTTCGACAAAGTTGATGTCGCCGGCCTGGTCTCTCGCTTTGTGGTCGCCCTCTACCCACAACAACCGACCCACGTCATCGGTGAGTGCCACCACCACGCCGGAATCGGAAACCTCATCGAGCATGAGCGAACGAACCAGCGGGTACGCGGCGGCCATCGGATGGCCGTTGCGGTACTCGAGGAAGTCGTTCCACGACATGCTGTCGTCATCCGTCATCCCGGAGGGGTTGACGCCACCTTTGGCCGATCGCATCCACGAATCCCGAACAACCGACCGCACCGAGGTGCGGCCGGTTGCCGGGGACATCGTGCCGGTCTGCACAAAGAGTTCATGGGCTCGGCGTACTTGCTCCAGCCGCGCAGCGGGATCCTCACCTGGTTCCAGCGCCGACCAGAAGTCGCGGGGAGGTGTCTGCAACTCACTCACCGCGTCGCCTCCGCTTCTCCTCGAGCCCCGACATCTTCAAGTGTGCACCACGTCACGTCGTAACAGGTGCGACCTCCCGTTTTGGTACCACCGGATCGTTGGTCCGGATGCGCCGAGGCCACCAGGCCCGGTTCCCGAGCAGCACCAGTACCGACGGCAACAGCACCAGCCGCACGATGGTCGCGTCGATGAGGATGGCCACCGCCAGGCCCACGCCCATCTGCTTCATCTCGACCATGCTCTGCGCGGCGAACAAGGCGAACACCGACACCATGACCAGTGCTGCACTGGTCACCACTCCGGCCGTCTGGGTGACGCCTGCGCGCACCGCGACAGTCGGGGGCAGCCCGTTGTTGATGCCCTCGCGGATCCGGCTGAGTACGAACACGTGGTAATCCATCGACAATCCGACGAGTACCGCCAGCAGGAACATCGGAATCCACTCGACAACGGTCCCGTTCGAGGTGAAGTCGAGTAGCCCCTCGGCCCAACTGTGCTGGAACACCAGCGCGAGCACACCGAACGCCGCGCCAACGGACATCAGGTTCAAGGCGGTGGAGACCAATGCGATCACCGGGCTCCGGAACGTCACCACCAGCATCAACATCGTCAGGGTCAGGATCACCGCGACCACGATCGGCAGCCCGTCCGACAGTGCCTTCGTCGAGTCGTATTGTTCGGCGATCTGACCACCCACCGCGAACTCGGCTCCGTCGATGCGGTCCAGTTGTTCGGGCACAACGGTGTTGCGCAAGTCGAGCATGGCGTCATCGGACTTGGTGTCACCCTGTTCGAAGGTGCTGGCAAGCCGCAGTTCGGTGGTGGTCCCCGACGCCGAACTCAGCGGCTCCTGCGAGACGGTCCAGGCCCCACTCTCGGTCGCAGCCTCACCCACATCGGTCAATGCTGCAGTCACAGCGGCCGGATCACCGCCGGAGACAACAACGTTGGCCGACGAACCTTCAGACGGGAACTCGGCATCCAGTTGCTGTGCGACCGCAACCGCGGGGATGTCCTGCGGCAATGTGTCCAGACCGCCGCTGCGCAGGGTCATGGTCAATGCGGGGATCGCCAGTGCCAGCATCACCGCCAGCCCGGCGACCAATGCGATCACCGGCCGCGTCACAACCGGCCCGATGATGCGCGAGCTGATCCCGCCCTCACCGATGCGGTTGTTGAGGCGCCACAGCAATGGCACCCGCGGACGATCGACCCACCGTCCGAACTTGACAAGCAGAGCGGGCAAGACCGTCAGGGAACCGATCACGGCGACCGCAACCACGATGATGGCGGCAGTGGCAAGCGAATTGAACGTTGCGTTGCCGAGAACGTACAAACCCGCCAGTGAAGCGATCACCGCAACACCGGAGACGACAATCGAGTGCCCCGAGGTGGCCGCAGCGATTCCCACAGCGTCGAGCGTGCCGCGCCCTTTACGCCGTTCCTCGCGTTCTCGTTTGAGGTAGAACAACGAATAGTCCACGCCCACAGCCATACCGATCAGCAGCACCATCGACGACGCGGTGGATTCAGAGGGCACGAGGTAGGAAATCGGCGCGTAGATGCCGATGGTCGCGACCACCGAAGTGATGGCCAGCAACACCGGGATGCCGGCCGCGATCAGGGCACCGAAGGCAAAGAGCATGATGCCCAACGTGATCGGGATGCTGATCATCTCGGCCGAGACCAGGTCTTCGCCGACCTGCTCATTGATCGCCTCGTCGAGCGTGACGTCACCGGTCTGCCCGAACTGCAGGTTCGGGTGATCCGCCCGGACCGAAGTAACCGCGGCATCGATGTCGGCGATCGTCGGGTCCTCATCGCCCGGGGGCGCCCGCAGCGAGATCGAGGTCAAAAGTGTCGACCCATCCGGTGATTCCACCGGGACTGCCACCTCCTGCACCTCGGTGGAGCCGGCGAGTTGGTCGCGCAGCTCGGCAGCGGCGACCACCGCATCATCCTGATTACCGGTAATCAGGACGAACTCGGTGTCGGGTGCGGCGAGGCCGGCGTCGTGGATCATCTGGTCCGCGGTCCCGGACTGGCCGACCCGGTAGTCGGCGTCGTCAGTGGTCTGGGTGGGGATCAGTGCACTGAACAACGCTGCAAGCACCACCAATGCCAACCAGAGTCCGATTGCGCGCCAAGGATTGTGCGCACTCCATCGAGCCACCGCCTGTGGTCCTCGGGTCATCTGTCTCATGTGAGCTCCTGATGCTTGAGATGCCCTGGCACCTCAGATGGATTGCCCGGTGGTCACCGGGCCACCTACAACTCTGTTCGTCCGAGCCGACCAGGTCAGGAGCGGTAAACCCCCCGATCGCGGCGAAATAGTCCACCACCGGGGTGGGCCCAGCACTACTGTTTTGTCAGAGGGATCGCGGCACCATGAAGTTCTTGCACCTCAGTTGGAGATGCAGTCCGGCGAGAAGTCGTGACGCGGTCCGGCGTGGTCAGAGAGGAAGCAGTGAACTCCGAGGAAGAACCGACGCTGGTCGTCCGGTGGTTGCGGGCAGCGATGTACGCCCTGTGCACCACTCTGTTGGCGCCGATCGCGTTGGTGCTGTTCATCGTGGCGGTCGTTGCGATACCTCTGATTCTGATCTCCGTGGGAGCACTGGCGCTGTGGGGATTGGTCCCGATCATCGGCGCCCTCTGCGACCTGCACCGACGGATGGGGGCCGCGGTGCTCAACCGTCCGTGGCGCGCCGGCGACTACAAGCCCGCGGGCAACCGCCGCGGGATCTTTCATCTGCTCGCGGTGTGGAGTTCGGATTCGTTGCGCTGGCGGGACCTCGGATGGCTCGCGCTGGCGTCCACCATCGGTTTTGTGATCTCGCTTGTCGGCGTGATCTTCACCGCCACGCTGGTTTTGATCCCGTTTGTCGAGCCGCTGATGAAAGCGCGTGCCGCCATGGACCTGGGTGTCCTGAACCGCAGCCGCGCCGAGGTGTTGGAGGCCCGGGTACATGAGGTGACCGAATCTCGCGCTGCGACAGTCGATTCGGCCGCAGCTGAACTGCGACGCGTCGAACGGGATCTGCACGATGGGGCGCAGGCCCGCCTGGCGGCCCTTGGCATGACCATCGGTTTGGCCGAAAGTCAGATCGACAAAGACCCGGTGGCCGCCAAACAACTGATGGCCGAGGCCAGGGCATCGGCGACCGCGGCGCTCGGCGATCTACGTTCGGTGGTGCGCGGCATACATCCACCGATACTCGCCGACCGTGGAGTGGGGCCGGCCGTCGAGGCGTTGGCACTCGACCTGCCGATTCCGATGACCTTGAATCTCGGTGTCAAAGAACGTCTTCCGGCCGCGATGGAGAATGCCGTGTACTTTGCGGTGGCCGAGGCCCTGGCCAACGTCGGTAAACACGCCCGCGCCAGGAACGCCTGGATCTCCATGGGTATCTTCGAGGGCGTGCTCAGGGTCGAGGTTGGTGACGATGGGATCGGCGGTGCGGTGGCCACCGGATCGGGTTTACACGGTGTCACCCAGCGGCTGAAGGCCATGGACGGATCGCTGTACGTCCACAGTCCCGTCGGTGGCCCGACGATCATCTCCATGGAGGTGCCATGCGCGTCGTGATCGCCGAAGATCACGCCCTGTTGCGCGACGGCCTCTCGCGCATACTGGCCGCCCATCAGATGGATGTGGTCGCTGCGGTCGACAACGCCACCGAACTCGATGCGGCACTATCCGACGACTCCGTCGATCTGGCCGTACTCGATGTCCGGATGCCACCGACCTTCACCGACGAGGGTTTGCAGGCGGCCATCAAGATTCGCCATCAGCGCCCCGGCTTCCCCGTTCTGGTTCTCTCGCAGTATGTGGAGCAGCTCTATGCCCGCGAGTTGCTCGAGAGCGGCGAAGGCGCAGTCGGTTATCTGCTGAAAGACCGCGTGGCCAACGTGGCCGGATTCATCGACGCCGTCCGCCAGGTCTCCGGTGGTGGCACGGTTCTCGACCCCGAGGTGGTGTCGCAACTGTTGACCGGACAGCGATCCAACGGTCCGATAGACCGCCTCTCGGCGCGCGAACGAGAAGTCTTGTCATTGATGGCCGAAGGCCGGTCGAACGCGGCGATCGCCGAGGCGATGTTCGTGACGGAGAAAGCCGTGAGCAAACACTCCAACAGCATCTTCACCAAGCTCGATCTGCCGGTGTCGGCCGACGACAACCGCCGGGTGCTCGCGGTTCTGGCCTACCTCGGCGTGTGAGTCCCGCTCAGCCTCTCGCGACGTTGTACAGCAGCGTGCTGCCTGCCAGGAGCACTCCGGAGATGATTGCGGGCCACAACCAGTCGTTGTTCAGACTGGATCGGACGGCCACGATGATCCATCCCATGATCAGCAGTGCGGTGCTCAGGGTCGTGACCAGGCGGACCATCACAATTCCCGTGACCGCCACCGACCACAGGACCTCTCGCAGGCCGAACCTCATTGCCACGCTCCCGAAAATTCATTCGCCCGAACTGAATTGGACAACTTTGGCACAATGGGTGTGGTGAAGACCATCCTGAACGTCATTTGGCTTGTGCTCTGTGGATTCTGGATGGCGCTGGGGTACATCGCCGCCGGCATCATCTGCTGCATTCTGATCATCACCATCCCCTTCGGTATCGCCTCGTTCCGGATCGCGGCATACGCGCTCTGGCCGTTCGGGCGAACTGTGATCCGTAAACCCACGGCCGGTGTGGGATCGGCGATCGGCAATGTCATCTGGCTGATCTTCGCCGGAATCTGGCTGGCCCTGGGACACATCGTCACCGGTATCGCCATGTGCCTGACCATCATTGGCATCCCGCTGGGTATTGCCAGTTTCAAGATGATCCCGGTGTCACTGCTCCCGCTCGGCGCAGAGATCGTCGACACCGACCGCGGCGCACTCGTCCCGCCGCAGACGGCCCGCTGAGCGGCGCCGAGCGCCTCAGGCCGGCGTCAATGCGACCACCGGGATGACCCGGGTGGTCTTCTTCTCGTAGTCGGCGAAACCGGGCATGACCGATGCCTGCTGCGCGTAGATCCGATCCCGCTCAGCACCGGTGACCTCCGAAGCCGTCACTGCGATGGTGTCGCCACCGACCTCGATGGTGGTGTGGGGATTGGCCTTGACGTTGCGGAACCACTGTGGGTCTTTGTCGCTGCCCGCGGCGCTGGCAAAGACGTACTTGAGGCCCTCACCCGCCTGGAACACCAACGGCGTGACGAAATCTTTGCCGCTCTTGGCACCCTTGTGGTGCAGCAGCAACATCGGCGCACCCTCGAAGTTGCCACCGACCTTGCCGTCGTTGGCGCGGAACTCGGCGATGATGTCGTCGTTGAAACCCATGCGCCGAGTGTATGGCTGATCAGCCCACATCGTCGAGATCAAGGCCGATGGGGTTCGCCGACGGGAATTCCCCGCTGGCCACCACTACCTTGGTCAGTTCCATCAGCGACGTCGTCAGATCATCGACGGCACTGTCGGTCAGCTGCGCGTACGCGGGCGCAGCGAGCCGATCGGTCGTGTTCTCGATTTCGGCCTTGAGTGCGCGGCCCGCCGGTGTGATGGCGCCGGAGAGTTCAAGGAGCCCACGATCTGCCAGCCGTGCCGTCAGCGTCTCCCATTCCTCGTCGGTGTACTGGCGGCCCGCGTCGAGAACCGAGCGTGGGATCGCCGTCGCGATGGCATGCAGGACACCGGCTTCCCGTCCACTGATCCCGGCCGTGGTCAGGGCAGCGACATGGCCGTCGCCCCGGTGTTCGCGCAACAGGGTCGCCGCATGCCACAGGGCACCGACCCGGTCTGTCGGCCAGGGCAGCGCCGCGTTCGCGGCAAACAGTCCCCTCCCACCGAGATCTGCGTTGTCCGCGACCGGATACAGCAACGCGACCACTCGGTCGATGGCGTCGGCGGCGTCGTCGCCGAGCAAGCGGGACAGGGTCTCCACCGCGGCATCCTCCCGGACCCGCAGCGCGGTTTCCGGTGGTGCGAAATCCCAGGCGTCCGGGATGGCCCTGGCCACGTGCGACGGCGCGAAGTTATAGAACAGCGCCGTGACGATCTCGGGTCCCACCGGCCCCAGCGGCGCGGCCCGCGCGGCGAAGTAGCCCATCCAGAACCCCCGGTAACCGGCGGCCGAGAGCGCCTCACGGGTTTCGTCGGAGAAATAGGTGACGGCGTGCAGAGGTTCGAGCAATCGCCACAATCGCCGAGCGGTGGGCAGGTCAACGGCCATGAATCGAGCATGCCACCGCAGTTGCGGAGCGCCTACCCTTTAACGATGACCGACAAAAAGAAGGACTCGAAGCGCACCAAGGACGACGAACCCAAAGGTGGCCGACCCGGCCCTGTCGATGAGGGCGGCACCGGCGGGATGGCCACGCGGGAGGTCGCACCTGAGCTCGTTCACAAGGACGACGACAAAAACAAAGACGACTGAGTCGCCGGTCCGCATCACAGCTCGCGCCGGCGATACCGCCACGGGAAGACAAACCAGAAATTGACGAAGACCAGCATCACCACCCCACCGGCGATCCAGCCTGCCTGTCGTCCGATCACCAGCTCGAACACCATCATCATGACCCCGGTCAGCGCCAAGCCGAGGAAGATCAGCCCACTGAGAGCAAAGCGTTGTGCGGCGAACACCAACTCCCGCAGTCGATGTCGACGAAAGAGGATGCGGTGCATCGCCGCAGGCGCAAGCAGCAGAACAGTTGCGCTGACGGAAGCGGAGACCGTGACCAGGAAGACGCCCTGGAAGACAGCGTCTTGTGTATAGAAAAGGTCCTGAAACGGCACAGTCAAAAGAAACCCGGTGAGTATCTGCACACCGGTCTGAACGACGCGGAGCTCCTGCAGCAAGCTTGACCAGTTGCGGTCGAGACGCTGCATGGGCGTTTCGTGGCGTACTTTGCGATCCCACTCGTCGTCGTCGTCGAGATTCCCAGTCATCGGCTCATCGTGGGCGCACCCGCCCAGCAGGGCAACCCTCGGGCCGGAAGTTGCGTCCCGACAAACAACCGGTTCTCGCTGGTCGATAGGCTTGGCGAATATTTGCGTGGCAAAGGAGTGAGCGATGACGGCCGATACACCCAGCCCGATCACGGAACCGCGTTGGTTCGCCGCTGCACTGGCCGACAAGCCTGAGCACCGTGATGTGGAGATCGACGGCGCCCGTGTGCACCTTCGCTGCTGGGGCGACGAAGGCAGACCCGGGGTGGTGCTGGTCCATGGCGGCTCCGCGCATTCGGGCTGGTGGGACCACATTGCCCCACTCCTCGCGCCGGCACATCGCGTGGTCGCGCTCGACCTGTCGGGGCACGGCGACAGCGAGATCCGCGCGCAGTACCCGATGGACGGCTGGACGAACGAGGTCCTCGAAGCGGCCAAGGCAGGCGGCATCTCCGGCAAGCCGTATGTGGTCGGGCACAGCATGGGTGGCTGGGTTGCCGCGGTGCTCGGTGCCACGCGCACCGACGCGACTGCCGGCCTGGTCATCATCGACTCGCCCCTGTTCGACGAGCCTCCGGAGGAGATCATCATCCGGCAGCTCGCCCGCGTCCCGAAGGCCCATCCGAACAAGGACGAGATCTGCGTCCGGTTCCGGACCGAACCGCGGCAGGACGTCCTGTTGCCCTATGTGGCCAGGCACGTTGCCGAGGAATCGGTGAAGGAGACCGACGCCGGGTGGATGTGGAAGTTCGATCCGGAGATGTTCCGCAAACGGCACGAAGCCGGACGCATGGTGAATCTTCGGGAACTGCTCAGCAAGATCGTGACCCCCTCCCTGTACATCCGGTGCGAGCTGGGGATGGTCAGTCCCGAGATGGCCCAAGAGATCGCCGGGCTGTTCGCCAATCCGGCCACCGTGGTCGACCTCCCGGACGCGGGCCATCACCCGATGATGGATCAACCCCTGCCACTGGTCAGCATTCTACGAACCATCTTGGCGCAGTGGGAATCCGAACGGTGAGACTGCTCGCCGGCCTCGCCCCTCGATGACCGCGAAAGACGCACCTCCGCCGCGATACGGCATCCTGCTGTTCACCCTGGCACTGGTCACCACCATCACGTCCATCGTCAGTAGTCTCGGCGCACCGCTGGTGCCGAAGATCTCGACGGATTACCACGTGGAGATCACCCAGGCCCAATGGACGCTCACCGCGACAATGCTGATGGCAGCCATCGCAACGCCGGTCCTGGGCCGGCTCGGCGGTGGTTCCTGGCGGCGTCCGACGATTCTGGTCGGCCTCGCCGTCGTGACCGCCGGATCCGTACTGTCTGCTCTGCCACTGGGTTTCGAGGCCCTGGTGATCGGCCGGACGATGCAGGGAGTCGGTCTGGCGCTGGTGCCCCTCGCGATGGCGGTCGCCCGCGAGTCATTTGCCCCGCGACAGCTGGCGTCGGCGATCGCGTTACTTTCGGTGACGGGCATTGCCGGGGCCGGCCTGGGCTATCCGATCACCGCAACCGTGGCTCATCTCTGGGGATTACATGCGGCGTACTGGCTGGGCGCAACCCTCAGCCTCATCACGCTGCTGCTGGCCCTCCGGTACATTCCCGGGTCGCGTACATCCACGCGGATGCCGGTGGATTGGACTGGCGCGGTGCTGTTGTCGACCGGCACCGCCACGTTCCTGCTGGCGGTCAGCCACGGCGAGAGCTGGGGATGGCTCTCGCCTGGCACGCTCGGTTTGGCCCTCGGCGGTATCGCCGCGTTCACGCTGTGGATTGTGTGGACGCTGCGCTGCGACCAGCCTCTCGTTGATCTCCGACTCGCGGTCCGACCCGGAGTCGCAGCACCGAATCTTGTTGCCGCAGGCGGTGGTATCGCGATGTACACGCTGATCACGCTTGTCATCGTGCTCGTGCAGAACCCCGACTGGGGGCTGGATCAGTCGCTCGCCGTTGCCGGTTTGATGCTGACACCGTATTCGCTGATGAGTGTCGTCGGCAGCCGTATGTCGTTGGCGGCCGTGAAAAGATTCGGCCCAGACCTGGTGCTGCCGTTGGGCTGCGCGATCTTCATGTGCTCGACGATGGGTGTGGCGCTGTTCCACGACCATGTCGCCTGGGCAGTGCTCTGGATGGCGATCGGCGGGTTGGCCAGCGGATTCAGTTTCTCGTCGCTTGCGGTGCTGATCATTCCGCATATCCCGAGCGAAGAGACCGGCAGCGCAATAGCTTTCAACATGGTGCTGCGGTACCTGGGTTTCTCCGTCGGCAGCGCGGTGAGTGTCGCCCTGATGGCCGTCTACGGCGGTGGCGATCGAGGATTTGCACTGACCCTCATCACTGTCTCCGTGGTTTTTGCTGCGGTGGGCATCGGCGCCTGGCTCCTGAGCAAGCGCGTCCCGCAGCCGGGATAGGCCTTTTCGAGAATGGGGTAGTCCACTACTCGCGCTGCCCGCAGTGAGCGCTACTTAGGCTGTCTGCGCCTGCAAAGGGATCGACTCCCCCACCCTCGGCAAAGGACGGCGATCATGGCGACACTGCGCAACAAGGTAGTTCTCATCACCGGGGCGGCGAGCGGGATCGGAGCAGCAACAGCCCGCGCGCTGGCCGCTCGCGGCGCAAAGGTGATCCTCGTCGACGTCGACGAGAGTTCCCTGCGCCAACTCGCCGACGAACTCGGCCCCAAGACAGCCGTCTCCGCGGTCGCGGACGTAACCGATCTGGCGTCAGTGCAAGCGGCGGTAGAGGTCGGTGTAAGTGCTTTCGGCGGGATCGATGCGGTCGTGGCCTGCGCGGGTATCGCAAGCTACGGATCGGTCCTGCACGTCGATCCGGTGACGTTTCGCCGCGTGATCGACATCAACATCACCGGGGTGTTCCATACCGTGCGGGCGACCCTGCCCTCTCTCCTCGAACGAGGGGGCTACGTGCTGGTGGTGTCGTCGATGGCTGCATATCTCGCAGCGCCCGGGATGGCGTCATACAACGCCAGCAAAGCGGGCGTCGAGCATTTCGCAAACTCACTACGGCTTGAGGTCGCCCATCAGGGTGTTGCGGTCGGCAGTGCGCACATGTCGTGGATCGACACTCCAATGGTGCGAGACGTTCGAAGCGACCTATCGGTGGTTGCCGAATACATCGACTCGCTTCCCGGTCCGCTGAGCAGGACCGCGTCGGTGGACGAGTGTGCAACCGCATTCGTTCGAGGCCTGGTGCGGCGCAAGCGCCACGTCTACGTACCCAGATGGGTCGGCGTCGCAGGCTGGCTGAAACCACTGCTCAATTCAGCATTGGGAGAACGTCGGTCGCTGGCCGACGCGCCGAATCTGCTCACCCAGGTGGATGACCAGACCGCCATACTCGGCCGATCGACCAGTGCACGCAACCTGGCAACGGGCGTCGTGCCACCGGCCTCGGCCGAGGCCGCATCGGAGCCGGCCGACAATTCTTGACGAAATTGTTTCCTGACAATGTTTTGGACATCGCGAACTGGGTAACCACCGGTCTGTTCGGTTGAGTTTGCAGCTGTACCTGCCGAGTCGCCGAACAGGTGACCGACAAGTTTCGTGCATCGCAGGATGCTCGAACCGGACCCCGGGGGGTTGTCCACGTGAGCATGCCATCGAGCAAAGAGTTGTCCACGGCAAAGCGGGGCAGCCGTGGCTGAACGCGGAGCCAAGCCTCAGGTCCCGGCCTTGCGTCGAAAGGCGCTCCGGGCGATCAGCCACCTGTTCAGTCCGTTGCAGCCCGACGATTACCTCGAGATGATCAACCCATTGTGGACCACTCGGGAGTTGCGCGGTCGCATCGAAGAGGTCCGGCAGGAGGGCTCTGACGCCGCCACGGTGTGGATCAGGCCTGGATACGAGTGGCCGGGTCATCTCCCGGGTCAGTACGTGCGCCTCGGCGTGGTGATCGATGGCGTGTTCCATTGGCGGGCCTACTCATTGACGTCCGATCCCGAGCCGAGGGACGGCCTGATCGCAGTCACTCCCAAGCTCGTCGAGAACGGTGTGGTCTCCCCGTATCTCGTGCGAAAGATCCGCCCGGGTGAAATCGTCCGGCTCGGCGAGATCGAAGGTGTGTTCACACTCCCCGACCCGTGTCCCGACAAGCTGCTCTTCATCAGTGCCGGTAGCGGCATCACGCCGATCATGAGCATGTTGCGCAGCCTGGACCACAACGACGCCATGAGGGACGTGGTGGTCATCCACTCGGCCCGCACCGAATCGCAGGTGATGTTCCACCGCGACCTGCGTGAGATGGATCAGCGCCAGGACGGGTTGCACTTGACCATCCGATTCACCGGCGAGGATGGCCGCATCAAACCCGAAGATCTCGACGAGTTGTGCCCGGATTGGCGGGAACGTGAGGCCATGTGCTCGGGACCGGGCGAAATGCTCGATACCCTCGTCGAACACTGGGAAAGCAACGACGCCGCAGAGCGCATCCATTTCGAGCGGTTCCAGCCCATCATCGGCGGTGCCGCCGGTGCCGGAGAGGGTGGCGCGGTGCGGTTCGTCCGCAGCAAGACCGATGCCAAATGCGAACCGGGACAGACAATTCTGGCTGCGGGGGAAGATGCCGGCCTCGAACTCAAGTACGGCTGCAGAATCGGCATCTGCCATACGTGTGTGGGCACGGTGAAGTCGGGAAGTCTACGAGACCTGCGTACCGGTGAAGTCAGCGAGCCGGCCGGTGCCTCGGTGCGGATCTGCGTGAACAGCGCCGAAGGCGACATCGAAATCGACCTGTAGATCGAAGGAGAGTCATGACGATCGACGAAGCCAAGGGTAGAACTCGCCCCGGAGCAACCGGAGCCAGGACCGACAACGAGCAGAGCCCGCTCGCGCATCTGTCCGACGAAACCATAGAGATGCTGGGCAAAGAGTTCGACGCAATCCACGACGAGGTCTACGGAGACCTCGGGGAACGCGACCGGCAGTACATCAAGAACGTGATCGCCACCCAGCGGAATCTGGCCGTCGCCGGCCGGGTGCTCTTGCTGGGATCGAGGTCGAAGGTGTCCTGGGTCGCCGGCACCGCATGCCTGGGAATGGCAAAGATTCTCGAGAACATGGAGATCGGCCACAACGTCATGCACGGACAGTGGGACTGGATGAACGACCCTGACATCCACTCCTCGGTCTGGGATTGGGACACCGCGTCCACGGCCGAAGCATGGAAACACTCGCACAACTACATCCATCACACCTTCACCAACATCCGGGGGAAGGACAAGGATCTGGGCTACGAAATCATGCGGATCGATCCCCGCCAGCCCTGGAACCCGGTGTACCTCGCGCAACCGTTCTACAACGTGCTGCTGACCGCATTCTTCGAGTGGGGTGTCGCGCTGCACGACCTCGACCTCGACGCCATTCGCAAGGGCGAGAAGTCGATGTCGGAACTCTGGCACGACCTCAAGGGCATCGGCGTCAAGATGCGGCGACAGGTGATCAAGGACTACATCGGCTGGCCGACGATCAGTGCAGGCGCCTTCGCCCTGACACAACTCGGGTCGGGCGGGCGCATCGATCAACCCAGGAAGTCGCGGTTGGCGAACCGGCTGCGTCGCGCGCCCGGGTCCGGTAAACGCGCCAAAGTTGCCGCCGAGCTGATGGATCGCACGCTTCCCGGGGTCGAGCAAACGTTCTTGGCGACCCTCGCGGCGAACTTCACCGCCAACATCATCCGCAACGTATGGGCGCACGCGATCATCTTCTGCGGCCACTTTCCCGACCAGACCTACACATTCAGCAAGGAAGAAACGGTAAACGAGACCCGCGGGGGTTGGTACGCCCGGCAGTTGCTCGGTTCGGCGAACATCGAGGGCAGTCCGCTGTTCCACGTCATCAGCGGCAACCTCGGTTTCCAGGTCGAGCACCACCTCTACCCGGACATGCCGAGCACCCGATACTCGGAAGTGGCGCCGAAGGTCAAGGACATCTGCGAGCGCTACGAATTGCCTTACAACTCAGGTCCGTTCGGTAGCCAGTGGGGACAGGTGCATCGGACGATCTTCCGCCTCGCTTTTCCCGGAGGACAGGCGCGACCCAAGCCCGGCCCCTATCATCGGGCACCACACAGTGCCGTCGACACCGAGAGGCCCAGCGAGGCTGCACAATTTCGGAATCGAGTACCCGAGGGACACCCCGACGCCGGCCCCGAACACGAGTCCGGTGGCGTCGAGGTGGCACCGCCTCCCAGGGACTGACATCCGGCTCGGCGGCGGGTCGTCACCGCTCGAGTTGACCGGCGACCCGCTGTTCGAGCTGTTGCGTGGTGGCGGCAGGCAACACGATCAACCCGTCGAGTTCCTTGCGCGCCCTGTCATACGCACTGCGCCGTTCATGCTGCGGTGCCTCATTGTCCTGCGCAAGATGTAGCAGATTCTGTCCGCGGCGCAGTCGCTCTTGCTCGGGCTCGGTAAAACCCGACCGGCGGCGGCGCTTCGCCTCGGTTTCGGCCACGTCGAAGGCGGTGGCGTACTCGTGCACCGCATCGCGGTATTCACGCCTGCGCTCGCTGTCCTTGAGGAGGTCGTCGCCGCTGTCGGGCCGCAACAGATCAGCCTTACGTTTCGCCCGATGGAAGTCGATGGTGAGCGGGTCCCGCAGGTCGATCATCATCGGGAAGTCGAGCAGGGTCGCGGCATCAAGTTCGTAGGCAAACCAGCGCGCATCGGTCTGATTGTGCTCATCGAGGGTCTTCGCGATGTCTCGCCGCACGGCTTCGGCGTCCAACCGCCGTTCACCGGATGCCTCGATCTCCGCAATCTTCGCCTGCTGTTTGAGGCGATACCGCTCCTGCCGGCGTTCTGCGCGACGCTCGTTGGCCGCACCGATCGTCTTCAGGCCACCACCGATCGCTCCGCCGAACACAAACACCAGCCACCAGTAACTGCCCACGAACTCAAAGAACGCATCCACCCCTCAAGCATGCCGGAAGTTCCACCCGCGGGGACTTCAACTCTCACGGTCGCGTCCAAAGGGTCGGTATCCACACCACCGGACCCTCGCTCTGAGCGCATACCCGCCCTACCCGGCATACGCCAGAAGCCCGACTAACTATGAATCGAGTCACATATACCTCCAGTGGGCGGCCCTGAGCTGCGGCAATCCGTCGACTGCCACTGCACCCGGGTATCCATCGGGACGCTTCTGCAATATCGTCTCATTGAAATTGCGAGCCGAAATGAGACATAAATGAGATATGATCGTGACGTTCATTTGCGCCGCCCGTTCCTGCGCCTGGGAGTGGTGACCATTGCCGCCCTCGTGACCCTCTGTGGCGTCGGAGGCGTTGCCCAGGCCGACCCAGCCCCGAGCCTGGACCGCTACCTCGATCTACCGCTGACAAATCGGGACGCATCCCGCGGCCCGGGCGGTGTGAACTCCGCGTTGCCCACCGATCCCGCACAACTGCGGACCCTCCTCGACCAAGCCCGCGCCGGAGCTGTGGCACCAAACCGCTACGCGGCATTGCTCTACCAGTACTGGCTGGTCGAGACCACAACTGCCGCCGGTATCGATCTGCCCACGTGGAATCCCCGACTCGGTGTCGAGGCCAATCGACAGAATCTGATCAAGTCGTACACCTTCTATGAACAACTCCAGTTGAATCACCGCGAGCTCCAGTGGGCCGGGATGGCCGGCCAGGTAGGCGCAGACTTCGGTGGCGGGCTCGTCGATTTCGAACTCGCAACCAATATCTTCGACTGGACCCGGCTGCAAGGTCTGGCCAATACCATTGTCGGGCAGGCAAACCAGATCGCCACCGGTCTCGTCGAGCAACTGCCGCCCGGACTGCGGGCACTCGCACGCGTCGGATCCACGGTGAGCCCCGACGATCTGCATTTCGTCCTCGGGAACATTCTGGTGATGCAGAAGAACATCTTCAGCGACCTCATGCCCATGCACCGCGCGTACGTGGTCGGCGGCCTTGCCCCACTCGAAGAGATGCGGGCGGCAGGCCTGTTCGGCGATGACATCCTCGACGCCTGGCGCGATATCGCGTCACACGACCCCAACCGAATCGCCCAAGGCAATGCTGTTCTGCTGCAACGTGAGCAAGGACAGGTCATCAAACGGCAGTGGGATCAGACCCGTGCCTACAAAGACGATGTCGGAGAAGCGATCACCTACGTGAGCACCGTAGGCGGCTCCCCATCTGTGGCAGGTGTCATCGCCCCGAGGTCATTTCGGCCCATCGAGATCAGCACCCGTCTCGCCGACGGTCGCACCGCAATCCTGACCAGCCCACTGCCCACCTGGAATTGGGCGGAATACGAAGGGCGGTGGGACTACATCACCACCGAGCTGCTGCCGAAGTACAAGATTCTGGTGAACGACGATTGGCCGGCTCTGGAACGGATCTTGCGCACGCCCTATGAAACCCAGCTCGAAACACACCGTCCGATCATGAGCATCCCGGCGCTGCTGGAGTCAGCGGCAGCCGGTACGAAGGTGAGCGTGTCGTGAAAAGCCTTTCAGCAACCCTGTCGATCCTCCTGGCTGCACTGGTGGCAGTGTCTGTGAATATCCCAGCGGTCCAAGCAGAACCGGTGCGTACTCCAGACCTGGGTGAGGTCTTCAACGGCTATGTCATCGGAACGTTCGCCGATGGCCGTGTTGCGAGCCCCGACGAGATCTTCCAGGGCCTGGCCCCAGGCGATCCGTTCTACGACGAGCCGCGACTTCGAGGCGACGAAAAACCGGGAACCATCCTCAAGGCCAAACCGGTTGCGGTGCAGTTCACCGGGTTTCGTCCCGGCAACATCGACGCATATAAGTTGATGTACGTCACCACCGGCCTCGACGGCAGTGCCGAGATCAGTACCGGCATCCTGATGATTCCCCGCGACGGCAAGAAGAATTCAGAACGTGGCGTTGTCGCGTATCAGGAAGCCAACGACAGCGTCGGCGCCTACTGCCATCCCAGCACCCAGTGGACGGGCGGCGCTCCGATGGACGGCTCCTCGTGGTCTGCACTGGGACCGCTGGGTCAGATCTTCGGCAAAGGTCTGGCGGTGATGATCTCCGACGTCGGTAACGATGGTGATCCGTTGCCACACGGCGTCTTTGCCGGAAAGTTCGGCGGCAATGCGAACCTCGACGGGGTGCGGGCCGCGTTGGCCCTGCCCGAGGCAGGCCTGAGCGCTGACGCCCCGATCTCGATCTTCGGGATCGCGGGCGGCGGCGTCGGCGCAGCATTTGCGGCCGAGAATCAAGCCACCTACGCACCCGAACTCAACGTGAAGTCGACCGTGCTCGAAGGCATGGTTGTCAACCAGCGCAACTTCATTCGCACCGCCGACGGGTCTGTGGGTTCGGGTTTCGCGTTTGCCACGCTACTCGGTCTCGAACCGCGCTATCCGGAGATGAAAATCGACGAGAAGCTCACTCCTGCCGGTAGGGCGATGGCAGATGTGTTCCGGACCCAGTGTCAGACACCCGCCTACTTCGGGACACCGTTCCTGCCGCTGCGCACGCTGTTCACCAGCGGCCGGAACCCGGCGGATATCCCAGAGTTCCAGCACGTCTACAACGACAACCTGCTGGGAACCAAGACCCCGAAGTCAAAGGTGCTGATCACGTCCTGCGTGGCCGATGATTCACCGATGTCTTTGGTCCCAGCCCAGGATGCGCGGGACCTGACCGCGACCTATCGGGCCGGAGGAACCGACGTCAGCTATCAGCCAACCGACTGCAGCATGTTCAACGCACTGACCAACCTGTACGGATGGGGCACCGACCTGTTCGGCATGCAAACCGTGGACTGGATGGCCAACACCCTGAAGGAATGACCGGCTCGAAGGAGACTTCCCCGGGGGGTCTCGTTCGATGTTTGCGACCACGCCCCATCGGCTACCCGTGTCACCTACCCGAGCGTCATGAACTGAACGAAGTACGCGCATCGGTGCAGGTGAACACCGCCTCCGAAGGGGAACGAATGAGTACATCCGCAGACTCCACGGTGGAAACGACGGCCAGATCGCTGACGCTTCCCGGTGTGGTGCTTGGCATCGGACTCGGCGGGTTCGTCGACGGAATCCTGCTACATCAGATCTTGCAATGGCACCACATGCTCACCAGCACCAACAGTGACCACATCGGTGTGCGTTATTACCCCTCCGACACCGTTCACGGACTGAAGATCAACACACTGTGGGATGGGTTCTTCCACACGTTCACCTGGCTCGCCGTCCTGATCGGCCTGGCACTGCTCTTCTCCCGGGTGACGAGCTCCAGGCGCCGGTTGTGGACCTCACGCGCCCTGTGGGGATGGGTGCTGGTGGGCTGGGGTTCCTTCAACCTCGTCGAGGGGATCATCGACCATCACATCCTCGCGATTCACCACGTCCGCGGAGGTGAACACCAAACCCTCTGGGACATAGGGTTCCTGATCCTGGGTGCGGCACTCATCGCGGTCGGCTGGTTTCTGCAGCGTTCGGCACGTCCCACCGATGCGGAGGCCCCTACAGCGGAACTCCCGACATGAGCGCCCTGGCTCACGCATCGTCGGCACAGCCCGGTATCGACTGGGACGTGGTCCTCCCCTATACCGCCATGGCCGTTGTCGCCGGCGTGTATCTGATGGCCGCGTTCCTGCGTGCGCGGGAACCTCGCGGCTGGAATCACTGGCGCACAACGAGCTTCATGATCGGCATCGCGATCCTGATCATCGCATTGCGCCCATCGGTGTCTGACAGCTTCGGTGACCACATGCTCGGACATCTGTTGATCGGCATGTTCGCGCCACTCGCACTCGTCCTGGCCGCACCGATGACTCTGGTCTTGAGGTCGGTCCCGCCGCGGTGGGGTCGCTCACTGGTGCATCTGTTGCGGTCGAAACCCGCAAGCCTGATCACCAATCCGGTTGTCCTGCTCACTGCGAATCTCGGCGGGTTGGCGTTGCTGTACTTCACGCCGCTGTTCGTACTCGCCGAGGCCAATCCGTTGGTGCACGGAGCAATTCACGTGCACTTCTTCATCGCCGGATACCTGTTCGCCTGGATGATCGCCGGCCCAGACCCCGGACCCGACCGCCCATCGGTACGCACGCGGCTGGTGGTTCTCGGCGCGGCCATTGCCGGGCACGCCATCATTGCCCAACTCCTGTACGCCGGGATACTCGTGAAAGTTGCTGCACCACCGGAAGAACTCCGAGACGGCGGGACGCTCATGTACTACTGGGGTGACATCGCAGAGATCCTCCTCGCACTGGCCCTGCTGATCACGTGGAGACCCGACCACCGGATGCCGAGAACGGCGGTCAGATCCCACACACTGCAAGGCCAGACCTGAGGCGATCAACTGTCGAATTCGCCGAATACCACCGGGTGCCGACAGGTTGGTTTCCGTTTAGTGAACAGAATCGCAGTACAAGCGTTCACATCGTCGTCCCCGAAAGGGATTAATCCGAAGAAACCTACGACCATGGGTGAACTCCGCTTTTGAGAAACAATTTGGTCTCATTATTTTGGGGCGACCATCACCGAACAGCCTTCAATTAAAGATGCGGTATGTTTCCATTCAACCTTTACTGAGTCATTACATGGGGGAACCGATGGGCCACACAACCCGTACCGCTCATTCAACATTGCGGCGCACCGCGTGCTTGGGCACGGTGGGAGCGGTCGCCGCTGCCGCGACACTCATGTTCAGCGGAGTCTCCGGCGCAGCACCGAGCTTGGGCAGTTCAGGCAGTGGCAGCGTCGGTTCCGGATCGACCGTACCGGGACCGTTCCAGGAGGATCCCGGCCCGCCGCCGGTCCTACGCGACGACATCCTCGTCCCGGCAATCGATAAGACCGGAGAATCCGGAAAGCACGTTCGGTACAAAGTCGAATCACCAGCACTGCGCCGTGCGGTGACACTCGATGTCCTGCTGCCCGCAGACAATTCGGTGAAGCGTCCGACGCTGTACATGCTCGACGGAGTGAGCGCCGGGGACAACGCCAGTGGCTGGATGTACCAGGCAGGTGCCAAGAGCTTCTTCGCAGACAAAAACGTCAATGTCGTGATGCTCAATGGCGGGCGCTCGAGTGTGTACACCGACTGGGAGAAGATCGACCCGGTCCTCGGCCTGAACAGATGGGAAACCTTCACGACGAAAGAGTTGCCGCCACTGATCGACACCGCTTTGAACACCAATGGCGTCAACGCAATCGCCGGAAATTCCATGGGCGCGCAAGGAGCGATGATGCTCGCCCATAGGAATCCGAATCTCTACGACGGCGTAGCGACATTCAGCGGGTGCTATTCGACCAGTGATGCTGTGGGCCGTCTCTCCATCCAGCTCAGTGCTTCACTTCTGGGCGGCGACCCGGGCAACATCTGGGGCGAGTTCGGCAACGAACAATGGAAGGCGCACGATTCCGTCATCAATGCAGGAGCATTGCGCGGTAAACACATCTACATGTCAGTCGGGAACGGCTTGCCAGGCCCGCACGAAGATCCGAATTCAGACAACTACGCGAGAACCGTGATTGTCGGCGGTGCACTTGAGGTCGGCTCGAACCAATGCACCCGAACGATGGAAAATCGCCTGAACGAGCTGGATATTCCGGCGACGGTGACGTACGAGCCGGTCGGGGTGCATGATTGGCCGTATTGGAAGGACCAACTGCCGAAGGCATGGCCGACGCTCGAGAAGGCACTGGGCCTCTAGACGCCTGCGACATGACCACAGAAGCACACGTACCAGTCATAAGCACACGTTCAAACGTGTGCCTATGACTGGAGCGTGTGCTTCTGGGTCTGCAGTCGTCGAAACCGCGTAGGGGTCAGAACTTGGCAAGCAACGAACCGAAGCCGTCGACCTGATCCTTGATCCCATTCACTCGCAACGCATGCCAAAGTGTGGCGAGGTTGATGGCGATCACCGGCTTGCCGAGTTCACGCTCGAGGTCGGCCGCCACCTGCATCGCCTCCAGGTTCGTTCCACACTGGATCAATGCGTCGACGTCAGGGCCGTCGACGGCCAGGAAGCCCGCCCGGATGGCTTCCGGGGTCTCGTCTGCGATCGATGTGGCCGATGCCGACTTCAGGCCGTGCACGCCTGCCACGTCGAAGCCCAGTTCGGTGAAGTACTTACGAACCTGCTCATCACCGACAGGCTGGTAAGGCGTCATCACGCCGATTCGACGCGCCCCGAACGCTTTCAGTGCCTCACCGGCTGCGGTTGCTCCGGTGGACACCCCCAGGCCGGTCAGGCGGCGAACGTTGGCCTCGAACTCAGCGTTGCCGGCCACTCCACCCCAGAAGGTTTCCGCCGACATCCCCATCACGATGTAGTCGGGGTCGGCGGTCATCACCGTCTCCAACGCTGCGGGTAGCGCCTCGTTCAGGTTCTCCCGAAACAACCCGAACGCGTCGGCGGAGTCCAAGGCCACGGCCTTGATCATGATCCGCCCGGTGTGCCAGGACGAGTCCTGCAACCGGATCCGGTGGAACTCGCGCTCCACCGACGTATTCGTCGAGGGAACGATCAGCCCGAACTTCTTGCCCTTGGTGATCACTGATGTACCGGTTCCTGCCATTGTGGGTCCCTCTCGATTGAAGTGGTGCTCTGCGCCAGCTTTGCCTTCGCCCACCGGCCGACCTCGGCGTCAACTGCCAACTCAGCATCCACGCCCAGCGATTCGGTGAGGGCCTGCCAGTCCTGATGTGACTGGCCCGAGGCACCTGTACGACGAATTGATCGGTACGTCTGGGCGACCGCCCCGGCCGCGGCCAACAACGGGCCAACCGGGTAGATCATCAGGGCGACACCGCATTCGGCCAGGACACGCTCCGGCGGGAGCGCGGAATGATCACCGGCCTCGGACAGGTTCACCATCAGCGGCACGCCGGGCACTGCGTCGCGGATGCGACGCAGTTGCGTCTCCGTATATGCGCCCTCGACAAAGATCAGGTCTGCGCCGGCCGCCGCATACGCATGAATCCTCACAAGCGCGGCCTCCTCACCGTCGACCGCGAGCGCGTCGGTGCGTGCGATCACAAGCGCGCTGCGCCTGCTCCGCACCGCCATTGCGACCTTCGCCGTCATCTCTTCGACCGGAATCAGTTCCTTGCCGTCGGAATGTCCACATCGTTTGGGCGCCAACTGATCTTCGAACTGGATGGCTGCAGCACCGGCCCGCTCGAATCGCTCGACGGCCTCGCCGACCTGCAGGACACCGCCATAACCGGTATCTCCGTCGACGATCAACGCCAGGTCGGTGACCGCAGTCATGCGCCGGACCTGTTCCGTCATCTCGGCCAGCCCGAGGTAACCCAGGTCAGGACGGCCAAGCGCGGTCGCCGACACGGCAGCCCCGGATACATAAGCGACACCGAAACCTGCGTCGACGGCGGCGCGCGCCGTCACCCCGTCATAGACCCCAGGAGCAATCACGGGGCCGTAGCAGAGCCTCTCCGACAGGACGCGCCCAGCGGGCCGGGCGGTCTTCGGAACCGCATGCAACTCACGTGCCAAGCGGCCCAGCGTGATCCGCAGCGAGGTGAACATCGCCGAGGCACGCAGGTGCGCCCGCTTGTCGAGCAGCTCGATGTCCATCTCCGAGAGCTCGTCGGCGCGGGCAGCCCGGACCTCGTCGTCGTCGGAGCGCATCGAGTCGTAGTTCTTCTGCGCCTGGGCCTGCACATGGTTGAGTGCGGCATCACGACGCAGTTCGCTGTACAACGTTGCCGCATGGGTGTCGTCGGTGTCGTCCAGTGCTGCGTCGACACAGAGCGCAGCTGCCCACGCATCGTGGATGCCGCTGTTCATACCCATGCCACCGAGCGGGTTGTTGACGTGGGCGGCGTCTCCGACCAGCAGCGTGCGGCCAACCGAGAACGTCGCGGCCGCACGCATGTTCACCTTGTAGATGGATGCGTGCGGGATGTCGTACGCCGTCGGCTGAGCCGCGATACCCTGCAGCCGCGCTTCCAGCGCTGCGGGCTCCAGGGCCTGCTCATCGGACTCGGAGTCCCGGATCGGGAACAGTGCGCGCCAGTGGTTGGGGGTACGCAGCAGCACACCCCAGTCCTCCGGATCGGAGATGTACGAGACGTACGCGAGATCCGCGAAGTCGTCGCGGAACTCGTGGGTCGTCGAGATGACCAGGAAACGCTCGTCGTAGGTCCGTCCTTCGAACGAGACCCCCAGCGACTTGCGGATCGCCGATTGCGCGCCGTCGGCGGCGATCAACCATCGGGTCAGGATCGGACGATCGCGGTCGGTGTCGGGCAAGAAGATCCGGGTGTGGTCGTGTCCCTGCTCAACCCGCACCACCGGACTGGAGAACCGCAACGTCACATTGGGCATCGTGACCAGGACCTTGTGGATGATGCGGGTCAGGTTGTCCTGCTCGCTCTGAATCCGATACGGGTACTTGGTCTCTCCCTTGAGCAGACCCATGTCCATCTCCGAGAGGACCGTGCCGTCGCGTTCGCGGTACTGGAAGACCGGGGCCTCGAGTCCCACCGCAAGCAGGTCGTCGACAACACCGAGCTCTTCGAGCAGTTCGAGAGTCGACGGATGGAAGGTCGAAGCCCGTGATTCGCCGGACAAGCTGTCGCCTGCCTCGAGGACCAGGACCTCGTGACCCAACTGGGCCAGCTTCAGGGCCGCGACCATACCCACCGGCCCCATGCCGGCCACCACAACCGTCTCCATGGTGCGTTCTGTGTTCACAGACATGTTCTGTCTCAGCTCTTCTCGGCAAGCAGTGGTCCGTACAAATGCGGTTGACGGCTACCGACGGGGTCCAGGTGGTACCCCATCATCTTGTTGTGTGATTCCCGCAGATCGAGCCGAACGATCAGCTGTTCTTCAAAGCCGTGCCTGGTCCACTGCGCGGAGGGATAACGCATGAGCGCGATCGGCTGGCCGGGTATGAACGGATCGGCGCGCACGATCTGGCTGCCGACGATTGCCGGGCTGTCGAGCCGGTTCACCGATACGAGATGCACGCGGTTCTCTTCCGTCCGCTCGGTGGCGGCCATCTCGGGCGCCTCCTTTCGGTCCCAGTTCGCCGGATGCACAACAACTTCGGCGCCACGCAAGGTGAGCAGCCGCATCACCTCGGGAACCCATACCTCCGAGCCGATCATCATCCCGATCGCCCCGATCTCGGTGTGGGCCACCTCGATGGCGTCACCGGGACGCGCCCACTGCAGATCTGCGTGGTCGAGATGGGTCTTGCGGTATCGGAAGACCACGGTGCCGCTGTCGTCGATCAGATACGCGGTGCTGTGGTGACCACCGTCAACAGACTCTTCGACGAGGTTGACCACCACCCACAGCGAATGCTCGTTGGCCGCAGCGGAAATGGTTTCGAGCACCCGCGCGGATATCACTGCGGCCGCGGCCGGATCTGCGGCCACCTCGCCGGGTTTGAAGCAGAAGAGCTCCGGCAGCACCCCGAGGGTTGCACCCTGCACTGCGGCGTGGGCGATCTGCCCGACCGCGCGGGTTATCGTCCATTCCTGGTTGTGAAAGTACGAAACCTGCAGCGTTGCAACGTCAAGAAACTGTGATGGTCGCTGCGGATCCACCGGACCGAGCATCGATGCCACGGGCAGCGAGTCGTGCTCGCTGATCAGGTCGCCGTACAGGTCCGGGCGGCGCCAGCCGAATACGTCGGCGAAACCCGGTACGTCCTTGTTGTCGGCCAGGGCAGGAGTGATGTCGGCCCAGATCAGGCCTTCATCTTCCTCACCGGCGCAGGCAAGAGTTTCGCCTGTCGGACTGACGATCTGCGACCCACCCATCCATGGCCAGGCGTCGGCCGGGCCTCCGACAGTGTTCGCCGCGATATGCCAGACGTGATTCTCCATGGCACGCAGGGGCACATGGACCCGCAGTTCGTCGGGCCCGCGAGAGTTGAGAGAGTTGCAGAAGACCTGCGCACCTATGGTTCCCAGTACTCGGGGAACATCCGGAACGATGCCGTCGGCACACATCAGCAGTCCGAGACGGCCGACCTCGGTGTCAAAGACCTCGAGTTCTTTGCTTCCCGGTGTGAAGAGCGTGTACTCGTAGTCCCAGAACACGGTTTTGTGGTGGACGTACAGCAGGTCCCCGGAAGGACCGATCAGCAACGACGCGATGTAGACGTCCGGCGCCGTGGCGCCACGCACGTCCACGCCGACGACCGCATGGATGCCGGCATCACGACAGGCCTGTTTGAGACCGGCGACGAACTCACCTTCGAGTGTCTCGGAGAGTTCGTGGCACTCTTCGCGGCTGCCGTAGTTCCGCAGTCGATTACTGTTCTCTGGCAACACGATCAGCTGCGCACCGACCGCCGCCGCGGCGCGAATGTAGGCGGCGCACAGTTCGGTGTTCGCAGCGACATCGGTTCCGGAGAAGAATTGTGCGGCAGCTACCCGGACCGTGTCCGCGCCGAGAGACTCAAACGAGTCCAAAGTTGTGATTTCCATAATATGGCTATCGCCTTTCCATTATATGGGTAACAGTACCGCTGCTTGCGGCACCATCACCATGCGGGATGCTTCACCGCGCGACGTTCACGACCGTGCGCTGACTGTGCTCGTGTACGCCGAATCCGCCGTAGTCGATACCGATTCCGGATTGGCCGGCAAATGGCATCGGGATCGCGGCGTCGAAAGCGCCATGCTGGTTCACCCAGGCCGAGCCGACATCGAGCCGCGTGGCCACAGCCTCGGCCGCCTCGACATCGCTGCCCCACACCGAACCACCCAATCCGTACTCGCTCGCATTCGCCTGGGCGACAGCATCATCGATCGAATCGAACGCGATGATCGGGAGCACCGGACCGAATTGTTCTTCGACCACGAGCCGGTGATCGGACGGCAGACCCGTGACCACCGTCGGGGCGATGAACAGACCCCGCTCAGGAATCGGGCCACGATGTCCGTGGACCCGACCGCCTGCCGCGCGGGCGGCGGAGTTCAAGCCGAGCACACGTTCATACTGGGGACGATTCTGCATCGGCCCCATCTCGGTCGTGATATCAAACGGATCACCGAGTTGCACTGGCCGTAAACGATTGTCGAAGAGATCGACCATGTCGTCGACCCGACTGCTGTGGACGTAGATCCGCTTCACACCCGCGCAGAACGCACCGCAGTTGAGCAGACCCACCTGTGACGCGGTTTCGACAAATCGGCCGAGATCGGCATCCGCCATCACGATCGCGGCATCGTTGCCGCCGAGCTCGAGGGTGATCCGTTTGAGCTGATCTGCTGCAGCCCTTGCAATCACCTTGCCTGTCGCAGTCGATCCGGTGAACGAGATCTTTGCCACGCCGGGATGGGCGACCATGGCCGCCCCGACCTCGGGTCCACCGTTGAGCACGTTGAGGACGCCCGCCGGAAAGATCTCCCTCGCCAGAATCCCGAACCGCAGACCCGATAGCGGCGTGAACGGTGAACTCTTGAGCACCATCGTATTTCCGGCCATCAAAGCATTCGCGACTTTCACCACCGCGAGCAATACCGGCGAATTCCACGGTGCAATGGCCCCGACGACACCCAGGGGGCGTCCGGTCATCCGGATCGATTTGTCGGGATGGACTATGTCCGTGTCCATCTGACCGGTATCGGCGATCGTTCGGACAAAGCGCGCGGCACTGAGCACCTCGCTGACACACCGCCGCAGCGGGCGGCCCGTCTCGGCAACCAGCAGCATCGACAGCGTGAAGACGTCCTCATCGAGTGCTCCGGCGAACAAGTACAGCGCAGCTCGCCGCTGTGCCCACGAGATCGCCTGCCAGCCCGGAGCTGCCGCCGTCGCCGCGGCAACCGCGGCATCTACGATACCGGCGTCGCCGAACGGGGCCAGCGCGATGACCTCTTCGGTGGCCGGAAAGGGTACCGGCCGTTGCGAAGTCGCGGGCACGCTGATTCCCGCGACGGTCTGAGCGAGATCGAGTCCTTCGATCCACGCCGCGACGTCGTCGGGCACCTGCCCGTACAGCGCGTCGAGGTCGGGAGCGCTGGGTACCTTCTGGTTCATGTCAGTTCCGGATTCTGTGGTTTGGCATGGGCGCCAGGGTTCAGCGCATCGCGGATCGCGTCGCCAACCATGTTGAAAGACAGGACGATCAAGAGCAATGCCACACCGGGGAAGGCAATCGACCACCAGGCCAGGCGCAGCGCGGTCTGGCCGTCACCCAACATAGATCCCAGAGAGAACCCTGGCGCCTGCACGCCCAGACCGAGCAGACTCAATCCGCTCTCGGCCAGAACCGTCACCCCAACGCTGACCGACCACAACACGATGACCGGTCCGATCACGCTCGGAACGATGTGCCGCAGCATGATTCGGGATGTCGACGCGCCAAGCGTGCGCGCTGCGACCACGAAGTCGAGGCGGCGCACCTGCGACACCGAGCGCACGATCGTGCGCGCGTAGATCGTCCAGGACCACACCGACAGCACGACCACGAGGGTGACGATGCCGGGACCGAGGACCGCGGTCAGCGCGATGCCGACCGCGATGAACGGAATCGCGAACTGGATGTCGGCCAGTCGCAGGAGCGCCGGTCCGATGAATCGTTCGAAGTATCCCGCGAGTACGCCGAGGAACAAACCGAGCAACGCGCTGATGGTCGCCGTGACCACGCCGATGGTCAGGCTCAATCGCAACCCATAGAGTACGCGGCTGAACACATCTCGCCCGAGCGAGTCGGTGCCGAGAAAGTAACCGCCCTCTCCCCCCATCCACATCGGGGGAGTGTTGGAATCGGCAAGAATCTGCGTGGTCGGATCGTGCGGCGCGATCAACGGTGCGAACACCGAGAGAATCACCAGCAGACCCAGTAGGCAGAAGCCGATCTTTCCGGCAGGATTCGACCAGGCCTTGCCGAGGATTTCGCGGACCCGGCCCTGCGACCGGCGCGGTGTGGTGGTCGTAGCGCTCATGAGGACGCCTTCGCTCGGAGTCGGGGATCGAGAAGATGCACAACGGCATCCATTGCAATGTTCATCAGAGTGATCAGGACCGCGATGACAAAGACGCACGCCTGCACCGTCGGAAAGTCTCGCGCCGAGACACTACGGACGAGTAGTTGTCCGAGCCCGGCATAGTTGAGCATCGGTTCCAGGATCAACAGGGATCCGATCAACAGCGAGAAGAGGATTCCGAGGAAGGCGACGATCGGCGGAATTGCGAGGGGGAAGGCATGTTTGACCAGAACCGTCCGCGGTGCGAGACCTTTGGACTTCGCCATGATCACCGGCCCCTGGGCCAGCGCGTCGATCAGTTGTCCACGCACGAGCCGCGAGAGCGTCGAGAAGCCCTGAATGGTCAGGACGATGATCGGCAGGACCAATCCGATCGTGCCCCCGGCCCCGGTGGCAGGCAACCAACCGAGGTTGATCGCAAAGACCAGAACGAGCAGCAACGCGGTGATGAAATAGGGGATGCCGTCCAGGACAAAGGCGACCGCCATCAGCAGCCGGCCCCGGGTTTGAGCCTGGTGCAGGGCCGCATATCCACCTACCACTGCGGCCAGCAACACCGACAACAGCAGCGCCGGAATGACGAGCGACAGACTGGGTCCCAACCGAGCCCAGGCTTGCGAGCCGGAATCGAGCTTGGAGACGAACGATGTTCCGAAGTCCATCGTGAAGGCACCACGCAGCGAGTCGAGATACTGCACCAGGACCGGGGCGTCGAGACCGAGCCGGACTCGCGTCGCCTCGACCGTGGCCTCGCTGGCCTCGGGCGGTGACATCAGTTCGGCAGCATCGCCCGACAACCGGACGAGGATGAAGATGAAGGTGGTCACTCCCGCGATCACCGTCGCCAACAGCAGCAGCTTGCGGATCAGGTAGTTCAAGACCTTCATGGCTGGACCGGCCCCAGGGAAGCCCCACTCGCCGCAGCCATCAGCCGCTCGGTGAGCAGGTTGCGCTGTTCGGCAAGAAGGCCGGCGAGATCCGGGTCGCTCACCGGTTGGTCGATCGCAGACAGGTCGATGCCTGCTCCGGCCAAGGTGTGCTCGATGACCGTCAACCGGTCGCGCAGCACCCATGTCTCGGACGCGAGTTCGAGCATCATGCGCATCAGGGCGTCGGTGTCACCGTTCGCGGTGAGGTACGGGGCATCCTCGCGGGCAAATCCGGGCATGGTGTGGGTCCTAACTACTGGTCGCGGTGAGCGCGGACGAAGCCGGACTGCCGGCCGCCGGTGTCTTGCGCATCGACGTGGGGAGTGGTGCCGCGGGAACGGCAGCGTGGGCGCCCTTCTCGGAAAGGGTGAGTTCCCCCGGGAAGTGGCATGCGACCTGCCGATCGGTACGCACGTCATCGGCAGGCGCCAGAGCGGGCCGTTCGACGGCGCAGACGTCACGTGCGATCGGGCACCGCGGATGGAAGGGGCATCCCGACGGCGGATTGCTGGGTGATGGCAGGTCGCCCTGGGGCACGATTCGCTTGTCGGGGGCGAGTTGCATCGAGGCCAGCGATGCCGCGTACGGATGCAGTGGATTGTCGAAAACCTCTGCTGCGGTGCCGACTTCGACGATACGTCCGAGATACATGACCGCGATCCGGTGGCTGAGATGCCGCACAAGGGCCAGGTCGTGGCTGATGAACAGGTAACCGAGGTCACGTTCGGCCTGGATGTCCTGCAACAGATTCACCACCTGGGCCTGCACCGAGACGTCCAGTGACGCGGTGGGCTCGTCGGCGACGATCAGTGCCGGATTCAGCATCAGGGCGCGAGCGATTCCTACCCGCTGCCGTTGTCCTCCGGAGAGTTCGTGTGGGTAGCGCGAACCCATCTCGCCACCGAGTCCCACCAGATCCAGCGTCTCGACCACGCGGCGTCGACGCTCGTCACGGTCTCCGACCCGATGGATGATCAGTGGTTCGGCCAGCGCGTCCTCGATCCGCAGAAACGGGTTCAGCGAGGTCGACGGATTCTGGAAGACCATCGCGCTACGTTGCCGCAACGCCCGGGTCAGTGCCCGTCCCTTGAGTCGGGTGACGTCGGTGCCCTCGAACACGACCTTTCCAGCTGTCGGCGTGTAGAGCCGCAAGGCCGCCCGCCCGACAGTGGTTTTGCCACTGCCGGATTCGCCGACCAGCCCGACGGTCTCACCGCGCCGCACCTGGAGCGACACCCCGTCGACCGCACGGACCGTGGTACCGCCCGGACCCGGGAAGTGCTGCACCAGATCCTGGATGTCCAGCACCGTGCCGTCACCGGAGTCTGTGTTCGATTCGCTCACGATGTCAGGCTCTTTTCGGAGATGGCCGCCGCGGTTGCGTTCTGATCCCCGGACGGGAATTCGTGCTGCACCCGCAGGCAGGCGGTGGAGTGCTCAGGAGATGACGGCAGCGGCAGCAGACGGGGACGAGTACTTTCGCACTCGACGGTCGCGAAGTCGCAACGCTGCGCGAACGCGCACCCGGACGGCAGGTTGTCCAGAGCAGGCGGCCGGCCCTCAATGGTGCGCAACCGTCGGCCCCGGTTGTGTTCGGGTGCCGTCTGCAGCAGCGCCCACGTGTACGGATGCTGCGGTTTGGTCATCAATTCCTCGACCGGTCCCTGCTCGACGACCGCCCCGGCGTACATCACGACCAGCCGGTCCGCGATGCCGGCGATGACGTCGAGGTCATGGCTGGCGATCACGATCGTCAGCCCGGTCTCACGATTGAGGGTCCGGAGCAGCTCGAGGATCTGGGCCTGGGTGGTGACGTCGAGCGCGGTGGTCGGCTCGTCGCAGAAGAGCAGAGTCGGTTTGGCGACCAAGGCCATCGCGATCACCACGCGCTGCAGTTGACCGCCCGACATCTGGTGCGGGTACGTCTTCATCCGCGCCTGGGGATCGGCGATTCCGACCCGCGTCAGGGTCTCCACCGCGAGTTCCTTGGCCGCCGACTTCGACAGTCCGGGTTCACCCGAACGCGCAGATTCGATGAGCTGAGAACCGATCGTGTGCATGGGATGCAAAGAGCTCCAAGGATCCTGGAGCACGACCCGCGCGTGGCGGGCCCGGAACTCCCGCAACTCTCGCTTCGACATCGCGACCACGTCAACGCCCGTCGCCTCGATGTGACCGCCGATCCTGGCACCCCAGGGCAGCAGCCGCAACGCCGACAGCATTGCCGTCGACTTTCCCGACCCGGACTCCCCTGCCAGCGCGACCACCGCTCCGGCAGGAACTTCCAGATCGACTCCGTGCAGGATTTGCAGGTCTGCACTGCCGCTGCGGGGCAGGTGCACGGTGAGCTCGCGCATCGACAGCGCGATGTCGGCGACTGTCTCGTGCTTCGAAATATCCACGGTGGGCGCGGGATTCACGACAGTTGCTCCTGTGGGGGCTTGGTGGCGGTGATGACCCAGGGATAGGCGTCGGCGCCCAGTGCTTGTTGCTGGACATCGACGAATCCGGCGGCACGGGCAGCCGCTTCGAGGTCGAGGGTGGCGGCGGTGCGCCACCACGGCTCATTTCCGTGTTCGGCATCCCAGTCGTCGAGCCACGCCTGGTACGGAGATCGACGATCGTAGGGTGCCACGTCCGAGAAGTGAACGTGCCCACCCGGTTCGAGTAGTCGGAACGCCTCGGTGAACGTATTCCGTGTTGCGTGAGGCGGCAATTCGTGGTGAAGGATGAAGGCCGTCACCAGATCTGCACAACCATCCGGAAGTCCCGTCGCCTCGGCGTTGGCGTGCACGGCCGTGATCGCCGCGCCTGCGTCCTCTGCCCGCCGAAGTGCATAGCGGGCCTGGGTTCGCGACAGATCAACTGCCGTGATCGCGGCCTGCGGATACTCCTGTGCCAACTGCAGCGTGTATTGCCCAGTGCCACAACCGATATCGACGATTCGCTTGTAGTCGTCACGGGGTGCAGCGGCCGCCACCTGCCGACGTTGGGCGAAGAGATCACCCGGATAGATCTTCTTGAGCAGGAAATGATAAATCATCTCGTGATGCACAAAGCCCATGTCCGGGTGACCATCCCAGCCACCCGCCGTGGCGTGGAACTCATAGTCCCAATACCTCGGCGGGTCCTCACCGGTGTCGATCACGACGCCGGCCGGAGCCGCGAGAGGCGCGAGGACCTCGCGGCGACGTTCGAATGCCGCGACCGCCCGAGGAGTCGCCACCTGGCGACTCCACCGGAGGACGGCCCCGACTATCCGATGTTCGGCGTTGTCCGCCAAAACACCGTCCACCCGTTCCCGCAGATCCTCGATACCCACGAATGGGACCTCGAGTGCTCCTGAGTCCTGCACGGTCGCCCGGATCCTGTTGCGCAACGGCGCAAGTCCGACCCGCAATGCCTGCAGGAACTCCAGCTCGGCGCGACCGCGCTGATCGATCAACTCACCGGCGGGAAGGGTGGTGGTGTTCATGAATTAGCCTTCGTTCTCGGGTCAGCTGCAGCTTGTCTGGTCAGCTGCGGCCTGTCGGGTCAGCTGTTCGACGAGGTCGACACGGTGTCGAACTGCAACATGATGCCGGTACCGAAATCGACCCCGGTGGTTCCGGCGACAACGGCTCCGACCGACGGACGTCCGTAGGTGTACAGCACGTAGTTCTTGTCGAACAGGTACTGGCTCGCAGCGATCAGTTTCTGTTCGCGCACATCGCGATCCATCTCGGTCTTGGTGGCCTGGTACAGCTCGGTCCACTTCGGGTCGTTCACCAACGGACGCTCGCCCTGTGAGATGAACGAGAACGGGCGATCTGCATCGAAGACGCCGGTGTACGAGGTGCCACGGAAGAAGATGTTGGCGTCGGTGCCCGAACGGAACTGCTGCAACCACACCGCGGTCTCGTTCGCCTCGATCGTCGGCTTGAACCCGACCTCGGCCAACTGGCCACCGATCGCCTCGAGCAGGGGCCGGTAGAGAGACATCCCGGAGATGGTGATCGGGGTTCCCTCGGCGCCGGCCTGGGTCAGCAGTTTGCGGGCCTCGTCGGGGTTGTAATCCGGACGGGAGATGGTGTCGGTATGGCCGAAGACGCCCTCGATCGGCAACTGGCCGTCTTCGAGTGTGCCTGCCCCATAGGTCAGCGCGTCGACGAGAGCGGGTGCGTCGATGGCGAGGTTGGCTGCGCGACGGACGTTTTCGTTGTCGAAGGGCGCCTTGTTGGTGTTGAACTGGAACATGTTCTGGCTGCCGCTGAACGATGCGGTGACCTCGTACCGGTCATCGCCCTTCAGTGTCTGCAGCGATGCGCCCGGCAGTTCGTGCGCCACCGTCAGCTGTCCGGACTCAAAGGCCGAGGCCAGCGCGCTGGAGTCGGAGAAGTACCGCAGTTCGACCGTATCGGTTGCCGGTGCCTCACCCCAGAAATCGTCGAAAGCCTCGAAGGTGACCGAGTTCTCGATGTCGAAGTCAGTGATCTCGTAAGGTCCGCTGCCGATTGGGTGGGCGGCAAACCCGTCCGCACCACCGGCGGCCTCCCAGGCTGCCTCCGGCACGATGAACACCTGCGCGACGATGTTGAGCAGCAAAGGCTCCGGTGTCTTGGTGACGATCCGCACGGTGGAATCATCCAGTGCGGTGACGCTTTCGATGTTTGCGAGGTTGGACGCCGTCACGAACTTCTCGGCGATGATCTCGTTGAAGGAGAACGCCACATCGCGCGCCGTCAAGGTCGTGCCGTCGTGGAACTTCACGCCATCGCGGATTGTGAAGTCGGTGGTGAGGGCGTCGACGTTGGTCCACTCGGTCGCGATACGAGGCTGCGCCTCTTCGTCATCGGCGAGCCAGCGCACCAACGAATCGAAGGCGTTGTACTGGTACGTCTGGTACGACGAGTTCAGACCGGTCAGTGGGTTGATCGAAGTCGAGGTACCGATCACGATGCTGTCGCTACTCGTAGCGGACGACTCGTCGGGGGCGCAGGCGCTGACCAGTCCGGTCGCGACGATCATGCCGATTCCGACGGTGCCGAGCCGGCGCAGGCGATGGCGGGTGCTCGCGCCCCGCGAGATCCCGGAAAACGAAGATTGCAGGGACATGTGGCTACTCCTGGTGAGTGTGGTGAGTGATGAAGAAAATGGCAGTCCGCACCTACTTCGGGCGGACACGGGAATGCAGTCAGTGATTGCGCAGGGCGGCAGCGGTGCGCTCATCGGATGGCAGCACCGCACCGAGTACCCGTCGGACCAGAGATCGGCGCTGTGCCAACAGATCCGAGGCCAACTGCTCGTCGGGCTGATACGCATCGACCTCGCCGGCAGACAGTACGCCGTGTTCGGACAGTAGGCGCTCGAGGATCACGTTGCGGTCGCGCAGGGCCCAGACCTCAGAAGTCAGCTCCAACAGCATCCGGGCAAGATCGTCGGTCTTGGTGTCACCGAGGTAGTCGGGACGGCCCGCCTGCTCGCCTGCCGGGATGTCAACGGTGCTCATTGGTCGGTTCCGTTCGTCGTCAGGGGCTTTCGCGCTCGGGTGATCCAGGGGTAGATCCCGCCACCGACCCCATAGGCTTCGATGTCGACGAATCCGGCGGCCGCGAGGGCGGCCGGGAGATCCATCGCCATCACCTCACGCCAGTACGGTTCACCCCGGTTTTCGGTCTCCCAGTCGAGCACCACCGCCCGGAACGCCGAATGGTGTTCGTACGGCGCGATTTCGCTGATGACGAGGTCACCACCGGGTTCGAGGACGCGGAAGGCCTCGGCGACGATCTGGCGGTTCACCGATTCGGGGACCTCGTGCATGAGCGTGTAGCTGGTGACGAGATCAGCGCAGCCATCCGGCAATCCACTGTTCTCGGCGGCGGCCTGCACCCAGTCGATGCGGGCGTCGACAACCGCTGCCTGAGCGTAGGCGAACCGCAACGCGGTCTCGGACAACTCAACCGCAGTGATCGCAGCGGATGGGTAAGCACTCCGCAACTTGAATGTGTATCGCCCACCGCTGGCGCCGAATTCGACGATGTGACGATAGCTCTCGCGCGGGGCCTCGGCCGCGACCATGGTGCGCTGATCGTTCAGATTCTCACCGGTTCGCACTGCCCCGACCCCGCCGGGACTGAGTACGTAGACAAAGGCGAGCTCCGAGATGGCCGGGCCCATCAGATCGTGTCCGTCCCAGCCTCCAGGCGTGAGGTGGAAGCCATGTTCCCAGTACGTGGGCGGCACCAGATCTGAATCGAGGGTCAGGGATCCACTCGGGTTCGTCACCTCGAGGAACTGCTCGGCTTCTGGCCGGATCGTTTCGATGGCCGGAAGTGCGCGGACGTAGATCTCCTCGGCGACCCACCGGGTGATCAACCTGTCGAAGGCCCATGCAGAGGAATCCTCAAGCGCCGCATAGACAGATTCACGCTGATCGTCGAGATCCGACGGTGGATTCGGAACGGCCCGCTCGTACTCCTCCGCTGCCCGCTTCTGCAGGGTCCCGCCGGCAAACTCCTGGACAGCGCCGAGGAACTGGAGGCTGGCTCGTGCCTGTTGGCCCAACTCGACGTTCATAAGTTCCTATCGCAATGCGGAAACGCGTCCGCCACATAGTGGATACTGAGGAGATTATGTGGCTGGATTAACAACGTCAATACCCAGAAAGTCGATCAGCACCCACCATGCGGAAATGACTAACCGTATGTTTCGTACGTGTGAACAAGCCGTGGCGGAGCGGACTCGGATCCAGCCCAAATGGTGCCGACGACGACCCTGACCTGGTCTTTCAGTAGCGTTCCGGACTGCGAAACGCCCATAATCGGGCGCGAACGATCCGCACCATGCCTTCTGTAACCTTTACGTAAATCAAGTCTGCGGCGCTGGAATTCGTCGCCTATTCCCACGATATGGAAAGTTCCGACGGGCGGCGTCAGGCCAAATCGTCCAAATACCGGTAGATCTCGTCGAGCGATCGAACCTCACCGCACTTGGTGGCGATGTCCCGCAGATTGGATCGGTGGGCATCGGGGTTCGGGTCGCCGACCGCCTCCCGGACGACCACGGGGATGAATCCATGCTGCATGGCGTCGATGGTGCTTGCCCGAACGCAACCGCTCGTCGACAGTCCCGTGATCAGCAGGGTGTCGATTCCACGGGTATGCAAGGCCGCGGCGAGGTCCGTCCCGAAGAACGCGCTGGGATAGTGCTTGGTGACCACGACCTCGCCGTCGCGCGGCTCGAGGCCGGAGATGTAGTCGCCGAGCGGATTACCCTCCACAAAGCACCGCAGCGACGGGACCTTCTGGTAGAAGCGACCGCCCAGGACCCCCGCCTCGTCGGCGTAGTGGACGCGGGTGAACACGATCGGAATGCCGGCGCTTGCCGCCCGCTCACGCAACGCGATCATTGCATCCACTGCGGTGTCGACACCGGCGAACAGGGGTGACGTCGGTTCGGTGTACGCCCGAGCCGGGTCGATGATGATCAGCGCCGGCCGGTGTCCCAGCGGCAGGCTTCCCCCGAAACCCGCACTGGAACTGTTCGTTTCACCGTCCGCGCCGGTGTTGCCCCCGTCGCGATGCTTTGAGGAAGTTTCCATCAGGAGGTGGCCATGGCCGCTTCGTCGTACTGGACAAAGGCCTTGGACTCCAGTACCGGGGCAATGAAGTCCTTGATCACCGAAACATGCGCGGGATGGACCCGGTAGGCCTGCCACGCCGCGGCGTCGACGAAACTCATCCGAAAGGTCAAGTGCGCGTTACCCTGCGCAAGCCCCGCATCCCGCGCGACCTGGGCGACGGCAACTTCGGGAATCGAGTTCGGGAGGTCGAGCAGTCCGCTGATGATGTCATCGATCTGCGCGGCGGTGACATCACTACGTAGTGTCAGGGTGCCCTGGTGCACGAACATGCCGGTCCCACTTTCTTCTGCGCCAAACCTCGGCGGACTGATTGCCAGAATACGACTGTAGCCCCACCATATTGTAGAAATGTTAAATTGCTGCCTTCACCTCACTTGACGCCTTCGGCATCTGCATAATGTGGGAACTGAGAACCGATGTGGGGGGTTCGTACGAGCCCCCGATCCTTGAGGAGAATGACGCCAGATGGTCAACGGTTCGACAGAGCACCGCGTCTCAGGTGCCGGGAGCAGTCGAAAACTGCTCAACACGTTGTTGTGTTTCACCGCGCAACGCCCGACCTGGACAGTCGCCGAACTATCCAGCGAACTCGAACTATCGGCGACATCTACTTATCGATACGTCGCATTGTTGCGTGAAGTCGGACTACTCGAAGGCGCACCCGACAGCGCATATCGCGTCACAGACATGGTCATCGGCCTCGCTGCGGCCTGCGAAGCCGCCCGTCCACCGTTGATGGACATCGCTTTCCCATACATCACCCGTATCCGCGACGAGATCGACGAGACCGTGCTGATCGCGCGCCGCAGCGGAGACGCCGTCTACTGCGTCGATCGCGTCGAATCCCGTCGCCCCGTTCGACTTCAGTTCGATCGGGGACAGGCGATGTCGCTGCATCGTGGATCGATGGCCCGAGTCTTGTTGGCCTCCATGACCCCTCGGGAACGCGACGAACACCTCGCCAAGGTTTTGCCGACCCTCGATCCGGCGTCGGCCAGCCTCTTGGGCCACGAGTCACTCGACGCGGTCCGCGCGGAGGGTTGGACCGAAAGCTACGAAGAGGTCGACGACGGGATCTGGGGTACCGCGGCAGCCATCACCTCACACGGCAAAGTCGTCGCGTCGATCGGGACGGCGGCACCCATCTTCCGTACCGATGCCCAACGCCGGACGAGGATCATCACGTTGATCCGGGAAGCCGGACAAGAGATATCCGCGGTGCTCACCGGTACCTGATCCGAGAGTGCCACCGGCGTGCGGAACCTCGATGAACGTAGTCGGGGGCGAGCGTCGAATACTGGCGAATCGCTGCGCCGAACCGCGAGTTGATCAAGGCAATCCTCGTGAGTGTCCGCCGTCAGACGACGGCCGAGCGGACCGCGACGGCGAGGTCGCGCAGCGTCGTCGTGGCGGAGCCGCGCGCGTCGGGGCCGGTCAGTGTGCCGATCACCGGATCGAGGACGTCAACGGGCAGGAACTGTCCGACGTTGCCGCGGAACTTCTCGACCACCTCGTCGACGGTCAGCGCCGACCCGGGATTGCCACGTGCGTTGCGGACCTTGGCGGTGAAGTTCCCCGACACGGTCCGGACGGTGACCTGCGACGGGCGGTTGGTCGGCAGCTCGGCGCTGAATGCGGGAACCTCGCGTAGGTGCACACGATTGACCAACATGCCGATGTCGGGCCGGTCGAACTGCTCGGGTAGGAATCCGTCGGCATCCAAGCGTCCGTCGAGCACCACCGAGGCGACGCAGCGCGGAATTGAGAAGCGGGCGTGAAGATCCGACTCGGCACCATCGCTGTCGAGGGACGCCGCGAACGCGAACGTGTCGATGTCGATCGCGACGATGTCCGAGGGCGCCGGACCGCCCGCGGCGGCCAGCGCTATCTGCAGGGCGTCGAGAGTCGGGTGGACCCAACGGGCGCACGCGTACGGCTTCAGGTAGCTGTCGCGCATCCGCCACCGCTCCCCCAGCTGCCCGGTGATCTCGTCGACGTCGGCGTCTGTGGTGACGACCCCGTCGTAGAGCGCCTGGAGCAGACCCTCGTCGACAGTCCCCGACGCAGCGGACGCGGCAGCGAGCGCACCGTAATACGAGCCGAGGCCGGTCCACAGGTTGCGCACGGTCCCGCCGTGCACAGGGACGGCGAGCGTGGCGGCCAGCGGCAGCGAACCGCCCAGTTCGATCGCTCGCGTCGACTGCTCTGCGTCAGCGCCCGCGAGCGCACTCATGGCGACGGCGGCGGCAATCGGACCGTGGATGCCGTGAGGGTGCAGACCCGGACGCAACGACGTTCCGACGCCGAACCGCAGTCCCACCTCACACCCGAGGACGAAGGCTGCGATTGCCGGATCGTCGTCGACGTCTCTGTCGTCAACGCCCCTGCCGGCGAGCGCGTGTAGCAACGCGGGCAGCACGTGAGGCGCGGGATGGGCAGTCGGCACAGGTGGAAGCCGGGCGCCCGCCGGGTGAAACGAGCCGCCGGAGTCGGCGTCGAGCCAGGTGGCCGCCGAGCCGAGCGTCGTCGTCCAGGCGAACGGCACGCCGCCGGCCTCCTCGTCGGCGATCTGCAGGGTCTGGCCCAGCCGCTGAACTGCTGGGTATCGAAGGCCGCCGATCAACGCGCCGAGCGAGTCGAGCAGGAGCAGACGCCCGAACGTCCAGGTCTCCTCGGGGATATCGCAGCGATCGGTGTCGGCGACAAAACGGCCCAGTGCAGCCAGATCGAGCACCAAGTCGGTCATCTCTTCATCTCCTCCCACTGTGGGCCAGGCCGGCGCGCACCGCCGCGACGGTGGCCGCCAGACGGTCTTCGACGCCGGCGGTGCCGCCGGCGAGCACGACACCGTCGACGCCGAGATCGGCAAGTGGACGCAGGCGGGCTGCGATCTCGTCGGCCGAGCCGGTGAGCAGGAAAAGGTCGCGGATCAGCTCCTGCGCCTCCCTGTCCGAGCCCTGCGCCGCGGACGCCTCGACAGTCCCGTGCCGGCGGTAGTCGTGCGCCGCGGCGACCGCCGTTACCCGGTCGACCATGTCGTCGGCGACGCCGTACCACTGCGGCGAACTGACCAGACGGGTCGCGCACGACCCGAGTATCGGCGCAGCGGCCTCGCGCGCCTGCGCGTCGTCCGCGGTCACGACGCCGCGCAGGAACAGCCAGCACGAGGTGTCCGGGCGGGCGGCACGTGCAGTCGCAATCGCACGTGCCACGACGGGCGCCGAAGCACCCACGTCGAGCAGCACACCGCCCACGACCTGAGCGTTCACCTCGATGGTGCGCGGTCCCGACCCAGCACCCAGTATCGGCCCGGTCTGCGGCGCGAGGTAGTCGAGACGGGCTACGAACTCCTTGGCCAGACCCCGGTACGCCCGCAGGGACGGCACCGGGAGCCCTTCGTTGACCAGAGAACTCTCGCCGCGGCCCACGACGGTCAGCACGCGGCCCGGAAACTGGTCGGCGAGCGTTGCGCACGACTGCGCGACGACGCTCGGATGGTGCAGCCCCAAGCCCATGACACACGGCCCCGACAGGGCCGCATCGGTGGAGTTGAGCAGGCTCGCCGCGCTCAGGAACGGGTCCGGGAACAGTCGCGGACTGTCGGCGAACCCGACGCCGTCCGCGCCGGCGCGCACCGCGCGCTGCGCCGCCACCAGCGGGTCCTGCACGCCGCGCGGACGCGCGAGATTGAGCAGGACCTGTGGCCCGCTCATGACAGATGTCCCAGCAGATCGTCGACGGTGCGGGGTACGTCATTGCCTGCCGCCACCGGTCGCCCGGCCGCCGCCGACAGCGTGTGCACCACGCTGCCCGGCATGGGAGTGATCGCGTCGGCGGGCAGCGTCGCGGCCAGCCACCCCGAGGCAGCCGCGTGCCCCGCAGCCCAGCCGACATGACGGGCGCCCGGGGTGAACACCTGCAGACTCGCCGCGAGATCGAGTACCGACGCCAGGTCGGTTCCCTCTGCAGGCCCCACGAGGGACGCGGCCGCCGCCGCGGCGAGCGTCGCGGACGTCAGATACGCGAGCGGTGCGGTTCCCAGCAGGTCGTCGGTCTCGTCGAGCACGCAGAGACCGGCGGCCACCGCCCGCCCGACACACTCGAGTCCGGTACCGGCCGGTGCCGCGGCCAGCGCGGCGAGCAGCGGGGCCCACCGTCGGTCGGGCGCCACAGCCGCCAGACGGGCGCCGTCCCACATCAGCGCCGGATACGTCGGCGCCACGCGCCCGGTCCCGAGCAGCGGGAACCCGGTCGAGGCGGCGATGAGGTCGGCCCAGGACGACTCTGCCGCGGTCGGCTCGCCCAACGCATCGGCCCGCAGCGACCGGGCCAACGCCTCGGCCGTGTCGCCGGAGACGGTGGCCGCCGAGTAGACGGTCATCGCGAGATTCGCGAGGCGATCAGTCACTTCGGGCGCCGGGACGTCGAGCACGACCTTCGACGCATCGAAGGTTGTCACTGGTCGCGCTCCACCACGGTGCTCTCGCCGATCAGATAGAACCTGAAGTCGGTGCGCCCGGCCGGACCACGCTCGGCAGCCAGAGGGTTCTCGTCGAACCACGCCCGGTACGCCTGGTAGGCGTCGTGGTCGGCGAAGTGCATTTCGGCGATCCGGTAGAAACTCTGGCTCGGCGGGATCTGCGCGGTGCCGCCCGACGCCGACGTCACCGGATACAGGATCTTGTTGAAGACGATGCGGTCCACGTGCGGGTTGGCCAGCAAATCGGGTGCGTGGACGTCGAACAGCCAGCGCTCGTAGTCCTCTTCACTGACGCCCTCGACGATGTCGTAACCGAGAAGTGCCTTGATCATCGGTGTGGTCCCTTCACTGCATCTGCGGTCATGGAATGGGGAGAGCGAAGGCCTCTGCGCCCTCGCCGAACCCCTCGACGCGAATCCCGCTCGGGGTCACCCGAACCCCACGCATGGTCTCGTCGATCTCGGCGCGCTCGCGCCGGGGCGCCTTCACGTGGCCCGCGGCGCGCAACCGTTCGGTGTGGTGGTGGTAGATGTCCCACGTCTCGTCGGCATCGAGCAGTTGGGCGGTGCCGCGGACGAACACGACGCGCGGAATGGTCAAGCCGAGGTCGAACGTCCATGGTGAGTCGTTCTCCGAATCGGGCGACGGCGAGCCGACCCAGCTGACGAGCACCCGCGGGTCGCGTTCGATCTGCGCGTTGCGCCGGTGCACGCGGCGCTGGACCATCTCGACGGTCCAGTCGTCGGCGAGGAACGCACTGGTGGTGCGTCCGACGGGTTCTTCGGCCCGACCAAATGTCACCACCTGCGCGAAACCCGCCGCACGCTGCACGAACTCCCGCGCGTCGCGTTCGACGTCGGTGAGATCAGCCATTGGCGACCACGGTCGCCGCGAGGTACGCCAGGCCAAACGCGGGCATCAGACCGTTGCCAGCCAGATAACCGCCGGCACCGTGCCCGGACACCCCGGCCGCCGCGCCGCCGGAGGCGAACAGACCCGGGATCGGATTGTCGTCGGAGTCGACCACACGCGCCTTCTCGTCGACGACGAGGCCGCCCTGCGTGTGAAACAGCGCCGGCACCACGCGGACAGCGGCGTACGGCGCCCCAAGGGGCGCCTCGTACTCACGGCCGAAGCGGTCTTCGATCTCGCCGCGCGCGGCGCGCGCCGATTCTTCGAGCTCGGCGACGACGGCCTCCACCGGCAGACCGGTGACCTCGGCCAGACCCGCGGCGTCGTCGGCCCAGACTTCCGCGCCCGACTCGACGGTCTGCCGGAAGTCGGTGAACGGCTCGCACAGGTCGTGGACTCGGCGGTCGAAGACGACCCAGCCCGTCGCGCCCGGGCGCTGCGCCAGGTACGGACCGAACTCGGAGTAACCACTCGTCTCCTTTGCGAAGCGACGACCGGTGGTGTCAAGCATGATCGCGCCGTGCATGATCGTCGCCCAGCCCAGCAGCGTCGCAGACTTGGCGGCGAGCGCACCGTGGCCCTGGTACGCGTCGAGGTACGCCGACGCCGCACCGAGTTCGGTGCCGATGCGCAGCGCGTCGCCGAGCGAGGTCTCGCTGCCGTGGTAGATGGCCGAGGCGATCTCCGGCATGTGCTCTTCGACCATCGCGTGGTCGGCGCCGAAGCCGTTGGTGGCCAGGAGCACGGCGGGCGTCTCGATGCGTTCGGTGGTGCCGGACGGGTTGGCGACGACGACCGCGCACACCTTTCCGTCGTCGTCGAGCTCGACGTCGGTCAGTCGCGCGGGCACCAGGATGTCGATGTTCGCGTGGTTGCGGGCGGACCGCGCCAGGTGGTCGATCAGCGCGTTGCCGTGCCGTTCGGGGATGGTGTGGCAGCGGTCGACCGAGTGGCCCGGGTAGTGCATGTCGGTCATCAACGAGATCTCCAGACCGACCTCGTCGGCCAGCCATTCGACCATCTCGCCGCTCACCCCGGCCAGGGTGCGCGCCAGACGCTGGTCGCCGGAGCCCTTCGTCTTGCGGTCGACGTCCGCGGCGAAGAGGTCCGCTGAGTCCTCGATGTCCAACTCCCTCTGGAACCGGCTGTCCACGCCCGGGATCATCGCGGTGCACATCGAGGTGTTGTTGCCGCGGGTGAAGTGCTCGCTGGCCTCGACCACCAGGACGTCCAGCCCGAGCTGAGCGGCGCGCAGCGCGGCGATCAGTCCGCCGCCGGCGCCGGCGACGACGAGGTCGGGTCCTTCGGCGGTCACGCTCTGCCTCCTGCCGCGACGAGTTCCAGGGCCCGGATCACCGGGTCGACCACCGGGACGGCGGACGGGTGGTCGGGGTCGACGTCGACAGCCGAGCAGCCGTTGAGCAGCGACCGCACGCCACGCGGAGCGAGCGAGGCGGCCGCCGCGTCGAGTTGTGCCTGCCACTCGGGGCCCTCGCCGACCGCGTCGAACGGCAGATCGAGGATCTCCACGTCGGTCAGCCACTTCGTCCAGCCGTAGACGTCGGCGACGCGCCGCATCTCGGCGGCGATCGCGTCGTTGCGGACGACGCCGCCGGTCGGGGTGCCGAGTGCCGCCGCGTAGGCGAGGTTCATGCGCAGGATGCCGATCACCGGACGGTCGAGCTCGTCCTGCAGGCGCGCGACGGCCGGGTCGAGGACGCAATCGGGCATCACGGCGTCGAACCTGGCGGGCGCACCGGCGAGCGCCGCGTGCACGTACTCGTCCGAACGCGCGATGTCGTCGGCCGAGTCGAGGCTGGTCGGCGCGCCCTCTGGCAGGTCGTGCAGCGTCACGGTGAGGCCCTCCGGCGCGATGGTGTCGTACCGCTGCTGACGGCGCGCGAGTTCGTCGGCGCCGACGTGGAGCGGAGTGGTCGCGAAGATCTTCATGTAGGACTCCTCCGGTCAGGGGTTGATCAGGGTGTGCAGCACCGCGCGGACGCCACGCGCGTCGGGCAGCGACGACGCCGCTTCCAGGACACGGGCCAGGGTGTCGCCGTCGCCGAGCAGATCGCGCAGCAGGGCGACGGTGCGCTCGTGGTCGAACGGCTCCCGGGCCGCGTCACCGATCGGATTGGCCGCCTCTTCCCGCAGCACGCGGCCGTCGGCGAGGGTGATCTCGACGGCGGCGCCGCGAGCATCCGGCAGCCGGTCGTCGAACGTCTGATCGGCGACCACCTCGACGAGGTCGGCCATGGCCAGGAACTCCGGGGTCGACGATGAGTCGAAACCGTCGGGTGCCACGCGGCCGTGCAGGAGCGCGGTCGCCACCACATACGGGATGGAGAACATCGCGGCGAGCCGGTTGTTCCAGCGGGTGCGGTGCAGCTTCGCCGCCGCGGAGTAGGTCGAGACCCGGACGCCGGTGATCTCGTCGACCCCCGCGTCGCCGAGCCGCTCACGCAGCACCAGGGTCGCGTCGGCGGCCGGATGGGTGAACGCACAGGACGCGTGCCGTTTGAAGTAGCCCAGGCCGATGTCCCAGCGTTCCCCCAGCTCCTCGAGCAGAACGGCCGGGTCGAACGTGCCGAGCAGGCGGCCGAGACCGTGGGCGGCGATTCCGGTCGGGTTCGCCATCCCGGCCTTGGCCAGACGGGCCGCGGCGAGGCCGGACATGTTGCAAGCGCCCATCCACTCGTTGCGGACCGGGTTGCCGTCGAGTGCCGCTGAGAACGGTCCGGCGATCGGCATGCCGCTGGCCGCGTCGACGGCCGCTGTGATGCCCGCGGCGTCGAGCCCGAGGAGCTTGGCGCAGCCGGCGGCCGGCCCGGTCAAGCCCCAGTTGCCGTGCGGGTGCAGTCCCGGAACCGCGGTTGACGCGCGGCCGTACCGCGCGCCCACCTCGTACGCCACCAGGAGCGCGGCCGCGGTCGACGGACCGTCGGCGTCGAGCTGCGCGGCGAGCGCGAGGACCGCGGGGAAGCCATGCGCGGCAGGGTGTCCGCCGGCGAACTTGTTGCCCTCGTCCATTTCCAGGCTCACCAACGCGGTCGCATTGAGCCACGCGGCGATCTCCGGCGACGTCGACACACCCACGCCGATCAGCGGGGCGTCGCCGGCGCCCGGCGTCCACGCGTCGACCAGCCCGGCGCGCTCCGGCAGCCGCGCCCCGAGCATGGTGACGCCGAGGGTATCCAACAGCACCAGCCGCAGCCGGTCGCGCACCGGTGCGGGCACCGACCCCCAGGTCAGGTCTGCGGCCCACGTCCCCAGGCTCGTCGCCGCGGCGAGCGCCGCCTGCTGGTCGGCGTCGAGTGTCGTCGTCTGCTCGGTCATAGTCCCAGGTAGGCCTTCCGCACTCGCTCGTCGCCCGCCAATTCCTTACCGGGCCCCTCGAGGACGACGCTGCCGCTCTCCAGGACATACGCCCGGTCGGAGATGGCGAGCGCCTGCGCCGCGTTCTGCTCGACGAGCAGCACGCCGATGCCGGTCTCCCGGATCGCCGCGGCGGCGTTGAGAACGTCCCAGGTGAGCTTGGGCGACAGACCGGTCGACGGCTCGTCGAGCATCAGCAGCTTCGGCTGCGACATCAGGGCGCGGCCGATCGCCACCATCTGCTGCTGACCGCCGGACATGGTCTGCGCGGTCTGCTTGCGCCGTTCCTTGAGGATCGGGAACAGCTCGAAGACCTTTCCCATCTCCTCATCGACCGCACTCTTGTCGCGAGTCCACGCGCCCAGCACCAGGTTCTGCTCCACCGTCATCGGACCGAACAGATCGCGGTCTTCGGACACCTGGATCACCCGGTGCCGCACGACCTGATGCGGCTTGAGCCCGGAGATCTTCGCACCGTCGTACCGGATCTCGCCGGTGCGGGTCTCGATGAGTCCGCTGATGGCGCGGAGCATTGTGGTCTTGCCTGCGCCGTTGGCGCCGACCACCGAGACGAGCTCGCCTGCGTCGACGTGGATGCTCAGATCGTGCAGGATCTGCAGCTTGCCGTATCCGGCAGTGATGTTGTCGATCTCAAGCATCAGCGATCTCCGTTCCCAAGTAGGCCTCTTGGACAGTCGGATCGGCAACGACCGCCTCGGGATTGCCTGAGGCGATCACCCGGCCGCGGTCGAAGACGACGACCGAGTCGGACAGCCGCATGACAGCGGCCATGATGTGCTCGATGAAGACCATGCTCAGGCCCTCGCGTTCCCGAAGTTCGGCGAGGAGTTCGACGACCGGCGTCCGCTCGGACGGGACCAGGCCGGCGAGAACCTCGTCGAGTAGCAGCAGTTTGGGCGAGCGGGCCAGCACGCGCGCCAGCTCCAGTCGCTTGAGCGCGGCGGTGTGCAGTGAGTCGGACACCATGTCGGCCCATTCGGCCATGCCGGTCGCCTCGATGACCTTGTCGGCGCGCTTCTGCGCGACACTGTGCGAGCCGCCTTTGGTCAGCGCCGCGGTGATCACGTTCTCCCGTGCCGTCATCGTCCCGAACGGGCGCATCAGCTGGAAGGTGCGGCCGACGCCGGCGTGGGCGATGCGGTGCGGCGAGAGCCCCGTCGCGTCCTTGCCGAAGATCCGGACGGAGCCGGTGTCGGGGGTGATGGTGCCGGTGATGCAGTTGAAGAAAGTTGTCTTGCCTGCACCGTTCGGGCCGATCACGCCGACGATCGAGCCCTCGGGGACATCGAGCTCGACATCGGCCAGCGCGTGCACGCCCTTGAACGACTTGCTCATGCCCCGTACTTCGAGAACGTTGGTCATCGTTGTCTCCACCAGTTCTTGATCGTCCCGACTATTCCCTTGGGCAGCACCAGCACGATCAGGATGAGCAGGATCGAGTAGACGACCACATCCAGACCGCTGCGGCCGGCGAGGAAGTCCAGGAACCCCGGCGGCGTGCGGCCCAACTCGGCGGTCAGCTCGTTGAGCGGACCGATGATCAGGGCCCCGACGATCGGGCCGGCGATGGTCGCGATGCCGCCGATGACGGCCGGGGTGATGGCCTGCACCGATTGCTCGCTGCCGAACGCGATGTCCGGGTCGACGAAGATGTAGTACTGGGTGTAGAACACTCCGGCGACCGCGGTGATCGCGGCCGAGAGCGCCATCGTCGTCAGCTTGACGCGCATCACGTCGACGCCCAGCGAGTCGGCGGCCTCCTCGTTGTCGCGGATGGCGACGGTGTAGATACCCGGCCGCGAGCGCAGGTACCACATCGTGATCAGCACGCAGATGACCAGCAGGGCCAGGCCGATGTAGAAGTACTGCGGCGCATTCGCGTCGAACTGCAGCATCCACCACGAGTCGTCCGTGAGTAGCGGGACGTGCAGTCCCGCGGTGCCGTTGAGAAAGTCGGTGTTGGTGGCCAGCAGGCGGAGCATCTCGGCGAACGCGAACGTCGCCAAGGCGAAGTACGCAGCGCGCAGCTTGTAGCGGAACGCAACATAGCCGATGATCATCGCGACCAGCGCCGCGAATGCGGCACCGATGAACAGCGAGATCCACGGCGAGATGCCGAAGTGGACGATCAGATAGGCGTCGGTGTACGCGCCGATTCCGAAGAACGCTGCGTGGCCGAAGCTGAACATGCCGCCGTAGCCGCTCATCAGGTTCCAGCCGGTCGCCATCATCGCGATGATGAGGATGTTGATGGCCACGGCCTGACGGGCATCAGGTAGGACCAGCGGGGTGAACGCCGAGACGACCACGACGATCGCCAGGAACACCAGCGGGCGGGTCCAGTTACGCGAGCCGTTCGCGCCGACCGGCGACTTCGGCAGCATGCGGGTGAGCGCGGTTGTCATTTGCTCGAACCTCCGAACAGGCCCTGCGGACGGATCAACAGGATCAGCAGGAACAAGATGAAGACGCCGAGCAGGGGGCTCTGACCGACGATCGCGACACCGCCGAGCTGCTCGACGAGGCCCACGATCAGACCGCCGATGAGGGCGCCCATCACGTTGCCGAGGCCGCCCATGACGACCACGACGAAGGCCAGGATGTTGAACTGCTCGCCCGCGGTCGGGGAGATCGTCGTGAACGGTGCGATGAGCATGCCCGCCGCACCGGCGCACGCCGCGCCCAGACCGAAAGTGACCGCGTAGACCGAACGGACGTTGATCCCGACGAGGCCGGCGCCCTGCGGGCTGGCGGCGACTGCGCGGATCGCGCGACCGTACGAGGTGCGGTTGAGCAGCAGGTACACCAGACCGGCGAGAACCAACGCACCGACGAACGCGATGATGTGTGAGCGGGTGACCACCGCACCGAAGATGTTCACGCCCGGATCGGACGACAGGCTCACCGACAGCGGATCGCCGCGGAAGATCATCAGCAGCACGTTGGCAATGAGCAACGACAGACCGATGGTGATCAGCAGCTGGCTCTCCAGCGACCCCATGGTGCGGTGCAATAGGAGGCTCTGCACTCCCATGCCCAAGATGAACAGTGCCGCGATGGCGATCGGCAGCGCGATGTACGGATTCATCCCGGTCGACTCGACGAACTGGTAGGTGACAAACAGTCCGACCGTCAAGAACGCGCCGTGGGCGAAATTGACGATGTCGAGGACACCGAAGATCATCGTCAGACCCATGGCCAGCAGGCTGTAGACGCCGCCGGTGATGATGCCTGTGATTACCGCCTGCCAGGTGACGGCCATACTGCCGGAGCGGATGAGCGCCCCGCAGAAGAGGACGACGAGGACCACCAGCATCACGGCCGACGGAATCGACGACCTGACGCCGGCGATCGCCCGGGCCCCGATGCTCGAGGTGCCCTCGTCCGAGCTCACCTCCGCACTCGTATGCGGCGCGCTCATCGACCCGGTCCTGCCGGGAACACGATCGGCTTGACCGCATACTGCGGCGGGTACGTGACGAATGGAGCTCCGTCGAGGACCTGCGTGAGAACGGGGAGGGTCGACAGGTTCTCACCGGTCTCGTCGAATCGCACCGGGCCGTCCGACAAGACCACCGGGGTCACGTCGGTCTGGCCGAGAGCATCGCGCACCGCCTTCGGGTCGTCGGAGCCGGCCTTCTCCAGCGCTGCGGCGATCACCATCACCGAGTCGTAGGCCAGAGCCGCTCCGGTACGAGGCGTGTCGTGGAACTGCTCTTCATACGCTTGCACGAAGTCCTGACCTTCCTTGCTCTTGTCGTTGATGTGGTAGTTCACATCGAAGTAGCCATCGCCTGCGGCTCCGGCGTCCTTCGGGAACTGCGGCTGGTCGAACGCGCCGTTTGCCGCGCCGATCACCGCGTCGAGCTGCGGCTTCACGGTGGCGACCGCCTTGGCTGCCAGCACGCCGTCGCGGTAGTAACCGGAGACGACGAGGATGTTGGCGCCGCTGGCCTTGACCCGTGCGATCTGGGTGGTGAGATCAGAGACGCTCGCCGCGGCGTAGGAGATCTCCGGGCCCATCGGCAGACCGATCTCAGCAGCACGCTTCTTGAACGCCGCCGACACGCCGTTGCCGAAGGCAGTGTTCTCATGCAGGTAGGCGACCTTTGTGACCTCGGTGCCGGCCTGATCGGTCACCTCCTTGACGTAGTCGGCGGTGCTCGCGCCGAACCGCGAGTTCGGCGGCTGCATGCGGAAGGTGTACTCGTACCCGTTCTCGAGGATCGAGTTGTCGCCGCAGATGTCCATCAGATAAGGCACCTCGTTGCGCTCGGCGACGACAGCGACGTTGGCGCATACCCCGCTTTGGTAGCTGCCGATCATCGCGACGACGCCATTGCTGACGAGGCGCTGCGCTTCGCTCTGCCCCGTCTTGGCCGAACCCTTGGTGTCGCCGGGGGCGATCACGAGCCTCTTGCCACCCAGCGACTTGATGCCGCCCGCAGCATTGACGGTCTCGACCGCGAGCTTCGCGCCGTTCTCCAGCTGAGCTCCGTCGCCGGCGTTGACCCCGGTGAGCGGGTGCAGGGTCCCGATCGCGATCTCGTCGTCGCCGGCCACCCCGCTGGCGCAGCCTGCTATCAGTACCGCACCGAGTGCGGCGGCGAGTGCCGCCACCAGCCTTCTTCTTCTCATTTCGTCCGCTCCTGACGTGGCGTCCATTCCTACTCGGACTCCGAATCCAACACACCTCGACAAGTGTTCCGCTAGACGGAACGTAACACGCGATGAATCTCAACCTAGCATGTGACGCCACTCACCTCAAATGTGCCGTGCGTTACTCTTAAACCGTGGAAAAGGGTGCGGTAAGGCCATATTTTCACGAAACTCGGCCGATCGGGTGCGACGCATGAGATCGGCGGAGCTCGCAATCGAGCGTTCCGATAGAAGAAACAGTCCGGTGGAATCGGATTGCCACTACGCGGCGCTGAGCTTCGCAATCGCAGCACGTGTGAGGCCCGGGCACATCGAACCGCTGGTCGCCAACCGTGCGGTCGCGATCACACTCGACGTGCCGGCCGCGGCTGTGCCTGGCCTCGCCTACTCCGACGTTGCGGCCAAGCCTGCCAAGCTACTGTCAGTCGGCGGCGCCGACTGGGCCAACGAGGCGATCACCGCCGTGTCGGCGCTCGCCGACGGCAAAAGGGAGGCCTTTGATGGCAGACACAACCCCGATGGGCACCGCCACGTCTGGCGGTACCGAGGCGGCCGACCGCGTGGCCGATGTCCTGCTGCTGTTCGCCCGGTCTGACGCCCCGCTCGGTGTCTCGGCGATCGCGCGAAGCCTGTCGTTGAGCAAGGCGGTGGTGCATCGCATCCTGCGTTCCCTCGTCGCCCGCTCGCTGCTACAGACGGTGCCCGACACCTCCGAGTACATGCTCGGTCCGGCGGCCGCGGCACTGTCGGCGCGTGCGTTCAGCCAAATCGACGTGCGCTCGCTGGCTGCGCCGATCCTGCGCCGACTCCGCGACCAGACACAGGAAACGATCACCCTGTCGGTGCTCACCGGCAAGGAGCGCGTCTACCTCGATCAAGTTGAGTCGCCGCAGGAGGTCAAGATGGTCGTGGAGATCGGCGTCCGGCTGCCACTACACTTCGGCGCGTCCAGCCGTGCGATCCTGGCGTTCTTGCCGGGGTCGTTCATCGACGACGCCGTGCACGACCTCCGGTCGATCAATCCGGACTTCGATGAGGACGGCTACCGGCGGGAACTCGACCAGATCCGCGAGCGCGGATACGCGATCTCGCTCGACGAACGCGGGACCGGCGCGGCCTCGATCGCCGCACCGATCTTCGACGCCGCGGGCAACGTGATGGGCTCGATCAGTTCGTCGGGCCCGGCCTTCCGGTACGACTTCGACTCGCACCAGGCGCACGGCGCCCTCGTCGTCGACGCAGCCAGGGCGATCACCGAGCGCATCCGCTCCTGACGCTTCTTCCTGCCCTCCGTGAAAGGACCCGCTGTGTTCCCCCGGTCGTTCCTCTACGTCCCCGCCAACAAGCCGCCGCTGTTCGGTAAGGCCGTCGCAGGCCTCGCCGACGCCGTCGTCCTCGACCTGGAAGACGCCGTTCCCCTCGCCGACAAGGGCGCCGCCCGCGCCGCGGTACGCGACTTCCTCATCAAGCGTGGATCGAGCAGCGAGGGCGCGCAGACGTGGGTGCGCGTCGACCCGACGTTCGCCGACGCCGACTGCGACGCCGTCGTCTGGCCGGCACTGTCGGGCATCCTGCTGGCCAAGTGCTCGGTGGCCATCCTCGACGCCGTCGGCGAACTCCTGGAGCGGCTGGAGGCCGAACGCGGCGTCGGCAGGCTCCCGGTTGTCGGTCTCGTCGAAGACGCCGCCGCGATCCTCGATCTTCCGGTGCTGGCGCGGCATCCGCGGCTCACCACGTTCGCGGTCGGCGAGGTGGATCTGCTCGGCGATCTCCGCATGGCGCGCAGCGACGCGACCGTCTCCGCCGTGACAGGCCTACGGGCGCAGGTCGTGCTGAACGCGGCCGCTGCCGGGCTGCCGGCGCCGGTGGCACCGACCTCCACCGACTTCAGGGACCTCGACGCATTCGCCCGAAGCACCCGTGAGCTCGTCGAACTCGGTTTCCGGTCGCGCACTGCGATCCACCCGGGCCAGATCCCGGTGATCCACGAGGTGCTGGCACCGAGCGATGCCGCGGTCGCCGCCGCACGCGACATCCTCGACCGCTTTGCCGCCGCCGATGGCGGAGTGACCGTAGACGCCCACGGTCGACTCATCGACGGTGCTGTGATCCGCGCCGCGCAGGAGACCCTGCAGCGCGCGTGACGCGCTCGACACCCCCACCTCGTCGGCGCCCCCACTTCGGTCCCGGATCGCCGCAGACCACGCAGAGGGGCGCGACCGGATTCCGGTCGCGCCCCATCTCGTGGTGTTCAGCCGTGGATCAGGCCTCGACGCCCGAACGACGGACGAACTGGCCGACGGGCTCGCCGACGATCTTCTCGTCGCGGAACACGCCGTTGCCGCGGAGGAAGGTGTCGGTGACCTTGGCGGTCAGGTTGAAGCCCTCGAACGGGGTGTATTCCTGGACCGACAGCGAGTCCGCGGCGCGCACCGTGTAGTCGACGGTGTCGTCGAGCAGGCAGAAATCCGCGTCGTAGCCGACGACGATGTCGCCCTTGTTCGCCATGCCGTAGCGGTCGGCCGGGTTCTTGCAGACGAGCTCGGCGATGCGCGGGTAGCTCAGGCCACGCTTGCGGCCCTCGCTGACCATGCCCGGGAGCAGGTACTCGGCGCCGCCGAACCCCGACTTCTGCAGGAATACGTCCTCGCGGGGCTCACCGAACTTGGCCTCGTCCTTGCAGCACGCGTGGTCGGAGGTGACCCACGAGAAGTTACCCGCCATGACGTGCTCCCACAGAGCCTCGACGTCGTCTCGCGAACGCAGCGGCGGGTTCACCTTGCCTCCCGGGGCAGCGGTGTTGAAGTCCGCGAGCAGGTGGCCGACGGTCACCTCGCGACGGAAATTGATGTGCGGGAACGCCTGCTGCATCGTCATGGCCGCCTCGATCGCCTTACGCGAGGTGAGGTGGAGCAGGTTGATGTTCGGCAGCTCGGTCTCGTGCGCCAGGTAGGACGCGATGGTGATGGCCAGACCCTCCGAGTGCGGCGGACGCGAAGCGCTGTAGGCCTCCAGACCGGTGAGCTTGCCCTCGTCCTCCACCAGCTTGGTGTAGGCGCGCATGATCTCGGCCGTCTCGCAGTGCAGCGACAGCGAGATGTTGTCCTTATCCTTCGCGAAACGCGGGTCGCGGCGGGCCTTCTCGATGCCACGCATGACGAACTCGAAGTGCGCAACGTCGTAGGTTTGGTCCTCCGGCAGCATCAAGAACGACGCCTGGTTGGTCGAGCGGCCGTGCAGGCCGTGCGCGCCGTAGAACATGAAGATCTTGAACGACGGGACGCCGAACTTGCCGATCAGGTCGGGGATCTCGTCGATGTGCTCCTTCATGATCGGAGCGATGTGGAACGCGTAGTCGGTGTACGCGCGACCCTTGGTGGCCTCCAGGACCTCCGGGAAGATCTCCTTGTACGGGCCGGTCTTGTTCAAGTAGTACGCACCGGTGCGCATGTAGGTGATGCCGCTGGTGACACCGCCCTGTGCAGACGCCTTCGACTCGGTGGCAGCGTCCTCGGACAGCGTGTTGTAGATGCCCCAGTGCTGGTGAACGTCGACGACGCCCGGAAACAGGTGCTTGCCGGTGCCGTCGACGACCTCGGCGGCGCGGTCGGCGTCGATGTCCGCCTCGATCGCAGCGAAGGTGCCGCCGGAGACGGCGACGTCGAGCAGCTCTGGTGCCTCACTGCCGGGACGCACCACCTGGGCGCCCTTGATGACCAGATCGAATTCAGCCATTGTTCTCGCTCCTTCAACTTCGGCTATCAGTCTTGGTGGGGCTCGTCAGTGCGAGCCGGGGGTCGGTGCGTCGATACCGGTGAGCGGAGCCAGCAGGCCTCGCAGGTCGGCGCATTCGTCCAGTCGGCGACAGGTGTCGGCCAACTGGTCCGCCTCGTCGGTCGACAGCACCCGCAGGGCGTTGTCCCGGAACTTCGCGGTCAATTCTTCGAAGGACAGCGGCCGTGCCGGCCCGCCCCGTGTCGTGAGCACTTCGGCCACGACCTCCCGGCCGTCGGTCAGCCGCGCGGTCAGGACCGCGGGGAACTGCTCCGGGAAGATCTCTGTGCAGCGGGCGTCGGCGACGACGTCCACCTTGGCCATGATCTCGCGGCGACGCGGATCGACGGCAAGCTCGTCGGTGTAGTCATCCAGGCCCGCCCCCAGTCCGCCACCGCCGAGGAGGCCGATGGCCACCGCGTACGGTCCGCTGAACTGCGCCATGTAGCCGGTCTCCGGCGTGCGCTTGACCTCGATCGGCTCGCCGATGGTGCGCTTGTTCTGCTCGGGGACGCCCAGGATCAGTTCGGCGACGTCGTCGACGCCGATGCCCTGCCCACGCAGTGCGGCGGCGGCGTCGACGGCGGCGTGCGTGAAGTGGTTGGCCGGGTACGGCTTGAAGAAGATGCCCGGGACGGCCCACTCGGTGCCGAGTCCGTCGGTGATCTCCGAGGCGTCGAACGTGCCGTGCAGCCACGCCTGGAAGAAGCCGAAGCGGCCCTCCAGGACGGTCGGCGGGCCTGTCAGTCCGAGGCCGACGAGTTCGGCGGCGCTGATCGCGGCGTGCGCGGCCCACCCGCAGTGGATGCGCTTGACGGTGCCGCCGGTGCGGTTGGCCTCGATGATTCCCGAGGCCATCGACGCGGTGACGCCGAGCGTGTCGACGATGCGCTTCTCGTCGGCGCCGTCGAGTAGGGCGGCGGCGACCGAGGCGCCCATCGCACCGCAGATCGACGTGGCGTGCTGGCCGTGCTCGAAGAACGTCGAGTTGCCTGCCTCACGGTCGTAGCCGGCCATGCCGATGCGCACGCACACCTCGAGTCCGACGGCGATCGCGCGGATCACCGCGCGGCCGTCGGCACCGGCCTGCTCGGCGGCGGCCAGCGCCGCGGGGATCACCGAGGCGCTCGGGTGCAGAACCGACGGGAGGTGGGTGTCGTCGTAGTCGAGGGAGTGCGCGAGCACACCGTTGACGAACGCGGCCTGCGCGGCCGGCAGCGGCTCGGTGACACCGATGCCCGACGTACCGTAGCCGTCCCGGGCCACGCCCTGGCGGCGCGCCCACTCACGGGCGGCGCGGCTGGTCTCCAGCGTGCTGGCGGCGGTCGCGATGCCGAGCGTGTCGAGCACGCGCATCTTGACGCTCTCCACCACGTCGGCGGGCAGTGTCTCGTACGACGTGCCGACCGCGAACTTCGCGAGCTGCTGCGCGAGAGTCAGTTCTGTCATCGGCTGCGCACCGCCAGCGGACGCACCGGCGAGCCGGTGGCGCCGAAGATCGGCATCGGGACGAGGACGAAGGTGAACTCGCCCCAGCCCGCGTCGGCGATCTTCTCCAGGTCGAGGGCCTCGATGATGTAGATCCCGCTCTCCACCAGCAGAACGCGGTGTGCGGGCAGCAGGGCGTGGCCCTCGCCCGGCGCGAGGCGCTCGAAAGCGATGGTGTCGGCGCCGGCCGCGTGGACCTTGCGATCGGCGAGCCAGCGGGCGCCGGCCTCACTCACGCCGGGGACGCCGGTCGGGCCGCCGACATACGGTGCGCCGTCGGGGAACTTGCTGCCCCATCCGCTGCGGATCAGGACGACGTCACCCTCGCCGACGGTGACCTTCGCGGCGGCCTCTGCGGCATCCAGGTCGGCGACGGTGATCTCGGCGCCGCCGTCGAGGCACTCGACGCCCTTGAGTCCGGCGACGTCGAGCAGGACGCCACGGCGGATCATCGGCTCGATGGTGTGCACGCCGAGCTCGACGTACTTGCCGCCGACACCGGCTTGCTTGGCGTCGACGTCGCCGTACATCTTGCCGTCGTGCGAGACGTGAGCGAGCGCGTCGATGTGGGTGCCGACGTGGGTGCCCATGGTGATCATGTCGTTGGCGGCGCTGCCGCCGTCGGCGCGCGTCATGTCACCGTGGCGGCGCGGCAGTGTGTGCCAGAACTGCGGGTGATTCGGCGACTGCGGCATGCCGACGCGCAGCTCGCGTCCCAGGTCTATGACGTCCGTGCCCTGCTGGACGGCGTTGAGCAATGCGTCGGTCATCGGATGACCCCACTCTCCTTCAGTTCGGTGATCTGGTCGGCGCTCACGCCGACCTCCGTCAGTACTTCATCGGTGTCTTCGCCCAGGTCACGGCCGGTGAACCGGATCTCGCCGGGAGACTTGCTCATCCGCCACATGACGTTGTGCTGCAGCATCGGGCCGAGGTCGGCGTCGTCGACCTCGACGAGCATCTGGGTCTCGCGGATGTGCGGGTCCTCGACGATGTCCTTCGCGTCGTACACCGGCCCGATCGCGGCGCCGGCCTGGGTGAACGCGGCAATGACCTCGTCGCGGGTGCGCTGCGCGATCCAGCCGCCGACGTAGTCGTCGAGCATGTCGACGTGCTGGGCGCGGCCACCGCCGGTGGCGAACCACGGCTCGTCGATCACCTCGGGGTGTCCGACGATCTCCATGACGCGCTCGGCGATCCGCTGGGCGCTGGTTGAGACGGCAACCCAGCCGTCGTCGCTGGTGGCGTAGATGTTGCGCGGCGCGTTGTTGGTGGAGCGGTTGCCGTGGCGCTGCCCGATCTCGCCGAGTTGCTGGTAGACGGTCGGGCCGGGGCCGACGGCGGCCATGATCGGCTCGAGCAGACTCATATCGACGACCTGGCCCTCTCCGGTCTTGTCGCGGTGGCGCAGCGCCATGGTGACCGCGCTCGACGCGGCGATGCCGCAGATGCTGTCGGCCAGCCCGAACGCCGGGAGCGTCGGCGGGCCGTCGGCCTGGCCGGTGGCCGCCGCGAAACCGCTCATCGCCTCGACGAGGGTGCCGAATCCGGCGCGCGAGGCGTACGGGCCGGTCTGGCCGAAGCCGGTGAGGCGGACCATCACCAGGCCGGGGTTCTCCTCGAGCAGCACGTCGGGACCGAGCCCCCACCGCTCGAAGGTGCCGGGACGGAAGTTCTCGACGATGACGTCAGCGGTGCGGGCGAGCTTGCGGAAGACCTCGCCGCCACGCGGGTCCTTGAGGTCGAGGGCCACGGTGCGCTTGTTGCGGCTGATCTCCTTCCACCAGATCGGCACGCCGTCTTTGCTGCGGCCGTGGCCGCGCATGTTGTCGCCGTCGCGCGGGTGCTCGATCTTGATGACGTCGGCACCGAAGTCGCCGAGGATCTGGCAGGCGAGCGGGCCGGCCAGGATCGTCGAAACGTCGAGAACTCGCACACCGTCTAGCGGTGCAGAAGAAGCCACATCAACTCCGTTCCTTTGAGAGAAACGCTCTGGCATTACGGATGCGAAAACCGTACCACAGCGTTTTGTGACCGGAAGCACCGTCAACGACTAACTGGCCGCTCAACGTTCCGCCGATTCGGATACTGCCAGGACAATCGGCCTATCCTGATCGTTCCTCTGGAAGGAACAGTCTCCCTATCTTCGCCGTCGACGACAGTGATTGTCTCGATGTTCGCCCGGCCATCACGCCTTGAGCGCGGCGACTTCAAAGCAGACAACTGGCCCTGGCTCGCAACACCGCTCAACCGCAAACGGCTACCTCAGCAGCGGATCCGACATTGTTGAAGCACGTGGTGTGACCACTTAGGAGCCTTGGTTCATCGTTGACGTTCTGTCCGCCACTACGCCGCCGGAGACGAAGAACGACTCCATGGCGGCATTGATCAGACGGGCATTGTCCCGGTTACGCTGTGAGACTGGGCATTTGCGCCATTTAGAACGCTTGGGCCGAGAAGCCGAGCACCCGGCAGGTCACTGCACTCAACCAAAGCGGGGCAGTCCCAGCAGAGTTTGCTGAGAAAGCAAAAGGTCAGGCTGCATTTCTGCAACCTGACCTCTGTACTGCATGTGAGCTGAACTGCTCTCTGTGGGCGAAGGGGGACTTGAACCCCCACGTCCCGAAGGACACTGGCACCTGAAGCCAGCGCGTCTGCCATTCCGCCACTCGCCCGTGGCTGCCCCTTCCGGATCTCTCCGAAAAGAACTATGAGACGTTAACACGATCGGCCACCCGGACAGAAATCCGCTGTTCAGTCCGTCGGTTTGCCGGTCCGGGGCCACACTCCACGCAGTTGTATGGGTACCCTTAGCGAACCATGAAACAGGTATCGGCCCCATCTCGGGTTTGGATCCACAGGTGGTGCTCGACCGGTACACCCGGCTCGCCCAGGTCGGCCCAGCTGCCCGGATCGGCCTCTGGGCGACCTCGGACAACCGGTGGAAGTGCTCGGCCGATGTCGCGGACCGGGTTGTCGTCCTCCCACCCACCGATGACCCCCAGGCCCTGCTCACGTCCTTCCGCGAGCCCGGCATCAAGCGAACCCGAGTCGGGGTCGCCGGCCAGTACCTGCTGATCGACTACAACCACGGTGTCGGCGACATCGCACTGTTGTCCCGGTTCATCGAGGTCATACTCGCCGGCGTCGACCCCCTGAATCCTGACCTGTGGCGACGCACTGCCCTGCCACCGCTCATCACCGCGGCCGTGCGCACCTATGCCGATCCCCGCCGTCTACTCCGGATGGCGGTTTGGTACCGCCGCAACCGCGACCTGACGCCCATCTCGGCGACACGTGAGCCCGCCGATGCCGCCGTCCGACCGGCGGCGGTGACGGCCATCCCGGCAACCGCGATCGCGCGCATACCGGCCGCGAGTCTGGACGGGCTACGAGCGTGGCGTGATGAGCACCAGCCCGGGGTTTCCGTGGTGACGTTGATCGTGCTGGCCCTGCGTGCGGCCTTCGAGAAAGCCGGTATCGAACCAACCGATCGGGTGACGCTTCCCTTCGACGCACGCCTGTATCTACCGAAGAACAAGCACACCCTCGCCAACTTCGCGGCCGGACTCGACTTCGACTACGGCCCCGGTGTCACGCCGCAATCGCTGCAGACTGCGATCACAGAAGCGTTCACCATCGGCCGCCCGGTCGCCAACCTCGTGGTGTCGAGTCTCAAGGTCAGGGTAAGTCGTTGCCGGGCCGGGCGCAGCCGTCCCGTATCCGATTCAGCGAATACCTCCGAATATCGTGTGTCCCTGCTCTATTCGAGCCTGAACACCGTTCCACGCACCGCGACGATCCCCTGGGACGACACTGCCCCGGCTCAGTTCCTGGTCGCCAGCGATCCCGCAGGCAACGCATCGATCACCGTGACGTCGGCGATGGCCGACGGCGACATGACCTTCACGGCAACGTTCTATGACACTGTCCACGAACAGCAATCGGTAGCAGCCGCACTGAACCTTGCCGTCGGCGACACCGTTGCACTGCTCCGAAATCATCCGTAAGCGACGTTTCCACTGCAGAACCCATAAGTGATCTGTGTAACAAAGCGGCCTTCGGCGTCGACAATCCTTTTGATACCGGCAATCCGACGGATCGAAGCGGTGAAGGGAAGAGACACATGGGATCTGCAGCAGACACGATGGCATGGCTCGCCGAGGGTTATCTGGCTGGCGACCCCGTGCGATATCCACTCTTCGTTGCCGCGATGTTCGTGACAATGCCATTTCAGTTGATCGCAGTGTTACTCGGACAGCCCTTCTAGGCTTTCCGATGGCGCGTGTCGGCTAGGGCGAGTACGCCCACACCGAAACCCAGTCCACGAGCAGGTTTCCCGATGCCGGGCCGGTCCCCTTCGTCTCGGTCTGCAACTGCCAGCGCATCGGCTTGTCCGATACGTTCCGCGGACTGTCGAGTACCACCGCGCCATCGAGCAGGAATCGGATACGTCCGGGGCTCCACTCGATCGTGTAGGTGTGCCAGTCGGTGAACCGTGCCGACAGATTGGTCGCGGTCTCCTGGCAGGCCGGGCAGGCCGCCGCCCCGGCATAGTGGTGATAGCCATTCGGAGTCCCGCCCAATTCCCCTTCCGGAAAATCGAACTCTCCGTCCCGAAATTCAGTGCGCCACTCTTCACGCTGAGCACTGCGTCTGACCGGTAAGGCCGGGCGTTGTAGGAGTCGCGATAACACTTTGGATAGGCCCGCCACCGCTGTCCCTGCGCACCGGTGTAGGCGATCTTGTTCGCGTCGCATTCGCTGCCCCAGCTGCCCACCGCAGCATTCTTCGTGAAGTCGTCCCAGAAGATGTTGCGCCACCCCTGCAGGTTTGCCTTCGGAACCGACTGGCCCGATGGAGACGGGCCCGGAGTTGTGGGCGGCGGCGTGGTCGTGGTCGGCGGCGTGGAAGGCGTCGCCTCCACCAGATTCCATTGCTGTGCCTGGGTTCCGGAACAGGCCGCCAGGAGAACCGGATTGTTGTCGACGTTTTGGTTGTTCGCGTTCTCCAAGCAGAACGCACCTACCCGGATGGTCAATCCGTTGCGCTGGTCACAGGAGTTCCTCTCGGTGCGCACCACCCCCGCCACGGTCAGTGTGGTCATCCCGATCTACAACAGTCGCGATTACCTCGCTACCGGTGACCTGATCTGGTTTCTCGACAGTGATGACCGTGCCGACCCCGACTTCATCGAGTTGCCCGCAACGGCCATTGTGAAATACGGCGCCGACTTCGCTTGCACCCGTACGCGCCGAGTCGACGAGAACAACAACGACCTCGGGGTGGACGAACCGCTCTACGGCACCCCCGCAGATGTCCGGGCAGGACTTCGCCCACCTCCTGATCAGGGGTGGCGCAAAGGCGTACGCCTGCAACAAGATTTTTCGGCGGGAGATACTCGGCAGCCGGCCATGGGAAGAAGGCCAGAGCTACGAGGACTTCGCGCCGCTGGTGCGCCTCGGGCTGCGCGCCGATCGTGTGGCCCTCATCGATGAGCCCCTCTATTGGTACCTGTACCGACCGGGTTCGATCTCAACCCACTTCAGCAGTCACACATTTGACCTGTTCAAAGTCGGAGACGACGTACTGGCCGAAGTGGCGGCCCACGATCTCGACACCTCCTGGCAAGCCGACCTCCGGGGCTTCCGGTACCGCGAGATCCTCACCTCGGTCGCACATGTCGCAATGCGAGCCGACCAGTCCTCCACGTCGCGACCGGCCCTGTACACCACCGCAATCGCCCGGGAGCGGACATCGATCCGATTGCCCGATGTGCCGGCACTGCTGCGAACCCGGGTACCGGATCTGCGCCGTCGAGGGCGTGTTCATAAGGCCCTGCCCCGGTTTTCCGGATGCGGGCCGGTCGAGCTGAGCGGTCATCGTTGACGGCCGGCAGTGCGGTAGCGGAAATGACTGCGTACGAACAACACCGGGGGTTTCGCCTCATCGACGATTCGAATTCGGGGATCGGTGAAGTCACTGAGCAATGCAGCGACATCGGATCGACCCGGCCGGTTGTTGACGACCAAGATCTCGGTCTGTTCATGATCCTGATCGAGAAGTGCCTGAACGGTGCGCTGCAGCGACTCCCGTCCAACCGTGGGGATCACCACCGTCACAAGTTCATCGGGCGTCAGCGCAGTGCCCGGATTACTCTGGTGCCCTTCGGGTTCCGACCCGGTCCCACCGATCTTTGCCACCAGTGAGGACGTCAGCGTCGCGGCTGCGGTGACAACCAGACCGACGACCATCATCAGAGCCCGCGTCACACCGTGTAGATCTCCACCGAGCACGGCCCGGACCTGATTCCAGAGCCCCGACGACAACGTCCGCAGCACATAGGACCGTTCGGAGGCCAGTCCGCGTTCGGATCCCACCATCGTGGAGAGCACCGCCTTCGAACGCCCCTCGTGCATGCAGCGGAAACGAAGTAGCGCAACGTGCTTCACTGGGCGGTGACCAGGTGGTCGACGGCCAGGCCCTCGTGTCGGATGATCCGGGCGTCCGGATTCTGCCGTTGGAGTTCGATACCCATCAGCGTCTCTTCGCATCCGGCCGGAACCGAACCGACACGCCCGAGCCGGTTGCTGAATCCACCTGCCGCAGCCAGTTCTGCTCTGCGCACCGCCATCGCCGCGCCGATCGGGTTGCGTATCGATCCGCCATCGGCTGGCAGGCCCCGGTAGTCGCAGCCGACAACCCATCCGAATTCGTCGGGGAACCAGCCGGGCCGGCCCGACTGCCAGTCCGCGACCACCCGGCCACCGATGCACACGACGTCCGGTTCGGCGAAAGCGCGACGGGTGGCGGCCAGTGAACCCGCGCGCAGGTAGGCGTCGTCGTCGAGGAAGACGATCACGTCACCGTCGGCGAGTGCACTGCCGGTATTCCGGGCACCGGACAACCCCTGGGTGCCGGCGTTCCCCACCACTCGGATCACCGAGTCGTATCGCTTGACCAGCTCTGCATGCAGCGCACGGTTGTGATCGACGACCACGATGACCTCGTCGCCCGGGATCAACTGCTCGGTGGCGACCTCGAGCGCCTCCACCAGGCTACGTTTACTTTCCCGCCCAAGTCTGCGGTGACCACGTCACCGTCGATGGCTCGGTGACTGTATGAATCTCGCGCCGCGCGACATCCCCTGTCGATGACTGCAATATTGGAGGGACGGATAGTGGGACGGATATGGGGCATCTGTGGCAGACGGTGCAGATGTTCTCCCTGGAGTGCCCATGAAACAGATGAGTCGCTATCATCAAAAAGCACGATTGGCACGCCGACACGCTGACAATGCGGAGGGAGGTCGTCGGTGATGGGGATTCTGCAAAGAATCGAACGCAAGCTCGAAGGTGCGGTGGATGACGGCTTCGCCCGAGTCTTCGGCGGCAAAGTAGCACCTCAAGAGGTCGAGAACGCGCTTCAGCGCGAGGCCGAAGACCGTCTCGAAGACCTCGGCGACGGCAGCAAACTCGCGCCCAACGCGTACACCCTGGTGGTCAGTTCGACCGACCATCAGGAGATGGCGGCGGAATACGAACTGAATCGCAAAACGTTCTCCAAGCACCTCGAGAATTTCATCCGAGACAACGGGTGGCAGACGTACGGCGAAGTGGTTGTCGAGTTTGCCCAGTCACCCACCCTGCACACGGGTCAGTTCCGGGCTCGAGGTGCAGTTAACCCCGATGCTCGCCCGATGCCCGTACCCTCACCGGGTGACCAACAGGTAGGCCCGCCCGGGCCGCCCCCGCCCCGTCCACAGGCAGGGCCGCAACCCGCAGGACCAAACCGAATCCCACCAGTAGGAGCCGTTCCCATGACCAAGAACTCCGGATATGACCAGCGCGGAGGTTACGAACAGGGCTCCTATCCGCCTCCCGGTCAGCAGCCGTACCAGCCCGAAGACCAGAACGCCGATGCCGCTCCTGCGGCATACAGCCAGCAGGACGGGTACGACCAGCAGGGCTATGACCGGCGCGGCTACGACCAGGGCTACCAGCAGGGCGGCTATGAACAGCAGCCCGCCTACGGCCAGCAGGGCGGCTACGCACAGCCCGGATACGACCAGGGCTACCAGCAGGGCGGCTACAACCAGGGCTATCCCGCCGAGCAGCCGGGCGCAGGCGCACCGGACCAGCAGGGATACGACCAGCGCGGCTACGACCAGGGTTACGCCCAGCAGCCCGGATACGACCAGGGCTACCAGCAGGGCGGCTACGAGCAGCAGCCCGCCTACGGCCAGCAGGGCGGCTACGCACAGCCCGGATACGACCAGGGCTACCAGCAGGGCGGCTACGACCAGGGTTACGGCGACCAGCAGGGTTACACCGGCGACCAGCAGGGTTACGCCGCACCGGATCCGCAGGGTGGCTATGCCGGGCAGGGCTACGCGCCGCCGGCCGGCTACGCGCCCAGCTCCATCACTTTGCTTCTCGAAGACGGCAGCAACCGCACCTTTCAATTGCGTAACGGTTCCAACGTGATCGGTCGCGGACAGGATGCGCAGTTCCGGCTACCGGACACCGGAGTCTCGCGTCGCCACGTGGAAATTCGCTGGGACGGATCGAGCGCATTGCTCAACGACCTGAACTCCACGAACGGCACCACGGTCAACGATGTCCAGGTCAGCAGCTGGGAATTGGCTGACGGCGACCGTATCCGCGTGGGACATTCGGACATCACCGTTCGCTTCCAGTAGACCGCTCACCCGACGGGCGCGGGGGCTCCGGCCACCGACCCCGGCATGACCCGACTCACTTTCTTCGAGCTGGTGACACATCCGAGTAGCTACATAGAGGCCACTGGGCCATAAGATGCACTGGACTTTGATGGCTGGCCCAGGAGGTGAGAAAACGTGCAAGGCATAGTGCTGCAGTTGACGCGTGTCGGTTTCCTGCTGCTCTTGTGGCTGATGATCTGGGCAGTGCTCCGAGTTATCCGCAGCGATGTCTATGCCGCGACGGGCCAACGACCGCCAACCCGGTTCGAACGCCGGACCCAGGGCTCACCGGCCCGGGTCAAAGGCGCTGCCCGATATCTCGTGGTCACCCATGGTGCGCTGGCCAATACCCGCATCACTCTTGGCACCCAGCCTGTCCTTCTCGGGCGGGCCGACGACTCCACCCTCGTCCTCACCGACGAATACGCCTCCGAGCGTCACGCACGCCTGATCCGCCGGGGTGACGACTGGTACGTCGAGGACCTCGGATCCACCAACGGCACCTACCTCGATCGGTCGAAAGTCACCACCGCTGTGCGGGTGCCCATCGCAACTCCGGTACGCGTGGGCAAAACCGTGATTGAGTTGCGCCCGTGACACTGGTGTTGCGCTATATCGCGCGGAGCGACCGTGGCCTGGTCCGCGCCAACAACGAAGACTCGGTCTACGCCGGTGCCCGTCTACTCGCCCTTGCGGACGGCATGGGCGGCCACGCGGCCGGTGAAGTCGCCAGCCAACTGGTCATCCAGGCGCTGCGGCCCCTCGATGACGACGAACCCGGTGGAGACCTCCTCGCCAAACTCGACGCGGCCACCCGGCGCGGCAATCAGGCGATCGCCGATCAGGTCGCCGAGGCTCCCGAGCTCGACGGCATGGGGACCACACTGACCGCGATCCTGTTCGCCGGTTCCAGGCTGGGGCTCTGCCATATCGGCGATTCCCGCGGATATCTGCTGCGCGACGGTCAACTCACCCAGATCACTCGCGACGACACGTTCGTGCAGACCCTCGTCGAAGAAGGCCGGATCACGGCCGAGGAAGCCCACACGCATCCGCAGCGCTCACTGATCATGCGGGCGCTCACCGGTACCGAGGTCGAACCGACGCTGACCGTGCGTGAAGCACGGGCAGGCGATCGCTATCTGCTCTGCAGCGACGGCCTGTCGGACGTGGTCAGTGAAGAGACGATCCGCGACACCATGCTGTCGGTCGAGAACCACCGCGACTGCGCCGACCGGCTCATCGAACTCGCATTGCGTGGCGGTGGTCCGGACAACGTCACCGTGGTCATCGCCGACGTCGTCGATGTCGATTACGGCGAGAGCCGGCCGATCGTCGGTGGTGCTGCCGGTGGCGACGACCAGGAGTACGTCCCCGATCCGAGCACCTCGGCCGGCCGGGCGGCGGCGCTGCGGCCGCCCGCGCAGACCCCGCGTCGCCCGACGATCGGCACACCCGAACCCGAACCCAGGCAGGCACACCCGCGCCGCAAATGGATCCTCGCAGGCGTTGCCGTGGGGATCATCGCCCTGCTGATCGGTGGACTGTTCGTCGGACGCGCGATCGTCCGGTCGAACTACTATGTGGGCCAATCCGATGGCCAGGTCGTGGTCTATCGCGGGCTACCGGGTTCGGTCCTCGGGATGAGCCTGCACGAGCTGAGCAAGATCACCTGCACCAAGGGCATGGACACCGACAACCCCACCGTCACGCTGGTCGACTACGGCAACCGGCCTGCCGACTGCGTGCCGCTGGAGGTCTCCGACCTGACCGGGACCGCGCCTGCCTCCCTCGACGGCCGCGACCCGGTATCGCTCGGAGACGCCGAATCCCAGGTCCGCGACCTGATGGACAACCTGCTGTCGCTGTGCCCGGAAGAGACGTCGGCGCCAACCGAAGCGGTCACGCCGCAACCACAGACACCGGCACCGGCGCCCGGTGATTCGACGACGACGTCAACCGTTGCTCCGCAATCCGGCACGGCCAGCACGATGCCGCCGCTGCCGACGACACCGGTCACACCGCCGGGGAACTGTCGGGGCCGCTGATGTCACAGGCCGCAGTCACCCAGACCCCAGCACCGGGCCCCGCCCGGCCATACACCGGACGCAACCTCGAGCTTGCCCTGCTCGGCCTGTCCACCGTCATCGTCTTCGCCGCGCTGATCCTGGTTCAGTTCGCTCAATCCCAAAGCGTCACTTGGGATATCGCGAAGTACATCGGCGCCTATATGTTGCTCTTCGGGTTTGCCCACATAGTGGTCCGCCGGTTTGCGCCCTATGCCGATCCGGTGATCCTGCCGTTGGTCGCGACCCTGAACGGGCTGGGCCTGGTGCTCATCCACCGTCTCGACCTCGGCACCGGACAGAACGGCGAGACCGCCAGCCCCATCGACCGCACCCATGACGCCGATCAACAGGTGCTGTGGGCGGTCCTGGGCATCGTCGCGTTCGTTGCGGTCCTGATCCTGATCCGCGACCACCGCACGTTGTCGCGGTACAGCTACATCCTCGGTCTCGGCGGCCTGATCTTCCTGGCCATCCCGGCGATCCTGCCGTCGTCGATGTCGGAGATCAACGGCTCGAAGATCTGGATCCGCACGCCGCTGTTCAACATTCAGCCCGGTGAGTTCTCGAAGATCCTGATCATCATCTTCACCGCGTCCCTGCTGGTCTCGAAACGCGACCTGTTCACCACCGCGGGCAAACACTTCCTCGGCATGGACCTGCCCCGGGCCCGCGACCTCGGTCCCCTGCTGGCAGCCTGGGTCATCTCCATCGGCGTCCTGGCGTTCGAGTCGGATCTGGGAACGTCGCTGCTGATCTTCTCCACGATGCTGGTGATGCTCTATGTGGCGACCGAACGGGTCAGCTGGCTCATCATCGGCCTCAGTCTGTTCGCACTCGGGGCGATCCTCGCCTACCAGCTGTTCTCACATCTCCAGGTCCGGGTCAGCATCTGGCAGGACCCGTTCAGCGACTTCTACGGGCAGGGCTATCAGGTCGGGCAGGGGCTGTTCGGACTGGCAACCGGTGGTGTGTTCGGGACCGGTCTGGGATCGGGCCGCCCGAACATCGTGCCGTTCGCCAACACCGACTTCATCATCGCGACGATCGGTGAAGAGCTCGGGCTGGTCGGACTGGCCGCGATCCTGATGCTCTATCTGGTCCTGGTCACCCGCGGACTGCGAACCGGGATCATGGTGCGCGACAGCTTCGGCAAACTGCTCGCCACCGGATTGTCGTTCACCATCGTCATGCAGGTCTTCGTGGTTGTCGGTGGTGTCACCAAGCTCATCCCGCTGACCGGTCTGACCACGCCGTTCATGTCGTACGGTGGTTCCTCGCTGCTGGCCAACTACATCCTGGTGGCGCTGCTGCTCCGCGTGTCCAATGCCGCGCGTGAACCCGACCCGACCAAGAAGAAACCGACTCCGATCGCAGATGCACCCACGCAAATGGTGAAACGCCCATGAACATTCCCATCCGTCGCGTGGTGACGGCAGTCATGGTGATCATCCTCGCGCTGCTGATCAACGCCACCTATGTCCAGGTCTTCAAGGCCGACGACCTCCGGGCCGATCCCCGCAACCAGCGGGTCCTGCTCGACGAGTACTCACGCCAGCGGGGCCAGATCACCGCAGGCAACGACGTCATCGCCCAGTCCGTCCCCACCGACGATCGACTGCAGTACCTGCGCACCTACCCGAACCCGTGGGCAGACGCGTACGCCCCCGTCACCGGCTACTACTCGTTCCAGTACGGGAGTTCCGGCCTCGAACAAGCCGAGGACTCGTTCCTCAACGGCAACGACGACCGCCTGTTCGGGCAGCGGTTTGCCGACATGTTCTCCGGCCGCGACCCGCGCGGCGGCAACGTGATCACCACCATCAACCCGCGGGCGCAACAGGTCGCCTACGAACAGATGACAGCCGGCTGCAACGGGGGTTGCCGCGGGGCGGTGGTTGCGCTCGATCCCAGCACCGGCGCGATCCTGGCGATGGTCTCCACCCCCAGCTACAACCCGAACCTGCTGGCCAGCCACGACGCGACCGTTCGCGAAGACGCATGGGCCGCTTGGAATCCGGCCGATGCCACCGGCTATCAGCCGATGCTGAACCGCGCGCTCAACGAGACCTACCCACCCGGTTCGACGTTCAAGGTGATCACGGCCGCGGCGGCACTGGAAGAGGGACTCGATGAGAACACCCGGCTGACCGCCGACAACAGCATCGTGCTGCCGCAGACGCAGACCTCGCTCACCAACTACGGCAACCAGACCTGCCCCGCCTCCAATGGAGGCAGCGTCACGATGCATCAGGCGCTCGAGTATTCGTGCAACACGGCATTTGTCGACCTGTCCACCTCGAAGCTGCAGAACCCCATCGAGACGATCAAGAATCAGGCCAATGCCTTCGGCGTCGACGCCAAGCTGCCCAACACGCCGCTCCCGGTCGCCGAGTCCACCGTCGGCCCGATCCCAGACCTCGCCGCGCTCGGCCAGAGCTCCATCGGCCAGCGCGACGTCCGCTTCACCCCGATCCAGAACGCGATGATCGCGGCAACGATCGCCAACGGTGGAGTTCGCATGCAGCCCTATCTCGTGGATAAACTCCAGGCTCCCGACCTCAAGACACTGCACACCACCCGACCGAACGCACTCAACGAACCGATCTCCGCGCAGACAGCGGCCACGCTGACCGCGATGATGGTCGATTCCGAGCGCAACACCACGGGTGCCGGCGGACCGGTGCCGATCGCATCGAAGACCGGCACAGCTGAACACTCCGATACCCAGGGCGCCGACGAGACCCCGTTCGCCTGGTACATCGCGTTCGGGCCGTCGAGCAATGCCCAGGTCGCGGTTGCGGTGATCGTCGAGAACGGCGATGGAGGACTACAGGCAACGGGCGGCTCCTCGGCCGCTCCAATCGGGCGCGCGGTCATCAACGCGCTCGTAGGTGAGAGGTGACCGCGTGAGTTTGCAAGGTGGGACGACCATCGCCGGCCGTTATCGGCTGATGCGGTTGATCGCGACCGGCGGCATGGGCCAGGTGTGGGAAACCATGGACACCCGGCTGGGCCGACGTGTCGCCGTGAAGGTGCTCAAGGCCGAGTTCTCCGACGATCCCGAGTTCCTCGAACGCTTCCGCACGGAGGCCCGCACCACCGCCCAGCTGAATCATCCGGGCATCGCCAACGTCTTCGATTACGGCGAAGCGCAGGACCCGGGTGCCGGGTCTGTCGCCTACCTGGTGATGGAACTGGTCAACGGTGAGCCGCTCAACGCGGTGTTGTCCCGGGTCGGACGGCTGTCGTTGCACAATGCGTTGGACATGCTCGAACAGACCGGCCGGGCTCTCAAGGCCGCGCACGATGCCGGTCTGGTCCACCGCGACGTCAAACCCGGCAACATCCTGATCACCCCGACCGGTCAGGTGAAGATCACCGACTTCGGCATCGCCAAGGCAGTCGACGCCGCCCCGGTCACCCAGACCGGCATGGTCATGGGTACCGCGCAGTACATCTCGCCCGAGCAGGCGCTGGGTGAAGACGCGACCGCGGCGTCAGACGTGTACTCGCTCGGAGTCGTCGGCTACGAGGCGATCTCCGGTCGCCGCCCGTTCCTCGGGGACGGCGCCATCACCGTGGCGATGAAACACATCCGCGAAGAAGCGCCGCCGCTGCCTGCGGATCTGCCGACCAATGTTCGTGAACTCATCGAGATCACGATGGCCAAGGACCCCCTTCAGCGCTACGCCGACGGTGGCGAGTTCGCCAACGCCGTCGCAGCTGTGCGCGCCGGTCGTCGTCCGCCGCAACCCGGTTCGGCCGCGGCCGCGTCCCGTCCCGCCACCGCGGCGATGGTTCCGCCTGCCAGCACCAGCGCCGTTCGGGCCACCCCACCTCCGAATGGACCGGCAACGCCTCCGCCGGGGTCGCAGGACGGCTGGTCGGGCGGACAAAAGGCGCTGGCCGCTGTCGCGGTGCTGCTGCTCCTCGGAGCGCTCATCGCCGTCGGCTTCCTGTTGATGTCCTCCAACAACGACCCCGACACCCCGTCGCCGAGTTCGTCGAGGCCCCGGACAACGACGACCACCACGACGGTGCCGCCGACCACCGAGAAAACAACCACAACCACCACCCGCTCCACCACGACGACGACCACAACCGAGGACACCACGACCACCACAACGCCGGAGCCGACCACCACGACCACCACAACGGAGCGCAGCCCGATCTTCACGCTGCCGAGCATCTCGATCCCCGGGTTGCCTGCCCGCGAGGAGAGCGCTTCCGACGCGGCTGATGCCACGACCACGACCACGGGTCCTGATTCCGGGAATGGTGGTTGATGGCTGTCCCCAGGCAGGTTTCAGAACGCTACGAACTGGGTGAGACGCTCGGTTTCGGTGGCATGTCCGAGGTCCATCTGGCCCGCGACCTGCTGCTGCATCGCGACGTCGCGATCAAGGTCCTGCGCGCCGACCTCGCCCGCGACCCCACGTTCTACCTCCGCTTCCGGCGCGAGGCCCAGAATGCGGCGGCACTGAATCACCCGACCATCGTGTCGGTGTTCGACACCGGCGAGGCCGAAACACCCGAGGGGCCATTGCCTTTCATCGTGATGGAGTTCGTCGACGGCGAAACCCTGCGCGACGTGCTGCGGGCCGAAGGTCATGTCAGCCCCCGTCAAGCGATGACCTGGATCGCCGATGTTGCTGCGGCCCTGCACTTTTCGCACCAGAACGGCATCGTCCATCGGGACGTGAAGCCGGCGAACATCATGATCGACAAGTCCGGTGCGGTCAAGGTGATGGACTTCGGCATCGCCCGTGCCATGGCGGACACCGGCAACTCGATGACCCAGACGGCTGCGGTCATCGGCACCGCCCAGTATCTGTCGCCCGAACAAGCCCGTGGAGAGAGCGTCGACGCCCGCAGCGACGTGTACTCGCTGGGTTGTGTGCTCTTCGAACTGCTCACCGGAGAGCCCCCGTTCACCGGTGACTCCCCCGTGGCCGTGGCCTATCAACACGTCCGGGAGGATCCGCCCATCCCGTCGTCGGTGCGTCCGGGTATCCCACCCGAGCTCGACTCGATCGTGCTCAAGGCGATGAGCAAAAACCCGGCGAACCGCTACCAGTCGGCCGCCGAGATGCGTTCGGATCTGATCAAGGTGCTCGCCGGCGGCAAGCCGAGTGCACCGATGGTGATGAGCGACGAGGACCGTACCGCCCTGATCGACACCGGGCCCCGTGCCCGGGTTGCCCGGGTCGGTGGCACGGGCTCACCTGGCCGCGGCGATGACGATCCGCCGCCGAAGCGTCGCAAGGCCTTGAAATATGCGGCCCTGAGCGCACTTGCGGTCCTGGCGGTCGTGGCCGTCACGTTGCTGTTGATCCGGCCGTGGGCTTCGGACGAGACGCCACAGATCTCCATCCCACGAGTCACGGACATGTCCGCGGCCGACGCGCGAGCCGAACTGGAGACGATGGGTTTCCGCGTCAACCAGCGCGATGAACCGAGCGCCACCGTCCCCGAGGGCAATCCGACACGCACCACACCCGGTGAGGGCGTATCGGCCGACAAGGGCTCGACGGTGACGCTGTACGTCTCGGCCGGTCCGCAGCGCCAGCAGGTGCCCGACGTGAGGGGACGCACGCTGGATCTGGCGACCGCCGAACTGAACAATCTCGGATTCGGCAACGTCAGATCGGTCGAGGTCAGTTCCACCGCCGAGCTCAAGGGCAAGGTGGTTGGCACCGACCCGCCGGCACGCAGCACCGAGACCGTCACGACTCTGATCACGATGCAGGTCGGAACCGGGCCCCGCCTGGTCACCGTGCCCGACCTGACCGGCCAGCGACTGCAACAGGCACGGACCAATCTGACGCAGCTACAGCTGGAGATCTCACCGATCGAGGCGGATTCCGAACTGCCGCAGGGCACGGTCATCAGCACCTCACCGAACGCAGGCGAAGAGGTGGACGAAGGCAGCGTCATCCAGGTGACGGTCAGTCGCGGCAACATGTACGTGGTGCCCGATCTGCGTGGGCGCACTGCCGCCCAGGCAGAGACACAACTGGCGACGGCCGGATGGGAACGCGGCACCATCACGACGGTCCCGCGCAACGTCCCGCTCGGTAGTTCCGACGACGGCAAGATTCTCGATCAGACACCGTCACCGGGGACCTTGGCACGCAAGGATGGAGCGATCACGATCACCGTCGGCCGGGCTGCACTGCTGCCGTAGTTCCTGGCAGTTCGGCCCCTCGCCGCGCCGGAAGGTGTGACGAGGTGGTACACCCTTCATGAGTGAGATTTGACGCACACGTACCGAACGAAGGGTCCCCGCACCGATGACTAGCCTGTTCCGCGCACCGAAATCCGACCATACCGCCGTGCAGTTGCTGCTTCGCGCCGCCATCGGCGGGACCATGATCGCCCACGGCATCAAGCACGGCCGCAGCCTCGAAGGCACTGCCGGATGGTTCGGATCGATCGGTTTCCGTCAGCCGAAGCTGCAGGCGCAGGCCTCTGCCGTGGTGGAGGTCGGGGCCGGGGCCGCGATCGTCGCCGGAGCCGGGACCCCCCTCGCCGCGGCCGCGGTCGTCGGCACGATGGCGGTCGCCGCCCGCTCGGTGCATCAGCCCAACGGCTTCTTCATCACCTCGGAGGGCTGGGAGTACGTCGCCAACCTCGCAGCCGCCGCGGTGGCCCTGGCCGCCATCGGACCCGGCCGCTTCAGCGTCGACCGCGCCCTGGGTCTTGACAGCAGGCTCAGTACCAACCAGGGTGCCGCCCTGGCAGCGGGTGTCGGACTGGCGGCAGCCGGCGTCCAGCTCGCTGCCTTCCACCGACCGGTCTCCAAGTAGCCAAGCACCAAAAAATACAGGCCGGCGCCCCTCATCGGGTCGTCGGCCTGTGTTGTGTGAGGTGCGCTCAGCGGGTCACGGGCGCGGTCCACATACCCGCCATGGCATCGATCAGATCGGTTCCGAAGTCGTCCCAGCTCGCAGCGTCAGCCGTGTCATCGGTCGCCAGCTGGAGTTCGCGTTCGGCACACATGTGCGTCATCAGCAGTCGTCCCATCGTGGCGCGTGCGACGCGGACGTCCGATGGCAAGTGCGCAAGCGTCGCCCCGAGGCCCTGCACCATCGGGGTCAACGACGGGGACACCCGTTCGGTCTGCTGATAAGCCAGCAGCCGCAGGGACGGATCGGTCTGCACCTGCGCATTGAAACGCGCGTACCAGCTCGGGGTGCCGAGTTCGGCCATATGCTGCGTCGACGGCCGTACGAGACACGAGATCCACGCGCGGATGTCAGTGGAACCCTCGGTTTCCTCGAGCAGCTTCGCGCGGCACTCCTCGATCTGCAAAGAGTGTTTGTTGACAATCGCCAGGACCAGATCCGTCTTGGTGCCGAAGTGGTATCCGACTGCCGCGTTGTTGCCTTGTCCCGCGGCCTCACTCACCTGGCGATTCGAAATCGCGAAGACGCCCTCTTCGGCAAAGAGTCGTTCGGCAGCGGTGAGGATGAGCTCGCGTGTCGCCACCGCACGCGTCGATTTTGATCCAGCCGTCGCAGTCATCGGTCCACTTCCACCTTGTACTTCAGGCCGGGCCACGAGAGGAATATGGCCCGTTCCTGACGCCATTCAACCTTCATTCGCCCACCTGGTCAATCAGTTGATTTAGCAGCGGGCCGTCAGGTTCCCGAGATTCGAAGCGATGACGTGGATCACCCCCGACCCCTCCCAGTTGACTGAACCACAACCGGGATCTAGTTTTAGGTAAGTCAATTGACTGATTGATGCTCTCGAAAGCGCGCCTGATGGAGTCTGCCGATGTCGACCGCCGAAAACTCAGGCCCTGACCAGCCCATCGATGCCAAACCGGCCGCCATCGTCGCGGTCCTGGCGTTCTCCGGTGTGGTCGCCGCCCTGACCCACACCATGATCATTCCGATCATCCCTCAGTTGCCGGGACTACTGGACGCGTCTGCGTCCAACACCGCCTGGGCGATCACCGCCACCCTGCTCGCGGCCAGTGTCTCCGTCCCGATGATGGGCCGTCTCGGCGACATGTTCGGCAAACGCCGCATATTGCTGGTCTGCTTCTCGCTACTCATCGCCGGTTCGGCGGTCTGCGCACTGGCCTCCGATATCGTCACCCTCATCGTCGGCCGGTCGCTGCAGGGCATGGCGGCCGGTGTCATCCCTCTGGGCATCAGCGTCATGCGCGACATGCTGCCTGCCAAGAAGCTGCCCGGCGCCGTCGCGACCATGAGTTCCTCACTCGGGGTCGGCGGCGCGCTGGGTCTACCCGTTTCCGCCCTGATCGCCGAGTTCTCCAACTGGCACGTTCTGTTCTGGGCGTCGGCCGCAATGGGCATCATCGCCACCGTGCTGGTGATTGTTGTTGTGCCCGAATCGAATATCCGGAGCGGAGGTAGCTTCGACTTCGGTGGGGCACTGTCACTGTCGATCGCGTTGGTCTCGATGCTGCTCGCGATCTCCAAGGGTGCCGACTGGGGCTGGACCTCTTCGACGACAACCGGTCTGGCGATCCTGGCCGCAGCATTCTTCGTCATCTGGGGCTGGTGGGAACTACGGGTGCCGCAACCGCTGATCGACCTGCGGGTCAGTGTCCGACCCCAGGTGCTCTTCACCAACATGGCCTCCATCGTTCTCGGGTTCGCCATGTTCTCGATGAGTCTGGTGTTCCCCCAGGTCTTGCAGTTGCCAACCGCCACCGGGTACGGCCTCGGGCAGTCGATGCTGGTCGCCGGACTCGTGATGGCGCCCTCCGGATTGATGATGATGTTGGTCTCGCCGCTGTCCGCGCACATCACGACAACCCGAGGTCCCAAGACCACGTTGATGTTCGGCGCGATCGCCGTGGCCATCGCATACGGAACCGGCGTGATGTTCATGCACTCGATCTGGCAGATGGTGCTCATCTCGATCATCATCGGCTTCGGCATCGGGTTGGCCTACGGCGCCATGCCCGCCCTGATCATGGGTGCGGTACCGGAGACCGAAACCGGTGCCGCGAACAGTTTCAACACATTGATGCGCTCTGTCGGAACATCTTTCGCCAGTGCCATCGCCGGGGTGATCCTGGCTCAGATGACGATGTCGGTGGGCTCGACGACCGTTCCCACCGAAAGCGCGTTCCGCATCGTCATGGCCTGCGGCGCCGTGGCCTCGCTGCTTTCCTTCGGGATCGCCTGGTTCATCCCCAAGTTCAGCATTTCCGCTGCCCAGCTCGAGGTGAACACGGCAGGCGAGAACAGCGAACCGCTCTCCTCGACTCGTTGAAGGCTGCTCGGCCTTCGACCGAGGACCTGGGCGTCAGGCAGGAGTCCGCCCCGATTTCTCGGCACCCATCCCCGAGAACCCCACCGAGTAGCCACCGTCGGCCGGCATCAGCACACCGGTGATATACGAGGATGCATCGCTGGCGAAAAATAATGCTGCCGAGGCTATTTCGTCGGGCATACCCCAACGATCCATCGGGATGCCCGGCACCCGGGTAGCTCCCGGAGGCGGCTCCGGATACTCCTTGGACATGGCGACCAAACCCGTCCACACCGTCCCCGGGCACACCGCATTGACCCGAATGTTGTTGTCCACGTAGTCGAGGGCCCCGGTTTTGGTCAGCTGATTGACCCCGGCCTTGGCCGCACCGTAGACACCGTGATGTTTGAAGCCGACCATGGCCGTCATCGAGGAGATGTTCACAATGGATCCGCCGCCGGACTCGAGCATCGACAGAACCCCGTATTTCATGCACAGAAAGACCCCGCGCAGATTCACATCGTGAACGCGGTCCCAATCCTCGGTACTCTGCAGATGCAGGGGCATCATGGTGCCGCCGAAGCCGGCATTGTTGACCAGGATGTCGACCCGCCCGAACGATTCTTCCGCGGTCGCGATCATGCGCTGGACATCCTCCTCCTTGCTGATATCCGCTTTGACGCCTACCGCACCCTCGCCGATCTCCTCGGCAACGTCCAGAGCGCGCCCGGTTATGCTCGCGCACACCACATTCGCCCCCTCTGCGGCGAACCTGTGCGCGATCGACTTCCCGATACCGGAGCCGGCCCCGGTGACGACGGCGACCTTGTCTTTCAGTTGCATGTTCAGTTCCTCTGTATGTCGTGACCTCTGGGGATGCCGTGGCTGCTCAGGTGATCGGCTCGGTTCCGGCGAGGGTGGTGCGATGCATCCGACGCGCCTCCGTCCGGTCGAAGGGACAGGCTCGGTGCAGCAGACCGAGGTTGTCCCAGAGGACCATGTCGCCCACCTGCCACTCGTGCCGCAACACCCGATCCGGCGAGGTGGCGCGCTTCTCCAGATCGGCCAACAGCGCGCGGCCCTCATCGAAATCCATCCCCACGACGTGAGAGGCGCTGTGCCCGAAGACCAGTGACCGTCGCCCGGACCGGTGTTCCCACACCAGTGGATGTTCACGTTCAGGCCACGTCGCCCAGTCCTCGAGCTGTTCCGGTGTCGGGTCCGGGTAGCTGCGCCGCTGTATCGCCTCGAACGTATGCAATACCCGCAGGCCCGCATATCGTTCCTTCTCGTCTTCGGTCAGGACGTCGTAGGCCGCATATGTGCTGCTGAACTCCGTCTCGCCGCCGTCGCTCGCGAGCACGTGCGCCGTCAGGGCCACAGCTTTCGCCGGCGTCTCGTCCATTGAACCGTCGAAATGCCAATGGTCGTTACTCGAGAAGTAACGCACATTCGGATTCGACGGCTCGAAACTGATCTCCATCACGTCCGGATTCGGGTAAGCCGGAAATTGCACCACATCACCGAGTTTCCGGCAGAATTCAACCTGCACCTCGTCGTCGATGGGCAGACCTCGTAGCAGCAGAACGCCATGTTCTTCCAGCGCGGACATGCACGCCGCGGGCAATTCGGCATCGTTGCGCAAGCGGTCGACATCGACGTCGACCAGCTCGGCCCCTACGACATCGGTCAGTTTGCGGGTGGTGAGTGTGGCCATCTCGCTCTCCTTTTCATCATTGCGGCAGCAAATCCGCCGGTCATGATTGGATGTGTATGCAATGTAGGTCTTCCTCATAACTATTTCAATCCTTGCTAGGATTGCGACTGAGCGTGTATGCAATAAGGGCACCGATTGCCTTTCGGCAACTCAGGGCCCTACCACTCGAGGGAGATCGCTCATGGCCGATGCGTTGGGTTGGCGACTGAAATTGGGAGTCGTCACGCCCTCGGTGAATACCGTCGTTCAGCCCGAATACGACGACATGCGGCCTCCAGGTGTCACCAACCACATCGGGCGCATTCACATCCCTGACCGGATCACCAGCAACGACAACGATTTCGAACTGTTGGTACGCGACATCGATCGCGGTCTCGACGACGCCGTCGAGCGGGTCCTGACCTGCGAGCCGGACTGCATCGTCCTCGGCGTCTCGATCGAGGCGGTGTACGGCGACCCCAAAGCGGGCGACGGTATCCAGCAACGACTTCGAGCAAAGTTTGGCGAAGAACTGCGGCTCGTCCATGCCGGCGACGCGATACCGGCCGCGCTGCGTGCGCTCGGCGTGAGTGAAGGGCCGATCGCACTGCTCACCCCGTACCAACCTGTCTCCGAGGGACATCTGCGGACCTTCGTCGAGAACTGCGGCTACCAGCTGCACGACGCCATCCACCTGCGCGCCCCCAGCGCAGTGCAGATCGCGCACACCACAAGGGAAACCGTGCAGGAGGGATTCGACCGCCTCGCGAAGACCCGGCCTCGTGCCATCGTCCAGTTCGGGGCCAACATGTGTGCCGGAGCAATCGCGGCCGACGCCGAACAGCGCCTCGGCCTCCCGGTGATCGCGGTCAATACCGCCACCTACTGGCATGCCCTGCGCACCAACGGAATCCCCGACCAGATCGAGGGCTTCGGACAGCTGCTGGCGCAACACTGACCGCACGTTCATCACCCGATGGCCAGGTATTGGAGCCACACATGCCCCACGAATACCCCACATTGTTCTCACCGATCGCCCTCGGGCCGCGCACCGCCCGCAACCGGGTCTGGATGACGGCACATGCCACGGAGTTCTCCACCGACGGCACGTTCGCCGACGCCAGCGCGGACTACTACGCCGAACGTGCTCGCCGGGGCGTCGCCGTGATCACCATGGAGGCCATGGCAGTTCATCCGACCAGCCAGCCGCGCCGCGGTGTAATACTCGCGTACAAAGCGGCGGTGGTCGACAGTTACCGCACCGTGGCGCAGGCCGTCCATCCACACGGGACTTTGCTGCTGGCACAACTGTGGCATCGGGGAAGGCAGACCGACGGGATCATCAGCCGTCTGCCGACCTGGGCACCGAGCGCTGTGCCCGACACCGTCTACCGCGAGATCCCCCACGAGATGACGCTGCCCGAGATCGACGAACTGGTGGCGCACTACGTGCGGGCCGCCGAGTACGCGATCGAGGGCGGGGTCGACGGTATCGAGATCCACGGTTTGGCCCACGGCTACCTGCTCGGTCAATTCCTCTCTCCGGCAACCAATCATCGCACCGACGACTACGGTGGTTCGTTCGAGAATCGGATGCGCATCGTGCGTCGGATCGTCGACGAGGTCCGGCAGGCCGTCCCCACCGGCCGCATCCTGGGAATCCGGCTCAACAGTAGTGACGGAGATTCCGCCGCCGCTCTGACCAACGCCGACTGGGTCCAGATCGCCGTCGAAGTCGAGCACTGGGGCGCCGTCGACTACATCTCCACCAGTCAGGGCACCTATCTGGACCGGATGCAGATCTATGGAACGTCGGCTGCCCGGCCCGCCGGATACGAGGTCGCCGACACCGCCGCGATCACCCGGGCGGTCTCGGTGCCCGTGGTCGCGGTCGGCCGCATCACCACCCCGGAGATGGCCGAGGACATACTCTCAACGGGCAGAGCCCAATTCGTCGGTATGGCGCGTCAGCTCATCGCCGATCCGAGCTGGCCGGAGAAGGCCCAGCGGGGGCGATCCGACACCATTCGGCCCTGCATCGGATCGAACTGGTGTGTCGCCTCGTTCGCACGAGGCCCACTCGCCTGCATACACAATCCGAAGGTCGGCCGCGAACGCATATTCGCCCTCGACGACGTCAGATCTCGTCGGCCACGCACCGTCGCGGTCGTCGGCGGCGGACCAGCGGGACTGCGTGCGGCCCTGACGGCATCCGAACTCGGCCATGAGGTGACGCTCTTCGAGCAGGAATCGACACTCGGTGGACAAGTCGGACTGATCGCAATGGCCGACTCGTACGGTGAGTGGGCGGGCGTTACCGACTGGCTGACAACACAACTCGCGGACAGCAACGTCAAGATCGCGCTCGGGCACCGGGCGAGTGCAGACGATCTCATCGGCCACTACGACGCGGCGGTGATCGCCACCGGATCCACACCGATCCGGCACGGCTGGACATCGCGGCATCCCGACCGCTGGGTGGCCGCCTCGGCGCTACCCGGCTCCGATCAGTGGAACGTCTATACGCCTGCGGAGATCCTCACCGGCCGCACCGAAATACCTCACCGGGTCCTGATCGTCGACGACACCGGTGACCGGCAAGCGTTTGTCACCGCCGAGTATCTTCTCAGTCGACGCCATCCGGTACACATCGTCTCGCAATACCCCCAGCTCGGGCACGCCTTCGCGGATGCTCACGACCTTCCGTTCGCATTCGGTCAACTACGAAGGGCGGGAATGACATTCACTCCCGGAACCGAGGTGACCGCGATCGACGGTGACACTGTCATGCTGAAAGATGTGTACACACAGGAGACTTCGGTCCTCACCGACATCGACGCCATCGTGCTGGTTCTCGGCAACACCGCCGACGATGCGCTGGCCCGTGAGCTCAACGGCAGTGGTGTCGATGTCCAGGTGGTCGGCGATGCCCAGGCGCCGCGGCGAATCTTCAACGCCATCTGGGAAGGCGAGCAGGCCGCCCGAAACCTCTGAGCCCTTGCCGGGGCCGCTGCCGAAACAGTGAGCCTGTCAGCAACGAACATCCGCCGGCGCTGCGCCCGCCCGGCCCCTCGGGACATGATGCGCACGAACTCGCTCGGGCACGCGATACACCCAATACGTCGTGGACCGTGGGCACGGGCCGTAACGTGGGAGTACATCGAGAGAGCGGCGAGCGGGAGCCTGGCCCCGTCATTGCTCCGGCTGTGCCCGTGTTGCTGAGGGGGTTTGCGACCATGGACGGGAAAACCCTGCAGAACACAGCCCAAAGGTGTGCTGAGAGCCTCCCGGCAACTACGCTGGACCCCTTCGAACCCGGCTGGAAGGCCGCCAAGGTTCACGAAAAATGGTTCATGCTGATGACCGTGGTTCCGCAGGATTCCCACATGCGGGACCTGGCCGGCCGGCCGGTCGTGATCGTCAAGTCCGACCCGGCGCCGCAGCCCTTCGTGGGGCATATGCGGACATCACTGCCGGTTACCACATGAACAAGCAGCACTGGATCACGCTGGCTCCCGGCGACTCCATCGACACGAATCTGGTCGAGGAACTGGTGACCGAATCCTACAGACTCGTGGTTGACACGCTGCCCAAATCTCGCCGGCCCATCGACCTGAAGACGGTCGGTGACTGACTGCGGGCGTCCCTTCGTCGGCAAGCTGGACGTCTACCAGGTTGCGGGACAGGTCATCCTGATCGTCACCGACGATCCGGACGAACGGATCATCGCCGTCAAGTCAGAGCAGGTGCGAGCTCTGCAACGTGGGTACGAGTCGATCGTTCCCGGCCGCTACCTCAACGAATCACATTGGATCTCTATCGGAATCCACGCCGCGGGATGCGGCATTTGAAGGAAGAAGTCATGCGAGCAGTTGTGCTCAGAGAACCCGGCAACATCGACAAGCTCCTCCCCTCCACACCGTCCACAACCGAGGCACTGTCTGCTTCACCGGAGCACTGTCGGACCACTGGACGATCCAGGCCTTCAACCCGCTCGCTCAGATCCCGACCGGCGTGCGTCTCACCGCCTATGCCGGCGAGGCCTCGGACCTTCCCGCCGACGTACTCCACCAGCAACTAGAGGCCATCACCGAGGGCCGAATCAAGGTCGCGATCGCGCACGTTTGCCACGGTCTCGAACAGGTCGGCGTAGCGCAGGCAGGCTTGGAGACAGGAAGAATGCCAGGCAAGCCGGTCGTCGTCCTCGACTGACCGGAGTAGCGAGAGCTCCTACCTGACCAGTTCGATGGCCGCCTCCGTCGCTGCGTCATCCGGACTCCCCTCGCGAAGTGCCCGGGCCGAATCTCCCGGACCTCCGGTTCTTCGACGGCACAACGCTCTTGCGCCGACGGGCACCGCGTTCGGAAGCGACAGCCGCCGGGCGGGTTCATCAGATCTCACACGCTGGAACACGCGTAATTTCCGAACCTTGCGGTATTCCTTGACCTGGTCAGCCGCTCACCATCAGCGGAAGGTCAAGGTTTCGAAACCGGCCTCGAATCCCCACGTGCAGAGATCGCTGCGCAGTCGAGTCGGGTACATCGTTTTCGGATGTAGGGCACCTACCCATTTGCTCTTGTAGACGGCCGCCACGAATACGTACTGATCTAACTGGATCGAGGATCCCGCAAAGATCGTTCCATCAATGAACACGGGCGCGGCAAGCAAGTGGTGCGCATTGACTGCGGTGATCCCATTTGTCTGGCGCAGGTGCAGTATCCGAAAGCTGCGGTAGCCCTCAAATCGAATGTGGCGGTGGCTATCGAGTCGGCTGCGGGTGTGATGGTGGGAGTGTGCCATCGAGGTTGTCCTGGATGGCTGTGACCGCGGCTGCCAATGGCGGTGAGGCGGGGTCGAGTGCTTGTTGTTCGGTGATGGTGACGAGTCTTAGAACCTGCGATGGATTCGACCTGTCCGCTGAAGGCGTGGGTCGAGGCCGCTACGAGATTGCGTACGTCGCTGACATCTGTGATGGCGTCGAAGGGTGAAGTCAGAGTTGTTGTCGCGGGCTCGCTATATTTGCCCAACCGGCTGCACCGCCTCGGTTGAGATGTCGTGGTTCCTTCGCCAGAATCGTTCTACTGCAATGAATCTTATTGGTCTGGCACAGGTGAGCAGTATATGAAACCTGCGGTATACCGGTCACAGAATCAGCACCAATGACAACACCCAGCGGCCCTATCTCCAACGCCGAGAACTCCTCGACGATCTGGGCATATCCAGCAAATCGGTTCAAGCTCACCAGTTTTGGACGAACGTTGATGCTCAACAAAAACACCGAGGACGTCATCGGTGGCTGGATCCCTGGCTCCGTCGGCGCTGCCGCCGGCATCGGTTCTCAACAACTCGGAGGCCACAATCCGACCGGTGAACTTGTCTACATCGGCCACGTAAGAACGGGTTTCACCGCGAAAGCGCGTCGAGAGTTACTTGCGCAGCTCTAAGCGATCGAGCACAAGGTCGATTGCGTCGGCGATCGATTGGCGGGCGATGCCCGGAAATTCATGCACCGTCGGCAGACGTTTGGTGGCTATTCGACCTTGAGCGGGCAACCCTGCCCCAGACTCCTAATCGTCGGCGGGTGTTGTCGCGCACAATGACTGGACACCGCGGTCCCTCACGGTCGCGGATGTTCCCAGGCTTTCGAGTAGACGCAGTCCGTCTGCGGTGGGGCTCTCGGGGGTGGCAGTGAGCACGATCAGTTCCATACCGGGCTGGTCGGGTAGCGCGAAGTTCTCTTGATGAAGTTCCAGTAGTCCCACGAGCGGGTGCTGGTATGCCTTGCGTCCGTGTGTGCGGGCGCGTACGTCTGCGCGGGACCAGAGACTGCGGAATCGTTCACTACCGATCGCGAGTTCACCGATGAGCGAAGCCAATCGTGGGTCATCTGGGTATGTTCCGGCGGCCAGGCGCAGATGCCCGACGACGTCGAGGGTGCACGTGTCCCAGTCAGCATAGAGGCCACGTTCGGCTTCGGCGAGGAAGATGTGGCGGGCGGTGTTCAGACCCGGTATCGGTGTCCCGTAGAGGAGGCGGGCGAGCTTGTTTGCGGCGAGCACGTCGAGGCGGTGATTCATGATCAGCGCGGGTGCACTGGCGGCCAGATCGAGAACGCTGAGCAGTTCCGGTCGGAGCTGTCCGTTCGGTGTCTTGGCGGGCCGTCGACGTTGCCGGGCGAGGCGGTGCAGGTGTCCACGTTCGGTGTCGTCGAGTTCGAGGACGCGGGCGAGTGCGTCAAGGACCTGCTCGGAGGGCTGGGTCGCGCGACCCTGCTCCAAGCGTACGTAGTAGTCGACGCTGACTCCGGATAGGTGTGCGACCTCTTCGCGGCGCAGACCTTCGACCCGACGGCGACTGTCGGAGGGAATGCCGACGGCAGCCGGGTCGACCCGGGAACGCCGGGTCCGCAGGAAGCCCGCAAGATCGTCCATGCCCCTCAGTATGGACTCGGTTTGGCCGAGGTAGTGCGGATGAAGGTGGTCCTGCCGATACCAGGAAGTCCCATCCGTTGGTAACAGCGCCCCTGAATGTCCGGCGCCGCGGCACCCAGAATCGAAAGCACCCGACACGAAGGAGTTTCCATGAAGACACTGATCATTTACGCCCACCCGGAGCCCACGTCGCTCAACAGCTCACTCAAGGACCTTGCGGTCTCGACGTTGGAGAGCGCTGGACACGAGGTGCGGGTCAGCGACCTGTACGCGATGAACTGGAAAGCTGTCGTCGACGCCGAGGACTTCGGCCCCCACGCCTCTAGCCCGCTGCAGGTCGCCCGGAACTCGGGTGGGGCTTTCGACGCCGGGACGCTCACACCGGATGTTCTTGCGGAGCAAGAGAAGTTGCTGTGGGCCGATACGATCATCTTCCAGTTCCCGCTGTGGTGGTACACGATGCCCGCGATTCTCAAAGGCTGGGTAGATCGGGTATTCAGCTTCCACTTCGCATACGGCGTCGGCGAACACAGTGACACCAAATACGGCGAACGATTCGGTGAAGGCACTCTCGCAGGCAAGAGAGCATTACTGTCGGTGACAACCGGCGGACCGGAGTCGCATTACACCCCGCGCGGAATCAACGGTCCGATCGAGGACCTGCTGTTCCCGTTCCAGCACGGCATCCTCTATTACCCGGGGATCGAGGTGCTGCCACCGTTCGTGCTGTACGGCACGGACAGGATGAGCGACGAGGACTACCCGGACGTCGCGAAAGCATTCGAGCAGCGCTTGCTCACCTTGCATTCGACGGAGCCAATAGGGTTCCGGCGGCAGAACTTCGGTGACTACGAGATCCCCTCATTGCAACTGAAGGAGGGACTCGAGCCGGCTGGACGCACCGGGTTCGGGTTGCACGTACGCGGCTGAAAGCTGCTCCCCGCTACCGAAGGTGCTCGGCGCGGGGTGTGGGTGATGACAGAGGCAAGGACAGTAAAGACTCGCGGTCCCGCGCGTGACGCGCCCTGTTCTAACCGAGCGTTTTAGCCGAGGGGCCGTCGAAGTGCGGGTAATGACAGGCAGCAAAGTGCCCGGGGCGGATCTCCCGGATCTCCGGTTCTTCGACGGCACAACGCTCTTGCGCCGACGGGCACCGCGTTCGGAAGCGACAGCCGCTGGGTGGGTTCATCGGCGAGGGCAGGTCACCTTGCAGCTGCGCCGTGGACACCGGCACGGTCGGGTCGGGTTCGGGCACCGAGTCGATCAGCGCACGGGTGTACGGGTGTACCGGAACAGAGAACAGCTCGTCGGTGGCCGCGACCTCGCACACCTTCCCGAGGTACATCACGACCACGCGGTCGCTGAGATTCTTGATCACCGCCAGATCGTGCGCGATGAACACCAGCGTGAGCTGGTATCGCTCTCTCATCTCCTTCAAGAGGTTGATGATTTGGGCCTGCACCAGGACATCGAGAGCCGACACCGGTTCATCGCAGATGACGAGCTCAGGATCCAAGACCATGGCCCGTGCGATCGAGATGCGTTGGCATTGGCCACCGGAGAACTCGTGCGGGCGACGGTCAGAAGCGGTATCCGGATCCAGGCCGACCCGTTCGATCATCGCCCTGGTCCGCGCGAGAATCTCCGACTTGCTGAGATTGCCCTGGATGCGCAGACCCTCGGCGACGATGTCCTCGACGCGTCGCAATGGATTGAGCGAGGAGATCGGATCCTGAAAGATCATCTGCAGCTTGCTGCGCTGTGCTGGTGACGGTTCGGCGCGGCAGCATCGGTGGAGCCGAGGTCCACCGCCCCGACGATATTTCTGCCGCCTACCATCTCGAGAAGCGTGGGCAGAAGCCCGCACCCGGCACGGCGAGTACCCCTCTGAACACGCAGCGGAAGGCGCTGTTCACGCCCACCGCCGCCTCGTCGAGGAGATCGCGGCCGGACGGGCCGACGAGGCCGAACGACTGGCCCGAGCCCACCTGGCAGCGACCCAGGCATTTGTACTCGAACGCTTCGGCGATCAGATCGTCAACGCGTCGGCAGCGATGTCGCGCCAGGCAATCCACTCCAGCCGACGCTCGCGGATGTGACGTCACGCCAACCGAACTGACGCGGGCGGTCCTCAGCCCAGCGCTGCGGCGACCTGTGCCTCGAGGGTGTTGACCTGACCATCGGGCACGGCCATGCCACAGACCGTCAGCCAGTTGGCGAGCATCCGATGGCCACCTTCGGTGAGCACGCTCTCCGGGTGGAACTGCACGCCATGGATCGGTAGTTCGCGGTGGCGCATCGCCATCACGATCCCGGTATCGGTCTGGGCGGTGACGACCAATTCGTCGGGGATGGTCTCCGGCAATACCGTCAGTGAGTGATATCTGGTGGCGGTGAACGGGTTGGGCAGACCGGCCAGGACACCCTCGTTGTTGTGGGTCACCAGCGAGGTCTTGCCGTGCAGGAGCTCCGGTGCCCGATCGACGGTTGCACCGAACGCGGCGCCGATGGCCTGGTGGCCAAGACAGACCCCGAGCAACGGGGTACCGGCAGCGGCGGCGGCACCCACCAGTGACATGGTCGCTCCGGCTCGCTGCGGTGTTCCCGGTCCAGGCGAGAGCAACACACCATCGAATTGCGCCACCGCGGCCGCCGGATCGGCCAGCCGCTCGTCGTCGTTGCGCCAGACCTGGGCATGGACTCCGAGTTGTCCGAGATATTGGACAAGGTTGTAGACGAAGCTGTCGTAGTTGTCGACGACCAGGATCTGCACAGGGGGACCAGGGTTCACGTCGACAGGCTACCTGGGTCGATGCCGCGAGCTCACCCCACTTTCCGGGGAGCCGCAGAACTCCGGCACCCGGCGACGGGTGCGTTAGGTTATAGGGAAACGTTTGTACCCGCGAACCGAGGAAGTCATGCCCAAGTCAAAGGTCCGCAAGAAGACCGATTACACGATCAACCCTGCCAGCCGCACACCGGTGAAAGTGAAGGCCGGCCCCTCCGGCGCCGTCTTCGTTTCGGTGATGCTCGGCCTGATGCTGCTGGGCCTGGCCTGGCTCATGGTGTTCTACCTGGTCGCCACGCCCGAGTCCCTCGGCGCTCCCGGCAAGATCCTCAACTGGATGTACGAGCTCGGCTCCTGGAACTTCCTCATCGGATTCGGGTTCATGGTTGCCGGTCTCGTGATGACGATGAAGTGGCGTTGAACTGCACCTTCAATGATTCACAGGCTGTGGAACACCATGTGTGTAATTCATCCCCAGTGTGGATAACCCCTGTGGAGTGAAGTGGCGGTGAACAGCACTTTCATTCATCCACAGCTGTGGAACAACATGTGTGTAATTCATCCTCAATGTGGATAAGGCCTGTGGATAACTCTGTAAACGCACGTTTGGAATGGGCGACACCAGCACCGATGGGTGCACTGATGGTGGTCGGTGGGCTCGCCCTGGGTGGCGCCGGACTTTTCTCCGGCACCGACCCTGCGGGCATGGCACTGATGCTCATCGCCGCGCTGCTGCTCCTGCTGCTCGGCGGGCAGAGTTTGTGGATCCGTCCGAAGCTGGCCGTAGAAGGCCGCGAACTACACGTCCGCACGCTTTTCCGGGGGACGTGTAGTTATTCGTTCGACGACGTGCGCCGGGCACAGGTGCTCACGTACCCGCGGTTCGGCCGCCGGGTACCGCATCTGGAACTTGATCTGGACGATGAGCAGGCCCACGAGGGGGAACGTCTGGTCATCTACGGGCGCTGGGATCTGGGCACCAACCCACTCGATGTGGCCGATGCGCTGCGCGCGGCCGGACTACCGGTGGAAGAGCGCAAATAGCGGGTTCGGTGAACCCGTCAGAACGTCAGCGTCTGGGCCTTCACGATTCCGACGACCAACGCCACCACGATCAGTAGGCCCATCGCCAGGAATCCCACCGCCGTTGCATTGCGGGGATTGCGTGATCGGGTGGGCAGCAGCTCCGGTCCGTAGACGATTCCTGCGGCCGCCGCGGCGCCGAATGCCAGGCCGCCGAAGTGGGCCCAGATCGAGATGTTCGGGATCGTGAACGAGAGCACCACGTTCAGGGCGATGATGCCCAACAGACCGGTGGCCGGGATCTTGGCCTTCAGCACCACGACCAGCGTGGCACCCATCAAACCGAAGATCGCTCCCGAGGCACCGGCATTGATGGCCAGCGAGTCACCGAACAGCATCACCGCGGCGCTGCCACCGAGCAACGAGGTCAGGTAGATCCCGACGAAACGTGCGGTACCAAGGGTCAACTCGACGTCGCGACCCAGGATGTACAGAGAAAACATGTTGATCCCGACGTGGATCAGCGAGAAATGCAAGAAGCCGGCGGTGAGCAACCGCCAGTATTCGCCCGAAGCCATGAACGGCCCCCAGAGCGCGCCATCGGCGAACAGCTGCGACGACGCCGCGACGTCGGTGATGCTCTTCGCCTGGGCGGCGACGATCAAGAACAGGGCGATGTTGATCGCCATCAAGGTGTAGGTGGCCCAGGCGACCTTGGCACCGATGGTGCGGGCCCGGGGAACCTGACGACCGGAAGCCCGGACGCAGTCGACACAGTGTTGGCCGACTGCGGCCGGGGTCAGACAATCGGAGCAGGCCGGACGCCCGCACCGGCTACACGCCAGTCCCGTCGGCCGATCGGGATGCCGAACACACACCTGGGTAGGTGGAGACGGCGATTGAGAAGCCGGCGGCTGGTATGTCACAACAGGTCAGGAAATCGTGACCCGCTCGATGACAACGTCCTCAAGCGGACGGTCCCGACGGTCGGTGGCGACACTGCCGATCGCGTCGACGACCTTCTTCGACTCGTCGTCCTCGACGACACCGAAGATGGTGTGCTTGCGGTTCAGGTGCGGGGTGGGTCCGAGGGTGATGAAGAACTGCGAACCGTTCGTGCCCGGTCCGGCGTTCGCCATCGCCAGCAGGTACGGCTGGCTGAAGGTGAGCTCCGGGTGGAACTCGTCTTCGAACTGGTAGCCGGGGCCACCCGTGCCGGTTCCGGTGGGGTCACCACCCTGGAGCATGAAGCCGGAGATGATCCGATGGAAGACGGCGCCGTCGTAGAACGGTCCACTGTCGCCACCCGAGGCGTTTGCCGTCGAGTAGTCCTTGGAGCCGTCTGCCAGGCCGGTGAAGTTCGCAACGGTCTTGGGTGCGTGGTTACCGAACAGGGCGATCTTGATGTCACCTTTATTGGTGTGCAGGGTCGCGGTTGCGGTTTTCAATGCTGTGGTCACGCCCACCATGGTGCCACTTCGGCTGTGATGCCCCGGACACAACCGCCCAGATCGCATCACCGGTGGCACTAGTGTGGAGTCGATCCAGCTGGTTCTACCCGAGGAGTTTTTTCATGAGCACACTCGAATCTGATCTGAAAGCAGTGCGAGACAAGGCGGTCGCGTTGTCCTCGAGTCAGCGCCTGCGTCTCGGTACCAACCAGAGCCTGGCAGGTCTGACGAATGTGACCCGGGGATCGCTCGGATTGGGTGGCATCGGTATCCGCAAGACGTTCAACTCTGCTGCCCTCGCCACCCGCACCACCGGCGCAGCTGCCTGGTCCGGTGCCAAAAAACTTGGAGCCCAGGCATATTCGAAGGAAGCCGAACTCGCTGCGGACGCCCGCCGACTGACCGACGAATACCGTCACCGCGCCGCTGACACCTTCCCCGTGCAGATCACCAATCCGACCGTGGTGTCCGGCCTGCAACGCACCGGCCTGGCCGACGCACTGCCGGAGCAGGTGGCAACGATCAAGCCTTCGCGACGACGGCTGAAGATTGCGCTCATCACCGCCGGTGCCCTGGCAGCGGGTGCGGCCGTGTTCGCGATTTCCCGTCGCCGCCGTCCGGCACCGCCCTCGGTGGCCGCCGCTCCCCCGCGCCTGACCGATGTCCCGGTGGTCGACGACGTCGAACCGGTCTCCGCACCGTCATCGCCGTCATCTTCGTCGCCGTCATCGAACGGCCAGACGGAAAGCTGACACCGGGCAGACGGGTACCGTGTGATTCGTGAGTGTTGAGAACGGGGACCCAACCCGGCGGCGCAATGCGCCGGTGCCCGCATGGGAGCAGCGAGGACCTACGGGTGCGCCACCTCCCGGCTATCGGCAGCCCCCGCGTCAAGGCGCGGGTCCTGCCCCGCAGGGTGGACGCCCGGGTCCGCCGCCGGTCAATCAGCCGCCGCCGAACCGCGTCCCACCGCCCATGCCGGGATCCGGCCCGCCACCGGGTGCGCCCTACCGGCCGGCCCCCGGCAGGCCGGGACCGGGGCAATCCGGCCCCCAGCAGCCCCCACCGTGGCAATCAACGTCATCCCCGGCCCCGCTGAGCGGTCCCGCCGCAGGCATCGGTTCGCCCGCGGCCGGGCCCGGCAACGCATATTCACAGACCCACGACCCGGCGGATCGTCGCAGTGAGAACTACGACGACTACTCCGCCGCCTATCTCGCCGACCCCGTCGAGGATCACGAAACCGGAGCACAGATGACACCCGCACCCACATCGCGGGCAAACAGGACCAACCGCACCTCGATCGCGGCGTTGGTCTTGTCGGTGATCGGCGTGACGTTCATCGCCGGGATCATCTGCGGCCACATCGCGCGTGCACAGATCCGCCGCAGCGGAGAACAGGGCAGCTCGTTCGCCATCGCCGCGCTCTGGGTCGGCTATCTCTACCTGGCGGCCTCCGTGCTGGTGCTGGGCGGCTACCTCTACATCGTCGGCACCGGCAGCTGACGCACCTCTTCACAATCGGTTCCACTTTCCGCGATCCGCTCCACCTGCAGTGCGCTGCAAGTGGAGCGGATCGTTGTATGTGGAGCGCATCTTCGGGTCAGAGCTGAGGCATGACCTTGTCGGCGATGTAGTCGATGTGAGCCAGATCTGCCATGTCGAGCACCTGCAGATAGATCCTCGATGCGCCGGCCTGCGCGTAGGTCCCGATCTTGTCGACGATCTCCGCCGGGGATCCGGCGAGGCCGTTGGCCTTGAGTTCGTCGACGTCCCGGCCGATCTTTGCCGCCCGTCGAGTCACCTCCGCGTCGTCGGCGCCCGCACACACGACCAGTGCGGCGGAATACACCAGGTCGTCGGGTGAGCGGCCCCGGTCGGTGCAGGCCTGCCGGACGCGACCGAACGTCTCCTGTGCCGTCTGCGCCGAGACAAACGGGACGTTGAACTCACTGGCGTACTGCGCGGCCAACGCCGGCGTCCGCTTCTTGCCCTGGCCACCGAGCAGGATCGGCGGTGTCGGACTCTGAACGGGCTTCGGCAGTCCCGGTGAATCGGTCACTGAGTACTGCTCACCGGTATACGAGAACGTCTGCCCCACCGGTGTCGTCCATAGGCCGGTGATGATCGCCAGCGACTCCTCCAGGCGGTCGAACCGCTTACCGAGCGACGGGAAAGGGATGGCGTACGCATTGTGCTCGGCCTCGAACCAGCCGGCGCCGTAACCGAAGTCCACACGGCCACCCGACATCTCGTCGACCTGCGCGACCGTGATCGCCAGCGGGCCCGGATACCGGAAGGTCGCCGAGGTGACCAACGTGCCGAGGCGAATCGTGGAGGTCTCCCGCGCGATGCCGGCGAGTGTGGTCCAGGCATCCGTCGGTCCGGGCAGCCCCTCGGCGTTCATCGCGAGGTAGTGGTCGGAGCGGAAGAACGCCCCGTACCCCGCTGCCTCTGCGGTCTGGGCCACCGCCAGTTGATCGCTGTAGGTGGCACCCTGCTGTGGTTCGACGAAGACACGTAATTCCATGCCCCTCACTCTTGTCGGAGCGGCCCGCGGACACCAACTCGGACCTGAGGCAGTGCGCGACTTCTCGCGGCCTCAGAACGGCGCTCAGGACGTGTGCGACACCGAATCGGTCATGTTTCCCGTGAAACAATTGCATCTATGTAATTCGCATTCCGGTTGGATTTGCGAAATACCTACCGACACAAAAATGACCACCTCCCCGGATTGGGGAAGGTGGTCATTTTTCTGTGGAGCCTAGGAGATTCGAACTCCTGACATCTGCCTTGCAAAGGCAGCGCTCTACCAACTGAGCTAAGGCCCCGGCGCCAGTTCTCACTGACTTTCGGGCAACCCGTGCCAAATCTCCATCTTGCGACGAGACTCGGCGAGCAGGCTCGCGACTACGAGTGCCAGTGCCGCGGCGGTGATCAAAACGAACTTCATCACGTCCCTTTCGGGTTTTCGTCCGCGGTGTGGACTCATGGTCACAGTGGGCCTAGGAGGACTTGAACCTCCGACCTCTTCGTTATCAGCGAAGCGCTCTAACCGCCTGAGCTATAGGCCCTTGAACCGAAATCAGAGATTACCCGACGTCGGCCCCACACAACAAAACGGCTGGTCAAAGACCCTGTTTAGTCGCGATCCGCGAGAGTGACCTCAAGCCCGCCGACAAGATCGGATGACAGGTTGTAGATGAACGAACCAACCGTCGCCAACGCTGTGAACAACACCACGTTCACGGCTCCGACCAACGCTGCGATTCCGAACACTCCGCCGGCACTGATCTCGAACGACGACTCCGTCTCGGTGTCGCTCGACACCAGGGTTCCGAAGGAGTTGTTGATCTGATCCCAGACGCCCATACCGTCGAGGATGAGATACAACACACCGATCGCGATCATCCAGACGAAGAACGACGCCACCGACAGCACTGCCGACACCTTGAAGGCAGACCACGGGTCGATCCGACGCAGCTGTACCGACGCACGCAGGGCAGCGCCCACAGGACTGTGCGCCGGGACCGCTGAGATCGGCTGTATCGGCGCAGGAGCGGCCTCGGGATGGTGAATGGCATCGAGGTCCGGGAGATCCTCCTGAGCGAGATCCCGGCGATCGATGTTCCGAGTCGGGCCATCGAGCAGTTTCGGCGCCGCGGTACCGGTGATCACCGGACGTTTGACGGTCTGCGGACCACCGGGTTGCCCGGGTGCGCCTGAACCCGAGGACGGACGCCCCGGAGGCGGTCCGGCCGGACCCCGACCCTGCGTCGGGACACCGGGAGGCTGCTGCCCGGCAGCGCCCGGAGGCGGCTGGTTGCCTGCCGGAGGCAGCGGCTTGCCGGGACCACCCGCCGGACCCTGCGGAGGTTGCTGACCCGGACCGGGAGCACCGACCCCGCCCCGCTGCCACGGCGGAACCCCACCCGGACCGGTAGCTGTCGGACGACCCTGTACCGGTCCCGATGGTGGCGGTGTCACCGGATGTGCCTTCGTCTCATCGCCGCCGGTCTGCGCCTTGGCAGGGCCCGTTTCGGGGTCCCGCGGCGGCTGATCCTGCACCGAGACGGCAGGCCTCACCCCGTTGGTCCCGGGAACAGGCGCTTGCGCGCTCGCTCCGTTCGACGAAGCCGGCTTTTGCACTGGCCCAGGGGTCCCGGCCGAGTCGCCTTCGGTGTTGGGTTCCGTGGGCTCATTGGGTGTGCTCATGCGTTCCTTTGCCTTCGGCGTCGTCTCGCGGAGCACCTCGCCTGCTCCGACCGTTCAGTGCTGCTGGTCTCCTGGCTACTTCTTGCCAGCAGGCCCGCTCTGCTCCTCCACCAGTTCATCCGGCTCGTCAGCGTTACGGGCAATAGCCAAGAGCGTAGTTCCTTCGTCGAGGTTCATCAGGCGGACGCCCTTGGTTTGGCGTCCCGCCTTGCGAACCTGGCGGGCCGCGGTGCGGATCACACCGCCACCCGACGTGATGGCGTAGAGCTCGCTGTCGTCATCGACGATCAGTGCGCCGACCAAGGCACCACGCCGCTTGTCGTACTGGATCGTCAACACACCCTTGCCGCCACGACCCTGCACCGGATAGTCGTCCATCGCGGTGCGCTTCGCGTAGCCACCGGACGTAGCCACCAGCAGATAGGTGCCCTCTCGGACCACGTTCAACGACAACAACTGGTCATCGTCGTTGAAACGCATCCCCTGGACACCCGAGGTCTGCCTGCCCATCGGCCGCAACGCGTCATCGGTTGCGGAGAACCGGATGGATTGGCCCTTGGTCGACACCAGCAGTAGGTCGTCCTCGGCACTGCACAACTGCGCACCGACGAGTTCGTCTTCGCCACGCAGGTTGATCGCGAAGATGCCGCCGGAGCGGTTCGAATCGAAATCGACCAGACGTGACTTCTTGACCAGTCCACCGAGAGTGGCCAGTACCAGGTACGGGGCATCCTCATAACTCTTGATCTGGATGACCTGGGCGATGCGCTCTTCGGGCTGGAAGGCCAGAAGGTTGGCGACATGCTGTCCGCGGGCGGTGCGGTTGGCCTCGGGCAGTTCGTATGCCTTGGCGCGGTAGACCCGACCCTTGGTGGTGAAGAACAGGATCCAGTCGTGCGTGGAGCACACGAAGAAGTGCCGGACGATGTCGTCCTGCTTCAGCCCTGCGCCCTGCACGCCCTTGCCGCCGCGCTTCTGGCTGCGGTACAGGTCGGTTTTGGTGCGCTTGGCGTAGCCGGTCTCGGTGATCGTGACCACGACGTCTTCACGGGCGATCAGATCCTCGTCCGAGACATCACCGTCTGCGGCAATGATTTTCGTCCGGCGTTCGTCGGCGAACTTTTCGACGATCTCGGCCAATTCGTCACGCACGATGGCGCGCTGACGCTCTGGCCTGGCCAGGATGTCCTGGTAGTCGGCGATTTCGACTTCGATCTCCGCCAACTCATCGACGATCTTCTGTCGCTCCAGGGCGGCGAGGCGCCGCAACTGCATCGCCAGGATCGCGTCGGCCTGGATCTCGTCGACATCGAGCAGGTCGATCAATCCGGTACGGGCCAGATCAACCGTCTGCGAACGACGGATGAGTGCGATCACTTCATCAAGTGCGTCAAGGGCTTTGACCAGACCACGCAGGATATGGGCGCGCTCTTCGGCCTTGCGCAGCCGATACCTGGTCCGCCGTACGATGACCTCGATCTGGTGGGCCACGTACAGCCGGATCATCCTGTCCAACCGCAGGGTTCGCGGTACACCGTCGACGATCGACAGCATGTTCACGCCGAAGCTGGTCTGCAGCTGACTGTGCTTGTAGAGGTTGTTCAGAACAACCTTGGCCACCGCGTCGCGACGCAGCGTGACCACGATGCGCATACCCACACGATCAGAAGACTCGTCATCAATCTTGCTGATGCCCTTGAGTTTTCCTTCGTTCACCTGCTCGGCGATCGACAGGATCATGTTGTCCGGGTTGACCTGGTACGGCAGCTCGGTGATGACAAGGGTGGTCGCGCCCTTGTTCTCTTCGATCTCCACGACACCGCGCATCTTCACACTGCCGCGACCGGTGGTGTACGCATCCCGGATGCCCTGACCACCAACGATGAGTCCGTAGGTGGGAAAGTCCGGTCCCTTGATGGCTTCCATGCACGCGGCGAGGGTGGTTTCCTCGTCGGCTTCGTAGTTGTCCAGGGCCCAGAAGATGGCATTGGCGACTTCACCGAGGTTGTGCGGCGGGATGTTGGTCGCCATACCGACCGCGATACCACTCGAGCCGTTGATCAGCAGGTTCGGGATACGCGACGGCAATACCGTCGGTTCCTGTGTCTTGCCGTCGTAGTTCGGGATGAAATCGACTGTCTCCTCGGTGATGTCACGCAACATCTCCATGGCAAGCGGGGTCAGCCGGGCTTCGGTGTAACGCATGGCGGCCGCGCCATCGTTGCCACGCGAACCGAAGTTGCCCTGGCCGTCGACCAGCGGGTACCGCATCGACCACGGCTGGGCCAGGCGGACCAGGGCGTCGTAGATCGCGGTATCACCATGGGGGTGGTAGTTACCCATCGTCTCGGCGACCGGCTTGGCCGACTTGACGTAGCTGCGGTCCGGGCGGAAACCGGCGTCGTTCATCGCGTAGAGCAACCGGCGATGCACGGGCTTGAGACCGTCGCGGACCTCGGGCAGGGCGCGGCCCACGATCACGCTCATCGCGTAATCGATGTAGCTGCGCTGCATCTCCTGCTGGATGTCTACCGGTTCGATGCGGTCGCCTTCGCCCCTGTCGGGCGGCAAGGTGGTGTCGGTCATCGTTTCGCTTTCGTTGTATCAGGCTGATGGGTGAGTGACGACGCCGGTCAGACGTCCAGGAAGCGAACGTCTTTCGCGTTGCGCGCGATGAAGCTGCGGCGCGCGACCACGTCCTCACCCATCAACACACTGAACAGCTCATCGGCGGCAGCGGCATCATCAAGCGTCACTTGACGGAGAACTCGGACCGCGGGATCCATGGTCGTTTCCCACAGTTCCTTGGCATTCATCTCGCCCAGACCTTTGTAGCGCTGGATGCCGTCTTCCTTGTTGATCTTCTTGCCGGCCTCGGCGCCCGCCTTCAACAGACCGTCACGTTCCCGGTCGGAATAGGCGAACTCCGGTGCGGCGCCCTTCTGCCACTTGAGCTTGTACAGCGGCGGTTGGGCCAGATAGACGTGGCCGTGCTCGACCAGCGGGCGCATGAAACGGAACAGCAGGGTCATCAGCAGCGTCGAGATGTGTTGTCCGTCAACGTCGGCGTCGGCCATCAGCACGATTTTGTGGTACCGCAGTTTGGCAATGTCGAACTCGTCGTGGATACCGGTGCCGAACGCGGTGATGATCGACTGGACCTCGGTGTTCTTGAGAACCCGGTCGATCCGCGCCTTCTCGACGTTGATGATCTTTCCGCGCAGCGGCAGAATCGCCTGGTACATCGAGTCGCGACCGGATTTGGCGCTACCACCGGCCGAGTCGCCCTCCACGATGTAGACCTCACACTTGCTGGGATCCTTGCTGCGGCAATCGGCGAGCTTGCCCGGCAGACCGCCGATATCGGTGGCGCTCTTGCGGCGCACCAACTCTCGCGCTTTTCGGGCGGCCAAACGGGCCTGCGCAGAATCGAGCGCCTTCTTGATGATGATCTTGGCCTCGGCGGGATTCGCCTCGAACCAATGCGAGAGGTGTTCGTTGCTCACCTTCTGCACAAAGCTCTTGACCTCGGTGTTACCGAGCTTGGTCTTGGTCTGACCCTCGAACTGGGGTTCGGCGACCTTCACCGAGATGACCGCAGCCAAACCCTCACGGATGTCATCACCGGTGAGCTTGCCGTCTTTCTCTTTCACCAGCTTCTTGTCGAGCGCGTAGCGGTTGACGGTGGTGGTCAGCGCCGCGCGGAAACCCTCTTCGTGCGTACCACCCTCATGGGTGTTGATGGTGTTCGCGAAGGTGTGCACCGATTCGGCGTAACCGTTGTTCCACTGCATGGCCACCTCGAGCTCATGGCCGGTGCCCTTGGCGGTGAAGCCGACGATCGATTGGTGGATCGCCTGCTTGGTCCGGTTCAGATGGGCCACAAAATCTTCCAGGCCACCCGGGTAGTGATAGGTGCGAGTGCGGCGCTTCTTGCTGTGAACTTCGGGCTTACCCTCGGCATCGACCGGAACATCTTCGGCGAGCTCGGTGTTCTCCGCCTCTTCGGCGAGTTCGTCTTCGGACTTGGGTGCCTCGGCGATCTCGACGTCGTCGGCATCACCGACCGCAACCGTGGCCGCACGCTCATCTGTCAGAGTGATGGTCAGGCCCTTGTTGAGGAAGGCCATCTCCTGCAGTCGCCGTGCGATGGTGTCGAAGTTGTAGTCGGTGGTCTCGAAAATCGAGTCATCGGCCCAATACCGCACCAGGGTTCCGGTTTTCTTGGACGGCGAACCCTTGACCAGTGGCTCGGGAACTGCCTTCTTGTAGGTCTGGGACCAGTTGAAGCCGTCACGCGCGATCTCGAGTTCGACCTTGGTCGACAGCGCGTTGACCACCGAGATACCGACACCGTGTAGACCGCCGGAGACAGCGTAGGAGTCGGAGTCGAACTTGCCACCGGCATGGAGCTGGGTCATGACGACCTCGACGGTCGGGACGCCGGTCTTGTGCATCTCGACCGGAATTCCACGGCCGTCGTCAACAACCTGAACGGCGCCATCGGCCCGCAGGGTGACATCGACACGCGTGGCGTATCCGGCCATCGCCTCATCGACAGAGTTGTCGACAACTTCCCAGATCAGATGGTGGAGTCCGCGCTCTCCAGTGGATCCGATATACATACCGGGCCGTTTCCGGACCGCCTCGAGACCCTCGAGGATGCTGATCGAGTCCGCACCGTATTCGCTGTTCCCCTTCTTCTTTGCCGGGGCTTTCTTTGCCGGTTCCGGGGTCTTCGCCGGTTCCGAGGCTGCCGGTTGCTGGGGTTCGGTGCTGTCGGCCACGAGTGCGTCCGCTCCTTACATCGCCAATGATTCACCACGCAGCACGCACCCGGCAGTCACAGATCTCTGCTTGTTCCGGGGGTTCTCCACGCGGCGGTCTGCCCCGGTTCGGGGCAACTCACTACATACTACTGGGTGAGGCGACAAGAGATAGCCCTGCCGCACCCCTCACGTCTCTCCTGGCGGATTTTCTCGACAGAGTCCAAGTCTGACCGACAACTCTGGGGTCCGACGTTCGTTGCGACGGTTTTCTCGCCCATTTGCCGACATCGACCCCGGTGATGGTTCTATCCGTAGGTGTCCCGCGGTCCGCGGCCGCGAACATGGCGCTCACCTTTGCGCCAGGACGGAGCCTGTGGACCGGTGATCCGCAGACTGGTCACCACATTGTCGCCCACCACCGCCGCGATCTTCGCGATGATCTGTGACTGGACCAACCGCAATTGGGTGGCCCAGGCCGTCGATTCAGCGGTGACGTGTAAAACTCGTTCCTGCAATGCTTTTGGCTGCGCATGCGACGCGATCTCTTCGCCGACGATGCGGTCCCAGGACCCGAAAACGGTACCTTCGCTGATCTTGTCGCTCCAGCCGCGACGCCCGGCCAGACCGCCCACGAGTCGGCCGAACGGCTGTGGGTCGTACTGATCCGGACCGGCACCGGTCCAGCCGCGTCGGGTGGGTCGACGTGATCCGGGCTTGCGTGCGGCCGGTGACGCCCGGCCCTGTCCGACCGATTTTCCGGCGGCCTTGGCTGCTGCGCGAGCGTCCTCCAGCGCCTTACGGGCCATGTCGTAGCCAGTCGGCGCCGGGTTTTTATTGCCGGATTCACCGCCCTGCGGCGTGTCGGCACCACCGGAAGGTCGATCCGAATCGCTCTCGCTCATCCCTGTACCACCAACTCTGACGTTCGGACACCTTCGGATTCGACGATGTTGACCGCAACGGTGCGGCCACCGATCTGCGCCGGGATGTCGTCGGCAACCGCAGCGGTGACCAACACCTGCTCGGCACCTTCGGCCACCTCGACCAGCTTCTCACGGCGTTTGGCATCGAGTTCGGCGAACACATCGTCGAGCATGAGGACCGGTTCGACGCCGTCGGCACGGGCCAGTTCCACCGAACCCAGTCGCAGCGACAACGCCATCGACCACGATTCTCCATGGCTGGCGAAGCCCTTCGCCGGTTCGTTGCCCAACATCAGATCGATGTCGTCCCGATGGGGTCCGACCAGACAGACACCTCGTTCGATCTCTTTTTTACGCAGCATCGACAGATCGCTCAGCATCACAGCCTCGATGTACTCGAGGTCGGCCTTCTCCCCCTCCGCCGGGATCACATTCTCCGACACCGATGAACGGTAATGCAGCGATGCCGGCCGAGACTGCGGCGCGATCGTCGAATATGCCTGCCGCACATGCGGTCCCAGTTCAGCAACGAGATCGATTCTGGCCGCGGTGACTTGCGCCCCGTACTCGGCGAGCTGAGCATCCCAGACATCGAGCGTGCTGATCACCGAGTCGGCGTCACCGCCACCCCGACGCAGCGCCGCCGAGGCGGTCTTGAGAAGGGCGGCCCGTTGCCGCAGCACCCGATCGTAATCGGCTTTGGCCGCCGCCCATCGTGGGCCACGAGCAGCGGTGAGTTCGTCGGCGAATCGTCGACGCTCCCCCGGGTCGCCGCGCACCAGCGACAGGTCTTCCGGAGCGAACATCACGGTGCGCAGGATCCCCAGGATGTCCCGCGGACGGCGGCGCGGTGCACCGTTGATCGCGGCCTTGTTGGCCTTGGACGCGACGATCAGCAGATCGACTGTCAGTTCCCGGCCGTCGTTTTCCACGGTCGCGGACAACCTGGCCTGCTCCGCACCAGACCTGATCAACGGCTGATCGGTGCTGACGCGATGCGAGCGCAAGCCCGACAAGTAGTACAGGGCCTCGAGTAGATTGGTCTTGCCGAAGCCGTTTCTTCCGACGAAAAGCGTTGTGCCGGGTGTTAATTCGACTGACACATGCTCCCAGGAACGGAAATCATGCAGCGTCAGATTACGGACATACACCTCGCCCCATCAACTCCCGGTCATGTTGTCGACTTCTGGACCACCGAGTGCCCACCGAATTGTTGACGCAGCGCCGACACCGCCTTGAGTGCAGGCGAACCACCTTCTTGACGAGAGCCGAAGCGGGCGAACAAGGCCGCAGAGATCACGTTGGCCGGGACCGAATGCTTGATCGCTTCCTCGACCGTCCATCGTCCTTCACCGGAATCTGTTGTGTAGTCATGTATTTCGGCCAGTCCAGGATCTTCTTGGAGAGCCTTCACCAGAAGTTCGAGAAGCCACGAGCGGACAACGGTGCCGTTGGTCCAGGCACGGAGGGTTCCGGCGACATCTTCGATGAGTGGCTCGGCTTCGAGGATTTCGTAGCCCTCGCCGTAGGCGTGCATCAGTCCGTATTCGATGCCGTTGTGCACCATCTTGGCGTAATGCCCGGCACCGACCTTGCCTGCGTGGACAAATCCATCGGCACGTTCTCCCGGTGGGCGAAGCGCATCGAAGATGGGCATGGCCCGCTCCACATCTTCGTTCGCGCCACCACACATCAATCCGTAGCCGTTCTCCAAACCCCAGACACCACCGGATACACCACAGTCGATGTACTTGATTCCGTTCGCGGCCAACAGTTCTGCATTGACTGCATCATCGGTGTATTTGGAGTTTCCGCCGTCGATGACCAGATCTCCGGGAGACAAGACATCGGCGAGGTCACGCACGGTCGAGCGGGTTGCTTCACCCGCGGGCACCATCACCCACACGATCCGGGGAGCGGGGAGCGCACCGGCGAGTTCGGTGAGCGAGGCAACGTCCGAGACCTCAGGTCTCGGGTCGTAACCCACCACTTCGATGCCCGCGTCCCGGACCCGGGTGCGCATGAAGCCACCCATCTTTCCCAGTCCCACCAAACCCATCTGCATGGTCGTCCCCATCTTCGTACCGATCACGGTGCTCGCGGACAATCTCGGTCGGGCCGACGCTCATCGTCTGACTCGACTCTGGCGGCGCCTCCCTCATTTAGGATCCGGTCCGGTCAGCTGCGCAGGTTTTTCGCCCGAGCACCGTGTCAGCGGGCGACTCAACCGGGCAGACGAACCGGCATCAACAGGTAGGTGTATTCGCTGCTCGGTGCAGCGTAGGCACCGTTGCCGTCAGGGGACGGCTCGCTGTCGGAGCCCGGACGCAGCACGGCCGGCCGCGACGGGGTGGTGAACCCGAAGTCGACCGTCGACGAGTGCAGCGAACTCAGTCCGTCCAGCAGATATCCCGGATTGAAGGCGATGGTGAGCGGCTCGCCGTAAAACTTCACGTCGACCTGCTCCTCGGCGCGGCCGGCGTCATCGCCACCGGCGGTGAGCAGCACCGAATCCTCACCGAACTCCAAACGCACCTGGGCGCCACGCTCGGCGACAAGGGCCACACGCTTGATGGCCTCGGTCAACGGCGCGATCTCGATGGATGCGACGGAGGTGTGGGTCGCGGGCAGTAGCTGACGGAACTTCGGGAACTCGGCATCGAGGAGACGAGTTGTGGTCCGTCGTCCGGAACCGACGATGCCCAGAAGGCCGTCGGCACCGATGCTGCCACCGGAACCGAAGGCCAACCCGACAGCAGAGCTGCCGTCGGCACCTGCGGTTTTTGCGGCTTCGGACAAGGTCTTGGCCGGGACGAGGACCGCGGAGGTCGTGTCGGCGACCTCAGGGGTCCAGGTGAGCTCACGGACAGCGAGCCGGAACCGGTCGGTCGCCGCCAGGACAACCTTGGTGCCGTCGATCTCGAGTCGGATTCCGGTGAGCATCGGCAACGTGTCGTCGCGGCCGGCTGCGATGGCAACCTGGGTGATGGCCTCGGAAAAGACATCCGCCGGGATCGATCCGGTCTTGTCGGGCACGTCCGGGAGCTGGGGGTAGTCCTCGACAGGCATCGTGGGCAGCGAGAACTTGGCACTACCGCAGACGATCGCAACGCGGGTCCCGTCGAGCTGCACATCGACAGGCTTGGCCGGGAGGGCACGGGTGATGTCGGCCAACAACTTGCCCGAGACCAGGACCTGGCCCTCATCAGCGACTTCTGCGGACACGTTGACCTGCGCAGATACCTCAAAATCAAATCCCGATACGGACAAACCCGCATCGGTCACGGTCAGCAGGACTCCACCGAGCACCGGTACCGGTGGTCGGCTGGGCAGACTGCGCGCAACCCACGCGACCGAATCTGCAAACTCGTCACGAGTCACCCGAAACTTCATAGTCTCCAGCTTGCCCTTCTTGATTGAACTTTCCGATGCGCATCAGGTTGCCTGCGGACGCAGAACATCCGACGAGCGCAGGCGTCAGGGTCTCCACTCTAAGGCGGATCCCAAGTATTCGGTGCCGATGGGGGTGCTCAGGGACATCGATGGATGGTTTGTCGGCAGCGGGTGTGGAGCAGTTTGTGCACAGCACTGCTTTTAAAGAGATTTGTTGATGGATAAATTCGTATTCATAGTAGGCACTGTGAATTTGTGGATAGGTACCAAATTTGCCAGGTGAGGGCGGCTGAGGGGTTGGTAGCGAATTCTTGGTGGTTGGGGGACCAACATGACCGGCATGTGCACAGACCTTGGAGTTTGGGGAAACGTGCACCGCTTATCCACAGAAATTCGGAGTTATCCACGGAGTTGTACACAGGCTGGCGACAACGAGTAGAGCGCCGATTTGTGAGATCCCACGGATGACAAGTCTCGACCAGAGGTTGAGGGTGTGGTCGTTCGGACGGGTTCGTGCGACCGTTGACGACCGCTCGCACGGACGCTTTGATGCGGGCGTTCACGGTGCCCCGGAGAGCGGGTTCTCCGGCGCACAAACAGAACAGCGGGCGGCCTGATGGCCGCCCGCTGTGGGGTCTTCTCTGTCGTGCTGTCGTGCTGTCGTCTAACGGCGTGAGCGCTGTTTGATCCGTGCGGTCAGTTCCTGCACCTGGTCGTAGACGCGTCTGCGTTCGGCCATTTCCTTACGGATCTTCTTGTCGGCGTACATGACGGTTGTGTGGTCACGGTCGAAGGTCTCACCGATCTTCGGTAGCGAGAGGTCCGTGAGCTCACGACAGAGGTACATGGCGATCTGACGGGCCTGCGCGATGGACCGGGTCTTACCGGGTCCGCGGAGTTCCTCGAGGCTGATGTCGAAGTACTCGGCGTTGACGGCAAGGATCGTGGCGGCGGTGATCTCCAGGCTTGCCGAGTCCGGTAGCAGGGCTTGGAGCACCACATCGGCCAGCGCGGTGTCGAGTTCGGAGTGATTCAGCGAGGCGAACGCCGTCACGCGGATGAGCGCACCTTCGAGTTCGCGGATGTTCCGCTCGATCTTCGAGGCGATCAGCTCGAGCACATCGTCGGGTACCCGGATCTGATCCATCTGCGCCTTCTTGCGCAAGATGGCGATGCGGGTCTCGAGCTCCGGCGGCTGAACGTCGGTGATCAGACCCCATTCAAAGCGGGTACGGAGTCGATCCTCAAGTGTTGCAAGCTGTTTGGGGGGTCGATCAGACGACACGACGATCTGCTTGTTCGCGTTGTGCAGTGTGTTGAAGGTGTGGAAGAACTCTTCCTGGATACCTTCTTTGCCTTCGAGGAACTGGATGTCGTCGACGAGGAGTACATCCATGTCGCGGTATCGGCGCTTGAAGGCCACCCGGCGGTCATCACGAAGCGAGTTGATGAAGTCGTTGGTGAACTCTTCGGTGGAGACGTACTTCACCCGCATACCGGGGAACAGTCGCTGCGCGTAGTGACCGGCGGCATGGAGCAGGTGGGTTTTACCCAGTCCGGATTCACCCCAGATGAACAGCGGGTTGTATGCACGCGCCGGTGCTTCGGCGATGGCCACAGCCGCGGCGTGGGCAAAACGGTTCGAGGCACCGATGACGAAGGTATCGAAGGTGTACTTCGAGTTCAGGCTCGAGTCACCGCTCGAATCAGACTTCGATGACGCCGCGGAAAAGTAGCCGGACCACTCGGCGGCCCCGGTGCGACCGAGATCACGGTCGCGGGAGGCGAAGGTTTCGGGGGGTAGCGGCGGAACGGACTGCAGGTATCGGTTGTCGCCCTCTTCGGGGCGTGCGCCCGCGGGTTCCGGCGAAACCTGGCCGGGTCCGGCCGAACCCGTCGCGACAGAACCGGAAGCGGCTGCCGGCTGCCCGGCTGGAGCCTTTTTGTTCTCGGCGCGCTCGGATTTCGCGCGATCGGCTTCATACGGATCGAAGAGGGTGTCGGCGGCGGCGATCGGATCGATCCGCACACCGAGGTCGACGGAATAGCCCAGATGCCGACTCAGCGCGGTCACGATCGGTTCGCGTAGTCCGCGTTCGATCTGTTCCTGCACACGTTGGGTCGGAACGGTCAGAAGTGCAAAGCCCTCGGCAAGCGTCAACGGCCGGACCAGCGAGAGCCAGGCCTTCTGTTGTTTCGAGAGTGGAAGTCGGTTTCCGGTGCTGTCATCGTTGAGCTCGGTTACGACTTTGTTCCAGATCACTGTGAAAGAATCGTGATCGGAATCGGCTGGCATGGTCATCCCTCCTGGTGGGTTCGTCACCAATTGTCCACACCGTTATCCACAGGTGTGGAACAACAGCGAGACAACAGCGAACCCCAGATGGGTGATCGCGATTCCGCCCCGGGTGGATAGCTTCGGTGAAGTTAACAGACATTGGTCAGGGGTCACAACCGAAAACCACATCTTGCAGGTAAAGGCAAGAATCCGTTGCCCCGAGGCGTGTCGATCGTCGATTTCGCAGGTCGGGGGTGGTTCGGCACTTTCGGGGCGGTTTGACCCGCCCGCCCGTCATCAGTAGTCTCGAACGGTCGCCGAACGTCGATTCCGGCTGCGGTGAGCACACCGGTACAAAGGTTGCTCGCCCGTCCGATGCTTCGAGGTAGCGAACAGACCACCGATTAACAAGCTGGGCTCAAATTGTGTAAGCGAGCCCATCACCATGAGGAGATTTGGCCGTGGCCAAGGGCAAGCGGACTTTCCAACCAAACAACCGTCGTCGTTCACGCGTGCATGGCTTCCGGCTGCGTATGCGTACTCGCGCTGGACGCGCGATCGTCAATGCACGTCGTGGCAAGGGACGCACGAGCTTGACGGCCTGAGTCGGCACGGAACCGCAGCCCGCGTAGCAGGCCGCAGCAACTCGTGTTGGCTCCGCCCAACCGGATCACCCGGCGATCGGACTTCACCCGCACTCTGAAAAATGGGGTGCGGGTTGGTCGGCGTGATGTGGTTGCGCATGTTTACAGGCCGTCGCACCCGGATTTTGTCACCACTGGCGGACCACGAATCGGATTGATCGTGGGTAAGTCGGTGGGCAATTCCGTGACCCGTCATGCGGTGTCACGCCGGCTGCGTGCGGCCTGCCGGTCGTTGCTCGCCCAGTGTGAGCCGACCACAATGGTGGTTATCCGGGCGTTACCCGGTAGTGCCACCTGTTCGGAGCCAGAGTTGGAACAGCAACTTGTCGGTGCATTGAGTAAGGCTCAACGCCGTATCGAATCGATTGCGTGATGAGCGCGGCAGCGGGTTTTCGTCACCTGGTGGCGATGTGGCCGCGCCGGGCTGTCATCTTCTTGATCGAGCTCTATCGCACGTGGGTCTCCCCGATGCGGCTACCGACCTGCCGTTTTGAACCGAGCTGCAGTACTTACGCCGTCGAGGCATTGACCGAGTTCGGATTCTTCCGAGGCGGTCTGCTGTCCATCGTGCGGCTTGCGAAATGTGGACCCTGGCACAAACCGGGCTATGACCCGATCCCGGAGCGCCGTTGCAGGCACCAAGCTGAACCCGATGATTATGCGACATCGGGCAGCGAGCGGGATCTGGACCGATCTTCTTCGGCTGCAGAGTCGAATTGTGTTGTAACAGTGAGGAACTGACGACGTGCTCGATTTCATTTACTGGCCGGTTTCGGCGATCATGTGGGTATGGCACTGGCTGTTCAGCCAGGTGATGCCAGATACCCCAGGCTGGGACGGTATCGCTTGGGCGTTATCGGTCATCTTCCTGGTCTTCACTTTGCGCGCCATCCTCTACAAGCCTTTTGTGAAGCAGATCCGCACCACGCGGAAAATGCAAGAGATCCAGCCGCAGATGCAGGCGATCCGCAAGAAGTACGGCAAAGACCGGGTCAAGATGACCGAGGAGATGCAGAAGCTCCAGAAGGAGCACGGGTTCAATCCCCTACTCGGCTGCCTCCCGATGCTGGCGCAGATCCCGGTGTTCATCGGTCTGTTCCACGTGTTGCGTTCGTTCAACCGGATGGGTACCGGTTTCGGCCAGCTCGGCATGACGGCCGAAGAGACCCGGAATACCGCCAACTACATCTTCAGTCCTGAACTCGTTCAGAACTTCCTCGACGCCCGTCTGTTCGGCGTGCCACTGTCGGCCGCAATCAGCCAGCCCGAGACCGAATGGGTGGCGTTCAGCGCCAACGGCGTCATCGACTTCACGCGCGCGAACATCATCATCTTGGTGATCCCGCTGGTGATCATCTCGTCCATCGCGACGCACATGAACTCGCGGGCCTCCGTGGCGCGCCAGAGCGAAGCGGCGCTTGAGAACCCGCAGACGCGGATCATGAACAAGCTCGCGCTCTACGTCTTCCCCCTGGGCATCCTGGTGTCCGGTGCCTTCTTCCCCGTCGCGATCCTCCTGTACTGGGTCTCGAACAACCTCTGGACCTACGGACAGCAGCACATCGTCTTCGGTCGGATCGAAGAAGAAGAAGAAGAAGAGAAGGCCGCAAAGCTGGAGAAGCGGTCGCAGAACGCACCCAAGCCCGGCGCCAAGCCGGCTGTGTCCGCCAAGCCGAAGCCGGGAGCAAAGCCCGTCGCCAAGGGTAAGGCGGCAGACACCGCCAAGGCTGATGCTGTCGATCTGTCCAAGGGTGACTCAGAGGCCGACGGTGATGACACCGCCGCCGACGACACAACCCCAGCCAAGGATTCTCCGGGTACCAAGAAGACGCCCGACAAAACCAAGGCCGCCGGCTCCCCCGCTTCGAACAATGCGAAGAAGCCCGCCGGTGGACGCCCGAGCAGCAACCAACCACGACGTAAGAAAAGGCGCTGACACAATGCGAGGTCAGCTCCCCGGAAGAGTACAAAGCGAGGTATTGCGATGAGTGCAGAGACCAAAGACGTCGCTGTCGAAGACGTGAACGAAGAGACTGCTGCCGATGACACTGCCACCGAGGATTCGGCGTCGGATGAGCCGGAGATGTCCGACGAGGAGCGTTTGGTAGAAGAAGGCGAAATCGCCGGCGACTACCTGGAGCAGCTGCTCGACGTCCTCGATTTCGATGGAGACATCGACCTTGATGTCGACGGAGACCGGGCGATCGTCAGCATTGACGGCGGATCCGATCTCGTGAAGCTGGTGGGCAAGAACGGTGAGATCCTCGATGCGCTCCAGGAACTGACACGGCTCGCCGTGCAGCGCACCACCGGTGACCGCAGTCGGCTCATGCTGGACGTGGCGCGGTGGCGTGCGGATCGTCGGGAGCGGTTGGCCAAGCTGGGTACCGAGGTCGCCGAGCGTGTCCTCGAGGCCGGCGAGCGCGAGACCCTCGACCCGATGTCCCCCTTCGAGCGCAAGATCGTCCACGACGCGGTTGCCGCAGTCGAGGGTGTGTACTCCGAGAGCGAAGGCACCGAACCCAACCGCCGTGTTGTAGTGCTCAAGTCCTGATCTCCAAATGTTTGATGCGATGGGCCCCGGCGGTTTCGCCGGGGCCCATTGCGTTATCGATGCTTGGTGCAGCACTTGGTGCAGCACTAGTTACACCGATGTAGTTTGCTCGTCCGCGTTCGGTGCCCGCACCAGACGCGGTGATGTTTCACGTGAAACGGAGGATGACGTTGTCAGCAGAGTTTGATGGTCCCGAGGGTGAGAAGACGTTGGCTGCCGCGCAGGCGGTGTTCGGTGAACGCTTGCCGCTCGCAGAACGATATTGGTCGAGTTTGGCCGGGGCCGGTGTCGAGCGCGGGCTGATCGGACCACGGGAAGTGGACCGGTTGTGGATCCGTCACGTGTTGAATTGCGCCGTGATCGGAGACCTCCTGTCCGACGGCGAGAATGTGGTCGATATCGGTAGTGGCGCCGGCCTGCCGGGCGTGGCCGTGGCTATCGCCAAGCCGTCGGTGCGGATGACGTTGGTCGAGCCACTCTTACGCCGGGCGACCTTCCTGGAGGAAGTCGTCGAGGAGCTCGGACTTGATGTGCAAGTGGTCCGTGGCCGGGCGGAAGAGAAGACGGTCAAGAAGATCGTCGGGGGTGCCGATGTGGTGACCTCCCGAGCGGTTGCCCCGCTGGACCGCTTGGCCAAGTGGTGCGTTCCCCTACTGCGGCCCGGTGGCCGACTGATGGCGATCAAGGGATCGTCGGCTACGGAAGAGATTTCCGAGCATCAGGGAACCTTGGGGCGGATCGGACTGTCCAACCTTCATGTCGAGACGTGTGGTTCTGGGATACTCGAAACGCCGACAACAGTTGTTGTTGCCACTCGAATTGGTGGACGTCGGTGACAGAGCGCAGAATGTTCGGTAGGCGTAGCCGAAGGAGCGAAAGCGTGTCCAATGAACCGTATGTTTCACGTGAAACAGTTTCACGTGAAACCAGCGCGTATGAGGTCAAACCCCAACCCCACTACGACACACCCATTGCTGCTGCGGCAGAACGCGCCAGCCGGGTATTGACACCGGGAGGCTATGGTTCCCTCCCCCGACCCTCACAGACGCGGATCATCACGATCGCGAATCAGAAGGGTGGCGTCGGTAAGACCACCACGACGGTCAACCTCGCGGCGGCACTGGCCGTGCATCAACTCAAGGTCCTGGTGATCGATCTCGATCCTCAGGGCAACGCGAGTACCGCGCTGGGAGTTGATCATCGCTCGGGTGTCCCCTCCGTCTATGAGCTTCTCATCGGCGAGGTGCCTTTCGCCGATACCATCGTTCAGAGCACAAGTTACGAGAGTCTCTTCTGCGTACCTGCCACGCTGGATCTGGCGGGCGCCGAGATCGAGCTCGTGTCGATGGTGGCGCGCGAGAATCGCCTCCGCAATGCGCTCGACCGGGAGACGCTCGAACAGTACGACTTCGACTTCGTCCTCATTGATTGCCCGCCGTCCCTCGGCCTGCTGACCATCAATGCGATGGTCGCCGCTCAGGAGGTGTTGATCCCGATCCAGTGCGAGTACTACGCCCTCGAGGGTGTGAGCCAATTGCTTTCGAACATCAACCTGGTGCGGGCCCATCTGAACCCCGCGTTGCATGTGTCGACCGTTGTCCTGACGATGTATGACGGCCGGACAAAACTGGCGGATCAGGTCGCTGAGAGCGTCCGTGAGCACTTCGGTGACCGTGTCCTCAACACGGTCATTCCGCGCAGCGTGAAGGTCTCTGAGGCCCCCGGATACGGCAACACAATCATCGAGTACGACCCGGGTTCACGTGGAGCGATGAGTTACCTCGACGCCGGTCGTGAGCTTGCATTCCGATCAGAACAAGAACTGGAGGGGCGGCTGTGACCGACGACAAGAAGACTTCGAAGGCGCCGGGCGGGACGAAGCCGGTGAAAGCTCCCCCGCGCGGCAAAGGCGGACTGGGGCGCGGACTCGCGGCCCTGATCCCCACCGGTCCGACTGAGGGTCCGAGGATGGGTTCGGCTGCCACCGATGTGATGTTCGGCAGCGGCCGAGCCGTTGCTGCGGATCCCGGTGACCCGGCAACGCTCGTCAGTAATGCTGGCGGCGCCGGAGGTGGAAATGCAGCTGTTGGTACCGGCGCGACCACCGAAGGAAGCGGGACTGCTTCCGGCACCGGAGATCCCTCCGCTGCAGAGTCCACTGACTCCGCAAGTGCACCGGTACCCACTCCCCCATCCATCACCGATCCGAACGGGATCGATGACGTGGGAGCCATTTATCAAGAGATCGAACCCGGTCGGATTCAGCCCAATCCGCAGCAGCCGCGTACCGCATTTGATGAAGAGGCCCTGGCTGAACTCATCCACTCGATCCGCGAGTTCGGGCTCATGCAGCCGATCGTGGTGCGTCGACTGGCCGAACCCGAAGGCGACGTCGAGTACCAACTCGTCATGGGCGAGCGCCGGTGGCGAGCCAGCCAGGAAGCCGGGCTGGAGAAGATCCCGGCGATCATCCGGGAGACCGCAGACGGCGACATGCTGCGCGACGCGCTGCTGGAGAACATCCACCGCGTGCAGCTGAACCCTCTGGAAGAAGCAGCGGCGTACCAACAGCTGCTCGAAGAGTTCGGTGTCACCCACGATGAACTGGCGAGCCGACTGGGGCGCTCGCGGCCGGTGATCACGAACATGATCCGACTGCTCCGTCTTCCGATTCCGGTTCAGCGCCGGGTTGCCGCGGGCGTACTCTCGGCGGGCCATGCGCGGGCGCTGCTCTCGCTCGAGGCAGGCGCGGACGCACAAGAAGTCCTGGCGGCCCGGATCATCGCGGAGGGCATGTCGGTGCGTGCGACCGAAGAAGCGGTGACATTGGCCAATCGTGAGGACGGCAAGACTCCCCTCCCGCAGAAGCGGAAGCCGATTCAGATGCCCGGCCTACAAGACGTGGCCGAGCGACTTTCGGACAAGCTCGACACCCGGGTGACGGTCGCAATGGGCAAGCGCAAAGGCAAGATCACGGTCGAATTCGGCTCGGTTGGTGATCTCGAGCGACTGGTCGACATCATCGCGCAAGGGTGAAGAATTCAGCGCGAAATCTCGGGTACCGGTGGGTGCGGGTGAAACGTCACAGTGACAACAATGCCGACAATTAGCTCTGATATTGCTGAAAGATGTTTTGTAACAACAGAATTGACGTTCACCCTCGCTCGGCGCGAACCGGATTCCGCCATCGCTTATGCTGAGACGTGTTCTTTGCAGTATTTGGTCCAATGACGTGTTTTCAGGAGGCGGCGGGTCCGTGTCGGTAACGATAACGCCGCTCACCATGGACGGGTTCGAGTCACTTCCCGTGCACGGTCGGCGCTGTGTGTTCTGGGAGATGCAACCGAAGCTGATCCCCGACACGGTGGGCGGAGAACCATTCGCGAGCGAGTTCGACAAAGAAGCGTGGGTCTCGATGATCCTGCTCGAGTGGGGCACGTGCGGACAGGTTGCGATCAATCGCAAGACCGGCAAGGTGGTCGGAGCCGCGTTCTACGGTTCTCCACTCAGTGTCCCCCGCTCGGCCCTCTTCCCCACTTCCCCGGTTTCTGCCGACGCTGTGATCCTGTCCTCGATGTGGGTGGACCCCGGTCATGACAATGCCGCCGAGGATCTGGTGCGGGCTGTCATCGTCGACCTCACCCGTCGTGGAGTGCGCGCGATCGAGGCGTTCGGGATCGTGCGATCCGAGCGAGCCGACCTGAAGGTCGAACAGGGCGACGGAGAGATCGTCGGCGACGAGACCATTTGCCCGCGTTGCATGATCGACGCGGAGTTCCTCAAAGAATCAGGCTTCGACGTGGTGTCAGCACATCACCGATTCCCACGGCTGCGGCTGGAGCTCGACAGTGACCTCGGTTGGAAAGCCGGCGTCGAGAGCGCACTCGAGAAGTTGGTTGTGATGGCCGCTATCGACGTGGCCGGTCGAGAACGTACCGCGGTGACCGTTGGACGCCGAAACATGCTCCGGCGCTGACTCAGCCCTGACTCGCTCGGGTATGGCCGGGGTCGAAAGGTTGTGCCCAGCGCAGAATCTGGACTAGCGGGGAATCTGTTCCGACGCGAGCAATCCGGCGAACGTGTACGTGCCGGTGGGCTGGTCGTCGCGTTCCAACAGGTACAGGCGCTTGACCGCGACAAGAATTGCCTCGGCGATCGTGTCGCGTACTGCTGGATTGCTCAGTTCGGTGGCGTCGTGAAGATTGCTGATGTAGCCGATGTCCAACTGGACCGCGGGCATCCGGCTGCGGCGCAAAATATCCCAGGTACGTTCATGCGAGCGGCAGTCGCGCAGTTCGGTTCTGGCAACGATCTCGCGCTGGATGAAGCCCGAGAGGGAACGGCCGATCGTGGAGGTCGATCCATGCGAGGTTCCGAAGTGGAAGCACGCGACACCACTGGCCAGACTGTTCGGGTAGTGCGCACAGCGCAAGGCGATAAGTAGGTCGCCGCCAATCGAATTCGCGATCTCGGCGCGCTCTTTGTCCGACGGGTTCTGATCCTCGGCACGCGAGAGGAAGGTCTCCATGCCGGCTGCGATCATCCGGCCTTCGAGACGGCGCGCGAGATCCCAGAGGATCTCGGCTTCGATGGCCGATTCGGCGGGATCGGCACCGGGATGGTCACCACCGGAACCGGGATCGATGACAATGCGTTTGCCGGACAGCTGCGGTCCGAGACGACGGACGTGCTCCTCTTCGCGAATCGCGTGGGGAGAACCACCGGTGACGCGGGTTCCGAGCAGTTCCAGAGATCGCAGTGTCGCCGGTCCGCAGATGCCGTCGGCGCTCAGGCCGAACTCGCTCTGGTAGTTGCACAGCGCGGTGTAGGTGTCGCCACCGAAGTGGCCGTCGACCAGACCGGTGTAGTAACCGAGATTCTGCAGCCGGGATTGCAGTGTTGCCACATCGTCGCCATGCATGGGGGCAGACAACTGGTAAAACAGCACCCGGGCGCCGAGGCGGTAAGAAGCCTCATGAAGCGCGCCGAAGGTGGCCGGGCCGACGACTCCGTCGACGAGCAGTCCACGTTGCTGCTGAAATGCGCGAACGGCCTGATCGGTCTCGACATCGAAGACGGCTTCTGGCGGCGCCCAACCGTTTGTGTCGACAACCCGACCCAACAGGGGAACGGTGTCGGCCAGCAAACCCTGATTAGTCAGGATTGCCCGTATTTCGGCGACAGCGGATCCGTGATCCCCCAACCGGAACAACGGCATCGGAGTGGCCTTCCTTCTAGCAATAACACGGACTGACGACAATACGGACCTGATGAGCCGGGACACGAACTCGCTAGTCAGTGTCTCAGCAATCGGATGACAGAGCCAATACGGCCAGGCACCAGTCCGGAACCTTTAAGGTCACGCTTCTGATGTCTGGCCGTTGCCGCCCTGGGGCGATCTTACTTGCCGATTACCCCGTCGAGCTCGCGCAGCAGAGCTGCCTTGCCCTTGGCTCCGACGATGGTCTTGGTGGGCTTACCGTCTTCGAACAGAATCATGGTCGGGATCGACATGATCTGAAAGTCCCTGGCCACGTTGGGGTTCTGGTCCACGTCGAGCTTGGCGACGGTGATCTTCCCGGCATTCTCGCCGGCGATCTCCTCGAGGACCGGGGCGACCATCTTGCACGGTCCGCACCAGGTGGCCCAGAAGTCTACGAGGACCGGCTTGTCGGCTCCGAGTACCTGCTCCTTGAATGTGGCATCGGTGACGACCACGGTATTTGCTCCCATTGTGTTCTCCTTTTCACAGCTGCTTGCAGGCCGTTCAATTGAACGGATCCTGCGGTTGGTGGGTGGTTCAGGCCCCGGCGGCGGCCGATACTGCTCCGACGGCTTCCGGTACTTCGGGTTCGGTCGAATCTGCCTGATCGGCGAGCCAGCGCTCGGCGTCGATGGCCGCGGCGCAACCGGAACCGGCGGCGGTGATGGCCTGCTGATAGGTGTGATCAACCAGATCGCCGGACGCAAAGACTCCGGGCAGCGATGTGTAGGTCGTGCGACCGTCGACCAGGACATAACCGTCGGCATCGAGGTCGACCTGGCCCTTGACCAGTTCACTGCGGGGGTCGTGTCCGATGGCGACGAACATGCCGGTCACGTCGAGTTTCGAGGTCTCACCGGTGACGGTGTCGACCAGCTCGAGTCCGGCCACCGACGTCTCGCCGAGAACGCGCCCGATCGTTGTGTTGGTCACAAAGCGGATCTTGTCGTTCGCGCGGGCCCGGTCGAGCATGATCTTCGACGCTCGGAACTCTTCGCGACGGTGGATCACGGTGACGGAGCGTGCGAACTTGGTGAGGAAGGTGGCCTCCTCCATCGCAGAATCGCCACCGCCGATCACGGCGATGTCTTGGTCGCGGAAGAAGAAGCCGTCACAGGTCGCACAGGCCGAAACGCCACGTCCGAGCAGTTCTTGCTCGCCGGGGACGTCGAGGTAGCGGGCCGCTGCGCCCATGGCGAGGATGACTGCTTTGGCGCGATAGGTCTCGCCGCCGGCGTCGATCTCCTTGATGTCGCCGGTCAGGCGGACCGCGTCGACGTCCTCCATGCGCAGGTCAGCGCCGAAACGGATCGCCTGCTCACGCATTTCTTCCATCAACTCGGGGCCCTGGATGCCCTTCTGGAAGCCCGGGAAGTTCTCTACCTCAGTGGTGGTCATCAACGCGCCGCCGAACTGTGTGCCCTCGAATACAACGGGCGAGAGATCCGCGCGAGCTGCATAAACGGCTGCCGTGTAGCCGGCCGGACCTGATCCGATGATGATCACGTCGTAGACGGTGTCGGTACCTGCTGAGGTCATCGATGCTCCACTTTCTTTCACTGGGTGACAGCTTTATAAACATCAGCCTAAGGGCTTCTGTTCCCGGACACGGTCGTGACGCAGTGCCTGAGAGGACTCACAGGGTTTTGCGGCACCATGGAGCGCATGTATCGGTCGTCGCCACTTCGTGCATCCCGAGGACAGCTGTCGCTGTCGTCGGTGTTGTGGGTCGTATCGCTGACGGCCGCGATCGTCGCCGTCTATCTGGTCGCAGTACACACCGCGGTCGGTCAGCGGGCCGATCAACGGGCCTTCCTGTCCCTACGCGGGACCGGCGCCACCGCTGATCTCCCCCACATTGTCGGTCTGGGTTCGGTCACCGACCTGAGGCTGTGGGTGGTCTCGGCCGCGGCGATCATCGGATTGGGTCTGATGGCCCGTCGTCGGCTGAGTATTGTTGTGCTGCTTGTTCTTCCGGTTGTCGGGATCGTGCTCACACAGTTTCTGCGCGATGATCTGCTGACCCGCCCCGAGTTCGACGGGCTCGGATGGGTGACCAACACCTTCCCCAGTGGGCACGCCGCTGCCGCTGCGGGTTGTGTGGCCGCGATCGTCCGGGCCGCGCCACGTTCGATCGCGCCCGTCGCGGCGATCGCCGGCGTCGGGTGGCTGACCTTGGTATCCCAGGACCTGATGGTCTGGGGTTGGCACCGTCCCAGCGACCTCATCGGCTCGGTACTACTGGCGGCCGCACTCATGCACCTGGTGCCCGGATCGATCGCGCGAGGGCGGGGTCAAGGCGGCAATCGTCTGCTGGTCGGGGCGATCACGGCCCTGGTGGCTGCGGTCGGGCCGCTGGTGTGGGCTGTGGCCACCGGACATCTGGCTGTTGCCCCGGTCGGTCTGGTCGCTGCAGTGGCGATCGCCTCACTTGTCGCCGATGGTGGTGCGGCTGATGGTCGCCGGGTTACCCGTGGTGCAGTCGGTCCCGACAACCAGCGCGTCGAACGTCCCCATCGTGCCGGTGGACAGCAGGATCACCACGGCACGACTGCCGGCGTTGTCGATTGATCCGGACCCCAATATTTGGGTCGACGGTGGGATCTGATTGGCGAGTAGACACCGATCCTGCGCTACCCGGTCCACGAATCCCCCATTCTCGCTGCTGCCGAGGACACTGAGAAGTGTGGCTGTCGCCGGCGTGGTGGGGGTCAGGGTGGCGGTGGCGTCGGGTGCCGTGGCCACCGGTGCCCGGTCGGAGTCGAGGGAATCGGCGGTGAAGGCAAAGGTGGCCGCGACTGCGATCCCGACCACCGCGGCAGCTGCCGCGAGCGACGACGCGACGGCGCCGCGATGGCGCGAGAGCCAGGTGATCTGTGCACCGCCGCGGTCGGCCTCTGCGAGTGTCCTGAGCGTCTGATCGATCCGCTCCTGAGCGAACGGCGGGACCGGGATCGGTGAGGCGGGTAGTTCGGCCAATTGGGCGGTGGTGGCCTCGAGTGCCGCCCAGATGGCACCGGCGTCCGGATCGGCGAGTACCCGGGGTTTCAGCAGTTTCGCGAAGTCTTCGGGGTATACCCCTGCGTGCAGGTCAGCGATCACATCTATGGGGTAGGGCGGGTCGAGCAACTCACTGTGTGGGTGTACTCGGTTGCCGATACCGAACATCGTGCGGACCCCTGCTTCCCTCGTCATCTCGATGGCCAGTCATATCGATACTCAGCTAGGACGTCGTCGCGGCACGGTCGGTTCCCTCTGAATCAGAAGTTCGGTGGACCAGTTGTCATCGGACGATTCCCGCGGCCCTGGCCGGCTCGCGGTAGTCGGCGGCAAGTGAGTCGATGGTGGCATGGGCATTGAGTCCGCTGGGGTTGGGGACCACCCACACCGGGACACCCGCGATCGTGTGTTCCTGAAGGCCTGACGATGCCTTCCGCTCCCCGAATGCGCTGCGGTATGCCGTGATCCCGGCGACTGCAATCACCTTCGGGGACACTGTCCGGACAGTGTCCACCAACTGTTCGCCACCGGTCTGGAGTTCCTCGGGAGTCAGCTCATCCGCGCGGGCCGTTGCTCGACGCACCAGGTTGGTGATACCGATACCACTGTCCAACAACAGTTCCCGGTCTTCTTCGCGATATCCGTTCGATGCGTCGATCACCCGATCGACGATTCCGGCGCGGGCCAACGCGGGATAGAAGCGGTTGCCCGGACGTGCGAAATGCGCGCCGGTCGCAGCTGTCCACAATCCCGGATTGATCCCGACGAACAGCAGTCGGCACCCCGGACCGACGAGGTCGGGAATGACCGCATCTCGATACGACTCGAGTTCGGCGCGCGTGAAACCCATGTCCTCAGTAGACCGCAGCCCGGGCAGTCGCGGCGTCGGTGGGTCGACGGAGCAGGAGGATGGCGGCCAGTGCGGTGAGTACGAGAACGACCGCACCGACCACCGAGGCAACCACCAGACCGTTCACAAACGCGGTACGTGCTGCGGCCGCCAACTCGTCACCGGTTGCCGCAGATGATGTCCGGACTGCGGCGAGGGCACCGCCCAGACTCTCTCGCGCGGAGTTGTCCACGGGGTACGAGTAGTCGAATGTGTTGCGGTACACCATATTCACGACGCTGCCAAGGATCGCAATGCCCAGCGCACCTCCGAGTTCGGTGGTGGTCTCGAGCAGCCCGGCCACGGCACCAGCACGCTCCGCGGGCGCGACCCCGACCACGTAGTCGTAAACCATGGCACTGGTGGCGACCAGACCACCGGCCAGGAATGTCGCTCCGATCAGGCCGGCTATCAACGAGTCGGTTGTTGTGAACGTCGCCAGTATTGCGAAGCCACCACCGGCCACGAGTAGCCCGCCGATCATCACCGGCGGCCGACCGACCCGGGTGGCCAGGACCGCGGTCAATGGTGCGACAAAGGCGATTGCGACCGAGGGCAGCAGACTCCACAGCGCCGCGACCAGCGGTGACTGACCGAGGACCGACTGCAGATACTGCGTCACGATGATGGCGTTGCCGAGGATGCCGAACATGGCGATCATGTTGATCCAGATGGTCGTCGCGAAGCGCCGATCGGAAAATTGGGTCAGGTCGACCAGTGGCTCGGCCAGGTGCTGTTGACGGCGCACGAACATCAGGCCGCCGGCAACTCCCACAACCAGATAGGCGACGCGCACGGGACCCCAACCGTCGGATGCGAGCGTTTTGATGCCCTCGATGATCGGGAGGATGGTGACCAGTGCCAGGAGTGAGCTCATGATGTCGACCCGCCGCGTCCGGTCACCGGTGTCACCCGGGAGAAGGACCGGGGCCACCACGAGCAGCAGCACCATCACCGGAATGTTGATCAGGAACACTGATCCCCACCAGAAGTGTTCCAGCAGTACACCACTGATGATCGGGCCGACCGCAACCCCCCCGGTCATCACGGCGGTCCAGGTGGCGACGGCTTTCGCTCGCTGGGTGTCGTCGATGAAGATGTGCCGGACCAGGGCCAGCGTCGACGGCATCAGTGTGGCGCCGGAGACGGCAAGGAGCGCCCGGGCCCCGATGAGCATCTCGGCGCTGGTCGCATAGGCCGCGAGCAGCGAGGCAATGCTGAAGCCGATTGCCCCGATGAGCAGCAGGCGGCGATGTCCGACCCGGTCGGCAACCGCGCCCATGGTCAGGAGCAGGCCGGCCAGGACGAATCCGTAGATGTCGAAGATCCAGAGTTGTTGAGCCGGCGACGGATCGAGATCTGCGGAGATGAACGGTACAGCGAAGAACAGGACCGATACATCCATCGAGACGATGAGCATCGGGAGGCACAAGGCTGTGAGAGCGAGCCATGGTGAGCGGGTGGTGGGCATCCGGTATCCAAACTGTGTATGAAAGATACTGTTTAGGTGGTACACGGATAGTAGGCAGCTAACTGTGTAGATGGCAAGCAGTTAGTAGGATCACCTCATGACCACCGACGATCGACCGATGCCGCGTCATATGCAGCTCCTCTGGGGACAAGAGGTCCTCGGTCGTCGGGGTCCCAAGCCGTCGCTGTCCATCGGAGACATCGGAGCCGCGGCGGTGGCGCTGGCCGATGAGCGGGGCTGGGACTCGGTCTCGATGAAGGCGGTCGCCGAGACCCTCGGGCTCACCACGATGTCGCTGTACCGCTATGTCGATTCCCGGGAGGAACTGCAGCAGGTGATGCTCGACGTCGCCTACGGCCGCGCCGATCCCGCCTTGACCGCCACCGGAGACTGGCGTACCCGACTCGAGAGGTGGGCGCGCGAGATCGCAACGGTGCTGATATCCCGACCCTGGATCGTGACGGCGCCCATGCACACCGCGCCGATCACCCCAAATCTGTTGAGCTGGACCGAATGTGGACTCCAGGCCTTCGAAGAGACATCGATGTCGGGCCAACAGAAATTGTCGTCCCTTCTGCTCGTCGACGGATTTGTGCGCAATCATGTCCGCCAGTCCATCCAGTTGGGTGCGGTCACGGAGCACGGCGTCACCGCCGACGACGGTTCCTACGAGGAATCGATCGTGAAACTTGCTGCCCCCGAAGACTATCCGCACCTGGTGGCGGCGGTGACAGACGAGGCGAACACGCCCGGCGACTTCTATACCGAAGAACTCACCTTCGGTCTCGAGGTCATCTTTGCCGGCATCGAGGCCCGCATGGACAGTCTATGAGTTGGACTCTTCGGCGGTCTGCCGCAGATGCCCCAGTGTCACAGCAAGTTTGGCGCGTCCCCGCGCACAACGACTCTTGATCGTCCCGGTGGGCACACCCAGGAGCGCCGACGCCTCGGCCACCGAATATCCCTCGATGTCGACGGCCACGATGGCTGCTCGTTGATCCGCGGGCAGGGCGTCGAGAGCCCGGCCGATCGAGACCGACAGGTCGACGTCACCGTGCTGGTCGTGGGGATCTGCGAGCTCGGAGATGTCGAACTCCGGTAGCGGCACCGTCAGGCGCGACTTGTTGTGGCGAATCCGGTCGAGGCATGCGTTGACCACGATGCGGTGCATCCACGAGCTGACCTTGGCATCGGCGCGGAACCCGTGGGCCATCCGGTGCGCTTTGAGCAGCGCGTCTTGCAGAGCATCCGCCGCATCCTCGTCCGAATGCGAGGTCCGGCGCGCAACCGCCCACAAATGACCCTGCAACCGCGTGATCAGTATCCCGAACGCATCGGAGTCCCCCTCCACGTGAGCCGCAAGCAATTCCTCATCAGTCCGTGCATCATCCCCACAGACCTCCCCCCACTCGGCCATGGGTGGAGACTAATGGAGGCAAACGTTCCACGCGATGGCAGACGCAAAATCCGTATCCCCCCGCCGGCAGGCGAAATCTGTCCGTGAGGTTTGCGTTCTACTCCGTTGGAGACACTGAAAGCGGAACGTGTCCAAGAATGTTTGTGATTGTGTGACGAAGGATGAGCAAGTGGTGAGTGAACAGGCTTCCTCTGAACCCGCTTTCGAGCAGCTGGTGGACCAGTTGGATTATCCGATGTTTGTTGTGACGACCCGCGCGTCGGATCGGTTGGCGGGCTGTCTGGTGGGCTTTGCGAGCCAGGCCAGCATCAGTCCGTCTCGGTTTTTCGTTGGTGTGTCCAAGAGCAATCACACCTTTGGGGTGGTCCAGGACGCGGAGTACCTCGCCGTGCACGTCCTTGCCCGTAAGGACATCGACCTCGCGCGTCTGTTCGGTTCGGAGACCGGTGACGAAGTGGATAAGTTCAAACGATGCGATTGGCATGAAGGACCGCATGGCTTGCCCATCCTCGATGACGCCGCTGCGTGGTTCGTGGGCCGAATCATCCGGAGAATCGACGCCGGGGACCACGAAGGACTGCTGGTGGAACCGTTCGACGGTGCGACAACTCCCGCGGCTGCCCAGGAACTGGTGAGTTTCTCCGATGTCCGAGACCTCGAGCCGGGACACGACGCATGAGCGATTCAACGGTGCGGTTGTTGCCCTCCGGTGAGGTGGACACGATGGCGCTGGCCGTCGACTGGTACGGGGATCCGCCGGTGGGCGTCCGGGCGAACATGGTGACGAGCCTCGACGGGGAAGCGGCGTTCGACGGGCGGGTGCGTCAGATCTCGGGTGCCACCGACCAAGCGCTGCTGAAGGCCATGAGAATCTTCGCCGACGTGGTATTGGTCGGTGCCGGCACCGTGCGTGCAGAGAACTACGGGCCGGTGGTCCTGAAAGACGCCTACCAGCGGGCACGTGAACAGCGCGGGGCGATGACCGCACCGCCGATCGCGGTGGTCACCAATACCGGCGTCCTGCCCGAAACCTCACGATTGATAGGTGCCACTCCCCCACCGATCATCGTCACGACCACCCGTGCGCGCACCAGGGCGCAGGATTGCGGCGCCGACGTCATCGCTGTCGGCGACGAGACCGTCGATCTTTCGGAGGCAGTCGCGGCGCTGAAAGACCGTGGGCTGAAACACATTCTGTGCGAGGGCGGTCCGACATTGCTGGACGCACTGGTCGTCGCAGACCTGGTCGACGAATTGTGTTTGACGGTGGCACCGAAGTTCGCCGGGCTCCAAGAAAGCACCGCTCGGGCGCGCCCGGCGAGTCGACTCGTCGAGCCGCGGGGCCTCACCCTCGCGCACGCCCTTGCACATGACGATTTTTTGTTCCTCAGATACGTTCGCTGACCTGGTGGGCCGTCCACGCAATCGGGCATGGAGATCGGCATTCGGGCTGCGGCCGGAGACGATCTACACTGTTGAGATTCCGGGGAACACTCGGCCGTATGCCGTCCCCGGAAGGAATGACATCACTTCATCCCCAGCCCCCCATGAGATCTACCTCGTCCCTCCCGAGCCAGAGATCCCGGAGTCAGTCGTCCGGGAGTCGGCTGCGTCGGTGGCCCGCCTGCGGGAGCAGCCGAATGTCGTGGGCTTCGAAGGCCGGTACGCGCTCGCCATCTCGTCGACCACTCCGCAAGAGGCGATGGTCGAGGATCTGCTGTTCATCCGTGGTGTCCTCGACGCAGCCGAGATCGCATACCTCCTGGTTCGCGGCAATGACGAACGACCGGTGATCGCGATCGCGTGGCCGGAGCGTGCCGCCTTCAAGGCAGCAATGGTCGCAGCCTGCGAGCGAGAACCGTTCTACTCGAAAACCGTTGATGCAGAACGGGGTAAGGCAGTACTGGTGGGCGACGGGAAGCTGTCGCTATCCCCGAAGGCAAGAATCTTCCGGCTCTATCGACCGCGCGTCGAACCGAAGAGTGGGCTGCACTACGGCGCTGCGACGGCCGTGCAGATAGAGCTGTGGTCCTTCGACGACACCGAGATCACCCTGCCGATCGAGAACTCGCTGACCCGGCGGACCATCCCGACGGACGAAGCCGTCCGCGGGACCGTCGAGCGCTACGGTCTGACCTGGCCCACCATCGAGAACATGTTCGCCGGGCATGCCTCCGACGTCAATTTCGACATCGACATCGTCTTCTCCTGGGTCGACGGGTCATCGGCCGAGTTCCAGGCTCAGCGGGCCAAGCGTATGCAGAATTACATTGTCGGAGAAGGGGATGCGTCGGCAGCGCGATACCGGCAGATCGACGAACTGAAGTACGCGTTGCGGTCGATCCACATGTACGCGCCCTGGATTCGCCGCATCTTCGTCGCCACCGACTCCCCGCGTCCGGCGTGGCTTGCCGACGATCCTCGGGTGACCTTCGTTCCGAGCGAGGAGTTCTTCGTCGACACGTCGGTTCTGCCGACGCACAACTCCCAGGCCGTCGAGAGCCAGCTCCACCACATCCCGGGGTTGTCCGAGCATTTCCTGTACTCCAACGACGACATGTTCTTCGGACGTCCGGTCGGACCGCAGGCGTTCTTCTCCTCGGGCGGGGTGAGCATGTTCATCGAGGCGACCACGCGGATCGGACTCGGATACAGCGACGCCGACCGCAGTGGTTTCGAGAACGCCGCCAGGGTCAACCGCCGACTGCTGCAGAACCGATTCGGACTGATGACGACGCGGCACCTCGAACATGCGGCAACTCCGTTGCGCAAGAGCGTGTTACAGGAGATGGAAAAAGAATTCCCCGAGGAGTTCGCCGCCACCGCCGCCAGCGCTTTCCGCACCAGTAGCAACATCTCGGTGACCAATTCGCTGTACCACTACTACGCGCTCATGACCGGTCGCGCGGTGGTACAGAAAGACGCCAAGGTCAAGTACATCGACACGACCGCCGTTGCGGGACTCAAGGCCATGGAGAAGATGCTGCCACGGCGGGCCGTCGACTTCTTCTGTCTCAACGACGGCAGCACCCCCGAGGTCGATCTGGAACTTCGCACCCAGACGGTGATCGGCTTCCTCGACCGCTACTTCCCCATCGCCGCACCGTGGGAGACGGCGGTAGAGGCGGCGTCGGACTAGTGCCCCGAGTCAAAAGTTCTTTTGCAGTCTCCGTCGTTCGATCGGCGCCTGGCAGCGTTGTCGTCGGTCGGTATAGCTCCGCTATGCCTTCCTCCGCCTTGCCAGCCACCCATCGCTCCACCGGATACAAGCAAGAAACTTTCGACTCGCGACACTAGTTCCGGCTGACCGGGCTCCGCCGGCTGCTCTCGGCGATGCGGATATTGGCCGCGGCCAGGCGGCGCGCGGTCTCATCAGGTGAAACATATTCGCCCACAGTCGCATACGTGCCGATGGGTACGGCCGAATGGACCACGGTGGAGTCATAGACGTGGATGAGGTTGTAACCCTGCCCCCCGTCGCGGCCGCGCATCGCCCCGGCCGGCACGTTGAGATCCTGGTTGTAGCAGGTGGCGGCGGCCACGGAGACCGGTATCCCGGCGAAGGTCGCGGTGGTCGAATAGTGCAGGTGCCCGGCGATGATGGATCGGACGTCGCTGCCCTGCAACACATCTGCGAGTCGGTGCTGATCGCGTAGTTCTACGAGTACAGCGAGGTCGAGCACACACGGCACGGGTGGGTGGTGCATCGCAAGAATGGTGCCGTGTTCGGCAGGTGTCGCCAACAGGTCTGTGAGCCAATGGAGTTGAGCGTCGGTCACCTCGCCGTGATGCAGGCCGGGGACGGTCGAGTCCAGGGTGATGATCCGTAGGCCGCCGATATCGTGCACGCTGTCGATGGTGCCGGTGTCCGGTGCCGCGTCGAGCAGCTTCACCCGGAAGGTGGCGCGATCGTCGTGATTGCCCATCGCCCAGATGAGCTCGGCGCCGAGCCGGTCGGCGACGGGTTCGACCATGCCGCGCAGTGTCTCATAGGCGCGTGGATCGCCTTTGTCGGTCAGGTCACCGGTGAAGACCAGCGCGTCGATCTCGACACCGGACCCGGTGAGTTCCACCAAGATCTGGCGTAACCGCGACTTGCTGTCCACACCGCCGTACAGATCGCCGTCACCGTCGATCAGATGGGTGTCGCTGATGTGCACTATGCAGTGATTCGGCCTGGGATATTCGGCCGTTCGAGCCACCATCAACGCACTCGCTTCCGATCGGCCCTGCGCTGCTGCGGTTGTGTCGGGCGGACGCCCGGGCTGACAACCGTCACCAACACACACTAGCGAAACACATTGAGAAACCCCGAACGCGGACATCGGCAGGCCGGCAGATGAACATCTGCGGTGTATTCCGGAGAGGCGTCTGTGGCCGGTGCCTGCCGGCACGGTCGGTTTCCGCGCGGGTGGTTCGCAGCGAGATCCTGGGGCTGAGCTCAGTGCGCCCGCATCGGTTCTGGCAGGCTGGTGAACGCCGGAAGGGGGTGGACGATGGGAGCGACTGGACGTCGTCGACAGGCCGCGAGGATGATCCTGATCGACGAGGCAGGCCGAACCCTCCTGTTCCGCGGTATCGACCCTGGTAACGCCGCCGCCGACCCCTGGTGGTTCACGCCGGGTGGCGGACGTGAGGGTGACGAGTCCGACGAGCAGACCGCCCGGCGGGAGGTTCTGGAGGAAACGGGTCTCTTGGTCGGGGAGATTTCTGGCCCGATCTTCCACCGCGAGTTCGACATCGTCTTCGTCGGCGAGGCCATCCATCAGGTGGAGGTGTACTTCGCCGCGCATGTCCGGTCGTTCGAGCCGCAGTCGGCCGGCTGGACGGATCTCGAGCGTCGTTCGATCCTCGCCCACCGCTGGTGGTTCCCGGCCGACATCGAAGCGAGTGCCGAAACGATCTACCCGACCAACCTCGCCGAACTTGTTCGCGAGCACACGCCCGGGCATCGCCGATGAGTACTGGTCCCCCGTCGATGAGCCGGTCGGAGCGGTGAAACCGGTGCGCCTACAGCGCATTCCCTCTTTCCAGATCCGTGTCGCCGTACAGACGCGTCAGCATCAGAGCGGTTTTCTTGTCGGTGGGCAGGAAGGCTTCGAGTTCGATCTCGTCGAGCGTGACGTCCGTGGTGTTGGCGAATGTCATCCGAGTTGTGACGAGTGAGGCGACGCCTTCGTCCGTGTCGAGCAGCAGCGGCGCAATCGCGCCGCTGAGCCGGTCTGAGCCGGACCCCCGGGGTAGGTACGACCGCAGTTCGGCGGCGAGCTGCCAGAGTTCGGGATCGTCGTGAGCGTGCGCGCGTTGCTCGAATGCCTCCACGACATGAGGTGCCCAGTCGGCAAAATTGCGGATGCGGCGGGCCAGACCATCTGGGTGCAGCGCGAGACGGAAGAGGTTGGCGGGCTCCTCCAGCAGGTGTGATGCGGCTCCATCAGTGAGCAGTTGCAGTGCGTCGTTGCTTGCGACGGCGGTGCCGGGATGGCGGAGTAGGACCGCAGGGTAGGGCAGGTACCCGTCGAGCACGGTGCGAAGTACGCCGAGAATCGGCTCGAGAGCAGGACTGTCGAGTGGCGTGAGGGAATACTCGGGCGCGAAGCCTGCCTTCGCCAGAAGCGCATTGCGTTCACGCAGCCCGAGTTGCAGGGCGTGTGCGAGTCGGGTGGTGATGTCGCGTCCGGGAACTGAGCGGCCGCTTTCGAGGAAGCTGAGGTGCCGCTGTGTTGTGTCGGCCTTGACCGCCAGGTCGAGCTGGCTCAGCCGCCGAGCATTGCGCCACCGTCGAAGCGATGATCCGAAGTCCAGAGCCGTCGTCGTACTGGTCACGCGGTCAAGTGGATCACGCGACGTGATTCCTTGTAGGGAATTGAGTTCATGCCCTGATGAACCGATGGTTGCCTCATGACCATTCCCGAGATCACCAGCCCGCGATCGTCCCGTGTTGTGGAGCGATTCAACAGTGCCTTCACCGACCACGACCCGAGTGCGATCGAGACGCTTGTCCACGATGACTGCGTCATCCACACGACTGGCCCGGCTCCTGAGGGAGACGTCGTCACAGGTGGCGCCGCCTGTCGCGCCTTGTGGGGCAAGCTGATTGCGGACACCGGCATGCAGTTCGAGCCGGAGGCAGTCATCGAAGCGGGCGAGTCGGTGGTCCAGCAGTGGCGCTGTGTAGATCAGTCGGGGACCCTCATCCAACGGGGCGTGAACATCTTCGCCGTCCGGGACGGCAAGATCGTAGCCGCGCACGGGTACCTCAAGGCGGATCGGTGAAGGCGTGGCTCGCCGAATTCGGCGGCGGCCTCGACAGCCTCAGACCGGTGGTACTACCGGTTCCCGAACCCGGACCGCACGAGGTCCTCGTCCGCGTCCACGCTGTCAGTCTCAACAAACGGGAACTCTCGGTGTTGGACGGAAACTATCCGCTTCCCGTGAAACCCACCCTCATTCCCGTGTCAGACGGCGCCGGCGAGATCATCGCGGTCGGCGATGAGGTCAGTGCGGCCAAGATCGGCGACCGGGTCCTGGGCGCGGTATTTCCACAGTGGGCCGACGGGCCGTTCTCACCGGCGGTGAGCGCGCAGTTGGGTGGCTTCCTCGACGGGATGCTCGCCGAATATGTCGTCCTGGACCAATGCGCAGTCGTACCGATTCCAACCGGCATGAGCTACACCACCGCCGCAACACTGCCGTGCGCAGCCGTCACGGCCTGGCATGCGCTACTCACCCCGCAACCTTGGGCACCCGGCACCACGGTGCTGACAACGACGAGCGGCGCGGTGTCGACCTTCGTCGTTCAACTCGCCGCCGCTCGGGGTTGGAAGGTCATCGTGACGTCTTCGGACCCGCTCCGCGCACCGGACTTACATCGATTGGGGGCTTCGCACGTCATATCTTCCGCAACATCAGGACTCGCGGACCGCGTCCGTCCCTTGACCAATGGGAATGGTGCCGACGTGGTTGTTCATACGTACGGCCCGGTCGACGAATCCATCTCGGCCACCAGGGTGGGTGGTCGGCTCAGCCTGGTCAGCACCGAAGCCGCCGGATCGATCGATCCGTTGCTGCCCTTCGGGAGAAACGTCGCGCTGCAGCCGATCGCCCTGGGGTCGGTCAGTCATACTCGGCAACTCGTTGATGCGATCAGCCAACATTGCATCGAGCCGCCGATTGCTGCGCAATTCGAACTTGCGGAGGCGGCCCATGCGTACCGGTATTACGCAGCAGAGCGGGCGTTCGGCAAGGTCGTCATCGTCGTCCACGAGTGAATCGGTATGCGCCGGCGCTCACGCAGGCCAGATGCCGGAACTCCCCCGCCGGAACGAGGTCATCAAATGGGTGTCGACGATCCCGACGGCCTCCATCAGCGCATACATGGTGGTCGGCCCGACGAATCGAAAACCCTTTGCCCGCAATGCCTTGGACATCGCAACCGACTCCGGCGATGTGGTCAGCACCTCGGCCATGGTCTGCGGGCGTGGGGTCGTCGCCGGCTTGTATGACCACAGGAAGTCGACCAAACCGCCTTCGGCGCGCAGGTTCTGGGCAGCCCGTGCGTTGCCGATGGTGGCCTCGATCTTGCCACGGTGCCGGATGATGCGGGCATCGGTCAGCAGCCGGGCGACGTCGACCTCCCCGTAGCCGGCTACGGTGTCGACATCGAAGTCGGCGAAGACTTCCCGGAACGCCGGACGTTTGCGCAGAATGGTCGCCCACGACAGTCCGGCCTGAAACCCCTCCAGCGCAAGACGTTCGAAGTGGGCGTTCTCGCCGGACACCGGCATGCCCCACTCGTTGTCGTAGTAGTCGCGCATCAAACCGGACTGCGCGGCCCAGGCAGGACGGATCAGCCCGTCCTCACAGCGCACCGCACCCACCGGCAGGTCGTCGGTCACAGCGGCGTACTAGCCCGTCATCGACACTTGGCTGATGGCACCCTGGTAGCGCCCACTGTCGTTGCGTGGCAGGGACGTCAGCCATACCAGGATGTACTTGGCCGGCTTGGCGTCGCTGATCGGGATCCGGGTCTCCTGGCCTTCGAGCGTGGCCGCCCCGACCAGTGTGGTGGCCTCGAACGCCGTCTGAAGGGAGTTCGAGGTGCGGATCTCCAGCTGCATGCCCGGTGTCGGTGACCGCACGATGACCTCGGAGAGCGTCGCGTCCCGGTCGAGGGTGAACATCAGGCCCAGACCGGGTTTGAGGTTGCCGAACTTGGCTCCACCGCGATACTCATCGGTCTTCCACGCCGGCGCCTGCCCGCTGATCACGTTGTTCAGGTTGGTCCGGCCGTCGGGTACCTGATCGGAGTAGTCGAGCATCGTGACGGCGGTCAGGCCCACCGGTGCCGCGGGAGCAGGAGCCTGGGCCTGGGGGGCCGCCTCTCCGGACGGACCTGCCGAGGTGGAGAAGATCGAGTCGATGTCCGGGGTGTCGTCGTCGCCGCCGAAAGCGCTGGTGGCCCAGACGACCACCGCGATCACGAGGAAGAGGATGAACAGTCCCGCGCCGGCCAGGATCGCCATGGTGCGCACCGAACGCGGCTTCTTGGTGTCGTCGTCCCCGCCTCCGCCGAGCATTTTCGGCGTCGCGCGCGGCGAGGAACTCACCGGTTTGCCGTCGGCCCCGACCTGGGCGATCAGGTCGGTCTGCTGGTCGAGAACCGTTGCCTGGTCGAGAACATGCTGGACGGTGGCCGCGGTGCGGATCCCGCTGTTGCCCTCGAGAGCCCGGGCGGCGACCGCGGAGATCTCGAACGGGATGTCGGGGCGTTCGGCCCGGGGTTCACGTGGCAGACCGTCGTTGCCGGGTGCGGCAGGCGGCAGACCACCGATCGGTTCGGCTGATCGCCTGCTGGTGGCGAGTTCGATCCCGGTCTCCGCGTCGAGTGGCCAGCGGGCCAACAGGAGTGCATAGAGAACAGCTCCGAGACCACGCACATCCGAAGACTTGTCAGAGTCGGCGAGCGTACCGGGGAACGCCAGAAAAGCGTTGCCCTCCTGGCTGATCCGGACGCGTTCGGGGTGATCGATGGACAGGGCGCCACCGTTGCGGTGTGCTGCTTCGGCGGCGGCAGCGAGTGCGCGGACCGCACGAGCAGCGCCGACCGGAGACGGATTCGACTTCGCGACGTCGGCCAGCGACGAGCTGGGGATCCACTCGGCGACAACGATTCCGCCCGATGACCCGCGGACCACATCCAGGACGCGCGCGATGCCGGGCGAGTTGATCCGGCCGAGCCGTAGGGTGCGCGACAGCACTGCCTGCGGGCCCTCGTCGCGGGGATCGATCCGCACACCGGCTTCCGGTAGCGGAGCGGCCTGTTCGGCATCGACGAAGGTGAGTGCCACATCGCGGTCGAGGTTGATGTCGCGGGCCTGCCAGAACTGCAGACCGCGCGATCCACCGTGATGTTGCAGGAGCCGGTACCGGCCGCCGGCGACGGCAGCTCCCGGAACGAGCCTGGGGCCCCGGCGAACCCGCGGCCGGGCGGGAGCCGGTGGACGGGCCCCTGTCGGCGCTTCGGGTGTGGCCTTGGCGGCTGCTGCCACATCGGCGAGGTTCATCTGCGCGGTCTCGTCGAGACCTGGCGCACCGACGGACGGGCGTGGCGGCGTGGGCACCTCGACCGACTTGCTGTCGGCATCCTGTTTACCCAAAGCGCCCGCTCCTTTCCTTCGATACCGCAGGTCTTGTGGTTGACGGAAGTTGGTTCCGGCAGCGCCGCCGCTTGTGACCGTGTAGGCCTGCCAGCTCGATGTACCCCGATCGAAGCGTCGGATAACTTCGACCTGGCCAGAATACGGAACAGATTCCTCGCCCGAGATCCGAGGGAACTGGATCGTCATCGTGGCTGCGCCCTCGGTCTCGGGCTCGGGTGCCGGTGCGATGGCCGGGATGAAGCGGCCGAGCAGGCGTCGAACCACGACCACGACGGTCAGCACGTCGGGCACGCGCAGCAATGTCAGCACGATGTAGATCAGTGAGATGGTGACGATCCCGACCAGACCGAGGTAGGCGATCGACCCCAGTTTGCCGTGATCGGTGGACAGTCGGTCGAGCCCGGAGATCTCGGCCAGCGCCCACACCAGCGCACTGCATCCGACGGAGACCACCAGGGTCCATGACACGGTTCGGCCGACGTTGGTCATCCGGGCGCCGCCGAGGCGGTTGCGCAACAGAAAGTGTCCGACAACGGCGCCGACCAGATAGCCCAGACCGTTGGACAGGGCGAGCCAGCGGATGATGTCGTCCGGGTCGTCGAACATCACCGGGCCGAGATACGACGCGGCGACCTTGACCGCGGTGATCCCGACAACCATGTAGGTCGGGGTCCAGGCATCCTCGCGGGCATAGAACACACGCAGCTGCACGAGTGTCATCGCGTACGGGATCATCGTGAACGCGCCCCACGACAGCACACTGCCCAACTGGGACGCGGTGTCTGCGTTGAACTTCCCGAAGTTGAAGACGGCCACACCGATGGCGGGGCCGAAGAACGTCATGAACGCGATGACCGGAACCAGCGAGACCATCGTCAGACGGGTCGCGAGTGACAGGTCGTCGATCACCGCGTGGGTGTCGTCGGCGGCGGCGTTGCGGGACAGTCGCGGCATGATCGCGGTCAGGATGGTCACGCCCAGGACGCCGTAGGGCAACTGCAGCAACTGCCACTGGGTGGCGTAGACGCTGACACCGTCCGCGCTCGCTGCCGAGGCGATGCGATAGGTGACGATCAGACCGACCTGCAACACCGCGACGTACAGGACGATCGCCACGGCCATGTTGCCGAACTTGCGGAGTCGGTCGTCCAGACCCCACTGCAGGCGCAGTTTCACACCGCTGCGGCGGATCGCCGGAACGAGGATGAGCGTCTGCGCGACCACACCGAGAGTGGTGCCGATACCGAGGATGAGCAGCTTGGTATCGCCCATCCGGACCGGATCCAGGGAGATCTCACCGGGACTGGCGGCATAGGCGATCAGCGTGATGATCTGCACGATGTTGTTGAGCACCGGTGCCCAGGCGCCCGGCTTGAACAGGCCCTTCATGTTCAGTATCGCGATGAACAAGGCGGACAGGCCGTAGAACAGGATGGCGGGCAACAGCAGGTATGCCAGTCCGGTGGCCAGATCCCGGTTGACCTTGCCGTCACCGAGATTCAGGGCTGTCAGCAGCGGCGCCGCAATGACCGCGATCAGGGTGGCGGCCCCGAGTAAGACGACCGTCAGGGTGAAGACCCGGTTGATGAACCCGGCTCCCCCGTCTGCGTCTTCGCGTTCGGCGCGGACGAGAACCGGGATGACGATCGCGGTCAGGACCGCGCCAAGGACAACCTCGGCGATCATGTTCGGCAGCACGTAGGCGGCCTGGAACGACGACGCGACCGCCGCACCGAGCATGGCCAGCACCAGGACGGTGCGGACGAAACCGGTGATACGTGAGACGAGGGTGGCCAGCGCGATCGAACCGCTGGTCCGCATGACACTGTCGTCCGACGGCTGACGCGGCGTGTTGGCGGTCGGCTCGTCGGACTTGGGGTCGACGGTGATCGGCGCGGGAGCGGCCCGGTTCACCCGTCCGCGGGTCGAGGGCGGCTCACCGGCCGTCGGCCGCACGTCCTGCGGGGGACGTGGCTGGGGTGCCGGACCTCCCTGGGGCGCGGGCCGAAATCCCGGTGGCGGCCCCGACGGTGGCCGCGGACCTGTTCCCGGACCCGGCATGGGACGCGGTGGCGGACGGCGCCGCGGCGGTGGTGGTGGTGGCTGATCGGTCATCGGTCGTCCCCGTCAGGCTGACCGGGGTTGTGCCCTGGCCGCTGCCCGGGCTCCGGCGAAGCCCAGGTACCGATACCCCCGCTGTGGAGGGCGCGACTGTCGGCCATCAGACGCTCATGCTCGTCTGGTTCGGGTCTGTCGAGGTCAGCGGGATCTGGTTCGCCGCGGAATCGGTGCCAGAGCCGTCGGCCTGCGAGGAGTACGAGTAGTACACCGGCACAGATCGTGATGATGAAAAGCGGTTGTCCATATGCGTTGGAATGTACTGACAATTCGATCGGACTACCCAATGGGACACCGCTGGATGTGACCAAACCGATCTGCACGGTCATCGATTTTGAGCGGTCGGCCCGGGTCGGGATCTGGAGTTGCCGCGTTCCCTGCGCCGGTATCTCGATGACGCCGAGGTCGCCGACCGTCATACCGGCCGGGGCGGAGATCGACAGACGGGCACGCATCGCCACCGGGAGGTCGTTGCGGATGACCAGCAGCAGCGGGCTCCGTTCGGAGGCCAGGGTGAAACGGCCACCGGGATCGAGAATGCCGATCCCGCCACGGATTCCCGCGATCGTGATCGCCACCGCGGAGGTCCGCATCTCACCGGTCTCCGTTGCGGCCTGCTGATCCTGCGGTGAGACCGATGCCATCGCGCGGAGCAGGTCTTCACGAAGCGGAGCCATGTACGCCTGCGGCGTGATCGGGACATCGGAACGCGCGACCATCGATTCCTGCAGATCCCAGGTCTGGGTGGTGTCCGATCCGACGGCGGTGATGGTCTGCTCCGGCGGTCCGGTGATGTCGGCGCCTGCCGGTGCGGTCAGTCGGGCCCCGGCCGGTGCGGTTGCGGTGGCGGTCAGGTCGGCGCCCAGGGTCTCGAGCGGACGCGGGACGCCCAGGTTGGACGTGAGCAGCTGGGTCATCGTGGACAACACGGCCTTGGTGTCGTCTGCGGTGGCCGACCACGTCGGCGGCGGCATGAGGACCTGACCCCGTCCGATCGTCCTGGCGATCGGGTCGTCGCTCCGGGCCTGTGCGGAATCGCCGGTGATCGCGGACAACGTCGTCGGCGCGAGTGCCGAGAACATCATTGCTCCGAGCGCGGTCTGTCGCCGGGCCGCCTCGCTGCCCCGCAACCAACCGTCGCGCTGATCGGTGGGGGTGACCTGCGCGGAGCGCGGAGCATCACCCATCGCGGCCAGCGCACTGGACATCGCGGGATCAAAGGTCTGAACGGCAAGGTCGTCGCCGAGCGGGTACTCACCGTTGGTGGAGGTGGGTGTGGTGGTCCGGACCGCGGACGCGGACAGGAGCGTCCCGACCGAGTCGTTTTCTCTCACCACGCCTGCGGCCTTGTCGTCGAGGACGCCGGAGGTGGGAAGGGTGAGTCCGCGCACGCTTTTCACTTTGAGGATGGTGTCGACGATGTCGGCCGGTGTGGCGAGTGCGGCCTTGGAGAGCCCCGAGTCGTCCACCTGCGCGAGCGCGTTCGTGTCCACATGCGCAAACGAGGTCGCCACGACACACATCGTCGGTGCCAGTGCCTGCAACCGGGCCAGCCACGCCTTGGCAACCGCCGATCCGGTGCCCTCGAACGCAGGTCCGGTCGGATCGCCGGGGTCAGTGCTGACCAGGTAGGGGCCGGTCATGGCCTGGACACTGACGAGCAGATCGGGATCGATGGCCAGGCACAGGCTTTGGGTGAGCGGTGTGTTGGCCTCTTGTGCGTGGGTCTCCTCCATCGCGGTCAGGAGCGTGTCGAGTCGGCCACCGGGTTCGAGCGATTGCCGCAATCCGTTGTCCATCAAGCGGACCGTTTCGTCGCCGCCTCCGGTAACACCCGGTGCCAGCGACGCGGGTGCGGCGATCGGCCACAGCAGTGTCAGGCCCATCGGCTGCGAGGTGTCCGGGGCGATGGATCCGTCCGGTGCCACCGGGATGGCCCCGGGCAACGTGGAGTCCGATCCGGCCGAGCCCTGCGTCTGCGCGCGGGTGTCGTCATCGGGTAGCCCCATGACCGGCAACAGCGTCCGGGCATCGTCGAGTCTGGCCGCATCGCCGTATTCGGGCGTGCCGTTGACGTTGATCAGGATGGGATAGACGCCGGGTGTGTCGATGGCGAGGCTGGGCCGGTCTGAATCGTCCGCCGACAAGGGGAGCCGCAGGGTGAACGGCACCGATTCACCGGGCTTGAGTTCTTTGGTCACGTCGACGAAATTGCCGACGATATCGAAACTGTTCGGATCCGCCGACAACGACTCACCCAGACCCGCGCTGCTGGTGATCACGTCGCCGCGCTCCATGCGCATCGCGATGTTGCCGACGGGACGGTCCCCGATGTTGTTCAGCGTTCCGCGCGCGGTGACGGTCCCCGTGCTGGTGGTCGACACCGTCGACGGATCGATGGACTCGAGGGAGATCTGCAGGAACTGATCCGAATCGGTCTGCACATCGCGGGGAGCTGCGAGCGCTGCGGGGGCCAGCGGCACCGCAACCATCAGCGTGGCGCCCAAAACAATCAGGAGTCGCCGGACAACGAGGAACCACCGCAGGTGGCCGATCCCCCGAGCCCGCATCGAACCGCCCTTCACGTGGCTTCTGATGGGCCGGAGTCGCCGGTTGGGCCGTGCGCGGCCGCTCCCCCGCTCTTACCTGCCGAACCCTCGCCGCCGCGACCGGAACCGCGTCTACCGCGCCGACGGCGTCGACGCGGTTTCTGGACTGGGGCAGGTGGTTCGTTGCGTTTCTGGTTGCGCGCGGCGGCGGCCTTCTCGTAGGCGTTGGGTTCGCTGCGTGTGCCAAGGGCCTCGGCTTCGGCCATCCGATCGGGATCGGCGGTCAGATCGGCGATGACGTCCTCGGCCACGCGGGCCAAGCGGCGTTCATCGGAGTACGTGAGGCGACGGGGCAGATCGGCCAGCGGCACCCAGGCGACCTCGGCGACCTCGTAGTCGGCGTCGGACAGCTCTCCGCCGGTGAACCGCATCAGATAGTGGTGCACCGTCTTGTGGATACGTTTGCCCTCGCTGACAAACCAATAATCGATCTTGCCAAGGGGCGCGACGACGTTGCCCTTGATGCCGGTCTCCTCGGCGACCTCACGGATGGCTGTCTGCTCCGCGGTCTCGCCGGTTTCGATATGACCCTTCGGCAGCGACCACATCATGCGGCCACGACGATCCACGCGACCGATCAGTGCGGCACACCGCTCGTTGTCGGGACCGTCGAGGCCGGAGACCATCAAACCGCCGGCAGAGGTCTCCCGGACGGTTCGCAACCGCTGCTTTGCAAGGTTCGCCGGGACCTTCGCGGGAAGTTTCGACCTGCCGACGTCCGATGGCTTGACCTGCGCGGTCCGCCCGTCGGCGGCCTTGGTGCCTGCGACACCGGTCGATTCGCTGCGGGCGGCATCGACCGTGTTGTCGACGGGACGGGACGGTTTGCGTCGCCGGCCGCGACGCGATCGTCGCGATGTTCCGCCTGCGGGCGACTTGTCGGTTGCCGGGTCGTTCGTCGCCGGCGAATCGGACACCGCTGCGGGTGGCCTGGGATCGGTGGTCTGACCAGCGCCGCCCCCGCGGCGATTGCCGCGCCGTCGCCGAGGACGCCGGGTGACGTCCCTACTCGGCTCTGTGGGTTCGGCTGACACTCAATAGATGCTAGTCGTCGGTAACCGGCTGTTTCCGCCAGCGTGGCCGATCAGGCACCGAAGTCACACCCTGTGGTGGCCCGTGAACTCCCCTGCCGGTCCCGCTCGACTAGTCTGGCGTTTCGTGACAACTCCCCCGTCTGCCGCCGATTCCTCTGCCGCCGATTCCGCAGGCGCAGACGAACGACGCACGCGGCTGCTGGCCGCTGCCGCGGTGTCGCTTCAGGAGCTCTCCGACGTCCTCGATCCCCTCGGTGCCAAGTTCGCCGCGGCCGGATTCCAGCTCTACCTGGTCGGTGGTTCCGTGCGGGACGCGGTCCTCGGCCGACTCACCAACGACCTGGACTTCACAACCGACGCCCGCCCGCAGGACGTGCAGGAACTACTGCGTGGCTGGTCCGACGCGATCTGGGACACCGGCATCGACTTCGGGACGATCAGCGCGGTCAAGTCCGGGCATCAGATCGAGATCACGACGTTCCGCGCCGACAGCTACGACCGGGTCGGGCGGAACCCGGAGGTCCGGTTCGGGGACACCCTCGAAGACGATCTGGTGCGGCGTGACTTCTCCATGAATGCGATGGCGGTGAAGATCGGCGCCGACGGCAGCCAGGAGTTCGTCGATCCGCTCGGTGGTCTGGAGGCGTTGCTCGCCGGGGTGATCGACACCCCTGCTGCCCCCGAGGATTCCTTCAACGACGATCCCCTGCGCATGTTGCGGGGTGTGCGGTTCGTCTCGCAGCTGGGCTTCTCCCTCAGTCCGCGGGTGTTCGAGGCCATCAAGGCCATGGCCGACCAGATCGATCGGATCACGGTCGAACGGGTTGCGGTCGAATTGGACAAGCTCATCCTCGGACAGCACGCGGTCGACGGCATCGACATGCTCTGCGAAACGGGTCTGGCGGAGCGGGTGATCCCCGAGATCCCGGCGATGAAGCTCGCGATCGACGAGCATCATCAGCACAAGGACGTCTATACCCACTCGTTGACGGTGCTGGCGCAGGCGATGGACCTCGAGGACGGCGACCCGGATCTGGTGTTGCGGTGGGCGGCCATCCTGCACGACATCGGAAAACCCGATACCCGCCGGCACGAACCCAACGGCGGCGTCAGCTTCCACCATCACGAGGTGGTCGGCGCGAAGATGGTCCGTAGGCGGCTGCGGGCACTGAAGTATCCGAAGGCCGTGATCGAGGACGTCGCGAATCTGGTCTTCCTGCATCTGCGATTCCACGGCTACGGCGACAGTCAGTGGACCGATTCCGCGGTCCGCCGATACGTCACCGACGCCGGTGTCCTACTCCCCCGCCTCAACAAACTGGTCCGCGCCGACTGCACCACCCGCAACAAACGCCGGGCGCGTCGGCTGCAGCAGAACTACGACAATCTCGAAGAGCGGATCGCCCGCATCGCGCAGGACGAGGACCTTGCCCGGGTCCGGCCCGACCTCGACGGCAACGCCATCATGGAGTTGTTGGGGTTGCCGCCCGGACCACAGGTCGGTCAGGCCTGGCGCTACCTCAAAGAACTCCGGCTCGATCGCGGCCCGATGTCGCATGAGGAGGCCGAGCAGGCCTTGCGCGAGTGGTGGGCGCAACAACAGAGTTAGCACCCCGGGCCCGGCCGATCAGGTGATCGAGACCAGGTCCTCGATGTCGTCGGAGGGCAGCTTGCCGTCGACGACTGCGGTCACCGTGGTGTTGTTCAAAGTGATTGCGCCACCATGGTTGTCGAGGAACGCGGTGTCGGCGGCGTCGCGTCCGGTCGAGATGCGGACCAGGGTCTGACGCGGTGCCAGGCAGGTCGCGTCGACGACCCGCCACTGGTCATCGACAAGTGCTTCGGCAACGGCGTGGAAGTCCATCGGGTCACATCCGGGCGCATAGACGGCGACGAGTCGGGCTGGCACATTCAGCGCGCGCAGCGCCGCGACGACCAGGTGCGAGTAGTCCCGGCACACACCGGCTCCGGCGAGCAGGGTGTCGGTGGCGCCGTCGGTGGGACCGCTGGCGCCGGGTGTGTAGTCGAGGTGGTTGCCCACCCAGGCTGCAACGGTTTCGAGGAGCTTGGCCGGTTCGGCGTTCGTATCGAATTGCTTTGCGGCCCAACCGAAGAACTTGTCCGCCTCGGAGTACCGACTGGGTCGCAGATAGAGCGCCCGATCGTATTCGGTGGCCGTCGCGGGTGCGGTCTCCCCCACAATGGTGGCCTTGTATGCGACCTTCAGGTTGCCGGTGCCGGCATGCAGCAGCTGGATTCTGTTGCCGTGGGGTCCGCTGATCTCCCTGGCGTCCAAGGGCTTTCCGTCGAGGGTGAATGAGAGAGTCTCGGTCACCTCGGCACCGGGATGCGGCGCGACGGCGATCTGGAACTCGAGATCCGTCTCGCCGGTGATGTCGACGTCGAGGTGGGCTGATACATCGCGCTTCTGCACGCAGAACTCCTGTATTGATCAATTCGGAACATGGATCGGACAGGAGAACTCTCAAACACCCCCCGGCGCTGCCGACGACAGAAACGATACCGCACCCGGACGGACTTCGATGGTCGCCGGTAGCTCGCCGATCCGGTCCCCGTCGGCGTATATCGGCGTCCTCCTGGAACTGGTGAGCTCGATGCGTCTGCCTCGCAGCTGCTCCACTTCTTTGCGATGAATGTGCTTGCCGCTGTATATGGTTGGGAACAAACCCATCAGCTTCAGGCGTGGCCCGTGGTGCACCAGGATGACGTCGAGTTCCCCGTCGTCGATGACGGCCGACGGAGTGATCTGCATCCCACCGCCGTAGCTTGCGGTGTTCCCCACCGACGCCAGCACCAGATCGCGCTCGATTTGCCGGCCGTCCACGGTGATCTGATACGGAAACGGCTTCATCCGGGCCAGCTCGATCAGAGCTGCAATCGGGTATCGCAGTTGACCTTTCGGCCATGACAGGGTGTTGGCGCGCTCGGTGACCAGGGCGTCGAGGCCGGTGGCGGCGACGGTGCCGAACGCGTGCACGCTGCCATCGGACAGCGAGATGGTGGCGGTGTCGCAGACCCGGCGGGCACCGCCGCGGATGATGGCGGCCGCTGCGGCCGGATCGTCGCGCGGGATGCCCAGTGTCCGCGCCGTGTCGTTACCGGTGCCTGCAGGCATCAGCCCGATGGGTACCGCGTCTGCGCCCGCCTCGTAGGCGGCCTGCAACGCCAGGCGGATGGTGCCGTCGCCTCCGACCACCACCAGGGCGTCGTGCTCGGGCGAGCGGACTCCTCGAGCGAATTCCAGGGCTTCGTCGGCGCTTGAACCAGTCAACGCGGTGACCTCGAGGCCGGTCGACACCAGTGCTTCGACGGCGGCGGCGACTGCGGCGCCTGCGAGGCCGTGACGTGCGGACGGATTGATGAGCGCGGCAACCCGGTGGGTGATCATGGAATGAGTTTGCCCGGATTCAGGATGCCGGTGGGATCGAGCGTGGATTTGACCGCCCGCAATATCTGGGCGCCGACGTCACCGATCTCCGTCGGCAACCAGCGGCGGTGGTCGGTACCGACGGCGTGATGATGGGTGATCGTGCCTCCTGAATCCACAATCGCTTGACCGACAAAGTCTTTCACACCGGACCATTCGGTGATCGGATCGTCGCCGAAACGGTAGACCACCGTGAAATACAGTGAGGCGCCGGTGGGATAGGTGTGGGAGATGTGGCAGAGCACCAGCGCCGGGGAGCCGGATCGTCCGATGGCCTCGGTCAGGGCGCCGGTGACCGCGGTCTTGAGTGCGGTCACGTTCGACCAGGTGGTGGCGGTTTCCAGTGTCTCGCAGCCGACCCCGATGTCCAGGAGCGCATCCCGTAGGTAGGGGGCGTTGAAGCGGCCGTGTTCCCAGGCCTGTGCCCGGGCGGCGCCCAGCGACGTCCCACCCGCGGCGGCCAACAGTTGTCCGGTCAGCTCCTGACGAGACCGGGCGACCGCCTCGGTTCCCTCGAATGTGGTGATGGCCAGGCATCCACCGGAAACGGTGTCGGTGTCGGCACCGATCTTGTCCGGGCTGGCGAGGTTGACACCGGTTTCGGCCTCATCGGACAGTCGCATCACGGTCGGCCCGCCTCCTTGCTGCGCCACCGCTCGCAAAGCCGCTGCACCGGAGTCGAAGTCGGTGAAGTGCCAGGCGTCGTGCAGGGTCACGGGCGCAATGCGGCGCACTCGGAGGGTCACGGCGGTGATCACGCCGAGGGAGCCTTCCGAACCGAGGAAGAGTTGGCGAAGATCGGGTCCGGCTGCGGTCTTCGGCGCCCCACCCAGGTCGATGATCCCGGTGGGTGCGACCACCCGCAAGCCGGTGACCATGTCGTCGAACCGGCCGTATCCGGCGGAGGCCTGACCTGATGATCGGGTGGCCGCGAACCCGCCGATGGTGGCGAACTGGAAGCTCTGCGGGAAATGTCCGAGGGTGAATCCGTGTGGAGCCAAAAGCTTTTCGGCCTGCGGGCCGGTGATGCCTGCACCCAGCACGGCTTCACCGGAGATGGTGTCGATCGACAGAAGCTGATCAAAACGCCGCAGATCCAGGCTGATCACCGCTCGCAAGGCGCCGGCGACCGGGTCGACCCCACCGACCACACTGGTGCCGCCACCGAAGGGAACGATCGCGATCCGGGATCTGGCGCACCAGTCCAGGAGATCTGAGATCTCCTGTTCGGTGGCGGGCTCGACCACACCGTCCGGTGCGTCTTGTCTGCGGGTCTTGCGGCGCAGGAGATCAAGGGTCGATTTACCACCCGACCGGGTCAGTCGATCACCGTCGGACGTCGACACCGCACTGACGATTCCGCGGAGGGCATCCAGGTCGGCGTCCGTGAGCCGGACAGGCGAGAGTTCGACCTCGGTGGCGGCCGGGGCCGGGATCCGATCGCCGGAGACGCCGAGAACTTGGGACAGGAGGGTCCTGATCGGTTCGGAGAGCTCGGTGGCGGCCTCGGGTGATCCCCAGCCGTCCCAACGCATCGGGGGCAGTGGCAGGGAATGCTGTGGAAAATCGACCGTCATGAGTTACAGTTTTACACAACATGTCAATCCGTAACGATAAATCGTCCATGGTTGGAACGTCCCCGCCCGGAAACCGCAATGACGGCACCTCCGACCCGGTGGCCGCTGCGATGGGCGCCAACATCACCGATCGGGTCCTCGATGCGACCCGCGCGGCGCTGATTCGCGCGGCGGGTCGCAAGATCACGTTGGCGGAAGTGGCCCGTGAGGCCGGCGTGAGCAGGCCGACCGTCTACCGGCGCTGGCCGGACGTGCGGACGCTGACCGCCGACCTCGTCACCCGGGAGCTGATCGGCACGATCGCCGACATCCCCGCACGCGGCACGACCCTTGACGACAAGGTTGATCGCCTGGTTGCCGTCGCCGATGCGATCCGCGTCAACAACCTCCTCGAAATGCTGTGGCGCGAGCCGTCAGCCGCTCTTGCCCCCTATGTTTTCGTGAGGCTCGGCCGCAGCCAGAACGCTGCCCTGACGATTCTGCAACGCGCCATCACCGACGGTCAGCATCGCGGCGACGTCCGGGACGGGGCTCCGGATGAGATGGCCGCCATGGTGTTGTTGATCTGTCAGTCGGCGATTCAGTCGCATGCGATCGTGCAACCGATCCTGGCCGATCGATGGACCGTGGAACTGCGGTACGCGTTGCACTCGTACCTACGGGCGGCGCCGTGATCGCCGAACAATTCCCGGCCGGAGCACTGAGCCCGGCGTCACGTCGCGCCGGACTGGATGAATTACGGTCGCGCACTGAGCCGTTGGATGTCCTGGTGATCGGTGGGGGCGTCACCGGAACCGGCGTCGCGTTGGATGCGGCCAGCCGTGGTCTGTCGGTGGCACTGGTGGAGGCCCAGGACCTCGCCTTCGGCACCAGTCGGTGGAGCAGCAAGCTGATCCACGGAGGCCTGAGATATCTCGCAAGCCTCGATGTGTCGATCGCGCAGGAGTCGGCCGTCGAGCGGCACCGGATCATGACGGTGATCGCCCCACACCTGGTGCATTCACTGCCGCAGGTCATCCCGGTTTTCGCCGGTGGTTCGGTGAAGGGGAACCTGGCCGCGCGGTTGGGAATGCTGGCCGGGGATGTGTTGCGCCACAATGCCAAAACGCCGACGGAAGTCCTGGCGCGGTCCCGGAGGGTGTCGGCGTCCGAAGCTGCGGAATTGTGTCCGGCAATCCGTACCGACGGGCTGCGGGGCGCGGTGGTGGCCCACGACGGGCAGCTCATCGACGATGCCAGGTTCGTGGTGACCTTGGCGAGAACCGCTGCCGCACACGGCGCGATCATCAGCACCTACACCCGGGCAACGGATGTGACCGGTACGGGAGCGACCCTGACCGATGTCCGCACCGGTGCCACGTTCGGGATCCGGGCGCGCGCCGTCATCAACGCGACCGGTGTCTGGGCCGGTGAGGTCGACGAGACCGTCAAGCTGCGGCCGAGCCGGGGGACCCACCTCGTGGTCGATTCCGCATCGCTGGGCAACCCGACGGGTGCACTCACAGTTCCCTTGGGCGACAGCATCAGTCGGTACGTGTTCGCATTGCCGCAGCAGCTCGGTCGTACCTATATCGGTCTCACCGACGAGGATGCGCCCGGACCGATCCCGGACGTGCCGACGCCGGCCGATGCCGAGATCACCTTGCTGCTCGACAACATCAACAAGGCGCTGGAACGTCCGCTGTCCACCGACGATGTCCGCGGAGTCTTCTCCGGCCTGCGTCCGTTGGTCGAGGAGATCGGTCCAGGGGTGCCGCTGAGCACGGCTGACCTCTCGCGCAAACACCTTGTGGCAGTGGGAGACAACGGTCTGATCACGGTCGTGGGGGGCAAGCTCACCACATACCGTGCGATGGCCGAGGAGGCGGTCGACGAGGCCGTGAGTCGTTCGGGCCTGCGAGCCGGGCCGTGCCACACCAGTGAACTGCCGCTCATCGGGGCGACGGGGACACCGGACGACTCGGGTTTGCCGAGTTCGTTGATCGCCCGTTTCGGTGCGGAGGCCGCACACGTGCTGGACGTTGCACAGGTGCCGGATGCGGCCGCCCCGATCGCGCCCGGGATCGACGTCACCCGGGCCGAGATCGAGTTCGCCATCACCCACGAAGGTGCTTGCACGGTCGACGACATCCTGGCCCGCCGAACGCGAATTTCCTTGGTACAGAAGGATGCGGACCTTGCCAGGGCCGCCGTCGCCGAGATCGCCGGGATCGTCAACTCGGTGGGGCCCTGACGCCGAACTAGTAGCCCATCCCGCGAAGTTCGCCGGCAAGCAGATCCAGGTGGGACCGCTGGACGTCCAGATGCGGGCTGATCCGCAGGACCGACTGTTCCGAATCCAGTGGCGCACGCCAGGAATCCGCGCAGGTTACGAGAATTCCGATCGATCGCAGTTTGTCGCAAGCGGCCATTACGTCCGACGGACCCCATCCCGGTGGTGGGGCCAGGGTGACGATCGCCGACGGTTCGTCGATCGGTTCGAGGACTTCCCAGCTGCCGATACCGTGTAGGCGCTCACGGGTGAAGCGGCCGATGGCCGCCAGTTCCCGGTTGACCCGTTCGGGCCCGAAGCTCTGCAATTCCTGGATCGCCACACCGAGTCCGAGACGTCCGGCCACGAAGGCTTCCGAACTCTCGATTTCCACCGGGCGCACCGAATCCGCACGCACGGCAAGGAATCCGACACCGCGCGGGCCTGCCAGCCACTTACGGCTGGTGCCGTAGACGACATCGGCGCCGGATGCGCAGTCGCGCTGGCCAAGCGCCTGCGCGACGTCGACCACCACCGGCACACCGGCGACCTTGGCGAGCTCGACGACCTTGCTGACCGGCTGGACCACGCCGCTCTGAGAGCCGATATGGCAGATGTGGATGAAGTCGGGCTGGTCGAACTGCAGCATGTTCTCGAGTGCGTCGGTGTCGACATGCCCGTATACGTCGCCGGAGGGGATGGTGTGGACGGCGTAGCCGCGGCGTTCGAACTCGTCGAGGTTGGGGCCGAACTCGTTCTTGGCCACCCAGACCGTGGCGGATATCGGGAGGTTCCAGTAGGTGAGCAGAGCCCGCAGCGCGGCCTTTGCCGACTCCCGGAATGCCAGCTCGTGGGCCTGATGTCCGACGAGCGCGGCGATATCGCGACGGCAGCGGTCCAGGGCCTCGCTCATCTGTTCCTGTGCGACGTAGGCGCCGCGCTCGGATTCACGCCACAGGTGCGCGGTGATCGTCTCGATGACTTTGGTGGAGGAGCGTGATGCCGCCGCCGAATCGAGATGGATGTTCATCGGCTCGGTGCGACCGCGATGCCACAGATCGCCGAGCTCGCTCACATACATCCGTAGATCCTCCTCGACGCCGGGACATGGTGTGCATCACACGCTACCGTCTTCGGGCGCCCCGGAACCGGCGCACGGGTCCAGTCCGTCCAAGTACCCATGGACCCGGTCATCGAGTACGTCTTCGGAATTGGCGACGGATCGATCACCACATGGACGTCGCAGGCCGACGTGGTGCTCGGCGGAGGTGCGGCAGATGCGGTTCGGCTCGATTTCGACGGTGACGGCAGAGTCGACGACGTGATCTGGGATCGCGATGGCGATGGCCGGGCCGATCTCAGTGGTCTCGACCTCGATGACGATGGTGCGGTCGACAAATGGTTCTCCGATAACGGTTCTGGCGTGTGGGGACATCCGGAGCCGGATCCGCGGGTCAGCGCACCGACCCCGAACCTTCAACTACCGATACCCCCGCCCCCGATACCCCAGCCAACCGACATCCATCTCACGTGGACATCGCTTGATGGCGCGCCGCAGTCCGCGGCGGCAAACGCAGATTCTGAGGGTTCGCGCGCGCAGGTCGATTTTGTCGGCGACGGGGACGCCGCTGATCTGCTCTACGACCGCGACTCGGACGGTCGCGGTGAGATCGTGGTGGTGCGCTCGGGCGGGCGCGTCTACTTCGACACCGACGGCGATCAAGGTTTCGATCAGTTGTTCGTCGACCACGATCTCGACGGGACCGCGGATGCGGTGATGTTGCCGGGCCAACCGGGATTCGGTATCTGAGGGGTCAGACCACACGCGGCGGTCGCCGAGATGAATCGGCAGCCACTCTCAAGAGCCGCGGCGGTGCAGCCCGCGTACGGCACAAATGTCAGGCGGCCCTGTTGTGGTGCCGAAGGCGACGGTCTTCGATCGCGCGTGCATGCCGATAGGTCCGCCCGGTTTGCCAGGCGGAATACGACGCGGTCAGTCCGAGCAGTAGTGCCCCGATCACGCAGAACGCCAGGGCCAGGAATCCGAGAGTCACACTCACCGGACTGTTCTCGGCGATGTCGATGTCGCCGATCCAGATCGTTGCGGTGACGATGATCTTCCAGATCGCCCAGAGCACACCACACAGTCCACCGAACCCGACGGTATAGCGCAGCGGACCGAGTTCGGAACGGACAACGGTCCATCCGAGATAACCGGCCGGAAATCCGATCCAGCTGGCGAATACCACCTGGTACATCGCCACCTGGTACATGTGCCCGTAGTCGGAGAGAAAGTTCGCCGACGGTGCGAGTGCGCTGTGGGCGAGCGCCAGGTTGATCACGGCTATCGAGGCGGCGGCAGCCACCACCAGAAGCACTATCCGCTGGTTGAGGTCGGGATCGTGGTGGAGGTCGGATCCCGGGTTGCTGTTGCCGCGGCGGACCGCCATCAGGGATGCGACCAGGGCGCAACCGGCGATCACCGCTGAGGTGGCACCCCAGATCCGTTCGGAGGTGTTCATCACGTGGCGGACACCGTCGTCTGGAACCAGGGCGGTGTAGGTCTCCCCGGTCAGGCAGTAGAAAGCGACGCACACGCCGAAGGCGGTCGTCGCTGTCTGGCGGTACAGGGCCCCACGGATGGCGAGCGTCGCTCCCAGGGCGACCCCTATCCAGGCGAGAGCGCCCAGAGCTTGGCTCATGCGACTATGCCAACAGCTCCGAACGCTGCAGTCAAAGCGCGATTATTGCGGGGTTCGCTGCCCCGTCCTTCGGCGAGCGTGCCGACGGTCGTGGCAAATGCCTCGGCCTGTGCTTCGCGACGTGCGTTCTGATCACAACCCTCGTGGCCGGCAAGGAGATGCCAGGCCTCGTGGGCTGCGATGTGGATCCGGTGCGCGTCAGAGACATTGGCAGGAGAAACGATGATCGCGGTCCCGCGGCTGGTCCGCAATGCGGCTCCGGTGATCTCGCCGGAGTTGAACGACTCCGACGTGATGCACCGGACGTCGCATTCGAGTTGCTCGCCGAGCCGGGACTCGAAATCGTCCCAGTCCCATCCGCTCATCGGTGTGATGGCCGCGGCAAGGCGAAACATCTTCTGCCGGGTCATCACTGTCCGACGCTCTTCTCGGCTTCGAGGACCCGACTCACCTCTCGCAGTAGGGAGGCGAGTTCAGCCCGCCCGGTCGACGACAGCTGATCGGCGCGGAGGCCGGCTACTTGAAGTCCTGTTTCCTCGATAGCAGCCTGCACCTCTTGGCCGAGTGTGCGGGGGCTGAACGAGAAATGCTCTTTCGAGACTCCAAAAAATGAACAGATGGCGTCGCGAACTGCGCCGTCCACCTTCATTACGCGGCCCTTACGGATCCGCCATACAAATTGCCGATCGATGTTTCGGCCTGTTTCGGCCGTCACCCAGTCAGCAATCTCTGCATTTGCAGTGCGCGACCCACCTGGCCAGCGAGTAGCACAGAGCTTATTGAGTTCAATGGCGAACTCAGACACCTCGTCACGATTGCGCATTCGCCAATAGTGCCAGGTGATTCCCTGTTTTGTCGCCTTGATGTGAGGAAATTGCCGATATTTTCTGTCACGGTATCGGCGATGTTTGTGCCGGCGTATGGATGCTCGAGCGCTCGTCATCGCGCTGAACTGCACAAACACTCGAATTAGGCCCTTGTTTCACGGTTCTTTCGCAAAGGTTACGATCAATTTTCGCAAATCGGAGTTCGGATGGAAAATATGCCGCTGACCACCGCAGATACCCCATTTATGGGGTAGTCGGCGTGGGTGGACCGAGCGGAGCGGTGGCCGGCGCGGGATTCTGAGCGGTCGGGGTGGAAACAATTGGGGCCCCGTTGCGGGACTCTGCGAGCGAAACGTTTTCTAGACGGCGCTCGAAGGTGGCCCGGCATTGATCCGTCCGAGTTGGTAGGCGATGGGATCGTCGGGTGTTGCACCCCAATCCGAGTCCAACCACCAGGTGATGCCGGCGTCGGCCATTGCCGCGGCCCGCTCGCGTTCCCCGGCGGGGTCGGTCAGGTCGGTGGTGCCCTCATAGACGACGTCATAGTGCCCGCTGTAGCCGAGTTCCTCGCGAAGCTCTCGGATGTCGCGGGCCACACTGGCCCACCGCTCGAACGGTTGCGGTTCCGGGCCCTGCGCACCGGCGAAGTTGGGGATCAATCCGTCGCACCGGGCCGCCCGCGACATCGATTTGCGAGAACCCTCCAATCCCACACACCACGTGGTGATTCTGGGCTGTTGGACCGGCGGATCGGGCAATTCGAAATCGGTGGGCCGTACTTGGTAGTGCTTGCCGTCGTAGGTGAAGGGCTGACCACCCCAGAGCCCGAACAAGACGTCGAGACCTTCATCGAGGAGCTCGGCACGCACCTTGCGTCCCTGATCGGCCTCGAATGCCAGCCAGCCCGGATGCAGTGCACCCAATCCGACGCTCAGGATCACGCGACCACCGCTCAGCCGATCCAGGGTGGCGGTGGTCGATGCCAGGTCCCACGGTTTGCGCCGGGGCAGGGGCGTGAGCATGGTCCCGAGCTTGATACGACTGGTTCGCATGGCCGCGGCGGTCAGGGAGATCCAGGGGTCGACGCCCCATAGCGCTTCCCAGCCGAACACCGCGTCCCAGCCCGCTTCCTCGGCGGCCACTGCCATCTCGGCAAAATCTGCACTGTCACCTTTGGGGAAAACGATTCCGTACTGCACCGTGCCTCCTGTGAAGTCACCTGATCGCGCGGTGGGTACGGATCAGGCGGTTGTCGCCAGTGGCGCCGATGGTGGTGAGCAGGCCGGGACGGGTCGATGGTGGATCAGGGTGACCGAAACGATGGCGAGTGCGTAGAGCACGCAACCGGCCACGACCAGGACCGCGGACTTGCCGTCGGTGGGGATGGCAATCGCGGCGGCGGTGACCGCAGCGACGAACGCGACGTTGAACAGGGCGTCCTGGAATGAGAATGCCTGTCCGCGGCGGGCGTCGTCGACGTCCATCTGCATGGCGGCATCGCCGCACAGCTTGCACACCTGGCCGATCAGCCCCAGGACCACCGCGGCGAAGCAGATGACCACACCGTTGAAACTCAGCAACGAGAGCTGGGCGACCGTTCCGATGGCCAGCGCCGACACCACAGCGCGCTGCCGCCCGAATCGGGCGACCGCAAAGGGGGTGATCACCGCGGCGAGCAGCATGCCCACCGCGGTCAGACCCGCGACGAGCCCGAAGCCGGTCAATCCACCGCCCAGCGCCGACTGTTTGGTGAGGACGAGCAGCAGGAGCGTGTTCATGCCGAACACGATGCGATGGGCGCCCACACCGGACAGGGCTGCCGCGGCAGGTGGCGAGCTCCAGACCGCACGGGCGCCATGGCCCAGACCAACCGCGACCGCGCGCATGGCGGTGCCTTCCGGATGCCCGGGCATCGGAGGACCGACGAAGTCGGGATGATCCGGGCCCAGCTGCAGTGGTTTGAATCGATGGGCGACACCTGCGGTGATCAGCGCCATCACGACTGGGCCGAGCAGGGTCAGGGCGCTGCCGGTGTTGTCGGACCCGAAGATCTCGCGCAGGGCGAAGGTGGCACCGGCACCGAGGGCCAGAACTCCGGAACCGGCGGTGGTGAAGAACGAATTCATGCCGACCAGCAGGTCGCGAGAGACGACGTGGGGCAGCGACGCGGACAGCCCCGATGCGACGAACCGGCTTGCACCGGTCACCGCCAGCGCGGCGATCAGCACACCGGTGTCGCCGGCTCCGGTGGCAATCACCACCGACACGATCGCGACCAGGATCGCGCGCAGCACATTGGCCCAGACGAGAACCAACCGTCGATCCCAGTGGTCCAGGAGCGCGCCGGCAAACGGACCGATCAGGGAATAGGGCAGAAGCAGGACCGCCATCCCGGCCGCGATCGCCATCGGATCGGCGTGGCGTTCGGGGTTGAAGAGGATCGCGCCGCCAAGCGCGGCCTGGAAGAGGCCATCGGTGAACTGACTGCCGAACCGAACGGACAGAAGCCGGGACAGGCCGGGCGATTCCCGAAACGACCGCGTGAAATCACGCAACGCCAACCGCTCATGGCTGGTGCGGACATGCGGCTCTGGGTCCGCGACGGGCTGTTCGGCGTTCATCGTGTCCAGCCTACAAACGAATTCACGATCGGGTATTCCGGCGAAAAAAGATCGGGTGGTTCCGACTGTTCGCCGTAGCCTGTTGGGGCCATCGGCGTGGCATCATGTGCGGGTGTCATCTGGTACCGAGGCGATATCCGCCGGCAGTTTGTTGATGGCGTCCACCGATCTCGCCGAGCCGACTTTCCGGCGCACGGTCGTCTACGTCATCGAGCACAACGACGCCGGCAGTCTGGGTGTTGTCCTGAACCGGATGAGTCAGACGGCAGTGCACAACCTGTTGCCGGCATGGACCGATACCGCGGCCCGGCCGAAGGCTGTCTATGTGGGTGGTCCGGTCAAACAGGACTCGGCGCTGTGCCTCGGGGTGGTCAGACCCGGTGTCGAGATCGACGATGTAACTGCCCTGCGACAGGTCGACGGCCGCGTGGTCCTGGTCGATCTCGATGCCGACGCAGACGAACTCGGTCACTTCCTGATCGGTGTCCGGATCTTCGCCGGCTATGCCGGGTGGGGTATCGGACAGCTCGGTGATGAATTGCGCAGCGGCAGCTGGATCGTGGCCCCGTCGCTGCCCACCGATGTGATCGCCCCCGCCGAGGTCGATCTCTGGTCGCAGGTCCTGCGGCGTCAGCCGTGGCCGCTTCCCATGCTGTCGACACACCCGATCGAGCTCGAACGTAACTGATCTCTGATTGTCGATTGGATTTCGATAACCTGTTATTGTTCATCCCTGATGTGAGCGGCGTCTCAGCAGACGCTTGCTCGGGGGTCGGGGAATGCGGAGGGGTCCGATGGTTTTGTGGGGTCGATGTGCTGGTGTGATCGCCGGTCTCGTTTCAGTCACTCTGATTGCAGGATTCGCGAATCCTGTTGCAGCGCTGGCTGATCCGACGGGTGGAACGGATGGTGAGCGGTGGACCGCGCAACACGATGGTCCGTTGCAATATCCCGGCATCAACGTCCAATGGGACGTCCCGATCACCATGAGCGATGGCACCGTCCTCAAGGCCAACATCTACCGGCCGGCCGACGCCGCGACGAGGCCGGTTGCCACGAAGACGCCGGTGATCGTGAACATGACGCCGTACACGAAGCTGGTGAGCGCTGTTGCCGATGCGGCGTTGTCGAATCCGGTGCTGGCGCCGCTGGCCCTGCAACTGGCCGACCTGCTGAACTTCTCGGGAACCCCGATCGACGGCCTGTCCGATTTGGTGCAGACCCTCAAAGGCGGCTTTGCCCAGACCTTCAGCGTCGACCCCGCACTGGTTCGCTCCGGCTATACGCAGGTGGTCGTGGATGTGCGCGGGACCGGTTTCTCGCAGGGTGTCTGGGACGTCTTTCAGGCCCGCGAACAGCAGGACACCGTCGAGGTCATCAACTGGGCCGCCGACCAGAGCTGGTCCGATGGCAAGGTCGGCATGAGTGGGGCGTCCTACTCGGGTATCAATCAGATCCAGGCGGCGAACAAGAATCCGGAGCCGCTCAAGGCGATCTTCCCGGTCGAACCCGGTGGCGACCTGATCCGCGACATCGTTGCCCCCGGCGGTGCGCTGGGTGTGGGCTTCCTGCCTGCTTGGCTGGCGCTCGTGAACGGACTCAAGTTCGTGCCCGATGTGGCGTCGATGTTCAACGGCACATTCGACTGGAAGTGGTTGGGGTCCAGGCTTTCTGACCCAGCTGTTTTCGCCCCACAACTACTGGATGCGCTCACCGCACCCACCATCGACGCGGTGCCACCACGTACGCAGAGCCTGCTCGACGACACCTCCTCCGAACGCACCAACTGGCAGGCCTTCGCCGAGAAGATCACCACGCCGACGATGATCTACGGCGGCTGGTACGACCTGTTCACCAACAGTGAGTGGCGGATGTTCGACGAGATCCCGCTCGACAACGGCCGCAAACAGCTGATCATGGGCCCGACCTATCACGTCACCGGCGGTTCTCGTTTCGGTGATCCCGGCTATCCGCCACGGCTCGACGTCCTGCAACGTGCGTGGTTCGACAAGTGGCTCAAGGGCATCGACAACGGTATCGACAACTACGGACCGGCCACCCTGTACCAGCAGGGCAACGGCTGGACCACCGCCGAGGACTTCCCGCGCCAGGGCATGAACCACCAGCGGCTCTACCTCTCCGACCGTACGAGCGGTACGGCGCCGCACGCCGTGCGTGACGGCTCGCTGTCCGCCGCACCATCCGACAGCCGTGGCAGGCTCACGGTCGCACCGGCTTTGGCCACGTTGTGTTCGCGTGATGCCGCGCAGCAGACGGCAGGCATCCTCGCGGTGTTCTCGTTCTGCGCGGAGGATTCAAGGACCGCCGAATCCAGCGCGTTGACGTTCACCACGACCCCGTTTGCCGAGTCGACCAGCCTCAGCGGTCCGATCAATCTGCATCTGAACACCGTCATGGATGCGACTGACGGATACTGGACGGCAACCCTGAATGATGTTGCCCCCGACGGCACCTCGACGGTACTCACGTCGGGCCAGCTGGTGGCCTCGCTGCGGGCGCTCGACGAAGATGCAACCGGGTACGGTCCGGACGGTGACGTGGTGGATCCGGTGCAGACCCTGACCCTGGCAACGCGTCAGCCGGTGGTACCGGGCCAGGCCGTGCAACTCGACGTGGGCCTGCTGGCCACCGATGCGCTGATCAAACCCGGACATCGGTTGCGGATCGATGTGTTCGCGGCGAACTTCCCGAGAGGTGTTCCGTTGCGGCCGTTGCTGAACGATTCGCAGCTCAAGCCCGAACACATCCAGCTCGATCCGAATGCGCCGAGCTACGTCAACGTTCCGGTGTCGCGGCCGGTGCGCTGACCAACCCGAGTTCGCGCGGACTTCGGGCTAGACCTCGGACTGGCGGCTGTAGCGCGCGGCGAGCCAGGCGCAGATCATCAGCTGAACCTGGTGGAAGATCATCAGCGGCAGGACGATCAGGCCGATGGTGCGACCCTCGAACAGGACAGCGGCCATCGGCAGACCGGTGGTCAGTGATTTCTTGGTGCCGCAGAACTGGATTGCGATGGAATCGGCCCGGTCGAATCCGAGGCGCCGCGATCCGGCACCGGTCAGCCACAGCATCACGGCCACCAAGACCACGGCGAGCACGACGAGGATCACCACCTGCCACCAGCTGACCTGGCTCCAGATGCCGTCCCGCACACCGTCACCGAACGCGGCGTACACGACGAGCACGATGATGCCGCGGTCGAAGAACTTCGTGAGGCTCTTGTGCGCCGCGATCCGTCGGCCCACCAGCGGCCTGAGCAACTGTCCGGCGATGAACGGCACCAATAGTTGCAGGACGATCGTCACCACCGACGAGGCCGAGAACGAGATGTCGCCGGACGAGTTCATCAGGAGCACCACGAGCATCGGGGTGAGGAACACACCCAGCAGGTTCGACGCCGAGGCGCTGACGATGGCGCCCGCGATGTTGCCGCGGGCGATCGAGGTGAAGTTGATCGAGGACTGGACCGTGGACGGGACCAGACAGAGGTAGAGCACGCCGGTGGCCAGATCGTCGCCGACAAGATGCGGGAGCAGCGGCCAGAGCGCCAGGCCGAGCAGTGGGAACACCACGAAGGTGAATCCCAGGATTGTCAGGTGCAGGCGCCAGTGGGTCAGACCCGTGAGGGCATCACGCGGATGTAGTCGGGTGCCGTAGAGGAAGAAGAGCAGCCCGACGCCGATCTTGACAACCCAGTCGAGGATGTCGTCGGCGACGCCGCGGGCGGGGAAGATCGTCGCGACGACCACCGCGCCGATGATGGCCACCATGAAGCCATCGATGTTGAAGCGGTGAAGGAAGGCCAGCGGTGAGCGCGCCACGCCTTTAGTCGGAGGGCGCTGCGCCACCGGCGGCGCTGTCGGTGGTGCACATGCTCTGCAGAGAACAGCTGGTGCAACCACCGCTGACACCGCAGTCAGAGGCGGGATCGGGCAGTGCTGCGGCCGCTCGGACGCCCAGTGAGCCGATGACCCCGGCCAGGCCGATACCGACCGCGATGGCCGCGATGGCGATGATCACGCCTGCGGTGCCACCGAGGAGGATCGCCAGGACGGCACCCATCACCAGGACCACACCTGCGCAGATCAGACCGGGTCCGGCGACGCGGTTGGCCAGCTGGAACTTCTCGTCGCTGCCCATGGTCTCGGCGGAACGCACGCCGAGCCAACGGTTGCGGGGCAGGCGCCTCACGGTGCCCAGGACCCCGGATACTCCGAAGACCAGCGCCAGCGCCAGAGCGATGACGGCGAGGATGTTTGCTGCGACGGTCACGCCCATACAATACGAGGCCACGGAAAATCAATGGTCACCCAGGCCTGCCTGCAGCTCAGATCAGTCAGGCTTTACGCTGGTCAAGTGACTGGCCCGACGACTTCAGCCCCCGACGAATCCCCGCAGCACCGCTACACGGCAGAGCTGGCCGGGCAGATCGAGGCGCGATGGCAGCAGAACTGGACCGAGCGGCGCACTTTCGAGGCGCCCAACCCGGTGGGTGACCTGGCAGGTGATCTGTCGGTGTTCGACGGTCCCGACGCCAAGCTCTTCGTCCAGGACATGTTCCCGTACCCCTCGGGCGCCGGACTCCACGTGGGGCATCCTCTCGGCTTCATCGCCACCGATGTCTATGCGCGGTTCCACCGGATGAACGGGCGCAACGTTCTGCACACGATGGGCTTCGATTCGTTCGGACTCCCGGCCGAGCAGTACGCGGTGCAGACCGGAACGCATCCCCGCACGACCACCGAGGCCAACATCGAGCGGTACCTCGAACAGATCCGCCGGTTGGGCCTGGGCCACGACGAGCGTCGCCGGGTGGCCACCACCGACGTCGACTTCTACCACTGGACCCAGTGGATCTTCCTGCAGATCTACAACGCCTGGTTCGACGGCGATGCGGGCAAGGCCCGCCGCATCCCCGAGTTGATCGCCGAATTCGATTCCGGAGCAAGGACTCTCGCCGACGGCCGGGATTGGTCGGACCTGGACGAGGCTGCCAAGGCCGAGGTGATCGACGACTACCGGCTCGTCTACCAGAGTGATTCGCTGGTCAACTGGTGCCCCGGACTGGGTACCGTACTGGCCAACGAAGAGGTCACCGCCGACGGCCGCAGCGACCGCGGCAACTTCCCGGTGTTCCGTAAACACCTGCGGCAGTGGATGATGCGCATCACCGCGTACAGCGACCGCCTGCTCGACGATCTGGAACTGCTGGACTGGCCCGAGAAGGTCAAGTCCATGCAACGCAACTGGATCGGCCGCTCCCGCGGCGCGCAGGTCGCATTCAGCGTCCCATCTGGTCGAGCTCCGGCTTCGCCTTCGTCTCCTGTGCGGGACTGTAAAATTGAGGTGTTCACCACCCGCCCCGACACCCTTTTCGGTGCGACGTACATGGTGCTCGCCCCGGAACACGAGCTCGTCGATCAGCTGATCGCGGCGCAGTGGCCCGCCGATGTCAATGCACTGTGGACCAATGGTGCGGCGACCCCGGCGGAAGCTGTTGCGGCCTACCGCAAGACGATCGCGGCGAAGTCGGATCTCGAACGGCAGGAGAACAAGGAGAAGACCGGCGTCTTCACCGGCTCCTACGCCGTCAATCCGCTCAACGGCGCGCAGGTCCCGGTGTTCATCGCCGATTACGTGCTGCTCGGTTACGGAACCGGTGCCATCATGGCGGTCCCGGCCCACGACGGCCGCGACTACGAGTTCGCCACCGCATTCGAGCTGCCGATCATCGAGGTCATTGGTTCGGAGCAGGGTGTGGCCGACGAAGCCTTCACCGGCGACGGACCGCTGGTCAACTCGGGCTTCCTCGACGGTATGCGGGTCGACGAGGCCAAGTCGGCCACCATCGAGCGTCTCGAAGCCGACGGCACCGGCAGCGGCACCGTCCAGTACAAGCTGCGCGACTGGCTCTTTGCGCGTCAGCGCTACTGGGGCGAACCCTTCCCCATCGTCTACGACGAGTCCGGTGCGCCGCACGCGATCCCGGATTCGATGCTGCCGGTGGCACTTCCGGATGTGATCGACTACGCGCCGATCTCGTTCGATCCCGACGACCCGAACAGCGAACCCTCCCCGCCGCTGGCCAAGGCCATCGACTGGGTGAACGTCGACCTCGACCTCGGCGACGGTCTCAAGCACTACACCCGCGACACCAACGTGATGCCGCAGTGGGCCGGTAGCTCCTGGTACCAGCTGCGCTACATCGACCCGACCAACCCGGATGAGTTGTGCGCCAAGGAGAACGAGGCGTACTGGATGGGACCGCGGCCGGACCTGCACGGCGAGAACGATCCCGGCGGGCTCGACCTCTACGTCGGTGGCGTCGAGCACGCGGTGCTACACCTGCTGTACTCGCGTTTCTGGCACAAGGTGCTGTTCGACCTCGGGCACGTCAGCTCGGCCGAGCCGTACCGGCGTCTCTACAACCAGGGCATGATCCAGGCGTACGCGTATACCGATTCCCGCGGCGTCTACGTCCCGGCCGAAGAGGTCGTCGAAGAAGACGGCAAGTTCTTCTACGAGGGCAAAGAGGTCAACCGGGAATACGGCAAGATGGGCAAGTCCCTGAAGAACTCCGTTGCGCCGGACGACATCTGCCGCGATTACGGTGCCGACACCCTGCGTGTCTACGAGATGTCGATGGGACCGCTGGACACCTCGCGGGCCTGGGCGACCAAGGACGTCGTCGGTGCGCAGCGATTCCTGCAGCGCGCCTGGCGTCTGGTGGTCGACGAGATGACCGGCAAGACCCGGGTCGTCGACGTGGACCTGGCCGATGACACCAATCGCCTGCTGCACAAGACGATCGACGGTGTGCGCGAGGACTATTCGAACCTGCGCGACAACACCGCAGTGGCGAAGTTGATCGAGCTGACCAACCATCTGACCAAGCAGTATCCCGACGGTGCACCGCGCGACGCGGTCACCCCGCTGGTACTCATGCTGGCGCCGGTGGCACCTCACGCAGCCGAAGAACTGTGGGAGCGCCTGGGCAACAACGGCTCTCTGGCACACGGGCCGTTCCCGGAGGCGCAGGAGCAGTGGCTGGTCGACGACACCATCGAGGTCCCGATCCAGGTCAAGGGCAAAGTGCGCAGCCGGATGACCGTTGCGGCCGACGCAGACGAGGCGACGTTGCGTGCGACGGCGCTTGCGGACGAGAAGATCATCCCGTTGCTCGACGGTGAACCCCGCAAGGTCATCGTGGTGCCCGGCCGAATGGTCAACATCATCCCCTGACCCCGGAATTGGTGGGTTTTGGCGAGTAAACGCGCAGGTCGCGTTCCCCAGAACCCACCAAGATGGGGAGGTCAGGATCGTTTCAGCCGCAGTCGGCTGTAGATGTACACGGTCAAGACCACGGCCATCGCGCCGAGGATTGCGTAGCTGGTACCCAGGGTGGTCATGTTGTGTTGCCAGAGCGGTTCGTCCTCGGTGGCCGATCCAGGTGTCGTCCACTGCACCTCGACGGTGGAAGCCGCTGCGGCATAACCCCATCGGGAGGGGATCAGCCAGGCGATCTGTTCCAATCCGACCCGATCGTGCAGGGCGAAGAGGCCCCCGCAGAACACGAGCTGGATCATCACCACGACCACCAGCGGTGGCATGGTCTGTTCAGGAGTACGAACGGACGCCGAGATGGCGAGGCCGATGAGGGCGCCGATGCAGGTCAGCAAGGCGAGGTCGATGCCGAGTTCGACTGTGGCAGGCAGGTATACGCCCTTGCCGGGAGTGCCTCGGCCGGCGTAACAGATCAACAGCATGATCACCGATTGCGCAATCGCGAACACCGCGAAGACGAGCACCTTCGCGGCCAGGTAGGCGCCTGGGCGTAGCCCCACGGCACGTTCGCGCTCGAAGATCGAACGTTCACCGACCAGATCCCGGACCGTGAGCGCCGACCCCATGAAGGTCGCACCGATCACCAGAATCACCAGGATCTGCAGGGTTTCAGTGGTTCCGGGTGCGTTGAGTCCGAATCCCGCCGACCCGGGGATGACCAGGGTCAGCGCTCCCAGGACCACCGGGAGCAGCAGCAGGAATACCAGGTATCCGCGGTCTGCCAGGATCAGCCGGAACTGTCTGCGCGCGATCGTGCTGACCTGCCGCAGTGCGCTCGCCTGACGTGAACGCGGTCGCGATGATCCGGGTTGTGGTGGCGTCGGCGGTGGTTGCCGTCGGACCGTGGCCCGGTAGCGATTCGACGCCTCTTCCGGGTGGGCGGCGACATAGGTGAAGATCTCAGGCCAATCATCGGTGCCCATGGCGGTTTTCACGGATCCGGGCGGACCACAGAACGCGGTCCTTCCGCCGGGTGCGAGCAACAGCACCTGATCGCAGATCGACAGGTGGGCCACGGAATGGGTGACGACGATGACCACACGACCGGCATCGGCGAGCCGCCGCAGGGTCTGCATCACCTGCCGGTCGAGCGCGGGGTCCAGTCCGGACGTCGGCTCGTCGAGGATCAGCAACGCCGGTCCGGTCAGCAGTTCCATCGCCACCGATGCCCGTTTGCGTTGTCCACCAGAGAGTTTGTCGATACGGGTACCGGTGTGTTCGGTCAATTGCAGTTCGGCAAGCACTCCGTCGATCACCAGATCCCGGTCGGCACGGGACATGTCCGGAGGCAGTCGTAGCTGCGCGGCGTATCGCAGGGCCTGGCGCAGGGTCAGTCGGCTGTGCAGGACGTCGTCCTGCGGGACCATACCGATCCGGGTTCGGAGTGCGTCGTACTCTTCGTGAACACCGTGCCCTTCGAACGTCACGGTTCCCGCAGATGGATGGTTTGAACCCGAAACAATCTTGGACACAGTCGATTTACCGGCACCCGACGGACCGATGATCGCGGTCAGTGTCCCGGGTGCGGCGGTGAAGTCGATGTCGTCGAGCAGTTGTTTGCCATCGATGGTCAGGCTCACCGAACTCACGTGCACGCCACCGGATACCACCGACTGGGCCTGGCCACGGACCAACTGGCCTTCGGAGACCACGAAGTCGCTGTTGCCGATGGTGACGACGTCGCCGTCGGTGAGGGGCTGTCGGGTGATCCGGCGACCGTTGACAAATGTTCCGTTGACGCTGCGCAGGTCTTCGATCACCAATCCGGATGGGCTGCTGATCATCTGGGCGTGATGGCGAGATGCCAGCACATCGCTGACCACGACGTCGTTGTCCGGCGTTCGACCGATGCGGATGGTCGATCCGCTGGCGATGTCGACCGCCTGGCGTTGCGGCGGCGGCTGATTCCCGGCGGTTTGATACACCGCGGACATGTTCTGTCGCAGCGCCTGCATGTGTGGCCGGTCGTCGGCCCCGGCCGGCTTCTGCAGGGAGCGAACCGGTGCCGGAACGGGTTCTGTGATTCTGATCCGCAACACCGGTCCAGCGTCGGGCCCACCGAGACGGACGTCCTGTGTGCCCCGTAGGTTCACCGACTGCACCCGTTGACCACCGGCATAGATCCCGTTGGTGCTCCCGGCATCGCTGATCGACCATCCGCCGTTCCAGGACAGCACCGCGTGCCGCCGGGAGATCAGCGGATGGTCGATCGTGATGTCGTTCTCCGGCACCCGGCCGATCTGGATCCGGGTGGTGCCCCCCGCAGGCGGAGCCTGGATCCCGTCGACCCATATCTGCAGTTCGGCGGGGATACGTGTGGTCATGGCTCGGTGCTACCTGACGTCGGATGTTCGGTGGTTGCTGCCGGTGTCACCGGCGACTATTCGGGGCTTGCGACGGTGACGGGTTCCTGCCACTTCGAGGTGACTATGTTGACCTCGCCTCCCGAGACCTCGGCCGTGATCTGTACGAGGTTGTACGGGGCTTCAGCGGTGACCCACAGCGTGACGGGAAGCTCGGCGCCGGTCTTGTCGACCTCGGGAAGGATCGGCTTGAGTTCCGTACTCGCGATGGTGCCCTCGATCTTGATCGCCTCGACACCGTTGATCTCTTCAGTGCCGACGACCGTCGGATTCTGGACCTTGGAGATCACATTGGCCAATCCCTTGTCCTTGTCGAGGATGATGGCCGGATCGTAGATCCGCTGGGCCGGGCCGAGGTTGGTGTAGCTGTTTGCGCCTTCGCCACGGGTGTAGAGGTTGCCGCCGGCGACGATGAAATCGGACGCCGTCAGGTTGTTGTTGATCCGGAACTCGCCGGCACCCTGGGCGCCGACAACCGGCTGATTGGTGACGTCACCGTCGATCTGTTGAATGGGAAGACTCTCGATCGACTCGTCCACCACCAGCGCGATGTGGACGGAGTTCATCATCCGGGTCGTCTGGGAGCTCTGCTCGATCACGGCGGCCGGATCAGTGGCGACCACCGACGGCTGAGTTGATCGGGATGTTTCCAGGACCGGCGGAACCGACTGGGACACAGTCTGTTCCGAATCGTTGGAACCTCCACCGCCACAGGCGGTCAGCAGAACTCCGGAGAGCGACAGCGCGACCGCGGCCGCGAACAGGTTTGTTTTCGAGCGTGTGATTCGCGGGGTGCGAGAAGGTTGATTTGACATGCTCAGGGACGGTATAGCCCCGCGCCACATGTCAAAAGTCGTTCAATTGACCGTAATCAGTTTCCTCGCCCGGGAACATCGGCCGCCTCCGCGTACTCCTATAGCCAAACCAAGACCGCTGCCGTCACCTGATTCCGGCAGCCGACACGGAGGAATCGGATGACTGAATTGCAGACCGACGAGGCGAGCGACGTCGACGTCGATCAGGGGCCGGCGGAGGACCACGATCTCGGCCGGGCGCCCGGACCCGACGGCGGACCTCGCTTGGCCAATGTGTGGATCTACAAGGGCCGGGCCTACGACCTGACGGAGTGGATCTCGAAGCATCCCGGTGGCGAGTTCTTCATCGGTCGGACGAAGAACCGCGACATCACCTCGATCATCGGCTCGTACCACAAGAATCCTGAGCGGGTCGAAAAGATGCTGGAGAAGTACGCACTCGACCGCGACGCCGAGGTCGAGGACATCCATCCGAAGGCCAACGCGCCGGACTTCCTGTTCAAGGAGGGTTTCGACAGTTGGCGTGACACCCCGCACTTCCGGTTCGATGACAAGAACGACCTGCTGCACCGCATCAAGCGCCGGTTGCGCGAACCGGAACTCGCCGCCCGGATCAAGCGGATGGACACGATTTTCAACATCGTGGTCATCGCATTGGTGTTGGCGTACTTTGCCGTGCAAGCCCTGCGCCTGTATGACACCAGCTGGATGCCGTTACCGGTCTTCGTGATCGCGATGGTGGTGTTGCGCAGTGGAATTGCCGGCTACGGACACTACGCGATCCATCGGGCGCAAAAGGGTGCAAACAAGGCGTTGGTCAGTGCCTTCGACATCAACTACGTCGCCCTCTCGTTCGTGACCGCGGATGGCCATGCGTTGCTGCATCATCCACACACCCAGAGTGAGGTGGACATCAAGAAGAACGTCTTCACCTTCATGATGGATCTGCCCCGGGGCTTTCGGGTGCCGATCCACACGCTCCACAAGTTCGGGCACGCCACCACCGGCATGGTCATCCGGCTGCTGGAGATCTGCAAGCTGACCAGACAGGTCGGTGTCTCCGACATGTACGGGTCGCTGCGGGGTGGCCTGCCGCACTTCATCGGCGCCTTCGGCCTGCGAGCCCTGTTGATCTCCGAACTCGCGATTTTCATTGCGATGGGCGACTTCTGGGCCTGGCTGGCACAGTTCGTCGCGGTCCTCTGGTTCAGCACCTTCCTGGTGGTGGCCAGTCACGATTTCGATGTCGACACCCACGACCTACCCGAGGTCGAGACCGACGACTGGGCCATAGATCAGCTGGAGAAGGCCTACGACCTGAAGGTCATCGGCAACCGCTATGCCGACTGCTTCTTGTCCGCCGGCCTCAGCTCTCACCGCGTCCATCACGTTCTTCCGTTCCAGCGCAGCGGCTTTGCCAACATCGCAACCGAAGACGTGGTGCGCGAAGAAGCTGCCGAGTTCGGTGTCGAATGGTTGCCTGCCAAAAGCTTTGTCACCGACCGTCTGCCCAAACAGTGCCGCGTCTACCTGGGTTCGCGGTCACGCCCGGCCCAGGAACAGGGATGGGGGTTCTTCCGGGAGCACTTCTCACCGGCCGCACTCAAGACCTGTGCCGACTACACCATCAAAGGCTTCACCGGAATCGGGACGGTCTGACCCCCTGCTGACCCTGTCCCAGCGCACACCCCCCGCACCACCTTCCCGTTACCCGAAAGGACCACTCCCCCATGTCTGTCATCTCTGATCAGCCCATCACCGGATCGCACCCCACGTTTGTCGGCCGGCGTCCACACATCCGCCCGAGTCTGCCGCCGGCCCCACCGACCACGGTCGCCGTGATCGAGGGCATCGCCACCGGCGCACCGCAGCAGGTCTTCTCCCAGACTGATGCCGCCGATGAGGTGGCCGCACTGTTCACCGATCCGACCCAGCAGGCCCGCATCCGCCGGGTCTACGAGAAGACCCGAATCAACGAGCGCCACTTGGCCATCGACCCCACCGATCCCGAGTTCCGCGACTTCAGCGAGAGGCGTGGCACCATTCGCGAACGCATGAACCTCTACCTCGAGCATGCCGCTCCCCTGGCCGTCGACGTCGCCCGCCGGGCCCTGAGCAGCGCAGGCGGTGAGGTCGAGGTGGGACTGCTGGTGTTCGTCACGAGCACCGGTTTCATCGCGCCAGGTGTGGATGTCGCGGTGATCAAGGAACTCGGACTGTCCCGCAGTACCAATCGGGTGGTCGTGAACTTCATGGGCTGCGCGGCCGCGATGAACGGTATCCGTATCGCCGGTGACTTCGCCCGCGCCAACCCCGACAAGAAGGCGCTGGTGATCAGTCTGGAGGTGTCCTCGGTCAACGCCGTGTTCGCCGACGACATCAACGAGGTCATCACCCACAGCCTCTTCGGCGACGGGTGTGGTGCGGTGGTGGTCGGTGCCAGTGAGGCCCATGCGCCGATCCCGGCAGGCCGGATCGTGATCCGCGAGACCTTCAGTGAACTCCTCGACGACGCCGAAGACGGAATCGTGTTGGGAGTCAATGACAACGGGATCACCTGCGAACTCGCGGAGGAACTCCCCCAGTACATCTACCGTGGTGTCGACCCGGTCATCACCCGGGTCCTGGGGTCGCACGGCCTCGGCAAGTCCGACGTCGAGCTGTGGGCGATCCACCCCGGTGGCCCGAAGATCATCAACGAATCGGCGCACTCGCTCGGTATCGATCCGGAGCGCGCCGACGTCAGCTGGGACATCCTGGCCCGCTACGGGAACATGCTGAGCGTCTCATTGATCTTCGTGCTCGAGCAGATGGCGCAGCGTGGCGCCGACAACAACGAGGAGTCCACCACCGGTGTTGCCTTCTCTTTTGCCCCCGGAGTCACCCTGGAGGGACTCCTCTTCGACATCGTCCGTCGCTGACGCGACCGCCGAGTCACCAACTGAAGGTCAACCATCATGCAGCTCATCAGATTTCTGATCTCCGTGTCCCGGAAGGGCATCGCGTTTGCGGTGATCGCCGGCTTGATCGGCGGTGCGGCCAACGCATATCTGGTCACCCAGATCAACACCGTGGTCTCACCGCCACCCCACCCGGACAACATGGTGATCCGATTTGCGATCACTGCGATTGTCGTCCTGGTCACCGGACTGCTCTCGCAGATCGTGCTGATCCATTTGGCGCAGAACGCGATCTACCGATTGCGGGCCAAGCTCAGCGCAGGAGTGGTGTCGGCACCGCTCGAACATCTCGAACGTCTGGGTATGCATCGATTGATCGCAACGCTGACCGAGGACGTGCGGGCGTTGTCGATGGCGGTCTCGGCGATTCCGAGCATCTGCATCGACGCCGCCACCATCGTCGGATGCCTGGTGTTCCTGGCGATGCTCTCCGGCCCGATCTTTGCGATCACCGTGGGATCGACGCTGCTGGCGATCATGTGTGTGGAGACGGTGTTGCGACGGGTGCGGGCCATCTATCAGCACGCTCGGGAACGTGAGGACGACCTGCTGCGCTCCTTCCAGTCGGTCACCTTCGGCATCAAGGAACTCAAGCTGCATCGTGGACGTCGCCAGGACTTCATGGACCGGCATCTGCTCGGCACCGCCGAGGACCTGCGTGCCAAGAATGTCTCCGCCGGAGCCAAGTTCTCGATTGCCCAGGGTTTCGGTCAGCTCTGCCAGCTGGCGACCATGGCATTCATTCTGTTCGGTTTGGCTCTGCTGCTGGACATTCCGCACGAGCACATGATCGGCTACGTGCTGATCACCACGTTCCTGGCGATGCCGATGCAGAACATGATGCACCTGATCCCCGACATCCTCCGCGGTGATGTGGCGCTGGCGAAGATCGGGGACATGGACCTGTCGATGGTGTCGGTCAACGACGAGTCGAACCTGCCGTATACCGATCGCCCGGTTGTCGCCTGCGCCCGGATCGAGCTGCGCGGACTGGGCTACGCCTATCACGGCGAGCAGCTGACCGGTCCGCCCCCGCCTCCGCAGGCCGGTCCACCCCAGAAGCCGGGTAAGCCGGGTCAGCGGCCGTCCGGTCCGCCTCCGGGTGGCCCCGACGACGGTGCGGGTTTCCACCTCGGACCCATCGACCTGACGCTCGACCCCGGGCAGGTCACCTTCATCGTGGGCGGCAACGGAAGCGGCAAATCGACTCTGGCCAAACTGATCACGGGTCTGTATGCACCCCACCGCGGACAGCTGGTGCTCAACGGCGAACCCATCGACCACAACAATGTGGAGTGGTACCGGCAGAACGCGTCAGCTGTCTTCACCGACTTCCACCTGTTCGAGGACTACCTCGGATTCGACCGCCCCGGGATCGACGACGAGGTACGTGGTTACCTGCACCAGCTGCAGATCGCCCACAAGGTGACCGTGTCCGGCGGCAAGCTGTCAACGATCAATCTGTCACAGGGACAACGCAAACGGCTCAGCCTGGTGACGGCGCTGCTCGAGGATCGTCCCATCTATGTCTTCGACGAATGGGCGGCCGATCAGGAACCACAGTTCCGGGAGTTCTTCTACCGGCGCATCCTGCGCGACCTCAAGGAGGCAGGCAAGACGGTCGTGGTGATCACCCACGACGATCGCTACTTCGATCTTGCCGATCAACTGGTCAAACTCGACTTCGGACGTCTCGCGCAGGTCGGTGGATTCGCCGGCAATATGTCGAATCAACTTGTGGCCCCGTAGAACTGCTGACAGACTCGACTCCGACCGGACCTGGTTTGTCCGATCGGAGTCGAGTTCGGCTCCAGGGCAGGACGACGGGTTGGAGACGAACAGATGGCGCGTGCCCCACGGCGGTCAGCGATGTTGCGTGGTCTGGCGGTCGTCGCCGGTTTGTTGGTGGTGTACGTGTCGGTTCTGCTCCTGTATGCCCTGGGCGGTTCCGGCAATCAGCCCGACACCCGTGAGCCTGCTGCCGATAGCGTGCTCGTGTATCTCGATATAGACACCGTGAACGGCGCGGAGTATTCGTTCGGCGGGCATGTGTCGGTGTATCCCGGTGGCAATCTGGTGGACGAGGACGGCAACCTCAAGGACACTCTGCTGATCGACGTGTCACCGATGGTTGCGAACCAGCGGATCGAATTCGCCAGTGGGACACGGCCGGGGATGCTGGCGGTCTCGCTCTATGCCTACGGCGACATCCGCACCTGGCCCTTCGACGAGTACACCTCGGAGTCCGTTGTGGTGCGCGGCGTCAGCGAGATCGGCGACAAGCGCGAACCACTCGAGACCGAGGTCGCGATCACCGATTCGCTCAGCGGCTGGGACATCGATGCCGGTGATGACGACCCCGGTGCGGGACAGTCATTCACCATCGAGGGGTCGAGGTCTGCCGGATCCCTCGTCTTCGATCTGGCGCTGTGCGCGATGCTCGTCGTGCTGCCCGGCTGCACCTTGTTCGTCGCCATCCAGACGGTGCGCCGCCGCAAGGCGTTTCAGCCGCCGATGGTCACCTGGTTCGCGGTCATGTTGTTCGCCGTCCTCCCACTACGCAACATTTTCCCCGGGTCGCCGCCCTTCGGATCGTGGGTCGACTACACCGTGGTGCTGTGGGTGGTGGCCGGGTTGATCTCGGCCATGGCGTTGTACGTGCTCGCCTGGTGGCGCCAGGCTCCCTGACAGCGTGGGTACGGCGAGGGCACATGGGCCGGCTGCGGTTGGCACCGGCCCACGCGAGCATCACCCCGGTCCGCTCAGGCGGGATCCTCGTGTGTCATGGCCTTGTAGCCGCGGGCACCGGCACGGTCCACGGCCGCGCGCACCAGCCCGAAGACCAGCCCCTGCAGGGCGGCAGCGACAAGCACTTCGGTGTTACTCCTGCTCAGATCCTTAGGGTCAGGGACCTTGGCGTCATGTCCCAGACGTTTCCACACCTGTCCGAAGGCAGCGGAGGCAGCCAACCCACCGACCACGCCGGTAGCGATTGACAGTGGCTTGTACATGGCTTTGGATTTGACGCTCATTTGCTTCCCTTGTTCGAACGCGGATCAGACGACCAGAGAGTACCGATCTGCGGCAAGGTTGAAACCTTTCGGCGATCTAACGTTTCATGAGGTCGGCGATGGCGCAAAGCACCTCGGCAGGAGACTGTTCGGCCATGAAGTGGCCGAAGTCCTGGAGGCGGTGATCGAGATCGTCGGCCCAGCTCTTCCAGATCTGCTCGCCGTCGAATCCCAGCTGCAGGCCCCAATCCTGCTGGATGACGGAGACGGGCATGGTCAGCGTCAGACCTGCGGCACGGTCCTGCTGGTCGTGTGCGAGATCGATGCCTGCGGATGCGCGGTAGTCGGCGACGATCGAATCGATGGCGCCGGCGCTCGCCTGCAGGTACCGCGCCCGGATGTCGGCGGGAATCGTCTGTCCATCGGCGCCCCAGGCATCGAGGAAATGGCCGAAGAAGGTGTCGGCACTCCCCCGGATCATCGCCTCGGGTAACCCGGCCGGCTGGGCCATGAGATAGAGGTGGAAGCCGACCGCGGCGGACACCCCGTGCATGACGTCCCACATGTCCAGAGTGGGTAGGACATCGAGGCTACCCAGATGGGTGATCCGGTCGGGGTGATCGAGTCCGGCGCGGATCGCCACGAGTGCGCCGCGGTCGTGGCCGACGAGCGCGAACTTGTCGAAGCCGAAATGTGCGGCCAGTGCGACGACGTCGTCCGCCATGGTCCGCTTGCTGTAGACGTCCGGACTCGTCTCTGCCGGTTTGTCGCTGTCGCCGTACCCACGCAGGTCCGGAACGATCACGGTGTGGTTGTCGGCCAGCTCCGGGGCAACGTGACGCCAGCACAGATGGGTCTGCGGGAACCCGTGCAGTAGAACTACGGGCGAGCCCTGACCTGCGACAGCGGCGTTCAAGGCGACCTCGGGTGCGACCTGGACGCGGTGATATTCGAATCCGGCGATGGATGGTGTGGTCATGGTGATCGGGTCTCCTACAGTTGAGGCGTGATGTCGTTCGGATCGAGTCTGTGCGGAGCCGATGAGTAACCGATGAGTCCTCGCAGTGATCCACCCGCGACCGCCGCGGCGATGGTGTGCGTCCTGGGGTTTGTCGGTGGACGCACGCCGACCGGTGAACGGATCGAGCTCGGAGGTCGGCGTCAGGCGCAGCTCTTGGCCCGGCTGGTGGCCGCGCGGGGCACGGGGGTGTCGGTCGACGATCTGGCCGCTGCGTTGTGGCCGGCGGAGATCCCGCGGGACCCCGTCGCAGCGATCCGCACTTTCGTTGCCGACATCCGCCGCCGACTCGAACCGCAGCGGCCAAGGGGCGTGCCTTCGGCATTCGTGGTGACTGCGGGCCGCTTCTATCGTCTCGACCACTCGGCGCGGGTCGACGCATGGGAGTTCGCCGAGCTCGCCGCTTCGGTCGATTCGATGCCCTGGGCGCAGCGGCTGGTCAGACTTCCCGACGCTCTGAACGACCTGTGGGGTGGGACGCCGTTTGCCGATCACCGCGACCTACCTGGGGTCGGGGCAGAATCCGCGCGGCTCGAAGAACTCCACGCCCGGACGGTAGAAGCACTCGCGCAGGCGCAGATCCATTCAGGTCGAGGTGATCTCGCCATCGCCGAGCTGCAGTCGCATGTCGACCGACACCCGAGTCGGCAACATGCGTGGATCCTTCTGGCGACCGCCCTGCACGACGCCGGCCGCACCGAAGACGGACTATCGGTTCTGACCCGCGCACGCACACGTTTGGCGGATGAGTTCGGTTTGGACCCGGCGGCGGAACTCGATCGGGTGCACCGAGATCTCCTCCGGGGTGACGGTCTCCCCGACCAGGTCGGGCAACCATGGAAGTCCTCGGTGACAGCGCTCATGCCCAAGGGTGGGCGATCCCGGGTGCTCAGCTCGGCGGTCCTGCTGCGCGACCTTGCGGTCAGTGGTGCGGACGGATTGTTGACTGCACAATCGGAACGCTCTACGGGTGCAACGGAACTCGCAGCCAGCGACGATCCTCGCCTGACCGCAGATTTCCTCACCCGCCTCGAGATCCCGGGTATCTGGACCATATCCGACGATCCGGCACGATCCGCCTGGATCGTTGCTGCCTCCCGGCGGTGTCTCGAACTCCTCGACGGCGCACTGTCTCCCGCGCAACGCGCCCGACTACTGGCCCTCATCGGTATCGAATCACGCGGTACCCGTGGGCCTGCCGGTGCTGAGGCCGCGGATCGTGCGGTCGCGATGGCGCGCGACCTCGGCGATCCCACCGTGCTGTGCGTCGCACTCAACGCCGCGTTTCTACAGTCGTTCCACACGCTCGATGCAACCGGGCAACGCCACGCGATCGGCGGAGAACTCATCGCGCTCGGAACCGACCACGATCTTCCGACCTACCAGATTCTCGGACACTTGATCTGTCTCCAAACAAGCACCAGTACAGGTGATTTCGACCAAGCAGACCACCACGCGGCCACTGTTGACGGGCTCGGCGAATACCATGAGCGCAGCCTCGCGGGATTCTTCACCACCTGGTACCGCGCGATCCGCGCGGACCTCACCAATGGCCCGGAGCCAGAGGTCCGTCAACGCTACGCCACGGCGCTGTCGCTGCTGCCCTCCTGCGGAATGCCGGGCATCACCCGTGGGCTCGGCCCGTTGATCGCGCTGGTCCATGCCCTACAAGGCGGCTCGGGTCTCCACACGTTCGACGACGTCGACTTCGGCCCCAATACGCCGTGGACGACCCCCATCACGGCTTGTGCCGCAGGCGATCACCGACGCGCGTTGACATCGCTTCAGCAGGCACCGGCACCACCGCCCGATCACCTCGCGACCACACGGTGGGCGCTCCTGTCGATCGCAGCACATCACTTGGGCGACAACACAACCGCGTCAACTGCGGACGGTCAGATCCGCCAACTGTCATATCCCATCGGATCCGAAACCGGAATGTTCACCCTCGGTGATCCACAGCGTCTCCCGGGCATCGCCCGTTCGACCTGAGCGGCCGCCGACGGATCGCGAGCTGTGTCAGGAGGGTGCAAGGCGCGCCTGCTCGACCCCCCGGTCGATCCAGGTCTGCAGTTGGCGTTTCGTGGTGACGCCGCCGGCATCGACTCGGAGCCAGCCAAGGGTCTCCCGGTTACGCATCACCATCGGCGTGACGTACTTGCCGTTCAGCAGGATCGCGCGTTCATCTGCGGCGACCCGGACCAGGATTCCACCTTCTCCGCTCGCCGCGATGGCCATATGTCCGTTTACGAGAAAGGCCAGACCGCCGAACATGCGCTTCTCGGACACACCGGGCTGCGGTCCGACCAGTTCCCGGATCCGGCCTGCGAGGTGTTCGTCGTACGCCATCACCCCAGTGTGCGACGACAAGGGCCCGCTCGGCGGTGTTTTCGGCCCGCTCGGCGGCACTGCGCTAGATGGTCATCGCCTCGCGGACACCGGCTTCGGCGTCGGCGCCGCCTGCGCCGGATGAGGTGATTCGACCGCCTTCGAGGATGTAATACCGATCGGCGGCTTCGAGCGCGAAGCCGATCTGCTGTTCCACCAACAGAACTCCCATGTCACCGCGTTGAGTGAGGGCGGTGATGGTGTTCTCGATCTCGGCGACCACCGACGGCTGGATGCCCTCGGCGGGTTCGTCCAGGATCAGCATCTTCGGTTCGGTGATCAGGGCCCGCGCGATGGCCAGCTGTTGGCGCTGACCACCCGACAGCAGGCCGGCCCGACGGGTCAGGAGTTCTGTCAGTGCCGGGAACAAGTCCAATGCCTCGGCGACGAGCTCTTTGCCACGTTTGCGGCCGTCGGCGACAACCTGAAGATTCTCGGCTGTGGTCAGATAGCCGAAGCTCTGTTGGCCTTGCGGGACATAGGCCAAACCCCTGGCCACCCGCGCGCTCGGGCGCATCGAGGTGATGTCGGTGCCGTTGAACTTGACGGTTCCTTTGGTGACTTTCAACAGGCCGACGGCTGCGCGCAGCAGGGTGGTCTTGCCCGCCCCGTTGTGTCCCATCACCGCGGCCACACCGTCGGTGGGTACTTCGATACTGGCGCCGTGGACGACCTCGGTGCGGCCGTAACCGGTACGGACATCGATCAATTCGAGCATCAGACGGTTCCTTCGGATCCTGCGGCGGCGGCTTCTTCGATCTCGGAGCCGCCGGCTGCGGTACCGAGATAGACCTCCTGCACTTGTGGGTTGGCCTGAACGTCGGCGACAGAGCCTTCGGCGATGACCTTGCCGCGGGCGAGCACGGTCACCGAGGTGGCGAACGAGCGCATGAATTCCATGTCGTGTTCGACCACCACCACGGTGCGCTCTCCGCCGATGCGGCGCAACAGCTGTCCGGTCTCTTCGCGTTCTTCGTGACTCATGCCGGCGACCGGCTCATCGAGAAGGAGCACGGAAGCGTTCTGTACCAGCAACATTCCGATCTCCAGCCACTGCTTCTGGCCGTGTGCCAGGATCCCGGCGGGGGAGTCCTTGAGGTGCTGCAAGCCGATCGTCTCGAGTGCTTCTTCGATCTCGGGCAGAATGCCGGATCGGCGACGCAGCAGCGTCAGCGGACCGCGTCCGGCGCCGGCGGCGATGTCGAGGTTCTGCAGGACGGTGAGTTCTTCGAAGACGCTGGCGGTCTGGAAGGTTCGGCCCACACCCAGGCGAGCGATGCGGTGCACCTTCTTGCCGACCAGCTCGACACCGGACTTCTGGATGGATCCGGTCGCTGGGACCAGGCCGGTGATGGCGTCGATGACGGTGGTCTTACCGGCGCCGTTGGGGCCGATGAGGAACCGTAGATCACCCTGCAGCAGAGTCAGATCCACGTTGCTGACGGCTTTGAAACCATCGAAGCTGACCGAGAGGCCGCGGACCTGGAGGTAGTCGCTCGACATACCGGCGTTGCCACCGAGTTCGGGTTCCTTCACCACAACCGAGGTTTCATTTGCGCTCATGAGGAAGCTCCCACTGGTGTCACGTCCGCCTTGTCTGGATCGGGCTCAGATTCGGGTGGGTCGGGTTCAGCCTTCTTGCGACGCCACTTGGCCAGGGCTCCGAGCCCGGCCAATCCGGCGGGGAAGAAGCCGACCACGACGATGAAGAGCAGACCCTGGGCATAGACCCAGCCGGACGGGAAGTTCTCCGACAGGTTGGTCTGAGCCCACGCGACACCGATGGCGCCGAGGACCGGGCCGAGCAGCGTCGTGCGTCCGCCGATGGCGACACCGATCAGGAATGCGATCGACGGCACGATACCGACGTCCGCGGGGGAGATGATGCCGACGATCGGAACGAACAGTGCGCCCGCGATACTCGCGAACAGTGCGGCGACGGTGTACGCCACGAGCTTGATGTTGGCGGGGTCGTAGCCGAGGAAGCGGACCCGCTCTTCCTGGTCGCGGACGGCAACCAGCAGTTCGCCGTAGCGGCTGTACATCAGCTGGCGGGTGAGTGCGACAACGATCAGCAATGTTGCTGCGGCGATGAAGAACAGGAGTCGCTTGTTGGCCGGATCATTCAGTGCCAGACCGAAGAAGCTACGGAAGCGGTTGAGCCCGTTGCTGCCGCCGGTGCTCTGCTGGCCGATGAGCAGGATGGCGAACGCGGCCGCGAGAGCCTGCGACAGGATGGCGAAGTACGCGCCCTTGACACGACGTTTGAAGATTCCCAGGCCGAGGATCAGAGCCACACCGGCCGGGATGAACAAGATGCCCAGGATCGTGACGACGGGTGAGGCGAACGGCTGCCAGTACGCGGGCAGTTCGGTCTTGCCTGCGATCTGCATGAAGTCGGGGACGTCGTCCCCCCGGAGTTCTGCATCCGAGATCTTGAGGTGCATGGCCATGATGTAGGCGCCGAGACCGAAGAACACACCTTGGCCCAGGACCAGCATTCCGCCACGGCCCCAAGCCAATCCGATACCGACGGCCACGATGCCGAAGCAGAGGAACTTGCCAAGCAGATTGAGCCGGAAATCGCTGAGTACGGCGGGGGCGATGGCAAAGAGGATGACTGCGGCGATTGCGAAGCCGGAGTATGCCTGCCAGCGTGAGGATAAGAACTGTTTCATACCAGGCTCCTCGTCTTGACGGTGAACAGTCCCTGCGGCCGGATCTGCAGGAAGACCACGATGAGGACGAAGACGATCACCTTGGCCACCGAGGCGGTGGTGTTGTATTCGATGAATGAATTGAGCAGTCCGAGCGACACGGCCGCGATGACTGCGCCCTTGATCTGGCCGAGGCCACCGATCACAACCACCAGGAAGGCGTCGATCAGGTAGGTGGTTCCGGTGTTGGAGCTGGTGGAACCGATCAGTGTCAGTGCCACACCGGCGATGCCCGCCAGGCCCGAACCGATGAAGAAGGTGGTGATATCTGTTTTGCGACTTGAGATCCCGCTTGTCTCGGCGAGTTCACGGTGTTGCACCACAGCCCGGATCCGCCGGCCCATGGGTGTGTACTTCATGGTTGCCGCCAGCGCCACCACGCAGACGACTGCGAGGATCATGATGAAGATCCGGCTCTTCGGCACCACCGCGCCGAAGATGTCGACACCACCGCTGAGCCATTCGGGGCCGACCACGTTGACCGCGGGTGCGCCGAAGATGTCGCGGGCGGCCTGTTGCAGGACCAGGCCCACACCGAACGTGACCAGCAGGGTGTCGAGTGGCCGGTGATACATGCGCTGGATGAGTGTGACTTCGAGGAGTACACCCATCAGACCACCGACGAGGAAGCCGACAAAGAGCGAAACGATCAGGGAGACATTGGTATTGGACACCACGTGTTCCTGCACCACGTAGGCGGTGTACGAACCGGTCATGATGAACGCACCATGAGCCATGTTGATGACACCCATCTGACCAAAGGTCAGTGAGAGTCCCAATGCTGCGAGTAGCAGGATCGACCCCAGACTGAGTCCGGTAAACGTCTGTCCTATCAGCACATCCACGAGGGGTGTTCCTTCCCGATCACTATTTGCCGGCTTCCGTCGTCGCTGTCGAGCTGAACTACTTGGCGCTCAGGCCCTCGGCCCAGGGGTACCCCTCGAGGTACGGATCGGGCTCGATGGGTGCCGGTGACTCCCAGATCGTGTAGATCAGACCGTCGGAACGGATCTCGCCGATACGTGCGGTCTTGGTGATGTGGTTGTTGTCACCGTCGATGGTGACCGGGCCCTCGGGTGCGTCGAAAGTGACGCCGCCTGCGGCTTCCTGAATCGCTGCCACCTCAAACGAATTCGCCTTCTCGACGGTGTTCTTCCACAGGTAGACCGAGACGTACGCGGCTTCCATCGGATCAGAGGTGGGCTTGTTGGCGCCGTACTTCGCCTTGTATGCGGCGACGAACGCGTTGTTCACCGGGGTGTCGATGGTCTGGTAGTAGTTCCAGGCCGTCAACTGACCGTCGATGTTCTGTACACCGATTCCGCCGACCTCTTCCTCGGCGATCGAGACAGAGACGACCGGCATGTCCGCAGCGGTGAGGCCGACGTTGTTGTACTCACGGAAGAACGCCACGTTGGAGTCACCGTTGAGGGTGTTGAAGACGGCGTCGGCGTCAGCGGAACGAACCTTGTTGACGATGGTCGAGAAGTCGGTGGAGCCAAGAGGCGTGTAATCCTCGCCCTTGATCTCGATGCCGTTGGCTTCTGCGTAGGCCTTGATGATGCGGTTGGCCGTCTGCGGGAAGACGTAGTCGCTGCCGACGAGGTAGAGGGACTTGACGCCCTTTTCCTTCAGGTAGTCCAGCGCCGGGACGATCTGCTGGTTGGTGGTGGCACCGGTGTAGAAGATGTTTGGCGAGGACTCGAGGCCCTCATACTGCACCGGGTAGTAGAGCAGCGCGTTGTTGTCTTCGAAGACCGGGAGCATCGCCTTGCGGCTCGATGAGGTCCAGCCACCGAAAACTGTTGCAACACAGTCACTACTGATCAGTTTCTCGGCCTTCTCGGCGAAGATTGTCGGCTCGGAGGCGCCGTCTTCACCGACGAGCTGGATCTGTTTGCCAAGGACACCGCCGGAGGCGTTGATCTCTTCGACCGCCAGTGCGATCGAATCACGAACGGTGACTTCGGAAATCGCCATGGTGCCGGACAGCGAGTTGAGAGAGCCGACCTTGATTGTGCTACCAGAGGTGTCGACACACGAAGTGGCCGAGCTGGTGGTCTCATCACTGGCCGAGCTGCCACAGGCACTGAGTGCCAGGGCAACCGCTGCGAGTGCGGCAGGGGCGACGAGGGCGGACCGGCGGAACCGGGACCTCTGGGGAACAGCATCGGATTGCGGCATAGCGGCCTTTCACTTGTGTTGCGTTGCACGAGAATTTGCACCAAAAGGGGAGGTCGGCAAGCAGCGCTCCGACCCAGAACCGCGCGTATACGGTTCCGTGTACCTGCATAAAAATAGGGAGGTTTTGTTTCATCGAGGTGTCTTGACGTGACAAACCGATTTCCGATTTACGAAATTTGCGCGTTATCGGTGCTGGGAGCCGTTGGTGTGATTTGAGTCACTACGCATTTGGCGTGTGGAATGCGCTGTGCTGTAGATGCTTTGCGAAAGCAGCTAGGCAGCAATTGTTTTCGGGAAATCTCTGTAGCTAAGCTAAGTAATTCGAGATGCGTCGGACACAAAGAAGCCCACCCGCAACAGGTTGCGGGTGGGCTTCAGATCGGGGTGATCAGGCGGCGGCGGTCGCGCCTTCGGAGATCGGCTCGAGTGCCTGGGCAACTATCTGTGCCACATCGGTCATCGGGAGCACCGTCAGGGCTTCGAGAACTTCGGTCGGCACGTCGTCGAGATCGGGCTCGTTGCGTTGTGGGATGAAGACGGTGCTCATTCCCGAGCGGGCCGCAGCGAGAAGCTTTTGCTTCACCCCGCCGATCGGCAGGACCCGGCCGTTGAGTGTGACCTCACCGGTCATCGCGACGTCTGCACGAACATTGCGGCCCGTTGCCATCGACACCAGCGCCGTCACCATCGTGACACCCGCGGACGGTCCGTCCTTGGGAGTGGCGCCTGCCGGCACGTGTACATGGATGCTCCGTTCCAGTGCCTTCGGATCGATACCGAATTCGGCTGCGTGCGAACGGACGTAGCTCAGCGCGATCTGCGCGGACTCCTTCATCACGTCGCCCAGTTGTCCGGTGAGGACCAGACCTTCACCGTCGGTGGATCCGGCCTCTATGTAGAGGACGTCACCGCCGAGGCCCGTGACCGCGAGTCCGGTCGCCACACCGGGCACCGCGGTGCGCTCCTCGGCGTCCGGGGTGAACCGGGGTCGTCCGAGGTACCCGACCAAATCGGGCTCGTCCACCAGCACCTTGTCGGTGTTGCCTGCGGCGGTGAGTTCCGTCGTCACCTTGCGCAGCAGCTTGGCGAGGAGGCGCTCGAACTGCCGGACTCCCGGTTCCCGGGTGTAGTCGGCCGCGATCTTGCGGAGCGCGGCGTCGGTGACCTCCACCTCGTCGTCGGTGATGGCGGCGCGGTCCTGCTGCCGGGGAAGCAGGTAGTCACGCGCGATGACCACCTTGTCGTCCTCGGTGTAGCCGTCGATGGTCACGAGCTCCATCCGGTCGAGCAGAGCCGACGGGATCTGTTCGATGACGTTGGCTGTGGCCAGGAACACCACATCGGACAGGTCGAGGTCCAGGTCGAGGTAGTGGTCACGGAACGTGTGGTTCTGCGCCGGATCGAGCACCTCGAGCAGGGCCGCGCTGGGGTCGCCGCGGTAGTCGGCGCCGACCTTGTCGATTTCATCCAGCAGTACAACGGGATTCATCGATCCCGCCTCACCGATGGCCCGGACGATACGGCCCGGCAGCGCGCCGACGTAGGTGCGCCGGTGGCCGCGGATCTCGGCCTCATCGCGGACGCCACCGAGGGCGACACGAACGAACTTGCGGCCCAGTGCCCGTGCAACACTCTCGCCAAGCGACGTCTTGCCGACCCCGGGAGGTCCGGCCAACACCATCACGGCTCCGGAGCCGCGGCCGCCGACGACCTGCAGGCCACGTTCGGCCCGGCGGGCCCGCACCGCGAGGTACTCGACGATGCGGTCTTTCACGTCGTCCAGACCGTGGTGATCGGCGTCGAGGACCGCCCGAGCGCCTTTGATGTCGGTGGAATCAGTGGTGGTGACGTTCCAGGGTAAATCGAGGACGGTATCCAACCACGTTCGGATCCAACCTGATTCGGGACTCTGGTCGCTGGCTCGTTCGAGTTTGCCGACTTCGCGCATCGCGGCTTCGCGGACGTTGTCGGGCAATTCTGCGGATTCGACGCGGGTCCGGTAATCGTCGCTGCCGTCCGGCTCGTCCTCGCCGAGTTCCTTGCGGATGGCGGCCAGTTGCTGACGCAGCAGGAATTCCTTCTGCGTCTTCTCCATGCCGTCGCGGACGTCGCCGGCGATCTTGTCGTTGACCTCTACCTCGGCCAGGTGGTCGCGGGTCCAGGTGATCAGGGTACGCAGGCGGGTCCCCACGTCGGGGGTCTCCAGCAGTTCACGCTTCTGGACGTCGGTCAGATACGACGCGTAGCCCGCGGTGTCGGCCAGTGCCGACGGATCGGTCAGTTTGTTGACGGAGTCGATGACCTGCCAGGCCTCGCGGCGCTGCAGCATCGCGAGCACCAGTTGTTTGTATTCGGTGGCCAGTTCACGGACGTCGTCGGTGACGTCGGGCTCGTCAACGGGCTCCACCTCGACCCAGAGCGCAGCGCCGGGGCCGGTGGTGCCCGAGCCGATGTGCGCGCGGGATTCGCCCCTCAGCACGGCGCCCGATTGGCCGTCGGCCATCCGGCCGAGCTGCACGATCGAGGCCACGACACCGTAGGCGGGATAGCGGTCGTCCAGGCGTGGAGCGACCAGCAGTTTGCCTGCGTACTGGTCGAGCTCCGGCTTCGTCTTCGTCTCCGGATCACTGGCTTTCGCAGCGTCGACCGCAGCCCGAGCGGCGTCGTCCAGCTCGACCGGCACCACCATTCCGGGCAGGAGAACGGGCTCGGTCAGGAACAACACCGGCAAGCGATTGAGTTCGGTCATGCTTCCTCCAAAGTTAAGTTCATACGGCTCAACTTCGAATTCAGGAGCGTTGTTCCCGCAGGTGCCGGTGTTCATCGACAGCGGAATCCGACGTCGCCGAGAACTTCCGGGGGAACAGCCTCCTCATCCACCGTGAAGTGCTGTCTCCCGGCGAGACCTCGACCCCGGGCCGGGCTCAGTGCCGTTCGATCGCCATGAAATCAATCGCACCGATTCGCGAATTGGGGTACAGCGCCGCGATTGTGGTTGCGACGTTGCCGCTGTGGCCGTCGAGATAGTAGACGGTCCCGTTCTTGTAGAGAGCATTGAAGAAGTGCCCGATGTCGAGTGCCTTGCCATCGGCGCCCAGCCAATGGACAAAGACAACTCCCTGAGCCCCTTCACCGCGGGCTGCGAGGTTCGCGGCGACCTTGGGCTCGGTACTGGGGTCGAACGATCCGTCGTACTGTTCACCGATGCTCTCCTTGTAGCGGATGCCGTCGGAGCGAGGTGTGGAGCCCAGATGCAGATTGCCGCCTGCGCGGGCCTGGGCACCGGGGTTCGTCCCGTTCAGCCGGGCTTCGATGGCCTCGATGACGTGTCCGCAGTTGTTCGTCGACTTCGTGGGATTGACCCCGTCGATCTGGGCCGCGAGGGCCAGCCGAATGGCATCGGTGGCGGCCTTGCGGGCCTGGTTGGCGTTGTACTCGGCGACCCGGGCCTCGAGTCGCTCGGTTTTGTGGTCGCCCGCCTGCCGTGCGGCCGCGGCGTTCTCCGCCGCCTCCGCCGCGCGTCGGGCGTGATCCGCGCTCTCCTTGGTCAGGCGGTTGATCATTCGTCCCGCGGAGGCGACAACCTCTGACGCGGGGGTGGATTTGGCGCCTGCCCGGTCGATCACCGCACTCACCTCACTTGCGGCAGCCTTGATCTGGTCGAGGGACTGGCGGGCGGTCGTCGCCTGGGCCCGTGCGCTTCTCGCGGAGTATTCGACCGGTGCCGGGGTGTCGGATAGATCGAACCGACCGTGCACGTCGCGTTCGGGTGCCTTGGTGGGCTGCGGGGGTTCGATGACGTCGCCCAGGTCGGTGTCGGCGTCGGCGTCGTGGGGTGCGGGGCGGGTGGTTGTTCGTTTGTCGCCGGGGGTGGTTGTGGTGTCGGCCGGTTTCGGGGGTTCGATGACGTCGCCCAGGTCGGTGACGGCATCGGCGTCGTGGGGTGCGGGTCGGGTCACGGTCTTGTTGTCGCCGGGAGAGGTCGGGCCGTCGTTGTCTCGGCTGCCGCCTGCCCCACTGCCGCGTCCTCCTGCTGATGCCGGAACGGGCGCCGGCTGGGTTCCGTCCGGGGTGTCGGACAGGTCGAACCGCTCGTGCACGCTCGGCTTGGGTGCAGCCGGTTTGGATGCCGGAGCCGGTATCGGCACGCCTTCCGGTGCCGCGGTGGTTGCTGGAACAGTTTTGGGTTGGCTGATGGCCTCCGGTGCCGCGGCAGGTTGCCTGGCACCGTATTGCTGGTCGGCGGTCAGACCCACTGCCACGATGAGATTGGCGGTCGCATCGAGGAATTGTTGCTGTCGCTGCTCGTCGGTGAGGGTGGTGTCGTTCTGGATCTTCACCAATGTCGCCGTCATCCCGGACAGTTGGGCGGCGGTCGCGACGAGCCCCACCTGGTTGAGGAAGTCGCGCACCGCGGGCACGGTCGCCGATCCGATTCCCGCCACACCGGCGATACCTCCGGCTATCTGGGCGATCACGGCCGGATCGCTGAAGATCTCTCCCCAGGACTTCCCTTGGCCGCGCATCACGCCGATGCCGTCAACTGTCATCCGGATACCGCCGCCGATCTGGGTCAGCATCAGGAATTGTGCTGCCACACTTCCACCTTGCGCTGCCTTGGCGATCCCGCCACCGAAAGCCAGTCCGCCGGCGACCTTTCCGCCAAAGCGGCCGAGTTCGTCATCGCTGACGAGTGTGTGGTCGATACCGGTGGCCGAGGTGAAGCCGCCCTTGATCGTGTTGTAGCGCTGGGTGTTCCACTCGACGAGCCCAGGATGGACGCCGACCAGGCCTGCGCCCATGTCGACCAGACCGAGCAAGGAGTCGGCCGCGCCCTCGAAGATCCCGATGACGGCCAGTCCGACCCGCTTGCCGACGTACGACCACACCGACTGTCCCATGAAGATCCGGTGCGCCTTGATCTCGATGTCCGTGTACTTCCCCGCCTCACGCGCCCACATCCCGGCGAGGAGCAGGTTGCCACGGGAGTAGTGGTTGGCTGCCCGCCCGAGCAGCTCCATCGACTCGGCGTACATCTCCTTGACTTCTTCGAACGGGTATTCCTTCAGTATCGTCTTGGCGTCCTCCGGGATCGCCTTCATCTGATAGCGCAACCGACGACCGAGTGCAGCGCGTTCGGTTTCGAATGCGGTGGCGTCCACCATCTTCTTCTTCCGCGCGATGCGGTCATAGACCGGGAACATCGGGGCCGCGCCGGCCTCCCCGGACTGGGCATTGGCGGGATCGGATGCCTGGGGGCCGCCGGTTCCGGTGATCGCGTTCGTCACCGCCGCATTGCCGGCATCGCGTTGCAAACTCAGAAGTGCGGGACCCGGTTGCGTTGGGGCAGAGGAGGATCGGGATCGAGGCGGCGTCGACTCGAATCGTGTGTCCGTTGTGCGGTCTGAGTGCATGATCCGCTCGACGATAACCGCGCCGAGGCCGCCCGGTAAGGGGTGTGGTCAAACCTGGCGCGAACGGGCACCGCTTCGTTCCCGAACGGGCTCTTGGCTACGGATTCTTGAATCCGCGCTCTGTCAACGACTCCAAAACAGACGCCGATCCACGAAAGGGATCGGTGTCCCGCGGCCAATGGGTGATCACGTCGGTGAATCCGAGTTCTGCTGCCTGGCCGACCATCTCGTCGAAGACCCCGATGCTCTCCAGTGAGAATTGGGGTGAGGCATCCAGGTTCAGATAACGATCGAACCCCTCAGGATCCCGACCATTGGCGATCAGTGCCTCGTCGAGTAACCCGCAACTCGCGGCGATCCCGGTGAACCACTCGTCGAGCGTCTCGACCTTCGCGCCGGTCGTCATCCAGGCATCGCCGTACTTTGCGGCAAAGCGGATTGATCGGGGGCCGTTGCCTGCCAGCACGAACGGGATTCTGTCGAGTACCGATCCGCCGACGAGCCGCATGTTCCGGGCCTGGTAGTACTCGCCGTCCGCGGTGACGTGGTCTTCGTGGAAAAGCCGTTCGAGTAGCAGCGTGAACTCCTGGAACCGGTCCACCTTCTGTTTGGCGGACAGCGGAGCTCGGCCTTCGAGACCGTCGTCGGGGGTGCCACCGGCGCCCAGTCCCAGCAGGATCCGGTCCCCGGCGATGTCGAGGAGGGTTTCGATCTCGCGGGAGAACGAGACGGGATGCCGGAAATTGGGTGTGGCCACGAATGTCCCGAGCTTGATCGGTGTCACCGCGGCGGCCGCGGTCATCGTGGGAATGCAGGAAAACCACCGGGAGTCGGGCAGACCACCCCACACCAGGTGGTCGAAGAACCACCCGTGGTCGAAACCCATGCCTTCGACACGTTCCCACTTCGGCCGTGCTTGATGCCATGGCTGGTCCGGAAGTATTGAGATCCCATACCGCATCTGCTGAGCCTAAACCGGAAACGGCGCGCAGTTCTGAGCGGCGTGTGCGAGATGACGCCGACACCCGAACATGCAATCGGTCACAGCACACGTTAGTGTTCCGGCCGTGATCCTGAACAAGACAGTCCGAGCCGCAGTCGTGACGGCTGCGTTGGTTCTCGGAGCCGCGACGTTGAGCGCTCCCGCCGGCACCGCGGCACCTGCCGCGTCGGCGTGTGTGCCCCCGTCGACACCTGAGTTCGACAGCACACTCGCCGACCTGACGGACCCCGCCGGTATCGACACCTTCGCGCAGGCGCGAGATCGCATCGCCGCCTTACGCGGTGAGCTGACCCACTCCGACGACTACCGGGGCACATTCCCGTTGGCGTTCGACGAGATCCTGAATCTCGTCGGTCCGAGTATCGATTCGGGGGTGTACGACGATCCGGAGTGGGCTGGCGACCTTGCAGTGGAGGTGGTCCGGCTGTACCTGACCGACCTGCACAAGTTCGTCACCGGTGGGACACCGTCGCCACACTGGGCCGCTGCGCTGGCGCTGACCGAGGATTGCGACCGTAGTCCCGGACGGGTTGTCACGGGCGCCATCTTTGCGCACCTGATCATCGACTTCCCCAAAGCGCTGGTCAACATCGGCACCACCGCGGACAACACCAAGGATTTCTACACGTTCGGTGGTGCCCTGGTGGACGCGACACCAGCGATCGTCACGGACTTCGAGGAGACCTACGGCACCGATCTCGAGGGGCTGTTCACGGGCTGGTTCGCCGGCGACATCTTCGGCGATGAACTGGCCACCACGCTGATGTTCCAGTCGGTGCGGACCATCGCGTTGGCCAACAGCTTCGGTTTGCAGAATCCTGCGACTCACGATGCGACGCTCGCCGAGATGAACCTGCTGCTGGGCACGGCCAACCTTGCTCTGGACGGACTAGAGGTGACCGGCCTCATCTGACGTCGCCGAACCCCTCCGCCTACTGGGGGGTGTGGCGTTGGCCGGGTGCCGGAGCATCATCGATGCGCCTGGCCGGATCTCCGCCGGGGGCCACGTTGCCGCCGGGGGCCACGTTGCCCTCGCGGACCGGATTGCCCTCTCGGACCGCAGTATCGGGGCGGACCGGATTGCCGTCGCGAACCGGAGTATCGACACCGACGGTATTGTCGCCGTCGCCGTGGCGCTCATGCCGGCCCGCGTGCGGCACATCGGGATCGATTTTGTCGGCATGTTCGAACTCGGCCTGCAGTTCCTCACGTGAGGACGCGGCGACACCATGATGGGTCTGGGCTTCGTGCGACAGGCGCTTGGCCTCGGCGGCCTTTGCTTCGGCGTCAGCTTGCGCGCGGCGCGCCTTCGCTGCAGATTCTTCGGCGATGGCCTCGTTCCGCTGGACCTCGTTCACTCGATGGGACGCGGCTTCCCGGATCTGTCCGGCTTCGACCCGTCGGTGGGCGCGGCGTTTGCGCACCAGGACGACGGCAAGTGCAAGTAGGACGAGTACAACTACAACGGCTATGACGATCCAGACAACGGTGTTCACGATCAGCTCCAGACATGTCGATGGTGCTCACGGACTACCCTGTGCGCCTTGGCGGCAAACACAACCGCCGTGGCGTGATCGGTGTTATTGCTGGTCAACGGGTGCGTCGGGAGTTGCGAATACAGTGCTCCCATGAGCGAAACCGACGGCTTCCCCGACGATTGCCCGACGTTGGCCCGCGATGGCCGGGTGATCGGTTTCTGTCCGTCGCCGAGCGGATCGCACCTATTGGTGTGGTGGCGGGCGGACAGTGTGGTCATCGGTGGATTCGAAACCTACGAGGCCGGTGTCATCGCCGCATTGCGTGCCTTCGCCGGCGACGGTCTCGACCCCGATCCCGATGAGGTCAAGGTCGAGGCCGCGCACCTGGAGAAGGAGTTCACCGCCACCGACTGGATGGGACTGGGTTTTTAGCCGATGTGCACTCGTGGGCGACGGGCGGTGCTCGGTTCGGCCCGTCGTAGGACCTCTCGGGTGACCGGTGCGACCTCGCCCTGGCCGATGAACAGAAACCGCAGCAGGTTCACCATCGGGTTTCCTTCGGACCAGTCGAAATAGACGTTCGGATTGACTCTGGTCCGGTCGCGGATGTCCAAAAGGATCGCGGCGATCGAATTGGGGACGGCCGGACTGTTCACCCACAGCACCCGATGCGGACCGCGTTGCCGTCCGTGCACCAGCAGGTCGGTGGCGAAGTCGGAGGAGTCGGTGACATTGACCTCGAGGAACAGGATGGGGATGGCCTGACCCAGGTGGCTGTCGGTCCTCTGCTGGGTGGCTTTGGTGTCGTACACCTCGATGTCGAAGCGGTCGGGGTCGTGGGCGACGATCTCTACGGTCCCGGCAGCTGCTGCCTCGCTGATGAACTCGGTTGCCATCTCGTCGTATTCGATCGACGTGGCACGGAGCTCGAATGCCCGGTTCACGCGGGACAACAGCGACACGAACAAGATCGCGGCGATGAAGAACGCGGCCACCTTCACCCCGTCCGGTCGTTCGAAGACGTTGGCGATGGTGGTGTAGGCGAAAATCACTGCCACCAAGGCAAACATCCACGTCAGCATGCGTTGGCCGCGCCTGCGGGCCGACAGCGAGACCGCAACGGTGGCAGAGGTGATCAGGACCAGCACCCCGGTTGCGTAGGCCGAACCCTGAGCATCGACACTCGCTTTGAAATAGATCGTCACAAACGCGGCGATCAACCCGAACACCAGAACCAGTGGGCGAACAGCACGTGCCCATTCCGGCGCCATCCCGTACCGGGGGAGGTAACGGGGAACCAGGTTGAGGAGTCCGGCCAGTGCGGATGCACCGGCAAACCAGAGAATGGCGATGGTGCTCAGATCGTAGATCGTTCCGAACACGCTGCCCATGTTCTCGTGGGCCAGGTAGGCGAGTGCGCGGCCGTTGGCCTCACCACCGGCCTTGAACTCATCCTGCGGAATGAGGATCGTGGTCACCAGCGACGAGGTGATCAAGAATCCGCTCATGACCAGCGCCGCGGTGGTCAAGAGCCGACGGGCGCCGCGGATTCGGCCGCGTGGATCCTGCGCGGTGTCCGTGGCAGCGCCGCGGATCTGTGGCATCACCGCAACCCCGGTTTCGAATCCGGACAGGCCGAGCGCCAGTTTCGGGAACACGACCAGTGCGATCGCCAGCATCATCCACGGGTTGCTGTGTTCGAGGGTCAACGCCGATCGCCACGCCGTGATCAGGTGCGGGTCCTTGGCGATCTGCCAGAAGCTGTCTGCGATGACCACGAAGTTCAGGATCAGGAACACGGTCACCAGACCGACCGCGATGCCGATGGCATCGGTGAAACCCCTGAGGAACACCGCGGTCAGCAATGCCAGCAAGACCAGGGTGACCAGCACCTGTTCGCCTGAGAGAAACGATGGCGCAAGGGGATTGGCGATCGCATGCGCCGATGCGTCGGCGGCCGACAAGGTGATGGTGATGAGGAAGTCGGTGGCCGCGAACCCGAGCAACACCAGGACAAAGATCTTGCCGCCCCACTTGGGCAGTAGATGTTCGAGCATCGCGATCGAGCCTTCGCCGCGGGGACTCTCGCGAGCGACTCGCCGGTACACCGGCAGGGCACCGAAGAGCGTCAGCAAGACCAGGACGAGCGTCGCGAGGGGGGCGAGCAGGCCCGCGGCCAGCGCAGCGATGGCCGGTTGATAGCCGAGGGTCGAGAAATAGTCGACACCGGTCAGGCACATGACCTTCCACCAGCTGTGCTTGTGTTCGGCCTGTGTTGGTTTGCGAAGGGGTCCGAGGTGCCCGGCGGGTTCATCGGTGATGTCGCTCAGTAGCCAAGCACTCAATCGGCGGCGCATCGAGTCAATCTATGCCTGTGCGACCGCCACGGTTGGATACGTGGTTTACGTTCGCGGGTCGTTCATGCCGACGATGGCCCGCAACGCAGCAGTATGGCCGTTGAAGGCATGCCGTCCGACGTCGGTGAGTCTGACCCGCACCGTTCGTCTGCGACCGGTGGATGCCCGTTCGGTGATCAGGTAGCCGGCACCTTCGAGCGTCGACAATTGCTTGGACAGCGCTGAATCGGAAAGGTTGAGTCGTTCTTTCAGGAATGCGAACTCGGCCCAGTCGGCGGCCGCCAAGGTCGCAACCAACGACAGCCGTGTACTCGGGTGGATGAGTTCGTCGAAACCATCGGTTGCGCTCACACGCGCGCCCATCTGCGCACCGTCTTCAGGATCTCCGGTCCGCCGACCCCGGTGATCACGGCGACGATCAATGCTGACCACAGTGCGGGCATCCCGACGTCCTGGGCGTCGAGAATCAGTGCGAACGAGATGGTCAGCGCCACCAGGATCAGCAGGATCCCGACGACCATGATCGCGTTCTTCGCACCGGTCACCTCTCGGCTGACCTGGAGGCGCGAGGTGCGTCGACGGCCGCTCAACAGTTGCGATGCGAGAACGGAATGCCCCACTCCGAACAGGATTGTTGCCGCCAGCGCTATCCACCACGGAGTGAATGTGGAAAGAACTCCCAACAACAGCCAGCCTGCAGCCATGCCCCACCAGTACCGGTTGGGCAAACCCACTTCGTCGCTCACCTGGCGACGGGCGCGTTCGGCGGACTCGAGGGCGCTGCGGGCTTCTTCCGGATCAATATCAGCCATGATGAGAAACTCACTTTCCTATTGGGAAAGTAGTATCTACTTTCCTGGCAGGAAAGTCAAAACCCCCCGCGACCGGAGTCGGGCGGGGGGTTTTGAGAAATGCGGATCTAGCTGGTGGTCTGCGCCCGGTGTGGCAATTTCCAGCCCGGTCGGACGTAGTGGCACGTGTACCCGTTCGGGATGCGTTCGAGGTAGTCCTGATGCTCGGGCTCGGCCTCCCAGAAGTCGCCGGCAGGGGTCACCTCGGTGACAACCTTGCCCGGCCACAGTCCCGACGCGTCGACATCGGCGATCGTGTCCAGTGCCACCTGCTTCTGCTCGTCGTCGGTGTAGAAGATCGCCGAACGGTAGCTGGCACCGACGTCGTTGCCCTGCCGGTTCTTGGTCGACGGGTCATGGATCTGGAAGAAGAACTCCAGCAGGTCGCGGTAGGTGATCTGGTTCGGATCGAACTCGATCTCTAGCGCCTCGGCATGCGTGCCGTGGTTTCGGTACGTGGCATTGGGGACATCGCCGCCGGTGTATCCGACCCGGGTCGAGAGAACGCCGGGGAGTTTGCGGACCAGGTCCTGCACGCCCCAGAAGCACCCGCCTGCCAATATCGCCTTCTCGCTCATCTACTTCGCCTCCTCGGTGGTGAACAGTTTGAGATACTCGCCGTAACCTTCCTTCTCCAGGTCCGCGACCTGGATGAAGCGAAGTGCTGCCGAGTTGATGCAGTAACGCAGGCCGCCCTCGGCGATGGGGCCGTCGTTGAAGACGTGGCCGAGGTGGCTGTCGGCGTGGGCCGAACGCACCTCGGTGCGGACCATCCCATGTGTGGTGTCACTCGTTTCGACAACGTTCGCCGGTTCGATCGGAGTGGTGAAACTGGGCCAGCCACAGCCGCTGTCGAACTTCTGGGTCGAGGTGAACAGCGGTTCGCCGGACACGATGTCGACGTAGAGACCGGCTTCGTGGTTGTCCCAGAATTCGTTCCGGAAGGCCGGTTCGGTCGCGGATTCCTGCGTGACGGCAAACTGCGCCGGCTTCAGGTTGGCGACGGTCTCTGGATCTTTGCGGTACTCATGCGACACGGGGACTCTCCTTTGATATTGGTCACCGCCGACTACCGGTGTCGGGCATTCGGCGGGAGTCGTGGAGTTCTGTCACTACAACGACGGGTGACGTCCTGGTGTTCCAGGCGCCACGGGGACGGCTCAGCGTGTTTGCAATCCGAGGACAACCGCGAACACCGAGAATCCGATGAGCAGCGCGATCAGCATCCAGATGGGAAAAGGGCCGGGCAGTTCGCCACCGTCCCGCAGCGCGGCACTGGTCTGTTTCCAGCGCATGCCGCCTGCGATCGCGGTGAACGCGCCGAACGCCACCATGCCGATGCCGAGGATGTCACGAGACATCTGGGTGGAGTAGTCGGGCAGCACGTGCATCACAGCCAACCCGGCCGCGACGAGCCCGAGCGCGGTCCGGAACCATGACAACACCGTCCGCTCGGCGGCGAGGGTGAACCGGGCGTCGACCGCACCGATAGGAAGCTGTTGATCCGCCGGTGGCTCATCGGGATTCGGCACGGCTCCATCATCGCTCATGACCCATCGTGCGCACTGCCCCTTGGGCCGGATGTCGGGGTCGAATCGATGGGGACCATGCTTGAAAGCTGGGGCCGAACGCGTGAAAGGGATGTCTGTGCGCTCGTGGGTGATCTGGGCGACAGGTGTATTCGCGTACGTGGTGGCGATTCTCGCCCGAACCACACTCGGTGTATCCGGGCTCGATGCCGCTGACCGATTCTCCGCTTCGCCCGGTGTGCTCTCGACGTTCGTGGTCCTGCAACTCACCGTTTACGCGCTCTCGCAGGTTCCTGCGGGACTGCTACTCGACCGGTTCGGGTCGCGGTCGATGCTCGTGATCGGCGGGTTGATCCTGGTCACCGGACAGATGACGATGGCGCTGACCGACGACCTGGCGGTCGCGATCGCGGCACGGATCCTGGTCGGGATCGGCGACGCATTCACGTTCATCTCGGTGCTGCGGTTGGTTCCCCGATGGTTTGCGCCGCGGCGGGTGCCCCTGGTCACGCAGTTGACCGGGATCTGTGGACAGTTCGGTCAGGTGCTGTCGGCGGTGCCGTTCCTCAAGGTGCTCGATGTCCACGGTTGGACCCCGGCGTACATGTCGGCCGCCGCCCTCGGATTGCTGTCGGTGGTGTTGACAGTGGCGGTGGTGCGCAACGCTCCGCCCGGAACCGAAACGGCCGTGCCACGGACCTCGCTGCGGGTGACGTTGGCGGGCGTCAAGACGGTGTGGTCGCGGTCCGGGACCAAATTGGGTTTCTTCACCCACATGGGCACCCAGTTCTCGATCACAGTGTTCTCGCTGATGTGGGGCATCCCGTATCTGACTGCCGCACAGGGACTTTCCAAGGAGACGGCAGGTGGAATCCTGACGGTGTCGGTCGGTGTGATCGTCATCGCCGGGATCCTGATCGGTATGTTCACCGGACGCTACCCGAAGCGACGGTCGGATCTGGTGCTCGTGATCATGGGCAGCAACGCGGTGATCTGGGCGATTGTGTTGCTGCTTCCCACTGCGGCGCCGATGTGGTTGCTGATGCTGCTGGTTGTGGTCATCTCGGTCGGGGGCCCCGGATCGGTGATCGGATTCGACTTTGCCCGGACCTCGAACCCGGGTGCGGTCCTGGGGACCGCGCAGGGTCTGGTCAACATGGGTGGGTTCCTGGTGTCCATGGTGGTGATGCAGATGATGGGCAGCATCATCGGCGCGATGGGCGGCTACTCCTTCGACTCGTTCCGGGTCGCGTGGACCGTGCAGTTCGTCGTCTGGATCTGCGCCATCACCGGTGTCCTGGTCTATCGCGGCCGGGCGCGCCGGGAAGCGGGCGTGCGGCTCACCGAAGTGCCGGTGCCCGCGACGGTGTCATCCCCGGGCGAGGGCAGCGGCGGTGGCGACGGCAAAGCGGTCCATGGCCGCGGCGCGGTCGACGCCATCGATCTGCCGCCAACCGAGTGACGGTTCGATGGCCTCGAACTCCAGTAGTTTCGGACCCGACTCGGCGGTACCCAACAGATCGACCCGCGCGTAGAGCAGCTCCGACGGCGCGATTCCGACGGTCTGCGCCGCGGCTTCCATGACGGCATCACCCAAGGCCCAGAACGTTTCTGGTGGCGTGGCCGGGGTGAGCTTCTCGACGAGGTAGAGTCCGGATTCGTCGAGCTCCCCGGCTTCGCCGGGCTCCGGGAGCATCGGGCCCTTGGTGAACGCATGCGAACGCTGCGCAGCCAGGTACACGAGTGCGGTCTCTCCCGCGGTGATCAGTGGATCGAAAGGTTGCACCAGCACCCGATGGCCGTCGCGGTGCAGCGCCGCGGAATGAGCCAGCGCGCCGGCAGATTCGGTGAACCTGGCGGCGCCGCGACTACCACCGGCCACCGCCGGTTTGACGACCACCTCGCCGTCGGGGATTGTCACCGGGGCGCCCGGTGCGAACACCTCGGTGGGAACGATCGGGATCCCGGCGCGCTCGAGGTCGAGGAGGTAGGCCTTGTCGCAGTTCCATCTGACCACATCTGCCGGATTCATCAGTCTGCGAACGCTTTTGGTCCAGTCGAGGAATTCGTCCAACCTCTCGGGGTAGTCCCACGTGGCCCGCAGGATCACGGCGTCGGGGTCGTGGATTCCCGCGTCGTCCCACGGCAGCCACCTCGCATGGACACCGGCCCGCCCGAACGCTTCGACGAGCCCGTCGTCGTCACCGTCGCTGTTCGGAAGTTGTTGGCAGGAAGCGAGAACCACGCTGAGCCGCAGGTCGCCCGACTGATGGTGTCCGCTCACCGGTTCAGGCTAGCCGCGCCCCTGCCAGGGACGACAAAAACCCGATACCGGCGCCATGATCGGCGCTGGTATCGGGCTCTGGTGAAGCCGGACCCGCAGGTCGCTACTGACCTAGGCGGTCGGTGAGACCGTACCGCCGGTGAGGACGCGGTAGGCGTAGGTGCTGGAGATGACAACAATCGGTGCGGCCACCAGCAATCCGAGGCCACAGGTGATGACTCCCAGGACGATCAGTCCGGTGTTGGCGAGCGCCAGCAGGAACAGTGGGCCGACGTTCTTGGATGTCAGCTCGAAGCTCGCCTTGATCGCGGTCACCGCGTCCTGATCGCGATCGATTGCGAATGTGAGCGCAAACCAGGTCAGGAACATGATGATCAGGCCCGGGATGACCAGCAGGATGAAGCCGATCGAGGTGGCAATACCAACGACGATGGCGACGAGGAACACCGCGCCGAGGTTCCTGAAGTTGAAGAACGCGGCGACGTTCGGACGCCGACCGTCGAGTTCAGCAAGGGCGCCATTGGTGAGGGCGGCCTTGAAAAGTGTGCTGACGATGAACGACGCCAAGCTGCCGAGCAGGCTCATCACCACTGATTCGTCGTTGAAGCTGAAACCCGAGAATGCGAACGACACGAACAGGCTCACGACGAACGCCAGCAGGCAGATCGCGATCCAGGGACCGACATTCGCCTTGTACTTTTCCCAGCCGTAGCTGATCGCTGCGCCGACCGACAGTTGCGGAGGTCCGAAGCCGCCGACGGGGTAGCCGCCACCCTGCGGGGCGTACTGCCTGGGCGGAGGTGGTGGCGGGAAGCCACCTTGCGGGGGCTGATAGCCACCCTGCTGTGGGTACTGCCCACCTTGTGGGGGCTGGTAGCCACCCTGGGGAGGGTATTGACCGCCCTGTGGGGGCTGGTAGCCACCTTGCGGCGGATACTGGCCGCCCTGTGGGGGTTGGTAACTACCGGGTGGTGGGTACTGCCCACCTTGTGGGGGCTGGTATCCGCCCGGTGGCGGGTATTGGCCACCCTGCGGAGGTTCGGCCTGCCCCGGATCCTTTCCGAGGGGAACGTCTGGTTCGTTCCCGGGTGGGGGTGGGTTCTGCGTCATTTCGCAATCCTTCGACAATCCGTTGAGACTTCGGCACTAGTGTTCAACTGACCCAATCCCACCGGGTATGGGGTGTCAAGGACATCGGGGCCCGTTTGTCCAACGTGTGTCTGAACGTCACACGGCGACGATTGGGGACGTTTGGCGCCGGTGGTCGATGGGAACCCTGCTCGCATGACATTCACCGCACCTGGCCTCTCTGATGACGCTACAAAGAAACTGATCGCAGTAATGCAGGAACGACTCAGTGCGTTCAACGATTTGCATCTGACCCTCAAGCACATTCATTGGAATGTTGTCGGTCCAAACTTCATCGGTGTCCACGAGATGATCGATCCGCAGGTCGAGTTGGCTCGCGGATACGCAGACACTCTCGCCGAGAGAATTGCGACGCTGGGTGGATCGCCCAACGGCACCGCCAAGGCGATCGAGGAGGATCGCTCGTGGAAGGACTACTCGGTCGGTCGCGACACCGTCCAAGCCCACCTCGGTGCGCTTGATCTGGTGTACGTCGGTTTCATCACCTCGCAGCGCGAGGCGATCTCCATCGCCGGTGAGATCGATCCGGTCACCGAGGACATCTTCATCGGCCAGACCGCCGAACTCGAGAAGTTCCAGTGGTTCGTCCGGGCGCATCTGGAGAACGCGTCAGGCGAGTTGTCCAACGCAGGTGCGAAGACCGCCGCCGGGGCAGCGAAGAAGAGTCGCTGACCGCGTAGCCCGCACTCCGAACTCCTCAATCCCCGTCGGCACAGTGTGCCGGCGGGGTATTGTCCTGCCTCGAACTAGAACACGTTCTACATACTCGAGGGGAGACGCCAGAATGGCGAGTGTTGAGGAATTGCAGAAGGTTGTCGAGTCGTATGTCGACCTGGTTGCGAACGGAACGCCCGAACAGGTCGCCGACCTCTACGCCGACGGGGCGACCGTCGAAGACCCCATCGGGGCCGACATCCGGAACACCCGCGAGTCGCTGATCGAGTTCTACGGCGTGATCGCCGCGATGGACAAGGCCACCGCAGAAATCCATTGGACCAAGATCGCCGGTGACACCGCGGTGTTCGAGTTCACGTTGATCACCGAAACCGCCGGGATGTCGTTCAAGATCACCCCGGTCGACATCATGGTGTTCGACGACAACGGCAAGATCAAGACAATGCGCGCGGTCTGGCGGCCCGAGGACCTGCAGCAACTGTAGTTTCATGCGTTATCGGCAGATGTCTGTCGCCGGATTCGACTGGAACCTCATCGACGAGGGTTCCGGGCCGGCGATACTGCTCTGCCACGGTTTCCCCGGCCTTGCGTACAGCTGGCGTCATCAGGTCGAGCCGCTGGTGTCCGCCGGGTTCCGGGTGATCGCACCGGATATGCCGGGATACGGCGGCACCACCGCCCCGGCAGCCATCGGCGAGTACACATACACGTCCATCGGTACCCGTCTGATCGACTTGCTCGACGCCCTGTACGCCGAACGCGTGCTGGTGGTCGGCCACGACTTCGGTGCACCCACGACATGGACTTTGGCGCTCGAGCACCCGACTCGTGTTGCGGGACTGGTTCTGATGGCGATGCCGTACACGCCGGACCGGATTCCGATCAGGCCGTCCGATGCATTCACCGCCATGGCGCAGAAACACTTCTTCCACTTCGAATACTTCCTGCAGCCCGGACTCGCGGATGCCGAACTCGACGGCGCGCCCCGGGAGTTCTTGCACCGCATCCATCACGCGCTCTCGGGTTCGTACCGCTACCTCGACATCTGGCAGCACCCGGCTCATCACGACGACACCAGGCTCGGATACCTCGACGTCCTGCCGCAGGCTCCGCCCCTCCCGTGGTCGCGGCTGACGGCGGCCGAGATGGACGTCTATGAATGTGCTTATCGCCAAGCAGGTTTCACCGGCGGACTGAACTGGTACCGCGCCGCCGACCTCAACTGGGAACAGCAGGACATCGCTCCCCGGATGCTCGATGTACCCGCGATGTTTCTCTGCGGCGGCAACGACCCGGTTCTGACGATGGCGGGAACGGGAGCCATCACCCGGATGCGTCAGATGATGCCTCGGCTGCGGACGGTCGAAACATACGAGGGTGCCGGTCATTTCATCCAGATGGAACGTGCCGGGGAGGTCGGCGCGGCTTTGGTCCACTTCGCGAGGACTCTCGACTTCTGAAAAGCCAGGCCACCGATCAGATCGTGGGGTCGGGTCCAACTCGGCTACGACGAGGATCGGTGAAGATGCCACAGTGGGGGTCATGGATCTTGTCCGACACCTGAGGTTTTTTGTCGCGGTGGCCGAAGAGGGACATTTTGGTCACGCCGCCGCGCGTCTGGAGATGACACAACCCCCGGTGTCCCAGGGGCTGCGACGACTGGAAAAGGAACTCGGTGTCGAACTGATCCGCCGTGGACCGCAGGGAGCGGTACTGACCGGTGCGGGGCGCGAACTCCTGCCCCGTGCCCGGGTGTTGGTCGACGACGCGGAGCGGTTCGCCGGGGAGGCCCGGCGATTGCGGGAACACCGGGATGTCCTGCGATGGGGGTTGCCGTCGGATCTTGATCCGGCGATTGCTGCCCGGTGTTCGACGGCACTCGCCGCACTGGGCACCGATCGTGGGCATCGGATGGTCACGGGCACGGTAGTCGAGTTGATAGCGGATGTCCGGAAGGGACTGATCGATTTCGCCGTGGTCGAGCACCCCTGTGTCCGAGACGATCTGGAGGCGGGACAGGCCGTTCGCATCGAGCGGACGTTCGTGGTTCCGCAGGGCCATCCGGTGGCGTCGGCGGCGCGGCCATCTGTGCGGATGCTCGACGGGTTGGCGCTGGCGCATGTGCCGCGGGCCGCGAACCCGCCTGCCGTCGACCTGCTCCTGGACACACTCCACGTACGCGGGCTGGACGTCGAGGTCATGCCAGTCCGGACCTCGAGTGAGCTGATCGCCGCGGTGGCAGGTGGTCAGGCATTTGCGTTGGCGGTGGGTGTTGATCACCTCGGGCACATCGCCGGCATCGCGCCGGTTCCGATGATCCGCGAGGACGTGCCGCTACGACTGCTGGTGGTGCGGCGTGCGGGAGCCGATCACGACGCGATCGACGCGGTCGAATCCGCGTTGTGGAAGCTCTCCCGGTGATCTCCCGGGGTGCCGCGAGCGCCCGATCCCGGATCGGGGAGACCTTCGCCGATGCCGGTTGCGCGGGGTGGGTCCACGCCCGCACCATCGGCCGGGCACCGGCGCGCGAGTTCGCTTGGCAGGCAGACGATCCGGTGGTGATGGCATCGGTCTACAAGCTCCCACTCATGGTGGCGCTGTGCCGGAAGTCGGATCGCGAGGAGCTGGATCTGGGCGGGACGGTCACCGTCGATCCGCGTACATGTGCGGCCGGGCCGACGGGCATTGCCGCACTGCATGATCCGATCACGTTGAGTTGGCGTGATCTGGCGGTACAGATGATGGTGATCTCCGACAACGCCGCTGCCGATGTGATTCTCGCCGAGGTCGGTCTGCCCGCGGTTCGGGAGTTACTCCAGACGGCGGGTCTGGACGGGACGCGAGTGGTCGGTGGAATGGCGCAACTGCAGCAACAACTGGTGGCCGAGACCGGGGTGGACTCGGTCTCCGAGGCGTTTTCGGCGTTGGCGAACATCGACCGCGACGACACCATCAGCGCGTACGACCCGGCATTGGCCAGCGCCACCACACCTCGCGAGGCCACCCGATTACTCGAACTGATCTGGGACGACGGGGTGGCCTCACCGGTGATGTGCGACCTGATCCGCAAGACCATGCGTAAACAGGCGTGGCAGCAACGTATCTCGTCGGGTTTCCCGCTGGGGGTGGCAACCATTGCGGGCAAGACCGGAACACTCGGCGCCATCCGCAATGAGGTTGCGGTGGTCGAATACCCCGGCGAGCATCCGATCGCGGTCGCCGTGTTCACCCATGCCGCCCGATCGGAGATGTCACTCCCGACGGTGGAGGCCGCGATCGGACGGGCCGCCAGAATTGCGGTGACGGAGGTCCGGAGCCCACTTGTCTGACTGTCGCTGCGAGGCAAAGTGCCTGCTGCGCTGGTCAGCTCACGGCGAGGAGTTCGGCCATCTGCTCGTAGAATGCGGCAGGGTCTGTGGCCAGTGACGCCTTCACCATCGCGGTCCAGTCGTCGACGATCACCTCGATCGAGCCGTCGACCAGGCCTTCGAGTGAGCGACGGGGCACGTCGCGGGGATCGATCTTGGGCCCGTCGTAGCCGGCCGAGATGTCCGTGTCGGCAGCACCGAGGAGGACACCCTGTACGAGGGTGCCCTGAGCGGCGAGCTCGAGGCGCACGCCGTTAGTCATGTTCCATTCAGCTGCTTTGGCAGCGGAATACGAACCGGAACCGGGGGCGGCGAACCAGGACAGGGCAGACAGTACGTTCACGATTGCACCACCACCGTGTGCGGCGAGGACCGGGGCGAATTCCCGGATCACGCCCAGTGTTCCCCAAAAATGTGTGTCCATCTCCCGGCGAATCTCGGACAGGTCGCCCGTGACCAGCGGCGCGCCGGTCGAGATGCCGGCGTTGTTGACCAGGAGGGTTACATCCGGTGCGGCGGTCGCCGCCGTGACGACGGACTGATGGTCGGTCAGGTCGAGCCGCAACGGCACCACCCGGTTGTCGTCGAAATCGAGGGTCTCGATGCGGCGGGCCGTCGCGTACACCTTGCTTGCCCCACGCTCGAGCAGCTCGAGCACGAATTGACGGCCGATGCCACGGTTGGCTCCGGTAACGAGGGCGATCTGATCAGTGATGTCCATGGGGGCCTTGCTTTCTGAAAGAGTTCTGTGTGGTCGTCGGGTCGTATCCGGCCCGACTTCGGCTACTCTAAAACCTCACGTTGACGTCAAGGGCAAGTCGGCGAACGGGGATCACCCTTCAGAGAGGCGAACAGGATGCGGATAGGCGATGTCGCACACCGCGCAGGAGTCAGCACGAGAGCTCTCCGTTACTACGAGGAGCAGGGTCTTCTTGCTTCTGAACGTACTTCCAGTGGCCAGCGCACATATCCGGAGTCAGCCGTCGAGCGGGTGAAGTTGATCCAGCAGTTCTTTACCGCCGGTCTGTCGAGTCGAACGATCCTGCAGCTGCTGCCCTGTGTCGACACCGGCCTGGCCTCCCCCGAGGGCTTCGAGCTCCTCGCCGCAGAACGCGACCGCATCAGCGCCGCGATGGCAGATCTGGCTGCCGCACGCGATGCCCTCGACCGGATGATCGACATCGCGCACAACCCAACCCCTGAACATTGCCCCGCCCTCCGCGAGACCCCTTGGTTGCCATACGCCGCCGGCGCCACCACCGTTGTCTAGCTCCCGGATCGGGCGCGGCCAGTGGTCCTTGGCGACGCCGGGGGTGGGGCCGAACTGCGGTGATAGCAGAACGCTATCGCCCGGCGGAGTGTTGCGACCTTGTGGGCGGTGGGGCCGGGGTGGTTGAGTTCGCGGGCAATGAGTATTGATGAGCGCACCCGGCCCGGCCTTCGACGTGTGACCGCAGCGGTGCTGGTGGTCGTGGCGCTGGTTGCGGCGGCCTGCAGCTCGTCGGGGGACGATCCGGAAAGCAACTTCGAGGCTTTCGCGTCGGCGCTGCACGACAAAGACGTGGCCAAGGCGGCTGATCAGACCACCGATCCAGCTGTGGCCGGGGCGGCGATAGCGGACATGTTCGATCAACTCGGGGAAGAGGCCGAGGTCGATGTTGCGGTCGGCGACGTGGAAGCCGCCGGTGGTGATGGCCGATTGACCATGGCGTGGACATTCGGGCCGGGCAAAGACCTGACGTACGAGACGACCGGCCGATCCGTGGACACCGACGACGGCTGGCGACTGGAGTGGTCACCAACCCTGTTGCACAGCAACTTACGTCCGGCCACGCACTTTCAGTACTCCGACGACAAGGAACTTCTCACCCCGGTTGTCGACCGATCCGGCGCCGAACTGATGACATGGCAGACGGTCGGTGTGATCACGCTGGATCAGGCGGCAATCGGTGAGGGCTCGGCTGCGCTGGCCCGGATACTCGCCGGGATCGACCCCTCGATCACCGACGCGTCGATCCGGGCCGCGGCCGAACACCAGGGCGGTCCCACCGTCAACGTCGCAACACTGCGCGCCGATGATCTGGAAAGAGTTCGGGAACAGCTTGTTTCGGTAGACGGGGTCGAAGTCGCTGAGCAGGGGAAACTGCTCACCGCCGAGCGTGGGTTGAAGTCGCCGGTGCTGGCCGGTATGGAAGACCTATGGAATAAACGGATCTCGGCCGGGGCCGGGTGGTCGGTGCGGATCGTCGATGAAGACGGCAACAACGTCGATCAGCTCAAGACCGTTCGCCCGCAACAGGTGGAGCCGATCGGACTGACGCTGGACCTACGTTTACAGATATTGGCGCAGCGGGCCGTGTCGGCGCAGACCAAACCGGCAGTGCTGGTTGCCATCTCGCCGTCGACCGGCGGGATACTCGCGGTCGCGCAGAACGAGGCCGCGAACAAGGAGGGTCCGATAGCGCTTACCGGGCTGTACCCGCCCGGATCGACGTTCAAGACCGTGACAACCGCGGCGGCGTTGTCGTCGGGAACGGTGACGCCGCAGTCGCAGCTGCCCTGCCCGGGCCGCACGACCATCGAGGGCCGGACCATCCCGAACGAAGACGAGTTCGATCTGGGCTCGGTACCGCTGACCACCGCATTCTCACGCTCGTGCAACACGACGATGGCGACACTGTCGGACCGATTGGGAGCCGATGCGTTGCCTGCCGCTGCCGAACAGTTCGGAATCGGTGTGGACTTCGTTGTTCCCGGCATCACCACGGTCACCGGTCAGGTCGGCTCCGCGGATACTCCCGCGTTGCGGGTGGAGAACGGGATCGGCCAGGGAAGTGTCACCGTGTCGCCGTTCGGTCTGGCGGTGGCGGAGGCAAGCCTGGGCAACGGCTCGATGGTGCTGCCGGGCCTGGTGATCGGGGAGAGCACCACCGCCGACAAGACGCCATCGCCGCTGGATCCCGATGTGGTGGCGGCCTTGCGGACGATGATGCGTCAGACGGTGACGTCGGGAACCGCCGCGTCGCTGGCCGACATCGACGGTCTCGGCGGTAAGACCGGCACCGCGGAATACGGTGACAACACCCACGCGCACGGCTGGTTCGCGGGGATCAGCGGCGACATCGCCTTCGCGTCGCTGGTGGTGGGCGGTGACAGTTCGGGGCCTGCGGTGGCGGTGGCAGGCGACTTCCTGCGGCCGGCCGCCGAGGGCTGAGCCCCGTCAGCCCCGTCAGCCCTGTCAGTGACGGCCGGTGGGCTTGAGGACGATCTCTTGCGGATGGGCGTCGACCGGGGTGTTGATGGCGGCGACGACGGCCGCGGCCACGGTCTCGGGCCGCAGGTAGCGGGTCCCGTCGTAGTCGCCCCCGCTTTCCATGGCATTGAGTTCTTCCTGCATCTCGGTGTCGATCCGGCCTGGGAAGATCGACGTGACCCGCAGGGCGGGTTCCTCGAGACGGACCGCGTCGGCCAGTGCCCGCAGTCCGAACTTACTGGCCGCGTAGACCCCCCAACCGGCGTTGACCCGTTGGCCGGCACCGGAATTGATGAACACCACATGGCCACCGGCGTTGCGCAGGGCAGGCAGCAGCTGCCGGGTGAGTTCGGCGGCGGCGATAAGATTGACCTCGAGGACCCGGCGCCACTCGTCGGCGGGGGACTCCTCGACGGTGCCCCAGCTGATCACCCCGGCGCTGTGCACCAGCACGTCGAGTGAGCTGATCGCTTCGGTGGCGGCCTCGATCTCGTCGGGATCGGTCAGTTCGACCGGCCATGTGCTCGCACCGTCCAGAGACAACGCCATGTTGTCCAGGTCGGTGGAGGGCCTGCCGCCGAGCAGCAGGTCGTGGGTGGGGGCGAGTTGGCGGGCGATGGCCGCTCCCAGCCCGCGGCTGGCGCCGGTGATCAACGCGGTTGGCATGACCTCAACCTTAGTGCCGATGGACCAGACGCCCGGCGGGTCGGGCGACCAGGCCGGGCGCGAATGGAAGTCGGGGGTCAGAATGTGGAGCGTGGGATACTCCGGCTTCACGAACACACAGCTGTCCGCCCGCGCTGCGTATCTTCTGCGCGGCAACGATCTGGGGACGATGACCAGCGCGGCGCCGCGTCTTTATCCGCATATGTGGAGCTGGGATGCCGCCTTTGTCACGGTGGGTCTGGCACCGCTGAGTGTTGAGCGGGCCGTGGTCGAGATGGACACCTTGCTCTCGGCGCAGTGGGGCAACGGGATGATCCCGCACATCGTGTTCGCCAATGGTCGCGACGGTTACTTCCCCGGCCCGGCCCGCTGGGAATGCGCCGAACTCGCGTTCAATGCGCCGCGGGCACCACACACCTCGGGCATCACGCAGCCGCCCGTGCACGCGATCGCGGTGCAGCGGATCCTCGATCATTCCCGGCGGCAAGGTCGTACCACCCGGTCGATGGCCGAGGGGTTCCTCGATCGGCGCTGGGGTGATCTGGTGCGCTGGCACCGGTGGCTGGCGCATGCGCGGGATCCGAAGGGGCGCGGCCGGATCACGCTCTACCACGGCTGGGAGTCGGGGATGGACAATTCCCCGCGCTGGGATGCGGCCTACAACAACGTGATCCCGGGTCTCGATCTCCCGCCGTACACCCGAGCGGATCTGTCGCACGGCGCCGATGCGTCGATGCGTCCCACCGACATCGAATACGACCGATATCTGTGGCTGGTCGAGCAGATGAAGCGCGCCAATTACGACGACGCGATTCTTCCCGACGTGATGAGTTTCGCGATCGAAGACGTGTTCGTCAGCGCGATCTTCGCGGTCGCCTGTGACGTCCTGGCCACGATCGGCGAGGAGTATTCCAAACCGCTCGCCGATGTCCGCGACCTGCGGGCCTGGTCCGAACGCTTTCGCGCCGGGGTTGCGGCCTCGACGTCGGAACGCAACGGGGCGGCAAGGGATTTCGATCTTCGCGCGGATCGCTGGATCAACACCGAGACCATCGCGATGTTTGCGCCGCTGCTCTGCGGTGGTCTGCCCCGCGATCGCGAACGCGCTCTGTTGCGCCTGTTCGAGGGCCCACGCTTCTGCGGACACCCCGATCTGAAATATGCGGTGCCGCCGTCCACGTCACCCATTTCCGCGGACTTCAAACCACGGGAGTACTGGCGCGGGCCGGTCTGGCCGGTGATCACGTGGCTGTTCTCGTGGGCTTTTGCCCAGCGCGGCTGGCCCGAGCGGTCGGCACGTCTTCGAGAAGAAGGTCTGCGGCAGACGCAAGACGGGTCCTTTGCCGAGTACTACGAACCGTTCACCGGTGCGCCGCTGGGCAGCATGCAGCAATCATGGACCGCGGCAGCGGTCCTGGACTGGCTCGACTGAAACATCCCTCTGGGGTCTGGACACCACGGCCGCTGTCCGATTGAGTGGTTCAGATGACCTCTGAAGTCGACCCGCCTCCGGCGTCACCGGTAGCCGCGCCCGCCGGCGCCGAGGTGATCATCCTGGAATTGCCGACGGTCACGCTCAACGCCTTCGCGTGGGGGCCGTCCGACGGCCCACTTGCGCTGTGTCTGCATGGTTTTCCGGACACCGCCCACAGCTGGCGGCATCTGGGTCCACGGTTGGCGGCGGAGGGATACCGGGTCGTCGCACCGTTCACCAGGGGCTATGCGCCGTCGACGGTCGCGGCGGACGGCGACTATCACCTGGGTGCGCTGATGTACGACGCGGTCGAAATCCATCGGCTTCTCGAGGCCGACAACCGGGCGGTGGTCATCGGTCACGACTGGGGTGCCCTGACCTCCAGCGGGCTTGCCGCATACGGGGATTCCCCATTTGCCGCGGTGGTGTCGATGTCGGTGCCACTGGTCGGGGCCTTCACGTCCCTGTCGGACAACACGACACAGCTGATGAAACTGCTCGGCCGCCAGCTGTTCATGAGCTGGTACATGATGTTCGTCCAGCTGCCGCGTCTGTCGGAGCGCAGCCTGGACCGGCTGATCCCGCTGCTGTGGCGTCGCTGGTCACCAGGCCATGACGCAGGCAAGGATCTTCCGGCGGTCTTTGCCGCCTTACCGAATCGGCAGCACCGCAGCGCAGTGCTCGGCTACTACCGGGCGACGTTACGACCGGGTCGCAGCGCTGGCCGATATCACCGCATGCAGGCGGCCGCCTTCGGTGAGCCGCTGACACCGCTGCTGTATCTACACGGCGCCGACGACGGTTGCATGCAGGCCGGGTTTGCCGAGCGCGTCGAAAAGATCCTGCCACCGGGCAGTGAAGCCCGCATCGTGCCGGATGCCGGTCACTTTCTGCATCTCGAAAAGCCCGAAGTTGTGGGCGAGTTGATTGTCGACCATCTCCGCAGGATCTCTTGAAAGATTTGCGAGGAATTGTTTGACAGGTGGGCAGACAATTGATTGCCGAGGTCGCGCGGCCCTAGAATCCCTTGTGATGAGTACGCCTACGAAAAATCCGCGCGGTGATCGGCGTCCGGACAAGTTCGGCGATCGCCGCCGACAACTGGCGAAGTCGGCCTTACTGACACTTGCCCAACGCGGTTATGCCAACACGAGTTTGCGTGACATTGCAAATGATTCGGATTTCACCCACGGCGTCCTGCACTACTATTTCGCGGACAAAAACGAGCTCATGATCTTCGTTGTCCATGAATACAAGGTTGAATGCGTGACCCGATATGACGCAGCCACCGAGGGAGCCACCAGCGCCCCCGATCTGTGTATCCGGTTTGCCGCGGCGATGAAAGACTCTGTCGTCGAAGATGCGTCGATGCATCGGCTTTGGTACGACATGCGGGCACAGAGCCTCTTCGACGAGAGGTTCCGGCCGGCGGTCGGCGAGATCGAGCAGGGTCTGGAAGACATGACCTGGCGGGTTGTCACCCGCTACTGCGAGCTCGATCAGGCAATCCCGGCGTTGCAGTCACCGCAGGCCTACGCGCTGATCGACGGACTGTTTCAGCAGGCTCTGATTCGCTGGCTGGGCGGTGACGACACCGCCGGGGACTACCTGGCCGCCCAGGTGAGCGACGTGATGGAGAAACTCTTCACCTAGGGGTTTGTCGTGGGTTCGGTGTCGGGCTGGGGTGTGGGCGCAGGTGTGGCCGGGGGCGCCGCGGGTGCGGGCTTGATCTTCTGCTTCAGCTGGTAGGCCTTGATGAAGATCGCCCCGAGGATCTTCTGAATGCGGGTGGGTTCTTGCGGTTGTTCTGACACGTTGATTCGCTCCGTGGATAGTCGGCAATGGCGTGATCCGGTGCAGGGTGATGATTCACGCGTCGAACCCTGCCCCGGTCGACACACCAGGTACACGCCCCCACCCCGTAGATCCCTCCCCGTCGGATCCATGGAAAGGTAACCCATTCACGGCGCCGTGGATAGGCTTTCGCGTCCAGTTCTTCTGAAATGGGTCCCCGAGCGCGGGCCTGGTGTACGGCGTCAGATGCCGATCTGACCGCCGGTCTTCCAGACCGACACCACTGCCGGACGGGGCTGGCTGTCGCCACCGTCGGGCCAATGCGAATACGGTTTGTCGGCCGAGTAGTCGTCCTCTTCTCCCGGATGCTGGACGCACACGATGACCCGGTCGGTTCCGATGATCGGGCCACAGGTCTCGGAGCTGCGCGGGACGGTGAGGAATTGCTTTGTCTCACCCCGGTTCTCACCGGAGAGGGCGACGGCGAACAGGCCGTCGTTGTTGCCGAGGGCATTGCCGTCGGTGGACACCCACAGGTTGCCGTGCGGATCGAAGGCGACGTTGTCGGGGCAGGAGATCGGGCTGACCTTGGTTTTGTCGAAGCCACCGTAGTAGGTGTCGGCGGCTGCCGGATCGCCGCAGACCAGCAGCAGGTCCCAGGTGAAGTCGGTACCCGCGTGGTCGTCGGTGATCTCGATGATCTGGCCGTTCTTGTTCTTGTTGCGGGGGTTTGGTGTATCCGCTGCGGCCTTGCCATCGGTTCCGCGATCGCTGTTGTTGGTCAGCGCGCAGTACACCTTGCCGGTGACCGGATGCGCCTCGATGTCCTCGGGGCGATCCATCTTGGTCGGGTTGACCTTGTCGGCGGCCGCTCGTGTGAAGACCGCGACCTCTTCGGCGGTCATGCCGTCGACGCGCGACTGGGCGCCGTCGTCGGTCACCGTCAGCAGTGGGAACCATTTGCCGGTTCCGGCGAAAGAACCGGACGACGGTAGTGCGCCGCTGCCGTCGATCGACTTGGGTTCGTTGCCGCTCAACTGGGCGACGTACAGGGTGCCGGTCGACAGGATGCTCATGTTGTGGCGCATTGCCGCGGCACCGAGTCCGGGCTGAACCTTCTTGTCGGAGACGAACTTGTAGATGTACTCGAACTTCTGATCGTCACCGGTGTAGGCCACCACGGTGCCGTCGTCGGTGACAAAGATGTTGGCACCTTCGTGCTTGAGCCGTCCCATCGAGGAATGTTTGACCGGGGTGGACTCCGGATCGTGCGGGTTGACCTCCACGATGTAACCGAATCGGTTGCCCTCGTTGGGTTCTTGGGCCAGGTCGAATCGGGTTTCGTACCGGCCCCACTGGTGATAGTCGTCCTCGTCGTCGAATCCGTAGCGGTCCAGACGCTCTTTGGCGACCGGTTCGGTGACCGATGCCGCACCGGTGAAGTAGTTGTTGAAATTCTCTTCGCCGGAGACCATCGTGCCCCATGGGGTCAGGCCGCCGGAGCAGTTGCCGATCGTGCCGAGAATCGTTGTCCCGGTGGGATCTGCGACAGTCTTCACGAACTCGCTGCCTGCCGCCGGACCGGTGAGGGTGAACGGGCTCATCGCCGTGAGCCGTCGGTTGCGGTCGCCGACCACGGGTGTGAGTTTGCCCGAACCGCTTTCACTCTGGACCTCGACAACCGTGATCCCGTGGGCTGCCATCGAGATGCGGGCCTGCTGGTCGGTGGGTTCTTTCGGCTTGTAGCCCTTGAACATGAACTGTTCGGTTGTGTACTCCTGGTTGACCACCAGGTAGAAGTGACCGGCTTGGCCGTCGATGGGGATCAGCCCGGCAAAGTCGTTGTTGAATCCGAACTGCTTCTCCTGGGCTTCGGCGCTCTGGTTGTCGAAGTCGAACTCAGGGGCGCCGGGCAGCACCGGGTCACCCCACCGGATCACCACCGCCTGTTCATAGCCCTCCGGGATCACCAGGGCGTCTTCGACATTCGGTGCGACCGATGCGAAGTTCATTCCGGTGCTGCCGGTTTCCGCCGCGTTACCGACACCGGTTCCGGCGGCAGTGCTGCTGCTCGTGGCCGTCGACTTACCATCGTCGCCGCAGGCTGCCAGTGCCGAGGTGGCGCCGACCGCCACCACTGCGGCCGCTGAGCCACGCAGGATCGAACGCCGCGAGAGGGCTCCGCGGGCGATGTCACGGAAGTACGTGTTGTTGCTGGTGTTCGGGGGTTCATGCCAGCAGGCGTCACCACACTTGTAGTGGCAGGTCACCAGGGAACGCGCAGACGCCCCTTCGTGCTTGGTGGTGATTGTGAGCGGAATACGCACTGCGGGCTCCCCCAGATAGACAGACGTCGAGCAACCGGTCGAACGTTAGGCGGCGTAAACAACCGGTGTCCGAACCTGGGATGAATCAGTGGTTAAGTCTTGGCATCTGAGGTCTACCGTTGATGGACATGGGAGCAGATGGGTACGACGCCGTGGTTGTCGGATCGGGTCCGAACGGTTTGTCCGCGGCGCTGACCCTGGCCAAGACCGGCCGCAAAGTGCTGGTACTCGAGTCGCACCCCACGATCGGTGGCGGGACGCGGACGGCCGAACTGACCGAGCCCGGCTTTCACCACGACGTGTGTTCGGTGGTGCATCCGACCGGGATGGCTTCTCCGGCGTTCAATTCGATGGATCTGTCGCGGCACGGCCTGCAGTGGCTGGTGCCCGAAATCGGTCTGTCGCATGTGTTCGGTGACGGGACCGCTCTGCCGCTGTACACCGACCTCGCCCGGAGCAAGGAGTTCCTGGGCCGCGACGCTCGTGCCTGGTCGGCGACCCTGGGATACGCTGCCGCCCACTCGGAGGATCTGATCTCCGATTTCTTCGGCCCGTTCCGGATACCCCGGCACCTTCTGGCTGCCGCACATTTTGGTCCGCTGGCGCTGCTCAGCGCAGATGTGTTCAACCGGATCATGTTTCGGGATCCTCGGACGCGCACGGCATTCTCGGCGATCGCCACGCATGTGGTCAGACCGCCTGGTGAGGTCGCGACAGCGGCGGTGGGATTGCTGCTCGGGATGCTGGTGCATTCCGGCGGTTGGCCGTTGGCCCGCGGTGGTAGTCAGTCGATCGCCGATGCGCTTGCCGGTGCACTCCGCGAGCACGGCGGGCATATCGAGACCGACCATCCCGTCCACAAGTTCGACGACCTGCCGGATGCACCGCTGAAGCTCTTCGACATCGATCCTCGGCAGTTCGCCGGCATCATGGGTGACCGGTTGCCGACCCGCTATCGTCGTCGGCTTGCAAAGTTCCGGTTCGGGCCGGGCACTTTCAAGATCGACTACGCCCTGTCAGAGCCGATCCCGTGGACCGACCCCCACACCGGGTCGACGGTCACCTTCCACATCGCCGAAAACGAACAGCAGATCCGCGACAACGAGAAAGACGTGCAGGCCGGCCGGATCCCGAAGCGTCCGAACCTGATCGGTGGCACGCCGACCGTGCTGGATCCGACGAGGGCCCCCGCAGGCAAGCACGTGGCCTGGGCGTATTGCCACGTGCCGCACGGCAGCGACGTCGACATGACGGCGGCCGTGGAGGCAGAGATCGAGCGGTGCGCACCGGGTTTCCGAGACGTCGTACTGGCCCGGCACACCATGACCGCCAAACAGTATTCCGTCTACAACCCGAATTATGTAGGTGGCGACATGAATTCGGGCATTTCGGATCTTCGGCAGCAGTTCACCAGGCCGGTCGCTGCTCGGGTGCCCTACGCAACGCCGGTGAAGGGCGTGTTCCTGTGTTCGTCATCCACCCCTCCAGGCGGCGGTGTGCACGGAATGTGTGGGAAGTACGCCGCCGAAGCCGCGATCACCCAGGAGAATTCGGGCCGAAACTCAGGCAGACTGAATTCATGACCGCACCTATCCAGATCGCTGTTCAGCTGCAACCACAACATGCCCAGTACTCAGACATCCGCGACGCAGTTCTTCGGGCGGAGGATGCCGGGGTCGACATGGCATTCAACTGGGATCACTTCTTCCCGCTCTACGGTGAGCGCGACGGTGAGCACTTCGAGTGCTGGACGATGCTCGGCGCGTGGGCGGAGCAGACCTCGAACATCCAGATCGGTGCGCTGGTCACCTGTAACAGTTACCGGAATCCGGAGCTGCTCGCGGATATGGCCCGAACGGTCGACCACATCTCGGGTGGACGCTTGATCCTGGGAATCGGATCGGGCTGGTTCGAGCGCGACTACACCGAGTACGGATACGAGTTCGGCACCGCGGGTGGCCGGCTCGATGCGCTCGGCGAGGCCCTGCCGCGGATCAAGGACCGGTTCGGCAAACTCAACCCCGCACCGACCCGCGAGATCCCGATCCTGATCGGCGGGGGCGGCGAGAAGAAGACGCTCAAGTACGTGGCCGAGCACGCCCACATCTGGCATTCGTTCGTCGATGTGGAGATCTACCGCCACAAGGCGCAGGTCCTGGCCGGGCACTGCGCCGCGATCGGACGCGATCCGAACGAGATCGTCCGGTCGAGCGAGTTGTCCGCGGCCGAAAACCCCGAGGCCGCCATCGCGCTGGCCGAGAGCCTCGCCGATGAGGGCGTCACACTGTTCACCGTCGGAGTGAACGGCCCGGATTACGATCTGTCGCTGGTCACCGAGATGTGTGCGTGGCGAGATCGGCGCAACGGCGCGTAGCGTCGGCAACCGCGCAAGGTCGAACGCCCACCCCGGTCATACCGCGGGTGGGCATTCTTCGGCGATAATGGTCGCCAGACGTCAGATGAGCGTGTCGCCGCGGCATCTGGAGACGGATCCGGCGAGTCAGGTAGCGAGGTGAGATGCGGTGACCTACTGGTCGACATCGCACGCACGCCTGTTGCCCGAAGCCGAGTTCATCGCCGCCATCGGGCAGTCCGTCCAGGCTTCGGCGCCTCCCGGCGCCGTCGGCGCGAAGATCTGTTTCAGCTTCGCCGGAACCGCGACGCGGTACACGCTCACCTACTTCGGCCAGGTGCCGCCCACCCCGGTTCCGGCGCCGCCGGTTGCGCTGGAACTGGCCCGAGATCTGCGGGTGGGCCGCTACCAGGCCGGGCACGACGCCGCGCTCACCGTGGAGATCACGCTGAGCGCCGCACCACCGGTGGTTCACTACGATCACGGGGAGATGGGACCGATCGATGCGGGCCTGATCTTCGACCCGGACTCCTATCGGGATGACCTGCTCCGATACCCGAGGACCGCGCCGCAATGGCTGATCGACTACGTCGGTGGAATACCGTTGGCGCAGTTGCTGTCAGGGACGTACTTCCCGTTCCCGGGCCCGGGTTCGGTGCCCACGCATGCGACCGACCCGGCTTCGGCGGTGGCCATCGCACTCGACTTCATTCGCGTGCGGCGGGTGAACTTTGTCGGGCACAATCTGTATTCCCTGACCGCGCAACGTATTCAGGCCGGCTGGCGGGTCTTCACCCGGGCTCCCTCCGACCCGGCTCGGGCCGGTGGCCAGATGCGGTTGATCTTCCTCGTTGCCGACGACGGTGTTGTCGAGATACCCACGCCGGCAATGACTCCCGACGCGAACGAGTTGGCCTTCACCCAACGCGCTTTCCAGCGCGCACATGAGGCCAACCAGGTGCCCTCCGCCCCGACCCCGGTGCAGTACGGCGGTATTGCGGTCGCGAATCGAGGCGAACCCGAGTCCACCGCGGATGTACCGGGTGCACGCGAGGCCCAAACAGCGAGGGACAACCTGTGGCGCAGCGTCGGAGACATGTACGAACCGCTGCTCGCGCCACTTGACGCCGGCGGCGTGCTCTGGCCGGGCGGGACCCGGGCCTTTCGGGCGGTGCGGCGCGATCGAACCACGCTGCTCGCCACCGACGGACTGTCGGCACCGAGTCTGACCGGCGGCGGAACCAGCACCGCATATGGCCCGGTGGCGGGTGGCTCGATGCTCGGTGTGGGAGCGGAGTTCTTCCTGGAGTCGATCGAACCGGGGCTGCGGGCCGACGAGAGTGCCCGTGAGCATTGGCTTTTCGGGGTGCTGTCGGCGGTTGCCGAACGGGCGGCCACCGATGGTTCCGATTTTGTCGGCTCGATCACGGCCGCGCCCGAGGCCGTGTACGTCGAACTGGCAGGCATCACCGGTCCACGGGAATGGCTGGTGAACGGCACCGCAGGCGTCCTCCTTGGCAACAAGGGCTGGGGTGCACCAAGCGGTTTCGACACCCCGCTCGGACGCGTTGCACTGATCACGGTGACGGTCCTGCGCGCCAGCGAATCGGTGACCACGTCGGCCTGGCCGTCGGCGGCGGGTGAGATCTTCCGGCAACTCAATGCCCGTCGGGTCGGGCACTATTTCGACCCGGACCGCGTCGCGATCTATTAGGCGCGCACCCCCGGACGTCAACCCACTGGTGTGAGGCGCCCGTCGATCATCTCGACCACCCGATCGCAGTGGGAGAGGACGTCGTGATCGTGGGTCACCATGATGGTGGCAACGTTTGCGCGGTGCGTCTCTTCGGCGAGCACCTGCACCACCTCGTGGCTGCGCTTACGGTCGAGCGCGGCGGTCGGTTCGTCGACGAGTAGCAACGACGGCTCGGTGACGAGTGCCCGGGCGATACCCACCCGCTGTCGTTCTCCACCGGACAACTGACCGGGCCGCTTGTCGAGGCGGTGACTCATACCGACGGCCTCCAGCAGCGGGAGGGGATCGCGCCCCCGGCGCCCGGTGATCGTGGGCATCAGTCGCAGTTGATCGAGCGTGGTCAGCGACGGCACCAGGTTGGCGGTCTGGAATACGAACCCGATGTGGTCGCGGCGGATCTTCGTCAGCTTCTTCGCCGGAACCGTGCTCAGGTCGGTGCCGGCCAGGTGAACCGAACCCGTGGTGGGTACCGTCAGCCCGCCGGCAACCGCGAGCAGGGTCGACTTGCCGGACCCGGAAGGCCCGACAATGGCGACCAGCTCGCCGGGTGTGACCTGTAGGTTCACGTTGTTCAGGGCGGTGATGGAACTGTCGCCGTCGCCGAATGTCAGTGTGACGTCGCGGAGTTCGAGGCCTGTGGTGCGAGTGGTGGTCATCGGTTTTCCCCCAGGGCGGTGAGTGGATTGATGCGGGCGACTCGGATCACCGCGACGGCCGCGCCGAGTAGTCCCAGGACGATCAGCAGGACAGCGCCCTGGAGAATGGGCCCGGCTTGCATGGAGAAGGGCATCCCGGTTCCGCTGAGTCCGGATCCGAACCCGACCCCGATACCGACGCCCACGGCGACGGAGCCGAGAAGGACAAATGTTGCCTGCAGGATGCTGTCCCTGAGCAGGTACGGCGTCGAGGCTCCGAGTGCGCGTAGGAGCGCAAGTTCTCGCGTACGTTGCACGGTCCAGATCGTGAAGAAGGCGCCGACCACCAGCGCGGAGATCGCGTACAGGAACACGGTGATCATCGACATGGTCATCGTCTCCGCCGCGTATCCGGGTGAAGAATCGAACGAGTCCTCGAGGTCCTTTGACGACGTGCCGGCCGCGGTATCACCGGAAGTCAAGTCGGGCAGCTGGTTCGAGGTTCCTTCGATCGCGACCACACTGGCCTCGTCGTAGATTCGAGGGTCGAAAGAGCCGTCGGTGTCGGCGCCGCCGCTGTTGATCTCCTGCCAGGTGGTCAGGGGGACATAGGCGATGTCGACGTGGCCGAATGTGCGCTTGTCCGAGGTGAATCCGACAACATTGAGCTCGGTGCCGATGCGATCGATCGCGATGCGGTCGCCGATCTCGACACCCTCGTCGCGGGCAGTTGAGCTGACGATGATGTCGTTCGGTCCGGCGATGGCCGTGCCTTCGGCGGCGTCGGGTTCGAGAAATGAACCGGGAGTCACGCCGAACAGTGTCAGGTCGACGGGCGTGCCATCACTGTTGTGCGCATTGACAATCGAGTTGCCCATCAGTTCGGCGTGCTCGACGTCGGGCTGCTGCGCCCACGTCTCGGCCTGCGTCCGGGTGACAACCGACCGGGAGAACGCCGAGTCGGCTTTCGTGCCCTCGGCGAATGCAAATGCCTGTACCGGACTGCGCTGAAGGCCGGAGACACCATCGTCGACCAGGCCCGTGGACAATCCGGAAAGAATCACCATGAGGACCGAGATCAACGCAACGACCGCCCCCATCAACAAGAACCGGGTCCGGGCGTAGATCAGTTCGCGAATTGCGAGGAACATCGGAAAACTCCTTGCGGGTGAGCACCGACAAACGACGGCTCATATTGCCGTCGACCAGTCGGGTGACGTGGGGCAGTCGGAGCAGTCCGTCCGGGGCCCTTCCCGCACTGTCGATCCGAGAACGCGGCGTCCGAATTGTTCCGTCGAGCCACCTTACTACGGGCCGTAGTACTCGTCCGGGCCGGTTCTACCGGGTCACTCGTCGGACAGTCTCGACCGGTCGTGGGTACGTAGCGCCTCGCGGATGGCGTCGGTCTGGGCGGCCAAGAAGTCTCGGACGATGCGTGCGCGGGTGGCGACCATGTCGAAGCCGTGGAATGCGCCCGGGATCACGATGAACGTGCACGGCACACCGGCATCTCGCAGCCGCTCGGCATAGGTTTGGTCTTCCTCGAGGAAGAGATCGAGTGATCCGACGCCGATCCACGCCGGGGCCAGGCCGGTCAGGTCAGTGCGGCGGGCGGGGACCGCAATCTCGGGTGAGGCGTCGCCGAGATAACTGTCCCAACCGTATCGGTTGCTCTTCGCGTCCCAGAGCCGGTGGTTCTCATCGGGCGTGACCGAGCGGTTGTCGAGCATCGGATAGACCAGCAACTGCAGCATCGGGGTGATCTCGCCGCGGTCGTGGGCGAAGGCCGCGACGGTGGTGGCCAATCCGCCACCGGCGCTGGCACCGGCGACCACGATTCGGTCCGGGTCGACCTCGGGTCGTTCGGCAAGCCACCGGAGCGCGGCGTAACAGTCCTCCGCGGGGACGGGATAGGGGTGCTCCGGGGCGAGCCGGTACTCGACAGATGCCACCGTCGCGCCAACGGCGTCGGCGAAATGTCTGCAGGTGGCATCGTCCTGCGCCGCGGTGCCGATCACCATGCCGCCGCCGTGGATCCACAGGACCCCCGGTCCCGGGACCGCGGCCGGTTTGGTCGGCCGGAACAACCGCACGCTCACACCCGGTGCGATCTCGTGGACGGTGGCGGCGGAACTGCCGCGGATCAGTTTGGACAACCATCGGATCGCCGGAACCGTGCGGGGCCCGACCAGGTGCTGCGGTACCAGCAACGAGTGCAGGCGCAGGTCAGGGTCGAATGCCTCGCGATTTCGGATCCGGTTGATCATCATGTCGGATGCTATCTGGGCTCGGCCTCCGATCGTCTCGGTTTCGGCGTAACCCCCGTGACCGTCGACGCGGCTACGCCTAAAGTCGTGTGCATGACCATTGAGACCCCCGAAGCCAATCGCGACCTGATCAGCGTGGATGTCCCGACACACTGGTACAACCTGGCAGCGGAGTTGCCCGAGCCGATTCCGCCGCATCTGCATCCCGGCACGAAGGAGCCGGTAGGCCCCGACGATCTCGCGCCGTTGTTCCCGTCGGGGCTCATCGCGCAGGAGGTGTCGACGGAGACCTACATCGAGATCCCGGAACCGGTCCGCGAGATCTACAAGATGTGGCGGCCCTCCCCGCTGATCCGGGCCCGGCGTTTCGAGGAGGCGCTGAACACCAAGGCGCGGATCTACGTGAAGTACGAGGGCGTGAGCCCGGTCGGTAGTCACAAGACTAACTCCGCAGTGGCACAGGCCTATTACAACTCGGTGGACGGCGTCACCCGCCTGACCACGGAGACCGGTGCCGGTCAGTGGGGTAGCGCATTGGCCTTCGCGGGCGCGCTGTTCGGGATAGATGTCGAGGTGTGGCAGGTCCGGGCCTCCTATGAATCGAAGCCCTATCGCGGCTACCTCATCGAGACGTATGGCGGGACACTGCATTCGAGCCCATCGGAGCTGACCGAGGCCGGCCGCGCAATCCTGAAGGCGACGCCCGATACCACCGGCAGTCTCGGGATGGCGGTCAGTGAGGCCGTCGAGGCGGCGGTGAAGGATCCCGGTGCGCGGTATGCGCTCGGCAGCGTCCTCAATCATGTTGTGCTGCATCAGAGTGTGATCGGGATCGAAGCCGTTGATCAGCTCGCCCTGGTGGAGTCCGGCGGCGCCGACTACGTCTTCGGTTGTGCAGGCGGCGGTTCCAACCTGGCCGGTCTGGCGTTCCCGTTCATTCGTGAGCAGATCCACGGCCGGTCGAATCCGAAGATCATCGCCGCGGAGCCGTCCGCCTGCCCGTCGATCACCAAGGGTGAATACCGTTACGACCACGGTGATGTCGCGGGTCTGACGCCGCTGCTGAAGATGCACACGCTGGGTATGGACTTCGTGCCCGATCCCATCCATGCCGGTGGCCTGCGTTATCACGGGATGTCGCCGGCTCTGAGCCACACCGTTGAGCTCGGATTCGTCGATGGCATTGCGATCGAGCAGCAGGACGCGTTCGCCGCCGGCGTTCTGTTCGCCAGGACGCAGGGCATCGTCCCAGCGCCGGAATCGACCCATGCGATCGCCGCAGCTGTTGACCACGTCCGTGATTCGGACAAAGAAGAGGTCATCGTCATCGGCCTGAGCGGACACGGCCAGCTCGACCTGCCCGCCTACTCGGCGTTCCTGAACGGGACGATGTAGCAATCGGTGAACCGCGGGCGGGCTACCGGGTCGGAACGACCACCGCCCGCCCGCGGATCTTGCCTGCGTGGAGTCGTTCGTACGCGACGGGTGCGTCGGCCATGGCGAACTCTTCCACTGCGATCTCGATCGCGCCCCGACGGGCCAGTTCGACGACCTCGATCAGCTCGGGCCTCGTGCCCCAATTGACCACGCGCACCGAGACATCGAAGGGGACGGTGAGGTAGCCGACCGGCACTGCGCCGGTGCTCACGCCGACCATCGAGATTTCTCCGTCAACGGCGATCGATGACTGCGCGAGGTCGGCGGTGACCTGCGCGCCGACGAAATCGAAGGCGGCGTCGACCCCACGTCCGCCGGTGATGTCGCGGATGCGGTCGGCGGCCGCCGCGTCCGATGCGAAGGCGTGGTCGGCGCCGAGTTGCAGTGCGTGCTCGATGCTCTCGGGGGCGATATCGACCGCGACGATGCTCGCCTGTGTGAGCGCTTTGAGGAGTTGCACACCCACGTGGCCGAGTCCACCGACACCGATGACGAGCGCTGTTGTACCGGGTACCAGCTTCGGGATCGTCGGTTTCACAGCGTGATACGGCGTCAATCCGGCATCGGTGAGCGAGACGCTGGTGATGGGATCGAGGTCGCCCAGCGGCACCAGATGACGGCTGTCGTCGACGATCATGTATTCGGCCATTGCGCCGGGCCGGTAGATGCCGGGTGCCTTGATGCCGTGAATGCAGTTGTTCTCGCTGCCCTGCGCACACGGATAGCACAGTCCGCAGCCCCAGGGTCCGTATACGAGTACGGATTGCCCCACTTCGAACCCGGTGGCCCCCGGACCGAGTGCTTCGACGATTCCGGCGCCCTCATGTCCGAGAGTCAGTGGAAGTGGTTGGAACGCATACTGATCCGCAGGAGTCGACATTATGAACTCATCGGAGTGACAGGCTCCGGCGGCGGTCATTCGCAGGAGCACCTCGCCTGCGCCCGGTAAGGGCTTGTCGATCTCGACCACTTCGGGCCGGGCTCCGATTTTACGGTATTGCAAGGCTTGCATGGTCGTAGACCTCTCAGTCGACTCCCTCGCCGATCCACTTGACGAGCAAGTGTTGGAAATGCCGGAATTGACTTCCTGGTACCGGGCCAACGGAAGTTGCTCGGACTGCGTCGACTTCAGGGCCTTGATGCACCTTCGCCATATTGTAGGCGTCTTCGCCGCACCATTCGATTGCCTTCTGACATCGGGCATACGCCAAGAGCCGCACACCGGAGAAGGTGTGCGGCTCTTGGTTTGTGTCAGTTACTGACCGGGTCTGGTGACCTGGATCAGGCGTCTGCACCAATGATGAACGCTTCGAGCTGCTGGCGCGCGACGTCGTCGGCGAGCTGCTCCGGCGGGCTCTTCATCAGGTAGGCCGAAGCCGGCAGGATGGGTCCACCGATGCCACGGTCCTTGGCGATCTTGGCGGCGCGCACGGCGTCGATGATGATGCCTGCCGAGTTGGGGGAGTCCCAGACCTCGAGCTTGTACTCGAGGCTCAGCGGCACGTCACCGAAGGCGCGGCCTTCGAGGCGGACGTAGGCCCACTTGCGGTCATCGAGCCACGCGACGTGGTCCGAAGGTCCGATGTGGACGTTCTTGTCCTCGATCTTGTTGGCCAGGGCGCCGGTCAGGTTGGAGGTCACAGCCTGCGTCTTCGAGACCTTCTTGGACTCCAGGCGCTCACGCTCGAGCATGTTCTTGAAGTCCATGTTGCCGCCGACATTGAGCTGGTACGTGCGATCGAGCGTGACGCCACGATCTTCGAACAGCTTCGCCATGACGCGGTGGGTGATGGTGGCACCGACCTGGCTCTTGATGTCGTCGCCGACGATCGGAACACCGGCGTCGGTGAACTTCTTGGCCCAGACCGGGTCGCTGGCGATGAAGACAGGCAGGGCGTTGACGAACGCGACGTTGGCGTCGATGCAGCACTGTGCGTAGAACTTGTCGGCCTGTTCGGATCCGACGGGCAGGTACGAGACGAGTACGTCGACCTTGTTGTCCTTGAGGACCTGGACCACGTCGACGCCGTCGCCGTCGGCCTCGGTGATGGTCTCGCGGTAGTACTTGCCGAGTCCGTCCAGGGTGTGCCCGCGCAGGACGTTGACGCCGGTCGGCGGCACGTCAGCGATCTTGATGGTGTTGTTCTCGCTGGAGAAGATGGCGTCCGAGAGGTCGAAGCCGACCTTCTTGGCGTCCACGTCGAACGCGGCGACAAAGTTGACGTCGCGGACGTGGTACTTGCCGAACTTCACGTGCATGAGGCCGGGAACGTTGGCGTTCTCGTCGGCATCCTTGTAGTACTGCACGCCCTGGACCAGGGATGAGGCGCAGTTTCCCACGCCAACAATCGCCACGCGAATTGAATTGTTGTCACCCATGGTCGGGTTCCCCTTCTTTGTGTGGTGTTACTGAGGTTGTTTCGGGTTCTGCAAAGACCGTTTCCGAGGGCAACGGTCCGGGATTCCTCGACGTATTTGTCGAATCCTCGGTCCGTTCCGAGCCCTCGGCGGCGATGAGCTCGTTGAGCCAGCGGACTTCTCGTTCGCTCGACTCGAGACTCAACTGATGGAGCTGCTTGGTGTAGCGATCGACTGTGCGGTTCGAACGACCGACAGCCTCTCGGAGACCTTCGCGGCGTTCTTCCACTTGCCGGCGCCGACCCTCGAGGATGCGCATGCGAGCCTCGGCGGGAGTCCGGCTGAAGAATGCGAGGTGCACTCCGAAGCCATCGTCGGTGTAGTTCTGCGGGCCGGTGTCTGCGAGCAGTTCGGCGAACCGCTCCCGTCCCTTCGGGGTCAATGCGTAGACGCGACGAGCGCGTCGCTTCAGAGTCCCCGGTGCGCCCGAATCCTCAGCGATCAAACCGTCTGCCTGCATTCGGCGCAGCGACGGGTACAGCGATCCATACGAAAACGCGCGGAATGCGCCGAGCAGGCCGGTGAGCCGCTTGCGCAGCTCGTAGCCGTGCATCGGAGACTCGAGGAGCAAGCCGAGTACTGCGAGTTCGAGCATATTCGGTCACACCTCCATCCGACGTGTTTCAGAAACCTGTATGCCTGATGTTACACACGTATGTATCGCGCCGATATAACCGGTACCTCAAAGCGCGCTGACCTGCATCGATCACCTGTAAACCCGGCCGCCGAGCGGGTCGAGACCACCGTCGTGTGGGCCGAGACCATCGCAGAAACGGACAAGTTCGGCACGGTCGACAGCCAATTCGGTCCGCTCGATGGAGTGAGAATGGACTGCACTGAAAGTGACATCGCCGGACAACCACAACCGCGTGCTGGTTGGAGCCACGTACTCTTGACGAGTGCCGATGCAGCGACAGGTGGTGGACTACGCGTTACAGCGGAAGTCCCGGCTGGCCGAGGTCTACGCCGGGCGTACCGGTGTGGCCGAGGTCTGCGATGCCAGCCCCTATCTGCTGCGGGCGGCCAAGTTTCATGGCCTGACCAGCTCGGAACGATGCCCGATCTGCCGAAAAGAGCAGGTCACGATCGTTTCGTGGGTGTTCGGCGAGAAACTTGGACAGGTTTCGGGTTCGGCCCGTACAAATGAAGAGATTCAGCGCCTGGCAGCGAGCCAGGAAGAATTTTCGGTACATGTGGTGGAGGTGTGCCGCACGTGCAGCTGGAACCATCTGGTCCAGTCGTACGTGTCGGGATTGCCTCCGCGACCGCCGGTAAGGCGGACCCGCCGGGTTGCCGGCGCACGGGCATCGAACGACACGACTACCGGTGGATCCGCGAAGGCGGACGCCGATAAAGGCCCAGCAGGAATGGGCACTGAAGGTATGGAGAAGTATCTGTGAGCAACGGCCCTGACGGACCGAATCGATCTGGTTGGACCACCGGCAACGGTGACGCCAGGCAATCTGCGTCCCCCGGTCGGACACCGGTGCAAAAGAAGCGGGCCTGGCAAAAGGCTGCCGCGTGGGTCCTCGGACTCGGTGGTGCGCTGGTACCCGGATTCGTGGTGGTGATGGCAGCTGTGTTCCTTTTCACCTACGCCGATGTGGCAGTGCCCGCCCCGGGTGACATCAAGCAGAGCCAGGTCGCGACGGTGGTCGACACCAACGGGGGCGAGATCGCCAGGATCGTCCCAGCGGAGGGCAACCGCACCGACGTCCCCATCGAGGACATCCCGCTGGTGCTCCAGCAGGCCGTCATCGCCGCCGAGGATCGCGAGTTCGAAGAGAACGCGGGCTTCTCGATCAGTGGATACGGCCGTGCCGCGCTCGGCAAGATCACCGGCAACGAAAGTGCCGGCGGTGGGTCGACGATCACCCAGCAGTACGTGAAGAACGTGCTCACCGGTGACGAAGCCAGCTACCAGCGCAAGTTCCGCGAGTTGGCAATCTCCACCAAGATGGCCAACGAGTGGTCCAAGCCCGAGATCATGGCCGCCTACCTCAACACCATCTACTTCGGTCGTGGCGCCTACGGTGTCGCGGCGGCGTCAAAGGCATACTTCAACAAGGACATCCGCGACATCACATTGTCCGAGTCGGCAGTGCTGGCCAGCTCGATCCGGTCCCCTTCTTACTACGATCCGGCCACCAATCTCGAAGCAGCGCAGATTCGTTGGCAGTACGTGCTCGACGGCATGGTCACCACCAAGGCGATCACCAAGGACGAGGCTGCCGCCCAGCAGTACCCGAACGTGGTCGATCAGCAGGCGCAGACCGGTGATCCGGCCAGCGATGGACCCAACGGGCTCATCAAACGGCAGGTACTCGCCGAACTGGGTGGCCTCGACATCTCCGAAGACGAGATCCGTACCGGCGGACTGAAGATCAGCACGACCATCGACCCGCAGGTGCAGGCCGCAAACGTCGACGCGGCCAATGGTTCGCTGGACGGTGAACCGAAGGATTTGCGGACCGCGGTGGTGTCGGTCGATCCTCAAACCGGCGCTGTGCGGGGCTACTTCGGTGGCAACGACGGCAACGGATTCGACTACGCGCAGGCTGATCTACAAACCGGTTCGTCGTTCAAGGTCTTCGCGATGGTGGCCGCTCTCGAGCAGGGCATTCCACTGTCCAAGACATACAGTTCGGCGCCGTTCGAGTCCGGCGGCGTCACCATCAACAACTCCGATGGCACGTCGTGCGGTACCTGCAACCTGGCCACCGCGATGAAGATGTCGCTGAACACGGTGTTCTACCGGTTGATGATGGACCTCAACGGCGGACCCAGTGCCGTCGCCGATGCCGCGCACCGCGCCGGTATCCCGGAGACCCGGCCCGACGGCACCCCGACTTTGGAGAACCAGGACGGCACCGGCGTCGAAGGCGGTGTGGTGCTGGGACAGTACGACTCACGTGTCATCGACATGGCATCGGCGTATGCGACCCTGGCGGCATCGGGGATGTACCACACACCCCACTTCGTGCAGAAGGTCGAGAACTCGCAGGGCGACGTGCTTTTCGAGCGCAACGACGACCAGGGTGAACGCCGACTTCCGGCCGAGGTCGCCGACAACACCACGGCCGCACTCCAACCTGTCGCCGCGTACTCCAACGGCAATGCGCTCGATGGTGGTTCGCGACCATCGGCCGCCAAGACCGGCACCACACAGCTCGGCGACACCGGTATGAACAAGGACGCCTGGATGGTTGGCTACACGCCGCAGCTGTCCACCGCGGTCTGGGTCGGCACCGACAACGGCACCGAGTTGGTGAACTACAACGGCTCCACGATCTACGGTTCGGGGCTGCCCGCGCAGATCTGGCGCACGGCGATGAACGCCGCGCTCGAAGGCCGGCCGATCGAGGACTTCCCGAAGCCGGCTGCGGTTGGCGGTGTTTCGGGCATTCCATATGAGGCCCCGCCGACGTCCTCGACCACCTCCACCCGCAGTACGGCTCCGACGACCACGGAGCCGGAGACGACGACCTCTCGACCGGGTGTGACGTTGGCGCCGGGCATCGTGATCCCGCTGCCCGGCGGTGGTGAGGCCAGTGAAGAAACCGAGACCGAACCCGAACCCGAGGCGGAACCTGAGTTGCCGTCTGAAGAGGCCGGGCCGCCCACCAGGAATCCGTAGGCGGGGTCCGTGGCCACCGACGGAGATCCGGGGGGCTCTGCGGTGCCGACGGAACATCAAGGGCCAGAGCGGGACACACATGCCCGAGACGCGAACACCACCGACGCGAACACCACCAATGCGTTGAACCTGTTCGATGCGCCTGCGGAGTCGGCGACGGATCGCCGTGAGGTGACCACCCGCGAGCTGCCCAGCCGCACCGATCCCATCGTCGCGCCGGGCAGCATGGTGATCGGTGGCCCGATCGGCCTGCACGCTGTTGTCGGCCGGAGCCGAACCTGGACCCCGGTTCGGGTGTTGATGTTGATCGCACTGGTGTTCCTGGCGCTCGGTTGGTACGCCAAAGCCGGCTGTCTGCAGCAGGCCCCGGACTCCGAGACCGGGGTCATGGGCCTGGACTGGGACAACCACCGGCAATACACCGCAATGTGTTACGCCGACACCATTCCGCTGTACAGCGCCGAGCGGCTCGACCAGGGCGCGTTCCCCTACAAGACATCTTGGTATGAGGACGACGGGGCCGGCGGTCAGCAGCAGCGATTCATGGAGTACCCGGTCCTGACCGGCATGTTCATGTACGCGGCGGCGCAGACCGCACACGGTTGGGATTGGGCGCACGACAACTGGGGCGTTCCGGGGGCTCTGGACGTTGTCCTGTTCTTCAACCTGGTGGCGCTGGGCTTGGCCCTGTGCTGGTTGGTGACCATCTGGGCGACGGCACTGACTGCGCAGCGGCGGGTGTGGGCTGCGGCGCTGGCCGCGGCGTCGCCGCTGGTGATCGTGCACATCTTCACCAATTTCGACGCCGTCGCCATCGCGGCGCTCTCGGTCGCGATGCTGGCCTGGTCGCGGCGAAACCCGTGGCTCACAGGCATTTTCCTGGGTATCGGCATGTCGGCGAAACTGTATCCGGCGTTGTTGCTGATCCCGTTGCTCGTGCTGTGTCTGCGCGTGGGCAAGGTGCGCGACTTCTTGGTGACCGCGGCGTTGACCGCGGCGACGTGGCTGCTGATCAATCTGCCGATCATGGTCACCCACTTTCGCGGCTGGACCGAGTTCTTCCGGTACAACTCAGACCGCGGTACCGACCCCGACACCCTGTTCAATGTCATCTCCGCGATCACCGGTTACCAGTGGGGCAATCAGCCCGGTCAGTCGCCGACGTTGCTCAATGCCATCAGCATGGGCCTGTTCATCCTGGTCTGTCTTGTGGTGGTGTTCATCGGATTCCAGGCCCCGATGCGTCCGCGCCTGGCGCAGTTGATGTTCCTGACCGTGGCCGGGTTCTTGCTGGTGAACAAGGTGTGGAGTCCGCAGTACTCGCTGTGGCTCGTCCCGCTGGCGGTGCTGGCTCTACCGCACACCCGAATCCTGTTGGGCTGGATGCTGATCGACGCTCTGGTGTGGGTGCCCCGAATGATGTGGTATCTGTACAAGGAAACCGACGACGGGCTGCCCGAACAGTGGTTCCTGTCGGCGGTGGTGATCCGCGACGTTGCCGTGATCGGCCTCTGCGCGATGGTGATCTGGCAGATCTATCACCCCACCGCAGACCTGGTTCGACGTGGCCGTGGCTGGCGCAGCATCGTGGTCGACGATCCCGGCGGCGGCGTACTGGACAACGCGCCGGATCGGATGCCGTGGCCGCGCAAGGCAACCCGAACCTCGGTCGACAGCGAACCGCCCACCGAAGCGTTCGAGGTCGGTTCGCGGGCCTGACCCGCCGCGACCTCATCGGCGCAAGCGTTGCTCCAGAACCTTCTTGGCCGCGGGCCAGTCCTCGTCGGTCATCGCGTATTGGGCCGTGGTGCGCCACAACGACGGCCGCGGTCCGTTCGAGCGGGTCTCCTCGGCGGGTCCGGGCAGTGGCCGGTGTTTGCGTAGGAGCCCCTCAAAGGTGGTACCCAGTTTCGCGATCCCGGCCCGGGACTGGGCATTGCGTTCGTCGGTGTGCCAGACCACCCGGACCGCACCGAGTTCCTCGAAAGCCCGTTGCAGCAGCAGGAGTTTGGCCTCCGGGTTGACCGTTGTGCCCTGGGCTGTCGTCGAATACCAGGTGTGACCGATGGCGAGCGTCCAATTTGCGGGTTCGATGGCGTAGAAACTGGTGGACCCGACGATCCGGCCAGAGTCTTGGTCGAGCACGGCGAACGCCACCCGATCGGGAGTGTCGAGGGCGGTCTGGATGTATCGGGTGGCGCTGTCGGCGTCGGTCGGGACCGTCGTCCATTTGTAGGCGTCCTGGCGATCGACCGCCGCATACAGCGCGGAAGCGTCGGACAATACCAACGGGCGCAGGGTGACTCGAACTCCGGTCAGGACAGGGGCGGTGAACCAGCTCATGCCGGAACGGTAGTCTCCGGGACCTTCTCAGGTGAAGCGATTTTCGGCGGCACCCGCAGGGGCGCACCGACGAAGTGGTAGATCAGGATCAGCAGACACAGCGCGTGAGACCAAACACCGAGCTGCACGCCACCCATCACCCACCAGGTCATGTCGTCGCCGCGGGTGAGGATGCCGAACATCCGGAAGATGGTGAGATCGAGTGCCACATCGCCGATCAGATACAGCACGACGATCCGCCAGTCGACGGCGAGCAACACGAAGAAGGGCAGTATCCACAGTGTGTACTGCGGCGAGTGCACCTTGTGGAAGAGCATGAACGCGGCCAACATCGCCGCGCTGGTCCCGATCCATGGGAAGACGTTGCCCCGCTGCCAGTGCCGGACACCGAACCAGACGGCCGCGGCCATCCCGACGATGATCAGCAGCGGTGAGGCCACGCCGACGAGCGAGTTGTAAAGACTGCCCGGATCGTTGGGTCCGTCACCGGTCAGATGTCGAAGGCCCCAGTACCAAATGGAGTTGGTGTCCACGTCGGCCTTGCGCTTGCCCTGGAACGACAGGGAAGCCTTCCAGCCTTCGAAGCCCGCGACCATGAACGGCAACTGGACGGCGACAACCGTCGCGATCGCCACCCCGACCACCCCGCCTGCGCCCTTCCAATCGAGATCGGACTTGGATGACTGTTTGGCACCGATCGCCCGGGTCAGCACAAAGATGGCCAGCGGTAAGACGAATAGCCCCGGATAGATCTTGAGACAGAACCCGATCGACAGGACAAACGACGTCCACAAGGCGCTGGTCCGCAGCGACAGCCACGGCAGTCCGGTGCGGGGATTGATCCGCGCGCCGAAGATCATGATCGCGACCGCGACCACGGTGGTGGCGACGACCGGCAGCTCCCAGTTGTGGAACGCATAGAGAATCAGTGCCGGTGTTGCAGCCCACAGCAGCACCCACCAGCGCGCCAGTAGCGCGAGAAGGATGACGATCAGGACGCCGAACGGCGCGATGACCAGAGCCGACTGGAAGAGGAAGTCGGTATCGGTGTGCGCGCCGCTGGCACCGATGTACATCAGCAGTCCCGACAGAACCGGGTATTCGACAACGCCGCCGTACAGCACGCCGTTATCGGTGATGCCGCCGTGGATGAACGGGAAGATGTGGTTGTTGATATCGCGGCCGACCCAGAGGAACTGCAGGTCGGAGTAACACGGCATGACGATTTCGCCGGTTCCCACGGGCCAGTGGGCGCTGCGACCGGACGCGTCGAACGGTGCTCCGCCGCAGGTGGCCTTACCCAGATAGCCGAGCCACATGAACAGCGAGCTGATCACCAGCGAGATGAGCAGGATCAAAACCAGTTCGCCGCGACCCGAACTCAGGCGCATTCGCCAGGATGGTTTGTCGGGGGTCGTCAGCTCCCATGTCGAAGGGACCGGCGGCGAAGGCATGGGCTACAGGGTAGGAGATGGGTTGTCGCGTTGGCGTTGCCACCCATGGGGGTAGGGAGGATTTCGCTGGTCAGGGTCATCTGGGGTACCCTGGCTCGGTTGCCGACGCAGGCGACCCTCCTGCCACGGAACGTCCGTGGCCTACCTAGTCCATAGGAGGTGATGAGGTCTTATGCGTCATTACGAATTGATGGTCATCCTTGACCCCAACCTGGATGAGCGAACTGTTGCTCCTTCGTTGGATACTTTCCTCAACGTGATTCGCCAGGATGGCGGAAATGTTGCAGGCGTCGATGTCTGGGGCAAGCGCCGTCTTGCTTACGAAATCCTCAAGCACACCGAGGGTATCTACGCAGTCGTCGATCTGAACGCGGAACCGGCCACGGTTACCGAGCTCGATCGCCAGCTCAAGCTGAACGAATCGGTGCTCCGCACCAAGGTGATGCGCGTGGACGAGAAGGCCAAGGTGCGACGGGCGAAGATTGCTGCCAAGTTCGCTGCCAAGGCTGCGGCCAAGCCGCCGAAGGTAGCCAAGTAGCTACCCGGTGTTCCACGAGAACCAAAAGTTCTCCGCGAACGTCCTAGTGCGTGTCGGTGCCGAGTTCTAGGCTTCCTCTCAACAGGGGGCTCGCTCGGTGCACATCGACCCCAAACCACTGCGCAACCGCAACTGATCTCGGGAGATACACATGGCTGGCGATACCGTCATCACCGTCGTTGGAAACCTGACAGCCGATCCGGAACTACGGTTCACACCGTCCGGTGCCGCTGTCGCGAACTTCACCGTGGCTTCCACGCCGCGGACGTTTGACCGGCAGACCAATGATTGGAAAGACGGCGAAGCGCTGTTCATGCGGTGCAACATTTGGCGCGATGCCGCGGAAAATGTTGCCGAGTCTCTTACCAAGGGTTCGCGGGTGATCGTGTCCGGCCGGCTCAAGCAGCGGTCGTACGAAACCCGTGAGGGTGAGAAGCGAACGATAGTGGAACTAGAGGTCGACGAGATCGGTCCCTCACTTCGCTACGCCACCGCAAAGGTCAATCGGGCCTCGCGCGGCGGCGGAACAGGCGGAGGTGGCGGCAACTTCGGGTCCGGCGGCAGCGGCAGCGGTGGAAACCGTGGCGGTGGCGGCGGAGGTAACTCGAGTGCAGCTGCATCGAACGACGATCCGTGGGGCAGTGCTCCCGCGAGCGGATCGTTTGGTGGCGGGGACGACGAACCACCGTTCTGACGAACATTTCCAGACACCCATCGGGATGAAACCCGAGCCGTCTGAACATTTTTTGGAGTAAGTACACATGGCTGGAAAAGCTAAAGGCGGACGGAAGGTCCGTGGCGCAGAAAAGGTTGTCAAGGCCAAGGCCTGCACCTTCTGCAAAGAGAAGAACCTACTGATCGACTACAAGGACACCGCGCTGCTGCGTCGTTTCCTGTCGGACCGTGGCAAGATCCGCTCGCGTCGGGTCACCGGTAACTGCGTCCAGCATCAGCGTGACGTGGCCATCGCGGTGAAGAACTCGCGTGAAGTTGCCTTGCTGCCCTTCACTTCGACCTCTCGATAAGCGGAAAGGACCAAGAATATGAAACTGATCCTCACCGCAGAGGTTGAGAACCTGGGCGTCCCCGGCGACACCGTCGAGGTCAAGGATGGCTACGGCCGTAACTTCCTGCTCCCACGTGGACTGGCGATCGCTGCCACCAAGGGTGCAGAGAAGCAGGTCGAAGGCATCCGTCGTTCACGGGCTGCCCGCGAAGTTCGTGGCGTCGAGCACGCCAACGAGATCAAGCAGGCCATCGAAGGGCTCTCCGAGGTCAAGCTGGGTGTCAAAACCCACGACTCCGGCAAGCTGTTCGGTTCGGTGACCGCCAACGATGTTGTCGGTGCCATCAAGACCGCCGGTGGACCGTCGCTCGACAAGCGGAGCATCGCACTGCCCAAGGGGCACATCAAGGCCACCGGCAAGTACCCGGTCGTGGTCAGCCTTCACAACGACATCGTTGCGAAGTTCGACCTGACCGTGGCTGCTGCCGAGTAGTCAGCTTCTGTCTACGACAAACCCCCGGCCCTTTGGGTCGGGGGTTTGTTGTATCTCCGGGTATTGCGACGCCGGGATCAGACGGTGCAGAGCGGCCGGATCTCATTCGAGCCACCGGTGGTCGGTGAGGTCAGGATCAGGCAGGCGTTGTAGCCGCTGTCCTCGGCGACCTTACGGATTTCCTTCCATCCCTCGGCACTGACCGCCGGTTCACGGGACAGGATGAAGGCCGACGTGCGCGACGGGTTGCCGACAAACGCCCACGAGTAGTCGTCGGCGATATGGGAGACAACGTAATTGGTGGGTCCGCTCTTGGACTCCTGCGTCGGCACACCGGGGAAGCTGACATGCAGCTGCGCGCCGGTGACGGTGTCGTTGACGCGGGCGTTACCGACGATCCGGTTGTCTCCGCCTGTCCAGGTGATGCAGGTGTTCTCGACCCGGATGTTCGATGCGTCGATCAGTTGGTAGTTGGCCTTGGTGTCGCGGGCACAGATCAGGTTGAACGGCTGTGGGAGTGCGGCGATCTGGTTCCACTCACCGAGGTAGCGCTGGGTGTCGAGTTTGGCCACCGGCTTCAACGGCGGCGGGGCAGAGCTGATGTCTGCGGAGGCCGGCGCGGCGAAGGCGAGGGCGAATCCCATTGCCAGGGCGCCTGCCACGAGTTGGGTGATGCGACGAGTCGAGAACGTCATGGTTGTCGTCTCCTACTTCGGTTGCGGTTCTGATACAGGTTGTGGACGCGCTTGTGTATCCACATTGCCGGGCCACCAGATTCGTGGCCCGATCAGACTGAAGAGCGCCGGGATGACCACCGTGCGCACGAGGAAGGTGTCGAGCAGGATGCCGATGCCGACGATGATGCCGAGCTGGGTGAGTGTGATCAGCGGCAAGATGCCCAGCACGCAGAACACGGCTGCCAAAACGATTCCGGCACTGGTGATCACGGCACCGGTGGAGGCCACCGCGCGGATGATGGCATCGCGGGTCCCGTGCCCCGGGGTTTCCTCCCGGGCTCGGATCACCAGGAACATCGTGTAGTCGATGCCGAGCGCGACCAGGAAGAGGAACGAGTAGAGCGGCACGTTGTCGTCGAGGGCGGGGAAGCCGAAGACGTGCTCACTGATGAGGCTGCCCAGACCGATTGCGGCGACGGTGCTCAAGACCGTGGTGGCCACCAGGACCACCGGCGCCACCAGGGCTCGCAGGAACACGATGAGGATGACGAACACCACGGCCAGGATGAGCGGAATGATCAGGAAGCGGTCGCTTTCCGCGGCATTGCGGGTGTCGAGTGCTTGAGCGTCCGAACCGCCGACCAGCGCATCGGAGTCCGGGACGTCAGCGGTGGCCGAACGTAGATCGTCGATGATGTCGAAGGCCTGCTGTGATGCCGGTGCGGCATCGATCACCACCGACCACTTGGTCCATCCGGTCTCGGACTGCCCGTCCTCGGACGCAGACACCACACCGTCGGTGGCATCGAGAACACCCTGGATCTGTTGTGCGGTATCGGTTTTCGCGACGACTGTCGTCGGGTCGGCCTCGCCGGCCGGAAAGTGTTGCGCGAGTGCGTCGAATCCTTCGACAGAGTCGGCACTCACCCGGAACTGCTCGGTCTGCGACAGGCCGATCTGGGCGCCGGCCAGACCGAGTGAACATGCGATGAGCACGGTCAGGGCGACCGCCAACACCTTGATCGGATGGCGGGAGACGCCGCCGGCGATCCGGAACCACAGACCACCCTCGGTCGGAATCGGGTCACCGACCTTGGGGATGAATGGCCAGAACAGCCGAGTTCCGCAGAGCGCCAACAGCGGTGGGAGTACCAGGAGCGCGAAGAGGACAGCGACCACCAGGCCGGCGGCGGCCAGGGCGCCGAGGCTGCGGGTGCTCGGCAGGGTGGCGAGCAGCAGGGTCAACAACGCCAACACAACGGTGGCGTTGGATGCCAGGATCGCCGGGCCGGCGTGGCGCACGGCGTAGTGCAGGGCCACCCGGTGATCGGGTTCGGTGCGGAGTTCTTCGCGGTACCGCGAAATCAACAGCAGGGCGTAGTTGGTACCGGCGCCGAAGACGAGCACGCTGGTGATCCCGGCGGTGGATCCGTCGAACGACAGGCCGGTGAGTTCGGCCAGTCCGGTGCCGATCGAGTTGGCCACGCGGTCGGCGAAGGCGACGACGAACAGCGGAATCAGCCACAGGATCGGTGAGCGATAGGTGGCGATGAGCAAGATAGCGACAACCAGTGCGGTCACTGCCAGCAGGGTGATGTTGGCGCCGGAGAAGGCGTTGGCGGTGTCGGCGCCGAAGGCCGGGCCGCCGGTGACATAGGTCTTGAGGTCGGCAGGCAGACCATTGTCGGCGGCGCTGCGGAGCTCATCGACGAGGTCGGTGAGTTTGAAGCCGCTCAAGTCGGTGTTGACCGGGACGATCGAGATCGCGGCCATCCCGTCCGGTGAGGTGATCACGGGCGGTCCGGCCGGGGTATCGGCAGGTACGGAACGGTCGATGGCGAGCATGCGCTGGTATGCGGCCGCCACAGCTTGCTGATCGGCGGCGGTGAGCACGCCGCCGTCCGTGCGCACGGTCACCAGGACCGCGGGCGCCACGTTGGAATCGGGGAACTCTTCCAGGAGATCTTTGACCTGCGCCGAATCGGCTGAGGTCGGCAGCGAGGTGGGTGCCTCTTCGGCCGAATCGTTACCGCCGATCAAACCCATCGCGCCACCGGCGAGAATCAACACGACCAGCGCGACCAACCACGACCGGCGACCGGTCACGAGGGCAGCGAAGCGGTCCCAGCGGGTGCCAGAATGGATGGACTTGTCGATAATCGCCATTGCAAAACCGTCTCATATGTTCAACTATTGAGCAACTAAAGTATCTCGTTGTCGAGATGCTTTGACCGGAAGAAGGAACTTGTGTCCGAGCAACCGCCATCTGAGGATCCGCGTGCTGCGCTGGAAACTCAGATGTCCTCTGACCTGCGGCTGCTCAACGCCGAATCGGATCGGATCACCAGGGTTTTCGCCGGGCAGAACGATCTCAGCGCCAACGACTTCCGGGCATTGCTGCACGTGATGGTCGCCGACGCCGATGGTGAGCCGCTGACCGCCGGGGCGCTTGGCAAGCGGATGCAGGTGTCCGGGGGCGCGGTGACGCACCTCGTCGAGAGAATGATCGCGACCCAACACATCCGGCGGGCACCACATGAACGCGATCGACGGAAAGTGATGCTGCACTACGACGATCACGGCATGTCCGTCGCACGGGAGTTCTTTGCGCCACTCGGCCGACACATGCGGGACGCGTTCGCGGAGTTGCCCGACTCCGATCTCGAGGCTGCACATCGGGTCTTCGCGGCGATGGTTGCTGCCATGGAGGCCTACCAAGAGGACCTCGAAGATCCGAAATAGGCTGGTGCGCTCGTTATTTGAGAAAATGTTGTCAGCGTTGGTCTGCCGGTAGGAAGCGCGGATCAGAGTTCTTGTCATGGCGAGTGTCACCTGCCGGGTAGACGAACTTGAACCAGGTCTGCGTGACCGTGAACGCGCGGGGACCTGCGACGCAGGTGACACCGACGGGGCTCACGGCGCAGGTTGATCCCTCGACGGTGATCGACTGGCCGACGTCGAGGAGTGGCGCGCGGAACCCGCCTGTCGGCGTGGTTCGGTAGCTGGTGTTGGCCGGGACCCAGTAGGGGCCTTCTTGTCCGCCGGAGATGGCCACTCCGACTTTCCCCGGGGGTGCGGTTCGCGGATGTCCGCCGCAGCCGTTGAATGCGTAGCCGGGGCCCAGCGCACAGGCGCGACCGCTCGGGGTGACAAAGAATGTGCGCCCGTTGTCGGCGTAATCGGGGGAGCGGTAGGGCGATGGATCAATCGCTGCATAGCCGGATAGGTCCGGCACTTGGTGATAGTCGGGCGATGGTGCGGCCGATGCCATCGAGCCCGTTGTCAGAAGTGCCGCTGTCGCGGCACCTGCAATGACTGCTCCGAGTATTTTTCGCACGAACGCCTCCCCCGAATGGTCCCCGACACTTCATTCCACCACTATTGGGCCGATCACGTGGTCAGGTTCGGCGTCAAGCAAAAACGATCGCGAAGATCACTTTTGATAGGTCGCAAAACCAGTCGGATGTTTGCACCTCAGTGGTCTGCGCGTCACCCGTGATTCATCGTGAGCTAAACCGAACACGCCCGAAACCGGACATCCGGGGACACGCCGCGAGAACGCTATCCACAGTAACTAAAAGTCTTGAACAGCCCCTGAGCTGGGATGATCACAAATGTGACTTGAGTTATCCACAAGTTCCACACAGGGCGCTAACAAGATGTGGCGGATGGTGCACAGCTGGCTAACAGGCTGATCCACAGGTGCATTTGGCCGGATCCGCACCAGCCCTTAGTGTCTGCCGGAGTGTGTCGAATCGAGTCGGCTTCGGCATGGCGGTTCCGAGATGTCGGAGCGGCCTGCGAGACTTGAACCGAACAAACTAGCGAAGGGGTGGCATCTTGGCCGTCGTTGATGACCGCGGATATGCTCAACCCCAGGATCAGGCGCCACCGAGCGAAGATTTTGGTCGTCAACCCCCTCAGGACATGGCTGCGGAACAGTCCGTTCTGGGCGGCATGATGCTCTCGAAGGACGCCATTGCCGATGTCCTCGAGAAGCTGCGCCCGGGTGACTTCTACAAGCCCGCTCATCAGGCTGTGTACGACGCGATCCTCGACCTGTACGGCAAGGGTGAGCCGGCCGACGCGGTGACCGTGGCAGGCCAGCTGGACCGCATGGGCGAACTTCGTCGAGTGGGCGGTGCGCCGTACCTGCACACGCTGATCTCCACGGTTCCGACGGCCGCCAATGCCGGCTACTACGCCGAGATCGTCGCCGAGAAGTCGATCCTGCGCCGACTCGTCGAGGCGGGCACGCGCATCGTGCAGTTCGGCTACGCCGGCGCCGATGGCCAGGATGTGGCCGAAGTGGTCGACCGTGCGCAGGCCGAGATCTACGAGGTGACCGAGCGTCGCACCACAGAAGACTATGTTCCGTTGGAAGAGTTGCTGCAGCCGACGATGGACGAGATCGACTCCATCGCGTCGGCCGGCGGAATGTCCAAGGGCGTGCCGACCGGGTTCCACGATCTCGACGAGCTGACCAATGGGCTTCATCCCGGCCAGATGATCATCGTCGCCGCGCGACCAGGTGTCGGTAAATCAACGCTCGCCATGGACTTTTTGCGAAACTGCTCGATCAAGCACGGCATGGCCAGTGCCATGTTCTCCCTGGAAATGAGCAAAACCGAGATCGTGATGCGGTTGCTCTCCGCCGAGGCCAAGATCAAGCTCGGCGATATGCGCGCCGGCCGGATGAGTGATGACGACTGGACACGGTTGGCCCGGCGGATGGGTGAAATCTCCGAGGCGCCACTGTTCATCGACGACTCGCCAAACCTCACGATGATGGAAATCCGTGCCAAGGCAAGGCGTATGAAGCAGAAGCATGACCTCAAGCTTGTGGTCATCGACTACATGCAGCTGATGTCATCGGGTAAGAAAGTCGAATCCCGCCAGCAGGAAGTCTCCGAATTCTCGCGAAGCATCAAGCTTTTGGCGAAGGAGATCGAAGTTCCCGTGGTCGCGATCAGCCAGCTGAACCGTGGACCCGAGCAACGTACCGACAAGCGTCCCCAGGTTTCCGACCTTCGTGAATCGGGTTCGCTGGAGCAGGACGCCGACATGGTCATCCTGCTGCACCGGCCCGACGCCTTCGAACGCGACGATCCACGCGCAGGCGAAGCGGATATCATTGTGGGCAAGCACCGTAACGGTCCGACGGCGACGATTACCGTTGCGCACCAACTACATTTGAGCAAGTTCGTGGATATGGCGCGCGGCTGATTTCTGCCGCCATCGGGAAATGTCGAGCTGCAGTGCGGCTTCGGTCGTAAATTGCCTGCGCGGCAACTTGTTCGGCCCGGTTACCCACTGTCGGCGGCAGCCGCCCGGCCTCCGGTGTGTGATCCGTCGATGACGTCGAATTCGTTGCCTTCAGGATCGGCGAGCGTCGCCCACCGGATACCCAGGTCGACATCGTTGAGTTTCGTTGCGCCGAGGGAGATGAGTCGGGTGATCTCGGTGTCGAAGTCGGTGGTGGTGAGGTCGAGGTGCATCCGGTTCTTCACGGATTTGCCTTCGGGGACTCGGTGGAAGCTCATCCGCGGGCGATACGCGTCTGGCTCGGTCGCGAGTGAGGCGTGGTCTGCGCTGGCTCCATCGGCGACGGCACATTGCAGGACTTCGCCCCAGAAGGTGGCGATAGCGTAGGCGTCGTGAGCGTCGAAGCTGACACCGAGTACGTTGCTGGACATAATAGTTGGCTTCCTATCGCGAGTTCTGTCGGTCAGAGCGCTGGGATCAGGGGTGTGTCGAGCGAGGTGCGGTCACCGTCGTAGCCGCCCGCGAGTGCGGCCGTCACATCTTCGTGTGGTGTCCCGAGCCGGACAGCGCTGACGTCGTCGAGGCGCTGATAGTGCTCTTCGCTCAACTCCAACTCGAGCGAATCGAGGTATGCCTGCAGCTGTGAGAGGGAGCGTGGGCCGATGATCGGAATCAGTGCGGTGTTCGCCAGTGTGGACCGACGGCGTAGCCACGACATGGACACCTGAAGGGCGGTGCTGCCAATCGCGTCGGCGATGGCCAGCACGGCGTCGAGTACTGCCGCGTTGTGCCCTTCGTCCTCGACTCCGCCGGCGTGAGCATTGAGCCGACCTGTCTCGCCGCGTCGGTATTTGCCGGTGAGTAGTCCACCCGCCAACGGTGAATAGAGCAGCGCGCCAAGGCCGTGGGCCTGGGTCATCGGCAGTAGTTCCCGCTCGGCAGATCGTTCGGCGAGGCTGTATTCGGTCTCGATGCCGATCAAAGGTGCATGGCCCGCCAGCTCGGATCGGATTGCCGCCCCGGCTATCCGCCAGGCAGGGAAGTTGGAAAGCCCACCGTGCAGGATCTTTCCGGATCGGATCAAGTCGTCGAAGGTGTCGAGGATCTCGGCGACCGGCGTGACACCGTCCGGGAAGTGCGGCATGAACACGTCCACGTAGTCCGTCTGGAGTCGGCGAAGACTGGCCTCCAGGGAGCGGATCATGGTTTTCCGGCTGTTTCCAGTTGTGCCGGGGCCGGAATGGTCTTGTCGGAGACCTGTGTATTTGGTGATCACCACGAAATCGTCTCTATCGGTACCAAGCAGTTCGCCGAGGACGGATTCGGCCCGCCCGCCCTGGTAGACGTCGGAGGAGTCGAACGTGGTGCCGCCCGCAGCGACGAAGGCGTCGAAGATCGTGCGGGAGGCATCGGGTCGGTCAAGGGTCTCGACTGCGCCGAAGGTCGAGGTGCCGAGGGCATATTCAGACACCCGAAGTCCGCTGTGGCGAGAAAAGGTCTTGTAGCGCATGGTGGGCTCCAGAGGGTGTTCGGTACGATCTGTTCAACGTACCAAATAAAACGAGGGGTCACTCTTTTATGCCGAAGGTCACCCAAGCGCACCTCGACGCGCGACGTCAACAGATAGTGGACGCCGCCCGCGTTCGGTTCGCCAGCCATGGGTTCGCGCGAACGTCGATGGCGGACATCGTCGCTGAGACCGGCCTGTCCAACGGGGCGATCTACCGCTACTTCCGAAGCAAAGACGAGATCGTCATTGCAGTCTGTGAACAGGCGAGTGGCGCACTTCCTGACGCACTCAACGCCGAGGCGGTGCGGGATCTACTCGAGCACATGCGGACCATGTCCCGAGAGACCGGCCATGCCCGGTTGGTCGCCCAGATTTACGCCGAAGCCGCGCTGTCGCCGGCGTTAGCGGAGGTAGTTCGTGCCCAACTCGAAGAGCTGCGGACGGCGATCGCTGAACTCATCCCTGACAATCACCCGGGTGACCCGGCTCAGATCGCCGAAGCCTTTGTCGCAGTTCTCGTCGGTTACAGCGAACAACTAGCTGTCCGAGGCGATGTCGGCTCTGAGCCTTTCAGTGCCGCATTGATGGCGATTCTCGAGCACGGTACGTCTTGAACCGGGAGGAGGCAGTCGAACTGATGGCGGTCACTGAACCCAACCCGGTCGCCGGGTACACCGATGTCACATTTCGTTGGTACAGCGATGTTCCCGTGGTCGTCTCGCTTCATCTGACCGGCTATCCCGGTACGACCATCCACGGCGGTATCGGGCTGACGCTCACCGAGCCGGGCATATATGCGACGACGGTCCGACTTCCGGACGACGCATGTGTGAGTTACGGCTTCTTGGTCTTCGAATCCGTTGAAGCGCAACAAAAATTCTCGATCTACCAGGTCCTCGACAATCTCGTCTCCGACCCAGCCAATCCTGATGTGATTCGCCGTCCGTTCGGTATGCGCGGCTCGTCGTCGGTGCTGGAATTGCCGGGCGCGCGGACACACCCGGCGTGGCCGGACCCTGACCAGGATGCGAGATCAGAGGGTGAATCGGCCTATTCCATAGTGGAATCGGGTCGCACGCTGACGATTCTTCCCGGTGACGTGGATGGACCACTCTTGGTGATGTTCGACGGAGACCTGTGGGCCGACTCCGAATTCGGCTATCGCAGCGCAATGACCCAGCGCAACAGGGATGCAACCGGACCATCGCCGACCGCCATCCTCGTCAGCACACCCGACCGGCGCATTCTCGACAAGCGTGCGTTGATGACGCAATTGTTGACGCGGGAAGTACTTCCGGCACTCGAACGAGCCGGAATCAGATGGAAAGGGATCATCGTCGCCGGCCAAAGCTACGGTGGCCTGGCTGCGGCTGGTCTTCTCATCGACCTCCCCGACCTCGTCGACGCTGCGATCGTACAGTCGGGGTCCTTCTGGTTCGACGAAGAGAGCGAAACACGCGACTACGAGCGACCCGGGACGCTCACTCGGTCGCTCAAACGGATGGCCGGCACCCGCCTTTCACCAACCGCGTTGTGGTGCAGGTCGGAAACATCGAGGGCGCGATGGTCGATCAGTCACGGTGGTTCGCGGACGCGGCGAAGGACGCCGGAGGTGATGTGCACTTCGAAACCTACTCCGGCGGACACGATTACGCGTGGCATCGCCACGCAATCATCGACGCGATCGACCGTCTGTGCCCCTGACCGCACCGGTCACCGCGGCAGCGGTGTGAGACCGATCATCCGGCGGTCCGACGAAAAGATCCACCCGTCGTCGTACCGTTCGGTCGCACTGCCTGCTCACGAGTAACGGCCGGGCCGTTGGTCTCGGAGTAGCCATAACATTCTTCCGACGGCGCGGGTGTGCCCGGCGGAACGGGCGTGCTGATGCGGAGCCGCGGATCGCTGACGATGCGCACCAGATCGTTTGTGGTCAAGGGGATTTTGTCGCTGTGCTCCTGTTGTGTCGCTCCGAAGTTGTCGGTGGAGCTCGCGTGGATCAGCGACCCGTCCGCCACGTATGCCTGCGCTGACCGACTGAGGGTGCGAACACCATTCACTTCCCACCAGGTGTCGCGCACATCGACCACCACGCCGTCAGGCAAGGTTCGACGCTCGTCGAGATACCCTGCCACACAGGATGGAATCGAAGCTGAGCCTTGCTGCACTTGGACGGTCAGACTGCCCCTGGCGTCACCGTCGACCACCGACCCCGATGCAATGGTGCTCCCTTTGGGCTCGGCGTCAGAGTCGCCGAAGTCCGTGATCGGTTGAAAGACGAGCGACCGCTCTGGACTCGCAAACTCGATCTCTGCGCTGTCCGGCAATATCTCGGCAACCGCATTCGACATCGCGGTCGCCTTCGGCCCGCTGAACCAGGGAAATTTGGGGTTGTCGTAGGTCTGCTCAGCGCCTGTCATGACCGAGATCGCACTGTAGCCACCGGTCTCGTCAGGTTGTTCGACGACGTCGCATCCAGGGATGTCAGCCGTCAGGTCGACAGGTTCTTCCACCCTTTCGTATTCGACGGGCGCAGTGGGTTCGGCCTCTGTGGTCGACGTGGGCGGAGCCGTCGTCAATTCCGGTTCCCGCTCAGGTTGCAGAAATCCTGCCAGCACGATCCCGAGCGCAAGGACGGACACGATGACCAGCGCGAAGGTCCACGCTTCCTTCTTACGCGAAGAACTCTCGTCGTCCATCGGTCTCCCCCCGATCGTGGCCGCTACAGAAGCCATGTCGTCCAGACCAGCACGTTCGTTACTCGACGCCAGATCAGCGGGATTGAGGGCGTCAGTCGACTAGTCGACTACACGGGCTTTGGGTGGCGTGCGATGTCAGTCTGGGATGGAAGCCCGCCAGGCGGCGCCAGTGAACTTGCCGCACATAGAAGTGCATGGAGGACAGATGCCCGATCCCAGCCACACCTCGACCACCACTGCCCCGCCGAGGGACGTCTCCAACGCTGAACTCGTCCGGTGGTCATTGGGCCGCCTCAATGCCAAGGACATCGACAGCCTGCGTGGTTTCTGGACCGCCGACACCCTCGTGGACTTCCCAACCGGCACGTGTCGTGGAGCCGACGTGGTCGCCGCCTACTTCGAGCAGGTCTTCGCGGCCGTGCACGACTTCCACATGGAGGTCCTGTCGATCGCCGAGGCCGGCAAAGACGTCCTGGTCCATTGGCATTTGACCGGGCGTCACGCCGGAACTTTCGTCGGAGTGGCCGGAACCGGGCGGTCAATCGACTTCGAGGGTTTCGACCACTTTGTCATCGCAGATGGGAAGGTCGTCACAAACACTGTTCGCTACGACCAGATGGAGTTTGCTCGCCAGATCAAGATGCTGCCGCCCGATGGATCGATTGCGGATCGCGCGATGAAAGCCGCCTTCAACGCCAAAACTCGTGTGGCAGGGATGGTTCGCCGTCGCTAGCGCGAGCGGAATCATCGTCCAGAGTGTCTGTGGCGCAACGTTAGTCCCTCTGTAGTCCGATCGATTGAACATCTTGAGCCGAAGATAATCGCCGGGTCGGCGAATGTGTCTGTGCTGCAGTAGAACTGATCCAGGAATGGATTGGGGTCGTCTATGGGACAAGCGGCGAAACCCATTCGGCCCGTTGTTGTCACCCCCTGTTTTGTCTGAGCCGTCTGATATTCGTTCTCCAACAGATTTCCTGGAGAACAGAGGCAAAGAATGATGTCAAGAATCATGCGTCGCGCAGTGGTTGCTGTTGTTGCCGGCTCGGCGTTGGCCGGGGCACTTGGCCTTGCGGCGACCCCGGCACACGCACTCGGTACCGATCAGTACGACCGGGTGCGTTACATGCTGTGCTCGCCCGGTGTGGTCGACATCGACTACACCAACGCGTACGGCAATCACTCGGCCGAGAATCGGATCCGTTTGCCCAAACAGAAGAACGGCGCCCCGTGCGGCTTCTACGACTACACCGTGACAGACGAGTACGGAGGTTACGCCAGCGTCAGCATCGTTGATGAGGACGGCGGCCCCGTGTCGTGCACCATCTGGGTCAACGGACGCGTCGTGTCGAAGTCCAATGACGATTCGAGCTACTACAGCTACGCCAGTTGCTACTGAATTCGATTCCATACGACAGGTCCCGCAGAGCAGAAGGCGGCGGACGGCGGCTGCGGACAATGTGGTCCGCCGCCGCCGCGACGTCCTTCATCCCTGGTCACCAGCGCACGGAACCAGCTGCGTCCACAAATGTTCCCGACATGGCGTCGTCGGGGAGCATGGCGGCGCGGACAACCACCTCGGCCGCTTCGTCCGCGGTGAGCGGCGCCTGCGCCCTGCTATCGGGGGAGAGGTCGGTCTGGACATACCCCGGACACACCGACGTCACCTTGATCGGGGTGTCGACAAGCAGCTTCGACAAGCCGATGGTGATCGAGTTCAGTGCAGCTTTCGAGGCCTGATAGGCCGGCACGATCATCGAAAAGTACTGCGACTGTGGATCGTCCTGCTCTGCCAACGAGCCAACTGTGCTGGAGACGTTCACAATCCGTCCGGCATCGCTCCGCCGAATCAGTGGCAACATCGCCTCGATGACGTTGAGGACGCCCACGGTATTGACGGTGAAGGTTTGCGACGCACTTGCGGGATGGACGAAATTGACGTCACCGGGTTGAGTGGCCTCCGGCAGAATTCCGGCATTGTTCACCAACAGATCCAGATGTCCGTGCCGGTCGCGCAGATCGTCCGCGGCACAACGTGCACTCTCGAATGAACTGACGTCGAGGATCTGGCCCTGCGCGTCAAACCCTTGTGCCTGTAGCTCTTTGACGGCCGACGTCACCTTCTCGTGTGTCCTGCCACTGACTATCACCGTGTAGCCGGCCCGTCCAAGCGCTTCCGCAACGGCGAAACCCAGCCCACGGTTAGATCCGGTGATCAACGCAATCTTCGACATCATCTACTCCATGTGTTACCCGCCAACGATTTTGGCGATCTGGTCTGTGCCACTTGATCTTCACTGCAATGAACACTGAAGACTGGCGGGAATCAGACCTGGCATTGGACGACAGAGTCGAGGAGGGATTGGTGATCGGTTCTCCACGACCCCCGACCATGCCGACATGGGTGGTGCGAAAAGTCCGATTTTGGGGTCGGCGGTAGGGGTGAAGCACTGCGGGTGTTCGCTGATTTTCCCGTTGATCGGGCGGTTTTACTGTCGGCGCCGTGTCAGGATCGGTGGTGTGGCAAACCGGCCGTGCTCCGGCCACCCGGTTTGCGAAGTATGTCCGACGCCTGTTCCGGTGCACACCCGGAACCGGCAGAGACAGGAAGCACGGCTGCGCATATGGACGTGATCAACGAATTCATCAGCGCTCAGGCCAGCGCGCTATGGGTGTATCCGGTGCTGTTCGCGTTGTGCGTCATCGACGGGTTCTTTCCGCCGCTACCGAGCGAATCGGTCCTGACGACCCTGGCGTCGTTGTCCGGATCGACGGGCCGACCATATCTATGGCTGATCATCCTCCTTGCTGCCTTGGGCGCGATCATCGGCGACAACATCGCCTACACGATCGGCCGACGGGTCGGCGTGGAACGCTTCTCGTGGATGCGCAAACCCAAGGTGCGTGAGGCCCTCGGCAGGGCGCGTCACGGGCTCGACAAGCGCGGCGCGGTGATCATACTGACGGCCCGATATGTTCCGGTTGGTCGCGTTGCTGCCAACATGACCGCAGGTGCGACGCACTACCCCCGGAAGAAGTTTGTGCCCCTGAGCATCATCGCGGGTACCACGTGGGCGTTGTATTCGGGTCTGATCGGGCGGTTCGTCGGTGACCTTTTTGACAAACAGCCGCTGCTCGGTTCGGTCGTGTCGATCTGTCTCGCGTTGGTATTGGGTTTCCTCGTCGATCGCGTGGTCAAGAAGTTCAGGAAGTCGCGGAAAGTTGAACCCGCTGATCCCGATTTTGGCAATCCCCAAAAGGACACCACCTGAGCCGAATGCGAGCGATCGCCGGTTCCGGCGTTGACTTGCGCGAACGCGGTGTTCCGCTGGACTGAATTCCTGTGGTCCCCACCACATCCTGGTTCGTAGTCTCGGTCTATCCGAGGAAGGGATCCGGAAAATTGCAGTCTCTCACCTGCCACACCTGTGACGCTCGCGTGTTCATCGCGAAGTACAGCCCCGCTCACACGAGCCTTCAATGGACCATCGAGGCCTCCCAGGCGTGCCGGGAGATGGCCGCAGCCGCTGCTGTCGATTCCGGTGGCTATCTGCTGCGCTGCGAAGCCCTCGACCGCACGGTCGATGAAGCGGTGAAGGACGGCAAGATTCCGATGACCACGCGATCTGAGCCGCCGGTCTTGCCCCTTGCCGCAGAAGAAGTCTTCACCCCCCTCCGGTGACCACCGTTCCCGTTCAGCCTGTTTGACCTCCCTACACACCCCATTTGGAGAACCCATGACCGTCGAGCAAGAACGTATCGAGATCCGAAACATCGACACCGGCACCAATCCGACACGTTTCGCGCGTGGCTGGCATTGCATCGGATTGGCGAAAGACTTTCGTGACGGAAAGCCACACCAGGTCAAGGTCTTCGGTACCGATCTGGTCGTATTCGCCGACTCCACCGGCACGATCAACGTGCTCGATGCCTTCTGCCGACACATGGGTGGCAACCTCGCCCGGGGTGAGATCAAGGGTGACGCGATCGCCTGCCCGTTCCACGACTGGCGCTGGAACGGCAAGGGCCGTTGCGAGTCGGTTCCTTACGCTCGTCGCACCCCCAAGGTTGCTCGGACGAAGACCTGGACCACGATGGAACGCAACGGCGTTTTGATGGTCTGGAACTGCCCGCAGGGTTCCGAACCGCCTGCAGAGCTTGCGATTCCGGAGATCGAGGGTTACGAGGACGGACAGTGGAGCGACTGGACGTGGACGACGATCCACGTCGAGGGATCACACTGTCGTGAGATCGTCGACAACGTCGTCGACATGGCCCACTTCTTTTACGTGCACTACCAGATGCCGGAATACTTCAAGAACGTCTTCGACGGACACGTGGCCGGGCAGCACATGCGCTCATATGGCCGTGACGACATCAAGACCGGTGTGCAGATGGATCTTCCTGAGGCGCAGACAATCTCGGACGCCTTCTACTACGGCCCATCATTCATGCTCGACACGATCTACACCGTCGCCGATGGCTCCACCATCGAGTCCAAGCTGATCAACTGCCATTACCCGGTCACCTCGAACTCGTTTGTCCTTCAGTTCGGCACCATCGTCAAGAAGATCGACGGGATGACCGACCAGCAGATGGCCGACATGGCAACGCTGTTCACCGACGGTCTCGAAGAGCAGTTCGGGCAGGACATCGAGATCTGGAAGCACAAGACGCGTATCGAGAACCCGCTCCTCACCGAGGAGGACGGTCCCGTGTACCAGCTCCGTAGGTGGTACAGCCAGTTCTACGTCGACATCGAAGATGTGACCCCAGATATGACCGAGCGCTTCGAGTTCGAGGTCGACACGACCCGTGCCCTGGAGAACTGGCACAAAGAAGTCGAGGAAAACCTCGCAGCTCCCCAGGAGTGATGCCATGCCTTTCGGCTCTGCTGCGGATGGTGGCAGGGCCGAAAGGTCAGGTGTCGCGGTGGCGCATCCCGTCGACGAACACGGTGATCACGGTGCGGGCGAGATCGGCCAAGGTCTGCTCAGCGCTTGGCTGAAACCAGCGTGAGGCGTGCCAGAACGAGTCGTAGAGAAGTTCTTGAAAGACTTTGGGGTCGATGTCGGTGCGCAGGTCACCGGCGGCAACGCCTTCGGTGATGGCATCGCGCCAGGCAACCTCCATGGTGTCGGCGGTCGCCGCCATATCGGCCTCGACCACACGTTCACGCATGTACTCGCCTTCACGTCGCCAGATCGACGTGGCGCCGTGGTATTGCTCGCTGGTCTCAAGCGCGATCACGCCGAGCGCCACCAGGCGCTCGACAGGCGGTAGCTCGCGCGCCAGTAGGTCATTGCATCGTGCCGACAGATCTTCGATGTACTCGCGGATGAGCTCGGTGACGATTGCTTCCTTGGAGGGGAAGTAGTGGTACAGCGCGCCCGAATAGACACCTACCGCTTCGGCGATCTCGCGAATGGTGGTCGCGGACACACCTTTTCGAGCGAAGATCTTGGCCGAGCGGTCAAGTATCAGCTTCCTGCGTTCTTGCGGATCCACGGTGGTACCCCTGTCGGATTCGGGCGTCGGGTGCCCATGGCGCTGATTGTGCCATAGCCATTGATCAATCGATCAATGGCTCCGGTTGTTCAAATGTTCTGAAGGAGTATGCATGACTACTTCGTCTGATGGTCGTCCTGTTCAACCGGCCGTATTGGACGGCCACACCGCCATCGTCACCGGCGCCGGGCAGGGGATCGGGCGTGGCATCGCCCTTGCGTTGGCAGCGGCCGGAGCGCAGGTGGCGGTGGTCGGCCGCACGGAAGCCACCCTCGGTGCCGTGGCGGAGGAGATCATCACCCGCGGCGGTCGAGCGGCGGCGTTTGTCTGCGATGTGACCGACGGTGGCGCAATCGAAGCACTGGTGCCTGCGGTCGCCGGTGAGTTCGGTGGAATCACGTTGCTGGTCAACAACGCTCAGAGTCCGGCACCGGGATTGCTGCTGGACATCGACGAGGCGACGTATCGAGAGGGCATGGAATCTGGTCCGACCGCGACGTGGCTCATGATGCGGGCCTGCCATCGATATCTGAAGGGTGGCGGTTCGATCGTCAACCTTGGATCAGCGGCCGGCATTCGGTGGAATCCTTCTGGTACCGGCGCCTGCGCGGCGGCGAAAGAGGCGGTACGAGTGTTGACCCGGACCGCGGCGTGCGAATGGGCGTCCGACGGAATTCGTGTCAATGCGCTTCTGCCGCTGGCCAATTCCCGGTCGATGGAACAGTGGGCGCAGCACAAACCCGAAGCTGCCGCGGAATATCTCCGCACGGTCCCGCTCGGGCGGCTGGGGGATCCAGAGGCCGACATCGGTCCCGCCGCGGTATTCCTGTGCAGCGACGCCGCCCGATACATCACCGGTCATACCCTGGCCGTCGACGGCGGGCAAGCACTCGTCCGCTGACGTCGTGAGGCCGGGCCGCTCATCCGGCTTGACGTACAGATCCGTTCTCGCCCAAGGCCTGCCAGATTGCCCGCGCTGCCGTCCGAACGGGGGTCGCCAGGGTGACGGTGTCGACTCTGTTGACGGGCCCGGTGACCGACAGGGCGCCCACGCAGGTCCGGGTGTTGCCGATCGGGGCGGCCACGCACGCAACGCCGGGCACCGAATCTTCGCGTTCGTGTGCCACGTTGCGCTGCCGAATGTGGGCGATCTCGTGGCGTAGCCCGACACTGGTGCCCCCCGCCTTCAAGGACGCCACTGCCGATCGATTGCGCATCGGATCAACGCCGGAGTGTGCGATGAGCGCTTTGCCCAGTGCGGTGCGCAGGGCGGGTTGCCGCCCACCGATCCGGGACGGGAGTGCAACCGGGCCACAGCCGACTTTGTCGAGGTAGCGGACGTCATTGCCGTCGAGGACCGCGAGGTGAACGACGAGTCCGGTGGTGGCGTGAAGTTCATGCAGAACCGGGTGCGCGGCCCGGTGCAGGCTGTCTTGCTGTTGGGCGAGCGCGCCCCACTCGAACATCGTGCGGCTCAGACCGTATGACTGCCCATGCCTGCTCACCCAGCCGAATTCGACCAATTGGGACAGCAACCTGTGAGCCGACGAACGTGGTAGGCCTGTGCGGCAGGACAACTGGGACAAGGTGAGCTCGTTACCGTCACGGAACTCATCGAGCAGACCTGCCACGCGGTCGATGACAGCCGGGGAAAAGTCGTCGCCGTTTCTCACGTAAACCTCCATCGGTCAGCAGGCCGGGACTGTGGCCTACAAGCGCGTGGCAATTCTATTGATCAAGCGCTCAATCAATGTGGATATGACGATAGCAGGACTGTGACGTGGGTCAAAGTGAATTGGTGATGTGCGTCTCCGACCATGCGCTTTCGGGTGCGGATTTGTGACGCGCCGGGCTCAGATGGAGAGCGTCGAGGCCACCAGGTCGGCGGCCCGGGCCAGGTCGCGGTCGGCACCTTCCGGTGTTCGTCCGGCCGGCCCGGTCAGCGACAGCGCGGCGATCTCGCCGTGGTGCGCATCGAAAGCGACGGCGACACAATGCACTTGCTCGCCTCTGTTGCCGTCGAAAATGCGTTCTTCGGCGGCGGGCTCATGGCCGTCGCGGTGGGCCAAAAGAGCGACGCCCTCGGCGGTTTCGTGTGCGGGCCGGCGTTGCCCGACATGGGTGGGAAGGGCGCTCGCCGCCCATCTGCCGCCGACCTTTTCGAGGTAGAGAAGATCGTCGCCCTCGAGAACTGCCAGGTGAACCGCCATTCGGGTGTGCTTGTGCAGTTGGTACATACTCGCGCGGGCGGCCTGGTGGATCCGGTCATGGCTCTGCGCCAGGGATCCGAGTTCGGTCAGCTTCGGGCCCAGCTGGTAGCTGGTTCCACGGCGACTTATCCAGCCGACCTCTACGAGTTGCAGGAGCATTCGATGGGTCGACGATCGCGGAAACCCGGTGCGTTCGGCCAGTTCGGTGAGCGTCAGACTGCCGGATTCTCGAAACGGCTCGAGCAGCAGAAGTACTCGTCCCATCACGGTCTGGGGTCGTTCGTGGTCTGTGGGGGGCAAGGGAACTCCGAAGCAAAAGGAATCATTGATTGATCGGACAATCAATGACCGGATAGTACTGCAACGCTGTCTGAGTGGCGAAGGGGTTCCTCGCTCTCGGGTGGCGGGTGAACGCAGAGAAGCACCGCGACGAGGGTCACGGTGCTTCTCTGTTGCATGTCTTCTGACCGGCGGTGAGAGGGGGTCAGCCGGCTGTCGGGATGAAAGCTTTCAGCGGCTCGGAGCCCGACTGATCATGGCCCCAGTAGGCGTCGGCGGTGATCTCCTCGGACGTGTAGAACCGTTCGTCGACGAGCATGCCTTCGGTTCCGAACTCGAGATCCCAGCCGCCCGGCGCCCGCACGTAGAACGAGATCATCTTGTCGTTGGTGTGGCGACCCAGTGTCGACGAGATCGAGAACTTTTGCTGGTTGACCCGATCGAGCGCCTGACCGACCGCGTCAAGGGTGTCTACCTCGGTCATCAGGTGTACCAGGCAGGGCTCTTCGGTCGGCGGGGCCGGGCACAGCGCGAGGCTGTGGTGGCGCTGGTTGATGCCGAGGAATCGCACCCGGGCCAATCCCTCCTCGTCGAGCCGGATCGAGCCCCGGGGCAGGAATCCGAGTACCTGCGTGTAGAACTCGTATGACTCGGCGAACTTCGCGGTAGGCAGCACCACGTGGCCGAGGCCGTGTCCGCCCGTCACCCAGCGGCCGGCAAACGGCGTCACAACCGGGCTGTGGTCGAGAACGGGACCGTAGAACACCTCGAGGCGGGTTCCGGCCGGGTCGTCGAACGCGATGACCTGTTCGGCATCGAGATACGAACTCTCCCTGCGCGACAACACCTCAACGGTGCGTCCGGACTTCTCTACGGCCTGCTGTACGCGCTCGAGTGCGAACTCGTCACGCACCTCCCAGCCGACGGCGAGTGCCTTGTCGGAATCGCCGGGGAGCACCGAGATGCGCGAACGCCGTTCGTCGACTCGGGCATACAGCGCGTCCGGCTCGGGGCCGCTGCCGACGGCCATGCCGAGGCCGTCGATGAGCAGTTCGCGCCAGCGCGCCACGTCCTGCGTCTGGATTCTGAGGTAACCGAGACCCCGAAGTTCTGTCATGGCTTCCGTCCTTGAAATATGAAGAGGGTCAGATCATTGCGCGGTATGCGCCCTGCGGGTCGCCGCCGAGCTGAGCGAGTGCGGCAGCGTGGTAGGTCATGCCGGGCACGTGGATGGCATGGGTCAGACCGACATGGGCATCACGCCAGAACCGCTGCATCGGGGTCTTCGTATGCACCGCAGCGCCACCGGCACGTGCGAATACCTCGTCCATCGCACGCACCGCCCGCCATGCGGCCGCGATCTGGGTACGTCGGCCGATTGCACGTTCCTCGAAACCGATTTCTTCGCCGCGATCCGTCTTGTCCCAGAAACGGTCGACCGTCTCGAGCAGCGACAGTCGGGCAGCGGAGATCTCGGACGCCGCCTCGCTGATCGCGAACAGGACGTACGGGTCCTCTTTGATGGGCACGCCGGTGACCTGGACACGTTCCTTCTGCGCTGCGATGTAGCAGGCCAGCGCGCCCTCGGTCATGCCGATCAGCGATGACGTGATGCCCAGGGGGAAGATGCAGGAGAACGGGAAGCGGTACAGGGTCTCGTCGCGTCCCGCGTGGCGCCACCCGTTGCCGCTGAGCACGATGTCGGCGTCGAGCGTTCGGTACTCCGGTAGGAATGCATCCTTGACGATCAGATCCTTTGAGCCGGTGCCCCGCAGACCGATGACGTTCCAGCTGTCCTGGTCGATCTCGTAGTCCGAACGGGGCAGCACGACGTGCAGAACTTTGTCGGTGCGGTTGCCGTCCTTGTCGCCGACGGCAGCACCGATCATCACCCAGCCGCAGTGGTCGGTGCCGGACGAGAACGACCAGCGGCCGTTGAGGATGTACCCACCGTCAACCGGGACCGCGACACCCATGGGCGCGTACGGCGACGCCATCCACATGTCGTTGTCCGCGCCCCAGATCTCTTCCTGGGCTTTGGGATCGAAGAATGCGAGTTCCCACGGATGGACGCCAACGATGCCGGCGACCCAGCCCGTCGCACCGTCGAGAGCACCGAGTGCCATGGTGGTTTCGGCGGCTTCACGGGGGTGCCCCTCAAATCCGCCGTATTCCTTCGGCTGGAACATGCGGATGATGCCGGAATCACGCAGGTGCTTCGCGGTCGTGTCGGTGAGCCGCATCAGCGACTCGCCTTCGGCGGCGCCCGCGCGGATCTCGTCCGCGTGCTGCATGATTCTGTCCAATACCTGGCCCATGGCGTGACTCTTCCTGGAAATTCGGCCCATGACGAGCCGGGGACTGCGTGGGGATTTCTCCACGGAACTGACAAGACCTGCACGCACTGTGCAGGTGTGGTGTGACCAACATTCCCAGCGAGACAGTGATGGTGCACCTACGTTTCCGTTGAGCGGGACGTCTGGGGTGCGGTCGGGTCGATAGCGGTAGAACGAGATGTACCGGCATCACCTGTGGATGCCTGCAACTTCGGAAGGACTGACATGACCGACACCGCAGACCTGGTGGCTTCCCTGCTCGAGCGCGTGCAGACCCTCGAAGACAAGGCGGCCATCCACGAGGTGCTCACCGCCTACGGTCCGGCCGTCGACGCCGGTGACGCCGATGCGGTCGGTCGCTTGTGGGCGGACGATGCCGTCTACGACATCGACATCCGGGTGATGGAAGGACGCGACGCGATCACCGAGATGGTGCGCACCAGGCCCCATCAGGACTACATCAACGAGGGCTGCGGGCATCTTCTCGACCCCGTCCATATCCGTGTCGACGGCGACACTGCGGTGGCGACGTGCCACTCGCTGCTCCTGCGTCGCAATGTTGGCGAGGATTCGTTTCGGGTCTGGCGCGTCACCGCGAACCGCTTCGACCTCGGGCGAATCGATGGTCGGTGGCTGATCCGCCGCCGCACTGCGCGATTGCTCGACGGCAGTGCCGGGGCCCGCGAGTTGCTTGCCCGCGCTTCGCAGGGCTGAGCTCGTGGAAGAAGGTCACCCGACCTCAACACAGTGGAAGCTGTTGGTACACAACGATTGTTGCTGATCTGGCATCTCGTTCAGCGGAATCGCTACTGTGGACGTTGGTAGTGCCCTGGCAACGTCGTCGTCCATGACTGCAGACGCGAGCTATGAACAGAGCCGACGGGAACTCGAGACGAGCCTCGGAGTGCTTCGCTACCACGAGGCCGGTGACGGACCGCCGCTGTTGTTGCTCCACGGATCGGGCCCCGGGGTCACCGGATGGCGCAACTACCGCGGAGTGCTCGCCGAACTGGCGGAGCATTTTCGTTGCCTGGTACTCGAATTCCCCGGCTTTGGTGTGAGTGACCCCGTCGACGGGCATCCGATGGTGATGGCCGAATCCGCCGTCGGCGTCTTCCTCGACGGACTCGGTCTCGGTGCCGTCGACATCATCGGCAACTCGATGGGTGGCATCGTCGCAACGAAGGTCGCGATCTCCGAACCCGAGCGGGTCGGCAAGCTCATCACCATCGGCGGCATGGGCAAGAACATCTTCTCGTCGGGGCCCAGCGAGGGCATCAAACTACTGATGGAGTTCACCGACAACCCCACGCGGGAAGGCATGATCCGCTGGCTCTTGTCGATGGTCCATGATCGCGGACTGGTGACGCCGGAACTGATCGACGAGCGCTGGGAGCTTGCGACCGAGCCCACCACGCTGGAGATCGCACGACGCATGTACAGCAGCAAGGCATTTGCCGCGACAATTGCGGCGAACAACTCCGCCGACGCGGTGCCGTATTGGGCGCAGCTGCAGAAGGTGAAAGCGCCGACTCTGCTGACCTGGGGCCGCGACGACCGGGTCAGCCCGGTGGACATGGCCGTCCTACCGATGCGTGACATCCCGAACGCCGAACTCCACGTGTTCCCGAACTGCGGGCACTGGACGATGATCGAGGCCCGCGAGGCCTGGCTCTCTGCGGTGCTGGCCTTCCTGACACGGGCGTAGGCATTTGTCCGAGATTGCCTGAAAGGGCAGACTTTGTGATTTCGTGCCAAATTCGCTATCGAAATTGCCTCTGGTGCTGTTCAATTGCAAAGCAATTGGTCGCGACGTCCAGGGTTGTCTGTGGCCTGTGATCGAGGGGTAACGATGGCTGAATCAACCCCAGGCCAGTACAAGACGCTCCGGCTGGCGTTGGCGATGCGCGGCGGTGTGAGTCTGGCCGTCTGGATCGGGGGCGCGGTCGCAGAACTTGATCTGTTCCGACGCGCGTGCAACGGCGCGTTGCAGGAGGATGGTTACCCCAACTGCGCGACGGAAAGCGAAGGGCAGCGCGAACGGGCGAAGATCTACGCAGATCTGTTGCGCAGGACCCAATTCGAGAATGTCGAGATCGACATTCTCGCGGGTGCAAGTGCCGGTGGACTCAACGCAATTCTTCTGGGGCTGGCCCAAAGTCGAGGTGTGGTCATGGACCGCGTGGTTCACGACACCTGGATCGAGAAAGGTGGGATCTGGGAACTTCTTCGCGGGCGAGGTCGAGGGGGCGTCCAGTCGATTCTCCGAGGAGACGAGCGTCTGCTCGCCGTTATCGAGGAGGCGCTCGCGAAGATCGGCCGGTCCGGTGCCCAAGCCCCGAATAACCACGATGACACGACAGCTGGTACCAATCCTGTTGTTGGTCAGCACTTGTCAGTGGAATTGGCGGCGACATTGCTCGAGGATCGATCCCAACCGCACCGCAGCAATGCGACCGGATTCTCGTTCACTCGTCGTCCCGGCGGATTGGGGACGCCATACTCGACGATTCCGAGTCTCGGGGACACGGGCGCGGATGTAGACATTGCGCTCAGTCGAATGGCCCTGGCTGCCCGGTCCACCTCATCCTTCCCTGGTGCGTTCGAACCGGCAACGGTCTATTCATGCGAGGATGAACAACAGAGTCCGAAACCAGATATGGCGCGGTGCTTTCCGTTTGCCCGTCCCGTCCCGGACAGCCCTGACGCCGCGAAAGATCTGGATGGCGACACGAAGTATCTGCCGTTCGATGTGGTGGACGGTGGCATTTTCGACAACATTCCGATCGACCGTGCAATCCGCGCGATACAGCGCGCGCCGGCATCGCAACCCACCGAACGCCGGCTCGTCTATCTCGACCCTGAGCCGCCGTCGAATAGGCAGGCACACCTCGCCCCGTCGACCGCGAGAACGGACCGTGGATCCGCCGCGTCGTGGATACCTGTCATCCGTAAGTCGATGGCGCTCAAACAACGCTCCGAGCGCGCCGGTGATGAGCTGGCATTGCTTCGTGCCCACAATGATTCGGTACTGGAGCTGCGAAGTCGACTTGCCGCTTTCGCGGCGCTGTTGGGCACGGCTGAGGGCGCCTGCCCTTCCGTGAGTTCCGACCGCTACCGGCAATGTCGAATCGGAGTGGATGCCGGCAGGTTTGCGCGGGTGCTGTCGGATCCATGGTCTGAGCTCTGCCGGCCGCCGCGAGTATCCGCGGACTATGGAGTCCTCACGTCCTCAGACCTGCTGCAGCTGAAGTCCAAGTTGGCCAGGGAGTACAAAACAAGGGCGGTTGCAGCTGATTTGGAGCGAGACGTCTATGCGATCCTCGATGCGGCCCGCGTCCTTTTGGCATGGGTACATGGGATTGAAGCATTGGCGGCGACTGTTTCAAGCGCGCCGGCGACACATGCGCTGTTGCCGCGTCTCTCCCAGCGGAAGAAGGGCCTATACCGCTGTATCGCGTTGGCTTTCGAGGCGCGACTGCGAACGGTCGATGAAGAGGTGGCTGTGACGCTGAGGTCTGGTGCGAGCACTCCCGAGGTCGGATGGGAGCCCACTCAAAACTCTGAGGCGTATTGCCTGAGTGGACGGCTGGAGAGTAGTTGGCAGAAGCAGAAGGAACTCACTGTGCCGAAGACCCTTCTGGAGAAGGTCGGCTCGGGTACTTCCGACGACTTCTATGTGGGTCTCGGTTCCTGGCCGAGGATGGGTGAATCCACCGGACAATCGTCCGGCCCACAGATTCCATTCCTGGACCAGGGCTGGCACTGGCTCGAAAGTGCACGAGTGGCGATCCAAAGCGAGACAGAAGAACCCATCGACGCGATCCTTCACAGTCCAACGGTGAGCGGACGAGCTCGGACGGCTTGGAAGGAGTCGGTGTTCCCGTACCTCTACGCGGACTGCCCACTCGACGCCAACATTGTCGAAGTCGGAAAGATCTTCGCGGTGACGGGTATTCCGTCGACGGTGTCGATAATCGAATACGACGAGATCACGAGCGACGAGACACCAACGATTGACGTACCCACGCTGTACGCCGCCGCGCGCGCGAAGCATCTCGGCCAGTGGCTGCGAAAACTCCCGGACGAATCGGTGATGAAGAGCATCATCGGCGACAAGGCCGGCCTCATGAACGCCGACACCAAACTGGCAGGCAACGCCCTTTCGCGGTTCGGCGGATTCTTCAAATGGACGTGGCGTGAAAATGATTGGCAGTGGGGACGTTTGGACGCCGCCTCCGGCATCGTCAAGATTCTGGAGAACGCCAGAAGTGACCGATTGACTGATGACGGGCCGGAAGGGGTTGCGGATGACCCTCTCTCCGACAGGATCTCCCACCTGCAATCGTCGATCTTGGTTGACTCGAAGCTCGATGCGCCACCGCAAACCGGCGAAGAACCCCTCGTGCAAACAGTGGGGAGTGACACGCTTGCTGCGATCAGTCACCGCTATCGGTTTGCACTGGCGTCCAGGGTATTGCCGCTCGCGATACGCGCCTGCCTTCCCGGAACGGAATCGCGGTGGTCGTTCGGCGGAATCGCCACCCGGATTGCATTGATTATCGCCAAGCTCGTGGGCATCGTGGCTGTACTGGTGGCAGACCCGCTACGCCTGGTGTGGGCGATCGTCACGATTCTCGCCGCCGCCACCCTCATGGGGGCAGGTACCACGTCGCGGGGAGTCCAGACGGTCTTCTACGGGATCATCATCGTTGCCGGCGTATTCATGTGTATCCGTGCCGGATTGGCGAGCAGTAGGTGGAGAAGTCTCCGGTCGCGCCTTGGCGGGATAGACGAACCCCATGTCGGCAAACCCGAATCCGGCGACTGGATCAAGTTGGCAGAAGCGGCCGACCAGCCGTCGTACCGGCGATGGTCGATGGGGATCGGGATCGTACTTGCTTGTATCGCCACCTATTTGCTGGTCGGCTCGTATGCGAGCTGGATACGCGACTTCGGAATCCGGACCAGTCTTGAGACATTCATTGTCGCGCTGGTCGCGATCGGAGCCGGGCAGCATTGGCTGAATCAGCGGGCATACCGACTGCGGCCACCATCGCGCACTCGACGGTTTGACAAGTTCGGGTATCGCCGTCTCGCGAGCTACCTGGCGATCGTGGCTGCGATCGGAGTTGCTGTCGCAGCCCATTATCTGGCCGACGGTGATGAGCACTTTCCGGATAGTTGGGGATTTGACGGAGTCGACAACAACCTCTTTGTCGCGGCGGCCGCTGGTGCAATACTCGCGGCTCTGTCGGTGTGGGGATGGGTGGCCGGCCGGTGGGCGACGTTGGTCATCGCAATCTGCGGCCTTCTCTCACTGGGCGCCCAACACCTGCTGGACAACAGGTGGAAGTTGGTAGATGAGTGGGCGGTCTGGGATCTCTTGCCTGCCGCGGTGTGGATTGTGTTCCTCGGTCTCATCGTCGGATGCCTGCCCGCCCGTGGGACGAACTTCGGGGAAACGCCTTCGCCGCACTCGGTTCCAGAGGAATCGGCAACACCGCAAACCGCTGCAGCGCCGGGGTCAGATCTAGGCGACGTCCTGAACAAGCGCAATTGCGAATCCGTCCCAGCCCTTGACGCCCACCGTTTGTAGTGCGGTGGCATCGAGCCGAGGGTCGGTGGCAAAGAGATCCAGTACCTCACGACTGGCGACCACCCGTTCGTCGTCCTCGGTCGGGTCGGCGATGGCGCCGGCACGGACGACGTTGTCGACGACGATGACGGTGCCCGGCCGCGACACCCGCAGCGCGGCGCGCACGTAGTTGCTGTTGTTCGGCTTGTCGGCGTCGATGAACACGAGATCGAACGGGGCGTCCGCGGGGAGGGTGGGCAAGATGTCCAGTGCCGCGCCGACCTTGATCTCGACGCGTTCGCCGACCAGGGCGCGGTCGACGTTTGCCCGGGCCACTTCGGCGTGGTGTGGCTCGTATTCGAGTGTGATGACACGTCCGCTGCCGCCAACTGCCCGCGCCAGCCAGACGGTGCTGTATCCGCCGAGTGTTCCGATCTCGAGGATCCGCCGGGCACCGATCGCTCGTGCGAGCAGGTGCAAGAACTTGCCCTGGACGGGTGCGACATCAATCGCCGGTAGCTGCGCCTCGGCATTGGCTTCGATGACGGCGTCGAGGGCCGGATCATCTCCGATCAGGACGTTACTCAGGTACAGGTCGGCGAGGGCCCAGTTCTCGGTCATGTTTTCAGTGTGCCGCTTCAAGAAAGGGTTTGCCCATACTTCTGGCCAGACTGCGCGTAGGTCTACCGATCACTGAACTAGGGTTGGCCACAAGCCCGAGGGAGGTGCGCATTGCCGGACTCGGCGAATGAGAATCCCGCTGCTGCGCGCCGGGGGCGCCCCCCACGCATCAGTCGTGAGGGCATCATCCGGGCCGCACGCACCCTGCCGCAGGACACCATGACGATGCAGGCGGTTGCCGATGTGTTGGGCGTCGACCGTAAAGCTCTCAGCTACCACGTGAACGATCTCAACGGCTTACGTGAGCTGGTCGCCTTCGATGTGTTCGAGTCCGAGTTGAGCCGGGTGGAATTACCGACCGGCGCCGACTGGCGCGAGGTGATCCGGCGGTATGCCAGTGCCATGCGCGATGCGGTTGTCACGGTCGGTGCGCTGGCGATGTACATCCGCCTACCGGGCGCAGGCGGTGTGCGCACGCTGGCTCCGATCGAGCGGGTGTTGCAAACCCTGGTCGATGCCGGTTTCGGCGTCGATGAGGCGGGCCGGATCCTCGCGTTGCTGACCGAGGTGGCCTACTCGACCGGGCGGGACACGTTGCAGGCCAACGACAGCAAGATCCATCCTGACGTACCCGATGTGGCCCGCACTTTGACGAGCGCCCCGGACACGGATTTTCCCGTGCTTCGCAGCTTGGTGACGGCCAGGCAGAGTGCAGGGTCCGGCGACGGCCAACTCGAGTTCGATCTGGCCGTGATCATCGCCGGTCTGGAGCACCGCCTGGCGGTGATCGGTTCCTCCGCCTGACCTAGTTTTCCCCGATCGGGAAAAAGATTCCGAAAATGCGCCGCGGTGTGCGTCGTCCCGTGTAGTCATGGTGGAAACGCCGGACTTGAATCGAGGCAGCTATGCCACCGAAGAACCTCACACCTCACCGTGTGGTCCAGTGGACCACCGGCAACATCGGAATCGAAGCCGCAAAGGCGATCGCCGCAAACCCCACACTCGAACTCATCGGCTGTTTCGCCTGGTCTCCGGACAAAGTGGGACGCGATGTCGGCGAACTCTGCGGGATGGCGCCGCTGGGTGTCACGGCAACAAGCGACGTCGACGCACTGTTGGCGCTGAAACCTGACGTGGTGGTCTACAACCCCATGTGGATCAACGTCGACGAACTGGTCACGATCCTGTCGTCCGGCGCCAACGTCGTCACCTCGGCGTCGTTCATCACCGGCCACAATCTCGGGGAGGGCCGGGACCGGATCCTGGAGGCTTGCGACGTTGGCGGATCGACGATCTTCGGCTCCGGTGTGAGTCCGGGCTTCGCCGAACTCCTCGCAATTGTGGCGACGAATGCCTGCGACCGGGTCGACAAGGTCACCATTGCCGAAGCCGCGGACACGACCTTCTACGACTCACCCGACACGGAGCGGCCGGTGGGATTCGGCACTCCCATCGACGATCCGGATCTGGCTCCGATGGCCGCCAACGGAACCGCGATCTTTGCCGAGGCGGTCCGCCTGGTCGCCGATTCGCTCGGCGTCGAACTCGACGAAATCGTCTGTGAGGCAGAGTATGCGCACACCACGGCCGACGTGGATCTGGGTTCGTGGACGATCCCGGCGGGGTGTGTTGCCGGCGTGTATGTGAGTTGGCAAGGGCGCGTGGGTGAGACGACGCTGATCGACGTGAACGTGCGATGGCGCAAGGGCCAGACCCTCGAACCTGACTGGCAAATGGGCGCCGAGAGCTGGAAGATCACCATCGACGGCCGTCCGACGGTCAACATGAGTATCGGTTTCCTTCCGCCGCCGTACTACGAAGCCGAAACCATGGCCGACTTCCTCAAGCTCGGGAACATCATGACCGCGTTGCCGCCCATCCACGCAATCTCCGCCGTTGTCGCCGCTGCCCCGGGGATCGCCACCTACAACGATCTCCCGCTGACTCTTGCCCGCGGTGTTGTACCGAGCAACGTCACGGCGTGAACTGATTCGCCGGGTTCCGTGGACGGCAGCGAAATGGACGTCGACAGGGGTCATTGTGGGTGTCCCAGTTGGGCTTTCGTCTACCTCTCTGGAATGCGCATCTGCGGTGCCGATTCGGACGCCTGCTGGTGTAGGGCAGAGAGGTTCATCCTCCGATGACGTCGGACGGTCCGGTCGCCGGGGGTACGTTGGCGGGTAGGACTGTTCGATGTCGACGGGAGTGCCGGTAATGCGTTCGATTGTCAGAACCGCCAGCGCGGTCACCATCACGGCCGTGGTCGGCTCGATTGCATCGAAAGACACCAATTCGAGTTGGTATCGCCGATTGTCGAAGCCCCCATTTCAGCCACCGGCAATAGTGTTCCCGATCGCGTGGACGGCTCTGTATACCGATGTCGCAATCAGTTCGGCGGCAACGATCGACGCATTGAACGACGACATGCGCCACATCGACGCGGCTGCCTTCGAACGTGCGTTGATCGCGAATCTGATCCTGAACGGCGCCTGGACCTGGGTGTTCTTCAAAGCGCACCGTACCGGCGCTGCGACCTTGACGGCCGCGGCGCTCGCCGCCAGCAGCGTCGATCTGGTCCGCCGTGCCGCGCCGGCATCGTCGAGCGCGGCGGCGGCACTGGTGCCTTATGCCGGTTGGTGTGGCTTTGCGACGGTGCTGTCCGCCGCGATCTGGCGCCGTAACCGCTGAATCTCCGGGTCGGATCTCAGATAAGGCCTTGCGCGATCATCGCGTCGGCAACATGGGTGAATCCGGCGATGTTGGCCCCGGTTGCGTAGTTGCCGGGGACACCGTAGTCGTCGGCGGTGTGCAGGCAGGTGTCGTGAATGTTGCGCATGATCTCGGCGAGACGCGCCTCGGTGTGCGCGAACGACCACGAGTCCCGTGACGCATTCTGTTGCATCTCGAGCGCACTGGTCGACACACCGCCGGCATTGGCGGCCTTGCCCGGGGCGAACCGTACGCCGGAGTCGGCAAACAGGCGGGTCGCCTCGGGTGTGGTTGGCATGTTTGCGCCCTCTGCGACGATGGTGCAACCGCCTGCGATGAGGGCCTTCGCATCGTCGGCCTGGAGCTCATTCTGGGTCGCGCAGGGCAGCGCAATGTCGACCGGCACATTCCAGATGGTGCCGTTGGTGCTGAATGTGCTTCCACCGCCGCGGATTTCGGCGTACTCGGCGATACGACCGCGCCGGGTCTGCTTGATGTCTTTGAGCAGATCGAGGTCGATGCCCTTGTCGTCGACGACGTATCCGCTCGAATCCGAGCACGCGATGACGGTGCCGCCGAGCTGATGGATCTTTTCGATGGCGTAGATGGCAACGTTGCCCGACCCGGATACTGCAACACGCTTGCCGTCGAACGACTCACCTGCCGCCTTCAGCATCTCGCCGACGAAGAACACCGTGCCATACCCGGTGGCCTCGGTACGTACCTGCGAACCGCCCCACGACAAGCCCTTGCCGGTCAGCACACCGGATTCGTATCGGTTGGTGATGCGCTTGTACTGACCGAAGAGGTATCCGATCTCGCGGCCGCCCACGCCGATGTCACCGGCGGGGACGTCGGTGTGTTCGCCGATGTGCCGATAGAGCTCGGTCATGAACGACTGGCAGAACCGCATGACCTCGGCGTCCGAACGGCCTTTCGGATCGAAGTCGGAGCCGCCCTTACCGCCACCGATCGGTAGACCTGTGAGGGCGTTCTTGAAGATCTGTTCGAACCCGAGGAACTTGACGATGCCCAGGTAGACACTGGGGTGAAACCGCAGACCACCCTTGTACGGTCCGAGTGCGGAGTTGAACTCGACCCGGAAGCCGCGGTTGATCTGGACCTGCCCGGCATCGTCGGTCCAGGGCACGCGAAAGATGATCTGGCGTTCAGGCTCGCAGAGCCGCTTGATGATGGCGGAGTCGGTGTACTGCGGGTGCCTGGCGACCACGGGGCCGAGACTGTCGAGCACCTCTTTGACGGCTTGGTGGAACTCGTCCTCGCCCGGGTTGCGGGCGATCACTTCGTCGTAGAGATCCTGCAGTTTCGTGTCGATCATCAGAAATCGTGCTCCTTCATGCGCGGAGCATCGCGAGACGGTTTCCCGCGGTGCGGCGGGCTGTAGTCGTGCGGTAGCGCCGGGAGACAGCCTATCGATCGACAGGTACGTGTTGTTTCGGGGTTACCGCCCGGATCCCGAGGTCAGGGTGCGACGAACCCTCCGACGCCGGGAAGTGAGGGCTGACCGGGGCGGTAAAGGTGGCCGGCCGGTCACGGTATTCGTGGCTATCGCGGGAAGTAGACGACCTGGTTGGCGAACAAGGAATCGGGTGCGGTGATGTGGTTCGCGGCGGCGACAACCCCGATCCAGGTATCCAGATTCGCGCTGCCGTATTCGGTCTCGCACAGCGTGTGAAGCGTGTCGCCGGCAACATGGGCGCGCCGATTCAGGCCGGGTCTGATCAGGACCTGCCCGAGAGCGAGTATCGCGTTGTGCGGCAGTTGATTTGCGTGTGCGAGCATGATCCGCAAGTGGTCGTCGCCGTACCAGCGGAAGGCAAGCTCGTGCAGATTGTCGCCGGTGACGACGGTGTGGTGGCCGGGATTGGCGAGGTCGGGAATGAGTAACCATGACCCCGGTTGAATCGGCCGTTGCGCGACCCCGTTGATCATCTCCCAGATCAATTGCGTCGCGGTGTCGGTGGTGCCGTAGTAATTCTGCGTGATCGCCTGCCGGGCCGCGGAGCTGTCGGGGGTCGAGAACCTGTGGCGAAACGTCACGTAGGGAACCTCTAGTTGTTGCCCGATGCTGATGACATTCGGGTCGGCCAGATGATTCTGGCGGGCGATCACCGGGTAGAGGGTCCCGTCGCCGTACTCGCGCTGCGTAATGGCGAAGAGGGTGTCGCCGGGTTGGACGTTGTAGGTCTTCATCGTTTCCTCGCTCGTCGGCGTGTTGTGGGTCCGGATGGGCCTGGTGACAACTCTCGTCCCAGGGGCTCGGTGTGTCATGCGTACTCGACTTTCCGATTCGGTCGCGCCTGGTAGAGGGTTCCTCTCGCAAACGAGAATGACGTTCTGATAACCTGCAGCAAGTTGCGCATCACTACGTCGAAGGGCTTTGCGAACCATGTCGGACAATCAGCTGGAGTCGTTGGCTTCCAATGCCTTCGAGAACCGCACCGTGCTCATGTCCGGTGGCAGCCGCGGTATCGGTTTGTCGATCCTGCTCGCGCTGGCCGCGCGGGGCGCCAACATCGTGCTGCTGGCCAAGACCGATGTGCCACATCCCAAGCTGCCGGGCACGATTCATACCGCAGTCGACGAGATCAAGGCCGCGGGCGGAAAAGCTGTCGGAGTGGTCGGTGATGTGCGCGTCGACGACGACGTGCAGCGCGCAGTCGCAACTGCCGTCGAGACCTTCGGTGGCATCGACATCCTCATCCACAACGCCAGCGTCATCAACGAGGCCGGGACCGCTGACCTGCCGCTCAAGCGCTACGACCTGATGCAGGGCGTCAATGTCCGCGGAATGTTCTCGCTGACCCAGGCGGCCCTGCCGCATCTGGCCAAGTCGCCGAATGCGCAGATTCTGTCCATCGCGCCCCCGCTCAACATGTCGCCGCACTGGCTGGGCAAGTTCCCCGCGTACACACTCTCGAAGTACGGCATGACAGTGTTGGCCCTCGGCTTCGCGGCCGAGTTCGCAGATCAGAAGATCGCCAGCAACTGCCTGTGGCCCGAGACGACCATCGCCACCGCCGCGGTGAAGAACCTTCAGGCCGATCCCGAGGCCGCGCTGCATGCGCGTGAGCCGGAGGTCATGGCCGATGCCGCCACGCTGATCTTGGCGCGGCCGTCCTCGGTCACCGGTGAAGTCCTGATCGATGCGGACGTCCTCAAGGGCGCGGGGGTCACCGACCTCTCGACGTACGGCGGCACCGAACCCCTCGATCTGGACTTCTACATCGACGCCTGAATGGCGGACGTCTGACCCGGCTCAGCCGACAACAATCCGGGCGATCTCGATTGCCTGCTCCTGCAGGGTCTCCCGGAGTTCTTGCGGGCCTTCGATCTCGACAGCGATCAGGGCATCGTCCACACACACGGTGAGCTCACCTTCGGCATCGGTCGAGTTCCCGAAATCGCCGGGCTGCCACCACGCTTGATTGCCGAGGCCGGCGACGGGAGTCACCGGGTGGATGTGGTCGGATGGCTCGATACATTGCACTGCGTTGTCGCTGAACTGTTCTGCAAAGGACAGGTCCAGATCGACTTCGATCGTATTGGCATCGGTTTCTGATTCGACGGATTCGAAGCTGCACCCGACGGTTTGGTAGTTGATGTCGTCGATGGTGCTGTTGGCGCCGCTCGACGGTATCGGCGTGTCGAACTCGGTGCCGAAGATCTGCGTCAGATCGTCGGAGGTCAGACCCGCGCAGTCGGCGCGAAGGTTGCCCTCGCCGACGGGTGCCACGGTCGCGTCGGCGGAATCCGGAATCGGCGACGCCGATTCGGTCGTCGCCGACTGGGTTGATGATGCGGTCGTACTTCGGTCAGCTGATTCATCGGAGTCGTCGGAACAACCGGCCAGCAGGGATACCGTGACCCCGGCCGCGAATATCGCTGCCAGACTTCGTCGCATGTTGCGCTCCTCACGTCCTTCGTAGGCCTTATGCGTTGCGACACTAGGCGAGCGAGGGCGGCGGTGGGAACGCATATCGCACGATGTCCGGCATACGCACGACGTGCGGGTAACTTTGCCCTATGTCGCTGCTCGATAGCCTGGTGTCCGCGGGAAAGCTGCCGCTGACGTTGGCGTTTGTCGGATTTCTGATGACGTTCATCATCACCCGAATCATCACGAGGATGATCCGCGCGGGCCGGGGACCGTTCCGCGACAACGTGTCCGGTGGCGTTCACATCCATCACGCGGTGCCCGGCATCGTCCTGACCATCGCCGGCGCGTTCACGTCGGTTGGCGTCGACGGAGCGTCGCCGGGAGCAGAGATCAGCGCGGTGATGATCGGGGTCGGAGCCTCTCTGGTACTCGACGAGTTCGCGATGATCCTTCGCCTGCAAGACGTCTATTGGTCCAAGCAGGGCCAGCTTTCGGTTCAGGTGGTGACGATGACCTGCGCGGTCCTCGGCCTGTTTCTGCTCGGGCTCAATCCGCTCACCGAAGACAGTGGTTTCGGGGCAGGCCATGTGGTCCTGCTGGTGATGGCAGCGGTCCACATTGTCGCGCTGCTGATGTGTGTCGAAAAGGGCAAGTACTCCACCGCAGCCGTCGGGGCTTTCATTCCGCCGCTCGCCTGGTTTGCGGCGCTGCGTATCGGGCGCCCGGAATCACGCTGGGCGCGTAAGCACTATGGACCGGAGGAGATCGAACGCGCTCGGCAGCGGGCCGAGAGGTTCGATCGTCGTTTCGGTCATTGGGGTTTGGGTCTGGAAGATCTGGTTGCAGGCAAGCCCACCGAGACGTCGAGCCAATAGGTCTCGGTCAGACCCTTTCGAAGATCGCTGCCAGACCCTGGCCACCGCCGATGCACATGGTCTCCAGGCCGTACCGGGCGTCGCGACGCTGCATCTCGCGGGCCAGTGTTGCCAGCATCCGGCCGCCGGTTGCGCCGACGGGATGGCCGAGCGAGATACCCGAACCGTGCACATTGGTGCGTTGGTGATCGTCTGCGCTGAACTTCCATTCCCGCATCACAGCGAGAGCCTGTGCGGCGAATGCCTCGTTCAGTTCGATGAGGTCGATGTCGGACAGCGTGAGTCCCGCTTTGGCGAGCGCTTTCTCGGTTGCCGGGACCGGCCCGATGCCCATCAGCTTCGGTTCTACGCCGGCCACGCCCCACGACACCAGCTTGACCAAGGGGGTCAGACCCAGTTCTGCGGCCTTCTCGGCGGTGGTCACGATGCTCAGCGATGCGGCGTCGTTCTGACCGCTGGCATTACCCGCGGTGACGGTGGCATCGGGATCCTGTTTGCCCATGATGGGGCGCAGTTTGGACAGCGACTCAACAGTGGTGTCGGCGCGCGGATGCTCGTCGGTGTCGATCAGCTGGTCGCCGGATCGGGACGACACCGACACCGGCACGATCTCTTCGGCCAAGATGCCTGCCTGCTGTGCGGCGACGGCTCGGGTGTGGGAAGCGACCGCGAGTTCGTCCTGTTCGAGTCGGCTGATGCCATATTCGCGCCGCAGGTTCTCGGCGGTCTCGATCATGCCGCCTGGCACCGGGTAGAAGCGGCCACCGGCGGTCGACCGGGCCCGGACCAGGCTGTCGTGCATCGAAATGCCGGACCGTGCGCCGCCCCAACGCATGTCGACGGAGTAGAACGAGGCGTTGCTCATCGATTCGGTGCCGCCGGCCACGACGAGTTCGTTGTCGCCGTTTCCGACCTGGAACGCTGCCTGGATGACCGCCTGCAGGCCCGATCCGCAACGGCGGTCGATGTGCATGCCGGGAACGGTCACCGGTAGGCCCGCGTCCAGGGCCACCACCCGACCGATCGCCGGCGCCTCACTGTTGCCGTTGCAGTGACCGAGAATGACGTCGTTGATCTCGCCCGGTGCGATTCCGGTCCGCTCCAGCAGACCCTTCATCGCGGCGACACCGAGATCGACAGCGGTGAGCGACTTGAACATTCCGCCGTAACGGCCGATCGGGGTGCGAATCGGCTCGCAGACAACAACCTCGCGCATGTGCCTTCCCTTCCCCTTTTCAGACCCATAATGCAAGGTGGACCCATGACCTTCTGCACTGTGCCTACCGCCCGATGAGCCCGGAGAGCAAACCCCAGGCGTTACCGTTGGCGGGTTTACGAATCATAGAGGTATCCAGCTTCGTCGCAGCACCTCTTGCCGGAATGACCTTGGGATCGCTTGGCGCCGAGGTGATCCGCGTCGACCCGATCGGCGGTGCCGCGGACTATCGGCGCTGGCCCGTCACCGAGGACGGCGAGTCGATCTACTGGGCGAACCTGAATCAGGGAAAACGGTCGCTGGCCGCGAACTTTCGTGATCCCGAGGCGACCGCGCTGATCCGAGATCTCATTCTCGAAGCGGGGATTGTGGTCACCAACGCGGCGGGCCGGGACTGGCTCGACTACGACGAGTTGGCGCAGGCCCGGCCCGACCTGATCCACGTACAGGTGCTCGGTCGCGCGGACGGGCGCGGCGCAGTCGACTACACGGTCAACGCGGCGATGGGCTTTCCGCTCGTCACCGGCCCGACTGCCCTCGGCACACCGGTCAACCATGTGCTGCCGGCATGGGATGTGGCCTGCGGTTTGTATGCGGCCCTGTCGGTGACAGCTGCGGTGCATCGCCGTGCGAGCACCGGGGAAGGGGCACAAATTGTGTTGCCCCTCGAGGACGTTGCGCTGGCGACGATCGGACACCTCGGCTACCTGGCCGAGGTGCAACTCGGTGGACCGGACCGGCCCCGGGTCGGCAATTCTGTGTACGGCACCTACGGCAGTGATTTCCGCACCGCCGACGGCGAAACGATCATGGTTGTCGCGGTCACCCCGCGACACTTCCGCGACCTCGCCGAGGTCACCGGCACCGCCGACGCCGTAGCCGCATTGGAAACGGCACTGGGCGTGGACTTTCGCAAAGACAGTGATCGATTCCGCCACCGCGACGTCTTGAGTGGTCTGTTCTCGATCTGGTTCCTGGATCGGACCATCGATCAGGTGGAGAAGGAGCTGAGCACAACCGCTGTGCTCTACGAGCGCTACCTGACCTTCGCGCAGATCGCGGCCGATCCCCGCGTCACCGACAATCCGATGTTCCAGCAGGTCGATCAGCCGCGCATCGGCTCTTATCTCGCGCCGACCACCCCGATGTCGATCGACGGACAGTACCCGGCGGCCCGGCCTGCGCCTGCCAACGGCGATGACACGGCTTCCGTGCTCATCGAGTGCCTGGGTCTGAGCGAGAACACAATTGCCGACCTCGAGGCGCGCGGGGCCATCCGGGTGTCGACCCCCATCGCCACGAAGGAAACGTAGATGACGCGCCTGGCGCAGACCCACGACCTCACCGAGGTGCAGGCCGACATCTTGTCCACCGTCCGCGATTTCGTGGAGCGCGACATCATCCCCAATGCGCAGGCGCTCGAACAGTCCGACACCTATCCGCAGGCGATTGTCGACACGATGCGCGAGATGGGTCTCTTCGGGCTCATGATCCCGGAAGAGTATGGCGGACTGGGGGAGTCGCTGCTGACCTATGCGTTGTGCGTCGAGGAGTTGGCGCGCGGCTGGATGAGTGTGTCCGGTGTGATCAACACACACTTCATCGTGGCCTACATGATCCGCCAACACGGGACGCCGGAGCAGAAGGCGCATTTCCTTCCTCGGATGGCGACAGGTGAAGTGCGCGGAGCCTTTTCGATGTCCGAACCCGAACTCGGGTCAGATGTCGCCGCGATCCGTACGCGGGCCCAGCGCTCCGGGGACGGCTACGTCATCAACGGCCAGAAGATGTGGCTCACCAATGGTGGCAGTTCCACCCTGGTTGCCGCCCTGGTCCGCACCGACGAGGGCGCGGCCAAACCGCACGACAACCTCACCACTTTCCTCATCGAGAAACCCGCCGGATTCGGTGAGGTGGCACCAGGTCTCACGATCCCCGGCAAGATCGACAAGATGGGGTACAAGGGGATAGACACCACGGAGTTGTTGTTCGACAACTATCGGATCTCCTCCGACATGGTCCTCGGGGACAAGCCGGGCGGGGGCTTTTATCAGATGATGGACGGTGTCGAGGTCGGTCGCGTCAATGTCTCGGCCCGCGCCTGCGGCGTGGCGATCAGGGCGTTCGAGCTTGCTGCGAAGTATGCCCAGCAGCGCAGCACCTTCGGCAAGCCCATCGTCCAGCACCAGGCGATCTCGTTCTCTCTGGCGGAGATGGCGACCAAAGTCGAAGCGGCACATCTGATGATGGTCAACGCGGCCCGGCTGAAAGACTCCGGTGAACGTAACGACGTGGCCGCGGGGATGGCGAAATACCTGACGAGCGAGTACTGCTCCGAGGTGACGCAGGCCAGCTTCCGTATCCATGGCGGCTACGGATACTCGAAAGAGTACGAGATCGAACGCCTCATGAGAGAGGCTCCGTTCCTGCTGATCGGCGAAGGCACCAGCGAGATCCAGAAGACGATCATCAGCAAGGGCGTGATGCGCAGCTACGCGTTATAGGGGTCAGTGCGCGTCAGCGAGCTCTCGGTGTGCTGCCGCCCGGAGCCGTCGTCGGCCCACAACCAGCCGATACGTCTTCTCCAACAACGATGATCGGGTCTGCTCGGGGTCCATCAGTTCGTTCTCGGCGAAGGGGCTGTCCTCGCCGTCGACGATGTCGTGATCGAACTCGACAAGGGTCCTGCCGTCACCGCGCATTGCGTCGATGGCGGCGGCGAGTCCGGAGTGGTTGTTGATGGCAGCTTGAAGTTCGTCGACGTCGACGTCGAGATGTTCACTCAGCAGCCGATTCCGGACTCCGCGGATCGCAATGCGGTTCTCATTCGATTCGGGGAGGTCGGGATCGATCTCGACGGCGAGGTCACATTCGCTGTCGAAGCCCATCGACCGATTGTTGAGATTGGATGACCCCACGCGCAGCAGACGGTCATCCATCACCAGGACCTTGGCGTGCACGTAGATCGGCTCCCCGTCCGCGGTGACCGGATGGTATGCGCGGAAACGCTTTTCGGTGTCGGCCTGCCACAGGAACTGGAGGAGGCGGTGGCGGGCACCGTCCATCGCCTGCTGTTCGAGCCAGCTGTCGGCATGTCGGGGCAGGACTATCACGATCTCGGGTCCTCCGCTTTCGCGCAGGCGCTTCTCCAGGGCCTCGGCGATGGTCCGCGACGCGAGGTACTGACTCTCGATGTAGAGGTAGTCCCGGGCGGCGGCTATGGCTGCGAGATAGAGAGATTCGATCTCGCGCACCTCGTCCCGGCCCGGGATCTCCGGCAGTGTCCGCGCCACGGCCACGTCGACCGATTCCATGGTCGGGACCAGTGTGTCGGGCCAATAGGTGTCCCCGACGTCGGTCACCTGCTCGAGGGTGCGCCCGGTTGCTGCCAGCCATCGGGCCCGTGCCATCTCGCCGACCACTCGGGCCGCATCTCCGTCAACGGCGGTGGTCGCGTCGTGCCAGGGCCCATAGGTCTTGCCGTTGGGCTTTGTGCGGCGATCGTTCTGATCGAGGTGGTCGGAGGTGTCCCACCGGTCGACGGTCATGTCGATGCCGCCACAGAACGCGATCTGATCGTCGATCACCAGGATCTTTTGATGATGTGCCGCGCCAACCGGGTGCACCAGATCGTTCTCGAACTGCAGAGCGGGGTCGGTGAGCCAGTTCTGAATGAAAACCGGCGCCATCCCCCTGTTGATCGCACCCAACCCCAAGCTCCACTTGAGGAGGTTGATATTGAGCCCAGGTCGGTTCTGCGGCAACCACTTCAGAAAATCGCCGAGAGTATTGGGTCCGTCGAGGGTCTGGCCTTCGGGCTCGAACTGGATCCGGGTGTCAAAATCCCACCCGATCAGAATGATTCGGCTGCGTGCCTGCAACATCGCGGCCTTTGCATGCCTGAAGTAGTCGGCCGCGTCGATGATCACAGCGAGTCGATCAGCCTCGGCGATCTTCCAGCAGGTCTCATCGGGCACAAGCACAGGCTTGTCACTGCTCACGGGGGACCCTCGGCTTCTTCGACGGATTAGCGTTCTAGAAAGTAGCACGTCGAACAGTGTGCGCTGAATGTTCGAACAAACATTCGACATGCAGCGGCATCGCGAGTAGGCTCACTGGCAAGATTTCGGTCAGATGTGCTGGGGGGCAAGATGACTGAAGATTCTTCTGATGAGATTCCGGTTGATTCCTCTTCGATTCCGATGTTGGTGCGCAAGTACCTCGAGTTGGAGTTGATACTTGCCGATATCAACGATTGCTCATCGGCGGATGTGTCCGATGCGGTGTTGGCCGAAAGTTGGCGGAACTGACCGGCGACGAATCTGATATCCCACATGATCCTGGCGCCGACGATCCCCATTCCATCGAATAGTAGTGCAGGTGAATGTGTTGGAGATCAGTGGTCGTGTATGGGCGCGGATGAGGCCGGCGCTCAGCGCTCGCTGTCGAGCATCGCCATATGGGCTTCGTCGTAGCGCCCGCCGGCAGCGGCGTCAGCCGGGACAGCGGCCTCGATGTTGTCGAGTTCCGCCTTGGTGAGGTTGAAATCAAGGGCGGCAAGGGAATCGTACAACCGTGTCACCTTCTGGGTGCCGATGATCGGGACGATGTCATCACCCTGGGCGAGTACCCAGGCGATCGCGAGCTGTGCGACGCTGACGCCGCGTTGGTCGGCGATCGTCGCGAGTGCATCGACGAGTTCGAGGTTCTTGGTCAGGTTGTCGCCCTGAAAACGTGGGGTGTGCGCTCGATAGTCGTTGGGGGCGAATGTGGCTCCGGCCCCGACCGAGTTGCTCAGCAGGCCGCGCGACAACACGCCGTAGGCGGTGATCCCGATACCGAGTTCACGGGTGGTCGACAGTATTTCGGATTCGATGCCGCGGGACATCAGCGAGTACTCGATCTGCAGGTCGACAATGGGATGCACTGCTGCAGCGCGTCGAATCGTGTCGCTGCCCATCTCGGACAGGCCGATGTGGCGGATATAGCCGGCGTCGACCATCTCGGCGATGGCGCCGATTGTCTCTTCGATCGGGACTGCCGGGTCGAGGCGGGCCGGGCGGTAGATGTCGATGTGATCGACCCCGAGTCGGGTCAGCGAATACGTGAGGAAGTTCTTCATCGCAGCCGGTCGGGTATCGAACCCGATGAATTCGCCGTCAGGAGAACGGAGTCCGCCGAACTTCACACTGAGCTGCACGTCGTCGCGATCACGTTCGCGCAGCGCCCGGCCGATCAACATCTCGTTGTGGCCATTTCCGTAGAAGTCACCGGTGTCGATGAGGTTCACGCCTGCATCGATCGCGGCGTGAATGGTGGCGCTGGACGACGCGTCGTCGCTGGGGCCGTACATACTGGACATACCCATCGCACCGAGGCCGATGCGGGAGACCGATGGTCCTGTTTTGCCGAGGGTTACCTGTTGAATGTTCATGCCCCCAGCCTGGACGGTTTGCGCGGCCGGTGGCAGAGACCGGTTATCGGGGGACCGCCGGTCCCTGGCTCGCGAGGCCGCGAACGGGCAGAGTTGTCCTCGTGAGCACACGTATGGACCGCGACGAGCTGGCCGACTTCCTGCGCCGCCGCCGCGCGGCGCTCGTCCCCCGTGACGTGGGACTGCCCGAAGGCGTTCGCCGTCGCACACCGGGACTTCGTCGTGACGAGGTGGCCGTCCTGGCCGGCATGTCGACCGACTACTACACCCGGCTGGAGCAGGCCCGAGGCCCGCACCCGTCGACGCAGATCGTCGCGTCGATGGCGCGCGCTCTGCGTCTCACCGACGACGAACGCGATCACCTCTATCTGCTGTGCGGACATGCGCCACCGCCGCGCGTCGGTGGCGATTCCCATGTCGGTCCCGGTCTGTTGTACCTACTCGACAAGCTCGACGACATCCCGGCCTGCGTGATCTCAGAACTCGGCGAGACGCTGGCACAGAACCGGATGAACGTGCTGCTTGGCGGCGATCGATCGGCAGTGACCGGACTGGACCGCTTCTTCACCTGGCGTTGGTTCACCGATCCTCAGGCCCGCAGGCTTTTCAACCCGGAGGACTGGGAGATGATGGGTCGCAAGCACGTCAGTGACCTGCGCGCCGTCGCCGCCAAGCGAGGCGACGACGCGGTGGTGGCGGGACTGGTGGGAGCTCTGCAGGCCGCCAGTGAAGAGTTCGTCGAATTTTGGTCAGAACATCGGGTGGAAATCCGGACCAGTGCCGTGAAACGGTTCATCCACCCCGAGATCGGTGAGATCGCCGTGCAATGCGAAACGCTGGTCACCCAGAACGCGGACCAACATCTGCTTGTCTATTTCCCGCAGCCGGGCACGCCCGCCCGTGAACGTCTCGAACTGTTGTCGGTGATCGGCACCCAGGCCATGACCGGAGGCCGTTGACGCCGGTTGTCGCATTTCTTCAAGACACAGCCGGTGATCGTGGGGAAGACTCGATGGCATGACCACCTCAACTGTTGACCTACTCCGGCCGGTCCTGGCCGACCTCGCGGTCGTCGTCGCGAACACCGACGGCCACGACACCGCGCCCACGCCGTGTACCGAACTCGATGTCGCACAGTTGCGCAACCACGTTGCGGGCTGGCTGAGCACTTTCGCATCCGGATTCGCCGATGCCGATGGCCGGGCACAAGCTGGTGGGGCCCAGGTACCGCAGGTGGCGGGGCCTGCCGCCGAGGTGATCGGTTCGGCGGCAGCGCAACTCGACGCAGCCGTGCGAGCAGGCGCCGACCAACGCCCGCTCTACCTCGGCGAGCACCCGATGCCTGGGGACATGGCGATGTCGATGATCCTGTGGGAGTACGTGGTTCATGGCTGGGACCTCGCGGTGGCAACGGGCCAGGTATGGGACCCCGCACCCGAGGCTGCGGCAGTGTCGGCGGCGTTTGCGCCCAACATGCTCACCCCGGACTATCAGGGTCCCGGTAAGACTTTCGGCCCGCGGGTCCCGACGGCCGAAGGTGCTTCGGACCTCGAGCGACTACTGGGACTCTCCGGCCGCGACCCCTCCTGGCAGCCACCGCGCTAAGCGTGTGGACACCCGGGCTGCTGACCGGGCGGCGGTAGAGTCGTTGGGGTGAGTACCCCATTGACTGCCCCTGTTGTTGCCGCCGGACTCGTCGGCGGATACGCCACCGCTCGATACAGCGGGCGTCGTGAACTCGGCGGCGTCGTGCTTGCCGCGGCAGGTGGCTGGTGCGCCACCCGGTGGTACCAGGAGAAAGGCCCGGTCGTGGCCGGATCGCTGCTGGCCGGCTACCTGGTCGCCTTTGGTGCGTCGCATCCGCTGGCCAAGAAGATCGGTGCCTGGCCGTCGGTGTTCGCCGTGACCACAGCGGCTGCAGGCGCGGCCTACGCTGTCGCCGATCGCTGAGCAGACCCACCGACAACGTGATGAGCCGCTGATGTCGGGCATCACGATCACCGTTGTTGTCATCGCGGTACTGGTGGTGGCGATTGCCGTTGTGGCGCTGCGGGTTCGGACACGCCCGACCCTGACGACACCCGCCGAGCGGGCGGTACACGCGACCCTGCACACCGCGTCACTGGCAGCCAGGCCCTTGCGGCGTGGTTTGAATGCCGACTCGGCCGCGCAGGCCGCACCGCATCTGCAGAGTCTGACCGCTGCCGACGCACTGGGCATCGCCGACGCCGACGGTGTGGTCCTGGCCTGGACCGGATCTCACGAGCGGCTCGCAACCGAGTTCGCGAACGCCTCGGTTCGAGCCGCCGCCGAAGGGCGCCGGATCCTCATCAAGGCCTCCGAACTCGATGAACCCGGTGTCCGGGCGCTGATCGTGCAACCGATGCCTGCCGACGGCGCCGGATCGGTGGGCGTGATCGGTGTGGTCACCCGAAACCAGCCGGGACCGGGCATGCTGTCGGCGATCACCGAGGTGGCCCACTACGCGGGCAACCAGATCGAGTTGGCTGACCTCGATGCCTCTCGTGCCCGCCTGGACCGGGCCGAGGTCCGCGCACTGCGGGCTCAGATCAGTCCGCATTTCATCTACAACGCGTTGGGCACCGTGGCGTCGTTTGTGCGGACCGACCCCGATCAGGCCCGCGAGCTCATCCTGGAGTTCGCCGACTTCACCCGGTACTCGTTTCGCGCGGCAGGCGAGTACACGTTGCTCGCCGACGAACTACGCAACATCGACCGCTATCTGACGCTGGAACGCGCCAGGTTCGGGGGGTCGCTGTCGGTCAAACTGCAGGTCTCTCCCGAGGTCCTCAACGTGGTATTGCCTTTCTTGGCGTTGCAGCCGCTGGTGGAAAACGCGGTACGGCACGGTATTTCGAGTAAGCCAGAGGGTGGGACGGTCACCATCATCGCGGCCGACGAGGGTACGGATTGCGTGATCAGCGTCGAGGACGACGGCATCGGGATGGATCCGGAAATCCTGCGGTCCGGTGATCTCGACGCGATCGTCACCGGAACCGGCGGGCCCAGCGCCACGGAGAGCGCCCACGTGGGTCTGGCCAACGTCGACGACCGGTTGCGCGCGGCGTTCGGTAACGATTACGGACTGGTGGTCGAAACGGCGCCCGGCGCCGGAACCAAGGTGAGCATGCGGGTACCGAAGTTCCGGCCGGGTATCTCGGTCTGAATCGCCCCGCCACCTTGGGGTTGACTTCGAGTGCGCTCTAACTCTTACGCTGCATCCTATGAAGAAAGACGATGCGCCGACTGAAGTCGATCCCCATGGTCTGACGGTCGCGCAGATGGCGCTGGTGACCGGCGTATCGGCGCATACCCTTCGTTATTACGAACGTGCCGGGCTGATCGAATCCGTCGGCCGAAATCCTGGGAATCAGCGCCGGTATTCGGAGGCGGATGTGGAGTGGGTGAAGTTCCTGCTCCGACTCCGTGAAACCGGGATGACGATCTCGCGGATGCGTGTGTACGCCGAACTCCGTGCGCAAGGCGATGGAACTGTCGCCGCCCGGCTCGAGCTACTCGAAGTCCACCAAGCGGGGCTGCGAGAACAGATTGCGACCCTGCGGCAGCACGAGAAGGCACTCGAATCAAAAATCGCGATCTACCGCAACGACCTGGCCGCCGCGTCCGGCGACCGCAACGACAACGATGCAGGAGACACCCATGAATGACGCCACCACGCGCGAACAACGGTACGACCATGGACGATCGGTGCTCGACGCGATCGACGGAGAAGCCGGCGTGAACGTGATCGATTCGCTGAAAGATGTTGCGCCAGAACTCGCACACCAGGTCGTGGCATGGGGGTTCGGCGACATCTACTCGCGACCCGGTCTCGAACCGCGCGACCGCCAGCTCGTCACCCTCGGGATGCTCACAGCGCTCGGCGGATGCGAGCCGCAACTCGACGTCCACATCAATGCATCACTCAACGTCGGTCTGTCGCCGCACCAGATCATCGAGGCGCTGCTGCATTCGGCTGTCTACTGCGGATTTCCGCGCGCGCTGAACGCCACCCTCACCGCGAAGAAGGTCTTTGCCGAACGTGGGCTACTGCCGATCTCCTGATCGTGTCGGATCCGATGTCAGCTTTGGACACTGGATGTTTCCCTCGTTTGGTTGCGCTCGGCCACGATCTTCCTGATCGCAGCCTTCTGGACCTTGCCGCTGGGTGTGCGGGGGAATTCGTCGAGTTGGTGAAGCTCCTCGGGCCACTTCTGTTTTGCCAGACCGGATGTGGTGAAATGCGCCCGTAGCTCGTCCAGCGTGGGCATCGCTGCGCCCGGCTTGAGTCGCAGTACCGCGGCGGTGTGTTCACCGAGTCGGGCGTCGGGCGCGGAGACCGCCGCTGCTTCGGCGACACCGGGTAATCCGAGAAGCTCCTCTTCGACCTCTTGCGCGCTGATGTTCTCGCCACCGCGGATGATGACGTCGTTCTTGCGGTCGGTGATCGTCAGACTGCCGTTCTCGTCGAGGATCCCGATATCGCCGGTGTGATACCAGCCGTCGGAGTCAAAAGCGTTGGCCGTCAACACGTCGTCGGTGTATCCGATGCAGAGATCGGGGCCGCGGGAGAGGATCTCGCCGTCGGGTGCGATCTTCAGCTCCACGCCTTCGAGCGAGCTGCCGTCGGTCTCCGTACGTTTGGTGACCGAGTCGGTCGTCTTCGACCCGGTGATGGAGGGGTGTTCGGTGCTGCCATAGGAGCGGTAGGCGGTGACGCCGAGTTCGGTCAGTCGGCGGGTGAAGGTCAACGGGACGGTGGCGCCACCCAGGCCGGCGTAGGGCATGAACTCCAGATGCGCGGGGGTGAAGTCGGGATGATCGAGCACACTGGTCACGAAATATGGTGCACCACCACCGACTTTCAGCTTCCGCTCGGTCATCAGCCGGAGCACCACGGCCGGATCCCAGACGTCGATCAGGTGAATCGGATATCCCTCGAGAATCGGGATCAGAAACGCACTGACCATTCCGATGAAGTGACCGATGGGTGCGCCGGTGATCTGCGGTTGCCCGTCGCGTGGCCAGCGAGCGGCCAGCTGCCGGGTTTCACAGACCAGGGTCTGGTGACTGTGGATCACACCCTTGGCCTTACTGGTGGTTCCGGACGTGAACGCGATCAGCGCAGGCGCGGCCGGGTCGGCCTTGACGATCCCGGCCATCGGCTCATCCGCGAGGAGTTCGTCGAAGTTCGCTCCGACAACACCGACGACCGGGACATCACGATAGAGGTCCGGCTCGTAGGTCATCTTCCCGAAGCCCTCGGCGGTGATCACCACCTTGGGCTTGGTGGTGGCGATGATGTGCGCCATCTCCTTGGGGCCGTAGAAATGGACCACGGGCACGATGACCGCTCCGAGGAACGACGTCGCCCAGAAGGTGGCGCCGGCCTCCATCCAGTTCGGCAGCTGCGCGACGACCACGTCGCCCTCGCCGACGCCGCGATCACGGAGTCCGGCGGCCAGCCTGCGGGCGATCAGCTCGACATCGGCAAAGGTCCCCACGTACGGGTGGGTCGCGGAGTGCACTTCGAATGCGAGGTGGCCGCGGTCGGCCAATCCGTGACCGGCCAGCTCGCCGATGGTTTCTTCGGTCCACCAACCGTCGTCTCGGTACCGTTTTGCCAGTTCGTCGGGGATATGTCTCATCGAGTGCTACTTCCTGACGTGTCGATACTCAAGTGCGACCCGCATCTTGACAGCGGGCGATTATGACGTAGATCATACGAAGCAAGCTAGGTTTTCAAATTAGAGAATAGCGTTTCCGTGCTGTGCTGATGGTGCGAATGCTGTTCTGGGATCGGTATTTTTCGTAGCGAGGAGTTGTCAGGTGGATATCCAAGAGGTTGTCGACAGGCTGGAAATCGAGCAGCATTTGACGAATTACGCGAAGGCGGTCGACTCCGAGGATTGGGATTTGTGGCGCTCGCTCTATACCGAGGATGCGCGCGTCGACTACTCCGCAGTCAGTGGCCCGACGGGCAATCCGGCGGAGATCTCCGCATGGCTGGAAGCCTCGATGAAAATGCTGCCGATGAAGCAGCATTTCATCACCAACATCGACTACACGATCACCGGTGATACCGCCGAGGTGCGGGCGATGTTCTACAACCCGATGCTCCTGCCTGGTCAAACCGAAAAGAGTGACTGCGGCGGCTGGTATCGCCACAAGCTTGTGCGGACGTCAGAAGGGTGGCGCACGTACGACTTCCAGGAAGAGGATGTCTGGTTCAGTGCCACGATGAGGGCGGGGGCCGAAGCGCATCGCGCTGCGTCGGCGAAGGGCTGAGATAGCCATGGGTGAACTCGACAACACGGTCGCCCTGGTCACGGGTGCGGCACGAGGGCAGGGCCGTAGCCACTGTGTGGCGTTGGCCGAAGAGGGTGCCGACATCATCGCGATCGACATCTGCGCCGACATCGACTCCATTCCGTATCCGTTGGCCACGAAAGAGGATCTCGACGAGACCGCCCGACTGGTCACCGAAAAGGGTCGCCGGATTTCGACGTATACCGCTGACGTGCGACAGCTGGCCGACCTCGAGGCTGCTGTCGCGGGCGGTGTCGCGCAACTCGGCGAGATCGACATCGTCGTCGCCAATGCCGGTGTGGTCGCGCTTGGGATCGCCGATCCGAAAAACGAGCAGCTCTACCGCGACATCGTCGAGACGAATCTGTTCGGGGCCTGGAACACGATCGCGGCGACCGTGCCGTCGATCATCCGTAAAGGCCGGGGCGGATCGATCGTCCTGACCAGTTCGGTCCAGGGTCTGATCGGACGCGGTGGTGACGGGAGCGCGGCCGTGTTCGGATACGCCGCGTCCAAACACGGGATCGTTGGTTTGATGCATTCGGCGGCAAACGCGTACGCGGCGCACAACATCCGCGTCAACACGGTCCATCCGACCGGGGTTGCGACACCGATGGTCATGAACGAGTACATGGCAAAGATGCACGCGGAGCAGGGCAGTCCGTCGTCCATGGGCGGGAACATGCTGCCGGTACCGATGGTCGAAGCCGAAGACATCACCAACGCTGTGATGTGGCTGGTGAGTGAGAAGGCCCGATACGTCACCGGCGTCGCGTTGCCGGTGGATGCCGGATGCTCGGCCATGTAGTTCCGCCGCGTTGGTGGGTTTGAGGAGGAGCGTACGTGGCACGATAGACCCTGTTGTGTCACAGACGAACAAGGATTCCGCGCCCACGAAACGGCCGGCACTGACAGTGCTGGCCGTCGACGACGAATGGCCGGCGCTCGACGAGCTCGCGTATCTGCTGCAGGCCGAGGACGCGGTGGCCGAGGTGCTGACGGCCGGTGACGCGACCACCGCATTGCGGTTGATCAAGGATCGTCCCGACAGTATCGACGCGGTGTTCCTCGACATCAACATGCCGGGTCTCGACGGACTCGAACTGGCCGGGGTGCTGGCAGCTTTTGCCAACCCGCCTGCCGTGGTGTTCGTGACCGCGCACGACGATCGGGCGGTGGCCGCGTTCGACCTCGGGGCGCTCGACTATCTCCTCAAACCGCTACGAGCGCAGCGTCTTGCAGAGGCGGTCCGGCGGGTGGTCGAGCAACGGGAGACATCCGATTCGGACCTGGGCTCGCAACCCGGTGTCATCGAAGATCCGGACGAGGTGATCCCGGTCGAGATGGGTGGTTCGACCACACTGGTCAATCGCTCGGACGTGGCCTGGGTGGAAGCCGAGGGTGACTACACCCGGCTGCACACCGCAACCGGATCCCATCTGGTTCGTATCCCCATCTCGGCGCTCGAAAGCCGTTGGGCACGCGCCGGATTCCTGCGCGTTCACCGTTCATACCTGGTGTCGTCGTCGCTGGTCACCGGTATCCGCACGGTTGGATCCGGCATGGTTGTCCTCCTGCGGCCGGGGCCGGATGCGGCGGTGGTGGAGTTGCCGGTGAGCCGGCGGCACACTCGGGAACTCAAAGACCGCCTTGTCCGTAGCCCCAGACAGGACCGGCTCACCCGATGACAACCGCCGGAGAAGGCCCGCCGCGGCCGCGGGAGCGGGTCGTTCTCGCAACGCGGCGAGGGGCGCGCACCGTCCGTACCCGGGTGGAGGTCCAAGAGCAGACCGAGGTCGGCGACGCACTCATCCGTGGGCTGATGCGCGCACAGCTGGGGCTGGCGTTGCGACTGGCCGCGCCCACCCTGCTGCTGCTGTGTTCGATACCGGTGTTGATGAAGATTTTTCCGGGACTGACCGAGGTGTCGATCTTCGGGATCCTGTTGCCCTGGTGGATCCTTGGATTTGCCGTGTATCCGCTGCTGCTCGGCGTCTGCTGGATCTACAACCGTCTCGCCGACCGAAATGAAGAAGAGTTCGGCGACCTGGTCGACGACTGAGATCCCACAGATGCAGACGATATCCGGACAGTCGGTGCCGGTCCCGACACTCATCGCACTGGTTGTCGCAGCGGTGGCCACCGTCGCCATCGGAGCCTACGGAGTCCGCCTGGCCCGCACGACATCCGACTTCCTGGTTGCCTCCCGCAGCGTCGGACCCAAATGGAACGCCGCGGCCATCTCCGGCGAATATCTCTCTGCTGCCTCATTTCTCGGCGTTGCGGGACTGATTGCAAAGTACGGCGCAGACGCACTGTGGTATCCGATCGGCTTCACCGCGGGCTATGTCGGCCTGTTGTTGTTCGTGGCGGCTCCGCTCCGCAGGTCCGGCGCCTACACCGTCCCTGATTTTGCTGAATTCCGGTTGCAGTCCAGGCGTTTACGCAAGCTGGCGACTGCGGTTGTGGTCCTCATCTGCATCCTATACATGGTTCCGCAGTTCCAGGGCGCGGGTCTGACACTCAACATTTTGCTGGGTGTTCCACCATGGGTCGGCGCGGTGGTGGTCGCGCTGATCGTGATCGCCAATGTTGTTGGCGGCGGGATGCGTTCGATCACCTTCGTGCAAGCTTTTCAATACTGGCTCAAACTCACCGCCATCGCGGTGCCTGCCGTTGTCCTGGCGATCCACTTCTACGGCGTCGGCAATGATCATGGGTCCGAAGCGCCACCGACGGTGTCGACGGCAACGACTGTCGACGTCACGACCGACGTTGTCGTCACCGTGGCAACCCCATTGCAGGTGAATGTGTTCGGGGGGGTCGACGACGTCGCCGTGTCCGGACCTCTGATGTTGCAGCCGGGCGAACACACGTTGAGCGATGGGACCGAGCTCGAACTCGCCGCTGGATCGGCCGTACCGGTGGTCTCCGGCGCGCCGTCGACGCACAGTGAATGGGCCACCCCGGGATGGGGTTTCGGCGGGGAGCACCCGATGTTCCAGGTTTTTTCGCTGATCATCGGGATCTTCCTGGGCACCATGGGGCTCCCGCACGTGCTGGTGCGCTTCTATACGAATCCGGATGGCAGGGCTGCCCGGGCGACCTCACTGGCGGTGGTGGGTCTGCTCGGGGTGTTCTATCTGTTCCCCACCCTGCTCGGTGTTTTCGCGCGTTTTTGGGTACCGCAGCTGCTCATCACCGGGGCGTCGGACGCCGCTGTGCTGTTGCTGCCGGGCTCGGTGTTGTCGGGTATCGGTGGCCAGTTGCTGGCGGCGCTGGTGGCTGCAGGCGCCATCGCAGCTTTCCTCGCCACGTCGTCCGGCCTGCTCGTCAGCGTGGCCGGCGTCCTGAGTACCGACGTGCTGCGCGGACGGGTCCGTGACTTCCGTGTCGCCTCCGTGCTGGCCGGGTTGCTTCCCCTCCTGTTGGCCGTCGGGGTGACGTCCATCGACCTGTCCCGCACCGTCGGTCTCGTGTTCGCTGTCGCCGCCTCGACGTTGTGTCCGTTGCTGGTGCTGGGCATCTGGTGGCGCGGACTCACCGCGGTGGGCGCGGCGGCAGGACTGATCGTCGGTGGTGTTGTCGCCGGTGGCGCCGCCCTCGCGACATCGGTCGGCGGCGTCGATGACGGCATGCTCGACGGCTGGCCCGCTGTGCTGATCGGTTATCCCGCGGCAGTCAGTGTGCCGTTGGCGTTTGCCACGATGGTGCTGGTCAGCAAGTTGACCGCCGATCGGGTCCCGGCTGATGTCGGGCGGTTGCTGACCCGTCTGCACGCCCCGGAGGGGTTGGGAGTCGGGCGCGATCGCGAGGTGGGTCTGGAGCTCGGGGAGGATCGCTGACCCGAGCGACCCGGGGGGATCGGCCGCAGTGTCGCGGCGAACATCCTCCGCTCGTGGCTGGAATCCAGATAATTGACACACGATTCTGTCCCTGAAATGCACCATATAGTGGGTCGATTGCCCCCTTAGATTCAGAGGTGTCACCGAGAAAAGATCGGTGACCCCAATGACTTTGAGGAGCGAGAAATGAACTTCGACAATGCAGCAAAGCCCGTGCTCGTCCGTGCGCACCAGGCTGAGGCATTGCAGGACGGCGCGACCAGTCGGATCACCCTGCTTGCCGACTCGAACATGACCGGTAGCGCACTGACCGCGAATCGTGCGACGTTCCAGAAGGGTTCGCCGGGCGCGCCCGCACACTTCCACACCCTGGCGACCGAGATGTTCTTTGTGCTGAGCGGCACCATGCGGATCCTGGTCGACGACGAGGTCGTCACTCTCGGACAGGGAGACTTCCTGACCGTTCCGCCGACCGTGCCCCACGCGTTCGCTCCGGCCCCCGATTCCGAGGCCGAGATGCTCGTTGTCTTCACGCCGGGAATGGACCGATTCGACTACTACCGACTGCTCGAACGCGTGTACCAGGGTGAGGCCTCGCTCCAGGACATCCGGGACAGTTCGGAGCGGTTCGACAACCACTACTTCGAAAGTCCGGTCTGGCAGCAGGAACTCACGCGTCGCTGAGCCTTGATCCGTCCCTCCCGAGAGTAGAGGTATCCGCTATGTCCTTCATTGCCCTGAGCAAAACCGAGGTCGCACCGCGTCGTCGACTGGGCCTCACGCTGGCCCTCCTTGCCTTCGCTCAGCTGATCATTTCGATCGACTACAACATCGTCTATGTGGCCCTGCCCGACATCGCGTCGGACCTCGGGTTCTCCGCCCAGAATCTGCAGTGGGTGATCAGCGCATACGCTGTCGCCTTCGGAGGCTTCCTGCTGCTGGGCGGACGGGCGAGTGACCTGTTCGGGCCGCGCCGGATGTTCGCACTGGGGTTGATCCTGTATTCGGTGTCCTCGCTGCTCGGTGGGCTTGCGACCACACCGGCAATGCTGATCGCGGCGCGGGCGGGCCAGGGTATCGGCGGGGCACTGCTCTTTCCTGCGACCCTGACACTGGTGTCGACCAGCTTCGCCGAAGGGCGCGAACGCAACTTCGCCTTCGCGGTATGGGGCACAGCGGGTGGCAGCGGCATGATTCTCGGCTCGTTGCTCGGCGGAGTTCTGACCCAGACATTCGGCTGGGCCGCAGTGTTCTTCGTCAATGTGCCGCTGGGCTTGATCGGTGCGCTGCTCGCCTTCCCGCTGATCGCCCGCGACGCGCTGCGTGTTGCACGCCGTTCGCTTGATCTGGCGGGGGCACTGACCTCCACCGTCGGGATCACCGCAATCGTCTTCGCCCTCGTTCAAGGTCCGGAGTCCGGCTGGGGCTCTGCGACGGTCGTGGGGACGGCCGTCCTGGGCGTAGCCGTGCTTGCGCAGTTTGTCGCGATCGAGCGTAGGGCGGACGATCCTCTGCTGCCGCTACGGCTGCTGCGGGACCGCGACCTGACCATCGGCAGCCTGATCACGTTTCTCTATATGGGCACGTTCGGCACGCTTCTGTACTTCCTGACCGTCTACTTCCAGAGCGTGCATGAATACAGCGCCATGCAAACGGGTTTCGCATTCCTTGTTCCGATGATCGCGATCGCGATCGGCTCGCAGACTGCGGGGCGGCTGGCAACCCGCTGTGGTATCCGGCCGGTCATGATCGGCTCGCTGGTCGTGGGCGGGGTGGGCGCCGCGATCGTCGGCGCAACCATTTCGGTCGACGCCTCCTACCTCACAGCGGTTCCCGGACTGATGCTCCTCGGCATCGGCCAGGGCGCGGGCTACACCCTGATGTTCGGTGCGGCCACGCGGAACATTGCGGCGGCCAACCAGGGAATCGCATCGGGGATCGCCTCCACGAGTCAGCAGATCGGTGGGGCGATGGGTCTGGCGGTTCTTGTCGCCGTGGCCAACTCGGGCCTGGACGGCACGGGCGGAAACGCGCTGCGGTCCGCGACCGTCGATGGCCTGCAGACCGCGATCTACCTTGCGGCAGGCGGGATCGCGCTGACCGCACTGGTTGCGCTGGGATTGCGCACGACGAGCCGCTGACGGGCGACTTACGGACACAGGTTCGGATACTCCGTGCGAAACAGGTTGCGCTGCTGAATCTTTTGATGATGGCGTAACCGAATGTAAGCCCCGTGCCGTACCCGGTGCGGGGTTCACGGCGTTGGCGGCAGGATCTGGCAGAGTGCGGCAAGCGCAGCGGCGAATGCAGCATCTGATGGGGCCGCATAGCCGACGACAAGGCCGTCGAATGCGGGCGCGGCATCGGGATGCCGGAAGTCCGAGAGACCGTCGAGTGCGATGCCTTGCCAGACTGCGGCCTTGACCGTCGACGCCTCGGTGCCGGGCGGAAGTCGCAGAACGGCATGGAGTCCCGCGGCGATACCGGTGGTTTCGATGTGCGGTGCCTGCTCGGCAAGCGCCGCTGCCAGCCGGTTGCGACGGTTACGGTAATGGTGGCGCATCTGTCTGACGTGGCGGTCGTACTCTCCGGAGATGATCAGATCGGCGAAGGTGAGCTGGTCGACGACGCTGGTCCAGCGTTCGCGTTGGCCCTTGATCGCCAGGACGGATTCGATCAGCCGCTCCGGCAACACCATCCAACCCAGTCGCAGCGCGGTCGAGATGCTCTTACTGGCCGACCCGACGTAGAGGACGTGGTCGGGATCCAGCGCCTGCACCGCGCCGACCGGTTCGCGGTCGTACCTGAACTCGCCGTCATAGTCATCCTCGATCACCACGCCGCTCCGTGCTCGCGCCCATTCGACCGCGGCGTGACGGCGCTCCGGATCGAGCGGTCCACCGACAGGGAACTGATGCGCGGGGGTGAGCAGCACCGAGCGAACCCCGCGGTGCCCGTCCAGTTCGGTTGTTCTGGCGCCGTATTCGTCGAGGCCGAGCGGCACGGACCGGATACCGTGGGCCACCAGCAGTGCGCGATGGAATGCCAGGCCGTACGCCTCGACCGCGAGCGTCCCCCGCAGCACGCCGCCGCCGAACAGCAGGCGCAGCGCATCGGAGAATCCCGCGCAGATCACGATGTGTTCGGGTTCGGTGCGTACGCCCCGGACTCGGGCGAGATAGCCTGCGAGCGCGGTTCGTAACTCGATCCGGCCTTGAGGATCGCCCGGACCGAAGGCGCTGTTGGGTGCGCTATTGAGCGACCGGCGGGTCGACGCAGCCCACGCTTTCCTCGGGAAGCGCGAGGTGTCCGGTTGGCCCTGCTGGAGGTTGTGCACCGGCGCGGTGGTCCCGGTGGCCGGCCTCTTCGGCACACGCTGGCGTGTGACCCGTGCGGTGCGCTCTGCAACCCGCGTGCCCGAACCCTGTCGTGCGGTCAGCCACCCCTCGGCGACCAATTCAGAGTATGTGGCGGCGACAGTATTCCGTGCGATGCCGAGATCTGCCGCAAGTGATCGATAGGGCGGCAACTGTGTTCCCGCAGCCAGCCGTCCCTCCTGGATCGCCCCGCGCAATGCCGCGGCGAGAACAACGCGGCGCGAACCTGCTCCGCTCAGCTCCAGATGAAGATCAGAACCAAGGCGTTCGGCAACATTGACCCATGACTTCGACATCTGAATGCACCTCTCGGGCGGGCTATTGACTCTCTAGATTAGAGATCATGACCAACACCACCGCGTCCCGAGTCGACTTCGCCGCTGCAGCCCCGAAAGTCTTCAAAGCGTTGATCAATTTCGACGCCGCTGCCCGCGAGGGCCTCGACCCCGCGCTGGTCGAACTGATACAGATCCGGTCGTCCCAGCTCAACGGCTGCGCTTACTGCCTCCATATGCATGTGAGCGACGCTCGGAAGGCGGGCGAGGACGATATGCGCCTGCATTTGGTTGCGGTCTGGCGCGAGGCGAAGCTCTACTTCTCAGCAAAGGAACTGGCCGCGCTCGCGCTGACCGAGGCCGTGACCCAGATTACCGGCGGCGTACCCGACGAGGTGTACGAGGAGGCTGCCGCGCTGTTCGACGAGGCGGAGATGGCGCACATCCTTGCGATCATCTTCACGATCAACACCTGGAACCGGGTCGCGATCAGCACCGGCAAGGTCGCCGGTCAGTAGACGCCGAACAGCACTGCGTCCGGCGCGTGATCGAATTGAGCGCAGCCTTCGATGCCTGATAAGCGGGCGCGACCATCGAAAAGTACTGTGACTGTGGATCTTCCTGTTCGGCCAACATCACCTTCTCGTGGGATCGGCCGCTGATGATCACCGTGTAGCCGGCACGGCCCAGCGCTTCCGCCACGGCGAAACCCAGTCCCCGGTTGGATCCGGTGACCAATGCAATTTTCGACATGGTTGAACTTCCGTCGCGCCCCGTTCAATGACGTGCGAGCGCGCCAGGCGGTCTCCTTGGTCGTGGACCTGGACGCGATCAACGAGGTGGTCTATGAGGGCGATGGCCAGGTCGGGCAATTTCATGGGCGTCGACGATCAGCAACTCAGTGACGCGTTGGATGTCGGCTGCAACGCCGTGACAGTCGAGGAGCGAAGGGCCGCATACCAAACCGCGCAGGAGCGGCTGGTCGTTCTTGCCCTGGGGCTCTGGTACGTCCGGGCAACACCCTCGATCATGTCGGGCAACGACGTCCACGGACTGCAGATGTATTCCCTCGGTTCATCTTTGCCCGAGGAGCTCTGGATCACGAGCTAGTGTCGCGAGCCGGCAGCGGTACCTGTTGGCGACCACGACTTACGAGAATCGATTCGCGATCGCCGAAGCGATGTCGTCGGGCGCGTCTTCGGGAACCTGAGCGGCGCCATCGAGCCGACATCCTCGATGTCTGTCGCCAACGCCGGCCCGCTGACCGGAGCGATACTCTCTGAAGCCAGTTCCAGCGACACCATCGGCGGAGACCAGGACGCTGCCACCATCTGTGCACTGTGGCCACTGGCTTTCAGCCCCGGCTCAGGGCCCCACTTATCTCCAGGACCACGCTGACCTGTACTTGTCCGACTATCAGCGGGCTACTCTCGCTGGCCAGCTCTCGGTCGTTGTCACCGGACGGCCAGGCTGAGAGGGAACGTCACGCCGGTGAGCTCTTCGGAGACGGTCCACAGGCGCCGCTGGACCACTCGGTCGTGCGAGTCTGGGCTGGACGTGACCAGTTCGGGATATACCCGGATCGCCCTGCGGTTGCCGGGGCCGTAGTACTGCCCGCCGACGACGGCCGGATCGGTGGCTGCGCGCAGGGTGGGCAGGGCGCCGATGGCGGCCTTCTGGGTGAGCAGTGGTGCGAGCCCGGTGAGGGGCAGACGGAGCGCGGTGGGCAGGTTGCGGGCGAGTCCGGTGTTGGACGGGCCGGGGTCGGCGGCGACTGCGATCGTGGTGTCGTGCGGGGCGAGCCGGCGCTGCAGTTCGTACGTGAACATCAGGTTGGCGAGTTTGGCCTGGCCGTAGGCGGCGATGCGGCTGTATGAGCGCTCCCACTGCAGGTCATCGAAGTTGATGGCGGCCCGGATGCGGTGGCCGATGCTGCTCACCGTCACGACGCGGGAGCCGGGGACGGGCAGGAGCCGGTCCAGCAGCAGGCCGGTCAGGGCGAAGTGGCCGAGGTGGTTGGTGCCGAACTGCAGCTCGAAGCCGTCGGCGGTGGTTTGGCGCGGGGTGTGCATCACGCCCGCGTTGTTGATGAGTAGGTCGATGCGCGGGTGGGCGGCGCGTAGGTCGGCCGCGGCGGAGCGGACCGAATCCAGTGAGGTCAGGTCGAGGGCCTGGACGGTGACGTCGCCGTTGATGCGGGCGGCTGCCTGCCTGCCCTTCTCGATGTTACGGACGGCCAGGACCACCGTCGCCCCGCGTTCGGCGAGCATTCGCGCAGTCTCGAAGCCCAGCCCGGTATTGGCGCCGGTCACGATCGCCACCCGGCCGTGCTGCTCGGGAATGTTTTGGTCGTTCCAGTTGCTGCTCATGACGTACTCCTTAAGAAACCATCGGTCTGTTGTGGAATAAACATAAAAGACCGGCGGTCTCCTGTCAAGGGACCGACGGTCTTTAATTCCCCCAACGGACCGGTGGTCTTTAAGCTAAGGTCAAACCGTGACATTTCAGCGGGCACGCAGCGAGGAGCAGCGCGAGATACGTCGCAGGGCGATCCTGGACACGGCGGCGGCGATGCTCGACGAGATGCCCGTGGCCGAGGTGAGCCTCAACGAGCTCAGCCGGCAGGTGGGCCTGGCCAAGTCGAACGTCTTGCGGTATTTCGAGTCGCGCGAGGCGGTCTTGCTCGAACTGCAGGACGCCTTCATGGGGAGCTGGCTCGCCGAGCTGGCGGACGAACTGGACGCGGGCGTCGAGGCGCAGGCCACGCCGGACGTGCGAGCAGGTCAGCTCGCCGAGATCCTCGGCCGGTCACTGTCGGAACGGGTGGTGCTCTGCCACCTCTTCGGCGCGCAGGGTGCTGTTCTGGAGCGAAACGTCTCGGTCGAGGTGGCCAAGCAGCACAAGCGTTCCTCCCTCACCAGACTCGCCGACATGGCCGATCTCATGCGTCTTCACCTGCCAGAGCTCGGCGATGGCGCTCAGATGTTCTGCTTTACGAGCCTGATCTCGGCGGGCGCGCTGTCGGCGTACGTCCCGACGCCACCGAGCCTCCTGACTGTCTACGCGGACGAACCCGCCCTCGGCATACTTCATCCGGAGCTAGACGAAGCCCTGCGGTCATCCTTCACTGCGACGCTCGTCGGCGTGCTGCCGCGCGCCTGAATGCCCCGGGCTATTACGTGCAGCTCGAGACTGACCGTTCGTCGCACAGCGCGCACGACTTCATGGCCACCAAAGTGCGGGGAAACATCAACATCGTTCTCAGGCAGTTCATTTCGACGTTTGTAGTCACGGCCGTCTCTGTGTGATTCGCCAATCGTGACCTCGATCCGCGCGGTTGTCTGGCGGCGGTCCGCTTGCGAAAAATGCAGTGCCGCAACAACTATGGTGATCGCACTAGGAAAGGGGAGTGGAGTCCGACGGCTTGAGAACCGCGGTCAGATAATGGGTGCCTTCGGGGGATGGGGTGAGCCGACCGTAGCGGTCTTGCAGATCGGATTGACCTTGAATGATTGTCTGCCAGTTCATGTGGTGGAGCTGGCTGGTGGTGTCGCGGTCGGTACGCCCCGTGGTAGCGGTGTCGGGCGCGCCGACAAGCGTTTTGAGTTTCTGGTACCGCTCGGACGTTGATTGTGTTGGTGCCGTTGCGAGTTGGGCGATCTGAGCAAGCCGGCTGCCCGGAGCCGAGAGTTCGGTGATGGTCGTGAGCACGCTCCTGACGACGTCGTCGGATAGGTAAGGCAGCACGCCCTCTTCCAGCCAGGCGGTCGGAACGTCCTGGCGAAACCCGGATGCGAGCAGGTCATGCTCCCACTGTCCGCGTAGGTCGGTGGCAACGGTGTGTCGCAGTCCGGGTCTGGGGGCCTGGACTTTCGCCAGTACCTGTTCTTTGAAGTCGAACATCGGTGGGAGATCGATTTCGAAGACCGGTATGTGCGCCGGAAGCGGCAGTCGAAAGGCGCGTGTGTCCAGGCCTGCCCCCACGATGACGACCTGCTCGCACCCTTGCTCGCAGGCCGCGAGCAAGAAGTCGTCGAAGAATTTCGTGGCCAGAACGCGATCATCGTAGAAGTCGTCAACGAGTTGTCGCATCCGCTCCCACGTGTCGACAGCGTCCTCGGGCGCGTCCTGGTCGAAGAACGCTGTCTCGGCGGCCTCAGCGAAAAGCTGTGCGTACGGATCTGCGAACAGAGCATCCGCGCGTACCGTTTCGCGCGCGCGGATCAACGCCACTCCGATCGCAGTCAGCCCAACTCCAGCCAGTGAATCCGGCAGACCTCTATCCATGGACTCAATCCTCCCCAGTCGGTTCTCTGAGGAATGTAGCCCTCGTACCGGCGTTTCGATTCGTTTTCCACATCGTGGTGATGCCGGAGGAGCAGGAGTGAATCAATCGCAGATCGTGCTGAACAGAACTCCATCGTTTGCCGCCTACAGTGGCCGGATGACGGCTCAATGCATCCTGATGATCAGTGGCAGCGTCCGTGAGGGTTCAGTTAACGCTGCGGTGGTCGCGACGGCGGCCGCGGTGGTGCCCGAAGGCACCACCGCGGTGACCTATGCCGGGCTGAGCGATCTGCCGCATTTCAACCCCGACCTCGACAACGACTCCCCGCCGCCGGCCGTGATCGAGCTGCGTCGCCTGATTGACGAGTCGACTGCGCTGCTGTTCAGCACACCGGAGTACGCCGGCGCTATGCCGGGGGCGCTGAAGAACCTGCTGGAGTGGACCGTCGGCGGTGTGGAGACGACGCAGAAGCCAACCGGGTGGATCAACCCGTCATCGATCCACAACCGGTCCGTCGGAACGTACGCGTCGCTGCGCACCGTGCTCGAGTACACCGACGCCCGAATCATCGATGCAGCCTGCGTCAACGTGCCGATCCCACGAGCGTTGATCGGTGCGGACGGTCTCGTGGCCCCGAGCCCCGAGCGCGAGGCGATCCGCAGCGCCGTGGCTGCGCTCGTCGCCGGCACCTAGAAACGTTCCGATCGCGTCGGCAGTCCCCACGCGGCTGATCCCGGTTCGGGGCGCGGCCGCTTACCGTTCGTCGCTCAGAATCGACCGTTCGTCGCACAGTTCGACAGCTCACCGTGTGACTGCGACCACACCATATTCATGTGACCTGGACCTCAATAACGTCTCCTGACAGGTTCTCTCACTCGTTTATGTCAGGAGTCTCCCGTGACCACATCAGACCTGAGCCCGGATAGGTCGCCCGAGCGACCGGCTCCGGACGCACAGGCGTTCATCGACATGCAGGCAAGTCCGGAGTTCCAGGATCTGCGCCGTCGACTACGCGTGTTCGTCTTCCCCGTGACGGGCTTCTTCCTGGCCTGGTACATGCTCTATGTCCTCGTCGCCACGTACGCGCACGACTTCATGGCCACCAAAGTGTGGGGCAACATCAACATCGGCATCATCTTCGGTCTCGGGCAGTTCGTTTCGACGTTTGTCATCACGGCCGTCTACGTGCGATTCGCCAATCGTGACCTCGATCCTCGCGCCGCGGCCATCCGCGAAGAGCTGGAAGGACCGGTCAAATGACCATTCTCGCCGCGGATACCGCTTCGGTAGGTAACCCCGCACTCAACATCGCCATCTTCGTGGCCTTTGTCGTCATCACCATGACGATCGTCATCCGGGCCAGCAAGACCACCAAGAAGGCCTCCGACTTCTACACCGGTGGCGGCCAGTTCTCCGGACCGCAGAACGGCTTTGCGATCGCAGGCGACTATCTGTCGGCCGCATCGTTCCTCGGTATCGCAGGCGCCATCGCCGTTTACGGTTACGATGGCTTCCTCTACTCGGTCGGTTTCCTCGTTGCCTGGCTGGTGGCTCTGCTCCTCGTTGCCGAATTGCTGCGCAACACCGGCCGGTTCACGATGGCCGATGTTCTGAGCTTCCGACTCCAGGAACGTCCGGTCCGGATGGCCGCGGCGCTGTCCACCCTGACGGTCTCGCTGTTCTACCTGCTGGCCCAAATGGCCGGTGCGGGTGGACTTGTCGCCCTGCTACTGAACATCGACGGCAAGTTCGGTCAAAGTATTGTGGTCGCCGTGGTCGGCGTCCTGATGATCGCCTACGTCCTCATCGGCGGCATGAAGGGCACCACCTACGTCCAGATGGTCAAGGCGGTTCTCCTCATCGCCGGTGCAGGCGTCATGTTCTTCCTCGTGTTGTTCGCGGTGAAGGGCAACTTCTCGCAGTTGATCGCCGATGCGCAGGCCACCGTGAGTGGGTCGGCAAACGAGGCGGTCGCGAGCCGTGACATCGCTGCTCCCGGTGCAAAGTACGGCATCAGCGAGATGTCGAAACTCGACTTCATCTCGCTGGGCATCGCTTTGGTTCTCGGTACCGCTGGTCTGCCCCACGTCCTGATGCGCTTCTACACGGTCCCGACCGCCAAAGAGGCGCGTCGTTCGGTCACCTGGGCGATCGGACTCATCGGCGCCTTCTACCTGTTCACCCTGGTTCTCGGTTACGGTGCCGCCAAATCGGTTGGCCCGGACAAGATCCTCGCCGCACCGGGCAAGGAGAACTCAGCCGCGCCGCTGTTGGCATTCGAGCTCGGCGGCACCATCTTCTTGGCCGTGATCTCGGCGGTGGCCTTCGCGACCATCCTCGCCGTGGTTGCCGGACTGGCCATCACCGCCTCCGCCTCATTCGCTCACGACATTTATGCCAGTGTCATCAAGCGCGGCAAGGCATCTGAGGAGCAGCAGGTCCGGGTTTCGCGGATCACCGTTGTGGTCATCGGCCTCGTCTCGATCGTGCTGGGCATCCTGGCCATGGGGCAGAACATCGCCTTCCTGGTGGCCCTGGCCTTCGCGGTTGCCGCCTCGGCCAACCTGCCGACTTTGCTGTTCTCGCTGTTCTGGAAGAAGTTCAACACCACTGGTGCGCTTTTCAGCATCTACGGCGGCCTGATCACCTGCATCGGACTGATCGTGATCTCACCAGCTGTGTCCGGCAAGGCGACCTCGATGTTCCCCGATGCGAACTTCGACTTCTTCCCGATGTCGAACCCGGGCATCGTCTCGATTCCCGCCGGCTTCCTGCTGGCCGTGATCGGCACCTACGTCGGGCGTCGCAAGCAGGAGAACGCAGCGAAGCAGGCCGAGATGGAGGTTCGCTCACTCACCGGGGTCGGCGTCGAAAAGGCGGTCTCGCACTGACCTGAAAACCTCGATGATGTGCGGTTTTGGCGGTCCCGTCCTGGGAGTTTGTTCGCCAGAACCGCACATCATTGTGTTAAGCCGGTGTTACTTGGGTACTCGGGGGGGATGAGTACTTACACGACCACAAATCCGACCACCGGCAAGACCGAGCGGGAGTTCGAGAGCCTTACCGCGGCGGGTGTCGAAGACGTACTGAGCCGTTCGATGGCGGCGTTTGAGCCGTGGCGGGCCACCAGTCCGGCCGAACGCGCCGCAGCACTGGCCCGGACCGCTGACCTGTACGAACAGCAGGCCGACAAGCTGGCGCAGGCCATCACCACGGAGATGGGTAAACCGACAAAACAGGCGCTTGGCGAAGTGCAGTTGGCTGCGGCGATCTACCGCTACTACGCGGAGCACGGGCCGGACCTGCTCAAGAGCGAGAAGCTCGACGTCGGCGGGGCGGACGAGTCGATTGTTCAGAAAGAACCGGTCGGTCCGCTCGTGGGTGTCATGCCCTGGAACTATCCCTACTATCAGGTTGCCCGGTTTGTGGCTCCGAACCTGATGGCGGGCAACACGATCATTCTCAAACATGCGTCGATCTGTGCCGGGTCGGCTCAGCTGATGGAAGAGAAGCTTCACGAGGCGGGCGTACCGACCGACGCGTACATCAACGTCTTTGCGTCCAGTGACCAGGTTGCCGACATGATCGCCGATACCCGCGTCCGGGGAGTGTCGTTGACGGGCAGCGAAGCGGCGGGAGCCTCCGTCGCCGAGACGGCGGGGCGGAATCTGAAGAAGGCGGTACTCGAGCTCGGTGGGTCCGATCCCTTCATCGTTCTCGAGACCACCGATCTGGAGAACACGGCGCGGACCGCGGCCAAAGGTCGATTGTCGAACGCGGGCCAGGCATGTAACAGTCCCAAGCGTTTCATCGTGCGCGACAAAGACTTCGACACATTCGTCGCGACGGTCACCGCGGAGTTCGAGTCGGCCACGGTGGGTGACCCCTCACATCCCGACACCGTGGTCGGGCCGCTGTCGTCGGTCAATGCCCGGGACACAGTGGTCGATCAGGTCAAGAAGGCCGTATCGCAGGGCGCCAAGTTGCACACCGGCGGTGAAGCGGTCGATGGAGATGGCGCCTTCATGCGTCCGGCCGTGCTGACCGGGATCACCAAGGACATGGACGCCTACTCCGAGGAGATCTTCGGTCCTGTCGCGATGGTCTACTCCGTGGCGTCGGAGGACGAGGCGGTGAAGCTCGCCAATGACGTCGACTTCGGCTTGAGCGGTTCGGTCTGGGGCTCCGACCTCGACAAGGCCCGCGACATCGCCGATCGCCTCGAGGTCGGTATGGCGTACATCAACGAGCACGGAACAACGTTGCCGGGCTTGCCTTTTGGCGGCGTCAAGCGCTCCGGGTTCGGTCGAGAACTCGGACGTTGGGGGATGGGCGAGTTCGTGAACACCCGCCTCCGCCGGACATCCAGCCGCTAGACCCCTATCGAAGGCGGGTGCACCGGTCAGTCGGCGACGTCGGCCACCGCTTCGGCGATGGCGAAACAGGATGTGAGCCCGGGGGATTCGATGCCGAACAGATTCACCAACCCGGTGACTCCGTGCTGTGCGGGGCCCTGGATCAGGAAGTCGGCGGCCGGTTCGCCCGGGCCGGAGAGTTTCGGCCGGACACCGCAGTAGGCGGGCGTGAGCGAGTTGTCGGGTAGCGCAGGCCAGTACCGGCGTATCTCGGAGTAGAAACTGTCTGCTCGGGTCGGATCGACCCGGTAGTCAACACGGTTCACCCATTCGACGTCCGGGCCGAAACGGGCCTGACCGCCGAGGTCGAGGGTCAGGTGTACGCCCAGTCCGCCGTCGACGGGGATTGGATAGACGAGTCGCGAGAAGGGCACCTTGACGCCGGTCGGAGTGTAGTAATTCCCCTTGGCGTAGTAGCGCTTCGGAAGGTGCTCGGCAGGAAAGCCATCGAACTGCGCCGCAACATCCCACGCGCCCAACCCGGCACTGTTGATCACTGTGCCGCAGGAGATCTCGGTGTCATCGATGGTCAGGACGATCGACGAATCCTTGCCTGTCCCGGCAACCGATCCGCCCATCACGGTGCTGCGCAGCACCGTGGTTGCGCCGGATTCTTCGGCATCACGCCGCAGGGCACTCATCAGTCCATGGCTGTCGACGATCCCGGTGGACGGTGACAACAGTGCCCGTCCGGCCTGCAAGTCGGGTTCGAGGTCGGAGAGTTCGTCCGTGTGGACCATCCGAAGATCGTTGACGCCGTTGATCTCTGCGGCAGCGGCAATGCCCAACAAGCGGTCGAACTGATCGGCATCGGTTGCCACGATGAGCTTGCCGATCCGGTGGTGATCAACACCGTTGTCGGCGCAGTAGGCGTAGAGCTTGTCTCGGCCGGTCGTGCAGTAGCGTGCCTTGGCGCTGCCGGCGGGATAGTAGATACCGGCGTGGATGACCTCGGAGTTCCGTGAACTGGTTTCCGACCCGATCAACTCGGACCGTTCGATGATGAGTACCTCACGCCCGCTGCGGGCGAGCTGCCTGGCAATGGCCAAACCGATCACACCGGCACCGATCACCACACAATCGATGTACTCCACCGCTCACCTCCGAGGCCTCGTTCAACGCAGATACGCTCCACGCACCATGACGCATGGAGCGTATCGGCGGACGATTCAGCGAGCAGCGGTTGTGGACCCTTCGATGTCGGTGGCGTCGCTGGGCAGCTCGACCGGGGACGGCTGTGGCTGGAAGCGAGGAACGCACGCTGTGAACGCAAAAGCGAGGAGTGCGGTTCCGGCGGCCAGCAGCATGGTCACCTTGAATGCGTCCGCGGACGGCACGTCGAACCCGCCGGACGAGATCGTCATCTGAGCCAGGATCACGCCGACGATGGCGCTGGCGAAGGATGTTCCGAGCGAGCGCATCAGCGTGTTGAAGCTGTTGGCAGCGCTGGTCTGCGACATCGGGACGGCACCCATGATCAGCGCGGGCATGGCGCCATAGGCCAAACCGGTGCCGATGCCGATGATGATGCCGACGATGATGATCTGCCAGACGGTGCTGAGGGCAAAGGCCCCGAGGACGTATCCGGCAGCAACAACAAGGGCACCGATCATCAAGGTTGTCTTGGGGCCTCGCGAGTTGGTGATCCGCGCCGACACGGGGGCCGCGAGCATCATCACCACACCGAATGGGGCCATCGCCAGGCCGGTCATCAGAGTGGATTTGCCCATCCCGTACCCGGTGCTCTCGGGTAGCTGGAGTACCTGCGTCAACACCAGCGTCATGGCGAACATCGCAAAGCCCAGGGCAACCGATGCCAGGTTGGTGAAGAGCACCTGTCGGCCGGCGGTGACCCGCAGGTCGACAAGTGGCAGCTTGGTCCGCAGCTCCCACCAGCCCCAGACAGCGAACGCGATGACCGAGAGCGCTGCCAGCGTCAGGGTTGTGCCACTGGTCCAGCCCCAGTCGGAGCCCTTGGAGATCGCGAGCAGTAGGGCGATCAACGCGGTCGAGAGCGATGCGGCGCCAACGTAATCGAAGCTGCCGCCGCTGCGGACGTCAGATTCGGGAACGAACACCAGGACCAGCATGGTGGCAAGTACAGCGAGTGCACCGGAGATCCAGAAAAGGAAGTGCCAGTTGGCGTATTCGGCGATCAGGGCCGAGATGGGCAGGCCGAGTGCACCGCCGATGCCGAGCGAGGCACTCATCATGGCCACCGAGCTCGCCAACTTCTCTTTGGGGAGTGCATCGCGCATCAGGCTGATTCCCAGCGGGATCACCGCTCCCGCCAGACCCTGCAACACCCGACCGAGAAGCAATGGGATCAGGCTGTTGCTCAGCGCGGCGACGACGGAACCGAGGACCAGGAGCATCAGGCTCAGCAGCAGCAACCGGCGCTTGCCGAACATATCTCCGAGTCGACCCATGACGGGTACTGCGACGGTGCCGGTCAGCAGGGTGGCGGTGACGGCCCATGCGGTGTCGGACGGTGAAGCGTCGAGGAGTTTGGGCAGTTCGGGGATGATCGGGATCATCACGGTCTGCATCAGGGCCGCGACCACACCGGAGAACGCCAGGATCGCCACGATAGGCCCAGGCGGCGGAGCCTTGGTGGTGTCGCCGGCTACGGGAACGTGCATGTAACGCCTCCAGAGAGATTCAGGTTCGTGGGCGCGTGAGTACTAAAGCAGCCGACTGATTGAACTTAAAGCGTATGACTCAATCGGTCAATGAACCTGGCGGTGATGCACCACACAGCAAGAAAGGGAGGGGGATAGACTTTCGCAGTAGTCACGACAGTGATGGAAAGGCTTGTTGCTCAAGCCTTTGGTGGTGGCAATTCGCGACCGAAAGAGAACATGACCACATCTGAGCGCCCGCGTGTATTGATCGTCGGCGGAGGTTTCGGCGGACTGAATGCCGCCCGAAAACTACGGCACGCCGACGTCGACGTCACCCTGCTGTCCCGCGGAACAAGTCATGTCTTTCAGCCGCTGCTCTACCAATGTGCGACGGGCGTGCTGTCCGAGGGCTCGATCGGCAGTCCGCTGCGACACCTGTTGCGGCGGCAGAAGAATACCCATGTGGCACTGGGTGAAGCGACGGCGATCGACGTCGACACCCGAACGCTGACGGCCTGCCGAAGCGATGGGTCGATGTTCGATCTGCCCTACGACCACCTCGTGGTCGCCGCCGGGATGCAGCAGGCCTATCACGGGCACGACGAGTACATCGATTGGGCGCCGGGCATGAAAACGCTGGACGACGCCTTGACCATCCGCCGCAAACTGGTCACCGCATTCGAGATGGCCGAGTCACTTCCAACCGCCGAAGAGCGAGCGCGCTGGCTGACCTTTGCGGTGGCCGGTGGTGGACCGACCGGTGTGGAAATCGCCGGTCAGATCCGTGAATTGGCCCTGCATGCCCTGACGAACGAGTTCCGGTCGATCGATCCCTGCGAGGCCAGGGTGCTGCTGTTCCACAGCGGTGACCGGGTCTTGCCCTCCTTCGACAAGAGACTGTCGAAGAATGCACAGCGCACGCTGGAGCGGGTCGGTGTCGAGACCCACCTCGGGGTTCATGTCACCGAGATCGGTCCCGGTTATGTCGAGACGACCACCAAGGCGGAGCCGAAAACCACGAGTCGGTATGAAACACAGACCGTCGTCTGGACTGCCGGTGTGGAGGCCGTGCCTTTTGCCAAGGCGCTCGCCGCGGCGTTGGGTGTCCCGCAGGACCGGTCCGGGCGCATCGCCGTCGAACCGGACCTGACGGTCCCCGGACATCCGAACATCTGGGTGGTCGGTGACCTGATGTCCCGCGACAAGTTGCCCGGTGTGGCAGAGGTCGCGATGCAGGGCGGACGGTACGCGGGCAAGCTGATCGCTGCGGAGGTCGCATCGGGCGGCGCCGCCACGCGGACGCCGTTCAAGTATCGAGACCTGGGCAGTGCGGCATATGTCGCGCGGGGCCACGCGCTCGTTCAGGCCGGGCCACTTCATCTTTCGGGACGCCTGGGTTGGTTGTCGTGGGGGGTCATCCATATCGTCTTCTTGGCCGGAGCTCGCAATCGTATTGGCACGCTGCTGAACTGGGGTGCGACGCTGGCCACCGGATCGAGGCGGGAGCGGGCCGTCACGTTCGGTGATTCGCGCATCGCACGGAACACGTACTTCACCAACGCCAGGAAGAATGCGAGCTGACCGGATGCTGAACAAGGTTCGGCCACAATGCGACTCAGAGTGCCGCCGTACCCATCGTCGCCAGCATCAGTCCGAACAACAACCATCCGGCGCCCTGCCAGATCGTCCAGGTGCCACCGCGCTTCCACACCCGGTAGCCCTCGATGAAGGCGCCGATGCCGCCCAGGAGCAGTATCGCGGTTGAACCCGCACCCCAGAGCAGGCTGGAAGGGTCGATCAGAAGGTCGGCAGCCAGCCAGATTGCGGCCAGGGCGATCACCACGATGACGTATTTGGCAGCGGCCCGGAATGTCGGGGGATCGTTCCAGCGCTTTTCGACGTCATTGGTCACGGTGGCCTCCCTCTCTGTGAACTCACGGTTGCTTCACACTCTGTGAACTGTTCCGGTGGTACCCGGAATGAGTCGATTTCATGCAAGCTTCGAGCTCGGCAGGCGGATCAGGCAACTGCGCGCTACTTTGCACAAGCAACTACACCCCACCAACGCCGGGAGCCATCAGTGTCAGAGCAGATCGTCGACAAGAACGCCGCCGGACTCGATGTCCGGCAGTACCACATCGGGGTGGCTCCGGGTGAGGTCGGAACAGTTGCGTTGTTGCCGGGTGATCCGTTCCGGGTGCCCTTTGTCGCAGAGTTTCTGACCGATGTGCGTGACATCGCCCATAATCGCGAACACCGGACGATGACGGGTTACTACAAGGGCAAACTGATCACCGCGACGTCGACGGGGATGGGTTGCCCATCGACTGCCATCGCGGTGGAGGAACTGGCCAGGGTCGGTGTCACTTCGCTTATCCGCGTTGGGAGTTCGGCCGGCCTGCAGCCGGGTATCGCGCCGGGTGATCTCCTGATCAGCGAGGGTTCATTGCGCAATGACGGAACCACCGCGGCGTATGTTCATCCGGGTTTCCCTGCGGTACCGGATATTTCGATCGCAGCAGAACTGCGGCGTGCTGCCGAGGCCATGGCGGCGCAGCGCGGCGGCTTTCGGGTGTACTCCGGCATCAACGCCACCGACGATGCGTTCTATGCGGAAGGCCCGGAGTGGATTTCCCAGTTGTCGCGGATGGGAATCCTCAACGTCGAGATGGAGAGTTCGGCGCTCTACGTCGTCGCGAAGCTGCGAGGTCTGCGCGCCGGCATGGTGTGTGCCTGCTCGAGCAACCTCGTCGACGGTGTCAGCGTCTACGGAGATCAGAAGGCCGCGCTCAAGGACGGTTGGATGCGCAGCATCGAGGTTGCCCTCGATACTGCTGTTGCGCTTGACCTTTGACGGACAAGGCCCGGTGCGGTCAGCTTTCCGGCCGCGTCGGGTACTTCGCCATGAGATCACGGGCCGCCTGCTTGTCGCCGTTCATGGCGACCACCAGATCGTCGATCGAGTTGAAGTTCTCCATGCGGCGCACGAGTGTTGTCAGCTCCGCGATCGCGTGGGCGCCGTACAGATCCTCTTCGAAGTCCATGACGTAGGCCTCGACCGTGCGGGTACGACCGTCGAATGTCGGGTTGTTGCCCACCGAGATCAGCGCAGGCAGGTACGTGCCCGGGCGTAGACGGCCACGAGGCGGCTCACCCTCTGCCAGCCCGAACCAACCGAAGTAGACGCCGTCCTCGGGGATCCGACTCTCGTCTTCGGTGCGGATGTTCGCGGTCGGGAAGCCCATGGGCGCTCCGCGTCCCTCGCCACGCACGATCTCGCCCGCGGCGTAGCCGAGAAGTTCGTCGGAGTTGCTGGTCACTGCACTATCCCTTCGTGGGGTCACAAGTCGCGGGTCGGACACCGCGTGGTGCGGCGACCAAATGCTGTCTTCGAGCGTAGACGGGTCCGTACAGGTACCGGTGATCTGGCTGTCGAGATGTGGGGGGTTTCATCCCGCGGGAAGACCAAAACTCGCGGCGACTCAAACCCGTGGCTAGGTTGTCGTGGTGACATAGCGTCACCTACGGCTGCAGAATCGCTGGTCTACGGCCGATGAACCCCCCGCCACGATGAAGTCTGGAGCTGACCGCGTTGTCTGAAGCAGGATCGTTGAAGGTCTCGGTAGTTGTCGGAAACCCCAAGCCGCAGTCGCGGACCCGGACGGTCGCCGAAGCGCTGGTGCCTGCGCTGCTCGAGCCGGGATCGTACGAGGTCGATGTCATCGAACTCGCCGACCTGGCAGATGAGTTGTTCCAATGGGGTTCGGAAAAGGTCACCGCAGCAAAGACTTCGGTCGCGGCCAGCGACCTGGTCATCTTTGCCACACCCACCTACAAGGCCTCGTACACCGGACTGCTGAAGGCATTCCTCGATCAGTACGGCACAGATGGCCTCAAAGGAGTGGTGGCGATACCCGTGTTCACCGGTGGGGACCTGACGCATTCGCTGGCACCACAGACAACGCTGGCACCCTTGCTCCTGGAATTGGGTGCCGCGATCCCGGGCCGTGGTCTGTACTTCGTCATCGACGATCTGCCCGAACTCGACAGCTTCATCGCGCAGGCGGCCGCCGACTATTCTGCCGTGTTCGCCTCGCTGTCGTCGGTGGCCGGCTCGGTCCGTCCGGCCCTGAAAACTGCGCAATAGCGACCTGCCGAGGGCTATGCGCCCTCGATAGGTCATCAGGGGCGAAGTTGGGGGTTGCCCGGTTGCACTGCCTACTTCGCTCCCAGGTGGGACGATCGACGATGTGTCCGGACTCGAAGCGGCCCTCGGGGTCAAAGCAGCCAAGAAGGTGCCGCCCCATGTCGTGGTGTTGTTCGGTGCCACGGGCGATCTGGCGCGCCGAAAACTGTTGCCCGGCTTGTTTCATCTGTTCATGTCGAAACTGGCGCCGCCAATGCGGATCGTCGGGACCTCGCTCGATGACATCGACACCGAGGAGTTCCGGGCAGTCGCGGTCAAGGCCTGCAGCGAGTTCTCCAGCCGGGTCTTCACACCCGAAGCAGCGGCGGAGTTCGCCGAGACCCTGACCTATGTGCCGCAGAGCGCAGGCGCTGAAGCGCTCGCCGCACAGGTGCGGCAGGAGCTTTCGGTGATGGGAACCGACGCCCACATGCTGCACTACTTGAGCGTGCCGCCGATGGCAGCGATGGCCGTGCTCGAGATGCTGCATGAAGCGGATCTGGTGAAGAAGTCCCGCGTGATCATGGAGAAACCGTTCGGTACCGACCATGACAGCGCTGTCGCGCTCAATGCCTCGATCCACAAGTGGTTCGGGGAGGATCAGATCTTCCGTATCGATCACTTCCTCGGTAAGGAAGCGGCCCAGAACATCCTGGCCTTCCGGTTCGCCAACGGGTTGTTCGAACCGATCTGGAACCGAAACTTCATCAATTACATCCAGATCGATGTACCCGAGAAGCTGGCGCTCGAAGGACGGTCGCACTTCTACGAATCCACGGGCGCGTTCCGGGACATGGTGGTCACCCATCTCTTTCAGATCCTCGCCTTCGTTGCGATGGAACCACCGACCGCGTTGGCGCCCGGACCGATCGGTGAGGAGAAGAACAAGGTTTTCCGGTCGATGCTGCCGCTTGATCCCCGAAACGTGGTGCGCGGTCAGTACACCGGCTATCGCGATGAACCCGGTGTCATCGCCGAGTCGCAGACCGAGACCTTCGTGGCGCTCAAGGCTGAAATCGACAACTGGCGGTGGGCCGGGGTCCCGTTCTACCTGCGAACCGGCAAGGGGTTGGCCGATGGACAGCGCATCATCTCGATCGCGTTCCACGAGCCACCGAAGAGCATGTTCCCGGACGGATCGGGTGTGGGGCAACAGGGTCCGGATCACCTGACGTTCGACCTCGCCGACGAGTTCAAGGTGTCGCTCTCGTTCTACGGCAAAAAGCCGGGTCCGGGCATGAAGCTCGACAAGCTGAGTCTGCAGTTCGCGATGCACGAAACCGAGCAGGCCGACCTGGTGTTGGAGGCCTACGAACGTCTCATCCTTGATGCGATGAAAAACGATCACACACTCTTCACCACGGCGGAGGGCATCGAACGGTTGTGGGATGTCTCGGCGCCGTTGCTCAACGATCCACCCCCGGTCCGCAGTTACAGTCAGGGATCATGGGGGCCCAACGCGATCCATCAGCTCATCGCACCGCACGCCTGGCGGTTGCCGTTCGAACGGATCTGGCGCAACAAGAAGGAAGGCTGACGGTGTCTGACCATCAGTTCTCTTCAGCCGCATACTCTTTCATCAGTACGCGTTCCTTGGTGACATTCGGGTACCAGATCCTGACGACCACCGCGCCGACGAGCACAACGAGGATGGCCGAGGCGTAGGCCAGAAAGTCGCCGTCCACAAACGCTTCTCGCGCAGCCGACAGGATTTCGGTAGCGTTGTCGGGGTAGCGTTCCGCGAGATCCTCGGCACTGGAGAACGATTTGGTGAGCGCCGCCTGAGTCTGGTCGGTGATGGTGTCGGCATCGGGCGATCCGGCGATCTGCTTCGTCAGGTTGTGCGCATAGCCGGCGGTGAGGATCGCACCGAGAATCGATTGCATGATCGCCCCGCCGAGATCGCGCTGCAGGTCGGACATGCTCGAGGCCATTCCGGCTCGCGACAGCGGAACAGAACCGGTCAGCGAACGCGACGCGGGCGTTCCCGCGATACCCACCCCGACACCGATGCAGATGTAGACCAACGCGACCTGCCAGTAGTGCGCACTCTCGCTCCACATCGTCATGGCGAAGACCATGCCGAGACCGATGAACGCGAATCCGACCAGCAGTGTGGTGCGCGATCCGAGGTTCTCGACCATCCGCGCGGACAGGGGAGCAACGACCACCATGGAGGCGGCGGCCGGAAGAACCGAGGCGCCTGCCGCGAGGGTCGAGTACTCCAAAACGTTCTGCAGGTACTGCTGCCCGATATACATCGCGCCCATCAGGGTGCCGAACACCACGATGCCACCGATTGCGGCGACCCAGAAAGTCGGGCGGGCAGCGATCTTGAGGTCGAACAGTGGGTTGGCGGCGCGGTGTTGTCGGAAGAAGAACGCGATGGCTGCGGCCAGTGCGATGGCCGCCAGGATTGCGGTGATCGTCCCGGCGCCTGCCATCGGGAGAAAGTTCAGCGCCAGCACCATGGCGCCGATGAAGGCGATGGACAGGACGCCGCCGAGGTTGTCGACCGGGTCCGTGGAGTCACCGTTGTCACCGGGTACCAACTTGAGTGCAGCGATGAGCGCGATGACGGCCAGCGGCAGGGTGACGAGGAAAACCGAGTGCCAGCTGAACACCTCGAGCAGCCCACCGGACAGGACCGGACCCAGTGCGGTGATCGCACCGCCGAGCGCGGACCAGGCCGCGATGGCCTTTGTGCGGCTCGGGCCCTGCCACAACGCGGTGATGATGGCCAGGGTTGTCGGATAGGCAAGGCCCGCCGCGATACCGCCGAGGAGGCGCCCGGCAAACAAGATCTCGATGTTGGGGGCCAGCCCGGCGATGAGTGATGCCGGAATCGACAGGCCCATGCCGATGATGAGCATCCGCTTGCGGCCATGCCGGTCGCCGAGGGCTCCGAAGTACAGAACCGAGGCGGCCAGGCCGAGGGAATAGCCGACGGCCACCAGGTTCAAGCCGGTGGCGCCTGCGTCGAAGTCCTTACCGATATCCGGCAGGGCGACATTGGCGACAGCGAGATTGATGTTGGCAACACCGGCAACCAGAATCAGTGTTCCGAGCACAACTTTCGCGCGCGGAGGGGCCTTGTCGGCAACCGGTGAGGTCAAGGGTCCTCCTCCATCGGCGGACGTACAGCATGAGTACCGAATTGAGTGCTGAATGCGTCAAGCCGTCAAAGAGTATCGCGAATCAGTCGCGCAGCCTGGGCTAATCGATTTCAGCGCAGCGCGCTCGCAACGATATTCGCGAGCTCGAGCGGTGCATCGCTCTGCACCGAATGCCCGGCACCGTCGACGGTGAAGACCTCCATGCCGGGCCGATGCCGCCGCAATGTGTCGACGTCGTCGTCGGCAACAAACGGCGAGAGGCCACCGCGGACGAGCGTGATCGGAGTATTGCTGTCGGACAGATCTTTCCACAGTGGCTCGGGTTCGATGGACTTACGGAACCGGTCGTAGCGCCATCGCCAGCGGCCGTCGTCGGTCTGCCGGGTGTTGTGGATGACACCACGCCGGATCGAAGATCTGGGACGGTTCGGGGCGGCCGCGGCGGTGAGGTTGATCAGCTCATCGAGATCGTCGAACGTGTCCGGGCCGCTGACCAACGCAACGGTGCCACGCTCCTTGTTGCTGAGGTTCTCCACCCGTTTGGGTGATTCCGGGCTGACATCGACGAGGATCGCGCGTTTGATCAACCCGGGGTACCGGGCGCTCGCCGAGATGGTTGTGAGTCCACCCAACGACATCCCCACCACCAATTCGGCCTCCGGAGCGAGGGCACGAATCACCGGTCCCACGGCTTGGGCATTGACATGGGGGCGGTAGTCACCGTCCTCGCGCCACTCCGAATGGCCGTGACCCGGAAGGTCGATGGCCAGAGCCGGTACCCCGAGAGCCAGCAGAACGCTGTCCCAGGTGTGGGCATTCTGGCCACCGCCGTGTAGCAACACCACCCGTGGCGACGCGGTGCCCCAGCGCAGGGCACTGACGGTCCGGCCGTCGACAACCGTGTCGATCCGGGTCACCGGTGGGAGCGGATCAGATTCCAGGCCAAGCTCTTCGGCGTTCTCGGGCAGTAGGTCGAACTCAGTGGGCATAGGTTGTCCTCTTCCGGTCTGGTCTGCAGAGAAGACTACGGACCAGACCGTGGCAACAGAGGTATTCGGGGACAAACAGTGCCCTTTTGCGCTGGCGCGCGCGAAATTCCGGCCGGAAGGAGGCAGGTCAGTCGGTGCGGTTGCGCAGTTGTTCGACCCAGTCCGTGGGAACTCGGCCTTCCGGTCCGGGTGTGGACTGGTCGGCGGGCCGAGAGTGTGGGGGAGCGAGCTCGGGTCCGTCGTAATAGTCGTTGCTGGAGTAGTCCCAGAACCAGTCCTCGCCCGGTTCAAATGACTGGATGATCGGATGCCCGGTCTGCGTGGCATGGGCGGATGCATGACGTGAAAGGGAATCGTCGCAACATCCGATGTGTCCACATGCCGCGCATCGACGGAGATGAAACCACCAGCCTCCGGTGTTGTCGCAGTCGAGGCAACCCGGCCCGCTTGGTGGCACCTGGGGATCGATGGATGGGGTCGTCATAGATCCCATCCAAGACCAGCTTTGCCGATCATGCACGCGGTGCAACGAGATCGGTTGTCGGCAAATGGTTTTGATCAAGCGTTGGTGGATGCGCTCTCGCGCCGAGTGATCATTTCGAGTTCGATCTGGGTACGTGTGGACGTCGGCCGGCGAACGGCATCGAGGGGTGCGTACGGCGAGGTGTGGTTCTGGTACGCCGCAATGATTCCGGCCACTACAGCCGGTCCGATGATTACCAAAAGTTCCATGGCAGTAACTATCCGTTCAATAACTTCCTGCCAACAGTGGCAGAATTGCCAGCCTTGGCAAAGTTTCTGCCAAGGCCTATGTGGGCGGAGATTGTGCAGGTCAGGACAGTGTTGCTGCGATCAGCCGCTGCGGCAACTGATTTATAGCGGTCTGCCCCCGCGCATCAACTCGAGCTCGCCGAGGTAGGCCGCTGTCGCGATGAGCGGACGCGCCTCGTCGATGCCCAAGCCGTTTTTCTCGTAGTCGGTGCGAAGCGCGGCGACCATTGCGGCCGCGATTCGGCTCAGATGGTCCCGGGTGTGCTCGTCGGCGGTGTTGACGGTGTCGACGGTGACCCGGGCGGCCTGGATATCGATGACCGTGCACATGTTCGGTCCGGTTGCAGCCGGGTGTGAGGTGGGTGTGAGGTCGGCGATGGAATCGGCGACGATGCGTAGCCGGATGGATCGTCCCACCGCGCTCACCATCGGCGTACGACGTTCGACGGCTGTTCCTGATTCGGAAAGATATTGGCGCGCTGCATCATCGGATGCTCGGTAGGCGATCAGGCTCTCCGTTCGCAACTCGGTGACAGCGGCTTCGGTGGCGGTTGTCGAGCCCGTGATCATCCTGGTCGTGGCAGCTCTGAGATAGCGGGCGTGGACGGCAATGGAGTAGTTGATGGCGGCGTGGGCCGTTGCCGCGACGCCGCGCGGCCACATCACGATTCCCGCGACGACGGCAACGGCGCAGCCGATCGCCACATCTTCGACTCTGATCAGTCCGATCTTCCAACCGCTGGGACCCAGCACGTTGAAGAGGGTCACGATGAACACCGTGAATGCCGCCTGGCCCGCGGCGTACGAGATCACCTTGGGGATGTAGGCGGCGCCGAACACCGCAATCGGCAACGCGGTCCACAGGGCGATCTCACTGGTGCCGATGGCGGTGATGATGAGCGCTCCGACCAGAAACCCGACTACGGTACCGAGCACCGAGCGCAGCACATTCGAACCTGTTGCCAGTGCACTGGTGCGCAGTACTGACAGGGCGCCGAGGACCACCCAGAATCCGTGTTGCACAGGCACTATCTGTATGAGAGTGACAGCGGCCGCGAGACCGACACCGGTGCGCAACGCATTTCGCGCGATCACCGAGTGCTTGACCAAGGTCGACGAAATCGACATCCGCGTCGACTGATACTCGGGTAGCACCGAATCGGCTGCCCCGGTGGACGGTAACTGTCGGCCGAGAATCTTCTGCAACATCGGTCGCGCGTCGGCGGCCGATGCCCACGCCACGGTGCGGCCGATCAGTGCGATGGTGCTGCAGCTGGTGTGGATTTCGAGCAATCTCACGCCGTCCGCCTCGGCTTCGGCGTCACTGGGATCGGCGAGAAGGACGTCGAGGTTCGTGCCGAAACGGTTGTGCATCAACGATCTCAGGTGGTTGGCGGCGTCCACCAGTTCAGTGCGCGCGCCCAATCCGACCTGTCGGCCGTCTGTCGCGAGTATGTCGGCCGCCAGCTGTAGCACCTGGACAGAAGGTCCGCGCAGGTCATCGGACAGCTGCACTTTGCGCCGGATCACCTGAGTGGTCAGCCATTCGAGGTCGTCCACCACCCTGATGATCGCCCGACTGCCTGCAGACAGGCCGGCGGGCCGGGCATTGGTGCCCAGGTAGGCCTGTCGAAGTCGATCCATCAGAGCGTCGACGTCGACTGTGGCCGGCTTCGTCGCGGTGGTGTCGGGACCACATGCCAAATAGTCCGCCAATCCACTGCACACCAGGCGCGCGCGGTTGCGTAGCTCGTTGTGGTGGCGCGGCGGCAGCAGGAACAGGACTGCCGGGATGCCGAATACGAGGGCAAGGGTCCAGCCAAGCAACCGATCCGTCAGCGCGCCCCCGGGGGTGGCGACCGGAACGACAAAGAGCAACAGTGCCGATCGCTGCGCCGCCGAGAAACTGGAACCGAGGATCGCGGTAGACGACACCGCCACGCCCACCACAAACATCGACAGCGAGGCCAGCCATCCGGGCTCGGCGAGCACCGTGGCCGCACTGATGAAGGCATAGCCCACAACGGCCAGACCGCAGTAGCTCACTGCCCGACGGGTGCGACTGCCCGGAAAATCGACGAGAATGAGGAGCGCAACCGAACCGAAGATCGCGAACTGTGACGTTTGCGCGTCCCCGAGGTGTATCGCGACCGCCGCGGTGACCGGAATGACCAGTGCCGATCGAATCGCGCGCCGTAGCGCGTCGAAATCGGGATCACGCCTACCTGCTGCAGCGACGAACCTCGAGCTCAGCTGGCGGACGGGCATGCCCATTTTTGAATCCTAGTCGGATGCACCGGCCCCCGCGGGGAACTGATTGTGGCCGATGTTTTCGTGAACGCCTCCACGGCTGCACCTGATCAGTACCGTTGGCAGTGCGAGGGATTGACGCCATCGAACGATTTCCGTTCAACGAAGAATCGAGGATCGCCAATGAGCGAGAACGTCTATCGAGTCACAGAGATCGTGGGAACATCACTGTCGAGTTCCGACGACGCGATCAAAAAAGCCATCGCGAGGGCAAATAAATCGCTGCGCAATATTGATTGGTTCGAGGTGATCGAGACCCGTGGGCACGTCGAGAACGGTGAGGTCGCCCATTTTCAAGTGACTTTGAAGGTCGGGTTCAAGATCGAGGACTGATCCTGGGTCGAGATCGCCAGACGTCAGTGTCCGGCTCCGAGGTTTCCGGAGAGACGTTCGAGTCGCTCCAGACTCGGACCGGTGAGTCCGACGATGGTGGCTTCCTTGCCGCGATCACGGTACTTCCGCAAGATGGCATCGAGGGCGGCGACCGTCGAGGCGTCCCAGATGTCGGCTGCGGTGAGATCGATGACGACGGAGTCGGGATCGCCTGCGTAATCGAACCGGTAGACAAGATCGTTGCTCGACGCGAAGAACAGCTGCCCGGTGACGCGATAGCGCCGGACCTCCACGCCGTCGGTGGTCTCCGTCGTCGCCTCGACGCCGGTCAGGTGGGCCACCCGGCGGGCGAACAGAACCATCGCCGTCAGCACTCCCAGGACCACGCCGATCGCCAGGTTGCTTGTCGCCACGGTGGCCACCACCGTCACCAGCATCACGAGCGTTTCCGGGAACGGCATCAACCGCAATGTGCGGGGGCGGACGCTGTGCCAGTCGAACGTGCCGACCGACACCATGATCATCACGGCCACCAGGGCGGCCATCGGGATGACACCGACGATGTCGCCGAGCACCACCACCAGGATCAACAGGAAGATTCCGGCCAAGAACGTCGACAGCCGCGTGCGGGCGCCCGACTGTTTGACGTTGATCATCGTCTGGCCGATCATCGCGCAACCACCCATGCCGCCGAAGAATCCGGTGACGATGTTCGCCACACCCTGACCCCAGCTCTCACGGGTCTTGTTCGAGTGGGTGTCGGTGATGTCGTCGACGAGTTTGGCGGTCATCAACGACTCCATCAACCCGACCAGGGCCATGGCCAGCGCGTACGGCGCGATGACCGACAACGTATGCCAGGTCCACGGCACGTCGGGCAGAAGGAGTGACGGCAACGAATCGGGCAGGGCGCCTTCGTCTTCGACAGTCGGGACGTCCCAGCCGACTGACGTCACGAGCACCGTGAGCACCACGATCGCAACGAGGGGTGACGGGACAACCGAGGTCAGGCGCGGCAGGAAGACGATGATCGCCAGACCCGCCGCCACCAGTGGATAGACGAGCCAGGGGATGTCGTCGCCGAACAACTGTGGCAGCTGCGCACTGAAGATCAGGATGGCCAGCGCGTTGACGAAGCCGGTCATCACGCTGCGCGGGATGAACCGCATCAATTTGGCGATGCCGGCCAGGCTGAGCACGATCTGCAGCAGCCCGGCGAGAAGGACCGTTGCCAGGAGGTAGTCGAGACCGTATTCCTCGACGACTGGTGCCACCACCAACGCCACTGCGCCGGTCGCCGCCGAGATCATCGCCGGACGTCCACCGACGATCGAGATGGTGACGGCCATCGTGAACGAGGCGAAGAGGCCAACCCGCGGATCGACCCCGGCGATGATCGAGAACGAGATCGCCTCGGGGATCAACGCGAGTGCGACCACCAGACCGGCCAGGATTTCTTTGCGCAGCTGCACCGGATTGCGGAGCAGCGAGCGGACCGTTGCCGGTGGCGTCTGCGAATGGGCGGTCTTCACTGCGCTGGGCACGGGGAGTTCACTTTCTGGTCTTACGGCCTGGTCTTACGGGCTGGTCTTACGGCGGGGGGGATTGCACGGCGCGACTGGTCGACCCCGCGATTGTTACCCGAGGTCAGCGCCGTCGGACTGTAGGAACCTACCGATCTGACCGCTTTGCTGCCAACTCAGACAACGCTTGACCTGACGTACGTCACATTGCCAGATGGGTGATGCGGCCTGCGGTGACCGTTGCCGCGACGCCGAGGTTACGCAACACCTGCGCCGCCTGCGCGGTGGTCTCGGCCGGTTGCAGCGGGTCCTCGTCGAGCAGCACCACATCACCCCGGTTGCCTGCGGTGATGGTCGGCTGCCCGCCGGTACTGGCCGCCAAGGCCTCTGCGGGTGTCAGTGATTCGGCCGGATTCCACGGGTCGTCGCCGTCGCGGCCGCGATGTACAGCCGCCGCCATCGCCAACCGGGGATCGAGGATCGAGACCGGGGCGTCGGATCCCAGGACGAGCCGAACACCACCGTCGAGCATCGACCGCAGGGCAAAGCAGCGCTCGCCGCGGTCGGGCCAGCATCGGAAGGCGACATCGCGGTCGTCGAGAAGGTGTGCCGGCTGCACACTCGCCCGGATGCCCAGCGCCTTCATCCTGGGGATGTCGGCGAAGCGGATCAGCTGCGCGTGCTCGATGCCGCCGCGAGCGCCGGTGGCCTCAAAAGCGCTCAGCGCCTGATCCACTGCGGCGTCGCCGATGGCGTGCAACGCGATGTGGAGTCCACCGGCAGTGCCGCGGGCCAACAGCTCGATCATCGTCTCGCGATCGTAGATCTGTTGTCCTCGTGGATATTCGAGCTCGTCGGCGTCGGCGTAGGGCTGGCAGCAGTGCGCGGTCCTGGTGTTGAGGGAACCGTCGGAGAAGATCTTCAGCGGGCCCATGGTCAGCAGGTCCGAGCTCTCCATCAGCCGATCTCCGGTCCGTAGCCCGGCGGCGAGCACCTCGTCGAGCGTGGTGGCGTACGTGACGGGCGCGACCCGTAGCTGATCGATCCCGGCCGCGAAACGCTCCGGCCATTCACGATGTCCAGCCGCCATCTCGAAGTCGACGATGCCCACCACGCCGCGTCCCGCAGCCTCGTCGACCGCTGCGCGGACAAGCGAATCGACATCGTTCGAGGCCGCCGACAACTGCGCGAGTGCCGGTTGCACGTCGAACCACTCGGATTCAACCAGCTGTGTATCGCGTGGTGGAATACCCAGTAGTGCAAGCGCTTTGCTGTTGAGCCAGCCGGTGTGCACGTCGCCACTGGACAGGATGACCGGGTGATGTCCGCTCACGGCGTCGAGCTCGGCGACGGTGGGCTGGGTGGGCCACAGTGCGGTCCGGAAGCCGAAGCCGAGGAGAGCGCGGCCCTGCCACGGCCGCGGTAGTGCCGCGACATGGTCAGCGATGATCCGGGTTACGTCGGCAGCGCAGGTGGCAGCGGAGACGTCGATTCGCGCCCTGGTCTGAGCCCACATCGACATGTGCACGTGCTGATCCCACAGTCCCGGAATCGCCCATCGGCCGTCGGCGTCGAGCACCACGTCGTCGGATCCGGGGCGCAATTCGGGTGCGACCTCGGTGACCACCCCATCGGTGATCCGGATGTCCACGGGTGAGGCGGTCGCCGCAGGCGTGCGGACCGGCACCAATCGTGCGCGCCGGATGAAAGTCGAAGAGGCCACGAGACATCACTTTCCAGTAGGGGGATCCGCGGCGCAATGTGGGGTGGGACTCCGTGCCGTCATTCTGCGGCGTCTGCGTACCGGCGTGCCAGGCGCACGCAGGCTTCCGCGAGCTCGGGCGGGCCGACAACCTCGAAATCGGCGTCGAACCGACCGATCCCGGCAGCCAATGCGGTCCACGACCACGAGCCGATCAAGAGGCGACAACGAGCTGAGCCGAGATCTTCGACGGTCCCGTCCTCCACAAACGGCGACACCGTTCTTGCCGGGAGATCGAGGAGTACCTCGCCTTGGCATGGCCAGGAATTCGCACCGCGCGAACCCTTGAAACGGGCAGCCACGAACGCGCCCACATCGCCTCCGGGAATCTCCCGTCGGCCAAACCGCGGGCCGGTCGGAATCCGTGGTGTCATCCGGTCGATGCGGAAGGTCCGCCAGGCCTCACGGTCGAGATCCCACGCGACGAGATACCACCGGCCGTCGTGGCTGACGACGTGATGGGGCTCGGCTCGTCGCGGTGGCACGACGTCGACGTCCGGCCTCTGATCGGTTCGGTAGTCGAATCGCAGGACCTCGCAGGCACTCACCGCGGCGCTGACCGCAAGAAGGATGTCTGTATCGAGCGGTGCGGCCGGACCGGTGGTCGTGCGCGGGACGGCGGTCACCTGGAGCGTGTCGATACGCCCGCGTAGGCGTGCCGGCATGACCTGTCGGACGGTGGCGAGGGCCCGCGCTGCCGCTTTCTCGATGCCAGGCGTGGTGGCGGACTGCAGCGTGACGGCGATGGCCACGGCCTGCTCGTCGTCGAACAGCAGCGGCGGGAGTTCGGATCCGGCGCCCAGTTGATAACCGCCTGCGGGACCTTTGATCGCGTCGATGCGGTAGCCCATCTCCCGCAGGTTCTCGATGTCTCGGCGCATCGTACGACTGCTGACCTGCAGTCGTTCGGTGAGCTGCGGGCCCGCCCACACCCGCCGGGTCTGGAGCAGCGACAGCAACGCCAGGAGTCGAGCCGAGGTTTCAGCCATGGCGTCATCTTGCCGGAAGTAGTGGCCATCATGTGTCCACTACTGGTGTGACCCTGGTGTTTGTCAATCACAGAGCGCACCAATCAAGGAGCAAACAATGTCGATCACGGTCACCAACCATCTGAACTTCCGCGGCGATGCCAAGGCGGCACTGGAGTTCTATCAAGGCGCATTCGGCGGAGAACTCACCGCAATCAGCTACTCGGATGCCCACAACGTCCAGGAACCGGCTGAGGCCGACCAGATCATGTGGGGTCAGGTCCAGGCGCCGAACGGTTTTCATGTCATGGCCTACGACGTGCCGTCCGCCATGCCCTACGCCGCCGGGCGCAACGCGCACTTCGTATCGGTGCGCGGCCGGGACGCCGAGGAGGTCACCGCCTACTGGAAGGAACTCTCCGCGGGGGCGCACACTGTCGTCGATCTCGGTCCGGCCGCCTGGGCTCCGCTGTACGGGATGCTCGTGGACAAGTTCGGTGTCACCTGGGTTCTCGACGTCGAGATCGACTATCCGGCAGGGCAGTGAATCTGCTGCCGTCAATACTTGGACGTCCTATAAAGTCGGGGCATGATCGCCAACCCCCGTTTCAGTACCGTTGATGGAGTTCTGCGCCGGACCGCAGCGCGGTTTCCCGACCGGACCGCGCTGCGATTCGCCGACCGCGCCTGGACCTATGCCGAGCTTGACGGTGCGGTGACCAGGGCTGCGGGTTACCTGCGGTCACTCGGCCTGAACTCCGGCGATCGGGTGGCGGCCTACGGCACCAACTCAGACGCCTACGTCATCGCCTTCCTGGCCTGCGCCCGCGGCGGACTGGTCCACGTGCCGGTGAACTACGCGCTCAAAGAAGGCGAGTTGTCGTACCTGATCGGCCAATCGGGCAGCCGCGCAGTCCTGGTGGACCCGGCGTTGCGTCAGAACCTGACGCCTGTCGCCGATGCCCTCGACATCGGGCAGGTCATCACCCTGCGCGACGAGGATGGATCACTCCTCGACCGCAGCGCGGCCGGGGATGTCCCGGCGATCGACTGGGACGTGGCCGACACCGACCTCGTGCAGCTTCTCTACACCTCGGGCACGACGTCAAAGCCCAAGGGCGCGATGATGACCCACGGCGCGATGGTCCACGAGTACGTGTCATCGGTGATCGCACTCGAGTTCGATCAGGATGACAATCCGCTGATCGCGATGCCGCTGTACCACTCGGCGGGTATGCACGTCTTCATGATCCCGTCGCTGTCGGTCGGTGCGACGGTGAGTCTCATGGAGACACCGGACATTCCGGAGATCCTGCGCCGCGTCGAAGCGGAGAAGATCGGATCGCTGTTCCTCGCGCCCACCGTATGGGTACCGCTTGCCGGTCATCCCGATCTCGACACCCGCGACCTCTCGTCCCTGCGCAAGGCCCAGTACGGGGCGTCGATCATGCCGGTCACCGTGCTGAACCGTTTGCGTGGGCGATACCCGGACATCAAGTTTTACAACTGCTTTGGGCAGTCCGAGATCGGTCCGCTGGCTGCTGTCCTCGGACCGGACGACCATGCTGACCGGCCCGCGTCCTGCGGCAAGGCGGTCTTCTTCGTGGAGACGCGCGTTGTCGACGCCGAGGGCAACGATGTTCCCGACGGTACGGCAGGTGAGGTCCTCTACCGTTCACCTCAACTGTGCCAAGGCTATTGGGAGAACCCCGAAGCCACCGAAGAGGCATTCCGCGGCGGCTGGTTCCACTCCGGCGACCTCGTCACCCGTGACGAACAGGGTTTCCTCACCGTGGTCGACCGCATCAAGGACGTCATCAACACCGGCGGGATCCTGGTGGCCTCACGGGAAGTCGAAGACGTCATCTACACACATCCCGGCGTCGCCGAGGTCGCCGTGATCGGCACCCCCGACGAGAAGTGGATCGAGGCGATCACCGCGGTGGTCGTGCTGCGGCCCGATGCCGGCGACGTTGCACCGGAGGTCCTGATCGCTCATGTGAAGGAACGGATCGCGCCATTCAAGGTTCCGAAACGTGTTGTCATCGTCGAAGAATTGCCACGTAACCAAAGTGGCAAACTCCTCAAACGCGAATTGCGGGCGGGCCTGTAGGTCGGCCGCGACACACATCGAACAGATGCACACGCTTCAGTCATAAGCACACGTTGCAACGTGTGCTCATGACTGAAGCGTGTGCTTTTCTCGTCAGACCGTAGTCCGTAGGCTGGATGCATGGCCAGAACCATTGCAACAAACAATCATGTGGAACTTGCTGAACTGCTCGACTTCGTTCGTCCGAGACACAAGATGCTGCTCAGCGCGGTCCGGGCCGACGGAACGCCGCAGTTGTCACCGGTCAGTGGTGGTGTCGATCCGCAGGGTCGCATCGTGATCGCCACCTATCCGGGACGGGCGAAGACGATCAACATCAAGCGGAATCCTGCTGTCAGCGTCTGTGTGTTGTCGGATGAATGGAACGCGGCGTGGGTTCAGGTGGACGGCACGGCCGAGGTGTTGGACATGCCGGAGGCCGAGGACGCGCTGGTCGACTACTTCCGCAGTATCGCCGGTGAACACTCGGACTGGGATGAGTATCGCGCAGCGATGAGGCTCCAGAACAAGTCGCTCATCCGCATCACGCCAACCCGTTGGGGTCCCTTGGCCACCGGCGGATTCCCCGCTGACGTCGCCGAGAAGCTGGACGCTCAGGACAGCTGAGGGGCCAGAGCGTCGAGAGGCGCGCTCGGGACGTGGATCCAACCCTCACGCTGGGCGATGGCTGCGTGCTCGGCATCGGGCAATACGGTCAGACCGAGGGCGGCGGCCCGCGCGATGAGAGCGGTGATCACTGCGTCAAAAGCATCATCGCTGGTCGTGCACAGCGTTCGGTGGGGTCCGAGGTTCAGCCATGGAGCCTGGACCTCTAGTTCGTCGACCAGGGCGGCCAGCGACACCAGATGCGGTCCGCCCTTGTATCGGTTGTGACGAAGTTGCCAGGTCTTCAATGCTGCAGCGGGGTAGGCCTCGACCGCGGTTCCGTTGATCCGGCTCGCATCGAAGTCTGGGCTTTCGAGATGTGCCAGCAACCGAACCGCGCGCAATGCCACGTAGGCAATGCGATCGGCGGAGACGCTCAGTGGGATCAAACCTGTTGTCGCGCGTACCCATTCATCGGTACGGCGGGCCACAAACCGGGTCACACCGGGATCTGCGAACAGCGCTTGTTGTCGAGGGACATCACCGACGTGCTGGGCGAACACCACATCGACAAACGCATCGGGCCAGCCGAACGGAGCATCGATACCGACCTTGTCGGCCCCGGGTACGGCCGCCAGGATGTCCGCGTCGGTGACAATCGTCTGCACGGCAGTAACTGACGCACCGGCACCGGACCACTCGATCGTCGCCATCGCCGTCCGATTCGGTTGGGACGCAAGGTCGATCCCGAGAGTCCGCATCGCCGGGTCAGTCGGTCGGGGTGGCGTCGAAAACTTCTTGGACCACCGCCATGGCCGACAATGCGGCGGGTGCGCCGCAGTATCCGCTGCAATGGATGACGGCCTCGGTGATCTCAGTGCGGGACAGGCCGTTCTTCAATGCGCCGCGGACGTGGCCGGCAAGCTCGCCGTGGGCTCGCAATGCGGTGAGCAGTCCGATGTTCAGGAGGCTGCGGTCGCGGCGCTCGAGTCCTGGCCGCGACCAGATACCGCCCCAGACGAGGTCGGTGACCGCGCTCTGGATGGCCTCGGACTCGGTGCCCTCGGTACGGGCCAGGGCGCGGTCGACGAACTCGTCACCCATCACTTCCCGGCGGATCTGCATACCTGGTTCGAATCGGGAGTTCTCGGTGGTCATGGGTGCTCCTTGCCGGGTCGAACGTTCAGGGGTCGAACGGGATGTCGCGCAGCCAATCCTGCCATGCGGACCCGTCATGGCCGGATGCCCACGTACACACCTTCCGGGCGGAATCGAAGTCGCGGCTCGTTGTACTCCTCGATGGCGTGCGCCACCCACCCGGCGATCCGCGACAGGGCAAAGATGGTCTCGGCGGCGTCCGGGGCCATGTCGTAACGCAGGGCCAACGCGGCAAGTGCCATGTCGGAGTTCATGAATCCGGCGCCCGACTCGGCGAGCAACGGTCGAAGATCGGCAATGGTCGGCATGACCTTGCGGTTGCCACCGGAGGCGGACGCGAGCGCGGTCAACAGGGTCTCGGCGCGTGGATCCTGGTGGCTGTAGACCACGTGGCCGCAGCCGGGAACACCGCCCGATGCCTTGAGTTCCGTCGCCAAGGCAGCTGCCGGGTCTGACGTGGCCTCACGCAGGAACCGGTAGGCGAGGGTGGCGGCACCGCCGTGCAGCGATCCGTCGAGTGCTCCGAGACCGGAGGTGATCACCGAATAGATGCTGCCACGGGAACTGGCCGCAACCCGGGCGGCCACGGTGCCCGCGGAGAGGTCGTGATCGGCGAGCAACACCATCGCCATGTTCAGTAGCCGGATCCGCTGCCGGGTGGCCGTGACGGTGCTCAGTCGAGGCCAGAGCCGCGCTGCCAGGGAGTTGTCGAGGGGAGGCTTGTCGGTCAGTGGCGGGAGGACGGCGACACTGTTGGCCAGTATGCCTGCGGCCCGTGCGCAGACCGCGGCAGGGGAGATCTGATGGCGCAGCGCATCCCGTGATCCCAGGACGTCGACGACCATCTTGATACTGTCCACACCGCGGCCGGTGGTCGGCTGCAATGCGGAGATCTGACGGAAGACTTTGGCAGGCAATAGGTTCACATCCCAGTCCGTGGTGTGGTCCCAGAGCAATTCGGCGACGGTTTCGAATCGGGTGGCATCTGCCAGGACAGCCGCGTCGCGGCCCCGGTAGTACAGCCGATCGTTGTCGAGAAGGGTTATCTGCGTGCGTATTCGCTCGACGACCCCGGCGGGTGGACGGGTTGACGATCGTCGGGCGACCGCGTCCACCTCGTCAACGGCGAACACGCTCCCACCGACACCGTCGATGCGGGCGCTGGTCAATGTGCCACGACTGGCGTAGGCATAGACCGTCTGCGTCTTGACTCCGAGGATGCGGGCGACCTGCGCGGTGGTCAGGTAGTCCCGGCCGTCGTGACGCAATGGGGTGGGCCAGCGTCGTCGATGTCCGGTGCGCCGGGATTCAACTGTCATCGTCGGGACCTCCATGTTGATTCGATCAACATTGACACAGATCAATATCGAGCCGAATGTTGCTGTACCAGAAGAACACAAAACAAGATCGGAGGCATCAATGTCCGTCATTGTTGCGCCACCCGGATTGAGCAACGTCGTCGTGACCGATACCCGCGTCGGTGACGTCCGCGGTGACGAGGGCTTCTACCAGTATCGGCAATACTCGGCCATCGAGCTCGCTCGCACGAAATCGTTCGAGGAGGTCTGGTACCTGTTCGTATACGGTCGGCTTCCAGATTCTTCCGAACTCGCGGAGTTCGTGACCCTCACCCGATCACTTCGGGCGATACCGGACGAGTTGGGATCGCTGCTGCGGACCGTTGCCCTTGCCGGCACCGAGCGGCAACTGCTGGCCGGACTCCGGACGGTCCTCTCGGCGTTTGCGGCGACACACCAGATCGCGCCGATGTGGGATAGCAGTCCGGAGCAGCGCATCGCCGATTCGCTGGTGGTCACGTCGATCACTCCGACGATTCTGGCTGCCCTCTACCGGATTCGCGCCGGTGAGGACCCGGTCGAACCCCGTGATGACCTCTCGGTGGCGCAGAACTGGTTGTACAGCCTGACCGGCGTCGATCCGACGCCCGGTGCTGCCCGGGCGGTGGAGCAGTACATGATCGCGACCATCGATCACGGCTTCAATGCGTCGACCTTCACCGGCCGGGTGATCGCCTCCACCGGCGCAGATGTGGTCTCGGCCGTGTGCGGCGCGATCGGTGCGTTCTCCGGCCCGCTCCACGGTGGGGCACCTGACCGTGCACTTGATGCGCTGGACGAGATCCGCGGGATGGGGGACGCAACCGCCTGGGCCCGAGAGCAACTCGCGCACCGCAGTCGCATCATGGGCTTCGGGCACGCCGTCTATCGGACGGTCGACCCGCGGTCAGAGATGTTGCGCGACATCGCATTGTCGCTTGGTGGTCCGCTGGTCGACTTCGCGGTCCAGGTCGAGAAGGACGTGGTTGCGGTTCTGGCCGATGCCTACCCCGACCGCAACCTCTACGCCAACGTGGAGTTCTATGCCGGGGTGGTGATGGACCGCTGCGGTGTGCCGCGGGAGATGTTCACCCCCACCTTTGCTGTCAGCCGGGTGGTCGGCTGGTGCGCGAATATCCTTGAGCAGGCCGAGGATCGAAAGATCATCCGTCCCATCGCCCGCTACGTCGGACCGCCCGTGGTGTGATTAATCGTGGGCTCAACGGCATGATCGAACGCACGGTGGTGCTGCGCAACCAGAGGCCTGCCCAGATGATCACTCCGACAACAATGGGAAAGAAGGCCCCTGCGGCAAACCCTTCCTCGGACACCATCAATGCGGTGACAGCACCACCGAGGTAGCCGGTCAGGAGTACTGCACCGAGGATCGAGGTTCGTGGAAAAAGGTATAGCGCCACGCATCCGAGTAAGACGAGACCCATGGCGGTGGCGTCTCCATCGGTGAAACCGAGATCGTACGTCGCATCCTTGACGCTCTGGGGCATTGCCAGGTGCGACACGGCGTCCACGAGTAGGAGAGCGGAGACAATTCCGGTGATCACCCAACCGGCGATCCGAGCCGGGCGGCCGAGCGAGGGGGTGTTGGACGCTGGGGAACTGGGACGTGTGGTGGTGGTCATCGGTACTCCTGGCTTGGTGGGATGTTGTGTAGTGAGACCACCTACGTCGGAGAAAGTAATCGAAAGACAGGGAATTGCCTGCTCAGCGGGCAGATTCGGTGCGGTGGGCGCTAGGAGGCGCCGGTGAACGGTGCGGCGAACCAGCAGCCGACGGGTTGCTGGTTCGCCGGGTCGAGCGCGTTGAGGACAAAGGTTGCCGCACGACGTGATCCGGCGATTCCGGTGTGTTCGGAGAAGTCCTGCGAGCAACCGTCCTGGACAACGATGTTGGTCGAGTTGGCGGCAACCAGACTGCCGCTTGTGTACGGCACGACCAGTTCGTCGTAGCGGGTCATGATGTTGGTATAGGTCACGTCGGGGTCGAGGATGCCGCCGGCCTGGAGTGTGCGCAGCAGGTCTGAGCCGGTGACCATCTGCAGGCAGGCGCCGCACAGCGCGCCGACGGTGATCTCCTGAAACCATCCGAGCCCAAGCATTTCGGTGTACATGTTCAATTCACGCGCGGCCGCGACGGTGGTTCCGTTCCAGAGCGGGGCCAACGACACATACTTGTCGACCTTGCCGGCTCCGCCGAGGAACTTGATCCAGTACGTCGGCATCAGGGTGCCCTGAGAGTGCCCGACGATGTCGATCTTCTCGGCACCGGTCGCCGACAGCACGCGATCGACAAAGGTGGCCAGCTCGGCGGCGCTGTCCTGGATCCGGTCCAACCCGCCGATCGCGCTGAGCGGCCACGGCACCACCGGTAGGTTTCCGTAGGTCAGCGCGAAGACGCAGTAGCCGTTGTTGGCGAGCAGCGGTGCGTACGTGCCCCAGTTCGTCTGGGCTCCGCCGCCGGTGCCGTGGACCAGCACAACCGGCCGGGGATGTTCGGGCGAGGGTTTGCAGTTCCAGTCGTTACTGCCGGGCAGCGATCCCCCGGGGTTTGCGAACTCGTTGGGGATACCGGAGAAGAAGTTGTATGTGACCGGAAGCGGATCCTGTGCGCCGGCCGGCCCCGCTCCCAGTCCGGTGAACAGGGCGAGTATCGCAGCGAAGAGAACCACTCCGACCTTGCGTACGTTCTGCATCCCGACCCCCGCCGGTCATCGCAACCGAACCAGTTGTTGGATGAAAAAATAGTCGTCGGTCGAGCATCGGGGAGGCGTTTTCAACTCTGATCACAAGCCGTGACCAGATCGAATCAATTCAGTCCGGGTCGGCCGTCCCTACTGTGGGGAGAGTACGGAATCGCCGACGAGATGGAGCAGATATGACCACAGCAGTGACCGGAGCAACGGGGCATCTGGGAGCCCACGTCATCGCCGAACTCCTCGGGCGCGGTGTCGCACCGGCCGAGATCGTGGCTGTTGTCCGCAACGCGGACAAGGCGGCAGACCTGCAGGCCAAGGGCGTGCAGGTACGGGTTGCTGATTACTCCGACCTGGCCGCACTTCGGGCCGCGCTGGAAGGCGTGGACAAGCTGCTGCTGATTTCCGGGTCAGAGATCGGACAGCGGATCGCGCAGCACACCAACGTGATCGAGGCGGCCGAACTCACCGGCGTACAGCTGATCGCCTATACGAGCATCCTCAAGGCCGATACCAGCGGAACCGCGATGGCACCCGAACACCTGGCCACCGAACAGCGGTTGACCGCATCGTCGGTGCCGTCTGTCTTCCTGCGTAACGGCTGGTACTGGGAGAATTACTTTGCCGCGATTCCACAGGCCATCGAGTTCGGCAAGCTCTTCGGTGCAGCAGGAGAAGGCCGGGTCGCAGCCGCCACGCGCGCCGACTACGCCGCCGCCGCCGCTGCGGTGCTGACCTCAGACGATGATCAGGGTGCCAAGATCTACGAATTGGGCGGCAACGACCGCCTCACCTACGCAGAGTTCGCCGAGGTGATCAGCGATGTGTCGGGTAGGCCCGTCGAATACCAGGACCTTCCTGAGGCCGATTACGCCGCCCTGCTGGCCGGTGCCGGTATGCCCGAGCAGTACGCAGCAATGCTCGCCGGCTCGGACGCGGCCATCGCACGCGGTGAACTCGACACCGATTCCGGTGATCTGCAGTCGCTGATCGGTCGTCCGTCCACTCCGGTCGCGGACGCGATCAGGCCTGTCCTCGGTTAGGCTCCCGGGACCGATGAGTTCGGTCTCCGTTCGCAGTCTGTCTTGCAAGCGGTACTCACAGACAGACGAAAGGTCGACGAAAATGTCGCAGCTGGTCCGGGTTCAGAATTTTGGTGTGTCTTTGGACGGCGTCGGCGCAGGTGAGAACCAAAGCATCGATCAGCCGTTCGGAGACGGTGTCGATCCTCGGGATCTGCACGCGTGGGGCATGGCCACCGCCGGTTTTCCGGGTCGCACCGGCCCCGGGGGTACTCGTGGCCTCGACGACTACCTGATCCGTGACTTCGAACGCAATATTGGCGCCGAGATCATGGGGCGCAACAAGTTCGGGCCGGAGCGTGGGCCGTGGCAGAACCACGAATGGCAAGGATGGTGGGGCGATACGCCGCCCTTTCACACCCCGGTATTCGTTCTGACCCACCACGAGCGTCCGTCGTTCACGCTGGCCGACACCACCTTTCACTTCATCGATGCGTCGCCGGCCGAAGCGCTGGCTGAGGCCAAGGCGGCTGCGGACGGCAAGGACGTCCGTATCGGGGGCGGGGTGAGCACCGTCCGTGAGTTCCTCGACGCAGATCTCATCGACTCGATGCACGTCGCGGTCGCACCGATCACGCTGGGGAATGGCCTGCGTCTGTGGGACACCCCGCAAGAGCTCGAAGACCGGTTCTTCCTCGAAACCGTACCCAGCGCAAGCGGAGTGACCCATCATCTGTTCTGGCGCCGATAGTCCCATCTGTTCTGGCGCCGCTCGGCGATCAGCGCACGATGCGTGCGTACAACTCGGCGAGTTCGTCGACGGCCTGGGCCACATCCATTGCTGCGGCACCTGACCGGCGCAGTGCAGCCGACAACTCGGTGGTGTCGAGTTCGGACATCACATCGAGCTGGGGTGGATGGGGTAACGCGGGCATCTGCCTGCCGTCGCCGTAGAAGTCGACCTCGGTCATGACCGCCGGCGGGGGCGCTGTCTCGGTCTCCGCGTCGGCGGGAGCATCACGCAAGTGTGCGAGCAGAAGGGCCAGGTCGGTGCCCATCACGGTGAGCAGCGTGGATGGTTCCTTGTCGATGGCGGCGGCCAGTTCGTAGCTGACGGCGAGCAAGTGGATGCAGCGGTCGGCTGTATCCGGGCAATTGCAGTCGACGCGAATGTCGGATGCCTCGGTGGGGATCACCAGCGATCCGAGGGTTTCGGGTTGCCGACCACGCGTGACCGCGACCAGGTCATCGGTCTTGCCCTGTTGGCGTAGCAGCGACAGGACGGTGGCGGGATCTGCCGGGCCGGTGGTGATCGTCACCTCGAACGGATCGAGCTGGCTACCCTGGACCAATGCCTTCACCTGGCCGGACCGCACCACCAGATCGATGACCACGCGGTCACGAAAGTAGGTGCGGGCCTTGGTGATCTTGCGTGCCTCGGCAGTTGATTCGACGGCCAGTAGGAAGGCCTTGGACCACGGTGTCAGACCATAGCCGCGCTGAGGCGCCTTGGGTGTGCGGCTCATTCGCCCACCGCCTCGTCGCTCAGGCGCATCAGGTCGTAGAGTTCGTCGTCCGCGGTGTTCGCGAGCCAACTCTCGCCAGTGGAGACGGTCAGCTCGGACAACTCCCGCTTGTCGGCGATGAGCTGGTCGATGCGTTCTTCCAGGGTGCCCACACACACGAACTTGCGCACCTCCACCCGACGCTGTTGCCCGATCCGGTAGACGCGATCGGTGGCCTGGTTCTCGACGGCGGGGTTCCACCAACGATCCAGATGCACAACATGATTGGCCGAGGTGAGATTCAGTCCGGTGCCGCCTGCCTTCAACGACGCCAGCATGATCGCGGGCCCATCGGGGTCGGAGAACTCCGCGACCATGGTGTCACGCGCGGTGCGGCTCAAGCCGCCGTGCAGGAACGAGAACTCTTGGCCGATCCGATCGGAGAGCCACGGCTGCAACATCGTCCCGAATGCGGTGAATTGCGTGAACACCAGCGCTCGCTCGCCGTCGGCGACGATGTTCTCGAGGATGTCCGCCAGCAATTCGATCTTGCCGGAACGATGTTCGTTGCGCCGCATGATCGGCGAACCGTCGCCGAGATAGTGGGCCGGATGATTGCAGATCTGCTTGAGTCGCGTCAGCGCCGCGAAAACTGTTCTGCGACGCTCACTCCCGGCCTCCTTGGTCTCACCCCTGCCCAGGGCCTCCATCAGATCATCGATGACCGCGCGATACAGGCCCGCCTGCTCGATGGTGAGGTTGGCGCGGACCGTCAGTTCTGCCTTCTCGGGCAGGTCGGAGATCACTGTCGGATCTGATTTGACCCGTCGCAGGATGAACGGGGAGGTGACCGCGTTCAGGCGCTGTACCGCTCGCGGATCACGCTCTCGTTCAATGGCTTCGGCGTACCGAGACTTGAAGGTCGAGGCCGTGCCGAGGAGGCCGGGATTAACCAGATCGATTACCGACCGCAGATCCTCGAGACGATTCTCGACGGGGGTGCCGGTCATCGCGATGCGGTGTCGGGCCTGAATCGATCGGACCGCCTTTGATTGTGCGGTGGCGACATTCTTGATGTGCTGCGCCTCGTCGACCACCAGTCGGTCCCAGGTGTTGGCACTCAACAACTTCCGATCGCGGGACGCGATGGCGAACGTGGTGATCACGATGTCGACGCCCGCTGCGGCAGTGGTGAACGGTTGCCCGGCCAGCCGTCCAGGGCCGTGATGGATCAGCACCGACAACTGCGGGGCGAACCGGGCTATCTCCCGCTCCCAGTTGCCGACCACCGACATCGGGCAGATCAGCAGCGTTGTAGTCGGTTGATCTGGCTGGGCGTCAGGGGTTTCACGCTCGCCACAGATCAACGCCAGGACCTGAATTGTCTTGCCCAGACCCATGTCATCGGCGAGCACCGCACCGATACCCAATGAGCTCAGATGCCGTAGCCACTCCATGCCGCGCTGTTGATAGGGCCGCAGTTCGGCACGCAATGATTCCGGCGCTGCGAGGACGGGTGGTGCCATGCGCCCACGGCGTTTGATCTCGTCGAGCCACGACAGACCCTCGACGCGGCTGACCGGGACCGGAAGCTTGTCATCACCGTCGGTCACCAGGGCGAACAGTTCGCCCATGTCGGCGGGCTGACCGGATTCGGCCAGCGCTTTCTGTGCCTGGATGAACGCCGCCGTGCGAGACAATGCGGCGTTGTCGGCCCGCACCCATTTGCCCCGGACCTTCACCAGGTCGCCCTTCTGGCGGGCCAGCGCGTCCAACTCGGCGGCGTTGAGAACGTCCTCGCCGAGCGCCAATTGCCATTGGAAGTTGCGGATCTCGTCGAATCCGACCACCACCGACCGCTGCGGTGTGCCGCCCTCCTGCTTGCCACGCAACGTCAGCGTCGGGCGGACATGTGCGATCGAGCGAGGCAGCAGCACTTCGTATCCGGCCTCGGCAAGTGCCGCGACCCCGGTGTCGAGAAGTTCGAGCACGACGTCGGTGGTGAGCAGAAAATCGAGCGAATAGTGGTCGTGGCGAGCGGCTTTGAGTGTGGGAAAGGCCCGGACCGCGCCCGCGACCTCGGTGGTGACCTGATCGATCTCGTGGGCGTCGAGTCGCCGTAGCTCCACGGGTTCGTCGGGGCGATCGACGGTCCGGCGGCAGACCTGTAGGCGCCACCTGGTCGGATCGCCTTCGGTGTCCTCATCGCCCTCGTCTGGTTCGTTCAGACGCAACACCAGAGCGGATTCACCGAGCCGCAGACCGTCGGCCCACTGAGACCAGGCCGACGCGGCGGACGTCGCCTTGTCCGCGGACATCGGTGGTGCATCGACGTCGGGAAGCAGAGTCCGGACAAATGCGGATCGGACGGCATCGGGTTTGATGTCGCGGCAACTGGTTCGGCAGAGATGGTCGGTCATCTCACCGCAGAAGTCCATGATCGCGTCGGTGTCGCCGTTGGCGAGGACCACGGGCGGGGCCGCCGCAATCGCCGTCGACAACCAGGTGCGCCAGGTGGTGGTGGCCAAGGGTGCCCATCGGACAGCCCACTCGCCTGCGACCCGGTTGACAGCGGGTGTGACTGAACCTGATCGGACGAATCGCTCGGTCGAATCCAGCAGATAGCGGTAGTAGCGCAGTTCGCCGCCGACGACGTCGTCGGGTTTGATGGCCTCGAGAAGTTCACATGCTGCCGCCGGTCCGAGCGTCACCGAGGCGATGTCGCGCCGGTCATCGGCGCCGGGCCCGGAGACCGTGATGGTGCGCCGCAGCGACCGACCACCGACAACGGTGTCCAGTGCCGGCGGCAAGCCGTCGGGTACGTGCTCGGTGCACGGCTGCCCATCGGCGTCGGTGAACCACAGGGACAGACCGACCCCACCGCGCCATAACGCGTGGGCCGCCGCTGTCTGAGTCACCCGTTCATGGTGGCACGCGGATCTGACAGCCCCGGCATCGCGCGACGCCGGACCGGGCTACTGCCGGGGACAACTGACACAGAACAGATTGCCTTCGGGATCGGACATCGTTGTCCATTCCACCCAGGGGACCTCGTCGAGTACGTCCCACTGGCGAGTGGCGCCCAGACCGAGAAGCCGGTTTACCTCTTCTTCACGGTGCCCGGGGGCGGTGCTGAGGTCGAGATGGATACGGCCCTGCGCCGGCGGGAGATCGTCGACCTTGTGGAAGAACAGCGGAACTCCACCCGTGGGTGCCGAGACGTAGACGTAGTCGGGGGTTTCACCGGCGATCTCGCCACCCATCACCGCGATCCAGAACGCGGCGAGAGCCGCAGGGTCGGTGGCGGCGAAATTGACGCTGCCGATGGTCAGGGTGGTGGATTCGTCGGACATGGGGCGAGCGTACGACAGGCCTGTGACATCGACTGACGCGTACATATCTGCGGACTTCGCGGAATGTTGACGACAACCGGCGTAGTTGTAGAGGGCATGACGGGACTCTCAAGCAAGGCCGCAACTCTGCTCGAACTCCATCAGCCCGGAAACCCGGTGATCCTGCCGACTGTGTGGGACGCGTGGTCGGCCAACCTGGCCGTCTCCGCGGGATTCACCGCACTGACCGTGGGCAGTCATCCGGTGTCGGATTCGATCGGCAAATCCGACAACGAGGGCATCACCTTCACCGAACTGACCACCCGCATCAAACAGATCACCGACGCGGTCGACGTGCCGATCTCCGTCGACATCGAAGCCGGATATGGCGAAGACCCCAAACGGCTGATCGACGGACTGATCGCTGCAGGCGCGGTGGGACTCAACATCGAGGACACCGTCCACAGCGAGGGCGGCCGTCTGCGGGAAGCGCAGGAACACGCCGACTTCGTGGGTGCCCTGCGCGCGGCGTCCGACGCCACCGACGTACATGTGGTGATCAACGCCCGGACCGACCTGTTCGTCAAACAGGTCGGCGACGAGGGCGACCGGGTCGATCGGGCCATTGCCCGCCTGAAACTGGCTGCGCAGGCCGGTGCCGACGTGCTCTACCCGGTGGGCTTCCACGAGGATGCGGTACAGAAACGGCTCGTTGAGGAGTTGCCACTGCCGGTCAACGCCATCGGGCATCCGGTGAACAACAACAAGGCCGCCTTCGCTGCGCTCGGGGTCGCCCGCGTCAGTTTCGGTCCGCTGTTCCAGATGGTCCTGGCCGTGCGGGCCGACGAAGTCCTCGCGCCCTGGAAGTAGGGCCACTCCGTTGACCGCGCCGAACCAACCGTCGACCGGGCCGAAGTTGCACAACCAAGGCAGCTCGGCTGCCGGTGATTCGTGACAGCGGTGGCAAGGTGTGGGTGTGGAACTGACACTGGTCTTCGTCCTGGCAGTCATCGCAATCGTGGGCGTAGCGGTGTTTTCGGGCCGGCTGGGTGTCGCGGCACCGTTGTTGCTGGTGATCGTCGGGGTCGGCCTGAGTTTTCTGCCCGGGGTTCCGGACGTCGAGATTTCACCAGAACTCATTTTGGCGGGTGTGCTGCCGCCGTTGCTGTACGCGGCAGCGGTCAACATGCCTGCCCAGGATTTCCGGCGCAACTTCAAACCGATCACGGCGCTCGCGGTCCTGCTGGTCGTCGTCACCACGCTGGGGACGGGTTGGTTTTTCCACGCCCTGATCCCTGACCTGGGATGGCCCGCGGCCTTTGCTCTTGGCGCGGTGATCAGCCCGACCGACGCGGTCGCGGCAACCTCGATCGGTAAGAAGTTGGGGCTGCCCTCGCGAGTGGTGGCGGTCCTCGAAGGTGAGGGATTGGTCAACGACGCCTCGGCGCTGGTGTTGCTGCGATCCGCGGTGGCAGCGCTCGGCGGCACGGTGACGCTCTGGGGTGTGGCCGGCGATTTCGTGTTGGCCGTGGTGATCGCCGTGGCGATCGGGGTGGTTGTCGGCTACGTCAATGTCCGCGTCCGCGGTCTGCTCGACGACCCGATCCTGACCACCGCCATCTCGTTGGTCGTGCCGTTCATCGCCTACCTACCCGCCGAAGAGGCCGGGGCCTCGGGCGTGTTGGCCGTCGTAGTCGCAGGTTTGGTCACGGGCCATCAGGCATCGCAGCATCTGGGTGCACAGGACCGGCTCACGGAGGCGGTCAACTGGCGCACGCTCGCCTTCCTGCTGGAGGGCGCGGTGTTCCTGCTGATGGGGCTCGAGCTCAAGAAATCGATCGAAGATGTCCAGGAGAGCTCGTTCAGCACCTGGCACGCGGTCGGCCTCGGCCTGCTCGCCGCGGTCATCGTGATCCTGCTGCGGATCGCCTTCGTGGCACCGATGGTCGCGCTGTTGCGCCGCGACACCAAGCGCGCTCACGAGTCGATCCCGCGCCTGGATAAAATGCAGGCCAGGCTCGACGCCCGCGAACCCGACGACGTGCTCACCGAACGACGGCTGCGCCACATGCAGACCCGGATGACGCGGGTCTCGGCCGATGTCGCCTTCAAACTCAACGAGACACTCGGCTGGCGCGGCGGTGTGGTGCTCGGCTGGGCGGGGATGCGCGGCGCCATCACCGTTGCCGCCGCACAGACGCTGCCGTCGGACACCCCGCACCGGCCGCAGCTGATCCTGATCGCGTTTGTGGTTGCCGGGACAACGCTTCTGCTGCAAGGCTTCACACTGCCGACGGTGATCCGGATGGCGCAGGTCGCACCCGACGATCAGGACCGGCTGCGCGGTGAATACGAGCAGCTGGTCGGCGAGCTGAGGGAGGCCGCCGCCGATGCACTGCGTGATCCGGCAGTGATCGGCACCGGTGAAGACAGGGTGTCAGACGCAGTCATCGACATGGTTCGCAACGACAGCATCATCGGTCGGGGGCGCGTCCAGAGTGACACCGAGGTCGAACAACGCGGCCGTGACGAGTACTTTCGGGTTCGCATGGCGGTGCTCGTCGCCGAACGAAAGACGCTGCTCCGCGTCCGCAAATTGGGGTTGTGCAGCTCGCAGGCACTGTCCCACGCGCAGCATCTGCTCGACCTCGAAGAAGCACGGCTCGAACAACTGAACATCGATGAGTCCGACTGACCTCGGCCAATCGCGGTCAGCTCAACCGATCACGACACGTTTGATCCGATCATCGCCCGGTTGCGGGTTGCCGCGGCCGTCGGTGTTGTTGGTGAGAAACCATAGGGAACCATCGGGCGCCACGGTCACATCGCGGAGCCGGCCGAACTCGTCGACGTACAACTCTTCGGCGGTGGACGGATCTGCAACCGGAATCGCGCGCAGCCGTTCACCTTTCAAATTGGCGACGTAGATTGTGTCGTCGGCGATGGTCATGCCACTGGGGCTGGCCTCGTCGGGGCGCCACTGTTGAACAGGATCGATGTAGGCGCTGTCGCCGACCGCCTCTCCGATGCCCTCGACCTGCGGCCAGCCGTAGTTGCCGCCGGGCCGGATGATGTTGAGTTCGTCCCAGGCGTCTTGGCCGTACTCGACCGAGAACATGGTGCCATCGTCAGACCAGGCCAGCCCCTGCACATTTCGATGTCCGAGTGACCAGACCGGACTCCCTGCGGTCGGGTTGTCAGCAGGCACCGTGCCCTCGGGTGTCAAGCGCAGGATCTTGCCCGCCAAGCTCGATGGAACCTGCGCACTGGACCGTTCCTGCGCATCGCCGGTGGTGATGTAGAGCATGCCGTCCGGGCCGAACGCGATGCGTCCGCCGTTGTGGGTACGTCCACCCGGGATCCCGACCAGGATGTCCTTGGGTTCACCGAGCCCGAGACCGCCTGCGGATCCGGTCAGGGAGTACTTCACCACGCGGTTGTCGCCGTCGCTGCCGGTGAAATAGACGTACAGGTCGCCGTCGTGGGCCGCCAGCCCGAGCAGACCGCCTTCACCGGCAGGTGCGACATCGCGGACGGTCCCGACCACGCGGGTGCCGTCGCCGACGATCTCGAGGATGTCGCCGGTGTCGCGTTCGCTGATCAGGGCAGCACCCTGGGTGAACACGATCGACCACGGTGCATCGAGGTCGGTCACGACGTCTGCCGGCGTACTCGGGTATTGGATCTGGGTTGACGTCTGGGCCGACGTCGGCGGCGATGGATTCGTGGGCGCGGTGTTTCCGCTCTCGCCGCTGCACGACGCGATCACACTCGCCCCGGCGAGGGACATGAGTACTCGGACGCTCGTGCGCACGACGACCTCCCGGAAGATCAGTAGCTGGCGTTCGGATCGACCAGCGCGAGCATGTCGTCGCCCCCGGCAGCGAACCGGCGCAGGTTTTCTGCCACCCAGGGTGCCAGGGTTCGGGTCAGGCCCGACGACGGGTTCGCCACGTGCGGCGTGATGATCACATTCGGTAGATCCCACAGCGGATGGTCGACGGCGGGCGGTTCCGGATCGGTGACGTCCAGGGCCGCGCCTGCGATCTCGCCGGTGGTCAAAGCGGTGTACAGCGCAGTCTCGTCGACGAGAGGTCCGCGCGCGACGTTGACGATCCAGGCGTGTGACGGCAACGCGGCGAGGGTGGTCGCGTTGATCATGTGCCGGGTCTCGTCGGTCGATGGCGCGGCCAGGACCACGTGATCGCACCGCGACCACACCTCGTCGAGTCGGCTCGACGGCAGCGTGTCGATCGCCCCGTCGACCGGTCGGCCGGAGTGGTTGACGGCCAGCACATCTGCGCCGCAGGCCCGCAGGCGCGGGATCAGCGAGCGGGCGATCCCACCGGCACCGACGATGGCCACGGTGGAACCGTGCAGCGAACGGACCGCGGTGTCGATCGCGTCTTTGTCCCAATGTCGCTGCACCGCAACATTGATCTGCCGGAGCCCGGCCAACAGCAATGCCAGGGCGTGTTCGGCGACGTTCTCGGCATAAAAGCCCGAGGCATTGGTCCAGATGCGCTTGTCGTCGAGAAGGCCTGCGTTCAGGAATGATTCGATCCCCGCAAGTCGCAGTTGCACCCATTCGATGTGGTCGGGCAGGGGTGAGGGAAAGCCATCGACATTGCCGGTCCACACCAGAGCGCGGGCATCGGCGAGGTCGACGAGCTCACCGCCTGCCGACGTGATCGCCTGCGCCAGATACCGATCGTCGTCGGGGATCAGGGCAACCGGAACAGGTACGGTACTCATCATCCTTCTTTCAGTTTGCGGGCAGCGCTGGTGGCGAGTTCATCGGCGATCTCGTTGTAGTGGTCGCCGGAATGGCCTTTGACCCACCTCCACTCGACCTCGTGCCTGTCACATTGTGCGATCAGTTCACGCCACAATTCACTGTTCTTCACCGGCTTCTTGTCTTTGGTCAGCCAGCCGTTGGACTGCCATCCCGACGCCCACTTCATGATTCCGTTGCGGACGTAAGTGCTGTCGGTATACAGAATCACCGTCGACGGCTTCTTCACAGCCTCGAGCCCCTTGATGGCTGCGGTCAGCTCCATCTTGTTGTTGGTGGTGTCGGGCTCGGAGCCGGAGATCTGCTTCTCGTGTTCCTTGTAGCGCAGGACGGCACCCCATCCGCCCGGTCCCGGATTGCCCAGGCAGGCGCCGTCAGTCGAGATCTCGACGGGAGTTGTCATTGTGTGATCGTCTCCGACATGGCAGAAAGGCTACCGTCGGCGTAGCACTACTCAACGCAGGAGGTTGGCCGTGGCAGTGTTCGACGTTCGTGCTCTCGAGGTACCCATCGTGGGGGCTCCGATGGCAGGTGGCCCCAGTACTCCGCAGCTGGCGGCAGCGGTCACCGAGGCCGGTGGGCTCGGCTTTCTCGCCGGAGCGTTGCTGACAGCGGACAAGCTCGCCGACGACATCGCAGTGGCGCGCTCGCTGACATCCGGACCTCTCGCGGTGAACCTCTTCGTGCCACAGCCGGACGTCGGGAAGCCCGCGGACATCGCTGCCTACGCGGAGGAACTCGGGGCGTTGGCCCGGCACTTCGGCGTCGACCTCGGGGAGCCCAAATACACCGATGACGACTACGCACAGAAGGTCGAGGTGCTCCTCGACCTGCGTCCCGAGGTGGTGTCATTCACGTTCGGATGTGCCGACGCCGACGACATCAAACGATTTGCGGACGCCGGGGTGGCCACCCTCGGGACGGTGACAACGCAGGCCGAGGCGCAAGAGGCCGTCGCCCGAGGTGTCGACGGTCTGGTGGCGCAAGGTCCGGGGGCAGGCGGTCATCGCGGCACCTTTGATCCGTTGGCGCGGCCGTCAACCGATTCGCTGGAAACATTGGTGGTCGCGGCCGGTGCGATCAGCGATGTGGTGGTCGCGGCCGGTGGTATCAGCACGCCGGAGGCCGCCGCGGTGATGCTCGGGCTCGGTGCGGTCGCGTCGCAGGTGGGCACGGCATTGCTGCTCAGCGATGAAGCCGGGACCAACCCGGTTTCACGGGCCGCGCTCACCGATCCGCAGTTCACCGCAACCGCCGTGACCCGCGCATTCTCTGGGCGATACGCGCGCGGACTACGCAACCGGTTCATGCAGAATCACGATCAGACCGCGCCCCTGGCGTATCCCCAGATCCATTACCTGACCGGACCTCTGCGTAAGGCGGCGGTGGCGGCCGGCGATCCGCACGCGACAAATCATTGGGCGGGTACCGGTTTTCGGGACACCCGCCCGGGTTCGGCCGCCGACATCGTTGCAGCTTTTGCTGGTCGTTGACTATTGCCCGTCGATCGAGCCCGCGGTTCCGCCGAGGGCATGACCACGGTTGATCTCGTGGCCGTGCTCGCCGGCTTCGTAGACCGCGGCCTGTTTACGCAGTTCCTCGGTCTCGCCGATGGGTTCTGCGTCTTCGAAGGGGAACGTCATCAAGACCTCGCTACGATTGGAGTGCTGCCTCCACGCTAGTCGCGGAACCGTTTGATCGCATGGAGGTACCGGATTGCCCGTCGGTGTGCCGATACCGCGCAGGTCAACGCTCTTGAACAGCTTGCCGTCGCATTCCCACCCCGCGCGACACCGCAAACGACGCGCACAGGATCAGGACCACCTCGACCACTACGACGATCCACGTCGAGGTGACGGTGGAGAAACCCAACCACCACGCGCTGAACACCCCGGCCGCTGTCGCGAGAATCGCACCGACAGGGAGCACGACTGCCGTCGCGTGCGTCGTCGGCTTCGTACCCGGAGCACCGACAGCCCCTAACGAGAAGTGCACGGCAGCGAGCGCGAGGGCATACGCGAACATTCCGGTGACCGCGTAGAGCTCTAGGGGTGAGAGACCACCGGGTGGGTCAGTTCCGGTCGTCAAAGGGATGAGCGCGGGCAGTAGGCCGACGGTGCATCCGAATAGCCCCGCCGCCACGGTGAGGCCGACGCGAGTACCCGCTACCACCGCCCGGACTCGACAACCCCTGGTACAGCGCCGCCCCCAGTAACGCGACCAGACCACCCACGACCGTCAGTGCAAAACACAGTCTCCCCATGGGCCATATCCTGTCACTGGTCATTCGAACCAACGCTGCACAGTGAGCGATCAGGTCCGGGAAGGACTTTCGTCCTGGACGCGGTGGGTCCGCACCCACGGATAGGTCATCAGGGCCCACACGATGAGGATCAGGATGGTCGCGGTCAGCACATACAGCGGCCATGGCCCCAGCACGTCCAGCAGGGTCGCCGTGTCGGGTTTCCGGTTGAGGAATCCGTAGTTGGTGCCTGCGATGCGGTTGAAGGTGAACGTGGTCACCGCCCAGATCGCTGTGACCAGGACCGCGATCCGGTAGCTGCGCCACTGCGGCCGCATCCGCCGACCCCAGGTGAGGTAGATCGCGGCCCAGACGACGAGCAGGTGGATCCCCCAGAACGTGAGGAACTCGTAGCTGGGGAAGTCCGGGCCGGTCAGGACCGGTGAGATCAACGCCTGCGCACTCAGCACCAAACCCCAGTAGTAGGTGAGCGCGAAAGCCCAATGTGCCTGCGACCACAGGGCGTACGCCGCCGCCGCCGTCGCGAGATCGGTCAGACGCAGCGGCACAGACCCGTCGATGCTGGGCGGGAACAGCGAATAGATCAGTGCTGCACCGTAGATCGCGGCGGTCGTAACGGCCAGGGTGCGGCTCAGGCGCCGCGCCTGAGTCTCGCTCTGCCGTCGCCCGAGCCAGACCAGCAGCGCGGCGACCGTGACGAACAGCAAGATGACCGCCCAGTACGACGGCCCGTACGCCGTGAACTCCCTTTGTGCGGTGAACATCTATCACCTCCGCCGTTGCCGTCCTCCGACCCCGCACCGGCTTCCGCCACCCATTCAGTGCGGAGTGATCTCGATCAGTATCGCGGTACCGTCCGCAGATAGTGTCTGTTCACTGTGATGGATGAGGAGGCAGTCGTCCGGGTGTGCGACGAGATCGCCCGCCGAGATGCTTCCGGAGATCACGAACATTCCGGTGATCACGGCGGGATCGGTGGTGAAAGGCCGGCGACCGTGACCGGGCAGTGGCGACACGGCGATGTCGGTGGAGTCATGTTGCGCCATCACGTTGAGTGCCCGGGTGTGTCCACGCGGATGGCACTGAGGCGCACTGTCGTCGGCGAACCGATAGGGGGTGAGCGGATCGACCGGGACGGCCGACCCCGAAAAGTCCAGCACCACACCGTGGTCGCCGATGACGGTGAAGATGCGGTCGAATCCTTCGAACTCCGAGAACGTGGACGCCGCGCCGGGCAGATCGGCGACGCTGATGCGCCAGATCGGTGTACCCGAGGCATCGGCCAGAAGCGCGATCTCCTCTGTGATTCCGGCCCCGTTCTTCCAGGGCACCTGGACGCGATCGGTTGATTGAACGAGCATGATTGCCATTGGGTCACACCGGCTTTCTGATTCTCGAGTTGTTGGCGTGCATGAGTGTCGGACTCGCCGCGTCAGGTGGGACGCAGCAGTGGCGGGTGAAGCAAGGCGGCGCCGCCGACGGTGTAGAGCGCGGCGGGGCGACCGCCGTCACGGCCGGTCATGGCTCCGGTCGGCCGGACGAAATCCGGGGCGCCGGTTACCTTGCGATGGAAATTGCGGGGATCGAGCGTTCGACCCCAGACGGTCTCGTACACCCGGCGCAGTTCGGCGACGGTGAACTCGGGCTCGCAGAATGTCGTGGCCAGCGGCGTGTACTCCAGCTTCGACCGGGCGCGTTCGACACCGTCGGCCAGGATCTCGTTGTGGTCGAAGGCCAATGATGTTGTGCTGCCGGATGGTGTGTCACCGAGAATTGTCTCGACCGGATGCAGGGCTGCGGTGGCAGCGTCGGATCCGGCCACCGGTGCCGGGGCCTGCGGCGTCAGCGCCAGGTATGCGGTGCTGATGACCCGGCCCCGGGGGTCACGGCCCGGGCGACCGTAAGTGGCAAGTTGTTCGAGGTGGACGCTGTCGCGGCCCACTCCGGTTTCTTCGCCGAGTTCCCGGTAGGCGGCGTCGCGCAGGTCTTCGTCGTCGTGGATGAATCCGCCGGGCAACGCCCACTCTCCGATGTGCGGCTCGATGCCGCGGCGGACCAGCAACGCGCACAGCCGGCCATCGTGGATGGTCAGGACCACAAGGTCGACGCTGGCCGCAGCGTTGAACCAGAACTCGGAAGCCATGCGCTCATACTAATCGTCATCTTGACGATTAGCGACGATTGTGGTTATCGTCAATCTGACGACAACAACGGATCGTCGAGACGGGCAACAGAGGAAGGCCGGGTCATGGCTGACATCAAACGAGCAATGTTCCTGCGTCACATGCGGTGCGCGCCGAACATGTACATCGAGCACACGGCAAAGGCGAAGCTGGTGCACTCGGGGCTGGCCCAGGCGTTCTGGTTCCGGCCACTGAATGCGTCGGTCAGTGAGGTCCCGGTCGATGACCAGCAACTCCCGCTGTTGTTCCACGCCCGCACAGTGGACTTCCAGGACCTGACCGTCCAGGCCACCGTCACCTATCGGATCGTGGACCCGCACACCGCTGCCGGTCGTATCGACTTCGGTATCGATCCCGACGAGGGGGTGTGGCGGGCCAGGCCACTGGACCAGCTGGCCGGCCTGCTCACCGAATCGGCCCAACAGCACGCACTGGACCTGCTGGCAGGCACTCCGCTGCGACAGGCCCTGGCCGACGGTGTGGCGCCGGTGCGCGAACGCGTCGCGGCCGGGTTGCTGGCCGACCGGAGACTGGCCGAGACCGGTCTGGAGGTCGTCGATGTCCGGGTGGTCGCCCTGCGGTCGGAGGCGGAGATGGAACGGGCGCTGCAGACTCCGCTGCGGGAACAGGTGCAGCAGGAAGCCGACCGGGCCACCTATGAACGACGTGCGGTGGCGGTGGAACGGGAGCGGACGATCACGGAGAACGAGCTGCAGAGCCAGATCGAACTCGCTCGCCGCGAGGAACAGTTGGTGGACCAACAGGGACGCAATGCGCGGAAGCGGTCAACGGAAGAGGTTGCCGCAGAGAAGATCCGCACGGAGGCCGATGCGCAACGTCAGGAGTTGCTGGCGCAGACCCAAGCGGAGGCCACCCGCGTGGTCGGCATGGCGCAGGCCGAGGTGGATGCGGCAGCGCTGATGCCGTATCGCGATCTGGATCAAGCCATCGTCCTGGGGCTGGCGCTGAAGGAACTGGCTGCCAACCTGCCGGAGATCGGGACGTTGAACCTGACGCCCGATGTGCTGACACAGATCCTCGGTCGGTTTGCCGCCGAACGCAATTGACAACGCACCTACCCGCGGAAGGGGAGAATCATGGCACTGGCACCACGGGCGGTGGTTGTATATCGCCGCACCGAACTCGACGAACTGCTCGCCAAGCACGGCACCCGTGGCCAGGCCGCGTTCTTCCTGAAGTCCCGCGGACGCAACATCACCGGAGTGCAGGCTCGCCACGATGCGGTCCAACTGGCCCGCACCCGGGTCGACGCGGCGATACCGGTGGACTGGCGCCGCGGGATGGTCGAACGAACCGACCTGAGCCGCTTCGTCTTCGGTGAAGAAGATGTTGTTGTGGTGGTCGGTCAGGACGGGCTGGTGGCCAACGTTGCGAAGTACCTAGACGGTCAGCCGGTGATCGGGGTGAATGCCGAACCGGCCATGAATCCCGGTGTGCTGGTGAATCATCGGAGTCAGGATGTCGCGGAATTGCTGCGCCGGCCGGAGGCGCTCGAGCGCGTTACGCGGTGCACCATGGTCGAGGCCGAACTCGACGATGGTCAGGTGTTGCGGGCGCTGAACGAGATCTACATCGGACACCCGTCCCACCAATCGGCCCGCTACCGCATCGAACTCGGCACGGCGCGCGAACGGCAGTCATCTTCCGGGGTGCTGGTGGGCACCGGGACCGGGGCCACGGGGTGGTGCCAATCGGTGTGGCTCGAACGTCGCAGCAGGTTGGTTCTGCCGACACGGCCTGCGCTGGACCTGTGCTGGTTCGTCCGCGAGGCCTGGCCGTCACCGGCCACCGGCACCGACCTCACCCAGGGGTTGCTCGACGACGGTGAGGAACTCGGGATCGTTGCCGAATCCGATCTGGTGGTGTTCGGCGACGGCATCGAATCCGATGCTCTGACGGTCTCTTGGGGCCAGCGGGTCACCGTGCGTCGGGCGCGGACGTCGCTGCGACTGGTGAATTGATCGGTGACGTCGCGTGCGATCTACGGACAGCGAAGCCAAGGATGCGCACGGCGACTCTTAACATCGTGGGTGGGCAGCAGTGTCCACTTCTGTTGTGTTCTAACTTCTGCGTACTTGCGGGGTGCCTTGAGTTTCTTGTTTCTGCCAGGGCCAGCGGCCGGTGATCTCCAGTTCCAGAGAGAAACTCAAGAATGTCCGTATCAGCACGATGCCGGCGAGGACGGCAACGCTTCCCATCGTCGGTTTAGTCGCTACGGTGCGGATGATGTCCGCTGCAACGAGGAACTCGAGGCCGAGCAGGATTGATCGTCCTAGCCATTGTCGGAACACGGTGTAGACGTTGGTCTCATGGTGTCGAAATCGGTTTGCTGCGACCGCAAGGGCGACGAGTGCGCCTATGACGATCGCAGCGACACCGATCCCGTCGATAGCTTGGCCTGTGCGGGTGACGAACTCATCAAAGTTCATGTCGTCTACCTAGGGGCTGGGACGGTTCGGGATCAGATGGTGATGAGCTTTTGGTTCACGGCCGCCAATAGTTGTTGGCCGCAGCGATGATCTGGAATTCGAGGGCAACGACCTGGCCGGCGGCGATGAGGCTGTCCGGGGATGTGGAGTAGACAGGGCGTCCGGCGACAAGGACATCGAGGTCGGGCTGGATGTTGTGGATGGTGTGTCGGGCGATGGCGAACGCTAACGCCCGTCCGGCCTCGGGTGTGTCCGTGATGAGGGTGCCACCCGGGATCATGGTCAATTCGGAGTCTGGAACTCGGTTCATTTTTTCTTCTCCTGGTACGGGGCCTGTGGTGCTGATGGGCTGTGCTGGTGGGCTTTGTTTTCGGTCACATCTCGAAATCTATGATCTGTCCAGGTGTGTGGACTAGAGCCATGCGACTGCTTTCCGTTTCTTGGTCAATCCTCCTGTCTGTCCGAGTTTTTGGATGGGTACCGCTGGGCTGCCGGATGTTTTCTGGGTTGCCGGCGCGGTGTCCTCATCCACCGCCGTGGAAGCGGTCCTCAACCCCGGCTGTATCGGTGGCGGTTGTTCGGTCAATCGGCCCCTCGGTCAGCTTCCTGCGGCGGCTGCGGCTATCAGGTCTGCCACTGCGTGCGGTTGCGACACGAGGACTGCGTGCGAGCCGGGAACCGAGGTGATGTGTGCCGAGGCCCGTTGTGCCATGGCGAGTTCCGATGATCGGGGGATCACCCTGTCGTTATAGGGAACCAGCGCCCAGCTCGGTGTTGTCTTCCACAGGGGGACGCCGGTGGGCTCGAGGTTGGCGCTCAGTGCTTGCGACTTCTGGTGGGCGAACATGGTTGCTGCGGTCGCGTTGGAGACATCCTGGGCGAACACGCTGTGGAAGGATTCGGGGGAGATGTACGCGTCCACGTTCTTGCCGAATGGCCCGGTCGGATCGTCGACGGCCTTGACTTGCAATGCTGGTGGCAGAAGTTGTGATCCGGGGTATTGGATCGGGTTGAGCGCGAGCATCGCGGGTTCACCCTGGGCCGGGATGAACGCTGCGACGTAGACCAGTGCTTCCACGTTGGATGCGTGGACGTTGGTGGCAACTACTCCGCCGTATGAATGGCCCACCAAGATGACGGGTCCAGGAATTGCTGAAATGACCCGGTCGACGCCACGGGCGTCGTAGGACGGTCCGCGCAGGGCGATATCGGGCACTACGACGGTGTATCCGCGGCCCCGTAGATCCCGAGCGACGCCGTCCCAGCTGGTTGCATCAGCGAAGGCGCCGTGTACCAGCACAACCGTCGGTAGCGGGTCAGTAGCTGCTGCCGCGCCTGCCCCGACCGAAAGTGCCGAGATGGTTACCAGGGCGGCGGCCGCGATCGAACGAAAGCGATTCAGCTTCATAGCATTCTCCTTGTGTGAGGACTAGCGGGGCGATGGATGGTGGCGGTTGCCGTCAGTGTTGGCAGTTGCGGAGACGGAGTGTTCGCACCTTCATTCCTTCTCGGTTGTGTGCATGTTGTTTGGGTGTGACCTTTGGAGCATTCGTTGTGATCAGTCCCGGACGATCAGAACGGTCTTGCCCGGTGCGCGTTGCGGGCGCCGGCCGCTCTCGAAGGCGGCTCGGCCGTCGGCCAGGGCAAATGTGGCCGCGATGGTGGCGTGTAGACGGCCGGCATCGACCAGCCCGGCAAGACGCGATAATTGGGCCGGATCCGGCGTCACGATGAAGAACGTCGCGTCCACCTCGTAGGCGTCCGCCATGCCCACCGGCGGGGCAGCGGACAACGTGATCAATCGTCCACCCGGGCGCAGCACCGTGAACGAGCGCTCGAGCGTTTGACCGCCCACCGTGTCGATGACCACGTCATAGGTGGCGTCGACTGTGTCGAACTCGACGGTCCGGGTATCGATGGCGCGTGATGCGCCAAGTCTTTTCGCGAGATCACGTCCCTCATCGCTGCGCACAGTGGCGGTGACATCGGCCCCGAGGCTGCAGGCCAATTCAACTGTGAGGGCACCGACGCCACCGGCACCTCCGTGGACCAGCACCCGCTCCCCTGGCTGTACCCGTGCGTGCTCGACGAGTGCTTGCCAGGCCGTGAGCCCGGCCAAGGGCAACGCCGCCGACTCGACGTGCGAGACCGTGGTGGGCCGGGCCGCCAGGCCTACCGCCGGCACCGTTACGTACTCGGCCGCAGCGCCGTCGCGGTCGAATGCAATTAACCCGTAGACCTCGTCACCGACGGCGAATCCGCTGGACTCTCCCGCGGCGGCTATCACGCCGGACACTTCGTGCGAAGGGATGATGGGTGTGCGATCAACGTTGTCTCGCATCCATGTCTCTGGCCACGTCAGCTCGTCGAACGTGATCGCAGCGGCGTGTACGGAGATCAAGACTTCTCCGGGAGCTGGCGCGGGCATTGGCGCTTGTTCGACGGTCAGGACCTCGGGTCCGCCGCGTCGGTGAGCACGTAGGGCGGTCATGTTGGTCATCGCAGATCTCTCAGAATCCCTTGGTCGCGAGCCAGCCCAGGGTCACGTCGGCGACATCGCGCCATCCGTTGTCCATGGTCAGGGAGTGACCGCGGCCCTCGAATTCGTGGAGAGAGGTATCGGACTGTCCTTTGGCATACATGGCGTACACCTCTTTGGTGACCTTCAGCGGAACGGTGTGGTCTTCTGTGCCTGATGTCAGCAGCAGAGGCCCTCGCTTGGCCAGGTGGGTGTCGACCTGCGCAGGCGAGTGCGTCGAGAAGTTGGCAGCCGCATCCTCGAACAGTGGCCGTCCGGGGCCTGGGATGGTCCAGCGGTCGTGGAGGTTGTCTGATTCTTCGTCGGTCAGGGTGTTACCGAATGCGTAGCGGAATTGCTTGGCATTCAACGACACTGTGCGTTTGCGGTTACCGGGGTTACCGAGTACCGGAAAGGCTGAGCGAAGTTGTGCCAGTGGCAGTGCTTTGACGCCCTTGATGGGCGCGGGGTCGATCGCGACCGCCGCCGCCGCGAGACCGGCCGCGAGAAGTTCCTGCGCGATCAGCCCGCCGAACGAGTGGCCGACGATGATTGGCTTTGCCTCGGTGTTGGCGGCCGCGATGTGCTCGGCGTAGTGGGCAACGATCTGTTCGATGCCCACATCGTTGAGGGCGTCGGCGTTCTCCCTGGTCGCAGCGACGGTGTCGCTATCGCCTGGCCAGCCCGGTGCTGAGACGGCGTAACCATGCTCGGAGAACAACTTGATCCAGGGCTCCCAAGCACTCGAATGGATCCACAGACCGTGGATGAAGATCACGGGGTTGGTCTTGGCGGGCGAGGGTGTGGTCATGTCTCGGTTCCTTTCATAGTGGTGCGTTCCTGGAGAGATCAGATAGTCCAGCTCGCCGTTGGTGTCGATGACGGGTGACCGAGCGAACGACCGCTCCTCTAGGTTGCGCCGCAGGTCATGGCCGAGACATCGGTCAAGTGACTGCACGGCTACTGCAACTGCGTTACGTCACCTACGTGCAGGCGCGCGGTGTTGTACAACATGAGGGTGCGGGCAGGAATCAAAATGGTCGGGCGGGAAGACGAGCTGGGCGAGCTCGACCGATTCTTTTACGGCTCTGGCAGGGCGGCACTGGCGGTCCGCGGTGAAGCGGGCGTCGGCAAGACCGCGTTGACCAGCGATTTGATCGATCGTCTGGCTCTGCGCGAGGACTGGCGGGTGCTGCGCGCGATCGGCGTCGAGAGCGAGCAATCATTCACCCTCGGCGGAGTGAACCAGATGGTGTTCGGCCTGCGTGAGATGGTGGCGGGCCTCGACGCGCATGACCGCGAAGTCCTGGCCCCGGCATTGGGTGCCGAACCGGTGCAGGCGCCGTCGCCGATGCCGTTGGCGATGTCGCTGCTCAACTTGCTCGGAGCGGCCGCCCGCGAGCAACCCGTGCTGTTGGTAGTCGACGACGTCCACTGGCTCGACGAAATGAGTGCAGCCGTTCTGAGCGCGGCCGGCCGGCGCACGTCAGACCCCCGACTGCGTATCGTTGCCGCCCTTCGACCACAGCATGGTGTCGAGTTCTCCACCGCGGGATGGATGGAACTGAACCTCAGGCCCCTCGAAACAGCAGACGCGATCAAGATTGTCGACGGGATGGCATTGTCGCTCAACGCGACCACCCGGGGGACAATCCTCGACTTCGCTGAAGGTAACCCGCTGGCCCTCGAAGAGCTGGCGCGCTGCGCCGACCAGATCGATACCTGGACCGTCTCGCTGCCCTTGACCGACCGGCTCGTCTCCGTATTCGGCGGTCGTCTGCGCCAACTCGACTCGCGGGTGCGCACCGAACTACTCCGAGCGGCCCTGGACGGCGCCCGGGCCAACACATCCGCGGACGCGCGGTCGCGCTACACCATGGTTGACGTCGAGCTCGCCATCGAACAAGACCTATTGATGATCAGCACCGTCGGCGACATCGTTTTCCGGCATCCGCTGGTGCGCGCAGCGGTGATCCATCAAGCAAGTGCGGCCGAACGGCGCGACGCACACGCACATCTGGCGCAGCTGTACGACGACGTTCTCGTTCGTCGCGCCACACACCTCAGTGCGGCCACAGCGGCGCCCGACCAGTCGGTAGCCGACCTCCTGGAACAAGCTGCGCGGCTGTCGATCCGGCGCGGCGGGGCGACAGTCGCAGTCGATTGGCTCAGCCGCGCATCCGAGCTGAGTACCGATCGATCACGACGCGACGCGCTACGCGCTGAGGCCGCATTCGTCGCCTCCCAATCCAGCCGATTCGACGACGCACAAGCGTTGGCCGACAACGACGATTCGATCACCGCTGTGATCACTGGCTCCTATTTGGCGTTATACCGCGACGGCGAGGTGTACAGAACCCACCACCGCCTCCTCAACGCACTCGCGCAAGCCGATCTTCTCGACGACGCGACCACAGTTCGGGTGACCAAGCTTCTGTTGGCTATTTCTTTGTACAGCGGCGACAACGACCTTTGGACACTGACAGACGACAGCGTCGACCGTCTTGCCGAGCGAATGGATGCTGACGCGCTGCTTTTTCGCGACTCGTGGGGCGACGTCGCGCGGCGCGGACACAGCGTGCGGGCCCGGCTGACCGGACTTCACGACGACAGACACAGCACCGGCGAACCCTGGGACGTGACGCGCATAGCCGTCAGCGCCTACTACGTCGACGGGCTCGCAGACTATCGAGCAACGTTGACACGTCTTTTCGAACGCGATCACGACCGGGGCGCGGTGACCAACGCGTTGACGATGTTGCACCTGCTGGTCCTCGATCAGATCAATTCCGGTGAGTGGGCCACAGCCGAGCAGTCTGTCCAGACAGGACTGGAATTGTCGACAGCACACAACGTCGAACTGTTTCGCTATCAGTTCATCGCCTACGACGGCATGCGTGCCGCCTGTGCCGGTGACGTCGACAAGGCACGATGGTGCGCCGCGCAGATCGAAGCATGGGCAGGACAGCGACGATTGGGACTCTTACTCGGTTTCGCGTATCGCATTCCGGTCCTGACCGCGCTCGCCGAAGCCGATCACGAAAGGGCCTACGCCGCGGCGCTGCGGATCTGCGCACCCGGGGAGTTCCCCCGGTATTCGCACCACTCGATCGACGCACTCCTCGACTTCGTGGAGGCCGCTGTCCGTGCCGGTCACCACGACGCTGCGCTCGCACACGTGCGCGAGGCGATACGGCTCCGGCTCGGCGAGATCTCCCCGCGCCTCGACGCACTGACGACTGCCGTCCAGGCCATCACAGCATCTGACGATGACGCAGACGCGCTCTATCGGACCGCCCTTGCGCATCAAGGACTGTTCAATTTCCCCTTCGAACGCAACAGAATTCGTCTCGCTTACGGTATGTGGCTCCGACGGCGCCGGCGAACCTCCGAGTCCCGCGACATGCTGACCCTGGCCACCGACGGTTTCGAGAGACTCGGCGCACCAGCGTGGATTGAGCACGCCCGTACAGAGCTGCGCGCCGCCGGCGCGACAGTCAAACGTTCCGACACCGCGACAGCGCTCACCGCCCAGGAACACAAGATCGCCGCACTGGCAGCAGCCGGTCAAACGAACAAACAAATCGCCGCAGCGCTCTACCTGTCACCCCGCACAGTCGGGGCCCATCTGTACCGAATATTCCCCAAACTAGGGGTAACCAGTCGAGCCGGTCTCGCGCAAGCACTACAAGACTTGCCCACCGAATAACGCTCACGACGACGGCCCACTTCAGCCCAGCGGCCCCGCTGTTGGGTTGCTACCACCTCAGCTCGATCCATTCGCTGGGGCACCCTCAATCGTCGTAGGTCTTTTCCTGCGCCCATCGTGTCCGTTCGAGTGCCGACCGCAATTGGCCACGGGAGGACACCCCCAATTTCGGAAAGAGCCGGTATAGATGCGATCCGACAGTTCGATGAGACAAATACAACTGCTGTCCGATCTGTCGATTGGTCAGGCCGTCGCCCGCTAGTTGCGCGATCTGGAGTTCCTGAGGAGACAAAGCTGCCGTGCTCTCCACTGGCTGCTCGCCGGTAGCCTCGCCGGTCGCACGCAGCTCGTGTCTGGCGCGTTGAGCCCACGGCGCCATGCCGAGTGCATCGAAGGCGTCGCGCGCAGCTCGAAGTGGAGTGCGTGCCTCAGCGGTTCGGTGTTGCCGCCGGAGCCAAGAGCCGTACTCGAGCAGCAGTCGCGCTCGGTACCACGGCCAGTTCGACAGACTCGATGCCAATGCTTCACGAAAGGCGGATTCGGCATGTTCGTCGTCAGCTAGCAAGGGCCGTGCGTATTGCAAGGCGGCCTGGCTCCACGGCGACGCCAGGGATGTTTCCGCTTGCCGATATATGCGCCCGACCACCTCAGCTACTTCGCGACCGTGCCCGCTGCGCAGCCCCGCTTCGACCAGGTCGCCAAACGCCCACACACTCTGCACCTGATGAAAAGCCGGATCGGCCACATCAAACGAACGGACGAGTTGAGAGAAGGCCTCGTCATAGTGACCTTGTCCGATCAACGCGATCCCCCGCATCAATTGCAACCCGCACAGCATCGGGTTCGATCGCAGAGGAAGGACAATCCGCTCCGCCTGCTGCGCCAATTGGTAGGCGCTATCGGCGTCACCATGAAGGGCGTCAATCAATCCTTGGCCCATCATCGCCGAGGCCAGCCACAGCTGTTGACCCGTTTCCGCTGCCAGCCGCTTTGCTTCATCGATGGCAGGTACAGCTATGGCCCAGTCCGCCATGGCAATCGCGGTCCATGCCCGTACCAGCAGCACCCTGGGAAGGCTGGCGAGATGGCCGCGCGCACGCACGTCATCAACCACTCTGCGTTGCAGCGAAGCAATATTCGTGTCGCAACCGATAAGAAATACCGATACAGCCAGCTCCGCGGCATGCGGATCGGCGAGTTCGTGTGGTCTCATCCGTCTGACCCGCTCGACGATCATCGGTCCGTATGTACTGGGGTCGGTATAGCCAATGATCGACAAACGCCGAGGATCATCGGTAGTGACCTGGAGTAGATCTGTTGTCGCGATGATCTGATCCCGGGCGGCCTGTCCTGGATCTCCAGACCAAGCATGAGCGGCCGCTGCCAGTAGGATTTGCACCGCCAATTCAGTGTGCCCACTATCGATTGCCGTGAGCGCCAGGTCTGCAAGGGCTCTGACTCGTCCTCCGTCTCCCGGCGTTGCCGGCTCAACCGCATCGACCACCAGAACCGCACGGATGCGATTGATCAAACCCTCGACGATGGGGGCCGCATTCTGCACGAGCTGAGCCGCGCGCTCGACGTCGCCGATGGCCAGGCGGATCTCGGCGGCCCTCAACAGCCGGGCACCCCGAGAAGGAACACCCGGGCTCAAGGCTGCCGCCCGCTCCCACGCATCCGCGCTCGCTTCGCGTGCACCCCGCTTTTCGGCCTCGATGGCAACGAATTCGACCGCATTCGCCACGTGTTCGTCGGGTTCCTTCGCCGCTGCGGACAGATGCCACGCGTGACGTTCTGGGGTTTCCACAAGCAGGAGGGCGAGCGCTGCGTGCGCACGGGTACGCTCAGGCAGTGTCGCACTCTGATAAATAGCCGAGCGCATGAGCGGATGCCCGAACGCGAGTCGATTCCCCTGTATATCAATAAGTTTGGCGTCTACTGCCTCTGAGAGCGATTCCACCGACAGCGGCCTGCGCGCCGACTGGTGGGCGGCCGCAGCGCGGAGTATCACGGCGAGATCCGCTGAATCGTCTGCTGCAGCAATGATGAGGACCAGACGCGTCGTTGGGTTCAACTCACTGAGCCGAGCGGCGAAACTCCGCTCCAGGCGCTCGGTCAGGGGTGGTTTGTTACCACTCTCGACCGCTTGGGTGCGGTGATACGTTCTCGGCAATTCCACCAGCGCCAGTGGATTACCCTCAGCGACAGTCAAAATCCGCTGCCGGGTTGCCGCGCTCAATAGTGGGTGTTGGGTGCGCAGCATCTCAGCGGCCGCATAACGTTCTAACGGGTCCACTCGGATGATCGGCAGGTCAGCGGCTGCAAGCGGCGATCGGTATCCGTCACGCATCGCAGCAATCAGTACGACCGGATCGGCGGCGACTCGGCGGCCGACAAACGCCAGCACCTGCGATGACGCCGGATCGATCCAGTGAGCATCGTCAACAACGACCAACAACGGCTCCGCCGTCGCCAACTCGGTCAGCATTTCCAATACTGCGAGTGCAACGAGGTAGACATCTGGAGGTGGTCCGTCGATCTGCCCGAATGCGGTCCGCAACGCCTCACGTTGTTTGGGCCATAGTGTCTGAACACGATCGTTGATCGGCCGCAACAATTGGTGCAAAGCCGCATACGGCATCGCCATCTCCGATGGCGAACCACTTGCCTGGAGTACACGCCGACCGCGAGCGCGCGCCCGTTCAATCGTCACCTGCAGCAATGCGGACTTGCCGATTCCCGGCGAACCGACGAGCAGGACCGCGGTCCCACTTCCTTCCGTGCAGGCAGCTTCGAGTACTCCGAGTTCGGCCTCACGCCCCACCATGGCCGGTGCCGCCTGGCCAGCGTTCACCACGACACCCTTCGGCCCGGGGTTACCATGCGCACCACTCAACCACCGTCTTTTACAATGTCCGAATCTTGCTGGCTCAGAACACCGATCACCGATGCGGAAGCATCGATTTGGGGCCGACGTCCGGAAGCCAGTCATCCTGCCCTGGGTCGAACATACGGCACACTCACGGCTTTTGTGGTCCCTACGAGGCGCCTTGAATCGTTACCCAATAGCCAAATACACGGTCGATGTACCCCTGCTGGTCGATCCGATCACCATTCGCCCCACGTGAGAACGCCGCCGCGCTCACGCAATCTGGGGCGCCATCCACAGACGGCCTCAAATCTGCAATCAGAGTCGTCCACCCATTCGCGGACGGGCGATCGCGGCTCCCAGGCGATCTGGCTGGACGCCGTAGTAAGAGGACTACCGCGGTCGAACGATTTGGATACGCATGGGTCTCGCCGCCGAGCAACAAGCTCAGTTGCGAGCGCCGCACTGACGGTTGCGAGGTGTGTGCGCCGGTTCGTCAGGAGGTATGAGCCGGTACGAGTTTCGGGATCACCCGGACGTAGATGACCATCCCGACCACTTCGACGAGGGTCTGGGTGACGACAACAACGGCGGCAACCTCGAATCCGGCGGGTAATGCCAGCGCCAGTGGCATCACCACCAACGAATTGCGGGTGGCCCCGCTGAACACCACCGAACGTCGACCGGCGGTGTCGAGTGAGAACAGCGCGGCCACCAGTGCCCCGGCGCCGGCCATGACGATCAGGAAGACCACGTAAACCGGAACCACCGCAACAACATCGCGGTAGTTTCCGTCGAGTTTGGGCAGCTGAGAGCCGACCACCGCGAACAACACCACCGCCATCAGCGGGACCATGGTGGCGGTGGCCGCGACCTCGAGTTGCCGAATGATCTTTGTGCGCCCCGCGGACCACTGGGTGGTCCAGGCCAGTGCCAGCGGGACGACGATCAGGAACAGGAAGGCCCGGGCAAACGGCCGGAACTCGACCACGTCGGTGAGATCCGATCCCATGAAGAGCCATAGGTAGAGCGGGAGTAGCGCCATCTGGAGCAAAAGCAGGAGCGGTGTGGTCGCTATCAACCGCCGGCGACTGCCGCCTGCGAGACCCGCGAACACGATGACGTAGTCGACACACGGGCACAGCAGGACCAGCAGAACACCCACGCGCACAGCCTGTTCGGAGGGCAAGAAGGTGAACAGTGCGCCGACCACGGCAGGTGCCATCACAAAGTTCACCACCAGCAGCGCGGCGACGAACCGGTGGTCGCGCAGTGCACGTCCGAGGTCGGTGGCCGGGACCTGAAGAAAGGTCACGTACAGCAAGGCGCCCAGGGCCGGGTTGATCACGGTGGCCAGTGCAGAACCGGATCCCGGCGCCGCCCAGGCCACTGCCGCACCGGACGCGATGGCGCCGAGGTAGATGGCGACCTGATGCCGATCCAGCTGGTCGAGAAGTCTCGATGATGACTCGGACAACTCGTCGGCTCCCGTGCTCGGTAGGTGGCGTTACTGCAGTGGACGCGGTACCCCGTGCCATCTTCGCAGACCGGCATGTAGTCGTATGGCGACTGCTGTCTCCGACGCGCACGCTCCGAACATCGCGGCTCGCGGCAGCGTTCACCTGGTGTTAACGCCACCAGCTGTAATCCGCTCGAATGACGTCGCCGGTGTGCGAAATGGGATGCGGCCAAGCGATAATTGGACACATGGCCAAGGCACACGACAACCTCGATGACCAGCCCGCGGACATCCTGGGCTTCGCGCGCCGCTGGTATCTCTTCGGCGGTGGATCAGCCGAGGACATCCTCGTGGAGTTCGGTATCACCGAGCACGAGTACTTCCGTCGGCTCGGCGCGGTGCTCGACACTCAATCGTTCGATCCGGGTGACGACGAAATCAAAGCGATCTGGGTGGTCGTCGCGGCGCGGCAGAACCCCGACATCCGCTAGCGTCGAGTCCCACCGCGCCGGGCGGTCTTCCGGGTCAGAGTGCTCGCGCGATGATCGTCTTCATGATCTCGTTGGTGCCGCCGTAGATCCGCTGCACACGGGCGTCTTCGTACATCCGGCCGATCAGGTACTCGCGCATGTAACCGTAGCCACCGTGGAGCTGTACGCAGCGGTCGACAACCTCGCAATGCCGATCGGTGAGCCAGTACTTGGCCATGGCGGCAGTCGTCGGATCGAGTTCTCCGCGCAGGTGCTGCTCGACGCAGTGGTCGAAGAAGACCTGGCTGGTGAGCGCGATCGTCTGGCATTCCGCCAGTTCGAAGGCGGTGTTCTGGAACTCGAAGATGCTGTGACCGAAGGCTTGTCGTTCCTTGGTGTAGCGGACTGTCTCTTCGATGGCCCGCTTCATCGCTCCGGCCGACTGGGCGGCGATGATGAGCCGTTCCTGTCCGAGCTGGGTCATGAGCTGTGCGAAGCCCTGACCTTCCTTGTCGCCCAGCAGGTTTGCCACCGGCACCCGCACGTCGGTGAACGACAGTTCTGAGGTGTCGGCACCGTGCTGGCCGACCTTGTCCAGGACGCGTCCGACGACGAAGCCGTCGCAGTCGCGGGTGTCGACGAGGACCAGAGACACGCCCTTGGCGCCGGCCTTGGGGTCTGTCTTGACCGCGAGGACGATCACGTCGGCCGTGGAACCGTTGGTGATGAAGGTCTTCGATCCGTTGATCACGTAGCTGTCGCCGTCGCGGATGGCGGTGGTGGTGATCGCCTTGAGATCGGAGCCGGTGCCCGGCTCGGTCATCCCGAGTGCGCCGAGCAGCTCGCCGCGTGCCATCTCGGGCAGCCACGCGCGCTTCTGTTCTTCGCTGCCGTACTCGTTGATGTAGTGGGCGACGATCCCGCTGTGGATGCTCAACCCCATCGCGAAGTCGCCGGCGTAACCCTGGGCCTCGAGGACCGCGAAGTCGTGCGCGAACGTGCCGCCACCGCCGCCGTACTCCTCCGGGATCGAGCACAGCAGCAGGCCGAGTTCGCCGGCCTTGCGCCACACATCGCGATCGACGCGGCGCTGGTTGTCCCAACGTTCCGCGTGGGCCATGACCTCACGCTCGAAGAATCCGCGAGCGAGATCGGAGACGGCCTGGACCTCGTCGTCATACCAGGACGGTGTGTGGTTGATCATCGTTGTTCTTTCTGCGGTGAAATATGCGGGGTATGGCGGCCCCGCGGTCGGCAGCGACGACACTACCCGCCGCGCGCGATGACCCCCGGTTGCGTTCAGTGAGGTCGCCGACCGGCCGTGCACGCGAAGCTTGGTATTAGCCTGGCGGTCAGGGGAGGGGGTTCGAACACATATCAATTGATGGGAGGCCTCATGAGTACCGAGTCAGTCCCAGCCACCGTCGACGTTGCCTGGCTGCGCGCCCATCTCGGCGATCCAGATCTTGTCGTGGTCGATTCCACTACGCATCTGCCGATCCCGAAAGATGGCCCCTACGTACCGGAGTCGGGTCAGCAGACCTACCACGCCGAGCACATCCCAGGAGCGCTGTTCGCTGATCTGCTCACCACGTTTGCCGACACCGCCAGTGACCAGGCGTGGACCGTGCCGAGTTCGGAACAGTTCGCCAAGGTCGCCGGAGCGCTGGGCATCGGTACCGGCGCGACGGTCGTCGTCTACGACCAGTCGCAGGGCTTCTGGGCAACCCGGTTGTGGTGGCATCTGCGCCTCGAGGGCTTTGACAATGTCACCGTGTTGGACGGTGGCCTGTCGGCTTGGAAGGCAGCCGGATACGACACCACCGACGCCTTGTCGGTCCCGACACCGCGCAGCTTTGTCCCGAATCGACGCCCTGAACTGCTTCGTTCCACCGATGACGTGTTCGCGGCGATCGACGACGAGTCGACCATCATCGTCAACGTCCTCGACGAGGCCACCTACCGCGGTGAGACCACGAATTACGCCCGCAACGGGCACATCCCGGGCAGTATCAACCTGCCTGTTTTCAACGTCCTGGACCTGGAGAACGGTGGCTTCAAGCCGGTCGAAGAGTTGAAGGCAATCCTTGACGAAGCGGGTGTGCTCGACGCCGACAAGAAGGTGATCACCTACTGCGGTGGCGGGATCGCGGCCACCGGTGTGGCCCATGCGCTGGCGCAGGCCGGCCGCTCCGACGTCGCAATCTATGACGGATCGATGACCGCGTGGGCCGCCAACCCGGACCTGCCGCTGGTCAAGGGCTCGTCACTGCGCTGATCGAGACGCCTGGGGTCACGGCAACGGGTAAGTCAGCGAACGACCAAGACAGAGCATTCGGCGTGGTGGATGAGGCTCTGGCTGACCGAACCGAGGACAGCGCCGGCCATTTTGCCGTGACCCCGGCTTCCGACCACCACCAACTGGGCCTCCTGCGACATCTTCTTGAGGCCCTTGGCCGGGCCGCTGTCGGTGTAGACCTTGTGGATGTGCGCGCCGGGGAACTCCTTGCGCAGGGGTGCCAGGAGTTCGTCCATCTTCTCTTCCTGATTGGACTTCAACAGGTTCATCAGGTTCCAGTCGACCGGACCCTCGCCGTATCCGAGTCCGATCGCGGGACCGGTTTCCCACATGTGGGCCACCGTCACCGGTGCGCCAAGGGTGTCGGCGACATAGAACGCCGCACGCATGGCACGGAGGGAATTCTCGGATTCGTCGACGCCGACCACCACCGGCAACGGTTTGCCGGTGCGGGTGGCCTCGGATTCGCGCCAGACCAGTACGGGGCACTTCGCCTGATTGACGATCCGGATGACGTGGCCGCCGAGCACCAGATCGCTCGCGGCGTTGTGCCAGTGCGCGCCGACAACGATCAAGCGCGCGGTCTCCGAGCTCTCGGCAAAGACGGTGGGCACGGATTCATTGACGATCCGGCGGCCGATCGTCAATTCGGGGTGGCGTTCGCGGACGACGCTCTCGGCATCGTCGAGCTTCTTGTTGCCGTCGGCGGCGAGTTCTTCGGCCAGCGACTCCGGGCTGAACACCATCGCGTTCGCGAAGTACCACTCGAGCCGGGGGATGGCGTGCAGCAACTGCAGTGGAGATCCGCTACGGGCGGCAAAATCCGCTGCCCACCGTGCGGCACCCAGGGAGCCCTCTGAACCGTCGATCCCGACAACTACCGGTGCGCTGCTTGCCTCGGCGTTCATCCCACGTCCTCGTCTCTCGCATCACCTGCCGGACTGGTCCGATCGAATGTCCGGCGCAGTTCGAACTCTATGCCCGGGTGTGTGTGGTTACAACGAACCAGAGGTCGCCGCGGATGTCGAGGCCGTCATCATCCAGGGAGCGCGGCACCCTGGCTCACCGACGATGTCGCACCTAAGGTGAACGCAGTGAACAAACAGGGAGAACTAGGGGCCTACCTGCAGGCCCGGCGGGCCGCGGTGACGCCCGCAGACGTCGGGATGCCGGGTTCGACCGGTCACCGGCGGGTGGCCGGGCTCCGTCGCGAGGAGATCGCCACGCTCGCCGGGGTGAGTGTGGACTATTACGCGCGTCTGGAACAGGGGCGCGAAAGACATCCGTCGGCGGCCGTGCTGAATGCGTTGGCCAGAGCGCTCCGGCTCGACAGCGGTGGGAGAGAACACCTTTTCCAGCTTGCCGATGTCGCCTTTCGTCCGAGCCCGGTGTCCAGGCGCGCACGTCCGTCACCAAAGCTGCAGATCATGCTCGATGCCTGGACCGATACGCCGGCGATGATCATCAACGACAGACTCGACGTCCTGGCTTCCAATGCCCTTGCCGACGAGCTCTATTCGCCGTTCGAGAGTTTTGACAATGTGGCGTTGATGGTGTTCCTCGATCCGGCGGCACCGACGTTCTTTGCCCGGTGGCATCTTTCGGCCGAGACCTGTGCGGCCAACTTGCGAACGGTGATCGGCCGGGACGGCTCTGACGCCGAGCTTCGGGAGCTGCTGGAGCAACTGCTCGCCAACACCGAGTTCCGCCGGTATTGGAAGCGACATGAGGTCCGAGGAAAGACGTCGGAGTCCAAACACTTCGTACACCCCGATGCCGGCGAATTCACCTTGGACGTCCAGGTGTTCGACATCCGGGAAGCGCCTGGGCAGCAACTGATCGTGTATACCGCGGAACCCGGTACCCCGGCCCGCGACGCTCTTCGCCTTCTCGGTGCCCTGGTCGCGACCCGTTCGCAGGCAGCCGAACCCGGATCCCGTCGCAGCTGACCGAGTCCGACGGCTGTCTGAGGCTGGGTGTGCCACTCCTCGGGTCGATAAGTCCTGGTACGCAAATGATTCCGCGACCATCATGGTAATCGGAATCAAAATCCGTACGAGACAAGGACATAACCGATGGACAAGATCGTTCTCATCACCGGCGCTTCCAGCGGAATCGGCGAGGCAACCGCACTGCACCTGGCCGAACAGGGCTGCACCGTTGTGCTGGGTGCCCGACGGATCGACCGCCTGCACGCACTCGTCGAGCGGATCGAGGCATCCGGCGGCCGAGCCGCCGCGCACACCCTGGATGTGACCGACCGCGGTGACGTTCAGGCTTTCGTGGAGGCAGCCCGCACCGAGCACGGTCGGGTGGACGTGCTGGTCAACAATGCCGGAGTGATGCCGCTGTCTCCCTTGAGCTCCGGCAAGGTCGACGAGTGGGAACGCATGATCGATGTGAACGTGCGCGGGCTGCTGTATGGCATCAACGCGGTCCTACCGGTGTTCACCGAGCAACACGGCGGGCATGTGGTCACTATCGCTTCCGTTGGGGCTCATCAGGTGTCGCCCACCGCGGCGGTCTATTGCGGGACCAAGTATGCCGCCTGGGCCATCACCGAAGGCCTTCGGCAGGAGAGCGAGCCGTGGCTTCGGGTATCCACGATCACCCCGGGCGTGGTCGAATCCGAGCTGGCCTCGACAATCACCGACAAGAGCGCACAAGAGGCGATGGCGGTGTACCGAGCCAACACGATTGCGCCTTCAGCGATTGCCCGCGCGATCGGGTTTGTCATCAACCAACCCGATGATGTCGATGTCAACGAAATTGTGGTGCGTCCGGCCGCGCAGCGGTAGGGCGAATCCCGGTCTGGTTGGTAACCCGCACGAGGTGCGCAACACGTTGTCTCGCAGAGGGTTTGTCTTGCAGGGGCACCAGCTCCATTGCTCGAACAAACATTCGACACATCGGGTATTCCGGGGTATTCTGGTTGAAAGCTTTCGATCAGATGTGCTGGGGGGCATGATGACTGACGATCCGTCTGATGAGGTTCCGGTTGATTCGTCTTCGGTTCCGGTGTTGGTGCGTAAGTACCTCGAGTTGGAGTTGCTGCTTGCCGATATCAATGATTGTTCGTCGTCGGATATGTCGGATGCCGAAGTCAATGAGATTGTGCGGGTGCATGAACGGATCGTCCGCAAGCTCGAGTTCACCGGGTTGCGTCACCTGCTGCGGGTCTCGAACCGGTCATCGTTCACCGATGCCGGCTATTCGTCACTGTTCGGGTTCACCCGCAGCGAGTTGCGGTTGACCAAAGGCCAAACCACCTCCAGGATCCGCGGCCTGGAAGCAGTCGGCCGATTCCACACGATGCAGGGCGACGAGCTGGCACCGAAATGCCCTGCCGCCGAACAGGCCTGGTCCCAAGGACTGATCGGCGCAGCACATATGGATGTGATGCTAGATGTGCGTAAACACATCCCGTCAGCGTCGGATTCGGCAGTGTATGACGTGGTCGATCATTGGATGACCGAAGAAGCCGTCGGCCAGGACCCCACCCAACTGGCGGCGTCGGGCCGGCAAGTGCTGGCCCGGGTCGATCCCGATGGCCGGTTGACTGACGATTCGGATCGGGCCCGTAAACGTTCGGTGAGTTTGGGTAATCAGGGTGTGGACTTGATGGCCAAAATCTCGGGCACGCTGGATCCGGAAACGTTGGCGTTGTTCACGACGGTGATGGATGTCTGGGCCGCACCTGGCATGAATAATCCGGCCGACCCGAACTCGCCGTCCGGGGCCAGCGATGATCCGAAGCAGGATCCGGAGTTGATGAAGGCTGCCGCCGAGCGTGATACCCGCTCGATGGGCCAGCAGCGCCACGATGCCTTGAAGGCGATCTTGAAAACGATTCTGGAGTGCAACCTGCTCGGCACATCGCATCGGGGGTTGCCGGCGCAGCTGATCATCACGATGACCAAACAACAGCTCGACGACTGTGCCGGCATCGCAAAAACCGCCTCCGGCGTGGACATTCCGGTCAAAGAAGCCCTGCACCTGGCAGCGCGCTCGGACAAATACTTGGCGGTGTTCGCTAGCCACAGCGCCGAGGTGCTGTATTTCGCCCGCGCCAAACGCACCGCGCAGAAGGGTCAGCGGTTGGCGTTGTTTGCCCGCGACCGCGGCTGTTCACACCCGGGTTGCACCAATCCGGCGACCTGGGTCGAGGCCCATCACCTGATTGCCTGGATCAATGGTGGGCTGACCGACATCGATCTGATGGGATCAGCGTGCCCGCCACACCACAAGTTGGTGGGCGACGGCCCTGGTCAGTGGCAGACGGTGATGATCACCGAGGGTCCTGACAAGGGCAGGGTCGGTTGGATACCACCAGCGTCGGTGGATCCAGAACGCAAACCGCGGGTCAACCGTGCCCAGCACGTCAACGAAACCTTCGCAGCGGCCTGGGAAAAGACTCTCGCCGACCGCCGGGCGGTGTTGGCTGAAAAGCTGACGGAACTGACCGTACGCGAATCTAAGGTCCCACCGGAACCGGAACCGGAACCGGACATCGACAATCCCGATCAAATCGAATGACCGCTGGTTCGGGCAGGTTTCGGACTTCACGGCACGGGCAGCGCCCCGACCGCCAGGCCGGGGCGCTGCTGTGTCGACAATCGCTACTCGGCCATCACATCGGACTCGTCGTGGACGACTTCCTCCTTTGCTCCGGGCAGGAATGAGTATGCAAGGCAGACGATTCCGAAGAACAAGTAGCCCAGCACGACTTCAGGGGCGGCATTCCAGGCGATCTCCGGTGCGTGGATGAGACCGATGAACGCCAGCACGGCGCCGACCGCAGAAGCGATGGCGGCGTACAGGAACTTCTTGTCGATGATGAAGGTGACCATGGTGCCCAGCACCAAGCCCACCAGAACCGCACCCTCGCCGAGTACCTTGAGGCCTTCGTAGACCACACCCGCCTCGTTCAATGCGCCCAAGCCGACCTCACCGGCACTGGTACCGGCGGCAGCCAGAGCGTTGTCGATGAGCCCATGGGCCCACTGCGCGAGGTTGGGCAGGATTGCCGCGACCACCGCGATGGCGTGGATCCGTGGAACCGCCTGGAAGGCCTGCGCGCCGATCAACAAACCGATGTACAGCAGAATCGGCACGATCGCCGGAACAGGTAGCAGCGCTTCGAGTATCCCGAACAATCCCAGGAAACAGAGCAGGCCGATCGCCAAACCGCTGGCCAGTGAATAACTTGCCCGGCCACCGGCGTCCTTCCACCCCGGGTGGCCGATGTAGACCGCCGGTGGGAAGGGGGAACCGAACCCGGCACCGATGCAGGCGCCGGCACCGTCGGCGAGGAGCACGCTGCGTAGGTTGTAGTTGTCTCCCGCGGCAGCTGCGCTCTCCACGTTGCTCATCGCTTCGGTGAAGTTGTAGATACCGAGGGGTATTGCGGTGCCGAGAAGTGGTGCGAGGTCGGCCAGACCGTCGAACAGCATGTCGAATCGTTGGTCGGGAATGCCCAGCGCGATGTTCTCGACGGCGTCGCCGACCGCCGGTGCATCCATGAATCCGCCGGCCCAGCCGATGGCGGTACCGACGAGCAGCGCAGCCAAACCGACCGGAACATTGCCCGGCAGGCGAACATTGGTGAAGAAGCCGATCAAGATGATCGCCAGTACCGGCAAGCCGATCCATGCGGCCTCCCACATCTGGGCGGCAGGCCGCATGGAGATGAAGGTGATGGAGATACCGGCCAGGGTGCCGAGCATCGCTGCGCGTGGCGTGATCTTGCGGATGTACGGGCCCACAAAGGCTCCGATCATCACGATCACGCCGATCATGAATGCCCATGCCAGACCCGCTTGCCAGGCTGCGACGGCGTTGTCGGTGCTCAGGTACACCGGCAACATCACCACGAACACGACGATGAACATGTGCGGAACGCTCGGGCCGTAGGGCAAAGCGGTGACGTCGGTGCGATTTTCCTTGCGGCCCAGGCGCCGTGCCAACCACGTGTAGTAGAGATTGCCCAGGATCAGGGCGACGCCGAGGGCGGGGAGCACGGTACCGAAGACGTCGCCTTCGTTGACGCCGACGACGTAGATCAGGAGTCCGGTGAGGGTCAGGACGTTGACGAGGATGTTGAATCCGAGGCCGAAGAAGGCGTTGGTGTCACCTCGGGTCCACCAGGGGATGGTCACGGGTCCGTCCGGCGCGGCAGGGACAGGGGTCTTTTCGTTGACTTCAGTGGTCATGACTTCTGGTTCCTTCAGCCTCGGGAGGCAGGTGCGGGTTCCGACTTGACGGGTAGATCGGCAATGGCGGGAATGACCGCCGCGGAATCGGCAACCCAGCCGAAGATTCCACCTTGTGCGCAGATCATTTCCAGCCCGATTCGCTGGAAGTCCGGGAAATATGAACCAACACAGTCGGATACGACCAGACACTCGTATCCGCGGTCGTTCGCCTCCCGGGTGGTGGTGTGCACGCACACCTCTGTGGTGACCCCGGTGACCAGCAGTTGGGTGATGCCCGCGTCGGTGAGGATCTGCTGGAGTTCGGTGGCGTAGAAGGCGCCCTTGCCGGGTTTGTCGATGACGATCTCACCGCTGACAGGGGCGAGCTCGTCGATGATGTCGTGGCCGTATTCGCCGCGGATCAGGATCCGCCCGTACTTGCCCGGATCGCCGATCCGCTTGGATGGCGCTCCGCGGTTGAGTTTCGCAGGCGGACAATCGGATAGATCGGGTTCATGGCCCTCGCGGGTGTGGATCACCAACATGCCGGCGGCCCGCGCGGCGGCAATGAGATCGGCCAGGGGCGGGACCACTTTCAGGAGCATGTCCACGTCATTGCCGAGGCTCTCGCCGAAGCCGCCGGGTAGGATGAAGTCGCGCTGCATGTCGATGACGATCAGCGCGGTCTTCTCGGGTATGAGGGTGAACGGCCCGGGTGAGGCCGTCTCGACGGTGGATGCGGTCATGAATTCTCCCTCGTGGATGTGGTTGTTGTGGAGAGGGTTTGCTGCACATCTGTGGGCAGCTCACTGGTGTCGCGCGGCTCGTCGAGAATGCGTGCGGCCAGGGCCAATACGGTGTCGTCGGACAGTGCCGGACCCAAAATCATCACACTCAGCGGACGTCCGTCGGCGGCAATACCCACCGGTACCGCCACTCCGGTGAGGTCGAGCAGATTGCCGAAGTGGGTGTAGTGACCGAGGACGGTGTTGCACTCGATGGGCCGCGCCAGGACTTCCTCGACGGTGAACGTCGTCCCGATGGTGGGCACGATCATCACATCCATGTGCTCCCAGAGGCGGGACACCTGGGCCTTTAGTTCTTGCAACTTCTGCTGCGCGGCGAATGCGTCTACAGCGGTGTACTTCTCACCACCGCGCAGGATGTCGCGGACCACCGGATGGATCGAATCGGGATGCGCGGCCAGGAAATCGGCGAACTCGACCAGTCGCTCGGCGACCCAGGGGCCGGCGTAGAGCAGGGCGCCTGCAGCCAGAAAAGGTGATAGTGGTGCGGCAACCACTGTCTCGCTCAGCGTGATTCGTTCCCGGAATGACAGGTGGGCGTCCTGCATGATGGTGTCGCCGAAGAACTCAAGCTCATCGGTGGTAGGTAGTCCGACCCGGATCGCGCCGTGGTTGTACCGCGGGCCGCGGTCACGGGACCAGGAATCGTTGTTATCGCGTCCGATCACCACATCGAGGACGCGGTCGGTGTCATCGATCGATCCGGCCATGACGGTGATGCAGTCCAACGACTTACAGGCCGGGACCAGGCCGACGGTACTGATCAGCCCGCGCGAGGGCTTGAACCCGACAACACCGTTCAGGGCTGCCGGCACCCGCCCCGAGCCTGCGGTGTCGGTGGCCACGGCAAACGGCACCTGCCCGAGTGCAACCGCGAGCGCCGATCCGGAGCTCGACCCGCCGGAGATCATGTCCCGGCCGTAGACACTGCGTGGCACCGTATGTGGAGTTCGGGTGCCATTGAGTCCGGTGGCGAATTGATCGAGATTGGTTTTGCCCACGTACAGGGCACCGGCATCGAGTAGCCGCTGCACAGCCGGTGCGGTGGCGTCGGCGACGTACGCGTAGTCGGGGCAGGAAAGCGTCGTCGGGACGCCTGCGACATCGATGCTGTCTTTCACACCGAACGGCACCCCGTAGAGCGGAAGCGTGCGGGCGCCGGGGCGCTGTTCGATTTCTTCTGCGGCGGCGAGGAGTTGGGCGCGCGGCACCGTCGACAACCAGGTGCCGTCGTCGCCCCGGGCCGCGATCGCGTCGGCCACTCTCGCGGCGGTTTTGGTGGGTGAGCCGGTGCCACTTGCGTGCGATTGCAGGATCTCCGCCACCGATGGGCCGATGGATGGTCCTGCTGCGGTGAAATCGAAAGTCATAATGTCGATTGTCGACAGAATGGTGCCAACCGCGGAACGGCTGCGTATCGATTGTGTTAGCTGTTGCTCTCCAGGTCCAGATAATCGAGCTGACCGTGGTTCCTGGCGGCCGCGACAGCTATCCGCGGATCGTTGGTCTCCAGAGCGTCGAGCACGTGCTGGTGCCGCCGGATTCCGTCGGCGGGGTCGTGCACGCGGGCTTCGCTGCGCAGGTTGATGGCCATCGGGAGCTGGAGCTTGAGCAGGATCGGCTCCATCGCGATGTCGAGTTGCCGGTTGCCTGCCAGCCCGACAACCGAGGCGTGGAACCGGCAGTGGGCATCGTCTTTCTCGAGGTCATCGTCGCGGTCGGCGGCGATGCGCATGTCCTCGAGCGCCTCACGAACCGGATCGAGGTCCTTTTCGAGGTCGGCCAGCGGGAGTGCGGATTCGATGGCATGCCGCTCCAGGACGTGCCGCAGCTCGAACAGTTGCAGAATGTCCTGCGGTGACCACGCGGTGACCCGGGATCCGCGTCGCGGTAGATGCTCGACCAGCCCCTGCTGTCCGAGTAGTCGCAGTGCCTCGCGCAATGGTGCCCGGCTGATGCCGAGGCTGGCGCACAGTTGTTCTTCGACTATCTTGTCTCCGGGTTTCAACGCCCCGGAGAGGATCGATTCCCGGACACGGCGGCCTGCGACATCCACAAGGCTGACCGGAAGTCCTTGTTCATCGAATGACCTGCTTGGCACAGCCACAAGTGAGCCTCGTCCTTCCGCCACGGGGGAATCCATGGAGATTCTGTCGACAATCCTAAACACCGCGGTGCCGACCACGCATGGTTAGCGGATGTAATGAAGGCGGATCACTGGCCGTCGGTGGTGCCCTCGGTGCCGCCGACCGCGTGATCGCGCTCGTCATCGGCCCCGTGTTGCGCGGCGTTGTATGCCTCTTTTTCTTCGGCTGTCCTCTCGGTCTCGCCGAGGGGCTCTTCGTTCTCATGGGGAAAGGTCATGCCCCGAGCATGCCCGAATCACCTATGTCACAAACGTGGCGAAAATACTTACCTCGGACGTCATCGCCGGGAGGTACCTGCCACGGGCAGCATGGTTTTCACCCACAAAGAACACCTCAGGTGAAGGAGAAACCGATGACCGAAACCATGTTGACCACACACGAGGCCGCAGCGTCTGCGCTGATCGATCAGTATCTTGCCGCGTGGAACGAGACCGATGCCGTCGCCCGGCGGGATCTGATCAGCGCAGTCTGGGCCGACGACGGCGTCTACACAGACCCGCTCGCCTCGGTGAGCGGTGTGGACGCAATCGACGCGGTGATCGCAGGCGCCCAGGAACAATTCGCGGGATTGCAGTTTGTTCCCGGAGACGTGTTCGACACCCACCACAACATCGCCCGTTTCACGTGGGAGCTGGTGCCGGAAGTAGGCGCGGAGCCGCTGGTGGTCGGATTCGACGTTGCCGCCGTCGACAGCAACAACAAGATCACCAGCGTCTACGGATTCATCGACAAGATGCCCGGGGCAAGCTAATGCCCCTATGTGATGCTGACGCCGCCATCGACGACGATGGTCTGGCCGGTGACGTATCCACCTGCCGGTGAGGCCAGCCAGATTGCGGTGGCGGCCAGCTCTTCCGGATGGCCGCTGCGGCCCAGGATCATTCGCGGAGCCATGGACTCGAGGTAGCCGTCCGCGTATGAGTCGGTCATTTCCGACTCGAAGAATCCCGGCGCAATCGCATTGACCCGGATACCTTTTCGGCTACCCCACTGTTGGGCCAGATCACGGGTCAGGCCGGAGATGGCAGCCTTGCTGGCCGAGTACGCAGCCTGCGGGAGACCGGCGGTGGTGATGCCGAGGATGCTCGAGATGTTGATGATCGAGCTTCCCGGCGTCATCACCCGCCCGCAAGCCTGGGCAGCCCAGTACGAACCGTTCAGATTGATGTCGATGACCGACCGGAACTGCTCAGGCGTCTCCCTGGTGGCGGGGAACGCGGTGCCCACTCCGGCATTGTTGACCAGCACGTCGACCTGCCCGAACTCAGCCATCGCGGCGTCGACAAGAGCGCCGGCCTGGTCCGGGTCGGCGATATCGGTGACCACGGTCAAAGCAGTGCCACCTACTGATTCGACGAGTGCGGCGGTCTGCTCGAGTTTGTCGGCTCGGCGCGCCGCGAGGACGACCCGGGCGCCGGCTTCGGCAAACGCCTTGGCGAACGCAACACCCAACCCGGATGATGCGCCGGTGACGATCACGACCTTGTCGTCGATCCGGAAACGGTCGAGCACGCTCATGGTTTCACTCCTGCGGGTCGATGGTCCGGGCCTGATCATAGGTGCCAACAGTGACCGAATGGTCGATAATGCTCCACAGGCGACCATATGAGGGATGTGAACGATGACCGGCGAGCAGCGCTATTTGTTCGGGGACCTGTTGCGGCAGTGGCGAATCAACCGAAAGGTCCCGCAACTGGAACTGGCATCGGTGTCCGAGGTGTCGGCGCGGCATCTGAGCTTTCTGGAAACCGGCCGTTCGGCGCCGAGCCGGACGATGGTGCTGCGGCTTGCCGAACACCTCGATGTGCCGCTGCGGGAGCGGAACCAACTGTTGCTGGCGGCCGGGTATGCACCGACCTATGGGGAGTCGTCGCTCGACGGTGACCGAATGACGATGGTACGCAGCGCTTTGCGCCAAGTCTTGACCGCCACCGAGCCGTATCCGGCCTTGGCCGTCGACCGGCACTGGAACCTGGTGGACGCCAATGCTGCGGTGGCTCTCTTCACCCAGGATGCTCCCGACGACCTGCTCGAACCGCCGTTCAACGTCCTCAAATTCAGTCTCGACCCCCGGGGACTCGGCGACCGGATCGTCAACATCGGCCAGTGGCGGCGCCACCTGTTCGACCGGTTGGATCGCCAGATCAAGGTGACCGGCGACCCGGTTCTGATCGAGCTGCTCGCCGAGTTGCAGGCCTATCCGTTCACCGATGACATCGACGAGGATCCGACGCTCTCCGGTGACGTCGCGGTCTATCTCCGGTTGCGCGTCGACGACAAAGAGCTCTTGTTCTTCAGCACGGTGACGACCTTCGGGACACCGCTCGATGTCACCGTCGACGAACTCAGTGTCGAGAGCTTTTATCCGGCCGACGACAAGACGGCGCAATATCTTCGGCGCCTGTGAATCTCGATCAGCATGGGGTTCGGGAGGAATGCATCCGCGTACGGTGTCGTTGTTGGACAAAGATGAGAGGTGGATCACATGACCAAAACTCGATTGATACCCGACGACACCCATCCGATCACCGTGGAGCCCAGCGCCGGACAGGTCCGGATCCGGGCAGGCGACACCGTCGTCGCCGACACCTCCAGGGCGCTGATACTTCAGGAAGCGGACTATCCGCCGGTCGCATATGTTCCGCTGGATGCCGTTGACCAGTCACTGCTCCGACGTAGTTCGACGAAGACGCACTGCCCCTACAAGGGCGACGCGTCCTATTACGACCTCGTCACCCCGGACGGCGTGATCGAGGATGCTGCTTGGACGTACGAGGAGCCGTACGACGCCGTCTCTGAGATCGCCGGGCATCTCGCGTTCTACCCGGACAAGGTTGTCATCACCGTCTCCTGATGGACCGTGGCGACCAAACAAATCGGCCGCGATTCGGAAAGTTCCGAATCGCGGCCGATTGTTCAGGTACTGATCTGGTGGAGTGTCAGACCCCGAGTGTCAGACCCCGAGTGACGGAGCCAGCGTGCCGTACCAGGATTCCTTGAGGCGGTCCGCCCAGTAGGTCCACCAGTGCACACCCTCAGGGGTGATGTGGGTCTGCGGATTGACGCCCGCTGCCCGCAGGCTGGTGACGTAGAGCGAGCTGCTGATCGAAGCGGCGGTCTCCAGTGGCACCATCTGCGAGAACTTCACCGGATCGAACGCCGCGCTGGTCGGATTGAAGATCGGATCGGTACTCAACGCGCCGGATCCCGAGGAGACGTAGACGCGCTTACCGCGCAGGCTGGCAGGGTTCAGCGACGGATCGTTCTGGGTCCACGCGCCACCGGGCCAGACGCCCCACATGTTGACGGGATTGCCGCCCATCTCGATCACCGAGGCTGCGATGCCCTGGGCAAACCCGGGCAGGCTGACGGTCGGGTAGCCGCTGTACGAGGCGACACCCCGATAGAAGTCCGGGTGCTTGCTGGCCAGGTTGAGCGCCGAGGTACCGCTCATCGACAGGCCGGCGATCGCGTTCCGACGATTGTCGCTGCCGAAGTTCGACGCCATGTACGCGGGCAGTTCCCGCGTCAGGAAGGTCTCCCACTTCTGGCGGCCCAGGGTCGGGTCGTCCTGCTGCCAATCGGTGTAGAAACTTCCGCCGCCACCGAATGGAATCGCGACATTGACGTTCTTGCCGGTGAAGAAGCGCTCGATATCGGTCTCGATGAGCCAGCCGTTGTTGTTGTTCGGCGCGCGCAGGCCGTCGAGGAGGTACAGCGTTGCGTGGCTGCCACCACCGTCCGCCGAGATGACCTTCACGGGGATGGTCTTGTTCATCGAGGCGGAGTAGACCCGAACGGTCTGTGAAGCAGCCGAAGCAGTGCCTGGAGTGGCAACCGCGGAGACAGCCATTCCGGCAACAAGGGCAAGGGAGCCGGCAATGATCTTCCGCCAGGCAGTCTTTGCTCGCATGAGTTTCCTTTTGTACGTCGTTGTTTGAGGCAATCCGAACAGCACAGGATCGACCGCGATCGCCGAGCGGCCAGGCAAGATAACAGCAAGATAACAGGAGAGCGCGTGGTATGCACATCACCCAAAACGGACCCGGGCCCCGCTGATTCTAACCAGCAACGCCCCGATCAATGGCGGGAAATTGAATGTTGAAGATCAAAAATATAGTTCGAATGCAGCGGATGCCATTCGGCGCCCATTGACTTGTAAGGCCAGCTCATGACCGCCGGGGTAGAAGCGGCGCGTGGTGATGGGAGCAAATGAATGTGACTTTGCGACGGCGATTTGTTCGTTTGGCGCGATCGATTTGCCGGACAATTTGAACACCTTGTGGGCGATTGTGCCGTTGGCCTTGCGGAAGCCGATGCTGTAATCGATCACCACATCGACGGGCTCATCGCCGGTGTTGTGGACGATGGCGCGAAGTGTCTGTTTGCCACCGACCCGAACCAGCGGATCGATATCGAACTCGGTCACGGTGATCGTGGCAGGAGCCGCGAAACCGAGCAGCGCAAGGGCATCGGGGTCACCACGTTTGATCAGGGTGCGCAGCGCGTGCCGGACGAGTCGTTCGGTGTTGTCGTCGGGGTCGGCCAGCCATCGACCTGCAGTCTGCACAACCACGTCGGCATGCTGCCTGCTCAGATCGTTGAGGTGGTTGGCGACCGAGCGGCGTACGTAGTCACTCGGATCGCGGTAGAGCGCATCGATGATGGGCGCGGTCGCCTCGGGCCGCTGCATCAGAGCAGGCACCCGCCTGGCCCACGGCAGGTATTGGCGAGTGCCTTCGCTGGCGAGCCGGCGGACGTGTTCGTCTTTTGACGTGGTCCACCGGACTGCAGCGGTCAGCGCGCGGTCGATGTCGGCGATCAGCATCGTCCGCAGCGCGAACTCGGCGGTCAGGCGTGGTGTCAGCTTTCTCAGCAGGACCAGGCCGGTGTCGAAGGCCTTGGCCGTGCCTGCCTCCGTGGACCGGACCGCAACCGCCTCGGTGATCGGCCAGACCATCCAGCCGGTGCAATCGGGTTGCGCGATCAAGGTGTTGATCGCGGCGACGAAATCATCGAAGTCGTCCGGGAGGTCGACGATCAGTGCATCACGCACCAGATCCGACCGGGCCTTGAGCGCCATCCCGTCGAATACTGCCGCGGTTGCTTTTGTCTCGGTGGCGCGATGTCCACCAAGGGTGAGGCATCGCGCCAGCCCGGACACGGCATCGGGTCCGAGTAGTTCATCGGCGAACGGCATCTGCGTCACCTTACCGACGGTGTCGGACAATCCCTTTGCCGGTTGCCGGTTGCCGGTTGCCGGTTGCTGTCGGCGGCGGCGCTGCTCGGGCTACCGGTCGGCTGTTGCTTGCGTGACCGGCGACTGGTCGGCTGTCGACGTCACCGGTTCGTCCTGGGCAACCGTTGTGGCCAAAGGCTTCTCGATCACAAAGCACAGCAGGATCGCTCCCAGCACGCATAGTGGGCTGATGAAAAGGAAGACCGGCATCAGTGCTTCGTTGTACGCGTTGACAATCGGGTCGCGCACCGAGTCCGGAAGGCCGTGGACGATGGCCGGTGTCAGTGACTTCGCACCGTCGCCTGCCGCGGTGACATCGGCGGGAATCCTACTGACCAACAGTTCGGCGAGGCGGGACGCGAAGACACTGCCGACCAATGCGGCTCCGAGGGAGGCTCCGATCTGACGAAAGTAGTTGTTGGCGGCCGTTGCGGTCCCGACGAGGCTGTACGGGAACGTGTTCTGCACGATCAGGATTATGATCTGGAAGCTGATACCCAGTCCGCCTCCGAGGATTCCGAGGCAAACGCAGATCATCCAGGTCGGGGTCGACAACGCCACCTGTGACATCAGGAACAGGCTCAGTGCGATCAGCAGTGAACCGGCAATCGGCATCGCCTTGTACCGGCCGGTGCGTGAGACGAACCGCCCGCAGGCAATGGAACAGACCGTCATAGTTGCCATCATCGGAACCATCAGAAGTCCGGCGTGGGTGGAGCTGACGCCGAGTGCCATCTGCAGGTAGGTCGGCAGGTATGAGATCACGCCGAACATACCGATTCCGCCGAACAAGCCGCCGACCGTGGTGAGGTTGAAGTTGCGCTGCCGGAACAGTGCCATTGGCAATATTGGTTCCGCGACACGGCTTTCGACCAGGATCACGGTGATCCACGCGAGGATGGTGCCGACCACCAGGGCGATGATGGTCGGTGACGTCCATTCGTACTGCGAGCCGCCCCAGCTGGCGATGAGCACGACTCCGGTCGTCGCAAGGGTCAGGACGGCCATCCCGACGATGTCGATCTTGCGTTTGACGCGAGCGATCTTCGGGGGGTGCAAGAAGGCGATCGCCGTGATGATCGCAAGTGCGCCGAGCGGCAGATTGATCCACAGGGTCCAGCGCCAGCCGGGTCCCTCGGTGAGCCATCCACCGAGAAGAGGTCCGGCGACGGAGGAGACCGCGAAGACACCGCCCATGATCCCCGCGTAGCGACCACGATCGCGGGCCGGGACCACGTCGGCGATCGTCGCCTGGGCGAGGACCATCAGACCGCCTGCACCCAGGCCCTGCATGGTGCGGGCGACGATGAGCGTCAACATGTTCGGGGCGAGTGCGCCGACGATCGATGCCGCGGTGAAGATGCTGATCGCGATGATCAGCAACGGCTTTCGACCGAACTGATCGCCGAGCTTGCCGTAGATGGGCATGGCAACCGTCGACGCCAGGATGTACGAGGTGATGACCCACGACATCTGGTTGGTGCCGTGCAATTCACCGACGATGGTCGGCAGCGCCGCGCTCATGACGGTTGTGTTCAACGAAGCGAGCAGCATTGCCACCAACAGCCCGGCGAACATCAGCAGCACAGAGCGGTGCGAGGCCTGCCCTTCGGTGTCCGGCGTGCGAACCGACGGGACATCGACTGCCATTTAGGCCTCCTCGAGAATGGTGGTGAACGATTGCGCGGCCCTGTGCACGAGTTCGTCGGGCGGGATGTCGGCATCGGGCTCATTGAGCAGCCAGTCGATTGCGATGCGGACCACGGATTGACCCGCGGTCACCAGGATCTGCGCGGTCGCTTGGATATCGACCGAATGATTGCGGCGTTGCCACCGACCGGATTCTGCGAGCCGGGTCTCGACAAGTGTTCGGGCGAGGTGGCGGATCTGATCGGTGTGCGCGAGCCGCATCCGGGCGAGGTCGGGGTGGCGGTGCATCAGTTCGACGCGCACCTGGCGGCCGCCGGCACCGCCGGCCGTCTTCTCGAAGACGTCGAAGAGGAGCAGTGCGACCTTCTCGAGCAGGTTGTCGTCGTCGCCGATCACAAAGGCCGCGGCGGTGCCGTCGTCGATGAACGGGGCGCGGAGTCCGAGGATCGCGTCTTCTTTGGTGGGGAAGTAGTTGAAGAACGTGCGCGGCGAGATGTTGGCCTCGGCGGCGATCTCTTCGATGGTCACCTTCGTGAGGTCGGTCTGCGCCATGGCCGCAGCAGCTGCTGCCTGGTGAATGGAGGCCCAGGTGGCAGCACGCTTCCGATCACGCAGCGATTCCTTGTGTGCTGTAACCATCTAAATAACTTAGCCAAAAATTGCAGGACTGCAAAATTGCAGCCCTGCAATTCCGATGATGTGCTGTTCTGGTTGTGCTCACCTGGGCTTATGTTCGCCAGAAGGGCACATCATCGGGGTGTGGGGGTCAGCCGATCTGCTTCTTGAGGGCGTCGAGGACGGCGGTGTCTTCGATGGTGGAGGGGACAATGTAGTCCTGGTGGTCGGCGATCTGGCGCATCGTCTTGCGCAGGATCTTGCCCGACCGGGTCTTGGGCAGACCGTTGACGACGGTGACATCACGGAAGGTGGCCACCGCACCGATCTCGTCGCGCACCATCTTCACGAGCTCGGACCGCAGAGTGGCGTCGTCTATGTCGGCACCTTCTTTGAGGACCACGTATCCGCTGGGACGCTGGCCCTTGAGGTCGTCGTGGATCCCGATCACCGCGCATTCGGCCACCGCGGGATGAGAGGCCACGACGGCCTCGATGCTGCCGGTGGAAAGGCGGTGTCCGGCAACGTTGATCACGTCGTCGGAGCGGCCCAGCACAAAGACGTAGCCGTCGGCGTCGATGTAGCCGGAGTCGCCGGTCAGGTAATAGCCGGGGAAGGTCTTCAGGTACGAATTGTGGTAGCGCGCTTCGTCGTTCCACAGACCTGCGAGGGTCCCGGGCGGCAATGGCAGTGCGATGACGATATTGCCTTCGCCGCCGGCCTCCACATTCTTGCCCTCGGCGTCGACGATCTCCACCCGGAATCCGGGAACCGGCACCGTCGGTGAGCCGGCCTTGATCGGCATCGGTTCGAGGCCACGGAGATTGGCGGCGATGGCCCATCCGGTTTCGGTCTGCCACCAGTGGTCGACAACCGGTACGCCGAGGACCTTGGTGGCCCACTCGTAGGTGTCCGGGTCGAGTCGTTCGCCGGCGGCGAAGAGCGTCTGCAGTGTCGAGATATCGTGATCGGCAAGAAGTTTGGCATCCGGGTCCTGCTTGCGGATGGCCCGGATGGCGGTGGGTGCGGTGAACAGGGCCTTGACCTTGTGGTCGTCGATCACCCGCCAGAAAGCTCCGGCGTCCGGGGTGCCGACGGGTTTGCCCTCGTACATGACGGTGGTCGCGCCGATCAGCAAGGGCGCGTAGACGATATAGGAGTGTCCGACCACCCATCCGACATCGGAGGCGGTCCACCACACGTCGCCGGGCTTGATGTCGTAGATGTTGGCCATCGACCATGTCAATGCGACCGCGTGTCCGCCGTTGTCGCGGACCACGCCCTTGGGCTTCCCGGTGGTGCCGGAGGTGTAGAGGATGTAGAGCGGATCGGTGGCCGCGACGGAAACAGGTTCTGCCGGAGTCGCTTTCTTGGTCAGCTCGTCCCAGTCGTGCCAGCCCTCGTGGTCGGCGGCGCTGCCTTCGATCTGCTTACGATTCTTGACGATGATCGTCGCAGGCGGCTCCGCGGACAGCTCGAGGGCCTTGGCGACCATCGGCAGGTACTCGATGGTGCGACCGGGTTCCAGACCGCCGGAGCTGGTGATCAGTGCAACGGGCCGCGCGTCGTCGATCCGGGTCGCGAGTTCGGGACCGGCGAAGCCGCCGAATACCACCGAATGCACGGCGCCGATGCGGGCGCAGGCCAGCATCGCGATGGCTGCCTCCGGGATCATGGGCATGTACACGATGACCCGGTCGCCGGCCTTCACACCTCGTTCGGTGAGCACGCCTGCGAAGGTCGCGACCTCGTCGCGCAGTTCGGAGTAGGTGTACGTGCGGGTCTCGCCGACCATGGCGGAATCCCAGATCAGGGCGGTCCGATCACCATTCCCGGCCAGGACGTGCCGGTCGAGGGCGTTGAAGCTGGTGTTGAGGGTGGCGCCGGGAAACCAGCGGTAGGCGCCGCCCGGCAGCGTTTCGAGGGCGGAGGTGGGGGCTTGGTACCAGTCGACTGCTTCGGCAGCCTTGCGCCAGAACCCTTCGGGATCATCCGCACTGCGAGCAAACGTCTCCGCATACGAAACCATCGCCACTCACCTCTCACGCGTCAGGGCGCAACGAGAGCCGAGGAGCGCCGTCGCTGTGCCCGGTTGATCACCTTGACCAACACGCCCTGGCGCGGCGCGAACAGATAGATGACCGCAAACGCCAGGCCCTGAGCCAATACCACCATCGCACCGGGCGCCACGTCCAGGTAGTACGCATAGTAGATCCCGAGCACGGCGCAAACGCAGGCGAGGATCGGGGCGATGACGAGCATCCGGTTGAAGCGGTCGGTGAGCAGATACGCCGACGCCCCGGGGATGATGAGCATCGCGACGACGAGCACCACGCCGACAATCTGCAGTGCAACAACACAAGTCAGTGCCAGCAGTCCGAGCAGCAGGGCGCCGAGGCGGCGGGGCGAGAGGCCGATGGCGTGGGCGTGGGTGGGGTCGAAGGCGAACAGCGTCAGGTCGCGACGTTTGAGGGTCAGGATTATGACAGTCACGATGGCCAGGCCGATGATCTGCCAGAGATCGGACTGTGACACCCCGAGCACGTTGCCGAACAGAATGTGGTTGAGATCGGTCTGACTCGGGGTGATGGAGATCAGCACCAGGCCGAACGCGAAGAGCGTCGTGAAGACGATGCCGATCGCCGCGTCCTCTTTGACCCGGCTGGTGTCGCGCACCACCCCGATCAGCAGCACCGCTGCCAGTCCGAAGATCAACGCGCCCACCGCGAACGGGGCGCCGACGATGTACGCGAGCACCACTCCGGGCAACACCGCGTGCGATACCGCATCACCCATCAGGGACCAGCCGATCAGCACGATCCAGCAGCTGATCATCGCGCAGACGGCGGCCGCAACCGTGGTCGCCAACAGCATGTTGACCATGAAGTCCTCGGCGAGGGGATCGAGCCACCAGTCGACGATCATCATGGCGCGACCTTTCCGTCGACGATGTCCATCCCGAATGCCCGGGCGAGAACGCGGGGCCGCAGGACCACGTCGGGTGAATCGTGCACGAGAACGGTTTTGTTGAGCAGGACGGCTTCGTCGCAGAACATCCCGAGTGAACCGAGGTCGTGGGTCGAGACAAGGATCGTCTTGCCCTCGGCCGCCAGTTTGGTGAGCAAGGTGATGATCGTGGCCTCGGACTTCTTGTCGACGCCGGCGAACGGCTCGTCGAGGAGCAGAATATCGGCTTCCTGTGCGATGCCGCGGGCCACGAACGCACGCTTGCGCTGTCCGCCGGAGAGTCGCCCGATCTGTCGATCGGCCAGCTCGGTCAACTCCACTTGTTCGAGCGCGTGTGCCACCGCTTCCTTGTCGGCCCTGCTCGCGCGACGGATGAAGTTCTGATGGCCGTAGCGGCCGGTCATGGCGACGTCACGGACGGAGACGGGGAAGGACCAGTCGACGTCCTCGGACTGCGGGACGTAGGAGACCAGGCCTTTGCGTCGAGCCTGCGCTGGTGTCCCGCCGGAGATCGACACGGTGCCCGAATCCGGTTTGACCAGGCCCATGATCGATTTGAACAGGGTCGACTTGCCCGACCCGTTCATGCCGATCAGACCGCAGATGCGTCCTGGGGCGATGGTGATGTTCACGTCCTCGAGGGCGTGAACCTCGCCGTAATAGACGCTGACGCCGGAGATGACCAGTGCCGGTGGACCGGTGACGGCCGCCGGGGGCAGGTCTTCGTCAGCTGACCGTGGCAAAGATTCTTCGGCTGCTGCCGTCATTGGTTTCCACCTTGGGTGAGGGCGCCCAGAATGACGCCTGCGTCATGCCGGATTAGGTCCAGGTACGTGGGCACGGGTCCATCGGATTCTGAGAGCGAGTCGACGTACAGAGTCCCGCCGTATCGGGCGTCGGTGGCCCGTTCGACCTGCCGCATCACGGCGTCGCTGACGGTCGACTCACAGAAGACCGCCCCGATGTTGTTGTCGCGGACGAACTCGAGCGTCGACTGCAGCTGTTTGGACGTGCCCTGCTGCTCGGCGTTGACCGGCCAGATGAACTTCTCGCGCAAACCGGTGTCCCGGGTCAGGTAAGAAAAGGCGCCCTCGCAGGTGACCAGGGCGCGGCTCGCCGCAGGGACGTCATCGAGGCGATCGACCATCTCGTCGTGGATCTGCTGCAGCTGCGCCTGGTAGCGGTCGGCATTGGCCCGGTATTCGGCGGCGTTGTCGGGGTCGAGATCGACGAGGGCATCGGCGATGTTGTCGACGTAGATCTGCACGTTCAGCGGCGACATCCACGCGTGCGGGTTCGGTTTGCCCGCGCCGGCGTCGGCGGAGATGGGAATGTCGGTGACACCTTCGCTGGCGACGACATGGGGTGCGTCGAGCCGATCGACAAACCGCTCGAACCAGGCCTCGAGGTGCAGCCCGTTGTCGATGATGAGGTCGGCCCTGGCGGCGCGGCGCATGTCGCCGGGCGTCGGTTCGTAGCCGTGGATCTCGGTACCGGCTTTGGTGACCGACTCGACGCGGATGTTGTCACCGGCAACGTTGGCCACGATGTCCTGGAGCACGGTGAAGGTGGTCAACACGGTCAATCGGTCATCGAGACGGTCGACTTTGCCCACGCAGGCGCTCAGCGTGACCACGGCTGCCGCTGCCACCAGCAGGCCGGTTGCGCGGGCGAACCCTGCGTGAATTCGCATCTTCACATCGTAGAGTTCGGGTACCCGAACTTTCAAGTTCAGGTCAACGAATAGGGCAGGCTAACCAGTCGATCAGGTGGGGATTGCAAGCATCGCCTGTGCCCGCTGGTGGACGATGTTCAGGGTGCGTTCGGCCGCGGCAATGTCGTCGGGGTCGAGTGATGTCCACAATGGTGCGGTCAGATCGGCGATCTCCCGTTTGATTGCCGAAACCGTGGCGTGACCCGCCTCGGTGAGCAGGTTGCCTGCGACGAGTCCGCGCTGTGTCAGACCCGACAGCAATGCTCGGGGGTTCGCGAAATGGGCCCTGTTCCCGATGAAATCCGCCAAGGATTCGGTGTCCGGGGTTTCGGTTGTGCCGAACTGTTCGACGAGTCGAAGGGTGACCCACTCGGGCTCGGTCAGTTTGTGCGAGGTCAGGGCAAGGCCGAGCAGGGCACCGAGGGCCTTTTCGGTCTGACCGATGAGCTGGGGTCCGAAAGCGATCATCACCACTCCTTAAGTGTTGGTACGGTAATCGTTGGTGCGACCAACGATAGCAATCCGTTGGTCCAACCAACAAGTTGATACGGTGGTTGCCATGGTGAAACGACTTGATGAGCGAGCGACATGGCTGGTGAGTCGGGCACAGCTGCGGGGGCACACACTGCTGCGGGATGCTTTTGAACAGGCCGGAGCGAGGCCCTACCACTATCGAATACTCGCCGCACTCGATGAAGCCGGTTCCTCCAGCCAGGCTGATCTCTGCCGGATGACCGGTCTTGATCGCAGTGACGTGTCCGGGGCGATCGAGTTCCTGTCGGAGGCCGGGCTGGTCCTTCGTGAACCCGATCCGTCGGACCGGCGTCGCAACGTCGTGTCCGCGACGAAACCCGGACGGACTGAATTGCGGCGACTCGACGCGGTGCTCGACGGCGTCCAGGACGAATTCCTCAGTCCCCTCACAACCGCGGAACGTCAGGTCTTCATCGACCTGACCAACCGGCTGGTGGATGGATCGACCTAGGCCGGGTTCGACCTACACCGGGTTCGACCTACACCGGGTTCGGCGCAGCAACTTGGGGCTCAACGAAGAAACGCGGCCGCGACCTCCGGCCATCGCCGCAACTGCATGGGCGTATCGGCGATGACCAACTCGGCGCCGGGAATCACCTCGGCCAGGTGCTGTGCGGTCGACAGTGGATGGCCGGCATCGCCTGACCAGGCCAGAATCAGTGCCGGTGGTTCCAAGGCGGCCAGGGCGTCGCTGTCGGGTAGGTCGGAGAGCGCGGCGCCGCGCAGGATCGACGGGAGCAGAGACTCCGCCACCTCCAGTGCGGGTGGCGTCTCGACCAGACCGGAGTAGATGTGCGGCGGTGGCCCTGCCGCACTTGCCTTTTCGTATGCGGCAAGACCGGAACGTTCGATCAACGCGGCGCCGTCGAGGTATCCGCGCACATGCGCTGCCCGCACCGAGCCCATCGTGGGTGGTGTGGTGAGCACCAGGCGCCGGAATCGCCGCGGATTCATCGTCGCGGCGTAGAGCAGTGTGGCGGTGCCCATCGACGATCCGAGTCCGTCGACCTGCTCGCCACCGGCAACCTGGTCCAGCAATCCCAACAGATCCAGGCCCAGGTTCGGCCAGGTGTAGTGCCCGGGCACGGGTTCCCCGGTCGAGCTGCCATGACCACGGGCGTCGTATCGGATCAGCCGATGTTCATCGCTCAGGGGCGTCCAGTCGAACATCCCGGACCGTTCCTGTCCGGAGCCGCTCGAGGTGAGGCCGTGTGCCCAGATGACGGCTGGACCGTCTCCGGACTCGGACCAGGCGATCTCGGCTTCGCGGACATCGGCGTGGTGGCTGGTGCCTGATTCAAATGTCATGGCCGCCTCGATGTTCGAATGCTGTGGTCTGCTGGTCTTGGGCCGCCAGGGACACCAGATCGCGGGCGGGTCCCCGGAGGCCGGATCCTCGGGGCCAGACCGCGCGCAGGTCCCGCGGCATCGACACGTCCTCGACCTCGATCCGGGTCAGCCTGCCGTCGATGAGTTCTTGTGCGACAGACAAACTCGACAACACGGCCGGGGCGTCCGAGCCGAGTACCGCGGCCTTGACGGCGGCGACGGAGTTCAGCTCCAGCAACGGGTCGGTGACGTCGCCAAGGGCCGACTCGAAGGTCACGCGGGTACCCGATCCTGGTTCACGTTGCACCAGTGGGGTTTTGCGCAGCTCGGCTGGCGAGATGGGTCGCCCGCGCTGCGCCCACGGGTGATCGGGACGCGTGATGACCACCAGTTCGTCGCGGGTGACGGTCAGCGCCTCGAGTCGGCTGTCGGTCTCCGGGCCCTCGATGAATCCGACATCCACCGAGCCGGACAAGACCTCGCGCGTGACATCGGCAGAGTTCATGGGTTGCACCCGAATCCGGGTGTTCGGATGCGTTCGGCGCAACGTGAGAGCCCAGCGTGGGATGAGGTACTCGGCAACGGTCATGGATGCGGCGACGGTCAACGATGCACGCTTGCTCCCGAGCAGTGAATCGACGCCTGCCGAGAAGCGTTCTGCCGCATCCAACAGCCCCGAAGCCCACTCCAGGACGGCAACACCCTCGGCGGTGAGCTCGGTTCCGCTGGGGGAGCGACGGAACAGCACGATCCCCAGTTCGCGCTCCACCGAGTGCACTCGGGCGCTGATCGCCTGCTGGCTCAGATTCTGTTCTCGCGCCGCCGCGCTCATGCTGCCCCCGCGGGCCACCGAGACAACAACATCCAACGCGGACAGGTCGGGGACTCGCGCGGGCAACACCATCGGTCGAGGGTACAAGCACAGCTTGTATCGGGACAAGGGCAAGCCGACTACCGCACAGGTGTCGCTCGCCGCAGGCTTGTTCCATGACACCCAACTGGTTCGCCGCAATCATGGGCACAGGCATCGTCGCGACCTCCGGCGTTGCACTGCACTCGAGCGTCCCCGGATTCAATGCGCTGACCACGGCGTTCTGGTTGCTGGCTGCGGTCGGACTGGTGGTCGCCTCGATCCTGTTCCTGCGGGGTGGCCCGGCGCGGCATGCCGCCGATCCGGTGATGGCCCACTTCTACGGGGCGCCCGCGATGGCGCTGCTGACCGTGGGTGCCGGCACCATCGAACTCGGACCGCAGTTCATCGGCGAAGGTGTGGCCGTCTGGATCGGTGGACTGCTGTGGTTGGCGGGCACGGCCGCAGGCATCTTCACCGCCGTCTGGATCCCGTTCCGGATGATCATCGGAACCCAGAGCGCACAGTCAGGAGCGATGCCCAGTTGGTTGCTGCCGGTCGTGCCCCCGATGGTGTCGGCGGCCGTCGGATCGCTACTGATCCAGCATATTTCGGCCGGCCAGCTGCGGATGAGTGTGATCGCCATCTGTTACGGCATGTTCGGCCTGAGCCTGCTCGTCGGACTGCTGACCATCGGCATGGTGTACTCGCGACTGATCCACCGTGGACTTCCCTCGGCGCAGGTCGCCCCGACGATGTGGATCATGCTCGGCCTGATCGGACAGTCCGTCACTGCCGCAGTACTTTTGGGCGAGCGGGCATCGCTGGTTTTCGTCGGCGATCAGACCTCGATCGCCGCCGGACTCCGAATCCTCGGAATCGGCTACGGGCTGGTGATGGGCGGGTTTGCGGTCTTCGTCTTCATACTGGCGGTGTCAGTCACGGTCCACAACGCACGGCAGGGAATGAGCTTCACCCCGGCCTGGTGGAGCTTCACCTTCCCGGTCGGAACCTGCGTCACCGGTGCGGCCGCCCTTGGATTCGCCACCGGTTCGGCTCTGCTCCAGGTCATTTCGGTGTGCCTGTACGTACTCCTACTGGCGGCCTGGGGCACCGTCGCCTTCCGGAGCGTTGCGTTGGTCGCCGGTGCTCGGCAGGCAGGGACGACTGGTCCGCACGCTTTGTCGAAGGTGGCGGTTCAGTGCACTGCGCGTGCCGGCGCCCGTCAGATGGCCGGATCGTCCGTCCGGTGATGGCATCCGCGAGACTCTTTGCGCGCCAATGCCGAAGCGATCACGAGCTGCGCGGTCAGGGTGAGTGCGGCGTCCTCGTGGTCGGTGACGTCGCGGGGGTGGCGTACCGGCGCTGATTCGAGCCGGTCGGCCAGTGCGCTCAGGCCGCTCTGGTCGCGGCTCAGGGCGGCGTGTGCCGACATCTGGTCCTGGAGTTCTTGGCGTGTTGCGATCGGAACCGGGGAAGTAGGCCTCGAATCCGGTTCCGCCACCGTGGTGCCCACGCGCCCGGCGGCAGCCTGTGCCACCCGCCGGCCCATTACCAGTCCCTCGAGTAAACTGTTGGACGCCAACCGATTTGCGCCATGCAGGCCGGTGCGTGCAACTTCGCCTGCGGCATACAGGCCGGGCACTGTGGTGGCCCCTACGGTGTCGGTGACCACGCCACCGCACAGGTAGTGAGCGCCGGGCACCACCGGGATCAGGTCGGCCGCGGGATTGATGCCGATCTCGGCGATCCCGGCGGTGACGGTCGGGAACCGCGCAGCGACACCGGCGATGTGCCGGGCATCGAGATAGACGTGTTCGGCGCCGGTGCGGGTCATCGCCGCGCTCACCGCGTCTGCCACCACGTCGCGTGGTGCGAGGTCGCCGAGTGGATGAACGCCTGCGGTCACCGAATTGCCCTCGACATCAACGAGTATCGCGCCCTCGCCGCGCAAGGCCTCACTGATCAGGGTGCGGCGTCCCCGGACTCCCGGCCGGTAGAGCATCGTCGGATGGAATTGGATGAACTCCATGTCGGCCACCGCCGCGCCTGCCGCATGGGCCAGCGCGATGCCGTCGCCGGTCGCGCCGAGTGGATTGGTGGTGGCTCGGTACATGTGGCCGACGCCGCCGGTGGCCAGCACAACGGTCGGTGAGTACACCTCGGTGCGGACTCCGTCGCCCGAACCGATGCTCAGGCCGACGGCCGTTCCGTCAGCGCTGATCAGGATCTGCCGGGCGTGCGTGTCGTCGAGCACCCTGATCTTCGGGTGCGACAGTGCCTTCTGCGTCAGTGCCCGCTGCACCTGGGCGCCGGTGGCGTCACCGCCTGCGTGGATGATGCGGCGAACGCTGTGGCCACCTTCGCGGGTCCGCAGAAAGCGGCCATCGGAGCCGACATCGAACTCTGCGCCCCAGCCGACCAGTGCGGTGACCGCCGCGAATCCCTCGCTCACGATCGATTCGGTGGCGGCCGGATCGGTGAGTCCGGCTCCGGCCACGACGGTGTCGCGGGTGTGGAGCGCGATCGAGTCCTCGGTGTTGTGGGGCTCGACCACGGCGATGCCGCCCTGGGCGAAATAGGTGGCGGTACCGGGTTCGCGGTCGCCCGGATGCCAGCCGCGCCCCTTGTTGATGACCAGGACATCCAGGCCGGATTCGGCTGCGCTCACCGCTGCGGTGAGGCCGGCGACACCGGCCCCGACCACGACCAGATCAGTGCGCAGCGCCGCGTCGGAAACCATGAGTGAAAAGTCTATCCGTCGAGGTCATGACCAACAGATCAGGGCTTGACCAGCGATATCCGTAGCTCGTCGAGCGGCACCTCGGTGCCGTCCGGTGTGGTCAGTCCGGCTTTCACGGGTTCACCGGTGACGTCGGAGATCAGGTCGAGGGGGTGGCCCTCGGGCTGGAGGTACTTGTCGCCCCACTGCATCAGCCCGAAGACGACGGGCATCAGGTCGGTGCCCATCTCGGTGAGGTGGTACTCGTACCGGGTGCGCTGCCCCGGCTCTTGATAGGGGGCCTTCTCCAGGAGTCCGGCATCGACGAGTCCCTTGAGGCGTGCAGAGGCCACGGCATCACTGACCCCGACCCGGCGCGCGAACCCGTCGAACCTGGTGGTGCCGTACATCGCCTCTCGCAGGATCAACATCGCTGTCTTGGTGCCGACCACATCGAGGGCGCGCGTGATCGAGCACCGATTGCCGGGAACCCAGCGATCGAGGTCGGCCAACTTGTCATCCAGAACGGCTACCATGACGCCAAATATACGCCACCTGACTAGGGGTTATCACAGTCAGGCGATTCTGGTCCGGACGCAGGTCAGTTCAGCACCAAGCAGAACGGGTGGCCGACGGGGTCCAGATAGACCCGGAACGTTTCGAACTCCTGCCCCTCGACCTTGGTTGCGCCCGCTTCGAGAATCTGGGGTTCGGCCGCGGCGAGATCGGAAACCTGGACGTCGATATGGATCTGCTGACTTCCGTTCGGGTCGGGAAATGTCGGCGGGACGTAACTCGTCGACCGTTGAAACGTCAGCTTTGCCTTACCAAGGCCGCAGTCCAATTCGACCCATTCGGAGTCACTGGTGTCGAGGTCTCCGCCGAGCACTCTCTGGTAAAAACTGGCCAGTTCCACCGGATTCGGACCGTCAAGTGCAATTGCTTTCACGAAACCGATCATCAGTACTCCCAACTCGTGTGTCGAACTCGCGACCACTACCACTTGAGGACAAGATGGACCCGTGGCGGGAGAATTCGATGTGTGTTGGTCAACGGTAATTGCTGCCACCGACACGCATGCCGCCTTCGATGACGCTCCGGACAATGGATGGGTCCAGCGATGCCGCCTGGGTTCGGGACATCCCGGAATCCACGCGTCCGATGCGGGCGCGGGCCCACGCGACGGCTTTCGGCTGTGGCTGCAGTGGTCGGATGACGATGACGCCCATCGGCTGACCGAACTCGAACCCTGCCCGGTCCTCGACAGCATGGATCTGGCGTGTGTCTTCTTCGCAGGCCACGGCGGACCGCACCGTTACGTCCCGACGACGTCAACGCCACGGTTCGGCTCGCACTACCGGTCCGACACCACCGTGAGTGTGAATGGTGTGAGCCGATCAGGTTCGGTGGCGACCGCGGAAGAAGCGACCCCGAGCACGCCCGACGCTCCAGAGCCCCCGAGTGCGCCTGAACCCGTCCCGGCCCCGGAAGCGCTTCCCGAGGCAGAAACGCACAGTCCACGGCATGAATCGGCCGATCCGGCACCCGAACCGGTCGATGTCCGGGCCGGAACCGGTCGCCGTTCCCGGCACTCCGATGAGCCTGCGGGCGAGGTGCCGGAATGGATGGCAGACCACGTCGCAGGCAGGGTGCGCTCGGTCGACGAGGTGCTGGTCGATCTGGTCGGCCTCCTGTCGGAGTTGGCAACGGTCATCAAGGCGCAACGCGAGTCCTGACCGACCCCGGTCTGCTGTTCGATCGACAGGTGGATCTGGTCGATGGGAATACCATAGGGGGGTATGGTAGTTCTGTTGACAGGCGACAGGAGCAACCATGACCGAAGAGCATCAGCACGGCTACATTCACCGCAAAGACGACTACCTCAAGCGACTGAAGCGGATCGAAGGCCAAGCGCGTGGACTGCAGCGGATGGTCGAGGAAGAGAAGTACTGCATCGACATCCTGACCCAGGTGTCCGCGATGACCAAGGCGCTGCAGGCAGTGAGCCTCGGTCTGCTCGAAGAGCACATGTCGCACTGCGTCGTCGATGCCGCCCGTGAAAGCAACGAGCAGGGGCAGGCAAAAGTCAAAGAGGCCACCGAGGCGATCGCCCGGCTGGTCCGTTCATAGAGGGGAAGTATGAGATGAGTGTCGAGACCTACCAGGTGGTCGGAATGACCTGCCAGCACTGCGTCGCGTCGGTCACCGAAGAAGTCGGCGAGATCCCCGGGGTGGACCGCGTTGAAGTCGATCTGGGCACCGGCGCATTGAATGTCCATGTCACACAGCCTGTTGCGCGCGAGCTGATCGAAGAGGCGGTTGTCGATGCCGGATACCGGTTGGGCTGAACGCATGACCACCACAGCACCCGCGCAGATCGATCTCGAGATCGGCGGCATGACGTGCGCGTCGTGCGCCAATCGGATCGAGCGCAAACTCAACAAACTCGACGGTGTGGCGGCCACGGTCAACTACGCCACCGAAAAGGCAAGCGTCAGTTACCCCGAGACGGTGGACACCGCGGACCTCATCGCGGCTGTCGAGGCGGCCGGCTATCACGCCAAGGTGCCGGAACCGGCAGGCGTTGACCACACCGACGACGACAAGTCCGATCCTGAACTACACACACTCCGGCACAAGACACTGGTCAGTGCGGCCCTGTCGATTCCTGTCATCGCGATGGCGATGATCCCGCAGCTGCAGTTCGACAACTGGATGTGGCTGTCGCTGACATTGGCTGCGCCCGTGGTTATCTGGGGTGGCTGGCAATTCCACCGGGCGGCCGCGATCAACGCGCGCCACGGCGCCGCCACGATGGACACGCTGGTCTCCGTCGGAACGCTGGCGGCCCTGGGATGGTCGCTGTACGCACTGTTCTTCGGTGCGGCCGGTGATCCCGGGATCGCGCACGGGGGCATGGATATGGCCTCGTCCGATGGCACGGCAAACATCTACCTCGAAGCCGCGGCCGGTGTCACCACCTTCATCCTCGCGGGACGCTATTTCGAGATGCGGTCGAAGCGGCGGGCGGGCAGTGCGCTGCGGAGTCTGCTCGAACTCGGCGCGAAGAGCGTCACCGTCCTCGTCGGAGGACGCGAAAAGCTGATCCCCATCGAGCAACTCGCGGTCGGAGACCTGTTCGTGGTGCGACCGGGCGAACGCATCGCCACCGATGGCGAGGTCGAAAGTGGTTCGTCCGCAATCGATGCCTCGATGCTCACCGGCGAATCGGTGCCGGTGGAAGTCGAACCCGGTGACTCGGTTGTCGGCGCTACGGTCAATGCCGGCGGCCGGCTGATTGTGCGGGCCAAGCGCATTGGGAGCGATACCCAGCTCGCTCAGATGGCACGGTTGGTAGAGCAGGCGCAGACCGGAAAGGCGCAGGTCCAGCGTCTGGCTGACCGGATCTCGGGCGTATTCGTCCCGATTGTGATCGTTCTGGCGCTGGGTACCCTTGCGGTCTGGCTCGGCTTGGGCTACAACGCCACCGACGCGTTCACCGCTGCGGTCGCGGTACTCATCATTGCCTGCCCGTGTGCCCTCGGTCTTGCGACTCCCACGGCACTGATGGTCGGCACCGGACGTGGTGCCTCGATGGGCATTTTGATCAAGGGCCCGCAGATCCTCGAATCGACCAGGCAGGTCGACACGATCGTGCTCGACAAGACGGGCACCGTCACCACTGGCCAGATGACGCTGACCGAGGTGGTGGTGGCCGACGGAGAAGACATCCACCAGGTGATACTCCGGGCCGGCTCGGTCGAGAATGCCTCGGAGCACCCGATTGCGAGGGCGGTTGCCGTCGGCGCCGAGGAGCGGGTCGGTGACCTGGCCTCTGTGTCGGACTTCGTCAACACCGCCGGGCTCGGCGTCACCGGCATCGTCGAAGAGGTGTCGGTGTCGGTCGGACGGCCGCAGTGGCTGATCGATGCAGGCCTCGACCTTCCCGATGAGCTCGCGTCCGCAATCGACTCGGCGGCCCGATCCGGCCACACGGCGATCGCGATCGGATGGGACGGCCGTATCCGCGGTGTGCTGGTGGTGTCCGATGTGCTCAAACCGACGTCGGCGCAAGCGGTTGCCGAACTCGTCGATCTGGGCCTGACCCCGGTCTTGCTGACCGGCGATCACGAGGCAGTGGCGAAAACCGTTGCTGCGCAGGTGGGCATCAAAACGGTTATCGCCGGTGTGTTGCCCGAGGCGAAGGTCGACGCGATCAAAGACCTGCAGGGACAGGGAAAGACTGTCGCGATGGTCGGTGACGGTGTCAACGATGCTGCGGCCCTGGCACAGTCCGATCTCGGGCTCGCGATGGGGACCGGAACCGATGCCGCGATCGAGGCAAGCGACATCACCTTGGTACGCGGTGATCTGAGAGCGGCCGCGGATGCGATCCGGTTGTCGCGGGCCACCCTGCGCACGATCAAGGGAAACCTCTTCTGGGCCTTCGGCTACAACGTCGCCGCGATACCGCTCGCCGCTGTCGGGTTGCTCAATCCGATGATCGCGGGTGCGGCGATGGCCCTGTCGTCGGTGTTCGTGGTGGGCAACAGCCTGCGGCTGCGCCGATTCCGGTAACCACGGTCGGTTTTACACGGCCTTGTCGTTTGGCGAATGTCAGCGGCCTTGAGCCGGATTGGGAATCCGGTCGAGCTCTGGTTCTTCTGCACCCTTGTCGAAGACCAACGGATAGAGAACGCCCGCGATGACCGCGCCCACGATCGGTGCCACCCAGAACAGCCACAACTGACCCGGCGCACCGTTCCCGTTGAAGAACGCCACCGCGGTGGATCGGGCCGGGTTCACCGACGTGTTCGTGATCGGGATGCTGATCAGGTGGATCAGGGTCAGGGTCAGGCCGATCGCGACACCGGCCAAACCCGCCGGTGCCCGCGTGTCGGTGGCGCCCAGGATGACGATGACAAATATTGCGGTCAACACAACCTCGGCGATCAGGGCGGCCCACAATGCGTACCCGCCCGGGGAGTGGTCCCCGAATCCATTGGCGGCCATATTTCCTTTGGCCTCGAAACCATCTCGCCCGCTGGCTATCGCCAGAATGATCGCGCCTCCGGCGATACCTCCGATCACCTGGACGATGATGTACCCCGGAACGTCTTTCCATTCGAAGCGTTTGGCCAGGGCCGCACCAATGGTCACCGCCGGGTTGAAGTGGCCACCCGAGATGTGGCCGAGAGCGTAGACGCCGGTCAGGACGGTGAGACCGAAGGCGATCGAGACACCGAGGAAACCGACGCCCACTTGGTACATCGTTCCGGTGTCGTCGTCCTGGGCGATGGATTTGGCGGCGAACACTGCGGTACCGCAGCCGCCGAGTACGAGCCAAAAGGTGCCAAGCGCCTCGGCGGCGAGTTTCTGAACTGTGGTCGGAGTGGCCATTGGATCAAACCTCCAGGTGTGGTGATGATCTTGGGGTAACTCGCACGATGCAACGGGCCAAGCGTCCACAATGGGCTTTACGGGCGTACATCGCCGTTACTATCGGTAATTATCACCACTGCGGCATGACCTGTCTGCTCGGTTGAATATTCGATGTGGCTCGGACTGGGAAATGCCTGCAGGATCATGACGCGAACCGGGAGAAGTGGCTGATGAGCAACCTTGTCGAGGGTCCGGAGATCGACTGCGCATCAGCACCGTCAACCGATCTCCATGTGCAGATTCTGACCTCGCGTGACGTCCCGTTGGGTGGACCACGGGCGATGCTGGTTCATCGGACACTCCCGCAACGGGCTCGATCCCTCATCGGCGCGTGGTGTTTTGCCGACCACTATGGTCCGGCGAACGTGCAGGACACCGGTGGCATGAACGTGCCGCCGCATCCACACACCGGGCTACAGACCGTCAGCTGGTTGTTCTCCGGCGAGATCGAGCACCGTGACAGTCACGGCATTCACGCGATGGTCCGTCCGGGTGAGGTCAATTTGATGACCGCCGGACACGGGATCTGTCATTCGGAGGTGTCGACGCCGGAAACCACCGAACTCCATGGCGTCCAGCTGTGGGTGGCGCTGCCTGCCGACGCTCGGGATACCGGCCGGGGGTTTGACCATTACGTGCCTGAACCGCTGTATGTCGACGTCGGGCGGATCAATGTGTTCATCGGAACGCTGATGGGCAGTACGTCGCCGGTGAAGACGTTCAGTCCGCTGCTCGGTGCTCAGATCGACCTGGATACCGGTGCGATGCTGACGATCCCGGTCGATCCGGACTTCGAACACGGTGTGCTCGTCGATCAGGGCGCGGTCAGTGTCGACGGCGCCGAGGTGGCGCGAACGGAGATGGCTTACATCGGAACCGGGCAGACCCAGTTGACGTTGCAGAGCTCTGATGACCAGCCTTCTCGGGTGATACTTCTCGGTGGCACGCCGTTCAACGAAGATCTGGTGATGTGGTGGAACTTCGTCGGCCGCAGCCATGAAGACATCGTGACCTACCGGGAGCAGTGGGAGCAGCAGTCCGGTCGATTCGGTGAAGTGGCCGGGTATGAGGGACCGGTCATCCGCCTGCCTGCGCCTGCGTTGCCCAACGCGAGGATCAAACCACGTCAGGAGCCGTCGCGATGAGCTGGAATATTCGAGCAGCACAGGCAGTTTCAGCTGTCATGACCAACAACAGTGGGGCAATCGCGGACAAAACCGGCGCACCGGTCACGGTGGCCGACGACCCGGCTGAACATCGGTACATCGTCACGGTCGGCGGAGAGCGTGCCGGTCTGGCGGCCTACGCGGACCGGACCGATGATCACGGTGTGGCGCAACGGGTTTTCTATCACACCGAGGTGAAAGAAGCCTTCGGTGGCCGCGGGCTTGCGACCATCCTGGTCAAAGAAGCGCTCGATGATGCTCGCGCGCAAGGTAAAAAGATCGTCGGTGTGTGCCCGCTGGTTGCGGCATTCTTGAAGAAGCATCCCGAATACTCGGATGCGACGAACAAGGTGACCAAGGAGATCTTGGATTGGCTGGGCGCCTGACGAAGGTCAGGACATCCCGAGCAATCGCAGCAGCGCCGTCGATCCGGCGGCAGCCACCACCACAGCCACAAATGGCACCCTTCGCCAGGCCAGTACGCCGCCGACGGCCACTCCGAGAATTCGGGCCGGGCTGGATATTTCGTGGTCCTCGATGAATGTGGCTGTGGCGACCAGTGCGGTCAGCAGGACCACGGTACCGATTGCGGTGAGCTGTTCGAATCGCTCGGGTATGGTCCATCGTCCGGCCAGGACGGGCCCGGCAAAGCGAAACGCGAAGGTGCCCAGTGCCAGTGCGGCGATCCCGAGAAGCAGCGCGGGTGTGCTCACGCTCATTTCGCCACCGCCTGCTGCGGTCGGCGGATCGGAACCGCAAGGACAACTGCGGAGAGCGCCAACAGGATTGGGGTCCCGGCCGGGGTGAACGGCGCTGCAGCCACCGCGATGACGGCGCCGACGCAGGCTGCCTTACGTGTGGTGTGGTCCCGAAGGCTGGGCAGGATCAATGCCAGCAGCACAGCGGGAAATGCGGCGTCGAGCCCGAAAGCGTTGGTATCGCTGAGCATGCTGCCGCCAATCGCACCCAACACAGCGCCGAGGTTCCAGGAGACGAACAGGCCTGCGCCGCAGGCCCAATAGACCGCTCGTCGCCTCTCCGGGTCACGTTGCGCGATGGTGAACGCCACGGATTCGTCGATCATGAGGTGGGCGCCGACCAGACGTGAGGCGATCGACTTACCGAATACGTCGCCGAAGGAGAATCCGAACAGGATGTGCCGCGCGTTGGTCAGGAGTCCGGCGGCGACCCCGGCGAAGATGGTCCCGCCGGCAGCGATGATGGCCACGAAGGCGAACTGGGCGGCGCCCGCGAACACCACCACCGACATCAGCATCGGTACCCAGATCGGGAAGCCGCTGCCGACCGTGATCGCGCCGAAGGACAACCCCACCAACGAGATCGCAGCACAGACGAGTGCCACCTCGCGGGCCAGTGTGGGGTCAAGTGTTCGCCATATCGAACGCATGGCTTTTATAGTGGACCTTTGACCGGGTGTTCGTCAACCCGAACGAACGGTAGTGTCAGTCGAACGAAGTCGTTGGTATGTAATACCGAACAGTTCGAGGAGAACCACATGACCGGCGCACCACTGCAGGCCATCGCCACCGCACTGCAGCGCGAACGCAAACGGACGGGACTATCGCTGGCCGAGGTCGCCCGACGGGCGGGTGTCGCGAAGTCGACGCTGTCGCAGCTGGAGGCGGGTAACGGTAACCCCAGTGTGGAAACGCTGTGGGCACTGAGCACCGCCCTCGAGGTGCCGTTTGCGCTGCTGGTGCAGCCGCCGGCCCCGCGCGTCCAGGTGATCCGATCCGGCGAAGGCCCGGCCCTGTCGTCCGAGCGGTCGGATTATGTGGCGACGCTGCTGTCGGCCTGTCCCACCTACGCCCGCAGGGATCTCTATCTCGTCACCGCGCAGCCGGGCGAACCCCGCGATTCCGACCCGCACATGTCAGGCGTCGTCGAGCACGTGGTGCTCGTGTCCGGCCGAGCGCTGGTCGGTCTGATCGATGAACCGGTTGAACTCGGGCCTGGCGACTACATCCACTATCCAGGCGATGTTCGGCACACCTTTTCGGCGCTGGAGCCGAACACGGTCGCAGCGCTCATTTCCGAACACGTCTGAAGCTGTGTCCCCAGTCGCCTCATTGACCTAAAGTAGAACGAGTTCTAGTTTAGGTCGGAGGGTCGAATCGCGGGGGTGCTCACCTCGGCGTCGCCCGCGGGAAGAGTGAGGATTGCGCTGATGAAGGCTGAATTGCCCGAGGTGGTGGCCGTATCGACGGTTGACGAGTGGTCCGATGAGGTCGACGTGCTCGTCGTCGGATGCGGAGTCTCTGGCGGCAGTGCTGCGGTCGAGGCGGCAACCGCCGGAGCCCGGGTGCTGGTCCTCGAGCGCGCGGCCGTTGCAGGCGGAACCTCGGCGATGGCCGGTGGACACTTCTATCTCGGTGGCGGCACCGCGGTGCAGACGGCGACCGGGCACGAGGATTCGGCCGAAGAGATGGAGAAATACCTGCTCGCTGTTTCACGTGAACCCGAACCGGACAAGATCCGCGCCTACTGCCAGGGAAGTGTCGAGCACTTCGACTGGCTCGAGTCGCTCGGCTTCGAATTCGAGCGCAGCTACTACCCGGAGAAGGCCGTGATCCAGCCCGGAACCCAGGGCTTGATGTACACCGGCAACGAGAAGGTCTGGCCCTTTTGCGAGCAGGCCGTTCCGGCGCCGCGCGGTCACAAGGTTCCGGTCGAAGGCGACCTGGGAGGTGCGGGCATGGTCACGGACCTGCTGGTGAAACGGTTGGCCGAGATCGGCGCGGAGATCCGGTACGAGACCGGTGCCCGCAACCTCGTTGTCGACGAGAGCGGTGAAGTCGTCGGAGTGCGGTGGAAGCGTCTACAGGCCACGGGGTTCATCAAGGCCAAGGCGGTGATCATCGCGGCCGGTGGTTTCGTGATGAACGAGTCGATGGTCGCGGAGTTCGTCCCGCAGATGTCCGAGAAGCCCTACACGCTGGGCAGCACCTACGACGACGGGTTGGGTATCCGGCTCGGGGCGTCTGTCGGTGGCGGACTCAAACACATGGATCAACCGTTTGTGACCGCCCCGGTCTACCCGCCGTCGATCCTGTTGACGGGCCTCGCGGTCAACAAAGACGGCCAAAGGTTTGTGTGCGAGGACTCCTATCACTCGCGGACGTCGGCATTTGTGATGGAGCAGCCGGACGCGGTGGCCTATCTCATCGTCGACGAGGCACACATGGAACGTCCGGAGTTTCCGCTGGTGCCGTTCATCGACGGGTGGGAGACCATCGCGGAGATGGAATCGGCGCTCGGGATCCCCGAAGGAAATCTGCAGACATCGATGGCCCGGTACAACGAATATGCCGCACGCGGGGAAGATCCCGATTTCGGCAAACGTCCCGAGTGGCTGGCGCCGCAGGACCAGGGCCCGTGGGCGGCGTTCGACATGTCGCTTGGCAAGGCGATGTATGCCGGGTTCACCATGGGTGGCCTGGCAACCTCGGTCGACGGTGAGGTGCTCACCGAATCGGGTGCGACGATTCCCGGTCTCTACGCGGCCGGAGCCGGGGCCGCCAACCTCGCGCAGGACGGTAAGGGCTACGCCAGCGGGACTCAGCTGGGTGAGGGATCGTTCTTCGGCCGTCGGGCCGGTCGGCACGCCGCATCCCGCTGAACGCTCCACAGAAACGAAGACGCTCCACATGCAGTTCTCTGCACGTGGAGCGTTTTTGTGTGTACCAAGGGCGGCGTCAGGCGGAGGCAGCGGCGAGCTGCTTCCGCAGCGCACGAGCGAACATCTGCCGGAAGGTCACGAACCGGACACCGGTCGCGATCAGATTCACTGTCATCAGGATGACCAGTTCGAGCTGGCTCGACGGGTGCTCTGAGATCTGGTGCAGAACGAACAGCGAGAACGCGGTCAGCGCCCAGCCGAAGCCGAAGACGGCCACACCCTGGATGTGATGGGTGAGCAGCTGTGAAGAGCCCCGCAGCCGGAACGTGAAGGCGCGATTGGCGGCGGTGTTGAGGACGGCCGCGACAAGCATGGAGATGAAATTGGCGGCCTGCGCGCCGACCAGCCCGTGCAGCGTGAGGTACATCAGGGCGTATGCGGTGGTGCACATGATCCCGACCGCAGAAAAGCGCAGGACCTGCATGGGCAGGGGCCTGCGCATGAACTCGACAAGAGTTCCTCGCTGGGGAGGATCGGTTTCCGCCGCAGCGGTTTCGATCTGATCTCCAGGGACCGGGCCTACCGTCACAACGAACACGATATGGGAGGACATCGGAATTCGTGGTATCGGCGGGCGAAGTTGTCGGGCGAACTGTGGAAACTTGATGTATTGGAGACGCAAGGCCCGGGCCGGAGCGGCCGGTCGGGGGTGTAGCCGCCCCGGCCCGAGTTCTTGATCTACCTCAGTTGGTGAATGCCTGGTCGCAGGTTATGCGGCCGGGGGCATCAGCACCGTGTCGATGAGGTAGACGGTTGCGTTGGCGGTTTTCACACCGCCGCAGACCACAGTGGCGTCCTGGACCTTGAGGGTGTCGACGGGACCGGTCACGGTGACCGTTTGGCCTTCGACGGTCTCGTGGTCGCCGATGACCTCATCGGGCGACAACTGTCCGGGCACGACGTGGTAGGTCAGGATCTTGGTCAGGGTGTCGCTGTCGGTCTTGAGCGTTTCGATGGTCGCCGGATCGATCTTGGCGAAGGCATCATCGGTGGGTGCGAAGACGGTGAACTCTCCACTGTTGAGGGTGTCCACCAGGTTGACGTCGGGGTTGAGCCCACCGGAGACCGCTGCGGTCAGGGTGGTGAGCAACGGGTTGTTGGCGGCTGCGGTGGCGACCGGTTCGGCGGCCATGCCGTCAACCGATCCTGCACCGGTCGGGTTGGCTTCGGCGTATGCCGCGCAGCCCGGGCCGACCAGGGTGGCGGCTTCTGCCGAAGTGCCTGATTCGCTGGTCATCGGCGCTGAGGTCATCGGTGCCGAGGTCATCGCCGAGTTCGTGGCGCTGTCCGACGAGGAGTCGGAACTGTCGTCCGAACAACCTGCCACGAGGCCGATTGCCAAGCCAACGCTCGCCACGGTTACTGCCAGTCGCTGAATTCGTTTGAGAGCCATCTTCGCTGTCCTTATCCATAACGTCGGTCATGTATGCGCGGCGCCGGCCACCTGCGGCATCTGTGGCGCCGATCATTTGTCGGTCACGGCAGGTTCGGAGCTGCTCGGTGGGCGGATGGGTGCGGATGAAGGAAACTTCTGATCCGCCCCTCAGCCATCCGAAACGTCGATGGATACGAATCACCTCCCGACAAAGGAAGATTGAAAACTCCTGAGAGGCTGAGGAATTGCACATAGCAGCGGTGGCACGCCACGGGCTCGCCGGCCTGGTGGCCGCGGGTGCCGGACTCGCTGTCGGGGAGTTGACGGCAGCATTCGTGTCCTCCTACGCCTCGCCCTTCTATGCAGTGGGATCGTTCCTCGTCGATCGCGCCCCCGCATCGATGCGTGAGTTCGCCATCGAGACGTTCGGAACCAATGACAAGCCGGTGTTGTTGTGGGGCATCGGGATTGCCGTGGCACTCCTGTCGGTGGTGGCCGGTATCGTCGAACGACGTTCTGTCCCTGTGGGTTCGGTGTTGATCGCGGCCTTCGGAATCTTCGGTGTCATCGCGGCACTGCACCGGCCCACCTCGGACAACTGGTACGCGCTGCCCTCCCTGATTGCGATTGTGGTTGGTGTCCTGGTGCTGCGTTACCTGCGGGGGTTTCTCTTCAGCGGGTCGCGTCAGGGTGAGATCGCGCAGGGTCGCGCGGATCAGGATGACGTGAACGCGGTGGCGTCCGATGAGCCCGCACCGACGCGGGAGGGCCTGTCGCGTAGGAGTTTTGCGATCTCAGCCGGCCTGATCGTGGTGATCTCCGGAGCCGCCGCTTTCATCGGCAGGCAGATCTCGACGATGGGTGACGTCATCGCCGATCGCAAACGCGTGCAGCTCCCACGGCCGGCCAGTGCGGCCACCCCGATTCCGGCAGGTGCGAATGTCGAGGTCGAGGGCGTGACCCCATTTGTCACCGCCAACAACGACTTCTACCGCATCGACACCGCCCTGCAGGTCCCGGCGCTGACCACCGGCGATTGGCAACTACGGGTGCACGGGATGGTCGAGCGTGAGTTCACCCTCACCTGGGATGACCTGATGGACATGCAGGCAACCGAACGGATCGTGACGCTGACGTGCGTCTCCAACGAAGTCGGCGGCGAGCTGGCCGGTACGGCCGACTGGGTCGGCTATCCGATGAAGGCGATTCTGGAGCGGGCGGGTGTACGCGACGACGCCGACATGTTGTTTTCGACGAGCGTCGACGGATGGACGTCGGGCACACCTCTCGAGGCGGTGATGGACGGCCGCGACGCGATGCTGGCAATCGGTATGAACGGCGAGCCGTTGCCGCTCGAACACGGATACCCGGTTCGGCAGGTGATCCCCGGACTGTACGGCTTCGTCTCGGCATGCAAGTGGGTCGTCGACTGGGAGATCACCAGGTTCGACAAGGCCCAGGCGTACTGGACCAAGCGTGACTGGGGTGAGAAGGCTCCGATCAAGACCGCCTCGCGCATCGACCGGCCTGCCGGATTGTCGCGGCATCCGGTTGGCGATGTGGTGATCGCCGGGACCGCGTGGGCGCAGCATCGCGGGGTTGCCAAAGTCGAGGTCCGGGTCGATGACGGTCCGTGGAACACCGCGACGCTGGCGACGGAGTATTCCGATGACACCTGGCGGCAGTGGTATTGGACCTGGCAGGCCACCGCGGGACAACACACCATCTACTGTCGCGCGACCGACAAGACCGGACAGGTCCAACCCGAGGAACGGGTTGCGCCGATACCTGATGGCGCCACCGGTTGGCACAACCGAGTGCTGCGGATTGAGTAGGTGTTCTGATGACTATCGCTACTGTCATGGATGTGACCGACCGAATTCCCGAAGCGCGGGTAGACCTCGCCGATCTGTTGATCCGGACGGCCGGCCACGATCGAGCGGCTTTTGCCGACCTGTACGACGCGACGAGCGCCCGGGTGTTCGGGTTGATCCTTCGAGTTCTACGAGATCGTGGTTATGCCGAAGAAACGCTGCAGGAGGTGTACCTGCAGGTGTGGCAGAAGGCCGAAGGGTTCGATCCCGCATCCGGCTCTGCGCTGAGCTGGATGATGACCATTGCGCACCGGCGGGCAGTCGACCGCGTTCGCAGCGAGGAAGCAGCCAGCAGGCGATCCACCGACTACTCGGTGTCGAATCTGGAACTGCCCAGCGACAGCGTGGCCGAGTCCGTCGTGTCCCGTGAAGAACGTGACGACGTCGTGTTCTGCCTGGGCAGCCTGACTTCGACGCAACGTCAGAGTATTGAGCTGTCCTACTATGGGGGCCTGACATATCGGCAGGTAGCAGAGCGGCTCGATGCAGCTCTCCCAACCGTCAAATCACGTATCCGCGACGGCCTCCGTCGCCTGAAGCAGTGTCTGGAGGCGAACCCCCATGGCTGAGCACAGTTGGCTCGACGAGCACATCGAGCTCTTTGCCCTCGGGGCACTGGAAGCGGACGAGGTCGCCCGCGTCGAGCGTGAGATCGCCGAAGCGCCGCTCGCCGAGCGGCAGCGGTACCGCGGGGAGATCACCCGCACCCACGAGGCGCTGGCTTCGCTGTCGGCCGAGTACGCCACCGCGCCGCCACCGCGAATCCGCGGACTGTTGCTGGCCGAGTTGCCGCAGCGCGAGGCGGCACCGGAGTCCGGCGAGCCGAAACAGGCGCCCGACACCGAGTCACGATCGAATGTGGTTGACATCACATCGCGCCGTCGTCGGGCGAGTATCGCCGTCGGTGCGGTCGCGGCGGCTCTGATTTTGATCATCGGCGGAGTGATGGTGGGCCGGGTCACTGCCCCGGACGCCGAGGGACCAGTCGCGCAGGGTGACCTGGACAAGCAGATCAGTCAGGTGCTGGCGGCGCCGGACATGCAGATGAAGCAGGCCGACATCGGCGATGGCGCGAGCGTCACCGTCGTGGCTTCGCGCGACGAGAACAAAGCGGTTGTCCTTGCCGATGGGTTGCCCCCGGTCCCCGCAGGCCAGACGTATCAGATGTGGCTGATGGGGGACGATCATGAGCCCTTGTCTGTCGGACTGATGCAGGGTTCACCGGGCCGTCAAGCCGTTGCCGTCGACGGGGTGACCGGGTCGGACGAGTTCGGTGTCACGGTCGAACCCGAGGGCGGGTCCTCGCAGCCGACAGGCGACCCGGTCGTCGCAGTCGCTTTCTGACGACGTCGCGCCCCGGACACACCACGCCACCTCGGTTACTCGCAGATAACTGGGCAACCGGATAAGAGCCTTTAATGGCACGGTTGTGTAACTGAACTGTGTTCAGTTACACACTGCCCCTGCCCATTTGATCATGCTATGTTCCAACGCAGTGATGTGGCGCACGTGAGTCGTGTGCCACATCGGCCATTTGTGGGCAGGCGTCGGACGAAGGTGTCACCGACGAACCGCCAACCCCATGACAAGGGAGCTTCTATGAGTGTGGGTGTCGTGCGCGAAACGACGGAGGGGGAACGCCGGGTCGCGCTGGTTCCGAAGGTTGCCGCCACTTTGGTGAGCAAGGGTGTATCGGTGGTCGTGGAGTCGGGCGCAGGTCTGGGCGCGTTGATCCCGGACGCGTTGTATGTGGCCGCCGGTGCCTCGATCGGCGATCCGTGGTCGGCAGATGTGGTGGTCAAGGTTGCGCCGCCTACTGATGTCGAGATCGCAAAGTTGTCGTCGGGTTCGTCGTTGATCGGTTTTCTGAATCCGCGTAATGCCGAGAATCAGATCGGCGGGTTGAAGTCGGCGGGTGTGCAGGCCTTCGCTGTCGAGGCGATTCCGCGTATTTCGCGGGCGCAGTCGATGGATGCGTTGTCCTCGCAGGCCAACGTCGCCGGCTACAAGGCTGTGATCTTGGCGGCTGAGCGTTCGACCCGGTTCTTCCCGATGTTGACCACCGCCGCCGGAACGGTGAAGCCGGCCACGGTACTGGTGCTCGGTGTGGGTGTGGCCGGGTTGCAGGCGCTCGCGACCGCAAAGCGGTTGGGTGCTCGGACAACCGGCTATGACGTGCGTCCCGAGGTTGCCGAGCAGGTGAAGTCCGTTGGCGGGCAGTGGCTCGATCTCGGGATCGACGCGGCCGGTGAAGGCGGATATGCCCGCGAGCTGACCGATGACGAACGCGCACAGCAACAGCAGGCTCTGGAGAACGCGATCAAGGGTTTCGATGTGGTCATCACGACCGCGTTGGTGCCGGGTCGTCCGGCGCCGCGCCTGGTGACGGCCGGCGCGGTGGAGGGTATGAAGCCGGGCAGCGTTGTGATCGACCTGGCCGGTGAGACCGGCGGCAACTGTGAGTTGACCGAACCGGGCCAAGAGGTGATCCGCCATGACGTGATGATCTGCTCACCGCTCAATCTTCCGGCGGGTATGCCCGAGCACGCGTCCGAGCTGTATTCGAAAAACATTCTTGCGCTGATCGAGTTGATGCTCGGCGAGGACGGCAAGATCATTCCCGATTTCGACGACGAAATCCTCGCCGCGGCCTGTGTCACGCGCGAAACACAGAAGGCAGGTGCCTGATATGTATTCGGGACTTCTCGCGAATATCGCGATTCTCGTGCTGGCCGGGTTTGTTGGCTTCGCGGTCATCTCCAAGGTGCCCAACACCCTGCACACGCCATTGATGTCCGGCACCAACGCCATTCACGGTGTCGTTGTCCTCGGTGCCCTGATCGTGTTGGGCCGCTTGCCCGATGATGCTCCGTGGGGTGTGCGGATCATCGCTTTCATCGCGTTGATCTTCGGAACCCTGAATGTGGTGGGCGGCTTCTTGGTCACCGACCGCATGTTGGGAATGTTCAAGAGCAAGAAGGCTCCGCTGAACGAAAAAGATGCAGCCGGGTCGTCTGAGGGAGTCCAGAAGTGAACAATCTGGTCAATATTCTTTATATTGTTGCGTTTTCGCTGTTCATTTTGGGTTTGTCGGGCCTGACCGGGCCCAAGACCGCGGTCCGCGGTAACTGGATCGCTGCTGCCGGCATGGGGTTGGCGGTGATCGCGACGTTGATCGAGATCCGCGATACCTACGCCATCAACTGGATTCTGATCGTGGCCGGTCTTGCGATCGGTGTGATCCTGGGTGTGCCGCCTGCCAAGCGCACCAAGATGACCGCGATGCCACAGCTGGTTGCTTTGTTCAACGGTGTCGGCGGCGGCACGGTCGCGTTGATCGCTTGGGCCGAGTTCATCGAGACCGCAGGGTTTTCCGAGTTCAAGCATGGCGAATCACCGACCATTCACATCGTGATCGGATCGCTGTTCGCGGCGATCATCGGTTCGGTGTCGTTCTGGGGTTCGTTGGTCGCCTTCCTCAAGTTGCAAGAGTTGATGAACAAGAAGGTTGAGAAGGCATTCGTCAAGAACGCCCAGATCTTCCAGGTTGCGAACATCGTCCTGTTGTTGGTGGCGCTCGCGGCGTGCGTGTTCATCGGCATCAACGCCAGCCCGGGCGAGGGTAGCTCGCAGTGGTGGATCGTGCTGGTGCTGGTTGCTGCCGGTGTGATGGGTCTGTTCGTGGTGTTGCCGATCGGCGGCGCCGATATGCCGGTGGTCATCTCGCTGTTGAACGCGATGACCGGGTTGTCCGCTGCGGCAGCGGGTCTGGCGTTGAACAACACGGCAATGATCGTGGCAGGCATGATCGTCGGTGCGTCGGGTTCGATCTTGACGAACCTGATGGCCACGGCGATGAACCGGTCGATCCCGGCCATCGTGTTCGGTTCGTTCGGTGGCGGCGGAGCGGCCGGTGTTGCCGGTCCGGCCGGTGAGCAGGGCACGGTCAAGGCCACCTCTGCCGCTGATGCGGCCATCCAGATGGCGTACGCCAACCAGGTGATCGTGGTCCCCGGTTACGGACTCGCGGTGGCGCAGGCTCAGCACGCGGTCAAGGACATGGCGGCGATCCTGGAGGGGAAGGGCGTCGAGGTGAAGTACGCCATTCACCCGGTCGCCGGTCGTATGCCCGGACACATGAATGTCCTTCTCGCCGAAGCTGGTGTCGAGTACGACGCGATGAAGGAAATGGACGACATCAACGGCGAGTTCGCCCGTACCGATGTCACCTTGGTCATCGGCGCCAACGACGTGACCAACCCCGCGGCGCGCAACGATCCGAGCTCGCCGATTCACGGGATGCCGATCCTCAACGTCGATCAGTCCCGTTCGGTGATCGTCCTCAAACGCGGTATGGCATCGGGTTACGCCGGTATCGATAACCCGCTGTTCACGCTGCCGGGTACGTCGATGTTGTTCGGGGACGCCAAGAAATCGGTCGGCCTGATCATCGAGGAACTCAAAGCGCTGTAACAAATGGGCTGCAGTGACAACAAAGCTGCGGCCCACAGCTCCACCCGAATTCACACCGCCCACCTGAAACCTCAGGTGGGCGGCGTGAATTCACGTGGGTGCGGTCAGAACCAGCCGGGATCGGTGTCGAGGGTGGTGCGGTCCAGTGCTGCCAGCAGATCGAATTGCGGGTTGGTCTTCGGTAGTTCGTAGCGGCAGAAGTACTGGGCAGCAGCGCGTTTGCCGTCGTAGAAAGCTCCCTGCTGGTCGCCGATGGCCAGGAGTTGCTCCAGCCACATCCAGGCGATGACGACATGTCCGGCAGCCTCGAGGTAGATGGTGGCGTTGGCGAGACTGACTTCGGGGTCACCCGCCGACCACACCTGCGTGGTCACGGTGATGAGCCGCTCGAGCGCCGTCCGCAGAGCGCCGGCGAGTTCGGCCTCACGCTCTCCGGCGCGATCGATCGTGGCGGTGATGGTCTGTGCCAGCAGCACCAGGCCGGTGCCGCCGCCCATGACGACCTTGCGGCCCAGGAGATCCATACCGTGGATGCCGTGTGCGCCTTCGTGAATGGGATTGAGCCGGTTGTCGCGGTAGAGCTGTTCGACGTCGAACTCCTTGGTGTACCCGTATCCGCCGTGCACCTGGATGGCCAGACTGTTGGCCTCCAGGCACCACTGCGACGGCCAGCTCTTGGCGATGGGTGTCAGCACGTCGAGCAGCAACTCGATGCGGTCTGCCGATTCGGGATCGGGATCGGTGCGCTGCTCGTCGACGAGCTTGGAACAGTAGAGGCCGAGCGCCAATGCGCCCTCGACATAGGACTTTTGGGCCAGAAGCATCCGTTTGACATCGGCGTGTTCGATGATCGGCACCGGCGACGAACTCGGATCCTTGGACGCGACCGGGCGGCCCTGGGTGCGGACCTTGGCGTACTCGACGGATTGCAGGTATCCGGCGTAACCGAGTGAGGTGGCAAGGAATCCGACGCCGATCCGGGCCTCGTTCATCATGTGGAACATGTATGAGAGCCCTCGGTGCGGCTCGCCGATGAGGTAGCCGACGGCGCCGGCCTGATCGGACGGGCTGTGGGTGCCGTCGCCGAAGTTGAGCAGGGCATTGGTGGTGCCGCGATTGCCCATCTTGTGGTTGAGGCTCACCAGCGCCACATCGTTGCGGGTGCCGTCGGCGAGATACTTCGGCACGACGAACAGGGAGATGCCCTTGACCCCGGGGCTGCCACCGGGAAGTTTGGCGAGCACCAGATGCACGATGTTCTCGGACAGTTCGTGGTCGCCACCGGAGATCCACATCTTGGTACCGGTGATGCGGTAGCTGCCGTCGTCTGCGGGCTGGGCCTTGGTGGTGATGTCGGCAAGCGACGATCCGGCCTGCGGCTCTGACAGGCACATGGTGCCGAAGAATCGACCCTCGAGCATCGGGCGCACCCAGGTGTCGATCTGCTCGGGCGTGCCGTATTCGACCAAGAGTCCGGCGTTCGCCATCGTGAGGAAGGCGTACGACGACGTGGCGGCGTTGGCGCCCTGAAGCCAGGCTCCGGCGGCGCGGGTGATGATGGTCGGCAGTTGCATGCCGCCCAGTTGCTCGTTGAACGGAGCGGCGATGATGCCGGCCTTGCCCACCTCGGCGAGCGCGGCACGGACCTCGTCGATCATGACAACTTTGCCGTCAGGGCCGACTTGCGGCTCGTTCTGATCGGACTTCTTGTTATGCGGGGCAAAGCATTTGGCGGCGATATCGGCACACAGGTCGAGCATTCCGTCGAATGTCTCCCTGGAGTGCTCGGCGAACCTTTCCCGCGTCGTCAGTTCCGTGACGTCGAGCCACTCGTAGAGGAGGAAATCGAGGTCGCGGCGCGAGATCGGGGAAATGGTCATGGCGGTCCTTCCAGGGTTACCCGTGGCTTGAGTCCGCTCAGTATGGTCGATCCTCGATCGCCGGCGTCTGGTGGGTGAAGTACCAGGTCACAGCTGCGTTGATGGCGGTGATGGAAGGTGTTGCATCGTCGATCACCACGTAGGTCGTGGAACTGATCGGTGCACCGTTCAATGCACACTCGTACGCCATACGTTGGCCCAGTTGCCTGGTTGCCCGAATCGCAGCTCGTGACGACGCTGCGTCGGACGTATCGCAGAGTAGGAGAACGCGCGCCCCTGATACCGTGCTCGCCGCGTCGACCACGACCTCGGTGAGACGGTCTTCGGCGGCCTGGCGGACCACGTATTCACGCCACCTGCCGAACCCTCGGCGCCGGGGCGTGGCCGGGGTGTTGGTGGTGACGATGACAAGTGCTTCGCCCGCCTCGGGTGTCAGCAAATCGCGGGGATCATCGGTGGCGGTCACGCCGTGATCGGCGAGCGCGCGCCGGACAGCCGCGTTCAGTCCGCCGGTGGGTCCCAACAACAACACCGGATCGTGGTGTGGTCGCTGCAACGGTCCACCAGGTATACGGGGAGAGGCTGCAATCTGCATGATTCCCCCTTCGGGGATAGGGGCCGAATTCCGTGGCGTTCGAGATTGCCTAGGCGGTATAGGGCGTGTTTGCGAGAATTGTTGCGGTGCAATGTTTTCCGGTTGGCAGAAGAAACCGGCAGTCGTCACCGAGTCGGGCTCCTCGAATCGCCCGCCCGAGTGGCGATTCGGGTGAGCACACCTGCATCCTCCCGGTCTCGTGTTCCTCGGGCATTCCGAGCAGGAATGTGTCGGTGTCGGAATGATCGTGATCGAACCGGACTGTCACGATCGAGCCCGGCTGTACGGTGCCGTCGTCTGTGGTGGTCGTTGTTGCGGTGGCCAGGACGGCATGAGTCCGCGCGATTCGGGTATTGACGTGATCGAGCGCCCCGACCGCTCGGTGGTATGTGTCATTGTTGTCCAGATCGCCCATGTTCCGATGCTTGATCAGGTCAGCCGACGCCGCATCGCGTTCTCGATAGAGTTGTGCCACTTCATTTTCGAGACGCTCGCGCGTGGCAGCGCTGATCCAGGACGGATCGGTGGTGGTCATGATGGATGTTCCTTAGTGGTTTGTCTTGTGGCGCCCGGAGATCGCGATTCTCGGATGTGTTCTGCGCAGCGGCCCGACGTCCAACGGCGGATATTGCTCCGTGATCGCATCGTGGGAGGCGCGGTCGGTCGCGGCGTTCAAGGTCAGGATCCACGGCACGCATTCTTGTGCCCTGTCGCCGGGTGATTGCTGCGACGCGAGGTCGGCGAGCGCGTCGTTGGCGATGCTCTCGACCTTTTGCGCCGTCAGGCGTCCGGTCGGATCGTGGAGTCCGTACCCGATCTCTTGCGTCTGGGGTGGGGCGAGGGCCAAAGTGCCGTTGAGGCGTTCCCATTGGCGCCGCAAGAGTACAGAATCTGTTTGCTGCACTAATTGGTAGCGCTGTACTCGTTCGGGAAGCGTAGAAGAAACGACGTCGGCGACGTGGTCAAAAAAGCGTTGGGCCCGCCGGGGTGTGGCACACACCCGAAAGCGAACCTCCATCAGTACCGTTTTCACGGCGCATCCTCACTCCTTCTCCGATCGCACTCGGTCCAATGGACTCTAGCCCATAAAAAAATAAAAGCCAGTCCGGTCAATCTGCCCCGGATGAGATCCTGAAATCTACTGTGTTGCAGTCCCACAGGACAGTATGGACAACTTGACCTTCCTGTGGGCTTGGCTATGGTCTTGGAGGTGAGCGGCCTGAGGGTCGCTGATGTGCTACGGACCACAAGGAGATGTCGATGGCGACTGAAAAGAAGACAACGGCGAAGAAAAAGCGAATTGCAATGAAAGCGCAGCGCGAAAATAAAAGGGTGGCGGAAAGTGGATCTATTATGCGGAAGCGCAAAAATGCCTGACGCGCCCAGTCGTGAGAGAACGCTTACGGAAATGCTGACCTCATTGCATGAACACTTTTCGGCCACTGCTTGCGGGAGGGATCAGCCGGATGAATATCGGCGTGGGCATGGCGCGGGTATGGGCTTTGCGCGCCTGTGCGTCCTCGACCAGCTCGCCGGGGCTCCGACAACACCACTCGTCGAACAGAACCCGGCCAGACGTCACCGCTGGGAGCTCGCGGCATTGCAGATCATCGAGGGTCGCCTCGATCAGGAACGAGGCAGCGGTGTCCCGCCCGGTGTCGCTGAGTACAGCGAGGGTTACCAGGCCGGGATATCGACGGCCCATACGTATATCGGCCTGGCGCACGACGCGCTCGAGCTACGCGGCCGATCATTAGAGGGCGGCAAGCTGAGATCAAGCACCTGCTGAACGCTCAGCCGCGGGACAACTCGTCGATGCACACGGTGATGGCGAGGATGAATGGCTGGTCTTCGTTCGCGGCGATCTCCACACCATAGGTTTCCCGGAGCCGGAACCACTTCTTGGAGATCGTGGCGATGGTGTCGCCGTCGCGCTCGATCTCGTACTCGTGGTCGACGAAGTTGCCCTTGGCTTTGAGGTCCGGCCCGGAATCCGGGTTGATCGTGTACCGATCCCGGATCCCGAGCATGGCCTTGTGCACGGTGGCCTCTGAGTCCCCGCGTTGGATATGCATCTTGTCCCGGACGCTGAACTTGCGTTCTTGAATCTTCGCGAGCTCGGAGCCCCGGCTGTCTTCGAGGATGAACGTCTGCCGGAAGCGAACCGCCTTCCCGTTCACCTTGAAGACCTTCTCTCCGGCGCTGTTCTCGATCCAGTAGTCGTCGCCGATGGAGAGTAGTTTCTCGCGCATCTGATAGCGGATCGCGGCAGGTTTGTCTTCGTGTGAACGGTTGAACAGGTCCATGAGAGCCGATGGTGCCTGCACGGGGTGTTTCCGGCATCACCCGGTGTGGATGATGTCCAGGGGGCGGCCGGTAGGTGTTATCGAGCTGAGACCGCTTGAATGTGGTCCCGTGGCATTGACCGCCTATGGTGGCCAGTGTGACGAGTGGTGCGCGTGTGGCGCGAGTGAATAGAGCGCTGGTGGCCGCGGCCGCCGCCATCGGGATGTCGACCGGAGCGGTCGCACTGATCCCGACTGTCATGAACACGCCGACCGCGGTGTCGCCGGTGATGTCCGGAACGGACACGGCGAACCTGTACAACTCTGCCCAGCTCCAGTTCCGCCGTGGCGAGGTGCCGCTGGGGCTCAACGCACTCCGTCAGCTTCTGGTGGCAGGCCCCGCCGACACCGATGCGCTTGCGTTGCAAGCGATCTGGTCGGACTACAGCGGTGACGCCCGGACGAATCAGGCGGCACTGGCCGCCCTGGGGACCTATGATCGCGCACTGCAGGGACGTGTTCGCGAGGCGCTCTCCGGAATCAGCCGCGGAGTGGTCGTCGGCCCGAATCCGGTACCGGGCCTGCACGGGAAGACGACCGGGATCGTGGTGCTCGGAGCCGGCCTGAACTCTGACGGAACACCCACCGCCGAGACGGCCAGCAGGTTGTTCGCCGCCTGGACCCAGGCAATCGTCGCCCACGAATCTCCGGTCATCATCTCCGGGGGTGCCGAAGCCCGCGGACAACGCGAGGCCGACGTGATGCGCACCTGGCTGGTCGACCACGGTATCGCCGCCACCCGTCTGCACGCCGACTCCGCAGCCCGCTCGCCTGCGCAGGGTGCGGTGGCCTGCGCTGCGATCGCCAGGCAGTTGGGCCTGGCGAACGTGGTGGTGGTGACCTCTCCGGATCAGGTTCGGCGCGCTGCGGCCGACCTGGTTGTCGCCGGGATACCGGTGGTGTCGGCGACCACATCGACCCGGGAACTGATCGGCAACCTGTCGGTGCCCGCCAAGGTCGATCAGCGGGACATCTACGTGGACGCGACCGACATCCTCGGCCTGCCGTCAGACCGCATCAAGGCGGACCGAACCGCCGCGTGATCGCGGCGGTTCAGCACTGAACAGACCGGAAGTGGCTGATCACACGGCCATCGGCGTATGTGTGGAACGCCAACCCGGCAGGCTGTGTCTCGTTGACCACATCGGTCCCTTCGAAGGGCAGGTTGAGGGTCGAGGCCACGCCGGGGGCCAGGCACAGCGGCCGTCCGGCAAAGGTGGTCACAGCGCCGGTGTGGGCGTGTCCACACATGAACATGGTGATGTTCGGATGCCGCTCGACCAGTGCGGCCAACCGCTCTTCCCCGGTCTGCCGGATGGTGTCCATCATCGGCATCTGCAGCACAACCGGGGGATGGTGGAACGCAACGAACACCGGAACCTGCGGTCCGGCGGCGGATATCTGCTCGTCCATCCAGGCGAGGGTCTCGTCGGTCAGGTAGCCCCCGTTCTCGCCGGGGATGGAGCTGTCGCAGATCAGGAACAATGTGCCCGCGATCGTCCGCGAGAAATTGAGCGGAGCGGTGTGGTCGGTACTGCGCAGGGAGGGCTCGCCGGCCAGGAAGGTCTGGTTGAACTCGTCGCGGGAGTCGTGATTTCCCGGGCAGATCAGGGTCGGCAGCGGACTGTGCAGTGTTTCGCCGGCTTCTTTGTACTCGGATGCCAGACCGTTGTCGGTGATGTCGCCCGTCACCAGTAGCGCGTCGATGCCGTCGGCTCTGGAATTGATGTAATCGAGCACAGCTTGGATCCGGTCGCGCTTTGCGGCGGTTCCGTTGAAGTGAAGATCGCTGATGTGCGCGACTACGAGCACGTGGACTCCTTTTGGTGCGGCTGTGGGTTCCCGCGGGGCGCAGGGCGGCCATCAGAACCCGTAAATACCGTAGCTCGCTCGCAGATTCTGGGCACGTGCAGCCGTGCTACTTCCCTGCTCTCAGAGGTCGCCGGGTAGCTTGTCCCGGCGGATCCCGCGCCAGGAGGGGTGACGTAGGTGACCCGTGCTTGTCCAGTCCATGAACCTCACATCGGCGACGAGTTTGGGCAGAACCCACACCGCGTCCATCTCGACGGGGCGATCGAGGTGGCCAAGGAACGGTGAAGTCTTGCGGCGCAAGGGCTCCAGTTCGGCGAGCAGGGCGTCGAGTTGGGCATCTGTGAATCCGGTCCCGACCCGGCCGACATAGCGCAGCCCGGTCTCCTCTGGCAGGCCCATCAACAGTGAGCCGATCCGGTTGCTGCGACCACCTTTGCCGGGTCGCCAGCCACCGATCACCACCTCGATGTCGCTCCAGTTCTTCTGCTTGAGCCACGTCTTGGAGCGCCGGCCTTGCTGGTAGGTCGAGTCTCGCCGCTTGGCGACAACACCTTCCCAGCCGCGTTCACGACTGTGGGCGATGGCTGCCGAACCCGGTCCGGGCAGAAGCGGTGGAACCTGCACGGGCGCATCGGACGAGAACGCCTTGCCGATCTCCTCGAGCAGTTCGCGCCGATCCTGCCAGGTGTGTCGGAGCAGCGACGAGCCGTTGAGATACAGGATGTCGAACAGGAGCAGTTTGACGTCGAGGTCTTCGGAGTTGTTGCGGCCGGCGAGCTGCGTGAAATTGGTGCGTCCCTGCTCGTCGAATACCACCATCTCACCGTCGAGCACCACATCGAGCAGTCCCAGATCATCGGTGACCGTGTGGATCTGAGGGAAGTCCGCAGTCATGTCGATGCCTGAACGCGACGTCAATCGGAGCTTTCCATCGATGTAGCGCAACAGGATTCGGTAACCGTCCCATTTGCCCTCGAAGGCCCATTTGTCGTCGGTGAGATGCTCGATGGTCTCGTCGGTGGCAAGCATCGGCCGCGGATCGCGCAGGCTGTCGGGCACGATCGGCCGTGCTTCGTCGGACATCAAGTGCGCCAACCAGTTCTTGTCACCGGTCTTGATCAGCGCATAACGGCCCTGGATGCGTTCGCCGTGTAGGCGAACGATGATCTCGTTGTCCCGCCACTTCTCGGTCTCGTATGTACCCCGGTCCCAGATCTCCACATGACCGCCACCGTATTCGCCGGACGGGATGTCGCCCGAGAAGTCGGCGTAATCAATTGGGTGATCCTCGGTCTGGACCGCGAGCCGATTCTTGTCGCCTTCCAGCGGAAGGTTTTTGGGGACCGCCCAAGACACCAGGACGCCGTCACGCTCGAGGCGGAAGTCGTAGTGCAGACGGCGGGCATGATGTTCCTGGATCACGAACATGGGTTCGGTACTGCGATCAGCATCGGATCGACTGTCCCCGAACGGCTCCGGGGTCTTGCGCTCGTCCCGCTTGCGGCGGTAGTCGCCGAGGTCGACGACCGGTGTCGTCGGTGAGGTGGGTGATGTCGGCAGCGGTTGCGCTGCCGACGTGTTCTCGAGATCAGCCAGCAGATCACCGTACGTGTCGATCCGGTCGGCCATCTCGTCAAACAAGATATGCCGGATGTCTTTGTCTTCCAGCTCTTCCCAGAGTCGCGGTGCGGCCACCCAGGGCTGCTCGCGGCCGCGCATCGAGTAAGGCGCCAGGGTGGTCTTCGACGCGCTGTTCTGACTCCAATCCACGAATACCCGGCCGCCACGCACCGATTTGGTCATCTGCGCGGTCACCAGATCGGGGCTCTCCGACTGCAGTCCGGTGGCTATCTGTTTGGCGACCTTGCGCGCGGAATCCGATGAGATGGCCGATTCCAGCGTGAAATACACATGGATGCCCTTGGATCCGCTTGTCACCGGGAAACATGGCAGGCCGATGGCGTCGAGCATGTCCTTGACCCGCAACGCCACCTGCGCGCAGTCGAACAGGGTGACGTCGGGGCCCGGATCCAGATCGAGCACAACTCGATCGGTGAGCCGGTCCGCCTTGTACGACGCGTCGTCCCGCCCGGTCGAGTGGGCGAGGGTCCATTGCGGGACATGCAATTCGAGGGCGGCCTGTTGAGCCAGCCAGACCAACTCGGCCCGAGAGGACAGCACCGGATACACCACGTCTCGATCACTGTGCCCGAGCCGCGCCCGGCCAATCCATTTCGGAGCATGGTCGGGCAGGTTCTTTTCGAAGAACGGGGTGGATTCGACGCCGTCGGGCCATCGTTTTCGGGTCACCGGCCGGTCTCGGATGTGCGGCAACATCACGTCGGCGATCGCGCTGTAGTACTCGATGACCTGGGCCTTGATCGTGCCGGTCGCGGGATAGATCACCTTGTCGAGGTGGGTGACCGCAATGCTGTGTCCGTCGACCTCGAGTGTGTCGCGCCTGGGCATGCCACGACTTTTCATCGCCGCAGGGGGCTGCGTCAAATGCTCAATACCTGCACAATGGCGATATGCGTTCGATTTGGAAGGGCGATCTCAGCTTTGGCCTGGTGAATGTGCCGGTCAAGGTGTACTCCGCGACGGAGAGCCATGACCGTACGTCCCACCAGGTCGACTCGAAGGACGGCACCCGCATCCGATACCGCAAGGTTCGTGAGGGCACCGATGATGAGGTCGAGTTCTCGCGGATAGCCAATGCGTACGAGAGTGACACCGGGCAGACGGTGGTTCTCACCAAGGATGATCTGTCCGAACTCCCGGTGCAGCGCAGCCCCGAGATCGCGATCACCGACTTCGTGCCGATCGATCAGGTCGACCCGATCTATTTCGACAAGCCCTATTACCTGGAGCCTGCGAGTAAGTCGCCGAAGGCATACGCGCTCATGCGCGAGGCCCTGAAGAAGACGGACCGTCTGGCAATCGCCACGTTCACGCTCCGGAACCGTACGCGGTTGGCGGCGCTCCGAGTGGTCGGCGATGTCCTGACGTTGCAGACGCTGCTGTGGCCCGACGAAGTACGTGAGGCCGCGTTCCCGTCTCTTGACGAATCGCCCGACCTCAAGCCACAAGAACTCCAGATGGCCGCCTCGCTCATCGAGTCGATGTCAGGCGACTTCGACCCCACCCAATACGAGGACACCTATCAAGAAGAGCTGAGCAAGCTCATCGAGGCGAAGGCCGAGGGGACCGAGGCGTTCACCGGACCCGAGACCAAGGACGATGAGGAGGAGGGCGACGACTCGGAGGTCGCCGACCTGCTCGCGGCGCTGCGGGCGTCGGTGAAAGACCGCGGTGGTTCTGCGTCCGGTGACGCCGACAGCGACACGGCGGCCAAAAAAGCTCCGGCGAAAAAGGCCGCGGCCAAGAAGGCTCCGGCGAAGAAGGCCGCCGCCAAGAAGACCCCGGCCAAGAAAGCGCCTGCGAAGCGCAAGGCCGGCTGAACCTCGCCGCCCCGCGCCCCCGATCGGGGTTGTCTGGCAATCTGGACAGATCGAACAACACGAACCGATCCCTGAACGCGGCGACACCGTGCGTGCGCGCAAGAACACCCGAACCGGGCGCCGGGTCACCGCGGTGGAAATCGCGGAGGCCGCTGCCCTGGCCGACGTCGCTGCGGCGATCTGTGTGCTGAGCCGGGTGCTGCCCATCGGCGGCGCTGCGGTCCTGGTCGCGTCGGTACCGTTTGCCATCCTCGCCGGCCGCAGGCGGCTGCGGGTGAGCCTGCTCGGCGCGATGACGGGCTGGATCGTCGCGTTCCTCTTCGGTGGGGTGACGGCGGCGAACCTCGTCGGCTCGGCAGCGGTTTTCGGCATCCTGTCCGGGACAGCGCTGCGCCGCGGTTGGAAGTCGCCTCAGGTCGCCCTGAACACGTTTGTCTTCATCGCGATCCCGTCCGCGGCGATCGCCACCGGGATGATCGCCGCACTGAGCGACTACCGCGAGTTCATGTTCACCCAGATCCGCAACGGCTGGCGCGGCGCCGAACGGGTCATGAACAACGCCGGGCTCGAAGGACTGACCGGTGTCATCGGCCCGGTGATCAACTGGTGCATCGACTACTGGTGGATCGCCATACCGGCTGTCGGGGTTGTCGGGGTGACGGTGTCCGGGCTGGCGGTCTACGTCGTGCACCGGCAGCCGTTGCCGCCCATGATCGCCAGACTCGGTGTCCCGCATGTCGAGGAGAAACTCGACGAGTCCGGACCTGTTGCGCCGCTGCCGATGCGGTTGAACAGGGTCGGGGTGCAATATCCGGGAGCCCCGGTCCCGGCGATCTGGGATGTCTCGTTGCAACTCGACGCCGGTGAGGTCGTCGCGGTGACCGGACCCAACGGGGTCGGCAAGTCGACGCTGGCGAAAGTGGTGGCCGGCCGGGCACCGACAACCGGAACCGTCAGTCGCCCCGGTGCGGTCGGTCTCGGCAAGCCCGGTGGCACGGCTGTCATCAGCCAGCGTCCCGAAACCCAGGTGCTGGGCATGGTTGTCGCAGACGACTTGGCATGGGGTAATCACGATCTCACCGAGGCCCAGATGAACAAGTTGCTCGACCGGGTCGGTCTGAGCGGGATGCTCTACCGCGAGACCGGCACCCTGTCGGGCGGACAGTTGCAACGTCTGGCCATCGCCGCCGCGCTGTCGCGGGAACCGGCGGTCCTCATCAGCGACGAGTCGACGGCAATGATCGACCAGGAAGGCCGGACGTCGGTGATCGAGGTCTTCCGCGAACTGGCCGACGGCGGGGACACCGCCGTCCTGCAGATCACGCACGACGTCGACGAGGCAGCGCTGGCCGATCGGGAGATCGTGCTCGACTCGTCCCACCGTGAGGTCTCCACCGAACTGCTCAATCCCAGCCGGTCGGTGGGGCACATCAACGGCGCACACGTTGCCCTCTACGACGTCGGGTTCGCCCATGACGCGGGGACCCCGTGGCACAACCAGATCTTCAGCGGCCTGAACCTGCGGATCGAGGCGGGGTCGGCCGTGTTGATCACCGGACCCAACGGTGCCGGGAAGTCCACGTTGGCAAGGGTTCTCACCGGATTGCAGAAACCGACGTCAGGGCAGGTGATGGTCGACGGGGAACCGGTCCGCAACGGCCGTGAGCATGCCCTGCTCGGATTCCAGTACTCTAGACTGCAACTGGTGCGCTCGCGGGTGCGCGCCGACATCAAGGATGCCGCAGGCGTCGACGACCTGGCGGTGAACGTCGCACTGATCGAGCTCGGACTCAATCCGGCGGTGCTCGGTGACGCGCTCGTGGATCAGCTCTCGGTCGGGCAACAACGCCGCGTTGCACTGGCCGGTCTGTTGGCCTGCAAGCCGCGGTTGCTCGTGCTCGACGAACCACTGGCCGGGCTCGACACCCCGGCCCGAGCCGCGATGGTCCGGGCACTGCGCCGGGTGAAGGCCTCGGGCACCACGTTGGTCGTCATCTCTCACGACATCGGTGAACTCGCCGGCCTCGTCGACCGCACCGTGGTTGTCGACGAGGGCACGATCGACGGAGCGCCGGTCAAGCCGGCACCCGATCCGTCGGAGGTGAAGTCCACCGCCAACCTGGCCAATGTTGTTCGTGCGCTGCCACATTCCTCGCCCGCCCGGAGACTGTGGGTTGGGACCAAGTTGCTGACGCTGGCTGCGGTTGCGGTGATGTTCATGCTCGAGCCGACCTGGCTCAGTGTCGGGGTCGCGGCCGGAATCGCACTCGGCTGGACCCTGCTAGGCAAGGTTCCGCGCGCCGCGCTGCCCCGGGTGCCGAAGTGGCTGATCGGCATCACCCTGTTCGGCGGATTGATCACGGCGCTGGGCGGCGACGAACCGTACGTCACGGTTGCCGGGGTGGAACTCGGACTCGGTGGGGCGATCTACTGGGGAATCCTCATCTGCATGACGGTGCTGTCGCTCTACTGCGCATTGCTGTTCTGCTGGACGACACCGATGGTCGAAATACCTTCGTTTGCGCAACGATTGGTCGGTTGGGCCGCGCGCATCGGTATTCCGGCCCAGTCCGCCGCCATGTCGGTGGCCCTCGCGCTGCGACTGTGTCCGTTCATGATCAGCGACTTCCGGACTCTGTTGCAGACGATGTCGCAACGCAAACCCGACCATCGCCCATCGATGGGCGAGCAGATCAACGGCTGGATCTCCTGCCTGACAGTCGTCTGTTCGCTGGCGGTGCAGAACGGCAGGGAGCTCGCGGCGGCCGTCGAAGCCCGTGGCGGAATCGGATCGGTGGCCCGATCTGATCGGACTCCAAGACTTATCGACCTCCTGGTGCTTATCGTGGTGTTCGGATCGGTTGGCATGGTCATCGCACTGGGTTGACCCCCGGGTGAGCGGTGAAGCGCGAATCGATCCGAAGTCGACGACGACTGGGAGATTTCCGTATGACCGCACAGTCAGCATCAGGTATCCCCGATGAGGATGCCTTGTTCACCGACGTCCTGATCATCGGAGCGGGTTTGTCGGGTATCGGCGCCGCGTACCGCATCAAGGAACGAAACCCGGGACTGAGCTACGCAATCCTGGAACGACGCGGCCGGATCGGCGGCACCTGGGACCTCTTCCGGTACCCGGGGATCCGTTCGGACAGCGACATCTTCACCCTCAGCTATCCGTTTGAACCCTGGACGCGGCCGGAGGCGATCGCGGACGGTGATCACATCCGCGAATACCTCACCGACACCGCGCGGCGGCATCAGATCGATCAGCACATCACGTTCGACACCCGGGTCCGATCAGCCGACTGGGATTCGCGCTCCGACACCTGGACCGTGCACGCAGAGCAGGATGGCACCGACGTGACGTACAGCTGCCGGTTCCTGTTCTTCGGGACCGGCTACTACAACTACGACGAGGGTTACCGGCCGGTGTTTCCCGGTGAGGACGAGTTCACGGGGCGGATAATCCACCCGCAGTTCTGGCCCGAGGATCTTGACTACGAGGGCAAGAATGTGGTCGTGATCGGTAGTGGGGCCACGGCGATGACACTGGTTCCGGCGCTGGCGCAGCAGGCTGGGTCAGTGACGATGCTGCAGCGTTCACCTACCTATGTCCTCTCCGGACCCAGGGTGAATCGATATGCCAATGTTGTTCGTAAGGTGTTGCCGCGCAAGGCCTCACACGCAATCATCCGATACTATTATGCACTGTTCGCCTGGTTGCTCTTTCGATTCTCGCGCCTGGCACCTGGCGCGATGACCAAGATCCTGCACATCGTGGCCGTCCGCAATCTGCCGGACGGCTACGACGTCGACACCCATTTCAAGCCCAGCTACAACCCGTGGGATCAACGACTGTGTCTGTCACCCGAGGCGGATCTCTTCACGATGATCACCGATCAACGGGCAACGGTGGTCACCGACCACATCGCATCGTTTGATGCCGACGGTATTGCACTTGTCTCGGGTGGACACCTCGATGCCGACATCATCATCATGGCCACCGGACTCCAATTACAAGCGCTCGGCGGTGTAGTCGTCAGTGTCGACGGAGCAGAGGTCAAACTCAACGACAGATTCGTCTACAAGGGCCACCTACTCGAAGACGTACCCAACCTGGGCTGGAGCGTCGGCTACACCAACGCTTCGTGGACGCTGCGATCCGACATGACCGCACAGTCGGTGGCAAAACTGTTGGCACATATGGGTGCGAACGGATACACGCACGCCTATCCCCATCGCGGAGATGAGGCGCTCACCGAGATTCCCGCGTTCGATCTGCACGCCGGATATATTCTGCGATCGCCCCACGTGCTGCCCAAATCGGGAACCCGCCGACCCTGGCATGTGCGCCACAACTACGTCCTGGATGCGATCGATCATCGTTTCGACCGGATCGAGGAAGCGATGGTCTTCGGCAGCGTCGGCGCAGAAGAGACGATCGAGGCCTGACCGGGCGACTACTGCGTTCGTCGTAGCGAAGGTGCGTTGGCGAAACCTGCTGGCGCGCCGCGGCTAAGCTCCATCCATGGTGAAGTTCAATGTGCTCCTGGGGTTGGTGGCTGCGGCCGGTGTGCTAACGCTCGCGGCTGCGGTCAACCGGCACACCGTGTGGTGGTTTGCGGTTGCGATCGTGGTCATCGTTTTGCTGGTTGCCATCTATGACGTTCTTCAGAAGCAGCATTCGATACTCCGGAACTATCCCGTGATCGGGCACATGCGATTCATACTCGAATCGATCCGGCCCGAGTTGCAGCAGTATTTCATCGAACGAAACTACGATGGCCGTCCATACGACCGCAATGTTCGATCGTTGATCTATCAGCGGGCCAAGGGATTACATGCCGAGGCGGCATTCGGGACCGAACGTGAGATCACCGAACCGGGATATGACTACCTGCTGCACTCGATGGCGCCGGTTCCGATGGCGCAGACCGTCCCGACCGTACGCCTCGGCGGACCCCAGTGCACCCAGCCGTATGACGCGCCCCTGTTCAACATCTCGTCGATGAGTTTCGGTGCGCTGTCGGCAAATGCGGTGCGTGCGATGAACAAAGGTGCAGCTCTCGGTGGATTTCTTCACGAGACCGGCGAGGGCGGACTGACCGCGCACCATCTCGAATATGGTGCACCGCTGGTGTGGGAGATCGGCTCGGGGTACTTCGGTTGTCGAACCGTCGATGGGAGATTCGACCCGCAGCGCTTTGCCGAGAAGGCGAATCTGCCCAACGTCAAGGCGATTCTGATCAAACTGAGTCAGGGGGCCAAACCCGGGCTCGGTGGCGTGCTGCCGGGCTCCAAGGTCACTGCGGCGATTGCGCAGGCCCGTGGTGTGCAGCAGGGTGTCACCGTGATCAGTCCACCGGCGCACAGCGAGTTCACCAGCCCGATCGAACTGATGCACTTCGTGGCCGAGCTTCGTCGCCTGTCCGGGGGAAAGCCGGTGGGCTTCAAGCTGTGCGTTGGCACTCGCACGGATGTGTTGGCGCTGTGCAAGGCGATGCTGCGCACCGAGATAGCGCCCGACTTCATCACCATTGACGGGGCCGAGGGTGGTACCGGTGCGGCGCCGCCGGAGTTCGCTGATCATGTTGGTACACCGTTGAACCTGGGTCTGATGATGATGCACAACGCGTTGGTTGGCACCGGCTTGCGGGGCCGGGTCAAGATCGGTGCCGCGGGCAAGATCGCAGGCGGCACCGACATCGTGAAGGCTCTGGCGCTCGGTGCCGATTTCACCAACGCTGCACGCGCCATGATGATGGCGGTCGGTTGTATCCAGGCGCAGGCGTGCCACACCAACAATTGTCCGGTGGGTGTGGCCACGCAGGATGCCCGCCGGGCACGGGCGCTCGATGTCGAGGACAAAGGTGATCGGGTCTTCAATTACCAACGCGCAACGGTGGAGTCGGCGAAGCAGGTGTTGGCCGCGATGGGATTGACCAGCTTCGACGACCTCGGGCCCGCGGTGGTGATGCGGCGGGTTGGTCACTCGTCGGCGGAGTCGTTCGAGGATCTGTTCGAGTGGCTTGATGAAGGTGAACTGATCCGTGGCACCGAACGCGGCGAATGGGAACGTGACTGGCAGCGGGCCGACCCGGAATCCTTTGCGGTACCGAAGATCAGGACCGCGTAGACATCGGTTCGCTCGAGTCCTCGGCGGTCAGGTGCTGATCTCGTCGATCAGGCCCCAGTCCAAAGCTGTTGTGGCATCGATGGTGTCGCCGCTCAGCACCAGATATGCGGTGCGCCAGCGGCCGATTCGTCGGGGGATGCTGACGGTACCGCCTGCGCCGGGTATCAACCCGAGGGTGAGTTCGGGGAGTCCGAAGACCGTGGCGGGATGCGCGGTGACGTGCCCGCAGACCGCTGCCATCTCCAGCCCACTGCCCATCGTGGCGCCGTGGGTGTAGGCCCGCAGGTTTTCGCCGAGTCGATCGCGCAACGTGTTGAGAAGCAGCGCCGGGCTGAAACGGGTGCGGGCCAGATGGGCGGCCGCCGGATCGGAGAAGGTGCCGAACTCGGTGAGATCTCCTCCGCTGCAAAATGATGTGCCGTTTCCCCGGAACTCCACCCCGGTCACCGTCGGGTCGCTCAGGGCAACGGTGAGGCCGTCGATCAGGCCGGCGCGCAGGGTGTTGCTGAAAGCGTTGTGCCGCTTGGGCTGATTGAGCGTGACGACAACAACATCGCCGGCCCGTTCGAGGACAACGGGCTGTGGCGGATCGGCCAGACCGCGTGGTCCCTGCTCGGCCAGCCAGTCTCCGAACTCGCGGCCGGCCTGCAGCGTCGAATAGGCCAGCGACTCGGTCATCAGCCCGCTGAAGGTCTCGGTGTTCGATTCGCCTGCCCGCAGCACGTCGTCGCAGACCGCCGCCGAGACCGGCCGGTCGGCCAGTCGTTGCGTCAGTGTGGCGATCGCCGCCGGTATCGAGTCGACGGTGATGAAACGGCGATCGTGCGCAGGCGCCTCCGTGAGGGCAAAGGTGGAACGGCCGACGAGACGTTCAGCCTCATCGGAGATCGGGCCGCCGCCCGAATCGACGGCGATCAGGCATCCGGGGACCAATTCCTCGGTCGATCTCCGCGGATCGGCCAGATCGACGAAGGCCGGACCCCAGTGGTCCGGCGTCGTGTGCCCTCGTACGCCGTGCAGTTGGGACACTCGATCTCCTTTGTCGTCGGCCACCTGATCGGTCTCACCGTACTGCGACACGCGAAACGATATGTGATCTGGCTCTCTCCATCGTTTATCTGACGGGCTGACGGGTACGCCTCCTGAGGACGCTCAATATCGATGCCCACCAATCCTGAGGAGACTGATATGAGCCTTTCCACCAGCACTCTGCGCAACCAACTGCGGACGTTGTTGACCCTGACAAATACCGAGATCCAGGTGGCAGAGACCCGAACCGCCCAGGCGCGCACCGAAGCGGTGCGCCGGGAACTGTCCCAGAACGCCGCGAACGGTCGTATCCGTGCCGTCGCGATCGAAAAAGCCATCCGTGAACTTGGCGGACTGCCCGATGTGCTGCGCCCCGTCTTCGGTCGGCTGGCAGCAACCGCGAAGGCCGTTGCCGAACAGGTCCAGCCCCTTGATGAGGCGTTGCTCGGCGACCTCGCCCTCGAGCATCAGCTGCTCGACCGGGCGAAGTACGTGAAGGCGCTGGCCACCTCCGAGGGTGAACCCGAGATCGTTGCACTTGCCGAGCGGCTGATCGTCGCCCACGAGGCAACCGTCGACTGGATCACCACGCTCTTGGCCGAAGAGGCCATCGGTGGCCCGGTGGCCTTGCGACGCGGTCCCTTGCAGGCCGCGAGCGGCACCGCCTTGCGCGTTGCCGGTATCCCCGCGACGCTGACCGCGCGTGGTGCCGAACGTGTTGTCGACGCGCTCCGCACTGCGCCCGCCCGGTTCGGTGGATTCGTCGACAAGACGCAGGAGACCGGCGAGGCCGTATTCAAACTGGCCACCGATGCCGGTCACGACGCCGTCGGACGGTTGAGCTCGACCGGTGATGCGGCTGCGAAACAGGTGGCCGAGGCCGCCGAGCGTGCCGCCGACATCGGAAAGACCGCCCGCAAGACCGCTCGGGCAACCCGGGATGCGGCGCTCGACGCCGCCGAGGACACTGCTCGGGCACAGGGTGCCGTCGGCGCTGCGGATGCGGTGCACGCCGTTCGCGAGGCCGCCGGGGTGGTCGATCCCGCCGACCTGCCGATCGACGACTACGACTCACTGAACGTCAACGCGGTGATCGTCCAACTCCGGGAACTCACCAAGCCGGCTGACATCCGGTCCGTCCTCGCCTACGAAGAGGCACACAAGAACCGGCAGGGCGTGGTGTCCGCTGCCCAGACCCGGCTTGCTGCCATCGCGCAGGAAGTCATCGGTGTGAACTGATCTGATCGGTCGCTCACACAAGGCCAACTCGCCGTCACCGAAATCCCAGGTGGCGGCGAGTTCGTCTGTCAGGTCCAGGCGAAAATCGCTGGCGTACGGCGTACCCAATCGGGCACAGTTGGTGGGTGACCGCACCATCTGGCCTGCCCCGGGCGCTGAAGCCCTTCGCGCATCAGCAGTATCGACTGCTGTGTACGGGCCTGGTGCTGGCGATGTTCGCCGACGGGATCTGGACGGTCGGTGTTGTCTGGCAGGTCATCGGGATGGGTGGCGGGCCGGGGCAGTTGTCGATCGTCACCGCGGTTGCCGCCGTCGGCATGGTCGCCTCGACACTGCTCGGCGGTGTGCTCGCGGACCGGATGTCGAAGCGCACCATCCTCATCGCGCTGGAGGCGGTCAAGCTCGTCGCGATCGGCGGTGTCGGTGTGCTCGCACTGACCGGGACCATCACGCTGTGGCATCTGGTTTTGGTGTCGTTGATCGGTGGCGTCACGACCGGTATCTATTACCCGACGTACTCGGCGATGATCCCGTCGTTGGTTCCGCGGGAAGAGTTGATGGCGGCCAATGGCATCGAAGGTGTATTGCGGCCCACCATTTTTCAGGCTGCCGGACCGGCTCTTGCCGGCGGACTCATCGCGATGTCCTCACCTGGGGTTGCCATAGTCGGGTCGGCGGTGGCCTCGGCGCTGTCCGGGGCCTTCTACCTCCTGATGCGTCCGACGCCGCCGAGTCACGAGCCCCGCGCGAAAGCCGACCTGGTGCGCGGTACCGTCACCGACATCGCCGAGGGGTTCGCCTACATGTGGCGCACCCCCTGGCTGCTGGCGACGCTTTTGTACTCACTGGTCCTGGTGTTGATGGTGATGGGGCCGATCGAGGTACTCGTGCCGTTCGCCATCAAGGAGCGTGCAGGCGGTGACGCGGGCGACCACGCGATCGTGTTGGCGGCCTTCGGATTCGGTGCCGGACTGGGTGCGATCATCCTGGCCTCCATGCCGATGCCCCGCCGCTACCTGTCGGTGATGTTTGCGATCTGGGGTCTGTGTTCGGTGCCGTTGGTGGCGGTCGGGCTCGCCACGGAGCTCTGGGCTTTTGTTGTCGCAGCGTTTGTTCTCGGAATGGCATTCGACGGTCCGATGGTCCTGTGGGGCACGCTGTTACAGCGGCGGGTACCTCCACACATGCTCGGCCGGATCTCCAGCCTCGACTTCTTCGTCTCGATAGCGTTGATGCCGGTGTCGATGGCCATCGCTGCCCCGGTCAGTGAGCTGATCGGGCTGACCGCAACATTTGTCATCGCCGGATTGGTGCCGGTTCCGTTGGCCGTGGTCGCGTTCTTTGCATTCCGTCTGCGCGACGACGAGATCGCCAACCCACTACGTGATACCCCGAGCGTCGAAGAACTCGTGCCTGCGGGCGGAGGGAAGGAAGCGGCGTCAGATCAGGAACTTCTGGGCACTGGCCTTGATCAGCCGGGTGAGGTCGTTGATGATCGGTGACCCCAATTTCCAGTACTGCCAGAACAACTGGATGTCGACGTGGTGATTGCCGAGCTTCTTGACGGTCCCGGCGGCGAGCGCGGGTTCGATCTGGGCGGCGGGCACCGCACCCCAGCCGGCGCCCAACTCGACGGCGCGGTGGTACTCGACCGACGCGGGCACGTAGGTCGCAGGCGGGTCGACGTGCTTGCGGGTGAGTCGATTGAGGAGATCGAGTTGGATCGTGTCCTTGCGGTCGAAGGAGACCATCGGGGCCCGGGCGAGATCGGCGGCCCGTAGTCCGTTCGGAAGCCAGGTCTCGATGAACTCGGTGGTCGCGACCGGTAGATAGCGCATGGCGCCAAGTGGGAGCACCGTACAACCGCGGACCGGCCGCGGATCGGACGTGATCGCTCCGACCGCCTGCCCGGCGCGCAGGAAGCCGGTGGAGTGGCTCTCGTCGTCGTGCAACACCTCGACAGCCACCGGATGCAGCTGCTGGATCTGGGCGACCACCGGCAGCAGCCAGATGGAGATCGAGTCGGCGTTGGCGGCGATGGGTAGATGTATTCGCGGCACATCGCGCCAGTCTTCATGTCCCTCTTCGGGTTTACCCGCCAGCGCTGCGACTGCCTCCAGTCGGAGCAGATCCCATTGCGCGGCCAGGCGCAGCAGGATTTCGCCGTCCGGCGTTGCCCGGGCAGGTTTGGTGCGTTGCACCAGGACCACACCCACGGCGGTCTCGAGTGCCTTCATGCGCTGGCTCACCGCTGAGGGTGTGAGGTGCAAGACTGCCGCGGCGGCGTCGAAGGTTCCCTCGCGGACCACCGCGGCCAGTGTCTGGAGGCCCTCGCTGCTGATGTCCATCATCAGTCACTCTAATGGTTCTTTAAAAACAATCGCTGGATTCAATCAGGTCAGAGACTTAGCGTGGTCTGGTGAGCTTTCTGGTTCCCGCAGTGGCGGGTCTGTTGACCGGCGCCGGCCTCATCATCGCGATCGGTGCGCAGAACGTTTTTGTGCTGCGCCAAGGGATCAGGCGTGAGCACGTGATGTCGGTGGTGGCGATCTGCACCGTGTCGGATGTGGTGCTGATCGTGGCGGGTGTCGCCGGACTCGGTGCCGTGGTCGCGGCATATCCGCAGGTGGTCGACGTGGCCACGGTGGCAGGAGGTATCTATCTGCTGGTGCTCGCGGCGATGGCTGCACGGCGGGCGATGAGACCCGGTGCGATGGAGGTCGCAGATGGAACCGCGGCGGCGGGGCGTTGGGCCGCGGTGGGGACCGCGATCGCGTTGACCTGGCTCAACCCCCACGTATACCTCGATACCGTCATCACGTTGGGCGCCATTGCCAATAGTCATGGTCCGCAGAGCAAGTGGGTGTTCGCTGCCGGCGCATGCGTGGCGTCGTTGCTCTGGTTCGCGGGGTTGGGCTTCGGGTCGTCGCGTCTGGCCCCGTTGTTTGCCAGACCCCGTGCCTGGCAGTTGTTGGATGTCGTGGTCGCGGCGGTGATGGGGACGTTGGGGACCGTGTTGATACTCGGTGCGGCATTCTGATGATCACGGATTTCGGTCATACATTTCGCGGGCGACGAGTTTCTGACTACTGTCGTTCTCAGAGTCCGTCCGATTGGGATCGTCGAAGGTGTATTGAGGTGGAGATGAACAACGACAAAGCTGTTGCCACGTTCTTTGAACTCAAGGAAAGCCAGGCCGTCAGCGATCCCGCGCTGCTCGACGAGCTGTGGGCCGGTCTCGAGCCGATCGGCCGAGACTTCATGCTCGGTGCCTGGTCGGGTGGTGAATTGCCCAGTGGCCATGCCATGGACGGCCAGCTCGAGCTGGTCAACTGGCATGGAAAGACCTTCGACAGCTACCACGACGTCAAGCCGCTCGTCTGCCGCGACGACGACGGCAACCTGTACTCGAACAAGGAGCTCGGCAAGGGTGAGGCCAGCCTGTGGGCGGTGGAGTTCCGCGGCGAGACCACGGCGGCGATGGTCTATGACGGACAACCCGTGATCGATCACTTCAAGAAGGTCGACGACACCCACGTCATGGGCATCATGAATGGCAAGACCAGCCTGGTACGTGACAAGCATTTCTACTTCTACCTCGTCCGCGAGTGACGTCCGTCGGCAGGAAGGGCGCGGTCGCCGCGGTCCTCACCGCCGTGGGTGGATCGCCGCAATTGCAGGAGATTGCGCTCAGGGAGCCGGTCGGCGCCGAGGTGCTGGTGCGGATCGATGCGGTGGGGATCTGCCATACCGACATCTCCCTGGCGGCCCGGTGGCCTGCCAAACGCCTGCCGATGGTGTTCGGCCATGAGGGCACGGGTGTCGTCGAGGCTGTCGGGCCGGACTGCACAATTTCGGTGGGCAGCCGGGTTGTGTTGACGTTCAACAGCTGTGGGCGCTGCCGCAGCTGTATGGCAGGTTCCCCGGCCTACTGTGAGCGGTCGACAGCACTGAACATGCGTGGCAATGGTGGCGATGCCCTGAGCCATTCGGGCGGCCCGATCATCGGCGATTTCTTTGGTCAGTCCAGCTTCTCCACCCACGCACTTACGCATCAGCGCAACACAATTCGAATCGGCGATGAGATCAGCCCCTCGCTGGCGGCACCGTTGGGGTGCAGTGTGCAAACCGGTGTCGGGGCGGTGCTCAATGCGTTGACCCCCGCGGCCGGCCAGTCGCTGGTGGTGTTCGGCGCGGGCGCAGTCGGACTCTCCGCGGTGATGGGTGCCCGGATCGCCGGCTGCGACATCATCGTCGCGGTGGATCCGAAACCGGAACGGCGCGCGCTGGCAACCGATCTCGGCGCCACCCACGTGCTGGATCCGGCGGCGTCGGAGGTTGTTGCCGAACTTGTCGAGATCACCGGTGGCGGCGCCGACCATGCGCTGGACACCACAGCACTGCCGTCGGTGCTGTCGGACGCACTCACCGCGCTACGTCCACGTGGACAACTGGGCATCGTGGGACTCGGTGTCCCCACCGCAGATCTGCCGGTCGGGCTGATCATGGGTAGGGGATTGCGGCTTCGTGGTGTCGTGGAAGGTGACAGTGTGCCTGAGCAGTTCATCCCGGAACTGATCGGACATCACATGCGAGGTGATCTCCCGCTCGAAAAGCTGGTCACCACATACGAATTCGATGACTTCGGGACCGCGTGGAAAGCGGCCTGTACCGGCTCGACCATCAAGCCGGTGCTGACGATGCCTGCCTGACAGCTCCCGATCTGAGCCCGACTTCCACAAACGCTCCGGAAATACGAAGTCGATCCACATATATGTGGATCGTCTTCGTATACCTGGAGCGTTTGGGGGTGGGGGATTGGCGGAGGTCAGGCGGTGTCGGTCATCTGGGTGACGAACCGTCCCGGTGTGTGTCCGTACTCGCGGGCGAACGCGGACACAAACGCCGGGACACTCGCATAGCCGACCAGATGGGCGACCTCGGTCACCGAACTCGTCTCGAGCAGAACGACCGCGGCCTCGAGTCGGATCTTGGTGCGCCACTGTGAGAATGGCACCCCGAACTCGCGGACGAAGTCGCGCTGCAGGGTCTTGGTGCTGGTGTGCAGTCGGGTGGCCCACTCGTCGAGCCTGGTCTGGTCGGACGGATCGTGCAGCAACGTGCTGGCGATGGTGTCGGCAAAACCTGCACTGCGGCTGACCGGCGCGCCAATCGGGTGTCGGCCCGCAAGGTCGCGATGGGTGTCGCCGAGGCCGGTCATGATCAGAGCCCGTGCGGCCAGCGCCTCGCCTTCGTCCTGCCCGGGCCTGGCGATCTGCTCGATCAGGCGACGGGCCTGAAGGTTCGTCGACACCGCAGCCACCCGCAGGTCTTTCAGATTCGCCGGCGTCTCGCGCAGGCACACGCGGTAGACGATCTGCTTGCGGGAGGCGAACACCTCGTGGGTGACGCCGCGCCGTGCCCATAACGCTTCTTTGTTGCCGATGAACTCTGTCCGGTTGCCGTGGCGGACCGACAGCATTCCGTCCGGTGTCCAGTACAGCTGGTGGACGAAGTCGCTGCGAGATCTCGCGATCTCGAGGGCGCCGCCCGATGCGTACTTCAAGATCCGGATCCCGGTGGTGGGTCCCAAACCGTACCCGTATTCCTCAACCCACAACGGGTCGGCAGCGGCCCCGAAAACGCCGGGTGTCGCGGAGCGATCGAACTGTCCTCCGAGCGTCACGAAGTGTCCTCTCAAAGTAGCCGTGAGGTAGCCATGTAAGGCTAACCTCAGCTGGTGTTCGGATGCGGCCGTGGGGTACGCATCACGATTTTCCGTGTAGTAGAAGGAAGTGCAGATGTTCGCTCACAAGAATTGGCAGAGCCTGGGCGTAGTCGCCATCTCGGCCGGCCTGGTCCTGGGCGCCGCCGCATGTGGCAGCGACGATTCCAGCTCCGATAGCGCCGAGACCAGGGTCTTTGTCGCCGACAACGGGGACATCACGATCCCGGTCAACCCCGAGCGCATCGTTGCGACCGGCTACGCGGTCCCGGCACTGGTCGAGTCGGACGCATCGCTGGTGGGCATCTCGACCTGGGAGCGCGGCACCGACCTGATGTCTGAAGAGGATCTGGCCGAGTACAACGAGCTGGAGAAGGTGGCAGGCGAATCGGCAGCCGAGACCAACTACGAGGCGATCGCCAATGCGCGACCGGACCTCATCGTGATCGGCGTACCGAAGCCCGCACTCGGCGACATCGACATTGCGCGACTCGAATCGATCGCCCCGGTGGTCGCCATCACCCCCGGCGTGCCGTCGGCGTGGCGAGAGATGACCGCCCGTCAGCTCGACGCCGCAGGCGAAAGCGAGACCTATGCGGCCGACAAGGCGGCCTACGAAGAGAAGGCCGCTGCCCTCAAAGAGAAGTACGCGGGTGTGCTCGGATCGCTGCAGTTCGGGCATGTCGGAGCATATGGAGACTCCGCTGCCGGTGACTTCATGCGCGAGTTCGGCGGATCGTGGGGCACGAATGTCGCCCAGGACCTCGGCGTGACCTACTACGGAGAGGTCAAGGAGAAGGGCAACGGCGCAGCTGCCGTCTCGGAGTACCCGTCGATCGAGGAGATTCCGGCCAGTCTCGGTGACGCCCAGGTGATCACCTACACCCTCGGGGATGACGGTAAGCCGAATGCAGAGGTCCAGTACGTCCTCGATTCGCCGCTGTTCAAGAATCTGCCTGCAGTTCAAGCCGGTCAGGTCTACGGCTTGCAGTACACCGAGGCGGCGACCTACGCATCTGCGATGCAGACCCTCGACGCGATCGACGCGGCGTTGGCGCCACTGCTGGAGCCGGCACCGTCGGCGGCCCCTGCTGCGTCGTGAGGACAAGCCGCGTCGATCCGGCCGAGCGCGTTGCCACCCATCATCGATCCGGTGATCGCTTGGCACGCATCGGATACCCGATCGGTATTCGCACGGTCACCGTCAAGCGCCGAACAATGGTGTCACCGGGCATGCTTCGCCTGACGCTTCAGGGTGAGGCACTGGCCGGCTTCCACACCTATCAGGCCGATGACCATGTGAAGGTCATCTTCGCGGACGCCGATGGCACGGTTCGGATCCCGACCCGGAACGCGAAACAGGAACTGGACTGGCCGCTGCCGTATCCGACGACCAGGAAGTACACGATTCGCCGGTTCGACCCGCAGTTGCTCGAACTCGACCTCGACTTCGTGGTGCATGAAGGCGGTCTGGCATCGGATTGGGCGACGGGCACCACGCCGGGTGATCCGGTGGTGGTGGCCGGACCACCTGGCGCCCAGACTTTTCCGCACAACTATGACCACTACGTCTTTGCTGTCGACGCCACCGCCCTGCCTGCTGTGGCTCGGTGGCTCGACGAGTCACCGCAGGATGTATCGGCCGATGTGGTCGTCGAGGTGACGAACCCCGAGCACCAGCAGTACCCGTTGGCGACGCGAAGCGATGTTCGGGTCCGGTGGCTGATCCGTCCGGCGGGCTCATCGTTGCTGGCCGACACGGTCAACGCGCTGGATCTGCCGCCCGGTCGGGTGTTCCTCTTTGCCGCAGGCGAAGCCGGGGACATCAAGCCGCTGCGCAGTCGTCGGGATCTCGACAAGCTGATCACCGGCTACTGGAAACGCGGCGTCTCAGAGGACGAGGTGGACCTCGACGAAGAAGACGACGACCACGATCACGACCACGACGATCACGACCACCACGACCATGATCACGACCACTAGTTCGGTTCGGACCGTTCGAGCGCGGGCGCGAGTGTGACAACCACGGTTGCCACGGCGCGTCCGCGTCGGCGTCTGAGTAACACCGCGATCACCGGAACTCTGCTGCTGGCGTTGCTTCTGCTGATGGTGTTGAGCCTGTGCGTGGGGGCGCGCACCACTGCGCCGGGCGAGGTCTGGGCGGCATTCACCGACTATGCCGGTACCGACGACAGCCACATCGTCGTTCGGGACGTGCGATTGCCGCGGACGCTACTCGGCTTCGTGGTCGGGGCAGCGCTCGGTACATCCGGCGCCTTGATCCAGACGATGACGCGAAATCCATTGGCAGAACCAGGGATTCTCGGTGTCACGGCAGGCGCCGGATTTGCGTTGACCGTCGGTGTTGCCCTGTGGGATGTCCAGGGCCAGATCCCGATCGTGTTGCTCTCGTTCGTCGGTGCGCTGATCGCGTCCGTTGCCGTCTATGCCGTTGGGCGCACCTCTCCGTTGCACCTGATCCTGGCAGGCGTGGCGCTGACCGCGGTGCTGTCGGGCATTTCGTTGGGCCTGCGTCTGATGAAGCCGGACGTGTTCGACCGCTACCGATTCTGGTCGGTGGGCTCGCTGGCGGGCCGTGAGCAGGCCGATTTGATGATCCCGATTCTGATCATCATCGGATGTCTGATTGCGGCGATGATGATGACGCGCTCGCTCGACACCCTCGCGCTGGGTGAGACCGTTGCGCATTCGCTGGGCACCAGGGTTGGCCTGACCCGCACGATCGTGGTGCTCTTGGTGACGATGCTGGCGGCGGTGGCAACCGCGATCGCCGGTCCGATTGTCTTTGTCGGACTCATCGTTCCGCATCTCGCGCGTCAACTGGCTGCCGGGTCGGTGCCCTGGTTGATCGGCTACTCGATGCTGGTGGGACCGATCCTCCTGGTCGCGTCGGACATCATCGCCCGGTTGCTGCTGCCGACCGGTGAGGTTCCGGTCGCGATCGTGACCGCATTCCTGGGTGGGCCGATGTTGATCTGGGTTGTCAGGAAGTTCGGAGCGATGACACTGTGAGCGCGATAGTTCTCCGCACCGGCAAGGTGACGCTACGCGCCGAGCGACGTGGTGTGACTGCTTGTGCGACCATGGCTTTCCTCACCGTCATACTCGCCTTCGTCGGACTGAGCTACGGCAGCGACTGGTCATCGCCGGTTACGGTGTTGCAAGCATTGGTCGGGCGTGGCGACGATTGGTTTGTGATCACCCACTGGCGGATGCCCCGAGTCGTTGCCGCACTGGTCTTCGGCGGCGCACTCGGGTTGGCAGGAGCCATCTTTCAGAATCTGACCAACAATCCACTCGGCAGCCCGGACGTCATCGGCCTCGACGCCGGGGCGTACACCGGTGCGCTGGTTGCGATCACCGTGCTGTCGGGCACCTCTGGTGAGTTGGCAGTGAGTTCTGTGATCGGAGGCCTGGCCACCGCCGCCCTCATCTACGCGTTCTCGCTCGGATCCGGGCGTGGTGGGGTGACCCTCATCGTGGTCGGCATCGCCTTCAATGCCATGCTCACAGCGGTCAATTCGTGGATCATCCTGCGCGCCGAACTCGATGTGGCGATCGCTGCGGCGGGCTGGAATGCCGGCTCGATCAACGGGGTGGACTGGGATGAGCTCGTCCTACCGGCTGCCATCATCGGGGTGATGGTGCTGGCGCTGATGGCGGTCTCGTCACCGATGCATCAGTCGACGTTGGGCAGCGATCTGGCCGTAACCAGTGGTGTGCAGTTGAATCGGTTGCGGCTGTTGCTGGTTGGGGTCGGCGTCATCTTCACTGCGACTGTGACCGCGGTGGCCGGACCGATCGTGTTCATTGCATTGGCAGCGCCGCAGATCGGGCGCCGACTTGCCGGGTCCGCAGGGGTGGCATTGATTCCGGCCGCGTTCACCGGTGCGGTGCTGTTGCTGGCCGCCGACCTCATCGCCCAGTTGTTGTTGGCGCCGGTGTCGTTGCCGGTGGGTGTGGTCACCACCGCCATCGGCGGAACCTACCTACTGTGGCTGCTGGTCAAAGAGGTCAAGAGCGCACGAAAAGGATTGGGACAGTGACAGTTGACAAGGTGGCCGGGTCGACGGCCTGGACCAGACCGTCCCGACTGCGGGTACGTGGCGTGACGCTCGGATACGAGGGGCGAGTCGTGTCGACCGGTCTGGACCTCGACATCCCGGACGGCGCGTTCACCGCGATCGTCGGCCCCAATGCCTGCGGCAAATCGACACTGATGCGAGCGATGGTGCGGCTGCTCAAACCCGTCGACGGCATCATCGAGTTCGATGGGGCGGACGTCAATTCGATCAAACCGAAATCGGTGGCGCGGCAGATCGCTTTTCTGCCACAGGATCTGGTGGCACCGGAGAACATCACGGTCCACGGGTTGGTGCGTCGTGGACGATTCCCGCATCAGTCGGTGTTGTCGATGTGGTCACCCGATGACGAGGAGGCGGTGAACCGCGCCATGGAGCAGGCCGGCGTCACCGACCTCGCCGAGCGTCAGGTGGGACAGCTGTCCGGCGGTCAGCGGCAACGGGTCTGGATCGCGATGGTGCTGGCGCAGGACACGTCCTACCTCCTGCTGGACGAGCCCACGTCGTTCCTGGACATCACCCACCAATATGAGCTGCTCGAGCTCTGTTCGTCCCTGCGGGATGCGGGCCGGACCATCATCGCGGTGCTGCACGACATCAACCAGGCCTGCCGATTCGCCGATCACCTGGTTGCGTTGTCGGGTGGCCGGATCGTTGCACAGGGCCGTCCCGAGAACGTGGTGAACGCCGACCTGATCAGGGAAGTGTTCGGACTCGACGCCGTGGTCGTGCCCGATCCGGTGACCGATCTGCCGATGGTCGTGCCAAAACGCCTGCGCTGACCCGACCGCCCCAACTCACCCCCGCACCCCGAAAGTGTGCCCTTTTGGCGGCGCCCACCTGGGCTTTTGTTCGCCAAAAGGGCACACTTTCGGGTCTGGGGTCTGGGGTCTGGGGTCTGGGGGTCTGGGTCAGCTGGCGACGCGGACCAGGGCCTTGCCGAAGTTGCGTCCTTTGAGCAGTCCGCGGAATGCGTCGAGGACGTTCTCGAAGCCGTCGGTGATGTCTTCCCGGTATTTCAGCGAACCGTCGGCGACCCATCCGGAGGCCTCCTCGAGGAACTTCGGCATCTGTTCGGCGGCGAATTCGGTCTGGATGAATCCGCGGATTGTCAGGCTCTGGGCCAGCACGATTCCCATCAGCTGCCCGGTCCGGTCCGGGCCTTGGGGAAGTGACGTCAGGTTGTAGTTGGCGACAAGTCCGCAGACCGGGATTCGGCCGTAGAGATTCATCCGAGGCAGCACTGCGTCGAACACCGCGCCGCCTACGTTCTCGAAGTACACGTCGATGCCGTCGGGTGTGGCTGCGGCCAACTGCTCGGCGAAGTTGTCGGCGCGATGGTCGACCGCGGCATCGAATCCGAGTTCATCGACCAGATAGGCGACCTTCTCGGGACCACCGGCGATGCCAACGGCGCGCGCTCCCTTGATCTTTGCGATCTGGCCGACGGCTGATCCCACCGGTCCCGCCGCAGCCGCCACCACTACGGTTTCGCCGGGTTTGGGTTTGCCGAGGGTCAGCAGCCCCGAATACGCGGTGAACCCGGGCATGCCGAGGACGCCCAGCGCGGTTGAAGGCGGGTTCGTTTTCGGGTCGAGACGCCGCAGTTGCTTGGCAGGCTCCACCGAATGGGTTTGCCAACCGCCGTAACCGAGCACCACATCGCCCGGTGCAAATCGGTCGACGGTGGACTCGATGACGCGGGACACCGTCGCGCCGACCATGGTGTCGCCGATCTCGACCGGTGGCGCGTACGACTTCGCGGCACTCATCCGGCCGCGCATGTAGGGGTCCAGGGAGAGGTAGAGCGTCTGCAACGAGACCTCGCCGTCCTGTGGCTCACGCAGTGGAAACTCCTCGAAACGGAAATCGGAGTCCTTGGGTTCACCGTGCGGCCGCTCGGCCAGCACGATACGGGTCGCGTTTGTCATATCTCTCCTCATCGAGAATCGATCTCGGGTTCGCGAGTCTGTGCCTCCACCGTGCCCCTGGTGCCGTGTTCCGTCAACCATTGTTCTCCGCAACCCGGTGTCACTACGGTGGAGCGATGAGTAGCGACGCTTCAGATTCGGCAGGCGGGGTGGATTCGGTGGGCCGGGCCCGGCAGAACGCCATCTATTCGGACGGTGTCTTTGGCCGAAAACCTCAGGTGCCAACCAATTTTGAAGCGCTCGAGCGGGCAGCGAAGAAGAAGATGTCACCGAAGGCATGGGCTTACGTGGCCGGTGGCGCCGGTGACGGCGGCACGATGTCGGCCAATCGCAAGGCCTTCGACCGGTGGGCGATCGTGCCCCGCATGCTGCGAGATGTATCGAAGCGGACATTGGCAACTGAACTCTTCGGGCAGCAACTGTCGGCGCCGATCTTGTTCTCTCCCGTGGGAGCCGGTGCTCTGGCGTACCCGCAGGCCGACATTCACATCGGACGTGCCGCTGCAGAGATCGGCGTTCCGTATATCTTCTCCAGCCAGGGCAGTGTGCCGATGGAACAGACCGCGGCTGCGATGGATGAGGTCGCAGCCGGTGCGCCGCGGTGGTATCAGCTGTATTGGTCGACCGACGAGGACCTGGTCGACAGCTTCCTGAATCGGGCCGAAAAATGCGGGGCCGCGGCCATAGTCGTCACTCTCGACACCACGATGCTGGGATGGCGTCCTCAGGATCTCAACCTGGGGTCGTTGCCTTTTGCCCAGGGGCTCGGGATCGACCAGTACACCTCGGACCCACGGTTCATCGACATCGTCCGCGAGCGGATCGCGGCAGCGCTCCCGCGGGAGCGACCGCAGATCACCGTCGGCGCCATCAAGTCCCTGATCTCGATGGCACGCAATACGCCGGGAGGTGCTGTGCGCAACCTGCTTTCACCTGTTCCGCGGGAATCGGTGCAGACATTCCTGGAGATCTATTCGCGCCCCTCGCTGAGTTGGGCAGATATCGCCGGGCTTCGTGAGCGCACATCGCTACCGATCGTGCTCAAGGGCATCCTGCATCCCGACGATGCCCTGCAGGCCGTAGATCTGGGGATCGACGGGATTCTGGTGTCCAACCACGGTGGTCGGCAGGTTGATGGGGCGATCGGATCGGTCGACGCGCTGGTGGACGTTGTGGCCGCGGTGCAGGGGCGCGCAAAAGTGTTGCTCGACTCGGGAATTCGGGGAGGCGCCGATGCTTTCAAGGCGCTGGCACTCGGTGCCGATGCGGTCTGTGTGGGTCGGCCGCACATGTATGGGCTGGCTTTGGCCGGCGCCGATGGTGCCCGCGACGTCGTGGCCAACATCATCGCCGAACTGGATCTGACGCTGGGGCTGTCGGGCCACACGAGCGTCGCTGATCTGACACCGGCTTCGTTGAAGAGGGTGATCTGAGAGGAATTCCTGACTATTGCAAACAATAGTCAGAGGTGTACTGTCTCGACAGAGCGGTCAACCTCTGATCGCGAAGGGAGAAACGCACATGGTCAAACTGAAGGATGCGACCGTGCTGGTCACCGGCGCAAATGGCGGCCTGGGAACGGAATTCGTCAATCAGGCAATCGCGCTGGGAGCAAACAAGGTCTACGCGGCGGCCCGGAATCCACGGGACTGGGATAACAATCGGATCGTGCCGCTACGCCTCGACGTCACCGATGAGGAGTCGATCGCCACGGCGGCACAGCAGGCGCCCGACGTCGACGTCGTGATCAACAACGCCGGAACGATTCTCCCCGGAAGGCTTCTCGATCAGTCGATCTCGGAGATCCGGAGGCTGATGGACACGAATGTGTATGGACCGCTGCTGGTGACCAAGGCGTTCGCGCCCGCACTCGCGTCCCGCGGTGGCGGCGCGGTGCTCAACGTTCATTCGGTGTTGAGCTGGTTGGCGATTGGTGGGTCGTACAGCGTGTCCAAGTCGGCGCTGTGGATGACAACGAATGTGCTGCGATTGGAACTGGCCTCGCAGGGCACGCAGGTGCTGGGATTGCATCTGGGTTACACCGACACCCCGATGATTGCAGGCGTCGACGTCCCGAAGAACGATCCCGCGGACGTGATTCGCGCCGCCTACGCCGGCCTCGAGGCCGGTGCAAGCGAAGTGTTGGCCGACGACGTGAGCATTGCGGTCAAGGCGGGCCTGGCCGGTCCCATCGAGGCGCTCTATCCGCAGGTCGGATAGGCCGGTCCGGTCAGGTCAGGGCGCGGCCCGTCCGGATCCGGCGCCGGACATCCCACAGGTAGGTGTTGAAGGGGAAGGCGCGCAACGGCTTCGGTAGTCGGGTCGCCACGGCCCGGGCGAGCTGGTTGTGGATGTCGAACATCCGCTGGTCCCGATCGGACCAGGCCAAGCCCATCTTGTCGCGGAACTCGGGTGGCAGGAAGCCGGTGGTGACGAACAGACCGTAGCCGCCGATCACGAAGGAGAACGGCCGCGGCAGGAACTCGAACTTGGAGATCGACAGCAGCAACTCGCGGATTGTGTCGTCGATCTCCAGTGCGGCGACGGTGGTGTCCCAGTACTCCTGGAAGTCGGCACGAGTCGCCGGCCACATGTCGCGGGGCATCTGCAGCGTGGTGCCCATGAGAGCGCCCTGCTGGTAGGCCTCCTCGGTGACTGCCTCGGGATCCCCGTAGAGGTATTGCATGTCCTCCCAGCCCTTGTAGAGGCAGGCGGCAACCCACAACTGCAGGTTCGGGTCGAAGGCGTTGTACTTCACCGGGCTGGAGGCGCTCGACTTGACCTGGGCGTGGGCGTGGCCGATCGCCTTGCGGTAGGCCTTGCGGTCCGCAGGGGTCCCGTTGACCGCGACCGCCAAGTACGACAGCGTGGTGCGGGCCCTTTTGAGCGGGTGCTTGAACAGGTTGCCGGAGTCGACCTTGCTCTCGGCGACGCCGTAACCAACCGCAGGCAGCGCAAGTTGCATGATCACATTTGCCGCACCGGCGAGAGCCGAGATGCCGGGCATTTCCAGCAGGTCTCCGGAAGCGCGGTCAGCCTCGTCCCGGGTCCACAGCGGTGTGAGTGTCTCCGCAGAGCGGGCGCTGCTTCCATCGATGATCCCAGACGTCATTGTCTGCCCTTCTCGCCGCGAACATTGTGACTACGTGCGTTGTCGCTTTTATTCAACCGACCCGTTGACCGAAAGTCAATGGTGTAGAACACGAGGTGACAAGATGGGAGGATGGCTGACCCCTTGCGCCCATATGGCGGCGAAAACGGAGCAGACCGGGTGAAACGGCGCCGGGCTGCTTTGGTGGACGCAGCTTTGGACATCCTCGGTTCGCCCGACGGCGGGCTGATCAGCGTGCGCGGGGTCTGTCGGTGGGCCGGTCTGACGGCCAGGTATTTCTACGAGAGTTTCGAGGATGTAGACGCGCTGGTCGCGGCCACGTACGACGAGGTCGTACTCGACATCGCGGCGGCTGCGCAAGAGGCCGTGCTGGCAGGCGGCAGATCGACCCGCGACCAGATCGCGTCGGTCGTGCGGGTCATCGTCGACCGGATCGATGCCGACCGTAGGCGCGGGCGGGTGCTGTTCTCGCAGACCCTGCTGAGCGGCAAACTCGCCAGTAAGCGCATGGACACCATCCTGATGTTCGCGGCGCTGACCATGCAGAATTCGGGCGCCGAGGACAACGGACCCGAGGTGCAGGGCGCCGCCCACTTCTACGTCGGCGGGTTCGGGCAGGTCCTGTCCGCCTGGATCGATGGCAGGATCGACTGCAGCACAGACGAACTCGTCGATCTATGTGTCACGATGATGTACGGCGCGGTGTCGGAGTTGCTTCCGCAGCGGGCTGATCAGAACCACTGAGCCGGCGGTTGTTCCAGCGGTCGAAGCCGACCCACAACAGCAGGCCGAGGGTCGAGACGCCGATCCCGATCAGGCACAACGCGCCCCAGCCGCCACCTGCATAGGCAAATCCCGAGCACACCGAACCGGCAACCGCGCCGGTGAAATACGTGACCATGTAGGCGGTGGTCACGCGGCTGCGGGCCTCGGGCGCCAGTGAATAGATGGCGGTTTGGTTCGACAGCTGTGAAGCCTGCGCTCCGAGGTCGAACACCACGAGCCCGATGATGAAGGCGGCCAGCGGGGTGCCGGGCCACGCCAGCAGCAACCAGCCCGCGATGGTGACAAGCCACGCCGAAGTTGTTGCAAGGCGCAGATGTCCGCGGTCGGCGAGCTTGCCGATCAGCGGTGCGCCCGCGGCGCCGGCGATCCCGGCCAACCCGAAGGCACCGATCGCCGATTCGGAGTAGTCGAAGTGCTCACCGCGGTTGCCGGACAACAGGAATGCCGTCGATGTCCACATCGCGCTGAATCCGAACATCGTCAGAAATCCCAGTGCCATCCGCTGGCGCAGCATCGTCTCGGTGCGGACCATCCGGGCCACCGACAGGAGCAGTTGCCCGTACGGCTGATGCGGCCGGGCGGCGTCGGGAGGCGCCATGAAATACACGACGACCGCAAGGACCGCCATCAGTCCGGCGCAGACGAACATCACCGATCGCCAGCCACCGAACTCGGCGATCAGGCCGCTGACCAGGCGGGCGAGCAGGATGCCCATCAGTAATCCACTCATCACCACACCCACCACGCGGCCGCGGTCGGAGGGCAGTGCCAGAGACGACGACCAGGGGATGACGAGTTGCGCGGTGGCCGCGCTGATCCCGACCAGGACCGATGCCGCGAACAGTGCGATGAATCCGGGAGCCAGTCCACTCAGTAGCAAGGCGCCTGCGGACGCGGCCATCATGCTGGGCGCCAACAGCTTTCGATTCCACAGGTCGCCGAGCGGAACCAAGAGGAGCATGCCGATGACGTAGCCGAGCTGCGCGGCGGTCACCACCAGTGCTGCGGTGGCGGTACTCACGGCGAAGTCCGCGCGGATCGCGTCGAGGACCGGTTGCAGCAGATACAGCGACGAGACCGATAGACCGCAGGTGAGGGCAAACAGGAGCGTCAGTGACGAACTGATACCGACGGAACCAGGCCGGGACGAATGGGGGTCGGCCTGCATCGGTTCAGCTTGCCGGATCATCAGGACGGATCACCAATCGGGCTCGTGAGTCGGTGCGTGCGCATGGGGCCGACGGCGCGACAAGCTAGGTTGAGATCCATGAACTCCGGGGTCGATCCGACGTCGCACGCCAGTGATGATGGTGCGCGGAGCTCCGGTGCGTGGCGACAGTACGGGGATGAGGAAGACCTCCCGGTCCCCCTCGCTGCTGCGCTCTCGGCATTTGCCGAGCACGGCTACCACGGCACGTCGGTACGTGACATCGCTGCTCGCGCCGGTCTGAGCGTGCCGGGCCTCTATCACCACTACCCGTCCAAGCAGTCGCTGTTGCAGGGGCTGCTCGAGCGGACGATGAGCGATCTCCTGGACCGTTCGGAGGCCGCGTTGGCCGAAGCCGGTCCTGCGCCCTTGGAGCAGTTCGACGCGGTGGTCGAATCGCTCCTCCGGTTCCACATGTACCGCCGGGCGCGGGCGTTTGTCGGTTCCACCGAGACCCGGAGCCTCGAACCGGACTTCCGTCTCGAGTACATCGCGCTCCGCGACCGCCAGCAACGGATGGTGGACGACATCGTCGAGGCAGGCGTGGCGACGGGGGACTTCGTGTGCCCGTATCCCAAGGATGCTGCGCGGGCCGTCGCCACCATGTGTGTCGGTGTTTCGACGTGGTACCGGCCACGGGGACGCCTCGGTCCCGACGAGTTGGTGTCTCGATATCTGCTGATCGCACGGCAGATGGTGGGAGTCATGCCCGGGGCGCAGTGAACCGGGCGGCTTGACCACCCCGGTCCCGGCATGGCACGGTGATCCCCAACTACCGAACGATCGCTCGGTCGGGCCGGGTTCCGGATCGCCGAGCACCGCGCACAAGGAGGTGCCCATGGCGATTCAGCTTTCCTACGATCCCCAGGTCGAGGACATCATCAAGAAGACGAACGTCTTCGTTCGCGACTACGTGCTGCCGATCGAGGATGAGTTCGCCGGCGACATCACCGCGGCCGGTGGCGACGAGCGCCGGCTCGAGATGCGCGCTCGTGCCCGTGAGGCAGGTGTCTTCGCACCGCACGCCCCGGTTGAATACGGCGGTCTCGGATTGAACATGTCGGACCGCGCGCCGGTCTTCGAGGCGGCCGGCTACTCGGTCTTCGGGCCCATCGCCCTGCACATCGGTGCCCCCGACGAGGGCAACGTGCACATGCTGGCCCACATCGCCTCCGACGCGCAGAAACAGAAGTACCTCGCGCCGCTGGCCGCCGGTGACCAGCGTTCGGCGTTTGCCATGACCGAACCCGCACCCGGTGCCGGTGCCGATCCGTCAGCTCTGCGCACCGCGGCGACCAAGGTCGACGGCGGCTGGAAGATCAACGGCGACAAGTGGTTCATCACCGGAGCCGACGGCGCCGGATTCTTCATCATCATGGCCCGCACGGCAGGTGCCCCCGGCGATCGCGGCGGAGCAACGATGTTCCTCGCCCCGGCAGGTACTCCGGGCATCACCGTCGGACGCCACATCAACACGATCGACCGGGCGATGATCGGCGGGCATTGCGAGGTCGCATTCCGCGACGTGTTCGTCCCCGACGAGGATGTCCTCGGTGAGGTCGACGAGGGCTACCGCTACGCGCAGGTCCGTCTGGGACCGGCCCGGATGACCCACGTCATGCGCTGGATGGGTAGTGCCAACCGGGCGCACGACGTTGCGCTGAACTACGTCGCACAGCGCGAGGCATTCGGCGGCAAGCTCGGCGACCTCGGCATGATCCAGAAAATGGTGGCCGACAACGAGATCGACCTCGCCGCTGCCCGGGCGTTGCTGGTCAAGGCCTGCTGGGCCCTCGATCAGGGTTCCAATGCCGGCGATGAGACCTCGATTGCGAAAACGTTCGGTGCCGAGGCATTCTCCCGAGTGGTCGACCGTTCGATCCAGATGTGTGGCGGCATGGGCGTTTCCGATGAGCTGCCGCTGGCCCGATTGCAGCGTGAGCTCCGTCCGTTCCAGATCTATGACGGTCCGTCCGAGGTGCACCGCTGGGCCATCGCCAAGCGCGCCGTGGGCAGGACCAAGAAGGCCATGGCCGCCGGGAAGGCGTCATGACCTCGCTGCCCGGGATGGATGTCGCCAAGCTCCGCACGTTCCTGATCGAGCGTGGTGTTCCGGTCTCAGGCGATCTGGTGGTCGAGCTGATCAGCGGCGGGCGGTCGAACCTGACATTCACGGTCCGAGATGACAACTCGCACTGGGTTGTTCGGCGCCCACCGACCGGCGGACTGACGCCATCGGCGCACGACATGAACCGCGAATGGACGGTCACCAACGGATTGCAGGACACCGCGGTCCCGGTGGCGGGCACCGTCGCCTTCGACAAGGAAGGCGAAGTGCTCGGTGCGCCGTTCACCGTTGTCGAGTTCGTCGACGGTGCAGTTGTGCGTAGCGCAGACGACCTCAAGGCGTTCACCGACGACGATGTCGAGCGGAATGTCGACGGCCTGATCCAGGCGCTTGCTGACCTGCACGCGGTGGACTACCAGGCCGTGGGCCTCGGCGAGTTCGGTCGGCCCGACGGGTTTGTGGCCAGGCAGGTCAAGACCTGGGCGCGCCAGTGGGAACACGTGAAGACCCGCGAACTCGACGATGTCGCCAAACTGCATGCGGCACTGAGTGAAGCGATTCCGAAGCAGACGTCCAACTCGATTGTCCACGGTGATTTCCGGGTCGACAACACGATTCTCGACGCCAATGATCCGGGCAAGATCAAGGCCGTGGTCGACTGGGAGATGTCGACGCTTGGCGATCCGCTCACCGACGTGGCCCTGATGTGCGTCTACCGCGCGCCGATCTTCGACGCGGTGCTCGGCATGGACGCGGCATGGACGAGCGACCGCTATCCGTCGCCGGACGACCTCGCCGAGCGGTACGCGAAAGCGTCCGGTCGCGAATTGTCCGACTGGAACTTCTATTTGGCGCTGGCGAACTTCAAGCTCGGTGTGATCGGTGAGGGCATCACCCACCGGGCACGCAGTGGCTCGTCGTCCGGCGACGGTGCCGAAAGTGCCGCCGCCGCAACGGGCGAGTTCATGGCGGCCGGCCTGCGGGCGATCAACAACAAGAGCTGAGGTCTCGGTGGGAGAGCAGGACAAGGGTCGTAAAGTCGCGTTGGTGACCGGTGCCTCACGGGGTATCGGCGCCGAGATCGCGTCGAGGTTCGCGGCCGATGGCTGGGATCTGACGATCAGCGCGCGGAGTCCGGAGCCGCTGCAGGAGCTGGCAACCCGGCTGACCAACACCTTCGGTGGGCGCATCGAAGTGGTGACCGCGGACGCCGCCGACGAAGAGCAGCTGATGCATCTGGCCGCGATGCACGTCACCGAGTACGGTCGCCTCGATGCGCTGGTACTCAATGCCGGTATGGGCCAAAAGGGTCCGATCAGCGACCTGCCCGCCCGCCGTTTCGACAAGTTGTATCAGGTGAACGTGCGGTCGGCGTATGTGTTGCTGCAGATGCTGCTCCCGACGCTGCGCAGCACGGCCGAATTGGCCGGGGCCGCAAAGGTCATCGCCATCGCATCGATCACCGGAGTTCATCCCGAACCGGAACTCGCGGCATACGGCGCGACCAAGGCCGCGCTGATCTCGTTGTGCGAGACCTTCAATCTGGAGGAGTCCGGGCGAGGTGTGTCCGCATCGACCATCTCTCCCGGATATGTGAACACCGATATGTCGTCCTGGACCACGATCCCGCCGGAGGAGATGATCACCGCGGCCGATGTCGCGACGATCGCGATGGCGGTGACGCAGTTGTCCCGCTACGCAGTACTTCCCGGCGTCGTGTTGACTCGACCGGGAACCAGCCTCGGTCGGGCCTGAGGGTCGAAACTGCCGTGGCTCATGGGATGTCGCGCAGAGGCCGGTAGTTCGCGTGGAGGATGCGCTTGCCGGCCCGGCGGAGCACGACGTTGCGGATCATCGGTGGCAGGTTGCGTGCGTGGTCGCGGCGATGGGTCTGCGCGAGGACCCAGTCCGTCCGCGGGCGGCGGCGCTTTTCGAATGCCGCCAGTGCCTCGGTGATATTCGTTGCTGCCGAAAGGGATTCGGTCAGGACGGTGGCGTCTTCGAGGGCCATCGCGACACCTTGAGCCATGTTGGGGGAGGTGGCGTGGGCGGCGTCGCCGATGAGTAGGACGTTTCCGCGCGACCACCGGTCGAGCACGACCTCCTCGACCGGCCCGGCATGCACCGCTTCCGGGCCCCTCTTGTCCAGCGCATCGAGCAGGGTCGGGACCGGTTCAGCGAAGTCCGACAGCACATTTCGCAGCGGAACCACCGGATCGCTGATCGGCCCGTCGCAGTAGCAGTACACCTGACCCTGGCCGATCGGGATCATCAGGAATGCCGAACCCGGCCCGAGCCGCACCGACCACAGCCCGGGCGGGCCGTCCCACTCCGTCAGGAAGCGGTATGCGTACTGGCCGACCGGCGCGGTCGGGTCGACATCGAAGACTTGTCTGCGAACCGTGGAGTGCACACCGTCGGCGCCCACGACGAGGTCGTAGTGGCCGACATGGCCCGCGGTCGTTCGCACCGTGATGTCGGTTCCGTCCGAATCAATGGTCTGTGGTGAGTCACCCCATCGAATCGGCACATCGGCGACCCCGTCGATCAACACTCGGTTCAGGTCGGCACGGGGCATGGCCAGGCACGATCCGATCCCGTCCCAGAGTTCGTCGACGTCGACGTCGAACAGCAGACGACCACGGTGGTCGGCTGTGCGCTGGCGATAAATTCGAACGGCGAGGCCGACCACCGGGCGCGCGAGTCCGATGGCCTCGAGCGCTCGAACAGTGTTGCCCAGCAAGTAGATTCCGGTGCCCCCGGGATCCGGGGTCGGGGCCCGCTCGATGATCTCGACGGCCGCGCCCCAGTCATGCAACAAGCGTGCGGTGGCAGGACCGGCGATACCGGCGCCGACGATCAGGACACGTACTCCGTCACCGTGCATGGTGACCACCTCCGCCACCGCATCAGCGCACCGGACCCGGTGCGTCAGAAGACGGTGAGGTCGACGTCTTGTCCGGCAAGTATCGCACCCGCCGTTGTGAGGCTGTCGAGCTTTACGAGGAAATGCTGGGTGATCGCATGAACGTCGCGCAGCCTGCGCTGGAGTGGGTGATCGGAGTACAGCGAGGTGCCACCCCCGGCCGTGTATGCGGTGTCGACCACCTCGACCGCAGTTGCCACCGCCCACGTACACGCCGCGCGCAGGTGCGCCCGGAACTCCGGTGTGAACTCGTCGCCGGCCCGAGCCCTCGCCGAGGTCGTGGCGGCATCGGCATACAACAGGCTGCGCGCGGCGCGCAGCGTGGCATCGGCGTTACCCAGCTGGTACTGGAACAGCGGGTTCGCGGCCAGCGTTGACGGGCCAAGCAGCGGCACCTTTCGCGTTGCCAGGGTGACGACGTCTGCGAGTGCTCCGGTCGCGATACCGACTGCGACACTGGCGATTTGGAGCGCAATCAAGGCTGGAACCGGGATGCGCAGCAGCGGGTCGTCGAGACACGGTTCGTCGACCATGATGAGGCAGGTCCGTTCCGCGGGGACGAGCACGTCTCGAGCCGAAAAATGGTGGCTGCCCGTGCCGCAGAGCCCCGACACGTCCCAGGTGTCCTCGATCTCGACCTGCTCGGGCGAGAACACAACAAATCGGATCTGCGGTTCCGAACCGTCAGAGCCGTCGCCTTCCATGCAGTTGCCGTACAGCCAGTGCGCGTCCTGGCAGCCACTGGCGAAGGCCCAGCGACCGTTGACCCGGTAGCCGTCACCCTCGCGCACCGCCACCCCGCTCGGGTTGAAAGCGCCGACGATGACCGTCGGCCCGTCGGCGTAGAGGGTGTCGAAGGCTCCGCGTGAGAGGTGGCTCGCGTCGAGCCAGCCGTTTGCGGCGATCCCCACCGTCCAGCTCACCGACCCGTCGGCCTGCGCCAGTGCATCGAGGACTTTCATCGCCGATGGCAACTCGATACCGAGCCCACCGTGGCTGCGTGGCAACAGCATTCGAAAGCATCCCAGAGCGTCGAGCTCCGCACGTAGATCGGCGGGCAGTCGTCGGGCCGCCTCGATCTCGCGGGCGCGATCGGCTATGGACGGTGCCATCGCCGCCACGCCGTCGAGAATCGTGACCGCCTCGCTCGTCGGTGGCCGGTCGGCAGTGTCGACGGCGGACATCACGACGTCGCTCCGGCCGCCGCGGTGGTGGCGCCCAATTGGGCGAGCAGACCAGCGACATCGATCACGCCCCACCGTTCGGTGATCTGACCGGCGGCAACGCGCCAGATCTCGATGCCGCGCACCATGACCTCGTTGCCCGACGCGGGAACACCCAGCATCTCGCCGGTATGGATCGCGCCGAACAGAGCGTTCTGGACGACGGTGTCGCCTGCCGACCGGTACTCGTCGAGCACCATCTTCCGGTCGGACAACCCGTCGTTCAGCATCTGGATCGTCTGCCGCATACCCTCCCGGCCGGTGTCATGCCCGGGCATCGGGTCGTGGTTGACGAAGTCTTCGGTAAAGACCTCGTCGATCACGTCGAGTTTGCCTGCGACGCATCCGTGTGTGGTGAAACGCCGTACAACGGCGATATCTGCGTCACTCATGATGTCTCCCGTGGGTTGGTGGTGTGAAACAACCGTACGAAGCACACAGCTCGACCACATCGGACAAATCACTGATTTTCGACCCCGGCGCGAGTAGGTGATTCTGCGGAGGAACGCAGTCACCGCGTTGGGGGCCGGTCAGATGAGGTCGTGCCGATACGCGTAGGCCGTGGCGGCTGCCCGCGACGACAGGCCCAGTTTGGTGAAGATGCTGCTCACATGGGAGGCCACGGTCTTCTCGCTGATCACGAGGTCGGCGGCGATCGCTCGGTTCGTTGCGCCGGTGGACACGAGCGAGAGCACCTCCAGTTCGCGGGGGCTCAGTCCGCATGCCGACCCCTGCCGCGCAGACGTCGTGGTCACCTCGAGTCGGTGCAGGTCGGTGGTCGCACGAAGCTCGGCGAAGATGGCGTGGGCCGCCGCGAACTCCATCTCGGCGCCATCGGAGTCACCGAGCCGGTGACAGGCACGACCGATCAACACGATGGCCCGGGCCCGTTCGTACGGCACGCCCAAGTCGCGCCACCCCGCGACGGCACGACGCAGGGCGATCAGGGCCTGCGCTGGTGACCCGTCGGCGAGGAGTACGGCGCCGGTCGCGTGGTCGGCGGCGGCGCGCAGGAAGGCTGTGCTCCACATGGTGGCGAGCGACGCCAGTTCGTCGGCCCCGGCCCGAGCGGCGAGCGCATCACCACCGGCGAGGACGATCTCGACGTAGCCGGCCAGCAGGGCCGCCCGTTCGGGCGGACGCGTGGCCTCGGCAAGCGCCCTCCGGATCGCCGCACCTGCCCCGTCCACGTCGCCTTGGGCCAGGCGTAGCAGCGCCAGCCCCGGATGCGGCTGCCGACCCTGGCGGTTCGCCTGTCGGTACGCGACTTCTGCGGATGCCGACTCTCCGCGCAGTCGGTGCAACTCGGCTCGCAGATACAGTGATTCGCCGACGGCCGGGTGGCTGAACAACCGGTCGAATGCCCTCTCGGCCTCGTCGGCGGCATCGGTCCACCGGCCGTGCAGCATCATCATCTCGGCGCGGTGGATGAGGCATTGACCGTGGTAGAGCACAAGCTCGGGCTGGTTCTCGCACCACCGGTTGAACGCCGCTGTCCACTCCTGCACGCGCCGGAGGTCGAAGAGTTCATGGCAACCGTCGATGGCCATGCAGTAGATGTCGCCGATGGCGATCGGTGAAACCTGCTGTGCGGCAATCGCAACGATCACTTCGTCGAGCAATGCCACTCCTTCTGTGACCTCACCCCTTTCGATCAGGCACCGCGCGACGCAGACCCGCGCCAGCGCGACCAGTTCGGGATCGTCGAATTGTTCGCCCGTCGTGCAGGCCTCGACGAAACCTCGATGAGCGCCGTCGGTGTCGCCTTCGAAATGGAGTCTCACCGCGGCGAGATAGCCCAGGAATCCACGCTCCACACCGTGCACACCCGCATCATCGAGCAGTCGCTGCGCGTGCGAGACCCAGCCGCCGCCGCGAGCCAGCTCACCACGGTTGAGTAAGCCGAATGCCAGCCACGCAGCACAGCGCACCGCCCGGACGACATCGCCCGAAGTGATTGCTGCCTGATATGCCCGCTCCCACACGTCGATGCTCTCTTCGTATCGTCCCGTGAGATAGGCGGCGACAGCGAGGCGCTCGAGATCGTCGACGCCCGGCGGTGCGTCATTGGCAGCCGCGGACAGGTACTTGTACGCCGTCTCCCAAGCGAGCCGGCCGAACGCCTCACCACCAGGGTCCGGAACGTTCTCCATCACTTCAGTATGGTCCTCCTGCCTCGATGCAGGGATGAAAATCCTTGTCGCCGGGGTCAGGATCCGGTTTCGGCCCGCTGGATGATGTCGGTTGCCATGGTGTCGAACGTTTTTCGGTGGACGGGTAACGTCGCATACCAGTAACCACGTCCGACCACACCTCGCGGATAGAACACCGTGCGCAGGTCGAGGCGGGATCCGGTGCCGGTGTCAGATACGGCCACATCGAGCCATGCGGACCCCGGGACCTTATGAGTTGATCTGAGCCGCAGCGCCTTTCCGGGCTCGGCCGAAACAATCTGCCACATCCATCGCCGAGGGCCGGAGTACTCGCCGTTGTTGCCGCCGTAGGCTTCGACCGCCTCCCAGAGTCGTGCCGGGTCGACAAGCGAGTTGCCGGAATGGCTGGTGGTGTAGGACTGTTCACCCGCCCACTTCGGATCGGTGGGGATCGGGTCGGCAGGAGGATGGTCGGGTGATGCGTTCTTCCAGGTGCTTTCGACCTCTCCGCGGTCGATCCGCGCCAGTGCCAGCTCGACAGACTTCCGGTACGGTGTCAATCCTGCTGTGGGAGGCGGTATCACGGTGGCGATGTCGTGTTCGGAGACGACCGCATTGTGTTCGAGTGATTCGATCAGCGGGCGGGCCAGCCCGCCGGGAATCGGTGTCACGGTGCCCACCCATCGACTCGCGAGTGTTGGTGTGAGCAGCGGCAATACGAGGATGCGTCGTTTGGAGAGGCCGGCAACCTCGGCGTATACCTGCATCATGTCGCCGTATTCGAGGACATCAGGGCCACCGATGTCCCAGGTCCGGGATTCCGGTACCGGGGCGGTTGCGGCTTCGACCAGGAAATGGAGGACGTCGTTCACCGCGATCGGCTGGATCTTGTTGTGCACCCACCGGGGCGTGGTCATGGCGGGTAGACGCTCGGTCAGGTGCCGGATCATCTCGAACGACGCCGAACCCGAGCCGATCACCACGCCTGCCTGCAGAACGATCGTCTCGATGCCGGAGTCCATCAGGATCTCGCCGACCTCGGAGCGTGAACTGAGGTGCTCCGAGAGCTCGACGCCGGTGGGATGTAATCCACTGAGGTAGACGATGCGACTCACTCCGGCGGCCTCGGCCGCTGCGACCACGTTGCGGGCCGCGCGCTGCTCTTCGGCTTTGAAGTCCTTGGTCCCGCCCATGGAGTGAACCAGGTGATAGATCACGTCGGCGCCGTCGAACGCCTCGGCCAGTGATGCCGGATCCGACAGGTCTCCCTTGATCACCGTTGCGCGCTCGGCCCACGGGGCACCCCGGAGCTTGTCCGGTGTTCGCGCCAGCACCCGGACATCGTGCCCTCGTTCGATCAATCGCGGTGCCAGGCGCCCGCCGATGTATCCGGTGGCGCCGGTGACCAGGATGTTGCGGGCCTGCGTCCGTTGCGGCTGCATATCCGCAGTGTGCCCAGCGCGGCCGTCGGCAAACGTTGATCAGCCCTCGCCCGGGCTGCGGTCAGCGCATGGTCATCATCGGCCGGGTGCCTTCGTTGTCGTCGTCGATGTCGGCGTGGGCGTGATCGTTCACCGACATGACGTTGATGCCCGAGCTGCCAACGAGGAGTTTGGTGATCGACGCGTTCACCATCGTCCGGGAGACCGCGGGCCAGTTCTCCGGGCTGATGCCCCAGAGGTCCGCGATCACCGCGCCGATGGTTCCGGCGGACGACGCCGCGATCGCCACCTGGCCGGGTCCGGCGTGTTCGGCGATCTGGGCCAGGGCTCCTCGAACACCGTCGCGGTATTTCGCATACGAACCGTCAGCCGCATTCGCCCACTCGATCAACGCGCCGTCCAGGTTGCGCTGGAACCCGCGCTGCGCGGAGGCGGCCTCGGGTGCGTTGCCGGTGGGCGGCACGTGGGTCTGGGCGAGGCGCTCGAGGTCGTACTCGTTCCAGCCCGGGTTCACCACCGGTTCCGGCGCTGCACCGCTCGGGAACTGCGCGACGATCTCCTCGATCGTCTCGAGTTGGCGCGCGAGGTTTCCCGACACCGTGAAGTTCACCTTGCCTGCGCGGGCGGCAAGCGTCCTGCCGACGTTGCGAGCCTGCCTGCGGCCCAGTTCCGTCAAACTGCCGTAGCCGTTTTCGTCGACGCCGGCCTGACCGTGCCGAACCAGATAGATGACACCCATGCCACTCATCTTGCAGGTACCGGGTCGGTGATCAACATGCTGGCCCACTTGAGTTCCGGTGAGATATCCGCAGTCCGCGATGTTGGATTGCAAGACTCTGTACCTGGACCGCCATTGTTTCGAGACCGGCAAATCAGTCATTCGCGCCATGAGTGGGTTGCGTCACTAGGATGGGCTGGACCCAGACGAACACGATTGGACAGAGCCCTGATCAACGAAGTGATGGAATCCGACAACCAGGTGGTGCGTCGCGGCCGGACCACCCTCTCAGACGTACAGCAGATGCTGCAGGACGGATCATGTTCTGTCCTATCGCTGGACATCTTCGACACGGTGTTGTGGCGGCGGGTTCCGCGGCCGACCGATCTGTTCGCCGTATTGGGTGAACGGCTGGCGAGAGAGGGCGCCTTACCGTCGTGGGTGGATGCCGCCACCTTCCGCCGGATGCGGATCGTGGCCGAATCGGATTCGCGGGAGCGACGGGGAGCACTCGGCCCCGAGGTGTCGATCTATGACATCTGGCGTGAGATGCCCACCACGATCATGTTGGCAGGCGACATCGACTACTACGTCGATGCCGAGATCGCCGAGGAATACCGGACCCTGGTTCCGGACCTCGACATCGCGTCGGTGATCAACACCGCTCACACGCACTCGATTCCGATCGTTCTGGTGTCCGACACCTACTTCCTCCAGGAACATCTCGACCGCTTTCTCGACCAGCCGGGTCTTGAACCGCTCAAGTCCGCGAGGTTTTTTCGCTCGCATGAGCACGGTGTGGACAAGGCCGAAGGTCTGTGGAAGATCGTGGTCAAGGCGCTGGGCGTGGTGCCAAGCCAGATCGTGCACATCGGCGACAACAAGCGTCCGGATGTGACGGTGCCCGGCAAGTTGGGTGTCCGGACCGTGCACTTCACGCGAATCGGTGAGCGATACGAGCCGATCCTGCGCCGCGAGCGCAGCCCACTCGGACCGTTTGGTCCCAGCGCGCCTCGTCTGGATCTGACGCAGGGCGACTTCGGCATCACGAGCCTGCGCGCCAAGTTGATCGAGGATGCGCAACTCGATGCCGTCGCGCCCGATGTGGCCTGCACGTGGCGTTACGGCGCATCGGTGCTCGGACCGGTGCTCACCGGCTTTGCCGAATGGGCCGCGCGCCGGGCTCACGAAGAGGGCACCTCGATGCTCTGGTGTCCGATGCGGGAAGGGGAGATGCTCTCGACCCTGATCAACAACGCTGCCCGCCAACACGGCTTCGATGTCACCGCGAAGCCGGTGTGGTTGTCCCGGCATCTGACATCGGTTGCGGCACTGGGAGTCGTCGATCAGGACAGCATCCACAAGTTCATGCGGCGCCGTCACGGTATGACCATCGGCGGCTTGCTTGGCATCCTCCAGCTGCGGCCCGGTGACGTCCCGGCGTTGTCGGCGCGGCTCGGCACGGTGCTCGACAACGGGATCATCGCCGACGACGTGGCCACCGCCCTGACCGAGTCTCCGTCGATACGCAACCGGATCGCCACCACGGCAACAGCCACCCGAGAACGGCTCCTCGCGCATCTGCGGTCGGTTGGTGCACTCGACTCGACCGATCTCACGCTGGTGGATCTGGGGTGGGGCGCCACCATCCAGAGCCAGCTGGCAACGGCCTTGGAGCTGGCCGGGATTCCGATCACACCGGCAGGCCTGTACCTCGCGACTGACACACGCAGTACCGCGGTCGCACTGCGTGGTCTGCGTCTGGAAGGATATCTCGGTTCCGCCGGTGAACCCGTCGAGATCGTCGGCCCCCTCATCCGAAGTCCGGAGGTTCTGGAACAGGGGGTGAGCAGCCTCTGCGGATCGCTGCTCGACTTCACCCCTGAGGGCGAACCGGTCCTCGGACCGATAGCGGGTTCGGCAAGCCAGATACACGCGCGCGCAGCGCTGCACGAGGGTGTTCACGCTTTCCAGGGTGAATGGATTCGATATGCCTCGGCGTTGTCGGACTGGCCGGCGTTCAACGGTGGTGAGGTGCCGCTGCTCGGCAATATCCTGGCGTCGTCCATCATCTCGCCCACTGCTGACGAGGCCTCGGTCTTCGGCGCGTGGGAGCACGAGGACAACTTCGGCTCCGATCTGGTGAGTCATGTGGTCCCGGTGGATCTCCTACCCGCCGTCGGGTACATGTCGCCGGGGGATGTCACTGACCTCCTGATGCGGGACTCTTTCTGGCCGCAGGTTCTGGCGGCAACGGATCCGAAGCTGGCCGCAGCTGCCGAGGCCGTGAACTCGGGTGCCGTACCGGCCGAGGTCTTCGAACCGGACGACCCGGGTAGCGAGACTGTGCTGCGTTTCCGGACCGGCGACGGCAAGTGGCATGACGGACCGAAGGTTCCGTTGCGGATCAACCGGAACGGATTGTCGTTCGCGCGCTTGAACTTCGAGGCGTTCGACGCGACCGACATCTCGTTGGCGATCCCAGGGCGTCCGGCGCTGGTGCGGGTGGACTGGATCGAGGCCACCGTCACCGCAGGCGGGCATCGGTTGCCGGAACCGCTGCGCTGGGAGCATCCCGGGGACTTCTCCGGCCTGGTGTACGCGGAATCGACGTGGCTGGGCGGCAATCTGGTCGAGTTCCACGCCCCACATTCGGCCCTGTGGATACCGTTGGCCGCGCGGGCCGGTGCTCCGGTCAGTACCGCTCAGGTCACCATCGCGTTTGCTGTTCTCCCGCAGTCGTTGTCGGGCCTGCAGCATCGACCGCCACCCGGACCGCGACTCGCCAGGTTGACCGCTCGCGCCAAGGAGGAACTGCGGGCGGGTGGGCCGCTGGCATTGGCTGCCGGTGTGGCCCGCATCGTCACTCGCGCCGGGAGTCCGCCACCTCCACCGAAGGAAGAGGACGACGACCGTGACGACACCTGAGTTCGGGGATCGAGGCGATCCACATGCCCAGGCGCGGAATGCGCGCAGGGCTCCACTGCTTCTGCACTCATTGACCCTGTTCTCCGAGGTGATCGGCCGCGTCTTCGCGGCGGCGCGTCCGGCGATCGTGGTGGAGGTGGGCGTCGAATCCGGCGGCGCGAGTTCGATCTACCTCGAGCGCGGTGCAAACGACGTGTACTGCATCGAATCGAGTCCGACCGAGGATATGCGAAAAGCTCTGGCGGATAACCCCAATCTCCACCTGGTGGAGGGGTTCTCGCCGGAGATTCTCGACGGTATACCGAGTGGCGATGTCTACGTACTCGACGGTGACCACAACTACGCCACCGTCCGTGCCGAACTCGACTGGATTCTGGCCAAGGCTCCCGACGCGATCGTCATACTTCATGACGTCTTGTGGCCCTGGGGTCGGCGAGATCTGTATTACGACGCCGACGCTGTCGATACCGAGGCTGTTCACGAGCACGGTGATGACGGGCCCACGGTGTGGCACGACGAGGTCACTCCTGCGGGTTTCGTCGGTCTCGGTCAGTTCACAGTTGCCGTCGAGGCCGGGGGTGAGCGCAACGGCGTGCTGACCGCGGTCGAAGACGCCCTGGCAGCGCAACCGTCGGGTACGCACGAGTTCGCTTTGGTGCCGGCAATTTTTGGACTCGGGATCATCTACCCAACCGGAGACGTGGAGCGCGCGGAGCGCCTCCGTGAAGCGCTCGAACCCTATAACAATTCGCCGTTGCTGGCGGCCATGGAGAACAATCGGATTGCGCTGTACACCCGCGTTCTCGCCATGCAATACGAGATGGCCGAGGCCGCCGTCAATCGCGACGAACTCGTACACCAGCTCGAGCAACAGCGTGCGCAGCACAGTGACGAGATCGCCGACCTCCGGCGCCGACACGACGAAGAACTGGCTGCACTGCGGGCCAACCCACCCATTTCGATCCGCAACGTGACCCGACGTGCGGCGCGGAAAGCAGTGCGTGGGGTCCGTGGTGTCACTTGGGGCAGACCTTCGCGGTAGGACTGTGCCGCGTGGCGGCCGTCTGTGCGGAAGTTCCTCAGCAGCAGGATGGTTCGCTCCCGAAACCGTGGTCGACCACTGCGCTGTCATGCGGAGCTGTACCACCATGTCCCGGCCGGCCTGGTGAGAATCGCGCCAGTGCGCGTTTACCAGGCCGGGCCGGGATCTGATGGCCCCGGGGTTTCACTATTCAGTTCTCAAAGATCTTGCAGTACACAGGGTTCAGCCTGTGTTGCTCGGTCTTGCGGTTTGGTGTCTCGCCGTCTTATGCGGCGGTGAGTTCGGTGGTCAGGGTGCGGCGGGCGTGGGATCGTAGTTCGGTGGTGGTGCCGGGTGCGATGAACCATGGATGGCCGTCGTGGCCCAGGAACACGGTCCAGCCGTGGTGGTGGATGTAGCGGTGGTGTCGGCGGCAGAGTAGGACCATGTTGGTCAGGCTGGTGCTGCCGCCGTTGCGCCAGAAGTCGATGTGGTGGGCGTCGGTGTAGACCGCGGCGCAGCCACATCCAGGGAACGCACACCCCTGATCGCGGGCGATCAACGCTTTGCGGATCGCGGGGGTGACGGTGCGTTGGTCGCGTCCGACATCGAGTGGGACCGACTCACTGTCGAGCAGGATCTTGGTGATCACCGAATCACAGGCCACCATCTGGGCGGTGGGTGCTGAGGCGGGGCCGGTCCATTCGAATTTTGGCGCCATGGCCGGCGGTGTGGGATCCGGGATACCGCGCAGCTGCAGTTGTTGCAGATATTCCGGCGAGACTGTCACCGTCACATGTGGTTTCGCCCCGCCCCGGGTGGGCCGGTCTTCCTGATCGAAATACGAATCCAGCAATCGTTCCAGAGCATCAGCCCGGATTTGGCCTGTGCTCCGCGGATCCGGCGAGCCGTCGGGTTCGGGTACCGGCCTGCACAGTGGATCCAGTGCCACCGCCAGCTTTTCGCCGAGCAGACTATCGAGATCGAGGGTGCCGTGGGTGCGGCCGTCATCGCCGGTTCCGAATGACAACTCGTTCAAATCATGGTTTTCGGCGTCCGGGATCTCTTTGTCCGGCGGCGATAACACCAACGCCATATGCCGTGCCCGTACCGATACTGCCGCCGGCGTCCCCATCAACGCTTCGGTTAGCAGTCCGCGCTCACAATCGGAACGGTCAGTAGCTGGGAGTTCTGGGTTGCGACGCTCAATATGATGGAGCCCCTTCACAATCGCATCCACGTGCTCACCGGATAGTTGTCCGTCGATTCCATAATCGGCAATCGACGGAATGCCGCTGAGTGCCTTACCTACTCGCACATATCGGTGCGCGACGGTCGGCGCGACACCTGCGTCCCGTAATAGTTTGGCTGTGGACCCCACGCCTTTCTTCTGCGCGATCCGACGCTTATCGAGTTCACCGGCCAGACGGAAAAGTATCTGCTCCACAACATGATTGAGTCGAATAACTGCCACCGTTCGTGAAGATACCTGCGCATCATCACCGGCGACCAAAGTCGCATCCCCTGCCAGATCTGACAACCTGGCGAACATCTCCCCGAAGTCCATGGCCCAATTTTACTCGCCCCATCGCATTCGCACAAGTGTTCGGGGTAACTGATCCCGTTGCACTGCAACATCTTTCGCTAAACTCACGTTCGCGGTCCATTAGTGTAACGAGGGGGTCCGACAAGTGTCAGGTGGCGTTCCACAGCCGTTGGTAGTAGTCCAACCGAACGTGATCAACGGGGAGTCCGTACGCGCTGACCAGTTCATGCTCCCAACCAGGTCCGTAGTTCCATTGGGTGCTCATGGCGGCCACTGCGATATCTGCCCAACGATCACCGATACCAAGGGAACCGAAATCGACGTGACCGGAGAGCTCCCCGGCGTCGGTCAGGATGGTGTTGGGGCAGCACGCATCCCCATGGCAGACGACGAGATGATCGACCGTAGGGGGGTCATGAAGAACGCGGTCCACGTGAATGTTTCTGGAGGCGGCGTCGGCGATGCGTGTTGCTGGATCCCATTGCCAGGGGCACTGCTCGACCGGCAAACTGTCATGGAGTTCCCGCAAACCACGCCCGACAGCCCGGACTGCAATATCGGGTCGGGCGAGCCAGCGCGGCGATACAGCACTGCTCCCGGGGAGTGCGCGGGTGAGAAGCCATGCCGCCCGCTCGGACCGACCAGCCGCGATGACGCGAGGCGATGGGGTGTGCGGATTCGTCCAAGACAGCTTGCGCGCTTCACGTTCCAACGACACTTCCGCATGTGGGGGCTGCCATTTGAAATAGCGGGTCGTCGGCCCGGTTCCCAAGCGGTATGTCACTCCGCCGGCGCCGTTCATCCACACGGCTTCGACGGGCTCATCTGCGGTGACAAATCTGGCGAGCAGCTCGGGAATGGGCATTTCGGGAACGGCCGACGTCACCCTATGAGCATATATGTTGGGGTGTTGGGGATCGAGATCCACAGCACCACAAATTGTTCCATTGTCCATGCCGTATCTCCGGCATCGGAGGTGGAATCCTTCGATATGGTGGATTTCATGGGTGCAACGCGTGAATTCCGTTTCGGTGTGAATCTGCTGGGTCGTGGCAGCGCGGATGATTTTCTGGCGGAGGTGCGTGATGCCGAACGATGTGGCGTCGATGTGATCTTGTTGCCAGACCACCTGGAACTCGGGGCGCCCTTCCCCATGCTGGCCGCCGCAGCGGCGGCCGCGCCAACCGTCCGGGTCGGCACGTTTGTGCTCAATGTCGGCTTCTATCGACCGGTACTGTTGGCCCGGGACATCGCCAGCGTCGATCAACTCAGTGGTGGACGGTTCGAGGTCGGTCTTGGCGCCGGCTATGTGGAGAGTGAGTTTGAGGCTGCTGGAATACCTTTCGGGACGCCTGGGCAGCGGGTGCAGCATTTGCGGGAGATGGTGCTGGCACTCAAAGACCTTCTCGGCCGCGACGACCACGAGCCTCCGTCGGTGCAGACTCCGCCGCCGATCATGATCGCCGGTACCGGAGACAAGGTTCTCACCCTCGCGGCGGAGCATGCCGACATCGTTGCCATCGCCGCAGTGGCCGACGACGAGATGCTGGCCGAGCGTGTTGATTTCATCCGATCCAAGGCCGGTGATCGGTTCGATCAACTCGAGATCAATCTGATCATCTTCGATCTCGCCATCGATCGTGACCCCGACCTCGATGTCCTTCGCAGCCATCGGCCGACGGATACCGATGCCGAACTCCTGTCCCTGCCAAACGGATTGCACGGCAGTCACAGTGAGGTCGTTGCGCGCATCCGGGAACTGCGGGACAGGTTCGGGGTCAGCTACATCACGCCGATCGACCCGCCCGCCGCCGATATGCAGGCGTACGGGCGGGTCATCTCGGAACTTCGGGGTTAGTGCGGAGTGTTCAGCGCTCCAACCAGTGTGTCGCGGTGAGTGGTTCGGCATCGGCCACCGAGTCGTGGCTGCATCCGAAGCCGACGGTCCAGCGACCGTCGGACAGTTCTACCGGCCCCAGTGTCATCGGTGCGGGCAGCTCTGCGAGGAATTCGCCGAGGGCTGCCGGTGACAGGGTCCAGAGTTCACCGCGGATGGACTTGCCGTGTTCGCTGTCTCGAACCAGTCCTGGCTTGGCGGGTTGAGTGTCGAGTGCGACCAGGCGATAGTCCGGTGCGGTCGCGGCCTCACCCGACCAGCGGGCGCCACGACTGGTCAGCTGGCGGTCCAGTGGCTGTCCACGAAGATGGGCCCCGACAACAAACACCTCGGTGACGTCGGCGCCGGCCCGCTCCGGCCAGGATGGACCGGTGGCAGGCAGGCTGCTGCCGATGCGCCCGGCGATGTCGAGGGCGACGGCGTCGTCGTATGCACGTCCGATCACGGTGATCCCGAACTGCGCTGTGCTGCCGTCCGATTCGATCACTTCTCCGGCCGGGACTGCCACGGCGCACATATCGAACAAGTTGCAGAAGTTGGTGTACGTGCCCATCGTCGCGTTGACACCAACCGGATCGGCAGCCACCTGCGCCAGTGTCGGATGCATCGGGGCAGTCGGAACCAAGAGTGCCGACGCGTCGCCGAGCGTCTCCAGTGCGCGGACGCGAAGCTCCTCGACGCGTCGACGGTCGGCCAACAGATCAGTTGCCCGGAAGCGATCGGCATCACCGATGATGCCGGCCACGGTCGGATCGAGGCCGTCCGAATCCTTGGCGGCCGAGATGAACTCGCCGACAGCGTCATAACGCTCTGCCACCAACGCTCCCTCGTACAAGAGTTTGGCGGCGGCGAGGAAGTCGTCGAGTTTGATGCGCTTGACCGCGATGCCCGCCGACACGGCCTGGCCGACGGCCGCTTCGAATGCGGCCTGCCAGTGTTCATCCAATGCGGGCAATGTGTCCGGGACCGCAACCACGGGCTGCTCGCCGGCCGCAAAATATGTTTTGGCGGGCCATGTTCCGACGTCGGACATGACACCCATCGCACGATTGGCGAGATCGAGGTCGGCGGCGAGGATTGTGACACAGTCATAGCTCGCACACGCGGGCACGACGCCGGCGGTGCTGACCACGCCCAGTGTCGGTTTGATGCCCACGATGCCCTGCAATCCGGCAGGCACGCGGCCGGATCCGGCTGTGTCGGTGCCGATCGCGATGTCGGCGAAACCCAGTGCGACGGCGACTGAGGATCCGGAACTGGAACCGCCCGAGATCCGGTCGTCACGGCGGGAATCACGCACCGCTCCATAGGGACTGCGGGTACCGACAAGGCCGGTCGCGAACTGGTCCAGGTTGGTCTTGCCGATGACGACCGCGCCCGCTGCCCGGAGTGCGGCGACCGCAGCGGCATCGACGTCGGGCAGGTACTCGTATCCGGGGCAGGCGGCGGTGGTCGGGAGTCCGGCCACATCAACGTTGTCTTTCACTGCCAGGACAACACCGGCAAGCGGACCTCCGGCGGCCAAAGATGCAGTGTGTTCCCGGGTTACGTCGGCTTCATCGCGCAGTGTGATGAAGACTTCGGGGCGATCGGCCGCGGCGATGGCGGCGTAGATCTCGGTGATGCGGCTCATGCCACCCTTCCTGTTTTGATGGCGAACTCGCCACTGTCGGACCAGCGTCGACGTTCTTCGTTTCGGGCGATCTCCATCGACGTTCGCTCGGTCGCGATGTCGGCGGCATTCTCCTCGAGATACTTCTGATGTTCGGCGAGTGAGAACGTTCCGTGCTCGATCTCCACCCGGCCGCGTCCGGCGGCCGTGTCGGCCCGAAGGTCGAGCAGTTCGTCTGCGCTCACCGGGTACCACCTGATCTTATCGAAGAAGCGCAGCAACCACGGGTGCTCGGGGTCGAACCCTGCCGCCTCCAGAGGGTGTCGATGATTCCACACTTGCGTCGTGCGCCCGACGAACTGGTAGCCGCCGGGGCCTTCCATGCCGTAGATGCACATGTAGGCGCCGCCGATCCCGACCGCGTTCTCCGGTGTCCACGTGCGTGCCGGGTTGTATTTGGTGGTCACCAGTCGGTGGCGAGGATCCAGTGGCACCGCAACCGGGGCACCGAGATACACATCGCCGAGGCCGAGCACGAGGTACTCGGCGTCGAAGACGATGCGATGCACGTCGTCGACCGAACCGAGTCCGTTCATACGTCGGATGAACTCGATGTTCCACGGGCACCACGGGGCATCCGAACGGACTCCGAGCATGTAGCGCTCGATGGCTTCCCGCGTCGCCGGGTCGTCCCACGAAAGGGGCAGGTGGACGGTGCGGCTCGGGACCACCAACTCGGATGCGGCCGGAAGTTGGGCCTCGCATTCGATCAGCCAGTCCAGCAGAACCGACTGCCGCAACTTGGTCGGATCGACCTTGACCTGCAGTGATCGGATGCCCGGGGTGAGGTCGATGAGTCCGGCCGGGCGGTCCGCGTCGATCCGTTGGGCGAGCGCATGAACCCGCGCCCGCAATGCCAGGTCGAGGGTCATCTCGCCGTACTCGACCAGGATGTTGTCGTCGCCGCTGCGTCGGTAGGTGACCACGGTGCTGCCGTCGGCGGTCATGGTCGATCCCAGGACACCGTTGTCGAGATCGCCGCCGGATGACAAGACGACGCTGATGTCGGAGCGGCGGGCCGAACCGAGGTCGGCCGGGCTGGCGGTCTCGGCGGAACGGACGGGGACGAAGCGCACGGTGTTACCCGGCTTGAGTTGGCCCATCTTCCAGCGATCGGCGGTGGTGATGGTGACCGGGCAGACGAATCCGCCGAGGCTCGGGCCGTCGGGGCCGAGCAGGATCGGGGTGTCGCCGGTGAAATCGAGTGCACCGACGGAGTAGGCGTTGTCGTGGATGTTCGATGGATGCAGCCCGGCTTCGCCGCCGTCGGTCCGGGCCCAACGGGGCTGTGGCCCGACGAGTCGGACGCCGGTCCGATCGGAGTTGAAATGGACTTCGTAGGGCGTGTTGTAGAGGTCTTCGATGTCTTCGAAGGTGAAGAACTCGGGCGCGCTGTGCGGGCCGACGGTCACCGCGAGATGCCAGTTGTCGGTGAGGGCCGGCTTCTCCTCGTTCAGGATGCGCCGGGGTGCACTGACCAGATCGGCACCGGCGCAGGTGAGCGTGTCGCCCTCGATCAGTGGACGGCCGTCCTTTCCACCGAACTTGCCGAGTGTGAACGTGGAACGGCTACCCAGATACTCCTGCGCGTCCACACCGCCTGCGACGGCCACGTAGACCCTCATCCCGACCGGTCCGGCAGCGCCGACGTCGAGGACCTCGCCGGCCTTCACCGGGATTGGGACCCACTGCGGCATCGGGGTCGAACCCACGGTGACAATCACCGGTGCACCGGTCACCGCCACGACGGTGTCTTCGGCAAAGGTCAGCCGCGGGCCCATCAGGGTGCACTCGAGTCCTGCTGCGCCCTCGGGATTTCCGACCGCGACGTTGGCCAACCGGAAGGACAGGTCGTCCATCGGTCCCGACGGGGGGACACCGACCTGCCAGTGCCGGATGCGTCCGGGCCAATCCTGGATGGTGGTCTGCGGACCTGCGCGCAGCACCGAGATCGTCGACATTGCTTCAGACGCCTTTCGAAACTGCAGCCGGCCGGGTCACGATCACCCGGACGGCGGTGGGGTCGAATCCGTTGCAGGGGTTGTTGATCTGCGGGCAGTTGGAGATCAGCACCAGGGTGTCGATCTCGGCGCGCAGGGCCAGTCGCCGCCCCGGCGCAGACAATCCGTCGACGATGCCGAGCGAACCGTCGGCGTCGACCGGCACATTCATGAAGAAGTTGATGTTGCCGACCAGGTCGGACTTGCCCAAACCGTGTGGCGCACCGCCGATGAGGAAGTTCTCGACGCAGGCGTGTTGATGCTTGGTGTGGTGCCCGTATCGCAGCGTGTTCGATTCCTGTGAACAGGCGCCGCCGACCGTGTCGTGATTGCCGACCTCGTCGGCCACGATGGTCATCATCGGGGCCCCTTCGTGATCCCGGATGACGCTGCCGGTGGTCAGGAAAATGTTGCCCTGCGCGGCGATCGTCGCCTGGGCGGAGTATCTGACCCGATGATCGTCGGCGCCGAAGAAGAGGGTGTCAACGGCCTGATTGCCATGTAGGTCGACCATGGTCAACACGTCGCCGGCAGCCACGACACCCGACCATGGTGCGCGATCTCCGATCACGTGGTCGGCGATCACCTCACCGGCGACCAGGGCCAGCTCTGCGGCCGATGTCGTGGCGGCGGATGCTGTTGCGGTGGTGGACATCAGATGGTCCTTTCGAAATGTGCAGCGTTCCAGGCGTCTTCGGAGTTGAGAACCGCACGCTGGTATTCGGGGGCGGTGTCATCGAGCCCGGCAACAGCGGCGTCGAGGTCGGCGGGTGCCTTCCATGCCAGCACCTCCACCGGCCCGACATCGAATGTCGGGGAGGGGTCGAGGGGATGGGCGGTGTTGACGATGGCAACGGTGCAGGGCAGGTGGAGCACCAGATCGACGTACTTGTCCTGTCCGGCAGACCCTTTGGAGGTGAGCGAGCCGTCCGCTTCGACCACGACACTGTGGAAGAAGGAGATCGACGGCACCACGTCGGTGGGGGTGAGTCCTTGTTTGGCCGCGGCCAGTGTGAACAGCTCCCGGCCGGCCGGGGAGTGCGAATGGACCTCTCCGGCACCATATTTCTCGGTATTGGTCGTCAGTGTGGTGGTGCCACACAGGGCATCGTGGTGGCCGGAGGTGTCCTCGACGATGGTGGCCAGCGCCCGGCCCTGATCACTGAGCAGGGGATGGCCGGCGCCGAGGTACGCCTGCCACGGCACCTTCACCGTGTCGGCGACATTGAGTCTCTCCCAGGGGGCATCGGAACGCCAGAGCAATAGATGCGCACATCCGGTGCCGGTCACGTCGCGGAGTCGTAGCCGCGTACCCCGTGCCAGTACCTTGACGCTGTAGCGCCCGCCGGGAATGGTCTCGGCCCACGTCATGTCCTGCGGCGGGACCTGTTCCGGGATCGCCGGCCAGGCCGAGGCGGGAACAACCGGCATGGAGTCGGTGATGGCCTGGGCCTGAGCGCGGGCATGCTCGCGGGCGCCCGCTGTGGTTCCGGTGGTGGCTCCGGTTGTGGTCATGGTGAATATCCTTGTGCAGTAGGTAGATTGAACGTTCTGCTACTTGGAAGCTGCAGCTGACGGCGCCGGGACCGGCATCGGATGCTTCTTGCCGTGCGGGAAGCAGGCGATACCGACGATGATCGCGGCCACGATGCAGATCGGGCCTGCCCACTTGAGGATCGGCATGTCACCGGCCGGATCGAAGATCTCTTCGCGCGGCCAGGCGAGGTTGATCACCATCAGGAATCCATAGACGACGGCAAAGATATTGATCGGAATCCCGAAGCGTCCCAGGTTGAACAGCTTCTTACCCTCGTTGTCAACGGGGACGTCTTCACCGGGCCAGCCCTTGATCCGGCGCCAGAGCATCGGACCGGTGACGGACAGATAGGCGAGGTAGATCAGGATGATGCAGACGCTGGCCAGGGTCGCGAAGATCGCGGAGTTGCCGACGTTGACCACCAGCACGGCGATGCACAGGACTCCGATCAGGATCGACGGGGCGATTGGGGTGCCGGTCTTCGGGTTGACGTGCGCCAGGATCTTGGAGGCGGGCAGCCGGTCGTCACGTGCCATCGAGAACATCAGTCGTGAGCATGCGGTCTGAATTGCCAAGGTGCAGATGAAGATCGCGATCACCACGTCACAGAGCAGGACCTTGCCCCAGAACGACCCGAGGACCGAGTCGAGGACGTAGGGGAGACCGCCGACGGCGAGTTCTTCACCCAGGCTGGGTGCGGCCATCAGCGCGCCGAGCAGCATCAGGCCGCCGCCGATCGCAGACACCGTCAGTGCCAGGCGGATGGTGCGTGGAGCAACGCGGCGTGGGTTCTTGGTCTCTTCGGCGAGTTCGCCTGCAGAGCCGAATCCGACCATCACGTAAGCGGCCATCAGACCGGAGACGATGAATGCCCAAATGTAGCCGGGCTGTTCGCCGGGGATGCCGGTGTCGAAGACGACGTCGGGTCCACGCTCGGCGTGGGTGAACAACGCCAGGATCACCGCGATCACACCGACGATCTCGCAGGTGACGCCGATGTTGTTGATCCGGCTCATCCAGTTGACGCCGATGCAGTTGATGAAGGTCGTGATGACGAGCAGGATCGAGCCGAGCAGGACCGCGTTGGATGCTCCGCTGGTGCTGGTCAGAGCGGCGTCGTCGCCGATGATCTGGAAGCCTTCCCAGATCGACGGCATGACCACCTGCAACGCGATTGCCGCGGCAGACGCGGTGACGATCTGCGCGAGCATCATGAACCAGCCACCGAACCATCCGATGACCTCACCGCCCATGCGCCGCGCCCACTGGTAGATGGCGCCGGAAATCGGGTATCTGGCAGCGATTTCGGCAAAACAGAGCGCGACGAGGAACTGGCCGACGTAGACGATGGGCCATGTCCAGAAAAATGCCGGCCCGCCGAAGGAGAAGCCGAGACCGAAGAGCTGGAAAATCGTGGTCAGGATCGATACGAACGAGAATCCTGCCGCGAAGGATGCGAAGGTCCCCAATGACCGGTGCAACTGTTGGGTGTAACCGAAGGCAGAGAGATCGTCGGAGTCGCCGATCTGCGAGGCACTCCCGGCGCTCGGCGCCGAGGGTGGTTGCGCTGTTGCGGTCATGGCGGGTCTTCCTGGTCGTGGGCGCTCCGGCCCGATGAACCTGTCGAGTGATAGATAATCGTGCAGCGATTTCTATCGGGTGACAGGTTTGTTACCGGGGTGCTACCACGTGAAACAATTAGGTTTCGCAAACCACACTGCGCCGCAGGTGGGGGGCTTACGCTGGTGATTCGTTCCGCCCGAAAGAGTTCGGGCGACAGTAGGGTAAGTGCTTGTGAGTCAGATTGCGGCAGGGCCGGGGCGCCCGAGGTTGGTGGAACAGCGCCGCCGTGGGGCAACCGCGCGCGACGAGATCCTCGACGCTGCAGCTGAGTTCTTCACGACGCGCGGGTACTCGGGTACGTCCACCCGGATGATCGCGGAGGCCGTCGGAATCCGGCAGGCCTCGCTCTACCACCACTTCAAGACCAAAGACGACATCCTCGAGGCGCTCCTGCAGGACACCGTGATCGCGCCGCTCGAGCAGGCGACCGCGTTACTCGATGCCGACGGATCAGCGCTGGATCGGCTGCAGCAGTTGGCGCGCTTCGATGCCGGACAACTTGCCCGCTCTCGCTGGAACCTCGGTGCGCTGTATCTGTTGCCAGAGTTGCGGACCGAGCGGTTCGCCGAGTTTCGTAGTGCCCGAAGCGACTTGGCGCGGATCTACGCACAGCTGGCCGGCGAGGTGCTTGGTAACCAGACCGATCCCCGCAGGCACTTGCCGTTCCGGCTCGTCGAATCGGTAATCAGCATGCGGTCCGACGAGATGGTCGGCGCGCTGGGGGCGGATTCACTCGAGGACTTGGTGTCGGTGCTCGTCGAGAGCGTCGAGCCGGTGCTCACCTAGGACCGCGAGTCGACAAAAGCACACAGTTCAGTCAAAAGCACACGTTCGAACGTGTGCCTTTGACCGAACGGTGTGCTTTTGTGGGATCAGGCGCGCCAGTCGGCAGTGCGTTCCGGGGTTGCCTGCGCGAGTGCGTCTTTGGTGGCTTCGGCGTCGAAATCTTTGCCGTACACCGGGGTTCCGGGCTGTTGGCGCCACGACTGCGCCAAGGATCCGGCGTCGACAGGATCGAAGCCGAGTTCGTCGATGAGGACCGACACGATCTTCTTGCCCTCGGCGTCATCACCGGCGATGGGTAATGCGATCCGGCCGGCGGTTCCGGGCGGGGTTCCCTTCTGCAGCAGATGCTTCCAGTAGATGCCGTTGAAGACCTTGATGACGGGCTCGTTCAGAACCTCTGAGACCCACACGCTTTCAGGGGTTCCGTCTTCGATGGCAGCGATCTTCCCGTCGCGTTGCTGCGGGTAGTAGTTGTTGGTCTCGATCACCGGTGCCCCGGGCTTGCGATTTGACACGATTCCCGGTGCAAGGTCAGGTGCGTTCTTTTGGGGAATACTCACGATCACCAGATCTGCATCCCGGGCGGCGTCCTTCGCCCATACTGCTTCAGCGCCGGTTTCGGTGGCCAGTTCGGCAAGGGTCTGCGGATCCCGCGAATTGGCGACGCGCACGTCGTGACCCAACTGCGTCAGGCGACGCGTCAGCGTTCCGCCGATGAAACCTGCTCCGATGATCCCGATTCTCACTGCTGACCCCTTGCGTTGATGGACGACTTGTGTGGGGTTCAACCTGCATGGTCACCGGATCATTCCGCTGCTTTTCGGCACTACAGCACCTGGTCGGGCAGTGCATCGTGCACGAGAAGAGCGATCTGAACTCGATTGTTGAGTCCGAGTTTCTCGAGAATGTGGGAGATGTGTGTCTTGACGGTGGCGACGGAAACATGGAGGCCGGCTGCGATCTCGGCGTTGGACATACCGCGGGCCACAGCGACCGCCACCCGTTGTTCTCCGGCCGTCAACTGTTCGAATTGTTGTGTGCCCCGGCTGTTCCGAGCGTCGTGCTGGGTGTAGCGCTGGATCAGTTTGCGGGTGATGGCGGGTGAGAGAATCGGCTCGCCTGCGGCCACTTTGCGCAGTGCCGCGATCAGATCGGGTGGTGGCGTGTCCTTCAACAGGAATCCACTGGCGCCCGCCCGCAGCGACCGCAGCACCAGATCGTCGGTGCTGAAGGTGGTCAGCATGATGACGTGCGGAGGGTGGGGCAGGGCACGCAACACTGCGGTCGCATCCAGCCCGTTGAGCTTCGGCATCCGGATGTCCATCAGGACCACGGTCGCGTCGGTCTCGCGGACGAGTTCGGCCACGCCGGCTCCGGTTGCGGCCTCACCGACGATGGTGATGTCTGGCTGACCGGTCAGCATCGTTCGCAATCCGGCACGAATCAGCCACTCGTCGTCGATCAACAAGAGCCGGATGTCCGTATCCAACCCGTCGCTCACCTCGGGCATTCTTTCTCCCACGGCAGCCGTGCGGTCAGCACGAAGTTCCGGTCGATGATGCCGTGGTCGAGCGTCCCCCCGGCCAGCGTCACGCGTTCGTTCAAGCCGACCAGCCCCGAACCGGTTCCGGGGATCGATGGCTGCGGCAGGTCCGCATTCAGCGGCTGCGAGATGGTGACCGTCAGCCCTAACCCGGGTGACCCGCCGATCCGGACGGTCACCGGCACAGCTCCAGCATGCTTGCGGGCATTCGTCAGACCTTCCTGGACGATGCGGTAGGCCGCGCGACTGACCACGCCGGGCACCTTGTCCACATCCGCGATGTCGATTGTCGCCTTCACCTGACTTCCGGCCAGTTCTGCCTCGTCGAAGAGCTCTCCGATAGTGGCCAGAGCCCTGGTCGGCGCGGCGAGATCGTCGTCGGTCTCCTCGCGGAGCATGCCGATCACGTCCCGCAGATCGACCAGCATCTGATGGACTCCGGCGCGGATGACACCGGCGGCGCGGCTGATCTCCTCCGGTGTGGCGTCTGGTCGGAACTCCAGCGCACCCGCGTGGACCGAGAGCAGACTCATCCGATGCGCGAGTACGTCGTGCATCTCCCTCGCCAGTCGTTCGCGTTCGGCGGCCCTGGCGTGCGCGATCCGCTCGCGTTGCTCGGACTCGATATTGCGTGCGAGTTCGGCCAGCGAGATGAGCAGCTGACGACGATTGCGCACCATCGTCCCCCAGCCGAGCGCCGCGACGGTGAGCAGCACCGAGAACGCCAGGACCACGGGCCAGGAGTCCTGCTCGGCATCGGGGTATAGGAAGTAGTTCGACATCGCCGCGCCGATCCCGAGTGCGCCGACGGACAGGGAATAGCGCAGCGGTCGGTGCACAGCGAGCGAGAACAGCGCCAGGAACGCAGGTCCGGTGATGAACGAGGCAAACCCGGATGCGACGGTGAGGATCAGTGCGATCGCGACGGGCCACCGACGGCGCCACACCAAGGCGATGCAGCCGAGTAGGCCGACAACGATGTCGGCAACGAGGAGCGGACCCCAATTCTCGAGACGACCACCAATCGTGAGACTGCCGATCCCCGCGGCGAGCAACACCATGACCACGTCGATCGTGATGTCGCGGCTGGTGCGTCGACCCATCAGCGGATGAGGGTCGGCCTCGAGGGTTTCGCGCACTGCACCGGGCACCCATGCCGGACGCGCGGGCAGGCTGTCCCAGCCGTTGCTGGGTGGTGCATCGGCGCGGCTCATCCCTCGATGTTCTACGGCCACGATCGGCGACGCATCAGGCGAAAGTCTGAATAGTCGCCGCAAAGCGGTGCCCGCGATTACTTTTCGGATGGGTAAGAGTCTGCACTACTGAATTATCGACCAGAACACCCAGATACGGAGTACCCGCCATGTCCCGCATGATGTTCCTGAACACCACGGCCACCGACATCCCCGCGACCCGAACGTTTTTCGCCGGTCTGGGATTCGAGTTCAACGAGACGTTCAGCGACGAGAACACGCTGTCCCTGATCGTCAACGACCTCGCATTCGTGATGTTCCTGACCCCGGCCCGGTTCGAGGACTTCATCACGGGTGGGATCACCGACACGAGCAAGGACCGGGAGGTCCTCATCGCCGTGTCGGCCGAATCGCGCGAAGCCGTGGACACCTTGGTCGACAAGGCACTGGCAACCGGTGGATCGGCCTGGATGGACCCGCAGGATCACGGCTTCATGTACGGCCGCAGCTTCCTCGATCTAGACGGACACGTCTGGGAGGTCTCCTGGATGGATCAATCGGCGATCGAGGGCTGAGTAGCAGCCGCCCGGGTTGTCGGCGATGCGGTGGCCGGCAACCCGAATCGGGCAAAATCTTCGACCATCGTTTCGGAGAAGAACACCACGACATGCGCGACACCGCCTCGGATGATGTCGAGAACCTGCAGCTGAAAAGGGCGGTGTACGCCATCCTCTGGATCGCGCATGTACAGCCCGAAAGCAGGCTGACCATTGGCGGTGGTGGGAAGCAACACCATGTCGTCGGCCTTCTCTGCCGGACAATTGTGTTCGATGAGACGGCCGATGACAGCCGGGCCCTGGTACCAGCCGGTGAACGGCGGCATCTCCCAGATTGCCTTGTCGGTGAAGAGCGCCACGATGGCGTCGATGTTGTAGGTCTCGAAGGCCTCGACCCACTTTTGCAGCATTTCTCGCTGCGCCCGGTCGTCGGGTTCGGTGACGGAATCGCGTTCGGGTGACACCTCTTTGAGCTGGGCCCGCGCCCGTTGCAGCAGGCTGTTGACCGTTGCGGTGGTCAAGTCGAGGGTTTCGGCGACCTCTGCCGCCCGCCACTGCAGCACATCACGCAGGATCAGCACGGCCCGCTGACGTTCGGGCAGGTGTTGGAGCGCAGCGATGAAAGCGAGTCGAATCGATTCGCGGGCTCCGACGATGGTGGCCGGGTCCGCGGTCTCGGAGAGAGTCTCATCGGAGTCGGCAAACGGCTCGAGCCAGGGGACCTCGTTGTCTTGCAGCAGCGGAGCCTCTGGATCGTACGAATCGCCACCGAGGCCGGAAGGCAATGGTCGACGCTGCTTGGAACCCAGTGCGGTCAGGCAGGTGTTGGTGGCGATCTTGTAGAGCCACGTGCGGACCGAGGCGCGGCCGTCGAAGTTGGAGTACCCACGCCAGGCCCGGATCAAGGTCTCCTGGAGCAGGTCCTCGGCGTCGTGGTGCGAGCCCATCATCCGATAGCAATGCGCCAGCAATTCACGGCGGAACGGTTCGGTGACTTCCAGGAAGTCGGAGTCCGCTGACGTCTCAACAGTCATGTGGCACAGATTACGGGAGCAGTCGGACACCGACCAGCCCAAAAAGGCAGGATCGGTCAGTTGTTCCAGAAACCTTCATGTACCTCGGCGGCCTCGGGCATCGGGACCGGACCATGCACCGCGGTGGGCCGCTGGCCGGCCGCGAAGACCTCGCGACAGGGCAACGCCATGGTCGGATTGAGCTCATCGGCCCCGGTGATGGTGGCCAGGTCGGCCTCAGACAGCGCATATACGACGGTTCCGATACCGGCCCAGTAGACCGCGCCCGAGCACATCGCACAGGGCTCGGCCGAGGTGTACATGGTCATCGTGGCGAGTTCGGCGGGTGTGAACCGGCCCGACGCCATCCGGGCGAGATTGGTCTCCGCATGTCCGGTCGCGTCCCTGCCGGTTTCCACGGTGTTCTGTGCTTCGAAGACAATTTCTCCCGTGCTGGTGGCCAGCAACGCGCCGAAAGGGTGATTTCCGGATTCGCGGGAGAGTCGGGCCACCGCCACGGCTCGGCGCAACAGGTGGTCGTCGATATCGGTCATGGATACAAGTGTGCCGGGTGCGTCCTCTGGTGTAGTGGTTGAGGGGTGATTCGAGTCGGGACTTCCGGGTGGGTGTATCCGCCCTGGCGAGGTGAGTTCTACCCACCTGGTCTGGCGCAGCGTCGCGAGCTCGAGTACCTCTCCCGCACCTTGAATTCGGTTGAGATCAATGGTTCCTTCTACTCGTTGCAACGCCCTACGAGCTATCAGAAATGGGCCCAGCAGGTTCCCGACGACTTCGTGTTCGCGGTGAAGGGGCCGCGGTTCATCACGCATATGAAGCGCCTTGTCGATGTCGATCAACCACTTGCGACGTTCTTGGCCTCGGGCGTGCTGGCGCTGGGGCCCAAGCTCGGACCGGTGCTCTGGCAGCTGCCCCCGAATCTGCCCTTCGACCCGGAAGTGATCGCCGCGTTTGCCGATCTGTTGCCCCGGACCACCGCGGAGGCCGCGACGATGTCGCAGGGCCACAGCGACAAGGTCGACGGACGTGCCTGGACAACAACCGACGCCGATCGCCCGTTGCAGCATGCGATGGAGGTTCGGCACCCGAGCTTCGACACACCTCAGGTTCCAGAACTCTTGCGGGAGAAGAGCATCGCACTGGTCTTGGCGGATTCCGCGGGCAAGTTCCCGGTCATCGACGAGGTGACCGCGGACTTCGTTTACGCCCGGCTGCACGGTGAGCACGAGCTATACACCAGTGGATACACCGACGATGCCCTCGACCGGTGGGCGTCGCGTTTTCGGGAACGCGCGGCCGGCGGCGACGTCTATGTCTATTTCGACAACGACGCCAAGGTGCGTGCGCCCCACGACGCGCGGGCACTGCTCGACCGGCTCGAGTGAGGCACTCGGGTAGCGTTGTCGGTCAGCGCACTCGGTTTGTGAACGGCGCCAATTTTTTCGGGATGTCGGTATGACTTGAGGTGCTCTGATGATCGACCGACTCGACAGGCTGCAACGACGGCATCCGGTCCTGGGCTTCGGCATCGCCGTCATCTATAAGTTCGTCGATGATCAGGGTGGCTATCTCGCGGTCTTGATCACTTATTACGCATTCCTGTCGTTGTTTCCGTTGCTGCTCGTACTCACCACCACGGTCGGCATCGTCTTGGAGGGCAATCCCGAACTCCAACGAACGGTGATCGATTCGGCACTGAGTCAGTTCCCGGTCATCGGTGATCAACTTGGAACACCGCAGGAACTGAGCGGCGGTGTCGCCGGCATCGTCATCGGTCTGATCGGTGCCATCTACGGTGCCTCCGGCATCGGGCAGGCCACCCAGAATGCGATGAACACGGCGTGGCAGGTGCCGCGAAACAGTCGGCCGAATCCGATCCTGTCGCGGGCGCGAAGTCTGCTGTTGCTCACACTCATTGCGCTGGCGCTCGTCGCGACGACGGTCCTTTCGACATTCGGCGGGCTCTCGGGTCCACTGAACATGTGGCAGAGCATCGTGGTGGGTTTGGGTGCGGTGCTGACCAACTCGATGATCTTTGCCGTTGCCTTCCGGCTGAGCACAACATCGGCGAGCGTGAGCTATCGCGATGTGTTACCGGGCGCAATTGTCATGGGCGTGGTGTGGCAGCTGTTGCAGACCTTTGGAGCGGTCTACGTGACGGGCGTGGTCAGGAATGCCAGCACCACGAACAGCGTCTTCGCGGTGGTGTTGGGTCTACTTGCGTACTTCTATCTGGCGGCTATTGCCGTTGTCATATCCGCCGAGATCAACGTGGTGCGCAAACACCGGCTGTATCCCCGGGCATTGCTGACCCCGTTCACCGACAACGTCGATCTGACCCGGGGCGATCGAAAGACCTACACGCGGCAGGCGAAGGCCCAGCGGGCCAAGGGATTCGAGCAGGTCACGGTCACTTTTGAGAAGCGTAATCAGGCGGACGAAACACACGAAGGTTAGCAAAAGCAATAAAGTCCGGTGCAGGAACTTACGCTGCAGTAAGTTCTTATGCACCACGCATCAGCGATAGTGATCAGAAAGGCTCCACGAAAATGGGGATGAAGACCCGTGTTGTTTCTTCGGCCGCAGCGATAGCCGCCACACTCACGCTCGGCGTCGCACTGGCCGGCCCGGCCGCTGCCGACACCATCGATCTCGAGGTCGATTACACCGCCAACACCTCGACCGTCATCAAGAAGCTCAATCAGAAGGTCGACTTCCCGGCGACCCCGCTCGTCACGACGCTGAGCCTGGATTTCCCCAGTCTCGAAAAAGGCACGCTCAGCGGCCAGCTGAATCTCCCCACCACCAGCACCGACCTCAAACTCGGACCACTGAACCTGGCAACGATCACGATGTCGATCGTTGATCCCTCCGAGGTCACCGGCACCGCGGCGATCGACCTGGAGACATTCGACGTGAGCCTGAAGGCTCAGCAGAGTTTCAAGATCAAGATCGACAGCATTCAGCCGCTGGGCATCAGCACCGGTTCGGCAAATCTGAACCTGCTGTCCCCGAAAGCGAACTGTGTGACGTCGGTGACCACGGCCAACCTGAGCGGCACGGCCAACCTCAACGAGGGTCTCGACACCGTCCTCAGTGGCACCTACGAGATCCCGGCGTTCACCGGCTGCGGCAACCTCGTCGGCCCCGTGCTCAACTCGCTGGTCTCGGGACCCGGTAACACCCTGACGGTGGATCTGAACACCAACACAGACGGCGCTGCCACCTCCATGCTCCGGCAGGCAGCGAGCAGCTAGACCGGAACCTTCGGGCGAACCTGCAAACAGCTCATGCCCATGCACACCGCGGTGTGCATGGGCATGAGTGGTCTTCGGACGATCAGATGACGCCGTGTAGCGGCGGTGGTTCGTTGTGGAGCAGCGCCCTTCCGATGTGCTGGTACTTCCAGCGCACCGGGTCGTGCAGGGTGTGGGTCCTGGCGTTGCGCCAGAAGTGGTCGAGTCCGAGATCGGCTGCCGCACTGCGAGTCCCTGACACCTCGAACAGGGCCGACGACACGTTGTTGGCGGCTCGGTCCGCGACGATCTTGGCCGTTGCGACCGCGATCGACGCCTCCGCCGCACGCTCGACCGCATTTTCCGTGGTCGCCGAGAACGTTTCGTCCACGGCGTCCCCGGCCGCAGCCAATGTTGCTTCGGCGGTACGGACTTCGACGGCGAGTTCGCCGAACCGCTGGATCAGCAGCGGATCGTCGATCGCCCGATCAACTCCGGCCTCGAACCACGGCCTGCTCTTTGTCCGTGCGAAATCGGTTGCGGCGCGCAAAGCGCCACGCGCGATACCGGCGTCGATCGCAACGTGGAGCAACTGGGCAAACGCGCCATAGCCGGCCGGGGCATCGATCGCCTTCGCTCGCGCCACCAGCTGCTGCGGTTGTACGGCGACGGCTTCGAAGGAAATCGTGCCGCTGCCCGTGGTGCGCTGTCCGATCCCGTTCCAGTCGTCCACGATGCGGACCCCGGCGATGTCGGCGGGTATGAACGCCACGTATTCGCCGGGCTCCAACCCTGATTCACCGTCCGGATCGTCCAGCCGTGCGAGTACCGCCAGCGTATGGGCGTATAGGGAGCCCGTGCAGTAGAACTTCGAACCATCGAGCTGCAGGCTTCCCGCAACGGGTTTGATCGTTGTCGAGATGTCGGCAATCGTTTTGCCGCCGCGCTCGGACTGGGCGTTGGCGATACGGCCACCGCCGAGGACATCCGAGAAGATATCCCGCTGCTGGGTCGGAGTGCCGGCCAGCCGCAACAGATTCAGATACACGAAATGGCTGTGCGGGATCTGCGCGATGTTCGGATCGGCCGTGGCCAGGATCCGGACGATCTCGGCCACGACGCCGGGCGTCAGGTCGGCCCCACCGAACTGTGCGGGCACGGTGATCGCCAGCAGTCCGCTGGCCGAGAGCTCGTCGATCTCGCGGTGGGGGAGCTTGCGGTCACGGTCGCGGGTGGCGGCCCCGGTCGCAAAATGTGCCGCCAGGGTGCGTGCGGTTGAAAGTGCTTGTTCCGCAGAGTCGATGCGGGTTGCGATTGCGGTGCTGCTCACGACGCGCTGACACCAGCTGCTTCGTCTGCCGCTTCGATTTCACGAACCAGCGGGAGCACCTTGGCGCCGAAGTACTCGATCTCTTCCTGGAAGTGCAGGAAGCCGCCGAGTACCAGGTCGACCCCGAGACGCTTGTAGGCGACGATACGTTCGGCGACCTGCTCGGGGGTGCCGATGAGTTTGGTCTTGAAACCGTCGTTGTACTGCACGAGGTCCTCGAATGAGGAGTTGGCCCACATGCCCTTGTGGTCAGAGGTGGATGCGCCTGCCTGCTGTACCGCGTCGCGGAAACCTTCAACCGCGGGACGATTGGCCTTCGAGATGATCTCGCGGAGAGTGTCGTGTGCTTCGGCTTCGGTATCTCTGGCGATGATGAATCCGTTGAGGCCGAACTTGACCTCGCGGTTGTGCGCCCGTGCCACCGCCCGCAGGTCCTCGACCTGCTCGGTCACGCCGTCGAAGTCCTTGCCGTTGGAGAAGTACCAGTCGGCGTAGCGGCCACCGTTGTTGCGGGCCGCGGTGGAATTACCACCCTGGAACAGTTCGGGATTCGGGCGCTGCGGGGTGTTGAGCGGTTTCGGTTTGAGGGTGAAGTCGCGGATCCGGTAGAAGTCGCCCGCGTATTCCACGTTGTCCTCGGTCCAGATCTTTCGGATCACCTCGAGGAACTCGGCACTACGCCGATAGCGTTCGTCATGCTCGAGCCACGGTTCGCCGAGCGCCTTGAACTCACCGGAGAACCATCCGGACACCACGTTGATCGCAAAGCGGCCATTCGACAGGTGATCGGCGGTGGCACCGAACTTGGCGAGCACTGCGGGATGCCACAGTCCGGGATGGATCGCCGCGATCACCTTCAGCTTCTCGGTCGCACCGAGCAGTGCAAGGCTGAAAGCGGTTGATTCGTGCTGGAACTCGGCACCGTACGAGGCCATGTAGCGCACCTGCGACAGGGCGTACTCGAAACCGTTGTTCTCGGCGGTCTGGGCGAGCTTCTTGTTGTATTCGAAGTCCCAGCCGGTGCGTTGTTCGATGTCGCTGGTGACCAGGCCGCCACTGACGTTGGGCACCCAGTACGCGAACTTGATCTGGTCGGCAATCTTCTCGGTGGTCATGGGTTCTCCAAAAGTTGTGGTGGAGGCGGGCTTTACGAGGCGCTGGCCGGCTCGTACGAGCTCAAGAACGCGCCACGAACCGGTTCGTGTGCGTGGTCGTCGGCGTCGAGCAGTCCACGCCGGACCAGACGCGGACGCACGCCTTCGCCGAAGTGGTAGGCCTCTTCGACATGCGGGTATCCGGAGAGAATGAAGTGGTCGAGGCCGAGTGCGGCATATTCTTCGATCCGGTCGGCAACCTCGTCATGCGATCCGACAAGTGCGGTTCCGGCACCCCCGCGGACCAGGCCAACCCCGGTCCACAGGTTGGGGTAGATCTCCAATGAGCGGGCGTCGGTGGTCGAGTCGAAAGCGGCTCCACCACTGTGGAGTTCGAGCATCCGCTTCTGTCCTTCGGATTCGGACTGTGCGAGGTTCTTCTGGGCGCCGGCCACCACTGCGGGATCGAGGGCTCCGAGGAGTCGATCTGCCTCGGCCCATGCCTGTTCGGAGGTGTCGCGGGAGATGACGTGCAACCGGATCCCGTACGTCAGTTCGCGGCCTTCGGCGGCCGCGAGTCCGCGGATCCAGTCGAGCTTGGCTGCGACGGCCTCGGGCTTTTCGCCCCAGGTCAGGTAGGTGTCGGCGAACTTCGAGGCCACAGCGCCCGCTGCAGGCGAAGATCCGCCGAAGAAGACCGGGGGCACCGGGTCGGGGCGCCTGGCGAGCTGCGCGCCCTGTACCCGGAGGTGCTTGCCGGTGAAGTCGACGGGCGCGTCCTCGGTCCACAGACGCCGGACGATGTCGAGGTACTCGCCGCAACGCTCATAGCGGGCGTCTTTCGAGAGGAAGTCGCCGAAGGCTCGCTGTTCGGACGATTCACCACCGGTCACGACGTTGAGAAGCAGCCGTCCCTTGGATTGCCACTGATAGGTGGCAGCCATCTGCGCCGCCAGGGTCGGGCTGGTCAGCCCGGGACGCATCGCGACCAGGAACTTGAGGGTGTCGGTCGTCTCCAACAGCATCGCCGTCGACAGCCAGGCGTCCTCACACCACAGGCCGGTCGGGGTGAGGACGGCTTCGAAACCGTTGATCTCGGCAGCGCCGGCAAGCTGGTTCAGATAACGCAGGGTTGCCGGGCGATCGCCTGACATGTCCGAACCGTGACCACCTGCCATCAGATTCCGGGAGTCGCCATACGTCGGCAGGAACCAATGGAAATGCAGGGACACGACAGGTGCCTTTCTTTTGGAAACGAGGAACGCAACCCAGTGTGGGCTGTATTCGGGATTCGTTTCCACAATTTCGTTCGTCGTGATTTCAAGTCGACGTAGAGGTCGGCGCCGGGGCTATTGTCGCCGGTGAGGTCCACTCCGGCCGGGGTTCGGCCGACCGCCGCAAACAGTTCGCTTTACCTGGTGGCCATCGGTGGATCGTTTGCAGCCCGGTTATCTCACTGCTATGTTTGCGCCTATGTCGAGCGCAGGTCACTACATCCCGGAGGTCACCTATGTGACCACCGCGCTGGGATGTCGTCTGCCGTTTGCTCGCGTCCTCTGTTGTCGAATGTCCTGATCTGATCTCGCCGCGCTCGCGGCATTTTCGAATCTGACAACTTCCCGCCCTGGCGAACCCATTGGTTCTCCAGGTGCGATCATTCGACGAGGACATTCGATGACTGCAACACTTGATCACCCCATCACTTCTGGCTCCACCACCACTCGCTCCACCGTCACCCGTCCGTCCGAGCGGAGCGGGTCGCGACCTCTGGTCGGTTCCCGCGTCACCGCACCCGGGCGCCCTGCCCGTCCGCTGGGTGTTCCCGGCCCGAAGAAGGCACCCAAGATTTACATCGCGAACCCGCAGCTGCATCTGTCGACCAAGCCGGCAGCGGTTGTGCTGCGGGCAGCGCGCCTTCACGGACCGGTGTTCCGGGATGCCGCATCCAGTGCCTCGGGACTGAGTATCTCGACCGTGAACCGGCAGGTGAGCGCGCTGCTGAAGTCCGGTCTGCTGCGCGAGCGCGCCGATCTGGCCCCGGCAGGCGCCATCGGGCGCCCACGGTTGCCTTTCGAGCTCAACACCGCCGATTTCTTGACCGTGGGCATCCACATCGGCCTCAAGGTCACCTCGATCACCACCCACGACCTCTTTCACCGAGTTGTCGGTGCCATTCAGATCCCGACGCCGGTCGCGGACACACCGGAACAGACTCTGACGTCGATTGGTCTGAGCGCCAAACGTTTCTTGTCTCGCTGGCCGAACAAGAAAATGCTGTGGGCAGGCGTTGCGCTTGCCGGTCGGGTCGACAAGGCCGGCCGCAACACCCACCCACGACTCGCGTGGGAATCCGCCCCAGTCGGCGAGGTGCTCGCATCGGTCATCGGTCTGCCGATCTCGGTGGCCTCACATGTGGAAGCCATGGCCGCCGCTGAACTGCTGCTCAACCCCCAGGCCGAACTGCTGGTGGACCCGGCTGAAGAGGGCGGCAGCTTTGTGTACTTCTACGCCCGTGAATCGGTGGGTATCGCGTTCACCGTCGGCGGCAGCGTCTACACACCGGCAGGCGGACCGCCGGAGATCGGGCACTTCCCGGTCGGGAAGACCGAACTGCTCGATCCCACGGGAACCGGGCAGCTCGAGTCGACGGTCAGCGACACCGGCATCGTCGATGCCGCCATCGCTGCCGGGCTTGCGATCGCCAACGTCGACGAGGTGCACCAGTTGGCGGCCGAGGGACACGAACTCGCCCGGGCGATCCTGGCCGAGCGTGCAACGGTCTTGGGTCGTGCAGTTGGACTGATCGGTGACATCTTCAATCCCGACCACGTTGTCCTCGGCGGCCAGGCATTTACCGATGCGCCTTCGACGCTTCCGATGGTCGCCCAGGCCGTCCGCGAAACCTCCGTCGCCCCGCGACGCGACGTTCGCGTCTCACGTTCCGGGGCAACAGTTCAGCAGCAGGCCGCCGGTGCGGTCTCACTCGATGCGATCTACAGCGATCCCATCGAAGCCCTCGCACGTACCGCGTAACTCTCCGTCGAGCGGGCCGAAATCACCTGCGTAGCCGCATTATTGGCACGGTCAACGGCGATCAGGGCACGCTCCGGTTTGATTCGACGGTTTGGTTGGTCAGTCGGTGGTGCGCTTGTGGTACGCAAACAAGGCGAATGGCGCGAAGATCAGGGTCAATGCCACCGACCACAGGACCGTTGCCAGTTCAGGATTCTGCAGTGGCCAGGGTGCCCCGGGCGGAGCAGTCGGACCATTGCCCCACAGTTCACGCATCGCCTGCACCAGTGCCGAGATGGGGTTCCACTCGGCGATGGTCCGCAACCATGACGGCATCGGGGCGGTCGGCACGAATGCGTTGGACAGGAACGTGATCGGGAACAGCAATGTGAACATGACGCCGTTGACCGCTTCGGGTGACCGCATGATCGAGCCGATGAGGATCCCGAACCAGATCATCGAGAAACCGAACAGCAACACCAGCGCAAATGCCAAGACTGCCTTGAGGAATCCCTCGTTGATACTCCACCCGATCAGCAGTCCGGTGATGGCCATGACCACGATGCCGATCGATGAGTGGATCAGCGCGGCCACCGATCGGCCGACAAGCACCGATGATCGTGACATCGGTAACGACCGGAACCGGTCGATGATGCCCTTGTCCAGATCGTTCGTGAGACCAAGTGCCACAATGAAAGCGGAGAATGCGATCGTCTGGCCCATGATCCCGGGCAGCAACCACTCCTTGTAGTCGAAACCTGAACCGGGATTGATCGATGCCCCGAAGACGTATGCGAACAGCAATACGAACATGATCGGTTGCACCGTCACATCCGACAGCATCTCGGGCTGGCGTTTGGTGTGAATGAGGTTGCGTCGCACCATGACCAATGATTCCCGCAGAAGGTCGGGGCGTCCTACTGTGAAATCGCGGGTGGCCTGCTTGCCGGCGGTGCCTGCGGCGGTGGTGGTCATCAGTTGGTCTCCTCGGTGTCGGCATCTTCTGCGCGATGCCCGGTGAGTGAGAGGAACACGTCATCGAGACTGGGGCGGGTCAGTCCGATGTCGTCGACCTCGATTTCGCTGCGTTCGAAGATTCCGGCGATCTTGGTCAGGTCGGCGATCCCGTTGGCGGCGGCTGTCAGTTGCCTGGCGGATTCGTCCACGAATACTTCTCCGCTGTTCTCGCGGAGAAGGCGTGTCGCCTCGGGCAGGTCGCCGGATCTCGACACGGTCAGCACCAGACTGGCCTTGCCCGCCTGCTCCTTGAGCTGCAACGGTGTGCCTGCCGCGATGATCTTGCCCTTGTCGATGACAACGATGTCGTCGGCGAGTTGGTCGGCCTCTTCGAGGTATTGCGTGGTGAGCAGGAGGGTGGTGCCCTGCTTCACCAGCGACAGCAGAACGTCCCAGAGTTCTTGGCGACTTCTCGGATCGAGGCCGGTGGTCGGTTCGTCGAGGAACAGGACCGGCGGTGACGCCAATAGGCTGACCGCGAGGTCGAGGCGCCTGCGCATGCCGCCGGAGTAGGTCTTGACCACTCGATCTGCGGCGTCACTCAGCGAGAACTGTTCGAGCAACTCATCGCCCGAACGCCGGACCTGTTTACGGGGCAGACCGTAGAGGCTGCCGATCATCCACAGGTTCTCGCGGCCGGTCAGTAACTCGTCGACGGTGGCCGCCTGGCCGGTGAGACCCATCCGGCTACGCACCAGGTCGGGATTCTCGATCACGTCAAAGCCCGCGATTCTCGCGGTGCCCGACGTCGGCTTGCTCAGAGTGGTCATCATGCGCACGATGGTGGTCTTGCCTGCGCCGTTGGGGCCGAGCAGGCCCATGACCGAGCCGGGGGGAACGGTGAAGCTCACCTCGTCGACAGCGCGGACCCCATCGAACTCTTTGACCAGGTCGATGGCTTCGATGGCGTAGTCGGTTGCTATGGCGGTGGAGGTCATGTCCGCAACGGTAGCGACGTGGTCCGACACAGGGCCAGTGGTTTTATTGTCGAGGGCCGTGGTTTTGCTGCCAAGTACTGACACTGGGATTCCCCTTATTGTTTGTTGGCAAGGTGTCGATGCCGATCCTCCGACTTCAAGTGGACATGAAGTCAAGGCCAGAGCGTGATCCCTTACCCGTCATGTCGTGGTGGATGAAGAAAGTCCGACGGGTGCGATCAGGATTCGAGGACTTGATGCAGTTTGATCATTGCGCCCCAGGGATCGCCGATGGCGGCAAGACGTCCGTAGGGAGTGTCATCGGGGGCCTGGACCACGGTGCCGCCGAGTTCAGCGGCCTTGGCCGCGGTTGCGTCCGCATTCTCGACACCGATGTAGATCGACCAGTGTGATGGCACCTCCGGCGGCAGATACTTCGACGCGTCCATGATCCCCGCGTGTCCCTCGCCCGGTCCCTGGTCCGAGAATGCCAGTTGGCTGTAGCGGAACTCGTCGGTGTCACTGACCGTGACCACGGAATTGCCGAGGACATCGTGGTAGAACTCGACGGCCGCTGGAAAGTCGGTTGTCTGGAGTTCGAAGTAGCAGGGGGCGCCGACTTCCATGGAGAGCTGGAAACCTTTGTGGGATTGCGGTTCCCAGAAACCGAATACCGCGCCATGGGGATTGAGTCCGGGCGTCGCCTCCGGGTTGCTGCCGCGGTCGGTGGCGATGGCCATCGTCCCGAGTTCGGGGATCTCCATCGGCTCGACGAGAATGCTCCCACCTGCTTCGGTCACCTTTTTCGCCGAGGCGTTGATGTCGGAGGTCTGGAAGTACATCCCCCAGAAGTCCGGTGTGTCGGGTGCCATCTTCGGACCGATTCCGGCGATGAGTTTGTCCTGGTAGGTGAAGTTCGCGTATCCGCCGAACTGCTCGGCGGGTTCGGTGCAGTCCCAGCCGAACAGTTCTCCGTAGAACTTCGCGGCGGCGACAGGCTCTGAGCTGGACAGGTCGAACCAGACGGGAACGCCGTCGGATTGGGAATCGATGGCAGGCATGGTGTTGGTCTCCTCGTTGGCGGTGGATTCGAAAGCTTCACAGGCATAGACCAGGGTGCGCGCGAAAACTCATCGCGACGAGAGGGTTCCGCATCTGCGGAAGCAGAGGCTTGACAGAACCGCAGCAGCGGATCAATCTCAGTGGGTGACCGAGCTGCGAATCCGCCAAGCCGCCGAACTCCTGGGGATCAGCGACGACACCGTCCGGCGACTGATCGCTTCGGACGAACTGTCCGCACACAGCGATGCAAGTGGTCGCCAGGTGGTCGACGGTGCCGAGTTGGCGAAACTCGCCAGTGAGCGCGCGCCGGTGCTGTCCTCATCCGATGCGCCCGTCGCGCGGTCTGCTCGCAACCGCTTTGTCGGACTGGTCACCGAGGTGAAGTCGGATCCGGTGATGAGTCAGGTGACGATGCAATGCGGTCCGTTCGAGGTCACCTCATTGATGAGTACCGATGCGGTGCGCGAACTCGACCTCAAACCCGGCTCGGTGGCAACCGCCGTCGTCAAGGCCACAAACGTAATCGTCGAAACGAGACCCGCCGAATGAAGTCCAGAGTCATCGCAGCGTTCGCTCTGTTGTTGTCGGTAGCATTGCTTCTGGCGGGGTGTTCGTCGAACGACGATGACAGCTCAACTGGCAGTAGGACTGCATCCGGCACGGAAAAGATCACGCTCACCGTGTTCGCCGCGGCATCACTCAAGAAGAGTTTCACCGACCTCGCGACGCAGTTCTCCGAGGACAACCCGAATATCGAGGTGAAGTTCAACTTCGACGGATCTCAGGCACTTGTGACCCAGATCCAGCAGGGTGCACCAGCGGATGTGATCGCGACCGCCGATGAGAAGAACATGGCGAAACTCGGTGACGCGGTGACTGATCCGCAGATCTTCGCCACCAACATCCTCACCATCATCACCCAACCGGGCAATCCGAAGAACATACAAAGCCTGGGAGATCTCACGAAACCTGATGTCAGCACAGTGATCTGCGCGGTCGACGTGCCGTGTGGCAGCGCCACCGCGAAGGTCGAGGAGAACACCGGTATCGACATCAAACCGGTCAGTGAGGAAACCGCGGTCACCGGCGTGCTCACCAAAGTGCAGACCAAGCAGGCGGATGCGGGACTGGTGTACGTCACCGACGCCACCGGTGCCGGCGATACGGTGACTGCCGTGTCCGATCCCGCCTTTGCCTCGGTGGTCAACGCGTACCCGATCGGTGTCGTCGCTGCGAGCAAGAACAAAGACGCAGCGAAGCGGTTCGTCGACATGGTGCTCGGGACACCGGGTGCGGCGTTGCTGCAGTCGATGGGCTTTGGTCCTGCCAATTGAAAACCAGTGGGCTGAAATCGGTTCCGGCCTGGCTGTACATCCCGGCCGCGATAGGCGTGGCCCTGGTCATGCTGCCGCCGATCGCCCTTGCCGCCAACACGCCGTGGAGTGACTTCTGGGAGAACATCACCTCTGATGTCTCACGGGATGCACTGTTGCTTAGCCTTCGGACCGCGATGATCAGCACCGTGTTGTGCATCGTGCTGGGTGTGCCGATGGCCATCGTTTTCGCCCGGCGTACCGGTGTGGTCATTCGGCTGCTGCGCTCGGTGGTGCTGCTACCACTGGTGCTGCCGCCGGTGGTCGGTGGTATCGGATTGATCTATGCCTTCGGCAAGTTCGGCCTGGTCGGCGAACATCTGGTGGCGATCGGCATCGACATCGCGTTCTCGACAACGGCGGTCATCCTCGCTCAGACCTTCGTGGCGTTGCCGTTTCTGGTGATCAGTCTCGAAGGGGCGTTACGCAGCGTCGGCAACCGGTATGAACAGGTGGCGGCCACATTGGGGGCATCGCCGACGCACACCCTGTGGAAAGTGACCATGCCGTTGGTGTTTCCGGCGTTGCTCTCGGGGATGGTCCTGGCCTTTGCGCGTGCGCTCGGTGAATTCGGCGCCACGATAACCTTCGCGGGCAACTTGCAGGGGGTCACCCAGACCGCGCCGCTGGCGATCTACGTGGAATCGATCAGTGAACCGGAAAAGGCCCTGCCGCTGTCGATGGTGCTGGTACTGGTGGCGCTGTTTGTGGTCATCGCCGTGCACCTGCGCGATTCTCATCGGGCGGTTGCGATATGAGCGGGGATCTTGTTGCCGAATTACGCAGTGACGTCCCGTTTCTGGACCTGCAGCTGACAGTTCCGGCCGGTGCCACGGTGGCTGTCCTGGGCCCGAACGGCGCAGGCAAGAGTACGTTCATGAACTTGCTGGCGGGTCTGCTCAAACCCGCAATGGGGACGATAACCGTCGGCAGGCGTGAACTCGTCGGCCCGAAAGTGTTTGTCCCGCCGCACAAGCGTGGTGTCGCGATGCTCTCGCAGCAGGGCATGCTCTTCCCCCATCTGACCGTTCGGCAAAATGTCGCGTTCGCTCCGGCGGCGGCACGACTGCCCCGCGCCGAGGTGCGCGCGCGAACCCAGCGGTGGCTGGAAGCAGTGGATGCGATCGACCTGGCAGACCGCAAACCGTCACAGTTGTCCGGCGGGCAGGCGCAGCGGGTGTCGCTGGCCCGGGCTCTGGCAGCCGATCCGGCGCTCCTGTTGCTCGACGAGCCGTTCAGTGCGCTCGACATCGATGTGGCCCAGCGTATCCGGGTGCTGATGCGAGGCATCCTCGCGGACCGTGCTCGCACCACAATGCTCGTGACCCATGACATCGCCGATGCGGTCACCCTGGCCGACTCGGCGATCATCTTGGGCGACGGCAAGGTCGTGGACCGTGGTCCGGTGCGTGAACTGCTGACCAGTCCGGCGAATCAGTTTGCCGCGCAATTGGCCGGACTCAATCTTGTTGCCGGGCACTGGGACGGAGATGCCCTCGATGCCGGGGTCTTCGGCATCACCGGGATGGCCGATACCCGGCTGGCCGTCGATGACCCGGTCATGGCCGCGTTTTCGCCGACCGCGGTCGCGATCTACCGGACACCGCCGACGGGAAGTCCTCGAAACGTCGTGAAAGCCGTTGTCACGCGGATCGTTCCGCAAGGTGATCTGGCGCGGGTGGATACCGGTGTGGGCACCCAGGCGGTCGCTGCAGCGATCACGTGGGCGGCTGTCGCCGATCTCGACCTGGTCGCCGACGACGAGGTGTACCTGGTGATCAAGGCCAGCGAGGTCACGTTGTACCACCCTCGCTGAAGCTTCTCGAGACGATCGTCTGTGACGTGATGGCAATCTCACGTGATCTGCATCGTGATTGACATCACGAATTCTAGTCGGCTAAGTTACTTGAACTGATGTCAGTTTGTGTCTCGACTATCCGAGTCTCGTCACGTGGCAGCCATCGGTGTCTGCCACGGTCATCTGGAGGTCACGTTGAAATTGCTTGCCAGAACAACGATTGCGGTCGGCGTCGCCGGTGCGCTGGTCTTCACGGCGGCGTGCGGGGGTGATCCATCGGCCTCCGGTCCCGTGGAAGGGAACTGGGATGACATCGTCGCCGCTGCCAAGGAAGAGGGCAGCGTTCACCTCTACTCCACGCAACATCCGGAGAACCTGGAAGCGTTGAAAGTTGCTTTCATGCAGGAGTATCCAGAAATCAAGCTCGAGTTCACGCGCGGTACTGACGTAGAGACGAACCCGCGGGTGGAGGCGGAAAACCGGACCGGCAAGGGCATCGCTGATGTGCACATGCTGTCCGATCCCGCATGGGCCAAGGCCGCCGCTGATTCCGGTGCGTACTCGGTGGACATCGTCGGCCCCGCGTTCGATGATCCGGCCTATGACCGCGACAGCAGTGTGCTCGGAAACAAACTATTCCTGACCAGCGCTGCGATCATGGCGCTCGGGTGGAACATCAACGAACTTCCGCAAGGCCTACGGGCTCCGGAAGATCTGCTCGATCCGGCTCTGCGTGGGCGGATCGGAGTGGTCAACCCGTCCGGTTTCGCGGCGGTTGTCGATGAATACCAGTTCTTCGAAAAGAACTGGGGCGATGGACAGTTCAACGTAGATCTGGCGGCACTCGAGCCGCGGACCTATCCCGGATCATTGGCTATCGGGCAAGCGCTCGCTTCCGGCGAGATCGTGGCAACACCCATGGTGCAGCCGCTCATCCGCGAGATGGAGGCCGGCGCTCCCGTCGACTGGATTCTGCCGGATCCGGCGTGGGGGACGCCGTGGTACTCCCATGTGCTGACCTCGGCACCGCATCCGAATGCGGCCCAGATCCTGGCAAACTTTCTCGTCTCCACCAATGGCCAGGTGGCTCTGTCGAAGGGGTACGGCAGCGTACTGCCGGATATCCCGGGAGCTGTTGGACGGGCGCAGGATATTGCATTCCCTGACACCGCTTCGCTGACGCCGGAGACGATCTCCCGCTATCAGGAGCAGTGGGAGAAGCTGTTTGTGGGCTGAGCCCACAGCACTGCGCTATGCCGGCTCAATCGAGTCGGCATAGCGTTTTTCCGGTGGTGTGCCCGTTGAGCATCGCGACGAGCGCGGCGGGTGCTTGATCCAATCCGTTGAACACCGACTCCTGGTGACTCATCGTGCCGTCGGTGAGGTGCTGCGCGATCTCTGAGCGCACCTGGTTGTAGAGGTGGTTGTACGAACCAGCGCGAAAACCGCGGAGTAGTAGACTCTTTGCGGTTATCTGGAAGAGGTTCGAAGGGCCCGGAGTGGGTGTGTCGGTGTCGTAGGTGGACACCGCTCCGCAGATGGCAACGCGGCCGTGTTCGCGCAGATTGTCGAGCGCGGCAGCCAGATGATCACCACCGACGTTGTCGAAGTAGGCGTCGATCCCGCCGGGTGCGGCCTCGGCCACGAGCGAGGGAAGATCGCCACTGCGGTAGTCGAATGCGTGGTCAGCGCCGAGTCCGGAGAGCTGGGCGACCTTGCCGGAGCCTCCGGCTGATGCCACAACGGTGGCACCGCGTAGCTTGGCCAACTGCACGGCGATGCTTCCGACCGCGCCGGCGGCAGCGGAAACCCACAGTGTTTCTTCGGGTTTGATGCCGATGATCTCGAACAAACCGACGTACGCGGTCAGTCCTGAGCTGCCAAGCGGGCCGAGGAACCATTGGGGCTCAAGGACTCCGGTATTGATCTTGGTCAGTGCTCCGGCTCCACCCAGCGCACCGGCGGCCCCGGCATCGGCCACGGCGTAATCCCGATAGCCGTGCATGTGGGAGACCAGGTCACCGAGAGCGAAGTCGGGGCTGCGGGACTCGACCACCACTCCCAGTGCCAAACCCGCGAGAGGATCACCTGCTCGTAGCGGAGGTAGGTACCCGGCCGGAGCGTTGGTGCCCAGGCGGATTCGGATCGACGGATCGATCGACAGCCAGGTATTTTGCACCAGCACCTGCCCGGGTGTGAGCTCTGGAACATCTACTTCGACGATCGAGAAGTGTTCAGTGGTGAGGGCTCCGGTGGGGGCCGACGCGAGGCAGACGATCCGGTTTGCAGTGGTGATGGCGAACCTCCGTTGAGTGAGATGCAATACCCGCCGGACAAAAGTGAGTTCAGTTTGGGTATTTGCCCGAAAGTAGCACACACTCGGTGTCACCTGAACTAAGTTCAAACGAGACCGATCAACGGAGTTGGAACATGATGAGCAGCGCTCAGACGATGAGCCTTGTTGCGCCACTGCGTGTGCGGCGGTTGCGCAACATGCTCGGCTTCTCGCTGAGCGCAAGTGTGGCGGTCTGGATTCTCGTGCTTGCCGTCCAATGGACGCTCACCGAAGCCGGCGAATCGGCGGCAACGGTATCGCTGGTTCAGTTTGCTGCCAGCCTCCCGTTCTTTCTGTTGGCCCTGCCACTGGGCGCGATTGCCGAGTTCGTCAGCCATCGGACACTACTTGTCGGGACCTCGCTCGTTCTGTTGGCGGCGTCGATCTTGCTGGCTGTCCTGGAAGAACTCGGCATGGCCACGACACCCGTTCTGATGAGCGCGGTGTTCATCGCAGGCGCCGGGCTGGCCTCGGTTGCCATTGTCTGGCAGGCGTTGTTACCCCACATCGTCACTCGAGACATGTTGATGGTGGTACCGGCCATCGACGGCGCTGTGTTCAACGGAGCCCGGGCAGTCGGACCGGTTGTCGGGGGCGCGGTCCTGGCCGGGTTCGGTGCGACATGGGCATTTGTGCTGATCGCGGTCCTGTTTGCGCTGTGTACGGCGATTTCGGCATGGAATGTTCCCGGCGATATCGGACGAGCCGACCCGCACCGATCGGTGTCTGAAGCAGTCGGTGGAAGCCTGCGGTTCATCCGGCATTCCCGATGGACTCGCCGACTGCTGTTGCGGCTGACGATGTTTGGCATACCGGCAAGTTGCCTGTGGGGCCTGTTGCCGATCGTGGCACACGAGCGGCTACAGGTGACCACATTCGAGTTCGGGGTGCTCTCCGGAGCAATCGGGGTCGGGGCGGTACTCGGTACCGTTGCGCTGATGCCGGTGCGGGCCCGGATGAGCTGGAATCACTTTGTGGCGCTGGGCTCCGGGGCGTATGCGATTGTGCTCGCAGGCCTGGCGTTGGTGCCCTGGTTCAGCGTCATGTTCGCCCTGCTGGTGGTTGTCGGGGCAGCCTGGGTGGGTGTGCAGAGCACGTGGATGATCGCAACTCACGCGGCTGTGCCGCCATGGATCAAGGCGCGGGTGATCGCGTTCATCATGCTGATGTTCCAGGGCAGTCAGGCCGTGGGTGCGGTGCTGTGGGGTGTACTCGCCGACGTGGTCGGTCTGCGTACGGCAATCCTGCTGTCCGCGTTGATGATGGCCATTTCGGCGGTTGAGGTGATCCGGCGCGGGATCATGCCCAGTGATCAGATCGCTCCAGACCTCGCGCAGGCTCCGGCCCCGGTTGCTCCACCGCCCGGGCATGAGGGCAAGTGGGTGATCATCGAGACCACTTATCGGGTGATCCCAGAAGGTGCGAGTGGGTTCGTCGAGGCGATGGATGAGCTCCGACGCTCACGCCTTCGACTCGGTGCCAGGCGATGGACGCTGGCCACGTCTGCGGATTCGTCCGACACCTTCGTCGAGTACTGCATGTTCAAGGATTGGTCGGAGTATCGGTCCCAGGAGACCGAGCGGCTCACCGTGCCGGAGTACCGGCTGCGCACGCTCCTCACGGAGTATTTGGTGACCGAACCGCGGACGCGGGTGCTGGTCGAACCGAAGACCCCGTGAGGGCGCACGGATTCACTTGTGGTGCAGCGGTTCTCAGACCGTGAACCGACCACCGTTGCTGAGCAGGACAACACCCACGAGGTTCACGGCGGCGTCGGATGCCAGATACAGGATGTTGTCGGCCAGCTCTTCGGGCGTGGCATAGCCGCGGGCGCCGCTCGAAGCCATCGCTTCGCGCAAGTGTGCGGGGGTGCGGGCCGCCATGCCGGTGTCCACTGGCCCCGGTGCCACGGTGTTCACGCGAATGCCAAAGGGAGCAACCTCTTTGGCCACGGACTGGCTCAGTGCGTGCACGCCGGCCTTGGACGCACCGTAGTGCGGGTACCCGATGAGGGTGTCGAACCCGGATGACGATCCGATGGTGACGATCGATCCCATCCCGACCGGCTTCATCGCACGCACGGCTTCACGCAGTACGTAGAACGTGCCGTCGAGATTGATGGACATGACGCGCCGCCAGTCGTCGTCCTCGAGATGGGAGAGGATGTCGATCGGTTCGCCCTTTTCGGCGGCGTCGTACATGCGCTGCTTGCTCTTCGGGTCGTCGACACCGGCGGCATGGACAACCACGTCGATGCGTCCCTGTGCGGCGATGATCGCACCGAAGGCATTGGCCACCGCGGCAGAATCGCTGACGTCGAGTCCGATGGCCTGGCCGACCTCGATCTCGGCGGCAACCGCCTCCGCGGCGGCTTTGTTCACATCGCACAGGTAAACGGCCAGGGCGCCGCGATCGGCGAGTGCCTTTGCCGTCGCCGCGCCGATGCCGGATCCGGCGCCGGTCACAACCGCGATCTTGCCGGCGAACTGCTTGTCGGTCATCTTCTGCCTTTCAGTTGATGTCGAACGCCCCGGCACTGCCCGGCCGGGACGACAAAGCCCGCGTGCTGCCGGAACCGGCTGCACGCGGGCGAGGTTGTGTCAGTTGAAGATCTGCTCGAGTTCGTCGCGGTATTTGTCTGCGCCGTCTCCGACGGTCACATCCGTGTTCTGGTCCGGTACCTCTTGGGCCAAAGCGAGCGAACCTTCGATGTCGGGCAGCACCGAGCTGTATCCGACGGACGTGGCTTCTTGCCCCGGTGCCGTGACCATGAAGTCGGCGAGGACCTGTGCGGCGTTCGGATGCGGCGCGGTACCCAGTGCGAGTCCGTACCACTTGGCACCCCAGACATGTTCGCCCGCGGCCCATTCGACCGGTGCGCCGGCTTCCTTGTTGGGCAACATCGGGTCTGCCATCAGCCCGGCGCTGATCTCACCGGACGCAATCGCCTGGGCCAGGGGCTGGTTGCTCGGGTAGATGCGGGGATTCTGGTCTGCGATCTGTTCCAGGATCTCGCGTCCGCCGTAGTACTTCTCGATATGTGAGTAGTAGTCCAGGTACGTGGGCGAGGTCGCCGGATTGACGATGCCGACCTTGCCCTTGAGTGCCGGATCCAGGAAATCCTGAGGCGTGGAGATGCCGGTCGGCAGCAGGCCGGTGTTCCAGCCGAAGCCGAGAAGGACGGCGCCTTCGAGGAAGAAGCGGTCGTTGAGGATGCTCGCGTCGCGGTCATAGTCGGGGTTGTCGAAACTCGGCCCGATCAACGGGACTGCGGCGTCCGAGTCCTCATTGGCCTGCATCCATGAGACGTCGGTGATGACGGCGAGGTCGCCGATGCCCTTGCCGGACTTGCTCTCGGCGTCCATCTTGGACAGCAGATCGGCGTCGACACCTCGGACCACTTCGAGATCGATTTCCGGATAGGCGGATTCGAATGCTGCCTCGAGCGCTGCGAGCCGGGGCGCGGCCTGCGTCGAGTAGATCGTGACCTTGCCTTCTTCGTTGGCCGCGGCGACGACGTCGTCCCACGAGCCGGAGACAGGCTCAGAAGTACCCGACGAGCTGCTACCGCACGCGGTCAGCGTCAGGGCAACGGCGGCGACCGCCACCGCAGCGCGGATGAAGTTGCGATTCATTTCGGGGCGTCCTCTTTCTGGAAGCTGAAGTTAATTCGGTTCAGCTTAGGGTGATCCACCCCACAACGCAAGCGTTGTATGCAGTAGGCCTCGCATCTGGTGGACTGGTGATTGACACCGCTTACGAATCGTGAAAATCTTACTGAACCGAAATCAGTTCTGTTTCCGTGTGGCCTGGTCTACCCGCTTTTGCGTGGCTGCCGACGGGCCATCAGCTGCCGGCCTCTTGGCGGGCGAAAGTAGAGGAGCGTATGTCCAACGAAGCCTTTGACCTTCTGATTGTCGGTGCCGGAATGGCCGGATTGACGGCAGGCGCCAAAGCCGCGTCGTGCGGAAAGAGGGTCTGTCTGCTGGAGGTCGGCGGGGACGTCGGCGGATCGGCGCGGTTTGCCGGCTATGCCTGGACTGCTCCCACCCGTGAGGTGATGGATGCAGAGAATCCGCACGGAGATACGGCGCTCAAGCATGCTCTGGTCGACCGCTTTCCTGGGGGTGTGGAGTGGATCCGCTCGGTCGGGATCGACGTTGACGACGCCCAACGGATCCTGAGCTTCGGGGGACAGGGCCACAAATTCGACACCAACCACTACATCGACACGTGCCGTCGCATTGTCATCGATGCCGGTGGTGAGGTCCTGCTCCGCACCGAGACCGACAGCCTTCTCAGCGTCGACGGAGTCGTGACCGGCGCTCTCGTGCGAACTGGTCTCGGTGAGTCGCGAGAGATCTCGGCCGCGAACACATTGCTCGCGACCGGAGGTTTCCAGGGCGACAAAGAGCTACTCGCCCAACACGTCCATCCTGGTGCCGGGAAGATGCAGCTGCGCTCAAACCCGAATAGCTGTGGTGCAGGCTATCGGCTGGCGATGGCCGTTGGTGCCGCCGCCGGTCCGGACAACGTCGGCTTTTATGGACACCTGATCCCCAGTGGTGTGGAACTCGCGGACCCGGCCGACTTCGTCGACATGTCTCTCTATTACAGCGAGCATGCGTTGCTGTTCAACCTCGATAACAAGCGCTTCGTGGACGAGACACTCGGCGATCATTTGACGACGATGGCTCTTCTCGACCAGCCGGAGGGCCGCGGGCTGCTGATCGCGGATGCGCGCGTGCACCGTGACTGGATGCTCGCGTCCTACGTCGAAGGTGCCGTTGCGCTCGACAAGTTCGAGCTGGCAGGCAAGCGCGGTGGCCGGGTGGGTATGGCCGAAGACCTCGATGAGCTCGAATACCTACCTGAAGAGTGGGGCTACAACGGCGTCGCCATCGGAGCTGCGATCGCCGAATTCAATCGGGCCGCCGATAACGGCGAGGACCTGACGCCCGGACGGCAGCGGGATCGCGAGTCGCTCTCAGAGGGGCCGTACTACGTCATCGAGACGGTCCCGGCCGTCACCTTCCCGTTTCACGGGATCCTGATCGACGACCAGGCGCGAGTCCTCGACGCCGCAGGCGCTCCGATCCCGGGGTTGCTTGCGGCCGGGTCTGATACCGGCGGCCTGTGGCATGGGGCCTACGCCGGTGGTATCGCCTCGGCCCTGGTCTTCGGGCTCACCGCGGCTGCCACGGCGTCCTGATCGCGTGTTGACCCACCGTTCGGTGGGAGATGAATCCGGGGTCCGCGGGGCCGATGCCGCCGCTATAGGGCATCCGAAACAAATTCACTTCAATTTCCGAGAAGTGATTGACACCACAGCGGAGGAACAGTAGCTTTCAAACTGAAATCAGTTCAGGAAGGTGACTCCTGGACTTCCGCTCCACGTCGAAGGCTCATCGTCGAGTCCGAAGGGACCAGGAACATGAAAACCTTTTCCAGGGCATTGGGCGCTGCGGCCACGGCCTTCGCCCTTCTCGCGACCGTCGCCTGCGGTGGTTCTTCGAACTCGTCGAACCAGGCCGTCGACGGGAGTTGGGACGACGTCGTGGCGGCGGCCAACGAGGAGGGCAGCGTGATGCTGTACTCGAGCCAGAAGCCGGCGAACCTGGAGTCTCTCAAGACGGCATTCGAGGCGAAGTATCCAGAGATCACCATGGAGTTCGTTCGTGGCACCGACCCCGAGATCAACCCCCGGGTCGAGACCGAGAGCAAGACCGGCAAAGGCACCGCCGACGTCCACATGCTCACCGACGCGTCGTGGATCAACACGGCCGCCGAATCGGGCGCGTACTCCGCAGAACTCGTCGGACCGGCTCTCGAAGCTCCGGCGTTCGAGCCCGAGAAGAGTGTCATCAACAATCGCTTCTTCCTCACCAGCGCCGCAGTCTTCTCTATGGGGTGGAACACCACCGCTGTCCCGGGTGGGTTGAGCACTCCCGACGACATCATCGATCCCGCCTACAAGGGCAAGATCGGCATCGTAAACCCGACCGGAATCGCCTCGTACGTCGACATGTACCGCTTCTTCTCCGCCAACTACGGCGAGGACTACTGGAAGCAGATCGCTGCCCTGAATCCCCGCGTCTACCCCAGTGCCCTCGGTGTTGCCCAGGCACTGACCTCGGGTGAGGTCGTGGTGAGTCCTTCGGTTCAGCCCCTGGTGACCGAGGTCAGCGCCGGAGCCCCGGTCGACTGGGCGCTGCCGGCCAAGCCGTGGGGAACACCCTGGTACACACAGGTTCTCAAGGGTGCCCCGCATCCGAACGCGGCCCAGGTGCTCGCAGACTTCTTGGTGACCGTAGAAGGACAGACCGCTCTGAACGACGGCTACGCCGCGGTTCTCCCCGACATTCCGGGTGCTGTTGCCCGGGCGCAGGACATTGCATCTCCCGAGACCGACGATCTCACCCCGGAAAAGGTTGATCAGTACTCCCAGGAGTGGTCGAAGCTCTTCCAGAGCTGACGCCCTGCGGACAAGAACCGAAAGGTATTACGAAGATGGATGACACGGCAGCTTCGCTGCGCGGACTCAACGTATTGGTGACCGGTGCGTCCGGCGGAATCGGTGGCGCGAGTGCCGAACTGTTTGCAGCACAGGGCGCGACGGTGTACCTCACCGATGTCGATGACGCTGCGGGGCAGGCCCGGACAGATACGCTCGGGCCGAACGCCTACTACCTCCATCTCGATGTGACCAGTGAAAGTGATTGGGCTGCAGTCACATCGGCCATGGCCGCGAGTGGCCACGTGCTCAACGTCCTGGTCAACAGCGCGGGTGCGGCCATCAAAGCGCCGCTCGAGCGCACGTCGCTGGACGGGTTCCGGAAGATGATCGACCTCAACCTGGTCGGTACCTTCCTCGGCATCAAGGCCGCCGCCGAAGCCATGGTCGGCGGTGGCTCCATCGTGAACCTGGCGTCGCTGCGTGGCGTTCTGGCCACCGCGGAACTGGGCGCTTACGGCGCCGCGAAGATGGGTGTCCGCGCACTGACAAAGGTTGCGGCACTAGAACTCGCAGACCGGGGTATCCGGGTCAACGCGGTCTGCCCGGGCAGCATCGAAACCGAGATCACGTCCGTGCCGGACTTTGCTGCCGATGACACCGTTGCCTACGTGCGGAGCATTCCGATGCAGCGGCGGGGATCGTCAGAAGAAGTGGCCAAGTCGATTCGCTTCCTCGCCACCGACGACAGCGCCTACATCACGGGAACGGACCTGATCATCGACGGTGGTCAGGCGGCCGGAGTCCGGACACCGAAGATCTCGACAGAAAGAGTCGCGAAATGACCTCTCAATTCAAAGTTTCCGGGCTGAACAAGACCTATGGATCGAATGTGGTGGTCGATGGACTCGACCTGGACATCGAGGAGGGCGAGTTCCTGGTACTCCTCGGACCCAGCGGTTGTGGCAAGACCACCACGTTGCGTTGTCTGGCAGGGCTCGAGACCCCGCAGGGCGGTTCGATCGCTTTCGGCGACAAGATGGTCTTCGATTCCGATGCCAAGCTCAATGTGCCTGCACACAAACGCAATATCGGCATGGTGTTCCAGTCGTACGCGCTGTGGCCGCACATGACTGTCCGCGAAAACATCAAGTACCCCCTCAAGGTTCGGAAGCTGAAGCAGGCGATCTCCGACGGCGCCGTCGAGGCCGCAGCCGACATGGTCGATTGCGGTGCCCTCCTGGACCGGTACCCGTCCCAGCTCAGTGGTGGCCAGCAGCAACGCGTTGCGGTGGCCCGCGGACTGGTTGCCCAGCCTGACCTGATGCTGTTCGACGAGCCGCTGAGCAACCTCGATGCGCGGCTGCGCGACCAGGTGCGTTCGCAAATTCACCAACTGCACCAGAAGCTGGGATTCACAGCAGTTTTCGTCACACACGATCAGGCCGAGGCCTTTGCTCTGGGTGACCGGTTGGCGATCATGAAGTCGGGAAAGATCGAACAGTACGACGCCCCGGAACACGTCTTCGAGAAGCCGGCGTCGGAGTACGTTGCCGCCTTCATCGGAATGGGCAACCGGCTCGAACTCAAGCGTGGTCACGAAGGCTGGATCACCAGTGCCGGCGACATCATCGATCTCAGCGGTGCCGTGGTGCGTGATCGGGCCGATGAGGGTGAGAACGCCGTCGCCAGGTTCCGTCCGGACGACGTCTTCCTGCACGAGTCGCTCTCGGATGTGCCTGCAGGCAATGTCGCACTGCATGCCGAGCTGGTGGATCACGAATACGGTGGCCGGTACTTCGACGTGATGGTCAAGACCGGAACCGAGAAGCTGTCGTTGCGCGCCAAGGCTTCTGATCATGGATCGCGGTTGCGTCAGACGTCGACCGGCGCCCCGATGGTCATCAGCTTCTCGCCGGACAGCCTGCGTGTCTACGGAGATCCGACTGGCTCATCGGCGAATGCCTCGGACCTCGTCGCGGCAGGCAGCGGGAGTATTTCGTCATGACTACTGCCGCCGTAGCGACCCCCACGCGGTCGCTGACGATCCCGTCGCACTGGCGCGCCCGGATCGGATACATCGCACTCCTGGCAGTCCTGGGATACCTGGTGGTGCTGCCGATGGTCCGGTTGCAGATGCTGGCGTTCGAAGATGGTGCCGCCGGCTACAAGTCGCAGTACGGTCGTTATGACATCGCCAAGACGTTGTGGACCACATGCGCACTTGCTGTCGGTTCGCTGGTGATCGCTCTGGTGCTGGGCACCCTCCTGGCCTACGCGGCCAGTCGCCTACCGGCGAAACTGGGCTGGCTCAAGATCATTCCGATCCTCCCGATCGTCATGCCCTCGGTGGCCAACATCGTCGGTTGGGCATTCCTGCTCTCCCCGGGACCCGGATACCTCAACGTGCTCCTCCGGAAGCTTCCGTGGTGGAGCGGTCTCGACTCCGGACCCATCGACGTCTACACAGTGCCGTGGATCATCATCCTCACCGGCTTCAGCCTGACGTCCTTTGTCTACCTGTTCGTCAGTTCGGGCATGCAGAACATCAGCTCCGAACATCTCGAGGCCGCGCAGATCAGTGGTTCGTCGACATTCGGGATCTTCTTCAAAGTGGTTCTCCCGCTGCTGCGTCCATCGCTGATCTACGGTGGTGGTATCGCGTTGCTGCTCGGGCTCGGTCAGTTCACCGGACCGTTGATGCTCGGTCAGAACAGCGGCGTCAAAGTTCTCACCACCGAGATGTACCAGCGGGTGTCGCAATCGCCTTCGGATTTCGCCGCCGCAGCGGCCGCAGGCTCGCCGCTGGTGATCTTCGGTCTCGCAGTTGTCCTGATCCAGAAGGGACTGCTCGGAAATCAGTCGCGGTTTGTCACGCACGGCGGCAAGTCGTTTGTGAACCCCGCCGGACGTGGGACCTGGTCGGCGGCGGTCATCGCGATCTTCTCCCTGTTCGCGCTGGTGCTGCCGCTGATCGGCCTGATCATCGTCTCGCTGACGCCGTACTGGTCGGGATCTTTGAGCTGGGATCTGTTCACGCTGGCGAACTACAGAGAACTGTTCGCAACGAATTCGATCGTGGAATCGGTCATCACCAGCGTTGTGACATCCATCGGAGCCGTGGCGATCTGTATTCCGATCGGCTACGTGATAGCGAATCTCCTTGTGCGGGGCCGTCGTTTCAAGATCTTGGGATTGATCGCGGATCTGATCACCGCGCTGCCGATGGGTATTCCGGCTGTCATCTTCGGTGTTGGCTTCTTGATGGTGTACACCGAGCCGCCGTTCATCCTGTACGGCACTCGACTGGTGATCATCCTGGTGTATGTGGTCTTGATGTTGCCGTTCGCGGTCCGCATGCAGATGACTTCGATGCTGTCGCTGGGCAACACCTACACCGAGGCCTCGGCAACCAGTGGTGCCTCACCGATGGTGACGACACTGCGAATCATGTTGCCGCTCATGCGTCCGACGATCTTCAGTGCGATTGCGTTGATCTTCATCCTGCTCACCCACGAGTTCGCGGCATCCCTGCTCGTGCGGGCTTCGACAACGCAGGTGATGGGCACATTGCTCTACGACATGTGGCAGAACGGGTCGTACCCGCTCGTGGCCGCCATGGCACTGTTGATGACAGCGGTGACCACCGTGGGTGTTGCGGTCGCAATGCTCTTCGGCGGACGTAACGTACTGAGCAAGCTGTAGGCGGTCGGGCAGGCTATGACGGAAAAGGATTCAGAGACAGTGACTTCGATGAACACTCGACTCCGCGACAAGGTGGTCCTCGTGACGGGGGCCACCGGCGGGATCGGTATCGAGATCGTTGCTCGTCTCGCCTCGGAAGGCGCTCACGTGGTCGCCACCGATGTGGACGGGCTGACATGCGAGGCACTGGTGGCGTCTCAGGATGTTCCTGAGCGGCACCAGGCAATTGCACTCGACATCACGCAGGAAGCGCAGTGGCAGAGTGTCATCGAGTCGATCTCAGAGCGGTTCGGACATCTTGACGCACTGGTGAACAACGGCGCCATCGGGAGCCTGGAGACCGTGGTCGACGAGGACCTCGAGCGATACAACCGTGTCATCGCGGTCAGCCAGACCGGTACCTGGCTCGGGATGAAGCATGCCGGCCGGGTCATCGAGCAGACCGGCGGCGGCTCGATCGTCAACATCTGTTCGATCCTCGGCAGCGTGGGCGGGCTGGGCAACAGCTTCGCCTACGCTGCCGCAAAGGGCGCCGTGCGGACGATGACGAAGAATGCTGCGCTGCATTGGGCGACGAAGGGTGTGCGGGTGAACTCGCTGCACCCCGGCTTCATCGAGACCCAGCCGCTGCTGGATCGCTACGCGGGCTCCGATCGGTATCGTTCGATGGTTGCCCACACCCCGATGGGACGTCTGGGCCGAGCTTCGGAGGTGGCTGCGATGGTGGCTTTCCTGGCCGGCGACGATTCGACCTTCGTGACGGGTTCGGAAATGTACGTCGACGGCGGCTGGACTGCTGACTGAACAAGGGTTTCAGGCAGCGTAGCGCCAGGAGGTATCGGGCCAGCCGAGATCGACTGCGAACTCTTGCGGCTCGACGGTTTTCTCCTCGAACACTGCCCGCGCACGCTGCATGAACCATTGCGCATCAGCGTCACTGTCCGGGTTCCCTTGGCCCACTCCCGAATGTGATGGACCGCGCATTCCGGGGCCGGGGCATCACACCCCGGGCGTGAGCAGCCCCGCTCCGCGGCAATCAGAGCGAGTCTCTGATCAGCAGTAGCCAACCGTTCCTCACGGCCGAGATGCAGCGGCCGGTGCTTGTCATCCAACAACGCCAGGAACTTGCGGCTCACCCCGGCCAGCTTCAGCGCATCCTTGATGCTCAAGACACCACCAGAGGCGGTGGTCGCCAGCCCGGCTTCCTTTTCGAGTTGCTCCAACGTCATCGTCACGATGACCTGTGCGGGTAGGCCGCGGTGGCCGCCCACTTCGCCGCGACGACATCCCACAGCGCTTTGGTCGCCGGGTCGAGAGTGCCTTTGATCCCGGCCATGTGATCGGCGCCCTGCTTGGAGACCGACAACTCCCGCTTCTGCGCACGGTCGCTGTCGTCGAACTCGCCGTCGGGGTTCAGATGCGCATGTAGGTGCAGACCAACCTTTTTCAGTTCATCGGGGTCCATCGTCCGCGCCGCATCGGCCATCAAACGTTTACCCTCGGACCAAGTTGGTAGATCGCTGGATCGTGCCCGGCAAGGCCATCAACACATCGTGGATCACGTTGTAATGTGCTACCCCGATCGCGCCGTCACGCAATGCTGCAGCAGTATGCGGATAGATCGGTGCAATCACCTCGCTCGAGGGTGTGTGCCAATCGCCGACGCGCTCAGCCCTTTTCGATCGGCCGCTGGCCTGTGCTGCCGAAACCCGCAGATGATGGCGCAGAAATGTCAACGAGCCTGCGGGACAGCACCTCACGGACAGCAACGACCTCCTCCGCATCCAGGGCCATGCCCTCGATGCGGTTGATCAGATCTGCCACCCCCGACGTCATGAAACAGTTCTATCAGCACCCACCGACAAGTGGTGGCGTCGCTGGATTACGCGTCACCAACACCCATTTCAGAGCAACAGATGCACGCGTGAACCACTCAGTGGATGCTGAAGGTATCAACCCCGTCGTTCTTGGTCACCGAGAGCAGATCGCGGTCGACCAGCACGTCGAGGTGGGCGAGTGTTTCGCACGTCGCGACCATCTGATTGAAAGAATCCAGGTCGGCGAAGCGTCGTTCGCGACGTGTCCACGTCAGGGACTGGGCGATCCGGAGGCCTACGCTTGGCCCCAATTCAACGACAGCACTGAGGGTTTGGTCGAGGCGGCGAGCGTGATGGGCCAACAGTTCCAAGCAGCGTGTGTGCACATCGCTGCCGACGGGACCGTGCGCGGGGAGCATGGTGCACTCGGGTTCGTCGAGCAGCATCGTCAACGACTGTAGATACTGGCCCAGGGGTAATTCCCAGTCGCCGAGTTCGAATCCGATGGACGGTGTGATGGTCGGCAGGACGTGGTCACCGGTGTAGCAGACGCCGCGCTCAGTATCGTGAAAGACCATGTGGCCCTTTGTGTGACCGGGTGTGTGTACCGCGGTCATGGAATATCCCGGGATGTCGATCGGCCCGGGGGAGAGCCAGGTGTTCGGCAGCTCCCAGTCGTCGGTGGCGAAGGGCTCGTCGATCGAACTCCGATAGGCCTGCTCGGCGATGGCGGTGTCGCCGGCTCGATGCAACTCGCGGATCGAACTCTCGGGGACGTTGCTGCGTAGTCGCTTGATCGCATCGATCCCAGGGGCCTCGGCGCGACCTAGATGTACCCGAGATCCGTGGCGGCGCCGGAGTTCTATGGCAAATGTGTAGTGATCGCGGTGCACATGGGTGACATAGATGTCGTGGATCTCCGACGGCTTGCGCCCGATCTGGGCGAGTGCTGCGGAGAGCTCATCGTGGGTCGAGGGCCGGTGCCAGCCGCCGTCGATCAGGGCCAGTCCATTGCTGGTCTCCAGCACGTACACATTGATCGCGCGGAGCCCGTCCTGCGGCATCTGCAGCGGAATCCGGTGCACGCCATCGACAATCTGCGTGCACCCGGCCCGCGCCCACTCGACTGTCATGCTGAGGTGGTCATTCTTCGCTGGTGCCGAGTGGAACCATCGTCTTTTCGTCGCCGTACCACATCATCCGACGACCACCCATGGTGCCGACATGGTCGACGGCGGCCTGCCACTGTGGGCTCGCCAGCGCAGTTTCAAGAGCTTCTCGTGACTCAAAGCTCAAGACTGACAGTCCATCCCATCCTTCTGACCGACTGCCGAACGATTCGAGCAGTTCGGTGTGCTGCCAGCGCAGTAGTCCGGGTAGTGGGTAGGTCACGTCGGCATGTTCTCCCCGCCACCACGTCATGAACTGATCATGGGTCCAGTCGGTCGGACGCGCTGCGATGAGGATGAGGTTGTACATCAAAACTCCTAAGTGAATTCAGTTCATTACTCTCGGCCGACGAAAAGGGCAACGTCGATCGAAGGCGGCGATCTATTTGCTGACGACCCGGATGGCGGCGTCGGTGACCAGCGTGGTGATCTCGTCGAGCGTGATCTTGCCGCCGGGCCGGTACCAGCGCCAGATGCTGATGACCAGGGCGAGCACGAGTCGGCCCAGCAGATGTGGATCGGAATCGACGAAGTCGCCGGATTTGATGCCGCGGGCGATCAGGTCGGTCCAGTTCTGCTCGATCTCGCCGACCAGGTCGCGCGACCGGAGACGTTCGGCTTCCTCTTTGACGGACTGGCGCTCGGTGGCCAGCAGATCCATGTGGTTCTGCAGGATTCGCCGCTGCGATGCCTCGGTGGGAGTTGCTTCGAGTGCCGCGGCGACCGCGGCACGCAGGGCGTCCTTGGGATCGGTGATACCGGCCGTGGCAGCGGTGAACCGTTCGGCGGATTCGGCCAATTCGAGGCGCATGATCGTCAAAAGGCAATGCGCTTTGGACTCGAAGTAGTGGTAGAGCGCGGTTTGGCCAATACCTACTTCGTCGGCGATCGACGCCCATTTGGTGTGTTCGTAGCCAACTTTGCCGAACTGGTCGATCGCCACCGATAGGATGAGGGTTCGTTTGGATCGCGGGCTCTCGCGACGAACCTCGGTATCAGTGGTCATTGGGCCCCCTGGGGTCTGGCATGTACACGGCTGTTCCGACTCTACCTCTCACTGAGGTGAATTAGGGTCAGTTTTGGATGCGAGGCCGGTGGCCAGGCTCACCGCGTCCGGTCGCGACAGCTTGCCCACGCGATTCTGTGGCAGATCGTCGACCGTGAAGACGTACTCGGGCCACTTGAACTTGGGGAAGTCGGTTGCGGCGAGCTGGTGCGTCACGCTTTCCAGGGTGAGCTGCTCGCCGCGGGTGACCACCAGTGCCGCAGCGCGTTCGCCGAGCATGTCATCGGGGACCGGGACCACACATACCTGGACAACCTCGGGTAGTCCGGCGATGGCCGACTCCATCTCGTTGATGTCGATGTTGCGGCCACCGCGGATGATGATCTGCTTCTGGCGACCCATCACCGCGATGGTGCCGTCGTCGCCGACCTCGACGAGGTCGCCGGTGGGCAGGAATCCGTCGGGAGACAGCGCGGGCGCAACCGGGCTGCCACCTCTGGCGTAACCGATGAACATGGACGGGCCTTTGACCTGAGCATCACCGATCTCGCCGGTGGGTACCGGGACACCGCTGGTGTCGACGGCCCGCACAGTGGTGCCCGGAAACGGACGACCGTCTCGGCCGAGCCGGATCGCGGGGGGATCGTCGAGCGCAGGTGTGGTGTGGCCGAGGCACTCCGACATTCCGAAGACCCGCAGGAATGTGGTTCCCAATGTCGTCTCGGCGTTTTCGAGTGCGCGCTCGTTCATCGGCCCGCCGCCGACGGTCAGTGCCCGTACGTTCGAGAGTCGGCCCTGGGAACCGTCGGTCACCGACAGCTGCAGTGCCATGGTCGGTACCAGCATCGTCCAGGCGACAGCGTGTTTCGCCATCGCGTCCACCGCTGCTGCGGGCGACCACTTCCCGATGGCGACGAGAGGTCCGCCGAGGTAGGCGGGGAGATACATGCCGAAGCAGAAGGCCGCAACCGATGACAGTGGGACAAACGCGCCGATGGCCTCGCCTGACCGCAGTCCGACGGTGTCGATCGTGCTCTGACAGGCGTAGCGGATGGCATCTTCTGACTGCACAACACATTTGGGTCGCCCGGTCGAACCAGAGGTCATCGCGATTGCGGTGCCTCCCTGCCAACGGTCGATGTCCCCGAATCCTGCTGTGCCCGAACGCAGCAGGCGGGTGTCGAAGGCCTGTACCGAGTTGCCGAACCGCTCGGTGTCCACGCCCCAATGAGCCAGCGATGCCGGGTCGCCGACAACGATGTCGGGTGCGATGTCTTCCAGGGCCAGGTCGAACTCGGATTCGGTTGCGTGCGGGCTGAAGACGGCGACCAGACCGCCGCGCATCCCGACGGCCACCGCGGTGGCCAGGGTCTGCCAGGTGTTGTCGGCCTGGATGAGTGCGGTCGGCGGTGCTTCGTCGATGGCGGCGATGCGGTCGGCGAGTTCGCGAGCAGCGTCGACCACGGTTTTGAGACTGTGGTTGCCCAGTTCGTCGATGACGGCGATGGAATCCGGATCAGTCTGGGCCCTGGCGACCATTTCCTGTGCAAGTTTTTTCACTGCGCTGTCTCTTTCGGTTGCTGTCGATGTCGCGTTCAGATGGGAGCTCAGACCCCGGGGACCAGAACCCCACGGCCGGCGAAAGCGCCGGATCGTAATTGTCGGTATGCCGTGGGGATGTCTGCGAAACCGAATCTCGTGACCTCTGAATGCAGGGTGCCCGCCTGTGCCAACGCGACCACGTCGCGCAGATCTGTGGTGGTTCCCCAGAACGGGGCATTGACCTGCCAACCATTCGGCATACCAAGGTCTTTGCCGACGGTGAGGCGCCCACCTGCGGTGCCGACAACGACGATTCGTCCGCCGGGGGCAAGTAGCGCCGGTGCCGGTTCGACGGTGGCAGGTGCGCCGACGAAGTCGAAGACCACATCGGCGCCGCCGAGTGCGGCGATGTCGGGGGCGGCAGCTTCCAGGCTCAGATGGCTTGTCTGCGCGCCCAACTCGAGCGCCAGGTCGTGGCCCTGCGCGCGGTTGTCGACGGCGATGATGTGCCGCACACCGAACGCCCGCAGGATCTGTACTGCCAGATGGCCGAGTCCACCGATTCCGACAACTAGAGCAACAGTGTCGCTGTCGATCAGGTCTTTGTGGGTTGCAATCGCGTGGTAGGCGGTCAACCCGGCGTCGGCCAGGGGCGCGGCCTGTTCGGCGGGCAGCGATCCGGTGGGGACGAGTACTTCGGCGGACGGGACCAACATCAGCTCGGCGAGCCCACCGTGATGGCCGAGTCCGTTGCCGATCGGAGAAAGCCGCCCATCGGGTCGGGGCACGAGTTCGAGACAGTAGTTCTGCCGTCCACGACGGCAGTTGCGGCAGTTGCGGCAGGACCAGATACCGTGCACCACCACGGATTTGCCGATCAGACTGCGGTCGCCTGCCGGTCCGGCGTCGACAACTGTTCCGGCGACCTCGTGTCCGAGTGTCAGCGGCAGCGGATAGTCGAACCGGTCGGTCGGGGAGTCCATGACGCTGAGGTCGGAGCGGCACAATCCGGCCGCCCCGACCTTGATCAGGAGCTGTTCGCCGCCGGGCACGGGGTCGGGGATCTCCCGGACCACAGGTGAATGGCGCCAGGCGGTGAGCTGAACGGCCAACATCAGCGTGCGGTCCAGCCGCCGTCGACGATCAGGGTCTGCCCGGTCATGTACGACGAGGCATCCGAGGCCAGGAAGAGCACGGCGCCGTTGATCTCGCCTTCGGTGCCACCGCGGCCGAGCATGGTGTTGCGGCGGACCCAGCCGGCGGACTTGTCGTTGCTGAACAGGCCATCGGTCATCTCGGTATCAAACCAGCCGGGGACAACCGCGTTGACGCGGATGCCCCGTCGGCCCCATTGACCGGCGAGTTCGCGGGTGAGTCCAAGGGTGCCGGCCTTGGACGCGGCGTAGCTGGCTCCGCCGATCGGGGCGGTGGACACCAGCCCGATCACCGACGAGATGTTGATGTACGAGGCCGTTTCGCCCTCGGAAAGGCGGGTGGACGCGTACGTCGCCAGATGAAACCCTGCGACGAGGTTGACCTCGAGGATCGAGTTGAACCCGTCGACCGTTTCGTCTTCGGCATTCGGTGGGCCGGGCATGCCTGCATTGTTCACCAGGATGTCGAGGCGACCGGAGGTGTTGTAGACCTCGTCGACCAGGGCCTTGCGCTCGCTGTCGTCGGTGATGTCGCAACGAACCGGGACGACGCCGGGTACCTCGTCGGCCAGTGCATTGAGCCGATCGAGCCGACGGGCGGCGGCATAGACCGTTGCACCGGCAGCTGCCAGCGTGCGGGCAAACCCGAGCCCGAGGCCGGACGAGGCGCCGGTGACGATCGCCGCGCGGTCGGACAGACCGAACATCGAGGTCAGCATCGATCCCGATCCAGGTGTGTTGTCAGTCATCACTTCTCCCGTGCATCACAGTTCGGACTGGTCATCAGTAGACCGCGGTTCGGCCACCATCAACGGGGATGATGGCTCCGGTGGTGTAACCAGCTGCGTCAGAGGCCAGATGGGTCACCATGCCGGCGATCTCCACCGGCAATCCCAGCCGGCCTGCGGGCAGCCGATCGACGATCTTGCCGATGAACTCGTCATCCCAGTTCTCGGCCATGTCGGTGGCGAAACCACCGGGCATCACACAGTTCACCCGGACGGTCGGCCCGTATTCCTGCGCGAAGGCGCGGGTGAGGGCGTTGAGTCCGTTCTTGGCGGCGGCGTACATGGCCTCGGGCGGGCTGGGTCGTTCGGCACCGATGCTCGAGATGTTGATGATCGAACCACCGCCTGCGGAGACCATGCGCTCACCGGCAACGGCCATCAGGCGGAACGGCCCTTTGAGGTTGACCTCGATCGTTTTGTCCCACAGACCTTCCGTCACCGAGATGAGGTTCTCGGCGAGCGGCGCGATGCCGGCGTTGTTGACGACGATGTCCAGGCTTCCGAACTGCTCGATGATCTGATCGACTGCAGGCTCGATGCTCTCCCATTTGCCCACATGCAGGGCAAAGGGGTGTGCGGTGCCCGGTCCGCTGTCGCTGAGTGTGGCAACCGCTGCTTCGCAGGCCTCGATCTTGCGGCTGGACACGATCACGGTCGCGCCCGCCTCGAGGAGACCCTTGGCGATGGCCAGTCCCAGACCGCGGCTCGCGCCGGTGACCAGGGCGACCTTGCCGGTCAGGTCCGATGTGCTCATTTGTGCTTCTTCACTTCCAGGCGTGCGATGGTCCGCAGGTGAACTTCGTTGGGGCCGTCCGCAATCTGCAGTGCACGGGTGATGGCGTGTAGGCGGGCGAGGATGGTGTCATCGCTGACCCCGGCTGCACCGTAGGTCTGCACGGCGCGGTTCACCACGTTGTGCGCGACCTCCATGGCGGACACCTTGATCGCGGCGACCTCCGACCGTGCCGACGCATTGCCCTTGGTGTCCATCAGCCATGCCGATTTCAGGACCAACAACCTGATCTGGTCGATCTCGATGCGGCTGCGGGCAATCCACTCGCGGACGACACCTTGATCGGACAGTGGTCCGCCAAAAGCGATGCGCTCCAACGACCGTTTGCACATCATGTCCAGTGCGCGTTCGGCCATACCGATTGCGCGCATGGCGTAATGCATGCGGCCGGGTCCGAGTCGTCCCTGGGCGATGGCGAATCCGTCACCTTCGGCACCGAGCATGTTGCTCGCCGGTACCCGTACGTCGGTGAACTGGACCTCGCCGTGGCCGAGTCGGTCTTTGAATCCGAACATCGGTAGATCGCGCAGGACCTCGATGCCGGGTGCGTCGGCGGGCACCAGGATCATGCTCTGCTGGCGATAGGTGGGGCCGTCGGGATCGGACTTGCCCATGAAGATGATGAGCTTGCAGTCCGGGTCCATGACGCCCGAGGTGTACCACTTGCGGCCGTTCAGGACGTACTCGTCGCCTTCACGGGTGATGGTCGAGGTGATGTTGGTGGCATCCGAGCTCGCGACAAACGGCTCGGTCATCGCGAATGCGGAACGGATGCTGCAGTCCAGCAACGGCTTCAGCCACTGCTCTTTCTGCTCTTCGGTGCCGAACATGGCGAGGATCTCCATGTTGCCGGTGTCGGGAGCCGAGCAGTTGATGGTCTCGTTGCCGATGATCGATCGGCCGACGATCTCGGCCAGGGGTGCGTATTCGAGGTTGGTGAGTCCGGCGCCCAGATTGTCGTGACACATGAACAGGTTCCACAGTCCCTGTTCGCGGGCGATGGCCTGCAGGTCGCGCATGATCTGCGGCTGCTCGTGCGGGTTCTCGTTGGCCGCGATCTGCTCGTCGTACACCTTCTCGGCGGGGTAGACGTGCTCTGACATGAAGGTTTCGAGCTTGCCGAGCAGTTCCTCGGTGCGGGCGGAATAGGCGAAATCCACGATGACTCCTGTGGTTTGAAGGTGTGCGCCTACCGGCGCAGCAGGGCGGTGCCGGTCTCGATCAGTCTGTTGATCGTGGCCGGAAGCTTTTCTTGATCGGGATCGTGGTGGCGTCCCTCGCGATGGCGGCGCAGGTTGTGGCCCATGATCGCGGCCATCTTCAGGCGGCCCAGAGCGTTGAACCAGTTCTGGTCGGGCAGGTCCGAGGTTCCGCCGGTGTAGAGCGCCATGAGTTCGTCTTCGGTGGGCAGGCCGGGGACCTCGCGTCCCACATCGGGGAAGTTGCTGCCGTCGGCGAAGACCAGGAACCAGCCGAGTTCGACACGCGGATCGCCTGCACTCCAGATCTCCCAATCGATCAGGGCGACCGGTTCGAGACCCTGGGACATGATGTTGCCGAGGCGGTAGTCGCCGTGTACCAGGGTGGGCGTGATGGGTTCGGGGATATCAGCCTCGAGTAGCGCGAGCAGCTCGGCGCCGCCGACCACGAGTTCCGGTGGGACCGCGCCCAATGTCCGTGCCCAGCGAGCCAATTCATCTGCGGGGGTGAGTGGTTCGGCCAGTCCGGGGATCGACGCGAGATCGACCGCGTGCAGGAGAGGGAGTACCTCGGCAGCGCGACGCATGCGCGCGGCGGCGAGTTCGGGCTCCACCGCTGGATCGTCGAGCACCGGTTCGAGTGATTCGCCTGCAACGAACTCCATCGCGAACCAGGCGGGTTCGGTCTCGTCGACGGTGACGATGCGGGGAACGGGTACGTCGGTGTCCTCGAGTGCCTTCAGGATTGTGGCCTGGCGCAACATGTCATGTCGGCCGATCGAGCGCTGACCTTCGGGAACCGCCTTGATCACGACGTCTGAGCCAGAGGTGCTGACGCGATAGGTCAGCCCGGAGTGTCCTCCGGGCAGCACCTGGAAATCGGTCATGGTGAGTCCGCATTCGGACTGTAACCGCTGTGCGACTCTGGTTTTCAGATCCTGCCCGGTCATGGTCGCGGCTCCCTCGGTAGACCGAGCACCCGCTCGGCGATGATGTTGTGCTGGATCTCATCGGTTCCGCCGGCGATCTTGTAGCCGGGGGCGCCGAGAACATGTTCACTCCAGGCGAATGTTCCCCACTGACCGGAGTTGGAGGCGAGGTCGCGGCCGAGCAGCATGCGGGCGACTTCGGAGGTTCGAGCCATCGTGTCGGTGGCCAGTAGCTTGCCGAGCGAGGCCTCGGGGCCCGGGTCGTTGCCTGCGACCACGGCGCCGGCAACGCGCATGTTGCTGACGCGCTGCAGGTAGCTCCGCGTCACCAGATCGGCGACCTTGTCGCGCTCGATCTCGGTCAGTTCGCGTCCGAGGTTCTGGGCAAGTGCCACAGCCTGATCGGCGTTCGCCAGACCGAGATTGCCGCCGTCGAGACGCTCGGCAGCCAGGACGGTCAGGGCGACCTGCCAGCCCTTTCCGACCGGGCCGAGCCGGTAGGTGTCATCGAGAACAACGCCCTCGAGGTAGACCTCGTTGAATGAGCTGCCGCCGGTCATCTGCTGGATGGGGCGAATGGTGACGCCCTCGGCGTCCATCGGGATCAGGAAGACGGTGAGGCCGGCATGTTTGGCGACGGTCGGATCGGTGCGGCAGACCGCAACACCGAAGTCGGACACCGGAGCGCCGGAGGTCCAGACCTTGTGGCCGTCGATCTGCCACGAACCGTTCTCGCTCTGAACGGCTTTGGTCCGGACGGCAGCGAGATCGGAACCGGCCTCGGTCTCGGAGAACAGCTGACACGCGATGAGATCGGTGCGCAGCATCGCCCGGACATAGCGTTCCTTCTGCTCCTCGGTACCCCATTGCGCGATGGTCGGTGCCACCAATTGCTGAGTCACGGAGAACATCTCGGTACGGCGAGGAATGTCGAAAGCCTCTTCGGCGCGACGGAAGGCGAGCACGTACGACAGCGGGAGGTCGCGGCCACCGTATTCGGCAGGCCAGTTCAAGGCACCCCACCCGGCGTCGTACTTGAGCTTCTCGTAACGCGAGATCTCGTCGGTGTGCTCGCGCTCCTGCGCGGCCGTCCAGTTCTCGAAGACGGCCACGGAGTCGGAGCCGGTGCCCCAGACCGATTCGGTGCGGGTCGATGCCACGCTCTGCAGCCACGAGACTGCTTCTTCGGTGAAGGTGGCGAGATCGGGGAGGGTGTGTGCTGTCACTGAATTTACCTTCTGCGCCTGTGTCTCATCAAACGGTCAGAACGGTGCAGGCACTGATGCCCGGTGCGCCGTATACGTGCGTGAATCCGACTCGGGGAGTGCCCTGGACCTGGCGGGCGCCGGCCTCGCCGCGGAGTTGGGTGACGATCTCATGGACCTGTCGCAGGCCCGATGCGCCGATCGGCTCACCGTTGGCGATGCACCCGCCGTCGGTGTTGATCGGAATTCGTCCACCGATCTCGGTTGCGCCACTGGCGATCATCTCTTCCTGCTCACCGGGTTCGCAGAAGCCACATTCGGCCATGTGCATGATCTCGGCGCCGCTTTCGGTGTCTTGCAGCTGTGCGACGTCGACGTCCGACGGGGTCAGACCTGCCTGTTCGAATGCGGCCTTGGCGGCATCGGCACTGACGCTGGTCGGTTCTCCGCTGCCCTGCACGGCAGGACTGAAGACCTCGAAGGAGCCGAATCGCCTGGTGCGGTGCGTGATCGCCCGAAGGTGGACCGGTGTGCGATCGATCCGCTCGAGGGCTTCGGCGCTGGCGACCACGATGGCGGCGGCACCTTCACCGGGAGAGCAGAACATGTAGCGCGTCAACGGATCGTTCACCATGTCGGCATTGGCGATGGTCTCTGCGGACATCGCTTCCTGCCGCCAGGCATTGGGATTGAGAGTGCCGTTGCGATAGGCCTTTTCGGCCACCCGGGCGAGCGTGTCGGCGGAAATGTCGTACTGGCGCATGTAACGCGAGATCTTGGCGCCGAAGAACTGTGTGGTGACCATGAGGCCGGCATCGCCGTAACTCTCTGGTAGACCCCACTCTGCGGGGCGCGGGTCGAATGCGCCACGGGGATGCTTGTCGAAGCCGACCGCGAGTGCGATGTCGGCGGCACCGGCCCGGACGGCGTTGACCGCGGAGAACAGCGCGCTACCGCCGGTGGCGCAGCCGTTCTTGACGTTGGTGAAAGGGATTCCGGTGAAGCCCAATTCGGCGACGAGGGTGTCGGCGAGGCCGGACCCGTCACTGCCGCCGAACGCGACCTGCACATCGGGCCAGGTCAGGCCGGCGTCGGCGAGCGCGCGGTTGATCGCGGTGACGGCCATGTCGCGTCCGGAGATACCGGGCTGCCGTCCGAACTTGGAGAGTCCGGCTCCGACGATCGAAACAGGCTGTGTCACTTGGAGGCTCCTTGCGTGGTGAAGCGTCCGACCGCGAACCGAGGCACCGGTGAGCTTGAGATCAAGCTCACCGGGGCCCGGTCCAGTTCGGTGAAATCATCGCAGTCGAGGATTGCCTCGACCTTGATGCCTTCGGGGAGTTCGACGTAGCCCACCGCATAGGGCGAGAAACCTTCTGCAGGTGGAACATACGGCGGCGATTTCGGAGGAAAGCGTTGGATCGTGTACGCCCACACCACACCCTCGGTGCTCAGATCCAGTGGATCTGCGGTCGGGGTGACGCATTTACTGCACATCGTGCTCGCCGGGAATCCAACGGTGCCACATGTGGAGCATTTACTGCCGCGGAGTACCGCGGCCTGGGAGCTCTGCGACAATGCCAACGCCTCTTCCATGTCCATCCCTTCAGGTTGAAGATCTAACGGGAGATCAGCGACCGACCCACTTCGGCTCACGCTTCTCGAGGAATGCGGTGACGCCTTCCTTGCCGTCTTCGGACTGCAGGGCGTTGCCCACGGCGAGGTGTTCCATGACCATCAGCGACTGGATGTCGGCGTCGAGGCCGCGGTCGATGCACATCTTGGTGAGCTTCATCATGAACGGGCTCTTGTCGGTCAGAGTCGCGATGAAGTCATCGACGCGCTGGTCGAGCTGATCTGCCGGTGCCGAATCGTTGATCAGGTCGAAAGCGGAGGCTTCCTGACCCGACAGCAGCTTTCCGGTGAGCATGAGCTCCTTGGTCTTGCGGATGCCGATCATGCGGGGCAGGCGGTAGATCGGGCCGGCGCCACCGAACAGTGCGCGACGGATGTGGAAGTCGCCGATCTTGGCGTCGTCAGATGCGATCGCGAAGTCACACGAGATCATCAGCTCGAAGCCGCCGGCGGTGACGTAGCCCTCGAGGACTGCGACCGAAGGGGTGTTCATCGAGTAGAGGCGGTCACAGACCTTGGCGGAGAGCACGGCGACGTCCATCGCGGTCGTGCTGCCGATGAAGTCGGACAGCAGATCATCGAGGTCGAAACCCGAGCAGAAGGTGTTGTTGACGCCGCGCAGAACCAGGACCTTGAGGTTCGGATCGTTGTCGACCTCGACGATGATCTCGTCGAGACGGTGTAGCAGCTCTACGGTGACCGCGTTCTTCTTGTGCGGGCGGTTCAGCCACACGCGGGCGACTTCGCCGTCCTTCTCCAACAGGATGTGATCAGTCTCGATCATGATTGAGCCTTTCTGTCGACCTTCAAAGTTGAACTGGATTCACTTCAGTATTGACCACTGGGAGGCATGCGTCAATACCCAACCTGAACTAGGTTCAGATTCCGATGAGAGTGGCGATTCGGGCGCGATGGGCACGCGAATCTCCCTGTAGTGCTTCATTTCCCATGGCGCGCCGGAAATAGGAGTGGGCGGGGTGTTCCCACGTGAATCCGACGCCTCCGTGAAGTTGGACGGCTTCGGCGGCCGCGCCGATGGCGGCATCGGTGCAGACCGACCCGGCCACGGCGATGGCCAGTCGGGCGGTGGCGGGATCTTCGTCGTAGACCGCGGCGGCATAGCGGCAGGCCGAACGGGCGCGTTCGAGTTCGCGCAAGACATCGGCCAATCTGTGTTTGACCGCCTGGAACGACCCGATGGGGCGTCCGAACTGGTGCCGGGTCTGTACGTATTGCACGGTCATCTCCAGCAGCGCGTCGACGATGCCGGTGTTCTCGCAGGCCAGCGCGAGCGTCGCGAGGTCCTGCAGTTGGGTGCAGACCTGGTCGTGGTCGGCGCTGTTGGTCAGCGGGGTCGCCGGGGACTCGCGCAGCGTGAGGTCTGCTTGCCGCCGTGTCGGGTCGATGACGTCGCGGTCGGATGCGGACAGGTGCTCGCCCGCCGTGGTGGCGAACAGGCGGCGTCCGGCGGCGGTCTCGGCGGACAGGATGATCACGTCGGCGCCTGCGCCGCCGAGCACGTGCGTGGCCGTGCCGGACAGTGTCCAGGTGCCGCGGTTCTCGTGCGCCCGGACGTCGTCGGTCTCGGGTGTCAGTGATGAAACGGTGGCGATCGAGGTGCCGGCGAGGACGTTGCCGAGCAGCTCGGCGAGATCGTCGTCGGTGGTGGCCGACAAAAGAGCCGAAACCCCCACGGCCGCCGACGTGTAGACCGGCTCGCAGACCAGGCTACGGCCGCATTCTTCGAGGATGATCCCGAGTTCGACCATGCCGTAGCCCAGTCCGTCGCGCTCCTCGGGGACCGCGAGCGCGGTCACCGACATGTCGTCGACCAGGTGTCGCCAGAGCTCGGGTGAATAGCCGGTCGGGGAGTCGGCCGCGGCGCGAACCTGTTCGATGCTGCTGTGTTTGCCGAACAGGCCGCGGACCGCACTCCGCAGTTCTGCCTGTTCGGTCCCTGGGGTCAGGGTGGAGGGCTCGGATCGGGGCCAAGGCGCCTCGACGGCCGTGGATGAGGACATATCGCTCCAATTGACGTGAGTTCAGTTCGATTTATTTCCACAGTAACCCGGTACGCTCTCGACAAGAAAGGGTTTCCCGAACTAAGTTCATTTCATGAGATCCGAGATCGAGAAGTATTACGCCACCGTCGACAGTGGTCGCCTCGAGGACGCGGTTGCGATGCTGACCGCCGACGTCGAGTTCGCCATGGTGCTGCCCACCGGCATCAAGCACGACCGGGGCCGCGAGGTCATGCTCGGCTACCTGCAGGGGCGTCCGCCCGTGGACCGCAGACACGTGGTCCAGCGGGTTGCCGTCACCGACGATCTGCAGTTCGCCCACGGCGCGGTGACCGACGACGGCGTCACCACCGGATACTTCGTCGGCGTGATGCATGTCGGCGCCGACGGACTCGTCGACCGCTACCAGGTGTCGTTCGACGCCGAGTTCTCATTGCTGCCCACCGCAGCCCTGGCCCCTGAAGGAGTCTGACCCATGACCGATACCGCCATCTCGACACCGGTTCTCGCGCAGTGGTTCGAATACATGGATTCCGATGATCCAGACCGGGTTCTGACCATGGTCACCGACGACTTCGAGATGTCGGTGCAGTTCTCCAAGGGTGGCGGACAGGCCGCGGAATTCGTGGGCGACCACGCCGGTCTCATCGCCTACCTGGCGCAACGGGAGAAGAGCGTCCTGGTCCATCACATCGATGCCGGATCCCTTGTGGGCCAAGTGGAACTGGTCTTGGGGCGCACGACCCGTCACGGATCCTTCGAGGCGTCGTTCAACGCCACGGCCCAGGTGAACGGCGCAGGCAAGGTTCGGCGACTACTCATCGCGCGGACACCTGAAATCGCATTTTCCTGAGTTCACCCATCGACGTCCGTGATGACAAGTCACGGTGACCAATAGAAGAGGGCGACGCATGGGAACTCAATTTCCCCATCTGTTTTCGGCGTATGACCTTGGCGGAATCACGCTCAAAAATCGATTGGTGGCGTTGCCGGCTGGGACGAGTATGGCATTGCAAGGTGTTCCGACACATGGGGATACGGAACACTTCGAGCGAATCGCGGCTGGGGGCGTCGGCCTGGTGATCGGTGGTGCCACGGTGGTCCACCCGACGACAACGCTTCGCTCACGAAAGCTCATTGAGGCCTATATCGACGAATTCGTGCCCGCCACAGCCGAAAAGGTGAAGGTCATTCATCGGCATGGAGCACGATTCGTGGTTCAGCTGTGTCACCTCGGCCGAGAGTTCATCGGCGGAGAATCGGATGCCCCGCCCTCGGCTCCATCTGCGATCAAGACCGTGCGAGATGCGTATCCACCGCACGAGTTGTCCGTGGCCGAGATCGACGACATCGTGGAGGGCTGGCGGATCTCGACGGAGAATCTGGTCAAGGCCGGGGTAGACGGAGTCGAACTCCATGCGGCACATGGTTATCTACCGGCGCAGTTCATGTCGCCTCTGTCGAATCAGCGAACAGATGATTTCGGCGGTTCCTTTGCAAACCGAATGCGATTCTCGCGCTTGGTGATCGAGGCGATGCAATCCGTGATTCCGCCCGGCTTCCTTCTTGGCGTGCGGCTCAGTGGCGAAGAAGAGATCGCTGGTGGGATGAACATCGAGGACTGTGTGCGGGTCGCCGAGAATCTGACCGAGCTGGGCATCGACTACTTCAGCATCACCCACGGAACCCGTGGCAAGTATGTGAAGGATTCGACCAATCCGGATGCCGTGGCGATACCGTCGGCATCGCGGGTGCGCGCTGCAACGGGCGTTCCCACCCTTGTCGGCCAACGGATCCGCGATGCGGCCACCGCCGACCATGCGATCAAATCAGGTCACGTCGATATGGTGGGAATGGCGCGGGCGCTCATTGCCGATCCCGATCTGCCCATCAAGTCCCAAACAGGCCGGCTGGACGAGATCCGCGGCTGCCTGGGTATCAATCAAGACTGCCGGGCATTCGATCCGCACCTGCACTGTGCGGTCAACGCTGAAGTCGGTCGCGGCAGGCATCCCGGGGTGGGCGCAACGGCGCCGAGAACCAAAGAGATTTATGTCATCGGAGGAGGTCCCGGTGGCCTCGAAGCCGCACGCGTCGCCGCAGGCCGCGGGCATCGGGTGACCCTGTTCGAGAGGGACACGTTGCTCGGAGGCGCGCTCGGAGTGGCTGCGGCGGCACCCCACCGAGCTACCTTGATCGACGTCATCGACTACCTGCAGCGCGAACTCAGGCGTCTCAAGGTCGACGTGAACCTCTCTGCCGGAATCGATGTCGACGATGTTGCCGCCATTCTCGATGCAGCCGATCACGTGATCGTGGCCACCGGCTCCCGGTCCGCGGACCTACCGGCAGGTCTGGACGGGCGGCCCGCGGCGACTGTGGATGATGTCCTGCTGGGTCGGGTGCCCGAGGTCGAGAGTCGTCGGGCCGTGGTCTTCGACGAAGGTGACGGCTTCTGGCCCGCTTACAGTGCGGCCGAGGCACTGACCCAGCGTGGCTGGCAGGTCACGTTCGCCACCCCGCTCACCGCGTTGGCCTCCAGGATCCCGGCTGAAAGTGCGGCACCGCTCCTCGGGCGTCTCGGTGCCGCAGGTGTTGAGTTCAGGGTGGGTAGCTCGCTGGTGGTCTCCGAGGAACCCTCGGCCCCGTTATACCTGCGGCCGGTCTTCGGAGGTGGCGATGTTGTGTTGGATGACGTGCTCACGGTCTGGCATCAGCCGCGTGTTCCGGTCTCATCCCTGGGACTGGCACCAGGTCCCACGGTGAGCGTGATCGGTGACGCAGTCACCCCTCGTCGCCTGAGTCATGCCATCGCGGAGGGCTATCGGACCGGCGCCGAATTGTGACGGCTGACGTGGCGACCGAGGTCTGCTCCGGGTAAGTGCCTCGACGGCAGTCAGTCGGTCGAGGCAGCTTTCTTGTTCAATTCCAGGGTGCGGGCCCGAAGTCGTTTGTAGCCACGAACATTGAGTGGACCGATTGATTTGAAGTAGTAGCGGTCGTGCTGGGCGGCCGATGCCAGGGTGGTGTCGACGAGAATGGTGCCGGGGCGAGCTGAACTGGCCAGCCGGGAGGCGATGTTGACGGGTTCGCCGAAGATGTCGCCGAGCCGGGTCAGCACGGTGCCCAGCGCCATCCCGACCCGAAGCGGTGGCAGATCGTGCGTGGCGGAGAGCTGTTGCAACGCAAGTGCGATCTCGGCGGCGGCGATCGGGTCCTCGACCTCGAACATGACCGCGTCGCCGATGGTCTTCACCACGTGACCACCGCGCAGGGTGATCGTTTCGTAGGCGTTGGTCTCGAAGCGGTCGAGCAGATTGTCGAGTTCGTTCATGTCGAGCTGGCGCGACAGGCTGGTATATCCGACGATGTCGACGAATCCGATTGTGAGGGTTCGGTTCACGCCGTCGGTGGTGGCCAGTGCATTCTGCAGCGCAGAGGCCAGATGTCGTCGCCAGACGAGCGTTTGCACCCGCTGCACGGCCTTGACCATGGTGGCCAGGTCGAGGCTCTCCCTGCCGGCCTCGGCGTCGGACCGGATGCGGTCGGCGATGTTGTGTGCCTCCCAATCGGTCAGGCGCGAAATCGTCTGGCCGAGGGTGCGGGCCATCGCCACCTCGAACTCGAGTGGTCGATCCGCGTCGACGGCGTGGACCAGTTGCAGGGCCTGCACGTCATCGGCGGTGAACAGTTTGTCGTCGCTGTTGTCCATGGTGAACCCGAACGCCGTCCACACCCGGCGGGCGTGTTCTTCCGAGATGTTCAGGGCCGCGGACATGTCCTCGAGTGTGAAGAGTCGCTCACCGCCGAGGAGTTCTGTTTCGATCGATTCGGCGGTGATCCCGGCGCGGCCTGCGACGTCCGGCGGTTTGGTCATGACGCGGATCGAACCGCGACCGCCGGGACCTGGGGCAGTCCGAGGACGCCTTTCATCAGGTAGGCCAGCAAAGCAGGCACCTCTGGACGATTCCAGTTGCGCCGCAATCGCATGGCGTCGTTCGCGATTGTCAGTGCTGCGTGCACGGTCACTGCGGCCTCCGGGGTGGGAAGGTCGGTCTCGATCTGTTCGACCAGGTTGACCCAGCGTGCCACGTACCGGCGCTGATAAGTGATGAGATCGCCATTATCGAAGCTCTCGAGCACGCTGCGACTGTTGAAGGAAACGGAGAGATCCGGTGTTGCGGTGAGCACCTGGACGTAGGAATCGATCAGGAGGCCGAGCAGTGCCGTCGGGTCATGGGCCACCGAATAGGCGGCGATCGCGCTGGCCTCGAGTCGGTTTGCACTGCGCTGGCTGATGCCGATGAGGATGGCCTGTTTGCTCGGAAAGTGGTTGTACACGCTGGGTCCGGAGATCCCGACCGCTTCACCGATCTCGTCGACCCCGACAGTGGCGAAGCCGCGCTGGGCGAACAGTGCCGCAGCGGCGTCCAGGATTTCGTCGCGTCGTCCGGAGGGCTCGGCCAGCGCCCTCGGCAAGGGATCGATGGGCCCGGCCAGGCCGGGACTCAGTTCGACAACGCGGTCGACCAGAACAACCAGCCGCGCCACCGCGCGGGAGGTGGAGATGCGTGTCCGGTGAACCGAAACGCTGCCGTTCACGCTGAGGATGGTCCACGCGAGCTGGTCGATGTCGCGGGATGACAGGCCGATTCGATGCGAGAACACGGCACCGGACCACCGGTGCAGGACCTTCTGGGTTCGCCGGGCCACCTCGTCGTTCTGCTCCGGTGACAGATGGGCCGACGACCAGCGCCACAGCGCCGCCGCATTCGGGTTGGTGACGCCGAGGGCGCACAGCTTCTCGATGGCCTTGCCGATGGGGACCTCGCCGTCGGCGGCGGGGGACAGGGCGGTGTCGGTACAGGTCTCGATTTCTTCGACCCCGGCCATCACCGCTGCGAAGAGGATGGCCTGCTTGTCCGAGAAATGCCGGTAGATCGACGGGCCGGTCACGCCGGCCGCCTTGGCGATGTCGGTCACCGAGACATGGTCGTATCCGCGCGCGAGGAACAGCTCGGCGGCGCGGTCGACCAACTGGCGTTTGCGGTCGGCAGGGCGGCGAGTGCGACTCGCGGCCCGGCCGGATCCGACATCTGGATGTGACGACATTGTGAATCAACCCTAGCGCATGGCTGCACCCTTGAATGCATGTCTGTACTCGGGGTATGGTCAAATAAGTTACAGCGCGTTAGCCGTGCCGTAGTTTCGGCGGGCGCGAAGGACAGCGCAGTTCATCTGAAAGGAACCCAGCGTGACTGATGCATTTATCTACGAGGCCATTCGTACGCCTCGTGGCAAGCAGCGGAAGGGCTCGTTGCACACCGTCAAGCCCGTCGACCTCGTGGTCGGCCTGATCAACGAACTCAGGGTTCGCTTCCCCGACATGGATCCCGCCGACATCAACGATGTCGTCCTGGGCATCGTGTCGCCGGTCGGCGAGCAGGGAGCAGTGCTGCCGCGGACCGCCGCACTGGTCGCCGGACTTCCCGAGACCGTCCCCGGAACCCAGGTCAACCGCTTCTGCGCCTCCGGCCTGGAAGCCACCAACCTCGCCGCACAGAAGGTCGCGTCGGGCTGGGATGACCTGGTCATCGCCGGTGGCGTCGAATCGATGTCCCGTATTCCGATGGGCAGTGACGGCGGTGCAATGTTCACCGACCCCACCACCGTGTTCGACCTCTACATCGCCCCGCAGGGCATCGGCGCCGATCTGATCGCCACCATCGAAGGCTTCTCACGTGAAGACGTCGACGCCTACGCCGCCGAGTCGCAGCGTCGCGCCGAGGCTGCCTGGTCGGCCGGCTACTTCGCGAAGTCTGTTGTCCCGGTGAAAGACATCAACGGCATCACCCTGCTCGATCACGACGAGCACCGTCGTCCGGGCAGCACCGTCGAAAGCCTCGGCCAGCTGAAGTCCGCATTCGCGGGCCTGGCTGCCATGGGCGGCTTCGACGACGTCGCACGTCAGAAGTACGTCAACGTCGAAAAGATCAATCACGTTCACACCGGTGGCAACTCGTCGGGCATCGTCGACGGATCGGCACTGGTCCTGGTCGGCAGTGAGGCCGCAGGCAAGAAGGCCGGAATGGTTCCTCGCGCCCGTGTCGTCGCCACCGCGCAGACCGGCAGCGACCCCACGATCATGCTCACCGGCCCGACCCCGGCCACCGAGCTCGTGCTCAAGAAGGCCGGACTGACCGTCGACGACATCGACGTCTTCGAGCTCAACGAAGCGTTCGCGTCGGTCGTCATGAAGTGGATGAAGGACCTGAAGATCCCGCACGAGAAGGTCAACGTCAACGGCGGCGCGATCGCCATGGGTCACCCCCTCGGTGCCACCGGCGCGATGATCCTCGGCACCTGCCTCGACGAGCTGGAGCGTACCGGTGGCCGCTACGGCCTGGTCACCCTCTGCATCGGCGGCGGCATGGGTGTCGCAACCATCATCGAGCGCATCTGAGTCAGCTGACGCTCACTGACAGGCTTCTTCCAACCTTCACGAAAGAACTTCAAAAGTTATGACTGACAACATGATCCGCTGGGAGCAAGACGGCGACGGCGTCGTTGTTCTCACCATGGACGACCCCAACCAGGGCGCCAACACCATGAATGACCTCTACGTCTCGTCGATGGCTGCCACCGTCGAGCGGCTCGAGGCCGAAAAAGACAACATCACCGGTGTCGTCATCACCTCGGCGAAGAAGACCTTCTTCGCCGGTGGCGACCTAAAGGACATGACTGCTGACAAGGGTGGTGTCGACAAGGTCGAGCTGGCCAAGCAGGTCACCGCGCAGGCCGACGGCATCAAAGCCGTTCTGCGCCGGCTGGAGACCCTTGGCAAGCCGGTTGTCGCGGCCATCAACGGTGCCGCGCTCGGTGGCGGTCTCGAGATCGCACTGCACGCGCACCATCGCATCGCGGCAGACGTCAAGGGTACCCAGATCGGCCTGCCCGAGGTCACTCTCGGCCTGCTGCCCGGTGGCGGTGGCGTCACCCGGACCGTGCGTCTGCTCGGCATCCAGAGCGCGCTGATGAATGTGCTGTTGCAGGGCAACCGTTTCAGCCCGACCAAGGCCAAGGACACCGGCCTTGTCGACGAGGTCGTCTCCTCCATCGACGAGCTGATCCCGGCCGCCAAGGCCTGGATCGCCGCGAATCCTGAAGCCGCACAACCGTGGGACAAGAAGGGCTTCAAGATCCCCGGTGGCGCACCGACGAGTCCGGCTCTGGCGCAGCTGTTGCCTGCCATCCCGTCGCTGCTCCGTCAGCAGCTCAAGGGCGCACCGATGCCCGCACCACGCGCCATCATGGCCGCAGCCATCGAAGGTGCGTACGTCGATGTCGATTCCGCGGATCTGATCGAGACCCGCTACTTCGTGTCCCTGGTCACCGGTCAGGTGGCACAGAACATGATCAAGGCGTTCTTCTTCGACCTGAATTACATCAACGGCGGCGGATCGCGCCCCGACGGGTACGAGAAGTTCACCGCCAAGAAGGTCGGTGTCATCGGCGCCGGCATGATGGGCGCGGCCATCGCGTACGTGTCTGCCAAGGCAGGCATCGAGGTCGTCCTCAAGGACATCAGCATCGAAGCCGCCGAAAAGGGCAAGGCCTACTCGGTCAAGCTCGAGGAGAAGGCGCTCTCGCGTGGCAAGACCACCAAGGAGAAGTCCGACGCCCTGCTGGCGCGGATCACCCCGACCGTCGATGCGGCCGATTTCAAGGGTGTCGACCTGGTGATCGAGGCGGCTTTCGAGTCGGTCGAGGTCAAGAAGCAGGTGTTCGGCGAGATCGAGGACATCGTCGAACCCGACGCGGTGCTCGGCTCGAACACCTCGACGCTGCCGATCACCATCTTGGCCGAGGGTGTGAAGCGGTCCGAGGACTTCATCGGCATCCACTTCTTCTCACCCGTCGACAAGATGCCGCTGGTGGAGATCATCAAGGGCGCCAAGACCTCTAACGCGGTCCTGGCCAAGGTCATCGACTACACCCTGCAGATCCGCAAGACCCCGATCGTGGTCAACGACAGCCGCGGCTTCTTCACCTCGCGGGTCATCGGCACCTTCATCAACGAGGCCATCGCGGCCGTCGGAGAGGGTATCGAGCCGGCGTTCATCGAGCAGGCGGGCGCACAGGCCGGTTACCCGGCACCGCCGCTGCAGCTGATGGACGAGCTCACGCTCACGCTGCCGCAGAAGATCCGCCGCGAGACCGAGAAGGCACTCGAGGCCGAGGGCAAGCCGGTTGTGCAGCACGGTTCGTCCGACGTGGTCGACAAGATGGTCGACGAGCTCAGCCGCCCGGGCCGTTCCGGTGGTGCAGGTTTCTACGACTACGACGAGGCAGGCAAGCGCTCGCAGATCTGGCCGGGCCTGCGTGATGCTTTCAAGTCGGGTAGCACCGAGATCCCGTTCGAGGACATGAAAGAGCGCATGCTCTTCGCCGAGGCCATCGAGACGGTCAAGTGCTTCGACGAAGGCGTTCTGACTTCCGTGCCCGACGCCAACATCGGCTCGATCTTCGGCATCGGCTTCCCCGCGTGGACCGGTGGCGTGATCCAGTACATCAACCAGTACGAAGGCGGCCTGCAGGGCTTTGTCGATCGCGCCCGCGATCTGGCGAGCAAGTACGGCAGCCACTTCGAGCCGCCGCAGTCGCTGGTCGACAAGGCCGCAAAAGGCGAGAAGTACTGAGCAGTACGCTGATTCAGTGAACTGATCCAAGGCCGCGGCCCGATTCTCCGAAAGGGGAACCGGGCCGCGGTCGTTTCTCTAGATCGGGGGCGGTGGTATCACCGGCGTCAGCTCCGGGCGTTTGGCACTCATCCCATCGCCCGTCGAAACCCCGCGTAGCCGGCGGATCATCCACGGCAGGAGGAACGCGCGAGCCCACTGGGCCTCGCGGATCGACTTCTGCACCAATGACATCGGGTCGGCAGGCGCGATCGAGATGCCCCAATCCGGATCGCTTTCCGGCAAGCCGAGTGCGTGGGCCGCGCCGGCTGCAAACCGCTCGTGACCGAACGGGGAAGCGTGCAGCCGATCGATCGACCAGGAACGGGTGTCGACCAATACCGGCGCGGCATGGAGATCGACGAGGATGAAGTCGTACGTGGTGGCGAACTCACGCATCATCTCGTTCAACGCGAGCAGGCGCGGCTCGAGGCGTTTGGCGATCGGCACGGTCTTGGCCATGTTCGGATAGGTCGAGATGATCACCGTCGCCGACGTTGCGGCCAGCCGCGAGTAGATGTGGTCGAGATCGTGATGAACGTCGTCGAGCGTCGAACTCGCCAACACATCGTTCATCCCGAGCGGGGCGGCGATCAGGTCAGGGGACAACGCGATCGCGGGTTCGAGCTGGGTATCTCGGATCTGCCGGGTCCGGCGTCCCCGTACCGCGAGGTTCGCGTAGTGGAGGTCTGGGTTGACCAGCGACAGCTGTTCGGCGAGGCGATCAGCCCACCCACGGTGGCCGATGAGGTCATCGCCGTCACCGATGCCTTCGGTCTGACTGTCGCCGATGGCAACAAAACGGGAGAAATGCACCAAGGAAGTCTAGGTGAGCGCCAAATGAATGCGGCGGCAACTCGAGATGACCGTTCGGAGTTCTCCTTGGACGCCTCGCGATGAGAGGTTCACCGAACTTGTGGATGCTGCCTGGTTGCGGAAACATGCTGGTCATGTCGTTGTCTCGTTCACGCCGCACCGTCTTGACGTTGCTGGCGGCCGTCGCTCTCGTTCTTCCGGTCAGTGGGGTCGCCACCGCCGACACCGCGCCGGCAGATTTCACGCTCGCTCAGCTGATCGGTCCTTACCCGTCCGATCTCCCACCAGGCGGGTCGTATCTGCCGGTCCTCGACGGATTCACCGCGCTGCGCGACAACAACCCCGCGCTCATCGCGCAGAATCTGCAGACCGTCGTGCGCATCAACAACGAGGCCACCCCGGAAGCGCAGGCGGACGCGATCGAGGTCAACTACGACGACCGTTTGGTCTCGCTCTCGGTGGCACTCGGCGAGAAGCTTGGCCCGGTGTTCCTGAAGCTTCTGGAAGACGGCCGGCTACCGAAGGTTGCGGCACTTGCCGAGGGAGACCTCGCCCGCGCCGGACTGCCCTCGGGAACGACGTTGCCCGAGAAGACCTTCTTCAACAATCCACGCCCGTTCGTTGTGGCCCCGGACAGCATCAAGCGCTACGACCGGCCCGGCGGCGACCTCTACGCAGAGGTCGAGACCAACGGGTCGTACCCGTCCGGTCACACCAACATGGGCTACTGGAAGGGCGCGCTGCTGGCGTCGTGGCTGCCGGAGCTCGGCCCGCAGATCATTGCCCGCGCCGGAGAGATCGGGCTCAGCCGGGTCATCCTCGGAGTCCACTACCCGCTCGATGTGATGGGCGGTCGACTCATGGCAATGGACCTCAGCGCGGCCCGCCTGTCCGACCCCGGGTTCGATCGGCTCATCGACGAAGCCGGCGCCCAGTTGCGTGAACAACTCGAGAAGGTCACCGGCGTGCCGCTGGCAGACTTCATCGCCACCGACTCGCAGTACCTGAGCACGCAGGAGGCCGTGGACGAGCACCGGGCTCTGATGACGTATGGACTCCCTCTCATCAACCCCGGCCAGCAGAACCAGATTCCGGCACAAGCGGCTGCTCTGCTGGAGACCAGGTTCCCGCATCTGACCGATGCGCAACGACTCGAGATTCTCGAGCAGACGGCCATTCCGTCCGGCTACCCCCTCGACAAGTCCGGTCCTGACGGAGGCTGGCTGCGCATCGACCTTGCGGCGGCGTACGCGGCGACACCCGAAATGGCGTAGGCGCGATTCGACACAACTCGGTCGAACTCGAGGGCCTCCGCGTAGCATCCGCGAGATGAAGCAGCCCGCCCCGGTGATGCAGCACGACAGCAGCATCTGGGCGGGCGCGGCCCGCAGGTTGTCGCCGTTTCTCGACATCGCCATCGCGGTGCTCGCGACCGCATTCGCTCTCGGCGCCCTCTTCAAGACCGACATCGAAAGCATCGATCCGCGATTGCGGGAACCCGACGTCGTCGCGGTTGTCGGCACCGTGGTCGCGACGGCTTCGCTGTACTGGCGACGCGTCTACCCGACGACGTCGTACTGCATATTCGCGGCCGGATGCCTGGTCGTCACGCTCACCGACCATTACATCGGGTCGCTATCGGCCATCCTGCTCCTGAGCCTGTACTCGCTGGCAGCGCATGGACGCCGGCGCAACGCAGCGATCGCACTCGTCGCGACCATGGCCACATTCGGGGCACTCGCCGCTGCCGACATTCCCGACCTGCGCACCTCAGACCTCCTGCAGGCCTGGGCCCTGTTGATCACCGCCTGGGCCGTGGGCGACGCCATCCGCGCCCGCCGAGGCCAACAGCGCGGAGAGATCCACGCCGCCGAACACGATGCCGCTCTGGCGCGCGAACAGGCCACGCGAGCGGTCGCCGAGGAGCGCCTGCGCATCGCGCGCGAACTGCACGATGTGGTGGCGCACAGCATGTCGCTCATCGCGGTCCAGGCGGGCGTCGGCGCCCACGTCATCCGCACCGACGTCGATGCCGCCGAACACGCGCTGCAGGTCGTCGCCGACACGAGCCGGGAGGCGCTGGCCCAAACGCGGTCGATGCTCGGGGTCCTTCGCGAACAAGACGATCCCGTCGGCGGCCCGGTACCCCAGGGGGTCGATGACCTGCCTGCATTGGTGGCGGTGGTCGGCTCTGCGGGACTCGATGTCACCCTCGAGATCACCGGCACCTCAGCGAAGTTGGATGCGGCCGTCGAGTTGGCGACCTATCGCATCGTCCAAGAGTCGTTGACCAACGTGCTCAAACACGGTGGACCGTCAGCGCGCATTCGTCTGGACTATCGCGACGACCACCTCGATATCGGGGTCACCGACCCGGGCGGACGCTCAGTCGTACCCGGCTCCGAAGACACTGGCGGCCACGGCTTGATCGGGCTGCGCGAGCGCGCCCACCTGGTCGGCGGCTCCCTGACGTCCGGCCCGACTCCCGACGGCGGATTCGGTGTCCACGCGAGGCTTCCCATCCAGCAGAACGGCACCTGATGATCACGGTGGCAGTTGTCGACGATCAGGCCCTGGTCCGATCCGGATTCGTCGTGCTACTGAATTCTGAGCCCGAGGTCGAGATCGTCGGCGAGGCCGGCAACGGGCAACAAGCCTGGGACCTGTGCCTGCGCACCACTCCCGACGTCGTCCTCATGGATGTCCGGATGCCAGACATGGATGGCATCGAAGCCACCAGGCGGATCGTGGCGGACCCCGGCTGCTCGGGCACAAAAGTGTTGATACTGACCACTTTCGACGAGGATGAACTCGTCGTGGCGGCGCTCCGTGCGGGCGCGAGCGGTTTCCTCCTCAAAGACACGAGGCCCGACCTGCTGCTCGACGCCATCAACGTCATCGCGGCCGGCGAGTCTCTCCTGTCCCCCAGTGTCACCCGACGGATGATCGAACGCTTTGCCGCCCTGCCGGATTCGACTCCACGCTCACACCCGGACGACGGACTGACCGACCGCGAACGCGAAGTGCTACTCGCGGTCGCACAAGGACTGTCCAACAACGAGATCGCGTCCGCGTTGCACATGGGATACGGAACCGTGAAGACCCACGTGAGCCACCTGCTGACCAAATTGGACAGCCGCGACCGCGCACAATTGGTCATGTACGCCTACGAATCAGGTCTCGCCGTCCCCGGCGCCTGACTGATGCCTCTATCCGGGGATAGAGACACGGCGGACAAAGCCAGGTCTCGCGCCAGATGTCCCACCACCCCCTCCTGGAGCAGATTGATGGGACACGGCCGAACCGGCCGCACCACCTCCAGTGGCCACCGGCCACCGTCAACCAGGAGTCCCCCGATGTTCCGCTCCCCAGTCATTCGCGAGATCACCGCCTTTGTGGCGGTGGCATTCTCGCTGGCCGTCGCCATCGCCGTCGCACTGCCCGATGCCGAGATCAACGTCGTACTCAGTGTGTTCGTGCCCGTGATCTCGGTCGCCATCGTGACGTTCACCGTCATCCCGCGAGGGAAACGCAAAGAGCTCTGGAAGAGCTTCGGTCTGAATAACTCCGGCGGTTCGGCACTGCGTCCGGCGCTGCTCATCCCGGTAGTGCTGGTGTTCCTTGCGTACGGCGCCGCGGTCCTTACCGGTGTTGCCGACTTCGTCTCCATCCACGCCACGCCACTCGGCACCGCGAGCTGGGTCGCCGACCTCGCCATCGAACTCACCATCGGCACCCTCTTCATCCTCGGTGAGGAAATCGGCTGGCGCGGATTCCTGTTGCCGCGTATTCAGCAGCTGACCGGGCAGCGCCGCGCGGCACTGCTGACCGGGTTCATCCACGGTCTCTTTCACATGCCACTGGTCCTGATTGCCACCACCTACGATGCTGACGGTGTCCGCTGGATCGTGGCCCCGGCCGTGGTCGCCACCCTCACCCTGGCCGGTGTGTTCTACGCCTACCTCTGGGATCGTTCGCATACCGTGTGGCCGGTTGCCGTGGCGCACAACGCCGCCAATACCGCATTCACTCTGGGCGCCACCGCGGTCATCGCCTCGTCACCGGACGACTTGGCCTACGTTGCCGGAGAGAGCGGACTTGCGACGTTCGGCGCAGTCGCTCTGGTCGCCGGCATTTATCTGTTGCGGGCCAAGGTGTGGCGAGACGGCGACAATGTCGTCGCACACAACAGGCTGAGCGTCGCCGACGAGGTGTTCGAGCCCAATCCTGTGGTTACGGTGCGATAGACGAGCTATCGGCTCTCCACGCGCTGCGCTGCCCGCGCCACACCGTTCACCCCTCCCTGGTCATACAGCTAGGGCGGGTGACTCACAGGCGTGGTGCCAGCGCTTGCCCGTTGTGGCCGTATTCCACCCGGGTGGTGTCGTCGGGTGTGCTGTGCAAGATCGTGACCAGGGCATCTCGGTGCGGCGGGAGGATCCGGATGGTGAGGGTTCCGGCATCTGCGCGCATGAGGGCGTCGGTGACGGCGCGATGGATCTCGGCGCAGACCTCCGGGGGCGTGGTGTCGAGGCCGTGGTCGTCGAGCAACACCACATCGACCCCGCGGGAGCGGGCAGCCCGGGCGGCGTCCGCGATCCGGGGCAGGTCGAGCGCGGGTGCCCGCAGCGAGTCACGGAGCCGGGCTTCGACGAGTTTTGCCGCGAGCCGTTCATCTTCGGTGAGCGGCCGGGGTTCTGCCATCTGTTCGAGGAGTGGCCGGGCCAGTTCGTCGAGTTCGGCGAGCCTGGCATCGCGCTCCTCGAGAATGGCTTTTCCGGCGGCCTCGGCTGCCACGCGCAAGGTCCCCTCACGGCGGAGTTCGAAGATGCTGCGGGCCGCCGGACGGATGGTCCACGCGAAGAATGTGGCCATCAGCAGCGGCGCCAGATTGACGACAGAAATAGAGAGCCCGTATAGCGCACCTTCTCCGGCCTTCGCCGCCCACACCATGCAACTGACCAGAGTCGCCGCCATCCCGATCCACGCCAACAGAGGGCGCCCACGAACAGCCATGTACGCGTAAATGGCCGTTGACGCGCCCAGCGTCCACAGCTGCAGGTGACCTTCGAGGGGTAGTGCTGTTTTCACGAAATTGAGGTTGACGGCAATCGGACCGACAACGGTGAGACAGTGTGCTGCCGGTTTCGGTAGGGGGTCGCCAGGGATGGAGATCAGACTGATCGCACCGATACTGACCACAATCCATGCGGCGAACTCGTACCACAAGCCGCCTGCCGGTGGATCCGTCCAACTGACCACCGCGAACGTGACAACGTATGCCGCCACGAGAATTCGCGCGGCGGGCGTGTGGAGTCCCAGGAGTGAACCCGCGTCACCGACCGACTTCGGGTCGTCGATTGTGGTCCGGGACAGTGTCATCGACTCTCCCATCCCAGATACACCCGCGTGCCGGTGCCAGGCCGGGTATCGAGGTGCGCAGTGCCGCCAGGAAGGTTGCGCATTCGGCCCAGGATGCTGACCGCGATACCGAGGCGATGCGGGGCAACAGCAGCCGGATCGAAACCGGTGCCGTCGTCGGCCACCACCACACCCAGTCCGGTGTCGGCGATCTTGACATCCACGGTGCGGGTGGTTTCAGCGCCGGCATGGAGCCGGCTGTTGCGCAACGCTTCTGACAATGCTGATCCCATCGTGCGGACCACATCGGCGGGCAGAGCTGCCACTTTCTGATCTGGTTCCTCGGAGACGCGGAACAAGACCTGGTGGTCGGCGTCCACACAGGCCGCGCGTAGATGAGTTGTCGCCTGTTCTGGCGAGAAGTATTGGTCTGGGCAGGATTCGGCGCTGATGTTGTCGAGTTCTTCGAGTGTGGTTGCCGCCATCGCACTGATGATCTCCGGGGGTTGGCCTCGGGAGGCGACCAGGAACGTCGACATCACACTGTCATGGATCAAAGCGTCGAACCGCTCGCGTTCGACCGTGCGAGCATGACCGGCCGCCGCCATCGCAGCAGCGGTATATGTTGTCTCGGTAGTGGAATCGAGTAGGCGACCGGTCTGCATCGCCATTGCACCGCCGCCCACGAACAGGGTGCAGAACATGATCGCGAACATGATCTCCGGAACCAGCACCCAGGCCGAGGTGTCACTTCTGGCATAGAAGTTGATCACCTGGACAGCGGTACACCCGATCACCAGATGCGAGAACACCAATAGCGGCGGCCATACGATGACGGCGGCCAGGCTCGCGACGCCCGGGAAGAAGGCGAGCCAGACACCGTCGCCGTCTTCGATGTGAGGGCCGTTCCACGCCAGCGGCCAGGTTGCCGCCGCGACCAGAAACGCCACTGCTGCAATGCCACTGCTGATCCGCATGGGCCTCGGATCGGACCGAAACGACAGTGCCCCGGGCAGCATCCCCGACCCGAAGACCAGCACCACGGTGACCGGGGTCCACCAGGAGTCCATCCGTGGGGCCAACATGCCGATGGCGGGAAGCAGGATTGCGAGATAGGCGACATACCCAACGCTGATGAAGCGCGCGAACATTCGGACGAGACGAAGGGTGTTCTCCCCGCCACCGAGATTGCCGGGGTGAATCAGTGTCTGGCAGCTCATGGCTCCGGTGCCTCTGGCATCGGAAGTAGGCCGTCCTCGACGGCACGCTTGTACAGCTCGATCTTGGTTCCGGCCGGGCGGCCGGCGTCGGCATACTTGGCCCGGATGCGGGCCAGGTAATCGTTCACGGTGTGCGGCGTCAGCCCGGTCAGCCGGGCGACACGATCTGCCTTCTCTCCCGAGGCATACAGGCTCAGGACGTCGCGCTGGCGAGGACTCAGGCCGACATCGTGGAGCCCGGGGTCGCCGTCGATCGCCGCGGCCCACTCGGTGGTCACGACCTGGCGTCCCTCCGCGGCAGCAGCAATCGCCGCGACCACCACCTCGGTTGACTCGGTCTTCCGAACCACACCCAGCACACCGGCTTTCGCGGCCAGGCGCACGAGATAAGGGTTCTCGGCCCCGGTGAACACCAGCGCCTGCAGGCCGGCGCCACGCAGTTCGTCGACATTGGCTGTCGGAGAGGAACCGTCGGACAGTCGTAGATCCAGCAGAACCAAATCCAATTCGGCACGTAGAGCAAGAAGTTCGGTGACGGTCGGGGTGGCCGCGGCCACGACCAATCCCGGATGGTCGGCCAACATGGCCTTGAGTCCCAGCACCACCGATGAGTGGTCCTCCACCACGCCTATTCGCTTCACGTCACGCAGCTCCACTGTTCTTCGTCAACCGCTGTCCCTTCATGTCCAGGGATCTGGATGAAGGGTCATCTCTACGACACCGATCGGCTCGGCCTCGACCGAGGTCGCCAGGCACCGAACCGATCTCGACAGAATATAGACGCTAAAACGGCCATCAGTATCATTCGTGGGCTTTGTGCGGCCGTTTGGCGCGCGAGACCAGGGCCTTGAGCCCCCGACATTTAGTACGCAAAGCGAATGGGCCGGATAGGTCATCTCTCCTGCCTGAGCTCGGCATTCTATGCACGCGCTCAGTGGTTTCGGGTCAAAACGCATTGGCTGATCCGACGCCGAATTGCACCTTGACACGGCTGTAAGGCAAGGGCTACTTTTCGAGTGGCCCAGATCACACCCGGACTGGGCACGACGGATGGCACAGACGCTATTCGGTTGCAACCCCGTGTAACTCGGAGGATCTGGCCGGGATCAACAATGTGCCCGAACATCGAATTTCGCCGCGTGCGGATCGATGTCGTCAGCGCATATCCATCGCGACCACATGCCGCCGGGAAAGGCATTGAAATGCGCAAGAGAACCGGCCGAATAGCGGCAGCATTTGTCGCAGCGGTGTGTGTCTTCTCCGTCGTCTCCTGTAGCGACGACAGTGATTCCGATGGTGACAGCAGTGCGTCTCCGTCCGAGAGCGGTATCAAGGCGGTAGGCGAGTCGATCAAGGTCGGCTTCTTGAACCCGTCCAACGGGCCGATCACCCAGCCGGGTGTCGAGACCGGACAGAAGGCGGCAGTCAACTACATCAACAACGAGCTGGGCGGCATCGCCGGGCGGCCGATCGAGGTCGTGAATTGCGCCGTCGACGTCACGTCCCCGGAATCGACCATCGGTTGTGCCAATCAACTCGCGCAGGCCGGCGTGGTCGCGGTGATAGACGGCTACGACGCGGCATCGAGTGCAGCCCTGCCCATCCTGCAATCGGCCAACATCCCGTTGGTCGGCCAGATTCCGTTCGACTCGGTCACCGGCTCCTCGCCCGACAATCGGGTCTACTTCGGGCCACCGCAGGCATCGTTCCTGATCGGTGTCATGCAGTCGCTGAAGCAGCAGGGAAAGAACTCTCTGACGCTGGCCAACGTCGATGTCGCTGCTGCGCACCAGACATTTGACCGCATTCTCAAACCCCTTGGCGCACAGCTCGGGCTCGAGGTGAACAGCGTCTACTATTCGGCGACCAACCCGAACTACACCGCACTGGCCTCGACCATCAATTCGAGTAACCCTGATGTCGGCGGCCTGATGACGTCGCAGACCGATGCCAACTGCACCAAGCTGGCGCAGTCGCTGCGCAGCGTCGGGTTCCAGAACACGATGTTCCTGGCGGCCTGCACCGAGTTCATCGACACGATGGGTGCGCAGGCGGTCGGCGCGCAGACGTACTCGCCGATCTGGCTCGAGCCTGCCAAGGATTCGGCGCCGGCGCCGATGCAGGAAAACATCGACATCACAGCCAAATACGTCGATGAAGAGGGTGGCAACGGAGGCTTCTATGCCTATGGCACCTTCTCCACCTTTGTCGACTTCGCGAGGACGCTGGGTGCGGCCGCACCGACCGAGGTCACCGGACCGACCGTTCTGGCCGCGCTGAAGGCGGTCGATGGCTACCAGAGCTGGCTGGGACCGGTGCTCAGTTGTGGCAAGGCGACAAGCCCCAACTGCACCACGGAGATGTTCGTCTTCGAGGTGACCGGTGACAAGAAGACCGAACCCATCGGTGGTGGCCTGATTCAGCCGAACCCGCAGGCGCTCGCAATGATCCCGGGCGCCAGCTAGTAGCGGGATTGACGCACAACAGATTCGGGGGTGTGCTGCGCGGCGGTCGCCGCGCGGTGCATCCCCGAATCAACCCCCAACGCGTCGTGCGGGAAGAGCTTTGGGAGCAACACCTTGCCGGTTCGGTGCAGACTCTGCATCGGTGCCCACACACGAAGTCCACAAGCGGGAATGAGGTGGCCACGGTCTCATGAGTCAATTTCTTCAGTTCGTTTTCCTCGGCCTGTCAGTCGGCGCGATCTATTCCGTGTTCGCGACGTCCCTGGTCGGGATCTACGCCGCAACCGGGGTCATCAACTTCGCGCAGGGGTCCATAGCCCTGTGGGCGGTGTATGTTGTTGCCGCACTGCGTACTGATGGCACCTTTGTGTTACCGATCGGCAGTATCTCGCTGGGCAGCGAGGATGATCCGACGGCGATGGTCCCGGCGATCATCATCGGTGTGGCCACCGCGGCACTCTGGGGACTGTTGGCCCACCTCCTGATCTTCCGGCCGTTGCGGCGGGCCCCGGTCCTGGCACAGGTGGTTGCCTCGGTGGGATTGATGCTCTTCATCCAGGCCCTGGTGACCCTTCGCTTCGAAACCGATTCGCTGATGGCGCTACCGGTACTGCCCGAGAAGACATTTGAACTCGCCGGTGCGGTCATCAATGTCAGTGACCTGTTGCTGGCCGGCACTGCAATTGTCATCGCCGGATTGTTCTGGGCGTACTTCCAGCTGACCACACTTGGTGTGGCCACGCGGGCGGGCGCCGAGGATGAACTCGCCGCCCGGCTCGCCGGATACTCGCCGGATCGACTTGCCGCCATCGTCTGGGTCATCACCGGTGCGGCATCCGGGTTGATAGTTGTCCTGGGTGCGTACACGATCGGTTTGGACTCGGCGAGCTACACGTTCTACATCATCCCGGCGTTGGCGGTTGCCCTCGTCGGTCGCCTGACGTCGTTTGGGATCGCGTGTGCTGCAGGCCTTGTGCTGGGTTCATTCCAGGCGGTCATCCTCTGGGCAGGCACACTCGACTGGTGGCCGAGCTGGGCGCAGACCGGACTCGGTGACGCCGTCCCGTTTGTCATCGTGGTGGTGGCCCTGTTCCTGCTCGGTGGCAAGATCCCTTCCCGTGGCTCCCTCGGGGAGGCGAAGATGCCGGCTGTGACGATTCCCCGGCTTCGCCCGATCCCGGTTGTCGCGGTGATCGTCGCAGTGGTGATCGCGGTCCTGTTGACTTCGGGCAGTTGGCGTTTCGGAATAGTGACCTCGATGATCCTGTCACTCATCGCACTGTCGCTCGTGTTGCTCACGGGCTATCTGGGGCAGATCTCACTGGCCAGCATGGCCTTTGCCGGCACCGCCGGGTTTGCGTTGTCGAAGGTGACCACCAACTGGGGTGTGCCCTTTCCCTTCAGCATCCTGATCTCGGCGTTGCTGGCCACCGCACTCGGTGTGATCGTGGGAGTTCCGGCCCTGCGAATCCGGGGTGCTCAACTCGCCGTGGTGACTTTGGCTGCTGCCCTGGCGATTCAGAGTTTCGTCTTCAACAATCCATCGATCACGCCGTTCGAGGGCAACCTGATCGAGGACCCGAAGCTGTTCGGCTGGGACCTGTCGGTGCGGCAGGGGTCCGAGCTGACGACGGTCGAGTTCTCGATGATGGTGCTGGTGGTTGTCGGGGTGCTGACCCTGATCGTCATGCGGTTCATGGCCGGTTCCACCGGGCGAGCATTTCTGGCGGTCCGCTCCAACGAACGTGCGGCAGCGTCGGTGGGGATCAACGTCGCGGCAACCAAGCTGCTCGGGTTCGCCCTGTCGGCCTTCCTGGCCGGCGTCGGTGGTTGCCTGATCGGCTACAGCCGTGGACAACTGTCGGCGGCATCGTTCACGGTGATCGTCGGACTGGTCCTGCTGGCGATGACATACGTCGGCGGCATCACCTCGGTCTGGGGTGCGTTCATCGCAGGCATCATCGGTCCTCTCGGAGTCGGATACGTATTCCTCACCCAGACACTCGATCTCGGACAGTATTACCAACTCATCGCCGCCGGTGGCCTGCTGCTGATGGCCGTGCTCAATCCGGTCGGGGTCGTCGGTGCCGTGCAGGAGGCGGTGGCCCACGTCAAGGCCAGGTTCGGTCGGTCATCACCGGCAGAACCGTCACCACCGCCGCCACCGAACGACAACTCCGAACCGAAAGCGAGTTCTCATGTCGGCTGAAACCACCACCTCGCTGTTGCAGGCTCGCGATCTCTCGGTGCGATATGGCGGTGTGGTCGCCAACGACAACATCGCCCTGTCGGTCGAGGCCGGTGAGATCGTCGGTCTGATCGGCCCCAACGGGGCAGGCAAGACAACGTTTGTCGATGCCGTCACCGGGTTCACCAGATCGACCGGTGAGGTCTCGCTGGCCGGGACCCGCATCGAGAAGCAGAGTCCGCATCGCAGGCGCAGCGCCGGAATGGCGCGCACGTGGCAGGCAGGCGAACTGTTCGTCGACCTGACAGTCGCGGAAAACCTTGCCGTCGCCGTGCAACGTCCAGGGTTGCGAGCTCTGATCGCCGACGTCTTCACCGGATCGAAACCGCCTGCGGCCACCATCGGTGAGGCGCTGGCAATGGTCGGGCTCACCGATGTCGCCGATCGCAGGCCGGGCGAACTGACCCTGGGCCAGCAGAAGATGGTGGGTGTCGCCCGGGCGCTCGTCGGCGGCACCCGGTTGGTGCTGCTCGACGAACCGGCGGCCGGACTCGACACGCACGAGAGCAAGGCATTCGGCGCAGAACTGCGGCGGATCGCCGACACCGGGATCGGCATCCTGCTGATCGATCACGACATGTCGTTGGTCCTGGAAGTGTGTGATCGCCTGTATGTCCTGGACTTCGGGCGTGTCATCGCTTCTGGTGCGCCGCAGGATATCCGGGACAACCCGGAGGTCATCGCGGCCTACCTCGGCAGCCCCGAGGTCAGCAACGCCGACATCGACATCGACGTCCCGCCGGGCGCCGGGCTGCAGAAGGGGAATGCCGGATGAGCACAGCTGTTGTCACGCAACCGGTCCTGACGATCGAGGGACTCACCGTCGGATATGGCGGCGTGCCCGCGGTCCGGGATCTCGACGCGACCATCCACGCAGGGGAGATCCTGGCACTGCTCGGTCCGAACGGGGCAGGCAAAACCACCACCCTGCTGGCCGCGGTCGGTGCCTTGCCGCTGATGTCGGGGACCGTCACAGCGCTCGGAGAACCGTTGGACAAGCGGGTCGAACGCAATGCCCGACGCGGCATCACACTGGTGCCGGACAACCGCGGGGTGTTCCACAAACTGTCGGTCTCAGACAACCTTCGACTGGCACACCGCAAAGGCGGTGCGGATATCGATGTCGTCTTCGAGTACTTCCCGAAGCTCGCCGGCCTGCGGGGGCGCAAGTGCGGCAACCTCTCTGGCGGCGAGCAGCAGATGTTGGCGCTGGCCAAGGCGTTGCTGCCAGGGCCCAAGATCCTGCTCATCGATGAACTGAGTCTGGGACTGTCACCCATCGCGGTGAAGGATCTGCTGCCCCGGCTGCGCACCATCGCCGACGAACAACAGATGGCGATCGTGTTGGTGGAGCAGCACATCGACCTTGCGCTTGCGATCGCCGACTCGGCGATCGTGCTGCATCATGGTCGGGTGGCATTGGCCGGACCGGCCGCAGAACTCAGCGCCCAGCGTGAGACGGTTGAGGCTGCATACTTCGGCAGAGTCGATGGCTCTGACGATGAGGCGACAGTGTCCACCGATTGAGACCGCACCGCTACCAGGGCTGGAGGAGCCGATTGTGTCGAACACGCCGCGGTCATCCGCACCTGGGCCCAAAACCGCTCGGAGTACCCGGAATCGGCCGACCGACAGCGAGCTGATGGATGCTGCGCTGGCGGTGATCGCAGATGTGGGTGCCGGGCGGGCGACCATGGACATGATCGCCGATCGGGCGGGCACATCGCGGGTCACGCTGTACGCGCACTTCGGTTCTCGGGATTCGCTGGTCGATGCGGTGCTGGATCGGGAGATGACCACCCTGACCAGCTGGAAGCTTGCCGCCTACGACCAGGGCGATGAGATGACATACGGCGATCACACCCGGTATTCGGTCGAGGTGCTGTTCGAATACGCACGTCGCAATCCGGAAGGGTTCCGGGTGCTGCTGACCAACAGGGAAGAACACCGCGAATCCGCGCGGCAACTGTCCTCTGCGCTGGAACCCAGACTCGCACAACGTCTCCGCGCCGCCTTCTCCAACCGGGGGCACACCGTCGGCGTGGGTGTCGACGTCCTGGCCTCGATGCTGATCGGGATGACCCTCGATGTCGCCCACCGCGCGGTGATCGTCGCAGGCGCGAGTGTCGACGCCGCCTGTGAACTGGCCGTTTCGTCGGCTCTTTCGGTGCTGCGCTCGGTAGAAGTGAAGCAATTGCAGGCGATTGACCAATCACTCGGGTTTGACCGCAAGGGCACTTGAGCGGGGCGAGCACCCACGGCCTTCGGCCCCGTCATCAATCGGGAATCGGCATTGCACCGACAAAGCCGACGCCGAGGTCGCCACATAGGGGTGACCTCGGCGCCGGTTGAGTGCTGTCAGCTTCGTGCTGCGTCCAACCATTGGCGGGCATTCCTGGGATCGTCGGCAGTGCTGCCGTCCAGACCCAATTCGACAGCGCGCGCGGCGTCCGCAGGCGAGCGCATGGGCCACCCGTGCACGTCATACCCTTCCTCGTGCATCTGGTCGACGAGTTCGGCGGTCAGACCCTCCCAGCCGCAATAGAAGGAACTCGATCCGGTGGCCACGAGGACCGCCTCGATGCCATCCGGATGACGCTCGAGGCTCGGGTACCCCATCACGATCAGACCGCGGGGAACCGAGGGGGCGTGCTGGGCCGCCGCATGCAGGGCTGCAGGCAGGAAGCTGGTGATCTGCACACGCTCGGCGTCTCGCGGTCGTTCGCGCAGGATCCGGGCGATTTCTGGAACTACCTCGGTTGCCTTGATCTCCACCTGCAAGGACACTGTCGTCGCATCCAGTGCCTCATCGAATGTCAGCGTCGGAAAACCAGATTCGGTGATCACCGTCTTGATCTGTTCCAAGGTCAGGTCCGCGACCGGTCCGAGGTTCTTCCCCGAGGCATCTGTGGCCGTCCGGTCGAGGGTCGCGTCGTGCAGCACGATCGCGGCACCGTCTGCCGTGAGTCGTACATCGAGCTCGATCTCGTCGGCACCGTGTTCTTCGGCGAGGAGAAAAGACTCGACACTGTTCTCCGGAGCGTGCGCCATGGCACCCCGATGACCGACCACTTTGAACGTCTTCGTCTGCATGATCATGCCACCAACTTGTCGTATTGGGTCTTGACCGACTCGGTGTCGGCGCGGAGTTTCGAAGCCGTCGCTTTCAGCGTCTCCGCCGGATCGGCGTTCTCGGCGTACAGCTTCTGGATCGCGGTGCGCATCTCGATGATGGTGCTCTGCACATAGCGACGCACGGCATCGGGCTGACGGGCGATTGCGAGCTGGTCGACGGCCAGCTTGTAGCTGGGATTCTCGGCAATCACCTTGTTCACCTTCGCGGAGTTCGCGGCTGAAATGGTGGCGGGGAGATATCCGGTGCCCACGGTCCATGTCGATGACGCGTCTTCCTGCGACAGGTACCGCAGCACCTCGACTGCCGCTTCCTTGCGTTCAGCGGACGCACCCTTCATGATTCCGAGTCCGGCGCCACCGGTCGGAACGCCGGAGGCAACTCCCTGGGGCAAGAAGCCCGCGCCCACCTCGAACTCGGCACCCTTGATGAGCCCGGTCAAGGAGCCGGTGGAGTTGGTGATGGTGGCGACGAGGCCATTGGTGAAGTCAGTGTTCAAATCCTGTGCCAAATAACCGGATTTGTCGTCGTTGACGATGGCGCGATCGAACTCTGCGGCACTGATTGCCTCCGGGGAATCGAGTGTGACGTCCAGGCCATTGCTGATCGAAGCGCCGTAGTTCCACAGCAGACCCTGCATGTACCAGTCGTCGGCGCCGGTGTAGGCGCGCATGTGCAGGGTGTTGCCCTTGTACTTCTGGCCGGTGATCTGTTTGCCCCAGGAGCGGAACTCGTCCCACGTCGCAGGCGCGCGATCGGGAAGTCCGGCGGCAGAGAAGATCTCCTTGTTGTAGTAGAACAGGGGGGTCGACCGGCCGAACGGGATCCAGAAGCTCTCGCCGCGCACGACACCCTCGTTGAAGAGCCGCTCGTTGAACGTTGCCGGACCGAAACTCGAATCGAAATATCCATCGAGTGGTTCCAGTGTTCCATTCATGAAGAACTTGTTCCACGACACATCGGAGAACACGCCGATGTCGGGGACCTGACGGGCCTGCAGGCCGGCGGCGATCTTCTCGGTCACACCGTCGTAGCCGTCGAACTGCTGGACCTCGGCGTAGATGTCGGTTTGCGACTCATTGAACTTCTGCAGGACCCCGGTGAACACCTCGTGATTGTTCCCGGCCCATGGACTCCAGATGACGGTGTTGATCCGTCCGGCGAACTGGCTGGGAGCCTTGACGTCTGGTTGTCCGAGCGACGATCCGGACGAGGCTCCGCCGCCGCAGGCGGAGAGGATGGGGACTGCCACCGCCACTGCGCCCGCGGCTTTGAGGAATCCGCGGCGACTGACGTTGGACGCGAGTGGTGTACTCGCCGAACGAGAGAACAAGGACATGGAACTGACTCCTCGGTGACTGACTTGACTGGCGGGATGGACGTACTTCAACGCTTCATCGAGGCGCCGGCCAGACCGGCGATGATGAATCGTTGAGCGAAAAGGAAGATCAGAAGCATGGGCATGACCACAAAGGTGGTACCGGCCATGATGGTTCCCCACTGATCGACGCCCTCGGATTCCTTGAGCGACATCAAACCGATGGGCAGTGTGCGCATCTGAACTGTGTTGGTCACCAACAACGGCCAGATGAAGTCGTTCCATTCGTCGATCACCGCGATCAACGCAACAGTAATGACGGCGGGAAGTGACATGGGAAGTGCGAAGAAGAACAGGCGGCGCATGTGCCCGGCGCCATCGAGTTCTGCGGCTTCCATCACCTCCTCGGGCAGTGACAGGAAGTGCTGGCGCAGAAGGAAGGTGCCGAAAGCACTGCCCATCCCGGGCAGGATGATGCCGGCATACGTATTGATCAGTCCGAGATTGCCGATGGTGATGTAGTTGATCAGCAACGTGACGTGACCTGGCACCATCAGGGCGCCGAGAACCGCGAGGAAGATCCACTTCTTGCCCGGAAAGTCCAGGAACGCAAAGGCATAGGCGCTGAAGAGGGCGAGCACCACTTTTCCGGTCGCGCCGATCGACGTCACGATGAGCGAGTTGACGAAGAAATCGCCGAACGGCACCGCGTTCCAGGCGCGCGAGAAATTGTCCCAGACGATCTCGCTCGGAATCCACTGCAGGGGCCACTGATAGATCTCGTTTTCCGGCTTGATCGCCGACGTGATCATCCAGAAGAACGGAATGAAGAAGATCAACCCGACGATGGCCAACAACGGCCAGGCCCACCAGTCTTTGCGCCGAACCTTCTGACGCGTTGTGGGTTTGTCGGTATCGAGGTCAACGGTAGGAGCGGGTAGCAGTGCCATCAGTAGTGAACCTTCCGCTCGATGAAGCGCATCTGAAAGCCGGTGACGAACATGAGGATCACGAACATCACCATCGACCCGGCCGCGGCCGTACCCGCGCTGAATGATTTGAAGCCTTCTTGGTAGATGAACCAGCTCAACGTCGTGGTCGCTTCGGCGGGTCCACCCCCGGTCATCATCGCGATGATGTCGAACGACTGGAACGCACTGATCACCTGCGTCACCACCAGGAAGAACGTGGTAGGCGACAACAGCGGGAAGGTGATGTGCCGGAACGTCTGCCACTGACTTGCGCCGTCGAGTCGGGCTGCCTCCCGAACGTCCTCCGGCACATTCTGCAGGGCGGCGAGGTACACGATGGAGACGAATCCGACGCCCTTCCAGATCGAGACGATGATCAGCGCGGGGAGGGCCCAGTCACTCGTCGTCGTCCAATGTGGAGACGTGGCGCCAAATGCACCGAACACGGCGCGGGACAGCCCGTAGTTGGGGTCGAAGATGAACAACCAGATCGCTGCCACGGCAGCACCCGACAGGATGTGCGGAGAAAACGCCAGAGCCGTCACGGCGCCCCGCCCGGGGATATTTCGGTTGAACAGGCAGGCCAGCGCGAGTCCGAGGACCAGGCTGACAACAACGATGGCAACCACCCAGATCAGGGTGAGGCGCAATACCGATATGAATGCGGGGTCGTTGAACAGCTGTGTGTAGTTGTCGAGCCCGACGAAGAGTGGTTCGGGTGCGATCATGTCCCACTCGGTCAGGCTGAGATAGACGTTTCCGATCACCGGCCAGTATGCGAATACTGCGATCAGGGCGAGGTTGGGCAGCGCGAACAGTACGAAAAGTCGGTAGCTCTTGCGCTTTCGTCTCTTTCGCGACCGCAGCGGAGTCTCACCCCGGTCCGCGGGCGCTTGTGAAGCACGCGCGGGTGAGCGCTGAGCTGTCAGCGACATGTCGGGACCATTCTCTTAGATAACAGTTGAAGTGATACGAGTAGCTAGCCGCGAATCATGTTGCACGGTGGCCAGGGTGGGGTCAAATGGGGCGCTCGGCGGTGCTCAAGCACTTTCCTCGGCGGCATCGGTTCTCGAAATCTATAGGGGCACAACGGAATAATGTAATCTTTGGATCGGCCGGAATGCGCGGCGGCACCGAACGGGGTGGTCTTGGTCGGAAAGTCTTCCGACGTCGTTCATGGTCTATTCATATCGGTCAAAGTGATATAACTGTCATCGACAAAGTTGTGTCAGCGTGAAGGGGTTTCATGACGCGTCGGATGATCAGCTCTAATCGACAGGAACGGTTGGACGGGATTCTCGAGTGCCTGATGGAGGATGACACCGCATCGGCTCAGAGTCTTGCCATCCAGTTCGGTGTCTCACTGATGACCGTTCACCGTGATCTGGACGAGTTGCAGCGTCGAGGTGTTGTACGCAAGTTCCGTGGTGGTGTGAACATCGATCGCACCAGCAACTTCGAGATCGCGGCCGCACTGCGGCGTCGTCTCGCGTTACCTGAAAAACAGGCACTCGCCGCGGCGGCAGCCGAGGCGGTGCAACCGGGCCAGGTGGTGATGCTCGACGACTCGACCACAGTGGCGCAGATGCTTCCGCATCTGGTGGCCATCGAAGCACTGCGTGTGGTCACGAACTTCCTGCCGACCCTGAACGAACTGGCGGTCGACGGAAATCTCGCCGTCACCGCGTTGGGCGGGGACTACGACCACAGTCATGAGTCGTACCTCGGTGAAGGTGCGGTGCGGGCGGTGCGAGCAATGCGGGTCGACACGCTGTTCTTCTCGACGTCGAGCGCCGATGCCGACGGCATCTACCACCAAGAGGAAAAAATAGTGGCCATCAAATCCGCGATGATCTCGTGTGCGCGTCGCCGGGTCATGCTGATGGACAGTTCCAAGCTCGAGCAGACGTCGTTGCACCACATCGGTGGTTGGGACCATATCGACGAATTGATCACCGATTCCGCTGCACCCGAACGGATTATCGTCGCGATTCGCGATGCAGGTGTCCATGTACGCGTCGTCCCGATCCCTACTCCGGACGATTTCACAATTGAGAGGAACATCTGATGCTTCAAGCGGTCTTCTGGGATATGGATGGAACGATCGTGGACACCGAGCCCTGCTGGTTCGCTGCAGAGATCGCTCTGTTGAGCCGCTTCGGTGTCGAATGGACCGAGGAGCAGGCCGTCGGCCTCGTCGGGAACGCACTGCCTGATTCGGCCGCGATCCTGCAAGCTGCGGGCGCCGACCTTCCGATTCGCGACATCGTGGACGAATTGCTGCAATCAGTGATCGGTGAGGTGTCCCAGTCGATCGTCTGGCGACCGGGAGCGCGTGAACTGCTGGAAGAACTTCGGGCAGCAGACATCCCGTGTGTCATGGTGACGATGAGCGAAGCGCCCCTGGCTGAGGTGATAGCTCGGGAACTGCCCGAGGGCACGTTCGCGTTCCTGGTCACGGGCGACATGGTGAACAACGGCAAACCACACCCTGAGCCGTATCTGCGGGCCGCCGAGGAACTGGCACGGCGGATGGGTTCGATATCGATGGATCATATAGTTGCCATTGAGGACTCATTGCCGGGCGTGGAATCAGCACGGGCATCGGGTGCAATCACCGTGGGAGTCCCGAACATGGTGGTCCTACCCGACCACCCGCACACCACGACGTGGTTGTCTTTGCAGGGCAAGACCATTGACGATCTGAACGACCTGGTCGCTACGCGAGTAGGTGCCGTCGAGTCTGCTTGAACCGCGGTCTTCCGCGTCTGCCTGTCCGTCACCTGATTCGCGGGTGACGGACAGGCAGAGTGTGCCGACTACCGGCCGATGGCGGAAACCAGGCGAGATGCCGGATCGGATTGCGTCAACCGCAGGCCCGTCACCGAGTCGAACAGATGGAAGGCCCCATCTTTCGGTCGCACCCAGACGGTGGAACCGATCGCCGACATGTTCTGGCCCTCCGCCCGGACGACGATGTCACGGCGGATGGCCCCGTCGTCGATGTGTCCGTAGAGGAAGGCGTCGGCTCCGAGTTCTTCCACCACATCAACGGTGACGGCGAGACCCTCTGTCTCGGGCGCCCTTTCGAAGGCTTCCGGCCGGATCCCGACGGTGACGGTCGCGGAGAGCGCCGAATCGAGTACCTCCCGTTCGATCGGATGGATCGAATCACCGAGACGAACCCCACCGTCGACCACTGGCAGTTCCAGGAGATTCATCGCCGGCGATCCGATGAATCCGGCGACGAACACATTTGCCGGCTTCGCATACAGGGTGCGAGGTGTGTCGACCTGTTGCAGCACTCCGTCTTTCAGGACGGCGACGCGATCGCCCATTGTCATGGCCTCGACTTGATCGTGGGTGACGTACACGGTGGTCACCCCCAGGCGCCGGGTCAGTGAGGCGATCTGTGCGCGCGTCTGCACCCGCAACTTCGCGTCGAGATTCGACAGCGGCTCGTCCATCAGGAACACCTGAGGGTTACGAACAATGGCTCGTCCCATGGCAACTCGCTGACGTTGACCTCCTGACAGCGCTTTGGGTTTGCGATCGAGATACTGCTCGAGGTCGAGCAGTATGGCAGCTTCGAGTACTCGCGCCTTGCGTTCTGATTTCGGCACCCCCGCGATCTTGAGTGCAAACCCCATGTTCTCGGCAACGGTCATGTGGGGGTACAACGCGTAATTCTGGAACACCATGGCGATGTCTCGATCCTGCGGATCGACGTCGGTGACGTCACGGCTGCCGATGAGGATGCGGCCGGAGTCCACATCCTCGAGACCGGCGAGCATGCGGAGTGACGTTGATTTACCGCAGCCCGATGGACCCACCATCACCAGGAACTCGCCGTCGGCGATCTCGAGGTCGAGGTGGTCCACCGCTGGTCTGTCGGTCGAGGAGTATGTACGGGTGGCGCGGTCGAAAGTAACACTGGCCATGGGAAATCCCTTCACGGGCAGGAACGTGCCCGACGATCCGTTGTGAATGGGCGTAGATGTCGCCCCTTGTACTGAACACAACGTGGATGGACGAAAGGCGATGCGTTACCGACCAATAGATGAATCGGGCATGGCCATGACACGGACAAACTCCCGAGGTGCGAATCTGCACCCAAGTGGCCCATGAAAGTGGAACACGTTCTAGTCTGATTCGGTGGACGTGACCTATGAGAACAGCAAGCGAGAATTGCAGACCGACGCCGGGGTGTTGCGCTATCACGAGGCGGGCTCCGGGCCGCCGCTGATCCTGCTCCACGGGTCGGGTCCAGGCGTGACCGGTTGGCGCAACTACCGGGGCAACATCGATGTCTTTGCGCGAACCCACCATTGCTACGTCTTGGAGTTTCCTGGATTCGGGGTCAGTGATCCGGTCAAGGGTCATCCGGTCCTGACCGCAGGCTCGTCGGTGATCCGGTTCATGGACGCCCTCGGTATCGAGTCGGCACCGATCATCGGCAACTCGATGGGCGGCGTCGTCGGCATCAACCTGGCCATCAAGAAACCGGACCGGGTCAGCAAGCTGGTGACCATCGGCGGTGTCGGGCCAAATGTCTTCAGTCCCAGTCCGAGCGAGGGCCTGCGGTTGCTCCAGGAGTTCACCGATGCGCCCGACCGCGAAAAGTTGATCCGCTGGCTGACCGGGATGGTCTACAACCGTGATCTGATCACCGAGGAACTGATCGAAGAGCGCTGGGAAGCGGCGATCAATCCGGACGCGCAGGCGACCGCCCAGATGATGTACGGCTCGGCGGCTTTCGAGATGCAGCAACAGTTCATGGCCGCCTCTGACACCCCTCCGTACTGGGCGATGATGCACAAGGTGACCTGTCCGACCCTGCTGACCTGGGGACGTGACGACCGGGTCAGCCCGCCGGACATGGCGATGCTCCCGATGCGGCTCATCCCTGAAGCCGAGCTACATGTTTTCCCCAAATGCGGGCACTGGGTCATGATCGAGGCCAAGACGGCCTTCGAGGGAGCGGTTCTCGATTTCCTGTCGCGCTGAGGTTGGCTGTCTTTATCGTCCGCTGAAATGCGGTACACCAGCGTATTCAGCAGATTCATCGGCATTCCACGATCGATATCGTCGTGGTTGGGTGACTTCGTGGTGAATGGTTGTGCACTGACGTATCTTGGGCAGTCTGGCGCCGATCGACGTTTCCGGCGCGGTGGGGACGCTCTGTCGCACGGGGGATGACCAAAGGGACGTTGCATGCAGCTCGGCATGATCGGTAGGCGCTTCGTGGGGCGTCTGGCATTTGCCTCTGTGGGTTGCGCCCTGGTCGCCGGCGGTTCGGTGGTGTCCGTACAGGCCGATCCGATCTGGCCGGGTGGCCCGGATATCCCCGGGTTGTCCACGCCGAGCACCCCGGTGCCCGACTCGGCGGATACGAAACCGTCCGAAGGGCAGCCCCTGGCACGGGCCAATTTCTCCACTCCCGCCCTCGATCCAGCCGACGGTGAAACAGTCGGCATCGCAGCGCCGGTCATCATCTCGTTCACGGCGGCCATCGACGACAGGAAAACCGCCGAGAAGGCGATCCGGGTGTCCACAGAACCTGAGGTCGACGGCACCTACCGCTGGGTGGGCAACAAGGAGCTGCGCTGGAAGCCTGCGGGATTCTGGCCGGCCGGAACCAAAGTCAAAGTGCAGGCCGGAAGTGCGGCCTCAGGCTTCACCATCGGAGACGAGTGGGTCGCGGTCGCCGACGACAACACCCACCTCATCACGGTGACCGTCGCCGGCGCGACGGCCCGCACCATCCCGACATCGATGGGCGCCAACGAGAATCCGACACCCAACGGCACCTACACGGTGGGCGAACGCTTTGCCGACATGTACATGGACTCCTCCACGGACGGTGTGCCGGTCAATTCGCCTGGTGGCTACCGCACCTACGTCGAGTACGCGGCCCGGCTGTCGAACAGCGGCATATTCCTGCACGCGGCGCCATGGTCCGTCGGCCAGCAGGGCAACACCAACGTCACGCGCGGTGGCATCAACGTGAGCACCGACGACGCCAGGTGGTTCTTCGAGAACGCACCCAAGGGTGCCCCGGTCATCGTGCAGAACACCGTCGGCGGAACGGTCGATCCCACCGACGGGCTCACCGACTTCACCGCTCCCTGACCCCGATGATGTGGCCTTTTGGCGAACAAACCCGCAGGTCAGCGTCGCCAAAAGGGCACATCATCGGGGTGCGGGGCTACCAGATGTGGACGCGTTCCGGCTCAGGGAGATAGAGGGCGTCGTCGGTCTTGACGTCGAAGGCGTCGTAGAAGGCGTCGATGTTGCTGATCACGCCGTTGCAGCGGAACTCCGGCGGTGAATGCGGATCGATGGACAGCCGACGGATCGCCTCTGCATCTCGAGTCTTGGTGCGCCACACCTGCGCCCACCCGTAGAACACGCGCTGCAGACCGGTGAGGCCGTCGATCTCGGGAGCCGGCTTTCCGTCGAGTGCGATTTGGTAGGCCACCAGTGAAATCGACAGCCCGCCGAGGTCGCCGATGTTCTCGCCGATCGTGAACTCGCCGTTGACCTTGTACTTCTCGTCGAGTCCCTTGGGCGTGAAGTGGCTGTACTGCTCGATGAGTTTCTTTGTCCGGGTGCTGAATTCGGCGCGGTCGGCGTCGGTCCACCAGTCGATCAGGTTGCCGTCGCCGTCGTACTTGGCGCCCTGGTCGTCGAAGCCGTGACCGATCTCATGCCCGATCACCGCGCCGATCCCGCCATAGTTGGCGGCGTCGTCGGCCTCCGGGTCGAAGAACGGTGGCTGCAGGATTGCCGCCGGGAAGACGATCTCGTTCATGCCCGGGTTGTAGTAGGCATTGACGGTCTGCGGCGTCATGAACCACTCGTCGCGGTCCACCGGTTCGCCGATTTTGGCGAACTCCCGATCTTCTTCGAAAGCGCTTGCGCGGGCGATGTTCCCGAAGAGGTCATCGCGCTCGATGGTCAACGAGGAGTAATCCCGCCAGGTGGCCGGGTACCCGATCTTGGGCGTGAACTTCTCGAGCTTCACGAGGGCCTTCTCGCGGGTCTCCGGGCTCATCCAGTCCAAATCGCTGATGTTACGGCGGTAGGCCTTCACCAGGTTCTCGATGAGCTCGTCCATCCGGGCCTTCGCCTGCGGTGGAAAGTGTTTGGCGACATACAGTTTGCCGACAGCGAAGCCGAGGCCCTGCTCGACCAGGCCGACACCGCGCTTCCAACGGTCGCGGATGACCTCGGAGCCGGTCAGCGTCTTGCCATAGAATGCGAAGTTCTCGGCGACGAACTCATCCGACAAGTACGGTGCGGCCGAGTGCAACAGCCGCCACTGTGCCCAGAGCTTCCAATCGGCCAGATCGCGCTCGGCGAAAAGCGCCGCGACACCAGAGATGAACGAGGGCTGCCCGACGACCACTTCGCCGAACGTTTCGGAGGCCGGGGTGCTCAGCCCGGCGGTCCAGGCGTCGAGATCGAAACCGGTTGCCTCGGACTTGAATTCGGCCAACGTCCGCAGGTTGTATGTGAGGTCGGCGTCACGACGCCGGACGACATCCCAGTGCTGGGCGGCGATTGCCGTCTCGAGATCGACAACGGTCGCGGCGGCACCTTCGGGATCGTCGAAACCGGCCAGTTGCAACATCTTTGCCACGTGCTCGCGGTACGCGGCGAGCGACTCGGCATGGTTCTCTTCGCGGTAATACGATTCGTCGGGCAATCCGAGCCCGGACTGCGTGATGTGGATGAGATAGCGGTCGGACGCCTTGGCATCTGTGTCGACGTAGTAGCCAAGCAGGCCACCGATGCCCCGGCGCTGCTGCGCGCCGATCAGGCGGGCGAGCTCGGTGCGGTCGGCGGCCGCGGACAGCGCGGCGAGATCGGCCCGGATCGGTTCGATGCCGAGCGAGTTGATCCGTTCTTCGTCCATGAAGCTGGCGTACAGGTCGCCGATCTTCTGGGCATCACTGCCGGGTGCAGGCGAGGACTCGGCGCACTCGGTGATCAGGTCGCGGACGTTCTCCTCGGCGCGATCACGGAGCACATGGAATGCGCCGTCCACGGCGCGATCGTCAGGGATCACGTGGTCGCGTAACCACACGCCGTTCACATGTTCGAAAAGGTCGTCTTGCGGTCGCGCGGAATCATCGACCCAGCGCAGGTCGATTCCGGACCGGGGATCCGGTGAGTCGGTGGCGGCAGCGGTCTCGGTTGATGAAGTCACCAGACCATCCTGGCATCTTCGGACCGGTTCGTCAGCTGCCGTTGATCGCAGTCCCCTCCTCCAGGTGTGCGGTGAGCAGCAGATGGTCGAATCCGCGACGGCTCTCGTCGCTGATCGGAACCGCGGCGACCACTGCATCGACGATGTTCTGGGCCAGCGCGCGGAGTTTGGTGTTCGTCTGCTGCGAACGCCAGGTCAGCACTTCGAACGCCCGATCGTCCGAGATCCCGTAGGTGAGCATCAACATGCCTTTGGCCTGCTCGATCACCGCCCTGGATGCCGCAAAGTCCTTGACCGCGGCGTCCATCGTTTCTTTCAACTCTGTTTTGTGTGATTCCGTAAGGTCCACATAGAAACCTTCGGTGCCGATCAGCTTTCCGGATGGGTCTGTCATCCGGTCGCCGATCACGAGTACGTGCCGAACGTGTCCGCTGCGGTCGATGATGCGATGCCGGCTGCTGAACGCCTTGCCTTCGAGAAGTTCTTCGACGACGTGCTCGACGCGCTGACGGTCGTCCGGGTGTTTGTGCGAAAGCAGCAACTCGGTGGTCGGGGTGACCTCGCCGGGGCCGTAACCGTGAATCGCGGCGACCTCGTCGGACCAGAACCACTGCTGCGCTTCGATGAGGAAGCGGAAGCTGCCCGCAGACTGAATGACACCCCCGAGCACTTTTCCAACTTGCTCGGCGCCGGTGCTGTCGCTCTCCATCACTTGCTCCCTCGTGACCAATAGCAGTGGTTGTCGGCCACCTGACAATCGTCCAACGGACATGACCCTCTGGCAACGCAGCCCGCGTATCCGACGAGCTAAGGATCATGTAACACGAAGCTGCGATCTCAGGAGACGACGGCCCGCCGCATATCAGCTATGAACCTACCGGTAAAGGTTTGAACCTGGACCAAATCCAAAGCCGCGGCGGCCGGATCTGCCGGGCTAACGTGACGCGGTGTTCATGACAACCCTGGTGCGCCGGCTCTCGGTGGACCTCTGCCGCATCGGCTCGCAGAGCTGTTGTCTGTGAGTATCTTTCCGTAGGTCACCCGCTCGGAACCTTCGGTGTGATCCGGAGGTCGATCGAACTTCCGTCGTGCGCACCGTCGGCCTTGGCGCCGTCGGCCTTGGCGATGACTTCTTCTTCCTTCTCCACCAGCCACCAGGGGTTCGTAGTGTCCGTAGTTCCCGCCATCGAGAAGCCGTCGCATACGGCCGGTGCGAATGCGCCGCCCTCACACCGTCGTGGGGCGCGGGTCCGGCCGCTGCTGTCGCGGGTCGGATTGCCCATCGTCTCGCTGGTCGTGTTCGTGGCGCTCTGGCAACTCGTGGTCAGCCTGAAACTGTGGAACGAGACCCTGGTGCCGCCGCCGTCCGCGGTGTGGGACGCCTTTGTGAAGACCTCGACCACCAATGACGGGGTGCGGGGATACGCAGGCAAATACCTGTGGGAACACCTGCTGATCAGCCTGGAACGAATCGGATACGGCATAGCCATCGGCATCGTGGTGGGAATCGCCTTCGGCCTGCTGATGGGCACCTTCAGCAAGGTTCGTGCGCTGTTCGAACCCTGGATCACGTTCCTGCGCACACTTCCGCCACTGGCCTACTTCTCCTTGTTGATCATCTGGCTCGGTATCAACGAGGAACCCAAGATCACGCTGCTGGCGATCGCAGCCTTCCCGCCGGTTGCGGTGGCGACCACATCGGCTGTCCTGGCCGCACCGCAAAGTCTGGTCGAGGCCGCAAAAGCGCTGGGAGCCAGCAGGTTCGATGTCATCAAAGACGTGGTGGTGCCCTCGGCGCTGCCGGAGACGTTCACCGGTATCCGGCTCGCGGTCGGCGTTGCATACTCATCTCTCGTCGCGGCCGAACTCGTCAACGGACTCCCCGGGATTGGCGGAATGGTCAGGGACGCATCCAATTACAACAACACGCCGGTGGTACTGGTCGGGATCATCGCCATCGGAGCCTCCGGTCTGATCATCGACGGCCTGCTCCAGTTCATCGAGCGCAGATCCGTCCCATGGCGCGGCCGGGTCTGATTGTCACCATCCCCAGGCGTACTGCACTTCTTGCACAACGAACTCCCACTAGAGAAAGAACCAACCTCCCATGAGTCGCTTCCCTGTATCTGTTCGCCTGCGTGGTCGGCCGTGGGTGGCGCTTGTCGCCGCGTTGTCGGCGCTGACTCTCACACTCGGTCTGGCCGGCTGCTCCGACGACAGTGAGGGTGGCAAAACGATCACCATCGGCTACCAGTCGTTCCCCAGCGGCGATCTGATCGTGAAGAACCAGAAGTGGCTCGAAGAAGCCCTTCCGGACTACACCATCAAATGGACCAAGTTCGAGTCCGGTGCCACGATCAACCAGGCCTTCATCGCCAACTCGATCGACATCGGCGCCATCGGATCGAGCCCGGTCGCCCGTGGCCTGTCCGGAACTTCGCCGATCGAGTACAAGGTGGCGTTTGTGCTCGACGTCGCCGGTGACAACGAAGCACTCGTCGCACGCGATGGGACCAATATCAACAGTGTTGCCGAGCTGAAGGGCAAGACCATCGGCACGGCCTTGGCATCCACCGCTCACTACAGCCTGCTCGTCGCGCTGGAGCAGGCCGGACTGTCGGCCGACGACGTCAAGATCGTCGATCTGCAGCCCCAGGCCATCCTCGCGGCGTGGGAACGCGGCGACATCGATGCGGCCTACACCTGGCTGCCGACCCTCGACGAGCTCCGCAAGACCGGTAAAGACCTGGTCACGAGCCGGGCGATCGGTGAATCGGGTAATCCGACCCTGGATCTGGGTGTGGTCTCGAACAAGCTGATCAGTGACAACCCCGAGGCAGTCGATGCGTGGCGCAAGGTGCAGGCCCGCGCGCTGGACCTGATCAACACCGATCCCGCGGCCGCCGCCGAGTTCGTCGGCCAGGAACTCGGAATCAGCGCCGACGAGGCCCTCGGTCAGCTTAAGCAGGGCGTCTTCCTGACCCCCGCGCAGATCGCGTCGCCGCAGTGGCTGGGCACACCCGGAGCGGTGGGGAACATCGCCAACAATCTGCTCAGCGCCGCGGAGTTCCTGTTGGCGCAGAAGCAGATCGAGAAGGCTCCGACCCTCGAAGAGCTTCAGCAGGCGATCTATGTGGAAGGTCTGCCGGGTGCCCTCGACCAGTGATGAACCGTCGGCGCCTGCGATCCGGCTGGACAACGTCGAGCATCGTTACGGCACCGGGGCCGATGCGGTGACCGCGGTGGGTCCGGTGTCGCTGGATGTGCCTGCCGGGGAGTTCTTGGTCCTGGTCGGGGCATCGGGATGTGGCAAGAGCACGTTGTTGCGACTGATTGCCGGCTTCGAACAGCCCACCGAAGGTGAGATCGACGTGCTGGGCCGGGCGCCGGTCCCTGGGGAATCGGCCGGTGTCGTGTTCCAGCAACCCCGGTTGTTCCCGTGGCGAACGGTCGGCGGCAACGTCGATCTGGCGTTGAAGTACGCCGGAGTGCCGAAGGCCGAACGGACCACGCGTCGAGACGAATTGCTCGAGCGGGTGGGTCTGGAAGGGACCGCCCGGCGCCGGATCTGGGAGATCTCGGGAGGTCAGCAACAGCGGGTCGCGATTGCCCGGGCGCTCGCGGCAGAGAATCCGCTGTTCCTCCTCGACGAGCCGTTCGCGGCTTTGGACGCGCTGACACGTGAGCGGTTGCAGGAAGACGTCCGGTCTGTCAGCACGGACACCGGCCGGACGTCGGTGTTCGTGACCCACAGTGCAGAGGAAGCGGTGTTCCTTGGCTCGCGGATCGTGGTGCTGACGAAACGGCCGGGCAAGGTCGCCCTCGACCTGAAGGTGGATCTGCCCCGCGGTCGGATCGAGGGCGACGAGCTCCGGAACTCGAGTGAATACAATGCGCTGCGTTCGGAGGTCAGTCACGCGGTGAAGGCCGCTGCAGTCGCCGTCTAGGCCGGGTCAGCCACCCAGGGCGCGGTGCATCTCCCAGATGAGAACCTCGGTGGCGGTGATCGCGGTGAGTCGTTCGCCGCCGCCACCGGTGATCCGGACCGTGTCTCCGGTGTGGAGGTCGTCGGCGACGGCTTCGAGCCGGGCCGACCCGGAGGCGACGAACACATGACCCCAGGGGAGATCGGGCAGGGTCACCGATTGACCGGCATCGAGCCTGGCGACATGGAACGCGACCGAGCTGTTCGCGATCCGGATCGCCGAATCGTAGGCGGGCATTCCCGAGGCCACGGTCACCAGCGCTCCGGACCGTAACTCGTCGGTGACGTCGAGTTGTTCGTAGCCGGGTTCGGTGTCGGGGTCGTCGGGCAGGACCCACATCTGGATGTAGTGCACCGGGGTGGCGCCGGTCGCGACCGGGCGGCCGGCGCGGATCAGCCCACCCTGCCAGGTGTCGTTGCGCTCGGAATGCGTGACACCGCTGCCCGCGCTCATCCGTTGCGCCAGACCTGGATAGATCACACCGGAGTGGTCCATCGAATCCTGGTGGACCAGTGACCCGGACAGAACCCAGGTGACGATCTCCATGTTGCGATGTGGGTGGGTGTCGAAGCCTTGCTGTGACGCAACGGTTTCGTCGTTGTGTACCAACAGGACACCGTGATGTGTGTTGTCCGGATCGTAGTGGTCGCCGAACGAAAAACCATGCCGCGAATCGAGCCAGTCGAGACCGGTGAAAAGTCGCTCGTTCGCACGAAGAGGAAAATATCTGGAGCTCACCTTTCCAATACTCCGCCACCGTGGACTGATGGTGCAAAAATAGAAATCGGCGTCTGATGCAGCCGGGGCGCACGTGAATTAAGGGTAGTTGCGAGATCGTTACGACCTCGTAAGCAAGTTGAGTACCACATTCGTGACCTTCACCCTGTTACAGGAGTGAAAATTGTGACTATGCGTCGTTCCCCCGGCCGCCTTGCGGCCGCATCCATTTTTGCGCTTGTATGCGCACTTGCCGTTGCTTCCTGTGGCAACCTCGGCAAGTCCACCGACACCGGGGCCGGAGCGATGCTGAGCGACTTTGCCAAGGCGATCGAAGACCAGGATCCCAGTGCCACCGCCCTGCTGACATCGTCGCCTGAATTGGCCATGAAGTCGTACGAGGCAACGTTCGACGGGATGGCCGCGGAGAAGGTCGACGTCGATATTCAACGCGCCGAGGAATACTCGGATGGCACCGCCACCTTCGAGGCCAAGACCACCTGGACCCTCGGGGAGGACCGCGAGTTCCAGACGACCACGCAGGGTTCGGCCCGAAAGCTCACTCCGGGCTGGCGGGTGCAGTGGGAACCGGGACTGCTCACCGAAGACCTGCCTGCCGGCGGCAGCCTGCGTCAGGTCCGCACCGATGCCACTCCGGCGCCTGCGGTCCTGGACCGTTCCGGCAAGCGGATGCTCACGTTGCAGACGATCAACAACATCGTCCTCGACCCGGCCGCGACCGGTGATGTCCCAGGCTCCGTCGCGAAGCTGGCAACAACCATCGAACCGCTGGCACAACTGGTCACGCCGGAGGTGATCAACCGCCAGCTGGCCGACGCCGGTAACAAGCCGGTAACGGTTGTGTCGGTTCGTGACTCGGACATGATTGCGCTGGCAGGCGACCCGGCGGCGATCCCGGGGGTGACGATCGGCAAAGAACCCAAGCTGGTCCTGCTCGACCGGCGGCTCGATTCACCGGTCTTCGACGGTGTGCGCGACTATTGGCAGGCAATCCGTGATGCCACCTCGGGCTGGGCCGTCCAGACCGTTGTGCCCGGGCAGGCGCCGGTGCAGCTCGCCGGTGAGCAAGGACCGCCCGGACCCGACGTGACCACGAACATCGATCCGAACATCCAACTCGACGCCCTCGACGCCGTGGTCGAGGTGGCACAGCCGGCATCGATTCTGGTGGTGGATGCGAACACCGGACAGATCCGGGCGGCGATGCGCAACGACCAGGCAGAAGTCTCGGACATCAGGATCGACAAGAAGTACACCCCGGGCACAACTCTGGGCCCGGTGGCCGACGTGATCAACCGCGAGGCCGGGTCCGACGACGCCAAGGCCAGGCAGTTGCTCGCCCCGCTGGGTCTTGCCGTCGACTTCACTGTCGCCGGTGTTCGCCCCGCGGGCACCGGTGGTGAGCAGGGCACTGTCAAGCCGATGACCTTCCGGTCCGAGGATCTGCGGGTATCGGCACTGAACATGGCGACGCTCGGCGTGGCCGTGGCCCGCACGAGCTCGGTGGCCCCATCCGTCATCGCAGGCGTGCCCGGACAGGTCGAAGGCGGTGAACTCGGTGCCGTCGATCCCGAGGTTCTCGCTGCGGTCGAGGGCGCCATGAAGGCCACCGCCGCCGACGGCAATGCCAGTGACCTGGTGAATGCCCCCGGTCTGCGAGCGCTGGTGGGAACCAATGGACCCCAGGGCCCCGGCTGGTTCGTCGGGATCCAGGGCGACCGGGTGTTCGTCGTCTACTGCGAAGGTGAGCGGTCGGGTAGTGCCGCACTTGCTGTGGCGCAACGCTTCCTGACCCCGCGGCCGCATCCGCAGTAAAACGCTCTCACAGCTCCAGATACCGCGGATTGGCGACCATCAGCCGATCGGTGACAGCGGTCCGCACCACCGCGATGATCCGCGGGTCCTGCGGGTTGGCCTCACCTGATCGGATGGCCAATGCCAACTCGGTCTCGGAGTCGAAGCCCAGCTCTGCCAGTGCGGCTCGCTGACGGTCGAAAGGGGCCGAGCCGGCGTTGAGTTCACGTTCGACGATGTCGAGGACGTTCGCGGCAACGCGGGCCTGAAATCGTGTTGCGTCCCCGACGTCGTCTCCGGCCATCACCGCGGTGCGGAGGAACTCGGACACCGCATTGACCAACTCGGCGGCCGTGGGACGCCCGTAAAGGTCGGGTTGTGTTGTGGGATCGGGTGAATAGGTCGCGGTGGCAGGACGGCCGAGCGCCAGCAGGATGTCGTGTTCCTGTTCGCAGACGCGTCGGCCGATGGCCGCGAGTTCAACCGAACGCTGCCTGCCGGACAGGTGCCTTTCGGCCATCTGCGCACAGACGATGCTCCACCAGACGGTGCGATAGAGCTGCCACCACCGCACCGCCTCGATGTCCGGTCGTGCTCCGGCGATTTCCGCGTAGCCGTCGAGCAGCTCGTCGACGGTCCCGAATCCGCCGACCTCCGGTGCGGTTCCGAATCGCCAGCACTTGACCAGCAGCCAGCCGAGATCTTCTCGGGGGTCGCCGATATGGGTGAGCTCCCAGTCCAGGACCGCGGCGAGCCCGGTGTCGGAGATGAGTAGGTTCCCGTTGCGGAAGTCGCCGTGCACCACCGTCTCGGGCACCGGGTCCGGTTGGTACAGCGCCAGCGCGGCCAGCGCGATCTCGGTGACCGCAGACGGGGTGTCGAGGTCGAGATACTGCTGCCGTAACTCGTCGAGTCCGCTGCGGACTCCGGTCTGCAGGGTCGGCACCGTCGACAGCGGGATCGAGTGGATACGGGCCAGGGTGCGGCCGAGTTCGGTGGCCAGGCCCGCGCGCGCCCCGGCGTAGCGCTCGTCGCGCAACAGCTTTCGTGGGATCGTCTCGCCGTCGATGTACTCACAGATCAGGTAGGGCGCGCCGAGCGCCTCGGTGTCGTCGGAGAAGTCGATCACCCGCGGTACCCGGACACCGGCCTTCGCAGCGGCCGAAATCGCCTCGGATTCGCGGCGCATACCCAGTGGCCCGTGCATGGCATCGGGTTGACGTCGCAGGATCAGTCGTTGCACATCCGTTCCACGGTGGCAGGTCAGCGACCAGGTCTGCATGTTGGCGCCTGCGGTCAGTCTGTGCAGATCCTCGACCCGAACGTCGTCGTCGAAGACCACACTGAGTCGGGCGGCGAGCAGCTCGCCGATATCGTTCTCCGACATCAGCTCTGGTTCGCGGGTCGGTTGCGGCGCGGACCGGCATAGCCGAACAGGTAGCCGGCGATCTTACGGATCTGTACCTCGTCGGAGCCCTCGGTGATCCGGTATCGGCGGTGGTGTCGATAGATGTGCTCGAAGGGCAGGTGCCGGGTGTAACCCATGCCGCCGTGGACTTGGATGGCCTGGTCCGCGGCGTCGCAGACGAGCCGGTTGGCGCGATAGTTGCACATCGACACGCGGTCGCTGATCTCCGTATGCGGGATCCGGTCCATCTCCCAGGCGGTCTTGCGGACCAGTCCGCGGACCATCTCGGCCTCGGTGTGTAGCTCGACCAGCGGGAACTGGATCGCCTGCCGGCTCGACAGTGGAGCCCCGAAAGTGATCCTCTGCCTGGCATATTCGACGCTGCGGTCAATGCAGTACTGGGCTGCACCGACTCCCGAGGCGGCCTGGCGGATCCGATTCTCGTGTACAAACGTCTGGGCAACCGCGAGCCCTTCGCCTTCTTCGCCGAAGATCGCTGACTCCGGTACCTCGACGTCGGTGATGGTGACCTCGGCGTGGTCGGTGGGCATGTTGAACGTCCACCACTGGAAGTCGACCGAGAATCCGGGGGTATCGGTGGGTACGAAGAAGGCGGTGATCCCCCGTGCATCGCCGTCTTTGCCCGATGTCCGAGCGAACACCACGTCGTGGGTGGCGTTATGCATGCCCGAGTTGAATCGCTTGCCGCCGTTGATGATCCAGGAATTGCCGACCTGATGGGCGGTGGTCTCCATCCAGGTGGCGTCACTGCCGTGATCGGGTTCGGTCAGCCCGAAGCCGATCCGGGCCTCGCCGCGGATCATCGGCTCGAGGAACTCGTCCTGCTGCTCTTTGGTGCCGTGGCCGAGCAGCATGTGCGCAAACGGGAAGTTACCCACGATCGATGATTCGTTCTGCAGGTCGTTGTGCAATCCGAGTCCCTTGTGCGCCAGGTGTTCCCGGATGACCGCCATGTCGAAGTTGCTCCCACCGCGGCCACCGATCTCGGTGGGCAGTGCGTACCGTAGCCAGCCGGCCTCGTCGGCGAGTCGGCGCATCTGGCCGAGCAGCTCTTCCCACTCGGGGCGTGGCACACCACCGCCCTCGAAATCGGTGCGTGCCCACTCGCGGCGGTGGTCGAAGAAACGGACGTTGTCGTCGGCCTCCTGGAGTGGCCGAATCTGCGTGTCGATGAACTCGTCGATCTCGCGCAGAGTGCTGGTGATCGCCTCGGGTACGGCATAGTCCACGGCTGGATCCTTCCCGTTGACGGTTTCCGGTGAACAATTGTTCACCAGTGACCGTAACGGGTTTCGGGGATCGCCCGCAGGCGATGGGCGACACCGACGTGGGTACCGGGGTGTTCGCGACTGCGGCGATTCGGAACGGCGGCGACCCCCGATGGGCCGGCCGGTGAGGACGATGTGACCGCGCGCTATCAGGCTGTCGCACAAGCGGGTATGGCGTGGTCGATGAGGACCTCGGCGGCGGCACGGGCGTGGTGTGCGACTTCAGGATCACCGCAGATCGCCGACATCGCCTGAGCCCCTTCGGCAAGGATGGTGAGTTGGATACCGAGCGATCCTCCGCCTCCGGCCTGCTCGACTAGGTTTGCCATCAGCCTTTGAAACGCCTGCTTGTGCTCGCGGGCCGCGGCGGCAACGGCCGGGAACGTCGCACCGAGTTCACCGAAGGCGTTGATGAAACCGCATCCCCGATAGTCGTCTTGGCCGAACCAGTCGAACAAGAAGTCGTAGATCGCAAGGATCTTGTCGCGCGGAGTGGGGACCTGGTTGGTTGCCTGGGCAACGCCGGACTCCCACATCTTCCGGCGGTGATCGAGCACCGCGAGCACCACATCGTCCTTGGACGGGAAGGTGGCGTAGAGCCGTTTCAATGAGACCTGGGCTTCCGCCCGGATCTGCGCCATCGTCACAGCCTGGATGCCATGGCTGTAGAAGAGCCGGTCCGCGGTTTCGATGATCAGCTCGCGGGACTTGTCAATGTCTTTCATCGGTACCGCCTTGCGTGGAGAACGAACATTCTCTAGAGTAGCAACAACAACGGAGAATCATCATTCTCCGTGGGTTTGAGCTCCAAACTGCCTGTCCCGCTTCATCCCTGCTCGTCTCACTGGAACGCTGAAAGGCGATGACATGCCGTACATCACTGTTGGAACCGAGAACGCCACGAACCTCGACCTCTACTACGAAGATCACGGCACCGGGCAGCCCGTTGTGCTGATCCACGGATTCCCCCTCGACGGGCATTCTTGGGAGAAGCAGAGTGCTGCGCTGCTCGATGCCGGATACCGAGTGATCACCTACGACCGTCGCGGCTTCGGGCAGTCGAGCCAACCGACAATCGGATACGACTACGACACCTTCGCCTCGGACCTGAACACCGTCTTGGAAGCACTGGATGTGAAAGATGCAGTACTGGTGGGATTCTCGATGGGCACAGGGGAGGTTGCCCGATACATCGGCAGCTATGGTTCCGGACGGGTCGCCAAGGCCGCATTCTTGGCGTCGCTCGAGCCCTACCTGCTCAAGACCGACGACAATCCCGACGGGGCCGCTCCGCGTGAGTTCTTCGAGGACATCGTCGCGTCCATCAAGAAGGACCGCTACGCCTACTTCACCGAGTTCTACGCCGGCTTCTACAACACCGAGGAGTTCCTCGGTACCCGGCTGAGCGAGGAAGCGCTGCAGAATAGTTGGAATGTCGCCGCCGGATCCGGGGCCTTCGCGTCGGCTGCTGCGCCGTTGACGTGGTTCACCGATTTTCGCGACGACATCCCGAAAATCGATGTGCCAACGCTGATCGTCCACGGCACCGCAGACAACATCCTGCCGATCGACGCCACCGGACGTCCTTTTTCGCGGCTGTTGCCCGAGGCGGAATATGTTGAGATCGAGGGTGCGCCCCACGGTCTGCTGTGGACGCATGCGGATGAGGTCAACGGCGTGTTGCTGAAGTTTCTGGCGCGCTGAAGGAGTTCCTCAGCGATATTTCTCGCTGAGGTATTGCTCAAATGTCATCTGACCGAAAGGCGTTCGGGGAACCAGGTTTTCGCCGTCGGCAAACGCTTTGAAGAGTTTGCCGGGCAGGCGCAGTGGTACGGCAGGCCTGCGGGAACCGCGGGCGTCCTTCCATGCGGCGTGTAGATCGGCGGCAGTCCGTTTCTCCGGTCCGCCGATGTCATCGACCCGTCCTGACGGCGCTTCGGCGGCGAGGTCGACCAGCCGCGTCGCGACGTCTTGCGGGGCGATCGGCTGAAACCGGATCGACGGGGTGATCAGAACCGGCATGAAGCGCTGGGCGTTGAACAGGCGCTCGACGAACGGATGGAACTGGGTGGACCGCTGCAACGTCAACGGCACGCCGGAATCCAGCGCCAGCGTTTCGATCGCGAGGCGCTGTCGATAGAAACCCATGGGGATCTTGTCGATACCGACGATCGACAGCAGCACCACGTGCCGGACCTGAGCGTTCTCCGCGGCGGTCAAGAGGTTCTCGGCGATCTGAATGTCTTTGGCGCCGTTGGTTGTCGCCAGGTGGATGACGGTGTCGACACCCGACATCGCGGTAGAGATGCCGGTGCCGTTGAGGAGGTCTCCGGTGGCCAGCCCCGGCCCGCTCCGGCGGCTCAGCGCCCGCACATCGTGGCCGTCGGCCCGTAACTTTGCGGTGGTGGGGGTTCCGATCGTCCCGGTGGCCCCGGTGATCAAATAGGTTGTCATCGTTCGATCCTCTCGCCGGCTGCGTTGCTTGGTAATAGTTGAGACCGATGGGGGTTCGCGTTTGTGACGAGAATAGGTTCGAAGTGACGCACGACACGGCATTGATCGCATTCGAGAAGCTCCGGCCACGACTGTTCGGGGTCGCCTACCGGATGATGGGGTCGGTCACCGAAGCCGATGACGTGCTGCAGGACGCTTGGTTGCGATGGCAGGGCGCCGACCGGGACTCGGTGCGCAGTCCGGAGGCGTTCCTCACCACGACGGTCACCCGACTGTCGCTCAATGCACTGACATCCGCGCGAGCGACCCGCGAAACGTACGTTGGCTCGTGGCTTCCCGAACCGGTCTCGACCGCCGACGACCCGTCTCTAGGCGCTGATCGGGCAGAGGCACTCGAACTGGCGGTGGTGATGTTGCTCGAACGGCTCGAGCCCGCCGAGCGGGCGGCCTACGTGCTCCGAGAAGCTTTCGACTACCCATACCGGCAGATCGGGGAGGTGCTCGCGGTCAGCGAGGCGGGCGCCCGTCAGCTCGCGCATCGGGCCCGCGGTCATATCGCGCGGGAGCGCGCAACCGAGATCGATCCGGGCGAACGAAATCGCATCATGACGGCATTCGTTGCCGCCGCGACCTCCGGAGACCTCACCGCACTCGAATCGGTGTTGACCCGAGACGTCGTCTCGGTCAGCGACGGCGGCGGCGTTGTCAGTGCGGCCAGGATGCCGGTGGTCGGCCGGGCCAAGGTCGCCAGGTTTGTGCTGGGGGCGATCGCGAAGTTCGCAACCGGTTCACGCCCGGTGCTGGTGGAGGTGAACGGAAGCCCGGCAGTCCTGACGGTGCGTGACGGTGCACCGGACACGCTGCTGGCGTTCGAGGTGGGACCCGAGGGAATCAGCAGGTTGCTGTTCGTCCGCAATCCACACAAGCTCGAACGGCTACGAACGTTGATCCCGCGCGAACGAGGCCCGGACTCGGTGTGAGGCCGCCGATTCAAGCGGTGACGGACCGTCGGCTCAACCTGATCCGGACACCACGCCATCCGAGCAGGAATATGCCCAGCACAATCGTGGCGACGATGATGAAGCTGAAGGCCACACCCTGATGGAACTGCTGACGCAACAGCATTCCGATGGCCACCGCCCCGATCCAGACCAAGACCCCGTCCGGGACCAGACGTTCGGGCCGGAAACCGTAGGTGTGGCCGTGGTCGGACCGCATGTGTGCGTAGAGATAGGCCAGCGACCAGCCGATTGCCGCACCGAGTGCAAACGGCCATGCGGTGCTGAAGACGCCCTGGACGGAGAGTCCTTCGTCATGATTCATCCGGCCGATGAAGGCGAAGACAACCACCGCCAAGAGATCTGCAAAGGCGGTGAACAATCGGCGCATACCCGCCACGTTAGCGGGCGCGCGGCGCGTTCAGCGAACCGCGTCGGGCGGCGTATCGCCGTTTTCGGAGCTCTCGCCTTCTGCCGACGCCGACTTGTTGCGGCCGAGTTCGGCGTCTATCTCGGCCTCGATCACTTTTTCGACCTCGTCGGGACTCTCCAGGGAGCGGTACGTGGTGCGGAACTTCACGAAGATCACCACCCAGCCGACCAGTGACACCAGGAGATAACTGATCATCCGGTAGACCAGCACGGCGGTCACCGCTTCGCCGGCACCCATGCCCGCCGAGGTCAGCGCGGGCACCAGAACCCCGTCCACCACACCGAGGCCACCGGGGAGCAGCGGGATGGCGGTACCCACGGCCTTGGAGGCCGCATACGCCACCATCAGTCCCGAGATGCTCGGCTGACCGCCGACGGCGTAACAGGCAAAGGCCAGACAGGCGACGTCGGCGACCCAGTTGAACAGCGACCAACCGAAGGCGATCGACGTTTCCTTGGGTTTGAGCTGGACGGCTTTGAGCTGCCGCAGGATCTCCTGCCAGCGTTCGACGCCGTGGTCGGACGCCTTGTCGCGCATGTTGTTGATCCAGCGCAGCAGCGTGATGCCGAGGCCCTCGATCGAATGAGGGTGCCGGGCGATGTACTGGGCGACGATTGCAAAGGCCAGGAAGCCGCTGATCGAGAAGATGATCGAAAACGGGCTGGTCTGGGCACCAGCCAGCAGGGCGCCACCGAGACCGAGGACGGCGAGTCCGACGCCCATCAGCAATCCGGACATCACCACCTGCCAGGAGGCGATCACCGGGGTGGCGCCCCATCTGCGGGTCTCGCGGTAGGTGAAGGCCGGGGAGAGGACCTGGCCACCGGGCATGGTTTGGCTCAGTGAGTTCGCGGCCAACACCACCGACAGCGACTGCCACTGTTTGACCTTGAGGCCTGCCGACCGCAACAACGCACGCTGGACCTGGGCGAAACTGTCCATCGACAGCATCGCGGCCAGAATGCACAGCGCAACCCACTCCCACTCGATCTCGTCGAGGTGGAACCAGGTCTGTTTGAGCTTGGGCCAGATCAGATAGGCCTCGACGCCCAGGATCACCAAAACGAGTGCGAGTGTCAGCCATCGCACCCACCAAAAGCGGCGGCGGGTCCTGTTCGTCGCCGTCATGGTCTGCAGCCTATCGGTCCAGAGTGTCCGACTTGGTGACCAGGAGGCATGAAGTTCTCAACTGACCTCCGACAGACGGTGTCGTCTAGCGCGGTTGTCCAGCGCGCAGCGGGCACGTTCAGTCTAATGTTGCGCTGGTGAGCGAGGCGAAAAACTTGAGTAGTAGTGACGTAGTCGACAGCCACCCGGCCGACCGCCTCAATGTGCACCCCGTTGTCCGCGCTGCGGCCGAATGGTCCTGGCGACTGTTGGCAATCGCGGCCGGGCTGTTCGTGGTGTCGCTGGTCGTCTCGGAATACAAAGAGGTGTTCGTACCGATCGGGCTTGCGGTGCTGGGTACTGCGTTCCTTGTCCCGGTGGTCGATTGGCTGAACCGCCGCGGCATTCCTCGCCCGCTCGCGGTGCTGGGGACGTTGCTCGTCGCCATCGGATTGCTCGTCGGGGTCATGGCCTTTGTTGTCCAGCAGTTCATCGACGGGCTTCCGGAACTGACCGAGCAGATCACCAAAACCATCAACGAGAGCCGCGGTTGGCTGGTCGACGGACCACTCAATCTCGCCGATGATCAGATCGCGCATCTCGGCGATGATGCGATCAAGGTTCTGAAAGACAACCAGGACAAGGTGACCTCGGGCGCTTTGTCGACCGCCACCACGGTCGGTGAGATAGTCACCGGCGCGTTCCTGATGCTCTTCCTGATGATCTTCTTCCTGTACGGCGGTGGTCAGATCTGGCGCTTTTTGACCCTGGCGGTCCCGGTGAAGTCTCGCGAAAAGGTCTGGGAGGCAGGACGAAACGGCTTCGGATCGCTGGTTGGATATGTGCGGGCAACCGTGGTTGTCGCGGCAACGGACGCGATCGCGATCGGAGCCGGACTCGCAATCCTGCAGGTTCCACTGGCATTGCCGCTGGCTTCGCTCGTGTTCATCGGCGCATTCATCCCGATCGTGGGTGCGCTGGTGACCGGCGGCCTCGCGGTGCTGGTCACCCTGGTCACGCAGGGTTGGGTTGCCGCCTTGATCGCACTCGCCGTGGTGGTCGGCGTGATGCAACTGGAAGGTCATGTGCTGCAGCCGTTCTTGCTCGGACGGTCGGTGCGGTTACATCCGGTGGCAGTGGTGCTCGGTATCGCCGCGGGCCTGATCACGGCGGGCATCGTCGGTGGTCTGCTGGCCGTTCCGGTCATCGCATTCGTGAACACCGCGGTTCGCACGTTGGTGGCGAAATCGCATCTGGTCGAATCCGATCCCGATCTTGCAGAGTTCGCCACGGTAGCCCGTGGCGAACACAATCGGATGTACGAGGCCGCTCCGGACAAGCCGAAGTGGGACGAACTCGATGCCATCGACGGTGATTCGATACCGGATGACAAGCAGGACAACACAGGCGATCCCAGCTGAGGGTGCCCGTGATCCGATCCTCGAGTACACCACTGCGATCAGCGGACACCGATGACGATCCAGTGGCGCCGCTGTGGCGTGGTGCGCAGGTCTTTCGTCTCCTGAGTTACCTCTACGCCTTGGGCTTTCAGCTCGCTGTCCACGAGGACTACGAACGGGTGGGCTGGAGCTGGTTCTGTTTCGCACTGCTGACGCTGTGGACGGGTGCCAGTACCATCCTCTATCTGAAGGGTCCCGGGCGCCGCTGGTTCTGGGTCGCCTGTGACCTGGTGGTGGCCTGCGGTCTGATCGTCGCGACCCGATGGCTGGCCTCGGCGCAGTGGGCCGCGGACAACCAGTCCTTTCCGACGACGTTGTGGGGGACGAATGCGGTTGTCTCCGCGGCGATCCTGGGCGGCCCGGTGGTGGGTGCGGTCTTCGGGCTGGCGGTCCGGGTGGCCAGTGCGGTGGCCAAGGGTGGCTACGACCTGAACGTCGGTCGCGATGCGACCGTGGTGGTGCTGTTGGCGGTGGGTGTCGGGGTCGGGCTTGCCGCCAATTCGGCCCGTCGCAATCATGAGCGGATCGGCCGCGCCTTGCGCCTGGCTGCGGCGGCGTCGGAACGGGATCGGCTCAGCAGACAGGTGCACGACGGGGTGCTGCAGGTCCTGGCCCTGATTAGCAGGCGGGGAGCCGAGATCGGCGGAGAGACAGCTCAGCTCGCTCAGATGGCAGGCGAACAGGAGCGCTCGTTGCGCCGACTGATCGCGGATATCGAACCGCCCCTGACGGGCCAGAAGACGGCCGAGGTGGATCTGCGCATGCTGCTGCGACCCCACGCCGATGATCTGGTGACGGTCAGCGAACCGGGGGAGGCGGTGCTGCTCGACCACTTTCGGGCCATGGAAATCGAGGCCGCGGTCGTCAACGCGCTCGACAACGCGCGGTTGCACGCCGGGCCGGGGGCGCGTACGTACGTCCTCGTCGAAGATCTCGGTGACGAGGTCGTGGTGAGCGTCCGCGACGACGGAGTCGGCATCGAGGAGGGGCGGCTCGGTGAGGCCGCCGTGCAGGGCCGGATGGGTGTGTCGCGGTCGATCGTGGAACGGATCGAGGCACTTGGCGGTACGGCAAAACTCGACACCGGTCCCGGTGAGGGAACCGAATGGGAACTCACGGTGTCAAAGGAAACGGGTTCTGGGAAGCCGGGTTTCGACAAGCGCGCGGACAACAAGAGTGAGGGGCGGTTCTGATGGCCGATGTGGGAGATCCGGGAGTGCTGCGGGTGATGGTGGTCGACGACCATCCGATGTGGCGCGACGGTGTTGCGCGCGACCTGGCCGACGCCGGGTTCGACGTCGTGGCGGTTGCCGACAGCGTGGCCGCTGCGGTCGCACGCGGGCGCGCGGTTCGACCGGATGTGGTGCTGATGGACATGCAACTGCCCGACGGTAACGGGGCACAGGCCACCGCTGAGATCCTCGAGACCTCGCCCCACACTCGGGTGTTGGTGCTCTCGGCGTCGGACGAACGCGACGACGTGCTCGAGGCGGTCAAGGCGGGCGCCAGCGGCTACCTGGTCAAGAGTGCGTCGAAGGAAGAACTGTTGGCAGCGGTGCGGTCGACGGCAGCCGGACAGGCGGTGTTCACCCCGGGTCTGGCCGGCCTGGTGCTCGGCGAATATCGGCGCATTGCCCGCGACCCCGATCGGGCCATCGATGCGCCTGCGCTCACCGACCGCGAGACCGAGGTGTTGCGGTATGTGGCAAAAGGGTTGAGTGCCAAGCAGATAGCTTCGAAACTCACGCTGAGTCACCGTACCGTGGAGAACCATGTCCAGGCGACATTGCGCAAGCTGCAGCTGGGCAACCGGGTCGAGTTGACCCGCTACGCCATCGAACACGGCCTCGACACCGAACCGGGGTAAGTCCTCTCGCGGTAAATCCCCTCGCGGTAAATCCCTAGGTGAAGTGAGTAGTGCTACTCATCCGCGAGGACGCCCGCCCCGCGACGATCGATACATGACCCAACCGAACGAAGCTGTCATCAGCCGGCTGTCCACTGAGTTCCACTCATTGTCGAATCAGTTTGCTCGTGTGTCGGGCGATCTGAACGAACTGCACACTGTGCTCACGCAGCTCAAAGAGCAGCCCCAGCCGCAGCCACAGCCCCAGCCCCAGCCACAACCGCAGCCGCGGCCGCAGCCACAGCCACAACCGGTCCCGCCGTTTACGGCACAGTTTCCGCCGATGCCTGCGCCGCAGGCCTGGCAGCCGCATCCGATGGGGCCCGCGGCGCATGGATATGGCGCACCTCAGCCACCGAAACCTCAGCAGGCACCGAAGCCGCAACATGCACCGGCCGGTTCCTATTCATCGGCATACGGTGCCGCTGCCCCTCGCCGACCCGGACCTCCTCCGCCGTCGAAACCGACGCTGTGGCAGCGGATGACCGCCGAATCCGGGGGCGGTCTGATCGGAAAGATCCTCGCTGTCGCAGGTGTGACGGTGACACTGATCGGCGTGGTGATGATGCTGGTACTGGCTGCGCAGGCGGGCATCCTGCGGCCGGAGATCAGAGTCGCCGCCGGCGGTGCGCTGGCGATCGCGCTCATTGTGATCGCGATTCGGATGGCCGAGCGTCCCGGTGGCCGGGTCGGCGCAATCGCCCTGTCAGCCACCGGTATTGCGGCGGCCTACTTCGACGTTGTCGCGGTCACCCGGATCTACGATTGGCTGCCCGACTACGGTGGCCTCGTGCTTGCCGGCCTGGTCACGTTCACCGGACTGTTGTTGGCCCGTCGCTGGGATTCCGAGCATCTGGGGTTGCTGGTACTCGTGCCGGTCTTCGTCCTCGCTCCCGTCCTCACCGCGGGACCGTCGCTGTTGCTGGTCGGATTCATGCTGGCCATGACGATCGGATCGTTCCCGATCCAGCTCGGAAAGGACTGGATCTGGTTTCATGGGGTGCGTGCCGCCGCAAGCACGTTCGTGTTGCTCGCCTGGATCGTGGCAAGCGTTGTCGGGGACGACAAGCACCTCGTGCTCGGGGCCGTCGCAATGGCCGTCAACGCCGCATTCGGGATCATCACCTCGGTGGTCCTGGTGCGTGGCACCAAACTTCCGTCGCTGACGTCGCTGCTCGGCTGTGCCACGGTTCTTCCGGTCCTGTTGTCGCCCATGGTGTTCGACCGCCCGGTTGCCGCGGGCCTGATCTGGGGCGTGGCCGCACTGTTGCTCGCGGTGGCGTTGGCGGATCGTGAGCAGCAGAGCATCGGCCGGTACATTTACGTGACGAGTGCTGCATTGGTCGCGGTCATCGGAGTGGTGGTGGCCTTCGAGGGTCCGGTGATCGCGCCGGTGCTCCTCGCGATGTCGATTGTGATTGCACTAGCCGCTCGACACGATCGGGTCGGCCGGGTGATCGCCACGACGATCGGGGTTCTCGGAGGTTTCAACTACCTGGCCATCTCGCCGCCGGAGCAATTGTTCGAACCTTCTGAATTGGCTGTGCCCCAATCCGTGTCGGTGATCGTGGCCAGCATTCTGGTGATTGCTGCCATGTGGACCCTGATGTGGTCGTGGTACCAGGCCGCCGAACGCCATTCGGCGGAGAATGTTCAGACCTTCGGGATCCTCGTCGCGCTGGCCTCGCTGTACGCGGTGACCGCATTGACGGTGAGCGCCGGCGTCGCTCTCGGTGGACCCTCCGGAGGATTCCTCGGTGGTCACGTCGCCGCAACCATCTGCTGGATGATCGTCGCTGCCGGACTGCTGGTCATATCCATCTCGATCGCCAAGGGACGCAGGATGTTCGGTGGCATCGGACGAAATGTCGCAGTGACGGCCGGACTGTTGCTGACAGCGGCGGCAGTGGCCAAGTTGTTCCTGTTCGATCTGGCCACTCTCGACGGGATCTTCCGCGTCACTGTCTTCATCGTGGTCGGTCTGATCCTGCTGGCGCTGGGTTCCGGCTACGCCCGGGCGCTCGGTCAGGGTGCGACCTCTGCCGGCGATCAGCCCCGCAATCCCGTAGGTGCGCAGCACTGATCTTGTGGAATCCGTAAATCCACCCGTTCCAGTCAAAACCACACGTTGCATCATGTGGATTTGGCGGGAACGGGTGGGTTTTGTGGTCAGAAGGCTTGCCTGCGAACGCCCGGGGAAACGACTAGCTTCGAGAAGGTGACCGCCGAACCAAGAGGGACCGACAAAGGGCTTGACCGCCTCGTGTTCTTCACCGATGCCGTCCTGGCGATCGCGATCACTCTCGTGGTGCTGCCTCTCGTCGACGAGGTGCGTGACCTCGACGGGGCATCGGTCGCAGACTTTCTCGCCGACAACCATTCCCGGCTCATCGCCGCCGCCGTGAGCTTCATGGTGATCGGCGCATTTTGGCGGGATCACCACCGCTTATTCGAGCGCGCGACCGGATACACGCCGTTGCTCCTGCGCGTGAACCTGATGTGGCTGGCGGGTGTGGTGAACATACCGCTGGCCACCGTCCTCTATGTGTCCGCATCCTCGGGTGATCGGGGGGCGATTGCCTACTATCTCGGCACGGTTGCGTTCACGATGATCATGACGCGCGTCGAAGAGATGATCCTGGCGCATGCCGGATTACTGACAGACCCGGGTCTGACCGCGAGTCAGATCGTGTCGAAAGTGCTGCCCCTCATCGTTATTCTCGTGGCGATGGGAGTCGCGATCGCGATCCCGCGCCTCGGGCTGTGGCCGGTCCTGGGTCTGATCGCCGCCGGGCCGATCACCAAGCTCTCCGACAAACTGCTCGGCTCGCGGGATCTCTCTCCGCCGGTGGGGGATACCGGTCAGCGGGCGTAGGCCCGCAGGAATGTATCGAGGCCGGAAGTCACTGCGCGGGTGAAGTCGTCGTCGCTGATCGCCAACGTTCCCAGTCGACTCATCTCGGGTAGTTCGGCGCTGATCAGGGCAAGGAATTGCCGGGCGGCCAGAGCGGGGTCGGGAACGGATAAGTGGCCGGCCTCGCCGAGTCGGGCGAGCTTGTCCGCCAGCAAGGCGAGCACCGGCGCGGCGGCATTGTCGAGAACGTATTGATAAACCGACGGGTCTCGGCCGACCGCCGCGTGCAGCTGTCGGTTGAGTGAGATGGAACAGTGGCTGCGCTGGCATTCGGCCAATTGGAGCGCGGCCTTTGTCAGGACCTGCCGCCACTGCCTGCAGTCGGGATCGATCTCGAGGACGGCTTCTGTGGTCCGAACGTTCAGGGTCTGGGCGGCGAACGCGACGTGATCGCGAAACAGCTGTTCCTTGCTTCCGAAGTGGTTGTAGATCGTCGGCTTCGATACCCCCGATTTGGCCGCAATCGCGTCGATGCTGGTGCGCTCGTACCCCTCGTTGTCGAAGATCTCACCCGCCGCTCGCAGGATGGCCTCACGTTTGTCCGGGCGCAGCCGGCGGGTCGCGGACTGCTCGCCGGTGACCTGCGTGGATGTCATGGTTTCTGATTCTACCTGCACCAATCTCTTGACTACACTAAACGGTTTAGTTTAGTTTTGTCGCCATGACCATCGACATGGAAAAGCCTGGGGCCGGAACGACGGAAAAGGCTCCGATGCTGATCATCGTGCTGTTGGCGCTCGCCGCCTTCATGGCAGTACTCGACGGCGCGGCCGTCACCACCCTTCTCGACCAGTTCGGCGAGTCGTTTGATGCACCGATGACGTCGGTGGTGTGGGTCGTCTCGGGCTACCTGCTGGCGGCCGCGCTGGTGCTGCCCATCTCCGGCTGGTTGCTGGAAAGAATCGGCGGGCGGAAGCTGATCGTCGGTGCGCTGGTGCTGTTTGTTGCCGGTTCGGTATTGACCACAGCGGCCTGGTCGATCGAGAGCCTGATCGCCTTCCGGGTTATCCAGGGCTTCGGCGGTGGGCTCCTCGAACCCACGTCGCTGAGCCTGGCCGCGGCGGTTGCCGGCAAGGAACGCATGGGCAAGGTGATGGGATTGCTCTCGCTGGTGATCAACTTTGCGCCCATCGCCGGACCGCTGCTCGGTGGTTTCCTGGGTGGCCCGGACACCTGGTACTGGATCTTCTGGATCAACGTACCGATCGGTGCCGTGATCGTGGTGGGTGCGGTGACGCTGCTTCCGAAACGGGCTCATGATGAGGTGGGCACCGCCGGCCGACCCGATATCCGTGGCCTCTTGCTGTTGTCGCCGGGCTTTGCCGCCCTGCTCCTCGCGGTAGAGCAATCGGGGAGTGGATCGCCTTGGCGGATAACGGTTCCCGCGCTTGTGGGGGCTGCCTTGCTGGCCGGCTACGTGTGGCACGCGCTTCGTGCACCCAAGCCGGTGATCGACCTCCGGATGCTCACCCGATCGCGCGGCTACGCGGCGAGTCTCGGTGTGATGGCCATGGTGGGCTTCATCATGTATTCGCAGCTGGTGATGTTGCCCGAGTTGGCCCGCAACGAGTTCGGGCGCGACGGTGCGATGGCTGGAATCATCGTCGCGTCCCTTGGCGTCGGACTGTTGTTCGGCATGAGCGTCTCCGGCGCAATGAGCGATAGGATCGGCCCGCGTCCGCTGGTGTTCGCAGGTGGTGTGCTCACGGCGGCACTGATGTTGTTGGTGGCGTTGACCATCGATGTGATCGCGCTGCCGGTGTTGCTGGTTCTGTACGTGCTGATCGGCGTCACCTTCGGATCGGTTGCCTCGCCGACCTTTTCCAACGTCTACCGGGTGGTCCCGGAAGGCGCAGTGCCGCAGGCCACCACGTCGCTGTTCATCACGGTCCAGCTGACCGCGGCCACCGGTGCGACCCTGATGGGGTTGTTGCTGTCGGAGTCGTCGACCAACTGGTCCTTGAACTTCGGTGTCCTCGCCGCTGTTGCGGGCACTGCCGGATTGATCGGGCTGCTGCTGCCGAAACGAGTGACGCAGTAGGGAATGTTGCCGCGGGAACCGGAGAAACATCGCGAAACCAGAACAGGCCGACCGTTCGGTGGACGGCCGGCCTGTCGGAGGTTTCGATCAGTTGTCGGAGTCGTTGCCGCGACGGAGTAGATCACGGACGCTGATCTGCCCATCGCCCCGACCGCGAGCGCGTCGCCGTCCACTCGATGAGTCCTGCGACTCAGCATCTTCCGGCTGCGCCTGCGGCTGTTGCGGTGCCGGAGTCGGTGCGCTCGGCTGCGGCGGCTGCCCGTTCCGCCTCGGCGGAGCCGACTGCTCCGGGGTCCTTGGCCGAGCGGGCTGCTCCGGGTTCCTCGGCGGTACCGACTGCTCCGGATTGAGCGATGCGATCAGTGGTGCTCCGCCTTGCGGTCCCAGTTCGGGCCGACGCCGCAACGGGCTGCTCTGCTCCCCGTCGTATGGGCTTGTCGTGGTGGGACCACGACCTGAGGGATCCTGCCGTCCGGCCGGAACCGTGCGTGGACCCGGCCCCGGCCCCGGACTCGGGTTCCGGGGTTCGGCGGGCCGACTGTTCGGCCCGGTCGTGCCACCGGACTGGAGCGGCGTAGGACGGGGTGGACGACCCGGCTGACGGGTCGGTTCGGATCCGGTGGCCGGGGCACCGTTCACCGGTACCGCCGGACCGGTTCCGGAACCGCCGGCGCCGGGGGTATCGGTGCCGCCCAGGCGGATTCCGCCTGCGCCGAGACTCCAACCACCGGTATCGGGACTGTTCCGGCGGGCATTCTCCCGACTCGGTGTCCGGGGCACCATCGGATCGGAATCGGGTGCCGGACGACTCGGTGAACGTCGGATCGGCCCGCTGACCGGAGGATCGGACGGCCGCTCGGGGCGGTGTGCCGGACCGGAGTCGTTCCGCGGTGCGGGCATCCGGCCGGTGGGTATCGAAGCCGGATTCGGCCCGCTTCGAATGGGTGTCGCGGCGGTGGAACCAGGCGGCTGCCGGGGACCCGACGGCCGATCCGGATCGGATTGGCTGCCACCACGTCCCGCGCCGGTCGGTGCGACCGGTGGACGCGGGCCCTGCGGTGGCCGATTGATGGGCCCGGACGCCTTGGTGAGGCCGGCCGAGGCACCAACCGCAACCGGTTTACGGCCGGTGGTCGACTTCGAGCCGAAGGCCGAGGTCGGTGCTTCGGCGACAACGGTTCCCGCACTGCGGGCGCCGCGTGCGACCTGAGCCGAACGTCCGGCACCGATGTCGTCGTCGAGGATCGTCTCTCCGAGCCCGATTTTCTCCTGCACCTTCTTCATCCACTGCGGAGCCCACCAGCAGTCGTCGCCAAGCAGCTTCATGATCGCCGGGACTAGCAGCATGCGGATGATGGTGGCGTCCAAGATCAACGCGGCGATCATGCCGAACGCGATGTACTTCATCATCACGATCTCCGACAAACCGAACGCTCCGGTGACCACCACCAGGATCGCGGCGGCAGCGGTGATGATGCGCCCGGTGTGGGCGGTACCCCGTCTGATCGCCTCGGTGGTGCTGGCGCCCTTCTGTCTCTCCTCGACCATCCGGGAGAGCAGGAACACCTCGTAGTCGGTGGACAGGCCGTAGATGATCGCGATGATCAACACCAGGACGGCCGACATCAGCGGCCCAGGAGTGAAGTTCGCGAGCGATGAGCCATGACCATCGATGAAGATCCACGTCAGGATGCCCAGCGTGGCACCGAGCCCCAGCGCCGAGACCAGTGCTGCCTTGATCGGCAAGACCACCGAGCCGAACGCCAGGAACATCAGCAGGCTCGTCACAAGGATCAGCATCACCACCATCAACGGCAGATCGGAGAGCAATGCGTTGATCGAATCCTGGGTCAGCGCCGGGGTTCCGGCGACATACATCTGCAGACCCTGGGTATCGATCGCCCGGAGTTCGTCGACGGCCTCACCGGCGGTGTTCATGTCGATAAGTCCGGCCGACATCTCGACGAGGTTGCCCTCGGCAAGTGCCCCGTCGAGGGTGAACTCCTTGGTGAATCCAGGGATCTCGTTGGCCTGGTCGGCGATCGCCTGCAGTTTGGCCGCGTCGTCGTTGCTCTCGGGGTCGTAGAGGATGACGAGCTTGATCTCTTCGGTGCGCTCGGTGGGGAAGAACTCGTCGAAGTGCTGCTGCGCGATGCGGTTGTCGTTGTTCGGCGGCAGATATTTCTCTGTGATGCCGCCGAACTGGATGCCCGCAAACGGAATGATCAGGGCCAGGAGCAGTAAGACCACCGGGATCGCGGTCTTGAGCGGATGCCGCATGACCCAGCTGGCGAGCTTGCCCCAGAAACCGTCCTCGACCTCTTTTTTGGTCTTGGTCCGGCGCAGGAAGGAGAAGCCCCACATGTCGATCCGTGGACCGAGGATCGACAGGATCGCAGGCAGGACCGTGAGGGAACAGACCGCGGCGAGGGTGACCGACGCGATGGCACCGTAGGCCACCGACTTCAGGAAGCCCTGCGGGAATATCAGCAGACAGGCCAGCGCGGCCACGATGATCGTCGCCGAGAAGACCACCGTCTGTCCTGCGGTCATCACGGTTCTTCGGATCGCGCTCGGGGTGTCATAGCCCTCCGCGAGTTCCTCTCGGAACCGGCTGACTATGAACAATCCGTAGTCGATGGCGATGCCGAGCCCGATCAGCGTCACCACCGATTGGGCGAAGACGTTCAGTTCGGTGACCTGGGCCAAGATTTTCATGATGCCGAGTGAGCCGGCGATCGTCAGACCACCGACCACCACCGGCAGACAGGCGGCGATCACCCCGCCGAAGATGAAGAACAACATGACCGCAACCAGCGGCAGCGCGATGATCTCCGCCCGTTTGATGTCCTCGTCCATGCCTGCCGACATCGCGCCTGAGACTGGTTGCAGCCCGGCCAGCTCGAAGGTGGTGCCCGGCAGGTCGTACTTCTCCGCAAGATCGTCGAAGAACGGTGCGACGGTCTTGTAGTTGTTCAGGATCGTGGTGTCATCGTCACCGCGGATACCGATGCTGATGAAGGCGTGTTTCTGGGAGTCATCGAACAGGCGGTCCCGGATCTGCTGCTGAGCTCCCTTCTGGAACTCGTTCGTCGTCGCGGTGAACGGATCGATGATGCCGGGATCGTTGCGATCGATGATGTCCGGGTACTGCGCCACCAGATCTTCGACGATCTGCTCGACCTTCGCCCCGAAGGCGGGATCGTCGACCTGGGTCCCGGCAGGCGGCGTGACCAGAAGGATCACGTCCGACTTGTGGTCACGGCCGAGGATCTCGTCACGCAGCTGCGAGCCCGCGACGGACTCGGAGCCGGGATCAAACCAACCGGACTGACTCAGATGCTTGTTCAGGTCGAGGCCGTAGAGACCGAGACCGGCCATCAACGCGACCATCACCGCGATGACCGCAAAGCGCATCCGGTACACGAAGTTGCCTATGGCACCAAACACCGCAGCGTCCTTTCTGTACTCAGACCGTCATTGTGGTCACGCAGATTCTCATCGGCGCATAGGTGGTCACGTCGTGGACCGGGCTTGCACACCACTGTGGATAGTTGCTTTCAGTTCTGGCGGCCGGACAGCAAAGCTGTGAGCGGCCGGAAGGGAGCCAACCAGGCGCCTTCCTCGGGAAGCGAATCCAGATTGATCCGCGGCAAGGGCTCGCGGAACACACCTGGGATGTCCTCTAGGTCTACAAACTCCAAACTCTCCGACGTCAGTGCCCACGCGGCGTGCTCCCGGAACCCGAGCACCTGAACAGGCACACCATCGGAGGCAACGTCGAGCAGCAGCTCCCGGAAGGCCTGTCCGTCCGCCGATGCGACGATCAGACCGGCCAGCCCGACCGTGTGCCTCCGCAGCTCGATGTGGTCGAGCATGTCCGAGTCCACGTCGCTGTCTTCGTCGACCTTGGGCTTGGCAAAAACAGCAAAACCAACATTACGCAACGCTTCGACCCACGGCCGGACCACTTCGGCGGTCCCAGGGGCGATGTTGGTGAAGACGGTGGCTTCGGGGATCGGGGAGTACCCGGACTTGGGCCGGTCCTCACCCTCGGCAGCAACCCGTGGCACCGATGCGGAGATTTCCGCGGTCCGATTGAGTAGCCACCGGCCCAGAGCGTCGAATCGAGGGCGGTGAGCTGCGGTGGGACGGCCACCGAGGATCGATCCGAGCCCCATGTCGAGGTTCGGTGCGTCCCAGATCAGCAGGACGCGCGATTCCTGGCTGGCCCCCGAGATGGTGTGAGCGACCGAATTGTCGGGTCCGCGGGCGGCGTCATCGCCGTACGACGCGGGGCTCATCGGGGCACCCGTGTGAGAACGAACTCAGTGACCGGGCGACCTTCGACCGCGGCCCGTCCCTCGAACTTGGTGACCGGGCGCTGCGTGGAGAACGGCACCTTCTCGTCGGTCGGGACCAGCAGGCTCTGCGCGGCGAGGACCGCGGCGATCGATTCGGCGTACTCGGCGTGGTCGGTGGCGATGTGCAGTGCTCCACCGTCCTTCAGGACGTCGGCGATCAGTTCGATGGTCGTCGGTTGGAGTAGTCGCCGCTTGTGATGCCGGGCCTTGGGCCAGGGGTCGGGGAAGAACACCCGGACCCCGGTCAGAGATGCCGGTGTGAGCATGTTCTTCAGGACGATGATGGCGTCGCCACGGATGATCCGGATGTTCTCCAGTTCGTCCCGGCCGACCGCGCCGACGAGCTGGGCGATACCCGGTCGGTAGACATCGACCGCGATGACGTCGTTCTCGGGTTCCGCCGCCGCCATCGCGGCTGTCGAGGTACCGGTTCCGCAGCCGATCTCCAGGATGAGGGGTGCGCTGCGGCCGAACCAGGCGACGGGATCGATCTGGTCGGTTTCACTGACGTCACGCCCCACGGTTGGCCACAGACGCTCCCAGTTGGCCTGTTGAGCCGGAGTCAGACTTCCGCGCCGGGTCCGGAAGCTGGTCACGCGGGGGTAAAGCCGGGCGCGTTCGCGGAGCTGGGCATCATCGGCTACCGAGTCGGAGGTATCGGCGATCTCCGATCGGGTCACGGCGGAGACGTCGGATTCGGTATCGACGCCCTGGTCGGTGTCCGCATTCGGGTTCGAGCGTGGGCTGGTCACCGGCCCATAGTCCCGCATTCCGCACGGATGTGACAGCAGGGGTTGACCAACCACCTGCCGATTGTTACCTGCAAGTGACCGGAACCATAGCGTTGCGGGGCGCGTCTGACCTGTTGGCGGCGGGTTTTTCTCCGGGAGGGTGAATTGGATCAATCAGATCTGCGAGTCGGGGATGCGGCGTATGCCGATCTGGCGGTTCGGCTGGAGGGGTTGTCTGCGCGGATATCGGGCGCAGTTGACCTGAATCGGGCCGTCTCGGAACTGCGGGGTCCGCTGCGGGTTGCGGTGACCGGACGCTTCGGTACCGGCCGTGACACGCTCGCCGGGGCCCTGCGCCGCCGCTTCGACATCAGCCCGATCGGGCCCGGCGACGACGCCGACGACGCCGATGCCTGGTTTCACGTGATCGCGGGCTGGCCCAGAGCCGATGATGTCGCGGCGCTGGCGGGCCGCGACCCCCGGCGCAGCCTGGTCCTGCTGGGTAAGGCCGACAGTCTCGGTTCGTGGCCGGCCGCGCGTGCTCGGGCCGCCGAGTGCGCACAGGAGCTGGCCAGGCCGGTGATCCCGGTGATGCCTCTGCTGGCCATCGCCGACCTCGGTGACGAGGAGATCGACATGCTGGCGGCGATGGCCGAGGCGAGCGAACAGGTGCCGCCGATGCAGGCCACGTTCATCGACGCAGGCGGACCGGGGCAGCGGCTGCAGCGGATGGCGCTGCTGCGGCGTCTCGACGCCTACGGCATCGCAGCCACGATCGCGGTGTTGAGCAATGCGCGCTGCTCGGCTGATGAACTCTCCGAGCTGCTCACACAGCGCAGCGGGCTCGACGCGCTGGCAGGGCCGCTCCGGGCCTTTGCCTCAGTGGCTCCGGCGGTGCGGTTGCGCCGGGTGGCCGCAGCGCTTGAAATCCTTGCCGCGCAGGGTGTTCTGCGCGATGAGATCGAGAATCTGTTGTCAGGGTCGGTGCTCGCCGGTGCGGTAGGGGAGGAATTCATATGGACGTGATGCAGATGCGATCAGTCATCGCCGAGGTCGCCGAGCTGACCGGAAGCGGACTTGCCGGCATCGACGCGACCGATGTGGTGGTCGGGGGCACCGGGAAGGTCGGGGTCACGTCGGTGACGAGGGTGCTCTGTGACCATGGCGTGCCTGCGCGGGAGTGGTCCGAATCGGGGCGACGGGCGGCGGTGGCGTTGCTGATCCTCGATCCGTCGTCCGGGGTGTCCGACACCGAGGTCGAGGTGGTGCGCCGGCTGTGTGAGTTGGCGTCGTTGGTGGCCGTGGTCTGCAACAAGATCGATGCCTACTGGGATTGGCCGACCTTGCTGAAGTTCAACCGGGGCATCGTCGACCCCGATGGCCGCATGCCGATCTTCGCCGTGTCGGCGGCCGCGGCGCTGGCCGGCTACCGGGCCGAATCCGGTTTCGACGAGTTGATCGAGTGGCTGCACGACCAGGTCGACGGCCCGGCCCGCCCGGAACGACTCGAATCCCTCGAGGCCGAACGGCATCTCGACGACCTCATCTCCGAACTCGCGACAGAGCGCGGCGATCCGGCTGCTGATCTGTTGGTGCAGCGCGCGAGCGTGATCGCGTCCCGCGATCGTGGCCGGTCCGACAGGTTGGCGGCGGTGCGCGGAGGTGCGAACCAGATCCGGGCCGCGGCGCTCACCGAACTCGACGGAGCGGCCCGCGACCTGTCGAGCGATGCCGCCGCCCGCGCAGCCGCGCTGAGCCGATCGGGTACGGAAGATTTCGCGCAGTGGCTCGCGGGCCGGCTCACGGCCCTGGGGGATCGGGCGCAACAGCGTTTCGACGAGGACCGCAGCGCGCTCGAACATCGGGCGTTACTCGGACTCGAGGAGGTGGGACCGCCGCCGGACCGACCTCCCTTGTCGCTTCAAGTGCCGCCGATACCTCCGAAGCGTCGCGGTGTGGAAGAGGCGTTGCTGGTGGTCTTCGGTGCCTCGGCCGGACTCGGCCTGGGACGACTGCTTGTCATGCCGCTCTCTGCCGTCCACACGTTGCAATGGATCGCGATGCCGCTGACGCTGGTGCTCGGGGCGGCGATCGCGGTCGGATTGGTGCGGCTGCGCCGGCTGTCGGCGCTACGAACGTCCATGTCTGCCTGGGCGGCTGAGGCGATCGCCACCACTCGGGGCCGTATCGAACAGGATGTCTCGCGACAGGTGCAGGCCGCCGAATCGGTGATCGGCGGCCGGCTGGCGCGTTACTACGAGCGTCGCGCGCAGATGGTCTCCGACCGAGTGGCCGAACTCGACGCACAGATCCGGGCCGGACGTCGCGCGGCACCCGAAGCGCGTGAGCGTGACCTGCGTCGACTCGCTGCGGCGGTGGAGGCTCGCGACCGGCTCGACGAGGTTCTGGTCGCCATCGGTCACTGATTTCACCGCCGCGGAACCGGTCGCCGGTCGGATGCGTCCAAGAGATCGGACCCAAAGACGACGCAGACCACTACAACGGGGGTGGATGAGATGGACGGCGAGTTCGGATCCGAATTCGGTGACGATCCGGTGGATCGGGGGCCGACGTTTCACCCGGTCGCCGCGATCACACCCGACCTCGATGTGGGCAGCGACGCATATGACAACCTCTGGATCGTCGAGAACGACAGGGTCTGGGACCTCGGTCCCGCTGATCTGGACACCGACGCCGACGGTGTGGCCGACTCGCTCACACGCACCGGACCGGAGGGGATGACGGTGTACACCGACAGCGATCGCGACGGACAGGTCGATCTGATCACCGAGGTCAACCGCGACGGTGGTTACCGGACGTCGAGACTTGATCCGACCAGCGGCCAATGGACGGCCACCGACAGCGGCAGGCTCGAATAGTTATTTGTGCAACGAAGCCATTGTTCGGGTGTGTGAAAAGCCGATATGCGGGATCATAAAGCCAACCAAGTTTAGTTGCGTGAAGTAAGTTCGGCGACATTCTGCAACCGTTTGAACGAAACGGAACGACCCTCTGGCCTCCTGATTCATGGCGACAACCATTTCGTCCCCACCGGGTGGGTACAAGACCGCCGCCAGGTAGCGGAGACCGCGCTTCACGTGCGAAATTGCCGACCGGCCCGTGAATTCTTGCAGACAGCGGTAAGCTCGAATAGCCGATTTCGCGATTATTGTCACAGCTGTAACTTGGACCTCGACCAAGTGTTTGATCACTTTGCGTGATGAGATGTGCCGTAACGCACGCACCCGATTGACCAGATCGGGTGCGGTCGAAGTAACCTGACAACGCACCCCACGGAGGGGCTGACCGGCGCAGACGCACACCTTGGCGTTACCGACACCGGCCGGTCACCAGCAGGAGAGATAACAATGACTTCAGCGACAATTCCTGGTTTGGACCCCGACAGCGCTCCCACCTCACACTCAGAGCTTCTGGCCTGGGTGCGGGAGATCGCCGAACTGACCCAGCCCGACCAGGTTGTCTGGTCTGACGGCTCCGACGCCGAGTGGGATCGCCTCACCGCTGAGCTGGTGGCGGCGGGCACTCTGACCAAGTTGAACGAAGAGCGCAAGCCCAACTCGTTCCTGGCCCACTCGGACCCCGCCGACGTCGCGCGGGTCGAGTCGCGGACCTACATCTGCTCGAAGAACGAGGTCGACGCCGGCCCGACGAACAACTGGGTCGACCCGACCGAGATGCGCGCCACGATGACCGACCTCTACCGCGGCAGCATGCGCGGTCGCACCATGTACGTCATCCCGTTCTGCATGGGCCCGCTCGGTTCGGACGACCCGAAGCTCGGTGTCGAGATCACCGACTCCGCTTACGTGGTGCTCTCGATGCGGATCATGACCCGCGTCGGACCCGATGTGGTTGCCGCCCTCGGCGAGGATCGGTTCTTCGTCAAGGCGCTGCACTCGCTCGGCGCCCCGCTCGAAGCCGGTCAGGACGACGTGCCGTGGCCGTGTAACTCGGAGAAGTACATCACCCACTTCCCCGAGGACCGCGAGATCTGGTCCTTCGGATCGGGTTACGGCGGCAACGCACTGCTTGGCAAGAAGTGCTACTCGCTGCGCATCGCCTCGGCGATGGCACACGATGAGGGCTGGCTCGCCGAGCACATGCTGATCCTCAAGCTGATCAGCCCGGAGAACAAGGCCTACTACATCGCGGCCGCGTTCCCGAGCGCCTGTGGCAAGACGAACCTCGCGATGATCCAGCCGACGATCCCGGGTTGGCGTGCCGAGACCCTGGGCGACGACATCGCCTGGATGCGTTTCGGCGAGGACGGCCAGCTCTACGCCGTGAACCCGGAATTCGGTTTCTTCGGTGTTGCACCCGGCACCAACTACAGCTCCAATCCGAACGCCATGAAGACCATCGAAGAAGGCAACACGCTCTACACGAACGTGGCGCTGACCGACGACGGTGACATCTGGTGGGAGGGCCTCGAAGGCGAGCACAAGCACCTCATCGACTGGCGCGGCAACGACTGGACCCCGGATTCGGATACGCCGGCTGCGCACCCGAACTCGCGGTACTGCACGCCGATGGCACAGTGCCCGATCATGGCTCCCGAGTGGGACGACCCGCAGGGTGTGCCGATCTCGGCGATCCTGTTCGGTGGCCGTCGCAAGACCACGGTTCCGCTGGTCACCGAGGCCCGCAACTGGCAGCACGGTGTGTTCATGGGCGCCACGGTCGGCTCCGAGCAGACCGCAGCGGCAGAGGGCACCGTCGGCGCGATCCGCCGCGATCCGATGGCCATGCTTCCGTTCCTCGGATACAACGTGGGCGACTACCTGAATCACTGGATCAACCTCGGCAAGAACGCCGATGAGTCCAAGTTGCCGAAGGTCTTCTACGTCAACTGGTTCCGTCGTGGCGACGACAAGCGCTTCCTGTGGCCAGGATTCGGTGAGAACAGCCGCGTGCTGAAGTGGATCGTCGAACGCATCGAGGGCAAGGCAGGCGGTGTCGAGACCCCGATCGGGATCGTGGCAACCCCCGAGTCGCTCGACCTCGAAGGACTCGACGTTTCCGCGGCCGACGTCGCCGAGGCCCTTGCGGTCGACAACGACGAATGGCTCGGCGAGATCCCGTCGATCGAGGAGTGGTTCAACTTCGTCGGCGAGAAGCTGCCCACCGGTCTCCAAGATGAGTTCGACGCCCTCAAGCAGCGATTGGGCGCCAAGTAGTCCGAGGATTCCTCAGACGCTTTTGTTTTCGCACAAGCACCTACAGGCACAGCCTGTAGGTGCTTGTGCATTATTGAGGGTGGATCGTTAATCGGTTGCGTGTGATGATCGGATCGTCCTTAACTTGTCAGGACGCATCGAGGTCGGGCGCGAAGGCGGGCCCGGCAAGGATGTGGGGGGAAAGATCAGGGTGGTCCCCGATGATTCGGAGGCGCCGCAGCAGTCACTATTTGTACTGCCCGACCTGCCGACATCGTTTCCGCCGGTTTCCGCTCATCGCGGGCACCGGCGACGCCAGAGTTTGTGCACCACTGACCGACATCGAGAAAGGCCAGAACATGACTGCCCCACCGACTGCAGTTGCAGCCCGCGCGACCGACTTGAGGAAGGTGTACGGCAGTGGCGACACCCAGGTGGTCGCGCTCGCGGGCGTCTCCGTGGACTTCGTACGTGGTGAATTCACCGCGATCATGGGCCCATCGGGTTCGGGCAAGTCGACGCTCATGCACTGTCTGGCGGGCCTCGACACCTCGAGCAGCGGCTCGGTGAGTATCGGCGATACCGATCTGTCCGGACTCTCGGACAAGCAGATGACGATGCTGCGTCGTGATCGGATCGGGTTCGTGTTCCAGTCGTTCAACCTGGTGCCGACCCTCACCGCCCGGGAGAACATCACGCTGCCGATCGACATCGCCGGTCGCAAGCCCGACCAGGAGTGGTTCGACACCGTCATCGGCCGTCTCGGCATCGGCGATCGCCTCGACCACCGTCCCAGCGAACTGTCCGGTGGGCAGCAGCAGCGTGTCGCCTGTGCGCGCGCACTGGTCGGCCGCCCGGAGATCATCTTCGGTGATGAGCCGACCGGTAACCTCGACTCCCGTTCCTCGGGCGAGGTGCTCAGCATCCTGAGGGCCTCGGTCAATGAGTTCGGACAGACCGTGGTGATCGTGACCCACGATCCGCGGGCGGCCTCCTACGCCGATCGCGTGATTTTCCTCGCCGACGGTCAGATCGTCCAGGAACTGCGGAACCCCGACGCCGACGAGATTTTCGAATACATGAAGAACCTCGACGAGACCCCGTCGACCGGAGGCTTCGCGCAAGCTCCCCGGGAGCTGTGATGGCCTCGAACACCATGCGAAAGGTGTCGCTGAGAAATCTTGCGGCACATAAGCTCCGGCTCGTCCTGACGGTTTTGTCGGTGGTACTCGGTACCGCCTTCGTGGCCGGGTCGATGGTCTTCACCGCAACGATCTCTTCGGCCTTCGACGGCATTTTCGACAAGGTTGCGCTCGGGGTGGACACCCAGGTCTCGCCCAAGGATTCCAACTCGTCCGGCGTCCCGGATTCGGTGCTGACCCAGTTGCAGGACAACAAGTCCGAACTCGGTATCGCCAAGATCCTGCCGACGTATTCGGGGCCGGCAACCATTGCCAAGAAAGACGGCAAGGCGTTGCAGACCGGAGGTGCGCCGAGTATCGGCAGCGCGTTCGTGCCGCCGGATCAGCGGTTGTCCGATGTCGAGAGCGACCTCATCGAAGGTCGCGCACCCGAGGCACCGAACGAGGTGGCCCTCAACAAGTCATCCGCCGCCGACGCCGACCTCGAGGTGGGTTCGACCACCAAGGTCGCGACCAGCCGGGGCAGCGATGCGCCGGTGGAGGTCACGATTGTCGGAATCCTCGATGTTCCCGGCGCGACAAGTGGTTTCACAAATGTGCAGTTCCTCGAGTCGACGGCTCGGGACTTGTTCACGGATGGTTCGCACGCGCAGTCGATCGATCTGCAGGCGGTGCCCGGGGTCAGCGCTGACGAGCTCAAGTCGCGGGTCGCCGGTCTTCTCGGCGACGACTACAAGCTGCGTACCGGCGACCAGGTACGGCAGGACGAGAAAGACAACGTCAACCAGTTCCTCGATGTCTTCAACTACATCCTGCTGGCGTTCGCCGCCATCGGCCTGATCGTGGGAACGTTCATCATCTACAACACCTTCTCGATGATCGTCGCGCAGCGGGTGCGAGAGTTGGCTCTGCTGCGGGCGATTGGCGCGAGCCGGAAACAGGTCACTCGGTCCGTGTTGCTCGAGGCGTTTGTCGTCGGGTTGATCGGCGCGCTGGTCGGGTTGGCCGCCGGTATCGGTATCGCGGCGTTGCTGCGGGCACTGACGGCATCGACCGGTCTGCCCAGTACGTCGCTGCAGGTCGGGCCGTCGTCGATCATCGCCTGCCTGGTGGTGGGTATCGGTGTGACGATGGTGAGTGCGTATGCGCCGGCCCGGCGGGCCTCCAAGGTGTCGCCGGTCGAGGCGATGCGGGAGAGTGCGACCGACGGTCAGGCATCGCTGAAGGTGCGCACGATCATCGGAATCGTCTTGGGGGTCATCGCAATTGTGTTGCTGGCCGTCGGCGCGTCCGGGGAGGGTGGCAACGCGGCCGCCACGGTCGGCCTCGGTGCCTTGGTGATGATCTTCGCGGTGGTCTTCGCGTCTCCGGCGCTGTCGCGGCCGGTGGTCCGGGTGCTCGGCGCGGTACTCGCCCGACCGTTCGGGAAGATCGGGCAGCTGGCCCGGACCAACGCGGTCCGTAACCCGAGGCGCACTGCGGCAACAGCTTTCGCGCTGACACTGGGACTGATGCTGGTTGCAGTCATCGGTACCCTCGGTTCGACGTTCAAGGGCACCATCGACGATGCGATCGACACCGGACTTACCGCGAACCTGATCGTCTCGGGTTCGCAGGGAAGTGGCTTCTCCCCCTTGGTGAGTGAGGCGATCCAAGATATCGATGGGGTCGAATCCGTTGTCTCGTTCGGTGCGATCCAGGCGGAGGCCGACGGTGATTCGGTGTTCGGCTATTCGCCGAGCGGTGACATGTATTCCGTGACGCCTTACAAGATGGTGGAGGGTTCGGCCACGATCGAGCCGGACGGCATCATCTTCAGTGAGCGCGTGGCCAAGGAGAACGGTTTCAAGGTCGGCGACGTCATCGAGTTCAGCAACTATGACGGAACCGTTGTCCCGGTGACGGTCACCGGTATCTTCGAAGACAATCCGCTGATCGATCCGTGGGCCATGGGCAATGACGCCTATCAGAAGCTGGTCCCGGAAGCCTTGCGGCAGGACGTGTTCGCGGCGGTCAAGACCGTTCCGGGCGCCAACGTCGACGAGATCAGCGATCGGATCGAGGATGTCACCGCCGATTACCTGACGGTGAAGGTCCAGACCCCGTCGCAGTTCAAGGGCGAGCAGTCGTCGCAGATCGATCAGATGCTGAGCGTGCTGTACGCGATGCTCGGCCTCGCGCTGGTGATCGCGGTGCTCGGCATCGTGAACACCCTGGCGTTGTCGGTGATCGAACGCAAACGGGAGATCGGCATGTTGCGGGCGATCGGTATGGCCCGGTCGCAGGTACGCCGCACCATCTACGTCGAATCGCTGCTGATCGCGATCTTCGGTGCGGTACTCGGTGTGGTGCTCGGTGTCGCGTTCGGTTGGGCGCTGGTCCGGACCCTGCGGTACTGGGGCCTGGGGGATCCGGTTCTGCCGACGGGTCTGATCATCATCACCCTGATCGGGGCGGCCTTCGTGGGTGTGGCGGCCGCGTTGTGGCCGGCGTCGCGTGCGGCCAAGACCAAACCGCTGGAGGCGATCGCCGAATAGCCATCTCGGGCAGTGGGTCATCAACTGATCCGCTGTGCCCAAGCCCCTGTGCCGTATCCCGGTGCAGGGGCTTGGTGCATTTTCCGGCAACGGTCGGGTCAGTTCTTTCGAAGCATCAGGACGAGGTTGCTGCCCAACAACTCTCGCACCAGCGGTACCCGCATCACCCACCACATCCGGCCGGGCAGGTAGCGCGGGAACGCGGCGAGCAACGTGGCCTGTTGCCCCGGGACCGACCGGGCCCAGCGCAGGCCGTCGGCCGCGGTGACCTTGAACAGCGACGTGCCGTAGAGGTTCTTCGGGGGATGGCCGTGTTTGCGGGTGTACCGGCGAGCGGCCCGGGCCCCACCGAAGTAGTGGGTCAGTCCCATCTCGTGGCCGCCGAACGGGCCGTACCAGAGTGTGTAGCTCAGCAGCACCAGTCCGCCGGGTTTGGTGACCCGCAGCATCTCCTGCGCCATCGTCCACGGATCACGCACGTGTTCGGCCACGTTCGACGAGTAGCAGATGTCGACACTGTCGTCGAAGAGCGGCAACGCCATGCCCGAGCCCCGGACACTGGCCCGCTGGGGGAGCCCGGCCGCGTGCATCTCCGTGGGGTCCGGTTCGACGGATACGTAATCGGCGCCGCGTGATCGGAAGACCTCGGCGAAGTAGCCGGGCCCGCCACCGACATCGAGCACGGTCAGTCCATCGAGTCCGGCGTGGTTGACGTCCAGATGCAGGGCCTCGATGAGCTCGACGGAGTCGTCGGCAAGGGCGCCATAGAACCGGTCCGGATCGGGCTGTTCGTACCGGAAATGATTCAGCAGAGCAACTGACCGCGGCAACGTTGCCCGCTTCTGCGCTCGGGAAGTGGCAGCGTTCACCGGCCAAAGGATACGGGTGGTGGTGCGCAGGTCGTGGCCGCTACCCTGTCTTGAAGTGAAAACCAACGACGACAGCACACCTGTTGCACCTCTGCGTGAGGTGCTGTTGCTGTGTTGGCGCGACAGCGACCATCCGCAGGGTGGGGGCAGCGAGCGCTACCTGGAACGGGTCGGCGCCGAACTGGCAGGCCAAGGTGTGAAGGTGACGTTCCGGACCGCGGGTTATCCGGGGGCTCCGGCCACCGAATCGCGGGCCGGGATGACGGTGTCGCGGGGCGGTGGACGCCTGAGTGTGTACCCAAGCGCGATGGCGGCGATCCTGGCCGCGCGTATCGGCCGTGGCCCGCTGGCCGGGATCAACCCCGACGTCGTGATCGATACCCAGAACGGGATCCCGTTCTTCGCGCGCTTGGTGAGCCGGGCGCCGGTTGTGGTGCTGGTGCATCACTGCCATAAGCGACAGTGGCCGGTGGCCGGTGCGCTGATGGGCAAGGTCGGCTGGTTCATCGAGTCGTGGTTGTCGCCGCGGGTGCATCGCGACGCCCAATATCTGACCGTCTCCCTGCCGTCGGCGGAAGATCTGGTGTCGATGGGTGTGGATGCCGAGCGGGTGGCCGTGGTGCGCGCCGGGACCGATCCGTCGCCTGTTGCCGTGTCTGCTGATCAGGTCGACACCGATTCGCGTCGCCTCTGTGTGCTGTCGCGGTTGGTGCCGCACAAGCAGATCGAACACGCACTCGAGGTGATGGCCCGGATCGCGGTGACCCACCCCGATGTGATGCTGGATGTGATCGGCAACGGATGGTGGTCGGAAGAATTGCGGGCCAAGGCATCTGAACTCGCCATCGACGATCGGGTGGTGTTCCATGGACATGTCAGCGAGGAGCGCAAGCACCAACTCCTGGCCGGCGCCGCGGTGCACCTGATGCCCTCGCGCACCGAGGGCTGGGGTCTGGCGGTGATCGAGGCCGCCGGGTACGGCGTCCCGACCATTGGTTACCGGTCGTCGCGTGGTCTGACGGACTCCGTGGTCGATGGAGTGACCGGGGTGCTGGTCGACGACATCGACGAACTCGGCACTGTGACAACGCAATTGCTCGACGAGCCGGCGCGGCGCCGCGATCTCGGCAACAAGGCACGCGAGCGCGCGGGCGGATACTCGTGGGCGGCGGCAGCGGCCGGTGTCGATCAGGTACTTGCCGCGGCAGTGGCAGGCAAGCCGATCTCCGGACTCGTCAAAGATTGAGTGCCGCTCCGGGTTTGCAGTTGAAGCTCGGGATGTCTTCGAGTGAGAGTGTCGCCTCGTAGGTGCGTTTGTAGCCGGTGGCGCAGATTTTCCAGCCCTGCTCGGTTCGGCGGTAGCGGTCGCTGTAGAAGGCCGCGCCGAACAGCATGAAGTTGAAGTCGGCCACGATCACCCGATCCTGCAGGTACCACTGGCCGGTCGCCTCGTCGCCCTCCACCGTGATCTCCGGATGATCGGCGCGATGTTCGGTGATCACCGCAGGCCCCACCGAGGAACGCATGAAATCCACCAACGTGGTGCGGTCGCTGAACGACAGGCTTTCGCCGTATTCGCCGGTCACATCGGTGGTGAGGGTGCTCTCGAAGTCGTCCCACGCCTTGGTGTCCAGGGCCCGCAGATAGCGGTACTTGACCTGCTTGATGGCTTCGATGTCATTCACTGGCTGACCTTCTTCCGGCGGCTTGATCGGTGCGCCCATTGCAGCACAAACACCACAAAGCCATTGGCGATCAGCACAATCCACAACAAGTGGGCACCCCAGACCAATGCCAGGTCGACGGTGGAAGCGGAGATCGTCCGGGGATCCTCGATCCGGTAGACGCGCAGGTCGCTGCCGTCGAAGACCTCGGTCGCCGCGGCCAGTGTCCGCTGGGCCGGTGCGTCGGCGTCGAGTTGCCCCTCGACGAGTATCCATCCGACACCGAGCTCTGCGAGTTCCTCGGGCGGGGCACCCGAGCGCAACGCGGATTCCGCGTCGGTGGCCCGCGATTCGGTGCGGTCGACGACCGTGCCGCCGACGACGAGCTCGCCGGTCTGCAACACATCGGCGCGCAGCAGCCGGGGCGCGGGGTCGAGCGAGACATGGCCGGTGAACTCATAGCGCCGGTTCATGCCGGTCGGCAACAGCAGAACGTCGCCGTCGTCGGCTCCGATGAGGTCGGCGACCTGCTGCCAATCATCGGGGTAGGTGCTCACGCTGAGCTTGTTGCCCACGCCCCACGCGAGGTCGGGCAGCGGTGCGACGATGAGCACCGCGACCACCACCGCCGCGAAAGCCCGTGGGACCCATCGGCCGCAGGTCTGCACGGCTGCCGCGGCGGCGAGCGCATACAGGGGGACGACCAGGGCGATCCACTTCTGGGTGTCGCGCAGCAGTCCCGCACCAGGGATGGTGTCGACCGCCCACTCCAGGATCGCAATGCCCGGATCCGTCGCGGCCAGGCCGATCAACACGATCGACGTCACGGCGAGCCCGGCAGCGCCTGACACCACCGGATTACGCCGACGTCGGTACAGCGCGGGCAGGCCCGCAGCGACGATCACCAGCAGCGTCACCGTCGCGACGGCGGCCCAGGGAGAGGTACGGCTGGCCGGCACCGCGTCGGCGTTCCAGATGCCGCCGAGCCCGAGCAGCGCGCCGAAGGTTCCCAGACCGGGTTCGGCGCGGGCGGCGAAAACCGCCACCGAAGCGGAGTCCGCGGTCGCGGCACCAGAACCCACCAGCGACGCCATGATCCAGGGCAGAGCCGACGCCGACCAGATCGCGATGGCAATCATGCCCGTCCTGGCGGCAATCCGGCCGGGGGAGTCGATGACAACCGGGATCAAGAGTGCGGCCACCAGGGTGAACAGGGCCAGCATTGATCCGGTGGGCGTCAGTCCGGCCACCGCGAGCCAGGCGGCCAGCATCGACCATCCGGTGAAGTCTGCGCGACGACGAACCCGATTGACGCACACGAAGATCCAGCCCACCGCGGCGTAGCCGAACAACAGGCTCCAGTGCCCTTGCAGGAGGCGTTCTGCGACATAGGGATTCCAGATGGCGATCGTGGTGCCGACCAGCATGCCCGGCAGACCGGCGCCCGGCAGCGCAAGCCGCACCAGTCGGCCGTATCCGACGCCCGCAACGACCAGTGCCAGCGTGGTCAGCACCTTCACGACGATCCCGCCGTCGACCACGTGGGAGATCATCGCGATGAACCAGTCCTGCGGCACCGCCCGCGGGGCACCGACACCCAGACCCATCGCCGAATCGGTGAGATGGGAACGGGGCGTGCTCACCATGTCCGCGATCAACAGGTAGCCGGGTCGGAAGATGGGTGCGGTGATCGCCAGCGAAAGCGTGGCACTGGTCAGCCACAGCGTGATCCAGTGCCGGCGGGTCATGAACGGACCCTAACGGACTCATGAGCGGGCACCCAGATCCGGTGACGCCGGATCAGGAAGGGGGCAGTACCCGGGCCAGTCGGGACACTGCCTCGCCGATCATCGGGGCCGGTGTCTCGCCGTAGGTGAGGCGCAGATGGGAGTGATCGAAACCGGCGGGGAACCAGGGGGTTCCCTCTCCGACCAGGACACCCTCGGCGTACGCGGCAGCGGCAACGTCTCGGTCGTCGATGCCTGCGGGCAGGCGGACCCACAGGTGGATGCCGCCGTGGGGGACGGCGGGTATGCCGACCTGCGGGATCAGCCGGGTCATGGCCGAGACCAGGGCGTCCCGGCGCTGCCCGAGTGTGCGCCGGACCAGCTGGTTGTGCCGCGGCCAGGCCGGGGAATTCAGGAACTCGACGGCGGTCTCCTGGATCGGACCCGACACGTAGAAGTCGTCGAGGGTCTTCGCCGCCCGCAGCCGGGCCAGCGCCGGACCCCGGGCACACAGTGCGGCCACCCGTAGCCCCGGTCCCACCGGTTTGGAGAGCGAACGAACATGCACCACATGGCCACCGGGGTCTGCGCTGATCAGCGGCGGCGGAGGCTCGTGGTCGATGCCCAGGTAGCGGGCGTAGTCGTCCTCGAGGACAAACAGCGAATGTTGTTGTGCCAGGGCCAGAACGTCCTCGCGCCGGGATCGGGACAGCGTGACACCACTGGGATTGGCAAAGGCGGGCTGCAGCACCACAAGCCGGCTGCCGGTGCGTTCGATGGCGTCGGAGAGAAGGTCGGTCCGTATCCCGTCCGCGTCGGTCGGTACCGGAATCACCTCGGCGCCGTGGCTGCGCGCGATGGCGATTGTGCCGGTGTACGTGGGGCTTTCGACGATAATGGGTTCACCGGGACGTACGAGCGCCCGGATCGCCACCGACAACGCGCTCTGCCCGCCCGCCGTCACGATCACCTCGGAGGCGTGCACACCGTCGATCTCGGAGGCGAACCATCGGCGTAGGTCTTCGCTGCCCTCGATCGGATAAGGGCCCCAGCTCGGGGTGCGCTTGATCGCCCGGGCCATCGCGGCGTCGAGCGCGGCCCTGGGGAGCAGTTCGTCGTCCAGATATCCGCCTTTGAGGCGGATGACGTCAGAGCCGGGGATGCGCCACAGGTCGAGCGTCCGCGTGAGTTCCGGCGGGATGCGGCTGCCGAGCACCGATTCCTGCCAGGAGGTGTCTGTGGGAGCGCGCGGCGGTGAGGCGGCGGCCACGAACGATCCGGCGCCGGGACGGACGTCGACCAGGCCTTCGACGGCCAGCTCGCGGAGCACCCGCTGCACCGAGTTGGGAGAGACCCGATGTTCTTGCTGCAGCGACCGCACCGAGGGCAACTGTGTGCCGGGGCCGCTCCCGGCGATCAGCGTGCGCAGACTATCGCGAAGCACCGATACTCCGCTATCGTTGAACATGAGAACCAAGGATAACAGTTCGGCGAAAACGCCGATATCGGATAACGCACGCCGGTCACGTGTACTCCCGGCCGGAGTGCTGCTCGGCGGTCTGGGTGTCCTGGCCTTCAGTTTCTCGCTACCTGCCAACAAACTCGCGGTCGCAGGCATGGACGCGTTCACCGTTACCGCGGTGCGCGCGGCGCTCGCCGGACTATTGGCGGTGGCCTATCTGTTCTGTGTGCGGGCGCCCGTGCCCGGCCGTCGCGATCTGGCCGCGCTGGTCGGCTCGGGTCTGGGTGTGGTGGTCGGGTTCCCGCTGTTCTCCTCACTGGCCCTGGAACGTATGGATTCGGCAACCGGCGCGGTCATCATCGGCCTGCTGCCCGCGCTCACCGCGATATTTGCCGCGCTACTGGGTGGTGAACGCTTGCCGTGGCTGTTCTGGTCGGCCACCGGTGCCGGCGTTCTCGTCTTGATCACGTACCTTCTCGCGACCAGTCCGTCTGGCCTGGCCGGATTCACGCTGGGCTGGGGTCACCTCTGGATGTTCCTGGCCGCCGTCAGCGCCGGGTTCGGGTATGCGGTCGGTGGGTCGGTGGCCAAGCGGATCGGTGGCGCGCAGAGCATCTCGTGGTCGCTGGTCCTGTTGTTGCCATTGTCGATACCCATCGCGCTCGTCGCGGTGATGAACGGACCGATCTCGCTGACCACCTCCGTCGTCGCCGGGATGCTCTACATCACGGTGATCTCGCAGTTCCTCGGATTCTTCGTCTGGTACGGCGGTCTGGCCCGCGGCGGTATCGCCCGGATCGGGCAGATCCAGCAGATCCAGCCCCTCCTGACGATCGTGTGGTCGGCACTGTTGCTCGGCGAGCGACTCGACGCCTGGATCTACCTGGTCGCAGTCGTGCTGAGCCTGCTGGTCTGGATCGCCCAGCGGGCACGACTGCGGACGGTCGAAGTTCATCCGAATACGGCTGATACCAGCCCTTCGCCACGAGCCGAGGTGGTCCTGAGACACTGAACGCCATGGCGAATCGGATGGCTGGTGTCGGGGGTGTCGCGGTCGGCACGATGGTCGCCAACATCTGCGGATACCTCATTCACCTGCCTGCCGCCCGCTGGCTGACCGAGAGCGACTACGGCGAGTTCGCGGTCCTGCTCCAGGCGATGCTGATCCTCGGCGTCCCGGCGTTGGCGCTGCAGGTGGTGATCGCCCGGGAAGTGGTGCGGGGCCGGGCAACTGCCGATCTGATCTCGATCACGTTGCGTACCACCGCCGCGGTGCTGATCGCCGCTGTGATCGCGGTTCCGGTGATGATGGCGATCGCCGACACCGGACTTGCCGCCACCATCGCCGCGTTCGCCACCGCCCCGCTGCTGGTCCTGATCGCTGCCGGTCAAGGGATTCTGCAAGGGCGGCAACACTTCTCGGTCTTGTCCTGGGTGCTGGCCGCGGTGGGCATCTTGCGGACCGTGCCGGGCATCGTCATCCTGGCGGCCGGTGGTGGCGCTGCCGGAGCGCTGACCGCCACCGCCGGTGGCGCCGCGTTCGCCGCCGCGGGGGTCTGGGTCGCGGTGACGCGGACGGACGCGGTCCCGGCATCACCTGGCGCGTCCGCGCAGGCGCTGGCATTGAGCATGGTGTTGCGGGCCTCCCAGGTGCAGCTGGTCCTCATCGCACTGTCGTCAGCCGACCTGCTGCTGTCCCGGCCGGTGCTCGGGGAGCAGGATGCCGGTGTCTATGCCTTCGGGACCATCGCGACCAAAGCCGCATTCTGGCTACCGCAGGCGATCGGGGTGGTGCTGTTCCCGCAGTTCGCCGACTCCGCGAAGTCCCGCGACGCGTTGAAGACCGCGGTGGTCTGGCTGGCCGGGATCGGTGCGGTGGTGGTGGCAGGCGCCGCCATCTGCGCGCCACTGGTCCCGGTCCTCGTCGGCGACGAGTACCGCCCGGTGGTACCGATTCTGTGGGTGTTCGCGCTCACCGGGAGCGCCCTGTCGATTCTGCAGGTGGGCCTGCTCGCCGCGATCGCCGCCGACCGCACCCTGGTGGCCGCCTTGAGCTGGGTGGTGCTGGTGGCCGAGATCGTGGTGATCGTGGTGTGGGCGCACAGCATCACGACACTGGCGGTGACCGCCGCGACCTGCGCGGTGGCCGGGACCGCGCTCACTTTTGGTGCGCTGACAACACATCGAAGGATCGGCAACAGTCGTACTGTGGATGCATGAGCATTCGACTCGGTTATCAAATCCCCAACTTCACCTATCCCGGTGGTGTCGCCGAACTCTTCCCGACGGTCATCGCGCAGGCCCAGGAAGCCGAAAGTGCCGGTTTTGACACGGTTTTGGTGATGGACCATTTTTACCAATTGCCGGGTATCGGTGATCCGGACGAACCGATGCTCGAGGCCTACACCACCCTGGGTGCCCTGGCGACCGCAACGTCGAAGATCAACCTGTCGACCCTGGTCACCGGCAACACCTATCGCAATCCGGCGATGCTCGCCAAGACGATCACCACGCTCGACGTGATCAGCGGCGGCCGCGCGATCCTCGGAATCGGTGCCGGCTGGTACGAACTCGAGCACTACGAGATGGGTTACGAGTTCGGCACGTTCACCGAGCGGTTCGAGCGTCTCGAAGAGGCACTGCAGATCATCGAGCCGATGCTGCGCGGCGACAAGCCCGAACTCGACGGCAAGTGGTACCAGGCCCACGGCACCCGTAACCACCCACAACTACGTACCGACCTGCCGATCATGCTCGGTGGTGGTGGCGAGAAGAAGACGTTCGGGCTGGCGGCGCGCTACGCCCAGCACCTGAACATCATTGCGGCGGCGGATGAACTACCGCGCAAACTGGAGGCGCTGGCGAAACGCTGCGAAGAGGTCGGCCGTGATCGCAGCACGCTCAAGACGAGCTTTTTGGCGACCGTGATCCTCGACCCGGACGGCGACAAGGCCCGCGAGTCCCTCGTCGACATGATGAAAGCCCGCGGACTCGACGCCGAAGATGTCGGCGCCGAAAAGTGGGCCGAGGCCACGGACCGTTTCTTTGTCGGCTCACCCGAAGAAGTTGCGGTGCAGATCAAGACCCGGGTGCTCGACGTCGGCATCGACGGCATCACCATCAACATGATCTCCAACGGGCACGTCCCGGGGATGATCACCCTGGCGGGAAAAGCCTTGTCCCCGTTGGTGAACTGAACTTCCCGCAAAACCACACGGTCCAGTCATTTCCAGCAGTTGCAACAGCTGGAGATGACTGGACCGTGTGGTTTTGTCTCAGGAGCGGCCGGGCGGTGACCAGTCGGTGAACCCGTCACCGTCGTCGCGCACGATCGGGATCTGCCGGGTCTGATCCGGATCGTAGGGCTGCTGCTCGTACGGCTGCTCGTACTGCTGCTCCGGGTACGTGGATCCCCGGTGCGCGGAATCCTCGGGGCGCGGCTGATAGGGCTGCTCGCCTGAATCGGTGGGCCCGTCCGCGGCAACGGCCGGCTTCTGGCCACCGCCGGAACGGAACAGGAGCCAGACGCCCAGCGCGAGCAGGACAGCGCCGACGATGCCGAAGACGATCGGGATCCAGCGACCCCACAGCGTGATCGGATCACTCAGACTCTTTGCGTCCGAAGCCAATTCCTCTTGGGTGTCCTGGTCGTACGAGAACACGACGTCCAGCGCGGTGAGGCGGTAGTCGAGCATCTCCTTCGGCGAATCCTCGCTCACGTTCAGCTTGAAGTCCTGCCGAATGTGTTGCTGCTCATTGAGAATCGTGCCGCTGGCGGGATCGACGTAGAGGTCGCGGGTACTGGACTGCATCAACGAGGCCGGCAACTTGTCATTGTTGCGGTAGCCGGGGAATCCGCCGTACCAACCCGACGTCTGATCGAGGGACGTGCCGGGCAGCTGCTGGTCATTGGCGTCGACCAACGTGCTCAGGTCGACTTCCGGAACCTCCTGGGTGAAGTGATAGGCCTTCACGCCGTGGATCTCGGTCTTGTCGTCGACGTACGTCAGCGGGTTGGTGGTCCGGGTTGTCAGGTCGAAGTACTGATACTTGTCGCTCTTCTCGACACCGAACGGGAAGCGGTACTGCAGGCCGGTGCGATCGGGGAGGCTGACGCTGTTGTCGCTGGCGTCGACCTTGACCTCGGATTGTCCGCCACCGGAGATTGCCGGTTCCGCAGTTTCCCGGTTGGTGGTGACGAGGTCGCGCGTCGCGGTCAGCAGCGAGGACATGCAACCGTCCGCAGCACCCGTCGCCGACGGGGTGATCGTCTCGTCACCGCTGGTGTACGAATCGATCCTGGTCGACTTTCCTGCCTGGAACGTGGCGATGTTGCTGTCGGCCGGATCGACCACGATCACACGCTGCTGCTGCGTGAGACGGGCGTCCGAGACCTCCGCGCGGGCCTCATCGACCGAACAGCTGTTGAAGATCTTCGCCGGCTGGGAGTCGCTTCCGGACACCGTGGCCTGCGGCTGGCTTGTCGCGACGCTGGTGATGTCGAGGTCCATCGGGGTCTTCTTGAGCGTGTCGACATAATAGAGCGGCAGCGCGATAGCGGCCACCAGCAACAATGCTCCAAAGAAGATCGCGACCGGACCAGCGAGATCCTTTGCTGACATCCGTGGCTGAGGTGCCATCCGGCGGTTCTCCTTCAGATCTGAGCGGCAACGCTTACGGCACAGCGAGACTAACAGTCGCGGCACTCACCTTCAGTGCCGTGAAGCCGCGGTCGCCCGGTACGCCGGGTACTTTGGGCTCATCATGAGCTCTCAGCGGCCGGTCGCCGGTTTCAACCGAGCACTCGAAGGCATGCGTGCGGTCGCCGCCGTCGGTGTCATCGTCACGCACGTCGCTTTCCAGACCGGCTCGGTGGATGGAAGCGTGTTGGGAGCGGTCTGGGGCCGGTTCGATATGGCGGTGGCCCTGTTCTTCGCGCTCTCCGGCTATCTCCTGTGGCGTCCGCATGCCGAAGCCGCCAGGGACCCGCGCCGGAAGGTGCCCTCGACCTGGCGATATCTGCGGCACCGGGTGGTCCGGATCTGGCCCGCGTACGTGGTGGTCGTGGTGGTGGTCCTGTGCCTGCTGCCCGATGCACGGCCGGCGAGCTTCACCGTCTGGATCGCCAACCTGACACTGACCCAGGTCTACGTGCCGTTGACGCTGACCGCAGGCCTCACCCAGATGTGGAGCCTGTCGGTGGAGGTCAGCTTCTATCTGGCATTGCCGTTGATCGCCTGGTTGATGGTGCGTCTGCGCGGGAGCTCGGCGCGGTGGCGGATCCCGGTGCTCGTGAGTACCGGAGTGATCAGCCTGGGCTGGGCCTGGGTCGCCGATGCGCTGCCACTGGCGGCCGGAGTGGAGGCCAAGAACTGGCTGCCCGGACACCTGCCGTGGTTCGTATGTGGTCTGGTTCTGGCCGAATTGGGAACAACGAGTGCGGGCGGGATTCGCGGGCGCCTCGTGCGTCTGGGTGGTCGGCAGTGGCTGATGGCCGGTGTGGCCACGGTGGCCTTCGCGCTCTCGTGCACAGAACTCGCCGGACCGACCGGATTGGCCCCGCTCGAGCCGTGGCAGTTCGCGGTCAAGATGGTGTTGGGTGTGATCATCGGGTTCGCGTTGATCGCCCCGCTGACGTTGAATCCCGCCCGGAGCCACCGATTCCTGGACTCGGCGCCGATGCAGGCGCTGGGCCGATGGTCGTACTCCATCTTCATCTGGCATCTGGTGGTGCTTGCCTGGGTCTTTCCCCTGGGCGGGATCGTTCCGTTTTCCGGGTCGATGTTCGTGGTGTTCACGTTGACCGTGCTGTTGACCATCGGGGTGGCGGCGGCCAGCTACGCCTGGATCGAGGAACCGACCCGGCAGTGGTTGCGCGACAGTGAGGCTCGGTCGGCGCAGGCAGAATCCCGGCGCAAGGCGCTATCGGCGGAGCCGGGACGTCAGGCGGATCAGCCATCGCGGCACGTCGATCGCGAGCCACGCGACCAATACGACCGCCAGCAGAGCCGGTAGCTGAACCCACCAGTCCCAGCCGGTGTAGCCAAGCGACGACCGCCACGGGCCCGAAGCCAGACCAAAGGTCGCCAGCAGCATCATGATCGCGACAAGGGCCGCACCGGAATTCCGTCGTCGGGGACGGCGCACACGTAGTGCCGAAGCGGTCACACCGGCGGTGACAACGGCGCAGACGCCCAGCCCGATCGGCCCGGTCAGCAGGTAGACGGCACCGGCCAGCAGCAACGGAGCCGCGACGCCGGCCCGGATGGGCTGCGCCGCAGCTGGAATGAGCGCTGGCGAAACCGACGCGGGGGTGCGACGGGTCGGCAGCAACGTGGCGATGAAGAGCAGCGCGACGAGCGCCAGGCCGATCCCGATGGACCACCGATATGGCTGGTCGAGCGGGAACGTCAGCGAGATGGCGCCCGCGTACCCGGCCGGGATGATCCAGCCCTGCTGCCAGCCGTTGACGGTCAGCGGCTTCAGAGTGGTGTCGCCGGCGCGGGCCTCCCAGCCGGGGTTCGCGCTCTCGGGAACAATCAGAACCCGCTCGTCGGATGCGGCGGCCACCTCGACCCGACGATCGGTCGCGTCCCAGCGGGTGACGGTGGTGGGCTCGGGGACGGCGCGCGGGATCTGCGCGGCCGTTGCGGTCAGCGTCACCGCCGAGACCGAGAACGCGTCGCCGGGGTTGACCGCGAGCTCCTGTTCACCGGCCGGGAGTGCGAGGGCCGTCGAACCGCAGAGTGTGGCCGGGATCGGCGCGCCGGACCGCAGTGCTGCCGCGGTGGTCTTCAGTGAGAAACGGGCGGCGGTCCCGGCGATGGTGAGTCCGGGGCCGTCGAAGCAATCGATCTCGATCGGCCGGTCCGGGTCTGTCTGGGGTATGTCGGTGCCGAGGACCTCGACCTCCGCGATACCGGTCGGGGCCAGGTCGGCAAATCCGAGGCTGTTCGCGTCAAGGATCTCCTGCTTTTCCAGGATCACAATCGTGATCGCGGAGGTCTCATGGGGATCGAGCCGGATGACGCCGTCGTCGCCGACCTCCCGAACCTGTCGCCCGTTACCGAGGTCGACGCCGACCAGCAGCGGATCGGCGGGGAATTGCCGGGGTGGCACGGTGATCTTCAGCCCGTCGACGACCTGCGGTGTCGGCAGTTGCAGGCGGAGTGTGGGACGGGCGTCGCCGCCCTCTCCGGCGCGGGCGATCCAGCTGGTACCCGGGTCTGCGTCGACGGCGGCCGGCGGCCCGCCGCGTGGGTCGACGATGGCCGATTCGCCGGTCGCGGTGACCTCGGTCGGATCGGAGAGCAAGGCGGTCAACGCTTCTGACGGACGGGCGGTGACCGTCACCGACGGTTCGACCGACACCGGGGACGGGACCGACAGCACCCGGCCGAAGGTGCCCGGCTCCTCGGTGGGCAGGCTCAGCGAATCCGAGCAGAGTGTCACGTCGCCGTCAGGGACGCAGGCCGCGCGGCCGGGCAGTTCGGGACCGAGGTCCCACTGTGAGACCTGTTGTCCGGCAACCAGTTCAGGAAGGACGATGCGGTGGCGGATCGGGAGGACCCGGTCGGCCGCAGCATCCCGCAACTCGACCTCGGAGATCACGAATTGATTTCCGGCAGTGTGGTTCTCGGTGTCGACGGCCCGGATCTGTACCCATCGGGTCGGTCCGCTCGGCGGCACGACTCTGGTCACGGTTCCGGGTGAGACCCCGGAGGCGACGGTGCTGCCTGCTTCTGTGGTGATCAACAGTGTGGAGACGCCTGGACCCAGGGCTGTGCCCAGGGTGATGTCGAGGGCGAGTCGCTCGCGGGGCTCGGTGAAGTCGAGTTGTAGCCACTGTCCTACCGCGGAGTCCAGGCCGCGGCTGACCCAGCTGGTGTTCGGATTCTGATCGAAGGCGGCGGCAGGTGAGCTGCCAGGGGAGCTCTGCCCCAGTTGTGTTGCATCGGAGGCTGATCCGGATGCGCTGACCGAAATCTGATCGGATTGGCCGTCGAGCAGCCAGTCACCTTGCACCAGGGGCTGGCCGTCGACCGGATAGTCGGCCACGTCGTTCTGTGTCAGTCGGGGATCGTCGGGGGTGCGGATGCCGGAGCTGTGGTCGTCGACCCGGCCGAAGTCGACTTCCCGGTTGGTTGGGGTGTCGGTGACGACCATCGGGACCTCGGGCAGGCCGGCCTCCTGCGCATCCGACTGCAGGACAATCGGGCCCAGAGGTGGCTCGTCGGCGATTGCCGCGTTGTTCTGTAGCTGGGCAAGGGATTCGGGGCCGCCGGAGACACGCGGCATCGAGTCCAGTGGGACGGTTGCGGCTCGGGTACCCGGGAATGCGACGCTCGAGTCGACTTCGAAGATCTGGATTGCGGGCAGTTTTGGTCGCAGGCCGCTGTCGGAAACGATGTCGTCGTCGATGGTGGCGGCTCCGACCTCCGGGCCGAAAGTTGCCACCGGGATCATGCCGGGCGATCCGGCTATCGCGTGCTGCGCCAACACCGGGCGGGCCGAACGGGAGGAAGAGGGATCGAGGTCGGCACGCACGACCACGTACGAGATCCCTTGTTGCGCCAGGGTCGCGGCCAGACCGGGCATCGGCCTGCCCGCGGCGATCGCCCGCTGCACCGAATCCATCGCCCGGATGGCGCCCGGTGGGGTCAGTGGGATGGCGTCGCGGACGGCCCAGGGCTCATCGGCGAGCACCTGCAGCGGCTCGTCGCGGGTCAACCCCCAGGTCTGGTTGGCAAACGGGGAACCGGGAACCACCAGGGCCCGACGGCTTTCGTCCGCGCCGTGGTCGTCGAGCCAGTCGGCCGTGTCTTTCCAATACGACGGGATGGCGCTGTAGCTGCCCGGCGCGGCGAGCGATCGGGTCCAGACCATCGAACCGGCGGCGAGCAGGGCCACCAGCACCACCACTGCGGCCGCGACCGGCTTCGATCGCTCGGGGTGCGCGAACGCCGCCCGCATGCCACGCCATCCGACGGTCGCAGGGGTCGGAACCCGGGCCAACAGGTGTGCGATGCCCAGGGCCAACGGGATCCTGATCAGCGGTTCCCATTTGTGGACGTTGCGCAGGGGGGCGCCGGCGCCGTCCAGGAAGCTGCGAACCGATTCACCGATGGGCGATCCGAGTTGCCCCGGGTAGCCGAGGCAGATCAGCAGCAGGCCGATGAGCAGGATGACGGTCAGCCGTCCGCGGGCAGGCATTGCCCGCATCGCAAGTCCGGTGAGTCCGGCGGCGGCCAGAACACCCGTCGCGACGACTGCGGCGGGCTGTGAGACGAGCCCGGCTCCGGCGACCCGCTCCGGAGAGACGAATGGGGTCCAGGCGCTGGTGCCGCGGAGAACCTCGGTCAGTGACACCCATTCGGTTGTCACACGGGATGATTCGATGAAGTCCAGGAACGGGGGGCTGACCCGCGACAGGATGAGAAGCGGCACGACCCACCACAGGCAGGCCATCGCACTGCCGAGTAGCCACCACAGTCCGAAACGCCACCAGCGCGCGGCGTTTTTGCGCAACGGTGTGTGCAACAGCCACCAGATGATGGCCACCGACGCCGCGGCCAGGGTCGCCACCGCGTTGACCGCGCCCATCAGGGCGAGGGCGCAGGCGGATTCGAAGGCAAGGCGGCGTGGGGTTTTCGTCGGAACCGCATGATTGAGTGCCATCACCACCGGGGCGAGGACCCAGGGTGCCAGCATCATCGGCAGTGTCTCGGAAGAGATCGAGCCGATGGTTGTCAGGACTCGGGGGCTCGTCACGAAGACGACGGCCGCGAAGATCCGGGACCACCGCGAGCCGACCCCGAGCGCGTCCGCGAGGCGCACGAACCCCACGAAACCCGCCCAGAGCAGCAGTGCCCACCACAGACGTTGGGTGATCCACGCCGGCAGCGACAGCAGATCGCCGAGAGCGAAAAACGCGCCGTGGGGAAAGAAGTAGCCGTAGGCCTGGTTCTGTACCTGCCCGAGAGGTGCGATCGACGACCACAGATGCGCCGCCCGACCGAGGAATCCGAGTGGATCTCCGGTCAGGTCGAGCTTGGTGTCAGCCGATATTAAGCCGGGGGACTGGAGGAACGACGCGAACAGCGCCACGAGAGCTGCGTACAGCAGTCCTCGTTTGGTCAGTTTGTGACTCCGGCGTTGTCGCGGGTGCCGTAGTCGACAGTTCCCTCGACAAAGCCGTTTTCTGCGTTGAAGCTGTTCACATCAGTGGCCGGCGAATCTTCGGACGACAGCACGCCGCCAAGGAAGACAGCGGCAATGGCAAATACAACGCCCAGAACTCCGGCGACAGCGCCCGCAATCAGGCGGTTGTTCATCATGTGTGCGAAGTTACCATCCTGGCCTTCGACCTACGTAGTGCCCGTGCATCTTCGTTCCGCCGATCGCATCCGGCCGGGACCACCAGCACTGGACGATGGCAGTGCTTGAGGACGTGCTCGGACACGCTGCTGTGCAGCAGTGCGCGCAGTCCGGAGGCGCCGCTGGTGCCGGTGACGAGAATGTCGACCTCGAGTGTGTCGGCGGCGTCGACGAGTGCGGCCCACACGGTCGAGTCGACCTCGGCGAGGCGGCCCTGCGCCTGCAGGCCGGCGGCGATGGCGCGCTCGACGCCCTGGGTGTTCCGGTCGCGGGCCTCGTCGTGCAGTGCGTCCTCGATGCCCTGATCGACCACGGAATGCAGCACGGGCTGCATTCCGCCCGAGAGTGCCGATAGCCGTGCGCTCTGGTGTACGCCCGACTCCCATGCGGTCACCACGAACGCCATGTGTGACTGCAGGAATCTGCCTGCATAGTCGATCGCCCGATTTGAGTTCTCGCTGCCGTCGTAGGCGATCATGATCGTGTCTTGTCCGGTATGTCCCGGTTTGACGTTGGTTTGCTGCCCGGACATGGTTGCCTCCTGTGCAAGGTCCTCCGCTGTCGAGGATACCGGTTGAATGTAACGGACATCACACTGCGATACCGTGCAAGACTCGGTTTATGTATGTCGAACACCGCCCCCGCCGTGCCTTGGCCGCCCTGACGATCACCGTCGGGTTGATGGTGGCCGCCTGTAGCGGGTCGGACGACAAACCCGAGGAGCTCCTGAGCTCGGATTCCGGGACGTCGGCGAGCTCGGTCGCGCCCCCGGCGACGTCGGGAACGCCGATGGTGACCCCGGCCGTCTGTGGGGCGTCCGAGCTGGAGTCCATGCCGCTGCGTCGCAAGCTGGCCCAGCTGCTGATGGTCGGTGTCACCGGTACCGACGATGCCCTGAACGTGGTCACCACCGAACAGGTCGGTGGGGTGTTCATCGGTAGTTGGACCGACTTGTCGATTCTGTCCAGTGGTGGCGTCGGCGCGATGCAGCAGGCCGCGGACTTCCCGGTGATGGTTTCGGTGGATCAGGAAGGTGGCCGGGTCTCGAGGCTGTCGTCGCTGGGCATCGATTTCCCCTCCGCCCGCGAAATGGCGCAGACGATGACCCCGGCCCAGGTTCAGGAGCTGGCGACATCCCAGGGACAGGCGATGAGTGAACTGGGCATCACGGTCGACTACGCCCCGGTGGTCGATGTCAGTGCGCAGTCTGCCAACGAGGTGATCGGTGACCGCTCATTCAGCGATGATCCGGAGACGGTGACCATCTACGCCGAGGCGTTCGCACAGGGTCTGAAAGACGCGGGCATCATGCCGGTGTTCAAGCACTTCCCCGGTCACGGCAGCGGTTCGGGCGACTCACACACCGGCACCGTGGCCACGCCGCCGCTCGCGGAGCTCCAGACCAGCGATCTGGTGCCGTACCGCACCCTGGTCACGGATCCGGGGGCTGGCGTGATGATGGGACACCTCATCGTCCCGGGACTGACCGGACCGGACACCCCGGCCAGCATCAGTCAGCCTGCGATCTCGCTGCTGCGTGACGGCACCGGTTACGGCGCACCGCCTTTCGAGGGGCCGATCTTCACCGACGACCTGTCGGGGATGGCGGCGATCTCGGCGAAATACGGCATCGAGAAGGCGGCCACGTTGGCGTTGTCGGCAGGCGCGGACATCGCCCTGTGGCTCTCGACGAACGACGTCCCGGCAGTCCTGGACGCATTGACCGAGGCGGTGGGCAGTGGAGAGCTGTCGGCCGATCAGGTGGATGACTCGGTGGTCCGGGTGTTGCGGGCCAAGGGTGTTCTCGACTGTTGAGACGGCCGTGCGCCTGACCGCGAGAGAACTTACCGACTGGTAAGGTGGTCGGGATCAGAAGGTCTAAGGAAGTTGGTGTCGTGGCCGGAGGAACCAAACGCTTGCCGCGCGCCGTCCGCGAGCAGCAGATGCTCGACGCCGCGGTGCACGTCTTCGCTGCGAACGGCTTCCGCGAGACGTCGATGGATGCGATCGCCGCCGAGGCGGACATCAGCAAACCCATGCTCTACCTCTATTACGGCTCCAAAGATGAACTCTTCGGCGCCTGCATCAACCGTGAGGGTGCCCGGTTCATCGAGGCGATGACCGCCGGCTTCGATCCGAATCTCAAGCAGCACGATCAGGCCCGCACGGTCATCTACGACTTTTTGCACTACGTCCACAACAACAGGGAGTCGTGGCGGGTGCTCTATCGCCTGGCCACCGGACAGGCCAAGTTCGCCGGTCTCGTCGCCGCCAGCCGGGCCCGGCTGATCGAGATGGTCGCCGACCTTCTCCGCCGCGGCACCACCGTCCCGCATCCCAGTGACACCGATTTCGAACTCATGGCCGTGGCGCTCGTCGGTGCCGGTGAGGCCGTGGCCGACCGGATCTCCGAAGGCGACATCGACCTCGACTCGGCCGCCGACCTCATGGTCTCGATGGGTTGGCGCGGCCTCGCCGGAGACCGCCCCTAACCCCCGATGATGTGCCCTTTTGGCGAACAAAACGCCTGGTCGGCGCCGCCAAAAGGCCACATCATCGGGGGTTGGGGGTAGTCAGCGGAGGGTTGCGGTGAGGTGCGGGTAGCCCTTTTTCGGGTTCAGGACAGAAATGTCGAAGCCGCTCTCTGCCCGTTCGGTGTAGACGTTCACCTTCGCAGGCAGGATCAGGGGCTTGCCGAACTTCACGTTGTAGGTGACCCGGTCGGCGAGTTGGCCCTCGGTGTTCGCCACCACCCGCGCGGCCGTCCACATCCCGTGGGCGATGGCCCGCGGGAATCCGAAGGCCTTGGCGCTCAGGTTGCCGGTGTGAATCGGGTTCCGGTCGCCACTGGCCGCGGCGTATTTGCGGATCTGTCCCAGATCGGCCACCAGGGTGGCATCCGGCGGCGGTGGCCGGTGCTCGGCCGGTGCCGGCGGACGCGGACCGTCGGACAGGCTCGTGTGCTGCTGGCTCAGGAACGTCGCCGTCTGTCGGGTGACCACTTCGTTGCCGACCGAGAACTCGGAGATGACGTCGACGAGCATGCCCTTGCGATGCTCACGCAGGTTCTCCGCGTGGGTCTCGATGGTCAGTGGCTCACGGACGTTGATCGGGCGGAACCGCTCGATGTTGTTCTCCATGTGCACCGACCCGATTGCGGTCAACGGAAAGTCCTTGGCCACAAGGAGTTTCATCACGAGCGGGAACTGCAGCACGAACGGGAACGTCAGCGGCAGGGTGTCGCCGTATTGCTGACCGGTGCACGCGCAGTAGTCGCGCAGCTGGTCGAGGTCGACCTTCACGTCCGGCAACCGCAGTGTGGTGTCGGGCAGGACGGCATCAGCGGACACCCGGCCGGACTTGCCGACCACTGGGAGCATGGCGGTCACGGCCCGGCGATAGATGTCGCCGGTGGATGGAAACTCGTGCAGGGTAACGGTATTCGGCATCTCAGGCCCCCAGCATGCTCTGACCACAGACGCGCACCACGTTGCCGGTGACAGCGCTCGACGCGGGGTTGGCGAAGTAGGCCACCGTCTCGGCGACGTCGACGGTCTGCCCGCCCTGCTGCAGCGAGCTGATCCGGCGTCCCACCTCGCGGGTGGCCAGCGGGATCGCGGCGGTCATCGCGGTCTCGATGAATCCGGGGGCCACGGCGTTGATGGTGATCTTCTTGTCGGCCAGGATCGGCGCATAGGCGTCCACCAGGCCGATGACACCGGCCTTGGAGGTGCCGTAGTTGGTCTGCCCGCGGTTGCCCGCGATACCGGCGATCGACGACACGTCGATGACCGAGCCGCCTTCGCGCAGTGCGCCTGCCTCGAGGAGGTCGTCGACAAGCTTTTGTGGCGCAATGAGGTTGACGCCGATGACCGAGCTCCAGCGGGCGTCATCCATGTTGGCGAGCAACTTGTCGCGGGTGATGCCTGCGTTGTTGACGATGATGTCGAGGCCGCCGTGACGCGCCAGCACATGCTCGGCGATCCGCTTGCCCGCATCGTCGGCGGTGACATCGAGCGGCAGCGACGTGCCGCCGACCTTGTTGGCGGTGTGCGAGAGGGCGTCGCCTGCGGCCGGGATGTCGGCGGCGATGACGTGGGCGCCGTCGCGGGCGAGGACCTCGGCGATCGTGGCGCCGATACCGCGGGCGGCACCGGTCACGAGCGCGACCTTGCCCTGCAACGGCTTGTCCCAGCTGGCCGGGGCGACGGCATCCTTCTCATCGACGCGGATGACCTGGGCATCGACGAACGCGGACTTGGCGGAGAGCAGGAAGCGCAGTGTCGACTCGAGCCCGGACAGTCCGGTCGTGGCATCGGGCGAGACGTAGACGAGCTGAGCGGTCGAGCCCTTGCGCAGTTCTTTGCCAAGGGAACGGGTGAAGCCTTCCAGGGCGCGCTGGGCGATGTGCTCGTCGGGTGTCTTCGCCAGTTCGGGGGTGGTGCCGATGACGACGAACCGGGCGCAGCTGCCACTGGCGCGCATCGCCGGACCGAAGAACTCGTAGAGCTGCGACAGCTCGGACGACTTGGTGATCCCGGTGGCGTCGAGGACCACGGCGCCGAGTTTGTCGGCGCCCCGGCCTGCGGTGTTATTCGTGATCAGCTCATAGCCGCTGTCCGGGTCGCCGAGGATCTCGCGCAGCGGCTCGATCAGCCTGCCGTTGCCGCCGAGCAGGACCGGACCGGTGAGTGCGGGTTCGCCTGCACGGTATCGACGCAGATGGGGCGGTTGCGGCAAGCCGATCTTTCCGGCAAGGAATGATCCCGGGCCGGAGTTCACAAACGTCGAATACAGGTCGGTGGTTCCGTTGGAAGGCACGTGCACTCCTTGGGTTCTCAATCGGGGTTTCAGACGGCATCGGTGTTGTTTGCGCCACCCGTTGGGGGGTAACCCCCGGGGCGGAGTCGACAACGAACTTACTCGGGAGTAAGAATACGCCATAAGAGCCATCCACAACTTGGGAGATCCGCAGTGGCAACGAACAACGGTGCAACGAACAACGGGCCGATCAACGGCTCCGCAGATACCAGTGGTGCCGGCGCCACATCACGGAAGACCCGCAGCGTGCGGCCGGTGGCTATCGTCGGCGGCAATCGGATCCCGTTTGCCCGTCAGGACGGCGCCTACGCCAAGGCGAGCAACCAGGACATGTTCACCGCCACGCTGAACGGGCTGGTCAGCCGCTTCAACCTGCAGGGTCAGCGACTGGGCATGGTCGCGGGCGGAGCCGTGCTCAAGCACTCCCGCGACTTCAATCTGATCCGCGAGTCGGTGCTGGGATCGGCACTGTCGCCGTACACGCCGGCGTTTGACCTGCAGCAGGCCTGCGGAACCGGACTGCAGGCGATCTCGGCGGTTGCCGACGGCATCGCCACCGGCAAGTTCGACGCCGGTATCGGCGGCGGCGTCGACACCACCTCGGACGCCCCGATCGGTGTCTCCGAGGGCATGCGCCAGGCGATGCTGGCCGTGAACCGGGCCCGCAGCACGGGCGCACGGCTCAAGGCGATCGCCAAGCTCCCGACCTCCCTCGGTATCGAGATCCCGCGCAACGGAGAACCCCGCACCGGGATGTCGATGGGCGACCACGCGGCCATCACCGCCAAGGAATTCGGCATCAAGCGCGAAGATCAGGACGAACTCGCCGCGGCCAGCCATCAGAAGATGGCCGCCGCCTACGACCGCGGGTTCTTCGACGACCTGATCACGCCGTTCCAGGGTCTGACCCGCGATCAGAACCTGCGTCCGGGCAGCACCGTGGAGAAGCTGGCGACACTCAAGCCGGTGTTCGGGGTCTCCCTCGGTGACGCAACCATGACGGCGGGCAACTCCACACCTTTGACCGACGGCGCCTCGGTGGTGCTGCTGAGCACCGACGAGTGGGCCGCGGAGCAGAAGCTGCCGGTGCTGGCCCACCTGGTCGACGTCGAGACCGCTGCGGTCGACTACGTCAACGGCCCCGACGGTCTGCTGATGGCCCCGACCTACGCGATCCCGCGGCTGCTCGAGCGCAATGGCCTGACCTTGCAGGACTTCGACTTCTACGAGATCCACGAGGCGTTCGCGTCGGTGGTGCTGTGCACGCTGGCCGCGTTCGAATCCGAGGAGTACTGCAAGGAACGCCTTGGACTGGACGGCGCGCTCGGCAGCATCGACCGGTCGAAGCTGAACGTCAACGGCTCGTCGCTGGCCGCCGGTCACCCATTTGCCGCCACCGGCGGACGGATCGTGGCCCAGGCTGCCAAGCAGATCAGCGAGAACGGTGGCGGCCGTGCGCTCATCTCGATCTGCGCCGCGGGCGGACAGGGCGTCACGGCCATCATCGAGGCCTGAACCACCGCCGTCAGAGGCCACCAAACGGGTCTTTAAGAATTGCTCGACGACTGTGTAACGCCGCACAGAACCCCGGCGATGAACCTGATGACTCCGGTTGAGCTACATGACCCCCGACCCTGTAGCTCAACCGGCGTCGCATTCTCCCGAGCGATCCGCGCGGGGTCAGGAGATCGGGTTCATCACGGACGCGATCTCGTGTTCGCCTTGCGCACAACGGCATTCCGGTTGACGGGCGGCCTCACCGATCGCGGCGGTCAGCACGTCCCGCATCAGGCTCAGCCCCTCCTGGAAGACGGCGAACACCTGTGAGGCCATCACCCCTTCGCCTTCGACCAGTCCCGCGTCGGTGTCGGTGACCAGGGCGACCGAGGCGTAACACATGTGTAGTTCACGGGCCAGCACCGCTTCGGGCTGACCGGTCATGTTGATCAGGGTGAATCCCTGGCCTGCGTACGCACGGCTCTCGGCGCGGGTCGAGAAGCGCGGCCCCTGGATCACGACCATCGTGCCGTCGAGAACGGCTTCGGGCGCTGCGGTGGCCACTGCCTGGCGCAGGGTCGGGCAGTAGGGGTCGGCGAATGCGACGTGGACGGCCGGTCCGTCGAAGAAGGTCTGCGCCCGTCCGGAAGTGCGGTCCACGAGTTGATCGGGGATCACCATGGTCCCGGGTTCCAGATCGGGGTTCAGCCCGCCCACCGCGCAGGGCGCAAGAATCCGGCGCACACCCACCGACCGCAGGGCCCACGCGTTGGCCCGATAAGGAACGGTGTGCGGTGCGTATTCGTGGGACAGGCCGTGCCTGGGAAGAAATGCCACCGGCACCCCGCCGACTTCACCGATGGTGATCGCGGCGCTCGGATCGCCGTACGGGGTGTCGACGGTGACCTGCCGCGCACCGGGTTCGAAGAACGAATAGAAGCCGGATCCGCCGATGATCCCGATGCGTGGCTGAGTATTTGCGTTCATGAATCCAAGCCTGCCTCAGATGTTTGGGTCTGTCGCATCCATCACTGCTTAGGCTAGCCTTCGTTGCATGGGCTATTCGCGCGCAACAGTGGTCGAGACCACGATCCTGAATCCTCGACTGCTCAGGATCCGGTTGGACGTTCCCAACCTCGCCGACATTGCACTACCCAAGCTCGCCGACGAGGTCGTCGGGATCTATTTCCCGGCAGACGGCCAGGATTCACCTCCCGACATGGAGTGCCGGGACGGCGTCTGGGGCCACTACGACGTCGATCCGATGCCCGAGGGACGCAACTACACGGTCCGCGGCATCGAGCCCGGCACCAACGTGATGACCGTTGATTTTGTTGTCCATGACCACGGCGTTGCCACGATGTGGGCGCAGCGTGCGCAGGTCGGCGACGAGGTGGCGATGGCCCATGGCCGCGGGTGGTACTGCCCCGAACCGACCACCGATTGGCAGCTGTTGGTGGCCGATCTGGCCGGGTTGCCCGCGTTGGCACGTATCGTCGAAGAATTGCCAGACGGCGCGCGAGCCACGGCAATCGTGGAAGTGGTCGATGAGAGCGATCTCGACTATCTGCCGTCGCGCGACGGCGTCGACGTCATCACGCTGATCGGCAGCGGCAATGGCAACGGTGAGAGCCGCCTGGACGTGGCCGTCGAAAAGTTCGAGCATCCCGAAGGCCGTGGCTACTGCTGGTTTGCCGCCGAGGCCAAGGCGTCGAGGGCGGTGCGCAAACATCTGCGCCGCCAGTTCGGCTGGCAGACCGAGCAGTGCGACATCATCGGGTACTGGCGTTTTGATGGCGAGAAGTGGGCGCGCAAGTTCTCCGAACAGGGCGCGCAAGCACTCGATTTCTACACCAAGGCGCTCGCCGAAGGGAAGAGCCCGAAGGTGGCCAACGAGATATACGACGATGCGCTCGAGCGAGTCGGGTTGTAACAAGGCACGTTCGCCCCGCGCCCCGGGACGATTGTGCGCCGCCGGGTGGTACTAGGGTGTCGCCTCGAGTGCAGATCGGCATCTCACGCGCGCGGACGACTCACCAGCGCAGATGTTCGATCTGCGAAACGACTGATCTGCGCGACGACCGATCTGCGCGACAACTATGGCCGGAGGCTTCGGGTGGATTCTGACAGGTATGACCCCGGTACCAGGTTGCCGGTGTTTCTCGTTCCACCCGCAGAACCGGTTCGTGGCAAAGAGATTCGCGTCGATGCGGACACGACACCGCGACAGTTTGCCCTCCGCACGATTTTCGGTGCGGGTAGGTACACGATCCCGGCCGCGGTCCTGATGGTCGGCCATTTTGTCGGTGAGGCGCTGGTGCCGGTGATCATGGGTATCGCCATCGATCGGGCAGTGGCCACCGGGGACGTCGGATCGCTGGTGATCTGGCTGATCGCATTGGCCGCCGACTTCGTCCTGTTGTCCTATACCTGGCGGTTCGGTGAGCGGCTCGCCGTCTATGGGCAGACGATGGTCGAGCACCAGTTCCGGATGCGCGTGACCGATCGCATCCTGAATCCGAAGGGGATGGCGGCCCCCGCCCGCCTGCCGGGTGTGTCACTCAACATCGCGACCTCCGACGTGAACCGGCTGTCGATGGCGGTCTTCATCGCGGTGTTCCCGATCGGCGAGATGGCCGCGGTGCTGGTGGCAGGCGGTGTGCTCCTGTTCATCTCGTGGCCGCTGGGTCTGGCGATCCTCGTCGGGACCCCGGTGCTGCTCTGGATTCTCGATCTCACCGGAGGCCCGCTGCGAGCGCGGACCGAGCAGGAACAAGAGGTGGCCGGGGAAGCGGCCGGGACCGCCACCGATCTGGTGGCAGGCCTGCGCATCGTGAAGGGTCTCGGCGCCGAAGCCGAGGCCGGACGCCGCTACCGCGCGGCCAGCTCGCGTGCCCGTGACGCCGCCATCCGTGCCGGACGCACCCAGGGTGCGTATACGGGTGTGATGCAGATGGTTTCGGCGTTGTTCGTGGTGGGTGTGTGCATCGCGGCGGGGCTGATGGCACTCGAGGGGAAGGTGAGTCTGGGTGAACTCATCACCGTGGTCGGGCTCACCCAGTTCATGATGGGGCCGCTGAACAACCTGGGCACCAATTTCGGCCGGGTCTGGAACAGCGCGGTTCCCTGCGCAAAACGGGTGCTGTCGGTGTTGCAGGCGGAACCGGCGACCAGGACCGGCGACGTCCGCGATGCTGCCGGGGCGCTGTCGTTCCACCACGTCACGATCGGTCCGGTCGAGGATCTCGACCTGACGCTGCCCACCGACGGTGTGGTCGTTGTTGTCTGTCCTCCCGAGGTCACCGAGGCCATCAGCGCGGTGCTGTCCAGGAAAGCTCATCCCGACTCCGGGCAGGTGACGGTCGGCGACGTCGATCTGTTCGATCTGCACGGCGACGTGAGCGGTGAACTGATCCGGACCGTGCCGCACACCCCGGACCTGTTCGAGGGCACGGTACTGGAGAACATCGGCGCCGCGGTGCCGGACGGGCCCGACCGCGATTCGCGGATCACGAGAGCGATCTTCGCGGCCGCCTGCGACGATGTCGCGGACGTACTGCCGAATGGTTTGGAGACCCCGGTCGGTGAGGCGGGCCGGATGTTGTCGGGTGGTCAACGTCAGCGGGTGAGCCTGGCCAGGGCCTTGGCCGCGGACTCGGCGATCCTGGTGCTCAACGATCCGACCACCGCGGTCGATTCGGTCACCGAGGCGACCGTTGTCTCCCGCCTGCATCAGGCGCGGGCCGGCCGGGCAACCGTGGTGTTCACCAATTCGCCTGCGTTGCTCGAGATTTCCGATCAGGTGGTGATCATCGAAGACGGGCGACTGCGCTACCAGGGCGCCTTGGCGGACGCCGAGTCGATGCTCGCCGGAGCGCTCGGGGGCGGTCGGTGAGTACCCCGATGCCGAACGCGAAACTCCTGGTCACCGATTTTTCGATGACGATGCGGTATCTGCGGGCGCAGTTACGCAGGCATACCGCGCAACTGTTACTTCTTGCGGTGGTCATGACCCTGGCCGCCGGACTGGGTCTGGTCACCCCGCGTTCTCTGGGCACGATCATCGACATCGTGAACGGCGACAGCGGTAATGGTGACGCCGCCGAGATCTGGCGGCTGGCCGCCATCATGGCGGCCTCCGCGGTCGGCGCCGCGATTTTCGCGGCTTTCGGAGTCGTGTTGTCGGCCAGGATCTTCGAATCGATCCTCGCCGATCTGCGCGAGGAGATGATCGCGGCGTCACTGACGTTGAAGCTGTCGCGGATCGAGGGCGCAGGCAGTGGTGACCTCGTGTCACGGGCAACGGCGGATGTCAGCACGGTGAGTGAGGCGATCAGCAAAGCCGTGCCCGCGGTACTGACCGCGGTCTTCACCATCGGTGTCACATTTGTCGGACTGGCCGCCCTCGACTGGCGATTCCTGATCGTGATCCTGTTGGTGATCCCGGTGTACGTCAACGGGATCCGGATGTATCTGCGGCACGCCCCTGCGCTCTATGCGGCGCAGCGCGAGGCCACCGCGGACCGGGCGCATCACGTGCTCGGTGCGATTCATGGGCTCGAGTCCGTGCACGCATTCCGGTTGTCGGCTTTGCTGAACCGGCGGATAGATCGGCACTCGTGGGAAGTGGTCCGTTGGTCGATCCGGGCGAGCGTGCTCTTCAGTCGCCTGGGTGTCCGGGTGAATACGGGCGAATTCGTCGGTATGACAACCATTTTGATCGTGGGATTCTTCCTGGTCGACGGGAACTCCCTGACCATCGGTGCCGTCACCGCGGCAATGTTGTTCTTCCTGCTGCTCTTCGATCCGATCGGCATGCTGCTGTTCGTTGTCGATGACCTGCAGTCCGGCGCGGCAGCGCTCGGCCGGATCGTCGGTGTGATCGAAGAATCGAAATCGGTCGAGGACCCCATCGTGCCTGGCCCACCGAAACCATCGGCACCGCTGCTCGAGCTGGAGGGCATCAGTCACGGCTATTCGGCCGAACACGAGGTGTTACACGACATCTCGCTGACCTTGGTCGACGGTGAACATGTCGCGGTTGTCGGGCCGTCCGGTGCCGGAAAGACCACATTGGCGACGATCGTGGCCGGTGTTCATCGGCCGACGGCAGGCCGGGTCCTGCTCGAAGGTGTGGACATCGCGTCGGTGCAGCCGTCGGAACTGTCCCGTTCGATCGCCCTTGTCACGCAGGAAGTCCATGTCTTCGCAGGCACACTGGCCGCCGACCTTCGGATGGCTGCACCCGAGGCCACCGACGAGGATCTGTCCGCGGCACTCGAACTCGTCGGCGCCGGTGGGTGGGTGCGCAACCTGCCCGACGGCATTGGGACGGAGGTGGGTTCGGAAGGACATCAGCTCACTCCGATGCAGTCGCAACAACTCGCGCTCGCGCGGCTCGTACTGCTCGATCCCAAGGTCGCGATACTCGACGAGGCGACCGCCGACGCCGGCAGTGTTGGTGCGGGGGTGCTCGAGGAGTCGGCGCAGGCGGCGCTGAAGGGACGGACCGCGTTGATCGTCGCGCACCGTCTGAGCCAGGCCGCCCGTGCCGACCGGATCGTGTTCATGGAGCGTGGCCGGATCGTGGAGGTGGGCACGCATGCAGATCTGGTGGCGCGAGGTGGTCGCTACTGCGAGCTCTGGAACGCCTGGTCGCGGGGACGTGGAGTGCCGGGTGAATAGTGGCGAACCAAGCTGGCCGGTATAAAGCCTAATTGAATTGAATTACCATTGGTAGCAATATCAGGCTAGGCTAACTTTGTAGTTTTAATGGCCGACACGGGCCCTGCAGATCGATCAGCAGGGGCCACAGGTAGGAGAGTGCTCATGGTCCACGACGTGTGCAACAGATGCACCGGTACCCGACGGGATCCTGCGAGACGGGAACAGACGTCGGCCGTTCGGGGATCGGTGGCCGATTCATGAAGGCCGACTTCGACGTCGTGGGCGTGGGTTTCGGTCCTTCGAATCTTGCCCTTGCGATTGCGCTCGAGGAGCACAATCGGAACCTTGATCCCGCCGACCAGATCACCTCGTGCTTCATCGAGAAGCAGAGCCGATTCGGATGGCACCGGGGGATGTTGTTGCCGGGGACCACGATGCAGATCTCGTTCCTCAAGGACCTGGTCACCCAGCGGGACGCCACGAGTCGCTATTCCTTCCTCAACTATCTGTCCCAGCGTAACCGGTTGACGCATTTCATCAACCAGCAGAGCTTCTTTCCCACCCGGATCGAGTTCCACGACTACCTCGAATGGGCGGCGGGGCAGGTGGATGTCCCGGTTCTGTACGGGGCCGAGGTGACGGGCGTGCGCCAGATCTCAGATGCGTTCGAGGTGTGCATGAGCGACCGCGCGCCGGTCACCGCGCGCAACGTGGTGGTCGCGGGCGGTCTGCGGGCCAAGCTCCCCGACGGCATCGCCTCGAGCGCTCGGGTATTCCACAATCATCGGCTCCTCGACCATCTGCGTGTCCTGCCGACGCCGACGCACCACCGGTTCGTGGTGGTCGGGGCCGGGCAGAGTTCGGCGGAAGTTGCTGCCTACCTCCATGATTCATATCCAGAGGCGGAAGTTCACGCCGTTTTCGGGAAGTACGGCTACACGCCGGCCGACGACAGCCCCTATGCCAATCGCATCTTCGATCCGGAGGCGGTGGTCGAGTTTCACAGTGCCTCGGCCGAACTCCGCCAGCAACTGCTCGACTATCACCGCGCCACCAACTACTCCGCGGTGGATCTACCGCTGATCGAAGAGCTCTACCGGCGGGAGTATGCCGAGCGGGTCTCCGATAGCCGGCGATTGTTTGTGCACGGGGCATCCGAGATCGCCGACGTGAGGGACTACGGGGATGGCGTCACCGTCCGGATCGGTCACCGGACGACCCGGGACCACACCGAAATCGATTGTGATGCGATAATATTCGCGACCGGATTCCAGCCGGTGGCCCTCGCGGAGCTACTCGGTCCGCTGGCGGGTGAATGTCAGATCGACGGGCAGGGCAGACCGCTCATCGATCGCGAATACCGCATCGTGACCAATGATGGGGTCGAAGGTGACATCTACCTTCAGGGCAATACCGAACACACGCACGGACTGACATCGACCCTGCTCTCGAATCTTGCTGTGCGATCAGGCGAATTGGTGAATTCACTGGCCGGGCGACCGCGTGTCGGTGATATGGACACGGAAGGGGTGCCCACTCTTGTCAACTAATCCTTTTGATGACGAAGACGGAAAGTTCTATGTGTTGGTGAACGACGAGGAGCAATACTCGTTGTGGCCGACCTTCGCGACGGTTCCGCAGGGCTGGACAATCGTGCACGGAAGCGACGCGGGGACGTCGAGGCAGTCATGTCTCGATCACGTGGAGCAGCAGTGGACCGACATGCGACCGAAGAGCCTTCGGGACGCCATGGACCTTGTGCCCGCGCAGGTTGCATCGAGTCAGGTGATCTGATGTTGCGCACTCTTGTGAACGGAAAGATCCACCGCGCCACCGTCACCCAGGCGGATCTGCATTACGTCGGATCTGTCACCATCGACGAGACCCTGTTGAAGGCGGCGGACCTCGTCGAGGGCGAGAAGGTCAGCATCGTCGACATCACCAACGGATCGCGGTTGGAGACCTATGTCATCACCGGCGCCGCGGGCAGTGGGGTCATCTGCATCAATGGTGCGGCGGCCCACCTGGTGGACCCGGGCGATCTGGTGATCATCATGTCCTTCGTCCAACTCGACGAGGCCGAGGTCCTGGTACACCAGATCAAGGTTGTCCATGTCGACGAGAGCAACTCGATTGTGGCGCTGGGAAATGATGTGGCGCAGCCGGTTCCGGGGGCAGTTGATCAGCGCTCGTCACGGTGACACAGTGGTACCCGCAGTAATATCCGTCCGACGTCGATGAGACCGGGGCGAACCCTATGGAAGGTGAACGATGCGTGTCGTGATGTTCGGATATCAGACGTGGGGGTACAAAACCCTCGAGGCGCTGATCGGATCCGATCACGAGGTGGCCCTGGTGGTGACCCACCCGGTGAGTGAGCAGCGGTACGAGTCGATCTGGGCTGATTCCGTGGAGGACCTGGCCCGGTCGAACGGGGTCGATGTGGAGCTCGCCACCCGCCCGACGGCAGAGCTGATCGAACGCGTGAAGCTCGCCGAGCCCGACATCATCGTGGCCAACAACTGGCGAACCTGGTTGCCAAGAGAGCTTTTCGACCTCCCGCCGCACGGCACCCTGAATCTGCACGATTCGTTGCTGCCTCGGTTCACCGGCTTTTCCCCGGTGATCTGGTCGATGATCAGTGGGGCATCCGAGACCGGGCTGACGGCACACCGGATGGACGACGATCTGGACACCGGAGATGTCTTGGTGCAGAGGTCGGTTCCGATCGGGCCAACCGACACCGCAACCGAACTCGTCGGTGCCACGATCGATCTGATTCCCGAGGTGCTGCTCGATGCGCTCTCGCAGATCGAGTCCGGGACTGCGACATGGACGCCACAAAACCTCGACGATCGGACCTTCTTCCACAAGCGGTCCGAGCGTGACAGCCTGATCGATTGGTCCTGGCCCGCAGAGGATCTCGATCGGCTCGTCCGCGCATTGTCCGACCCCTATCCGAACGCGTACACGTTTGTGCGTGGTCAGCGCATCCGAATCACCAAGGCGCGGGTATCGCGGGGCATCTACGGGGGTACACCCGGCCGGATCTTCATCAAGGAGGGTGACGGCATGGTGATCGTGGCCGGCCCGAACGCGCATCGGGGCCAGAACCATGGTCTGGTGATCGAACGCGTCCGTACCGATGACGACGTCGAACACAACGCTCTGGACTTCTTCCCGCACGGTGGCGGGTACTTGTCCGACGACGCATAGATCAACCCGGCGGCTTCTCCGCGTCAGCCATTTGAACCTATACAGAGACTTCCTAAAAAGGTACTATTCGCGGAGATCATCTGGATAGCGCAGGGCACGACTGGGCTCTGCCTGCAAGTAAAGGAAGTCGCACAAAGTGAAATCCAATAGTCGAGCCACGGGTGTGGCGGGCCGGGTGGCGATCCTGGCATTCGCCCTCATGCTCCCGGCCGCCTGCTCGAGCGACTCCGATGCCAGTTCGTCGGACGAATCAGCCGTGACGGTCACCGGCGCATACGGCGAGACCGTCGTCGAAGAGACGCCGCAGCGCGTGGTTGCGATGTCGGCCACCGATGCCGATTTCCTGCTCTCCGTCGGAGTGACGCCGATCGCGATTCCGAGCATGCCGCAAACCGATGCGGCGACCAACGGAACGAGCATCTACCCCTGGGCAGAGGGTAAGTACCCGGCCGATACACCGAAGATCGCTGCGCCTGCCACCGATTTCAGCATTGAAGCGGTCGCGGCGCTCGATCCCGATCTCATCGTGGCGACCGGTTTCTGGGGCCTCGACGAGACGTCCTTCGCGGCACTGTCCGAGATCGCTCCGGTGCTGCACTTCGACACCGAGGCCAACGCTGATCCGTGGCAGGACAACGTGCGCAAGATCGGCCAGGTAGTCGACCGCGCCGACGAGGCCGAGGCGAGCATCTCCTCCGCCGAGGCGGCCGTCGCGACCGCCAAGTCCGACAACCCGGTGTTGGCGGGCAAGACCTACAACGCGATCATCTCGCCGTCTGAAGATGGTGTGTACGTGTTGTGTTCGACAGAAGACAACATGGCACGCGTGATGGCCGACCTCGGGCTGGTGCTCAGTGACTACGCGCAGACCGTCGAATGTGACGGCGGAAAGGGTGAGGTCTCCTGGGAGAACCTGCCCAATCTCGACGCGGATCTGCTGTGGGTGATCCCGGATACCCCCGATCAGGTCCAGGTCCTTCAGTCGCAGCCACTGTGGCCGACGCTGACCGCCGTGTCCAAGGGTGCGGTGGCCGTGGTGCCGAAGACCGAGGGTGTGCCGTTCGCCCTCGCGTTCCCGTCGCCGATCAGTCTTGAGTGGGGCGTGAACCAGCTGGCTCCGCAATTGGCAGCTGCTGCAAGCAAATAGGCGATTCGCGTCAGTTTGAATCCATGTGAGCCACCCCGGCCCGGCCGGGGTGGCTCACGGCGTTTTCGGGGCATCCGATCAACCCCCGGCACTTCATATAGCCTAAACTGATAGGCAAGTATGCGTGAGGTCGTGCAGATAGTCCGACCGGGGTGCCACGGAGGGTTCGGTTCTGATGACTGACACATTCGAAACAACCACTGCAGGCGTTGTGCCGGCGACGCTCGGCAGTGAATATGCCGGTGGCACTGTCGATCTGCTTGCCGACGCCGATGTGGATGCCGGCTTCGGCCAACCGCCGGTCCGCCTGTCGATTGCGGTATCGGGCGTGCACGGTCTTCCGGAATCTGCTGTCGAATGGGCCGTTCGACGCTGGTTCAGTCACTACTCGGGCCTGCTGCGTGCGTCGGGGTGCGCGTCGCAGCCCGCATACCGGGTGAGCACCGTCCGGGGCGATCTGAGCACCCCGGACCCTGATGCCATCGTCGACGCGACCTGTCTGATCGACACCGTCGGCGGTGTCCTGGAACTGACAATCGATGTCACCACCAACGATCTCGACGAGGTATGGATCTCCGGCGCCGCCGGCGTCATCCGGCGCCTGGCCCACGACCGACTCGAGAATCGGGGGAGCTCCGTTGCTCTCGGCAATGGCCGGGCCGTTCTCGCGCAGTACCTCCTCGAAGCGGAGTCGCCCGAACTGCTCGAACGTGATCATTGGGCCGAATTCGCCACCGAGCTCGAGGAACTCGCGCCTGCCACCATCGGGATCGACCCGGCAGGCCGTGAGACCGGCACCGCGCACACTGATTGCCTGCGGCTCCGAATCGACGCTCCGGTGGCGGATTCCGGTCTGTCGTCGAGGGTTGTGGTGGTCGGATCGGTGCTACGGGCCCTGGTGGATTCCGGCGTGCTCGACGGAGACACCGCCGACGGCGTGCTCATCGACGTCGAGGAACCCGCCCGGACGCAGCGCTGGGCACTGATCCCGGGCCGTATCCGTCGTCGATTCCCGCTCTTGATCCCGGGCGATCTCGTCGCTGCCGCTGCTGATTCCACGGTTGGTTCAGCGGCCGAGTACCTCGCCGGCCTGGCCGCGGTGGTGGATATCGACGGCCCGACCGCATCGGACCATGGCGCGCTGCGGTTCGCGAATCCCTTGGCCGAAGGCATGTTCGACGACCTTGCCGAAGCCGACATCCTGGTCTCGATCCGCTTCGGTGACGCACTGCCTGCCTCGGATCGCCGCGATGGCGATCAGATGGCGTTCGGGCGGTACGCGGTGGTGGCGACGGTCTGGATCGGTGCGACGGCGATCGACGGGCGACAACCGGTGGTCGTCGACGTGGCGATTCGCCCCGGTGCCCAGCCCGGTGCCGGCGATATGGCTGCGTCCATGGCTGCCTCGCTGGGTGTCTGGGGTGCCGGACATCTCGGTGATGTGGCAGGTGTGGGGTCTGCTTTTGCGGCCGATCCTGCGATGGCGTCGCTGGTGTCCGTCGACGACGAGACCAGCGCGCGCATCGAGGCGTTGTTCGGGCCACCGCGAGATCTGTTGCCCGTCTCGGCACTTCAGGAGGGTCTGCTCTTTCACCTGCAGTCCGCGCAGGCATCGCAGGCAGGTGACCTGTACGCATCACAGTTCCATCTGACCATCGACGGTCAGGTCGATGCGGCCCGGATGCGGGCGGCGGTGCGTGCGCTGCTGTTGCGTTACCCGAACCTGGCTGCGGGCTTTGTCACGCTCGGAGATCGCACGTTGTCCGTGGTTCCGTCCGTCATCGAGGTCCCCTTCCGTCACCTGCGTCGCGATGTGTGGGGGCGGGACTTCGACACCGTCGTGCAGGTCTTCGAACACGAACGGGCGCAGCCGTTCTCCGCAACCGCGCCGCCGTTGATCCGGTTCGTGCTGATCGAGGTCGCGCAGCGCAGTTCGGTACTGTGTGTGACTTTTGAGCACATCCTTGCCGACGGATGGTCCGCGGGCCTGATGATGGATACGCTCCTCGACCTCTACACCGACCCGTCGGGGAGTTCGCTGCCCGAGGTGGTGTCCTTCCGGACGTACCTGCAATGGTTGGCCGGACGGGATCTGTTGGTGGCCCGCGATATCTGGGGCCGTCAACTGTCGGGATTCGATGAGCCGACCCTGCTGCGTCCGGACGCTGCGGCAATCGCGGCGACCACGGCGATGGCCAGGGACCACCACGAAGACCTCTCGCGATCGCTCAGTGATGACATCCGGGCCGCTGCCGCAGCGACCGGTGTCACCGTGAGCACGTTCCTGCAGGCGGCCTGGGGTATCACCCTGTCGCGGCTGGTCGGCAAGGACGATGTCGTCTTCGGGACCACTGTGTCCGGTCGGCCCGCAGACCTCGACGGGGCGGAATCGATTGTGGGGCTGCTGTTCAACACCGTTCCGGTGCGGATGACGCTGCGTCCGGATCTCACGGTGGCACAGGCACTGGGCGACCTTCACGCGCGCAACATGGACGTCCTCGAACACCCCTACATCGGGCTCGGTGACATGCAGGCCATGGTGGGTCTGCGAACGTTGTTCGACACCCTCTTCATCATTCAGAACCATCCGGGACGCCGGGAGGGACAGACCTACGGTCCGGCAGGTGAGATGCGGGTCGCCGATGCCGCGCTGACCGACTCAACCCACTATCCCGTCTCCTTTGCGTTGTATCCCGGTGAGCAGATTCACGTGCGGTGCGCCTACCGTGGCGACCTGTATACGGCCGAACAGGTTGCGGTGCTGGTGGATCGGCTACGGGGTGTTCTGCAGGACATGTCCGCGAACACCGCGTCGTCGGTTGGCAGTATCGCGGTGGCGACCGACAGCGAATACGCGCTGGTCACTTCCGAATGGAATGCAACCACGCGGGATGTCGAACCCGTCACCGTTGCAGAGCTTTTCGATGCCGGTGTGGCCCGGACGCCGGATGAGGTCGCTCTGCGCTCCGGCCGGATGCGTCTGACGTTTGCCGAACTCAGCACGCAGGTCCACCAATACGCTCGTGCGCTGCGGGCCCGCGGTGTGGCCCCGGAATCCCGGGTGATCCTGATGCTTCCGCGGGATGAGCGGATGATCATCTCGATGTTCGCGACCTTTGCGGTCGGCGCGGCATACGTGCCTGTCGATTCGGACTATCCGATCGACCGGATCGGATACATGATCGAGGCCGCCGCACCGACCCTGGTCGTGACCACCACCGACCTCGCGACCCGACTGGGCTCGGTGGATTGTGCCGTCCTCGACCTCGACGACACAGACGTGATCGCCGAACTCGGTGCGTATGCGGCCGGACCCCTGTCGGCCACCGAACTCGGTACGCCGGTACATCTGGACAACCTCGCGTACATCATCTTCACCTCAGGCTCGACAGGTCGCCCCAAAGGTGTTGCGGTGCCGTACCGCGGCCTGACCAACATGTACTTCAACCATGCCGAGCGCATCTTCGATCATGTGGTGGCCGGGCAGGGTGGACGCCGGATGCGGATCGCCCACACCACCTCCTTCTCCTTCGACGCCTCGTGGGAGCAACTGTTCTGGATGCTCGCCGGACACGAGGTGCACGTGATCGACGAGGACATGCGCCGGGATCCGACCGCGTTGCTGGCCTACTACGACCGCGAGGTGATCGACGGATTCGACGTCACGCCCTCGTATGCGATGTATCTGATCGAGCAGGGGCTTCTGGAGCGGGATCGTCCGCGTGGTCTGTCGGTGTCGGAGACTGCTGCCGGCGTCGTGTTCGTCTCGCTCGGCGGCGAGGCCGTACCGGATGTGCTCTGGACCGCGCTGCGGGAAGCGCCCGGGGTGGAGGGCTACAACCTTTACGGCCCAACCGAATACACGATCAATGCACTGGGAGCCGATGTCGCCGACAGCACCGTGTCGTCGGTGGGGAACCCGATCTTCAACACACGCGCACACATCCTGGATTCCGGACTCAATCCGGCCCTCCCCGGAGTTGCAGGTGAACTGTATCTTGCAGGCGCGGGGACAGCGCGTGGCTACTTCGAACAGCCGTCGATGACCGGCCACCGATTTGTCGCCTGCCCCTGGGGCGATGGTCAGCGGATGTACCGCACCGGCGATCTGGCGCGGTGGCGTGTCGACGGCAGCATCGAATACCTGGGCCGGGTCGATGACCAGGTGAAGATCCGGGGTTATCGCATCGAGCTCGGGGAGATCGTGAACGTCCTGCTCGATGCGCCGTCCGTCGCGCAGGCGACCGTGGTCGTCCGGGACGGTGCCGCGGGCCCGATTCTGATCGCGTATGTGGTTGCTGCGGAACATGATCAACAGATCGACACCGATGCTCTTCGTTCGCACGTCGCGCAGAGACTGCCGGACTACATGATCCCGTCGGCGTTCGGCGTGATCACCGAGATACCGCTGACCATCAACGGCAAGGTCGATGGCAGGGCGCTCCCGGCAGTGGACACCGGTGAGGACGTCTACGTGGCACCACGCACGGTGACCGAAGAGGTTGTCGCCGAGGTCATCGCCTCGATCCTGGATCTCGACCGGGTGTCGGCCGATGACGACTTCTTTGCGCTGGGCGGCCACTCGTTGTTGGCGATGCGGGTGGTGTCGCGGGTCAATAGGGCACTGGATTCGGCGTTGTCGTTACGGGATGTATTCGATAGTCCATCGGTGGCAGGCATTGCGGCGGTGGTTGATTCCGATGCTTCCGGTGTCGGGCGCCTTAAAGTGGCCGACGTGGCGTGCGCAGATGTGGTGCCTGCGTCATACGGCCAGCAGGCCCTGTGGTTGATCGGGCAGGTCACCGGCGCCGGCTCGGTGTACACGATTCCGGTGCTGCTCTCGGTCGGTCCCGATTTCGATCGGGCGGTGTGGTCTGCGGCGTTGACGGATGTGGTGACACGTCAAGAGGCGTTGCGGACCCTGCTTGTCGACGTCGGCGACGGAGTCCTGGAACAGCAGCTGGTTGCCGCCGACGAGGTCGATTCGTGGCTTGTTGTCGAGAACATCGACGTAACCGGCAGGGCGGCCTCGGATGTGCCGCAGCAGGTGCAGGGCTGGGTCCGGCAACCGATGGACGTGGGCCGCGACTTTCCGGTGCGCGCTGCGGTGTTCTGCGGTGGATCCGATGGGATCGCTGCGGGCGCGCCCGTGGTCGCGGCACTGGCGATACACCACGCGTTCATGGACGAGTGGTCGTTGCCGGTGTTGTTGCGCGACCTCGGTGTTGCGTACGCGGCACGCAGCCGCGGACGGAACCCGGCATGGGAGCCGTTGGCGGTGTCGTACGGGCAGTACGCGCTGTGGCAGCGGGAGCTGTTGGGTGAGGGTGATGTGGCGGGTTCGGTTGCCGCGCAGCAGCTGAGCTATTGGGCCACGCATCTGGCGGATGCGCCGGATGTGTCGATGGTGGCGACGGACCGGCCTCGGCAGGCACTGGCGTCCTATGACGGCTTCTCGGTGGAGTTCTCGGTCGATGACGCTGTGACGCAGAGGCTCCGGGCCTTGGCGGCGTCGTCGGATGTGTCGATGTACATGCTGGTGCAGGCGGCTGTGGCGGTGACGATGAGTGCCTTCGGTGCCGGCGATGACGTGGTGCTGGGGTCTCCGGTGGGTGGCCGCGGTGACGAGGACCTCGATGATCTGGTCGGCTATTTCGTCAACACCTTGCCGATGCGCCATCGACTGGACGGCAACCCGGCCTTGGTCGAGGTGCTCGATCGGGTGCGTGAGGTCGTACTCGGTGGCTTCGCGAATCAGGATGTGCCGTTCGACCAGATCGTGCAGTTCTCCGAGGTGACGCGCAGCAGCGCGCACAACCCCCTGTTCCAGACGTTGGTGACCTATCGGGCCGCCGGCGTGGTCGGGTCGAGTGCTGATTCGCTTGCGGCAGCAGGATTCGGACCTTATGCCGAGCGGGTCGAGATCGGAACGGTCAAGACTGACCTCGATATCGACATCGCAGATGGGGTCGACGGACTGACCGGTGTCATCGCCTGTGCGGCAGCGCTGTTCGATGAGTCGACGGGCAGGCGATTGGCAGACGGTCTGTCGCGAGTGCTGGCCGCATTTGCCGACGATCTCACCCGTCGTCTTTCGGACCTCGCGGTGGTGAGCTCATCGGATCTCGGACACATCGAACGCTGGTCGCAGGGTGGAGCTGTACCCGCCGATCGTGACGCGACGCTCGATGTGCTGGTGGCCGATGTGGTCCGCACGCAGCCGGACGCGATTGCGGTCCGCGGCGGTGGGAGGGAGTTGTCCTACCGGGAGTTGGGTGGGGCCACAACGCGGTTGGCGCACCGTCTGATCGCCGACGGGATCAAACCCGAAGACCGTGTCGCAGTATTCGTCCCGCGATCGATCGAGATGGTGACGGGGTTTGTCGGCGTACTGGTGGCCGGAGCGACCGTGGTCCCGGTGGATTCGTCGTATCCCACCGAACGCATCCGGATGATTCTGGACGACTGCCGTCCGGCGATGGTGTTGACCACATCCGGATTGGCCCGGGCCATCTCGGAGATCACCGGAAAACTCGGTGTACGTGTGATCTGTCTGGATGAGCCCGACCAGAGTTCCTCGGAGACTGCCGGTCTCGGCACTGGGCAACCGGCGCTGCGCTCGTCCAACGCCGCCTACGTCATCTACACGTCCGGGTCCACCGGCCGTCCCAAGGGCGTCGTGGTCGATCATGCGGCGATCATCAACCTGATCCGGTGGCGGCAGTCGGAGTTCCCCCTCGGCGTCGGTGAGAGTGTGTTGCAGAAGACGTCGGTGGGATTCGATCCGGCGATCCCGGAAATCTTGTGGCCCTTGGTCGTCGGAGGCACGGTTGTCCTCGCCGATGACGGCGGGGACAAAGACCTGACCTACCTCGGCCGCGAGCTGAACGCCGGCGACATCACCTTTGTCGAACTCGTCCCGTCGGTGATCGCCGCGATGATCGAACTGGGCATCGACCTGTCCGGCTCCGGACTGAAATACCTGTCCGCCGGTGGCGAGGCGTTGTCCGGGGCTCTCCGTGAACGCATCGCACAGGCCTGGGGTGTGCCGGTCTGGAACACCTATGGTCCGGCCGAGGCCGCGGTGGAGGTCACCAGCTTCAGCGGCGATACCGACAGCCGGGGTGCGATCCCGATCGGCTCGCCCGTCTGGAACACCCACGTACTGGTGCTCGACGATCTCCTGCGGCCGGTCGCCCCTGGGGTGACGGGCGAGCTCTACGTGGGTGGAGCGCAACTGGCCCGCGGCTACCTGGATCGCCCTGACCTGACCGCCGGACGATTTGTCGCCTCCCCGGCAGGTGCCGACGGCGAGAGGGTCTATCGCACAGGTGATCTCGTGCGATGGACCGAATCCGGTGATCTGGTCTTTGTCGGCCGGGCCGACAACCAGGTGAAGATCAACGGGTCCCGGGTCGAACTCGGTGACGTCGAGGGCGCACTCGGGTCCATCGCCGGCGTCGCGAACTGCGCGGTGACCGTGCTGGATACGCCGAACGGAGTGTCCCGCCTGATCGCATACGTGACCCCGGCCGGGCGCCGGACGATCCACGACCTCGACCCGTCGGCGATCCGGAACGCACTCTTCGATCACATCCCGGCGCACATGGTTCCGGCAGCGGTGATCGTGGTGCAGACGTTGCCGCGCACCGCAAACGGAAAACTCGATCACAGTGCGCTACCCGCACCGGAGGATTCCGCGGGCACCGGGCGGCTGCCCGAGACCCCGACCGAGCAGCTGATCGCTACCGCGTTCGCCGATGTGCTGGGCGTGGATCGGGTGGCGGCCGACGACGACTTCTTCGGTCTTGGCGGTCATTCACTGTTGGCGATGCGGGTGGTGTCGCGGATCAACGGCGCGCTCGGGTCGGCGTTGTCGCTGCGAGATGTGTTCGACCGTCCGTCGGTGGCAGGGCTTGCCTGCGTCCTCGATTCGGCCGCCGATGGGGCGGGCCGGATTCGGCTCGCCGATGTGGCGTGCGGCGAGGTCGTGCCTGCTTCCTTCGGTCAGGAAGCGCTGTGGCTGATCGGGCAGGTGACCGGTGCGGGCTCGGTCTACACGATTCCGGTGGTCCTCACGGTTGGTGCTGATTTCGACGAGAATGCATGGTCGGCGGCGTTGACCGATGTGTTGATCCGGCAGGAGGCGTTGCGAACACTGCTCGTCGACTCCGGCGAGGGTGTGTTGGTGCAGCGGGTTGTCCCTACCGATGGCCTCGGTTCGTGGTTCGGCGTTGAACAGCTGGATCTTTCGGGCTCCGATGTCGATGGTACCGCGAGCACTGATGCTCATGCGCGGGTCGAATCCTGGGTGCAGCGCCCCGTCGACGTTGGTCGCGACTTCCCGGTGCGTGCTGCTGTCTTCGCGAACGTCGACAGCAGCGCGGATGACCGGGTGGTCATCGTGGCGCTGGCAATCCACCATGTCGCGGTTGACGAGTGGTCGCTGCCGGTATTGCTGCGCGACCTGGGTATGGCGTACTCGGCCCGTCGCCATGGCCGCGCTCCGGTCTGGGACCGTCCGGTGGTGCCATACGGGCGGTACGCGGTGTGGCAACGGGAGTTGTTGGGCGACTTCGATAATCCGGGATCGGTCGGTCACGAGCAGTTGGTTCATTGGCACGAACATCTCACCGGTGCGCCGGAGGTGTCGATGGTGGCGACGGACCGGCCGCGCCCGGTGGTCGCGGCGTTTGACGGATTCTCGCTCGAGTTCGACGTCGATGACACTGTGACGAAGGGTCTTCGGGAGCTGTGTGCGTCGTCGGGCGCGTCGATGTACATGGTGGTCCAGGCCGCAGTCGCCGTGATGATGTTCGGATTCGGCGCCGGTGACGACGTGGTGCTGGGGTCGCCGGTGGGTGGCCGTGGTGACGAGGATCTGGATGACGTTGTCGGCTATTTTGTCAACACTCTGCCGTTGCGTCATCGGCTGGATGGGAACCCGACCCTGGCCACGGTGCTGGCCCGCGTTCGGGAGGTTGTCCTGAATGGTTTCGCGAATCAGGACGTGCCGTTCGGCCAGATCGTGCAGGACTCCGACGTGAGGAGGAGTAGCGCCCACAACCCGTTGTTCCAGACGCTCGTGACGTATCGGGTTGCCGGAGTGCTCGACTCGAGTGTGGAGTCACTGCTGGCAGAGGGCTTCTCGCCGTTTCCCGACAGGGTGGGGATCGGGGCTGTCAAGAGCGACCTCGAGGTCGACATCGGTGAAGCCGGTGACAGTCTCGTCGGCACCATCTCGTGCGCGTCCTCGTTGTTCGACGAGGTCACCGCACACCGGTTGGCCGATGGAATGCGTCAGGTGCTGGCGGCTTTTGCCTGCGATGTGGATCGGCGGCTGTCGGATGTCGCGGTAATCGGTTCCGCGGAGTTGGTGCAGATCGACGGCTGGTCGCGCGGTGAGATGTTACCCCTTGATCACGATGTGACCGTGGACGTGCTGCTGGCCGAGGCCGCGCGGACGCATGCCGCCGTGCCCGCGGTTCGCGGTGGTGGGAAGCAGTTGTCCTATGCGGAGTTCGATGGTGCGGTGAACCGGCTGGCCCGGTTCCTGCTGGCGCGGGGTGTGACACCGGAGGCCCGGGTGGCCGTCCTGCTGCATCGCTCCGTGAAACTCCCTTCGGTGTTGAGCGGAATCGTGCGTGCTGGTGCGACGTTCGTTCCGGTCGACCCGTCAAACCCGGCGGACCGGATCGAATACGTTCTCACACAGAGCGGTTCGACCATCGTTATCGTCGAATCCGCCACGCGCGCCGCGTTGGAGGGGGTGGCGATCGGTGACGGCGTCACGGTCATCGACCTCGGAAGTCCGGACGTGCAGGTGCAACTCGCGCGGTTCGGCAGTGCCCCGATCGATGACGAAGAGCGTCCTCGCCGGATCCTGGGATCCGATGCGGCCTACGTCATCTACACATCGGGATCGACCGGCAGGCCCAAGGGCGTGGTGATCGAGCACCACGGGTTCGTGAACTTCCTGCGGTGGAAGCAACAGGTCACCGGTATCGAACCCGACGAACGAGTGCTTCAGAAGACGCCGATATCATTCGACGCTTCACTCTGGGAGTTCTTCGTGCCGTTGATGATCGGCGCAACGGTGGTGATGGCGGATCCGGATGAACATCGGGATCCGGCCTACCTGGCGCGGATCATCGCCGAAGAGCAACTGACAACCATCGAGTTCGTCCCGTCGATGCTCGACGCACTCCTCGAATACGGTCTCGACGACGTGGACATGTCGAGTCTGCGGCGGATCTTCTGCGGCGGTGAGGCACTCTCGGTGGCCACCGCGTCCGCGGCACTGGCAAGATTCGGTGACATCCTGTTCAACCTCTACGGGCCCACCGAGACCACGGTGGGAATCACCTCGCAGAAGGTCAGTTCGGCGTTGCTCGAATCAGGGGCACGTTTCGGCGGTGGATTACCGATCGGCGTGCCCGCCCACAATTCGCAGGCCCTGGTACTCGACCGGTACCTGTCGCCGGTCCCGGTCGGTGTGGTCGGTGAGTTGTACCTCGGCGGTCCGCAGCTGGCCCGTGGCTACCATGGCCGAGCGGACCTGACCGCCACCGCGTTTGTGGCAAGTCCGATGCCCGGCGCCGCGGGGGAGCGGATCTACCGAACCGGAGACCTGGTGCGGTGGAACAAATTCGGATCACTGGAGTACCTGGGACGGGTGGACGATCAGATCAAGATCCGTGGATTCCGGGTCGAGGTCGACGAGATCAGAACAGTTCTCGAGCAGCATCGGGGTATTCGGTCGGCGGCCGTGGTGGCGCGTGACCGGAGCGGCGTCACCTCTTCGGACCGCTACCTGGCCGCCTACTACTGTGTCGAGGCGTCCGGTGGACCCGAGTTCGCCGCCGCTGATCCGGCAGCAATCGAACGCACACTGCGAGCACATCTGTCGGCGCGACTGCCCGACTACATGGTGCCGTCGGCATACGTCTCACTGGAGGCCATACCCGTCACCGTCAACGGCAAACTCGATCTGAAAGCGCTGCCGGAGCCGGGCAACTCGAACGAAGGCGGCACGGAGCCGGCCACCGATCTCGAAAGGGCTGTGGCACAGGTAGTGCGAGAGATTCTGGGTCTCGACGCCGATCAGACGCTCTCGCTGGAAGACGACTTCTTCCGGCTCGGTGGGCATTCGCTCCTGGCCGCGCGCCTTGTCACGCGACTGAACCGGGACCTCGGCAGTTCGCTGACCATGCAGAGTGTGTTCTCCGCCCCGTCGGTCGGCGCGTTGGCGCAGGCCCTCGACCCTGACTGCGCCACCGGATCGGACACAGATCCGGTGCTCCTGCGCCTGGCCGATACCGGCACCGGGCAGCAACCGGTCATCGCCGTGCATGCGAGCTCAGGTTTCGGGACCGTCTATTCGACGCTGACGTCGTACGTCGAATCCGGTAGAGGCCTGGTGGCGCTGCAGGATCCGTCTCATGCCGGCGATCAGCTGGACTTCGCGACCCTCGACGAGCTGGTCGACTTTTACACCGGCTCCGTGCTGGCGTGTGCGCCGCAGGGGCCGTACAACCTGGTGGGATGGTCGTACGGAGGCCACATCGCGTTCGGTATCGCGCGTGAACTCGAAGCGATGGGCAAAGAGGTTGCGACCGTGACGATCCTGGACACCCCACCGGTGACGGAGTCGACCGTGATCGTCTGGGACGACGAGGAACGGGAACTGCAGGTGCGGACCTCGTTCGCACGCTTCGCCGAACTGCCCGATGTCACCGGACTGTCCCGCGCGGAGATCCAGGAGCTCAACGCCGCAACAACCGGTCCGCTCTCGAATCTGGGTGACCGCGAGGCCTTTGCGTTCATGGATTCGTTCGAGCGGTGCCTGCGGCTGATGGAGGCCCGGCCCACCAGAGGCGCGCTCAAGGCCCGAGGTCTGCTCGTCCTCGGCCGGGAGCACGCGGACTCGACCCGCCAGACCACCGAGCAGTGGAGCCGTCACTTCCACGAAGGCGTCGAGGTCCGCATTGTGGACGTCGACCACGAGGACATGGTGTCAGCCGCAGGCGTCTCCGAATGGGCGCCGTGGTGGGCGCAGCACCTTCGCTGAACTCGTAATTCGACCTAGGAGATATGAACATGTCAACGTCGACAGTCACCGGAATCGAACTGCTGCGAGCTCAGCAGGGTGTGTGGTTCGCCCAGCAGCTGATGCCCGACAGCGCAGTGTTCAACATCGGTCAGGCGATGTGGTTGCACGGGGAGCTGAACGCGCGGGCGCACGAGGGTGCATGGCGGCAAACGTGGAGGGACGCCGAAGTACTGCGTTCCCGCTTTGTCGCCGACGGTGACAGCGCGTTGGCATGCCCCGACGATCGGGCAGCGCCGTGGAGCGTCATCGACCTGTCGTCCGATGCGTCCGGCGCAGAGACAGCCGATAGCCGGGTCCGTCGCGCGATGGAGGCAGAACTGGCGGTCGCCCGCGACCTGCACGGTGCCGATCTGGTGGACTCGATACTGTTCGATCTCGGTGAGAACCGGTGGGTCTGGTTCTTGCGCATCCATCACATCCTCATCGACGCCTATGGCCTGTCGCTGGTCTCGAAGCGCGTCGCACAGGTGTACACCGCACTCGTTGCGGGCAAGCCCGTGGAGGATTCGTCGTTCGCCGCGCTGACCACGGTCGCGGAGGCAGCCGAGCGATCGCCCGATGTTGTTGCCGCCGACCGGGACTTCTGGTCGACGACGGTCGGCGGGCGTGGTGTGAGCCGGTCACTGGCCGGTGAATCGGTGTCGCTCGCATCGGTCAACCCGAGGTTCGGGTTGCACGCCCGCCGCGTGGTGGCCGACCAGGTCATCTCCGACATCGAAAGCCTCTGCAAGGCCACGGGTTCGACGTGGGCGGAGGTGGTGATCTTCGGCTGGGCGGCCTATACCCGCCATCTCATGGCGTCCGACCAGGTGATTGTCGGTATGCCGATGATGGGGCGACGTGGCCCGGCCGCGCTGCGCACGCCGATGCTGGCCGCCAACATCCTGCCCCTGCACCTCGACCTTGACGGCGGGGCAACCATCGCCGATTCGGTGAAAGCGGTTGTGGCAGGGCTCAAGCAACTACGGGCCCATCAGGAGTACCGGGTCGAGGACATCGCCCGCGACAACGGGTTCGTCGGCACCGATATGCAGCCGGTCGGCTCGCTCGTCAACATCAAGGCCTTCGACTACCGATACGAGTTCGGCGCCCTTGACGTCGTCCCGGAGAGCGTCGCCACCGGACCGGTCACCGATGTGGCGTTGTCGGTGTACAACGACCCGATCCACGGCTTCGTATTCGACTGTGACGCCAACCCGGACCTCTACACACCGGAAGCACTCGAAGCCCTGCTCGACCGGTTTGCGGACTACTTCAGCCGGATCGCGGCCGCAGGCCCGGCGACCCGTATCGGTGACGTCACCACTGTCACCGAGGCGGAAATCCGCTGCATCGCAGAATGGTCCGGATCCGGCCGCCTGCCGACGACCGAACGTCCGGCCGTTGCCGACCAATTCGCCTCGCGCGCCATCGAGTGCTCCGGACGCACGGCACTGATCACTCCGACCGGGGAACTGACCTACTCCGAGCTGGCCCGCGACGCGGCTCGCCTGGCCCGGATGCTGTCGGCCGAAGGGGCAGGCCCGGCGAGCCGAATTGCTCTGTTGCTGAACCGCGGAACCGAACACGTCATCGCGATGCTGGGTGCACTCACCCTCGGATCGGCGATTGTTCCGGTCGATCCGAACTATCCCCGGGCCCGGATCGGCTACGTGCTCGATGATGCGCTGCCCGACGTGATCGTCACCAGTGGGCAGCTGTCGGTGCAATGGGCAGACCTGCTGGGCTCCCGCGGCACCCGTGTCATCGTGCTCGACGACCCCGAAACCCGCTCGCGCATCTCGGAATTCTCGGGTGACCGGATCGAGGTGGGTGAACTCGGCCGGTCGGTGGAACCCGACATGGCCTACCTCATCTACACGTCCGGCTCGACCGGGCAGCCCAAAGGTGTTGCCGGAACGCACAGAGCGCTGGCAGACCGGATCGGATGGGCGGCCACGGCCTGGGGCCCGGTCGATCCCGGTCGCCGCGACGTCAGGATCGCCAAGAGCTCGGCCGGATTCATCGACGGCACCACGGAGTTGCTTGCCGCGTTGGCCGCGGGGGCCACGGTGGTGCTGGCCGATGATCAGATCGCTTCCGACCCGCGGGCCCTCGCCGAGGCGCTGGACACGCATCAGATCACACAGCTGACCGCGGTGCCCTCGCTGTTGCGCTCGATGATCGATGTGGCAGGCGACAAGCTCTCCGGTGTCGAGCGATGGATATCGAGCGGTGAAGACCTACCGGAATCGCTGACCGCGGATCTGCTTCGGGTGGCGCCGAATTCGGTGGTCATCAATTCCTACGGATCATCGGAGGTGGCCGGCGATGTGGCCTACGCCGAACTCCGCGGGTCCGGGTCGGTGACGATCGGCAGGCCGGTCCCGGGCACCACCATCGAAATCCTCGACCGTTGGCTGGCACCGGTGCCCCCGGGTGCCGTTGGCGAGATCTACGTCGGCGGCACGCAGTTGGCGCGCGGATACTGGGGCCGGGCCGGGCTGAGCGCGGAACGATTTGTTGCCGCGCGGCAAGGGGCCCCCGGCACCCGGATGTACCGCACCGGTGACCTTGCGCGCTGGACCACCGACGGTGAACTCGTCTATCTGGGACGCGCCGATCAGCAGGTGAAGATCCGTGGATTCCGTATCGAACTCGGTGAGATCGAGTCGGTCCTCGGCGGACTCGACGGGGTGGCGACCGCAGTGGTGGTCGCACATCCCCAGAGCGACGGTGGGCGTGTTCTGGTCGGATACGTCACCGCCGAAGGCGTCGGAGATCTTGATCCCGCCGCGATGATCACCGAGCTGTCATCGGCCCTGCCTGCGTATCTGGTCCCGGCAGCGGTGGTGGTACTCGACGAGTTGCCGGTCACCACTTCGGGCAAGCTCGACCGGGCCGCATTGACGCTCCGCGACTTCCGGCCCCGGCGTGCCGAGACCACCGCGCCGTCGACCCCGACGGAAACGCTGCTGTCGGAATACTTCTCAGATGCCCTCGGTGTCGCGGATCCGGGAACCACCGAGAACTTCTTTGCCCTCGGTGGTCATTCACTGTCGGCAACCAGGGTGCTGGCGCGGATTGCGGGACAGACAGGCGTTGCGCTGTCATTGCGGGACGTTTTCGACAACCCGAGCATCCGGTCCCTGGCCGTCGTGGTGGAACGCAAGCGTAGTGCCGGGGGTTTTGACGCCGCACCGCCGATCCTGCCCCGAGCGCAGTCGGGCCCGGCGCCGTTGTCGGCATCGCAGGCGCGCCTGTGGTTCCTCTATGAGCTCGAAGGCCCGAGCCCGGTCTACAACATCGTGATCCCCCTTCGGGCGCACGGTCGGCTCGATGCCGATGCGCTCCGTGCTGCCCTGCGCGAGTTGTTGTCCCGGCACGAACCCCTGCGCACCGTCTTCGTGGACACGGCGACGGGCCCGGTTCAGAACGTGCTCGCCGTCGACGAGGCGGATCAAGGCGTGGCGTTCACCGCCGGTGATGACGAGTCGGACTTCGTGGATCGTTGCCGTGGGCATCGCTTCGACCTCGGATCGCAGATTCCCATCAGGGTGTCGGTGCTGGAACGCTCGGACGGCGACTCTGTGTTGTGCATTGTTTTGCACCACAGTGCTTTCGACCAGTGGTCGGTCCCGATCCTGTTCACCGACCTCGACCGTGCCTACCGGCGGTTCCTGGGTGAGGCTGTCGGAGAGCCCGAACAACTCCCGGTGCACTACGCGGACTACGCCCAGTGGCAGCAGATGATGCTGGGCGGGGGAGCAGGCGGTACGGAACCGGTGGAGGTGATCCGGCGCCAACTGGCCCACTGGAACAGGCAACTGTCGGATTTGCCGGACGAACTGCCGATCCTCACCGACCGGCCACGGCAGGCCGTGGCCGGCCAAGAGGGCTTCACCGTCAGCCGGGTCCTCGACCCGAGAGTGCTGCGCGCGATCAAGTCGGCCTGCCGCCGGTACGAGATCACCGAGTACATGTTCGCGCAGACCGCGATCGCGCTGGTGCTCGGACACTTTGGCGCGGGCGCCGATGTGCCCATCGGTACACCGGTCTCCGGTCGCGGACAGCCGGGTATCGAGCATCTGGTCGGGTTTTTCGTCAACACACTTGTCGTCCGGAACAACCTCGACGGTGATCCCACTGTCGCGGAACTGTTGCAGCGGACAAAAGCGCTGGTTCTCGACGCGTTCGAGAACCAGGACGTGCCGTTCGAAAGGGTGGTGGATCAACTCAATCCGGAGCGGATCGCTTCGCGACACCCACTGTTCCAGACGATGGTCGTCTACCGGAACGCGCGTGGACTGCCCGCCGACATCGGCGACGTGCCGATCGAGCTGATCCACACGCCGGCCACCACCGCCAAGTTCGACCTCGAATTCGAACTGGTGGAGCTCGATTCGGGGGCGTTGACCGCCGACGTCGTCTTTGCTGCGGACCTCTTCGACCGTGGTACCGGGGAGCGCTACGCCGATACCCTGGTGCGGGCGCTGCAGCAGCTTGCCGGTGCCGCCACCGAGCGGATCAGTGACCTCGACATCGCCGACCATCGGGAGCGTGCGCTGGTACAGAATTGGTCGTGTGCACCGCGGGTGGACGTGCGTGCACACACCATCGACGGGTTGTTTGCCGAGCAGGCCGCCGCGGACCCCGATGCGGTTGCGCTGTCACAAGGGCAGGTCCGGTGGACGTATCGGGAGCTGTCGGAAGCCGGTAACCGCCTGGCCCGGTTGCTGATCGCCCGCGGTGTCGGTGCGGGGGACCGCGTGGCCGTACTCGCGCCACGGCGGCCGGAATTGGTGATCATGGTGCTGGCGACGCTGACGGCAGGTGCCGCGTATGTGCCGGTCGACCCGGGCTATCCAGCAACCCGGATCGATCATCTGCTCACCGACAGCGATCCTTCGGTGCTGCTGGTCCACGGCGAGGACGAGCGCCGGATCGTTGCCGATCATGCGGCTCTGTGCATCGTGCTGACCGATACCGAAGTGACAGAGCAGCTTCAGGTGCTGCCGGCGGATCCGGTTGCCGATACCGAACGCCGTCGCCGGCATGTGAACACGGATCCGGCATACATGATCTACACCTCCGGTTCCACCGGCACGCCCAAAGGTGTGGTGGTGCCGCACCGAAACGTGATCGCACTGCTCGACGCAACCGGCGACATGGATTTCGGTGGGCAGGACGTCTGGACGCTGTTCCACTCCTACTCCTTCGACTTCTCGATCTGGGAGATCTGGGGTGCGCTGTGCACCGGTGGACATCTTGTGGTTGTCGACCAGGGCACGTCCCGGGACCCGGCGGCATTCGGTGATCTCGTGCGCCGGGAACAGGTGACCGTACTCAATCAGACGCCGTCGGCCTTCTACGCGTTTGCCGATGCCGAGTGCGAGCGCACCGGTGATACCTCACTTGCCCTGCGTACCATCATCTTCGGTGGTGAGGCGCTCGACTTCCGGAAGCTCCGCCGATGGTACGAATCGCATCCGGAGAGCACGGCGAATCTGATCAACATGTTCGGGATCACCGAGACGACGGTGCACACCACCGTCCATCGGCTCAGCGGAGATTCCGAACCGCGGGCCAGTGTCATCGGCCGACCGCTCGACAACCTGAACACGTACGTGCTGGATCACCGCCTGGCGCCGGTTCCCCCTGGCGTCGTCGGTGAACTATATGTCGCCGGTGTTCAGGTGGCACAGGGCTATTGGAATCGTCCCGGTCTGACCGCAACTCGGTTCGTGGCCAACCCTTTCGATGGCGGTGGCAGTCGCCTGTACCGCACCGGCGACCTGATGCGCTGGAACTCCGACGGGCTACTCGAATATGCCTCGCGTGCGGACGATCAGGTCAAGATCCGTGGATTCCGAATCGAACTCCATGAAATCGTGGCGGCGCTCGAAGCGCACCCGATGGTGAAATCGGCGGTGGTTGTTGTCGCCGAACGTGAACGTGGCGGGTCTCCGGCGGAATACGTGCCGGAGAAATACCTGGTCGCGTATTGGGTGGGCGCAGATCAGGGCCGAAGTGACCTGGCCGGCGACATCGACAAGATTCTTCGCGAACACCTGGAGGCCTCGCTTCCGGCGCACATGGTGCCCGGTCATGTGATCGGTCTGGATGCGTTGCCGCTCACCACCAATGGAAAGCTCGATCGACGGGCGCTGCCCAACCCACAGGACGTGCTGCAGGTCGGTACCGATGCGCGTGGACCGGAGGGACCGATGGAGGTCGCTGTGGCAAAGGCTTTCGAAACCGTCCTCGGGCTCGACTCCGTGGCGGTGGACACCGACTTCTTCCATCTCGGCGGTGACAGCATCGCGGCGCTCGCGGTCGTCCGGCACGCCCGGACCCACGGCGCCCTCACCAGCCTCCGGATGGTGTTCGATCACCGGACGGTCGAAGACATTGCGGCACAGGCTGACCCTGTCGACGGTGCCGATACAGCAACGGATCGGGTGCACCTGACCCACCGTCCGACGTCGTTGATGCCCATCATGCACCGGCAACTGGCCTCCGTTTCCGATGGTGTCGGAGATGATCAGTCGAGGGTGCGGCAAACACTTCTGCTCACCGCACCAACCGATGTCGATCTCGTGCGGCTGCGTGAGGCACTGTCCGCGACCATCGCGATCCACGGCGCGCTGTCGCTCCGCGTCACCCGCGATGATGGGCATCCGTCGGTGCATGCGGGGGATCCGTACCCGGTGCTTACGGATATAAGAACCGTTGATGCCCAAGGACTGTCGAGCGATGAGTTCACCGACCTGATCCGGGCGGAAGAGGAGAAGGCGGCGCAGGAACTCGATCTGGGGGACGGAGCCCTGACCACCATGGTCCACTTCGACCGTGGCGGAGGCGAGGGTGTGGTGGCCTGGGTGGTCAACCATTTTGCGGTCGACTTCGTGTCCTGGGAGATCCTGATCGCCGACCTGTCGCAGATGTACGAGCGCCCAGTGCTCGCAGAGGAGGTGGACCTTTCGTATTTCGAGTGGATGGAATACCTCAACACCGATTCGACACTCGATCGGTTCCGTCCTCAGTTGCCGTACTGGACCGAGTGCATCGGGGCGGTCGGTTCGAATCAGGTTGTGGCAGAGACGGACCGGATCGACAGGGTCGCACATACCGGTACGTTCGGCGAGGCGGCCTCGGCCGCCGTCGCCGCTGGTGTGGCCGGGCGCGACGGATTCGTCAACTCGGTGCTTTTGGCGGGATTGGCACTGGCACTGGGGATCCGGAGCCAGCGCGACGGGCAGGAGCCCTGGGCCGGTCTTCTGGTCGACGTCGAAGGACATGGCCGGGTGAGCCGACCGGACGCGCCGCCGACAGAGGGTGCGGTGGGGTGGTTCACCACCGTCAAGCCGATCGCACTTCGGGTTCCGGACGACTTGTCCGGGCGTTTGTTCGATTCGCCGATCGTGGGACTGGATGCGCTCGATGCCGTCGACCGCGCCCTCGATCAGGTTCCCGACGACGGGCTCGGTTACGGCATCCTGCGGTACCTGGACAATCAGAGCCGGGAGATGTTCGACCAATTGCCCACCGCAGAGGTCCAATTCAACTATGGCGGGATGACTACCTCGTCGCCGCAGGCGCGGGTGTGGACGACACCGCCGGGGCTCCCACGCCTGATCGCGACAGATCCGGCACGCCCGGCGCATCCGTTGGTGGTCAACATCGTGGGCCGTCGCACCGCAGGCGGCGTGGAGTTCCACTATTCACTGGAATCCGATCGGGTGGAGTACGGATCTGCCCTCGCCGAGATCGCCGAACTCTGGGAACAGGCCGCTCTGGCCCTGATCTCTGTGGCGGATCTCGAACGTCCGGCGGCGCGTGATGAAGCCGTGGTGGCCGTGGTTCCGACGGCAAATCAGCATCGGCTCCGGGCATCCGATGTGGATGTCGCCGGATTCGCCCTCACCGAGGTGATCGACCTCGCGCAGGCCCCCGGCCGCGGCCACCTCGAAGTAGCGTTGCTGGAGCAGGTGCACCGATATGATGCGCTGCGCCAACGGGTCCGGGCCCGGGGCCGGGTATTGCTCGCCGAGGTGCTGCCGGTATCGGCCTCTGCCGTTGCCGATGCCATCTCCTTCCACACCCTCGACATGTCCGCCGATGCCGCCATCGCCCACGTCGCGCATCAGATGTGTGGCGAACTCGATGCCGCCGAGGGTGTGATGTGCAGGGTGGCGGCGGTTGCCTCGTCTGCTGGACACCACCTGGTGGTCGCGGTGCACGGGACGGCCGCCGACAATCGATCCTTGCACACGCTGGCGACTGCACTCGCCGCCGGGTCGCGGGTGCTCGAGCCCGCCGATGCCGGAATCTCCTTGGTGGACATGGCCGTTGCGTTGAATGATCTATCCCAGTCACAGCTGGCCACGGACGCGATCGATGACCTGTGCGACCCCGGATCCGCCGCGGGGCAGGCCCTTTCGTCCGCCAGTACCGGGGACCGGGCGCAGACCTTTACCCGCGAGGTGCCCACCCGTGCTGACGCCGCAGTGGTGGAGGCGGCATTCCTGCAGGCTGCAGGGCAGGCGGCGGACCGGGGCGAATTCGGTTCGGCAGTGGACGTCGATGCCGATCTGCGACTGCTCGTCGATGCCGACGACCGGAACGGTCACGACGCATTCGGCTGGTGGACGGCAACCGGAACGGCGGCGTGCGGCGGCGCGCCTGCGGACCCGGCAGCACGGGCCTGGAGTCCGTTGGTCCGCTTCGGAACACGTGAGGGCCGCAAGAAGGCGAAGAGATATGCGGCGTCGCCGATATTGCTCACCAGGAAATACGGAGTAAGCGCGCGGCCGAGTATACGCGAAAGTAACGACCTCTTCTATCAAATGGTGTTCAGCTACCGCATCCGAGAAGAATCGCTTGACCTCCGGGTTTGTGGAGCTCAAAAGGATATCGACGCTCAATTCTTGGATGCGTGGGCATCCGCCATCATAAACCGCACCTCGGATATGTCCGATATTTAGTTTGAGTTCGCAAAACATAGATAAGCATTCATGTAAATCGAATAGGGAGGCTGGCGCCCCAGATAAGATAAGGCTACCCTCATGAAGTTGGTGAGTGGCCCGTGTCTGGTTGGCACGACGTCGAGCGCGCCGACGCCATACCGACGGGAGGAAATTGCCGCATGCTCGCTGTTGCGCCGAATGCGATGTTCGATCACGTTGTGTGTGCCGATCCGCAGTTGGAGGCCATGGTCTGCGGTGACGACGTGGTGGATTTCGAGCGGCTGGACGAATCCGTCGACTGGCTCTGTGAGGATTTATCCGCATGCGGCCTGCGGTCGGGCCATCGGGTGGGACTCTGTATCCGCGAAGGATGGCAGTTCGTGCTGGCGTTGCACGCCTTGATGCGCATGGACGCCGTGATCGTCCCGCTGAATCCTCTCGACGACGAAGCGCTTGTCGGCGCACGCGATCTCGACCTTCACTACGTCGTGTCCCACGTGCTGGAAAACGACCTCGTCGAGGACGTGGCCACGCTGGTCGGTGAACGCGATTGCGCCCCGATGTTCAGCGTCGCCGATGAGTTCACACTGATCGGTGTCGGGGACGGTCCCATCGACCGAAACGGCGGATTTGTACTCGGCGGGTCCGATCGGTCGATGTGGAGCTGGCTCCGTTGTGGCGAAGCGGTCGACGAGGTCCGCAGGGGGCTGGATCTGGATTCGCAGGCTCAGGTGATGCTCTGTGGAAGTTGCGAGAGTGCAGCGGCGGTCATGGTTATTCTCGCTTGTGCCAGCGCCGGATCCTGCTTGCAGATCGCTCCACCGGCGGTGGATGCGAACACCTGGCCGGGCATCGGAAACGGGCAGGCATCAGTCCTCTTTGCGCCGTCTGCATCTGTGTGCGCATTCATCGAGCGAGCACCACAACAGCTTTGGCGCAGCCTTCGGGTGGCGCTTGAAATGCGGGACGCCGTGCCGGAGGTGGTCGAACGCCGGTATGGCCTGGTTCGCCAGTGCGTCGGGAACGTTGCGATCTACGAGGCGGAGAACTGCCCGATCAGATTGAGGTCGGTTTCGTAGCGTCTGCGCCAGGGGGCCCGGTCGCGAGATTCACCAGTTCGGCCAAAGCGTCTTCTCGGCGGTGCCGGAGTGTGTCGATCACCGCCGCGATATCCGAGTCCTCCGGCAACCACAGGGCCGACACCAGGATCTCTCGCAGGTGTGCAACATCCGCGGTGCGCCCATCCGGACGACCGAGCATCGCCAGGATCTGTTGTGCCGGTTCGGCTCCGACCGGGGGGCGATACGGCCGGACATCGAACTGCTGGGGTGCGAACTCCAGGAAAATCTCGTCACCCTCGGTCAGGCCGAGGTCGTCGATGAACCGTTTGACGGTGCCCAACCGGCCTTGCACCGATACCCAGATGATCGATTGCGGACCAAGTCTGGACGGCAGCTGCAGCGGGTTGCCCGGTCCGACGCCCAGATGCCCGGCCAGTGCGGACGGGATGTTGAACGCCGACCCCTTGATGTGCGCCTTTGATACCACCGAGCGCCAGCGGACGATGTCGCCGTCGCGGTACAGATTTCGGGTCTTCGCAGGCGATTTGCGGTTCACGTAACGCTTTTCACGCCGGGCGACGACATCGTCGCGCGTGATGAACTCCCCGGCCCCGGCGTATGCGCGGATGGATGATTCGGTGACGTTGTACTTGGCCATGATCCGGTCGATCAGATCCTCGATGCCGATCTGGCCGCCGACCTCGTCGAGTATCGCGCCGATCTGCCGGTGGACGGGAAGGTAGCGTTCTCCGCCCCAGCGGGCCAGACCGTATGTGGTGCGGTCGGTCTTCACGATCCGATCGTCGGTGGCGATGGCGTTGCGGATGCTCGAGCGCGACCGCGGAGTGTCCGCCATGGAGTCGACGATCTCGTCGAAGGTCAGCGAGGTGCCCGCGATGGACAACGTGGCCGCGACCAGATCGCCGGTCGCGGTCGAGGCGGTCACCACGTGATCGCCGATCACGGCAAAACCGTTGCGGCCCAGCCAGCGGGCGGTGGTTTCGACACTGAGCATCAACGCCCCGGCCACTGGGGCGAGCGGTACCACCGACTCCGGTCCGGCGTGTTCGTCGAGGATCTCCCGTACCCGGGTATTCGCCTCTTGCACACTACCTTTGACGATCCAATCGTCGGTGATGTGGAGTTCGGCGGACCCGGCGCCGAGGATGCGCCACAGTGGGATCTCCAGGGTGGGGAACTGCAGTCCCAGCTCGGGGATGTCCGCGATCACGTCGGAGATGTCGGCGATCGGGTTGGCCCTGGCGGCCATCTCAGACAGCAACGGGCGCAGCATGGTCGATGCCTCGACCATCTCGGCCAATTGCAGGCGCAGGCTCCGGTCGAGCTGGTTGACCCGCTCACGGGACAGGCCTATCTGGGTGGCCAGATGGGCTTGCGTGCGTGGCCGCGAGGTGACGATACGTTCACCGAGGATGAGACGGTCGCGGTCGTCGAGGCCGTCGACGAACTCCCGCACGCGCCGGTCTTCGGTCAGCGGGACCGGCAGTGCGTCATCAACCGGCGATGGATCGCCGGCAATTGCGGTGGTCGCGATGAGGTTCCGGACGATCTCGGCTACCGCGCCGCGGTCGATACCGGGGGATTCGAGTAGCTGGTTCACCGTCCGATGGAGCCGTTGGTCGGTGTGTGCGCCATGGGGGAAGTCGGAGGCGAGCAGGCGATCTGGCCGGTCGGCGACATACCTGGCCGCAACAAGTGTGCAGAATGCGTCGAAGTTTTCGCTGGTCAGACTCTCCGCCGGAGACGCGCCGATCCACGCGTTCGGGATCAGTTCGTTCTCCGACAGGATCGATGGACCGGACCGATAGTCATCGAGCCACGGCAGAAGCTCAACCCAGCGGCGGTGTGCCAGCGGGCGAACTGCATTCGCGGCGGGCATCAAGACGACCTTTCGGGTGCAGCGGTTATGTCGAGCAGCGTGGTCAACGACAACTCAGCCGCGACACAGCAGTTTAACCGACACCCAACGCCGTGAGGATGGTGCGGAATTTTGCGGACGTCTCGGCCAGTTCCTGGTCCGGGTCGGAGTCGGCCACGATACCGCCGCCCGCCGAAGCGCGGATGGTGCGACGGTCGGCCTCGAGTTCGGCGCATCGGATGCTGACCAGCCATTCTCCGTTGCCGGTGGCGTCGCACCATCCGACCGCGCCTGCGTAGAAACGCCGGTCCTCCTCGGTGCGCAGGATGTGGTCGCGAGATTGTGCGGTGGGTGTACCGCAGATGGCGGGCGTCGGGTGCAGGATGCGGGCCAGGTCCAGTGCCGTGATGGACGGATCGCGGATCTGGCCGGAGATCTCTGTTCCCAGGTGCCACATGGTCGGCGTCTTGGTGAGGGAGGGTGTGGCGGGCACGATGACGTCGCCGCACAGTGGGCGCAGCCGTTCGGCAAGCGCCTCGACGACAAAGGCGTGTTCGTGCTGGTCTTTGGCCGATGCGGACAGTCGCCGAGCCTGCTCTCGATCGACGTCCGGATCAGCCGACCGTGGTGCCGAGCCGGCGAGCGGATGGCAGGTCACCGTCGAACCCGTCCGGCGGACAAGCACTTCCGGGCTGGACCCGATCAGGAGATGGCCGTCGAAGGCGGGCCCCGCAGGTGAGAGATCGGCAAGGAAACCGTTGTGGCCGTGGTCGGCGTCGACCAATCGGCCGAGTAGCGCGACGGGATCGATCGGCGCGCTCGCCCGTAACACCAGTGTTCGGGCCAGAACCACCTTCGACAGTTCGGTGGCCGGATCGGTCAGAGCGCGCAGGGCCTGGCGCACGCGTCGGACGTGTTCTTCGGGTGCAGGCACCGTGGTGACGATCTCCACCGGCGGAAGTGCCCCGTCCGGTGACTGCCATTGCTGTGCGGTGTGGGTCACCTCGGTCGGCGCCAACAGGGCGGCGGGCCGCTCGGTGTCGAAGGGGAGTGCACCCACGATGTAGTTGTGGTCACCGCGTTCGAGCGCCTCGCGGGCCTCCGCGATGCTGTCGTAGCGGGCGCTGATACCGGTCGCCAGCAGGTGATAGCCCGGGCGTGAGAGCACAAACGCCGGAGTCGTTTCTGCCGTGGCGCCGATCGTCGTGGCCTCCGGCTTCGAGCGTGTACCGGCGGATGTGGTGGACATGGTCTGACTAACCCCTTAAACGCTTGTCGGCTGTGAACAGCCTAATGCTTCCGGCCATACGCCAGTAGAAATAGCCTATCCGAATGATGTAGTTCTTGATAGGTGTCCTCCTTAGCGCCCCCCAGACCACCCGCTCGGCGTCGGCTACCGGTCTTCTTCGATGCGCCAACCGGACCGGTCGACTCGACCTGGATCGAGGTCGACGCCACAACGACCCCGCGGCAATTCACCCTGCGGACGATCTTCGCGGCCAAACGGCGCACCCTGCCCGCGGCCGGTCTGATGATCGGTCACCAGGTGGGTGAAGCGCTTGTCCCGGTGGTCATGGGTCTGGCGATCGATCAGGCGATCACCGACCACGACCTGACCGCTCTGGTGATCTGGCTGGTGGTCCTCGGCGGCATCTTCGCGATGTTGTCGTTCTCCTTCCGCTTCGGTTCCCGGATCGGATTCCTCGGGATGCAATCGATCCAGCATCAGCTGCGCAGCCGGGTTACGGCCCGGATCCTCGATCCGGCCGGGATGGAAGGTCCCCCGGCGATGTCCGGCATGTTGCTCTCGATCGCGACCGCGGACGTGGCGAAGCTGTCGGCGGCGGTGGCGGTGGCGGTATATCCGGTCGGACAGCTCGCCGCGGTTCTGTTCTGTGGCGTTGTGCTGCTGTGGATCTCGTGGCCACTGGGTGTGGCGATCCTGATCGGTGCCCCGGTCATCCTGCTGGTCCTCGACCTGTCCGGTGGACCGCTGCGCAGGCGCAGCGAGCATCAGCAGGAATTGGCAGGCGAAGCCGCTGCCACGGCGGAGGATCTGATCGCCGGGTTCCGTGTCGTCAAAGGTATTGGCGCAGAGGCGCAGGCGCGGCGCCGGTATGACGAGGTCAGCTCGCGCGCGCTCGCCGGGGTCCTGGCGGCGCGTCGATCCGAGGGTTGGTACCTCGGTGCGATGGAGTGGGTGTCCGGCCTGTTCGTGGTGGCTGTCGCCATCGCGGCAGGCCTGATGGCGGTCGATGGGTCACTCAGTGTCGGCGAGCTGATCACGGTGGTCGGTCTGACGCAGTTCGTGATGGAACCACTCAGCGATCTGGGCGCCGGCTTCGGGAAGATCTGGTCGGCGGGGATTGCATCGGCCGAACGTGTTCTCAAGGTTCTGCAGGCACCGGCGGTGACACCTGCGTCCGTGTCATCTGCTGGAGAAGTGGTTGTTGCACAGGGCGTCTCGGTTCGCTGCGACGGGCTGACCCTGGATCCGATCAGGGCGCTCGACCTCGAACTGCCCGACCGCGGGCTTGTTGCCGTGGTCGCCGATCACGAGACGACCGCCGCATTGACCGCGGTGCTGGCGCGGTTGCGCCGACCACAGGCCGGAACCGTATGGGTCGGAGGCGTCGACCTGTTCGACCTCGATGATGTTGCCGCACGGCACAATGTCCGCGTGGCCCCGCATGTCACCGATCTGTTCGAGGGCTCGGTGCTGGAGAACATCTGCGCCGATGTCGCCGAGTCGCCGGACCGGGAGGCGGCGGTCGCGCGGGCCGTGTTCGCCGCGGCCTGCGACGACATCGCCGAGGTCCTGCCGCAGGGCCTGCACAGCCCGGTCGGTGAGGCAGGTCGCCGATTGTCCGGTGGTCAGCGTCAGCGCGTGGGACTGGCCCGGGCGCTGGCCGCGGAATCGGCGGTGCTGGTACTGGTCGACCCCACAACGGCGGTGGACTCTGTCACCGAATCCCTTGTTGCCGAACGCATCGCGAAGGCGCGCGCCGACCATACGACGATTGTCTTCACGCGATCTCCGGCACTGCTTGCGGTCGCCGATCAGATCGTCATCCTCGATGAGAGTGAGCAGGCATGAGTGCGCCGACAACCGTGCCGATGACCGTGGCGCGGCCACGGGCGGTCTGTGGCCGGATGGCCGCGACCGTGCAGGGCCGATGGTGGTTCCTGACGGCGGTGATCGTGGTGCTGATCGGCGCGGCCGCGCTTGGTCTCGTCACGCCGTGGGCTCTCGGTCGAATCGTCGACATCGCCATCGACGACAGCGGATTTCGTCAGGTGTGGCAGCTCGGTGGACTGATGATGGCAGCGGCGATCGGGTGTGCGGTGCTGACCGGACTCGGCGTGGCACTGTCGTCGCAGCTCTTCGAGACGATGCTCGCGCGGCTGCGTGAACAGATGCTCGATGCGGTGCTGCGGCTGCCGCTGGCACGCGTCGAGTCGGCAGGTAGCGGCGATGTCGTCTCCCGGGCCACCGACGACGTCAGTGTCGTGAGCGATGCGATCTCCAGAGCTGTTCCGGCACTGTCGACCTCGGGTTTCACGATCGTGCTGACCGGAATCGGCCTGGCCGTACTCGACTGGCGGTACCTCGTGGTCTTTGTGGTATTGATGCCCGTGTACGTGGTCGGGGTGCGGATGTATCTGCGCGAGGCACCACAGGTCTATGCGGCCGAACGGGTGGCGATGGCAGAACGCGCCCACCACGTCCTCGGTGCCATCCGCGGCCTGGAAACCGTGTACGCCTTCGGGTTGTCGGCGGGGCTGGGTGCGCGGATCGCGGACCGGTCATGGGATGTCGTGCGCTGGGCGCTGCGTGCCCGGATCGTGCAGAACCGGTTCTTCGGCAAGATCAACCTGGGTGAATTCCTCGGGATGGCAACGATTTTGATCGTCGGATACAACCTGGTGGGCGCCGGGATGTCGACGGTGGGTGCGACAACCACCGCCATGCTCTTCTTCTTGCGGCTGTTCGGGCCGATCTCGGCCCTGCTCCTGGTGATCGACGATCTGCAGTCGGGTGCGGCGTCCCTGGGACGGATCGTTGGCGTCATCGAGGAGGCCGAAGGGTATGCGCCACCGGCGCCGGTGGCACAGAACACCACAGGTCGTGCCGAACTGTCTGCAGAGTCGGTGAGCTTCGGATACTCGGCGGAACATCCGGTGTTGCAGGACATCTCCATCCGCCTGTCTCCGGGCGAGAAGGTGGCGGTGGTGGGGGCATCCGGTGCGGGCAAGACCACGTTGGCATTGCTGCTGGCCGGCGTGCATCCGGTCACCTCGGGCCGGATCTGCCTCGGCGGGACCGACGTTCGCGATCTCGAAGGTTCCGATCGGGCCCGCCGGATCGCGATGGTGACCCAGGATGTCCACGTCTTTGCCGGTCCATTGGCCGCGGATCTGCGGATGGTCGCGCCGGATGCCAGTGATTCGGCGCTGAGGTCGGCGCTGGAGGTGGTGTTCGCCTGGGACTGGGTCGGTGCGCTCGACGACGGTATGGACACGGTGGTCGGCGCGGGCGGAGTCAGGCTCACGCCCGTACAGGTGCAGCAGGTCGCATTGGCCAGGTTGGTTCTGCTCGACCCGGAGGTGGTGATCCTCGACGAGGCGACATCCGACGCAGGCAGCTATGGCGCCGAGGCGCTCGAGAGATCCGCCCAGGCCGCCATCGCGGGACGCTCGGCACTGATCATCGCCCACCGGCTCAGCCAGGCGGCGATGGCCGACCGGATCGTCCTGATGGACCGGGGCCGCATCGTCGAGTCCGGGACGCACGCAGACCTGGTTTCGGCAGGCGACCGCTACGCACGGTTGTGGTCCGCCTGGTCCCGGGACCGCGACGGCGCTATCGCGTCGGGCCCGACGAGCCGGTGACTGATGACCCGGTGACCGACGAGCCGGGGGCCGGGGCGGTACCCGCGGCCAACGCTCGGCGCAATTGATCGGCCACCGCGGTGGGATTCGCCGAGTTCTCATTGGTCAACACCGTGACCGCCCAACCCGTCGTCGGCACGAGCTCGGTGACACTCTGGGATCCGCCGGTTGTGCCGTCTTTGTACGCGTAGGGCAGGGGGTTGGCATTCGACGCCGGGTACAGCTGCCAGGCCATGCCCATCTGCATGCCGCCGGAACCTCCGGGCGCCACGCGGTTGAGTGTTGTCTTCAGGGTTGCTGCCAGCGGATTTCCGCCTAGTCCCATCGACGCCTGCGCCCACGTCGCCATGTCCTCGGCGGTGCTGACCAGGCCACCGGCGCCTGCGTATGCCTCGGTGTTGTTGTGGTAGCAGACAGGCTGTCCGCCGCTGTACGGCACGGCCAGATCGGGATTCGGCCCCGGCTCCAACTCCGTGGCGGACATCCCGAGCGGGCCGGTCAGTTCGTTTGCCACAGTGTGTCCGTAGGGCTCACCCGCGCCCGGCTTGAACCCGCCGCCGACAATCGATCCGAGCAACCCGAACCCCCAATTCGAATACAGCCAATCCGTACCTGGGGTGTGGATCAGGGCGTCGTAGTTGTTGTCCAAACCCGCTGCGAGCTTGGTGATGTCGTAGTTCATCTCGGCATAGCAGCCCGGACCGAGATTCATCGCATCCCGCTTCAACCCCGACCGATGGGTGACCAGCTCGCCCATGGTGATGAATTTGCCGTCTGCTCCCGGCAGAGTCAGGTCGGCCGTGGCGGGCAAGCGACTCTGAGCGCGGTCGGGCAGCGCCACCTCGCCGGACTGAACCCGCAAGGCAAGTAGCGAGGCAGTGAAAGTCTTGGTCTGTGAACCGATCTCGAACTGGGTCTGCGGTCCGACGGGCAACGACTGAGCCTTGTCGGCGTCGCCGAAGTAATAGGTGGTCGTGATCGATGCACTCGGGTTGCCCGGAGCCGGTTTCACGATCGCGATCGCAGCCCCTGTTGTGTCGGTCAATTGCGAACCGACAGCGGCGATGACCGCCGCCACTTCCGCGGCATCGCCGGGACGAGAACCAGGGTTGAAGGTGGTGGGCACCGCGTTGGCGGCCGGTGCGACGATGCCACCGAGCGCCAGTGACGCACACACTGCCACCGCTGCCGGAACCCATTTCCCGCGCCGCATCATTTCGGACAAATCGGTCGACAATGAGCGGCGCAAATTCATGTCGTGAGATTACTTCACGACTTTCCGGCAGGCAGGATAACCAACCCCACTGGCCTGCGGCTCGGAACCTGGTGTCTGATGGGAGCGTGACGACCCAACCCGCATCGAGCTCAGGCGACACCCACGCGATCACCACCCCGGCGGACCTCGAGCGGGTGCTCGGAGTGGCCCACGAAGGTGTCCTGAACAAGCACACATCGTCGATGACCCCGTTGATCGTCGAGTACCTCGAGCGCGCAAGGTTTTTCGTGTTGGCCACGGCGGACGCCGACGGCAACTGTGATTGCTCGCCGCGCGGCGACGTCGACTCGGCGGTACTCGTCCCAGACCCGCACACCCTGGTCCTGCCAGATCGGATGGGCAATCGCCGGGTCGACTCCTACCGCAATATCCTGGCGAATCCCCACGTCGGGGTGTTGTTCATGGTTCCGGGAATCGACGAGGTGGTCCGGGTCAACGGTCGGGCGAGGTTACGCACCGACCCAGATCTGCTGGATGCCATGGCGATCAAGGGCAAGGCGGCGACACTCGCCGTCGTCATCGACGTCGACGAGGTCTACGTCCACTGCGCCAGGGCGATCCTGCGGTCGGATCTGTGGAATCCCGAGCGGTTCGCCGATCCGGACGACGTCCCGACGGTTCGCGACATCTACGCCGAGCAGCACGCGGAAACCGTGCCTGCCGACGAGCCCCGCCGACAGGAGCTGTACCGCTCGTATTTGTACTGATCGCGATTGACCCTTGAACCGAACAAGCGCTCGGTCATAGGGTGCGAGGATGGAAATCAACGGAGCAAGCGCAATTGTGACGGGTGGGGCATCGGGTATCGGTGCTGCAGTGGCGCGGCAACTCGCCGCACTGGGAGCCAAGGTGGTGGTGGCCGACGTGCAGGCGGATAAGGGGGAGGCCCTGGCCAAAGAGATCGGCGGAGCCTTTGTCAGCGTCGATGTCACCAAGACCGAGCAGATCGAAGCGGCGGTCAACAAGGCCCTCGAACTCGGACCGCTACGGGCGCTGGTCAACTCGGCGGGTATCGGATCAGCGCAGCGCACCATCGGGCGGGACGGCGAGTTCGCCTCCGCGCATGACATCGATGTCTTCCGGAAGGTCATCAACATCAACCTGATCGGCAGCTTCGACGCCACCAGGTTGGCCGCCACCGCGATGAGCCGCGGCGAGCCGACGGAAACGGGCGAGAAGGGCGCGATCGTGTCCCTGGCCAGTGTTGCCGCGTTCGACGGCCAGATCGGCCAGGCCGCGTACTCGGCGTCCAAGGGCGGCATCGTCAGTCTGACCCTGACCGTCGCCCGCGACCTCGCGGCCGCAGGCATTCGCAACAACACCGTCGCCCCGGGTCTGATCGAGACCCCGATCTACGGAACAGGTCCCGAATCCGAGGCGTTCAAGGCCAAGCTCGGTGAGAGCGTGTTGTACCCGCGTCGCCTCGGCACCCCCGACGAACTCGCGTCGATGGTCATCGAGCTGATCACCAACTCCTACATGAACGGCGAGGTCGTCCGCGTCGACGGCGGCGTGCGGTTGCCACCGAAGTAGCAAGCGGACTACTGAAGGGACGCTGCGATCATGGCGCCGGCGATTCGTCGGCGCCATTGTCGGCCCGGAAACGAACCCGATTTCGGTTACGTTCTCGCTCCTGTTGTCGGCGTTTGTATTTGGCTTCGGTGCGGGGTCTTCTTTTTGGTGGTTTGTCCGGTGCCCGCTGTCGTGGTGGCGGTGATGTCTCGTCCCAGATGATGTGTCGTAGTGCTGGGAAGAGATCGTCGCCGGTCCAGGCTGGTTTGTTGCAGCCGGGCCAGGTGCAGTAGCAATCACGGATGCGGATGAATGCATCGAGGACTGCGGACGGTCGGTAATGGTCACCGGGTTTGACGACCGGTAGTGGAATTGTTTGCAGCCGTGATTCTTTGACCCGCGTCCAGTCGTCAGGCTTGACGCCCGCCAGTCGTGGATCGGGTGGGCCCTGCATCGGCACTGTCTTCTTCGCTGCGCGGCGGGCCTTGCGGTTCGGGCCGGCCGGTGGGGTCGGGTACTGCTGTGCCACAGCATCGTTGGCTTCAGGATCGCCGGCCGCTGCGGGTGCCGACTCAGGTGCTGGTGCGGGTTTGGTTTTGTTGCCGAGCGGTCGGACTGTGGTGGCGTCGTGGTCGGCCAGGCAGGGGTGTTCTGCGTCTTCCTCGCGCACCAGGGTGGGGTCGCGGCGAAAGATGGTGGCATCGATCATGTCCCGCATCGCTTTCGCCGACCACGACCCGCGGCGACGCAGGTTCTCGGCGATGTCTCGGTCGATGTCGGCGGCGTGATCGGTGCCTTCGATCAGATCCGTGCGGGCGACGATCGCCGCTATGTGATGCGCTGCCGCCAGACCGTACTTGAGGGCTTCGGCCACGTGCGGAAGGCGATCACGCAACGCCAACGCACACGTCAGATGATTTTCAGCGACCGTCTGACTCATCCGCTGCGCCAACGCCAACCGGGCCGCGCACTGGGTGTAGGCGTCCTTCAGGAAGTCCGAGGCGTCGAGGCTCTCGGCATCGAGTTGCCGATGCAACTCCGCCGCATAGGCGTACCGGGCCCACTTCAAATACCCCTGCCCGGCCATCGCACGCTCCACCGAATCCAACAAATCGTTGGTGCCCAACAATATCGCCGGTTCTATCCCGGTGATGGCGGGGTCCACGCTGGGCCACGGTTCGAACATGCTTCTAGTCTAAATGTGGGGTCTGACATTGCTTTTCATCGCCCGAACCCGGAGACCTTACCGCCCACTCATCGAAATAAGGTCCCGGTCAAGGGTTTTAATGGCCCGTCAACTGTGGCGTGCGCTCACTGAGGGAGGTTGCATGCGATGGCGGCATCGTCCACCTGATGCGTCGTCGGCCCAAAGTATCGGGGACTCATGAAGTCGTACAGATTTATTCCCAACTGATTTCGTCCAGTTCCGAACATCGTGTTGGCGACGCCTGGCGGGATGAAGTCTGAGTGAAAGTTGTCGACATCTGCTCTCGGCCGTTGGACTGTGAAGAACATGTTCCATTCCTCGGCTTCTCCGCCGGCGCTGAAACTCCAGGTCGCGCGCATCTGAGCGTTGCGGGGCATTGTTGACCAGGGATGGCGCTGTACGTCCCCGCCGCCGGACTCTTGGTGCTCGGCACAGCTCAGGCCGTTCACGTCTCCGGGACCGCGCGGAGGAGGTGTCCCACGCATCAACCAGGGATAGGTCGTCGAAACGAACGCGGTTGCGAACCATGTGCGCAAACCGGTCGTCATTGTGCTCAGCAGCTCACCGGGATCGGTTGGCGCGACCCAATGTTCAAGGGCGATCTCCGTGTTTGCGGCGTCGAGTTTGCCGTAGTCGGAGGCCATGATCAGGGCGACTGTGGTGAATCCGTATGTGGAGGCAGAAAGTGAATCCTCGACTTGCTGTGCCAGTCGATCGGATCTGACCCGGGTTTTGTTCGCCAGCGCATTCGTGTTGGCGTCGCCGCTGGCATAGGAGCCGAGCCCGAGGAGCGTCGAAATCGGCCCCCACACCGCCTTCAGCTCCGGAGCCACCAGCGTCACCACACTCATGACCACATTCGTCAGCTTGACACCGTCGGCGAATGCAGTGCTGGTTGCCGGTGGCGCCACCTCGTTGGCCATGTCGCTACCGATCTTGTTGACACTCAGTTTCGCGTCACCGCGAACCAGCCCTACGGAGTTCTGCACGTTGTCGTAGTAGGTCTTGACTGTGACGTACGAGGTGACTTCCTTTCGAAGTTGCACGAGGGCCGCATCGAACTCCGCGGCGGTGAAGGCGTACGTGGCCCCGTCGGTCGGCATGGTGACCGTGCTCAAGAGGTTCTGTTTGATGGATGTCCACGCGGCGTTGTAGTTCGTTCGATACTTTTCTCGAATGTTGCACGTGACGACGGTCGTTGACCCGCACCCGGGTACGTTTGCTTTCCATCCGATGTAACTCTCCGCGGCGGCGTTGATCGACGGGAAACTCGGGGCTCTGTCGGCCCCGCCCTGGTACGCGGGCTGGTACATGATCTCGCTTTGCCGTAGGTCGACGCCGCCGAGAGGACCCGATTGCAATGGTAGATACGACGAGTCGTGACTTCGTGCGATCAATCCCATGGCAGGACCGGGCTTTCCGAGGATCGATCCCCTCTCTACGACGGATGACCCGGCGGCCAAGCCGCCGATGAGGGTGTAGTCGCTCGTACCGTCGAGACTGAGGAAGGAGAGCCTCGAGCCGCCGAATTTTACGATGGCATCGGCGCCTTCCTGCCAGGCTGCGGACGGTTTGGGGCGGCCGAAACTCTGGATCATGACCAGATACGGTCGCCCGGCCGCGTCGACCTGGTTCGCGACCGCGACGAGTTTGGTGGTCAACTCGCGATCGCCTGCATCGTTGTTGGTGACAACGGTGGCGTTGAACGTGGGTTCGAGAGATTGACCGTCGAAGCCGCGAATGACGAAGCCGTTCGGGCCACTCGGCGTCGACGGATAGGTGGCGTTCCCAAGTCGCATGGTCACTGTCGGCCCGTCGGTGGTCTCCTGACGAGTCGTGAACGACAGCGGTGCGGGCGGGGTGAAATCGTAACGCTGACCAGCGGCACTCCACCGGAGCAGTCCGGTGATGTTGGCTCCGTCGCGGTCGCCCACGTCGACACCGACTCTGGTGTACGCGGTGCCCTCATCCGCGCCGGTTTTGCCGATCATCGAGAAAGGTGTTCCGGTCTCCATCCGACTGAGGTCATTGACCGTCATCGGAGTCGATCCGAGAGCGCGGACGAGTTCGCCCACTGCAGGTTCGCGGCCGGCATTGGTGATGCCCCGGTGACCGCTGACGATGACGATCGTGTCAGCCCTGTCTCGGTAGGAATTGGTGATGCTGATGAGTGTCCGCAGACCGACGATGTTGTTCGGGGCGGTTCCGGAGTTGAGTGGCTGGCGGGTCTTGGCATCCAGGACAGCGATGAGCAGGTTCTGGCGATCGGCCGCGAACGGCATTCCCTCACCGTTGACGATGATGGACGCTGCAGGGTTGTCGGAGAGGGTCTCGATCGGCACACCGAGGACGGGCTCACCGGCGTTCGGCGACAACAACCGCAATCCGCCAGGGCCGGTCGAGCCGGGTTCATTCGGGTTCGGACCGGACGATCCGCCGTCGGATGAGCCGCCGTCCGAGGAGCCGCTGTCGGAGGAGCCTGAGTCGGATGAGCCGCCATCCGAGGAGCCGGAGTCCGACGATCCGGCGCCGGGCAAGTCGATGGAGAACGGAGGTTCCGCACTTGCCGTCCCCGCGTTGCCGAGAGATGCGACAGCGATAGCTGCGACGAGTAGCAACGTGCCGGTTCGAGCCCGGGCACGATTGCTGCGGGTTGAGAACACTGTCTGACTCCTTCACAGGCATGCAGGGATGACGACGGCCATACCTGCTCCGAACCCTAGGGAAGGAGTGCAATTTTTTTGCAACGCAACCTGATCGGCGCGTGGCTGCCCGAGAGTTGCAGAATTCGTGCAGTGCAATGCCAGGGTGAGCGCATGATGATTTCTCGTCTCCGACGGCTCGCCGTCGTCGCTGTGATCAGCGCTGCCGTATCGACCGGTCTCGTTGTGCCTACCGCAACTGCGTCGGCGGAACCCGTCCTGGGTGCGGAGTGGAAACGGTTCAATATTCACATTCGCTCAAATGACGGCGGTGCCGGCGGAGTGCACTGCGTGAAGAACCAGCCCTTCGGGCGCGACGGCAGTCGCTGCGATGCAACTGGATATTACGACGACAGCTCACCCGTGGGCTTCCGGAAGGTGAATGGCGGGGTTGTCTACGACAGTGACGGCAAGGGTGGGACCTACCTGAAGTTCTACACCACCGCCGGCGAGGTGGTGGAGGGCAACATCCCGTCGCGCGGATCGGGTGATTTCACCATTTCGAGCTTCAATTCCCCGGCGTTCGGCACCTTGGCCCGAGTGACGCAGAAGCTGTATTTGGACGTGGAGACCACCGATAACGGGTCGACCACCGGTGACCGGTGGGTTGACTTCTACCTGCGCGGCCAACTGGTGGTGACGACTCCACTCGGCGAAGGTTTCGATCCAGGCGATTTCTTCGACGATGTTCTCGGCGGCCTCAAGGGAGCATTTGGTAGCAGCTGAGGGATGGCCAACTGCGCCAGCAGATTCGCGACATCAGAGGCTCGTGTTTGCAGCAGCTCACACTGCGTTCGCCGGCTCGGGAACCGCTTCCTCGTCGGCGGCACTGCGAGCCAGAGCGATCGCGGCGGCGACCGTGGCGGCAAGGGCCACCACCAGGACGGCAGCGACGACGTGATCGGCGTGGAGGTATTCACCGAGGACGACAAATCCGAGCAGGGCGGCGACCATCGGTTCCATGACGGTGGTCGCCGGAAGCGAGGCCTGCAAGGCGCCGATCTGAAAGGCCGACTGCTGCACGGCAATCGCGACGACCGCCACCACGATCAGGGCGTACAGCTCGACCGATGTCAGGAGCGGGACGATCCCGCGGCCGGCCAGGTGCACGACGCCCTTGGTCAGTACCGCTGCGACACCGAAAAGTGATCCGCCGGCGAGACCGAGCAGCAGTGCGCGGCGCGACCGCGAACCGGTGCGGGACAGCAGCAGACATGCTGCGACGAACGGGAGCCCGACGACGCAGATGATGATCCAGTGCTCGGTCTCCGCGCGTTCGACACCCGGCCGAGGGTCACCTACCACCACGAGGATCGCGATCGACACCGTCAAGGCGGCCGCCCACACCCAGTCGCGGGCGCGAACCGTCCGCCCGGAGAAGCGTGCGCTGATCGGGAGCGCGAACAACAGAGACAGCACGAGCACGGGCTGGACCAGCAGTAGCGACCCGAGTCCGAGCGCCGCCGCCTGCAGTGCGTAGCCGCCGAAGCCGACCAGGGTGCCGAGCCACCACTCCGGTCGGCGCACCAGGGTGGTGATGGGCCCGAGCGCCCCGACGTCGTCGTCGCTGATCACCGACGCCGACCGTTGGCGCACCACAGTGCCGATCGCAATACACAGTGCCGCGCCCAGTGCGCACACTATTGCCAGGAGAGAGTCGCTCACGGTGGGAATCTATCCCGACCAGATGAACCGCGGGCATCACACCGGTGAGATGCCGAATTCGCCTGCGAGCTCGGCAATTCGCTCGGCGCGTTTGAGGCGGGGGAGATCGCTGCCGTCCCGAACGACGCGGCCTCGGGTCTCGAAATCGATGAGGAACTCGGTGGCCCAGGCCGCGTCGGCCGGGCTCGGGCCGATGACGGTATTGATCACGCCGGCCTGTTCCGGTACCAGGCAGAGCTTGCCGGAGAGCCCGAATGCGACTGTGGTGACGGTCTTTTCGCGCAGCACGGTGTCGTCATCGGTGACGGCCGGCCCATCGATGGGCCCTGGCAGCCCCGCCGCTCGGCTGGCCACCACCAAACGCGAGCGGGGATACGCCATCACCAGATCGTCCGCGGTTGTGGAGGTGTCGAGGCGGTAGTCGCCACTGCCGAAGGCGAGGCGCAGCACCCCGCGGCAGTGGGCGATGTCGGCGGCATTTTCGATCCCGATGGCCGACTCGATGAGTGGGATCACCGGGGTGCGCCCACCGAGACGCTGGAACGTCTCGTCCACCTGGTCGGGATGCTCCGTCTTGGCGAGCACGACTCCGGCGAGCCCGGGTACGTCACGGAGCGCGTCGATGTCGTCTGCCCAGAACGTGGTGGTCCGACCATTGATACGCACCCAGGCCGTCGATGCGCGGAGCCAGTCGACGACGCCGCTGCGTGCGGCGTCCTTGTCCTGCGGGCCGACGGCGTCCTCGATGTCGAGGATGATCTGATCGGTCGCTGATCGGGCGGCGATCAGGTACGCCGAGCGGACTGACGCATTGACCAACAGCCACGAGCGAGCGAGTTCAGGTGATACGGGACGGGAAGCTGTGTGGGGATCCAGATCGGCTTGTGCCATGGCGCCAGTATGTCGTGGTCACCGGAAACGAAAAGTGGGCCGCCCCTGAACTGGTGCGACCCACTCTCTCGTCAGTTGGCTAGAACGAGGCTTCGTCCAGCTCCATGATGTCGTTGTCGACCTTCTCGACGATGCCGCGGACGGCGGTGAGCTCGGGCAGCATGTTCTTCGCGAAGAACGTCGCCACGGCCACCTTGCCGTTGTAGAAGGCGGTATCGGCTTCGCTGGTCCCGGCGTCGAGTGCGCTCAGGGCCACATCGGCCTGACGCAGCAGGAGCCACCCGATCATCAGGTCGCCAACGCTCATCAGGAATCGGACGCTGCCGAGTCCGACCTTGTACAACTCGGCCGGCTGTTCCTGCGCGTTCATCAGGAAGCCGGTGAGGGTGGCGGCCATGACCTGGACGTCATCGAGGGCGGTCTTCAGGAGCGCCTTCTCGGCCTTGAGACGGCCGTCGCCCGAATCAGACTCGATGAAGGCGCTGATCTGGCCTGCGACGTGAGCCAGGGCCTGACCCTTGTCACGAATGATCTTGCGGAAGAAGAAGTCCTGCGCCTGGATGGCGGTGGTTCCCTCGTACAGCGAGTCGATCTTGGCGTCGCGGATGTACTGCTCGATCGGGTAGTCCTGCAGGAAGCCCGAACCGCCGAGCGTCTGCAGCGATCCGATGAGCTGCTCGGAGGCCCGCTCGGAGCCGACACCCTTGACGATCGGCAGCAGCAGGTCGTTGACGCGGTACGCCATGTCCTTGTCGGCGCCGGAAACGGCCACGGCGGCCGCTTCGTCCTGGTGCGAGGCGGTGAACAGGTACACCGCGCGCAGACCTTCGGTGTACGCCTTCTGGGTCATCAGCGACCGACGTACATCCGGGTGGTGGGTGATCGTGACACGCGGGGCGGCCTTGTCGGTCATCTGCGTCATATCGGCGCCCTGCACGCGCTCCTTGGCGTATTCCAGCGCATTGAGGTAACCGGTCGACAGCGTGGCGATTGCCTTGGTGCCCACCATCATTCGAGCGTGCTCGATGACGTCGAACATCTGCGCGATGCCGTCGTGGACCTCGCCGACGAGCCAGCCCTTGGCCGGGACGCCGTGCTGGCCGAAGGTCAGCTCACACGTGGACGAGACCTTGAGGCCCATCTTGTGCTCGACGTTGGTGACAAATGCGCCGTTGCGCTCGCCGAGTTCGCCGGTCTCGGGGTCGAAGTGGAACTTCGGTACGAAGAACAGCGACAGGCCCTTGGTGCCCGGACGCGCGCCCTCGGGGCGGGCCAGCACCAGGTGGATGATGTTCTCGGTCATGTCCTGGTCGGCCGAGGTGATGAAGCGTTTCACACCGTCGATGTGCCAGGTGCCGTCTTCCTGCTTGATCGCCTTGGTACGAGCGGCGCCGACATCGGAACCGGCGTCGGGCTCGGTCAGGACCATGGTGGCGCCCCAGCCGCGGTCAGCGCTGATCTTGGCCCACTTCTTCTGCTCGTCGGTGCCGTTGTTGTAGAAGATGTTGGAGAATCCGGCGCCTGCGGCGTACATGAACGCGCCCGGGTTGGCGCCGAGGAGCAGTTCGCCGATCGCCCAGTACAGCGAACGGGGGGCAGGTAGGCCGCCGAGTTCCTCGTCGATGCCCAGCTTGTCCCAGCCGGCGTCGGTCAGGGCCTTGTACGACTTCTTGAACGACTCGGGGACGGTGACGCTGTGGGTCTCCGGATCGAAGACGGGCGGGTTGCGGTCGGCGTCCGCGAAGGACTCCGCCAGCGGGCCCTGGGCGAGGATGTTGACCTCGCGCAGCATGTCGATGGCGGTCTCTTTGTCGAGATCGCCGAAATCTCCACTACCCAGTACTTCTTCGAGCTTGAACATCTCGAAGAGGTTGAACTGGAGGTCGCGGAGATTGCTCTTGTAATGCCCCATTGCAGAATCCTTTGCAATCGTCGAACTGCTTTTGATTGTGGTGAGTACTCGGTTGGTGGACTGCACAGTAAGTTACTCACCAGTAACAACCCGAATATACATCCGCTTACCACGTCGCACAAACGCTCGGCGCATCAGTGAATGTGATGGATGGCACATCAAAGGCCGGATGTAGAGATGGCTCACCGGTGGCGTGTTCGGCAGATCGGGCACCATGGATGGCATGTCTGACGCGGTAAAAAGCAGTGAAGGTGTGCAGAGCGAACGGTCCGGACCCCTGGTGCAATGGTTGGCCGAGGCCGGACCGGAACGCGATCTCGCGCCCGCCGACCTCGTCGAGATCGGTCAGAACATGCAAAAGTTCATGCTGCCGTTTCAGTTCGCGATCAAAGAGATCGTCACCAAGCTGGAGATCTTGCGCGATGAGTTCGCCTACCTCAACGACTACAACCCGATCGAACACATCAGCGCCCGGGTCAAGAGTCCCGAGAGTCTGCTCGCCAAGGCCCATCGCCGCAACATCCCGATGAACCCCGAAGCCCTCCAGGGTCAGATCGACGACATCGCCGGAGTCCGGGTGTCGTGCACGTTCATCGCCGATGCCTATCAGCTCACCGAGCTGTTGTGTGCGCAACCGGACGTGAGAACCCTGCATACAAAGGACTACATCGCCCATCCGAAACCGAACGGATATCGCGGACTGCACACCATCGTCGAGACGCCGGTCAACCTGAGCACCGGCCAGTTGCCGGTGAAGGTCGAACTACAGATCCGCACCATCGCGATGGACTTCTGGGCCAGCCTCGAGCACAAGATCTATTACAAATACGACCGCACCGTGCCCGCCCATCTCCTCGACGAGCTGACCGAGGCCGCCGAAACCGCCAACATCCTCGATCAGAGGATGCAGGCGATCCGGCGGGAGATCCACGGCAGTGGAAATCGCGAGCTCTGACGATGTGTCAGGCCAGCGCCTCGCGCAGATAGATCAGATCGTCGGCGAGACCTTCCTCAGGTGTCTCGAGGATCACCGGGGCGCCCGCGGCCTTCACCACCGCGACCAGGACATCGGGGTCGATCTTGCCGTCGGTGAGGTTGGCGTGGCGGTCGCGGCCGGAGCCGAACTCGTCGCGTGAATTGTTCAGGTGGATCAGGTCGATCCGCCCGGTGATGGCCTTGACACGCTCGACGATGTCGACGAGGTCTTCGCCGCCCGCCCACGCGTGGCAGGTGTCGAGGCAGAAGCCTGCGTCGTCGTACTCCCCGACCGCATCCCATAGTCGTTTGATGTTCTCCAGGGTGCGGGCCATCGCATGCTCGCCGCCTGCGGTGTTCTCGATCAGGATCGGGACGGGAAAACCAACGCCTTTTTCGTTGGCCCGCTCGAAGAGCTTGCGCCAGTTCTCGTATCCGTCCTTCGCGTCCTCGTCATCGCGGAGGTGGCCGCCGTGCACCACCAGCCCGAACGCGCCGAGGTCGGCTGCGGCCTTGGCCTGGTTGATCACGGCCTGCCGCGACGGCATCCGCAGCCGGTTGTTGAGGCTGGCCACGTTGATCATGTACGAGCTGTGCACCACCACATCGATCGGGGAGTTGCGGATTTGTTCTGCCAGCGGATGGGGTTTCGGCTTTTCCCAACCCTGTGGATCGGTCACGAACATCTGTAGCAATTCGGCGCCGAGTTCCTCGGCGCGGCCGATTGGATCGCTGTCTTGTCGTACGTGGACACCTGTGCGCATGACCACAGCTTAGGAGGCTCAGCCTGATAAGAGTGTTTTTCCTCGGCGATCCCGGGGTATTTGCCGTCGATTAGGGGCAGAGTGGAGATCCGTAAGACCCTGTCGGACGAACTGTTTTGGGGGAGTAAACGTGGAACGTTTGAGTGGTCTCGACGCCTCATTTCTCTATCTCGAATCACGAGCGCAGTTGATGCACATCGTCGGGCTGATCGAGCTCGACCCGGATACCGTCGAGGGCGGGTATTCGTTCGAGAAGATGCGCGATGTACTCGACCGGAGGGTCGCCGGACTCCCGACATTCCGTCGGAAGCTTCGGGATTCGATCCTGAACATCGACCATCCGGTGTGGGTGGAGGATCGGAATTTCGACATCGAAAGTCACGTCCACCGGGTGGCCGTCCCGCCTCCTGGCGGACGCCACGAACTGGCAGATTTCTGTGCACACATCGCAGGCGTACCGCTCGATCGCAGCAAGCCGCTGTGGGAGATGTGGGTCATCGAAGGGCTGGTCGACGGGAAGATCGCGGTGCTGCTCCGGATGCATCACGCCAGTGTCGACGGTGTGAGCGCTGCGGACCTGCTGGCCAAACTGTGCACCATCACTCCTGACGAACCCGAGCTGGATGAGGAGGCGCTGGCCCAATCAGCCGGGGATGCCTCGCTCGCCGGCCTTGCGGTCGACGGTGTGCTCCAGGTCGCGCGCAGGCCGCTGAGTTTCGCGCGACTGCTCCCCAAGACGGCGCAGGTGCCATTCGACTGGATCTCGCGGGCGCGCCGCAACGAGGCGATGCCGTTACCGTTCCGGGCGCCGCGGACGCCGTTCAACAAGTCGATCACCGGTCATCGGAGCCTGGCGTACACGCAGGTGTCGCTGACGGACGTCAAACGCATCAAGGATCACTTCGGCGTCAAGATCAACGACGTCGTCCTGAGCGTCTGCGCGGGGGCATTGCGGAGCTACCTCGACGATCTGGGCGAACTCCCGGACCAGCCGCTGGTCGCGATGGTCCCGGTGTCGGTCCACGGCGACAACGACGACGACCTGGTGACGCAGGGCACCAACAAGGTCACCGGCATGTTCACCAAACTCGCCACCGACATCGCCGATCCGATCGAACGCATCACCACTGTGGGCGACCAGGTCCGCAAGTCCAAGGAGCACCACGGCTCGATGGACTCGAACCTGTTTCGGGGCTGGGCGCAATTCGTGCCACCGGCGACCATCGGCATGGCGATGCGGCTGTATGCGTCACAGGAGCTGGCAGATCGGCATCCGGTGATCTACAACCTGGTGATCTCCAACGTGGCCGGACCCGACTTCCCGATGTACTACCTCGGCGCGAAGATCGAGGGGATGTACCCGTTGGGGCCGGTGTTCCACGGTGCAGGCATGAACATCACCGTGTTCTCGCTGGACGGCCAACTCAACGTCGGTGTCATCGGCTGTAAAGAACTCGTCCCTGATCCGTGGCCGTTGATGCAGGCCTTCGAAGACGAGGTGAAGGCACTCCTGGAAGCCTGCGACTAGCTCTCGACCGGCGCGAGAACGCGCGCGGAGACTTCTCTCGCGGCCGCCATGAAGACCGGGATGAATTTGGGGGCCTCGAGGACACAGCAGGCGTGGCCGCCGTCGACTTCGAAGACCTTGATGCCGGGGATGTTGTCTGCGAGCAGCTGTTGGCGCCAGCGTGGGATCACCCGATCCTTGGTCGAGATCAGGACAGCGCTCGGCACGTCGATCTCGGACAGCCACGGGCGTGAATCGAATTTGGCCATGCCGTCGCCGAGTGGCCCGAGCCGAGAGAGTGGCGTCGCCAGGAATTGCCGAATCGCCCACAAAGAGTCCGGGACCGTTCGATCGTCGAGCTTTGCGGCATTGGGTTGCACGTGGGGCGGATGGATGACCTTCATGATCCGGCCGATGTTCGCCATGCTGGTCTGGCGTTTGGGGTCGTGGCTGCCGAAGAACGGGCCGGTGGAACACAGGATCAGACCGTTGACGCGGCCCGGGTGCCGCCGCCAGGCCAGCTGCGCCACACCGCCACCCATCGAGAACCCGGCAGCGGTGAAGGTGTCGATGCCAAGGACATCGGCCAGTGCGACCACATCGTCGGCGCAGTCGTCGAGATCGAACCGACCGTCGCGGATGCCGCGTCCGTGCCACCGCTGGTCCAGCGTGATGACCCGGAACTCCTTGTTGAGCTCGGGAATCAGCGGATACCAGCACAGCAGCCCGTTGGTCATGACCGAATGCAGCAGGAATATCGCCGGTTTGTCTTTCGGCCCGGAGTCGGTGACGTACGTCGAACCGCGTCCGGGCAGGTAGACCATGTGGCCGTCGGGGAGGTCGTGGACCGGATAGGGGTCGATGATGCGCTCGGCCCGGCGCAAGATCGCATTGCGGACCCTGGTCAAAGAACTCTCCATCTGTTCGACGGTACGGGGGAAATGGTCCTGCCGCCGCTTCTACACGGAGCGTAGGATCAGGAAAAAGTGATATGGATCACGGTCGGGCGGAGAGTAAGGAGATGTCATGCATTCAGGAACCTCACTACACGTTCGCAGGCTTGCGGTCTGGCCGGCCGGCTGGCTTGCGTACTTTTCCGGCTTGGCCGGCGCGGCGGCCGCGGCTTTGACGATCCTTGCGATGGCGAGTGAACACTATGTGGAAGGTGCCGTCGCCGGCGCCTGTGTGCTGGGCCTCGTCGTGCTGGCGATCGTGTCGATGCGCGCGATTCCGCGGATCTCCGACGAGCACACCCACGACATCGAGGCACGGCGAGATCACGCGGTGTACCGGGCCCGTTATCCGCTGTAGATCAGGACCGCTCCACGAGGTAGAGGTGCTCGGTGACGTGCGCGCTCCTGCCACGGAGGTTGCGACTGCCGCGAAATGTGTTGTAGCGCTGGGTGAATTCGGTGACGACCCCGATGGGCTCGAGCATGTCACGCATCTGTTCCGGGGCGATGTAGCCCTCGTCGTTGAACGAGATCAGCAGATACCTGGCGTCGAGTTCGTCGATCAGTGACCCCAACAGCCCGGCGGCGGTCGATCGCACGTTGTAGCCCGAGCGGTTCCAGTCGCCGGGGATGCCCGAGACCGGACTCATACCCGTTGGCACGCGATTGTCGGCGATCAGGTTGAGCATGAAGTAGTTCGAGCCGTAGGGGTGCTGGTTGTACGGCGGGTCCAGGTACGCGACGTCGACGCCTCCGACCAGTGCCGGTAACTTCGCGGCGTCGGTCTGCAGTACCCGGCGCTCGCAGTGGTGCGTGCTCAGGACCGGCGGGCGCAGGGTGATCGTTCCGGTGATGCGGCTCAGGGCATCGGCGCCACTGCCGCCGAATCGTCCGATCCCCGTCTCGCGGTCCTTGTAGAAACCCTTGAACACCCCGGAGGTGTTGGCGTGGACCGAGGCTGCCGACAGCAGCGGTCCGAGTAACAATGTGCGAAGCGGTTCGTCGAGTTCGTGGATGAGATGGATGTAGGAGTCCAGTCGGCGCGCGTTGTCGCTGGTGTAGAAAACCCGTTCCCCCGGGGCGATCTGGTTGTCATCCGCCGGTGCGTAGTGCTCGGCGATGAAACCATCTGTCCGGTGGCCTGATTCGACGACCTGATTGATCTCGTGGACAGTCTTGGCGAGCAGTTCCGGATCCATCTCGCAGGCATTGGTCAGGTAGCAGTCGCTGATCACCCGGGCATAGCTCTCCAGGTCATTGGCGATCACCATGCTCGACCGGGCCTTCGCGAGCCGCGAGACCACACCACTTCCGGAGAATGCGTCGAGCGTGACAAGCCGCCTGCCGACCTGCTGCTGTACCTGGGCCAGCGCCTCGTCGATGAGGACCAGTAGTTGGCGTTTGTTGCCGATGTAGGTGATCAGCTGTGACGTGCGGTAGGCGGTTTCGGTCTCTCCCGCGTCGGCCGTGTCCACAACTGCAGAGCGTATCGAGGACGGTTCGCACATCGAACAGGCGTCCGTTGCGATGGCTCAGTCGTCCAGACAGATCTCGGTTTCGATGGTGATCGGAACACCGGTGGCGATGAGCAGCCGGCACGGCGCCTCGGAGTCGCGGTAAAGGCTCAGCCACTGGTGGCCCCGGCTGCCATCGGCGTAGACCGCTTCCAAGGTCCGGTTCAGGCGTGCTTCGGCTTCGTTGTTGATGATGTAGCGCCGATCGCCGTATCGCAGATACTTGTTGGGCACGTTGCCTCCGGAGTCGAGTCGGTTGCGTGTGCAATCAGTGTGACTCACGCCACTTCTGGTGAAGGCCGGTTTGGACCGAGCCGACCCGGGAGATGAACGTCTGGTTCCGGGCAGGAACGTTTTCGCGAATTCTTGGCCAACAGTAGGTCTCTGGTGACAACGTGGCTTCATGGGCACGCGTGAGGCCGATCGGTCCGATGTGGCGATCGCCGGTGGGCCGCTCGCCGATCGGTCTTGGCGTACGCGGCTCAGTGGTGTGAGGCGAATCCGCCTGACCGATCCGAGACTGTGGCGTGCGGTTGCGTTGGCGGCGTGGTTGGCGGTGGTGATCTGGCACATCGCTTACCTCGGACTGGCCTTCGACCGGACCCGGCTGTTGCTGCTTCTGTGTGCCGGGCTGGCGGCGGCCAGCATCGGACGCCGACGCGTCATCACGGTGGTCATCGACTGGCTGCCGTTTGCGTTGATCCTGCTGCTCTACGACTTCACCCGCAATATCGCCCAGTGGCTGGACATGCCAACCCAGTGGGCGCTGGCCGTCGATTTCGATCACTGGATGTTCGGGGTGAACCCGACGGCGTTTCTGCAGAGTCACCTGAAACAGGCCGACCCGCCGTGGTGGGAGGTGATCACCAGCATTGTCTACATGTCGTACTTCATCGTCCCGTATGCGGCGGCCGCGCTGCTCTGGCTCCGCGACCGTCACGCCTGGCGACGGTATGCGGTGGGTTTTCTGCTGACGACGTTTTTGGCGCTGGTCGGGTACACACTGGTGCCCGCCGCGCCGCCGTGGGCCGCCGCCCAGTGTTCGTCCGCCGAGGTGACCGACAATCCGCGGCATCCGGACTGTATGGACCGCGCTCCGTATGAGGGTGGCGGCATGCTGGGCGACGTGACGCCCGAACACGAGGGCGCGGCGCCGTACGTGGAACGGATCTCGGCCAGGGGCTGGGACGTCCTCGACATCCACGCGGCGTCCGGGCTGCTGCGACTCGGTCAGGCAAAAGCGAATCTGGTTGCGGCCATACCTTCGCTACATGCCGGCCTGACGATGTTTCTCGCCCTGTTCATGTGGCCAAGGGTGGGCGCGCTGGCCCGAACATTGTTCGTGGGCTACGCATTTGCGATGGCATTCACCCTCGTCTACACGGCCGAGCATTTTGTGATCGATATCCTGCTCGGCTGGGGGCTCGCGGTGTTCGCGGTTGTTGTGGTCGGTTGGGGAGACAAATATCTGACTGCCCGAAAAATGAACAAAGAAGAGGAGTTTCTCGGGCGTTTGAGTCAGGTGCCCTGATCGCGCAGAGCATCCGTGGCATCGGTGCCCGAATCCGTGGACGAGGTTGTGCTGTCGGAACCTGCGGGGCCCGCAGCGGTGCGCTTGGACCGTCGCAGACTCCAGCCGCCCGGATCGGGCTCGGCTTCGCCGAAGTGGTCGGCGTCCACGGAGCTGTACAGCGCCACCAACATGGCCCCGACCACGGCACCGATGAATCCGAGGAACGCGAGCCAGGCAAGTCCGGGTTTGGCGGTGTCATCCAGAAACACCACGCCGATGATCCCGGGGCCTGCGGTCTCGCCGACCACCAGAAGTGCGGTGACCCCGTTGACCTGGCCGAGCTGCAGGGCCACGGTTTGGACGTAGAAGCCCACCGCGCCCGCGACCGCGATCGTCCAGGCGGCCGGATCTGTGAGCAGTTCGACGATGTCGAAAGGATGGACCCCGCGCAGAATGCGGACCGAGATCGCGATGATGCCGAACAGGAGTCCGGCAGCGGCTCCCCCGACGATGGCCCCGCGTTTACCGAGGCGGTAGACGGCCAGCAATGCCACGATCGCCAGGAGGCACGTGGCAGCGAACAGGCCCCAGTGGAAGCTGCTCTCTTCGTCGCCACCACTCTTGTGTGACGACGACACGCCAAGGGCGCACAGCGAGAAGACGACCACGCATATGGCAACCCAGTCGCGGCCGTGCAAACCGATGCCGAGGATGGCGGTCCCGAGCAGGGCGGTCACGATCAAGTTGGCCGACACGATCGTCTGGGACAGGAACAGCGGGAGGAATCGGGCCGCCACCGCTCCGGCACCGAAGCCGATCACCACCAGGGATGTTCCGATGATGAACTCACGTGTCTTGAAGGTGTCCAGGGTCGAGGCGACCGAGGGGCCGCCTTCACTGGTGACCTGATCTTGCTTGTTGGCATCGCGGGCGGCGACGGCCGCTTTGCGGGCGCCGAAGGCCCGTAGGACGGTCGATACGCCATATGCGACAGCGGCAGCGCTCGCGAAGAGTACGCCGATCAGGAACATTCGGACACCTCTCCCTCGCAGCACGGCGGCATACACCATGCGACTGTTATGCAGCGAATTTTAAGCTACCATGCTGCGAGTGCAGCCATTTCCCGGTTTCCCTGCGAGGTTCGATGTCCGATCGTAGCGGTAAAAAGGTCCTCATAACGTTTGGTCGGTCGTTTCTCACACTCGATCTTGCGAGATTGATGAATGCCGGTGGGCACGATGTGTACATCGCCGATTCGGTGCCATTCCCGATCACTCGTTTCTCCAATTCGGTGCAAAAAGTATTTCGGGTACCACGGCCGAAATTTGAGCGGAAAGAGTATGTCGCGGAAATTGCGCGACTGGTTCGATCCGAATCCATCGACATGGTCATACCGGTGCACGAGGAGACCGACTTCCTGGCGATGGCGCGTGATCAGTTCCCGCCGGAATGTCGTCTGCTGTTGTCGGATTTCGAGACCGAGTACCGGCTGCACAACAAGTTTGAGTACCAGGTCCTGCTCGATGCCCTCGGTGTTCCGACACTGAAGTACGCACAGGTGCGATCTGCGGAAGAGTTCGCAGCGCTGGATTTTGACAAGCCCTTTGCGCTGAAGCAGGTCTACTCGCGGGGTTCGCAGCAGGTGTACAAAGTGACACCGGGGCAAATGCCGGAAGGTCTCGAATTCGACCCAGACAATCCGTGGCTGGCCCAGGAGTGGCTCAAAGGCAACAAATATTGCACGTATTCGATCTGTCATGAGGGGCGGATTTACGCGCACGCGATTTATCCGGTTCGTTATGCGATTGATGGGCACTCATGCCTTACCTATGAGTCGGTTGAGCACCCTGGAATCACAGAGTGGGTGACCAAGAGGGTGAAAGAAACAAATTTCACCGGACAAATCGGATTCGATTTCATCGAAGATTCGTCGGGCGTTCTGTTCACCATCGAATGCAATCCGCGTTCTACCAGCGGGATCCTCATGTTCGAGCCGCACAACCGTGTCGACCTCGCGTTCTTCGGTGAGAACGAGGAGGTCATCACCCCCGATGTGGGTGTCCGGAAGATGGTCGGCCCCGGAATGCTGCTCTATGGCTGGCGCAAGTCGGCGCTCGAAGGAAACACCTTGCGCGGCTTCTTACGGGATTTCCGGAACACCGACGAGATCATCACCCGTAGGGACGACATCGGGCCATTTCTGGGTATTCCGTTTGCGCTGGGAAACATCCTCCGGGACTCGGTGCGGTACCGGGTGGGTCTGGCCGAAGGGTTCATGCACGACCACGAGTGGGATGGTCAGCCGCTCTGAATTGACTCAGCGTTGGTGGGTGCAGAACTCGGTGATGCGCTCGACACTGTCGCCCGGTCCGGTGAACAGCCCGCCGTGGCCGGCCCCGTCGATCTGGGCGAACTGCGAGCCCGGGATCAGTCGCGCGGTTGCCTCGCTCTGCTCCGGCGGGAAGAACACGTCGTGTTCGAAAGCGAGAACCAGGGTGGGGATGTCGATCGCGGCCAGATGCTCGGCGATCGGTTCACCGGCCTTGATCCATTCATGCGAGGCGGTGAGTTGGCCGGCAAATCCCTCCGGGCTCGTCCAGCCGCCATCGGAGTTGGTTAGCGCGTCACGCCAGCCGGCCACCGTGTGCGGATCTTGTAGGAGTGTGGTGTGCAACGTGGTCATGAGTTGTTCGAAAACCAGTACCGCGCGCGGAATCTCACCGATCTGCTCGATGAGGGCCAGTTCCATCTCGCCGACCAGGGCGCCGATCGGACTCGGTTGTAGGCCGGCGAAAAATACTGCCGCACTGATCAATTCGGGTCGAGTGCGCAGCATCATCTGAGTTGTGTAGCAGCCCATCGAGAATCCGACAACCATCGCCTGCGGGACGTCAAAGTGGTCGAGGAGACCGCAGGCGTCGTCGGCGAGGTCGGCGACGGAATACGGCGAGGGTGGCGCGGACGAGGGTGCCAGTCCCCGGCCGTGGTAGGAGATCACGCTGAATCCGGCGCCGACCAGTGAGTCGACGAGCCCGCAGATGTCCCACACGAGCGACGGCATCCCGAGCCCGCCGTTGAGCAGGATGGTGGGACCTTCGCCGACGCGCTTGCAGCCAAGGACAACTCCGGTTTCCAGCGTCAGCGTCTCCATGGATCGCGCCTTTCGGTCCTACAGCAGTCCCTTGCGCGCCGAGAAGTCGATCTGCGCCGCAGCATTGCTGACTGCGGTGACCATACCGGTTCCGAATGGTCCTTTTCGGTCATACAGCGTTGCGGTTCCGACGGAGATCCCGTCCGCCGTGATGTGGGTGTCGGCCTCGATGCCGAGTTCGTGTCCCTCGGGTATCCGCGACAACGCCATGGTGAGGTCGCAGTTGATGTAGCCGATGCCTTCGGTACCCAGATTGGTGACAAGGCTTGTCGACTCGGCGCACTGGACGGCGTGGACGAGGCGTGAACACGGTTCTCCGGGAAGCACACCCATGCCGGTGCTCCAGGCCCGCTTCCGTGCGACGTTCTGGTGCCCGCCGATGCTCTGGGTCCATGCGCTGCCGTCGGTTTGCACGTACGGGTGACGGGGTTTGTTGTCGAAGGCGTTTTCCGGCGGTGTGAAGGTGGACTCGGGACGCCACTCGTTTCCGGGCGGAGGGGCCGACCGGCGCAGGAACACGACGGATGCCCGGGCCACCATCGTCTCGCCCTGCATCACCTCGGCGTCGGCGACGACGATCCGGTGACCGGACCGGACCTTGCGGGTGTTGACCACCGTGGGCTCGTTGCGTGCCGACTTGAACAAGTCGATCGTCATGCGTGAGGGCACGAAGTCGGGATCGGCGTAGTCGCGTTCGAGGGCGTGGGCCGCGGCGGCGCAGACTGCGGGACCGTTCAATGAGTTCGGACCCCATGCGCTTCGCGCCCATGTTGTCGGGATCAGCGTGGCGCCGTCGGCGTCGAGGGTGAAGTAGCTCGGGTCAGACACCATTTGATAGTTGCAGACCTGCGGAGATCTCGTTGCCCTGGGTATCGGGGACCACCGGCGGCGGGTTCTTGCGGGACTGGCGCGTGATCGTCGCCAGAGTGAGTGTCGCGGCGATCGCCCCGAATCCGAACATCTGTGGATACGTGACCGCCGGAATGTATTCGTGCAGGTAGGCGAGGGTCGCGGGGATGGCGAACCCCAGATAGGTGAGTGCGTAGTAAACCGCGGTGAGGCCGGCGAGGTCGCGTTTGCCGGCGATGCGCTGGACCTCGGAGAGTCCGGCGACCAGTGCGATGCCGTACCCGGCACCCAGGATCACCGACGCGATCAGTACCGCCCAGATGGTCAGCAGCGCTGCCGCCAGTGCGGCCGCGCCCATCCCGACGATCATCAGGAGCAATGCCACCTGGCTGGCCCGGGCCGAATCGGGCCGGTCGATCCGGCGACCGGCCGATTGGATGGTGAAGCCGCACGTCAGTGTGACTGCCGAGATCAATGCCGCAAAAGCCATCGGAGCCGCATCGACCTCGGGCGCGATCAGGGTCGGCAGGATCGCCTGGCATCCGATGGCGGTCCCGAACACCCACGGCGCCAGCGGGACCACGACCAGCAGGAACCGGCGATCTCGGAGCGACGGGATCCGCAGGTCGTGGCGCAGCCGCGTCTTCTCTGTTGCTGGACGTCGCGTTTCCGGCACCGACCACATCCAGGCCGCGGCGATGAGGCAGACCGCTGCGTTCACCACGTACGACGAGCAGTGTGGCCATGGACCCCACTGCGCCATCGTTCCGGCGAAGGCCGCTCCGATGCCGAAACCTGCGGTCAGGCTCATCGCGGCCCGGCGGCCGTCGTTACCGGTGCCGGCGGGATCGAATGGGGGACTGGAGAGTTCCTTGAGCCAGCTGGTGCCGACCGCCATCGCCAGTCCGATGGCGATGCCGCTGAGGATGCGGCCGACGGTGAGCAGTGGGACGGAGTCCGATGCCAGTGCCAGTACCAGTGATCCGGCGGCGGCGATGAATGCGGCCGGACGCATCAGAGGACGGCGGCCGAACCGGTCGGAGAGTGGGCCGCCGATCAGTAGCGCGGGCACCATGCCGACCACGTAGGCAAAGAGCAAGACGTCGACAGTCGGACCGGCCATCTCGTACTCATGCTTGTAGAACACCAATAGGGGCGTGAATTCGTTTCCACCCCAGGCGATTGCAAACATTGCCGCGGAGACTCCGCGCCAGTCCCTCATGACGGCGTGCCGTCGGGAGGCAGCGGCGTCCGGAGATCGTGGACCGCACTCAGATGCGCGGCCAATGATCTCGCGAATCCATCGGCGTCGCCGGCTTCGATGAGTTCGGTGAGCTCGGTGTGGTGGGACATGATCCGCTGCATCTGGGCGCGATCACGTTGGACGGAAGTACTCGTCATGCGGAGCTGACGATCCCGGAGGGTGTCGTAGAAGCCTTCCAGTAGCGGGTTGCCTGCAGCCTCGACGAACATGCGATGAAATGCGGCATCGGCGATGGTGAACTCGTCGACCTCATCGGCGTCGGCGTGAGCGGCCTGCCTGTCGAGTGCATTGCGGAGATCTGCGACCAGGGATGCGCGATCGCGAGAGGCGAGCATCCGCACGGCAGCGGTCTCGACGACAAACCGCGCGGTGATGACGTGCTCGGCCTCGTCGACGGGAACCGGCACGATCAGGGCACCCCGCTTCGGATAGAGCTTCATCCAGCCCTCGGTCTCGAGGCGCAGAAACGCTTCGCGGACCGGGGTGCGAGAGGTTCCGAGCGTGGTGGCGATCTCGCCTTCGCTGATCAGCTCACCGCCGGCCAGCGTTCCGGCCAGGATCTGGCCTTTCACCTGTTGATATGCGCGCTCCGAGGCGGACAACTCCTTAGACACAACTTGTATCTAAGCATCGGACCCGCGGAACAGCTCAACCCGGGGTGCCTGGGCGGGGGTGTCAGTGAGCTGCGGGTTTCGTGGTTTCTGCCTGATAGCGGACGACGGCGTCGCGGAAGGACAGCGCCTTGCGGTGTTGGCCGTCGGCGGTCAGTGAGTCAGCGGCGCGCTCGCACAGTTCGGCGGCCTCGTCGGGACGTCCGAGGCCGTCCAGGGTTCGCGCCATGTGTTCGACGACGTCGAGGGTGTCGGGGTCGATCGGTCCGTGGGTGAATGTGTACTTCGCGAGTAGTTCGCGGCACTGCGGTTCGCATTCGGCCCAGAGCCCCAGCCGTACCTGGCACCGGATCACGGCATGCAGGTTCGAGAGGCATTTCAGTGAATAAGGACCTTCACGGCGGCAGCGGATCTCTTTCAGAACCGAGAATTCCGCAAGCGCATGTTCGTATTCACCGGCTTCGAAGAGCTCGGTGGCCTCGCGCTGCATTTCATCGAGCACACGTTCACTCTGGCGTATCCGGTGTCTCGCTGCGGCGATTCACCGATATCCGCTCCCTGAGATGAGGTTGTCGATGAGGTGGTCGACGCCGGACCGCCGGTCGGGGCCCGACTCAGGTCAGCAGCGCGTGTTGCTGCTGGTGTTGAGGTAGACGTGTGAAATCCAGCCCTGCTTGTGGGCGTCGTCGAACTGGACGTGTACGAACTTCTTGCCTGCGGCGTTGATGATGTAGCAGTCGAAGTCCAGGAAGACACCCCCCGGAACACCGGTGACGACGTTGCAGGTGTTGTCCGGTCCGGTGCGTAACACCGCATTGTTCGACTTGGCGGTGCCTTTGCCAGTGTCCTTGTCGGACCAGGCGTGCGTGCAGGAGATCGGCGTTGGTTCGGCTTGCGCTGGGGCGGAGGTCCCTCCGATGAGACCCGCCGTCACCACGGGGATTGCTGCCGCTGCGACGGAGAATGAGCGTTTCATGGTGACATATTCCTTTCTTGTGGTATATGGATGAGCCATTTCCACGGTAGGCCCGATCTCGCCGGGGACGGTAGGCCTCGTCTGTCGACGAGCCGGATCGAACCCAAGACGTGACGTTCGGCGAACGCGTGGGCGCGACCACTAGGGTGACCGGGTGAGCCGACCCTCTCGTCGCGACGAGTCGCACCAACATCATCACCACCAGCTGGGCCCGGTGGACCTGCATCCGAACGTGGCGAAGGTGGTCATCGGGCTGCTGGTCGCATCCGCGATCGCGGTTGTCCTCGGACTCGTCCTGCTCTGGCCCGGCGACCGGGATCACGACATCCCGGTGAACTTCCAGTCGGTCGGTGGTGGCTCCATCCAGGTCGAATCGGGGCAGGTGGTGGCACAGGCCACCTCCGATTGCCTCAATCGGCAGTCCGGGCAGGTGTTCGCAGGCGATGCGGCGGTCGCGTCCGTCAACGACGGTCCGTGCATCCAGAACACCGTGCGGCTGACGTCGGGGCCCAATGAGGGCGCCAACACACTGATCGAAGTCCCGACGCATCGGGTGCAGGCCGGGATCGCGCAGGATTCGGGCAGTGATGAGCTCACGGCGCAGCAGCTTGCGCAGCCGTTGCCCGGTCAACCGGACCTGAAGGTCGGCGACAACATCAAGCTGTCGCGTTCGGCCGGTGTCGACGGGACCGACACCTATTCGTTCTTCGACTACGGCCGCTCGACGTCGATCATCGTGTGGGCGTTGGTGTTCGTGTTTGCGATCGTCCTGGTGGCCTCGTGGCGGGGACTGCGGTCGGTGATCGGACTCGTCTTCGCCTTCGCGGTGCTCTTCGGATTCACGCTGCCCGCGATGCTGGACGGAAAGTCGCCGGTCGCGGTGGCGATCGTGTCGTCGGCGGCGATCTTGTTCGTGGTCATCTATCTCGCGCACGGCCTGAGTCTGCGGACCAGTGCGGCGTTGCTCGGAACCCTGGCGTCACTTCTGTTGGCAGGTTTTCTGTCCTGGCTGGCCATCGAGACGATGCACATCTCCGGCATCTCGCAGGAGCAGACGATCAATCTGCAGATCTACAACAACGCCATCTCGGTGAACGGAATCCTGTTGGCGGGATTCATCATCGGTGCGCTCGGTGTGCTCAACGACGTGACCATCACCCAGGCGTCGGCGGTGTTCGAGCTCTCCGCGGCCGACGGTGGCAATCGGTTGCAGACCTTCACTGCCGCGATGCGGGTGGGCCGAGACCACATCGCGAGCACCGTGTACACGCTGGTGTTCGCATACGCAGGCAGCACACTTCCGCTGTTGCTGCTGTTCTCGGTCTCCGGTCAGACTCTCGGGACCTTGATGACCACCGAATTGGTGGCGATCGAACTTGCCCGAAGCTTTGTCGGTGGTATCGCGATTGCACTGTCGGTTCCGCTGACCACCGCGGTTGCGGTGATGCTGTCCACCAGGCCGACCGGTGACAACAGCAAGAACAACGACAGCAACAGCAGCAACCGCCTGCCACTGGACAAGCCCGAACCGGAACACGGACGGCACTGGTTGCCCGAGTAGGTCTTCACCGGACTGATCCGTCTCAGCCCGGGTATGCCACCGTGTTGGTCACCGAACCGATCCCGTCGATCGTCAGGGCCACCTCATCGCCCGGGCGGATCCAGCGGTCGAGTTCGAGGCCGCATCCCGACGGCAAGGTGCCGGAGGTGATCAGTTCACCGGCGTGCAGATTCTCTGACTGACTGGCCCAGGCGACGACTTCACCTGGGCTGTAACGCAATCCGTGAGTGCTGGTGGCTGACCACAACTCGCCGTTGACGCGGACCGAGGCGGTGAGTCGGTCGATCTTGGGCAGGATCTCGTCGGCGGTGACCACCACCGAACCGATAGAGCTACCAAAGGTTTTGGTTTTCACCACGGGTCCGAACACGCCGCGCCGATGCTCGTCCCACTGCACGTCGCGTGCACTGAAGTCGTTGAACACCACAAATCCACCAATCGCGGCAGCCGCAGCTTTGGGCGTGGCATCGCGAACGGGATGGGCGATGATCATGCCGAACTCGAGTTCGTAGTCGAGTTCGGTGGTGTAGGCGGGCCAAGGCATCGGTTCACCGTCACCGATCACCGTCAGATGATTGCCGGTGTAATAGACGGGGTGATCGTAGAATGCGGCACCCGGTCGTAGCAGTGGAAAGACCCTGCGCGTCAAGCGTTCATAGGTCCGGATGATCGGCCGACTGACGGGGAGGTTGCGTTGGACCAGGCCGTGTGCGGCCTTGATCCAGTGTTCTTCCCACCCGAGAAAGCAGCGTAACGAGCTGGGGTAGTAGGGGATGGCCGGTGGCGGATCAATGGAGATCCCGATACCCGCATTCGCGGCCTGATCGACGATGTCGATGATCTTGGCGCGGGATTGCACGCCGGCAGCCAGGAGTGCCAACAGATTTGACTGCAGATGCGTGAGTTCTTCGAGTCCGTCCCGGGCCCCCAGTGCGGCGCGCAGACTGATCCAGTGCCCCGACGGCTCGTGCAGGATCGCCAGTGACGAGGGCCCGGGTAGGCGGCGGATCTTCATGACTGCATGGCGTGCTGGAGTTTGCCGGCGTCGGCAAAGGCCCGGGCCCGGCGAACGATGGTGGGCGGCGCGGGCTGCGCGCCATCGAACAATCGGTAGAAAGTGCTGAGATTCAGCACGATGCGTTCGGGAGAGCCCCATTGCGAGAAGGGGACGAACTCGGGGGAACGGATCAATTCACGGGCCGCTGCCAGTGGTGCCCGCCCGGCGGCGTGGTTGTCACGGGCGGCCTGCGACAACCACATCCAGTAGTCGCGCAACAGCTCGATCTCGGCGCGACCGCAGATCGGGCCGTGTCCGGGAACGTACGTCGCGCCGTCGAGTTGGAGTAGATGGTCGATTGCGGTTATCCAATTAACCAGCGGCCCATGCCAGATCACCGGGGTGGTGCCGATGAACAAGAGATCGCCGGTGAAGACGACACCGGTGTCGCGGATGTGGACGATGAGATCCCCGGGTGTGTGCGCAGGCCCGAAGTTACGTAGATGAGCGACGCGGCCCCCGACCTTGATGTCTTCGGTGTCGGAAAAGGTGTGGTCGGGCAGCCGCGGTAGCCGCTTGGGTAGGTCGGCGCCGCCCGTCACCTGATGCATGTATCGGCCGAGATGTCCTGCCGGACCGGGTATCGACCGGCTCAGCTTGCCGATCGAGGCGAACGAGGCCACCGCCCCCGGTGGTGTGTCATCTTTCATCGCAGCCAGCGCGGCCACCGACGTTGTGATGCGTGTCGTTTCGGGAAGTGTGTTGTTGCCCCACCAGTGGTCACCGTCGGAGTGGGTGTTGACCGCTTCGGTGATCGGGACATCGCTCACCGACGACCACGCTTCGACGTTGGCCTGCGCCCGGCCACGGTCCCAGACCGTGTCGATCACCATCGCTGCGTCGTCGCCCACCACCAACCCGGTGTTGGTCTGCCCCCATCCGCCGGGTAGGTGCATGAAAGCGTATGTTCTGCTGTCGATTTGGGTCAGTTGGTTGTGCCGAGTGGGCATCGGTGTTCCTAAGTTGAGGCCTTTCGACTCACTGTACCGAGCGAGGGCTCGCTTTTGTTGGCTCTGGGGAGACTCCGGAATCGACCGTGGCGAGGGCGCCGAATGTCTCGTCGTCGGCGGACGGAGTCCGCTTGTGCGCGAGGAGTATCAGGCCTGCACCGATCGCGGTCCAGCACAACAGCACGATCACTGCGTGGATGCCGCCGTGGCCGTCGAAGAAGGCAAGCGAACGAAGGAGCGTTCCCGATGCGCCCGGGGGTAGCAGTTGGCCGAGTTCGGCCCACCCCGAAGGCAGCCAATACGGGCTCGTCGCGATGCCCGACAACGGATTGCCGACAATCATCATGACGACTGCCCCGGCGCCGAATCCGACCATGCCGACATTGGCGGCCAGTCCGAGCAGGGTCAGGCTGATCGCAGACATCCCGAGCGCGATCCCGAGCGATACCGCGACGAAGTTGCTGTCGAATGTGCCGACGGCAAACCGCAGGATCAGTCCGAGCGCGAATCCGGCGAGAACTGCCATGCCGACCGCGGCCGCACCCTGATGGCGAGGTTTTCCCGGAAGGAGTTTGCTGAAGGCGACGGCGGGGATGATGCCGCCGAGCACCAGTGGCAGTGCCAGCCCGGCGATGCCGGTGCCCTGCGGATCGTCCGCCGTGGTGGCGACGACATCTTCGACCGGCACCGCCACACCGCTCGCCGTCGATATCGCGGTTGCCACGGCCCGCAGGGTCTGGGCGATCTGTGCTCCGCCCGCCGATGTCACGAACACCGTCGTCGGCCCAGTGGCGGTGACGGCGATGCCACCGACAACCTCCCGGTCCTCGATGCCGGTCCGGAGCTCGTCGACCGAGTCGTAGTGGCGGAGATCGAATGTGTCCGCGGACTGTGCCCGCAATCCATTCTCGATGGGCGTGCTCGCCGTCACCGGTCCGGCTATACCGATCGGAAGATCTTGTGCTCCAGAGTTTTTCATCGGCAGGACAAAAGCGAGCGAGATCAGTGCCAGCACCCCGGCCAGTCCGATCATCGCCCCTACGATCTTGCGGTTCATGGGAACCCTCCACCTGTCATATGTGGAGGAATATCCTCCACTTGATATGGAGGATATTCCTCCGTATAGAATCTGCTGTCAAATGCGGTGTCGCGAGGAAGGGGGCGTCTAAGTGAGGGCGGATGCGGTGCAGCGGCGGGCCAGATTGATGGACGCCGGACGGGAGATGTTCGCGGAAGTCGGCTACGACGTGCCACTCGAGGCGATTGCCGAACGTGCCGGGGTCGGTATTGCCACCCTCTACCGGAACTTCCCAACTCGCCACGACCTGAAAGTCGCGTTGTTGGAGGACGGATTGGTCCGGGCCCGCGCGACCCTCGAAGCGTTGATCGAGGACGTCGACGCGAATCCGGCAGAGGCGCTGGTAAGGCTCAGTGGAATGTTCGTGTCACTGCGATTGGGCTCGCTGATACCGATCATCGTCCGCGATGTCGACGTGTTGCCGCAGCATCTGATCGACGAACGTCACGCAAACCTTGCCATGCTGGGCGAGGTTCTCACTCGGGCCAAGGCCAAAGGTGTTGTGCGCAAGGATCTCACAGAGCTCGACTTCTTCGCCGGACTGGCATTGATCACCCGGCCCCAACCGTCGCTGGAGGCCGACCCGATGGTGGCGGGCAACACCACGGTTGATGTATTGATCCCGCGAGTACTGGCCATCTTCCTTGCCGGGCTCCGGCCGGATGGCACAGACTTGCCCTGAATTACCGCGTCACCAGGAGTTTCGCGGGGTAAGTTCCACCCATGACGAACATTGTTGTCACCCAGTCGTTTCCCGATCAGCTGCGCAATGCGGTGCGGGCCGGGCTCATCGCCACCGCGGCCATCGGGATCATCATCGGCATCGTGGCCCTCATCTGGCCCGAGCCCACACTTGTCGTGGTTGCGGTCCTCTTCGGGATCACCCTGATCTTCACCGGCATCTACCGCCTGACCATGGCCTTCTCGGCAAAGCTGCTGCCAACCGGGCTGCGGTTCTTCCTCGGGCTCATGGGTGCGATCATCTTGATCGCGGGCATCGTGTGCCTGTTCAACCCGGCTGAATCACTGGTCTTGCTGGCCATCGTGATCGGTATCTCGTGGATCTTCCAGGGGATTCAGGAGATCGCCGCCGGACTCGGCGGTGCCCTGTACGCGCCCAAATGGTTCCTCATCGGGTCCGGCGTGATCTCACTCATCGCCGGCATCGTCGTGCTGTTCCTGCCGGGCGCCGCGGTCACCACGTTCCTCATTGTCGGCGCGATCCTGCTCATCATCGTCAGTGTCGTCACGCTGCTGACCCTGCCGCGAGAGACGACCACACCTGCGGCCTGGCCGGCACCTTCGAATCAGTAGCCCTCGGCCCAGCCACGCACCTTGGACACGTAGTCCATCGAGTTGTTGTAACGCAGGACGGCTTTGACGACCTGGGCCGGATCCCGGAGGTCGAGACCGTCGTCGCAGAGGTAGTGGCCAGTGGTCAGGGCCGCGTCAAAGAGGTTCTGGGGGTCGGCGACGCCGTCGCCGTTTCCGTCTGCGGCGTAGTGATTCCAGGTTTCTGGAAGGAACTGCATCGGTCCTACCGCGCGGTCGTAGTAGGGGTTTCCGTCGAGTTTGCCGCCGTCGGTGTCGTGGATGACGTTGTTGCCTGCCAGGCTGCCGTCCAGCACCGGACCGAGGATGGGCGTCTCCAGGAGGCCCGTCGGATCGGCTTTACCGTTGTTGGCGTGGGTCGATTCGACGCGGCCGATTCCGGCGATCAGCTGCCACGAGACACCGCAGCCGGGAAGTTCCTTCGCCAGCTTCGAACCGGCGGCGTGATACGCCTCGTAGTTGATGCGGGGGATCTGGCCACTGGTCACACTCGCCGGGACCACTTCGGGTGCGGTCGCGGGGGCCGGTTCGGTTTCAGTGGTGACCTGCTCGACGACCGGGGTTGCCGCAGGTGTCACTGATTCGGTGGTCGATGCCGATCTCACCGCGGCCGATGCGGCACTGTCGGCCACCTGCTTCGTCGGTTCGCCCGTTATCTGCTGACCCGCATGGGCACCGGCTACTGCGGTGATCAGTCCGATGGGGACAAGGGTGGCCAGCGCGTACGGCGAGCGCCACTTCGTTTTCAGGGTCGACGTCTTTGGTGCCGAATGCTTACCCAAGACGATGAACCTCCTGTAGGGGGCGTTCGCCCGTTGAGTCCGCGCCGACGCTACACCAGAATTGGCCCCCTTCGTTATCGTTCCGTGATCGACCGCCGGGGGGTGCGTTGCAGGATCGAGACCCGTCGCAGGTCAGACATTTAGCAATGCGAAGAATGTGACCTCGGTCACGATATGTGCGTGTCGGGTGCCCACATGCGGTGATATTTCAGGGGGTCGATCGAGGCTCTCGGCCCCCTCAGGGGCCGAGACCGGGGTCGACCGGAGACCCGGGTTCGCCTGCGGATCTCACCACCCGGAGTGAATGGCTGGTTCCCTGGACATACAGATCGACGGCACGGTGGCCGGAAGCTGTGTGGTCCACTCCGATCCCGGATCCACCGGGACCAGCAGCCTGATCGTCGACCGAAGACAATCGGCGAGTGTGGTTTCGGGGTGCGCTATCCAGTATTCGTGCGCGGCCATGATGGCGGCGGTTGTCGCGTGGGCAAACGTCAGCGCCGCCAATTCGTTCGCGGGCCAGATGCCGCGCCGCTCCAGAAATGCGATCACCGACTCGTGGATCCTGCCGTACATCCTGGCGGCCTGGGTGTGGACTGCAGGCACGGTGAGGATCAGTTGGGCGCGGTGCCTGGCCCATCGCTCATCGGCAGGGCGACACAGCAGTGCCGCAACGACTGCCGATTCGAGCACCTCGCGTGGTGGGTAGATGCCTTCGTCGGCGGCGAGGAAGGCGTTCAGGCGGTCGATTTCGGCATCCGATTCAGCCCAGAGCACATCGGCTTTGGTTGGGAAGTATCGGAAGAATGTTCGGCGGCTGACACCGACTGCGGCGGCGATGTCCTCGACGCTGGTGCGCTCGAAACCCTGGGCGATGAAAAGCTCCTGTGCGGCGGCCGCCAGTTTGCGAGCGCTGGTCGTGGCCGGTCTCCCGCCCTTGTCTATCGTCGCTTGTTCCATGACGTTCCCCCCGGGGTTTGTATGGCTGTGTGCCATGGTCTCACCTACGTGGCCCGAAAGCGATGGCAGCTGAGCTGCGTACAGCGTCCCTTGTCGTCGGTGCCCGTCGACCTTAGATTGATGGCATGACAAGAGCTCTCGTAGATGTGGCCGCAACCGCTCAGATCCGGGCCAGGATCGCCGAGCAGGTGGTGGGACGCGAGCGTGAGGTCGACCTGTTGCTGGCAGCGGTGTCGGCCGGACGGGACCTGATGCTCGAAGGTCCTCCCGGGACCTCGAAGTCGACGTTGCTGGGAACCATCACGGCGGAGTGGGACATCCCGCTGGTGTTCGTGGAGGGCAATGCCGATCTGACCCCGAGTCGGCTTGTGGGACATCACAATCCTGCGCGGGTTCTGCGGGAGGACTACTCGGCGGACAACTTTGTCGAGGGCCCTCTCATCGAGGCGATGCGGACGGGCGGGTTCCTGTACATAGAGGAATTCAACCGGGCGCCGGAGGACACACTCAACACGTTGCTCACAGCCATGGCGGAACGGGTCATCACGATCCCTCGGGTGGGCAGCGTGAAGGCGCTCCCGACGTTCCGCGTGGTGGCGTCGATGAATCCTTACGACAACATCGGCACCACCCGGTTGTCGACGTCCGTGCACGACCGGATGTGCCGACTGGTGGTGACCTATCAAGACGCTGTGGCTGAACGCGAAATCGTGAAGCGCCGAACCGGAATCGATTCGGCTCGGGTGGTTGCCGATGCCGTTGCGGTCACGCGGGCCACCCGCGAGCGCGACGACATCCGCCAGGGGAGCAGTGTGCGTGGTGCCATCGACGTTGCGTTGCTGGCGTCGGAACTGGCGCAGATGCGTGGGATCACGCTGCCCGCGGTGGACTCGGTGGAGCCGCCGAGGGGCCTGCCGGAGGGTTACACGAACACAATGCTCGACGCGATGTTGGTGGCGTTGTCCGGGCGAATCCACCTTGACGACACCGCCTTCGAGACGCCGGAAGCGGTGTTGCGCGAGATCTGGCAGGACCATTTCATCCTGATTCCGGCGGCTGCCGAACCGGGTTGAAGAGCAGTTGCGGCCGATAGCCCGCTGTCGCGGCGGTCGAAGAGTGATCACGGCCGGGATCGCGCGCACATGCGGCCGTTGCGTCGTAAACCCAAGGTTCTCGACGAGGAACCCGCACTGCTCAAGCCGTCGGCCGGAGGTGGCGGATTCACGTTGATCCCCAAGGGAACAGAGCGCGGTAAGCCGATGCAGTTGCCCGGTTCGTCAGCGCCGGGTGCCACCGACGACGAGGGTGATCTGGTGGACTCCGACAGTGTTTCGGTCGTCGACGAGATCGGTAGGCGGCGGGCCAAGCAAATTGCTCGGAGGTTGGCGCTGGCGCAGCCGATGCGGCAACGTCGCGCCCGGCGGGCCAGTACCGGCGCGCTGACCACGATGCGTTGGCGCGGTGGTACCGACGAGATCGATCTGGATGCGACGCTGGTGGCGATCGCCGGTAATCCGTTGCCCACCGACGACGACATCCTGGTTCGTGAACGGGTCCGTAACCGCCGCTCGATCGTTCTGGTTGTCGACATCTCGGGGTCAACCAAAGGTGAGCAGGTGCGCACCGCGGCGGCGACGGTCGGCGCGATGGTCGGTGAACTCGCCCGTGATGATGTTGCGGTGGTGGCCTTTTGGTCAGATGCCGCGGTCCTGGTTCGGTTGGGGGAGCGGGTCAGCGCGGAGACCGTGCTCGATCAGTTGCTGACATTGCCGACCCAGGGACTGACCAACGTCGCGTTCGCTCTCGAGGTGGCGGCGCGGGAGCTGGCCGGGGTGCCACCGGCGGATGCGCGGGTACTGCTGCTCAGCGACTGCGTCCACAATGCGGGTCCTGATCCGCGCGGTGTCGCGGCGCGACTGCCACGTCTGGACGTCCTGCTCGACACCTCAGGGGAGGACGACGTGGACCTGGGCCGGGACCTCGCGACCATCGGCCGGGGACGATGCCGCCTGATCCGGGATCATCACGATGTGGCGCCTGCCTTGACGTCGATCTTCGGCTGACTCAGAAGCCTCCGAAGTCTCCGCCGCCGCCGAAGTCTCCGCCCCCGAAGTCCCCGCCGCCGAAATCTCCACCCTGATCGCCGCCGCCGAAGTCCCCACCCTGATCGCCGCCTTGGTCCCCGCCCATGTCACCGCTCTGGTCGGCGTCCATGCCGTCTTGATAGCCGTCGCCGTAACCGCTTTCGAAGGCGTTGCTGTCGTAGTTGACGCCGGCCATTCCGGAGAACATCGCGTTGAACAGGAGGACCGATCCCAGACCCCAGGCGCCGGCCACCAGCGCCGGTTTCCACCACGGCTCGGAATACCAGCCCGCGGGCACCGGTCGGCCCGCGACGCGTCCACCCGGGTAGTAGTTGGGCGTCTTGTCGGAGGGGTTCGGTGAGGCCGCGATGTGCCGGCCCTCGAACTCGATGTCGCGGTCTTCGCTGACGGCTCCGGAGGTCTTCTGGCCGTCGAGCGTCGCGATCTCGGGTCCGGGATCCATGTCCATGGCCAGGCGGGCCGCGCGAACGTAATAGAGGCCTTCCAATGCGGTTTGTTTCGCGAGAAGTGCCTGTTTGGGGGTGGTGGCCTGTTCGATCTGTGATCCGGCCGCATTGAACCGTTCCGAGGCATCGGACATGGCCGATTTGGCCGGTTCGTTGGAGCCGATGAGGCTGTAGACCTGACCGCCGAGTCGTTCGATGGCCTGGCGCGCATCGGCTTTCGCGTCGGCCAAAGAGGTCTCTTCGTTGCGGCGGCGCACGGAACCCTGATTTCGGGACATGGCAACGAAGCCCACGATCACAGCAATGACGGCGATGACCAGGAATATTTCCATGATCGCCCCTTTCGATTCTGAAATCGGACAAAGTCCAGCGTACCTGGCAATCTTCCGCGGATCCCGGACAAACGGTTGGCCGGAGCGCGAAGGCTGGCTAGATTGTCGGAATGTCGATCGCAGAGAACGTCATCGCCGAGCAGAAGGCCACCACCGAGCAGGCGCAGGCCGTCTTCGACGACGCCCCACCGGTCGACCCCGACTTCATGATCGGAACCTGGCGGGGCGCGGAAGTCCGGACCGGTCATTGGATGGACGGAATGCTCGCCGCCAGTGGGTGGTGGGGCAAGCAGTTCGTCGATGCCGAAACGGTGCATCCGTTGCTGTTCCCGACCGCCGACGGGCAGGCGCTGTGGGCGCTCGACCCGCGCCGGCTGCCGTTCAACCTGCTCAAGCGCGCGCCACTGCCGTCGCTGGAAGGGCGATCGCTGGCCGGCCTGGTGACGGCCTCGCGTCCGGTGATGGGAACCAAAAAGCCCAAGGCGCGGCTGCGGACCACCGTGTACGGCGGCGTGGGTTCGGCGACGATGGTCTACGACGCGCATCCCATCAACGACGTGTTTCGCAAGATCAGCGACGATGTGGTGATCGGCCTGATGGATCAGCGCGGGGCGCCGCCCTACTTCTTCTCGCTGCAGCGCGACGAGTCTCTGCCGGTGCTCGCGCAGGGGCGTTAGGGGCGGTCAGACCCGGTCGAGGTCGGTGCGCAGCAACATCACGTTGTAGTGCTTCCACACCGATGCGGTGTAGTAGAGGTACTTCCCCGACGACGAGGGATGGATGTAGGGCGCATAGATGCCGCCGAGTCCCTTCGCGGGAGCCAGGAGTTTCGGTGCGCTCCAAGGACCTTCGGGTTTCTCGGCCGTCCGCATCACGAGTCCGCCTGCACGGTCGCTGGTGTGCAGCATCACGTACCGCTGGAGGTGGTCGTTCCACGCCACCGACAATTCGCTAATGGGTTGTGGTGCAACGTTTGCGAGGTTTCCGAACTCCGTCGACCAGCGCTGGGCCACGTTGTTGGTGTAGTACTCGTACTTGTTCACGTCGAGAATGTTCTCCGGCAGAAACCTTGCCAGATAGGCGGAACCGAACCGGCCGTTGGGGGTTCCGTACTGATAGATGTAGCCGTCGTTCCCTTTGGTGTAGGCGTTCATCTGGAACTTGCTGTTGTCTTGACGGACTTGCCCGATGCCGGGAATGGTGATGTCGGCGTTGACACGAATGGTGTTGGTGTCGGGGGCCCAGGTCTGACCGTTGTTGTGCGAGACCGCGATCGCCGAGAAGTTGGTGGCCCACTGGCCGGGTTCGCCCCAGGCGCGCACCGACATGTAGTTGATGTACTGGGTGTTGCCGATGGAGATCGCGGCCGTGGGAATGCTGGTCGCTTCGATGTAGCTCACGCCGAGCGCGGGGATGAGTTCACCCGGAACCGCGCTCGAAATCGTGATCCCGTCAGAAGGGTCTGTGTCATCGGAACGGAGCAGCACATTGTGCCGCCACTCCTGCCCGGGGACCGAGCAGTTTCCGAAGGTGTCACCGAATGCCATCAGGATCTGTCCGGATCCGTTGTCCCAGCTGATCCCGAGGTCGGTGCCCGAGATGGCGAAACGGTCGTATGTGTTGTTCTTGCTGCGGGGACCGGTGACCCATTCGACAGCGTTGGTGTTGGCGCTCGCGATGACCGGGAGCGCCCCTTGCGGACCCTTCGGCGGTTGTCCGCCACTGCTGCCAAAGGCGCTGCTTCCGCTACTTCCGTTGCCGCCGTTTCCACATGGTTGCGCGACGGCGGGGGACGCCAGCGCGACGAGTCCGGCGGCAGCGAGTGTCACCACAGATATTCCGATCGTGACCGAGCGGAATGCGGGCATATTGGCTCCTTGTGCCGGACGCACATACGAAGTGACCAGTGTTGCGTGCCGATTCTGGATTTCTCAGTGTTGCAGAGATCTGCAGTGATATTCGGCGGTTTTCCCGAAGTCAAGCGGCATGCGACCACCCGTTGGATGGCTTTGGCGGTGTCGAATGCCCGGTCGAACAGCTTTCCCACCAGGTACGGATACGGCGATAATCGGCTTCGGTAATCGATGAGAGGCAGCGAATGTGATCACTGAGACGGACGAGTTGATCGAACGCCTGGAGGCGCTCCGGCGACGAAACGATCGCGTACTGGTCGGTGTGGTCGGCGCCCCGGGGAGCGGTAAGAGCACAGTATCTGCCGCGGTGGCGGATCGACTCGGCGGTGATGCCGTTGTCGTCCCGATGGATGGATTTCATCTCTCGAACTCTGAACTTGCCCGCTTGGGTCTTGCCGACCGCAAAGGTTCGATCGACACCTTCGACGGGTTCGGCTATCTCCACCTCATCAAACGTCTGCGCGACGTCGGTGAACCCGCGGTCTATGCCCCCGACTATGTCCGCGGTGTCGAAGAGTCGATAGCGGGTTCCATCGCGATCCCCGCCGAGGTTCCGGTGGTCATCACCGAGGGCAACTACCTGCTCGATACCGACGAGCCGTGGCGACAGCTGCGCTCACTGCTCGACGAGATCTGGTTCGTCGAAGCACCTCGAGAGGTTCGCTTGGAGCGATTGGTACAGCGGCACATGAGTTTCGGAATGGACGAGGCAGCGGCGCGCGCGTGGACCGGGGGTCCGGACGAGACCAACGCGGTGAGGATCGAGGCGCTCCGCGATCAAGCCGATCTGATCATCGATGTGATGCGCTTTGCCGAAACGCTGGACTAACCACCCTCGATGGCGAAACCGACTCGGCGGAAGTATTCTTCGAATCCCTCGACGTGATCGCCCAAGTGGTGGATGAGTTTTGCGGTGTCGTGTTCATGCTGGGTGGTCACCAGGCCACGGATCTCCATGGCCCAGGGCAGTACGGCGCGTCCGCCGTCGGCGACCACGTAGTTGAACCGGTCGACGAGTGCACCGCACCAGAAGAAGTCGGCGAAACAGAGATTGACAGTCTTGTCGGAGAAGATCTTTGACCACTCGAAACGGCGAGCGTGGCTCTCGTCTCCGGCGTGCTCGAAATCCAGTCCCATGCCCCAGGCGATCGTGATGTTGATGTTGGGCTTGTACGAGGCGGTTGCGTAGTGACTGTTGACCTCGATGCGGTAGCCGTCGGGAGTCACCCCGCCGTCGAACCAGTTGTGGTAGCTCGGTCCCTGATGCTTGATCACCTGCCAGTCATCTGGGCCCGAGTTCTGGATGATTTGACGGAATTCCTCGAGATTCAATGCGCTTCCCTTCGTCTGGTCGAAGGATAGCCCGCCGACGCGCATCCGAATGCAGTTCCCCTTGCCCTACCCTCCCCGATGGCAATCAGCACGTGGTGATGTGTTGTGCGCTTTGCACATTCACCTGTGCGGTGTGCTGGGCATGCGATGTGTCTGAGGGAATCGAACCCTCGGCGCCGCCCACAGCACCGCCAGGAGCGACGGATCCGCCGCCGCACGGTGTGTGCTCGCCTTGCAATCGGGTACCTGCTGCATTCGATCTCAGTCGATTTCCAGCTCTAGCCGATCAGATCCGTGGACCAGTTGGCCTGCTGGACCTGCAGATCGACCTCGCGGAGTTCGCGAGCGAGGTTGTCGGCTCGCTCGCGAAGAGGCCGGACCGTCAGCGCCGAGACATACATCAGTTCTGAACGGAGTTGCCGGTAGGCCTGCTGATTCTTGCCTGCCGCCGCGTTCGCCGAACTGGTGATCAGCGCATGGCGCAGACGCAGGACATCACGCCGCGCCAGCGCGTCGGTGATGGTGCCGTTTCCAAGAGGCGTCGCCGAGTTGGTGGCGTTGATCTTTCGGATCAGCAATTCCAGTTCACTGAGTGCGTTTTCGGCCTCGGCCAGTAGGTCTGCGGCGTTCTCGGAGGGTGGCTCACCCTCCTGGTATCGAGCGTTGTCGGCGATACGGGCACGCAGTTGCTCAACACGCCGACTTGTATCGGTGCGTCGGGCCAGCGCTTCTGCCAGCTTCATGGTGTCCTCCTTCACCTTCTCGGAAAATCGTTGTGAGCGTCAGCAATACAACGGGACCCTCACCGTGGCCGCAACTGATTTGTTTGCGGCCGTCTTTCGAAACGACGGTCGGGCAGTGTTGACGCAACATCGATTACGCGTGATGTGAAGTCGAGGATGGAAATCGGACCCGGGGGCCCGGTCTGGGTTGGGCGGCAGGGGTATTCGCCAGCCGGGCCTATCGGCTACGGAAGCCGGGGTTGTCCAGGCCGCGGACAAGATCGCATGGCCAAGGTGCGGAAGGGTTGTGACGCCCCAGGCAGTCGGCGCCATACACCCCACCTTCGGGCTGGTGGGCCTTCAACTTCCGCTTCGCGGCCTTCTCGGCCCGCACTGCGTCGGCTGAACGTCCGGCACGAACAGTCTGGCTCTGCCACCACGCACTGATCGAACCGTTCTTCTGCGCCACGAGGTCATCTGCCATGGTCGAGACTCTAGTCTCGGGGGCCTACGGGCCTCCACGGGCAGGTTCATCATTCAACAACAGGTTGTGCTTGTCATCACAGGACCGGGCACCTAGCGTTGTCGCCAGCGGGAGCTCATACGCCACGGATCTCCCCGTCGACGGCCTGCTTGGGGTCGCGCCACCACGTGGCACGGCAGGAGACGAGATGACCGTCGAATACATCCGCTACCGAATCGAAGATCAGCAGCGCCGTATCGAGTTCGAGAATGACTACGCCGCGGCCGCCGAACAGCTGGCAGCCGCCCCGCAGTGCCTTGGATGGGAGCTGTGCAACGGCGTCGAGGAACCGGAGCGCTACATCCTGCGGATTGAGTGGACGTCCGTGGAGGACCATCTTGGCGGTTTCCGTTCCAGCTCCCTGTTTCGGCAGTTCCTCGGCCACATTCGCCCCTACATCGGCGACATCGAGGAGATGAAGCACTACGAGCGCACTGGCGTCGTGTCCGTAGCAGCGGCAGGCTGACAGTCCAAAGGCCGCAACCGGAAGGATCTTCGGCGCCGGCTGCACGATATCTCCTGGCCGACTTAGGATTCAGAAGGTGTGTACGTGTGAGTCGCGTACTTGTGTTGTAGCACTGGATGTCTCGGCACAACACAGATGCGCGGGTGGCGCGTGAGCAAACTCACGGTTCCGTCCTGCGATTGCAGGAGGACAATGGAAGTGTCGGCTCGCGGGCTCCGATGTGCTCATCGGTATGAGCGCAGTGTCCCGTGGTCGCGCTGCTTGACCGATCGTCCGTTGTGGTGGTCAGGCGGCGTGATGATCGTCAGGTAGAGGGTATGCGCCCCGGGGGGTGCTTGCGGTTGAGCGCGACGCCAGCACGATCAGAAGGATCACATCACTATGCAGTTCTCTGCCGGTCAAGTTGTTGTACACCCGCACCATGGACCCGCCACGGTCGCCGAAATATACAGTCGCCCAATCCGGATGACGCCAACGCAGTATCTGCGGCTCACCATTCATCATTCCGATCTCACCATTGACCTGCCGGCCCTGCAGGCCGAGGAGCTTGGCGTCCGGCCGCTCTTCGACGCCGCCGGACTCGCGCGACTGATCGAGGTGTTGCGCGCGCCTACCGGCGACGAGCAGTTGTCGTGGACGCGGCGGTTCAAAGAGAATCAAGAGAAGCTGCGGCGCGGTGACCTCTTTGTTGCCGCCGAGGTCGTCCGGGACCTGGCCCGGCGTGAACACAACAGTCATGTTTCGGTAGGCGAGAAGGCAATGCTCCGGTCGGCGCGCGGCCCGGTGGTCACCGAGCTGTCCCTGGTCTTGTCGATTCCCGAGGAGGAAGCCGAAGGCCTCATCGACGCCAATATCTTCGAATCCGAATCGGTTCCTGAGCGACGGGTGCTCGCCGAGGCGGGCTGACTCGCTGGCTTGGCTTGGCTTGGCTTGGATCGGACGTCCGGTGGAGCCGATGACGGGAATCGAACCCGCGTATGCAGCTTGGGAAGCTGCCGTTCTGCCATTGAACTACATCGGCGTGCGGCCTAGAAGGCTGCGAGAGCGATATTAACAGGCATTGGTGCCGACGCTGTGCGCACGCCCCAAAACCGGCCGCACGCTGCATAAACCGACTTGTCGGTGGCTTGGTCCAATCTCGAATGCATGTTCGATAGAAGCGATGAGAAGCCGGTCGGGATCCCCGAGTTCGGTCCCGTGGCGTCGTTGAGTCCGAACGAACTGCTGCGCGACGCCGAGCAGGCGCTGGTGGTGCAGGCTCGGATGGAATGGGAGCGTTACGCAGTGGCTGCCGAACTGCATCGTCAGTTGGTGCAGCCCTATGCCGGCACCGAGGCCGAGATGCGGGCGACCGATCCTTTTGCGGTGTGCGCGGCCAGGATTGGGGCGGCGCAGATGAGCACCCAGTATGCAGCCGAAATCCAGATCAATCGGGCGCTGGCGTTGCGTGATCGGCTACCGCTGGTCAATCTGGCGTTGAAGGACGGAAAGGTGGCCGCGCACCATATTCCGGCGATCATCACCCGGACCGAATTAATCGAGGGTTCAGAGCATATGGCGGATATCGATCGCGATATCGCTGAGCATCTGCGTCGTCGGGGGACGTGGTCGAAGAAACGGATGCGAGACATGGTCGATGCCAGCATCTTCCGCCGCGACCCGGACCTGGTCCGCAACAAACGCGAGGACGCGAAAAACAATCGGGGTATCTGGGGCACAGCGGCCGAGTACGGCATGGCCACGATCGACGCGCATGGCACCGCGGAAGAGATGGCCATGATCATGGCCCGCCTGGAGAAGCTCGCGATGGCGGTGTGCAAGGCTGATCCGCGGCGCAAGGCCGACCGGTTGGCCGATGCGCTGTTCGCGACGGTGATGGGCCGCGAGTTCCGATGTGAATGTCCGAACGACCCGAAGTATCCATGCACCGCTGACATCTTCACCATTCCTGCTGACCAGTTGATTTCGGGTGTGGATGTCAAGATCGTCCTGCATGTGATCGCCGATCAGGCCACTGTCGACGGCACCGCAAACAATCCTGGATTCATCGCGGACCAGGGTGTCATCTCGGGTGACCACGTCCGCGACATCGCCGCCCGCCCAGACGTCGTCGTACGACCGATCGGCAACAAGGCCAAGCAGGCCAAGACCGAGCACACCAAGACCAAGGACACCAAGGCTGGGCAGCCCGCCGGCTGCACGCCCCACCCGAACCGTAAGACGCGGCGATCGAAGAAGGCCAAGCGGGCGAATAAGCCCAAGAAACTCCATGTGCAAGCTCCGCCCATCCCAGATATCGCGGACTGTCCAGACTCGGCGAAGGACGTCAAAGCGCCTTTCGTGCAGACAGTTCCACTCCCAGCAACCCAACCCGGCGATGATTACCGGCCGTCAACAGTGCTCGACAGTTACATCCGGATTCGAGACGCCTACTGCATGTGGCCCGGATGCGATGAGAAGGCCTGGGACGCCGACCTCGATCACACGCACGAATACAACCATCAATGTCCAGACGCCGGTGGTTGCACGCATCCGTCAGAGATGAAGACGCTGTGCCGGTTTCATCATCTGATGAAGACACACACCGATTGGCTCGACGACCAGTATCCCGACCCGAAGTCCGGGTGCCCCCGATTGGTGTTCACCACCCCGGAACGGCGGGACTACGACGGGCCCGCCTGGAGTGGCGACGATTTGTTTCCCGCGCTACGGATGATCGTCTTCGACAAACACCGCGCTCCGTCACGTCGGCCGCCACCGCCACCGCCACCGCCACCGCCAACGTCACCACCAACGCCGCAGCAACACCGCACGCAACCGCGTACCGCAGCCAAACACGCACGCCGCCAACAAGAACGATTCCGCAATCGCCGCCGGCGCGAAGACCAAGAGCGGAGCATCCCGCCGGCGCCGTTCTGATGGGGATGAACTGCGCATGCGGGGAGTGAACTGCGCATGCGGAGACTGAACTGTGCGTAAGTACGTGCGTGGGCCCGCGGGTCCGGGAAGGATGTTCGCAATGACGCAACCTGGTTATGACGCTCTCGCGCAGGTCTACTCCGAGACCTTTCCGACGGCGTACCAGTCCCCGCTCGAGCAGCACACGGTCGCGGCCTTCGCTGACCTGGTGTTGCAGGGTCAACGCGCAGGCATCGTGGTGGATGTGGGTTGCGGGCTCGGTCACGTGGCTGCTGACCTGTCCCGCAGGGGCCTGGAGGTGATCGGAGTCGATCCGAGTCAGGAAATGTTGCAGATCGCTCGTCGCAACCATCCCGAACTCCGATTCGTCCACGATGACGCCGAGCTGAGGTCGGTGGAGTTGGCAGACGAGCGTGTCATCGCAATTCTGGCGCGTTACAGTCTGATTCACGTACCGCCGTCAGAGATCCCGGCAGTATTCGCCAGATGGGCAGCGAGAATGGACCCAGGGGCGCTCGTCGCGGTCGCCTGCCAGGCCACCGACGACGTGGATGCGGTCGTCGAGTTCGATCATGCGGTGGCACCGGCGTGGCGGTGGCACCCGAACCGGCTGGCAGAAGCACTGTTTGACGCCGGCTTTGATGAACTGTGGCGCACCATCAACCGCCCCGACGCCGACTATCGATTTCCCTTGTTTCACGTGGTTGCACGCCGAAGGGAACAACGTCCGAGGGGATAGTGACCGACGGGTCAGAAGACCCCCGAGAAATCCATCCGCGCAATCCGTTCCGGATCGGAAACGATGTTCATCGCGAGCACGCGATTATTGGCAACGGTGAACGATGCGATCGCGGACACCTCGTCGCCGGCGAACGACAGCACACCGATGCCGTCGTTCACGCGCACCATGTGACTGCGTGCGTTCGCAGCCCGGTAGATGATCGCGCCGCGGGCCACCTGATTGACGCCCACCAGCTCCATCGGAGCCTTGTCGGCCGCATGATCGTTGCGCAACACGATGTCCGGGTCGAGCACCGCCATGAGTGCGTCGAGATCGCCGCCACGAGACGCAGCAAGAAATGCCTCGACCACCCTTCGCTGTTCCGAATGCTTTGGCGACCGGGGCGTAGCACCCTGCACGCGAGTACGCGCGCGACTGGCCAGCTTCCTGGCCGCAGCGGGTGTCTTGTCGACGATCGGCGCGACTTCCTCGAACGGCATCGCGAACAGATCGTGCAGAACAAATGCCAACCGCTCACTCGGCGTGAGCGTCTCCAACACCACCAGTAGCGCGACACTCACCGAGTCGGCCAGCATGGCTTGGCCTTCCGGGTCGTCCGCCGAGTCGAGCGGAGCCACAATCGGATCGGGCAGATGCACGATCTCCATCGATTCTTCATGGCGGGTCCGTCGCGACCGCAACATGTTCAAACACACGCGTGAGGTGACCGTGGTGAACCAGCCGCCGATATTGGCGATGTCATCGGTGTCGGCGGCGGCGACCTTCAGCCAGGTCTCCTGCACCGCGTCCTCGGCCTCGGGCAGCGACCCCAGCATTCGATAGGCAACGGCGCGCAGGTGTCCACGATTGGCCTCGAACTCGGCGAGCAAAAAATTGGTGGTGTCCATCGGTCACATTTCCCTTCCCTCGGGTGTCAGAGCTATGAACCGCCCGACACCGCAGATGTGACATGCACATCGGCCGGGCCGATCCGAGGAGCCGAAAATGTCCGCACGTATGACCAACCCAGCCACCATCCTGCCGCAGGCCGTCAAGGCCATCCCGCATCTGCTCGGTGCGATTGACCAAGGCGGTGTCTCGCTCACGTTGCGCGAACTCATCATGCTTCGCGCCAGCCAGATCAACGGATGCGCGGCGTGTGTGTACGGCCACGTCGCGGCCTTGCGAAACGAAGGCGAATCCCAAGATCGCATCGACACTGTCGCGGTCTGGCGGGAATCGCCCTTCTTCACCGACGCCGAGCGGGCCGCCCTGAACCTGACGGAATCAGCCACCCGGCTCGCCGATTCGCCTGGCACAGCCGTTCCGGATGCGGTCTGGGACGAGGCCGCCGACCTCTTCGACGAAAAGGCGATGGCGGGGATCGTCCTGGCGATTGCAACCATCAATTTCTTCAACCGCATCAACGTGACGATTCAAGAACCCGCAGGCACAACGTGGAGCTGACTCCGGGAGCGGCTAACCTCGTCCTGTGCTGCTCTCCGACCGCGATATCCGTGCCCAGATAGCTGACGGCCGGTTGGCCATCGATCCGTTCGACCCGACGCTGGTCCAGCCGTCCAGCATCGACGTCCGGCTCGATGGTCTTTTCCGGGTCTTCAACAACACCCGCTACACCCACATCGACCCTGCTCAACGGCAGGACGAGCTGACAACGCTTGTCGAGCGAACCGAGGGTGAGCCGTTTGTGCTGCACCCCGGCGAGTTCGTCCTCGGGTCGACGCTCGAGGTCTGCACCCTCCCCGACGACCTCGCAGGCCGCCTCGAAGGCAAGTCGTCGCTGGGTCGACTGGGGCTGCTGACGCACTCGACGGCAGGTTTCATCGACCCCGGCTTCACCGGACACATCACGCTGGAGCTCTCGAATGTCGCGAACCTGCCGATCACGTTGTGGCCGGGCATGAAGATCGGGCAGCTGTGCCTGATCAAGCTGTCCAGTCCGGCGGAATCGCCGTACGGCAGCGCCGCGGCCGGATCCAAGTACCAGGGACAACGCGGCCCGACCCCGTCCAAGGCCTACCTGAACTTCCCCCAGAAGCAGAACGACTGAAGGGTTCCGCTGACGGTGGCCGACGCGCCACCTGATCGATGCCTGATGGCCAACCGCGTTCAGTACCCACAGGGGTATGAACGTCACAGTATTTGGATGCGGCTACCTCGGAGCCACCCACGCTGCGTGTTTGGCCGAACTCGGGCATGACGTACTCGGCGTCGACGTCGATGCGGCCAAGGTCGCCGGATTGCAGAACGGTGACCTCCCGTTCTACGAACCTGGGCTGTCGGATGTGCTGCGGCGCAACCTCGCCGCCGGGCGCCTGCAGTTCACCACGGACTACGACAGGGCAGCGGCCTTTGCCGATGTGCACTTCCTGGGCGTCGGCACCCCGCAGAAGAAGGGCGAATACGCGGCAGATCTGCGCCACGTGTACGCCGTGATCGACGAATTGGCGCCGCGGCTGCACGGTGACCACCTGATCATCGGCAAATCGACCGTTCCCGTTGGCACCTCGGAAGAACTGAAGCGTCGCGCGCAGGGTGCGGCAGGCAGTGGTGCCGAGCCCGGCAACGGCACCGAGATCACGATTGCCTGGAATCCGGAGTTCCTCCGCGAAGGCCATGCCGTCGACGACACTCTGCGTCCCGACCGGATCGTGTTGGGGGTCGACGCCGCGGGTACCGCAGACGCCGGTGCTGTCGAAGCGAGGGTGCGCGAGCTCTACAGCACGATCCTGGCCGCCGGGACCCCGTTCCTGGTCACCGACCTCGCGACCGCCGAACTGGTCAAGGTTTCGGCGAATGCCTTTTTGGCAACCAAGATCTCGTTCATCAACGCCATCAGTGAAGTATGTGAGGCAAGCGGCGCCGACGTGACGATGCTGGCCGATGCCATCGGGTTCGACGATCGCATCGGGCGCCGATTTCTCAATGCGGGTCTGGGATTTGGTGGTGGTTGCCTGCCCAAGGATATTCGTGCATTCATGGCACGTGCCGGTGAACTCGGCGCCGATCAGGCCCTGACATTCCTGCGTGAGGTCGATTCCATCAATATGCGACGCCGCACCGCGATGGTCGAGCTGACCACTTCGATCTGCGGTAACACGCTGCTGGGCAAGAATATTGCCGTTTTGGGTGCGGCCTTCAAGCCGGAGAGCGACGATGTTCGCGACTCGCCTGCACTCAACGTCGCCGGACAGCTCCAATTGAAAGGGGCCACGGTCAGTGTTTTCGACCCGAAGGCAATGGACAACTCCCGCAAAGTCTTTCCGACGCTCACCTATGCAAGCTCGGCACACGATGCCTGCCTGCAGGCCGATGCGGTACTGGTGCTGACCGAGTGGACCGAGTTCGTCCACATGGACCCGGAAGCGCTGAAACCGCTCGTCCGCAGCATGAACGTGATCGACGGCCGACGATGCCTGGACGCCGGTGCGTGGCGTCGGGCCGGCTGGACGTATTCGAGCCTGGGTGGCCCCGTCCGTGACCTACCCGCCACGCCGCTGCGTCCCGCATTGGCAGGACGGCGATCATAACGGCTTATTCGGGGTCTTTGCGCCCGCGTTCTTTGTGGCCGCGTTCTTTGTGGCCGAGGTAGTCGTCGAGTTGCTCGGCCAGATCGCGGTCCAATGCGCGGTCGAGTGCATTGTGAGCGGAAATCGTTCCGGCCTGGCGCATTTCGCGGACCAACTCGACGGCCCACTCGGATTCGGAATCGGTCTTCGGAATCCATCCGTCGCCGTGTTCTTTGGCCATGACCTTGCGTCCGGCCGAGATCAGGGTCGATGCGACCTGGGCCATGTCCGCTTCCACCTGGCCGTACACATCGAGGAGCATCGACAGGGACAGCCCGAGCTTGGTGAGTCTGCCGAACGCTCGCACCGTTTCGCGGTCGAGCAGCGTGTAGCCGTCATCAGTGCGCTCGATGAGCCCGTATTCGATCAGCTTGTCGTAATGAGTTGGGTTGCCGGAGTTGAGCAATGCCTTGAGGCCCTCGGCGGAGATCGCCTCGGTGTGCGCCTTCGACCACGGCTCGGTGACAACCTCGCGAAGACCGAGGACGTCGGCCAGGTCGTCGCCGCGTTGCATCCCGTGCAGGAAGTCGCCGATGTGCCGGATGGTGAATCCGCGGTGCAACAGGTCATTGATCACCTTCAACCGGGCCAGGTGACTGTCGGAGTAGATCGCGATGCGGCCACGCCGGGTGGGCCTGGGAAGCAGCCCCCGGTCCTGGTAGCCGCGGACATTGCGGGTGGTGGTTCCCGCGGCTCGCGCCAGGTCGTCGATCCGGTACTCGGTCATCAGGCCGCTTTCGATCGAGCTGCATATTCGGATTCGTTCACGACAGGTCGAGGGTTGATTCTAGCGGAGCAAAACGGCACGTTCACAAATGGCGCAGTCCACCGTGACACATCCCGAGCTTGTGGAGTTGAACGCGATAGCCGACCGATTGCGGCTGCAAATGCAACAATGTTTCCTGGTTCGGCGACTTGAGTTCGCACGGCAAGACGCCATCGGCTGATCTGACTACAGATTTGATCAGAGTTCGTCGCGGCGAAGGTCCCGTAGGCGACAGTGTCGATGGCTCAGGCAGAATGGCGACCGACAACGTTCGCAGAGGTGAGTCGGTCACGGCGGGGGGCAGTGGTGGATCACGATCCGGGAGAGGCGCTGGCACCGGGCCGGGTGGTCTGGCTCGACGCGGCAGTACTCGCGGATATCCGGGAGCTGCTCACAGCCACCCTTGGTGCCCTCGGGCCGGCCTTTGTGCTGGTAGAGGTCGACGACGGTGGTGTGCGCGGGGCGGCTGTGAATGCCGAGACCGGCCAGCGAATTGTCGAACTCTACGACAACACCCTCGACTCTGCATGTTTCGATCGCGCGATTGCCGACCACCTGGTGCGTACCGGCAAAACCGAGATGCCCGCAAAGCCCGAGTGGGCCCGCGAGCTGGTCGGGCTGATGCCGCAGGCCAGAAAGGTGCTCGGAATCGCCGAGGCCACCTTTGTGATGGGTGAACAGGACGTCGGCCTGCTCCGGGTCACAAAGGCGGATGTCGAAGAGGCCTTGAACCCGGCTGCGGTCCAGGCTGTCAGTGTGGCTCGGTCGGTGTCGTTGGCCTCTCCCAGCCAGATCTGTGCAGTGGTTGTGATGTCCCACGTCGAATGGCCGGGTTTGCTCGGCGAGATGTCGCGGGCTTTCGATGGCCAGTTGCCGGTGCTGCAGATCGGCACGACGCCGAAGCCGACCCGCGAGAGTAGGCATTCGCATTCGTCGGCAGACAATCCCGACGTCGTGCCGGCGGTGACGCCCACCCCGACCTCCACCTCGACTCCGACACCGGCACCGGCACCGTTCTATGCTCCGAAAACACGCACCGAACCGGCGCCGATGCCGGTGCAACCGCCGGAGCCCGTGAAGCTCAACGACTCGCTCCCGGACCCGCTGCCAGAACCGTTTCCCGGACCGATCACGGAGCCTGCCCCGCTGTTCGATGCGCGGGCAGCGGACCGCCGACACAAACAGAACCGATTGGTGATGGCAGGCGCCGCGACGATTGCGGCGGTGATCGTGGCCGGCGGAATCACCGCCGCTGTCGGTCCGTGGCGGGAGGACACCACCGGCTTGGAGTCGCAGCGTTATCTGACGACACCGAGCACGAGCGGCAGCACCACAACCACCACCAAGGCGCCGGCCACATCGACGACTTCGTCCACCCCGTCGACGCCCGCGATCCCGCCGATCGACACCAAGGCCGCGCTCGCCCCGATCGTCGTCTACACCACGCCGCCGCCGCCGCCACCACCGACCACACGGCGGGTCACGCCGCCACGCCCGAGGCAGAACACGATCCCGAATCCGATCCCCGGGCAGCCCCCGATCGTTTTGCCCTGAGGGTCCCGTCGTTTGGACTGAGGGTGACCTAGGTGTTCTTCCCAGCTAGGGCGCGACACCCCGGCTGATCAGGTCAAGGGTCTGCTCGTAAACGAGGGGCCAGTGCGAATTGGTGCCGGAAGGTCCGCCGCCGTCGAACTCCCGGCTGTCGAGTTCGAGGCTGACGGCGCCGTGCACGCAGGCCCAGATCTGCAATGTCAGGATCATCGGATCGCCCGCTCGGATGGTTCCGGCGGCCTGTCCGTGCCGAACGATCTCGGTCAGCGCATACAAGGCGGTCTCCGCCAGGTCACCTTCCGGCTTGCACTGGCCGGAGAACATCAGGCGGTACAGGGTCGGCGACTGCAGGGCGAACTCGCGGTACGCCACACCAGAACCTCTGAGCCGGGCTCGTGGGTCGGAATCGGCCGCACCGCCGACCATTGCGCGTAGCCGCTCAAATCCTTCGGTGACCACTGCGGTCAGCAGTCCGGCTTTGCCGTCGAAATGGTTGTAGACACCCATCGGTGCCACTCCGGCCTCGGTCGCCACTGCCCGAACCGTCAAACCTTTTTCGCCGTGTTCGTCCAGAACGCGCAGCGCGGCGGCCAGCAGCAATCCGCGCACGTCACCGGCCGGAGTTCTTGTTGCCGGTCCCGACGATCTGACAGCCACGACGTCGATCCTTCCATAAAGGTTCTGGAAATCCCTTGACACCGTTGTAGCACAGTGTTCTTCTTAAGTAGAACAGTGTCCTACAACAATAGATCAACCTTCTACTCGAGGAGTATCGATGAGTGATCGGACCCTGGTTGCGCCGGCGACATCGCCGGCAACCGACAAGCGCTGGTGGGCACTTGTTGCCCTCTGTGGCGCCGTGCTGTTGGTGATGATCGACAACACGATCGTCAACGTGGCACTGCCGACCATCAGCCGTGACCTCTCCGCTGACAACTCAGGTCTGCAGTGGGTCGTCGACGCGTACACGTTGACCTTCGCGGGACTGCTGCTGACGGCAGGCCACTTCGCAGACCGCTTCGGTCGTCGCCGACTGCTGGTGATCGGTGTCCTGGGGTTTGCCGCGGTCTCGGTGGTTGCCGCCGAATCGCAGACGCTTGGGCAACTCATCGCCACCAGGGCCGGTCTCGGATTGTTTGCCGCGATGGTGTTTCCGGCGACCCTGTCATTGCTGATCGGACTGTTTCCCGACCTCAAGGAGCGCGCGATCGCCGTCGGCATCTGGGCCGGTACATCCGGTATCGCGGTGGCCATCGGTCCGGTCCTCGGTGGCTGGCTGCTCGAGCACTACTCCTGGTCGTCGGTGTTCTGGGTCAATCTGCCGATCGCGGCCGCGGTACTCGTCGGTGTTGCGCTCGTGGTGCCCAGTGGTGGCAAGTCGCAGTCTGGTTCCTTCGATGCAATCGGTGCGATCGCGTCCATCGTGGGTGTCTCGCTGCTGGTGTACACCGTCATCGAAGGGCCGAACCACGGCTGGGGATCGGTCACGACGATTGCCGGATTCATCGGTGCAGCAGTCATTCTCACGCTCTTCGTGCTGCGGGAACTACGCGCGGCGCATCCGATCCTCAATGTCCGGCTCTTTGCGAACAGGCACTTCTCTGTTGCTTCCGGGTTGATCGCGGTAGCGTTCTTCAGCCTGTTCGGATTCATCTTCCTGATCACCCAGTACTTCCAGGCGGTCAAGGGTTATGGCCCGCTGTCGGCAGGCCTTCACACGCTCCCGTTTGCGGTGGTGATGGCGGTGTTCTCGCCGCTGGCAATGATTCTGGCGCGGCGCCTGGGACCCGGCCGGGTTGCGGCCCTCGGTTCGGCGACGATGGCATGCGGATTCGCATTGGTCCTGTTGGCCGGACGGGAAGCTTCGTACTGGGGCCTGATCATCTGGTCGATGAGTTTGATGGCGATGGGGCTGGCGCTTGTTCAGGGCCCGGCGACCAACATCATCACCAATTCTCTGTCCCCGGAACAGACCGGCGCCGGATCGGCGGTCAACGACGTGACCCGGGAGATCGGCGGAACGCTGGGCGTGGCAGTCCTCGGTTCGATCCTCACCTCGATGTACACCACCGGAATCGGAACCCAACTCGACAACGTCGGCCTGCCGCCGGAAGCTGTTGATGCAGCGAAGAACTCGGTGATGGCCGGTGTTCAGATGGCATCCGACATCGGCGGTCCATCGGGTCAGCAGATCATGGTGACCATTCAGGACGCATTTGTCGACGGGCTGCACACATCTGTCATCGCGGCGATAGCCGCCGCCGGCCTGGCGGCGCCGATCGCATGGTTCACGCTGCGGGGCAAGCAACTCGGTGATGCCGTGGTGGTTGAGAGCGTCGTGGACGAGGATGCGGAGTCTGAGATCGTGGAGTCCCGCTGAACGTCAGGCCGAGTATTCGTAACCTTCTTTGAGGGCCTTGCGGAGTGAGAGTGCAGACTCGATTCGGGTGGTCGGCCGAAGGTAGGGCGAATCGCCCTGGGCGTTGATGTAATACGTATTCGACCCGGCGCAGCGCGGACTTGCAAAGACCGTGTTGCGCACCTTTTTGCGCATCTTCTCCACGAACTCGGTGGTCTGCGCGTCGGTGGCACTGACCCGCGACGAACCTGACTGCACGGCCTTGGCCACCACCTGCACCGCGTGGGTGACACACAGGTCGATGGTGTCGAACCAGGAGAACCCGATGACACCGTACGGACCTGGCGCGAGGAACAGATTCGGGAAGCCCGGTACCGTGATGCCCTCGTAGGCATGCATCCGCTCGGAATCCCATGTCTTGGCCAGGTCCTGGTTGCCGATCCCGGTGATCTGGTAGGGCAGGTCGAAGATCTTGAACCCGGTTGCCAGGATCAAGGTGTCGATGTCAAGGGTGCGGCCGTCGGTGAATTCGATTCCGGTACTGGTGATCCGGTCGATCGATGCGGTTTCCAGATCGACGTTGTCCCGGTTGAACGTGGGAAAGTAGTCGTTGGAGAAGGACGGACGCTTGCACGCGTAGCCATAGTGCGGGGTGAGTTGCTCGCGCAGACGCTTGTCCTTCACCTGGCCGCGCAGATGCCGTTGACACAACTTCTCCACGCCACGAGTGATGGCCGGTAGTTGTTTGTTGTAGACGACGCCGACCGTCTCGGAGATCTCGAATGTGGTGTCTATCAGAAAACGGGGCAGCAGTTGGAGTTTGGGGACCCGCCGGTAGATGTTGCGGAGGAATCCGGGGATGGGCGCATTGGGCTTGGGAAGGACCCAGATCGCGGTGCGTTGCAGCACGGTCAGATGCTGCACCTGCGGTGCGATGGTGGGGATGATCTGGATCCCGGTGGCACCGGTGCCGATGATTCCGACCTTCTTGCCGGTCAGGTCGTAGTCGTGATCCCATGATGCCGACCGCAGAACCTTGCCCGAGAAGTTGTCCAGACCAGGCAGATTTGGGGTGGCGGGCGTCGACAGTGCGCCGTGGCAGGAGATCAGGAACCGTGCGGTGACCGTGTCGCCGGAGGCGGTGGTGATGGTCCACAGATCGGTGGCCTCATCGAAATCGGCTGCCGTGACCGGTGTTCCGAAACGGATGTGCCTGCGGATGCCGTAGCGCTCGGCGATGTCGCGGGCGTACTGCAATAGTTCTGAGCCGGGGGCGAATACTTGCGACCAGTCAGGGTTCAGCGCGAACTTGTACGAATAGGTGACGGACGGAATGTCGACCTCGACGCCGGGATACTGATTGGCGAGCCAGGTGCCGCCGACATCATCGTTGCGGTCGAAGATGACGTAATCGTCGATACCGCGTTCCTGCAACTTGATTCCGGCGGCAAGCCCACCGAACCCGGCACCGATGATCGCGACGGTGTGATCAGGTGCGACGTTGTGGTCAGGTGCGACGGAGTGGTCAGGTTGTGGGATGTCGGCTGACGCCATGGGAGTCTCCTGGGCTGGAATGGTTGAAGTCTAGAGATCGAGGCGAAGGTGGTCGCCCGCGGCGCGGGAGACGCAGGTGAGCATCACGCCCGCTTCTCGTTCGGGTTCGGTCAGGATGTTGTCGCGGTGATCCACCTCGCCCGCGAGTACCCGGACCTTGCAGGTTCCGCAGAAGCCCTGCTGGCATGAATAGGGAACGGACGGAAGCTCGCGCCGGATCGCGGCCAACGCGGATTCTGTTGCACTGACCGGGATCTGCAGTTCGTTCGAATTGAGACTGACCGTGAACGGCCTCCCATTATCCACCGGTGGTGGACTGAACCGCTCGAAGTGGAGTTCTACGTCGCCACGTCCGAGTAGTTCGGTGCGGATCGAGTTGAGCATCGGTGGCGGGCCGCAGCAGTACACGGCGGTCCCGGCCTGCATCGGCCCCAGCAGGTCTGTGGCGGTGGGCAGTCCGTGCCGGTCGTCGGTGCGGACCGTGACCTTGTCGCCGTAGTCGGCGAGTTCTGACAGGAACGGTAGCGAATCGGCACTGCGGCCGGTGTAGACCATCGACCAATCCAGTCCGAGACGTTGCGCCGCGCCGAGCATGGGCAGAATCGGTGTGATCCCGATGCCGCCTGCGACGAATCGCAGTTTCTTTGCCGGTGAGCCATGGCCAGGTGCGGCAAGCGGAAATGCGTTGCGCGGACCCTTGATCCGGACCGAGGAGCCCACGTCGAGGGTGTCGTGGACCTCGATCGATCCGCCGCCACCCTCCGGGATTCGCCGGACCGCGATGCGATACCGGTGGCGGTCGGCCGGGTCTCCACACAGGGAGTACTCCCGCATTCGGCCCGACGGTAACAACAGGTCCAGATGTGCCCCGGCATACCAAGGCGTCAGTTCGCCGCCATCGGGTGCGGCCATGGTCAGCGCGACCACGTTGTTGTCGTGCGCGACCACCTCTCGGCCGACGACTTCCAGCGTGGTGACGCGACCGGTCTGATCGGGAATGTTCAGGTGAGTAAACCTGCCCCACAACGGAAACCAGACCTTACCGATGGCGCTGGCAACTCGCATCGCGGGATCGTGCTGATACCGGCCCCGCAGATGTGGAGGCGCGGTGGTCATCGTGGTGGTGTGCTCGAGGCGGCGCTGATTCACTTGTGCGCGGCCCTTGCTGCCGGTGACGACGCGAGGTAGGCGACGGCCTGTGCTGTGGATCCGACCTGGGTCGGTCGGAAGGACGGTTTGAAGTAGGTGAAGGTGGCCAAGACGATCGATCGCACCGTGGGTAGCAGTCCCATGCGTGCGCCTCGGAAGTATCCGAGCATGGTCTTCGCGTAGCCGATCTTGCCGGTCGGATCATTGACCGCCAGGAATCGGGTGCCCCGGTGGATCACGAACAACAGAGCAGGCAGTACGGCGAGCATCGCCCGGCCGCGCTTGAGGTAACTGTCACCGAAGTAGGTGGCCACGTCGTGGGCCACCTCGCGGTGTTCGACCTCTTCGGCGCCGTGCCAACGGAACAGATCTGCCATCGCCGGGTCGGCGTTGTACTCGGTCCAGGTGTTGTTGAGCGAGAAGTCGCCCAGGATGGCGGTGTAGTGCTCGATGGCCGCGATCAGCCAGAGGCGCTCGACCAGATGTTTGTGCCGCACTTCGGCATCCGGATGCTGCGATGGCCCGAGCACCTTGCGGAACACCCATTCCATCTGCTTCTGGAAGGGTGTTGGATCGAAGCCGCGCGCTTCCATGAACTCCCACAGCACGCGGTCGTGGGTTTCGGCGTGCATCGCTTCTTGGCCGATGAATCCGCGCATGGCCGCTGCGAGTTCCTCGTCCTTCACCAGCGGCACGGCCTCGTTGTACGTCTGGACGAACCAGCGTTCTCCCTCTGGGAGTAACAGGTTGAGCATGCTGACCACATTGGACGGGACCGGGTGGCCCGGAATCCAGTGCAGAGGTGTGTCCTTCCAATCGAACTCGACATTGCGGGCATGGAGTTCGATTGGTCCCGGATCGAAGTTGTACATTTCATCCTCCCGAAAACGCTGGTGCTAAAAGAGTTTGGTGCGTGCCATCCGGCGTGACAGGGCAGGAACAAAGCGGTAGATGCGGTAGCCGACCTTTGCTTCAATGGTCACCGGAACCACGGCCTTGTTGTCGGCGATGGCGCGGAGGATCGCAGTGGCCACCCGATCAGGGGTGAAGCCGCGTCGTTTGTAGCGTCCACTCATCTTGTCCTGCAACCGCTTCTCGGTATCTTCCGGGACACCGGCGAACTCGGTGGCGGCAACGATGTTGGTGTCGACGATGCCGGGGCAGATCGCCGATACGCCGATGCGGTGCTCGGCCAGTTCCGCACGCAGCGATTCGGAGAACATCAGGACGCCGGACTTGGTGGCGGCATAGCCGCCCAGACCTTGCTGCGGCATGAACGCGGCGGCCGACGCGAGGTTGACGATGTGCCCGCCGAGGCCGCGTTCGACCATCTTGCGGCCGAACACCCGGCTGCCGGTGATGACACCCATCAGGTTGATGTCGACGAGGCGCCGGATCTGTTCGTCGGTGGCGTCGAGAACGTGTCCGGCCAAACCGATTCCGGCGTTGTTGACCACCACGTCCGCGACACCGTGCGTTTTGGTGATCTGCTCACCGAACTCGGTGAACGCGCTGGTATCGGAAACGTCGAGTGCGTAGGCATGTGCGGTGCCGCCGGTGGCGGTGATCTCCGCGGCGGTCTCTTGGGCGGCGTCGAGATTGATGTCGGCCAGCACCACTTCGGCACCGTTCTCGGAGAAGAGGTAGGCGGTCTCGCGTCCGATGCCACTGCCGGCTCCGGTGATCACTGCGAGTTTGCCGTTCAGCGATCGATGCTCGCCCTTCTGGCGGGTTCGCGCGATGGTGGGTGACATCTCGTCTCCTCGGATCGACTCGATGAACTGAGTTGCGATGTCGGCCAGATATCCCGGGTTGGTGTAGGGCAGCCAGTGTCCGGTGGGAGTGTCTGTGCGCCACAGTCGATCCGTGAACTTGTGGGTATTGGTGAAGATCGCGCTTCGTAGGGCCACATCGCGGGTGTTGACCACTTCGAACACCGGAACCCGGGTGCTGCGTGGGTCGGGGTTGGTGATCCGCTCGCGGATATTGGCGCGGTAGTAGCGCAGACCGGACACCGCGTCGGCGCGGAATGTGGGCGCCAGGGTCATGTTCTTGGGGTCGGTGCCTTCGAGGCCGGTGAGGAATCGACGCCAGACCGGAGCGTGTAAGCCGATGCCGAACAGGACATTCGGCACAACAGGCAGCTGGAAGATGACGGTGTAGGCCGACGAAACGGCCTGAGACAGGGCCTGGCCCAACGACTTCGGCGTGGGATGGCGTAGGCGTTCGTGGGCCCACAGGCCCAGGTGGTCGAGGTTGGGGCCGGACACCGAGACAAACGAAGCAATGCGGACTTCGGCACCGGGCGTGGTGACGGCCTCCCACGTCTGTACCGAACCCCAGTCATGGGCGACAACATGAACGGGAGTTTCCGGGCTCACCGCGTCGATCACCGCAAACAGGTCGGCGGCGAGCTCAGGTAACCGATACGATGCATCGCCCTGCGGGTGGTCGCTCTCGCCATAGCCGCGGGTGTCGTAGGCGACCACGTGATAGCGCGATGCCAGGTCTGCCGCGACCAATGTCCAGAGGAGGTGGGTGTCGGGCCACCCGTGCACCAGGACAACGGTCGGTCGGTCGGTCGTGGGCTCGCCCGACTCGAAAACCGCCAGTCGGACCCCGTCGCGGACAACCGTCCGTCGGCGCCATACAACCGGTGGTGCGGACCCTTCGCTATCGATAGCGGTCATCAACTCCCCTTTGAGTTCGCTGTGATGCGTTAGACGTTACCAGCAGTCACATATAAATCAACCCGCCCTGACCTGGGTATCTCCTCGAAACTGCAGTTATGAAGAGGTCTTCTCGGCTGATTCCTTCACAACTGCAGACTCAAATCGTCGGGAGCCCCGTTGGCCGAGTCCGCGTCCAAAGATCATGGGGGAGCTGGATGGGCCATCTCGGGCAGGAACTCTGTTGCGCGCGGGCTTCTGACCCCGCATGAGCTCCGCAAGGATTTCGTGGCGGTCTATCGCGGGGTGCGCCAGTTCCATGCAGTGCTGACACTGGTCGACAGTGGAGCGGAATCGCCCCCCGAGACCCGAACTCGATTGTTGCTCATCAGATCTGGGCTACCGACGCCCGAGACTCAGATCGAGATCGTCGACGAGTACGGGCACGCATACATCCGTCTCGACATGGGCTGGCGTAAGTGGAAGGTCGCGGTCGAGTACGACGGCGAACATCACTGGACGAGGTCCGCCAGGCCTTATGGGAGGCATCGAGTCTGCAATTGTGAAGGACTCTTCTCGGCCGACGCCTTCACAACTGCAGATTCGATCACCAACTACTGCTTGTAGCTCGCCAGGAAGTTGCCGAGGCGGTCGATGGCGTCAGTGAGGTCGCGGGCCCAGGGCAGGGTGACGACGCGGAAGTGGTCCGGGCTGGGCCAGTTGAAGCCCGTTCCCTGGACAACCAGGATCTTCTCGCGCAGGAGGAGGTCGGTGACGAACTTTTCGTCGTCGTGGATCTCGTGCACCTCGGGGTCGATCTTCGGGAACGCGTACAACGCGCCCATCGGCTTCACGCAGCTGACGCCGGGGATCTCGTTGAGCTTCTCCCAGGTGATGTTGCGCTGTTCGAGTAGGCGTCCACCGGGGAGGACGAGGGCATCGATGCTCTGGTAGCCGCCGAGCGCCACCTGGATTGCATGCTGGCCGGGCACATTTGCGCACAGGCGAGTCGATGCGAGCATCTTCATGCCGTCGACGAAACCCTTTGCGTGATCCTTGGGCCCGGTGATGGCGACCCAGCCGGCACGGTAACCGCACACGCGGTACGCCTTGGACAGGCCGTTGAAGGTGAGGCAGAGCAGGTCTGGCGCGAGCGAGGCGATGTTGATGTGCTTGGCCTCGTCGTAGAGGATCTTGTCGTAGATCTCGTCGGCGAGGATCAGCAACGAATGCTTGCGCGCCAACTCGACGATCTCCGTGAGGACCTCGCGTGAATAGACCGCGCCCGTGGGGTTGTTCGGGTTGATCACCAGCAGTGCCTTGGTGCGCGGGGTGATCTTCGATTCGATGTCGGCGATGTTCGGGTTCCAGCCGTTTTCCTCGTCGCACGCGTAGTGGATGGCCTTGCCGCCGGACAACGCTGTCATCGCGGTCCACAGCGGATAGTCCGGCGACGGGATCAGGACTTCGTCGCCGTCATCGAGCAGCGCCTGCATGGTCATGGTGATCAGCTCGGACACACCGTTGCCCAGGATCACGTCGTCGACGTCGAAATAGGGGAAGTCGGGCAGGAGCTCGTAACGCGTCACCACGGCCCGGCGGGCCGACAGGACGCCCAGCGAGTCGCTGTAGCCCTGCGAGTAGGGGAGAGCGTGGATCATGTCGCGCATGATGACGTCAGGGGCCTCGAAGCCGAACTGGGCGGGATTGCCGATGTTCAGTTTGAGGATTCGATGACCCTCCGCCTCGAGGCGGGCCGCGTGGGCGGTGACGGGTCCGCGGATCTCGTAGGCGACATTGCGAAGCTTTGCCGATTGCTCGAGTGGTTTCAGGTCGCGGTAAACATGCGAAACGTGTGGTCTGCTCACGTCCTTATGGTGCCAGTACCGGGCAAGTGGGTTTCAGGCTGCGAGGGGATTGCCCTCGAACTGGTCTCTTTTTTGCCCGGCAAGCCCCAAAAATTGCAGCTGGAACGGGTATTGGGCGCCGACGCGTTGTATCGAAAACGGCAGCGGCCGCCGACTTGGCGTTGTATTTCGCCAAGACCGGCGGCCGCGACCGCGCTCAGTGTGAAGTTTCTCTAATTTTGACCCGGGTAGGTCAGCTCTTACCCGGCCGCTTCTTGCCTGCTGCGATGCCGAAGCCCTTGGCCTTTGCCGGTCCGGATTCGCTGAGCGTCCGCGCCTCACCGTTTGTCGATGGGGTCTCCGTCGACATCTCCTGAGTGGGCTCGGTCTGAGTGGGCTGGGCCTGAGTTGGCTCGGGCTGAGTTACCTCGGGCTCAGTCGTCTCAGGCTCGGCTGCCTCGGTCACGGCGACCTTCGCGTCGACCGTCTCCGGTTCCGCAGCTGGTGCTGCTGCGGCAGGCTTCGGCGCTCCGGGACGTTTTGCGCCCGGACGCTTGGCCTTCCCGCCGATGGCCAGACCCTTGACCGGAACCGTGGGCTCCTTCGGAGTCTCGGTCACGGCTTCGGTTGCAACTTCTTCCGGTGCGGCTTCGGCAGGAGCCGGTTCCGCGGCCGGTTCGGCTGTTGGCGCTGGCGCGGCCTTGGCTGCGCCCGGCTTCTTGGCTGCGCCGCCGGGACGCGGTGCTCCCGGACGCTTGGCCCCGGGCGAGCCCGGCCTTTTTGCACCGCCGCCGATGGCCAGACCCTTCACGGGTGCAGCTGCCGGCTTGGCCTCTTCGGGAGTGGCCTCGGCTACCGGTGCTTCAGCAGGTTCTGCCGCTGCGGGCTCGGCTGCTGCGGGCTTGGCTGCGCCCGGCTTCTTGGCTGCGCCGCCGGGACGGGGTGCACCCGGACGCTTGGCGCCGCCGCCGATGGCCAGACCCTTGGCAGCGGGTGCTGCGGTTTCGGTTGGAGCGGTCTCGGCTGCCGGTGCCTCGGCTGTGGGTGCCTCGGTTTCGGCTTCCGCTGGTGCTGCTGCCGCAGGCTTTGCCCCACCTGGTTTGGGAGCTCCGCCGCCGGGCTTCTTCGCGCCGCCGCCGATACCGAGTCCACCTGGCTTCTTGGCTGCGCCACCGGGCTTGGGGGCGCCTCCACCTGGTTTAGGTGCACCGCCGCCGGGCTTCTTGGCTCCGCCGCCGATACCCAGGCCGCCGCCGACCTTTGGCTTCTCGATGGTGTCGGTCGAGGCGGTGGCTGCAGCTGCGGGCGCTGCGACCTTGGCCGGCTCAGGTGCCTTCTGGACTTCGGGCTCGATCGTCGGAGCAGAGAGGCCGAGCGAGGCGGCTCCGAGGAACCGTCCACCCCGCTTGATCTCGGGAGCACCGCGCTTGACGGACTCCAGGATCAGCTGCGCGACGTCGACAACCTCGACCTTGCCCTCGTTCTCGGTTCCTGCTGTCTGTGCGGTGACACCGTCGGTCAACATCACCTTGCAGAACGGGCAACCGGTGGCAACCTTTTTGGGGTTGGTGCCCAGGGCCTCGTCGACCCGGTCGATGTTGATGCGCTTGCCGATGCTCTCTTCCATCCACATGCGGGCGCCACCGGCGCCACAGCACATCGACCGCTCGCCGTGGCGAGGCATCTCCTTGAGAGTGGCGCCCGAGGCGGCCATCAGCTCGCGGGGAGCGTCGTAGACCTTGTTGTGGCGACCCAGGAAGCAAGGATCGTGGTAGGTGATGTCCTCGTTGACCTCGGCGACCGGGATCAGTCGCTTGTCGCGGACAAGTCGGTTCAGCAGCTGCGTGTGGTGCACGACCTCGTAGTTGCCACCCACCTGCGGGTACTCGTTGCCAAGGGCGTTGAAGCAGTGCGCACAGGTGACGACGATCTTCTTCTTCTGCTGCGGGGCGGTGGCGAAGAGCTCTCCGAGCATCTCGATGTTCTGCTGCGCCAGCATCTGGAACAGGAACTCGTTGCCCGCGCGGCGAGCGGAGTCACCGGTACAGGTCTCGCCCTCACCCAGGACCAGGAAGTCGACGGCTGCGATGTCGAGCAGCTCGGCAACTGCCTTGGTGGTCTTCTTGGCGCGGTCCTCGTAGGCACCGGCACAACCGACCCAGAACAGGTACTCAAAGCCTTCGAAGCTCTCGACGTCCTTGCCGAACACCGGGATCTCGATGTCCATCTCGTCGATCCACTTGGTGCGGTCCTTGGAGTTCTGGCCCCAGGGGTTGCCCTTGTTCTCGAGGTTCTTGAACAGTCCGGCGAGTTCGGTCGGGAAGTCCGACTCGATCAGCACCTGGTAGCGGCGCATGTCGATGATGTGGTCGACGTGCTCGATGTCGACGGGGCACTGTTCCACACAGGCGCCACACTGGGTGCAGCTCCACAATGTCTCGGTGTCGATGACGGCACCGGTGGTGCCCTCGCTCTCACCGACGAGCTTGCGCTCGGCCTCGGTACGGGCGGACTCGGGGATCGCGTCGAGCTTGTCCTGCAAGACGTTTCCCTCGGCGTCGACCAGACCCACCTCGTCGCCGCCCAGGTCTTTCTTTCCGCCGGCCAGCAGATACGGCGCCTTGGCGTAACCGTGGTCACGCAGCGACATGATGAGCAGCTTGGGTGACAACGGCTTTCCGGTGTTCCAGGCCGGGCACTGGCTCTGGCAGCGACCACACTCGGTACACGTGGTGAAGTCGAGCCAGCCCTTCCAGGAGAAGTCCTCGATCTTGCCTGCACCGAACGCGTCGACGTCGGGATCTGCGGTCTCCATGTCGAGGACCTTGCCGCCCGACATCATCGGCTTGGCCGCACCGAGTGCAACGCCGCCGTCGTCTTCACGCTTGAAGTAGATGTTGAAGAATGCCGCGAACCGGTGCCAGGCAACGCCCCAGGTGATGTTGCGGCCGACGGCAGCGAGCCAGACCATGCCGCTCATCAGCTTGATCAGCGCGAAGATCGAGACCATGACCGCGCTCGCGGGCAGGAGCTTGGCGACCTGCATGGTGAAAAAGTCGGAGCCGGCGTTGGCGTGGCCGTAGGTGGCGATCTTGCCGGCCTTCACGAAGATCATGCCCAGGCCCTCGAGCAGGACGACGATCTCGACGAAGTACGCGGCACTGAAGTTGGAGCCACCGAACCGGGAGAGGCGCTCGGGCACGCGGGGGTGATTGATCTGTCGGATGATGATCAGCACGACGATGCCGATCACGGTGCCCAGGCCCAGGATCTCGTCCAGCAGATGCCAGGCGAAGGTGTCACCGAAGATCGGCCAGTGGAATTCCGGGTTGAACGTCTGTCCGTAGGCCTCGAACCACAGCAGTGATCCGAGTAGGAAGCCGATCATCACCAGCCAGTGCGCCCAGCCGACGGTCCGGAACTTGTTCATCCGGGTGTGCGCGATGAATTCGACCATCATCGTCTTGAAGCGCGGGATGAAGGGGCGCCAGCGATCTGGCGCCGGCTGACCCTTCATGATCGTCCGGAAGATTCGGCCGACTCCACGGAGGAATAGGGCCCAACACACGAGGCTCAGGAGCGCCCCGATGGTTCCTAGGGTGATCGTCGTGGCATTCACGGCGTCTCGACCTTTCTCTTACCGAACTCCCCGACTTCCGTTGCAGCTACTTCGAAACAGAAGGCGGGCGTTCACCGGGATGGCAGTACACAGCGCAGAGTGCACGCAGTGTTCTCCGATAGGTACGTTAAGGCTTGGCTTCACAGCACTATTGCGCAGGTAGACCTAAGTTACTAATCGGTAAGGTTCATTGTGATGTCTGCCATAAATCGCGTCAGAATCCTTGCGTTGATCGGTGTGGTCGCCATCTCTGTCCAGTTTGTCATCGCAGTGGCTGCCACGTGGATTTATGTGATGGCGTTCGACCGCGAATTCTCGGCCCCTGACGCACCGTCGGCGCCCATTGCCCTGGTGCTGGGGTCGAAGGTTGATGATCAGGGGCCCGGCTCGTATGTGCGGGGCCGCCTCGAGACCGCCCTCGAGCTGTACCGAACGGGCCGGGTGGAGCGAATCCTCAACTCCGGCAACGGGCGCCCCGAGGCCGGAAACGAACCGGCTGTGATGCGGGCCTACCTCGAAGAACATGGCGTCCCGGCCACCGCGATCGTCGACGACCCGGAAGGATACGACACCGCGGCCAGCTGTCGTCGGGCCCGGGACGTCTTCGGCTTCGACGACGTTCTCATCGTGACGCAGGACTTCCACCTCGGGCGCGCGATCGCGCTGTGCCGTGATGTCGGGGTCGATGCTCGCGGGGTCTACGCCGACTGCGATTGCGTGGTGTGGACGGTGGCCCGGAACGTCATTCGCGAGACATTTCTGGCGCGGCCGCGGGCGTTGTTGACGAGCCTGACGAACTAGGCGGTGTGCTGGTGAATTGAGCTGGCAGCGGAAGGCGTGGGCGTCCGGTCAGGTAGGACGAACCGGGGAGGCGGCGCAGGATCTCGACCAGCAGCAGCGAACCCGCGATCGTGCCGAAGTACATCAGCATCGGGGCCCACGGGGAGCCGAGGGTGTTGATCCACGGTTGTCCGTTCTTCTGTGGGTGCAAGATCGCGAAGATGACGATGGCGTGGCACAGGAACACGCTGAACGACCGGTTCGATGCGTACTTGACCAACCGGTCGAAACCGGGCGTCTGTAGCCGGTACGTGTCGGTCCAGTGCTGGCCCAGCGCGTACAGGCAGGTGATGGCCACGACCAGGAAGAGCAACAGCGTCGGCTGGAAGGCGGCACTTGCGTACATGGGGATCTGGTCCAGGCCCCACACGCGTCGCCAGAACGCGACGAGCGCGAAACCCGCGGTGAGCAGCAGGGCCGCGAACAGCCACGAGCCCTTGCCCTGCAGCCAGAGCCGGATCTGCTCGCGATGTACCGCGGCGACCGAGCCCAGGAAGATGAAGAACTGGTACGGGACGAATGTGGCGTAGTAGTGCCACCAGACGCCGGCCCAGTCGGCAGGCGGCTCCCAGTACGTGATGATCGAAACGATCGCGATCTGGGCCGCAAAACTGGCCGCGAGCAGCGCCGCGTGGTGGTTCCTGGTCGCGCGGACAATCCACAGGACCAATGGGAACAGCAGGTACACCTGCAGCATCACGAACAGGAAGTACATATGGAAGCCCGATAGGCCCCACTTGAGCAGATCCCAGAACTCGTCCAGGCTTCCCGGAACCTCGCCGAGGCGGCCGCGATCCCACATGTCCTCGATCACCCAATAGATGAATGACCAGATGAGATACGGGATGATCACGAGCTTGATCCGACGACGCCAGAAGTGGACCGTCCGGAAATCAGTCCGATCGAAATTCTGATACATCAACACGAACCCGGTCAGCGCAAAGAACATGTTCCGGGTGAAATGCAGCAGCAGCGTCGTCGAATTCACCGGCATGCTGTTGAACTCGTCGGTCGTCGCGGTGAGGCAATGCACGAAGATGACCAGGGAAAATGTGGCCGCGCGGATCAGGTCCACGTGATGGAGATAAGCGCGGCGAGTCCGCGGGCGACCCGTCTCGGTGACGGTCGTCGCGATCGCGTTGCGCGTGGAGTTCTGGGAAAGCATCGCGTACAGCATGCCGTAACCATCTGTTCACTTGCTAGACGGGAGATCCGGATCACAACGGCGTGCGATCTACGGTGCAGTGATGCATGACAGGTGGGCGCGATGATTCCGGACTGGGATGTCCTGGTGTTGTTGCTCGCGGCGGCGGGGGTGGCAGGCTGGATCGACGCTGTCATCGGCGGTGGCGGGCTGATCCTCATCCCGGCGATACTGATCGCCTTTCCGGGCGCGGTGCCGGCGACGGCGCTGGGAACCAACAAGCTCGCGGCGATCGCGGGGACGAGTGTGGCCGCATTCAACTATTCGAGAGCGGTCACGGTTCCCCGCAAGCTGGCGCTGGTGTCGGTACCGATCGCGTTTGTCTCTTCTGCTGCCGGTGCGCTGTCGGCGGCAGCGATCTCGGCCGACGTGATCCGGCCGTTGGTGATCGTGCTGATGCTGGCGGTGGGGATCTTTGTCGCGGTCCGGCCCTCGTTCGGGAGTAACAGTGGCCAGAGTCCGCCGCTGACCGGCAAGCAGATGATCGGTGCGTGTATCACGTTTGCCGTGATCGGTTACTACGACGGCATTTTCGGTCCGGGGACCGGCATGTTCCTCATCATCGCGCTCACCGCGTTGTTGTCGCGCAACTTCATCGAGAGTGCGGCGCTGGCCAAGATCGCCAACACTGCCACCAACCTCGGAGCACTCGTGGTCTTTGCCATCCATGGAAACATCTGGTGGGCACTGGGTTTGATGCTCGCCGTTGCCAACGTCATCGGATCGATTCTCGGGTCGCGGACGGTGCTCAACCGCGGCACGGGCGTGATTCGGATCGCGCTCCTGTCAGTGGTGGTCGTGATGTCCATCAAACTCGCGTGGGATCAGTGGTCCTGAGACCGTCGGATGTGCCCGAACTTGTTGTGGCAGTGTTCGAGGAGAAACCGTAGAGGCGCAGGTGTTCGCTGTCGACTTAGGCTGGCGCCGCGTCAATACAACGTCGTCTGACGTGCGGGTCAACGGACCACTAGGCTGCTGGTGTGTCGATGAGCCCTGCTGAAGATCAAAATCGGCGCCTGCTGCGCGCCCGAGACACGATGGACCGCCAGTACGCGAGCGAGTTGGACATCGCGAAGCTGGCCGCCATCGCGTACATGTCGCCTGCCCATTTCATCCGCACCTTTCGGGCGACGTTCGGTGAAACACCCCATCGGCACCTGCAACGGCGACGGATCGAGCGGGCGATGGCGTTGCTACGTGGTCCGGACGCATCGGTGACGGACGTCGCGCGCAAAGTCGGCTTCGAGAGCCTTGGCACGTTCAGCCGGACCTTCCGAGCCATCACGGGTAGCTCGCCCAGTGAATTCCGCGCTCGCGCACAACCGTTGCGTGTGCCGGTGTGCTTTGTGAAGACCTGGTCGAAACCGAGCAGTTTCGGAGAAGCGCCAACACACTGACGGGCTCTACTGTTCACCTATGTTCAACAAAATCGGAATCCACTCGGTCATGGTTCTCAATCAGGATGAAGCGCTTGACTTCTACGTCGGCAAGCTCGGCTTCGAAGTCGCGGACGACGTCGACATGGGTTTCATGCGGTGGCTCACCATCGCACTGCCGTCCGACCCCGGCCGGCACATCCTCCTCGAGGTTCCTGCACCGCCTTCGATGACCGAAGACGTGGCAGCGCAGGTTCGTGACGTCCTGACCAAAGGGGCGCTCGGGATGGCCGCCACCCTGACCACGGACGACTGCCACAAGACCTACAAAGAACTGTTGGCCAAGGGTGTGGAGTTCACCGAGGAGCCGGCAGAGCAGCCCTACGGTATCGACTGTGCACTGCGCGATCCCTTCGGTAACCACATCCGTATCACCCAACCGGCCGCCGCTCCGGTCGAGATCACAGATGCGGACATCGCGCGGTGGGCAGGCACCGAGAGCTAGTCAAGCAGTCGGATCGCCACCGACCGGGTCACCACCAGCCGGGCAGCGCATCCCGTAGGCCGTCGGACATGGCCTGGGTCAAGCTCGAGACGAAAGCCGTGGTCAGGTGGTGATAGTCGTGCCACACCAGGATGTTTCCGACGATCGCCGGACAATTGGTGTCGTCGCAGAGGGCGTCGGAGAAGTCGAGGAACGACATGTTCGGGAACTGCGATCGGATGGCGAGGGTGGGATCCTCCGGGGACAGCGCCTGCTCGCGATCGACCCCGCAGTCGATGGCTGATCTGCCTTCCGCGAGGCACTCCGGCGGAGTCAGCTCGGGGCCGAGCGCCCATGGGGTGTCGCGAATCGCGATCACCTGCTGACCGCGGTCGCGGAACTCGGTGAAGATGTCGAGGTAGTCGGACGGGATGTAGTCGCCGGAACCCTCGCCGTCGGTGGGGCGGGTGCTGGTGGTGAAGACGACGTCGGGTTGGTCGACGGCAAGCTGATCCATCACCATCCGCGACCACTCGTTGCATTGTGGGTACTCGTCGCCGATCGGGGTGAGGATTGTGTCGGTGATCAACGGGCAACCGACCTTCAGGTAGGTCGTCACCCGGAAGTTCTGCTCCCGGCCGATCGCATCGAGAGCGGTCAGCCAATGTTCGGAGTGTGAGCCACCGACCACTGCGATCGTCCGGGTGGCATCACGAGCGCCGTAAACACCCACCCGCACCGAACCATCAGTCCATCCGGATACAACTCCATCGCCCGACGAGATTGGCCAATCATTCTTGACGGCAAGTGCATTCGGTTGCGGACTGACTCTCGGAACCGCTGCGTTGCCCCAAAATGCCCGGGCGCCCGGATACAGCTCCGGGTCCAGGTTCTGTGCGTCGATGATCAGGTTTGCCGAACGGGACTGCCATTCATGGATCGCCAGACCGGTGCCGGCGGTGAGGACCACGAGCACACACGTGAGGGCCGTGGCATAACCCGGTACCAGTGTGCGGCGCCCGTTGATCCGCGCCGGCTTGACCTTCGCGCGGCCGGCCCGAAGTGGCACTTCGATGAATTTGGTTGTCAGATAAGCGAGTACCACCGACACCGCGACGATCCCGGCACCCTCGAGGAGCGAGACGTCGCTCTGATAGCGCCAGGCCAAATAGAAGATCAAAACGGGCCAATGCCAGAGGTACAGCGAGTAGGCGATGGATCCGAGCCAGACGAGTCGAGGATGGGCCAGCCACGAACTCACCTGTGCCGGCTCGGGTATGGCGGACGGATTGGGCACGGCCGGAGCGGTGTGAGTCGATCCGATCCAGATCAGCAGCGCCGTCGCTCCCACGGGTACCAAAGCCATCGTCGACGGATACTCGTCGACGCCGGAGATCCACCATCCACAGCTGACGATGAGAACCAGTGCTGCGGCGCCGGTCACATTGCGGATCCACTGCGCCAACGCAACACGGGGCATCCACAACGCCAGGAGGCCACCGAGTAGCGGCTCCCAGGCCCGGGCAAAGGTGTCGTAGTAGTTGAACGGCTGGTTGATTCCGTGTCGATGTGTCGCCCAGGCGAACGATGCCAGCGCCGCGAGGGCGATGACGCCGGCCAGTGCGCCGCGTATGACCGCTGGGCGCCGGAAGGTCTCCGAGCGGACACCGATCAATCGGACCGCTCCGCCGGCCAGCAGTAGTGCCACCAGCGTGGCGGCAAAGAACTGGCCCTGCACCGACATCGACCACAAATGCTGCATCGGGCTGTTTGCCGAGTCTGCGGCGGCGTAGTCCTGTGCGGCCAGCGCCAGATGCCAGTTCTGGAAATAGAGCGCCGAGGCGATCACCTCGTCGCCCAGCCCTTCCCAGCGGGCCCGCGGCAGCACGGCCACGGCGAGCACAACGACGGCGACCAGCACGGTGACCAGCGCCGGTACCAACCGTCGGGCAAGGCGCCACAGCCGGCCGAGCGGATTCAAGGCTGCGGCCCACGTCGAGCCCGATCCGGCGGAATTTGCCAGGATGTGTTTGAGCAGCGATGCCGCAAAGAAGTAGCCGGACAGGGTCAGAAAGACGTCAACCCCGCCGGAGACCCGATTGAACCAGATATGGAAGACGACCACGAGCGTGATCGCCAGCCCGCGCAAACCGTCGAGATCGAACCGATAGCCGCGCGCGGCCCCGGCCTTCTGCGTACTCACCACCAGCCGGACAACACCTTTTGCATGTCGGTGCCCAGCGCCGGGATCAGACTCCGCACAAACGTGGCACTGAGGTGGTGGAAGTCGTGCCACACCAGGATGTTTCCGACGACCGCCGGGCAGTAGGTGGCGTCGCACATCGCGTCGGTGTAGTCGAGAAAGCTTATGTTGGGGAAGTCGCCTGCGATGGCCAGTGCCGGATCGGTCGGCGCCATCACCAGCGACCGCTCGACGCCGCAGGCCGACGGTTTCTTACCCAGCGCCAGGCACTCCGGCGGGCTCTCTTTGCCGACAGTCCATGGATTGTCGCGGACCGCAATGACTTTCTGGCCGCGGTCGCGGAACTCGCTGAAGATGTCGATGTAATCCTGCGGGACGAAGTCGCCGGTGACCTCACCTTCGACCGGCCGAGTGCTGTTGGTGAACACCACATCTGGCTTGTCGATGGCGAGACGGTCCATCACGTCCCGCGACCATTCGTTGCACTGGTAATACTTCTGTCCGAACCAGGTGAAGACGTGCTCGGTGGTCAGCGGACACCCGACCTTCAGATACGTCGTGACCTTGAAGCCCTGCTGTTTGCCGACTGCGTCGAGCGCCGTGATCCAGTACTCGGCATGCGACCCGCCGACGAGAGCGACGGTCCGCTGCGCGGTGGGGTCGCCGTAGACCCCGACATTGATCGAACCGTCCTTCCATCCGGAGATGACGGAGTCGTATGACGTTATCGGCCAATCCTTGTCGGCCACATCCGGAGTGGGCTCTGCCTCGACGTGGGGAACAGGTGTGCCGTCGAGGTAGGCGCGGGCTCCCGGGTAGAGCCGGGGGTCGAGGTTCTCGGTGTCGATGGTCAGGTTCTTGACGTGGTTGTTCCACGCGACGATGCCGACTCCGGCGACGGCCGTGAGAACGACGAGCGTCGACGTGAGAACCGATGCGTAGCTCAACCATTGCCGGCGGCGCTGCGCGTCCACGGGGGCCTGGTTCGATTGACGCAGTCGCTTTTCCTTGGGTTGGCGCAGCGGCTTTTCGATGAACTTGGTTGTCGCCCATGCCAGTGCCAGTGAGGCCGCAATGATGCCTGCCCCTTCGATGACGTTGACGCTGTCCTTGTAACGCCAGGTCAAGTAGAAGATCAGCAGCGGCCAGTGCCAGAGATACAGCGCGTAGGCGATGGAACCGAGCCAGACGATCGAGGGGTGGGCCAGCCAGGAGCTGACCGCGGCGGGTCCGGTGATGTCGGTGGGTGCGGTCTGCCGTGAGCCGCTCCAGATCAGGAGCAGCGTGGCGCCGACGGGTACCAGTGCCATCGTCGACGGATACTGCTGGACTCCGACGATCCACCAGCCGCACGTGATGATCAGGCCCAGGGCGACGAGTCCGAGGGTGTTGCGCAGCCACTGGGGCATCCGGACCCGGGGCATCGCGACCGCGAGCAGCCCGCCGGCGATCGGTTCCCAGGTGCGGGCAATGGTGTCGTAGTAGTTGAACGGCTGATTGATGCCGTGGCGATGGTGCGCCCAAGCAAACGACAGCAGTGCGACCCCCAGCAACGCCGTGCCAATGATCGACTTGATCACCACTGGTTTGCGGAACGTGGGAAATCGCATGGCCAACACCTTCAGGACCCCGCCGAGCGCCAGCGCCGCGAGAAGGGTGACCACAAAGAACTGCCCCTGCACCGACATCGACCACAGATGCTGCAGCGGACTGTTCGCCGAGTCGGCTGCCGTGTAGTCCTGGGCGGCGAGCGCCAGATGCCAGTTCTGGTAGTAGAACGCCGACGCGATCACTTCACTGCCCAAAGGCGCCCACCTGGTCCTGGGCATGAGGATCAGGCACATCACCACGATGAACACGAGCACCGTGAGCAGTGCTGGCAGCAGTCGTCGGGCCAGGCGCCACAGCCGCGGCCCCGGGTTCAGGGTGTTCGTCCAGCCGGCGGTGGCAGGGGACGTCGCGAGGACGTGCTTGAGGAGCGAAGCGACAAAGAAGTAACCCGACAGGGTCAGGAAGACGTCAACTCCGCCGGAGACCCTGCCGAACCAGATGTGGAAGACCGCCACCAGAGTGATCGCGATGCCGCGTAGGCCGTCGAGATCGACTCGGTATTCGTTGCCAGGGGCGGTATGAGGAGAGTGTGATGCGACGGACAGGTCGGTCACGGTCGCACTCACGCGGCAGATTCTTCCAGATGGGACGCCAAAACCCGGCGTCGACAACCCGGTTCTATGAGTCAGATCTCCCTACTTTGTCGTGACACCACCGTTCGGACGGCGTTGTCCGGGCCCGGGGACCGTTATGTGCACTTTTGGGTAATCGGGCGATTTGGGATTCGCGGCCCTGACCGGACTGTAATTTCGATTCAGTCCAGCAGAGAGGCGGTCCGCAATGTCGCGAGGCGCAAGAGCAGGTTCGCAGAAGTCCAAGAGCGCTCGCCGCCAGAAACAACGGGCCGGGGTGGCCACTGCGGCTCTGATGACCGCGGCGATGGGTGCCACTGTCACCTTCGGCGCCGGGCAGGCGTCGGCGTTCGAGTTCGGGCCGCTTGTCGAATGCGCCGGTGGGAGTGGCGTAGCCACCGGCAATCTCGATTGCACGGGGAGTATCGATCCGCCGGTTGGGGAATTGTTGCCGCTGCTCGGCTTGCCGGTCGACCTCAACAGCACTGCAGCCGCGCGCAAAGACCTGCGTTTGCCCATCTTCGGCACGCTCATTCTGGGCGGTACCGAAGCCAAGATTTCCGGACCGGGTCTGGCCTACGCGGACTCGCAATTCGCATCGGCAGGCAGCACCGCTGAAGCGAATGCCTGGGGTTTCTTGTCTGCGGCGGTTGCGGTCAACCTTCCGCAGTTCAGCTTCAAACAGGAGCCGGGCACCACGAAGGCGACGTCGCTGCCGCTCGGCGTCACCATTGCGTTTGCTGGTGCCGGCGACGCTTCTGCTCTTGCTCTGGGTGGGTTCGCGACGGCGATCGGTGATGTCCCGCTCGGACTCGTCGAGAACGTCAGCTGCATGGCGATCTTCGCCCAGGCCTCCCATTCAAGTGTCGGCAGCTGTGTGGGAGTGCTGTTCATCTTCAGCGTGAGTCAGGAGGCCGGTTCACCCGAGTACGTCTACGCGATCGCGGACCCGACATCCCTCGAGTTCTTCAACGACGACGCGGGCTTGATCCCGCTGCCGATCCCGAACTTCGATCGCGACATTCTGCGGGTCGGTGTGGGCGGACCGTCGGGCATCCGGGTCGAGACCGACCTGTTCCAGTCGTCGTCCGGATCCTCATGGTCCGGATCCTCGACGTCCGGGTCCTCGTCGGGGTCCGCCAGGACGGCAGCGGCACCGGTTTCGTTCGAGGCGCCCGCTGAAGACGTAACAGCTGCGGACCGGGAAGCGGCACCGGCAGAGTACGTCGGGAAACACCGGGCACCCGATACCGCAGACAGCCCCGATACCGCCGATACCCCTGACGCCGCAGGTCCTGACGGCAAAGCAAGCGCCGAACCGGAAACCCGCTGGACCGAACCCGAGACCCAGGCGCAGGCCACGTCTGCGGCCGCCTCGTCGACGGATGCGGTCGACGCAGAGTAGGCGTCGTCCCCCGGGCTTCGTAGTGGAGGATTATGGCGGGGGACGGCGAAAGGGGCGTGGCAATGGTGCAACTCAAGTCACCGGGTGAGATCGAGATGATGCGCGAGGCAGGCCGGGTGGTGGCGCGGGCGCTGAGCGCGGTTGAGGCGCACGCCGCTGTCGGTTCAACTCTCAAAGAACTCGACGATGTGGCAGCTGCCGTCATCTCCGGGGCCGGAGCGAAGTCGCCGTTTTTGAACTACCACCCGAAGTGGGCTCCGTCGCCGTTTACCGGAGTCATCTGCGCCAGCGTCAACAATGCGATCGTGCACGGCATCCCCGATGGGCGAAAGTTGCGCGACGGCGATCTGGTGAGTATCGACTGCGGGGCATTCCTCGACGGCTGGTGTGGTGATGCCGCGGTCAGTTTTATTGTGGGTGAAGCTGATCCGGCCGACGTGGACTTGATCGCAGCAACCGAGGCCGCGCTGTTGCGCGGTATCGAAGCCGCCCAACCCGGCGGTCAGATGGGCGACATCGGGCATGCGATCGAAGGACCGGCTCGCGCAGCCGGATACGGGATGCTCGAAAACCACGGCGGTCACGGCATCGGCAAGGCGATGCATGAAGCCCCACACGTCCCCAATGAGGGACGGGCGGGCCGCGGTATGAAACTTCGTGTCGGACTGGTGATCGCGATCGAACCGATGCTGATCCGTGGTGGCGACGACAGATACGTTCATGCCGCCGACGGGTGGGAGCTGCGAAGCGCATCCGGTGCTCGCGCCGCCCATTGCGAGCACACGATTGCGATCACTGCAGACGGACCGCGGATCCTCACCGTTCTGTGATCTGACTGCGCTGTGACTCGTAACCCGACCACACACCACTTACCGAACTCGGCCCCGCGCACTCCGTAGAGCATGCGGGGCCGAGTGCAGTACGCGGAAGATCAGCTGTTGTGGGAGTTGATGATCAGGACCGGGCTCGGCGCATGGTGCAGCACCGTCTGGCTCACAGACCCCAGCAGCAGGCCGGTGAAACCGCCGCGTCCACGACTGCCGAGGACCAGGAGCTGGGCTCCTTCGGCGGCAGCGGTCAGCAGCTGGTGTGCGGGTCCGTCCGCGGCGACAACGGTCGAGACCCCGACGCCGGGGAATCCGACTGAGTGGGCCGCAACTCGTTCGGCGACAAGCTTGTTGGCCTCGTCCCGGACCTCTTGGATCATTTCGTCGGTGATTCCGACCCCGCCGAACGTGTTGGTGGCCATGTCCGTCCAGGTGTGGACGACGGTGAGGCTGGTTCCCCGCAGTGCGGCCTGCTCGAACGCTGCTGTGAGCGCACGATCGGCGATCTCGGAGCCGTCGATGCCGACCACCACCGGACCGGTGCCCGGGGCATGGGCGATGACGGCCACCGGACTGGTGGCGTGCGCTGCCACACCCGTGCTGACAGATCCGGCGATCAGGCCACGGACTGCACCGAGGCCGCGGCTACCCACGACAACCATTGCGGCGTCGGCCGATTCGTGGGTCAGCACCGAAGCGGGGGACCCTGGGACGACCCGGCCGGACACCTGCACCGACGGGGCGGTGGTACGGGCCAGCTGCTCGGAAGCTGCGACGGTGTCTTCGGCAGCCTTCTTGAGAATGGCGACGAGGTCGCCGGTGTATGCCAACGACGACGCAGCGTATCCGCCGAGCTGTGGTTCGTAGACGCCGACGACAACGAGGTCACTGCCGGTCAGCTGGGCGGTGTTCGCGGCCCATACAACGGCTTGATCCGAGCTTTCAGAACCGTCGACTCCGACGATCACAGGTGATTTCGACATTCTCGCCTTCTCCTCTTGATTGTTCTCGTGACCCGATGACGCCCGAAGGCGCTGCAGCTGCAGCGCCTTCGGGGGATCGGATTGCTATCCGGTGATGCTCACTTGGACGATGTGAGTGCAGCCTCGTGATCGGCCGCGGCATCGGAAACCTCTGCGGCGCTCGGTGCCCGGAACTTGGGCAGGAACGCGGTGATGATCAACGCTGCGATCGCCGAGCCGGCAGCCAGTGCCATGACGATCCGGAATCCGTCCTCGGAGGGCAAGGACGCGGAGCCGAGTGTCATCGTCATGTTGGCGATGATGACGCCGGCGATGGCGCTGGCGAACGAGGTGCCGAGTGAACGCATCAGGGTGTTGAAGCTGTTCGCCGCACCGGTCTCGGTGGGCGGAACCGCTGCCATGATGAGAGCGGGCATCGCGCCGTAGGCCATACCGGTTCCGGCGCCGATGATCAGGGCGATCACGATGAGCTGCCAGATCGAGTGCATCGCAACAACACCCATGCCGTATCCGAGTGCCACGATCACGGCACCGATCATCAGCGTGATCTTGGGGCCGACGGCGTTGGTGATCTTCGATCCGATCGGCGAGATCAGCATCATGATGATGCCGGACGGTGCCATCACCAGACCCGAGACGAGCATCGATCCACCGAGTCCGAAGCCGGTGGCCTCGGGTAGCTGAACGATCTGAGGGAAGACCATCGTCTGGGCGAACATGGCGAACCCGAAAACGATAGACGCGGCGTTGGTGAGTAGGACCTGCCGGCGAGCGGACACCCGAAGGTCGACAAGCGGTTTGGCGGTGCGGAGTTCCCACCAACCCCAGACGAGGAATGCGATGAGCGAAATGACAAGCAGGGTAATCGTCTTGCTGTTGCTCCAGCCCCAGTCGGAACCCTTCGAGATGGGCAGCAGCAGCGCAATCAAGGCAATGGCGAGGGTTATCGCACCGGCGAAGTCGAACTTGCCGCCGGTGCGTACCGGAGATTCGGGGACCATGCGGACGACCAGTGCGGCTGCGACCAGGCCAAGAACTGCGGAGACCCAGAAGAGCATATGCCAGTCGGCGTACTCGGCGATGATCGCGGCGATCGGAAGTCCCAGTGCGCCACCAACACCCAGCGAAGCGCCCATCATGGCAACTGCGCCGGCAAGCTTCGCAGGCGGCAGGATGTCGCGCATCACGCTGATACCCAGCGGGATGAGGCCCGCGGCCAGGCCCTGCAGGCCACGGCCGACGATCATCGGGATGACGCTCGAAGAGAGTGCGGCGACGACGGAACCGACGACGAGCAGCGCGATGCTGATCAGCATCATGCGCCGCTTGCCGAACATGTCACCGAGGCGGCCCATTGTCGGAACTGCCACGGCAGCGGCCAGCAGGGTGGCCGTGACGGCCCACGCGGTGTCGGACGCCGGTGCGTTCAGGTATTCGGGCAGATGCGGGATGATCGGGATGACCAGCGTCTGCATCAGAGAGGCCACGATGCCGGCGAATGCCAGCACTGCCACGATCGGCCCGGTTGGTGGGGTCTTCGCCAATGACGGCGAATTGGTGGGTGTGGACATCAAAGGCTCTCCATAGGCTTACGAACAGTTTGTGCAGATTTAAGTCACACGATTTAGTTAGCGTAGGGCAACCATGTGGCATCCGCAAACCCCGGCGCGCTATTCGTGACAGACCTCACCCGTATCCGATTCGGGTGATCGGAAGCACTCGGTGATCGGGCGTGATCATCCGAGGGAGCGTCACACTTGAGTCGACAAAGCTCAACTTTTTTGCGAGGTTGGGAACACATTCGCGATGCCTGCGGTTACAAACCACGTGAGACTTGAGCGTCTCCGACTCAACCGGACTTGACTGAGACGTCGAGACTCGGTAGAAGTTGAGTCGATCGCGCTGAGGTTTCAGTTACAACCACAAACGTGAACGTCCGTGCGCCGCGCTGCTGCGGATGCACTGCTTATAGGAGGCAAGAAATGGCTCGTGCTGTAGGAATCGACCTGGGCACCACCAACTCGGTGGTGTCAGTGCTCGAAGGTGGAGAAGCCACCGTCGTCGCCAACGCCGAAGGCGCCCGCACCACCCCGTCGGTGGTCGCATTCGCGCGTAACGGCGAGGTCCTGGTCGGACAGCCGGCCAAGAACCAGGCTGTGACCAACGTCGACCGCACCATTCGTTCCGTCAAGCGCCACATGGGCGAAGACTGGACCACTGCGATCGACGACAAGAAGTACACCCCGCAGGAGATCAGCGCCCGCACGCTGATGAAGCTCAAGCGAGACGCAGAGGCCTACCTCGGCGACGAAGTTGTCGACGCCGTGATCACCGTGCCCGCGTACTTCAACGACGCCCAGCGTCAGGCGACCAAAGAAGCCGGCCAGATCGCCGGCCTCAACGTCCTGCGTATCGTCAACGAGCCCACCGCGGCTGCGTTGGCGTACGGCCTCGACAAGGGTGAAAAAGAACAGACCATCCTCGTGTTCGACCTCGGTGGCGGCACCTTCGACGTGTCCCTCCTGGAGATCGGCGACGGCGTTGTCGAGGTCCGTGCGACCTCCGGCGACAACCACCTCGGTGGCGACGACTGGGATCAGCGTGTCGTCGACTGGCTGGTCGACAAGTTCAAGGCCCAGAACGGCATTGACCTGACCAAGGACAAGATGGCCCTGCAGCGTCTGCGTGAGGCTGCCGAGAAGGCGAAGATCGAACTGTCCTCGGGACAGAGCACCTCGATCAACCTGCCCTACATCACCGTCGACGCGGACAAGAACCCGCTCTTCCTCGACGAACAGCTCACCCGTAGCGAGTTCCAGAAGATCACCGGCGATCTGCTCGAGCGCACCCGTGCGCCGTTCCAGGCCGTGATCAAGGACGCCGGCGTTTCGGTTGCCGACATCGATCACGTTGTGCTCGTTGGTGGTTCGACCCGTATGCCGGCCGTGACCGAACTGGTCAAGGAGCTCACCGGTGGACGCGAGCCCAACAAGGGCGTGAACCCCGATGAGGTCGTGGCCGTCGGTGCCGCACTGCAGGCCGGTGTGCTGCGCGGTGAGGTCAAGGACGTGCTGCTGCTCGACGTGACCCCGCTGAGCCTCGGCATCGAGACCAAAGGTGGCGTCATGCACAAGCTCATCGAGCGCAACACCACCATCCCGACCAAGCGGTCGGAGACCTACACAACGGCCGAAGACAACCAGCCTTCGGTGCAGATCCAGGTCTATCAGGGTGAGCGCGAGATCGCTGCGCACAACAAGCTCCTCGGATCGTTCGAGCTCGCCGGTATCGCTCCTGCCCCGCAGGGTGTCCCGCAGATCGAGGTGACCTTCGACATCGACGCCAACGGCATCGTGCACGTCACCGCGAAGGACAAGGGCACCGGCAAAGAGAACACCATCCGTATCCAGGACGGCTCGGGCCTGAGCAAGGACGAGATCGACCGCATGATCAAGGATGCCGAAGCTCACGCAGACGAGGATCGTCAGCGTCGTGAAGAGGCCGAGACCCGCAACCAGGCCGAGTCGCTGGTGAACCAGACCGAGAAGTTCCTCAAGGACTCCGACGACAAGGTTCCCGCCGATCTCAAGACCAAGGTCGAGGGCTCGATCGAAGGTGTTCGCGAAGCGCTCAAGGGCAGCGACCTCGGCGCCATCAAGTCGGCCGTCGAGAAGCTGACCACCGAGTCGCAGGAGCTCGGTCAGGCCATCTACGCCAACGCCGCTGCCGAAGAGGGTGCACCGACGCCAGGCGGCGCCGATGACGTCGTCGACGCAGAGGTTGTCGACGAGGGTGTCGACGGCTCTGAAAACGCCGGAGACAACAAGTGACCCGTCCCGAATCCGAACCGGTGACCGTGACCGACAAGCGGCGTATCGACCCCGAAACGGGTGAGGTGCGCCCCGGCGAGAACACGGACGCTCCGGAGACAGAAGGGGCGCAACCGGATTCGGTGGACACAGTGGATGCCGCAATCGATGAGGTCGCTGCTGACGCGGCGGGCTCGGACAAGGAGGCTGAATTGCTGGCCGACTTGCAGCGCGTTCATGCGGAGTACGCCAACTACCGCAAGCGTGCCGAACGGGAGAAGGTCTCGGCTCAGCAGTACGGCAAGGGTGACCTGATCAGGTCGCTGTTGCCGGTGCTGGACGACCTGGACCGGGCGCGGGCACATGGTGATCTCGAAGCCGGACCTCTGCGTGCAGTGGCCGATAAGATCACCGAAACGCTCAGTTCCGCCGGCCTCGCGGCCTTCGGAGCCGAGGGCGACGAGTTCGACCCCGCATTGCACGAGGCCGTGCAAAACGAGGGCGAGGGCGCTCGCCCGGTGATCGGGACCGTGTATCGCCAGGGCTTCCGCCTCGGTGATCGCGTCCTGCGCACGGCGATGGTTGTTGTTGTCGACGGGCCGGCGCCCGCAGACACGACGCCGCCACAGGATTAGGAGCTGACCGGCCCAGGCACTTCGAGTGCCTGGGCCGGCATCTTCGGCACACAATGAATACAACGCAAACGAAAACAGCGAAGATCTACAGAAGGAGGTGACGCCTGGTGGCCCCACAACGTGAGTGGCTGGAACAGGACTTCTACAAAGCGCTGGGCGTCGCGCCCGGCGCGTCCGCCGACGAGATCAAGAAGGCCTATCGGAAGCTGGCACGGGAATTGCATCCCGACGCCAACCCGAACGACGCCGCGGCAGAGGAGCGATTCAAGCTCGTCTCCGAGGCGCACAGTGTCTTGTCCGATCCGGCAAAACGCAAAGACTATGACGAGACCCGGCGCATGTTCGCCGGAGCACGTGGACGTGGCACCCGAGCCGGCGGCGGGGGATACCCCAGTGGCTACGGCGGACAGTCCGGTGGCCAGGAATTCAACATCAACGACCTGTTCGGTGACGGATCGGGCGGAGGATCCGACGCGAACCTCGGCGACCTGTTCGGCGGGTTGTTCAACCGCGGCAGTGGTGGCGGATCGCGGGGGACACAGACCCGGAGTCGACGCGGCAACGATCTGGAAACCGAGACCACGCTCAGCTTCAAAGAAGCTGCGTTGGGTACCTCGACCACCCTCACGATCACCAGCTCTGCACCGTGCACCAGCTGTCATGGCAGCGGTGCCAAGCCGGGCACCAGCCCGCGGGTCTGCCCGACCTGTAACGGCGCCGGTGTGGTCAGTCGTAACCAGGGCGCATTCGGATTCAGCGAGCCCTGCACCGATTGCCGTGGCACCGGTTCGCGGATCGACGATCCGTGCCCCGATTGCGAAGGCAACGGCGCAACCATCCGGACCCGTCCGATCACCGTGCGGATCCCGCCGGGTGTTTCGAACGGTGGCCGCATTCGACTGGCAGGCCAGGGCGAAGCCGGTCTCCGTGGCGCCCCGTCCGGTGACCTCTATGTCACCGTCAACGTGGCACCCGACCGCACCTTCACCCGTAGCGGCGACGACATCAAGGTGACGTTGCCGGTCAGCTTCTCGGAGTTGGTACTCGGCGCCACGGTGTCGGTGCCGACGCTCGAGGGCAGTGTCGGGTTGAAGATCCCGCCGAACACCGTGGACGGACGGACCCTCCGGGTTCGCGGACGCGGTGTGGCCAAGCGGACCGGTGGTGCCGGTGACCTGTTGGTGACCGTCAAGGTAGCCGTCCCGCCGACGTTGGACGACGCCGCGATCGAGGCGTTGAACAAGTACGCCGCCGCAGAGAAAGCCAGCGGGTTCGACCCGCGTGCAAACTGGGGTAAGTCATGACCGAGCCGCCGCCGGAGGATCGAGACAGAGAAACCCGAGACCGGGAAGCCCGAGACCGGGAAGCGACGGAATCGGCACGGATGTTCGTGATCTCGGTGGCGGCCGAGCTCGCCGGGATGCACGCCCAGACGCTGCGGACCTATGACCGTCTCGGACTGGTCACCCCGGAGCGGGCGGCAGGCGGCGGTCGCCGCTATTCCAGCCGCGACGTCGAACTCTTGCGTGAGGTGCAGCGCCTGTCGCAGGACGACGGTGTGAACCTCGCCGGGATCAAACGGGTCATCGAACTGACCAATCAGGTGGACGCGCTCCAGAGCCGCGTGCGCGAACTCGAAGCCGAGCTCGCGCAACGTTCGCCGCGCAGAGGTGACCTCGTCCCTGTCCCTCGCACCAACGCTCTCGTAGTGTGGAAACCGCGACGAGAACGCGGCAATCGATAACCCGCCGGAGTGTGGATCAGTTCCACCGGGCTTCGCGTCCACAGGTAACACGAGCAATCAGTAAGGCGATATATAAGCCATGAGCCAGGTAGTCGGGATATCTGTCACCGACCTGGAGATCGCGTCGGTCGTGGCCGACGCGAGCACCGGCGAGGTGCTGGCCCGCAACTTCCTGGAGCTGCAGCGTTCGGCCCCCGACGACGTCTTCGACGCGATCTACCAGCTTGTGCAATCCGCGCCGATCATGCCGGGGGCGATCACGATTGCCTGTGCCGACAGCGCGACCACCCTTGCCATCGGTGACATCATCGACTCCGGTCGGCTTCCCGCACATCTGATGCCGCCGCAAAGCGCTGCCGGGGCTGCATCATCGAATACCGCATCATCGACAGCGGACTGGTTTGCCCGGACGACGGTGGTGGGGTCTCCGGTGGCCTACGCGGAGATCGCGGCAGTGATATTCGGCGCTCGCGGTCTGGTGCTCGTCGCCGACCTCGACCGCTCCGGTGCACTGTTCCCCGGACAGTCCGTTGCGCTTGTCGACACCAACACCCGCGTGGTGGTCGGGGCCAGCGAGATCTCCGGTATCGGGGCGCGTCCACCGGTCACCGAACCCGATGGAGCACAGCTCGTCGGCGATGCGGTGGGGGTCATCCCCTACGCATCCGGTGCGTTGCAGGGCATTGTGGTACTCGGTCCCGGTGCAGCGATTCCCGGTGTCGCGCCATCCCTTGAATACGCACTGCAACTGCCGGTGCAGGTCACCGATGACGGGCAGTACGCAACTGCCTACGGCGCCGCGATGGTCGCAGCTGCCGCGACCGGCGGGAGCGACAACAACCGTTGGGTGCTGTTGTCGGCCGCGGCTGCGGCCGCTCTGTTGGTGGCGATCGGTGTGATCACCGCAGTGGTGATGACCGGCAATTCCGGAGAACCCACCACCGCCGTCGAAGACCATTCGACCTCTGCCGAGTCGACGACCACGACAACGAGTACGACCACGACCACCACGAAGAAATCCACACCTGCGACGACGACTACCTCGCCCACACCCGTGCCCGAGACCACAACGCAGGCTCCACCGGTGATCGAGGAACCGACCACTGTCACCGTGGTCCCACCACCGACGACGATCACGCAGACCCCGCCGTCGCCGTCGCCGTCGCCCCCGCCGCCGAGCGAGACGACACCGCCGCCCAGCGAGTCGCCCTCGTCGCCGAGCGAAACGACACCGTCGACAAGCGTGCCGGGAGAAGATGGGGCCCTGCTACCGCCGCTCCCGCAACTCCCGCAACTACTACCACCGCTGGTCCCGCAGTAGCGGATCGGTCTGGCTCAGCCCAGGTCGGCCTGCGGTCGTTCAGTACGGGTCGTGCTGGATGCGGCTGGCCGGGATTCCGGCGATCAGGAATCGTCGACGGGTGTTGACGAGCATCTCGGGGGATCCGGCCATCAGGACTTGGTGTGAGGTCCAGTCTTTGCCGTACGCGAGGACAGCATCCGACAGCTGTCCCTGGATGCGTTCGAACGTGATCCGCCCGGAATGTTCGCTCGACGTGCTCCACCAGGGGTCGTCGGTGTCCTCGACCACCGTGGTGACCTTGAGCCATGGGTTCATGGCGGCGATCTGCCACAGCCGCGACAAGTCATATAGGTCGGCGGGGTACCGCGAACCGTAGAACAGGTGCACCGCAGGCGGGGCGACGAGACGGGACAGATCGATGATGATCGCGCGCAACGGTGCCAGCCCTGTTCCGCCCGCGACCATCAGCACGTCGTTACCGGTGGGGTCGACATGGAGGGTGCCGTGACTCTGTGCCAGATTCCAGACGTCACCGACCTGGGTTTCGGTGACGACCGAGTTGCTGACGGTTCCGCCGGGGATCGCGCGGACATGGAACTCGAGTTCGCCGTCGGGATTCGGAGGGATCGACGGTGACAGGTGCCGCCAGATCCGCGGCCACTGGGGGATCTGTACTTCGAGGTACTGCCCGGCCGCATATCGAAGCGGCTCGCCGGTGCGTAGCCGGACCACTGCGAGATCTCTTGACAGTCGATATTTTTCGGCAACGGTGGCAGGCCAGGTCGCCGGACCCTTTGCAGAATGCGCGGCGCCACGCATGACGCCTGTCGTCAGCATCAACGCCTGAGAGACGACGTTTGTTGCTTCCTCGTCCCAGGCCTCACCCATGACCGATGCGATCTCGCGCATCAGCGCGACGAAGAACTCGTTGTAGTTCTCTTCTGTGACACCGTATTTCCGGTGATCGCGACCGAGCTGGCCGAGAAACTCCAGCAGCAGTGCGTGATTCTCCCGGTCGGGGACCGCTTCAAAGACATAATCGATGACCCGGAACAGGGTTTCTCGCTGCCGTGCCATATTCGCCGGAAAGAGTTCACGGAGCGCTGGATTTGTTGCGAATAGTCGGTTGTAGAAGTTGGCGGTGAATTTTTCCGGATCCCGAGCCAGCACATCGCGCACCTGCAACAGCACGTGCCGCGTATGGGTACCCACGCTCAGCCCCGGCCTCTCCGTTTGATTTGCCTACAATTGCCAGGTGAGAGGCATGCTCGACGGTTGCGCACCGCGCAGTTCATCGAGCGAATCTGGTCGGCCTCGCCACCCTGGCCACAGTTTATTGTGTTTTGCTCCCACTTACGATCAAGTGATGGCAGTCAGCTGGGTACAGTCTTCTTATGGCAAAGGAGCGCGCCAGTAATTATGTGCGCGACAGGGCGCTCGCCGGTCCTACCGAATGGTCCGGGGTTCAGGCGCGGGTAGCGGCCGCCGGTGATTCGGGCCTACTGGGGCGGGTTGTTCCCAGCATCATCGACACACACGTCCATCATTGGGATCCGTTGCATTCTCCGTGGGAGTCCACGCGGCGAGCCCGGCTCTCTCGGGCCGCCCCGGTGCTCGGCAAGGCCATCTTCCGGTATGCGGTGGCGCAGGGCGATCGTGAACTCGTCCTCGATCCCCGGATCGTGGCGCGGCCGTACCTTCCGAAGCACTATTACTCCGACTTCCGAGGTGCGGAACCGACGGCGGGTGTCCCGGTCGAATCAGTGGTGTACATGCAGACCGATTGGGTCTTCGATGAACCCTTCGGTTCAACCGATGAAACACGTTGGGTGGCAAACCTTCCGTTCGGAATAGACGGCGCCCCCGAACTCGCTGCGATCGTCGCCAGAGGCGATCCGCGCCATTCGACGTTCGGGCAGCTCATCGATCGGCATCTCGATATCAGCGACAAGGTTCGCGGTATTCGTTGTGTGTCGGCCTGGCACCCCGACCCCAAGGTTCGCAGCTGGGTCGAAGCCGAGGGCGTGTTGATGGACCCGGAATTCCTGGCCGGATTCGCCGCGGTTGCAGAGCACAAACTGGTATTCGAGGCTTGGGTGTATTCGCATCAGCTCCGAGACGTGCGGGCCTTGGCGCGCGAGTTCCCGGACACCACCATCGTCCTCAACCATCTCGGGACCCCGGTCGGGCTGTTCGGTCCGATGGGGCAGACAACCGGCAGTACCGCCGCGCAGCGGCACGAGCTGTTGCGGGCCTGGCGCGAGGACATCTCGGCTTTGGCGAGTTGCCGCAATGTGGTTGCGAAGCTGTCGGGTATCGCGTTCCCGTTGCTGGGCTACGGCCATCAGCGTTCCGGGAACATCGGCACCCAGCAGACGCTGACCAACATGACCGGCCCGCTGATCGAACACGCGGTGACGGCGTTCGGGCCGGACCGGTTGATGTTCGGGTCCAACTACCCGGGCGACAAACCGAACGCGACGCTGCAGATGATCGTCGGGAGCCAGCTGGAGGTCCTGGAACCCTACGGCGGCAATCTGCTCCGGAAGGTATTTCGCGACAACGCCCGGCGCGTGTACAAGTTGGGCTGATCTAGTGCGCCGGTGGCAGGTTCTCCAGTCGGAGTTGCTGTAGTCGGTCGTGGACCAGCGGAACCGCGGAGGCCCCTTCGCCGCTCGCTGCCGCCACGCGCTTCATCGATCCGCTCCGGACGTCGCCGACGGCGAAGATCCCCGGCACCGTGGTCTCCAGGAACGCCGGTGGCAGGCCACCCCGCCAGTACTCCTTGGGAATGAACCGCCCGGTCATGAGAAAGCCGTGCTCGTCGCGCTTGACCTGTGGTGGGATCCAGTCGCACGTCGGTGCCGCTCCGAGGAGCAGGAACAGGCCCGACGCGGTGATGCGCTGCGATGAGCCGTTCTGGTTGTCGCACAGCTCCAGCCATTCCAGGTGGCCTTCGCCGCCGCCGTCGGTGACCTCGGTGTGTCCGCGCACCGTGATGCAGGGACTGGCCTCGATCTCCCGGATCAGATAGTCCGACATCGTTTCTGTCAGCGATTCACGGCGGATCGCGATCGTCACCGACCGGGCGAACCGCGACAGGTGCATCGCTGCCTGTCCGGCAGAGTTGCCGCCGCCGACCACCACGACGTCGCGGCCGGTCATCTCGCGGGCCGCGCTGGTGGCAGCGCCGTAGTAGACACCCGATCCGACGAGGTCTTCGCAGCCGCGGACACCGAATCGGCGATAGGCGACACCGGTGGCGATGACGATCGTGCGCGCGCAGATCCGCGCCTCGTCGACCATCACGTGGTGATGGTCGAACCGCGAATCGATCTCGACCTCGGTGACGCCGCGACCGCAGAAGAACTGCGCCCCGAATCGGCCGGCCTGAATCCTGGCCCGTTGTGCCAGCCGCATACCGGAGATCCCGCGCGGGAAGCCGAGATAGTTGCGGATCATCGAACTGGTTCCGGCCTGCCCGCCGATTGCACCGGTCTCGATGACCGTGGTGGACAGACCTTCGGATGCGCCGTAGACGGCCGCGGCCAGGCCCGCGGGACCGGCGCCGATCACGAGCAGGTCGGCGACCGTGCCTTCGGGGATGTTGTCGGGGGTGCCGTAGATGCTGGCGGCGACGTCGCTGACCGTCGGCCGCGACAGTGGTGGTTTTCCGGGGTGATGCAGGATCGGCAGTTCGGAGTCGCCCGTCACCGACTGGAGGATCTCCCGACCGGCGGGGGACTCGGGGTCGTGGATCTGGACGGGCATGCCCATCCGGTCGAGGAAGTCGCGGATCTCGGCCAGTTCGGGCGACGGACCGTCGGCGACGATCTGCAGGAACGCGACCTCGGGTGCGGCGACCGACCAGCCCCAGTCCGACAGGTACTCGACGATGGCCGCGTGGAACTCTTCGTCGCGCTGGCCGCGGGGGATACCGAGGTAGGTGTCGTAGCGTCCTTCGGCGACGCCGGCTCGTAACTCGTCATACGAGGTCCCGAACCGTATGGCCGGGATGAGGGCGACCCTCCTCGCGCTGGGTACGACGAACCGCAGCTTCTGGAGCAGGTCAGAGCCCTGCCATGCACCGAGCTGTTCGAGCTCGACAAGGATCAATGCCACTGGGACATCTTGTTCCACAAGGCTTTTGACGATATGGAGGCAGGCGTCGCCGCTATCGGCGTATTTCACGGTGTAGTCGCGGCCGTAGCGGCTGCGGATCTCGTCGATGACGGTGTTGCGCGATTGTTCGGTGGTTGCCAGCACAATCGCAGGCGTCAGACGGTCATTGGGATCGGGCGCGGGCGAGGTCACCTCGTCAAATCTAGCGCGGTGTTCAGCTCAGCGTGGGCCTAAGTGTTTCCGGCGCCGATCCGACGGGGAGAAAATCGAGCCGGCCGACATCGGCCGTGTACGAGTTGAGAGGTCGGTTACTGATGTCCCGCAAGATCAGGTTCAACGCGTTCGACATGAATTGCGTCGCTCATCAATCGCCCGGCCTGTGGCGGCATCCGCAGGACCGGTCGTGGGATTACAACACCCTCGATTACTGGGTCGACCTGGCGAAAGTCCTGGAGGCCGGTGGTTTTGACGGCCTCTTCATCGCCGATGTCCTCGGCACCTATGACGTCTACGCCGGCACCGATGAGGCGGCGATTCGTCAGGGCGCTCAGATCCCGGTCGCCGATCCGCTGCTCCTGGTTTCGGCGATGGCCCACGCCACCGAGCATCTCGGTTTCGGGATCACCGCGGGCACCGGGTTCGAGCACCCGTACCCGTTTGCGCGTCGGCTCTCGACCCTCGACCACCTGACCCGCGGCCGGATCGGCTGGAATGTGGTCACCGGTTACCTGCCGTCGGCGGCCCGGAACATGGGCGAGGTCGATCAGCTCGAGCACGACGCCCGCTATGACCATGCCGACGAATACCTCGAAGTGCTCTACAAGTTGTGGGAGGGCTCTTGGGAGCGTGATGCGGTGCGTCGCGACAAAGACCATGGTGTGTTCGCCGATCCGGCGAAAGTTCACCACATCGGCCATCGCGGTGAGCATTTCAGCGTGCCGGGCATCCATCTGTCGGAGCCGTCGCCGCAGGGTTCGCCGGTGATCTATCAGGCCGGGGCGTCACCGCGCGGAGTGCGGTTCGCCGCCCAGAACGCCGAAGCCGTCTTTGTCGGCGCGCCCACCAAAGAGCTTCTGCGCACACTGGTTACGAGTATCCGTCAGGAGCTGGTCGCCGCCGGACGCGATGCCTACGACGCCCGCATCTACACGCTGCTGACCATCATCACCGACGAGACCGAGGAAGCCGCGCAGGCGAAGGCGGAGGAATATCAGCGCTACGCCAGCGCCGAGGGCGCCTTGGTGTTCATGTCGGGCTGGATGGGAATCGACCTGTCGGAGTACGACCTCGACGAGCCGATCGGCAATGTCCACAGCAATGCGATCCAGTCGGCCGTGGCCGCTTTCAGTCAGGCCTCCGGCGACCTCAAGGAGTGGACGGTGCGGGACATCGCGGCCTGGGGCGGCATCGGCGGTATGGGCCCCGTGCTGGTCGGGTCGGGTGAGAGTGTCGCCGCGCAATTGCTCGAGTGGGCAGAATTCACCGATGTCGACGGTTTCAACCTCGCGTATGCCGTGACCCCGGGTACGTTCACCGATGTCATCGACCATGTGGTCCCGGCTCTCGAGGCCCGCGGTGCGTATGACCGCGAGTATGTGCCGGGTACGTTGCGGCACAAGCTCTTCGGCAAGGGCGATCTGTTGCCCGACCACCACCGCGCCGCCACCTACCGGGTGGGTGGGGTCAATTCCACCATCGACGACTCGGTGCGTGAAGGGGTTGGTGCGCAAGGCTGATTCCCGCACTTTGTGGGGGCAGGCTTGATATCAACAGAGCATGACTACCGATCTGTTCGACGTCAGCGGAAAAACTGCCCTTGTCACCGGAGGTACCAGCGGGATCGGAGCGATGATCGCCCATGGTCTCCACGAGCGTGGGGTCCGGGTGATCATCGCAGGCCGCAAGCCCGACGCGCTCGAGAAAGCTTCCGACGCAGGGTTGATCGCAATCGGCGCCGATCTGTCGACACCCGAGGGTTGCACAAAGCTCGCGCAAGATGTGCTGGGTCAGGTCGATTCGCTGGATATCCTGGTCAACAACGCCGGAGCGACCTGGGGTGCCCCGGTGGATGAGTTCCCGGCGTCCGCCTTCGACAAGGTTCTCGGACTGAATGTCCGTGCGCCCTTTCTCTTGACGCAGGCTTTGTTGCCTGCGCTCGATCGGGCCGCCACGCCGCCGGACCCTTCGAGGGTTGTCATGATCGGAAGCATCGACGGGATCCGGGTGCCGCAGACCCCGTCGTATTCGTACTCGGCGGCCAAGGCTGCGGTCCACCAGCTCACCCGTCATCTGGCGAGCCATCTGAGTTCCCGGAACATCACCGTAAACGCCATCGCGCCAGGACCTTTCGAATCCCGCATGATGCGGGCGATGTTGGATGAGCGACGAGACGAGATCGAGTCGGGTACTCCACTGGGCCGCATCGGCCGTCCTGACGACATGGTCGGCGCCGTCGTCTACCTGACGAGCCGAGCGGGTGCCTATCTCACCGGTGCGGTGATTCCCGTTGATGGTGGTATATCCACCACGCGTTGACCGATTTGTTGCACAGCGTTCGCCATTTGATTAGCCAAGCTTTGAATAGGGCACAAATCCGCTCGCGTTATAACCTGGATTTCGATCGCTGACGTGCGATGATTCATTGGTCGCCGATAGCCGGCGATCTGCCGAGCAAGGAGCACGCGGGCTATGTGGGATTCATTCTGGGACTTCATCTGGTACACGTTGGTGATTTTCGCCTTCATTGCGTATTTGATGATTCTTTTCAACGTTTTGATAGATCTGTTTCGTGACCACAAGACGTCCGGTTGGGTCAAGGCGGTTTGGATTCTCTTCCTGGTCCTGTTGCCGTACATAACCCTCTTCGTCTACCTCATCGCGCGTGGTCGCGGAATGTCTGAGCGGGCGCGCGATGCCCAGCTCCAGGCACAGAAGCAGGCAGAGACCTACATCAAGCAGGCGGCCGGAACCGCAGGGCCCGCAGATCAGATCGCGTCCGCGAAGGCGCTACTGGATGCAGGCACGATCACCGAAGATGAGTTCCAGCACCTGAAGGCAAAGGCACTCGCGGCGGCGTAACCTACCCGCACCAACCACCTCGACTCCAGGCACCGAACGCTCAGCGCGTTCGGTGCCTGGAGTGTTTGTGTGACCGCTGCGCGGCGCCCGCAAAGCGGCGTCAACCATCGCCTTCACGTGTCTTGTAGTATTCCGACCGATGAGTCAGGGCTCTATCGGCCGCGGGGCAAGGGCCTGACCGGGGGATGGGAGCCGAGTGCATGGCTGAGCGCCTGAAGCCGAGATTGCTGACCGGTTCGCCAACGGTTTCGGTGGTGATTCCCTGTTACAAATACGGAAAATACCTGCCCGACGCAGTGAGATCTGCGTTGGACCAACCCGGAATCGATGTCGATGTGTTGATCGTCGACGACGCATCGCCTGACGACAGTGCGGCTGTCGCACAATCGTTGGCGGCCGGTGACTCTCGGGTGAGTTGTCTGGTGCATGAGACCAACCAGGGACACATCGCCACGTACAACGACGGACTCAGGGTCGCACGCGGAAAGTACGTCGTGCTGTTGTCAGCCGACGACCTGTTGCCGGACGGCGCGTTGACTCGTGCGGTCGCACTACTCGAAGCCCGCCCGGATATTGCCTTCGTGTACGGGTTTCCGCAGTATTTCGAAGACGCCCCACCTCCTGCGACCAGTGCCGTGCGCAGTTGGACGGTATGGTCGGGGCCCGAATGGATCGAACGGGTCTGTCGGAGGGGGAACGGACTCGTCGTCAGTCCTGAAGTGGTGATGCGCCGTACGGTCATGGATGAACTCGGGGGCTTTGATCCCGATCACCCGCACGCCGCGGACTTCAAGATCTGGTTGCACGCTGCACTGCGAGGTTCGGTCGGCCGGGTCAACGGGAGTGATCAGGCGTTCTACCGTGTGCACGGCCAGAACATGCACCTGACTGATTTCAAAGGCGATCTCACCGATCTTCGGGAACGCCGCCGTGCGTTTGCGACTTTTTTCGAAGAAGAAGGGGCCGTGATCCCCGAGGTCGCGGTCCTGGAAGACACGAGCAGACGGGCGCAGGCCAAAGAGGCGGTGCGCCGTGCCAACCACGAACTCGACTGCGGAGCAGATGATTCGGACGGTCTGCTTGCCGAATACACTCGGGTTGCCGCGGAGTTGTGGCCACCGGTGCGCCAGACACGTGAATGGCGTGCATATCAACGGCGGTTGGACGGGCGGTCCCATCGGATGGATCGGGGGCTGGCGAAGTTGGCCTGGGAGCTGCGTTACCGCATCGGGTGGCGTCGGTGGCGCCGGTTCGGGACCTGACGGATCCTTCGAGTTCTGCGTTCGGTGGGTTCGGATGCTAAGCATGAGGGCACATCCGCTCCAGTACAGGGGCCCCGCCATCGAAAGACCGCGCAGATCCAACGGACGGCCATGACATGCGAATACTCGTACTGGGAGCAACGGGCTACATCGGTGCCCGACTGGTCACGGCGCTGCTCGCGGCCGGGCACGAGGTGGTGGCCGCATCGCGGAATCTGAACAGGCTGAAGCAGTTCGGGTGGTTCGACGATGTCCGCACCGTACAACTGGACGCAATGGATCCCGAATCGGTGCGCGCCGGACTGAAGGCGGCAGGTCCGATCGACGTCGTCTACTACCTGGTGCACGGGATCGGACAGAAGAACTTCCGCAGAGACGACGAGTCGGCAGCACAGAATGTGGCTGCGGCGGCGCGTGATCATCAGGTGGGACGCATCGTTTATCTCGGCGGATTCGTACCTCACGGCGACGAACTTTCGGAGCACCTGGAGAGCCGGGCCGAAGTAGGTCGCGCGCTCGACATCGAGGGCGGCCCCGAATTGGTCTGGCTGCGGGCCGCGGTGGTGATCGGTGCCGGTTCGACGTCGTTCGAGATGGTGCGCTACATGTCCGATCGGCTTGCCGTGATCCCGCTTCCGTCGTGGGTCGACAACCCGATGGATCCCATCTCGGTACGCGACGCCGTCCATTACCTCGCAGCCTCTGCGTTTGAAACGGTGCCGCCGGGGTATTACGACATCGCCGGCGCCGAGAACTCGTCGTATAGTTCACTGCTGTTCGCATACCTGCGTGCGACTGGGTTGCCGCGGGTGGGAGTGGTGATGCCAGGCGTCGATGTCCGGCTTGCCGGTTTCTTCGGGGGTCTTCTGGTTCCGGTGCCCAGTGGCCTCGCCTCGGATCTGGTGCGCTCACTGGATCATCCGATGAAAGCCTCGGAGCACACGATTCGCGACCATGTCCCCGATCCGGCAGGAGGGCTGTTGACCATCCGAGAAGCGGTGCGTCGGTCGGTCGAAAGCCCGATGCCGCGGCCGGTGGACGAACTGGCAGACATCCATCACCTCGCCGACACCGACCCCTCCTGGGCAGGTGGGGATCTGATGCGGGTGAAAAGGGCTGTGCGCGACCGTGTTGTCGCACCGGTCCGGACGGTGGTGGGGGCAGTGGCAGGCACCACCGGCCTCGACAAGTTGTGGCGCGCGTTGTGATCGCGTTGCCCGAAAAGCTCGAGTTCCTGGTCGGCACAGTCCAAGACGATTCCGTCGAACCTCCGGAGTCGCGGCGGGCCATGCTGTGGCGTCGAATCGTCGTTGCCGTCGTCCTGATCGTCGGCAGCGTGTTCCTGGGTATTTCACTGTCGATCAAACCGGGCGACTCAGCTTTCTATCCCATGACATTTGCGCTCGCCGCGGTGTGGATCGTGGGCGCGCTGTTGTCGGGCCGCTTACGGCTCGGTGCGTACCCGCCACCGCGTGGTGGTCCGGTGCGTGCGGCCGGGATCGGGGCTGCGGCCGGTCTCGTTCTCGGTGCGATCTTTGTGGTTGGTGGTCTCCTGACGAGGGAGATCCCACCGCTGCGCGACTACATCGCCGACGTTCTCGATCATGCCGACAGCGGTGGTATCGCGCTGGTGCTCGCGACCGCGATCGTCAACGGCATCGCCGAGGAGATGTTCTTCCGGGGTGCTGTCTACTCCGCGCTCAAAGGTTATGCACCGGTGATCTTCTCGACGGTCATCTACGTGATCGCAACGCTTGCCAGCGGCAATCCGATGCTGGGTTTCGCGGCGATTCTGCTGGGGCTGGTCTGTGCCCTCGAACGTCGGGCAACGGCCGGCGTCCTGGCGCCGATCTTCACCCATGTTTTGTGGACCATTGTGATGGTTCTGGTTCTGCCACAGCTGTTTTGATACCGGTTCCCGGCGCCCGGGACGACAACGATGATGGAGAGGTCCTTTTATGGCTGGTGTGGATGTTTCGGTGCGGTCCGATCTGAACCCGGATGCCGCGTGGGCGATGGCTTCGGACCTGAGTCGGTTCGACGAGTGGATGACGATCTTTGCGGGATGGAAGAGCCCGGTGCCGGAAGAGGTCGAGCTGGGAACGAAGGTGTCGTCCCTGATAAAGGTCAAAGGTTTCCGGAACACGATCCATTGGACGGTTACGCGGTTTGAGAAACCTCAACTCCTCGAACTCTCCGGGCGTGGACGTGGTGGTGTTCACATCGACATCGAGCTGAAGGTGACTCCTGACGGTGACGGCTCTGTCTTCGACCTGGGCGCATCGATCAGCGGTGGCGTGTTGAACGGCCCGATCGGCAACCTTGTTGCCAAGGTCATCGATTCCGACGTTCGCAATTCGGTGGCAAACCTGGTGGCGCTGCGCTGAAGTCGCACGTGAACCCGGTGTCGGTGGTGTTGACGCGGGATGTGTTCAGGCTGGAGAGCCGACCGGATCTGCCAGTCGTGGGACGGATGACGAACGCGTAGACCAGACTGGAAGCACTGTTCGCCGGCCCGAGGTTTACGATTCTCGGTCAGCGGGCAGTCCTCTTGGGAGGGATGGTCGCCCGCGGTGGGCAACCAGAAGCCTCTCACCGAAGTAGGGAGAATCGTGAGTACCACGTATCAAGCAGTCGAGGTCTTGGCCGAGCGGTCGACCACCACCACATCAGTCGGAATCATCGGCTACATCATCATCGGCGGTCTCGCCGGCTGGATCGCCAGCAAGTTCATGGGCACCGACAAGGATATGGGCATCCTGCTGAACATCGTTGTCGGTGTGATCGGCGCTTTCCTCGGTGGCTTCCTCCTGAGTTTCGCCTTTGACACTGCAAGTGGAGGATGGTTCTTCACATTCCTCACGGCGCTACTCGGTTCGGTGATCCTGTTGTGGATCGTGAAGTTGGTCAGAAGGTAGAACCGCTGGTGGTACGGGTCCGTCGGGTCGCCGGCGTCACGGCGGCGGTGGTCGCACTTTCGCTGACGGTGTCCTGTTCGACGCCGTCGAACGAAAACGCACAGTCCGCTGACGTCTGCGCCATCCCGACGGACTCGGCAACCACTTCGGTTGCCGCTGCGGCATCGCCGGCCCCGGGTGCCACAGCGGCGCAGGATATTTCGACAAATCCCGAGGTTGCCACCGGCTATCGCAGCGATATGGTCGCGGTGCACACGAACTCGTTCGCCGCGGCCACCGCGAATCCGTTGGCCACCGAGGCCGCCTGCGAGGTGTTGGCCGACGGGGGAAGCGCGGGTGATGCACTGGTCGCCGCCCAGATGATGCTCGGTCTGGTGGAGCCGCAGAGCTCGGGTATCGGAGGCGGCGCTTTCGCGTTGTATTACGACGCGAAAGACGGATCGGTACAGGCCTACGACGGTCGTGAGGTGGCGCCGGCCGCCGCCACGGAGAACTACCTTCGCTGGGTTGACGATGCCAACCGGACCCAACCGGTGCCGAATACGCGTGCGAGTGGCCGATCCATCGGCGTGCCGGGCGTGTTGCGACTCCTCGAAGACGTCCACGATGAGCACGGAAGCGCGGACTGGCAGAGCCTGTTCGGATCTGCGACGCGATTGGCCGACAGTGGATTCGAGATCAGTCCCCGGATGGCGGCAGCCATCGCTGCATCGACCACAGAACTGGCCGCCGATCCGGCCGCCCGTGAGTACTTCTTGAATCCCGACGGTACCGCCAAGCCTGCCGGGACCGTGTTGACGAATCCCGCATACTCGAAAACTCTGGGCGCTATCGCGTCAGAGGGCGCAGACGCGTTCTACACCGGTCCCATCGCGGAATCCGTTGTTGCGAAGGCGGGCTCGACCGAGAACGGGATGACACCGTCACTGATCACACTCGAGGACCTTGCGAACTACGACGCAAAGGTTCGTGAACCGATATGCGTCGGGTATCGCGATAACCAGGTGTGCGGAATGCCGAACCCGTCCTCGGGCGGTCTGGCCGTGGCTTCCACGCTCGGCATTCTCTCGAACTTTCCCCTCGACCAGTACGGTCCGACCGCAGTCGACGCCAATGGTGGCGAGCCCTCTGTTACGGGGGTTCATTTGATCGCCGAGGCTGAGCGTCTGGCCTATGCCGATCGCGACAAGTACATCGCCGACTCAGATTTTGTGCCGCTACCGGGTGGGAACTCAGATGCGCTGCTCGACCCCGCGTACCTCAAAGACCGTGCTTCGCTGATAGATCCGGAACGATCCATGGGTACCGCTACCGCAGGTGCATTCGACACCGGTGAACCCATGGGCTGGTATGCCGGAGTCGAGCACGGCACCAGTCATGTCTCCGTTGTCGACAAGGATGGCAACGCGGCGTCGATGACGACCACGGTCGAGTCGGCGTTCGGGTCATTCCACATGGTCGATGGCTTCATCTTGAACAATCAGCTCACCGACTTCTCGGCGGAACCTGCTGACGGGCAGGGCCTTCCGCTGGCAAATCGGGTGGAACCGAACAAGCGACCGCGTAGTTCGATGGCGCCGACGCTCGTCTTCGCTGGGCCGCAGGACGATCAACGTGGTCAGCTCGAGATGGTACTCGGATCACCAGGGGGCTCGGTGATCATCCAGTTCGTCGTGAAAACACTGGTGGGACTCATCGATTGGGGACTGGATCCCCAGCAGGCCGTGTCAATGGTCGACTTCGGTGCCGCGAACACCCCGAAAACCAATGTCGGCGGCGAGCATCCGGGTATCGACACGGCAGACGATGGTGCCGCAGATCCTCTGATCCTTGGCCTTCGGCAGCTGGGACATCAAGTGGACGTCGCTGATCAGTCCAGCGGCCTGAGCGCGCTGGTGCGGACTGATCAGGGTTGGTCTGGCGGAGCCGACCCGCGTCGCGAGGGTATCGTCCTGGGCGACCCCCAATGACCTGGAGATGCCATGACTCGGATCGGACGCTCTGACCTCGACGTATTCCCGCTCAATCTCGGCGGCAACACCTTTGGCTGGACCAGTGACGCGGACACGTCGTTCGCAGTGCTCGACGAGTTCGTCTCCGCGGGTGGGAACTTCATCGACACCTCGGACAGCTACATGGCCTCGATTCCGGGCAACTCGGGCGGCGAGTCGGAAACGATCCTCGGGCAGTGGTTCACCACACGTGGCAGGCGAGACGACATTGTCCTGGCCACCAAGGTGAGTCGGCATCCGGAATTTCTGGGATTGGCACCGGACAATATCGCCAAGGCAGCAGAGGCATCCCTGCGCCGCCTGCAGACCGACCACATCGACCTCTACTACGCGCACTACGACGATCCCAGTGTGCCGCTGGAGGAGACGCTGGGCGCGTTCGATGCGCTGGTTCGAGCAGGCAAGGTCCGACATCTCGGCATTTCGAACTATTCGCCCGAGCGCATCTCGGAGTGGTTGTCGATCTGCGAAGCAAATGACTTTGCGAAACCGGTTGCCCTGCAACCGCACTACAGTCTGGTTGCCAGAGAGCCCTTCGAGTCGGAACTGCGCCCACTTGCCGAGCGGTTCGACCTGGGTGTGATGCCCTACTGGGCTCTCGCCAGTGGCTTTCTCACCGGCAAGTACCGGACGCAGTCCGACGTGGACGCCGCTGCGCGCAGCAAGATCGTCGACCGCTACTTCAACGCCGAAGGTCTGGCCGTGGTCAACGAGCTGGCGGTCATCGCGCAAGCTCGGGGCGTGGAGATCGCCAGTGTCGCCCTGGCGTGGACACGCCAACAGCCGACCGTGGTCGCGCCCATCGCCAGCGCGCGGGTCCCGGGGCAATTGGGCGCTCTGTTGGCATCGGTCGACCTGGAACTGACTGACACTGAACTACTTCAACTTGATGCTGTGTCTGCCAATGTGGGTCAGGGCTGACCGTCCCTCAGTAAGGGTTTGAAGGTCGTGTCACTGCAAGCTCTTTGAAGACTTCGCAGTGTGAGCTGCCCCGTGGGCAAACTCAGATGCGGGACCGCCGGCTGGACTGGATGGTCTGGCGAGACATGGCTGCCGACGCGTTGACAACCCGATCGCCATAGCGCTCCAGCACCAGTGCCTGTGTTGCCGCGAGGTGGGCGCGGGCAAAGCGGGCGGCCTCGTCGGCCCGTCCGGCTGCGATCTCTTCCACGAGGCGGCGATGGGCGTGGACCGCACCTTCGGCCTCGATCTGGGAGGGGTATTCGCCGTGCCGGGTGCGGGCTTCCGCCCAGGCTTCTTCCTGTGCCGACCACAGTGCGACGTAGCTGCCCACGGCGTAACGGATGGTCGCGTTGGGGGTGAACGCCACGACCAGGTCGTGGAAGTCGCGGGCGGAGTTGGTGAAGTCGACGCCGCTGGTGATGTGTTCGACGGATTCGTCGATGGCCTTGGTCAGGGCCGGGACCACAACCTCGAGGCGGTCTTCGCGCTTGGCGCATTCCGCGGCGCACATGGGTTCGAGCATCTGTAGCCCGTCGGCGAGGTCTTTGAGGGTGACGCGGCCGGCCTGCAGCGAAAGCCCGAGGTGGTAGGCAGCCGAGGTCTCATCGGGGCGGTGGACGTCCGCGCCGCCGACGTTGCCGCGGCGGACGGTGACCAGGCCTTCGGTCTCCAGGATGCGCAAGGCCTCGCGGATCGAGGGGTAGCTGACACCGAAATCCTTGACCAGTTGTTCCTGGGTCGCGAGACGGTAGTTGTCGTCGGCGAGGATGTTGTCCCGCAGCTCGTCGGCAACGGTTTCGGCAATCCGACGCTGTGGAACGCGGCGGCTCTGGGCAGATGTCACGCTCGCCACCTTATATTCACTCGGCCAGCTTAATCTGACGAGACTTACCATTCAAGTATTCCAATCCTTATGAGGATTGAGTTACCGTGCTCGCATGGACTTCACGTTGGGTGAGGCGGCGAACGCGCTCCGCGACGACCTTCGCTGGCTGATCAAGGAAAATGTTCCGGCAGAGTTTCGGGGTGCGTTCACCGATGACCCGGACGATCTCGAAACCGCGCAGGCCTTCTGTCGCTTTCTGGCTGATCGTGACCTGCTGTGTATGGCCTGGCCCGAGGAGTTCGGCGGGCGGGGTGCCTCGGTCTGGGAGCAGACGGTGGTCCGCGAGGAGATGTGGGCACATCACGAACCGCGCGGTGCCCAATACATGGGCGTGAACTGGGTCGGGCCGACAATCATGCGCCACGGGACAACGCAGCAGCAGCAGTTGCATCTCCCGCCGATCGCGCGCGGCGAGGTGATCTGGTGTCAGGGGTTCAGCGAGCCGGGGTCCGGCTCTGACCTGGCCTCATTGCGCACCGCAGCGCGACGGGAGGGTGACGGGTGGAGCATTTCCGGACAGAAGATCTGGACCTCGTACGCGACCATGGCCCAGTGGTGCTTCCTTCTCGCCCGCACCTCGTCGGGTGAGCGAAAGCAGCACGGTCTGACGGTCTTCCTGGTGCCGATGTCCGATCCGGCCATCGAAGTCCGGCCGATCCGCGCGATGTTGGGCCCCCATCACCTCAACGAGGTCTTCTTCAACGACCTCAAGGTCACGCAGGCCCACGTCCTCGGAACGGTGGACGAGGGATGGAAAGTCGTCCAGGAGGTACTCGCGTTCGAGCGGGTGGGCATCGCCAGGTACGCCCGATGCGAGCGGTTGCTGCAGGAAGCACCTACGGTGCTGGGCGATGCGTGGGATGACCTGCCTGCCGAACTCCACGCCCGCTGGGCCCGGATGTTGGTTCATTGTCGACGGGCCAGGCTGCTGGCGTATCGGGTGGTGTCGATGCAGAGCGAAGGGCGGGTACGCCCGGCCGACGCCGCGCTGTACCGGATCGCGGTGACCACACTCGACCAAACCAGCGCCAATGTGCTGACCGAGCTGGCCACATACGCGCCCCTGACGGGTGAAGAGGCAGAACGATTCCGGCTGGACGTGCAAGCGCACTGGAGTTACTCGCAGGCGGCGACGGTTGCGTCGGGCAGCATCGAGATGCAGCGAATCCTGCTTGCCCGCAACCTGCTGGCGGCATCATGAACATCGACTTGAGCCCGGAAGCAACGGAATACGGCACTGCGGCGTTGCGCGCGTTCGAAGCCGCCGGCGGCGACCGGCTTCTCGAAGGAGCAGAGGTCGATCCGGCGGGTCGGGAACGACCCCTGGAATCGGTTTTCGCGGGCCTCGGTGCCTGGGAGCTCAATCCTCGCGGAGATGCCGATGAACTCGAGGCGGCGGCTGCGCTGTGTCGAAGTGCCGGCTATTGGGGTATCCCGTATCCGGTGGCAGAGCGTCTCGCCAGGCCGGTTGACCTCGATGTCGACGGATTGGTGGTTGTTGCCGATCATGGTCCGGCAGCTGCGATCGCCGACATCGAATTGCGATGGTCTGCAGTCGCATTGAGTGGTGTGCGCAGCTCCGTCACCGTGCTGCCTGCGATAGCGCCGCCGCGCACATCGGCTTTTGTTGCACCGCTGGCACTCACGTCGATCGACAAGAATGGCGAGAAGGATCTGGCGCTCGGGCTGGTGCTGCCCTGCTGGACGCTGTTGGGCATGCTCGACCGGGCTCTCGAACTCACCCGAGCGCACGTACTCATGCGTGAACAGTTCGGCCGACCGCTGGCCCAACTCCAAGGTGTCCAGTTCCAGCTCACCGATGCGGAGGTGGAGCGCAGTGGCGTGGAAGTCCTTGCCAAGTACGCGTTGTGGAGCATCGAGGCGCGGCAGGCCGAGGCCGTCGACGATGCACTGGCGCTGCGGTTGGCCGCAGTGGAGGCGGCAGACGTCGTGTTCCGCGTCGCTCATCAACTGCACGGGGCCACCGGCTTCTGCGACGAGACCACCCTCTCGTGGCTCTCGCGGTACAGCCTGCCGTTGCGACGACTACCGCTGGGTCTGTCCGCAACCGGCGCCGCCCTCACCTCTCGCGTGGGGCGCAAAGGCCTGACCGGCCTGTTCGGCAACACTCTTGCCACGGTGCCCGAGCCGGTGGCGATCATTCAATGAAAACCCGTTCAGTGAAAACCATTGGGGGACCGGTGAAGTACGATCTGCCCGACGAATTGACGGTGACCTGCGAAGGCCCGGTCCGGACGGTGACCATCAATCGTCCCGATGACCTGGGTGCGGTGAACAAGAATCTGCACTGGGCCCTGGCCAACGTCTGGCGGCAGATCGCTGCTGACCGCGACGCGGCCGTCGTGATTCTCACCGGTTCCGGCCGGGCGTTCAGCGCCGGTGGGGATCTCGCCTGGATCACCTCATTTCTCGACGACCCCGCCGGCCGCGATGAGAGCATCCGCGAAGGTGCCGAGATCATCGATGAGATGCTGCGTTTCCCGCTGCCGATCATCGCTGCCGTCAACGGTCCGGCCGTGGGCTTGGGATGCAGCATCGCGGTGTTGTGCGACATCGTCCTGATCTCGGAGAAGGCCTATCTCGCCGATCCTCACGTGGCGGTCGGCCTGGCCGCCGGTGATGGGGGAGCGGCATTTTGGCCGCTGCTCACCCCGATCTTGAGGTCGAGGGAATACCTGTATACCGGCGACCGGATCCCGGCGGCCACCGCGGTCGAACTCGGGCTCGCAACCCGTGCCTGTGCCCCCGACGAACTCGCCGATCAGGCAGGCGCCCTTGCGAAGCGCCTGGCCGCGCAACCCCGCGAGGCGCTGCAAAGCACAAAACGGATTGTGAACATGCACTTGAGCCAGGCTTTGGCCGGACCTCTGCAGGCCGGGTTCGCCGCTGAAGTCGTCACGATGCAGACCGAGGAACACCGCAACCGTCTTCTGGCACTCGTGGAACGGGCGCGCACCTGATGGCAGCAGAGCGCAGTGACTTTCGGAACGGGGACTTTCGAGCGACGGTCCGGGACTGGTGTGTGACACACATTCCGGCGGACTGGCGGGCGGCGCAGACCGGTGTCTCGGACGAGGTGTTCGTCCGCTTCCAGAAGCAATGGTTCGCCGAGCTGAACGAGGCCGGCTACGCCGTGCCGCACTGGCCGGCGCAGTGGGGCGGCGGCATGACCGTCGAGCAGCAGGTGGTGCTCTATCAGGAACTCGCCGCCCACGACGCACCACGACTGGTGTTGCCATTCGTCTCGATCCACCACGCGGCGTCGACGCTGCTGGCCGCGGGTACCGAGAAACAGCGCGAACGTCACCTCCCGGCGATCCTCGGCGGCGAGATCTGGTGTCAGGGATTCTCCGAACCCGGTGCGGGTTCAGATATGGCCGCGCTCAAGACATCCGCCCGCAGAGTTTCTGATGGCGTTGGGGGCGACAACTACATCGTCAACGGCCAGAAACTCTGGGCAAGTGGTGCGCTGCACTCGGATTGGTGTCTGCTGTTGGCCCGGACAGATCCGGATGCCCCCAAACGGCGCGGTATCTCGTACTTCTTGCTCGACATGCAGACACCCGGCGTCGAGGTCCGGCCCATCCGGCAGGCGACCGGCGAATCACACTTCTGCGAGATTTTCCTCAACGATGTGGTGATTCCGGCCGAGAACCTCGTCGGGCCGGAGAACGCCGGCTGGCAGGTCGCCCAGGAGACTCTCGGTGCCGAACGCGGAATGACGATGCTCGAATTGTCGGAGCGCCTGGCGCACGGCGGGTTTCGGTGGTTGGTGGAAGAGTGTTCCAGACCCAGACGAAACGGATCTGTGCCAGTGGATGATTCGCTGGTGGCGGATCGGCTGGCGATGCTGGAGACGAAGATCGAAGGACTGCGCCTGCTCTGCTCGGACTTTGCCACCAATGATCACCCCGGGCCCGCGGATGCCTCGATCGTGAAGTTGTTCTACAGCGAGTTGCTGCAGGAGCTGACCGACTTCGGTGCCGAGGTCGCCGGGCTGTCGGCACAGACCCATCTGCGCAAACCGCTGTCAAGCGGATGGGAATCGGGTTCCTGGGTCCTGGATTTCATCGGATCGTGGGAATGGACCATCCCAGGCGGGACCAGCGAAATACAACGAAACATCATCGGCGAGCGAGGCCTCGGCCTGCCGCGAGAACCGGCAGGAGCCTGATGCCCACCGATAACCTTTCCGAACTGCACGGGGAACTGCGCGCGGTGGCACGCGATCTGCTTGCCAAAGCCGAGGTGGGTACGCCGGTCGACTGGCAGTTGGTTGCTGGTTCCGGGTGGCTGGGATTGGAGGCTGCCGAGGACTTCGACGGTGCCGACGCGACCTTCGCCGAGGTTGCCGTCGTGCTCCGAGAAACGGGCCGAGCGGTGACGACCGGCCCATACCCGGCCGTCGCAACGCTGAGCCTGGGACTGCTGGAGTTGCTGGCGCCGGCTCCTGAGCGCGACCAATTGTTGCGCGACACCGTATCTGGCGATGTGGTTCCGATCGTTGTGGTCGAAGGCGAGAACAACCTCGACGAGGTTGATCAGACCCCGTTCCGGATCACCCGCAGCGAGGCCGGATGGCAGCTGAACGGTGAGGCCGACCTGGTCCTGGGCGCACCTCATGCCGACCGGCTACTCATCCCGGCATTCGATCCGGATGAACCCGGTATGACCGTCATCGTGGCCCTCGATCGCAACACCGCCGGATTGACCATCGCCGATCAGCCGGTTGTCGATCTCACTCGCAGCTTCGGTCGGGTGACCGCAGCGGACGTGGTGGTGTCGGCGGATTCGGTGTGGCAGTTCGAATCCGAAGGCGCAGAGGCATTGCGTCATCTTCACGATCGCGCCGCGCTCGGTGTGGCCTGTGACAGCCTCGGGCTCAGCGAGGCAGCAATGGCGGCAACTGTCGATTATGTCGGGGTGCGAGAACAATTCGGCCGCAAGATCGGCTCGTTCCAGGCCGTCAAACATGCCTGCGCAGACATGCTTGTTCAGGTGACGGTCGCGCAGAAGCTCGTCGACGCGGCCGTACGTGCGCTCGCTGCCGACCAGCCGGGCGCCGCGGTGGCCGTTGCGATGGCCAAGTCGTTCACCGGCGGCATGGCCGTCGAGGTGGCGGGCAGTGCGATGCAGCTCCACGGCGGAATGGGTTACACGTGGGAAAGTGGCATCCACGTCTACCTCAAACGGGCCATCCTGAATCGATCACTATTCGGTTCGCCCGCACAACACCGCGAGGCGCTCGCAGCCAGACTCCGATAACCCCACATCAGCGGGGTGCGGGGGTGAGCCTCTTCGCTGCGAGATCGCGGATATCACTGGTCTTGATCTTGGCGCTACCGGTCAGAGTGATCTCGTCATCGGTGAAGAACAGAACATGCCGGGGCACTTTGTAACTGGCCAATTCGCCCTTGATGTACGCGCGGATCTCATCGGGCTTCAGATCTGCGCCGGCATGCGGAACGATGCATGCGACAACCACTTCGCCGAGCGTGTCGTGGGGGACACCGACGGTGCGGGTGACCTTGACCCCGGGATGTGCCACCAGAACCTCATCGACCTCGAGGGGTGAGACGTTGGCGCCGCCGGTCTTGATGATGTCTGTGAGGCGTCCTTCCCAGAACAACCGGCCTTCGCCGTCGACATACCCACCGTCGCCGGTGGGGAAGAAGCCCTCGTCGTCGACAGACTCGCTCAGTGGTGTGCCGAGATAGCCGAGCATCAGTGTCGGTCCCTTGACGCAGATCTCGCCCCGCTCGCCCACCGGCACGGTCTTGCCGGACAACGTGTCGACGATCTTGAACGTCACGCCCGGTAGGGGTTTGCCGCTGCTGCCACCGGCTTGTTCCTCGGTGGTGTTTGCCGGGTAAATGGCTGAGATCGTGAAGGTTTCGGTGTTGCCGTAGGCATAACCGGGTTCGATCCACTCCGCTGTGACCGACGGATGGCGCGCCACCGGGGTGCGATGGTCGACAAATCGCAAGCTGCTCAGATCTGCGGTGGCCCAGTTGGGTGCAGATTCGAATTGCGCCCACTGATGCGGCCAGGCGAACGGGAAGTTGACCTTTTCGGACTCGATGAGCTCCAGCGCCTCGGTCGCATCGAAGGTCGTCTGCAGTACGAGTGAGCCGCCGCTGGACAGCGTATTGCCCAGTGCCATCGCAAAATTGCCGGACCAGAAGAATCCGTTCGCGCTCCAGCACCGGATGTTGTCCTCCGGGCCGAAGTGGTAGAGCTGTCGGAATCGCCACAGCTGAATGGACACCCCGCGATGGGCGCTGAAAATGCCCTTCGGTTTGCTGGTTGATCCCGACGAGAAGAACAGCACCGCAGTATCGCTCGGCTTCACCGCTGCGGCCGTTGCCTCGACCAGCTCCCGCGGTGAGGCCTGACCACGGGCGACGAAGTCATCCCAGGTCTCGATCGCACCCGGTAGATCGGAACCATCGCCAACCGCTGCAAGGTGACGCAGGAAAGGGTATTTCGACGAATGGAGTTCGCCGGGGGCCGCGTCGTTGATCGCAGGTTCGAGCGCGGTCAACACACTCGCGTAGTCGGTTTTGAGCACCTTGCGGTCGAACAACAGCACTGAGACGCCGGAGACCCCGAGTAGGTGGTCCAACTCGGCGGCGGTCGAGAACGTGCTGAGGGTGACGGCCACACCGCCGGCGAGTGCGGTGCCGAACACCGCGGTGATCCACTCGGGTCGGTTGGTCATGAGTACACCGACACGACCGTCTTTGCCGATGCCGGAGGCATGGAGCGCCCGGGCCACCTCGACCGCACGTTCCCACAGCTCGGTGTAGGACCAGCGGATGACACCCTCGGGGGTGTGCATCACCAGTGCCTCACGGTCGCCGTACAACTCGGTCACCTCACGCAAAAAGCCCGGCATCGTGAGTGTGCCGAGGCCGGGCTCTTCGCTCAGCGGTGGACCAGATACCACCGACGTTGCGGCGGTCGATTCGGTGGTGATCTGAGTACTCAAGGCTGACCTCGTTGTCGTCTTTGTCGCGGCTGGGTCTGTCAGAGCGGTAGTTCGACCTCGGCGGTGCAGGTCACCAGTGTGGTGCCGTCCTGGCTGGTGAGCTTCAGCTTGATCTGGACAAGCGGTACGCCCCACTCGGAGTCGGCCTTCTTGTCCACGATCTCGGCGTCGAAGTAGGTCACATCTCCCTCGAATGCGGGTCCGCGGAAATCGGCCTTGGTGTGCCGGACCATGCCGTCATGGCCGGCCCAGTTGGCGAGGAAGTCGGTGCACCAGGCACCCATCGTGGCGCCGTACCCGTAGGCGCGTGCCATGCCGACCTCACCGGCCTTGTCGGCGTCGATGTGTCCACGCGAGGGGCCGACATATAGGCCGTCCCGTTTGCGTGGATCGATCTTGGCGCCCTCCTCGTCGAAGCCGAAGCCCTCGACCCACCCCGGATCCTGATAGACCCAGGGATCGTCGACCCCTTCGGGTGCAACCCATTGGAAAGTGCCCCAGATGTTGAACAGGAAGGCGCGGTATTCGGTGGTGAAGCTCGCGATGGTGTGTGGACCGATCACCCGGCGGTGGAGTTTGTCGCCGACGTTGACCTCATCGAAGTGCGGTGAGACGCCCAATCGGTTGGACATGAGCCAGTCGTCCCGGAGCTTTTCTACTTCGAGTAGCTCGGCATTGGTCCACTTCTTGACCACGCCGATCTCGTTGTCGTACATACCGCGCTTGGTGGCCTCGGCCGCGAGATAGCGGATGGCGGTCGACCGCTCCCTGGCGACCAATGCCCCGTGCTGATTCTTGTGGGCGGTGTCGCCGCGGGAGAACATGGTGGGGCCGGCAAACTTCGTCTCGGCCACCTTGTAGTCGTGAAACCACCTGTCCTGGAACAGTTTGTCGCCCGGTCGCACGGGTGTGCCGTAGAACCACCATTCCTCGCCACCGAAGATCAGGTGGCTGTTCGGGATATGCCCCACACAGGCAGGCGCCGCCCCGTGTCCGTAGTCCAGGCCCACCGCGATGGACTGCGGTGCCACGAGCCCACCGAACTTCGAATTGCGCGCGAACTCCTCATCCCAGTGCAAGGGGTTCGGGTTGTCCATCGCCATCACCCATCGGCGGATGTCCGAGGTGCTGCAGGGGTCCCAGAGTTGCCCGCCGCCAACGGGTTTGCCCACCCGGTGGTCGACGTCGGTCAGGTCGAGCTGGACGGCTTCGGTCTCGCTAGTGGTCATGTGTGTACTCCTGTTTCAGCGATTGACGTCGACAACGATGCGGCCACGCACGGTGCCGTCCATCAACTGGTCGGCTGCTTTGATCGATTCCGCAAGGGAGATCTCGGTGGCGATCGACTCCAGGGCGCCTGGATCGAGGTCGCGGGACAGGCGGGCCCAGGCGGTGATCCGTCGCTCGATGGGTGCCATCACGCTGTCGATGCCCAGGAGCGATACCCCACGCAGGATGAACGGCGCGACCGATGCCGGGAAGTCCATGCCCTGGGCGAGACCGCAGGCGGCAACGGTGCCGCCGTAGCGGGTCTGCGCGCAGGCGTTGGCCAGGGTGAAGCTGCCGACCGAGTCGACAACACCTGCCCAGCGTTCCTTCTGCATCGGCTTGCCCTTTTCGGAGAGCTCGGCCCGATCGACGACGGTGGATGCTCCGAGCGCCTGGAGATACTCGACCTCGGAGGTCTTGCCGGTGGAGGCGGCCACGGTGAAGCCAGCCTTGGTCAACAGTGCGATCGCAACGCTGCCGACGCCGCCGGTGGCTCCGGTCACCAGGATCTCGCCCTGCTCGGGGCGCACGCCTGCGTTGACCAGCGCCTCGACGCAGAGGCTCGCGGTGTAACCGGCGGTGCCGATCGCCATGGCCTGCTTGGCGGTGAACTCGGCGGGCAGCGGTACCAGCCAGTCGCCGTTGAGGCTGGCGCGCTGGGCGAAGCCGCCCCAGTGGGTTTCACCGACACCCCAGCCGTTGAGGACGACCCGATCGCCCGTGGACCACTTGCTGTGCGAGCTGGCCGTGACGGTGCCTGCCAGGTCGATGCCGGGCACCATCGGGAATTTGCGGACCACCGGGGACTTGCCGGTGATGGCAAGTGCGTCTTTGAAATTGAGTGAGGAGTAGTCCACGTCTATCTGGACGTTTCCCTCGGGAAGCTCGGATTCCTCGACGTTTTTGAGGGCAACGGATTGCCCTGCTTCGCCCTTTTCGATGACAACTGCCGAAAACATGAGAGAAGTAGTCCTTTCAACCGCCCCAAGTGGGGCAACAATGTGGCCGACATTACGTCAATCCTCGTAAGGATTGCAATGCTTACAGGTGCTAATCGCCGGGAGTCAGCGTGCTGTCCATCCGCCGTCGACCACGATGGTCTGGCCGGTGACATAACTCCCGGCATCGGAGGCGAGCCAGAGCACGGCGCCGACAATGTCTTGCGCGGAACCTTCTTTCGGTAGGGGTGTGTTGCGGCGTAGGTACTCCGAGGCCCGCTCGCTGGTGTAGAGAGGGCCGGTGATCTCACTGCGGAAGAAGCCGGGTGCCACGGTGTTCACCCGGATCGAGTGCCTGGCCCACTGCACCGCGAGTTCGGCCGTCAGCCCGGACAGCCCGGCCTTGCTTGCGGCATAAGACGCCTGCGGGATCCCGGGGATGCCGACCTGGCCACTGATCGACGAGATGTTCACGATCGAACCGCCGCCTGCTTCGACCAGGTGGGGAAAAGCGCTCTGGGCCAAGAGGAAAGGTGCCATCAGATTCAGGCCGAGGGTCTGCCGGATGGCCTCCAGCGGCTCGGACTCCGCCTTCTCCTCGGTGAACATGCTGCCTGCGCCGTTGATGATGATGTCCGGTGGTCCGAGTTCGTCCACCACGGTCGGCACGATTGTGCCGACCTGTTCGAGGTCGGACAGGTCGCAGGCGACCGCAAGACCGTTGATCCGTTCGGCGACCGCGCTCAGCCTGTCTTTGCGCCGCGCCACCACCGCAACCCGGGCGCCGGCCTCGGTCAGGGTTTCCGCGACCGCAACCCCCAGTCCTGACGATCCGCCGGTCACGATTGCGACTTTGCCCTTGAGATTGAACAGCTCGCTCACGCGGTGGTTCCCTTCGAGGTGACCTGTCGGCTGGGAATGCGTTGTTGCTCAACGAACTCGGCAAGCCCGGCCCGCTGCACCTTGCCCATCGCGTTCACCGGCAGCGCATCGACCTGGGTCCAGGTCTCGGGGACTTTGTACGACGACACCTCGCGACGGCAATGCGCCGTGAGATCGTCGAAATCCAATGTGGAGAACGAACTCTCGACCACCGCCGCCACTCGCTGTCCCAGGCGGTCATCGGGGATCGGGTACACCGCCACCTTCTCGACGTCCGGGTGCGTGCTGATTGCTCGCTCCACCTCGAGTGGATAGACGTTGGCCCCGCCGCGGATGATCACCAGCTTCTTGCGGTCGATCACCGTCAGCCACCCGGAGCCGTCGACGGTTCCGATGTCGCCGGTCGGTAGCGGGCCCGGCGCTGCCTCATCGAGCCCGTCCGGACCCCAGTGCCCGAGCAGGGGTCGCCAGGCCCCGGCCCATTCTCCGCCGGGAGCAGCGGCCAACTTCAGCTCTCCGGATTTGCCTGCAGGCAGTCGATTGTTGTTGTCGTCGTACGCGGCGACGTCGAAGTGCGGCAGTATCTGCCCGCTGGCCCGCACTCGCCACTGGCCATCGGGTGGATCGATCGAGACGACAGTGGGTGCCTCGGTCAGGCCGTAGGTGACGCGGGGGATCAGTCCGTGGGCGTCGGCGAATTCCTGCCGCAGGGCGTCGGACGTGTCTCCGCCGCCGCTCCACACCTCACGCAACGAGCTCAGGTCGGCGTCGGGACGGCGGGCGAGGTCGTAGAGCTGCGCGGGCGCACCGTTCCACACCGTCACGCGCCGGGTGCTGATCCACTCGATGAGGCCATCGACATCACGACGGTTCATCACCACCGCGCACCCGCCGGCCTGGGCGGTGAGCAGTGTCGACAGAACCATGAGGTTGAGGATCGTCAGGGGGAAGCTGTCGCCCTTGCGCAGGTCGGGACCCCATCCGCGGGTCTTGTTGAGCACGGCACCGGGCAACAGGAGATTTCGGTGGCTGTGGACCACGGCCTTGGCGCGACCCGAGGTGCCGCTGGTGAACGCGATCCCGGCCGGTGAATCGATGTCCGGCTCCACATCCGGTGCCTCGAAGTCGCTGCGAAGCAACTCGGACCATCGTTCGGGCTCAACACATTCCGGGCCGGTCACCTTGCCATTCGTTCCCGACAGCACCGCAGTGGGTCCGCACAGGTCGATGATGTCCTGTTGCTCGCCTGCCGACAGTGCTTCTCCGACGCCGGCCCAGATCGCACCGATCCGCTGGGCGCCATGGAATGCCGCCACGATGTCGAGATCGTTGGGCAGGCAGGCGGTGACCCGATCGCCCGGACGTACGCCCAATGACCACAGTGCGCCTGCGGCCCGTCGGGCCTGATCATCGAGTTCGATGTACGTCCAGATGCCGGAGGCGGCCTCGACCGCGGGGGCATCCGGGCGCTCCGTGACCGCGCGGTCCAGGACGTTTCCGATCGGCTTGAAAATCTCCACCTGCTAGTCATACCACTATCCTTGTAAACATTGACCTGATAGCTTGGGTTCGTTGTCGAAGAGGCGGGTTAGGGATGAAACACACAGGTCCGTTGGTCGGCGTACGCGTGGTCGATCTGACGGCAATGGTCATGGGCCCCTACTGCACTCAGGTGATGGCAGACATGGGCGCCGACGTCATCAAGATCGAGATCCCGGCCGGGGACAACACCCGATACATCTCGGTGGGTCCCGAACCGGGCATGGGTGGCGTGTTCGTGAACGTGAATCGCGGCAAGCGCAGCGTTGTCCTCGATCTGCGAACCGACGAGGACAAGCAGGTCCTGCGTGACCTGATCAGCGGCGCCGACGTGTTCATCCACTCGATGCGCGGGACGGCGATCGCCAAACTCGGCTTCGACTACGACGCGGTCGCCGCGATCAACCCGTCGATCATCTACACCAACTGCTACGGGTACGGCCGCCGCGGCCCGGACGCGAACCTCACCGCCTACGACGACACCATCCAGGCCGAATGCGGACTGCCGTATGCGCAGGAGCAGCTCACCGGCGAGCCCGGCTATGTCGGCACGATCATCGCCGACAAGGTCGCCGGGATGACGGCGCTCTACGCCACCACGATGGCGCTGTTCCATCGCGAACGCACCGGCGAAGGTCAGGAGGTCGAGGTGGCGATGTTCGAGACCATGGCCGCGTTCATGCTGGTCGAACATGCCGGCGGTGCGATGTTCACGCCGCCCCTCGGACCGGCGGCCTATCACCGCGCGGTGTCGCCGAACCGAAAGCCGTACCGCACCAAGGATGGACACATCTCGGCGCTGGTCTACAACGACAAGCAATGGGACGCGTTTGTTGCTGCCGTCGCCCCCGAATGGGCGGGTGAGCATTTTGCCACCCTCGGGCAGCGCGCCGCGCGGATCAACGAGGTGTACTCGCTTCTGGGAGAAACGTTTTCAGAGCGCACCACCCAGGAGTGGCTCGACCTGCTGCGTTCGTTGGATATCCCGGCTGCGCCCGTCCGGTCACTCGACGAATTGTTCGACAACCCTCACCTGGAGGCGGTGGACTTCTTCGAAGAGGTCGAATCGCCTTATGGTTCAGTCCGTTTCCCCGGTCCGCCCACCTGGTTCTCCCGAACACCCGGACGGATCGACAGTGCGGCCCCCAGACTCGGTGAGAACACCGAAGAGGTCAAGGCCCAGGTGCGCTCGGCAGACGGGGCCTGGTCCTGATGGCGGCTTCCACGGCGATCGACCTGCAGCAGTATCTGCTCCCTGGCGATCGGATCGTGATCGGTCAGGCCTGTGGTGAACCCACGACACTCATCGAAGCCCTGATCGAGCAGGGTCACGAGGTGGGCGGGCTGTCGGCGTTCATCTCGACCAGCTTCTCCGGGCTCTTCACGCCGGAGACGGCCAAGAGTTTTTCGCTGTCGAGCATGGGTGCGATGGGCTCGTTGCGGGTGATGAGCAAGGCCCATGAGCTCGATGTCGTTCCGTGCCACGTCGGACAGATCGCCCCGATGATCGCGGGGGGTCACATGGGCTGCGACATCGCATTGATACAGGTCAGTCCCGCCGATGCGGAAGGCAACCACAGCCTCGGACTCATCAGCGATTACGTACAGGCCGCGGTCGCCAGGGCGCGCGTTGTCATCGCCGAAGTCAACGATCAGGTGCCGTACACCTGCGGCGAGAAGGTGCCCGCCACCGCGATCGATTACGCCGTGCACGTCTCGCGGACTCCGGTCGAGGTGACGTCTGCACCGATCAGCGACACCGATCTGGCGATGGCCGAACATGCGGCGGCGTTCATCGGTGACGGTTCGGTCATCCAGATGGGTATCGGCGCGGTCCCGGAGGTGATGTTGCGGCTCCTGCGCGATCGCCGCGATCTGGGTGTGCATTCCGGCATGGTCGGCGATGGGCTGGTGGACCTGATCGAGGCCGGGGCAGTCACCAACGCCCGCAAGCGGATCGACCGCGGCGTGAGTATCGCCGGTGCCCTGATCGGGACCCGGCGGTTGTACGACTTCGCTCATCAGAACCCCGAACTCCGGATGTGCAACACGGCGTACACCCATGAGGCGGCCGTGATGGCGCAACTCGACAACTTGGTGACCATCAATTCGGCGTTGGAAGTGGATCTGACCGGGCAGGTCAACGCCGAGCAGAGTGGCGCCGCCTATCTCGGCGGCACCGGTGGTCAGCTCGACTTTGTTCGCGGGGGCGCACGCTCGCCGGGTGGGCACGCGATCATCGCGCTCCCGGCAACCGCGAAGAAGGGAACGATAAGCCGCATCACTGCCCAGCTGTCGGGTCCGGTCACCACGCCGCGCAGTGATGTCGACGTGATCGTCACCGAGTTCGGCGCCGCGCAGCTACGTGGCCAGAGTTTGGCCGAGCGCACCAAACGCCTTATCGCCATTGCGCATCCGGACTTCCAGGAAGAACTCTCGCGCGAGGCGCACATCATTCAGCAGAGGGGATATTAGTGAGCGACGCCGTCCTGTTCGATGCCCGCGACGACGGGATAGCGATCATCACGATCAATCGTCCCGACACCCGTAACTGCCTGTCGCTGGAGGTTCGCGAAGGCTTGCGTGATGCCTGGGAACGTTTCGAGAACGACACCGCGCTACGGGTGGCGATCCTGACCGGCGCCGGTGAGACATTCTGTGCCGGAGGTGATCTCAAGGAGATGGTCGCGGCCGGGATTGCGGTGCCGCCACGCGACATGTTCGCGCTTCCCTATGACACCGTCGAACTGTCGAAACCGACCATCGCGGCGGTCAACGGATACGCCTTCGCGGGCGGCTGGATGATCGCGCAGGCCTGTGATCTGTGTGTAGCCAGCACCAGCGCGAAGTTTGCCGTCACCGAGGTGAAGGTCGGCCGGAGTTCACCATGGGCGTCGCCGCTGATCCACATGATCCCGCAACGGATCATGATGGAAATCCTGCTCACCGGAAAACCGATTACCGCGCAGCGCGCCTATGAAATCGGCCTGGTCAACCGGATCGCCGAGCCGGAGGGCTTGCTGAGCGAGGCGATCGCGCTTGCGAAGGACATCCTGGCCGGCGCGCCGCTATCGGTGAAGGCCGCGCGCGACACGGTGATGATCGCGACCGAGATGGGCCGGTCGGAGGCATTGGCCGCGGCCAGGGCCGCCGCCGAAGACTGCTACAACAGCGCAGATGCCCAAGAAGGGCCCGCTGCGTTTGCGCAGAAACGGGCCCCTGTGTGGAGCGGAGCCTGAAGCGCGGCAGTTGGTGACCCGTTGGAATCGCCACGGTGCCTTACGGCATGGGTACGCTCGTGGAGCACGGCAACCTGAGGGGTTGATATGTCAGAACCCGCAGATGAGGCGGCGCACACGGACGCTGACTTCGGCGAATCGCAGCGTGGATCGGTCGACTCCAATGTTCGGGCACGAATCTTCGAAGATCTTGCAACGGCCGACTATCGTAGAACCCTCGCCGGCCGCGGGATCACAACGGTCGCACTCGACGAAGCGGGGCGGCTCGTCAAACATCGACCGGACGGCAGCACGGCAATGCTCGACCGCGAGTGACACCTGAGTTGCGGTGTGGGCTATCAGGGGCAACGGACCCACCGGGCAGATCTATGGAAAGACGTCCAGGCTGGCTGAGAAGTGGTGTCGGACCCCTCATCTAGGCTCGCTTGTATGTTCGATGGGGAGATCGAAAATGCAGGTGGGGACGATGAAATCGGCCCTGTCGAGTCGCTGGGTGTCAACGAGTTGTTACGTAACACCGAACTTGCGATGGCCCAGCAGTCGCGGATGGAGTGGGAGCGATACGCCGCTGCGGCGATGCTGCATCGACATCTCGTCGAGCCCATCGCCGGGTCTGAGGCGGAGATGCGGGCTCTTGATCCGTTCGCCCAGTGTGCGGCGAGATTGTCTGCGGCGCAGGGGTTGACGCAACGGACCGCGGAGCTGCAGATCAATCGCGGGGTGGCGTTGCGGGATCGCCTGCCTGCGGTCAATGCGCTGTTGAAGGCGGGACGGGTTGCTGCACACCATGTCCCTGACATCATTGCCCGGACCGAGTTGATCGAGGGTTCGGCCCATATGACTGAGATCGATCGCGGTATCGCCGAGGCGCTGGGTCGGCGTGGGTCGTGGTCGAAGGGTCGGATGCGAGACATGGTTGATGCGATCATTTTCCGCCGCGATCCGGATCTGGTCCGCAACAACCGGGAGGATGCGAAGAAGAATCGTGGGGTGTGGGCCAACAACACCGACCACGGGATGGCGGTGATGGACGCGCATTCCACGGCTGAGGAATTGGCGATGATCATGGCGCGGTTGGAGAAGCTGGCCATGGCCACGTGTAAGGCCGATCCGCGGAAGAAGTCTGACCGGATGGCTGATGCGTTGTTCGCCACGGTGATGGGCCGTGAGTTCCTTTGTGAATGCCCGAACGACCCAAAACACCCCTGCACCGCTGAGATTGTCACCGTTCCTGCCGGCCAATTGGTTTCGGGTGTGGACGTGAAGATCGTGCTGCACGTGATCACCGATCACGTCACCCTCGACGGTCGCGCCGAGAATCCAGGATTTCTGGATGGTCACGGCGTGATCTCTGCCGATCACGTTCGCGATATCGCAGCCCGCCCGGAAACCGTGCAGCGGCCAATGGGCAACAAACCTGCGCCCGCACAGTCGGAGCAACCAGAACCAGTGCAGCCAGAACCAGCGCTGCCCGAGCAGGGGACACCAAAACCGAAGCGGCCGAACGTGTACGTGCGCCGACCTCAGAACCCTTCAGTCGAGAACCTCCCCGATGACGGCGGCGACAGTGCCGTCGTCACAGCGCCGTTTCCACAGGTGATTCCACTCCCGGCCACCCAACCTGGTGATCAATACCGGCCCTCGGTCGTCTTGGACACTTACCTTCGAATCCGGGACGTCTACTGCATGTGGCCTGGATGTGAGCACAAGGCCTGGGGCGCCGACCTTGACCACACCTGCGAGTACAACCACAACGAGCCTGAAGCCGGTGGTTGCACCCATCCGTCAGAGATGAAGACGCTGTGCCGTTTTCACCATCTGTTGAAGACGTACTCCGATTGGCTCGACGACCAATACCCCGACTCCGAGACCGGGCGGACCCGGCTGATTTTCACCACACCCGAAGGCCGCAACTACCACGGCCCAGGCTGGACCGGCGACGATCTGTTCCCCACCTTGAGGCTCATCGTCTTCGACAACAAAAGAGGCTCACCAAGCCGGCAGCCAACTGCATCGTCCGTCAAACCGGAAACCCGCCAACAGTCGCGCACCGCAGCGAAACACGCACGCCGTCAACAGGAACGGATGGCCAACCGCCGACAGCGTCAACTGGAAGAGCAACTCACTCAGAAACGCCGCGAGGAACGGGGACGCGACAGTCCGCCACCGACGTACTGATGTTCGTCCCGGCGACCTAGCGGGCAGCAGGTAGGAAGGGGCGCAACCCGTCCTCGGGTTCGATCCCGAAGGACCGCAACGACATTGCCAGCATCGAGTAGCAGCCGACGGTGAAGACCACGTCCATCAGTTTCTGCTCGTCGAACTCACCGGCGAGCACACCCCACGTCTGCTCGTTCACGATGCCGTCGTTCAGCAACTGGTCCACCGATTGCAGAAGGGCGCGTTCGATCGGAATCCATTCCGGGGCATCAGGACCGGTGGCGATCCGGGTGATCTCGTCGGCGGTCATACCGGCCCGGTCGGCGAGGATGACGTGCTGTGCCCACTCGTACTCGGCATTCCGTAGGTGCGCCACCCTCAATACCAGCAGCTCACGCTCGCGGACCGACAACGCAGACCCCGACAACAGATGTTTGTTGAAGGTCAGGAAAGCCATTGCCAGCGACGGGTAGCGGGCCAGCGTGCCGAGCAGGTTGTCGCCCGCTTGCCGACCCTCTTCTGGTCCGGCACTCGCGACCGATGAACGGAATCCGTCGACAAAGGCCTGCATCTCGGCGGACCAATCCGCTCTGCGGGCCGGCGGTATCCGGGGAACAACAGATACGCGTACATCTTCGGGCATTACGTGTTCCGCCCGCCGTTGACACCGATGATCTGTCCGGTGATGTAGCCGGCTTCCTCGCTGACGAGGAATGCGCACGTGGCCGCAATATCTTCGGGCTGACCGATCCGGCCGACCGGGGTCTTGGCAACCTGCGCCTCGACGTCGACCAACCCCGTATCAACGGTCCGGCGGAGCATCGGGGTGTCGATGAATCCGGGCGGCACGGTGTTGACAGTGATTCCGCGCCTGCCGAATTCGAGTGCCAGCACCTTCGTCAGTCCGACCACACCGGACTTGGCGGTCACGTAGCTGCCGAGACCGGGCGATCCGCTGTGGACGCTGGAGGATGAGATGTTGACGATCCGACCCCAGCCTTCTTCGAGCATCTCCGGGATCACCGCCTGAGAGCAGTGGAATGCGCTGGTCAGGTTGATTGCCAGCGCACGATTCCAGGTCTCGAGGGTGATGTCGAGGAACGGTTCGGCGACGGTCAGGCCGGCGTTGTTCACCAGGACCGTCGGACGTCCCAGCGTGGACTTGACCTCGGCGATGGCCGAGTCGATCCGGTCCCGGTCGGTGACGTCGACGGCGAGGCCGATGGCCTTGCCGCCGGCCTTTTCGATCTCGATCGCCGCGGCCTCGGCAGCGGCGCCGTTGATATCGAAGATGGCAACCAGATTGCCATCAGCGGCAAAACGTTTGGCTATGGCATTGCCGATCCCGGAGGCGCCCCCGGTGACAATTGCTGTGCGGTCACTCATTTGATCTTCTCCTGGCCTGCGACGGTGGATCGGTGCATTGTTCGTGGCTTGAGCCGGTCGAAGTCTCGGACGCGATGGACCAGGCCGGTGTTGTCCCAGAGCACCGTGTCACCCTCGGACCAGCTGTGCTGACAGACCAGGCCGGGTGCCGTGATGCGTTCTTGCAGTTCCTTCAGCAGTGCGCGGCCTTCGTCGATGTCCATGCCGACGATGTGGGATGCCGTCGCCCCCAGCACCAGTGAGCGCCGACCGGAATCGTGCTCCCACACCAGCGGATGTTCACGAACAGAGCGAGAAGCCCACTCGGTCACCTGTTCCGGTGTCGGATTCGGATAGGTCAGCCGCTGGATGGCCTCGAAGGTGTGGACCACCCGCAGGTCGGCAAACCGTTCCTTCTCCTCGTCGGTCAGCGCCTCGTAGGCCGCATAGGTACTGGCGAACTCGGTCTCACCGCCTTCGGCCGACGTCACCCGAGCGGTCAGCATCGATGTCTTCGGGGCGATCTCGTCGAGCAACCCGTCGATATGCCAAAAGCAGTTGCTGGCGAAGTACTCGGCGTTCGGGTTGCTGGGATCGAAGCTGATCTCCATCACCTCGGCGGTCTCCGGCGGTAGGTGGGAGAAGTTGATCAGCTTGCCCAGCTTGCGGCAGAACTCGACCAGTGTCTCATCGTCGGCGTTCAGCTCCGGAAACAGTAGTACGGAATGGGTTTCGAGGGCCTCGGCGACTTGATCGGCCAGATCGGGATCAGTGGTCAGACGAGCGGGGTCGACATCCAGCACCTTCGCTCCAACGGTGTCCGAAAGCCGCTCGACGGCAAGTGTGGTCATGGTCCTTCTCCTAGATACTGGGGGTTCGGTGAATCGGTTGCCGGATCAGGTGGGAATGAAGGCGGGCCGGATGTTCGACAGCGGACGCTGATACGACGGATCGCCGGTGCTGCGTGACGGGGTGCCGTTGAGAAAGACATCCGGAACATCGCTGAACGGGATGTCCATGGTCGGAACCAGGCCCGACCACTCGATCGCGTTGGTGCGCAAGGCGATCTTCCACTGCCCGTCGCGACGTTCGACCCGGTCGATGTAGCGCCCGCCGGCAATCCAGTTGCTGTCGTCGCGATTTCGGCCGACGAACAGGTAGTAGGTCTCGGTATGGGCCACATCGCCCTCGATGTCACAGGTGTGGTTCAGCAGGTTGTGGTGGGTGGCGATCTGGCCCTGCTCGTGCATGGGGGAGGCCCAGTCGTACAGGTCGGTCGGACCACCGACGAACTCGCCGGCAGCGATGGTGGCATCGGTATGAAATGCGGACAGGAACAGGTCTCGATCGAATCGGTCCATGCCCCGGGAGAACCGGGTCAGGGCGTCGAGGATCTCCTGACGGTCGATGAGTTCTTCCAGCTTTGCTTGCCGCTCCGGCGTGGCCAACGTGCTCACGATGTCCTCCAGTTCTGGTGATTGGTGCGATGCATTTGATGTCAGACGGGTGACCAGATCGGCGATCCGCGAGTGGAACGCAGCGATGGAATCGCCCTGCCGTCAATGTCTTTGATGCCGTAGTCGTCGCCGAGCTCGGCGGTGATGAAGGTTCCACCGCTGCGATCGAGGAGATCGGGATCGTTGAGCAGAGCCGCGATCACCCGTCCCGGATACTCGGGGGAGCAACCATTCTCGGGTCGGGTCGCGGCCTGTTCGCCGAGGTGCTCGATCGCAGCGAGATTTCGCTCCGCCCGCTCCGTGAATGTTAGCCCTTGCCACAGCGAGATCGACGTGATGCCAAATGGTTTCAACTCGACGGCCATGTCTCGCGACATGCGGTCGGCAGCCGACTTGGCGGTACCGAAGACGACCCCATAGGTGTAGGAGACCCCGGTGTATCCAGAGATGGCCACCATCAGGCCGGACTTCTGTGGCGCCATGATCTTGGCGGCGTGCCAGGCGGCGACAAAGTTTGATCGCACACCCACATCCATCATCTGCCAGTTGGACAGTGGCTTCTCCCAGAAGGGATCCGGATCGGTCAGATCGTCGGGCAGCGCGAAGGCGTTGTTGACCAGAAGGTCCAGGCGCCCCTGTTCCTGCCGAACCTGGTCGAACAGTGAGGCAACCTGGTTGTCTTGCGAATGATCCACCGCGACGGCAATACCTTTGCCGCCCCGGCGGTCACATTCCTCGGCCGTTTCGCCGATGGTCCCGGGCAACGGGTCCACCCCCGCCCGCACCGTGCGGCCGGTGACGTACACCGTGGCGCCCTGCTGCGCCAGCGCCAGCGCGATACCTTTTCCGATACCGCGGCTGGCGCCGGTCACAACAGCGACCCTGCCCTCGAGAGAGTTCACCGGAGACCCTCAGAGCCGATCGGCTGCAGCGAAGAAGTGCTCGCTGTGATCGCCGACCGATCTGGCGGTGTAGTGGTCACCGGAGAGTGGTGCACCCATCAAGCCCTGCGACCAGTCCGCCGACGCGCCGTCGTTACGGACCCAGTCATAGAGCATGGTGCGGTGCGCGATACGCCATTCGCCGCCCCGTTTTTCCATCCGGTCGAGATACCGCCCGCCGATCACGGCATCGCTTTCCTCGGTACCCATATTGACCCGGTGATAAGCCGATACATGGGTTTCGGACAGTGCCACATCGCCATTCAGCTCCGTCAATGTCTGCCCGAGGGTGTGCTGGGTGACGGTGATCGCCGGCGAGCCCGGCACCACCCACGCCAGGTATTCGTCGAAAGAGCCGGCGAAGATCCCGAAGTCGGTGGTGGCGTCCGGCCAGTAGGAGGTAGTGATCAGTTCCGCATCTCGCCGATCCTCGCCGCGGGCGACCCGGGCGAGGCACGTGCGAATTGCATGGTGGTCGAGTAGAGCCTCCAGATCGTTGCCGCTCATCGCTATTCGCCGTCACCCTCCGGCGCGTATCCCATAATGCCCTTGATCTCCAGGTAGTCGTGGAATCCGAACTCGCCCCATTCGCGTCCGTTGCCGCTCTTCTTGTAGCCGCCGAACGGAGCGCCGAAATCGAAGGCGGAGTTGATCGCCACCGACCCCGCACGAATTCGGCGGGCCACCGCGCGCGCGGCGTCGAGATCGGCGCCTGCGACAAATGCGGCCAGGCCGTATTCGGTGTCGTTGGCGATCTCGACGGCGTGGTCGACACTGTCGTAGCCCAGGATCGTCAGGACCGGCCCGAAGATCTCCTCGCGGGCAATTGTCATGTCGTTCTTCACATCTGCGAAGACGGTGGGCTGGACGAAGTAGCCCTTGGTGATCCCCTCCGGCAGGCCGGGGCCACCGGCAACCAGGGTGGCACCTTCATCGATGCCCTGCTGGATCAGTTCCTGGATCTTGTCGAACTGCGACTTCGCGACCACCGGGCCGATGGAGAAATCACCGTTCGGATCGCCCACGGTGACCGTGGCGGCCGCGGCCTTGGCGATGCCGATGGTCTCTTCCATCCGCTCGTTGGGCACCAGCATGCGCGCGGGCGCGCTACAGGTCTGTCCCGAGTTCAGCATCATGGTGACCACGCCGGTACTGACGTTGTCGGCGAAGGCGGCGTCGTCGAGGATGACGTTGGGGCCCTTGCCTCCGAGTTCCTGGGTGACCCGCTTGACGCCGGCCGCAGCATTTTTCGCGATCTCGATTCCGGCCCGGGTGGATCCGGTGAACGAGATCATGTCGACGTCGGGATGGCTCGAGAGCGGAACACCCACCCCCGGTCCGTCGCCCTGCACGAGGTTGAAGACACCGGCGGGGACGCCGGCGGCCTCGAGGATCTCGGCGAAGATCTGACCGTCGAACGGCGAACGCTCCGACGGTTTGAGGACCATGGTGCACCCGGTGGCCAGGGCGGGGAACACCTTGACCGCGATCTGATTCAGCGGCCAGTTCCACGGCGTGATCAGCCCGCAGACACCGATCGGTTCCTTCACGATGAGCGCGCTGCCCTGCTGCTCCTCGAAGGTGAAGCCCTTGAGGACCTCGATGGCGGTGCTCAGGTGTCCGGCACCCAGATTCACCTGGAATCCGCCTGCCAGCTCTTTTGGTGCACCCATCTCTTCGGTCAGGGCAGCACCGATGTCGGGCATGCGTTTCTGGTACTCGACCGCAATGTTTTCCAGCACAGCGACCCGTTCGGCGACGGAGGTCGCCGACCACGAGGGGAAAGCCTTACGGGCAGCGGCAACCGCCCGGTCGACGTCACCGGCAGAACCGGCGGCCACCGTGCCCGCGACCTCTTCGGTGGCGGGGTTGATGACGTCGAAGGTGCCCGACTGCGCCGGATCCACCCACTGGCCATCGATGTAGAACTTCAGATACTCACGCATGATTTCCCCAATTCATCGATATTGCCCGATATCTCTGTTGCGCTGTATGACTCACTGCTGACCTTCGGCGTACCAGGTCCGGAACTCGTCGTAGCTGGGCATCTCTTCCGAGTTGGCCTTCGGGTCGACGGCCACATGGATGACGCCTGTCTTGCCGCTGGCGTAGGCCCGCTTGATGGCGGGGGCGATGTCCTCGTCCCGTTCGACGTATTCGCCGTAGCAACCGAAGCCCTCGGCGATCTTGTCGAAGCGGGTTTCGGTGCTCCAGTGGACGCCGGTTTCCCGGGATCCATGACCGAAGGTGCGCTTGTAGACACCAACTTCCAGGCCCCAGGCGTAGTCGACGGCCACCACGCAGACCAGCGGAAGCTTCAGTCGGGCCGCGGTTTCGAGTTCTGCGATGTGGAACTGGAACGATGAGTCGCCGGTGATGAGCATCATCGGACGTTTGCCGCCATCGGCAACGCCTGCGCCGACGGCGTACGGAAGTCCGGTACCGAGGTGGCCGAAGTTCTGATTCCACATCACGTCATGCGGTTTGGCCTGCGAGTAGGTCCAGCCGAAGATGGTGGTGGCGCCGCCGTCGCGGACCATGATCCCGTCTGCGGGGAAGTCTTTGGTGGCCTCGACGATAAGACGCGCCGGATGCACCGGTGTCTGGCCTGACGGCGCCGTCTCGGCCAGCTCCGCGAGCTGCGCGGCGTCGCCCTTGATCCACTGCTCCAGCTCCGGTGTGGCGGTGCGGGGCGAATCCTTCAGAGCCGCAACGAGTTGGGGAACGATTGCACGAAGGTCGCCGACGAGGGGTACATCGATCGGCCGGTTGACACCGATGGCCGACGGGTCCTGCTCGATCAGGATCCAGCTGCGGTTCGCTTCGTTCGGTACCCAGTGGCGCCCGCGCCCGAAGTGGACGGGTTCGCCGAGTTCGGTACCGACCGCCAGGCAGAGGTCGGACTTGACCACGGCATCGACAGCCGACTTGGAGAAGCCGTAGGGGAACGTGCGGTCTTCGAGACCTTCGATGAACGACGTGCCACCCGAGGTCTGGATGACCGGGCAGGCCATCAGATCGGCGAGTTCCTTGACCGCGGCGCCCGCGCGCGAGGTGTGAACACCGTGTCCGACAAGCAGAACGGGCTGCTTGGCCGCGCCGATGAGTTCCTTGGCCTTGTCGATCCAGTCCTGGCCTGCGGTCTGACCCACGAGGCGGTACTTGGACGGGGGGAGGATCGGCCGGTCCTCGACCTCTTCGAGGATCACATTCTGCGGGTATTCGATGTACACCGGTCCCGGTGTGCCCGACAGGGCCTTGCGCAGGCCTTCGCGGATGATCTCGTCGGTCTGGTCGGCGTATTCGATGCTCGCGTTGTATTTGACGGAATTCTCGACCAGCGCGGTTTGCTGGACGAACTGGATCCGTCCGCGGCGGACTCGCTGTTCGGTGATCCGGGCCCGCTGGCCGCCGAGGAAGATGACGGGAGAGTTCTCGACCTTGGCGCACATGATGGCGCCTGCGAGGTTGGCCAGACCCGGGCCCAGGGTGCCGATACACACGGCGGCCTTGCCGGTCATCCGGGAAACGGCCTCGGCCATGAAGCCTGCCGACTCTTCATGGTGCGGGGCAACAACATTCCAGCCGCGTTCTTCGGCGAGGTGGAACAGGTGAACGAAGTTCGGATCGGGGATACCGAAGATCGTGTTGATGCCCTCGGCCTCGAAGAGGTCGAGAATTCGTTCGTAGACCTTAACTGACACGTGCACTGCCCTCCATGGCTGTCGTGAAGCTTTTCGTGATGTGTTCGATGTGACCCGACGGGACCACCGGCAGAATCCAGGGGTCGCTGGTGTCGCGGATGGTGGCGATCTGTTCGCCGACCTCCTCGATCGTCCAGGACGGTTGGTAGACACCCGGTGTTTCCGCGACAAACGCCCGCGCGATGCGGCCGGCGATCGCGACCAGCATTTCGCCGGTGATCGAACAGGTTTCGTGTGCAAGCCATCCCACCGCGGGGGCGGTCAATTCCGGGCCCATCGGCGGATACGCCGACGTGTCCAGGCCCTCGGCGAGCCGGGTCAGGGCGGCCGGAAGGATGACGTTTGAGGTCACGCCATGCTCGTGGCCCTCGAGTGCCGCAACATTCGAGAGCCCGATGATCCCGGCTTTGGCGGACCCGTAGTTGGCAACGTTCTTGTTGCCGTAGATCCCGCCGATCGACGAGGTCAGGACCACACGTCCGTATCCGGCCTCGCACATCAGCGGAAATGCCGGTCGCACAACATGAAACGCGCCCCGTAGATGCACGTCGAGGACGGCATCGAAATCCTCGTACGACATCTCCGTCAACGGTGCGTAGCGGTTGTTGCCCGCGTTGTGGATGAGGATGTCGATCTTGCCGTAGGTGTTGATCGCGGTGTCGATGATCGCTTTGCCGCCCTCGGCGGTGGCCACCGTGTCGGTGTTGGCGACGGCTTCGCCGCCCGCGGCTTTGATCTCTGCGACCACTTCATCCGCCGGACCGCTGTCGACGTCCTCGCCGCTGATCGCGCTACCCGGGTCGTTCACCACCACCTTCGCGCCCTTGGACGCGAGGAGCAGGGCGTACTCCCGGCCCAAACCGCGACCGGCGCCGGTGATGACGGCGACCCGATCGTCGAACCTGAGTTCGGTGCTCATTTGTCCAGCACCAGACCTTCCAGCTTGCCGGTGCTGCGCCACCCCTCCAATAGTTCGGTGAGCTCGTAGAAGCCGCCCCAGAAGGGATCTCCGAGGAATGAACGCCCGTTGGGTTCACCCTCGCTGTTGTAGTAGCCGGGTGTGCATTCGGTGGTGAATGTGCTGTTGTCCACCGAATACTGGCGGACGGTCTGCACCCAGCCGTCTTCGGCTTCAGGGGTCGGCTCCACATAGGTGGCGCCACGATCCTGTGCTTCCTTGACGATGTACGCGATGTGGTCGGCCTGCTGTTCGAACATCAGCGTCGTGGCCGCGGTCACGCCGCCCTGGATGAACCCGGTGGCGAAGTGATTGGGGAACCCGTTGGCCATGATGCCGTGCAGGGTGCGGAATCCCTTGCCCCAGTGGTCATACAGCGACGTTCCGTTCTTGCCGGCAAACGGTGCGATGTCGTACTGCCGGTCGAGGGCGGTGGTGATCTCGAAGCCGCTGGCGAACACGATGCAATCGAACTCGTGCTCGACGCCATCGACCATGATGCCCTTCTCGGTGATGCGCTCGACCCCCCTGGTCTCGGACACGTCGACGAGCGTGACGTTGTCGCGGTTGAAGGTCGGCAGGTACTCGTCGTTGAACACCGGACGCTTACACATGTTGCGGTAGTACGGCTTCAGGACCTCTGCGGTCACAGGATCTTCGACGATGGACTCGACGCGCTGCCGCAGCCGTTCCATCGACCGGTAGTCCTCGTCCTCCTTGAGTTCCATGAACCTTGCGGGATCCGCCAGTTCGGCCCAGCCCTCGAAGTTTTCGGTGGCGTTCAGTTTCGCGGCCAAGTTGCGGGCGACCTCGGTCCAGCCGTCGCAGATGAGGTCGGGCTCGCCGGGGTTGTAGAACGCGAACGCCGCGTTGTGGAAGTTGCGCTGACGTGCTGCACGCCAACCGGGTTCGAGGCTCTGCACCCATTCGGGGTCGGTGGGGTAGTTGGCGCGTTCGAAGATGTACGACGGTGTCCGCTGGAAGACGGTCAGGTGCTTCGCGCCCTTCGCCAGGTGCGGAATCGCTTGGATGCCACTGGAACCCGTGCCGATGACGGCGATCTTCTTGTCACCGATCTTGTCGAGTCCACCGTGGAGGTCGCCGCCGGTGTAGTCGAAGTCCCAGCGGGCGGTGTGGAACGTGTGGCCCTTGAAGTCCTTGATGCCGGGGATACCCGGGAGCTTCGGACGGTTGTAGGGGCCCTGGCACATGATCACGAAACGGGCGCGGATCTCATCGCCACGGTTGGTCTTGATCTGCCAGCGGTTGATCTCGTCGTCCCACTGCAGCGACTGGATCAGGGTGTGGAAGATCGCGTGGTCGTAGAGGTTGAAATGCTTACCGATCCGCTGCGCGTGTTCGAAGCACTCGTCGCCCTTGGAGAACTTCTCCTTCGGCATGTAGCCGGTCTCTTCGAGTAGTGGCAGGTAACAGTAGGCGTCGGAGTCGATTTGGATTCCCGGGTACCGGTTCCAGTACCAGACACCACCGAAGTCTCCACCGAGCTCGATGATCTTGAAGTTGGTGACGCCGGACTCCTGCAGACGGTGCGCGGTGATGAGTCCGGACAGGCCGCCACCGAGTATGACCACCTCGATGTCGTCGGTGATCGGTTCCCGGGGCGCCACCGGCGTGTACGGATCGCCCTCATAGAAGTCCGCGAACTCGCCCTCTGCCTCCAGATACTGCTGCTGTCCTTCCGGGCGCAGGCGCTTGTCTCGCTCGAGGAGGTACTTTTCCCGAAGGGCCGCTTTGTCGACGTCCGGGGTCTGCGTAGGTGCGCAGTTCTGCATGGTGATTCCTAAGCTCGAGGTTCGGGGACTTTGGTAGTGGTGGAGGGGATCAGGCCAGATCGGTGGGCGCGCCGGTGCCCAGGTATTTGGCGAGGTTGTGGTGCAGGTTGACGATGCTGCGCTCGCGATACGGGTTGGGCTTGGGGCCGGAGAACCCACGCGATTTCACGCCCTTTTGCATTGCGGCCATGTTGACGAAGTCCTGAGGGAGAACAGTGCGCCAGCCCGGGTCGTCCGGCGGCGCGTACTCCCACTCCGTCTGCGGCTCTTCGCCTTCCGGGAACAACTCGAAGACGGCAGCTTCGAAATAGCACTTGTCGGGGTCGTCGCCGTATGGCCGGGCGCTGTAGCAGAGCATGTTGTTCAGCGCGTGCCCGATCTGGAAGTTGGGGAAGATCTGCCAGGCGGTGCCGCTCTGGGAGACGGTCGCCGGATCGACGGTTGGCCAGATCACGCCACGATCGGCATCGTCTTTGCGGGCCGAGGCGAGCCAGTGCGCGAGTACCTCGCCCGGCGGGGTGCCCTCTGGCAGCTCGTCCACCAGCCGCTGCGCGGCGTCAACGAGTGTGCGGGTGGTGTTGGTGTTGGCGTTCTCCCAGGTGAAGTTCTGCAGGTCGATCGTCGAGATGCGGGCGTCGGGACCATCGGCCACCCGCAGCTTGGCCTGATTGTCTTCCATGCCCTTTGGTGCGTCGTAACCGATGTTGCTGTGTTTGCCTTGCGCTCTGGACCAGCCGAGAAAGGTTCCGTAGGCCCGGAACTCGGGGTGGGTGTAGGGGACGTGATAGGTCTCCATGAACGCTTCGAGTGCGATCTTCCAGTTGCAGTCGAAGACAAGCCATTTGCGCCACCGGTACCGCATGTTCTGGAGCTGGAACGGGTCGAGCAGGCTTGCCGCCGGTTCCAAGTAGTCCCGCAATGGTTCACAGTCCGGATCCATGTTGATCCAGATCCAACCACCCCAGGTGTCCACCTGAATGTTCTTGAGCCGGGCTTTCTCATCGGTCAGCCCGGTTGGCCAATCCGAACGCTCTGCCGCCCAGGTGTTCTGGCCGTCGAGGTCGTAGGTCCATCCGTGGAAGCCACACACGAAGGTCCGGCAATTCCCTTTGGCCTCATGCTTGCCGTCCGGGGTGTCCACGAGCCGGCGCCCCCGATGCGAGCACACGTTGTGGTACGCGTTGATCTTGTCCGCGGTCGACCGGGCGATGATGAACGAGTCATCCATGATCTCGTAGGTCAGGAAGTCGCCGACATTGGGGATCTCTTCGACTCGGCCAACCTGCTGCCACACCTTGTTCCACAGTTTGTCTTGCTCGGCGCGCAGGTAGTCCTTCGAGGTATACGCCTCAACGCCGATCTCGAGCGGGGTCACTGGGGGCTCGTCGTCGGTGGTGGTGACGATTCTCTGGATATTGTCGACTGTGTCGGTCATGACATTCTCCTGAAATATATTGTCGTGATTGCTTACTCGGAGCGTGTTGTCGGGCTCGTACTCAGTGCGTCTGCGACGACGAGGATCACTGCGTCATGGCGGCGCGGAAGTTCTCGTCCTTGAGGAACAGCGAGGTGTGGTCGGCGCCCATATGTGTCCACTTGAGGTTCAGGCCCCCATCGACGAGCAAGGTTTGTCCGGTGATGTAACTCGAGAGATCGGACAAGAAGAACAGGATGGCGCCTGCCTGTTCCTCCGGGCGGGCCCGGCGGCCCATCGCGATTGCGCGTCGGTCCCGCTCCGGATCCTTGTCGACATACATCTCGGAGGACGGCGTTGCGGTCACACCGGGCGCGATGGTGTTCACCCGGATGTTGTCGGTGGCCAGCTCGACGGCCATGGTGCGCGTGGCCGCCACCAGAGCCGCCTTGGCCGTTCCGTAGGCGATATGGAAAGGCGCGGTGTTCATTCCGCTGATCGACGAGATCGACACGATCGATCCGGGCAGTTCCTGTGCCTTGAGTTCGGCGGCGACCGCCTGACTCATGAAGAACATCGTCTCGAGGTTCTGGGTGAACAGGTCTCGCCAGTCGGAGCGGGTCACCCGGGTGGCAGGCATCCAGGTGGCCGGAGCGGCGCCACCGGCGACATTGACCAGTCCGTAGAGCCGACCCTCGGTCTGACGTGCGACGTCCATGACGGCGGCGATGCCCTCGTCGGTGGCGGCGTCGGCGGCGACCGGGATGACGGAGAGACCTTCGCCCACAAGGGGATCGATGTGGGTCTTGAGGTTGTCTTTCGATCGGCTCACCGCGATGACGGTCGCACCGGCCCTGGCGATCAGGCTGGTCACCGAGGTACCGATACCACCTCCGGCGGCGCCCGAGACGATGACGACCCGGCCGGTGAGATCGACGAAACCGTTGCTGTCGGTTGGGGAGTTCGCCATGGCTGTGATCAGGCCTCCTTGCGTAGTGCCAGCACGCTGCCCTCGGCGTCACCGGAGATGTAGATGGTGCCGTCGTGGCCGGCTGCGATACCGGTGAACGGACCCTGGGGTCCGGAGAACGGCACCAGGCCGAGCAGCGGCTTCGGAGTGACCCCGGGAGGAGCGCCGACCGGGAGGTCGGTCGCGATGGTCTGGCGACTCTTGGTTTCCAGGTCAAAGGCGATGAGTGTCTTGGCCCCGACGTCGACGATGTACAGCGTCTGTCCCTGAACCAGGAGACCGTGTGGACGCTCGAGTCCGTCGACAACGGTGTCGGTGCCCGAACCGGTCACCGCAACGACCTGTCCCGCACCGGATTCGGAGACCAGGAGAGTTCCGGAGGCAGTGAAGGCAACGCCGGTCGGATGGTCGAGCCCGCTCGCCAGGACTTCTGAACTGCCGGATCCGACGGAGTGCACTTCGCCGGCACCGAAGTCGGCGACCGCGATGGCGCCGGTACCAGAAACCGCCACACCGTAGACCTGATCGAGCCCGGTGACCAGGACTTCGCTTTCGGCCTGGGCGGCGTCGTACCGCGACACGTCGCCGTTGCCTGCAACGATGAACTGGTCCTTGCCGATTGCCGTCATGCCGCGGATGTAACCGGGGTAGCCGGGGCTGAAAAGCATTCCCAGAGTCCGCAATTCGCCGTCGGCCTCGAGTGCGAGCAGGAACGTTCCATCGGCGATGTACAGGGTGCCGTCCGGTCCCACGGTCAGGTCGAGCGGCCAGGTCAGGCCGTCGGGGAGTGCGGTGCGGGTCTCGCCGCCGCCGAGGATCTCGGTGATCTGACCGGTGAAGCCGGACACGAAGAGTCGATCGCCGACAAAGGTGAGGTTGTCGAGGCCGGGGCCGATCTGGGCGGACACCGTCTTGTCGCCGCTGCGGGGGTCGATCCGCAGGACCTGGCCGGAGCCGACCTGGGTGGAGATGATGAATCCTGCGGAGTCGAACTTGACCGCAGTCGGGCCACCGAGGTCGGCGGCGACGCGCTCGGGTTCTCCACCGTTGGGGTCGATCCGGAAGATCTCGTTGGTGGCGACCAGCGGGTAGTAGAGCATCCCGTCGGGGCCGACCTCCATGGCATTGGGCATCGGGAGGTTGTCGGCGAGCACCTTGGGGGCGCCACCGGCGGGGTTGATCTCCATCAGTCGTCCGCCGATGCGGCACTCGTTGACGAACAATCTGCCCTGGTGGATGGTGATCCCGTTGGCGCCCGGCAGATCGTCGCGCAGCAGTCGGGTACTCCCATCAGGGCTCCGGACGCTGACGCGGCCGTCGTAGTACTCGGTGATGTACATGTCGCCGCTCGCATCGAACGCCATGTCGTCAGGAGCGACGATGTCGCTGCCCTGGGCGCTGATGGTCTCGACATCGCCGGTGTCGATGTCGAGTGCGCTGATCGTGCTGCCTGCGACCTGCGCGATGTAGACGCGTCCGTCGGGGCCGGATCGGATTCCGTTGGCGCCGAACAATCGGCTCGGTTCGGTGACTCGGCTCAGATTCCACCCCTCGGCGAGACCGAACGAGCTTTGGCTTGTGTAGCGGGCCGCCTGTACCAAGGTGGGCCTCCTGTCGTGAGGAATGACGCCGGGTCCTGAACGAATGACACAAAGTGCGGTCGTGACGCAGACCACATTTCTGGAGGAAGTGTAAGCGTGAATCCCTCAGGTTTACAAGTATTGCTATCCTTATGAGGATTGGAGTAAGTTGGGTCGCTCAGGGGGTCCTAGCGGCTCAAACGTGAACACCCACCGCACGTGGCGGTGGGTGTTTCTGCTGTGCGACGTCCCGGAGGGCTTCGCTACTGCGGGCTCCAGGGTCCCGTCAGTAGTCGTCGTCTCCGTAGACGACGACGCCTCGCAGGTTCTTTCCGTCGGCCATGTCCCGGTAGCCCTGATTGATGTCCTCGAGCCGGTAGGTGGTGGTGACGAGCTCGTCCAGCTTGAGGGCGCCCGAACGGTAGAGGTTGAGCAGCTTGGGGATCTGGGTTCTCGGCCCGACGCCTCCGAAGATCGCTCCCTGCACCCGCTTCTGCAGCAATGTCAGTTCGAACAGATTCAGGTCGGTGGCGATCTGGTCGTACGGGCCCATCGCGGTGACGATCACCTGGCCACCCTTGCCGGTCAGTGACAGGGCTTGCTGGATGTACTCGCCCTTGATCTCGCCCATGGTGAGAATGACCGTGGTCGCCATGGTGCCCCAGGTGAGATCGGCCAGCTGGGGCAGCGCTTCCTCCATCGAGGAGAAGGAATGTGTGGCGCCGAAGTCGAGTGCAGTCTTTTGTTTGCCCTCGACGGGGTCGATCGCCACCACGTGGCGCGCCCCGGCGTAGGCCGCGCCCTGGACCGAGTTGATACCGACGCCGCCGATCCCGGCAACCACGACGGTGTCGCCGGGCCTGGTGTTGCCGATCTCGGTGGCCGAACCCCAGCCCGTCGAGACGCCGCATCCCAGTAGGGCGGCTGTCTTCAGTGGGATGTCCTTCTCGATCTTCACCACGGATGCCTGATGCACGGTGACATAGGGGGCGAAGGTGCCCAGCAGGCACATCTGAAGAACGGGGGCACCGTCTTTCGTGACCCGGAACGTGCCGTCGGCAATGGCTTGGCCGGTCAGCAATCCGGCCCCTTTGTCGCAGAGGTTTTGCAGGCCTCGAGCGCAGGAGGGGCAGGTGCCGCAGGCAGGCACGAAGGCGAGCACCACATGATCGCCTTCTTCGAGGCCGGCCACGCCCGGTCCGACTTTGGTGACGACGCCTGCGCCCTCGTGTCCGCCGAGCACCGGAAGGATCGGGATGGGGCTCGAGCCGTTGACGATATGGGCGTCGGAGTGACACAGGCCCGATGCCGCCAACCGCACCTGGACCTCGCCGAACACCGGGTCGCCCAGATCGACCTCGTCGATTTTCCAGTCGGTGTTGAGTTCTGTCAGGATCGCGGCTTTCGTTTTCATGGTGGTTCCTTCTACTCGCGCCGTAATGTGATTTGAGTCACTCTAGTGAGGTGACGTGAACGACGTGCGGGTTTCGGGGTCGGTGTGCGAACGTGAACGGAACTGTTCACGCACGTCGGGGCTTGGTGGACGGGAGAACTGAGGGAGGGGCGATGCGCGGACTTCCGATAGCGGTTCTTGGATATGGGCCGGTTGCGCGGGCCTATATCAACCAGATCGGCGCGCACCGCGATGAGTGTCGAAAGCGGCATGACGTCGATCTGAGTGTTGTCGCGGTACGCACAGACCAATCGCAGGTGGTGTGCGACGGCGAGGTTCCGCCTCTGTCCGAGTGGAAAGAACTCACCGATCTCGCTGATTTCCTGGGTGAGGTCGAGGCGAAGGTTGTGGTGCAGGCGGTCCCGTCGGCCGATATGGACGCGTCGCAGGCGGTGTCGGACGCCACGATCGCGATCCGGTGCGGTGCGCATCTGGTCACGGCAACGACGTCGACGCCGCTCTACGGATGGAAGCAACTCGAGCAGTTGGCAATCGACTTCGGTTGCGCGGTAAGGATTTCTGGCGCGGTCGGCGGGATGTTGCCTGCCGTCGACCTCGCGCGGTCGCTCGGGCAGGGGATATCGGTGACGTCGGTGAGTGGATGTCTGAGCTCCACCGCCACATACGTTCTGGACCAGTTGAGTGAGGGCGTGACCCTGGACCTGGCGACCGCCACCGCCCGGCAGACCGGAGTGATGGGTAACGATGCCACCACGGAACTGTCGGGGGAAGATGTGGCGACCCAGCTCCGGATCCTGACCGGACTGTTGTGGGCGCGCGATCCAGCCGATGCCGAGGTGCTCCTCGAACCGATCACCTCGGAGATCGAGCGTTCGGTGTTCCGGTCCGGACGACGGGGGTTGCGACTGCGTCAGGTCGCTGTCGCAGACCACGACCTCCCCGACCTGGTGACGGTGTCTTTGCGCGTGGTTCCTGCCGATTCACAACTGGGCCTGCTCCGGTGGCCCGACAAAGCAGCGATCTTCGACTGCGGTGACTTCGGATCGATCACGATGTTCGGCGGCGACAGCAGCCCCGCCGGCGTCGCGCAATCGATGATCAAGGACACCCTTTCCCTGGTTCACGACGCCACACCAGGTTTGCGATAGCGTGCGGTTTCGCCTCTCAAAGTTTCCGCGATCCCTTTTGTCCGTAATGTATCGATCGTGTCGAAATCTAGGTCGTTGTGGAGCTTGTTGGGCTGTTGTGTGCTTGCAGGCGTTCTTGTCGCAGGTTTGTTGTTCCCGATAGCCGGTGGCGTGGGGTTCACGGCCGGGCGTGCTGCCGGAACTCTCGAGAACGTCGAGTCGGACTTGGTCGGGGGTCAGGTGCCGGAGGTGACAACCATGACCGACACCAACGGCAGGCCGATCGCCTATCTCTACGATCAGCGTCGATTCCAGGTCGGCTACAACGACATCTCACCGGAAATGGTCCGCGCGATCATCTCCGTCGAAGACCGGCGATTCCTCGAACACGACGGCGTCGACTGGAAGGGGACCATGCGCGCTTTCGTCACCAACCAGGCTTCCGGCGAGGTGCAGCAGGGTGCATCGACCCTCGACCAGCAGTATGTGAAGAACTACCAACTGTTGGTCCTGGCCCGCACCGATGCTGAACGTCGAGCCGCGACGGAGACCACCGCGGCCCGCAAACTCCGTGAGATCCGGATGGCGCAGTCGCTGGAATCGAGCCTGACCGAGCAGGCCATGCGCGAGAAAAACCTCGATGCGGCCGCAGCAAAGCAAGAGGCCAAGAAGGCGATCGTCACCCGCTATCTGAATCTGGTCCCGTTCGGCAACGGCGCCTACGGCATTCAGTCCGCCGCGGACACCTACTTCGGCAAACCTGCCAAAGACCTCACCGTTCCTGAATCGGCGATGCTCGCCGGCATGGTGCAGTCGAGTTCGGCGCTCGATCCGTACACCAACCCCGAAGGTGTTCTGGAACGACGCAACATCGTGCTCGACACGTTGATCGCGAACTTCCCGGCCCGTGCCGCCGAGTACCAAGCGGCGAAAGACCTTCCGCTCGGCGTGCTGCCGTCGCCGCGCACGATCGATCAGGGTTGTATCGCGGCCGGTGACGCCGGATTCTTCTGTGACTATGCCTTGCAGTTCCTCGCCGACAACGGGATCAGCCGGGATGAGATCACGCGTGGCGGTTACCTCATCCGCACCACGCTCGACCCCGAGATCCAGAAGGCAACCCACGACTCCGTCCGGACGTACGCATCGCCGGACCTCGAGGGTGTTGCCAACGTGATGGACGTGATCCGGCCGGGTACCGAGTCGCACGACGTCTTGGCGATGGCATCGAGTCGCGACTACGGCCTGGATCGCGATGCCGGGCAGACCGTTCAGCCGCAGCCCTATTCGATGGTCGGTAACGGAGCCGGGTCTGTGTTCAAGGTCTTCACCGTTGCCGCCGCGATGGAGCGTGGCCTGGGTGCCAGCTCGTCGTTGCAGGTGCCGAAGACCGTGCAGGCAAAGGGCATGGGCAGTAGCGGCGGCGTCAACGGCTGCCCCGCCAATACCTACTGCGTATCGAACGACGGAAACTATCCGGCGAAGATGACGGTGACCCAGGCGTTGGCCCAGTCGCCGAACACCGCGTTCGTGAAACTGCTGCAGGACGTCGGAGTCGAGCCCACCGTTGACATGGCTGTGCGGCTGGGCTTGCGCTCGTACACGGCCCCGGGCTCATCGGGTTACGGCGATCAGAGTCTGGCCGACTACGTCAAAGAGAACAACCTCGGTTCGTTCACTCTCGGACCGACCGCCGTCAACACCCTGGAACTGTCCAACGTCGCCGCCACGCTGGCTTCGGGCGGTGTGTGGTGCCCGCCGAATCCGATCGCGTCGATCACTCAACCGAAGCGCGACGCCAACGGCAATCAGATCCTCGATGCGCAGGGCGGTCCGGCGGTCCAGGAGGTGCCATTCGAACGCCCGGCCTGCGAGCGGGTGGTCGAGGAAGGTCTGGCCAACACCCTGGCCAACGCCATGAGTGAGGACGACCGTGGTTCCGGAACCGCAGCAGGCGCCGCGGGCTCGGTGGGTTGGAGCCTTCCGATGTCCGGCAAGACCGGCACCACCGAGGCCAACCGGTCATCGGCGTTCCTGGGTTTCACCAACAACCTGGCCGGTGCCACCTACGTCTACAACGATTCACCGGTGATCTCCGAACTCTGCTCGAATCCGCTGCGGCAGTGTGGCTACGGCAGTCTGTACGGCGGAAACGAGCCGGCCCGCACCTGGTTCTCGGCGATGCTGCCGGTTGCCGGGAAGTTCGGCGAAACGGCGCTACCGAAGAATGATCCCAGGTACGTCTCCGGGGTCGGCGGCAAACAGGTTCCGTCCGTGGTCGGGATGTCCTCTGATCTGGCGACGTCCACGCTCGAAGGGGAGGGTTTCAAGGTGACCACCGAGAACGTGGCCGGCGGGCAGCGAGCCGGGACGGTTGTGTCGGTGACACCGAGTGAGTCGGCGATACCGGGCAGCACGATCACGCTTTCGGTCAGCACCGGCCGTGCGGAATCGACCAGTCGCCGCCCCGCTGCACCCACCACGATCACCGTTCCCGGAGTCGGGCCGATCGAGATCCCGGTGCCGCGCTGACGGCGACTACCGGCCGCGTCGGATCGCGGTGGTCGGCGGTCAGGCGAGGCGAAGGCCCTCGATGAGGACCCCGACCATGCGCCGAGCGTTGTACCCCTCGTCGTGCTCGTTGCCGATGCACAAATTCCCGACCGCACGCATCAGCTCGTAAGCGCCTATGTCAGAACGTATTTCCCCGGCCTTTCGGGCGGCTTCGAGGATGTCGGCGCAGACCGGTACGAGTCGGTCGATGAAGTAGGCGTGCAGCGTCCGGTAGCCCGCCTCGTCCGACTGAAGTGCCTCTGCGAGGCCGTGTTTGGTCACGAGGAAATCGGCAAAGAGATTGATCCACGACGCCAGGGCCGCGTGTGGCGAAGTGCCATTGGCCAACAGTGCGGGGCCCGCCTCAGCACACGCCTCGACCTGGTGCCGGTAGACGGCGACGATGAGGTCGGAGCGTGTCGGGAAGTGGCGATAGATCGTGCCGACCCCGACCCCGGCCCGGGCGGCTATGTCGCGAACTGCCGCATCGACGCCGGACTCGGCAAATGCGGCCGCTGCTGCGTCCAGCAGCGCCTCATTGTTTCGGCGCGCGTCGGCACGCTTCTTCGGCACCGGCGACCCCGGACTGCTCTCGTTCTCGGCCACTTCGCCCCTGTCTGAGGATTCCCCTTGGCAAACGGAACCTTGTTCCGTATGTTGGTTAACGGAACGTCGATCCGTTTATTCAGGATGCCAGAGCAGTTGATGCGACACCAGGCGGGCGTTCCTTTCGAAATCCCCTATCGAGGAGAGGTCACATGCAGTACCGCACTTTGGGTCAGACGGGTGTTCAGGTCAGCACGCTGGCGTTGGGCGCGATGAACTTCGGCAGTATCGGTCGGGTCAGCACCGAGGAGTCCGCCGCGATCGTCGACGCCGCAATCGACGCGGGCGTCAACCTCATCGATACCGCCGACATGTACGGCCAGGGGGAGTCGGAGGAGATGGTTGGTGCGGCGATCGCAGGCCGACGCGACGACGTCGTCCTGGCCACCAAAGCGACCATGCCGATGGGCGATGAGCGCAACCATCGGGGTGGTTCGCGCCGCTGGCTGATCACCGCACTCGACCACAGCCTGCGTCGACTGGGCGTCGATCACGTGGATCTCTACCAAATTCATCGATGGGATCCGACTACAAGCGACGAGGAGACGTTGTCGGCACTCACGGATATGCAACGCGCAGGAAAGATCCGATACTTCGGGAGTTCGACATTCCCGGCGTACCGAATCGTGCAGGCGCAGTGGTCCGCCAGATCGAATCACGCGAGCCGGTATGTGACCGAACAGCCCAGCTATTCGATCCTGCAGCGGGGTATCGAATCCCACGTCCTGCCGGTCACCGAGCAGTATGGACTCGGCGTGTTGGCCTGGAGCCCGTTGGCCTCTGGCTGGCTGTCCGGCGCAATCCGAAAGGACCGCGAAATCACCACGAGCCGTTCCGCTTTCATGCCGCAGCGGTTCGATACGGCCATCCCCACCAATCGCGCAAAGATGGAGGCAGTTGAACAGTTGGCGGTGGTCGCCGACAAAGCAGGTCTGACGATGATCCAGCTCGCGCTCGGATTCGTCACCGCGCATCCGGCCGTCACCAGTGCGCTCATCGGTCCGCGCACGATGGATCATCTGCATTCTCAACTCGCGGCCGCGGACACCGTTCTGCCGGGTGATGTCCTCGACGCGATCGATGAGATAGTCGCTCCCGGTGTTGACCTCGCTCCCGATGAGAAGGTTGACACTCCGCCGTCGCTCCTCGACCCGGTACTTCGTCGACGTTGATCGGTCAGCGGGTACGGCGATCGATGTATTCGACGTATCCGCGACCGGTTGTGTCACGGCCCTGCCACGTTGCGGTGTAAGCGAATCCGCTGACAAATCCGGTGCCGAGACCGTAGGTGAAGGGGGTGTCCATGTCGGTGTGCACATCCAGCCAGGGTTTGCCGGCACCGTCTCGCACCACAAAGCGCGTGGATCGAGGTAGCGGCATGGGCGTTCCATAGGGTGTTGGCTCAGGTGCGTCTCGTACGGCGGTCACCTCGAATTGCACGTCGGTAAAACGGGTTCCGTAGCTGGTACGGGATCGATGCAGCGCGGTGGTCATCAACGGGGTGCCGCCGATCGAATACTGGCTGAGCAGAACCTGGTTGTCGTTGTCCAGATTGATGATGTGGTAGACGAAGTAGTCCAGCGGTGCCTTGAGGGATACGGGAAGTGGCTTGGAGCGCAACAGGTACGGGCTCGGGCAGGCACCGTACTCGAATGCGCACAACCCTTCGACGGCAGTGTCGACGCCCCGGTGGCTGAACGTTCCGCGGTATTCGGTGAGAAGGCTCAGATGCTTGTAGACCGGTGTGCGAAAGAACCACGACACCTTGTCTGTATTGCGGAGTTCAAGGGAGATGTCGACTCCATTGAGGCTGCCCGTCAGTTGATACTTCGGGTAGGTGCCGGTCAGGGTCAGGTCGTCGCCGAACTTGATCAGCGAGCCGTCCGGGTGCGAGACGAAATCGATTCCGATCGCGTAGTTCCCAAAATGTGCGGGATGTGATGCTGCAGTGCCCGCGACCACCGCAGCGTTGTCACGGGGCTGCGCAGCCAGGGCCTGATCGTTGTCGAATGCCAGCGAACCGGTCGCGCCGACCAGTGACATGACCGAGAAGAATCGATGCGGTTCGGGTAGGTCGGGGATCATGATCCCGAAGTGGGTCCAGCCGAACCGTTTTGAACCCACGTGAGGTCGTATGAGGTCGGGCTCGTCGAAGGCGGAACCATCGGCGGCGCCGGCCCGGTCCACGGTACGGATCAGAGTTCGAAGGCATCGACGTAGTGCGTTCGATGCGGTGGGGTGCATCCGGCGATGCTCAGTCCTGGTCGTACTTGTCAGCTGCCTTGGTGCGTTCTTTTGCCAAGTCCAAGGCATGGCGTGCGGCGTCCTCGGTCGGGTATGGCCCCATCCGGTCGAAACCCCGCGGCATCTTTTCCTTGACCTCGCCTGTGGAGAGGTTGTAGTACCACTCGCTCATTGTCGCCCCTTGATCTGGTTGTCCACCATTCGTACCCCGCCGCCGACCCAATCCTCAAGAAGGCTCGCTGAATGCGGGTCAGTTGTGCGTCGGGCGGCTGTGAACGAATAGAGCGGCAGGTATCGCCACGACCGCGAACACGATCGCGGCAACCACCGCGCAGACGTGAAAGGCGGACTCGAAGGCTTCGGCGGGCGATTGTGTCAGTAGACCTTCGGCCAGCTGTGCTGTCAGGATTGATCCGAGCACACTGGTCCCGAGAACCCCGCCTAGTTGGCGGAACATGTTGACGGTGCCGCTGGCCATCCCGGCTTGGGCGGGAGCCACGCTGTTCATGGCGGCGGCGGTGGCGGGCGCGATGAGTGAACCGAATCCGATGCCCAGGACCACCAATGCGATGGAGAGGTCGGTCCAGCCATCATTCGGGTGTACCCGCAACAACAGCAGTGAGCCGGCAGAGGTGATCAGCAATCCTCCGGTGAGCATCACCTTGAAACCCAAGCGCGGCAGCAGTCGTGGCGCGATCCCGCTGACCACCACGTATGTCGCCATGAGTGCCAGGAGATGGAGACCGGTCGTCCACGCGCTCAGCGCGCCGACCCGTTCGAGGAAGAGTACCGAGATCAAGGACAGGCCCGTGAACCCGAAGAGGACGGTGGCGCTCACCACCATGACGGTGGAGAACGATGGTGAACGAAAGAGTTTCAAGTCGAGCATCGGCGCGTCGACGGCGCGCTCGTATGCGATGAACAAGGCCAGGGCACAGACGAATACAACGATCGCGACGATTGCACGCGTCGACCCGAATCCGTTGTGTGATCCGTCGATGACCCAAAACGTCAGGGAGGCGATGGTGGCAGTAGCGGTGACGAGTCCGGGAAGGTCTAGATGTGCGCCGGCCACCTTGCTCTGCGGAACCACGAACGGCGCGACAAGGGTCACGACGAGAGCAGCGATGGCGTTCACCAAGAAGACTGCGTTCCAAGAGAACTCACCCAGAACCGCACCGGCAGAGAGCGGCCCGATGGCCAGTCCGAGCCCGGAACAGGCGGCCCAGATACTGATGGCCTCGGTGCGCTCCTTGGGTTGGGTGAAGCTGTTGCTGATGATGGCGAGGCTGTTGGGTAGGACGAGCGCTGCGCCCACTCCGGTGATGGCCTGTGCGGCGAGGACCCATCCGCTGGAGTGTGCGAGGAAGGAGCAGAGGCTGCCCGCCGACATGATGGCCGACCCGATCACGAACGCTGTCCGGCGACCGATGACGTCGCCGAGGGTTCCCGAAGACAGCACCAGGCTGGCCACCACGAGCGCGAAGATGCTCGGGATCCAGACCATCGTCGCGCTGCCCGCCTGAAGATCCTCCTCGATGGCCGGAACGGACGAGATGGTTGCGGTGATGTTGAGGAATGTCAGCATCATGCCGAAACAGACTGCGGCCAGGGCGTACCAGCGGGAGTTGTCTGCGCGGGTGGGTGCCTCGACGGGCTGACCTATGACCATCATCCGAGCCTAGATGCTGGCTATTGCTTGCACAAGTCAGAGCTGGTCTTCTGCGGCTGTAAACGTGCCGTCATCGCGGCCTGTGATCACCACTGAACAGGGCAGCGCAGACGTCCCTGTGAACTCGAAATATGGCTCCTGAGCCCCCCTCGATGTTTTCGGCCGATTATCACAGCCTGATTCAGTTCGGATCTCGGTGCCGGCGCGACGACCACAATCTGTGACCATCCGCCCATAGGATGGATGGCATGGTGATGGCTGATCGTCCCGATGTGAAGACAGCGTCCAAGCCGGTGACTGCTCTGGCCGTGATGGGTCTGGCGGATAGCATGCTGAACGGGCTGGCCAAGGTGCCTTTCCGGCGGCCGTGGGAGGGGCCTGGCGGTTTGCTCGACAACCTTGGCCAATCGGTCACCCGGCAGGCCGTCCGTTCGTTCATGGGTTACTCGATGGGGCTACCGATCGAGGAGTTCCGGTCGATGGAGAAAATTCTCGACGATATCTGCCGGGTGGTGGTGCCGCCGTTCGTCGAGGCCACCGACAGCGTCGAGATCACTGACGACACGATCGGAGGAATCGAAGGAATCTGGTGCCGGGCGAAGGCCAGCACCGACGCCTACGTCGATGAAACCGACGACAAACAGGCGATCGGCGCGACCATCCTCTACCTCCATGGCGGTGGATACATCGGTACTTCACCGATCATGTATGCCGCATTTGCCTCATCGTTGGTGCGGATAACCGGAGCCGAAGTCTTCATCGCCGACTATCGGATGGCCCCCGAGTTCCCATTCCCTGCCGGCATGCTCGACGCCGCGGACGTCTATCGGGGACTCCTCGACCGTGGTGTCGAGGCGGAGCACCTCGTTGTCGCCGGTGACTCCGGCGGAGGTGGATTGACAACATCCCTGATCTCGCATCTCCACCGGCAGGATCTGCCCGCTCCGGCCGCGATCGCATTGTTTTCCCCTGAGGTCGATTTTGACTTCGACCACCCGTCGATCACCGAAAACGCGCAGCTCGACATCCTGCCCTGGAACCTGCCGGCCGCGCCGTACCTGCAGGGCGTCCAGCCGAACGACGAACGGGTCTCCGCGGTGTACGCCGCCGCCGATCCGGCGTGGTTCCCGCCGACATTTGTGTGTTGGGGCGCTGACGAGATGTTCCGCGATGGCATCCGGGAGTTCGTCGCCAACCTCGAGGGTGCAGGCGTGCGGGTACACGCGATGGAGGAACGTGGGATGTTCCACGTCTTCCCGATTCTCATGCCGTGGGCCGAATCATCCAGACGCGTGTTCAGGGCGATTTACGAACTGTCCCGCCGCCACGTCACACCCGATCCGGACGCTGAACAGACACATTGAGCGGATTCGCCGCGCGGATTGTGATATCTAGCTAGGGTTTACGATCGAAATGATTATTCACGATCCTACGTAAAGGCATGCGATGCTTCGTAACGTGCTCGCAAGAACCGTGCTCACTCTCGCGACTGTGGCTGCGACCGCTCTTGCGGCTCCCGCGCTCGTCAATGCGAAACCCGCTGAACCCGGTGTCGTCCCGGCAATAGGAATTGCCCAGGGGATCGGGTACTCCGTCCAGGTCAGCGGCAATTCCATCACCTACACGGCCACCGATGTGCCGCGGGTGCCGCTCATCGGGTCGATCACATTGCCGGGCTCTTGTACCACCGCTGTGGTCGACGCGGTTCGAGCGGCGCCGGTCGTCGGCCCGGTGTTGCTCGAGTACATCCTGGGTAACCCTGACATCGATGTTCTTGCCTTGCTGCAGGAACTCGAAGACTCTGGTGCGATCACTGCGATTTACCTGCTGCGAGGTGCCAACAGTGAAAACGTGGTGTCCGGGACTTTCGAGGACATCCCCAACGGTGTTTATGCGGTGGTGAGCGTCTGCAACCTGAATCCCAACCTGCTCGGTGTAACCGGCGCGCTTGTCCTCGGCGCGGGGTGGGGGTCGGGCTCCACCAGTGGTGGCGGGTCATCGATCGGTTCGTCCACAGGATCCTGATCACCGTCGGTTCATCGAAAATCGCTCAGTCCGTCACGGTTCAGTCGGTGACGACGCCGTCGACGTACACCCAGCGTCCGTCGAGTCGCTCGAACCGGCTGTGCTCGTGCAGGGTTCCGGCGCCGTCGCCCTTGATCCGGTAGAACGCGGTGAAGGTGACTTCGCCGACGGAGTCGAAAAGCGAACCCTTGCTTGTGGATTCGATGTCGAGGCGACGCCAGCGCATGGACTCGTCGAGGTCCAGCGAATCGGGCCGGGTTCGCGGGTGCCAGCTGTGCAAGAGATAGTCGCGCTCACCGACCGCGAAGGCGGAGAAGCGCGAACGCATCAGTGCTTCGGCGGTGGGGGCCTGCCGGTCACCGGCCAAGATGGGTCCGCAGCAGTCTTCCCACGTCAGACCACTGGTACAGGGACAGCGGCGGGTACCGGCAGATGAAGGGGCCACCGGATGAGGATAGCGACGCGACCGTCTACCTGGGTGCGCGAACCAAGCGACCGATGATGTCGCCGTCGGCGCCGGGCCGTGCTCCCACAGTGGAGAGTTCCGACGCAACGTGATCGATCGACCGATGGTGATGACTCAGGTGCACCCCGACAACTTCCGTCAGGTCGTGGACGGCAGCGCAGGCACGCAGGGCAGTGATCGTCTTGAGTGCGTCGTCGAGTGTGTGATGGCCGGGGGAGTGGGGTGTATCCCCGAACGTGGTGTCGAGAAAGACCGCGTCATAGCGCGCACCGGTGTTCTCGGAGAACCAGTCGTCTGGCAGCGGACCGGTATCGGTGGCCCACAGGAGCCGTGAACCGTCCGGACCCGTGACGTCGTACAGCACGCAGTCGCCGTCGCGGTAGACGTGGTGGTTCGCTGCCAGCGCCCGGATCTCATAGCCGGAGAGCATGATTCGATCACCGGCAGCGACCGTCCGTAAAGTGACCGGATCGTTCGGTCCGATCCAGTCTCTTGCTCGATCGAGTGCATCAACCGGACCCACCAGGTCGATCGGTCCGGCACCGGTAATCCATGATCGGAACAACAACGCCTGCGGTCCAAAATGATCCGGGTGGTCGTGTGTGATCAGGATGGTGCGGACATCCGCAAGCGTGCGTCCGAGTCGGCTGGCGGCAGCAGGTGCCTCCGGTCCGCAATCGATCAGGAGTGTGTTGTCGACAAGGGCCGCCGTCTGCCCACGGATGTCACCACGACGCAACGCGGAGATGCAGGAATCGCACCGGCAAAACGCATTCGGCCATCCGTCGGCGGCACCGGATCCGAGCAGGACGGTCTCCATCAACTGACGCTCTCACCGGGTCCGGCCATGGAAGGAAGCCTACCGAGACCACAGATCTGAGCGTCAGGTGTCCCGGGCGGCTGCGTGAACCTCGCTGCCGACGGTCTGCCGCTGCAGCGCTGTGAGGTTTTGAAGCATGTGCGGCCGCATGTCGGTGTGGTGTGGGAAGAGCCGGGAATAGAGCCAGATCAGTGGTCGCGCGGGCAGCACGGTGATTTGGTAGGAGTGCGTGACCAGCGTTCCGTTGCCATCGGGCGTGAACGTGTACGACCAGGTGGTCGAGTCGTGCCGGGTCCGGTCGATGCGCTCGGGAATCGTGCGGAACGTGAACTCGCCGCCGGGTTCGGCAGCGACGATCTCGCAGACCCGGGACCAGCGCGCGTACCGGAACTTGTTGTGTCCGCGGAACCGAGCTCCCACCGCCTGAGGCTGTGAACCGGGAAGCCATGTGCACGAGCGGCATTCGGGGCTTCGTCCACCGATGTTGGTGACGTCGGCGACGGCGTCGTACAGAACTCCCGGCTCGGCGTCGATGTGCAGGCTCACCGTGCCATCGGTGCGAAACCTGCGGTCAGCGCGTTGCGGTCGCGGGGTGACGTCTACGTTCGGCCCCCACCGCGCGGTACACGCGCGCCGGTACGGACGGGCAAACCCGTGGAGCACGATAAAACGTACAACCGGGGGCACGAGATCGACGACGAGGTCGTACCGTTCCTGATCGAGACCGTCGATGAGCCAGTGTCCCTCGATCCCCAGTTCGCGCTTGCTCTTTGGTGCGATGTTCGTCGCCTGGTCCCACTCGTCGAACTCGGCACGGGTGAGAGTGCGCGAGACGATCGGCATCATCTCGTCCTCCTCCCGACGCAAGTGTGGGAGGAGTTCGTTCTCGAGCGCCTCGACCGAAGACGCAAGCTCCGGCAGTGCCCAGTCGTAAGCGCGGTATTTCGTGGCGGCTGCGGCCAAGCGATCGATCGCCGGAGAGACTCGCGCATGGTCGGCCTCCATCTGATCGAGCAGCGGACCGGCGTCGGGGTTGCGCTGCCGGATCAGCGGCCACAACCCGTCCTCGGCAGTGTGATGCCGGTGCAGGAACCCGGCCATCCAGATCAGGTGGTCGGCAATTGCCGTCCGCTGGACGGAATCTGGCGAATGTTGTTGTCGAAGCGCGGTCTTCGTTCGGGTGATGTCTCGGCGCAGCGCGGCGTGCACGATGCTGTTGATCCGCGTGTCGGCGGGTGCGGTCGGATCGGTGTTCATCTTTCATGCCTTTCGGCGGGCCTGGCTTGTCACGCCGGGCGTGAAAACAGTTCCTCGATGCGGTCGGCAAGCCAGCTCTCGTACCGATCCCGGCTCCAACCGGAGTCGCGGACGAGCAGGTCGTGAACCGCGATGCTCGTGAGCATCCAGATCTCGTCGAATTCGGTGTCGCGGAGCTTGCGGCCCGCGATCAGGTGGCCACCGGCGGCAGTTTGCTCGCGGCGGCTTCGGTCGAGCGTGCCGAGAAGTTCGGCGAGGCGGTCGTCCGTCGCCGCACCCTGCCGCAGCGCGGCGTCCAGGCGGGACGTGCGTTCGTTGATGGCGCCCATCAACTCGGCCGCCGCACGGGCTCTGGTTCGAAGCGTGGGCCCGCGTCCGAGCGCGACGTATTCGGGTCGATCGGCCAATGCGACGGGTTCGTCGTCACCGGCGACCGCCACGTCCACAACAAGCTTCAACACTTCGGCCTTGGATCCGATTGTGGCGTAGATGGTTTCAATGGATACACCTGCGGTGCGCGCGATGAGCGACATGCTGGTGCCAACCCACCCGTTCGCGGCGAACAGCTCGTTGGCGGCCTGAAGAACGGCGGCCCGGGTTTGAGCCGCCTGTAAACGTCGCCGCGGGGATCGGTACGTACGTGTTGTTGGCGTTGTACCCACTGCCTCGGCGTCTTCCTTGGCGGTCGACACACGTCCAAATTACAACGGGTCTGTTTTCAATACAAGGCCTATGTAGCGAATTGTTTCGGCAGGGATCACCCTCCGTCCGCGAGCAGGGGTGCATCGAGCCACGTGCCCACGGCGGGTGCGTACAGGAGAGCACTACCGATCACCGCGAAACCGGCCATCACGAGCGGCAGAACTGAGATCACCCCGCCGACCACCTCATGGGCAGGCTCGGACACCAGCCAGTACTGGATCTCGACGGCCACCGCGAGTGCGGCGATGACGGCCAGTGCCGTGCGTCCAGAGTTGAGTCGGTCGCGGACCCGGATGAACCCGACGACCGCGATCGCCACGATCAACAATGCCACGGCTCCGTTGCCGATCAGGATGAAGTCCACTGTCTCGGCGGTGTCGTCGGGGTCGGTCGCGGGGTGCGCCGCGGTGAAGTGATCGGCCACCGCATCGTGCACTTCCACGTAGTCGAAGGCTGTCCCGGCGGCGGCGGCGGCCAACGTCGTCGCCGCGACAAGCCATACGACCGCGGCGGCGTCGACGAGGTGGGGTCGGTGGTCGGCGGCGGATACCTGTGGGGGCGCGATGCGGATCTCCGGCGGACCTCGCCGACCCGGCGGTTGTCGCCCGGGTTCGTCCATATCGCGATGGTACGTCGGGCAGCGCGTGTGCAGGCGGCCCTTTTTCGACCCGGTGGTCAGCGCCAGCCGAGTGCGGGCGCGACGTGTTCGAGGATCGATTCGATGACGTGGGCGTTGTAGTCGACGCCAAGCTGATTCGGCACGGTGAGCAGCAAGGTGTCGGCCGCGGCGATCGCCTCGTCCTCGCGGAGCTGCTCGATCAGTCGGTCCGGTTCGTCGGCGTAGCTGCGACCGAACCGGGCGATGCCTCCGTCGATGACACCGACTTGATCGGCGTCGTCGCCGCCACGACCGAAGTAGGCGCGGTCGCGGTCGTCGACGAGTGCAAAGATGCTGCGGCTCACAGATACTCGTGGCTCCCGCTCATGGCCGGCCTCTTTCCAGGTGTCGCGGAATCGCTCGATCTGCTCGGCCTGTAGCTGGTGGAAGGGGACACCGGTGTCCTCGGCCAGCAACGTCGAACTCATCAGGTTCATGCCCTGTTTCGCGGTCCATTCGGCGGTCGCGCGGCTACCCGCGCCCCACCAGATCCGGTCGCGCAGGCCCGGCGACTGCGGTTCGATACCGAGCGCACCGGGCGGATTCGGGAACATCGGCGACGGGTTGGGCTGGGCGAACTTGGCGCCGGAGATGACCTTGAGGAAGACGTCGGTGTGCTCGCGTGCCATGTCGGCGTCATTGGAGCCGTCGCCGGGTACGTAACCGAAGTAGTGGTAACCGTTGATCACCTGCTCGGGGGATCCGCGGCTGATTCCCAGCTGCAGTCGGCCTTCTGAAATGAGGTCGGCAGCGCCGGCATCTTCGGCCATGTACATCGGGTTCTCGTAGCGCATATCGATCACGCCGGTGCCGATCTCGATGCGATTTGTTTTTGCGCCAACCGCTGCGAGCAGCGGAAAAGGCGAGCCGAGTTGGCGGGCGAAGTGGTGCACACGGAAGTAGGCGCCGTCCGCTCCGAGTTCCTCGGCCGCAACCGCAAGATCGATGGATTGCAGGAGAGTGTCCGCGGCAGATCGCGTCTGTGAGCCCGGCGAGTCCGACCAATGCCCGAACGACAGAAATCCGATGTTCTTCATGACCATATAAATAGAACTGCGGTCCGTTTAATTCCCTGGCCTGCCGACACCGTGGGCGTGGGGGATTTCAATGAACGGCCTCCCCGGCAGCGTTGGTGGAACCGTGCCGTGGTGATAGGCCGAACGCCTGCGCGATGTAGTCATGGGACTGGCGCCGGGCGATGGGGTCGGCGATGAGGTCTTGGAGCATCACTTCATCGGCGCCGCTCTCCTCGGCCATCTGTTCCAGAGTTGCGCGCACGTCGTCAGGACCGCCGGCCACGAACCGGGGCCAGCTACCGTCGACGATGGTCGTGGGCTCGCTCTTCTCCGCATCGGTCATCTCCCGGACTGCCTCGTCAGCGGACGGAATGGTCACCGATCCCGCAGAGCGTCCGGCACGGCTCAGGCGTGCGTAGAACCCTTTCGCGGAGTTCGCGAGGTGTTCGCCGTCGGCCCTGGTTTCGCCGACGGTGACGTTGACGGCCAGGATCGCGCGCGGAGTGTCGAGCCCGAAGCCTTGGGCACGAAAGTTCTTGCGGTAGTGGCGTAGCGCAGGCGCTGCCTCGGTCGGGCGGATGAAACCGGCGAACGTGTAGCCGATACCAAGGCCTGCCGCCAGGTTCGAACCGTTCGGACTCGACCCGAGAAGCCAGGTCTGCGGGACCTCGGGTACCGACGGCATGAGCTGATGTCCGGCGAACGGGTGCTTGTCGGGAAAGGCGTCATACAGCCACGACAGGGTTTCGAGTACCTGTTGTTGGTGGTCGACGTGGGTCTGGTGTTCTCTGTTCTGCTGCAAGGCCATATCGATGACAGGACCTGCCGTCGCGCGACCCATGCCCAGGTCGATGCGCCCGGGGGCCATCGCTTCCAATTGCTGGAACATCTCCGCGACCTTGAATGGGCTGTAGTGGTTCATCAGTACGGCTCCGGAACCGAGCCGGATGTCGGAAGTCTGCGTCGCCGCGGCCGCGATCAGCAGTTCAGGGTGATGGGAGGCTCCCGAACGGCTCAGGTGGTGTTCGGCGAACCAGATGCGGTGGAAGCCTGAGCTTTCGGCGTGGCGGGCGGTCTCCAGAGAATCGGCCAGGGCCTGCTTCTCCGTGGTGCCGGGAGCAACAGTCCCCAAATCGACGATGGACAGCTTCACGGGCAGTCTCCTCTGTGTCGGCAGAATCGCCTTTCCCCACACTATGCGCAGACGAGCCCGCGCTTGAGCACAGCGATTCTGGAACGCGCCACGAAGGGGTCTGGCTAGGCGCCGGCTTCGGGTGTGCTGATCGGGGTGATCGTGCGCGGTGTCAGGTCCAATGTCCGCACGTGCTCGGCGATCTCGTGGAGTGGTGCTACCCAGACGTCGTCGCACGACTTCACGTGCGCCATCAGCTTCCCGAGTTGATGGGCCCGCGACGGTCGGCCGGACAGGAACGGGTGATTGGTCAGGACCCAGCAACCTCCCACTGCCCGCAGCCCTTCGAACTCGTCCTGCCAGAGTTCGCGCGCCTTGCGTGGGGTCTCGATCAAGCCTGATCCTGAGAGGTCGGGCAAGAAGCAGTACTGCTCCCAGTCGTCGAGGGCCCACTGGATCGGGATCTCGACGAGAGACTGATCTGATGTCGGCGTGATGGCCAGCTCGTAGGGATGATCGGCGTCCATCAGGCTCGAGTCGTACAGAAATCCTCGCTCGTGCAACAACTCCGGGGTGCGCCATGACAGGTCCCACATGGGCGCCCGATACCCGACGGGCCGGATACCGACGACCTCGGCCAGCGCGTCGAGTCCGCGATCGATGGCCTCGATCTCTTGCTCTTCGGTCAACGCGGTCGGCTGCTCGTGCAAGTACCCGTGGTGGGCGATTTCGTGGCCGGCGGCGGCGATGTCGCGCACGACATCCGGATATCGGTGCGCCGTGAAACCGGGTACGAAGAACGTCGATTGAATCGCATGTGTGTCGAGTAGATCGAGTAGCCGCCGAACGCCCACGAGGGGGCCGTAGGCCTGATGCGACATCACGCTCATGCGCGACGCGGCTGCGGGGTCTCCCCACAGCACCGCGGATTCGGCGTCGACGTCAAAGGTGAAGGCGGCCGCAGAAGTCTTGCCACCAGGCCACTGAACGGGCTCCGCGGCCGAATGCGATGGCGTCATCGCGAAACCCGCATCGCCATGATCGAGAGCAATTCATACGCGACATGCGAGGCCGCAACCGCGGTGATGTCAGCGTGATCGTAAGCCGGTGCAACCTCGACGATGTCGGCGCCGACGATGTTCAGGTCCTTCATGCCGCGCAGCACGTGGAGCAGTTCACGACTCGTCATGCCACCGGCCTCCGGTGTGCCGGTGCCCGGAGCAAACGCGGGGTCGAGCACATCGATGTCGACCGACACGTAGACGGGATGATCACCGACCCGCTCGAGGACACGGTTGAGGGCGTCGTCGATACCTCGGCGTTCGATGTCCCGGCAATGGACGATCGTGAAGCCGAGTTCGGCATCGTCGACCAGGTCCTGCCGGTCGTACAGCGAACCACGGATGCCGACGTGCGCGGAGTGTCCTTTGACGATCAGGTTCTGTTCGGAAGCGCGGCGAAACGGTGTGCCATGCGTGCAGGAAGCCCCGAAGTAGGTGTCCCAGGTGTCGAGGTGGGCATCGAAGTGCACGAGGGCAACGGGTCCGTGCACCGCGTGGACCGCCTGCAGAGCCGGTAACGCGATCGTGTGATCTCCGCCCAAGGTGAGCACGGGACGTCCGGTAGGACCGATCAAGTGCGACAGGGCGTTACGTGTCTCGTTGATCGCGGTCTCGATGTCGAAGGGATTCGCCGCGATGTCTCCGGCGTCGACCACCTGTGCGGAGCGGAACGGTTCGGCGTCGAGTGCGGGATTGAACGGTTTGAGCAGTCTGGAGGCTTCACGGATACTGCCCGGCCCGAATCGAGCTCCGGGGCGGTAGGTCACGCCGGAGTCGAACGGCACACCCACGACGGCGATGTCGTAATTCTCCATGTCTTCCATACGCGGTAGTCGCGCGAACGTGGACAGCCCCGCGTAGCGCGGTACTGCTGTTGCATCGACCTGCCCGACGGTGCCGGTGTCAAAGACGGTGTGCTTGTTGGTCATGGGGTCTCCAAAGTTCTGGGTGTATGAGATGTACGCACGACTCAGGCTCTGCTGCGGGTGGATCCGCCGTTGGCGCTGACGACCTGGCCGATCATCGCCGACATCGAGAAGTCGGTGAGCAGGGCCACGACGTCTGCGATTTCAGTCGGCGACCCTACCCGGCCGGCCGGAATGGACTGCGCGTACACGGATTTCATCTCGGTCACACTCAGTCCGGCCTCCCGTGCGTCGACTTCGAGCTGCGGTGTGTCGATCACCCCGGGGGCGACGGCATTGACGATGATGCCTTCCGGTGCCAGTTCGCGGCCAAGGGTTTTGGTCAAAGCGACCAGGCCGGCCTTTGATGCCGAGTACGCCGATGCGGCCGGCCAGCCGGTCAACCCCCACTCGCTGGTGACGATCACGATGCGGCCGGAGCCGGCCTCGCGCATGTGCGGCACCACTGCCTGGATGAGATGGAACGTGCCGCCGAGGTTGGTGTCGATGATGCGCCACCAATCATCGGGATCGTGATCGAGAAACGGTGCCATCGTCATGTACGCGTGATTGGCCACCAGGACGTCGATGGAGTCGCAGTGTCGGCGAAGCTCCTGCACCATCGCCGCGACGGCATCCGGGTCGGACAGGTCGCCGGGCGCCGAGATCCCGTTGATCTCGGCTGCCAGGGAATGTAATTCGTCTGTGTCGGCAACGTCGGACACCGCGACCAGGGCGCCTTCGGCGGCAAGTCGTCGACAGTGCACGCGACCCATGCCGCCCAGTGCGCCGGTGACGAGCGCGACCTTGCCCTGCAAGGATTTCCGGGATAGCCGGGGTGTCGGTGTTGAAGATGTCACCTTCAGATCACTGCTCCTGCATTGACGTTCAGGATCTCCCCGGCGCAGAAGGTCCCGCTCTCGACGAGAAACGCCGCGGCCAGCGCGACTTCGTGTGGCGATGTGAGTCTGCGTAGCGGCAGCGTCTGGAGGTACGGCTCGGCTCGCCACGGTGAGTCCGCGGCAAGCATCGGGGTATCCGTCGGTCCTGGCGCCACCGCGTTGACCCGGATTCCCTTCGGGGCCAGCTCGATGGCAAGACTGCGAACCAGCCCGATCAGCGCGCCTTTCGCGGCTGCGTAGTGCGCGTCCTCGTCGCCGCCGCCGATGGCGAGCTCACTCACGACCGCGACCAGCGATCCCGCACCCCTCTCAATCATTCCGGGAAGCACTGCGCGGGTGACGTTGGTAAAGCCACCGAGGTGAACCCGCAGCATGCGGTGCCAGGACTCCCGGTCGATGTCGGTGATCGGAATCATCTCGTAGTGGCCCGCGGCCGAAACCACCGCGCTGATCGGTCCCAGGTTCGACTCGATGGCCGCGATCGCGTCCGCGACGGCGGCGCTGTCGGAGACATCTGCGGTGGTGCTGTATGCGGCATCGGGGGCGTGGTCGCGGTCGAGACTTGCTACTGCCCAACCACTTTGGGTCAGTTCATCAACGACCGCGCGGCCGATGCCACTGGCACCACCGGTCACGAGCGCGACCGGACCCGCCTTTGGTGTGCTCACTGTGGGCTCCCGACGCCGATGTCTTCGTACGTGTCATCGAAGTCGAACGTGTCGTCGATCTCGCTGATACGTCGACGAATGGTTGCGAGCACCGCAACCCCGACGACGGCGAGAATGCCGGTTCCGATCCACACCGACCAGTCCAGGTAGCGATCCGGGTATGCCACCCGCGGCCACGCGATGTTGATGAATTGCAATATAACCCAGACTGTCGCAAAGACGGTCAGTGGTAAAGCGAACCGGCCCAACGTGAACGGCCCCGGGACGAACCTGCGGCGCAACTGCATCACAAGGACGCCGAGGAGCGGGAACAGGAAGGCCAGGTAGAAGCCGCCGGTGGTGAAGTTGACCATCAGTGTGTAGGTATCTTCGGCGACAATGCTAAGCAAGAACAGTGAGGCTCCGACCACTGTCGTGACGAAGACCGCGGACCGCGGAATCCGGGCATTTCCTTCAACGCGTGCAAGCACATTCGAGTAGGGGAGGGCATTGTCGCGGGCGTAGGCCCAGATGACGCGCGACGCCGACGTCTGCAACGCGAGGAAGCTCGCGACGAAACCGATGACAAAGAGAAGCTCGACGGGTTTGGCGGCGCCGCTGCCCAGGGCCGCGGTCAGGGTCGCCGAAACCGGGTCGCTCACCTCACCACTTGTCACCGCCTGCATGTCGGGGATTGCGAGGATGATTGCCAGCGCGGAGAACATCACGACGATGGCAATGAAGCACAGCGAGAAGATGACTGCCTTGGGCAGGTTCTTCCGCGGTTCGTGTACTTCTTCAGCAATCGCTCCGGCACTGTCGAAGCCGACAAAAGACCACCCGATGAACGCCACCGCCATCAGGAAGGGACCGGTCAGATAGGTGGTGAAGTCAGACCCGTCGCCGCCACCCTCGGTCAGCACCTCGAGTCCGTTGTTGCGGTGGAAGAACAGCAACCACACACCCAGGCCGACGGAACCGATCACCTCGGCGATGATGCTCGCGGTCATGAAGAGTTTGAGTGCTTTGCGTCCCGCCAAATTGATCACGGTGCCCGCCAACAAGATCGCCAGTGCGATGAGTGCCAGTGTGCCACTGCCCGGATCCTGGATCCCGGCGATGCCTGCGATGAAATTGGCGGCACCCAAAGCAACTGTTGCCATTGCGATGACAAGCGTCCACATGTAGGCCCAGCCGGCAAACCAGCCATATGTTGTCCCCATCAGCCGCCGCGACCACTGATAGATCGATCCTTCGATCGGCCATTTGGAGACAAGCATCGCGAAGATGATGGCGACCAACAGCTGGCCGCCGAACACGATTAGGAATCCCCACCAGAAGCTCGGGCCCGCGGTAGTCATTGCCAGTCCGAAGATTCCGTACAGAGCAACGATCGGGGAGATGAAGGCAAAGGCGAAGGCGAACGACGACCAGAGCGTGAACTCCCTGGCGAGGGTCTCGTCCCCGCATGCCTGAAGGGTTGTGTCTTCCATGCGGGTTCTCCTGTAGATGGCCTGTTGTTGGAGAAACCTTCACCCGAAGTCATCCTCTCCGCAATCGGGGGGAGCAACTCGCAAGTAACCCACTATGTGGAGTTGCCGGCTTTGTGTAAACATCCAACGCCTCGCAGTGTGGGGTCGACGGGAGGCGGTTACTGTCCTGTCCATGGGCGACGTAAGTGGTATCGGCAGCGAGCGCCCCATCGGGCCGACGATCGGCCGGCTGCTCAGTGAAGAAGCGTTGCGATTGATGCTGCACCCGGCCGCACAGGCGGACGTCGACCGGATGGTTCGATGGGTCCACGTCACCGAGCTCGCCGATCCCTCGGGTTATCTCCGCGGGGGTGAGCTGGTCTGCACCGTGGGCGCGATGCTCGATTCGGACGACGAGTTCAGGCGATTTGTCGACGTGGTCTCGGCGCACGCGGCCGGAGTGTGTTTCGGGATCGGCGACGTACACACGACTGCTCCCGATGCGTTTGTCGCCGCCTGCAACAGGCTTGATCTGCCATTGATCCTGGCGCCTGCGGGTGCGCCGTTCAGCATGATCGGGGAGTTTCTCACCCAGTGGCAGCTCAAGTCCGAGGTGGATCTGCTGCACACCACCGAGCAGTTGATCACCCGGATGCTCGCTTCGCTGCGCGCGCGCGATTCGCTGCCGCACCTTCTCGAGCAGGCGGCGGCGGTGCTCGGCGGGAAACTGGAATTGCGGTTCGGTGAGCAAACCTGGACTGCCGGTTCCGGCCCGGCGTCGCCTCTGACCATGACGTACGCGCCGGCTCAGCTGATGTGGGCGAGCTCATCTGGTCCGGCGACGGTCGCGCTCCCGACCCGAGGTCGTTGAACCAGCTGACGATGTTTGTGCAGGCGGCGTTGCGTGGCCGCGACGTGGAGGCGGCACTGGCGCGAGAGCGTGTTGGGCAGCTTCTACTGCTCGTCGAGGATCGGCTCCTCAATCCGGCGGCATTCGTTCAGGTGCTGGAAGTCAATTTTCCGGCGGAGTCGACCTATGTCGTGTCTGCCTGGCCTGGCGGCGCAGGCGCCGTCCTCGAGATGCAGGCCCCTGAGGGGATCGTGGGTGAATCGCCCGGGGTGGGGTTGATGGTCACCGCACGGTCGGACAATCTCGAGGCCGTGGCATCAGCCGTCGGTTTGCCGTGTGGATATTCAGGCGAAGTGGCACTCCCTGACCTGGGTTTGGCGATCTCTCAGGCCCGTGCGGCCCTGGATCTCGCGGTCCGGCGAGGCGCGTCTGTTGGGCCAGATAATTTGGCGCGTCTGGACAGCCTTCTCGAGCAGCAGTCGAGTATTCGTCTCAAACCCTTTGTGGACCAGCTGATTTACCCACTACTCGATGCCGACGAGAGTCGCGGAACCCAGCACATCCTGACTCTGCGGACATTCCTGGACAACGATGTATCCCTCAAGCGCACCGCGGACGAACTGTTTTTGCACCCGAACACGGTCCGCCATCGACTCTCCCGCATCCATGCTCTCATCGGGATGGATCCGAACACACTCGCCGGTCAGATCGCGCTGACGGTCGGGTTGTGGACACTGGACCGTCACGGTCGGTGATGAGCGAAGCGGCTTGTGATCATGGCACTTCAACCACCTCGCAATTCTGTAGCCGCAGTTGAAGGTCTCCTCCCGGAATCGGTGGATCGCTCTGCACTGCGTGGCTGTGGATAACGGTTTTGGTTATGCACAGGTGGCCGCTGAGTCGGTGTTCGCGCTCCTCGGCCGTGACAGCCTCGGGGACATGGGCATTCGATACTATGCATATCCGCTTCAACCCGACGACGTCGTCGCTGCGCGCCACGTTCCATATCCATACCTCTCCGATGATCCGCTGATGGACGCCTGGGGATCAGAGGCTGACCGGCCGCGGATGCTGTATCTGGACAAGGCGTGGCGTGAACTCCAGCATGTGTTCACGGTGCAGGACGGATTCCTGCGTCCACGCATCTCGTTGGAACTGGTGAAAGGCAATGTGACGCCGGTGCGTCCGCACGGTGGGCACATCGGTTTCGTGCATGTGTTGCCGCCGGAGGTGGTGGACGAGGTTGCACGGGACATCGTGCTGTTCGACCCCGTCGATGACGCAGTGATCAAGGAGGAGTTTCCATGGTCGGATGCGAACTATGTCAATGAGTTCCTGCGTCGGGCCCAGACCTTCATGATCGAATTGGCCCGCGACGGGTTGGGTCTGGTGTACACGATTCGGTGAGGTGTGGGGGGCGGGCATCAGCCCGCGACCGCAGCGCCGGTCCCGCGTCGAACTGACATTCCGAAGAAATGTACAGTTGAGTGGAACAGACTCAACTCTCTGTGTGTTACAGGTCATGAACGGGTGCAATGGCGCTCGTAGTGTATTTGTATCGATGTTCGAAGGAAGGTGACTCGTGGACAGTTTCAACCCCACCACCAAGACACAGGCCGCGTTGTCGGCCGCGATCCAGGATGCAGCCGCATCCGGAAACCCCGATGTCCGGCCTGCTCACGTGCTTGTTGGCCTTCTCGATCAGTCCGACGGGATCGCTGCGCCCCTACTCAAGGCGGTGGGCGTTGATCCTGCTCAGATTCGCACCGCGGCACAACAGCTCGTCGACCGGATGCCCAAGGCCTCTGGCGCCAGCTCGACCCCGCAGCTCAGCCGCGAGAGCATCGCGGCTATTTCGGCAGCTCAACAGCTCGCCGGTGAACTCGACGACGAGTACGTCTCGACCGAACACCTGGTTGTCGGCCTGGCCAAGGGTGACTCTGACGTCGCCAAACTTCTGTCCGGCGCCGGCGCGACCGCCCAGGCACTCCAGGATGCGTTTGTCGCAGTCCGCGGCAGCGCTCGCGTGACCTCCGCCGACCCGGAGAACACCTATCAGGCCTTGGAGAAGTACTCCACCGACCTGACCGCCGCCGCGCGTGAAGGCAAGCTGGATCCGGTCATCGGCCGCGACACCGAGATTCGTCGCGTCGTGCAGGTTCTGAGCCGCCGGACCAAGAACAACCCGGTCCTCATCGGTGAACCCGGTGTCGGTAAGACCGCGATTGTCGAAGGGCTCGCCCAGCGCATCATCGCCGGTGACGTCCCAGAGAGTCTGCGCGGCAAAACCGTTGTGTCCCTGGACATGGGCTCGATGGTCGCCGGTGCCAAGTATCGCGGCGAGTTCGAAGAGCGCCTGAAGGCCGTTCTGGAAGAGATCAAAGGCTCTGCCGGACAGGTCATCACGTTCATCGACGAGCTGCACACCATCGTGGGTGCCGGTGCCACCGGCGATTCCGCGATGGACGCAGGCAACATGATCAAGCCGATGCTCGCCCGCGGTGAGCTGCGACTGGTCGGTGCCACCACGCTCAGCGAATACCGTCAGTACATCGAGAAGGATGCGGCCCTCGAACGCCGTTTCCAGCAGGTCTACGTCGGCGAACCGTCGGTCGAAGATGCCATCGGCATCCTGCGTGGACTCAAGGAGCGGTACGAGGTGCACCACGGCGTCCGGATCACGGACTCCGCACTGGTGGCCGCCGCGACGCTGAGTGATCGCTACATCACGTCGCGGTTCCTGCCGGACAAGGCCATCGACCTTGTCGACGAGGCGGCATCTCGACTCCGTATGGAAATCGATTCGCGCCCAGTCGAAATCGATGAGGTCGAACGTATCGTTCGTCGGCTCGAAGTCGAAGAGGTCGCGCTGCAGAAGGAAACCGACGCCGCGTCGAAGATTCGTCTCGACAAGCTCCGTCAAGAGCTCGCCGACCAGCGGGAGAAGCTCAACGAGCTCTCCGCCCGCTGGCAGGGTGAGAAGAACGCCATCGACTCGGTGCGTGACCTCAAAGAACGCCTCGAAACACTTCGCGGTGAATCGGAGCGGGCCGAACGCGATGGCGATCTCGGCCGGGCAGCTGAACTGCGATACGGCACAATCCCGACCTTGGAGAAGGAACTTGCTGCCGCCGTTGAGAAGTCGGGTGCAGATCCGACCGGCGACGTGATGTTGCAGGAAGAGGTCGGACCCGACGATGTGGCAGAGGTGGTCGCTGCCTGGACCGGTATTCCGGCCGGCCGCATGCTCGAGGGTGAAACCGAGAAACTGCTTCGGATGGAAGACGAACTCGGTTCCCGGGTCATCGGCCAGAAGCTGGCCGTCGAGGCTGTGTCCGACGCGGTTCGTCGCGCTCGGGCCGGTGTCGCCGACCCGAACCGGCCACTGGGCTCGTTCCTGTTCCTCGGACCGACCGGTGTCGGTAAGACCGAGTTGGCCAAGGCTCTTGCCGAGTTCTTGTTCGACGACGAACACGCCATGGTTCGCATCGACATGAGCGAGTACGGCGAAAAGCACAGCGTGGCAAGGCTGGTGGGTGCTCCTCCCGGCTATGTCGGCTACGAGGCCGGTGGTCAGTTGACCGAAGCCGTTCGGCGTCGCCCTTATACGGTGGTGCTGTTCGACGAGGTCGAGAAGGCGCATCCGGACGTATTCGACATCCTGCTGCAGGTGCTCGACGAAGGCCGGTTGACCGACGGTCAAGGCCGCACGGTCGACTTCCGCAACACCATCTTGATCCTGACGTCCAACCTGGGAGCAGGTGGCGACAAGGACCAGGTGATGGCGGCGGTCCGGTCGGCTTTCAAGCCCGAGTTCATCAACCGACTCGACGACGTCGTGGTGTTCGACGCGCTGACGGCCGAACAGTTGGTGTCGATCGTCGACATCCAGCTCGGACAGCTGGGCAAGCGTCTGGCGCAACGCCGGCTGCAACTGGAGGTTTCCGAGGACGCCAAGAAGTGGCTCGCCACACGCGGATTCGATCCGCTTTACGGTGCTCGTCCGCTGCGCCGGTTGGTGCAGCAGGCCATCGGCGATCAGCTTGCCCGGGCTTTGCTGGCCGGCAAGATCACCGACGGCGACGTCGTCCCGGTGACCACCAGCGACGACGGCGAGACGTTGGTCGTTGGCTGACCTGGCTGACCACTTGAACAAGAACCCCTGCACCACATCGGTGCAGGGGTTCTTGCTTTTGGCGGGCACGAAGAGTGAGACTGTCGAGATCTATTCGAACATATGTTTGAATCAGTGGTGATTTTGGGCTACACTGGTGTTCAAGCGCTTCCGAAATACGTGGGATTCCGAGAAATCACTACGGCTGTTCGTATTCGTTCACAGGGGCTGGGGGGTCCGGGGTGTCAGATCAGTTCGCTATCGACATGCCCACAAATGCTGCGCTGCTCGAGCTCGATGCTGCTGTTGAGCGCATCGCCATAATGGATTTGATGCCGATCTCTGATGAGGACTGCGTGCGGGTGCTTCAGCGCATCGAAACCTCGACGCGACGGTTGCAGGCCGCTGGTTTGCCGGTATTGCGGGAAGTGACTGTGCGACGGGCATTTTCGAAGGCAGGTTTCGGCTCACCGGTGGCGATGCTCAAAAACCTGTTTCGGCTGCGGCCCGGGGCGGCCCGTCAACGGCTGGAGGCAATGGACGCTCTGACAGCATCGGTGACACCCAGTGGCGAGGTCATCGAACCGCGGTATCCGGAGACAGCGGCGGCGTTGCGGGACGGTGCGATCGATCTCGATCATGCCGCGATCGTCATGGACGTGATGGCCAAGATCCCCGCAAAGGTCGATGCGGAAAAGCGGGAGAACACCGAGGCCGCGATGGCCCAGTTGTGCCAGCGGTACACCCCGACAGAAGTGGAGCGGATCGGTGAGCGGATTGTCGAGTATCTCGATCCCGACGGCACGTTGACCGACGACGCGGACCGCGCCCGCCATCGCGGTCTGAGCCTGGGTAAGCAGTCCACGAACTTGATGTCGAAGATCACGGGTCATCTGGACCCGGTGACGCGCGCACTGCTCGACGTGATGTTGACGGTCTGGGCCGCGAAAGGGATGAACAATCCTGGTGACCCGCTGTCCCCGTCGGGTGCGGTAGATGACCCCGCCTTGGACAAAGACATCCTGCAGGCCGCTGCTGACAACGACATTCGTAGTCAGTCGCAGCGCAATCATGATGCGTTGAAGGCCGCGTTGTTGTATTTGATCGAGTCCGGGCAACTGGGCAATTCGCACCGTGGTTTGCCGGTGCAGGTGATCATCTCGATGACCAAAGATCAGCTCGACGAATCGGTGCGACCTTCACCCGGTGCAGGCGTGGTCATCGACAGCGCCGACTACGACTACGACTACGACGATGACATTGTCGAGGTCGAGGTCGAGGTACCGGGCGAGATGGTGCCATGTGGAAGTCGGAATCCGGTGCAGCCGTACGGATCAGGTGTGGCGTATACGGCAACCGGAACAATCCTGCCCATCGGTGATGCAGTGAAGCTCGCTGTGCGCAGCGATAAATCGTTGGCGATCTTCGAGAATCACTCGAACGAGATCCTGTACTTCGGGCGGGCGCGTCGGTTGGCGAGCGAGTCGCAGCGGCTGGCGATGTTTGCTGCTCATCGCGGTTGCTCGACGCCAGGATGTTCGAATCCGGCGCTGTGGGCCGAAGCGCATCACATTCGGGAATGGGTGCTCGGCGGGTTCACGGACATCGTCAACGAGGCGCCGGCATGTCCGCAGCATCACAAGCTGATCGGTCCGGGGGTCAATCAATGGCAGACGGTGATGCTCACCGAAGGGCCGGATGCGGGTCGGTGTGCGTGGATTCCGCCGGTATTCATCGATCCGGAACGCAAACCACTGGTCAATCGCGCCCATCACCCTGACGAGGCCCTCGCCGAGGCGCGGGAGTTGATGCGATCCCGCCGTCACGAGCAACTGGAGCAACGAAAGCGCGAATGTGGGGTGTCACCACCGTCCCGGCCGCATGAGTCAGACGAAGAAACCGAACCCGGGCCCGACCAGCGGGAATGAGGCTGGTCGGGCTCGAAATCCCAGGCTGCGTGCGGATCAGCGGACGAAGTCGACCTGGACTTCGGTGACCCAATCGGATTCCTTGTCAGCCATTTCGAGATAGATTTCCCGGCCCTGCCCGGTCAGGGTGAATCCCTGATCGGTGACCCAGCGGTTGAGGGTCTGATACGCCGAGTCGATCGAATCCATCGCTCCGTGATGGATCAGGGACGCGACCTCGCCGCCCGGGATCTCGAAGGTGTCGAGACCTGGAACCGATCCGGACAGGACGGGGAAGGTGGCGTGGATCCACACCGCGTCCTCGGATTCCTCGGGGGCGGGGGAGTAGTACGCCACGCTGGGGCCCACGGGGGTCTCGCGCGCGGCATGAAGTGCTTCGCCGATGCGCGGATACAGCTGTCGGATGGTCGGTCCGATGTCCTCGTTGGTGGTGCTGGCGGCCAACGCCCGCAGTCCCACATTTTTGGTCGGTGCAACGGTTTTGGTGGTGATGATGGATTCAGACATGCCTTCTTCTCCTTCGATGAGTCGGAGTCTGGCGTCCACCCGGGCGAGGCGATGCTGGTCGTGGCGGATCTGCGACTCGAGTTCCACCTGGCGCAGCCGGAACATCGCGCGCAGGTCGGAACCGGTGAGCTCGTTGTCGACGATCTGGCGCACCTCGTCGAGGCGCAGACCCAGATCCTTCAGTGCAACAATGCGGTTGAGCCGCTCGAGCTGGTTCACCTCGTAGAACCGGTAACCACTGTGTGGGTCGGTACGTGACGGTGTGAGCAGCCCGATCGAGTCGTAGTGCCGCAACATTCGGACCGATACCCGGCCGAGCTTGGCAAAATCTCCGATGGTGTTCATGGCGGTCTCCACGTTGCAACCTGACACTGTGTGAGGGTCAAGGACTGAACTTACCGGGTGCGCACAGCCGAGAAGAGAGAAAACCGGGCCGCGCCCGAAGGCTGCGACCCGGTTCTCGGCAGGAAAAAGGTTCTCAGGCCGCGACGACCGCCGCGTTCTGCGGTTCATCACCCAGTGAGTGACGACCCATTCGGATCATGAATGTCGAGACCAGGAACGCCAGGACCATGAATCCGGCGCCCCAGTAGAACGCCACGTCGTAGCTGTAGATATTGGCTTCCGTGAAGGCAGCCGGATCGACCGGGACCGGTGCTCCGGTTGCCGGATCCGAAGTCATGGCCGAACCGCTGTGCCCGGAGAAGGCTTGCGCCACAATCGTGCTCAAAAGTGCGACACCGACCGATCCACCCACCTGCTGAGAGGTGTTCAGCAGTGCGCTGGCCACGCCGGAATCAGCCTCCTTGATCCGATGTAGTGCCGTCGATTGCGACGAGACGAACACCAGGCCCATGCCGAACGCGATGAGGATCTCGCTGGGCAATACGTGCGCCACCCAGCTCGAGTTCGAATCCAACTGTGCCAGAAGGAGAAAACCTGTTGCGCCGAGTGCCGTGCCGAACATCAGCAGCGGACGGGGTCCGAATCGGGGCAGCAGTGAGCTGGTGAAGCCGGCTGAGATGATGACGGTGATCGGGAACGGCAGGAACAGGACCCCGGCCCACAACGGAGGATGGCCAAGGGTGTTCTGGAAGTAATAACTGAGGAACAGGAACATGGCGAACATGGCCGTCGGGGTGATGAAGGCGACCAGATAGGCGCCGCCACGGCTGATCTCACCGGGAATATGCAGCGGCAGGAGCGGATTGGGGGTGCGGACCTCGATCGTCACGAATGCGGCCAGCAATACGGCGGCAGCGACAAAGAGCAGGACGGTCGACGTCGCGCCCCACCCGGATTCGGCGGCCTTGGTGAATCCGTACACCAGACTGATCAGGCCGAGGGTCACGGTGACAGCGCCGGGCAGGTCATATCCGCCGGTCCGTTTGGATGGCCGGTCGCGGATCACCACCAGCACCCCGCCGATGGCGGCGATGATGGCGATCGGCGTGTTGATCAGCAGGGTCCAGCGCCACGAGAAGTACTCGGTGAGCGCACCGCCGGCGATGAGGCCGATTGCTGCTCCACCTCCGGAAACGGCTGCGTACACGGCGAAGGCGCGTGCACGTTCCTTCTGTTCGATGAATGTGACGGTGATCAGTGACAGGGCTGCCGGTGCAAGGATGGCTGCGAACACGCCTTGGAGGGCGCGTCCTGCGAAGAAGGACATCGCGTCCCAGGCAAATCCGGCCATGGCCGACGATGCGGCGAATCCGGCGAGGCCGATCAGGAACATTCGGCGACGGCCCAGGTAGTCGGCCATCCGGCCACCGAGGAGGAGCAGTCCACCGAACATCAGAGTGTAGGCCGTGAGGGCCCACTGACGATTGGCGTCCGAAATGTCCAAATCTGCTTGGGCGTAAGGCAATGCGATGGTGACGATGCTGGCGTCGAGCACCACCATGAGCTGGGCCAGGGCGATGATCACCAATGCCAACCAGCGGCGCGGGTCGGCGGTGGGGGTTGTGGTTGTTGTGGGGTCGGACGATTTTTGGGAGATGGCGGTGTCGGATGAAGCCACGAGATCCTCAAATCTAGAGGGCTGACGAATCGGCAATGTAAAGCAACGCAGAGCCAATAATGGCAGAGTCAGACAGAAGTCGTCAAGAGACAATATTCGGACATGGTCAAACGGCAGGGTCTGCGAAAATCCCCCTGTGCGGGGTTATCATGTGGACGTGACACTCGCGGAACCCCGAACGGGCCAGGTCAAGGCCGGTCTTCGGGAACGGAAGAAGCTGCAGACGCGCGATCGACTGATCGCTGCGGCGCTTGAACTATGCGACCAACAAGGTTTTGAGGCGACCACTGTCGATCAGATCTCGGACGCGGCCGACATCTCGCCTCGCACCTTCAATCGCTATTTCGCCACCAAAGAAGATGTGGTGCTCGCCCCGATCGAAGACATGATCGTGGCGATGGCCGCCTCGCTGGACGCCCAGCCCCGAACGGGGAATGAGATCAAGGCGTTGGTCGACGCGCAGGTGCAGATCCTCGGTGGGCAGTGTCCGGTCGGCGCCGTAGACCTCACACGATTCGAGACGATGAACCGGATCATTCAGGATGCGCCCTCGGTGAATGCGCGAAGTATCGAACTCGGTGACAAGAAGTTCCGCAGCATCACCGACACGGTTGCTCATCGAATGGACACCGACACCGACAATCCGCGGGTTCGGGTCATCGTGTCGGTGTTCATGTCGCTCATGCACATCTCGCTCGACACTTGGCGATGCGGACGGACCGGCGGGATTGCCGACTCGGCGGTGGCCGCCGAAACGCTCAAGGCCACGTACAAGACGTTCTGTGAAATTGCCAGAGACGTCTGAGCCCCAGCAACTCTGAACGAGTTTAGGCGGGGATCTTCGCTGCCGCCGGTCCGATGAGGTCCAGTGCGTACGGCACCGACAAGATGGTCGGGTTGGCCAGGGCGGACGAGTTGTTGTTGTCCACGAATACCGTTGCGCCGCTTTGCACTGCCGCGCGGTCCGCCCAGCCCGGTAGAGCGTCGAATGCCTCAGGACCGCTGTCCAGCGGCCAGAGGATCAGCAGGTCCGAGTCGAGGAGATCGGTGCGTTCCGGTGAGACGAGGACGCGACTCTGGCCCGCGGCCACTTCCTTGATCTTCGGGTCGAGAACAAAGCCCATGGATGCGAGAAGTTGAGATGTCGGATCGTTCTCGTCGGCGATCAGGCCGATCTGTCCGTCCGGGGACAACTGGCCAAACGAGAAGGTCTTCCCTTGCGCGTCAGGGTATTCCGTCTTGTACGCAGCGACCTGGGCCTCGGCGTCGTCGACCATCGTCTGCGCCTGATCCTCCTTGCCGAAGATCCTGCCCGTGGTCAGGGTGACGTCTTGCCACGGATCCATGATGGAGTCGATGGCCATCACGGGGATGGTGGGGGCCACCTGACTGAGCCGCTCGTATTCTTCTTCGCTGCCGATGTATCCGACCAGGATGAGGTCTGGCTCGAAGGCGGCGAGCTGCGGCACGGTAACCGACTCGGTGCCGGTGGAGGCGACGATTTCCGACTGGTGTTCCGGGGTCCACTCGAATCGATTATTCTCGCCCGCGTAACCCTCCGTCACGTACTCCGCAGTGATCGGAATGTCCATCGCGACCAGTGCATCGGTCCAGGAGGCGGCCATGGTCACCAACCTGCGGGTTTCCACCCCTCCATCAGTCCCGCTGTGCGGTTAGGTGAGCCTAACCATTGGACCCTGCGTGAGCAAGGCCCGGCCGAGTCTTTTTCTGGCAGCCTCGATCGGGCAAACAGGGTGACGCTGGGTACCTCGGATGGCGTTGCCCGCGGCGGTCGCGACGCGGTTGTTCGGGGGATCTGGACATTAACTTGACCGCATCGTATGGTTATTCTTGTGATTCACATCACCGACACGGCGTCGGGGCGTTCTCGGGGGTGTTCGCAGATCTGCGATAGCACGCCTTCTCTGCTTCCGTCGACGTTTGTTTGACGCACTCGAGGATTGTCGCCTCGATCTCCATCAACCTGAGAGGTCAACCATGTCTGCGCACAGGCATTTTCGAAGAGTTGCCACAGCGATATTGTCTGTTGCCCTGTTCCTGTTCGTCGCCGCTTGCGGCGGTGAAAGTGGTAGCACCACGGGAACGGGTGCCCAGGAAGATGAAGGGGATCCGGTATCCGGCGGAACGGCGAGGGTATTGCAGGTCGGGGAGCCACGGTCTCTTGATCCGGGGTCGTTGTCGAATACTTATGCCCACCAGCCGGTATTGGGCAATGCCCTATACGGGACGTTGATGATCAACAATATTGAGACGCTCGAAATCGAATACAAGATGGCCACCGATTTCTCGTCCACCGACAATGGCGCCACGTTCACGCTGGCGTTGCAACCCGGACTGACGTTCACCGATGGCACCCCACTGGACGCCGCGGCGGTCAAGTTCAACTGGGATCGGTTGCGCGACCCGGCTCTTGGCTCGACATCGATCCGGCAGGCAGCGCAGATCGCCAGCAACGAGGTGATAGATCCGACCACCCTGAAAGTCACCCTGGCCGCACCGAACCAGCAGTTTGCTCAATCCTTGGTGGCCGGCGCACTGAACTGGATCGCTTCGCCCACTGCCCTGCAAAAGGGGGCCGCGGCCTATGACGAAAATCCGGTCGGCGCCGGTCCGTTCACGCTGACCAAGTGGACTCGCCAAGACTCGATCGAATTGGAAAAGAATCCTGAGTTCTGGGATGCGCCCAAACCGTACCTGGACAATCTCGTCATCAAGACGGTGGCAGATAGCAATCAGCGACTCAATTCCATCACCACCGGCGGAGCAGAGCTGTCCTCGGAGTCGAGCATGTCCAGCATCAGCAAGGCAGAAGCCGCAGGCTTCCGGACCGAGATCGTGCCGACCGGTGGTGGGCAAATCATCGGAATGAATGAGCGACGCGCCCCGTTCGACGACGTGCGGGCCCGCCGCGCCGTTCAGTTGGCCACGGACACAGATGCTTTGAACACCGTCGTCTTCAACGGCGAAGGTGTGATCCCGCAGACCCTGTTCGCGGAAGAATCGCCCTTCTTCGCCGATATCGCGCTTCAGGACTCGAACAAGGTAGAGGCTCAGAGGTTGTTCGACGAGCTGGCCGCCGAGGGTAAGCCGGTCTCGTTCACATTCCTGTCCTATCCGGTTCCTGAGACCCGGGTGCTCGCCGAAGCTTTGCAGACGCAGCTGGCCGCCTACGATAATGTCGACATCAACGTCGAAGTACTCGACTTCGCGACCCTCACCGCACGTGCAGGGCAACGTGATTTCCAAATGCTCGTCACCTCGGCGATCATCCAGGATCCCGATTTCCCGCTCTGGACTGCTTTTCACTCCAAGTCACCGGGCAATTTCGTGGGAACCAATGATCCTGAGCTCGACAAGGCACTCGACGCCGGCCGAATCGCCGAGTCCGACGCCGATCGCAAGGCCGCATATGACATCGCTCAGGAGCGTTTGGTGGCGATAGTGCCAGGAATCTGGTACGCGCAGGCGGTACCCTCGGTCATCTACGGCGAAAACGTACACGGCGTCGATCTCTATACCCTGGGATCGCCTCTGCCCGAGAATATTTGGATGAGTTGACACCCGTACCTGCGGGGTGGTCGCAGGCGAACGGATAACGAGTTCAGGATGTCGGTGGGGGCGATGGCCTCCACCGACATCTTCTTGATGGTGACTCGATTGGAGAACATCCGGATCGACGATGTAACAGGTACGAAAGCGGTGGTGCGTAGCATCGGTGTTATCGGCCGATCAGGAAGGTTCACATGACTGCACCATTCGGGCAGGCAGGTACCGCAAAGTACGTGCAACTGACCACGTTCCGCAAAGACGGGACCCCGGTGGCCACACCGCTGTGGGCTGCTCTGGACGGCAACAAGTTATTGATGTGGACTACCACCGACTCCTGGAAAGTCAAACGGCTGCGTCGCAATCCGGCGGTGATCGTGCAGGCGTGTGATGCGCGGGGCAAGAAGACCTTCGGAGAACCGATCCACGGAACCGGTACTGTTCTGGACGAGGCCGGCACCGACCACGTCCGCAAGGTCGTGACCAAGAAATACGGGATCATCGGCTGGATCACCGTGAAGGCCAGCCTGCTACGGCGTGGCAAGGGTGGGACCGTAGGTCTGTCGATCACCGCTGACAGCTGAGGACCCCCGGGTCAGATCGCACCGGTCAGTTCGAGGCCCGTTCGAGAACTCTCCGGGCCGACCGTACGACAGCCTCGTCGATCAGGTTCCCGTCGGAATCTGTCGCGACACCACTGTCGGCAGTTTCCAATGCCTGCACGATCGCGGCCGCCGCATCGACGTCCCGCTGCGACGGGGTGTTCACGGTGTGAACGGTCGCGATCTGTGTGGGATGGATGCAGGCGCGCCCGAAGAATCCGAGCCGGCGTAGCCGACGGGTCTCGTCGGCAAACGCATCGGTATCCCGGATGTTCGGGGACGCAGCCCCGAGCGGTGACGAGATCCGCGCCGCCACCGACGCCACCACAACCCGCGACCGCGCCCACAGCAGTTCCTCACCGGTGGAGCTGGGTTCCATATCCAGGTCAGCGGCCAGATCGACCTCACCGATCTGCAGGAACGCCACCCGCGGCGCGGCGGCGATGTCCGGAGCATCGAGAATGCCCTGAGCGGTCTCCAGCAGAGGAGACACCGCCAGCGGCATCCGCTTGTATTCGTTTTCCAGCCGGACCAAGTCATAGTCCAGCAGGACAAGCGCCTGTACCTCACTGTATTTCGGCACGAAGATCCCATCTGCACCCGCCCGGACCGCCATCGCGACGTCGTCGGCCTGACGGTCCCCGGCATTGACGCGGATCCAGATCGGGCAGGGGTGGTTCTCGACACCGGACAGCCAGCGTTCGACCTCTTCGGAAGCCCGCTGCTTGTCGGCCGGTGCAACTGCATCCTCGAGATCGAGGACGATGGCGTCGGCGCCGGACCCCAATGCTTTGTCGAACCTGTCGGGCCTGTTGCCCGGTACGTAGAGGTAGGACCGGGCGCTCGTGGTCATCCGATGGATCCGTGGCCGGCGACGAGTGCCTTGGCGATGACGGTGCGCATGATGTCGTTGGTGCCTTCACCGATGGACATCAGCGGGGCGTCGCGGTAGTAGCGTTCGACGTTGAACTCGGTGGAGTAGCCGTAGCCGCCGTGCACGCGCATCGCTTCGAGGCTGGCGGTGATCGCGGTTTCGGAGGCGAAGTACTTCGCCATGCCGGCCTCCATGTCGATCCGCGCTCCGGAGTCGGCCTTGGATGCGGCCCAGTAGGTCATCAGGCGGGCGGCCTGGAGCTGGGTGGCGATGTCGGCGAGTTTGAGCTGGATGGCCTGGAAGTCGGCGATCGGTTTGCCGAATGCGGTGCGTTCGCGGGCGTAGTTGAGCGCGGCGTCGTAGGAGGCCTGCGCGATGCCAACGCTTCGTCCGGCGATGTTGAGGCGGCCGATCTCGAGACCCGAAAGGGCTTGCTGCAGACCGCGACCCTCGACCCCGCCGAGGAGTGCGTCTTCCGGGACCCGGACGTTGTCGAGCAGGATCTCGCACGACTCGGTGCCCTTGTATCCGAGCTTGCCCATATCACGTTGGACTTCGAAACCTTTGGACGAGGTGTCGATGAGCAACAGGCTCATCCCCTTGTGCGCGGGGGTGGTGGTCGAATCGGTTTTCACCAGGACCGGCAACACGTCTGCGTGGCGGGCGTTGGTGATCCAGGTCTTCATTCCACGCACGACATAGTGATCGCCGTCTTTGGTTGCGGTGGTGGTGATGCCCTGTAGGTCGGTGCCTGCACCGGGTTCGGTCAGGCCGATGCCCGTACGGCATTCGCCGGTGGCGAGCCTCGGAAGCCACTGCTGCTTCTGGGCTTCGGTGCCGTGTTTGGCGATCATCCAGCACGACAGGTTGTGGCTGCCGAGGATGCCGGCGATACCCATCCAGCCGCGGGCGATCTCCTCGTAAACCAGTGTGAACGACACCATGTCGAGGGCCAGGCCGCCGTATTCCTCGGGTGTGGTGATCCCGAAAAGCCCCATGGCTTTGAGGTGTTCGACGATCTCGGTGGGGTAGCGGCCGGAGCGCTCCCACTCGTTGGCGACCGGAATGATCTCCTTGTCGACAAGCTGACGCAATGCGGCCCGGAAGTCGTTCTGTTCCTGGGTGAAGGTGAAGTCCATGGTGCTCCTGGTCTGAAAGAAGTGTGGTCAGCCGAGATCGGTGACGATGTCGGCGGCCAGCGTGGTGAGGGTGTGCAACGACGGCGCATCGTCGAGGTGAAGCAGGAACTCGGCCAGTTCGGTTGCGGCCGAGTGATTGCCGCAGTTCTGGACGAACTTTGCGATGAGGTCGGCGTCGGAGATCGGGACTGCCGTGGTGCCACGACTGCCGACGACGTCACCGATCAGCGTGGTGCCGTCGGTGAGATGAATTTCGGCGTGGCCCGGTGCGTCGGCGGCCGGACCGGTGGCTGAGGTGGTCTGAACAACCACTTTCGCAGCGGTCCGGAGTACCTCTGCGCGGCGGATCGCGGCATCAGAATATGAATGAAGGGTGACACTTCCGTCGTGCACCAGGGAAGCGGCACTCCAGAGAAGGTCGAACTTTGCATCGTAAATCGTTCGGGGTGAACGCTTCCCGGTCTCGGGTGGGCAGACGATAGGGACGCTGTCGGGATGGACGTGCAGGACTATCGACTCGATGGAACCCGGATCGACGGATCGGTCGCCGAGTGCGGCGGCCACCGCGTCGAGGGAGACGTGCATCAATTGGCAACTCGGGTACGGCTTGATCCCGATGTTGCCTGCCTGCCAGGTGACACCCAGGTCGCCGAGGAGTGCCTCGGTGTCCGGCGCCCGGCCGGCCAGTGCCGCGAAGAGCCCACGGGGACCTTCGAGTACCGAAGCCGGTCCGGTGACACCCTGTGCCGCCAACCGTGCTGCCAAGATGCCATTGAGATTGGCCGAGCCCGGGTGCACGATCTTGGTGTTGTCACCGGTTTCGAGGAACTCCAGAAGACCACTCGCCGACGAGCCTGCGATCCCGAGCGCGTCGGCTGTTTTGGACCCGGAGAAGACGTGCAGCCGAGCGGCCGTGACAGCCGAGGCCAGCGGTCCGACCATGCCGGTGGCGTGAAGGCCTCTGGCATGGAACGCATGTGGAGCCGCCGCACCGATTCGGCAGGCGAGTTCGAGTCCCACCGTCACTGCGGTGAGTACCTCGGTGCCAGAGGATGAGAGTTGTTCTCCCACGGCCAGGGCGGTCGGGGCGACCACCACCGTGGGATGGACCAGCGCTCCGGCGTGGGTGTCGTCGAAATCCAATGCGTGCATCAGGACTCCGCCTGCAAAGGCGGCCGCAGGTGCGGAGATCGCGGTCCGGTCCCCGAGCGGATGCGCCTGTGGTGGTCCGCCGAGTTCTCGGGCGACAGTCAGTCCGGCGTCACCGTCGCCGAATTTCCTTGCGGCGATGCCATTTCCGACCCCGTCCATCAGGTGCCGTGCAGCCTCGTGTCGAACCTCGGCGGGTATGTCGGAGTGACCGAGGCCGGCAGCCCAGTCGGCCAGTTGCTGGCCGATCATCGCGATGCGATCTCGGTGTCCGGGCCGAAAGCGCCTGCCTTGCCCAGTTCGGCGATGCGTTCGGCGGTGTAACCCGGGAGCTCGGCGAGGACGTCGGCGGAATGCTCGCCACGCAGCGGCGCCCGGCGATGCACGATCTCCTCGTTGCCGAACCGGACCGGCGAGACAACCTGCTCGATCTCGCCCCAGACCGGATGTTCGGTTTTGGCGATGAGCCCACGTGCGATGGTGTGCGGTTCCCGCAGGGCTTGCGCCACATCGTTGATCGGTCCACTGGGCACGCCTGCGGGTGTGAGCAGCGAGAGCCAGTGATCGACTGTGTTCTCGGCGAACCGCTTCTCGAGGACGGGCAACAGGTCGTCTTTGTATTCGCCTCGGGTGGTGAAGGATTCGAACCGCGGGTCGGCGCCGAGTTCGGGTAGGTCGATGGCCTCGATGAGCCGGGTCCAGAACTTTTCCTTGGCGCAGCCGACAACCAGCCAGCCGTCGGAGGCCTCGAATGCCTGGAACGGCACCAGTGATGGGTGCGCGGAGTTCTTGGTGCGGGCGGGCTCGTAGCCGGCGTTCAGATGCCACGTGGCGGGATAGGTGAGCATCGAGATCGCGGTGTCGTAGAGCGAGAGATCGCAGTCGCCGCCGACGCCGTCGCGGCGGGCTGCGTGCAACCCGACCATCAGGCTGAGCGCGGCGATGTATCCGCCGCAGAAGTCGACAAGGGAGAGCCCGGATTTGGTGGGTGGGCCGTCGGGGTCGCCGGTCAGGCTCATCCATCCGGCCAGGCCTTGCAGGATGTAGTCGTAGCCGGGTTCGTTCGCGCGGGGGCCGGTCATCCCGAAGCCGGTCAGGCTGCAGCAGACGATGGCCGGGTTGAGGTGTTTGAGGTCCTCGTAGCGGATCCGCAACTTGGCCGGTACGTCGCCGCGCAAGTTCGAGTAGACCGCATCGCTGGTCCGCACCAGGTCTTCGAAGACCGCCCGGCCGGCATCGGTCGTGAGGTCGAGCGAGATGCTCCGCTTGTTGCGGTTGAAGGTTTCGAAGAACAGCGAATCCTCGCCCTTGTTGTAGGGCGGTACGTAACGGCCGACGTCGCCGCCGACATTCGGGTCTTCGATCTTGACGATGTCGGCGCCCATGTCGGCCAGGTGGACACTGCCGAACGGACCCGCGCCGTACTGCTCGAGCGAGATGATGCGGACGTCTTCGAGTGGTTTCACTGAGTTCCCTCGTTCTTCACTGCTTCGGCGAGTGAGGCCAACGATTCCCCTTCGACCTCGGGGAAATAGTTCTGCCCGATGCCGCTCTCGCGGGTGGCAACCATGACCGAGCGTTTCCAACTGATGATGATCTTGCCGTCCTGGTTCACACCGCGGGTGATCATCGAGACAACGCCGGCGTACGGGCGGCTCTTCGATTTGTGCAGGCCGGTGCAGACGGATTCCGCGTACAGAGTGTCGCCGACGTACACCGGATGCTGGAGTTTGACGTCGGTGAACTCCATGTTGGCCACGGCGTTCTGGCTCATGTCGATGACCGACAATCCGAGCACCACGGCGATGGTCAATCCGGAGTTGACGATGATCTGGCCGCCGGTGATCGGATTCTGCGCAGCCAGGTGGCTGTTGAAGTGATTCTGGTTCGTGTTCATCGACAGGCAGGTGATCCATGCGTTGTCGGTCTCGGTGATCGTTCGCCCGAGTGGGTGCTGGTACACGTCCCCGATCTCGTAATCCTCGAAAAATCGACCCAGGGTTGCGGGATGGACCGTCACGTTGCCTCCTCATTTGCGGGCATGGGACCGAGCGCGGTCCGCCGTACCGAGCTAAACATCAGAGGTATGTGGCCGTCAAGGTGGAGATCCTGGCAATTTCCGACGAATTTGGTGCCGACACTGGCGAAAAGTTCCGAGGTATTGCAGGATGTGGACCAGAGACCGGCATGGCCGAGGTCACAGTGGCTTCGGTTTCGGACTCTTGTTCGCAGTATGAGACGAGACCGAATCCAGCCCTGGCGTGGTCGGTGACAGCAGTTGAGAGAATGGATTTCCATGAAACGTATTGGAGTGGATGTCGGTGGCACGTTCACCGACCTCGTGCTGTGGGACGACGACGGAAACGTCACCGTGCACAAGACGCCGTCGACCAACCATGACCCCTCGATCGGGACCATGGACGGTATCGAGGTGCTCGCCAAGCGCGCGGGGCTCGTTCCGTCCGACATCGAGATGTTCTTTCACGGCACCACCGTGGCGACCAACATCGTTCTCGAGCACAACGGCAGTGACGTCGGCATGATCACCACCGACGGCTTCCGGGACATCCTGCACATCGCCCGCAAGAAGCGGCCCCTGAACTACTCGAACTACCAGGATCTGCCCTGGCAGAAGTGGCAGCTCGTGCCGCGTCGCAACCGGCGCACCGTCGCCGAGCGCATCGACGCCAAAGGCAACATCCTGACGCCGCTCGACGAGGACGCCGTCCGCCGCGAGGTGCAGCTCCTGCGCGAACGCGGCGTCGAGGCGATCGCCGTGGCATTCCTGCACGCCTACCGCAATCCGGTGCACGAGCAGCGCGTCAAGGAGATCATTTCCGAGGAATATCCGGGCGTCTTCATCTCCATCTCAAGCGAGGTCGCCTCGCAGTACCGCGAGTACGAGCGGTTCTCCACCACCGCCCTCAACGCTTTCATCGGTCCCAAGACCTCGACCTACATCGCAAATCTCGCTGCCAAGGCGAAGGCCGCACAGGTGGGCGAAGACGTGCACCTCATGACGTCGGCAGGCGGACTGGTCACCTCGCGCAGCGCGAGTGACATTCCGGTGTCGCTGCTGACCAGCGGTGTCATCGCCGGACTCCTCGGTGGTTGCGCGATCGGTAAGGCGTCGGGCTTCCCCAGCGTCATCACCCTCGATGTCGGTGGCACCTCCGCCGACATCGGCGTCGCACCCGACGGCAAGCTGCGTATGAAGCATCTGCTCGACACCCAGGTCGGTGACTACCACGCGATGGTCCCGATGGCCGAGGTCGACACCATCGGTGCCGGCGGCGGATCGATTGCCACCATCGACGACGGTGGCATGTTCCGTGTCGGTCCCCGCAGCGCCGGCGCCGTGCCCGGGCCTGCCTGCTACAACCGTGGCGGCACCGAGCCCACGTCCACCGACGCGATGGTCGTCATGGGCTGGCTGCGCGAAGACAGCTTCCTGTCCGGGACCATGGCGATCAAGCCCGAGCTGGCCACCGAAGCGGTCCAGACCCACATCGCCGACAAGCTCGGCTCCGATGTCGAGCATGCTGCGATGGGCATCTTCAAGATCCTCGCCCACTCGATGACCGAGGCCATCAGCCTGCACTCCGTGCGCAAAGGCTATGACCCACGCGACTTCTCGCTGATCGCCGAAGGTGGCGCCGGACCGCTCTACGCGTGGCAGATCGCCGACCAGCTCGGCATCCCGCGCGTGATCATCCCCGGACACCCCGGAATCACCTCCGCGGTGGGTCTGCTGACCACCGACATCCGGTACGAGGTTCCCACCACGGTCTGGACGTCCTCTGACGAACCCGATCTCGAGCTCATCCGCACCCAGATGGACCGACTGGCGACCGACGCGGTGGCCCAGCTGAAGGCCGACGGCATCAGCGACGACGACATCTCGCTGGAGCGCAGTGTCGACTGCCGTTATGTCGGACAGGGTTACGAGCTCCGGGTCAACGCCCCCGACGGCGACATCGACGAGGCCTGGGTGGCAGCAACGGCCGAGGCCTTCCACGAGGCCCACGGGCGCACCTACTCGCAGCGGTTCGACGACAAAGCGGTGCAGCTGGTCAACATTCGCGTGACCGGTGTCGGTGCAGTCGAGCACGTCCGTATCGCCGAGATCGAAAAGGGCGACGCCGACGCGAGCGCCGCGATCGCGACCACCACGCGGGCGCTGTTCTGGAAGTCGGAGAACGCCGACCCGGAATGGGTCCAGACACCCATTTACGAACGTGAATTGCTGAAGGCGGGCAACGTGTTCGAGGGTCCCGCGATCGTGCAGCAGTTCGACTCCACGACGATCGTCGGTATCGGCCAGCGGGCCACCGTCGACGCCGTCGGTCACATCATCATCGAGAGGAACTCCTGACATGGCCAAGACTTTGATGCCCAAAACCGGCGTCTCGCTGGCGGCGGAGGGCCACCGCGTCTGGAATGACGTCGAGGTCGACCCGATCACCCTGCGCGTGATCGGTGGTGCCCTGAACTCGATGGCCAAGGAAATGGCCCAGGTGCTCTACCGGATGGCGTACTCCAGCCTGATCCGCGAATCCGAAGACCTCGGTGCCGGCATCTTCGACGTCATGGGACGCGAACTGTGTGAGTCGGATTCGACTCCGATGCACTGTGGTTCGATCCCGGCCTACATCAAGGGCATCAACCGCAAACTGGCCGGAACCTACAAGCCGGGCGATGTTGTCCTGCACAACCATCCGTATCACGGTGCAGCGCACTCGCCGGACTACGGCGTGGTGATCCCGATCTTCTGGGAAGGCCAGCACATCGGCTTCGCCGGCTGTACCGGGCACGTCTCGGACATCGGCGGCAACTTCCCGGGTCTGTGCATGGACGTCGTCGACGTCTGGGCCGAAGGCAAGCTCATGGATTCGATGAAGATCTTTGACGCCGGCGTCCGCAACGACATGCTGATCCAGCACATCCTGGACAACGTCCGTACCCCCGAGCAGAACCGCGGCGACCTCGAAGCACTGATCGCCTGCTCGCGTATCGGCGAGAAGCGCTTTGTCGAGCTGCTGGAGAAGTACGGCCTCGACATCGTGATGAGCGCAGCCGAGCGATGGATGGACTACTCAGAGTCCATGCTGCGCGCCAAGATTCGTGAGATCCCCGACGGCAGCTACGAGGCTCCCGTCGGCTACCTCGACGATGACGGCAAGAACCGCGGCGAGCCGGTGGCGGTTGCGGTCCGCGTGCAGGTCGACGGCGACAACGTCCTCATCGACCTGACCGGTTCCAACCCGCAGGTCCCCACGGCCTTCAACGTTCCGTTCGAGGGTTCGGTACTGCCGGTGGCGGTCAGCGCAATTCGGACCATACTTCTCGACGAAGAACTCACCGAGGAGTTCGTGCCCCAGAACGACGGTTGCTTCCGGCCGGTGAAGGCCTACGCGCCCGAGGGCACGATCTTCAACCCGGACTTCCCGGCATCCTGTTTCGCGCGGTTCTCACAGGTCAACCGGATCTTCGACTCGATCAACCTCGCACTGGCACCGGTACTTCCCGACCGGGCGATCGCTGGTTCGTCGGCTGCCTTGTGCGCCATCGCCTATTCGGGTGTGGCCGCCGACGGTGAGTCGTACTGGGTCTACATCGAGATCAACGAGGGCTCCTACGGTGCGCGTAACGGCAAAGACGGAATGGACGCCGTCGACACGTTGATGGCGAACACCCGTAACAACCCGATCGAGGAACTCGAACTCAATCACGCGATGCGTGCCGAACGTTACGAGCTTCGCGAAGAGGCACCGGCGCCGGGCAAGTGGCGCGGCGGCATCGGCAGTGTGCGTACGTGGTTGATGGAGACCGATACGTTCCTCGGCTCTGAGGCCGACAACCGCAGCGACGCCCCGGCAGGTGCGCTAGGTGGCTCCACAGGCGTTTCCGGTTCGTTCACCCGCAACCCGGGTACCGATCGGGAAGAGGTGCTGTACTCGAAGGTCACCAACGAGGTCATCCACGCCGGGGAAACCCTGGAGATCAAGATGCCCTCCGGTGGCGGATTCGGTGATCCTTTCGAGCGGGACGCCTTCGCGGTGTTGTCGGACGTCTGGGATGAGTACCTGACGGCCGAAGACGCACGTCGCGACTACGGCGTTGTCGTCGACACAGAGAAGTGGGTTGTCAACGACGCGGAGACCGCGAAACTGCGCGATGCCAAGGTGGCGAGCTGAATCTCTCGCAGGGCGGTGCCGGCGACGAAGCCGGCACCGCCCGCGAAGCCCGGAAAGTCGATGACACCGTCAATTCGGTGATCACTTGGGTTGATCCGACTCCTGCGGCCACCGGGCCACTGGCCGGTGTTCGTATCGGCGTCAAGGACAACATCGAGATAGCCGGTGTCCGTTCGACCTGTGCATCAACGTTTTTCACCGACCGGGTCGCGACACGCGACGCCTCGGTGGTGCAACGTCTGCGCGCGGCAGGCGCACAGATCACCGCCACCCTGAACATGGCAGAGTTTGCCATCGGGGTGACGTCGCAGAATTCGGCAGCCGGCGGAACGCGTAATCCGTGGGACCCGACCAGGGTTCCGGCCGGCTCGAGTGGCGGCTCCGCAGCCGCGGTGGCCGCCGGCCTCGTCGATGTCGCGCTCGGGACCGACACCGGTGGTTCCATCCGACTGCCCGCGTCGGCATGTGGCGTGGTCGGGCTGCGGCCATCGCTCGGTCTCATCGACACCGCCGGGATCTTTCCGGTCAGTTCGTCATTCGACACCGTCGGACCACTTGCGCGATCGGTGGAGCAGGTCAAGGCGGTTTTCGACGTGCTGGCGCCGACCCCGAATGTTGCCCTACCGGACGGTCTGCGGATCGCGATGCCCGTTCCGTTCATCACCGATGACGTCGACCCGGCGATCCTGGCGGCGGTCGCCGACACCGGTCGGCTGCTGGAAGATATGGGACACAGCGTCATCCGGGATCCGCTCGTGGGTATGGAAGACGCGCAAGACATCGTCTACACGATCATCTACGCCGACCTCGCCGACCTGCATCGGACTCGGTTACGTGATCAGCCGGAGCTGTTTCAGGAGGCGACCCGCGCGCGTATCTCGCAGGGGCTGACGATCTCGGCGGCGGCCAAAGAAGAGGCTCTCGGTCGACGTGATCTTTTCCGCGCCGGAATGCGCGAATATTTCTCCGGCATCGATGTTGTTCTCACGCCGACACTTCCGGTCGATGTTCCGCACATCGTCGGTGGAGACGACGTGATCGCGCAGTCTCGTCGGATGGGTCAACTGAGCTATCCGTGGTCGCTGCACGACGGGCCGACACTGAGTGTTCCGGTCGGTTTTCATCCGGTTTCGGGTATGCCGATCGGCGCCCAGCTCACCGCCGCCCGTGGGGGCGAGCAAGTGCTGTTCGCGGTGGCACAGGCTCTTCAGGATCAGATCGCATGGCAGCGAAAAGTTCCGCCGCTCAATGCGATCAGGATCAACGAGTAGGCAATCAGGATCAACGAGTAGGCGATCAGGACCGGTGAGTAAGCCGATCAGGATCGGTGAGCAGAAGGTCCATCTGCTTGTAGGCGTCGCCGAGGTGATCGAGATGGCGTCGCATGAGGTTCATCGTGGTGATCGAGTCGCGTCGCTCGAATGAATCAAGAATCGCGCCGTGATCGTCGGCGACACAGGTGAAGAACCCCTCGGGGGCCGATTCTCGCCCGAATCGGCTTCCGAGGACCCGGAACACGGGTGCGGTGACCAGCTCGAGGAGCGGATTGTTCGCTGCGCGCAGCAGCACCAGGTGAAAACCCTGGTTCTTTTCGTATGTTTCCGGGCCGATGGTGCCGGACGGGTCGAAGATGGTGGCACGTAGTTCGTCCAGCTGCGCCTCGGTGTGCCGGTAGGCCGCGACGCCTGCGGCAGGCACCTCGATGAGCTGACGGACCTCCATCAGCTGGTCGACGGTCACCGCCGATGCAGCGGTCAGAAGGGTGACGCCGGTTTCGATATGCGCGCTGATGTGACCGATGCTGGGGACCGATACGAAGGTTCCGCCGGTGACCCCGCGGGTGGTGTGGACCAGATTCTGGCTGGCCAGAGAGCGAATCGCCTCACGGACCGTGCTCTGGCCGACCCCGTATTCGCTGCGCAGTTCGGCCTCGGTCGGCAGGCGTGCGCCGGGCTGCAGTTCACCCGAGATGATGCGCTTGCGGATCGCGTTTGCCAGCACCGCGTACGCAGGATCCGCTGAACGCTGAAGGTCCTCTGGCACAAACACTTCCGATCATCGATCGAGACTCTTCGATAGATGAACAGCTTAGCCGAGAGCTACGTGCGAGCGGCTGTTGGAGTCAGATTTGGGGGGCTCGGCGTTGCGTCGACCTCTGTCCACCCGGTACTCTACGGTAGATTGTCAACAATCGACCAAGATGCGGGTTTGTCGACCGCCTGCCCGTCGTCTGCAGATGGTCGGACCGCGGGCTGCAATGATGTCTCGATGGGCGGCGCATGTGGTGAAACATTGACCTATCAGAGGGTGGAATGATGTCCGACCCCACAAAACCTCCATTTTCGGCCCGCCCGGAACCGGCTCGCAAGCGCTCGGCGCGTTCCCGTGTCCTCCAGCCGCTGGTGCAGGAATCGACGCCGGCGATCATTGCGCGACAGTTGCGTAATGCCATCGCGAGTGGAGATTTTCCGCCGGGCTGCCAGCTGACGGAATCCGGGCTTGCCGCCGAACTCGGGGTCAGTCGTGGCCCGCTTCGCGAGGCGATGCAGCGGCTGACCCAGGAAGGCCTGCTGGTCAGCCACCGTAACCGCGGCCTGTTTGTGATCACCATGGACGACGGCGACATACGTGACATGTATGTGGCCCGCACCGCGGTGGAACGGGCTGCGCTCGAACAGGTGATACTACGAACTCCTGATGAAGCGGCTGCGGTCCTGTCCGACTGTGTCGCGGACATGGAACGCTATGCCGACGAGCCGAACGGTCCGCAGATTGCGGACGCTGACATGGCGTTTCACCATGCACTGGTCGAACAGTCCGGCAGCCCGCGACTGTCGCGGTTGCACGAGACGATTCTGGTGGAGACCCGGATGTGCCTTGGTGCGATGCGCGGAACGTATGTGTCGGCGCAGGAACGGATCGCCGAACACCGCCGGATCGTCGAAGCGATCGAGGCGCGTGACATGAAGGTTGCCGATGATGTAATGATCGAACACATGCGAGATGGGCTCAATCGAATCATTGCCGAACCGGGTGCGGTGTCTCAGTTTCCCGGCGCGGCCATCGATCCGAGCCCCAACGTACCCGTGAACCCGCTACCGGGTTCACGTACCTGATCGGCGGCTGGCGCTGATCAACCCCCTGAGGAGGAAGTCACAGAAGACAAGATCAACATTTTTGCTCTCAAGAACCGGGAGTAGATGCTTTTGTGGGCCTCGAAGACACCGAGATTGATTGAATGTCTTCAGTTTTGAGGGAGGTATCGATGAGCCCAGATTTACAGAAAACGACGTCCGCAGTACCACCGGGTTTCCCGGATCCGGATTCGCCGGAAGGCAAGAAGCTCCTACGCAAGGCAATTGGCGCGTCCGCCATCGGCAACGCGACCGAATGGTATGACTACGGCGTCTATGCCGCGACCACCACCTATCTGACCCAGGCGTTCTTTCCTGGTGATCTCGGCACGATCGGCACGATGCTCGGCTTTGCCGTCTCGTTTGCGCTCCGTCCGCTCGGCGGCATGGTCTGGGGTCCGATCGGTGACCGGATCGGCCGAAAAGCAGTGTTGGCCATGACCATTCTGCTGATCTCCGGCGCGACCGCCCTGATCGGACTGTTGCCATCGCATGCGGTCGCCGGAGTGTGGGCCCCCATCCTGCTGATTTCATTGCGGGTGGTCCAGGGCTTCTCGACCGGTGGTGAATACGGCGGCGCCGCAACATTCATGGCCGAGTATGCGCCCGACAAGAAGCGTGGCAAATACGGCAGCTTCCTGGAGTTCGGAACGCTCGGCGGGTTCGTGATGGGTACCGCTTTCGTGCTGGTCTTGGAGCTGTTCCTCAGTGACGATCAGATGTACGAGTGGGGCTGGCGGGTGCCATTCCTGTTCGCCCTGCCGCTGGGTTTGATCGGCCTGTACCTGCGCAGTCAGATGAACGACACCCCGGTGTTCACCGAGATGGAGGACAAAGACCAGATCGAGGGTTCGCCGTGGCAGGCGTTCAAGGACCTGCTGACGAACTACTGGCAGCCCATTCTGGTGATGTTCGGTTTGGTGATCGCTCTCAACGTGGCGAACTACACGTTGCTCGCCTACCAGCCGACATACCTGAAGACCACCATCGGCATGTCCGAGAAGACCGGAACGATGGTCATTCTCATCGGTGAGCTGGCAATGATGGCCTGTATTCCGTTCTTTGGGGCCTGGTCGGACAAGATCGGACGAAAACCCATGTGGTGGGGTTCGCTGATCGGTCTCTTCGTGTTCGCGTTGCCGATGTACTGGTTGATGGGACAGGGATTCGGCTGGGCCATCATCGGTTTCCTGGTGTTGGGGCTCTTGTACATCCCACAGCTGGCGACGATCTCGGCAACATTCCCGGCGATGTTCCCCACACAGGTTCGCTACGCGGGATTCGCGATCTCCTACAACGTGGCCACGGCCGCGTTCGGTGGTACCGCGCCGCTGATCAACGACGCGGTGACGGCCAACGATGGCTGGGAGCTGTTCCCGGCCGGCTACATGATGTTGGCCTGTGCCGTCGGCATGATCGCGCTGCCGTTCTTGCGCGAGACCGCAGGCGTCTCGATTCGCGGAACGGATGTTCCCGGAGAAGAAACCGAAGTCGAGCGAAAGCTAACTGCCGATTCAGTCTGAGCGACTGACGATTTCAAACGGGGCTCGATCGCCTATTGGCGATCGGGCCCCGTTTCTCATGGATTGAATAGGCGCACCGGTGGGGGTTTCGCCCGACTTTTGATCAGCAAGAATGCCAACTGGTATGTTTCGGGCCAACTTCTAGAAACCGGAGTATTTGTGAGAGTCAGCCGCGTACCCACCATCATTGCCGCGCTTGTGGTCTCGGTCGCGTTGGTCGCGTCCGGCTGCTCGACCGATTCCGACGCCGCTGACTCGACCACAACAACCGCGCCCCCGCCTGCAGGCTCGGTCGCCGGAGTGACTGTGCCGGATGCGTTCACCGCCATCACGGTGAATACGATCGGGAACTCGCCCCTTCCGTTCCGGGGTACGGACGGCAAGTATCACATCGCCTATGATCTGCTGCTCACCAACGCCACCGCGGTACCCGCGACCCTGGACAAGATCGATGTTGTCGACGCCACTGATCCGACCAAGATAATCGCGAGCTTCTCCGGTGCAGCGCTCGTCGATCGGAATTGCGACTACGGGGACTGCAACCGGTTGCGCGACCTGCCTGCGGGCTACGTCGACAGCAATGCGATTGCGCCGCAGGAGAGCCGGGTCGTGTTCATCGACTTCGCACTCGATTCACTCGGCGACGCGCCCAAGGCTCTGCTGCATCATCTGTACGGGACCGGGTCTGCCTCACCGGCTTTCGGGGCTCCGGGACCGATCAACTACCTGACCACGCCGTTGACGCTCTCCACCGAGACCGTGCCGGTCATTTCGCCGCCGGTGCATGGCACCAACTGGATCGCGCTCAACGGATGTTGCGAGCCCGGATTTCCGCACCGCAGTTCGCTGATGTCGCTCAACGGAAAACTCAACAACAGCCAACGCTTCGCGATCGACTGGAAGCGGGTCAACGACCAGGGTGAGTTCTACACCGGTGACAAGACCAGCAACGAGAGCTACGTGGACTACGGCAGCGAGATCCTTGCCGTCGCCGATGCCACGGTGGTCTCCATACTCGACGGCCTCGACGCGAATGCGCCCGGGATCCTGCCGGCAAGTGACCCGACACTGGCGGCGAAGTTGACCGTCGAAAACGTCGACGGCAACCACGTGATCCTCGATCTCGGCGGAGGTGTGTACGCCATGTACGCGCATATGATCTCGGGATCGCTGACGGTCAAACCCGGTGACAAGGTGACCGAGGGCCAGGTCATCGGAAAGCTGGGCAACACCGGCAACGCCAACGCGTCTCATCTGCACTTTCAGCTCATGAACGGTCCGAGTCTGCTCGGATCGGACTCATTGCCCTACGTGTTCAAGAGCTTCGACTACGACGGCCAGGTGGCGCCGCAACAGATCGCTGACGCCGACAGCTACCTGACCGGAATGTTCCTGCAGGGCAAACTCGGGAGCCCCGAACCCCGCAAGGACGAGCTCCCGCTGAACCTCGCGATCGTGAATTTCCCCAAGACCGACTGACTTCGCGCTGCAACCAAGCCGTTGATCGTGCTGAAAGTTCTTCAGAGCAGGCGTAAAGCCAGTAGTGCGTAAGCTTTTGCGGCTGTCACCAATTCGGTGATCGACACAGACTCGTCGGGTCGGTGGGCTTGATCGCCAAGCCCACCCGGCCCCAGCACGATGGCCGGGATGCCGAGGTCGCGACTGATGAATCCTCCGTCGCAGGCGGCTGTCCATCCGGTGATGGTGGTGCTACCGCCTGCGTCGACCACCGCTGCGGAGGCGTGGGAGACCAGCCGATGGGCAGGGTCGGTCTCGAAGCCCGGCATGGCCATGGTGACCTCGACCTCGGCAGTGATGCCGTCGCGATCGATACCCGCCTCGGCGATTGCGCTGCGCAGCCAGTCGGCGACCTCGTGAGCGTCTTCGGCGGGCATCAGCCGGCGATCGAAGCTGACGGTGGCGGTCGGTGCCACCACCGAAATACCCTGTCCGCCAGTGATGAGTCCGGTGTTCCAGCTGCCGCAGCCCAAGAGGGGATCGAGCCGCTGCGATAGCGTGCGCTGGTTGACCCGAACCAGGTCGATGATCGCGGCGGCGGCATCAATGGCATTGCGGCCGTCCGAAGGCCGACCGGAATGCGCTGCGCGGCCGGTTATCCGAACCTCGAGGTACGACGCCCCGCGGCAGGCGATCACGGTTTCCAGATCGGTCGGCTCGGCCACCACACATCCGGCAAAGGTGTGTGCCGAATTGCGGGCGACGAAGTCGCGGATACCAATTCCCAGATCTTCTTCATCAACCGTGCAGGCCAATTGAACCGGCCCGGGCAGCTGATGCCCCGATCGGGCGAGCGCTGCCATCGACATCAGTGCTGCTGCCAGACCACCTTTCATGTCGGTGGAACCGCGACCGTAGATGCGTCCTTCGTCGACCTGGGAGTGGAACGGAGAACGTGTCCACTCCTCACCGGCCGGCACGACGTCCGAATGCCCCAGGATCAACAGTCCGGGTCCGTCGCCGGTTCCGGTGGTGGTGGCCGTCAGATTCGGCCTTCCGGGTTCGACGTCCCAGGTCTGCACGTCGAACCCCAAGGACCGGGCGGACTGTTCGAGTACCTCGACGGTCAATTGCTCGGTGCCGCCCGGGTTCTCACCGCCGGCATCGATCAGTGACCGGGTCAGGTCGACGAGTTCTGATTCGTCGACCAGTGCCAGCACCTGCGCCTCGATGTCGGAGACGGCTGCCGACGTGGCGATACCCGAGAGGTCCGTCACGAGGCGGCCACCGCCAGATCCAGCGCGCTCTTCAGCCGGCGAACACCCACATCGATCCGGTCCGGCGTACTCGATGCAAAGCACAGTCGCAGCGCGTTCCCGAAATGTCCGGCAGGGGAGAGTGCGGGACCGGGGATGAATGCCACGCCCTGTGCCAGCGCGATCTCGAAGAGTTCGCGGGTATCGACTTCGGCGTACTTACCCGCCAGCGTGACCCACAGGAAGAAGCCGCCGTCAGGGTTGGTGGTCGAGAAGTCTTCGCCGAGATACCTGTTCAGGGACGAGATCATGGCATCGCGCCGGATACGGTAGAGGCTGCGCAGGGCGACCAGATGGGCATCGAGGCCTCCGCGTGAGATGTACTCGGCGACGATGTGCTGGTTCGGCACGTTGGTGCACGTGTCCATCGCCTGCTTGCCGTTGATCAGTAGCTGCCGCAACGCCGGGTCCGCGTCGACCCAGCCCACGCGCCACCCGGGAGCCAGGATCTTCGAGAACGTCCGCACCGAGAACAGCAGCGGGTCGTCGGGGCTCAGGGTCCGGAAGGTCGGGATGTCCTCACCGGAAAACCGAAGCAGCGCATAGGGATCATCATCGATGATCACCGCGCCCCACTTGTGGGCCAGTTCGAGCAGCGCCTTGCGTCGCTCCAACGACAACGTCACGCCCGACGGGTTCTGGAAGTTGGGGATCGTATAGATGGCCTTGGGCGTGCGACCGGTGCGGGCGACGAGGTCGGGGAGCCGGTCGACAAGCATGCCCTCGTCGTCAACCGGAACCTCGAGGAGCTGCGCGCCGTACGACAACGCGGTGGCACTGCCGTTGGTGTACGTGGGGGATTCGGTGATCACCAGATCGCCGGGATCGATGAACAACTTGCAGGCCAGGTCGAGTCCCTGCATGCCGCCGGTCGTGATGACCAAACGATCCTCACTGGACGGATCCGGCGTGCCGGCAAGGTATTTCACCAGCAGGTCCAGCAATCGCGGTTCACCCTCGGAGGCCCCGTAGGTGAACGACGTGTGATCGAGGATGCTGCCTGCGATCTCGCGGAACTCGTCGGCAGGTACCGCCTCGTCGGCAGGCGAGCCCATGGCGAAGCGCACGATGTCATGTTTTTGCGCGGCGAGAAGCGATGTCGACGAATCGATCATCGACCCCACCAGATCCTTGGCCCGGTCGGCGAGTGGGAATGTGGGTGCCCCAACGAGCGGGAGTTCGGTTGCGGTCATGCGTTTTCCTCTCACTTTCCGATCAGCTCGCTTTCCTGATCAGTTCTCTGGGGAAGCTGGTGAATGTCTCCACGCCGGTGGCGCTGACGCGTACCGATTCGGACAGTTCGAATCCGTAGCCGTCCATCCACATTCCGCAGACGATGTGGAAGGTCATGTTCTCTTGGAGGAACGTTTCGTCCTCGGTGCGGATGCTGATGGTCCGCTCGCCCCAGTCCGGCGGATACCCGATGCCGATGGAATAGCCGAGCCGGGAATGCTTTTCGAGGCCGTACTTCGCGAGGGTCCAGTTCCAGGTCGATGCGAGTTCGCGGGTGGCCACGCCCGGGGCGATGGCGTCGAGAACATTGTTCAGGCCTTCGGCGGTGGCTCCCGCGACGTAGTCGACGTCTTTGTCGACCGGGCCAAGGGCCACCGTGCGGGCCAGTGGGCAGTGGTATCGGTTGTGGGCTCCGCTGAGTTCCACGACCACCGCCTCACCACGGACGAACGTGCCCTGATTCCAGGTCAGGTGTGGGGTGTCGGCGGCCGCTCCGGTGGGCATCATCGGGACGATCGCCGGATAGTCGCCACCGAACTTGTCGGTGCCGGTGATCTGCGCCTGCGAGATGGCCGCTGCCGCATCACATTGGCGCACCCCGATGTCGATGGTGTCGATGGCGGCGCGCATCGCCTCCGAGCACACCATCCCGGCCTGGCGCATCAACTGGATCTCCGCATCGGACTTGACGGAACGCACCCAGTTGACGAGTTCGAAGCAGTCGACGAGCTTCCACTCGGGTATCGCATTGACCAGCGTGCGATATGCCTTGGGCGAGAAGAAGTGTGAATCCATCTCCAGCCCCACCGAGCCGCCCCGTGACGCGGGTGCGATGAGATGCCGCTGGCGCAGCGCAAATGCCACCCAGTCGAACGGATGAACATGTGGCCGGTGCACATAGTTTTCCGGGTATCCGACGATCTGCTCCGGCGGCAGCCAGGTGGTGCGGTGGGCGCCGTGGGCGTCCATCTCCCGCGCGAAGAACACCATGTCGCCGTCCATCGGCACGAACAGCATCTGCGGTGTGTAGAACGACCAGGCGTTGTACCCGATGAGATAGAAAATGTTGGCCGGGTCGGTCACGATGATCGCCGACAAACCCTGGCGGTCCATCAGGGTTCGTACCCCGGTGAGCCGGGTCTGGTACTCGGTGTCGCTGAACAACTTGGATCCGAGATACATCTGTTGGCACCTCCCTCTGCTGTCGAATCATCATGCGGCCCTGCGATTGTCCGCTGGCGGATCGTCAGGTCCGTGGAATGGCCAGGTATTTGATCTCGAGGAACTCATCGATGCCGATCCGTCCACCCTCGCGGCCCAGGCCCGACTGCTTGACGCCACCGAATGGTGCCGCGGGATTCGAGACCAGGCCGGTGTTCAGGCCCACCATCCCGACCTCCAGTCCGGCGGACATCCGCAGTCCACGGTCGATGTCCTGGGTGAACAGATAACCGACCAGACCCCAGGGGGTGTCATTGGCCAACTCCAGGACCTCGTCTTCGGTGTCGTAAGGGATGATCGGCGCGACCGGACCGAAGATCTCGGTGCTCATCAACTCCGACTGCGGGTCGACATCGGACAACACCGTCGGCGGATAGAAGTAGCCGGCAGTCTCTGATCCATCCGGGTCCCTGCCGCCGCCGCCGCACACTACCGTGGCGTCGCGGGCTACGGCGTCGGCGACCAGTTCCCGAACCTTGTCGACCGCTTTGCGTTCCACCAGCGGCCCGACGTCGGTGCCGTCTGCGGCACCGTCACCGACCCGCAGTGCGCCCATCTTCGCGGCCAGCCGGGTCGCGAACTCGCCTGCGACGCTTCGGTGCACGAACAACCGGTTGGCTGCGGTGCAGGCCTCACCCATGTTGCGCATCTTCGCGACCATCGCACCGTCGACGGCCTTGTCGAGGTCGGCATCTTCACAGACGATGAACGGTGCGTTGCCGCCGAGTTCCATCGATGTCCGCATCACCGTTCGGGATGCCTGTTCCAGCAGCAGTTTTCCCACTTGGGTGGAACCGGTGAAGCTGACCTTGCGGGCCAGTCCGCTGTCCATCCAGGTCTCGACAACCGAGCCCGGCTCGTCCGTGGTCACGATGTTCAGGACGCCCGCCGGTAGTCCGGCGATGGTGAGGATCTCGGTCAGCGCAAGGGCGGTCAGCGGAGTCAGTTCGGCGGGTTTGAACACCATGGTGCATCCGGCGGCGATGGCCGGACCGATCTTGCGGGTGCCCATCGCCAGCGGGAAGTTCCACGGCGTGATCAGAATGCACGGTCCCACCGGCTCTTTGGTGACAATGATGCGATTGCGGCCATCACCGGTGGTGGTGTGGCCACCGTCGATCCGCACCGCCTCCTCGGAGAACCACCGGAAGAACTCTGCGGCGTAAGCGACCTCACCCTTGGCCTCGGCCAGTGGCTTGCCCATCTCGGTGGTCATGATCAGGGCCAGATCATCCTGCCGGGCGAGGATGAGTTCATATGCTCGGCGCAGGATCTCGCTGCGCTCGCGGGGAGATGTCGCGGCCCAGGCCTTCTGATGCTTGGCGGCGCTGTTGATCGCGGCTGCGGCGTCGGCAGCTCCGCCCTTGGCGACCTTCGCGATTCGCTGACCGGTGGCCGGGTTCTCGACGTCGAAGGTCTCGCCGGACGCTGCCGGTACCCACTGCCCGTCGATGAACAGCGCGGTGGGAATCGATCCGATCAGACCGGCGGCCAGAGCCTTTCGGTCCGTACTCAGTACTGGGGACGCTGTCACGTTGTACCTCCTTCAATCGTGCTCTGTTGCGGGGTCTCGGCTGCGGATGTTGCGGGGGCGAGCAACTCGGCCAGATGCACGGATCGGACCTCGGGAACGGTTGCGTCGGTGGCGGCGAGATGCGAAACCGCCATCGCGCAACTGAATCCATCGGTCAGTACCGGCGTGTGGGCGGCTCGCGTTCGCAGGGCCGGCGCGAGAGCCTGCTCGGCCACACCCATGCTGACGTCGTAGTGGCCCTTCTCGAAGCCGAAGTTACCTGCCACGCCGCAGCAACCGTCGGCCTGGTGGACGGTGGTGGCACCGAGGCGACTCAGCACCGCGGTTTGGGTATTCGGTCCGAATGTGCTGTATTCGTGGCAGTGCGTCTGGACCGTCACCTCGGCGGGGAGTGGAATCGGTGGTTGCCATCCGTTGTCGAGGAGCGCTCCGATCTCGGTGGCAAAGCTGCGGACCCGGGCGGCAACCCTTTTGGCCGCGTCGGTGTGCACGAGCTCGGGGAGGTCCTTGCGCAGGGCGGCAGCGCAACTCGGCTCGGGGACGACGATCGGCCGGTCGGTCCCGTCGTCGAGCGCAAGTGCGGTGCGTTCGAGTACCTTTTTCGCACGTCCGAGTTGGCCGGTGGAGATCCAGGTCAGTCCACAGCAGTTGTCCGACTCGCAACTGACCGTCCGGTCGGCGCTGCCCAGCACGTCGGCGACCGCGGCCGCGACCTGCGGCCGGAATGCCCTGGTGAACGAATCGACGAACAGGACGGTGTCGGCGCAGGGATCGGTTCCGAGCCCGGACATCGAGGTCCGGACCTGTTTGCGGGTGGAGAACGCAGGCATGGTGCGCCGGGGATCGATGCCACCGGCTTTCGCGGCGACCCGGGCAAGGGGGCCGGACAGTGATTTGTTGATCAGCGGTGCCAGGGGCGCAGCGGCTTTCAGCCAGGCAGGCATCCACCCAAGCGAGTAGTGCGACAAGGGTCGCACCCGGCCCCGGTAGTAGTTGGAGAAGAACTCCGACTTGTAGGTGGCCATGTCGACCCCGACCGGGCAATCGGTGGAACAGGCCTTGCACGACAGGCACAGATCGAGGGCTTCGCGCGAATCCTCATCGCGCCAGCCTGCTTTGATGTCCGGTGCGGTGCGGACCATCTCCTGGAGCACCCGGGCGCGGCCGCGGGTGGAGTCCTTCTCGTCTCCGGTGGCGCGATAGCTCGGACACATCACGCCACCGGACGCCGATCGGCATCGCCCGACGCCGATGCATCCCTGAACGGCATGCACAAACGGGTCGAGGCCGGGTTTGCCACCGTCGGCAAGCCCGGGTGTCCCGAGATCGAATGTCGTCTTCCAGAGCCGATCCGGCACATCGGCGAGTGCGAGATTGTCGTCGATCCGATCCGGGTCGACAATGCTGCCGGGGTTGAGGATTCCGGCCGGATCCCAGATCCTCTTGAAGTCGGAGAACGCCGAGATGAGTTCGGGTGAGTACATGATCGGCAGGAACTCGGAACGCGACCGGCCGTCGCCGTGCTCACCGGAGAGTGAACCACCATGCGCGACAACCAGTTCTGCGGCCTCGGTGCAGAAGCGGCGCATCGCGGCGCGACCCGCCGTACTGCGGAGATCGAACGTGATGCGCACATGCATGCAGCCGGCACCGAAGTGCCCGTACATCACGCCGGTCAGACCATGCCGGTCGAGGAGTTGCTCGAACCCCTCGAGATACTCGGCCAGGTTCTCCGGTGCCACGGCGGAATCCTCCCAGCCGGGCCAGGATTCATAGGATCCGCCGTGTCCGCCTTCTTCGGGCGCGACGTCCTCGGGTTCGACCAGTCTCGACGAGAGTCCGGCGCCGTCCTCGCGGATTCGCCAGAGTGAGAGTCGCTGGGAGGGGTCGGGGACAGTGCGTCCGTCGACGAGACGGCCGTTGGCGCGGAGTTTGTCGAGCAGGGCCAGAGCTGCTTCCTGCGGGTCGTCGGAGACGAAGCCGGAGGCGGAGCTCGACCATTTCAACGCACTTTCTTCGTCGAGGTCGACGTAGAGCCAGGCATTTCCGTCGGGAAGGCCGACGATCGAGTCGTCGCCGCGGCGGGCCCGCATGGTCGCGACGATCCGTTCGTCGATTCCTTCGATCGCGGACGGTGCGAATTCGAGGAGGGTCGGGACGTCGCGGGCGGCGTCGACCACGTTGCGGTAGCCAAGGGCGAGTAACAGTGGGCGGGTGGCCGACGGGACCAGCCGGACGGTGGCCGAGACGACGATCGCACAGGTTCCCTCGGTTCCTACGAGTGCCCGGGCTACGTCGAAACCGTTCTCCGGCAGAAGTTTTGCGAGGTGATAGCCCGAGACCTGACGTGGTATGCGCTCCATCTCGGTCCGGATCGCGCCCAGATGCGACGACGTCAGTTCGCTTAGGCGAGTGGAGATTTCGACAGCGCGATCGGTCGCGGCAATGTCTGATGGGTCAGTGGCAACCAGTCCGGTGCGGGTCGCGGTCAGTTGCAGTCCATCCGCGGTGACCAGGTGCAGTGATTCGACGTGATCGGTGGTCCGGCCGTGGCGGACCGAATGATTGCCGCACGCGTCGTTGGCGATGGCACCGCCCAGGGTTGCCCGTGATTGGCTCGACGGGTCGGGGGCAAACGTGAGCGAGCCACCGGTGGCTTCGCGGACCTCGCCCTGCAGCGCGGTCAGGACGATCCCGGCCTGGGCGACCGCGCTGCGTTGTTCGGCGTCCACGTCCAGCGTGCGGTTCATGTGGCGCGAGAAGTCGAGGATCACCCCGGTACCGATCGCGTTCCCGCCCATGCCCGTTCCACCACCACGCGCGGTCAGGGTGAGCTCGTTGCGATGGCAATACGCCGCAACCGCCGCGACCTCGGACGCGCTACGAGGGAACACCACAACCAGCGGTCGCAGACGATAGTTCGACGCGTCGTACGCGTATTCGGTTCGCCTGCGCGATGAGGCATCGGCGCTCAGGCCGAGAGCGGTCAGGTCGGCGCAGATGTGGTCGGGGGAGGGGGCCAGATCCATGACCCCCACTATCCAAGGGTCGCGGTCAGAGCGGCTTCGAACCTGTTCAAACCGGTGGCGATCTCGTCTTCGGTGACCACCAGCGCCGGGATGAGGCGGACCACGTTGCCCATCGGACCGCAGGTCAGGGTGAGCAACCGCTCGGGTATGCAGGCCTGCTGCACGGCCGCGGCGGCAGCGGCGTCAGGTGCACCGGCGGCGTCGACGAACTCGATGCCCGCCATCAACCCGAGGCCACGGACGTTTCCGATCTCACCGAATTTCGGGGCGAGTTCGGTCAAGCCCGCCAGCATCTGGTCGCCACGCACCCGGGCGTTGTCGACCAGGTTTTCTTCGGCGATGACCTCGAGGGTCGCAACACCGGCAGCGGCCGCGACCGCATTGCCGCCGTAGGTGCCGCCCTGCGATCCGGGCCAGGCCTTGGCCATCAGCGCCTCCGGGGCTGCGATGGCCGAGATCGGGAATCCGGACGCGAGGCCCTTGGCGGTGATGAGGATGTCGGGGGTCAGGCCGTCGGTGTGCTGGTGGCCCCAGAACTTTCCGGTCCGTCCGATGCCTGCCTGCACCTCGTCGAGGATGAAGACGATGCCGTACTTGTCTGCGCGTTCGCGCAACCCGGTGAGGAATGCCGGCGGGGTGGGCAGGTAGCCGCCATCGCCGAGTACGGGCTCGATCAGGAATGCCGCGGTGTCATCGGGGGCGACGCGGGAGGCGAAGAGGTAGTCGAGTTCGCGGAGTGCGAAGTCGACGGTGGTCGCCTCGTCCCAGCCGTAGCGATAGGCGTAGGGGAACGGGGCCATGTGGACACCGCCCATCAGCGGTGAGAAGCCGGCGGAGAACCGGGTGCCGGCGGTGGTCAGGGTCGCCGCGGCGACTGTGCGTCCGTGAAAACCGCCCTGGAACACCACGATGTTGGGGCGCCCGGTGGCCATGCGGGCCAGTCGTACGGCGGCTTCGACGGCTTCGGAACCGGAGTTCGCGTAGAACACCGAATCCAGGCCATCCGGAAGATGTTCACCGAGCTTGTCGGTGAGTTCGAGCAGCGGCTTGTGCATCACGGTGGTGTACTGCGCATGGATGATCTTGCCGCACTGTTCTTGCGCTGCGGCAACCACTTTCGGATGGCAGTGGCCCGTACTGGTGACACCGATACCGGTGGTGAAGTCGAGATAGTCGACGCCGTCGGTGCCGTGAATCCACGACCCGTACGCATGGTCGACGACGACTGGTGTCGCCTGTTTCAGCGCGGGGCTCAACTTGGTGGGGCTCATTCGTACACCGTGACGCCAGATTGCAGGATTGTCAACAATTAGACAGTTGCGGTCGAGGATGTTGGGTCACTGCCCTAACGTGGCCACATGGGACTTGGCCACAACACGACTCGGCACAATGCGACCCCTCACAAGGCGACCCCTCACAAGGCGACCCCGCACAAGGCGAGTCGGCAGAACGCGACTCGGCAGGAATCCGCGAGGCGGCCGGTTGTTGCGATCGTGAGCCGCGAGGGACTGGAGGAACCCGCCAACCTGGCGCAGATCCGTGAGGTCGCCGAGGTGCGCATGTGCACCACCGCGAGCCTGGGTGCCGCACTGGCAGACGGACAAGGTGCCGATGTCCTGCTCCTCTGGGATTTCTTCTCCACGGCGCTGCGGGACAACTGGGCGCATGCGAAGGCCTTGCGGTGGGTGCACGTGTGCGCCGCAGGCGTCGACGCGATGTTGTTCGACGAATTGCGGTCGTCGCAGGTCACCGTCACCAATGCCCACGGCGTGTTCGACGGGCCGATCGCCGAGTTCGTGCTGGGTTCGATCATCGCCCAGGACAAGCAGTTCCACCGGTCCAAACGGCTGCAGCACGAGAAGCGCTGGGAACGTCGCGACACCATCCGGACAGCCGGTCGCAGTGCGCTGGTGATCGGTACCGGAGGGATCGGTCGGGCGGTGGCCCGGTTGCTGCGGGCCGCCGGGCTGCAGGTGACCGGAGCCGGGCGTACCCGACGCGTCGACGATCCGGACTTCGGGACGGTCCTGGTAACCGATGATCTCGCCGGGTATGTCGGACGGTTCGACAACGTCATCACCATCGCCCCGTTGACCGAGAAGACCACCGGGCTGATCAGCGCAGAGGTGCTGGCGGCGATGAAGCCGACCGCGCACCTGATCAACGTCGGCCGGGGTCAGCTCGTCGACGAACGTGCGCTTATCGATGCCCTGCGGTCCGGTTCTCTCGCGGCGGCGTCGCTCGATGTGTTCGAGGTGGAACCACTACCGGAGGCGAACCCACTCTGGGAGATGGAGAACGTCAACGTCTCGGCACATATGAGTGGTGACGTCGTGGGCTGGCGCGATGAACTGGCAGAGCTGTTCCTCGACAATCTGCATAGATATGCGGCGGGGGAGGCGCCGGCCAATGAGGTGGACAAGGCGGTGGGGTACGTGAGAGCCGGCTCAGGAGCGGCCGATGTGCCTGGTCGGGCGTAGGAGTTCGCCGGGTATGTGCGGGCCGGCCGACATGTTTCGCCCAGTTTGTGCCTATTCACAGATGGATCTCAGGCTGGGCTTCTATGTTCGGTCACGTGCCTGAAATCCGACCGCGCTCGACGATTGTCGTGACGTTGTTGTGTGTCGCCGGGCTGGCCGTTGCCGGCGTGGCGCTGGCCTATTGCGTCCACTTGGGCGCGCAGCGCGACGACTCCGGGAATTCCTCGGCGGAGTTCACCTACGTCCCACCGAGCCAGGCCGGATTGAACTCGACCGATGACAGCGCCGAGTCCGATGAACTGCCCGAGCAACTCAAGACCGAGCGGTCGAAGATCATGCTCTGCACGATCGACAACATCAGCGACGAGTTCCTGTCCGTCCACACCCCGGACGGGCGCAAGCACCAACTGACCCTGAGCCCGGACACTCACGTCGAATCCGCGAAGGGCAGCGAGGTGACCGACCTCGCCAAGGGTGACCTGGTGGTGGTCAGAGTGGTCAAGAGTGACGACACCACCACCGTCGACCTCATCGTCGACGGACGCGTATCGGCGTCGATACCCGACAACTGATGACAATGCGGCGCACTGCCGACCGCCGGACACCCCCGACGATTGGTGATCCGTTCACAGGTCAATCGCGGGTGCCACGGTAAGCTGAGCCGTGATGACTGTCGTCTACTTCCTGATCGCCGCAGTGGCGCTGGCCGGTGCCGTTGCACTGCTGTGGCTTGATCGTAAGCGCGTCACCGGCGTACGTCAGGAACGTGCGATCTGGGGTGACCAGCACGGGTTCACATACCGCGCAACCGATCCCGACCTCAAACACGAGTTCGTCCGGGCCGGCATGAACGTCGCCGAGCACATCGAGGTCGAGGATGTCGCCGAGGGAACCTACTACGGCGAAAAGACCCTTGTCTTCGACCTCGCCGAGACGGCCACCATCGTTGCGATCCGGCGTACCACCGCGTCCAGCGTGATCATCGATCTTCGGCACGAGAAGACCCTGGCGCCTGCCGAACCCGACATCGAACTGCTCGGTGCGATGGGCAAGCGGGTGATGTTCTCGAGCAACCTGGATGTGGCGCGGCGCGTCTGCGATCGCCGCATGGTGACGCTGGCCACCAACGCGCCCGACTACATCGAGATCCTGTGGAACGAAGGTGCCTGGTCACTGGGTTCGATGCCGGTCACCAACGACCCTGAGCGTCTCGACACCGCCCTGGAGACCGTGCGCCGCTTCACCGACCTGCTGCGGGTCCTGCCGCCGATCGTCGATCCGCAGGGTGCGCCCGACCCGCGTGATCCGTCCAGTCCGACGGGGCGATCACGCCGTGGCCTCGCCGAACCCCGGACCGAGAGCATTCGCCGCGAAGACCTCCCGCCGCGGCCATCGGGCCGGTCGTCCGGACCCGACGACCGACCCCAGGCCCGTGACGCCGATCCGATCCGCAGGCCGTCGGTGCCCCCGCGCAGCAGCGATCCCGCCGGTCGCAGCCCGCTCCCGCCGATCCGCCAATCGGGCCCGATCCCACGCCAGCCGGGCCCACCCGGCACCACCCCCCGCCGACCTGGAGGACCCGTTGACTGACCCTGTAGCCCCTGAGATCGTTCCCGCCGGTGGGCTCCTCCGGTTGGCCGAACTGGTCAAAGAGTTGGCAGTGGTTCACGGCAAGGTCACGTTGTCGTCGGGTGCCGAAGCCGACTACTACGTCGATCTGCGTCGCGCGACGCTGCACCATGAGGCCTCCGCGCTCATCGGCGCGCTCCTGCGCGAGCTGACCGCCGACTGGGATTACGTCGCGGCAGGCGGACTGACCCTTGGCGCAGACCCGGTGGCCACCGCGATCATGCATGCCCCCGGTCGTCCCATCAATTCATTTGTGGTCCGCAAGACGGCCAAAGCCCATGGCATGCAACGGCAGATCGAAGGCCCCGACATCGTCGGGAAGCGGGTGCTGGTTGTCGAGGACACCACAACCACCGGTAACTCACCGCTGACCGCCGTGCGGGCGCTGCGTGATGCCGGAGCGATCGTGGCGGGTGTGGCCACTGTCGTCGACCGCAATACCGGCGCTGACGCGGTCATCGCGGCCGAAGGCGTGGAATACCGGTCGCTGCTCGGTCTGAGCGACATCGGCCTGGCCTGAGTGGAACAGGAAGCCGGCCCGACAGAGTGGGGTGAACCGGCCGTAGGAGTTGGTCCGTGGACCGACGAATACGGCACCGAGCCACCCACCGACCCGCGCTACGATCCGGAACTGCTCGCCACCGGTGATCGCCGCAATGTGGTTGACGCATACCGATACTGGACGCGGGAAGCGATTGTCGCCGACCTCGACACCCGGCGCCATCCGTTTCATGTGGCCATCGAGAACTTCGGCCACGACGGCAACATCGGCACCGTGGTCCGCACGGCCAACGCCTTCATGGCGCAAGCCGTCCACATCGTCGGGCGCCGCCGGTGGAATCGGCGTGGCGCGATGGTGACAGATCGCTATCAGCATGTGTTGCACCATGAATCGGTCCACGACTTGATGGTCTGGGCTCGGGAGAACCAGCTGTCGGTGGTCGCGGTGGACAACACCCCGGGCTCGGTTCCGCTGGAAACCGCGGATCTTCCGCGCGAATGCGTGCTGCTGTTCGGTCAGGAAGGCCCCGGCGTGAGCCCCGACGCGCAGGAGCAGGCCGACCTGACCGTGTCGATTGCACAGTTCGGATCGACCCGATCCATCAATGCCGGTGTCGCGGCCGGCATCGCCATGCATGCGTGGATCAGCAGGCACGCCGATCTGGATCAGGCCTGGTGATCCGCCACCGGCACCGCGAGTTGACCCTGAAGACTGTCAAATACAGTGGTGCCGAGGGAAAATAGCCCTCGCTGCCTTGCTATGTGACAGTTTTCAGGGCGATTCGATGAGGTCGGCCCGGAGAGAACGCAGGGTCGACCCGTCGATACCCAGCCCCTTTGTGAAGTAGCCTTCGATGTCGCCGAACTCGCTGTGCATCGCCTCGAATGCGGTATCGAGATAGACCTTTTCGACTCCGAGCACCGGGTGAAGGACCGACGGATCGCCGCCTGCGGCTTCGAAGCCGGCAAACAACGGATGGAGCGCGGGCAGCAGCTGGTCATTGGTGAGCAGGTAGTCGCGGTAGACGTCGGATTCATCGACGCCGAGTACCGAGAGCAACGCCGCAGCAGCCCAACCGGTCCGGTCCTTGCCCGTGGTGCAATGGAACAGTGAAGGTCCTGGCTGCGCACCCGCCAAGCCGGTGAACAGGGTTTTGTAGGCAGCCAAAGCGCTTGGCAGCGTGATGATCTGACGATATGTTCCGGTCATCATCTCGGTCCCGCGACCATCGCCGAGCGCCGAGCTGAGCTGGGCGACAGAGTCGGGATCGGTGAAGACCTTGCCGAGGTTTGCGAGCAGGGCCGTCGCCGAATCCGCGAGGACGTCCAGCGGCAGGTCGTTGACGCCGGTGAGTCCGGGATCAGGTGCGGCACTTCGCTCTGCCGCGGTCCGCAGGTCGTAGACGGTCTTGATCCCGAGTTGATCGAAAGTTTCCCGGCCGCTCTCGCCCAGCCGGTACAACTCGGTGGAGCGGTAGACGGTTGATCCGCGGACCCGGCCACCGTCACCGGTCTCCCAGCCCCCGAGATCACGCAGATTGGGTACACCGGCCACGGCGTAGGGATGCCCTGCTGCCACGTTGTTCAATTCACGGCTCCTTCAAACGTAGTTCGTTCGGGCTGAGACCGAAACGCGAACGGAATCGGTTGCGCATCGTTGCCACCGACGGGAATCCCGAGGCCACCGCGACCTCGCTGATCGACAACAAACGGTTGCTCAACAGCATCTCTCGAGCGGTTTGAGCCCTGCGCTCGGCGATGATGGCGGCCAGCGAGTCGTTGGAGTCCTCGAAATGGCGATAGAGCTGACGACGACTGATGTGCAATGCCCTGGCTATCGAGTCAGGCGTGAAATCGGCGTCACAGTGGTTGCGTTCAACCAGATCGATCGCGGCCTGGCGGACAAAGAGTGCGTTGTCGTTGAGCTGATAGCGGTCGTAATTGAGTTGTCCCAGTGCGGCACGGACCAGTTCGATCGCTGCATGCTCGGTATCGGCGTTGGGTTCGGTTGCTGCACCCGCGGCGGTGTCGTAGGCGAACTGGCGGATGAAGGCTGCGGTCGCCCGGGAGAGCAACGTATGAGATGCCACCGGCCTGCGGGCGAACTCGGCGGTCTGGCGCTGCACTCCGAGTAGGTCGAGTGGTATCACCAGTCCTGCGGGGTCGGCGATGGAATGCGTGCGTTCGACGTACGGTGCGGCATTGCTGATGATCACCAATTGCCCTGGCCGGTAGGCGTAGTCGCGGGTGCCCTGCTTGACGGAAGCGTTGCCGCGCAGCGTGTGAACCCCGACGACAAGATCTTCCGACGGTTGCTCGCGGATGAGGGCTTCGGTGCGTTCGACCAGGAAAGGGGTGTGCAGCGAGCAGAAGGTACCCATCGTGGACAGTTGCCGGACATACATCACCGAATCGAAGTCGTCGGGGTCGTCGATGTTCAACCGAACGTGCTGTCCGTAGTACGGGATACCTTCGCGACCTTTGAGCCGGATCTCATTCGGCCTGGCCGTGACTTCGGGGTCGATTCCGAGCCGACGCTCCCAATCGGTGATCACCTGGGTCGGTAAGCCGCGGTGGACAACGGGTTCGCCCGCAGAGGTCTGCGTCATTGCATACTCCTGGATTGATCTGTCACGAACGCAGCTGCCGGATGTCGGGTCCGGCGCGGAAGCACCAGCGCCGACGCGATCAGGAAGCACAACGCACCGATAAAGGTGCCCCAGTTCGCGATTGCGGTGTCCACGGTGACCCCGGACGTGGTGATGTATGCGCCGACCGCGGAGACCCCGAAGGCGATGCATCCGAGCAGATTCACCTGTGTGGACCACCAGTCGCTGCTGCTCGGCTTCCAGAACGTGTCGGTGTGGGTGAAGGCCACGACGAGCAGAAAGCCACTGACGAGGAAGAAGACGGAACCGCCGGCGTCGGGACTCCAGACGAGGTGCTTTTGGGACGGTATCGAGTGCGCGTCCAGTGCTGCGGTGGTGCTCACGTTGAACATCAGGGTGCCGACGAATTGGGTGGAGGCGGCGAGCCATTCGGCCCGGACCATTGTTCCCGAACCATAGGGGACCGGCGTGGTGACTGCACCACTCCGCAGCAACTGCACCAGTGCGGCGGCGGTGAAGAACCAGGCGCCAACGAAGTAGCAGATGTTGGATGCAGATGCCCCGGCCCAGGAACCGAAGCCGGGGGCAGACCCCAACGCGAACAGGAACGAGCCGATCATGAAGCCCCAGCACTGCTTTTGCAGTGTCGGGGTGAACACGACCCGATGCCAGGTGGGTGTCACAACACCAGTACTCATGACGCCAGGGCATCCTTTCCGCGAGGGGATTGCGGGTAATTCGGTGGTCAGCGAAGTCGGCCGGGAACCGTTGTCATCCAACAATTCCCGGCCGACATGTGGTAAATCAATGGCTGAAGTGTGAGCCTTCACCCACTCGCGGCATCGGTGCGGCGAGGCTGTCGAGGAAGGCCACCTCACCCTCGAGGTCACGGAGAAGGGCGTTGGCCAGGTCGAAGCTCAACCCGGCACGAACCACAATGCGCTGCACGGTCATGTCCGCCATGTCGTCGGCCATCGGATATGCCGGAACCAGCCACCCCTTCATGCGGAGTCGGTCCGAGAGATCGTAGAGATTCCAGTTCTTGGAGTGATCGTCCTTCAGGCGCCACGCGAAGACCGGGATCGTGTCACCCTTGCTGACGAGTTCGAACGGACCGATCTTTTCGATCATCGCGGAAAGGTGTTGTGCCACATCGAGGGATCCCTGCTGCACCTGGCGGAAGCCTTCGCGGCCCAGACGCAGGAACATGTAGTACTGGAGCAGGACCTGAGCGCCGGGGCGCGAAAAGTTCAGCGCCAGTGTCGGCATGTTGCCGCCGAGGTAGGAGCAATGGAAGATCATGCTCTCCGGCAGCGCCGCGGCGTCCCGCCACACGATCCAGCCCACACCCGGGTACACCAGGCCGAACTTGTGGCCGGAAGTGTTGATCGAGACAACGCGGTCGACACGGAAATCCCACTCCAGGTCAGGCTGGCAGAACGGGGCGATCATCGCACCTGATGCGCCGTCGACGTGGATCTTCACATCCAGGCCGGTATCGGCCTGGATCGCGTCGAGCGCCTTGGCGATCTGAGCCACCGGCTCGTACAAGCCGGTGTAGGTCTGGCCCATGATCGCGACCACGCCGATGGTGTTCTCGTCGACGTACTTGTCCAGTTCGTAACCGTCGAGCACCATGTGGTCGGGGCTCACGGGAACCCAGCGGGGCTCGACCTCGAAGTAGTTACAGAACTTCTCCCAACAGACCTGAACAGCGGTCGACAGAACGATGTTCGGGGATTCGGTGGACTTACCCGCGGCCTTGCGGCGGTGCTGCCAGTGCCGCTTGAGTGCGAGACCACCGAGCATGCAGGCCTCGGAGGAACCGATGGTGGACGTGCCGATGGAACTGTCGACGTCGGGCGCATGCCAGAGATCGCCAAGAATCTTCCAGCAGCGCTCTTCGATGGCGGCTGTCTGCGGGTACTCGTCCTTGTCGATCATGTTCTTGTCGACGGTTTCTGCGTACAGCTTCTTGGCCTCGTCGTCCATCCACGTACTGACGAACGTGGCCAGATTCAGCCTGGCGTTACCGTCGAGCATGGCCTCGTCATGCACGATCTGGTACGCGGTCTCCGGAAGGCTCTGCCCCTGCGGGATTTTGAACTTCGGGAGTTCGGTGGCCTCACCGGGTCGCACGAAAACCGTGTTGAGTGTCAACGAATCACCGATATTGGTGGTTTGGCGTGCATTGGTGTGCTGTTGGGGTGCCATTGATTCTCCTGATCTGATCCGGGCTCGGGCTCGGGCTCGCAATATGTTTCGTGAGTTGTTCAGCGCTGACCGCGCTCTAGACCTCGACCGGTGGGTAGAGGCGATCCATGGTGTATTGCCGGTTCCGTCTGGCCGCCAGCGACGACAGGGCCAGGCAGGTCACGGTGATACCTGCGAGTACGGCTATGGCCACCCACAAGCGGTAGTCGACGCCGCCGACCGTGAGCTGTCGCAATCCGTTGACGGTGTAGGTCATCGGGTCGAAATGGTGGATGTACTGAAAGGGTTTGGCGGTGGTCGGTACCGGATAGATGCCGCCGGCCGAAACCAGCTGCAGCATCAGGAAGGCCAGGGTGGCAACACGTCCCACCGCGGTTCCCAGCACGGCGTTGAACATCTGGATGATCGCCAGGAACGTCGCGACGACCAGCAAGAGGAACCCGAAGGTGGCGACCGGGTACTTGGCGTCGAGTCCGACACCAAAGGTGACCACCGTGTACAGCACGGCAGCCTGGGCGAAGCCGACGGCGAATGCGGGGGCGTACGAGGCCAGGACGACGCGGAGTGACGACAAGCCCTGGGCGATCGGACGGGACTGCAACGGGGTCAGCAGCATCCAGGTGATGATGCCGCCGACGAACAGGGCCAGCGACATGAAAAACGGTGAGAAGCCGGTTCCGAAGGTGGGCGCCTCGTTGGTGTACTGCTCTTTGAGCGCCACCGGGTTCGACAGCGTTGCGGCGATGTCCTTCTTCTGCTGATCGGTCCACGACGGCAGTGCCTTCACGCCTTCATCGAGACCCGACGCCAGCTCCGCTGCACCCGCCGACAACGCGGCGGTGCCCGCTGCGAGTTGATTGGCGCCATCGCTGAGTTGGACCAGACCACTACTCAATTGATTTGCACCGGAACTGAGTTCGCCCGCAGCAGCACGAACGGCGAGGAGGTCACTCTGGGCGCCGCCGTTCTCGATGAGCGTCATCCCGAGCCGGACCGGGCTCGACGGATTGCCGAGTTCGGCCGACAGGATCTGCGCGTCGTTGCGGACCTGCGTCAATGTGCTGTCAGTCCCTGTCCCTGCACCCTCGGCGACCAGGAGTCCCTGTGCCTGGACCAGCGTCGCGGCCAGACGCTGCATCACCGGATCCGGGCTCGACTGCATCTGCGACACAACGGAGTCCAGCACCCGGCCGGCCTGCGACTGGTTGTTCGTCGTGCCTGCCAGCTGATCGGCGATCGCAGCCGAATTGGTGCTCAGGCGATCGGCGGTGGCGCTGACCTCGGCGGCACTGAGGCCGGTACCGGTGTTTGCCAGTGCTGCGATCAGCGGGTCCGTTGCGCTGGTCAGCGCACCGGTCACTTCGTCGATCGCCGTGGCGAGCTGCGCGCCACCGTCTTTGGCGGTCACCAGGTTTGTTGCCAGTTCCTGGGCCCCGGTGTTGGCGGTGACCAATCCGGAACTGAGTTCGTCTGCGCCGTCGGCGGCCTGCCTGACCTTGTCCTCGAGCGGACCGGCCTCGTTGAGAACGATGCTGAACGTCTGTGCGCCCACTTGTGCGCTGACCTGGTTGACAACCTGCTGTGCGGCATCCTGGCCGATGACCGTTGCCAGGTAGTTGTTGGCATCGTTGTAGGTGAAGATCAGTTCGGCCGACGTGGGATCGGTGCCGGTCGGTGAGGCGATCGACTCGCTGAAGTCCTCGGGCAGCGTGATCGAGAAATAGTACTTGCCGTGCGCGACGCCGTCCGCGGCCTCTTCTGCCGAGACCTCGTGCAGATCCAGCTGTTTGGATTCGATCAGACCTTGAACCACTTGATCGCCTGCCTTGAGCGGCTCGCCCTGTACGGTTGCACCCCGGTCGGCGTTGACCAGCGCGACCGGGATCTTGTCCGCGGCGGCAAAGGGATTCCAGAACGCCCACAGATACATGGCGCCGTAGAGCAGAGGCATCAGGACGATGACTGCCAGCGCGAGCCGGGGCATCCGGCCGCGGTAATAGCGTTTGAAATCGCTTCCCGGTGAGAAGGCGGCAAACATGTCAGGTCCGATCTGCGGTGTCGAGGCCTACGAACTCGTCGTCGGTGAGGTTGTGGACTGCAATCACGTCGCGGACACCGCGTTCGGGCGTCACAGCGTTGATGTCGGCGGTGATGATGGTCTGGCCGGTGCCCAGAACGATCAGACGGTCGAGGAGCTTGTAGGTGTTCTCCACCCGGGCGAGCTTGTCGACTCCTCCGACCACCAGCAACGGAGGCCTGCCGATGTTGGCAACGGCAATCCGGAACAGTGTTGCGGTCAGTTCGGGAAGCTCTTCGACATAGGCTTCCATCGGGGGGAGTGGGTAGGGACCGAACACCGGGGTGCAGATCCGCTCGAGGTCTTCGATTCGTGATTGCCCGACCCAGCGATACCACGGTGCGGTCCACCGGATCTGCTCTGTCACAACATCACTGACCCGAATGGTCTGTTCGATGCCGTCGACCTCGTCGATGTTGGCGATCGCGGCCTGATCGAACAGGTGGCCGGCGGCATCGGTGAGACCAAAGGCGGTCAGGTGTCCGGAGGTGGGCTTCATCCGCCCGGCGAGGGTGAGCAGCAGGGCGGTCCGTCCACGCCCGCCCGGCCCGGACAGGATCGTCACACCGCCTTCGGCGACGCGAAAGCTGACGGGACCGTAGATATGGCCCCACGAAGCGCGTACGCCGATGTCCTCGGCCACGATCAGTGTCACCAGGGACCGACCTCTGGATAGAGCTGTGCCATCGCAATGCCTTTCATGGGAACCGGCGACTCCGCACCGGCTGATGCGCAGGCGCGGAGTCCATCGTCAATGCAGTTGTGCTGCGAGAGCTGTGATGTTCAGAGCGTGTTCTTGAAGATTTCGCCGCTCTTGATGATGAGGTTGAAGTTCTTCTCCGGATCGGACAGGACCGAGAGGTCTTCGAGCGGGTTGCCCTCGACCAGCAGGAGGTCGGCCCACGAACCCTCTTCGATGACACCGAGCTTCGCAGATCCATAAGGGTTGCGCTCGCCGGACATCTCGAACAGATCGGCGTTGCCAGAGGTGAGCATCCGCAGTGACTCGAGATTCGAGTAGTGGTCGCCGAGACGGGTGGCCATCACGCTTTGCAGAGGTGCTGACTGCGGCTCGAGAAGCAGGTCGGTGCCGAATGCCACCTTGACGCCGTGCTTCTTGGCCCAGGCGTACACGTCGTCGGTACCGTGGCAGATCTGCCGATTCTTCTCGGCGCGATCGGGATCGGGATAGTGGTGGTCGGCCTCGGCGAACGGCTGCATGGACAGCCACAAGCCCTTCTCGCCGATGAGGGCAACGGTGGACTCGTCGGCAAGATGTCCGTGCTCGATGGAGCGGACACCGGCGTCGATGGCCCGCTTGATCCCGGGCACCGTGTAGACGTGGGTTGCGACGTAGGTGCCGTAGTCCTCGGCTGCCCGGACGGCAGCGCGGATCTCTTCCGGTGTGAACTGCAGGGTGTAAAGGGGGTCGTACATCGATGCGGCGCCACCGCCGATGGTCAATTTGATCTGTGAGGCACCCTTGCGGAGCTGTTCGCGAACAGCGGCGAGCACGCGGTCGACACCGTCGGCGGTACGGGTGAATCCAATTGAATCCGTGCGACTTTCGGTACCACCGAAGACCGGTGGCGTCTCGTAGACAAAGGCGAAGTCGGCATGACCGGAGGTCTGGGAGATCATCGCCTGGCTGGGATAGATGCGGGGACCGGCGAAGTCTCCGCGATCGATGACGGTCTTGACCGGTGCCAGATCGCCACCCATGTCGCGGACTGTTGTGAAGCCGCGCAGCAACATTCGTTTGGCTTCGGAGAGAGTGTTGGCGAAAAGCAGACCGGTCGGGCCGGTGACAAAATCGAGGTAGCCGTTCGCATTGCCCATCAAATGGACGTGAGCGTCGGTCATGCCGGGCATGAGGAACCGTCCGCCGCCGTCGATCACCTTGGTGGGTCGGCTCGGATCTTCCGCGATGGGAGACGTCGATACCGCAGAAATATGCGGCCCGTCTGTTAATACATCAGCATTCTCTATCACGCGCTCTGAGCGACCGTCGAATACCCGTACATTCCGAATGAGAAGCCGCTCGTTGGCGGGCCCTTGGCTGGACATGGAACTCAATCTAACTCAGCACTGTCCGAAATGTCCACGAGCGCAGAATATCGCGAGCTGCTAATACTTGGCATGAAATTGTCCCTTCAGATCCATGTTTTAGTAGTCGGTCCAGCCTCTAGAATTGCGTGGTCGAAGGCCGTTTCGTATCGGGTCTCGATCGGATGTTCTGGCTGGAGAAACTTATGTTCGCAAAGGTAAAGCAGCCCGCCTGCGGTGGCACGATATCGGGCGATCTGGCACATTTTTGCTTTGTCGAGATTTGATGCCGGTTCTGTGGTATCTGGATCACCGGGCGGCGCAAATTGCAATATAGATGTGCATTCTGGCCGACAAGTGAACATTCTTTTCGGTGCGATCACGCTCCAGGTGACTGCGGTCGGGTCCGTGCCGCGAGAACGTGTTGTTGGCACAGAATCGACGTGGTGATGCCGCAGTCGGTTTGTCCCATTGCGTCATCGCCCCGTCATCTGGGATTGTTGGGAACACATTGACTGGCTCGCACGCACCTGTTCCCCCACTGATCCTTTGAGTCCGGTTTGAATACAGCGAATCGTCGCCGCCCTGATGGCCGGTCCCACGTCGATCCTGAAGTTGTGGATATGGCGCTGCAACTGCCGGGTTCGGCGAGGGAGTTCATCCAATCAGGGATGCCCCCTCGAAAAGGACAGAGATGAGCCAGATCCCCGAGCAGTTGTCGACCCCCCGGGAGCCGGACGATCGGTCGCCCGACGATCAGTCGCCCGACACCAATCTGCCAGACGCCGGTTCGGTCGACACAGAGTCGGCCGAGATGGCGGCCGCCGATGAACCGAAGAAGCCCAGGTTTCATCGAATCCGGCAGTGGCTCTCCAAGTTCGAGCCCGTGGGATTGGTGCTCGGCCTGTTCTTCTACGCCTGGTCGATGTCGCCATCGCTGCTACCGCGGGCGTGGTATCTGCAGGCGGTCGCCACCGGCATCAGTGTTGCGATCGGTTACGGCATCGGTGTTCTGGTTGTTTGGATATTCCGTAAATGCGGGCTGACCCGTGAGTGGCCGAGGACATGGCGGCGGTTCGGTTGGTATGCAATCGCGCTCGCCGCGCTGATCGTTCTGCCGCTGTTCCTGGTGCTGGGTTCGTGGTGGCAGGACATCACGCGTGAACTGGTCGGGATCGAACCGGGGAGCAACTGGGACTACATCGGGGTGTTCGCCGTCGGTGTTGTGGTGTTCTTTGCCTGCCTGTACCTCGGTCGTGGTCTGAGAGCGCTTGCGAAGCTGCTGTATCGCCTGGTCGACCGTTTTCTACCGACCCCGATCGCGATGGGTGCCAGCGCTCTGGTGGTTGCAGTGGTGCTCGTTCTCGCCGTCGAGGGCCTGGTCTCCGCAGGGATCGGCCGAATCGCAAACGGTTCTGCCATGGTTGCCGATGAAGGAACCGCCGAAGGCGTGGTCCAGCCGACAGAGCCGGAGCGTTCGGGTTCTCCGGAATCGCTGGAGAGCTGGGACTCGCTGGGCCGCGAGGGCCGCACATTTGTGGCAGGCGGCCCGCGTCAGCAACAGATCGCAGAGCTGACCGGGCGGCCTGCGCAGGAGCCGATCCGTGCCTACGCCGGACGGGCGTCCGTAGACGAGTCCGGATTGGACGAAGGCGCACCGACGGTGAACGCGTTGGCCGAAGGCGTCGTGGCCGAACTCGACCGGACCAACGCATTCAGTCGCGAGTATCTGGCCGTGGTCACCACCACCGGCCGGGGTTGGGTCAACCAGAATGTCGCGGCATCGCTGGAATACCTTGCAGGCGGAGATTCTGCGATTGCCGCCATGCAGTATTCGTTCCTTCCCAGTCCGATGGCATTTCTTGCGGACAGGGAAACGCCCCGTTTGGCCGGACGGGCATTGTTTGAAGCGGTCTACGATCGGTGGAGTTCCTTTCCGGAAGACAGTCGACCCAAGCTTCTGGTGTTCGGAGAATCGTTGGGCTCCTACGGTTCACAGGATGCTTTCTCCGGCGCACAGGACATGATCTCCAGAACCGATGGTGCATTGTTTGTGGGAACCCCCAACTTCACCGAGCAGTGGCGACGGATCACCGATTCGCGTGATCCCGGCAGCCGGGAGATCCTGCCGGTGATCTATGGGGGCGAGAACGTCCGGTTTGCATCCTCACCCGAGGATCTCTACGAGCCGGGGATGGGCGAGTGGGAGACCCCGAGGATCGTCTACTGGCAGCATCCGAGCGACCCGATCGTCTGGTGGTCATCGAATCTGCTTCGTAGCAAACCGGATTGGCTGGATGAACCCCGCGGCGACGACATCGACAAGGGTATGACGTGGATACCGTTCGTCTCGTTCTGGCAGGTCACCCTCGACATGGTGTTCGCTGCCGAGGTGCCCTACGGTCACGGGCATTCGTATGGTCCGGAGGCGGTGTTCTTCTGGAATCAGATACTCGATCTCAACGATCAGGAACTCTCTGACCGAATCTATGCAACCCTGCAAGGGAACTGATTTCCGCAGCTGTCGAAATATGTTGGTGGACAGTCGATTATCGCAATTCGCGAACCGATGGATGGTTGGCACAACGATGGAGGATGTTTAATGTGTACGCGCGCGGTGTATCTGGGTCCCGACGGCAATGTGATCACCGGTCGTTCCATGGACTGGAAGCTTGATCTGGCCACAAATCTGTGGGCGTTTCCACGAGGTATCAAGCGTGATGGCGTTGCCGGACCCAACTCGATCGAATGGACATCGAAGTACGGCAGCGTTGTCGCCGCTGCCTACGACATCTGCACCACCGACGGTCTCAACGAGGCGGGTCTCTCGACCAATCTGCTGTGGCTGGCCGAGTCGGAGTACCCGACCGGGGATCCCTCGAAGCCGACGTTGTCGATCGCGGCCTGGGCGCAGTATGTGCTCGACAACTTCGGCTCGGTGGCGCAGGCCGTTGCAGCGTTGAGCGATGAACCCTTCGTGCTGGTCACCAGTGGGGTACCAGGTGAGGACCGCCTTGCGACACTGCACTTGTCGATGTCGGATGCAGGCGGTGACAGCGCGATCATCGAATATGTCGGCGGAAAACAGGTGATCCACCACAGTGGCGACCACCAGGTGATGACCAACTCGCCCATCTTCGATGAGCAGCTCGCACTCAACCGGTACTGGGAGCAGATCAACGGGACGGTGATGCTGCCCGGAACCAATCGCGCCGCGGACCGATTCGCGCGTGCATCGTTCTACATCAACGCGATTCCCAAAGTCGACGATCCGAAGGTGGCACTGGCGAGTGTAATGAGTGTGATCCGCAATGTTTCTGTGCCGTTCGGAATCTCGACACCGGACGAGCCGAACATCTCGTCCACCCGCTGGCGGACGGTCGCCGACCACAAACGCAAGCTGTATTTCTTCGAGTCGGCACTGACCCCGAACACCTTCTGGGTCGATCTCAATACGATCGACTTCGCCGAGGGTGCCGACGTCCTCAAGCTCGATCTGGGGCCGGACGAGGCGAACACGTTTGCCGGCGAGACCGCCGGAGATTTCAAGATCTCTGAGCCGTTCGCCTTCATGGGCGTGTAGCGCTGCACGGGCTGACAGCCGGAAAACTCACGCCCGCGCAGTCTTTGCAGACTGCGCGGGCGTGAGAATTGCGAGCGGATCTCGCGGAGGTGGGGACTAGACGGTGTCGGAGAAAGGTTCCGTGGCCGAGGCGTTCTTCGGGCGTTTGCGACGACGGTAGGCCTCCCACACCATTGGCAGGATCGATACCAGCACGATGAGGATGAAGATCGGCTCGATGAGCTTCTGGACGATCTCGAACCCGCCGAGCCAGTAGCCCAGCAACGTGATGCCGCAACCCCAGACGATCGCGCCGATCACGTTGTAGATGGCGAACACGCGGTACTTCATCTCGGCTGCGCCGGCGATGATCGGCGCGAGCGTCCGCACGATCGGGACGAATCGGGCCAACAGGATGGTGACCGGGCCGTGCTTCTCGAAGAACTCGTGTGCCTCGGTGATGTAGCGCTGTTTGAGGAAACGGGCGTCGGGTTTGAACATCGCGGTCCCGGCGTACCGGCCGATCCAGTATCCGATCTGACCACCGATGATCGCGGCGATCGGTATGAAGATCAGCAACTGCCACAGTGTTGCGAAGTCGTCGACACCTTCCTTACCGCCCGCCGCCACCACCATGCCTGCGGTGAACAGCAGCGAGTCGCCCGGGAGGACAGGGAACAACACGCCTGATTCGATCAGGATGACGACCAGCAGGCCCACGAGGGCCCAAGTCCCGAACCACCCCAGCAGGGTCACAGGGTCCAGGAATCCGGGCATCAAAGCGACATTTGTCGTGGTCTGGGCAAGCGCATTCTCGATCACAGGGCCCAAGGGTACCGGGTGTCCGATTTCGCATCCGGCAACCGGGTTCAGACGGTGCGGTGTGGTCCTTGCCATACTTGTTCAGAGACAACCACGAAACTGCTGCTGGAGGACATATGCCCATTGCAACCCCCGAACAATATGCACAGATGCTCGATGCGGCCAAAGAGGGCGGGTTCGCATTCCCGGCCATCAACTGCACCTCGTCGAACAGCATCAACGCCGCGATCAAAGGATTCGCCGACGCCGGTAGCGACGGAATCATCCAGTTCTCGACCGGTGGTGCCGAGTTCGGGTCGGGTCTGGGCATCAAAGACATGGTCACCGGCGCGGTGGCGCTCGCCGAGTTCGCTCACGTTGTTGCCGAGAAGTACAACGTGCTGGTCGCCCTGCACACCGACCACTGCCCCAAGGACAAGCTCGACACCTACGTCCGCCCGCTGATCGAGATCTCGCAGGCGCGCGTCGACGCCGGCCAGAATCCTTTGTTCCAGTCGCACATGTGGGACGGCAGCGCGGTACCGCTCGACGAGAACCTCGAGATTGCCAAGGAGTTGCTGGCCAAGGCCGCGGCCGCGAAGATCGTGCTCGAGATCGAGATCGGCGTCGTCGGTGGCGAAGAAGACGGTGTCGAGAACGAGATCAACGACAAGCTGTTCACCACGGCCGAAGACTTCGAGGCCACCATCGAGGCACTCGGCGCCGGCGACACGGGCAGCCGTTACCTGCTGGCCGCAACGTTCGGCAACGTGCACGGCGTCTACAAGCCGGGCAACGTCAAGCTGCGTCCCGAGGTTCTCAAGACCGGCCAGGACGTGGCCGTCAAGAAGCTGGGTCTGCCCGAAGGCTCCAAGCCCTTCGACTTCGTCTTCCACGGCGGATCGGGCTCGCTCAAGAGCGAGATCGAAGAGTCGCTGAGCTACGGCGTCATCAAGATGAACGTCGACACCGACACCCAGTACGCGTTCACCCGTCCGATTGCCGGTCACATGTTCGAGAACTACGCCGGCGTCCTGAAGGTCGACGGCGAGGTCGGCAACAAGAAGTTCTACGACCCGCGCAACTACCTGAAGAAGGCAGAAGCGTCGATGAGCGAGCGTGTCGTCGAGGCCTGCAACGACCTCAAGTCGACGGGCAAGTCGATCCTGGGCTGATAACAGCTCAGAGCGTCAGTCCGACCCTCAGAGCATCAGACCGACGAGGACTGCCAGCGCCAGCACGATCAACGCAGCGGCCGCACATAAGACCGAGGTATCAACCCGGCGGTGCGGCCGTTGCGTCGTTGTCATGCGAATCGCACTGGGATCGACCTCTGCCTGCTGATAGGCCGATTGCGGGCCCCGCTGCATCGGGCCCCGCTGGCTTGCCGGATACGGCTGGGACGGACGATGCCCGGGATAGGACTCGGGCGGATACGGCCGGCCCGGATAGGTCTGCGAATAGATCGGCGCGGGATTGGCCTGGGTGTGACCGGGCTGGGCGGGATAGGGCGTCGCCGAGTAGGCGGCAGGCGGCGAATAGACGCCTGGGCGAGACGGCGCAGCCGATGCCTGGTTGAACTGGGCGGTCGGCGCCTGCACCGACCGTGCCTGGTGTGGCGGCGCGTGATGTCGCGCAGCGGGCACCGGGGCGGTGGTGGCGCGAGAATTGTCCACTGCAGACCAGTCCGACCGGGCTGGCTGCGGGACCGACCGGACGCCAGTGGCTGGTGCGTTCACCACACGGTCTTCGGCGGGCATGTTCACGGATGGCCGATCTTGCGATGAGGGCACCTGAGGAAGCCTAGCGTCCTCGCACAGAAGAAATGCAGGCGTTCAGCGAGCCATCAGCCCTTACAGACCTTCCATTCACCGTCGATCTTGCTCAGCGTCAGTGCCACATCCAGCTTTTCGTTGGGCGTTGCGGTCTTGTAGGCGATCACTTCGACCACCGCGGCGTCGCCGTCATCGATGATCTTCGAGGCCTTGACCCCGTCGACACCGACGAGTTCGTTGTTGGACTGCTGGAGCCGATGATCTTCCGCGAACTCCTGATCGGACATCGCGGTGAAGCGTTCCAGGGCCTCACCGCAGGTGATGGAGCGCAGTACAACGATGTTGCCGTCGTGCAACGCGGTCACGTATTCGAGAGCGCGGTCGGCTGCGACATCGGCGGGGGCCACCGAGTCTTCACTGCTGCCTGCCACCAGGGCGATCACCACGACAATTGCTGCGACGATCGCAACGAGCGCAACGAGTGACGCCCACAGACCCTTGCGGGACTTCTTGGGGTTGTTCTCGGGCGGCCGCTTCTGTGGGTTGCCGCCACCGGCTGGAATGTATTGCGGCGCAGCAGGTTCGGCTTTCCAGTTTCCGGCGGGTGATGACGGGGCGACCGGAGGTGCGGCGGCCGCAGGTGGCGGTGCGACCTTTCCGATGTTGATTCGTTCGGTGGCCGCCTCCGAACCGGTGTTGATCCGCTCGGTTTGGTTGTCGTCGGCAGGGGATCCGGCCGGTGCAATCGGGGCGACCGGCATCGGGGGCACCGCAGCGAAACGGGTGGTCTCGGCGTTGCTGAAGTCGAGGGACTGAGGCGGGGTCGATCCGCGCACATCGGTGGCCGGTTCGGCCTCGTCGGTGTGGTCCGGAGCTTCGGCCACCGGCTCGGGGCTCGCGGGCTCGAATGCCTCGACCTCAGATGCTTCGAACTCGGGGGCCTCGGCCTCTGTTGCCTCTGTTACCGCCGCCTCGGGTGCTTCGACCTCGGGTGCTTCGACCTCGGGCGCTTCAACGTCAGGTGCTTTGACTTCGGGTGCCTCGGGTTCGAGCACCTCGGCCCCGGCTGCGGCGGTCGCAGACGCGGTGAACTCATCGACCGGTTCGCCGTCGTCTTCCACTGCTGCGACTTCCGCTGCTGCGCCTTCGGGTGCCTCGACCTCGGTTGCCTCGACCTCGGTTGCCGCTGCCTCGGGTACTTCGACCTCGGTTGCCGCTGCCCCGGGTGCTTCGACCTCGGACTCGGTGTCGGGCGTTTCTGGGTCCTGTTCTTCGGGAGCCAGGGCTTCGGTGTTGGGAGCCTCGGTGTCGGGAGCGTCGGTGTTGGGAACGGCGGTCTGCGGCGCGGCGGGTGTGGCGATCGGCCTTGTCAGCCCGGCGTCGTTTGCCCTGGTGTTGTCGGCACCGGTGTTGTCGGCGGTGTTATCTGCCCCGGTGTCGTTCGAAGGGCCGTCGGTCGACCCGGAGGCCTGCGCGACGGGTGCCTGATCGGATGCCGCCTGGTCGGGTGTCGCCTGGTCTGCGCGCTCCGGCCTGCGGTCGAGTCGGTTCTGCGGTGCGGTAGGCGTCTGAGCTGCCGGCCCGTATTTCCCCTCGCGACGCTTACGGAACGTCGAAAACGTCCGGTTCACAAACGAATTACCCTCATCGTCAGGATGTGACATCCACCCAGCCCTGTCCCTAGACCGACAACTGATTTCAGCGCGCAGAAGCGGGTGGACGACTCATATCGAGATACCCCCCGCGCAGCGTTCGGCTCACCCTATCGAACCGACGGGCAGGTGGACGGGTCGACCGGTTGTCGGGCAGAGCTGCGACAATGTAGCGATGACGTCGTTCGGAGATCTTCTCGGCCCCCAGCCCACCCTGTTGACCGGTGATGACGAGGCAGAATCGGACCTGTTGAACGGGGCCGATCCAGCCGCCGTCGCCGCAGCCCATCCCACTGCTTCGATCGCCTGGGCCTACCTGGCGGAAGCGGCCATGAACGAGGGCGCAACCATCACCGCGTACGCCTACGCGCGGACCGGCTACCACCGCGGACTCGATCAGCTCCGCCGCCATGGCTGGAAGGGATTCGGTCCGGTGCCGTGGCGCCACGAGCCCAACCAGGGATTCTTGCGTTGTGTCGGGGTTCTGGCCCGGGCCACGCAGACGATCGGTGAGGAAGACGAATACCTCCGTTGCCTCGACCTGCTCAACGAAAGTGACCCCGCAGCCGCCGGCGAGCTCGGGCTCGCCTGACTCGGCCGGTCGGCAGGGTCGCCGCCTGATCGACCGCATCCCGATTGATCGTGAGCGGATCCCGGCTCGCCTTCGTGCGCCGCTACAGCGCTTGCGGGTGGCCATCGTGCCGGTCCTGCAATGTGCGCTGGGTGCCGGCCTGGCCTGGCTGATCGCGACCGAGGTCTTCGGGCACAAGCAACCCTTTTTCGCGCCGATCGCCGCGGTGATCTCCCTCGGTCTCTCGGTGGGCAGGCGATGGCGCCGTGCGCTCGAGGTGACATTCGGTGTCACCGTGGGCGTGGGCGTCGGCGACCTCATCATCTCGGTGATCGGATCCGGCACCTGGCAGATCATGGTCGTGGTGGTGATCGCGATGTCGTCGGCGATCCTTCTCGACAAGGGGCCGCTGGTTCCCATGCAGGCGGCCAGCTCGGCGGTGCTTGTCGCGACGCTGCTGCCGCCCGGCGGGATCGAAGGCTTCAACCGCGTGATCGATGCGTTCACCGGGGGTGTCGTCGCGCTCGTGGTCATCGCGCTCATACCGACGCATCCGGTGCTGCGCGCCCGGCGTGATGCCGCCGATGTCCTGTCCACGATGGCCGATGTCCTGCTCGACGTGGCGGGAAGTCTGCGCCGGATGGATCGGGATCGGGCCCGCGCGGCGCTTCACCGTGCTCGCGGCACACAATCGGGTATCGACGCGATGCGGTCAGACCTTTCCGGCGGCAAGGAGATCAGCCGGATCTCGCCGCTGCACTGGGCAAATCATTCACGGTTCGAGCGGGTGGCCGCGGTGGCCGATCCGCTCGACAACGCGGTCCGCAATGTCCGGGTGTTGGCGCGCCGAGCTGCTGCGGCCGTCGAGAACTCCGAACGCATCCAGCCCGAGGTCATCGAATTGGTTTCGCAGCTCGGGCACGCTTTTTACGTGATCAACGACGTGATGCTGGCCGATCCGGGTCGCCAGCCCGATGAGGCGGAGGGCGCACGGGTGCTGCGCAGTATCGCGCGGCGGGCGGGTAAGAGTCTGGTCGCCGACAGCGGTCTCACGGAGACCGTGATCCTGGCGCAGGTCAGGTCGACGGTGGTCGACCTGTTGATGGTCTGCGGGCTGTCCCGGGTGTCGGCGATTGCGACATTGCGGTGAGTCGCACCCTTGCAACACATGCATGAACGTGCATATATTGGGATCCGGCTGAATCAGGCCGTATCTGTCTAACCGAGGGAGCGCTGGTGGGTCACTCGCACAGCCATACCGGCCACAGTCATTCACCCGCCGCGACGGGGGAGCACCGCAGGCTGTGGCCCATGGCGGTCGGCGCCATCATCATCTCGGTCTTCTTCGTCCTGGAGATAACCGTCGGCGTCATGGTGAACTCGCTGGCACTGATCGCCGACGCGGGCCACATGCTCACCGACGTGGTGGCGATGTTGATGGGGCTCGGCGCGCTGCTGCTCGCCCGCCACGGCGCGACCGACGATGTGAAGACATTCGGCTGGCATCGCGCCGAGGTGTTCACCGCCATCGCCAACGCGATCCTGCTGATGGGTGTCGCGGTCTACGTCCTGTACGAGGCCATCGAGCGCATCGGCACCGACCCTGACGTCCCGGGACTGACGCTGGTGATCGTCGCCCTCATCGGACTGGCCGCCAACATCGTGGTGATGCTGCTCCTGCGCGCCGACTCCAAGGGGAGCATTGCGGTGCGCGGGGCGTACATGGAGGTACTCGCAGACGCCGTCGGATCGGTGGGTGTGCTGATCGCCGGCGTTGTCACCATGACCACGAATTGGCCCTACGCCGACCTCGTCGTCGCCGTCCTGATCGCCTTGTGGGTGGCGCCGCGCGCCATCAAGCTGGCCCTCGACGCCCTGAGGATCCTGGCGCAGCAGGCCCCGCAACACGTGGACGTGGACAAGATCCGGTGCGAACTCGTCGGCATCGACGGAGTCACCGACGTCCACGACCTGCACGTGTGGACCCTGACCACCGGCATGGATGTGGCGACGGTGCACGTGACCGCCACCTCCGACAATGCGGCGGTCCTACTCGCGGCCCGGGAAGTGCTCGAGGCCCACGGACTCGATCACGCCACCATCCAGGTCGACCCGGCAGGCATGCAGGAGAACTGCCACAAGAAGATCACCTGGTAATCCCTGCCGCCAACGCCCGATACTGTGCCCTTTTGGCGAACCCCACCTGGGGTTTTACTCGCCAAAAGGGCACAGCATCGGGATTGGGTGGGGGCTATTTCTTGATGAAGTCGAGGATGTCGGCGATGAGGGCCTTCTGGTACGCACCGTAGATGCCGTGCGGGGCACCCGGGTACACCTTCAGTGTGCCGTTGCGCACCAGCTTGATCGACTTCTCTGCCGCAGCGGCGATCGGCACGATCTGATCGTCGTCACCGTGGGCGATCATCATCGGCACGTCGATGGCCTTGAGATCTTCCGTCTGGTCGGTTTCGGAGAACGCCTTGACGCAGTCATAGGCCGCCGTCAGATTCACCAACATGCCCTGCCGCCAGAAGTCGTCCTTGGCACCTTGCGACACATTCGAGCCCTCTCGGTTGGCACCGAAGAATGCCACGCTCAGGTCCTGGTAGAACTGCGACCGGTCGTTCAGGACGCCTTCCCGGATCCCGTCGAATACCTCGATCGGCGCGCCCTCCGGGTTGTCCGGGGTCTGCACCATGAGCGGTGGGACGGCTCCGGCCGTGATGACCTTGGAGACCCGGCCCTTTCCGTGCTGTGCGGCGTATCGGACGACCTCGCCGCCGCCCGTGGAGTGCCCGATGAGGACCAGGTCGGTGAGATCTAGCGCTTCGACCAGCTCCGCCAGATCCTTTGCGTAGGTGTCCATGTCATTGCCGGTTCCGGTTTTCGACGAGCGGCCGTGACCCCGGCGATCGTGTGCGATCGCGCGGTATCCGGCGTCGGCGAGCAGCTTGATCTCGACCTGCCAGGCGTCGGACGACAGCGGCCAGCCATGACTGAGCAGAACCGGCTGTCCGGTGCCTTGCTCGGTGTAGTAGATCTCGGTTCCGTCGGTGGTGGTGATGTAAGGCATGTGTCCTCCTTGGTCGGTGTTTCTCTCGTCGTCTGAACCAATATTCGTCGATCGAGGCGGAGTTGTCGTCGCTGCTGGCGCCCAACTCCGCAGGGTGCTGGCCGGTGTGGACATATACCGGCTAGCCGGTATTCGCGGTCTGGACTCTGCCCGGTACCGGGATTCGGGCGGTCAGCGTGGTGCCGACACCCGCTGGGCTCGACACCGTGAAGACACCGTTCACGGCCTCGATGCGGTCGCGTAGGCCGATGAGTCCAGAACCGTTGTCGGGCTGCGCATTTCCGGATCCGTCGTCGGTCACCGCCAGGTCCAGGGTCTCGGCGTCGACAATCGCGGTCACCTCGACCCCGGACGCCCGCGCGTACTTCGCGGTGTTGGTCAGTGCCTCCGCGACGACGTAATACGCGGCGACCTCGACGGTGTCGGGCAGGCGTCCCTCGATTCGGACGGTCAGTGACACCGGCACTGCCGAACGGCGGGCAAGTGTCTTCAGAGCCGGACCCAGGCCACCTCGCGACAGGATCGCCGGATGGATACCGCGGGACAGCTCTTGCAGGTCTGTGTGGACCAGGGACAGGGCGTCAACGATGTCGTCGAGACGGTTTCGGAGATCGGGTCGGTCGTGGGGGATCGCAGCCTGGGTGCTGCGCAACTCGAGTCCGAGTGACACGATCCGTTGCTGGGCGCCGTCGTGCAGATCCCGCTCGATCGCGCGTCGTGCCTGATCGGCTGCTGCGATGACGCGCGCCCGGGAGCGGGTCAGCGCGGAGCGTGACTCGTCGTTGTACACCGCTGTGGCCACCAGTTCGGCGAAATCGTTGAGGCGCACACGGATGTCCGCGATCGGAGCACGCTCGCGGATCCCGATGACGATCGCACCCCAGGTCCTGCCCTCCACGGTGATCGGCACACCGATGCCCGAGCTGATGCCACGCGCATGCAGGCGTGCGGCGATGGGGCCGGTGGCCTCTGCGTAGTCGGTCACCTCGATGTCGCCGGACTCGAGGACCCTTGTGGAGATGTTGTTTCCGCCGAGTTGGAGTCGTTCGCCGACGGTCAGGCCTGCGCCGCTCGGATCGGCGTCGTCACCGTCGCGGGCCGCGAGGACCATGCAGTAGCCATCCTCGGAGAAGCCGACGAGTGAGACGTATTCGGCGCCGAGTTCGTCGGCGAGTTCGTCGGCGACCGCCGCGTACACGTCCTCCGGTTTTGTCCGCGAGGCAACGAGGGTGGCGACCCGGCGTAGCGCTGCCTGCTGTCGGCCCAGTGCGACGGTCCGCTCGTAGAGGACCTCACGATCCTGGGACGCCGCCAGCAGGGCCTCCAGGCCGGGAACCATCCGCTGCACCCGCAGCAGATCGGCGGCAGCGAGATCGGCGGGCACGAGCAGTGACCCGATAGAGCGATCGTCGTCCTTGAGCGCAATGCGCCGCTGCGTCGAGGTACCGGGTTCTTCGTCGGTGGTGATGACAGCGCCGGGTGGCGGAAGCTCGAGTACATCGGTCAGCCGCGCGCCGGCGGCGGTCAATGCCTGCGGGAGATCCGCTGCCCGCAACACCGTCCGAGCCAGCGCTGCGGACAGATCGGCTTCCCTTCGACGCTGATCGGACTCGATTGCACGCAGACGAGACTGTCCCACAAGCAAATTGGTGAGCAACGCCAAGACCAGGAACACCACGACCGCCGGACCCGTGCTCTCCGTGCCCTCACTGGCGTGGAACCACGCGTACGCGACAGTGCTCGCGACCGACGTGACCACGGCGAGCCCGAATCCCCACCGCGCGGACACCACGAGGACACCGAACAGGAACACCGCGCCGAACGCATCCTCCGGCGCGAGCTGTTTGAGGAGATGCACAACGGCCACTTCGGCCGCGATGAAGATGACCGCGGTGGCGATACCCCAGCCCAGCGGCGGCGCGGTGGGCCGCAACACCAGGGCTGCGATCCGCTCCCACTGCGATCCGTGGTCGATGTTCCGGCTAGCGGGCATGTTTTGGCCGACGTCTTCTGCCACGCTGAACAGTGTGGACGATCCCGACCGTATGCGCTGCATCATCGTGGACGACAGCGCTGCCTTCTGTGCTGCCGCCCGCGGCACGCTCGAAGCTGCCGGTATCACCGTCGTCGGGACCGCGGCCACCTCGTTCGATGCGTTGGAGATGGCACAGACGTCCCGGCCCGACGTCGTTCTGGTGGACATCGACCTCGGCGGCGAAAGCGGTTTCGATGTCGTCGAGGCGCTGGCCGCTTCTGCCCGTCCACCCGCGACGATCCTGATATCTACTCACGATGAAGACGAATTCGCAGACATGGTCGAGGCGAGCGCGGCGGTCGGTTTCATCGCGAAGTTCGCGCTGTCCGCGGACCGTATCCGACAGGCACTCGCAGTCGCGAGCTGACGGCAACCGCCGATCAGGTTGCGGCGTCGAGATACATGATCACCGCGCGCACGCGACGGTGGTCGTCCGGTGTATCCGCCAGATCGAGTTTGGTGAGGATGCTGCGAACATGCTTTTCGACGGTGCCCTCGGTGATCCACAGCCGACGCCCGATCCCGGCGTTGGAGAGCCCCTCTGCCATCAATGTGAGTACCTCGCGCTCGCGCGCACTCAGAACCTCGAGTGGGTTGTCGCGGCGGCGGGCGGCGACGAGCTCGTGGACAAGCGCCGGATCGATCACCGATGCGCCGTTCGCGATGCGCCCGACCGTGGCAACAAAGTCCTCGACGTCGGTGACCCTGCTCTTGAGCAGATATCCGATGCCGCGCCCGCTGTCGAGAAGGTCCAGAGCATGGTCGACGTCGATATGGGCGGACAGCAAAAGGATTGCCACATCGGGGAAATCGGCACGGATCCGTTGCGCCGCCTCAAGGCCTTCGGCGTTGTGCGACGGCGGCATCCGGATGTCGACGATCGCCAGTTGCGGGGGATCTGCCCGCACCAACTTCAGGAGGTCCTCGCCGTTCCCGGCCTGGCCGACGATCTCCAGGCCGGCGCCGGACAGGAGACTGGCGAGACCTTCACGCAACAGAACGTCGTCATCGGCGATCATCACGCGCAGGGTCATCGGCGGAGATTATCACCTGGTGCCGGAGCTACCGCCAGAAGACGAAGAGCTGCCAGCCCCACGAGGCCAGAGCCCGATCGGCGCCGCCCAATTCGAAGATCCCGTAGACGATGTCGAAAAAGAACTTGTTCAATGCGGGGATGAAGAGCAGGACAAAGATCAGCAGAAAGCCGTACTGCGCAATCGGTTCCACCGAACGCCGCGTCTGATCCGAGAGGTAGGGCTCGATGATCCCGTAGCCGTCGAGGCCGGGGATCGGGAGCAGATTCAGCAGGGCCGCGGTGATCTGCAGGACAGCCAGCATCGACAGTGCCGACCAGAAGTTGAGCTCGGGCAACAGCGAGAACAGATCTTGGCTGCCGATCACCACCAGCAAGATCACGCCAAGCGCGATGTTGGTCAGCGGTCCCGCGGCCGAGACAAGGCTGCGTTGGGCTTTCGTGAAGCCAGACTGGTTGATGTACACCGCGCCACCGGGAAATCCGATGCCGCCCAGGACGATGAACAGCAGCGGCAGAACCAGGGACAGTCCCGGATGTGCGTACTTGAGCGGGTTGAGCGTCAGGTAGCCGCGAAGCTCGGCGCCATGGTCGCCGAACTTGAATCCGGTTACCGCGTGGGCGAATTCGTGCAGACACAGCGAGATGACCCAGCCACCCATCACCATCAGCAGGGCGCCGAAGATGGCTGTCGGGGTTCGTTCGCCACCGGCATTCCACAGGATCACCCCGCCGAGGGCCGTGGCCGCGACGACCGCCAGGAACACCGGCCCCGGCCGGACGGCGCGGGCCACGGCCCCGATGGTCCCGGGCGTCACGGCCGCACCAGATGCCAGTTCTGCTGGTGCCGGTAGAACGTCGAGCGTTTGGTCGGGCGTGGCGCGGTGATGCCGTCACGTTCGACGATCAGCGCGAGCGCACCGGTCTGTGCGGCCCGGCCGACCTGCCAGCGCGCGCGGAAGCGTTTGTCCAGACGTGCGCGGACCCCGGGCATCTCGGGTATCGGTTCGATCACCACCGCCTTGGCCTTGCCGCGGACAAGCAGTGCGCTGTCGACGTAACTCTCGCCGTCGAACTCGCCGTCGGGACCCCGCTGGCGGGCCGTGCCGAGCAGGACGATCGCCATGTCGTCGCGGATCAGCGGTACCTCGGAGGCCGTCCCCTCGACGGCCAGTGCCGCCGCTCGCTTTCCACTGGGTAGGCCGTAGACGCCTGCGGCCGGCGTCGGGAACGGGAGGACGAGGGCGACTTCGACGTCCAGTCGCTCGAGCAGCATCAGGCGGCCGATCACCGCGGCGCAGAACGCGTCTGGCAATTCGGGCCCGGCGACCAGGATCAGACGCTTGACTGCCGGATCGGTCAACGTCGCGGTCAGGGCGGAGATGATCGGCGCCCGCTCGCGGGTGGTGCGAACCGCTTCAAGACCTGCCGGGATCAGGTCGGCCGCCGCAGACTCCTCGGCAATCACCCGTATATCTGTTGGTCGCACTCGGTCCTCGCTCATATCCGGTGGACCCACCTGTCCCACGCATTCGCCTATGGGCGATCCTACTGATCGGAAGTCGGCGCCAAATTGCGAGTCATCAGGCATGCCGGGAGGTCCGGTCACGGATATCCGTTCGTGACCAAGTAGGGTTGACCCACGGTTCGGTGTCGCATCTGGCGTGTACCGGCCGGAAGGAGCGCGTACATGCCTGCGATCGTGCTGATCGGCGCCCAATGGGGCGATGAAGGTAAAGGTAAAGCCACTGATCTCTTGGGTGGTCGTCTGCAGTGGGTGGTGCGGTACCAGGGCGGAAACAACGCCGGGCACACCGTGGTCCTACCCAACGGCGAAACCTTCGCCCTGCATCTGATCCCGTCAGGGATCCTGACCCCCGGCGTCAAGAACGTCATCGGTAATGGTGTTGTTGTCGACCCCGGTGTGCTGTTGACCGAACTCGGCGGACTCGAAGATCGTGATGTCGATACCTCGGGTCTACTCATCTCGGCCGATGCCCACCTGCTGATGCCGTACCACGTGGCCATCGACAAGGTCACCGAGCGGTTCCTCGGTAACAAGAAGATCGGTACCACCGGACGTGGCATCGGTCCCTGTTACCAGGACAAGATCGCCCGTGTCGGTGTTCGTGTGGCCGACGTGCTGGACGAGAGCATCCTGACCCAGAAGGTCGAGGCCGCGCTCGAGATCAAGAACCAGATCCTCACCAAGATCTACAACCGACGTGCCCTCGAGCCTGCGAAGGTGGTCGAAGAGGTTCTGGGTCAGGCCGAAGGTTTCAAGCACCGCATCGCCGATACGCGACTGCTGCTGAACCAGGCGCTGGAAGCCGGTGAGACCGTGCTGCTGGAAGGCTCGCAGGGCACCCTGCTCGATGTCGACCACGGCACCTACCCGTTCGTCACCTCGTCGAACCCGACAGCCGGTGGCGCATCGGTCGGTTCCGGTATCGGACCGACCCGCATCACCACGGTGCTCGGAATCCTCAAGGCGTACACCACCCGCGTGGGATCGGGTCCGTTCCCCACGGAACTGTTCGACGAGTGGGGCGCATACCTGGCCAAGACCGGCGGCGAGGTCGGTGTCACCACCGGACGCGCCCGTCGTTGTGGCTGGTTCGATGCAGTGATCGCCCGATACGCCACGCGTGTCAACGGAATCACCGACTACTTTTTGACCAAGCTCGACGTCCTCTCCAGTCTCGACACGATTCCGATCTGTGTCGCCTACGAGGTCGACGGACAGCGTGTGGACGAGATGCCGATGACCCAGACCGGTTTTCATCACGCCAAGCCGATCTATGAGGAAATGCCCGGCTGGTGGGAGGACATCTCCGCTTGCCGCACCTTCGAGGAGCTGCCGAAGAACGCGCAGGATTACGTCCTGCGTCTCGAAGAACTCTCCGGTGCCTTTTTCTCCTGCATCGGCGTCGGTCCCGGCCGCGACCAGACCATCGTTCGTCGCGAGATCATCTGATCCGAGTTTCGAACACCGGCCGCCGATCAGCATCGCGCTGATCGGCGGCTTCTGTTTTGTTGGCGCCGATCCCAATGCTGGGACGATCTTGCGAAAACATCCCAACCCTGAAGTTTGCTGTGATACAAATCACTCATACCTAGCAGTCAGCGTTGACTGTAATCAACGGGGGTTGAGATGGAATCAAGGATCAAAAGGGAGATGTCGCGGAGGTCGCTGCTGAAGGGGGTCGGTGTCGCCGCTGCCGCCGGCTCGGTGGCGATGGTGGTTCCGTCGCCGGTCGGTCCGGGGGCTCGAGGGGTGCCCCCGGTCGGCGGCCCGCGGCGAGAGGTCGCGGTCTTCGGCGGTGGCATGTCGGGCCTGACCGTCGCCCACGAGCTGGTCGAGCGAGGCTTCTCCGTCGCGGTCTATGAGCCGGCCTTTCTCGGCGGCAAGGCCCGCAGCATGGATGTGCCGGGACCGGTGTCCGGTGGTCGGCAGGCATTGCCCGGCGAACACGGCTTCCGGTTCTTTCCCGGCTGCTATCAGCATGTGCCCGACACGATGTCGCGTATCCCGGTCGCAGGCGGTTCGAACGTGCGCGATGCCCACCTGATCAACGTCGAAGGTGCGGTCATCACCTTCGACGACCCCGGCTACGCACCGGTGGTCGCACCGCAGTCGCTCGACGGGATGATTCAACATGCCGGGGCGGTCACCGATCTGGAGAACGTCCGCAATGCGCTGACCCTGGGGCTGGCGCTCACCGGGGACATCCCGCCTGCTGAACTGGCCTATTTCGTCGGCCGCGAACTCGTCATCGCGACGAGTTGCGAGGAGCGCCGCATCGGACAGTGGGAAAAACAGTCGTGGCTGGATTTCGTCAAGGCGGAAGGCAAGTCGAGTTCGTATCGGAAGTACCTGGCCCACGCCCTGACCCGGGCGACGGTCGCGGCTAAGGCGGAGATGGGTTCGGCGCGCACCATCGGGCAGATCGGATTGGCGCTGGCCACCTCGGCAACCGGGTTGATCGGGCAATACGACGCCGACCTCGTCGGAGGGGGCGTCGATCGGATTCTCAACGCACCGACCAATCATGCCTGGATCGACCCGTGGGTCGAGTACCTGAAGGCCCGTGGCGTCCGGTTTGTGATGGGCCAGGGCACAACAGGTTTCGACGTCACCGATGGTCGCATCGTCGGAGCCCGGGTGGGTGGCGATGGCGGGGCCGGCGTGGTCACCGCGGACTGGTATGTCCCTGCCATGCCGTTGGACCGGCTCAAACCACTGCTGCAACCACCGATCCTGTCGGCCGCGCCGGAACTGGAAGGAATCACTGCCCTGCAGGACGACTGGATGGTCGGGATCCAGTACTTCCTCTCGCGTCGATCCGACCTTCCGCCCAGTCATATTGCTGCCCTGGGCACCCCCTGGGCGCTGACCGGACTGTTCCAGGCCGCACCTTGGGAGGTGGACTTCGGTCGAAAGTACGGCGACGGCACCGTCCACGACTGCCTGTCGGTCGACGTCTCCGACTGGGACACCCCCGGCATTCTCTATGGAAAGACCGCCAAGGCATGCACCAGAGACGAGATCGCCAGGGAGGTCTGGGCTCAGCTGAGCCGGGCGATGAATCGTGGTTCGAGTCCGATACTGCGGGAGAGCGAGGTGCTCAGTTGGCATCTCGATCCCGGGATCACCTGGTCGCCCACCATCTCCAATGCGACACCGCTGATGGTCAACACCGCCGACTCCTACCGGAATCGACCGACCGCCGACACCGCGATCGGAAACCTCTTCATCGCAGGCGATCACGTGAGAACCAACATCGACCTCGCGACCATGGAGGGCGCCAATGAATCGGGCCGCCGGGTCGCCAACGCGATCCTCGCCGCCGCGGAAAGCAGTGCCGCACAGGTTCCGGTGCTTCCGTTGTGGGAGCTGCCGCTTCTCGACCCGTTCAAGCAGGTCGACCGCGACCGCTACCGCGCCGGACTGCCGCACATCATGGACGTCTGAGGGCAGTTAGTATCTTGCCATGACGGGCCGGGACGAACGCAGCTCCGGCACAAACGAACTCGTCCACCGGAGCGCAAAGAGCACCAGAAGCCGCAATCAGATCCTCGATGCCGCAATCGATGTGCTGATCGCCAAGGGCTACTCGGGGGCCAGCACGCTGGCGATCCAGGAGGCTGCGGGGGTTTCGCGCGGCAAGCTCCTGCACCACTTCCCATCCCGCGACGACCTCCTGATGGCCGCGGTTCATCATCTGGCCCGGGTCCGGATCGAAGAGTTGCCCAAGGCGATCGATTGGCCCGACGACCCGATGGAACGGATCTCGCTGGGTGTCGACCTCGGGTGGTCGACGTTCCATCAGCCCTACTTCGTGGCATCGATGGAACTGTGGACCGCGGCGCGGACCAATGAGAGACTTCGCAGCGCGCTGTTGCCTGCAGAAAAGGAACTCGGACCCACGGTCCGGGCAGCGGTGGCCTCATTTCTGGGACCGTCGCTGACCGCGGCCCCGCGGTATGGGCAGCTCTATCCGATCCTGCTGTCGAGCATGCGTGGCGCGGCGACCACATATCTTCTCGACCGCCGCAGTCCGCTGGACGATCCGCATCTGCCGCTGTGGAAACAACTGACCGCCGACTATCTGCTTGACCACTGAGTTACGCCTGCATCCCGGCGTTGCCGGTAGATTGCGGATGTTGATGAATCGGTAGGGGGTCAGGCGTGAGGTTTCCCGGACAGGAATCGGACTTCGGTTCGGTGTTGCTGGGCTCTGCGACCGAGACCCCCCGTCGCCAGCGCATCCGGATCCAGTTGCTGATCACGGTGTCGGTACTGACCGCCAACGCGATCGGTGCCGGGATCGCGATGCTGCTGGTGGTGATCGGGATCCCCGAACCCAGTGTGCTCGAACCGGAGTTCTGGTGGGTCAACTTCATCGCCGCCCCGGTCTATGTGGCCGTCGCGTTCTGTTTCGGCTGGGCGTTCGGCACGGCCAGGGTCCTGCGGCATCTGCGATGGGCGCTCCGCGACGAGCAGCCCACACCGGAGCAGGCGCGATGGGCGCTGCGGGCGCCGTGGGTGCTCACCCGGATGCAGCTTCTGCTGTGGTTCATCGCCGGAGTCCTGTTCACCCTCTGCTACGGCATCCTGGACCCCGAACTCATCCCGAAGATCGCCCTGGTGGTCGGACTGTCCGGCGCGGTGGTCTCCGCCATCTCGTACCTGCTTGTCGAGTTCGCGCTACGACCGGTCGCGGCGCAGGCCCTCGAAGCCGGCTATCCGGGCATCAAGCGACGTAGCCGACTACGTACCCGGGTCATGCTGAGTTGGGTTCTCGGATCGGGCATCCCGATCGTCGGGACGATGCTGGTCGCGTTCTTCTCCGTTTTTCGCGACACCACCAGCAAAACCGATGTCTTCGTGGCGGTCATGGTGCTCGGAGCCGTCGGCCTGTTCACCGGATTCCTGCTCAACTACCTCAGCATCAGCGCGATCAAGGCGCCGGTCGGATCGGTCCAGCAGGCGATGACCAAGGTCAGCGCGGGCGACAACGACGTCCGGGTCGTCGTCTACGACGGAACCGAATTGGGCGACCTGCAACGGGGTTTCAACCTGATGGTCGAAGGCCTCGGGGAACGCGAGCGGATGCGTGATCTGTTCGGCAGGCACGTCGGCCGGGACGTGGCCGAAGCGGCACTGGCACAGAATCCCGAACTCGGCGGCGCCGAGCGCTATGTGGCCGTCGTTTTCGTCGACGTCATCGGGTCCACCGCGCTCGCGGCATCGCGGCCCCCGGACGAGGTCGTCGCGCTTTTGAACAAGTTCTTTGCGGTGGTCGTCTCGGCGGTCGAATCGCATGCGGGCCTGGTCAACAAGTTTCAAGGGGATGCGGTGCTCGCGGCGTTCGGTGCGCCACTGGAATTGGCCGACCCGGCGACCGCAGCGCTGTCAACGGCCCGCGAGATCTCCGAGCGCCTGGCCGGCGAAATCCCCGAACTTGCCGCCGGGATCGGCGTGGCATATGGATCGGTGGTCGCCGGAAATGTCGGTGCCATAGAACGATTCGAGTACACGGTGATCGGTGACGCCGTGAACGAGGCGGCCCGGCTCAGCGAGTTCGCCAAACGGGACCCGAGCCGGCCGGTGGCCTCCGGTCGGGCGATCGCAGCGGCATCCGAGAGCGAGGCCGCGTACTGGTCGCGATTCGAATCAACTCTGCTGCGCGGACGTTCAGAGGAAACCGAGGTCTATGTCGCCGCGGGCGGCGCCGATGTCTATGCCACGCAAGCGGTCGGAGAGGCCGGACACGATCAGCGGAGCCGGGGATGAAACCGATCCGCAGATCGGCGATGCACCGGCTCATCAAACCCGCCGACGTGATGGAACCGGTCGAGGATCTATGCCCGGAACTTGCGGCGGCACCCACTGATCCGACGCAGGATTCAGTATCCGAGAGCGTGCTCGATGGGGACGCAGCGGTCTGCGTGGACTGCGCCGCCGAAGGTGTGAACCATCCGGCGTCGCTGCGCAGATGTCTGACCTGCGGGCATGTCGCCTGCAGCGACTCGAGCCCACGCCGGCATGCGACCAGGCATTTCGAGGTCAGCGGTCATCCTGTGATCCGTTCGGCAGAACCCGGTGAGAGTTGGCGCTGGTGCTATCTACATGGGCGGATGGGCTGATTCGGCTTCTGCGGCCGGATTTGATCGCCTTCGACCGGGTCTACCTGTGCGATTGGTGGGCCCCTAGGGGTTAGCCTTGGACACGTGACTATCAGCAACTCGGAATCCGGCGTCGTTATCAATTCGGTGCCGCAGCGGATCGGTACGCCGCTGTCGCCCGGCGCCACCAAGGTGATGCTGCTGGGTGCGGGCGAACTGGGCAAAGAAGTTGTGATCGCGTTCCAGCGCCTCGGCGTCGAAGTTGTTGCGGTCGATCGTTACCCCGATGCACCCGGTCACCAGGTTGCGCATCGTTCGTACGTCGTCGACATGACCGATCCGGTTGCACTGCGCGCGGTGATCGAAGCCGAACGCCCCGACTTCGTGGTGCCCGAGATCGAGGCGATCGCGACAGAGGTCCTCGTCGAGATCCACGAAGAAGGATTCACCGAGGTCATCCCGACAGCCCGGGCAACCGCTCTGACGATGAATCGCGAGGGAATTCGCCGTCTCGCCGACGAGCGCCTGGGCCTTCCCACATCGCCGTATGCGTTTGCCAACTCTGCCGACGAGATCCGGGCCGCGACCGCCCGCGTCGGATTCCCTTGCGTCGTGAAGCCGGTGATGTCGTCGTCGGGCAAGGGCCAGAGTGTGGTTCGCGGCCCGGACGAGATCGACCGGGCCTGGGACCATGCCGTCGCCGGTGGTCGAGTGAAGGGCGGCCGCGTCATCGTCGAAGGTTTTGTGGACTTCGACTACGAGATCACGCTGCTCACCGTCCGTGCAGTCGATCCGGCAACGGGCAAGCTGGGCACCTACTTCTGCGCCCCGATCGGGCACCGGCAGCACAATGGTGACTACGTCGAATCCTGGCAGCCACAACCGATGAGCGAGACCGCGCTCGGTGGCGCCACCTCGGTGGCCGCCCGGATCGCGGCGGCGCTCGGCGACGGTCACCTCGGTGGCCGCGGCATCTTCGGGGTCGAGATGTTCGTCAAGGACGATGACGTCTACTTCTCCGAGGTCAGTCCGCGTCCGCATGACACCGGTCTGGTCACCCTTGGGACACAACGGCTTTCAGAGTTCGAGATGCATGCCAGGGCCATCCTGGGACTGCCTGTCGACGTCACGCTGGCCTCACCCGGAGCGTCCGCGGTGATCTACGGCGGACTGGATGAACCGGCCATCGCATTCGAGAATGTTGCTGCCGCACTTGCGGTTCCGGAAACCGACATCCGACTGTTCGGCAAGCCCGAGAGTTTCGCCCGACGCCGGATGGGCGTGGTGATCGCCACCGCCGACGACGTTGCGACCGCCCGCCGGCGGGCCACCGAGGCAGCGCGACTGGTGCGGCCCGTCAGCACCGCGTCCATGGCGCGCCCGCTACCGCCGGTGCAGGCGCCACCGGAGCCAACGGCTCCGGGCGATGCGGCCCAGACCCGGATCACCCGCCGTCCACCGGCAGCGGTCCGGCCGCAATCATCACCGCCGCCACCACAATCCCCGCCCCAGGCCCCCGTGAAGCAGTCCCCACCGCCGCAGTCTTCTCCGCCGTCGCAGCAACCGCCGCAGGTGGGCCTGAGCAAGCCGTCATCCGCCGTCGAGAACAACCGGTAGTGGGGATTCTCGAGTGCCATTCGCTGGTGAGTTGCTCGTTGCTGCCATCATCTTCATCGGTCTCTGCGGTGTGGTGGTGCCGGTACTGCCCGGGCTGACCCTGATCCTCGCAGCAATCGCCGTGTGGGCGTTTGTGGTCGGCGGCTGGGCCTGGCTGATTTTCGCGATTGCCGCCGGCTTTCTGGGCGCCGCCGCGGTGGTCAAGTACCTGATCGCCAACAAGTCGATGGCGAATTCGGGTGTGCCGGGCCGGACCGTGATCGCCGGTGGACTACTCGGGATCGTCGGGTTCTTTGTCGTCCCGGTGGTCGGCCTGATCATCGGATTTGTTCTCGGCGCATTCCTGGCCGAATGGTGGCGCTGCAAGGACATTCGCGGCGGATGGAACGGCGCGGTGGCAGCGACGAAAGCGGCCGGAGTGGCGATGATCATCGAACTCACCGGCGCCCTGCTCGCGGCATCGCTGTGGCTGGGCGCCGCATTCGTGTTCTAGCCCGGTGGCATCGGCGTTCGTAAAGCGGTTACGTCTTGCGGCCGATCGGAACGATCATCGGGCCGCCCGACACCGGGTCTGTCAGGACCTGGGACCGCAATCCAAAAGCCGCTTCCAGAAGGTCGGTGGTGATCACGTCGGCTGGTGTGCCTTCGGTGATGACCGCGCCGTCGCGCATCACGATCAGCCAATCACTATAGCGGACAGCGAGATTCAGATCATGTAGCACCATGATGACCGTCTTGCCGTGCTTGTGGCACAGGTCGTCGACGAGGTCGAGGACGTCGATCGAATGTGAGAGGTCGAGGTAGGTGGTCGGCTCGTCGAGCATCACGATGTCTGTCTGCTGGGCCAGGGTCAGCGCTATCCACACACGTTGCCGTTGACCACCGGACAATTCGTCGATGGTTCGGTCGGCGAGGTCGGTGCAATTGGTTTGTTCGAGCGCCTGCGACACCGCGATCTCATCGGCGGGCGACCACTGGCGGTACCAGGACTGGTGGGGATGGCGACCACGTGAGACCAGGTCGGAGACGGTCAAACCCTCTGGGGCGACGGGGTTCTGGGGTAGCAGGCCGATAATGCGGGCGACATCCTTGGTGCGCATCGACGAGATGTCGGCGCCGTCGAGCAGCACGGTTCCGGCGGTGGGCTTGAGCAGCCGCACCAGGGACCGCAGCAGCGTCGACTTACCGCAGCCGTTGGGGCCGACGATGGTGGTGACCTTGCCGTCGGGGATGTTGATGTCGAGGCCGTCGATGACCGTGCGATCGCCGTAGCCGACCTGAAGGCCGGTGGTCGCGATCCGCGCCGAGTTCGGCGCAGAGATGGCGGCACTCATACCGAGGCCTTTCGGTTGATTTGAATCATGAGGTAGATCAGGGCGGGGCCGCCGATTCCGGCGGTGACCACGCCGACCGGGATGCCTGCGGGCATCACAGTGCGGCAGAGCAGGTCGCTGCCGATGACCAGAGCGGCACCGGTGAGTCCCGAGGTGATCGGGCCGGGTATCTCGGCGCGGGTCAGGCGCATCGCGATCTGCGGTGCCAGGAGGGCGACAAACGCGATCGGCCCTGCCGATGAGACACACACCGCGGCAACGATCACCGCGACGATCAGAACTATTGCCGAGACGGGATTGGCCCGGACACCGAGGCCGCGGCAGACGTCGTCGCCGAGGCTGATCAGGTTCAGGTTCCGGTTCTGCATACAGACGATCGCGATGGCCGGGATCAGCACGATCAGTGGGGGCCACACCGCGGACCATCCGGCCCCGGACACCGAACCGACAATCCACAGTTGCGCTCGTTGGACCTGATCGATGTCGGCGCGGGTGAGCAGGTACGCGATCAGTGCCTGCAGGCCCCAGGTGATCGCGACGCCCACCAGGACCAGTCGGATCGGGTCGATACCCTTGCGCCAGGTCAGGACATACATCAGCGCAGCGGTGGCCAGGCCGCCGAGCAGTGCAGCCGTTGCCAATCCGAGGTCGGCGAGCCACGAGGCCCAGGTCGATCCGAAAGCGATCACGGCGACGGCCGCGGCGCTGGCACCGGAGGTGATGCCCAGCATGTCCGGGGTGGCCAGGGGATTGCGCGCGATCACCTGGGTCAGTGCGCCGGACATGCCCAACCCGAACCCGACCAGCAGGCTCACCAGTCCGATCGGCAACTGGGTGTCGAAGACGACGACGTTCTCGGCGCGTGTGCCGCCGCCGAGCAGGATTCGGCCGACGTCGATGGTGCTCATCGGGAAGTCGCTGGTTCCGATGCTGAACGCGAACAGGAGCAGTGCCAACGCGGCCAGGAGTACGCCGACCCCGGTTGCCAAGGGCCGCACCACAAATGTTCCGCCGGCAAAGCGCACGACCGTCCGGCGTAGATGGTTGGTCGGCAGCGGTGTGGCCTCCGCAGTCGAGGAATTCTCCGGGGGGACCCCCGACGCGTCCTTGGTGGGTGCACTCATACGGCCACCAACTTCTTTGCGCGGACCAGGGCGATGAAGAACGGGGCGCCGACCGCGGCGAGCACGATACTGGCCTGCACCTCACCCGGACGGGCGATCATTCGTCCGATGACGTCGCAGGCGATGAGGGACACCGCGCCGATGAGGGCGGAGTAGGGCACGATCCAGCGGTAGTCGGGCCCGGTGAAGAACCGGGCCACGTGGGGTGCCACCAGGCCGAGGAACACGATCGGTCCGCAGGCGGCCGTGGCTGCACCGACCAGCAGGGTGATGGACACGATGCCGACGATCCGAACCTGCAGGATCCGGGAGCCCAGCGCCTTGGTCATGTCGTCGCCCAGCGACAGGATGTTCAGGAAGAATCCGCTCGCGAGCGCCAGGATCAGGCCGGGGATCACGAAGGGCAGGGTGGCATAGATGACGTCGGTACCGCGTCCGGCGATCGAACCGACCTGCCAGAACCGCCACGCCTCCAGCGACTTGGAGTCGACGAGCACGATCGCCGAGGTGATCGCGGTCAGCATCGCGGTCAAACCGGTGCCGGCGAGGATGAGCGTCAGCGGGCTCGCGCCTTTGCCCACCGAGGCGAGGAAGAAGACCAGGCTCGCGGCGATCAGCGCGCCGATCAGACCGAAGCCCATGTACTGGATCGGGGTGGTGATCCCGAGGATGTAGACACCGGTGACCACCGCACATGCCGCGCCGGCGTTGACGCCGAGGATTCCCGGGTCCGACAGCGGGTTGCGAGTGTGTCCCTGGGTGAGGGCACCGGCGGCGCCGATCGACAGGCCGACGATCAACCCGAGGACGGTGCGGGGGAGTCGGAGGTCCTGAACGATCCCGACCGCGTCGGCTGCGCCCGGCACGTTGTCGGCCCACAGGGCGTCCCACACCTCGCCGATCGGGATCACCCGCGAACCGATCGCGATGGACAGCACGCAAACCACGACCAGCAGAGTCAGCAGCAGCACCAGACCGGACGTGCGGCGCGTCTTCTTGGTCAAGGGAGGTGCCCTGTCTTGTCCGGGGGTAACCGCGGTTTGTGCCGCGTATGAACAGCTCTGGCGAGGGTAACCTAACCTGCTCTTGCCGACGGAGTCGAGTCAAGCTCTCGTCAAAGCCCGGTAACGAAACGGTAACGATGAGCGTAGAACTTACTTCTCAGTCAATTCATGGCTAACGCTCAGGCATCCAGGTCCGATTCATCCCCCAAAGCCACGTTGTGGTGCCACCAAAGGAGTGAAGATGAAGCAGAAGTTCATTCGCGCCGCCGTCGCTGCGGCCGCGGCAGTCGGAATCGCCGCAGGCAGTGCAGTCGCCACGGCCCCCGCGCAGGCTGCCCCCGTTGGTCCGGTCGACCTCGATCTGACCGGCGGCGTGTTCTGCTCGTTCGGCAAGCCAGGCGACCCGTGGGTCAACTCCTGGTACATGGTGCGCTGGATGGAGGTCAAGGCATACGGTGCCGACTTCCCCAACGTGACCCTGCAGGAGTTCAACGGGGCTTCGAAGTTCACCCCGAAGCTCAAGAAGAACGAGACCCTGCGTATCGAGACCAAGTGGTTCGGTTGCTTCCCGAGCTCGATCTCGGGCTACACCATCTCCAGCAACATCGACCCGCTGCAGAACAACATCGGATTCTGGGCGAACATCCAGCGTCGCGACAACACGCCGGACGACGACGTCGCCCCAGCCGCATAAAAAATCCGCTCCACTTGCCTGCGTTCGCTCCGGTTGCAACCGGCGCGTACGCGAATAAGTGGAGCGGATTTTTTTGGTTGGAGAGCCTCAGCCCTTCTCTACCTTGTGGGGTTCGGAGGCGGCGAACATTTCGTCTCGTTCGACGACCTTGACTCGTTCGCGACCTTCGGCGGCGCCTAGTGCGCGTTCGTGTTCGTCGAGGCGGTACCAGCCGTCCCAGGTGGTGAAGGCGACGTTTTTGTTGTCGAGGTATTTGATGATGGCGTCTTCGCCGGGCTCGGCCGGATGGAGGAGTTTGCCTTCACCCATGTCGTTGAGCAGGCAGTCGACGGTCTCGTTGGCGTCACCCTTGGTGTGACCGATCAGGCCGACGGGGCCGCGTTTGATCCAACCGGTTGTGTATATGCCGGTCATGTGGGTGCCCTGGTCGAAGACCCGACCGGCTTCGTTCGGGATGACGCCGGCCTGGTCGTCGAACGGCAGCTGCGGCAGGTTGTCCGACAGGTAGCCGACCGCGCGGTAGACCGCACCCAACTCCCAGTCGGTGAACCTGCCGGTGCCGCGGACGTTGCCGGTGCCGTCGAGTTCGGTGCGTTCGGTCCGCAGTCCGACGACTTTGCCGTCCTCGCCGAGGATTTCGGTTGGCGACTCGAAAAAGTGCAGGAACAGTTTGTGCGGGCGGCCTTTGGGGTCGCGGATCGCGTACTGCTCGATGATGGTCGCGACCTGATCGGTGATCTTGCTCGAACGGCGGGCGACGGTGGAGCCTTCGTCGTACTCGATGTCTTCGGGGTTGACGATCACATCGATCGTCGGGGAATGGTCGAGTTCTTTGAGCTCGAGCGGCGTGAACTTGGCCTGCGCGGGGCCGCGACGTCCGAAGACGTGGACCTCGACGGCTTTGTTGGCCTTGAGGCCTTCATAGACGTTGGCCGGGATCTCGGTCGGCAGCAGTTCGTCGCCGGTCTTGGCCAGCACGCGCGCCACGTCCAGTGCGACATTGCCCACACCGATGACCGCGACCTTCTCGGCTTCGAGGGGCCAGGTGCGGGGGAAGTCGGGATGTCCGTCGTACCAGGCGACGAACTGGGCGGCGCCATAGGAACCGTCGAGGTCGATGCCGGGGATCTGCATGGCGCGGTCGTCGGTGGCGCCTGTGGAGAAGATCACCGCGTCGTACATCTGCTGCAGGTCTTCCAGGGCGATGTCGCTGCCGAAGTTGACGTTGCCGATCAACCGGATCTGCGGCTTGTCCAAGACCTTGTGCAGGGCGGTGATGATGCCCTTGATCCGGGGATGATCGGGGGCCACGCCGTAGCGGATCAGCCCGAACGGGGCCGGCATCCGCTCAAACAAATCAATTGAGACGCCACGGTCTTTTGCTTTGTCCGACTTCATCAATGCGTCGGCGGCATAGATACCGGCGGGGCCGGCACCGACGATGGCCACGCGAAGCGGGCGGTTCTGATCGCTCATGAGTCGCAGTTGCTTTCTCGTGCGGAGAGTTCAGGCGGACGTCACCGACGCGAACCTGGGGAGGCTACTTCCTCCCCACGGTAGGCGCTGGACCTGACCGGAACCAAAAACGTCGGTTTCTGGGTCAGTCAAGTAAGGGTTGGCTGACCAAAATCTTGTTAACCGTCTCACGGTGGTGGCAGGTCGGGCAAATATGAGCGATAAGCTCGCGGCCATGGCAGGAAGCGACTCCGCAGCCGACCGTAAACGGTCGGGTGGGGGCAAAGAGACAGAACCAGAAGTTTTTGACGACGAGCGACGGACCATCTGGCCGTTCCTTGTGGCGGCCACGATCATGGTCGTGGTCCTGGGTGCGATCGTCCTCATGCAGGTACTTCGCCCGGCGGAGGACCGGCTGACGGACCAGGCGAAAGTGACCCACGCCGTCAACGACTACTACACGGCCCAGAACGCGATCAACTACACGAGCTACCGTGCCGTCTTCTGTACCGCCGAGCTCGAGTCTGCGGACTTCCCGAGCCAGGACGAGTTCACCGCCGAGTACCGGGACGCGCGTGATGCCGACGGCAAGATCGAGGTCGGCAACATCTCGGAGACCGTCGTCAACGGCGATCGGGCCACGGCCAATGTGCACTGGTTCCGGGAACAGAAGAGCGAAACCACGATCACCCCTATTGTTCTGGTCAAAGAGGGTGGCAACTGGAAGGTGTGCGCATGAGCTACGCAGGCGATCTGACCCCGCAAGAGGCATGGAAGATCCTCGACGAGGATCCGACGTCGGTACTCGTGGACTGTCGGACCCAGGCCGAGTGGAGCTACGTGGGCGTACCGGATCTGTCTGGTGTCTCCAAGAAGCCGATACTCATCGAGTGGGTCAGCTTTCCTGACGGTGCCCGCAACGCCGATTTCGTTGGGCAGTTGCGCGAAGCCGGTGTCGAGAACGACCAGCAGGTGGTGTTCCTCTGTCGTTCCGGACAGCGTTCGATCGGTGCGGCGCAGGCCGCGACGGCCGACGGGGTGGCCAAGGCATACAACATCCTCGACGGTTTCGAAGGTGCCACCGATCCGGACGGACATCGCGGTGCGGTCGGCTGGAAGGCAACCGGCCTGCCGTGGCGGCAATCGTGACCCAGACGGCCAGATTCAAGACAGCATATTGCGCACGATGGAGGACGAGTTGAACGCCAAACTGCCCGAGGGACTTTCGCCCGAGACCCTGGCTGTGCGCGGAGGGCTCATGCGGTCCGGTTTCGAGGAGACCTCCGAGGCCATGTACCTGACCTCCGGGTACGTCTATTCGTCTGCAGCTGCGGCCGAGCGGGCCTTCACCGGCGAAGAACAGCGATTCGTCTACTCCCGCTACGGCAACCCGACTGTGGCCATGTTCCAGGAGCGGCTCCGTCAGCTCGAGGGTGCCGAGGCGTGTTTCGCCACCGCCAGTGGCATGGCGGCGGTCTTCGTGGCGCTCGGTGCGCTGCTCAAGACGGGTGACCGGCTGGTGGCTGCGCGCAGCCTGTTCGGTTCGTGCTTTGTCGTGTGCAACGAGATCCTTCCCCGCTGGGGCATCGAAACCGTCTTTGTCGACGGAGAAGACATCGAACAGTGGGAACAGGCACTGTCGAAGCCGACTGACGCGGTGTTCTTCGAGACCCCGTCGAACCCGATGCAGACCTTGGTCGATGTGGAGCGCGTCTGCGAACTCGCCCACGCCGCCGGTGCAAAGGTTGTGCTGGACAACGTCTTTGCGACCCCGCTCCTGCAGAGCGGCCTCGAGCTCGGTGCCGACGTGATCGTGTATTCGGGTACCAAACACATCGACGGCCAGGGCCGGGTGATGGGCGGGGCAGTGCTCGGAACCAAGGAGTACATCGACGGTCCGGTGCAGACCCTGATGCGGCACACCGGTCCGGCGCTGAGCCCCTTCAACGCCTGGACGTTGCTCAAGGGACTCGAAACCATGCGGTTGCGGGTGGATCATTCGACCGCCGCGGCATTGCGCATCGCCGAATTCCTGGAAGCCGATCCGCGGGTTGCGCGGGTGAGATATCCGTTCCTGCAGTCACATCCGCAGCATGATCTGGCGAAGAAGCAGATGTCCGGTGGTGGCACCGTGGTGACGTTCGAACTCGCCGACACGGACTCGGCATCCGGAAAGGCGCGCGCGTTCGAGCTGCTCGACGGTCTGCAGATCATTGACATCTCGAACAACCTCGGGGACTCGAAGTCGTTGATCACGCACCCGGCCACCACCACCCACCGGGCGATGGGACCCGAGGGCCGGGCCGCGATCGGGCTGTCCGATTCGCTGGTCAGGCTGTCGGTCGGGCTCGAAGGTGTGGATGATTTGTTGAAGGACCTGGACCAGGCCCTGTAGCGGGAGTCGGACGACGCCACCTGAGGTCGTCACCGGAGATCGGAGGGTGGGCATTTTTCACTCGCTGGCCGATTGGGTCATCTCGATCGTGCAGTCGACGCCGCCGTGGGCGGTGTACCTCGTGGTCTTCATCGTCATCTACTGCGAGGCGGCCGCGCTCCTCGGCCTGATCATGCCCGGTGAGACAGTCCTGCTTGCCGGTGGCGTGGCAGCCGCCGTCGGCCAGACCAACATCGTGTGGCTGATAGTCGGTGCCTGCATTGCGGCGGTACTCGGTGACTGGACGGGCTATTCCATGGGCCGCAGATCCGGCGGCCGCATCACCGAAACCCGCTTCGGTGGGTGGGTTGGGCGAGAACGCTGGCAAAAGGCCGAGGAACTCATCCGCCACGGCGGGGTCGCCACCGTGATCGGGGCGCGCTGGATCGGATACGTCCGCACAGTCACCCCGTTTGTGGCCGGGATGAGCAAGATGCCGACGCGTCAATATTTGCTTGCGAATGTCGCGGGCGGCGTCGTCTGGGTGAGCGCGGTGTGCATCATCGGCTATGCGGTCGGCGAGACGGTCGGGGCAACGCTGATGTTTTATCTGGCGGTTAGTGCGGGCGTACTCATGTCCGTCTATTTCTTCTTTCGCTGGTGGCGACACCGGAGTAGGTCACAAAAGTCCTCTGCCAGCGCGGAATAACATTCACGCCGCGTTTTAAAGGTTTGTCATTTGACAGGGAAATCAATGGCGCTGCAATGTGGTTATCGGTGATGAGTGCCAGCGACAAGCCCCGGCTTGCTGGCCGGCAACCCTCCATTCGCGGCGGGGTGCTCCGGGTGACAACCTGGCCGCTGTCTGTTCGGACGGCGGCAAGCGCGGACTCCGGCGGAGTCCTGATCCGAAGGGGATGCGGGTGACAAGCTCCTCCACCAGTGATCTCAGGGAAGACATCGCCCGGTTCGTGAAGGCGCGTCCGACCGATCGAGTTCTGTTCGCGTCCGAACTTGCCGAGGCCGTTGCGCTGGTCGCCGGTGTTGCACCAGGTGACGTCCTGACACTCGATCTGACGGCCGACCTCGCGGCCACCACGTCTGAAGGCGCTGACCGTGTGATGCCGGCGCAGATTGATCTGAGGACCACCCTCGCCGCGGTGGACAGTGAACTCGAACGTCGACCGGCCGCACTCCTGATCGTCCCCGCGGTGGCCGAGGCCACCGGCGAAGTTCTGCCGTTGCCCGCCCTGGCAGCGATCGCACACCGACGCGGCGCGCGACTGCTGGTCGACGGCAGCGAGATCGTCCCCCGGCGGGCCGTGAATCTGACCAGCCATGGAATCGACTACCTCGTGTTGTCCGGCCGGTCCATGGCCGGCCCGGCTGTGGTTGTTGGGCGCGGCGACTGGCTCGCAGACGCCCGGGCCGACGTCGACGACATCAGCACCGGTCATTCCCCGGCCCGGGCGTTGGCCGACCTCGGCTACGAGTGGGTCGGCCTCCACGAGCAGGCGTTGTCGGAGTGGCTCGACGCCCAGGCGGCCCGGCTTCCCGGTAACCGCCGGCTCCAGTTGTGGCCCGATGCCCGGGACAGGGTGGGAATCGCCTCGCTCACCGTTGCGGGCCGTTCCGAACCCGTAATCATCCGCTGGGGTGCCGGCACCAGCATCGATGAGCTTGCCCGGCAACTGAACTCACTCACCGAGAATGTTTTCGAGCAGGAGAAGTCATGACCGAGATCAGTAGTGCCACCACCCCGCGGACGCGCCCCGAACTGCTGGTTGCCATCGACGGTGACGACCATCCGATCGCCTGGAGCGGGCGCCGTCCGGCCGATGCGCGGAGTTCGGCGGTCCGTCGGATCCGCCAGCCGGACTTGCGCGGCGGCATCAAGGAGCGGGCTGCGTTGCGCGCCGGATGGCAGGACCTCGGTGAGGATCCCGCTGACCTGCTGGTGGCGTTGGAGATAGACGTGGTGATCGCCGAAGACGCGGCCACCGCTCGGGCCGAGCTCCTCCGGCTGGGGGAGTCGCGATTCGGCGACACCGTGCGCTATGTCGGCACCGCCAACGGACTCCTGACGCTGATTGTCGACATCTACGCCGCCGAGGTCGCCGATGCGGTCATCCTGCGGCCCCTCGACCAGGGACAAACAGGCGATCGGCCCGGCTCGGCGCAGCTCATCGCCGATCAGGTGCTGCCCGGTCTGCTCGAGCGGGCTGCCGCAGCCTGATCCCCCCACCACGCCTGCCTTCAGGCGTGGGGGAGGGGGCATGGTCGATCAGCTCTCGCCGTTTTCCCAGCGATCGATGATCCGTGCGCGAGCATCCTCGGTCAGCGAGCCGAACAACCGCAGTCTTGCCATGCCGCCGTCGGGGAAGATGTCGAGGCGGGCCTCGGTCAACGGTCGATCGACCTCGATCAGGAACCGGTGCCGGGTGTCGGGTTGCAGGGGAGACCGGCCCAAAACCTCGAACCACTCACCGTTTTCACCGTCACGGCCACGTATCGTCGCCGATCCCGGCGCATTTCCCAGGAAGTAGCTGGTATCGAGTTCGGCGAGTCCGATCGTCGACTCACCGGCCAATTTGACCTGTACCCAGTCGTTTCCGTCATCGCGTCGGCGTGAGGTCTCCCAGCCTTCGCCCATCGTGCGGGCCCGTCCGGGCATCAGGAGATTGTTCGGAGAGCCATAGAACATGTTGGAGCAGGCGGTGATCATGCCGCCGTTCTCGAGCGCGGCCAGGTCAAAGTGTCCGTAGGACAAGAACTTCGGGTCGGGGACGCCGCGGCCGTGCACACGGAATCGCGCCACGCCACCGTCGGGATGGATCGTGAGCCGCACGTGGGTGAAGCGTTCCTTGGAATCCACCCGGAACGGATTCTGGGTATCACCGTTGACCTCCACACGGTCGACGATCGTCTGCCACTTCGTGTCTTCCAGCAGCTCCTGTGTGGTCGGAATGCCTTCGACCGCAGCAGCTTCCACCGAGATGTACGGCGGATAGTTGCCGACGAACCACGAGGTGTCCACCACGACGCCGTAGATGATGCCGGGGACGCCAAGGCGCACGATCGCCTGGTCCACACCTGCTTCACGTCGCCGCCGGGTCTCCCAGCCGTCATAGACCTGACCCTTGTGTCCGAACGTCGCCGGTTGATACTCGGCGGCGGGCGTCTTGATGAGGTTCTCGGCCTCGGCGAAGAGGTCGTCATTGGTCCAGAGGACCGCGCCGCCGAGAGCGCGTAGAGCCAAGTCTGGCATCGAGGTGAAATGGGGCCGCGAGTTCGGCGGGGATGGGGTCACGACTCCCCAGGCTAGTGGCACGGCGGATCGGGTGCGACTCGTCGACGGTGGGTTCTTGCGTTAGCTCCGCGGCGAGGGCCATACTCTCACGCAACAACTAGTTGCATGTCGAAACTCGTTGAACCTTGAGAAGGATCATGTCGGAGGAGACACCGTCGCGAGACGATCAGATTGCGGATCTCATGGAGGTCCTGGCGAGGCACCTGCGGATTCGTGACCGCTTGGCGGCGACGCGGTGGCGAACCGCGGACGACGCTGTCGAATCTGCGGCCTACCACTGTCTGTTTCGGCTGAATCGGGCGCCGGCGCGATCGGGTGAGCTGGCCGAGGCATTGTTCAGTGACCCGTCGACGATCAGCCGCCACGTCGCTCAGCTGGTCAAATTCGGTTACGTGCGGCGCGAGGCCGATCCGCGTGACGGCCGGGCCACCATCCTGGTGGTCACCGAATCCGGTGCGCAACGGGTCGCCGATTTCCGAACCCGGCGGGCCGAGGAACTCGAGACGATGCTGGCCGATTGGGATGACGATGATGTGGAGACCCTGACCGAACTGCTCGGGAGATACGTAAGCGCTGCAGAACGCACCCTCATCGAGGCCAACGAGTCGCCCGCGGACCGCACCCGGTCCTGAGATCGCCCCACACAACCGAAAAGGGCCCGACATCGCTGATGCGAGTCGGGCCCTTTTTCGTGTATGTGGGGACGATCAGCCGCGAGAGGGCTCGTTCGCCCCGTGCGGCTGCGAGGCCAGACGTTCGATCGCTTCCTGCGCGACTTTCTCAGCCTCGGCCTTGCCTGCCCAGCCGCCACCCTGGACCTCTTTGCCGGGCTCGAGATCTTTGTAGTGCTCGAAGAAGTGGGCGATCGCCTTGAGCTCGAAGTCCGAGACGTCGCCGACATCCTGGATGTGGTCCCAGCGGACATCTCCGGCCGGAACGGCCAGCAGCTTGTCGTCACCACCGGCCTCATCGGTCATGCGGAACATGCCGACGATGCGGGCGCGGACGATCACGCCGGGGTAGACGGACTCGGGGAGCAACACCATGGCGTCCAACGGATCGCCGTCCTCGCCGAGGGTGTTGTCGATGTACCCGTAATCGGCGGGATAGCCCATCGATGTGTACAGGTACCGGTCGAGATAAATCTTTCCCGACTCGTGGTCCACTTCGTACTTGTTGCGTTGTCCCTTGGGGATCTCAATCGTGACGTCGAAGTCCACGTTGTACTCCTCGTGTGTTCTGCCTACCCAAAGTGTTCTCCGGTAGCCGGTCAGCAAATCGACTCAACGATACTGTGGAGACCTGTGCCCGCCGCGAGCGGCAAGAACTTCGACCGGAGGTAATTCGTGCCAGGCAGTTCGCCGAGTCGCAAGGGGCTCCTGTGGACGCTACTACCGGTGGTTGTACTGATCGTCGTCGCGGCGATTGTACTGGTCATCGCGTTGCGTGTGGACGAGAAGCACAACAGTCTGCCTGCGGGTGCCTCCGCGCAGCCGTCGCCGGTATCGCTTGTCCCGCAGATCAGCCCGGTGGCCACCGATGCGCCGCTGCCCACGTCGGCCGGGATCGCTGCCGCTCTGTCGGAGGTGCTGTCGAACCCGGGTCTGGGCGAGCTGTCGGGCGAGGTCTCCGATGCGCTCACCGGTCAGACACTCTGGTCGCAGACCCCGAACCGCCCGATGGTGCCGGCTTCGACGATCAAGATCCTCACCACGGCGGCCGCTTTGCTGGCGTTGCCGCATGATCAGCGGATCTCGACCACGGTGGTTGCCGGTGCCGACGGACAGGTGATCCTGGTTGGCGCGGGCGACCCGACGCTGTCCGCGCAACCAGAGGGGCAGGAGACGTTCTTCACCGATGCCCCGCGGATCGCCGCGCTGGCCGATCAGATCGAGAAGGCCGGTATCGATGTCACCTCGGTGGCGGTCGACACCAGTGCCTTCTCCGGTCCGACGATGGCGTCGAGTTGGGATCCGGTGGACATCGCCGACGGCAACATCACACCGATCGAATCGCTCATCGCCGATTCCGGGCGAATCGATCCGCTGGAGATCGATTCGCCGCGGACCCCGACCCCGGCACTGGCCGCCGGGACGGCACTGGCCGCGGCGCTCGGCGTCGAGAACCCCGTGGTCCAGGCAACTGCTCCGGCAGGCGGCGCCGTGATCGCCACCGTCACGTCGGCGCCCCTGGTGACCCGACTCGGGGACATGATGCGTGCCAGCGACAACGTGCTCGCCGAGACCACGTCCATTGAGATCTCCAAGGCGATCGGCGGCAGGCCGACGCTGGCCGGAGGTATCGAAGCTGTTCGAAAAGTTCTGAGTGATAACGGTTTCAACATGGATGGCACGGTCTTCGGGGATGTCAGCGGCCTATCCGAGGACAACAGAATTTCGGCCGGGTTGCTCGACAAGGTGACCGGCGCCGGAGCCGGGACAGCCCAGCCGAAGCTGCGGCCGCTGCTGGACATGCTGCCGGTGGCCGGTGCGACCGGCACCCTGGCGGAGCGTTTTGTTCTCGAGAACGCCGACGGTGCCGGCTGGATCCGCGCAAAGACCGGAACATTGACGGTCGCCAGTGCGTTGGCCGGAGTGGTGCAGACGAAAGAAGGACGCGTGCTCAGTTTTGCTCTGATGTCCAATGGCACCGGGCCGACCGAGGCCCGGCCCGCGCTCGATGCGGTCGCCGCGGCCTTGCGTGATTGCGGATGCCGATGAGTATCGACTGGGAGCTCGCCGCGTCGGTGGGCAAGAAGATCGCCCGGCCCGGTCCGCTGACCACGGCCTACACGGCCGAAGCCGCCCGCAACGAGCTGGCGGCGTCGGCAGTGGCGTCCGAAGTGCCGGTTCGGGAGGTCACCGGGCTGGCCGACGGACTTCCGGTGCCCGCAGCGCGGGTACTCGACCGCGGCGAATGGATCGAGGCGGCGGCACTGTCGATGGCGGCGATGCTCGACCCCGGTGAACCCGACGAAAAGCCCGGGGTGACCGGACGAATCGCGGGTCTGCAGGCCGGTGGACTGCTGGCCCTGATGTCGAGCGCCATCCTGGGTCAGTACGACCCGTTCACCCCGGATCCGATCAGCGGACACGACGGCGTGCTGATGCTGGTGACCCCCAACATCATCGCGGTCGAGCGTGGGTTGCGGGTGGTACCGGCCGACTTCCGGCTCTGGGTGTGCCTGCACGAGGTGACCCATCGGGTGCAGTTCTCGGCGAACCCCTGGCTGCGTGACTACATGCAGTCGAACGTCGAGGCGCTCACTTCCGAGGATGTCGAGTCCACCGGTGAGATGGTGTCGCGGATCAGCGCCGCGCTCCGCAGCGATCTCCCGAGGGAAAAAGGAATTGTCGGCGCGATGCAGCTCCTGCAGTCCCCGGAGCAGTACGAAGCGTTCAGCCGGATGATGATGCTCGGCACGCTCCTCGAAGGCCACGCCGACCACGTGATGGACGCGGTGGGTCCGGCCAAGGTGCCGACCGTCGACCGGATTCGCACCGCATTCGACAAGCGTCGGGCCAGGCCTCAGAACCCCGTACAGCGGCTGCTGCGCACGTTGATGGGCATGGACGCGAAGATCGCCCAGTACACGCGGGGCAAGGCATTTGTGGACGAAGTGGTCGAGACGGTCGGCATGACCCGCTTCAACGCGATCTGGACCGGCCCGGAGACGATGCCGACGCCCGCTGAGATCGAAACCCCCCGGGCGTGGATCGATCGCGTGTTGTGAACTCCGGAGCGGTCTCCGAGATCACCAGGGCGGTAAAGGTTTTCGCCCGCAAGTATCTGACCGGGCCGCAGGTGTGCGTGGGGTTGTCTGGGGGCCCTGATTCGACCGCGCTGACCGCGGCTGCCGTGCGGGCGGGCCTGGACGTGCGGGCCCTGATCGTCGACCACCGTTTGCAGGCCGGTTCGGACGTGGTCGCCGAAAAGGCGGCGGCGATGGCAGCGGCGCTTGGTGCGCAACCGGTGATCGTCGGGGTGGACGTTGCCGGTGCCGGTGGTCCGGAAGCGGCGGCCCGTCGCGCTCGGTACGCAGCTTTCGACGCGCATCGCGCTGATCGACCGGTCCTTCTCGGTCACACACTCGACGACCAGGCCGAAACCGTACTGCTGGGTTTCGCGCGCGGGTCGGGAGCCCGGTCCGTGGCCGGGATGCGGCCGTGGGCGCCACCGTTCGGGCGGCCGCTCCTCGGTGTACGACGCTCGGTCGCGGTGGCCGCCTGCGTCGAACTCGATGTGACCCCGTACGAGGATCCGCACAACCGGGATCCGCGGTTCACTCGCGTCCGGTTGCGGCGTGAGGTGATGCCACTGCTCGAGGAGGTGCTGCAAGGGGGCGTCGCCGAGGCATTGGCGCGGACCGCGCGGCAGCTGCAGCTCGACGTCGACGTGGTCGAAGGGATGGTCGATGACCACGCCGCGCTTGTCGACGGCGTTGAGGTGGATTATGCCGACCTCGCGGCGCTGCCGGGTGCCATCCGGCTGCGCCTGCTGCGACGGTGGTTGCTGGCCAATGGCGCCACCGAGCCCACCGACGCCGTGGTTCAGGCGGTCGACGCGTTGGTCATGCGGTGGCGAGGCCAGGGAGCGGTGGCGATCGGTGGCCGGCCGCAGTTTCGTACCCAGGTGAGCAGACGCGGCGCCCGACTTGTCGTCGAGCGCCGCGAGCGTTGAATCGCGCCGGATCAGGGTGCCGGTGCCACGAAGGGCGAATTGATCGTGTTGAAGTACTGGATCGCAGCGCCGATCAGGGTGGGTCCGCCGACCGCGATCGTGCCGAGGACGCCGCCGATACCGGCTCCGGTGACGGCACCCGGGAGGCAACCGGCTACAACGGCAGGCAGTCCGAGGACACAACCGATCCCGGCGCCGATGATGGTGCCGACCAACCCGCCGATCGCCACGGACACCGATATGTAGGTGCCGAGCGTCTCCAGCGCCTGCATGTCGCGTTCTTCTCGGGTCGTGGGCGCGGCGACCGGGGTGGCCGCGGCCGGATCGACAACCGGTGTGAGGGTGGCCGTGCGGCCGTCCACATTCGCCGCGATCGGGAACTGTTGGTTGTCGAGGTTGAAGAACAGCGGAACGGTGGCAGCCACGTTGCCGGTGGCGTCGACGATCTCGAGCTGACCGTCGTTGGTACGCAGTGACCCGATGTCTGTCGAAAGGACGATCTGGTCGCCCCCGACGATGTCGGCCTGATAGTTGATGTCATTGGCCGGTGCGGCATTTGCCGGTATTGCTGTCAGGAAGCCGGCGGCGGTGACGGCTGATGCAATGAGTGCGATGAATCCATTTCTGCGTTTCATGGGTACGTCCTGAGGGGTTTTGGGCGGGTGTGAAGCGTCACCCGAAAGGTGATTGATTTTCGCCACGTGCCCAATTTCGATTCAACCGAAAGCTGTCCGACTTTCGCCGATCGCTCCCCCTGACCGTATTTCGAAACGGCTCGTGGATCTTGTGTGCTTCGGTGTCGCGCGCAATCAGTAAAACAAAACTGTGATTGCGAAAAACTCGCGATGGTGGAAATCATCCGTTCGGTGGACTTCGCGATGCTTTGGCAGGTTGTTGCCCCCTGCAATTGCTGTCATGGCGTTTGAGGCATGATGTCCCTTGTGACGGCGCAGCGTGATCCATACGGCAATGACATCGAAGCGGTAGTGGTCACAGAGGAGCAGATCAGGCAGCGGACCATCGAGTTGGCCGAGACGGTCGCCTCGCGCTACCGGGACGCTCCGGACGACCTCGTTCTGATCGGGGTCCTCAAGGGGGCGGTCATGTTCATGACCGACTTCGCCCGGGCGTTGCCGATCCCTTCGCAGCTCGAGTTCATGGCCGTGAGTTCGTACGGCTCGTCGACATCGTCGTCGGGCGTGGTGCGGATTCTCAAGGACCTCGACCGCGACATCAACGATCGCGACGTCGTGATCGTCGAGGACATCATCGATTCGGGATTGACCCTGTCCTGGCTGATCAAGAACCTCCGCACCCGCCACCCGCGGTCTCTGGAGGTGTGCACACTGCTGCGCAAACCAGATGCGGTCCGCGCGGACGTACATGTGGCCGATGTCGGATTCGACATCCCCAACGAGTTCGTCGTCGGATACGGTCTCGACTACGCCGAGCGCTACCGCGACCTGCCGTACGTCGGCCGCTTGCATCCGTCCGTCTACACAGACTAAAAGGTGATCGATGACTGCAGTCCAGACCGCCGCCGGAGTACGCGCGGGACGGCTTGACCCAGTCGAGGTCACCCGGGAGGCGCTGGCCCGGATCTCACAGCGCGATTCGGAACTGGGTGCTTTTGTCGCGGTCCGGGCCGACCGGGCTGTTTCCGAAGCCGAGGTTTTGACCGCGCATCCACAACTTGCTGAATTGCCGTTGGCAGGTGTGCCGGTGGCGATCAAGGACAATATTCCGATCGCCGGTGAAATCATGACGGTCGGATCGCAGGCCACCAGCCGTGCGCCGCAGTTGACCAACCACACCGTTGTTCGGAGATTGCGTGCGGCCGGGGCGATTGTCATCGGGACCACCGCAGTTCCGGAATTGTGTATGTGGGGGACCACGGATAATCAGGCCACCATTTCGCGTAATCCCTGGAATACCAAGCGAACCCCTGGCGGTTCGTCGGGCGGATCGGCCGCCGCCGTTGCCAGTGGCCAGGTCGACATCGCCCACGGCAACGATGGGCTGGGCTCGATCCGGATACCGGCGGCAGACTGCGGAGTCTTCGGCATCAAACCGGGGCGGGGCGTGGTGCCGTCCGAGTTTGGTGGCAACGGCTGGTTCGGCATGAGTGAGAACGGGCCACTGGCCACCACGGTCGCCGACGCGGCACTGATGCTCTCGGTGATGGCCGATGCGCCAGATCTGGCGAAGGCGGGTCTGTCGACAGATCCGGGATCGCTGGGCATCGTCGTGGCCGAGAACTTTCCCCTTGCCGTCGGCAAGACCGACAAACATTGGGCGCAGGCGCAGGAGAGTTGCAGTTCACTGCTGGCCGACCTCGGTCACCGGGTGCCGCACGCAGACCTGCCGTACCCCGCGAATCCCGCGCCCCTGCTGATGCGTTGGCTTGCCGGTGCGGCCGCCGATGCCGATGACATCGAGGCGGCCGGTGGGGATCTGGACAAGCTGCAGCGGCGCAGCAAAGTCCATACGTCACTCGGGCGGACTGTGACCCGTTTCGATCTGGTGAACGACAGTCAGGTCGACAAGATCGAGAAGAAAGTCCTCGCATACCTCGACCGCAACAAGGCCGATGTGCTCCTGACCCCGGCATTGGCGACGTCTCCGCCTGCGGCGAAGCAATGGAGTTCGGCGAGTTGGGCCGCGAACATGTGGGCCAACGTCGGCTATGCCCCCTTCTGCGGGCTCTTCAATCTCCTGGGCTGGCCGGCGATGTCGGTCCCCTTCGGCGTTCACCCGGTCACCCGCACCCCCCTTGCCGTGCACTTCGCAGGCAGGCCCGGATCCGAAGCGCGCCTGCTGACCTTGGCTGCCCAGATCGAAGGCGCCCGTCCCTGGCAGAGGGTCGCACCCGGCTTCTGACCGCGCCCGCTCATCGGTATCACGCCCGCGTGGTCTGCAGGCCGCGCAAGTGTGAGAAGCGTAAGCGGGCACCCGATGGATTGACCTGCAATTGCGCTCCTAGGGAACGCCTGACCATGGTGAATCGTTGACGGGTAGCCTGAGAACTCAGATATCCCGACTGGAAGGACGCGCCGAAATCACAGCGAGAGCCACAGACGTGGCTCTCGGTCTCGGCTGACACACCTCAATGAACCGTAAGACTGTCTTTCGCAATCTGGCGATCGTGGCCGTTATCGTGCTGGCGATCTGGGGTTGGACCCTGCTACGGGACAACAATCGTGACTACAAGGCCGTCGACACGTCGGTGGCGATTACGCAGCTCAACACCAAGAACGTGGACGAGGTGCAGATCGACGACCGCGAGCAGACGCTGCGGATGACGATCAAGGATCCGAGTCAGACGGACGGTGAGAAGAAGATCTCGGCGAAGTACCCGGCGCAAGCCACCGAAGAGATCTTCAACCGCGTCAACGACACCGGTGCGACGTATCAGACGAACGTCAACAAAGACTCGTTCCTGATGCAGATGCTGATCTTCATCCTGCCGCTGGTCTTGCTGTTCGGGTTGTTCTTCTTCGTGATGAGCCGGATGCAAGGTGGTGGCAAGGGCGGTGTCATGGGCTTCGGGAAGTCCAAGGCCAAACAGCTCACCAAAGACATGCCGTCCACCACGTTCTCAGATGTCGCCGGTGCCGATGAAGCCGTCGAAGAACTCTTCGAGATCAAAGACTTCCTGCAGAACCCGGCCCGCTACCAGGCACTCGGCGCCAAGATCCCCAGGGGTGTGCTGCTCTACGGCCCACCCGGAACCGGCAAGACGCTGCTCGCACGCGCGGTTGCCGGTGAGGCCGGTGTCCCGTTCTTCACGATCTCCGGTTCGGATTTCGTCGAGATGTTCGTCGGCGTCGGTGCCTCGCGAGTGCGTGACATGTTCGAGCAGGCCAAGAACAACAGTCCTTGCATCATCTTCGTCGACGAGATCGATGCGGTCGGCCGCCAGCGTGGTGCAGGCCTCGGCGGTGGTCATGACGAGCGCGAGCAGACCCTCAACCAGTTGCTGGTGGAGATGGACGGATTCGGTGAGCGTTCGGGCGTCATCCTGATCGCGGCGACCAACCGTCCCGACATCCTCGACCCGGCGCTGCTGCGTCCGGGCCGCTTCGACCGCCAGATCCCGGTCAGCAACCCCGACATGGCCGGACGCCGGGCGATCCTGAACGTCCACGCCCAGGGCAAGCCGATCGACGCCGACGCCGACCTCGACGGTCTGGCCAAGCGCACACCCGGCATGTCCGGCGCCGACCTGGCGAACGTCATCAACGAGGCCGCATTGCTCGCGGCTCGCGAAAACCGCACCACGATCACCGCCGAACTCCTCGAAGAGTCGGTCGATCGCGTCATCGGTGGTCCGCGTCGTAAGAGCCGGATAATCAGCGAACACGAGAAGAAGATCGTGGCGTACCACGAGGGTGGCCACACCCTGGCCGCGTGGGCGATGCCCGATCTCGACCCGATCTACAAGGTGACGATCCTGGCCCGCGGTCGTACCGGCGGACATGCTCTGGCCGTGCCCGAGCAGGACAAAGACCTGATGACACGGTCGGAGATGATCGCTCGTCTGGTGATGGCGATGGGTGGGCGCGCTGCCGAGGAACTGGTGTTCCACGAGCCGACCACCGGAGCGTCGTCCGACATCGATCAAGCGACCAAGATCGCCCGCGCGATGGTGACCGAGTACGGCATGAGTGCCCGCTTGGGCGCCGTTCGCTATGGCCAGGAGCAGGGCGATCCGTTCCTGGGCCGATCGATGGGCACGCATGCGGATTACTCGCCCGAGGTTGCCAGCGAGATCGACGACGAGGTGCGTCGCCTGATCGAGGCCGCGCACACCGAGGCCTGGGCCATCCTCACCGAGTACCGGGACACCCTCGATGAACTCGCGACCCAGCTGCTCGAACGCGAGACGCTGACCCGCAAGGACCTCGAGAAGATCTTCGACAAGGTCTCAAAGCGTCCCCGCATCACCACGTTCAACGACTTCGGTGAGCGAACCCCCAGCGACAAGCCGCCGGTCAAGACCCCCGGTGAGCTGGCCAAGGAACGCGGCGAGCCGTGGCCGCCCGAGGCCCCGAAAACGCCGGAGCTGACAAAAACGGGTTCGCATGCGCAGCCCGCACCGGGTCAGCAGCAGCCGGGTGCGACTTCGGGTGGAACCCGTCCTGATTACGGTGCTCCGGCCGGGTGGTCGGCACCGGGATGGCCCCCTGGTAACTCTCCGAGCGGTGGCCCCCAGGGCGGTGGCCAGCCGAACGGGCAACCCGGTGGTGGGTACCCCAATGGTGGCTACCCACAGGCACCAGGGAATCCTTATGCACAACCGCACAACCCCTATGGTCGGCCTCCGGCAAACGGACATCACAATGGTGACGGACACGGCGGCGGACACAACGGTGGCGGCCAGGGCGATGAAGGCCAGAACGGCCAACCGCCCTCAACCGGACAGAATGGACAATGACGTACCGCGAAGACTGCACCGCGATTGCCCCTTTTGATGCTGAGCGTGCCGAGCGCGCTGTTCGAGAACTTCTCATTGCTGTCGGTGAGGACCCGGAACGTGATGGGCTGAAGGAGACTCCGGCCCGGGTGGCCCGGGCCTACCAGGAGATGTTCGGCGGCCTGCACACCGATCCCGATGAGGTCCTCGCGACCACATTCGATGTCGGGCACGACGAATTGGTCCTGGTCAAAGACATCCCGATGTACTCGACCTGCGAGCATCATCTGGTCTCGTTTCACGGTGTCGCCCATGTCGGTTACATCCCCGGTGCCAGCGGTCAGGTCACCGGCTTGTCGAAGCTTGCCCGGGTTGTCGACCTGTATGCCCGCAGGCCGCAGGTCCAGGAGCGGCTCACCACACAGATCGCCGACGCGATCGTCCGGAGGCTCGATCCGCGCGGTGTCATCGTCGTGATCGAGGCCGAGCACCTGTGCATGGCGATGCGCGGTATCCGTAAGCCGGGTGCCACGACCACCACCTCGGCGGTCCGCGGGCAGTTCAAGACCAGTGCGATCTCGCGTGGAGAAGCACTGGATCTGATTTCCCGAAAGAGCTAGTGCTGCAAGACAGTGCCGTCATGAAGGGTTCGGGCGTCGTGAACACGGTCATCATGGGCGTGGTCAATGTGACCGCCGATTCCTTCTCGGACGGCGGTCGGTATCTCGATGTCGACGCAGCCATCGAGCACGGTGTTGCTCTGGTGGCCGACGGCGCGGACATCATCGACGTCGGTGGTGAATCAACGCGACCGGGTGCCCAGCGGGTCGACTCCGAATTGGAGATCGCGCGCATCCGGCCGGTGATCGAAGGCCTGTCGGCACGCGGGATCGTGACGTCGGTCGACACGATGCGGGCCCGGGTCGCGGAGGCCGCGTTGTCGGCCGGGGTCGGCATCATCAACGACGTCTCCGGTGGCCGCGCCGATCCCGACATGGCCAAGGTCGTCGCGGAATCGGGGTCACCCTGGATTCTGATGCACTGGCGGCCGACGGATGCCGACTGGGCGCATTCGGGTAGAGCTGCCGGATATGGCGATGTGGTGTCCGAGGTCAGAAGCGAACTCCTCGAGCAGGTCGACGCCGCCGTGAAGGCCGGTGTCGATCCCGGTGCGCTGATCCTCGACCCCGGACTGGGCTTTGCGAAGACAGGCGAACACAACTGGGCGTTGTTGCAGCGTCTACCCGAGTTCCTGGAGTTGGGGTTCCCGGTGCTCATCGGGGCTTCCCGGAAGCGTTTCCTGGGGACCCTTCTCGCCGACGCCGATGGGAATCCGAGGCCGCCTGCTGGACGGGAAGTGGCCACGGCCGCACTCAGTGCGCTGGCTGCGGCCCACGGCGCGTGGGGTGTTCGGGTACACGACGTGGCGTCGAGTCGCGATGCGATCGCCGTTGCGAAGGCATGGAACGCCGGTGGATCTCCGGTTGTGAACGAACAAGTCGATACGAAGGGGCGCAATGGCTGACCGAATCGAGTTGCGCGGGTTGAAGGTCCGGGGCAACCATGGCGTGTTCGACCATGAGCGCACCGATGGCCAGGACTTCATCGTCGATGTGATCCTGTGGGTCGACTCGCGGGTCGCTGCGGCCACCGATGACCTTGCCGACACGGTCGACTACGGCGCACTGGCTCAGACCGCGCACGACATCATCGCGGGAACCCCGCGGAATCTGATCGAGACGGTGGCCGCCGAAATCGCCGACACGGTGATGCTCGAAACGGAGCAGGTGGCGGCGTGCGAAGTGACGCTTCACAAGCCGTCCGCGCCGATCCCGCTGACGTTCGACGATGTTGCGGTGGTGGCCAGGCGGTCCCGTAAGGGCATGCAATGAGTGGGGCAACACCGTGAGCCGTGCGGTGCTCTCGATCGGCTCCAACATCGGGGATCGGATGGCGCATCTGCAGTCGGTCTGCGACGGGCTCGCCGATGTGGTGGTGGCGACCTCCGCCGTCTACTCGACCGCGCCCTGGGGTGGTGTGGAGCAGCAGGACTTCTTCAATGCTGTTGTGGTGGTCGATGATCCGAACCGGGAGGCCGCCGATTGGCTGGCCGCCGGGCAGGAGCTCGAGCAGCAGGCGCAGCGGATCCGCGAACAGCATTGGGGTCCAAGAACTCTGGATGTCGACGTCATCTCGGTGACCAGTGCGGGCCGCGATGTCATCTCTGATGATCCGACCCTGACGCTGCCGCATCCGAGGGCGTCGCAACGCGCGTTTGTCCTGACCCCGTGGCGCGATGTTGATCCGGCGGCGACGCTGTGGCATGACGGCGCAGCGACCCCGGTGGCCGATCTGCTTGCGGCACTACCGGACGACGAGCGATCTGGGGTGCACCGCACCGACCGGCAACTTGTGGTCGCCGGCCGCGACGAGGCGGACACGGGCCGATGAACCGGCGAAATCCGCGGCAGCAGTCCGATGACGGCAAGATGGGTCCGACCCGGGTCCGTGATCTGTCGGCCTTGGCCGCGGTTGCCGCCGTGGTGGTGTTCCTGCTGGTCCGCGTCAGTTACGGTTCGATGCCGCCGCTGCCATTGCTGGCCGGTGTGGTGCTGTATCTGCTTGCCGCACTTGAAATTGTGATCGCATTCGTTGTCCGTTCGCGCGTCCGGGACCGCGAGGTCGGTGCGCACCACGGACAGTTGCATCCGATCACCGCGGCGCGGGTTCTGGCACTGGCGAAGGCGTCGGCGATCCTCGGTGCGCTCGCAACGGGTGTATGGGCCGGGACGCTCGTCTATCTCCTGACACGACAAAGTGAACTGGCCGCCGCGCGGGAGGATCTGCCGAGCGCGATCGTCGGGTTGATCGGTGCAATCCTGCTTGCGGTCGCGGCGTTGTGGCTCGAATATTGCTGTCGCGCGCCTGATGATCCGTCCGAGGATCTCCCCGCCTGATCGGCGGTGACAATCATCATGACCGTCTATAACAGGACTTGCCGGGTGAGATGGCGAATTCGTCCGCCACAGCCCGGTATGTTTGCCCCATGACCACCTCCGCTGGCCGCTCGGCTGACGCCAGAAGGACTCGTCGTGGTCCGGGCCAATGGCTCATCGGCGCGTTGCTGCTGCTCGCTCTCGGTTCGAGCGTGTTCATGATCGTCACTTCGGAGATGAGCGTGGCCGGTTCGCTGGCCGTCATCACCGCGCTGTGGGCTGCGGTCATCGGCGCCATCCTGGTGACCAAATACCGTCGCGCCGCAGATTCCGCGGACGCGAAGGCCCGTGATCTGCGGTTGGTCTACGAATTGCAGCTCGAGCGCGAGATCACCGCCCGCCGCCAGTACGAACTCGGTGTCGAGACTCAGGTTCGCCGCGAGGTCAGCGCCGAATCCGGTTCCGAACTCGCCGCGCTCAAGACCGAGCTGCAGTCGCTTCGTGAGAGTTTGGAGCAGATCCTCGGCGAACTGCCGGAAGATCGCATCGCGCTCTTCCGGGAGAAGCTACCCGAGCTGGAGAACGGATCCAGTTGGCTCAATCGTCCGGATGCCGCATATGCCTCCGGTTTTGCCGAGTACCCGAGTGGTCTCGTCGATGACGGCGCGCTTGCCGAACAGGACTTCGCGTCCACGGCACCGCCTGCCGACGACTCCCCACGTGGGGGTGACGACATGACCGAGGTCTTTCCGGTGATCGCCGCCGAGGAGCCACTGCCCGCCGAGCCCGAGCCGGCCACAGCCGAACCGGCCGAGGCCGAGGACGAAGACGAAGAGATCGTCGCCGAGCTGGTCGACGAATCGGCCGATGACAGCACTGCCGAACCGGCCTCGGAGTCCGAACCCCGTGCCTCGGGTAGGCGTCGTCGTGCTGATGAGCCCGCCGAGGACGCTGCGGACCCCGAAGGTTTTGCCGATGACAACCCGACCGATGAATGGGAAGTCGCACCGCCCGAGGATGCCATCCCCGATGCTCTGCTGGCCGAGGGCGAAGGTTCGCCCGATCACTCAGGGGCTCATGAATCCGGCCGTTCGGTCTCGGAACTGCTCCAGGGGTTTGCAGGTTCTTCCCCCAGCTCAGGGCGCCGTCGCCGCCGCGACTGAGTCCGATCGGTTCGACAACAGGTAGTGCGCGGCCGGGTTCTGGCCACCGCGGCCGATATGCATTTCGGTGAGGCCGATCACAGCGGTTGGCGGTTTCGACGCTGCGGGATCTATCCTCGCTGCGAGACGTCTGGTACCCGAAATCGACTCTTTCGACCGTGATCAATCATCCGGTTGGACGGGTTCGGTGGGACTGGAACGAATGATGGAGGACATCGGTGACCTCGACCGGGATTACCAACTGGCCCGCGCCTGCCCGCCTGACGGTGGGCATCGTGTCGGCGGGCCGTGTGGGCACAACCATCGGTGAGGCGCTCGAACGTGCCGAACACGTGGTCGGAGCGGTTGCAGCTTCGTCGCCACAGTCGCGGCGTCGGGCCGCCGAACGACTGCCCGAATCAGAGATCCTTGCCCCGCGTGAAGTCGCGGCGCGGTGCGAACTGCTGATTCTGGCAGTACCCGACGATCAACTCCCGCTGCTCATCGCCGACTTCGCCGCGTCCGGCTCGGTTCGGCCGGGCACGATTGTTGCCCATACCGCCGGAGCCAACGGCGTTCGCATTCTCGATCCCCTCACCGACGCCGGAGCGTTGCCGCTGGCCCTTCATCCGGCGATGACCTTCATCGGTACCGGAGAAGACACCGACCGCCTCAACGACTGCTGTTTCGGGGTCACCGCCGCCGACGAGATCGGTCTGGCCATCGGACAGTCCCTGGTGCTGGAGATGGGTGGTGAACCGGTCCACGTCCACGAAACCGACCGGACGCTCTATCACGCGGCATTGGCGCACGGCGCAAATCATCTGGTGGCCCTGGTCTGTGACGCCGCAGCCGCCCTGCGCAAGGTCCTCGACGGACAAGACGTGCGGCCGGAACGGCTCCTCGGCCCGCTGCTGACCGCAGCCCTCGACAATGCCCTGCATATGGGCCCTGCGGCGCTGACCGGGCCGGTCAAGCGCGGCGACACCGCTGCGGTTGCCTGCCACCTCGACGCGCTGACCGCAGCAGACCCCGCCATCGCCGACGGATACCGGGCGATGGCCCGTCGCGCCGCCGCGTATACCGATCCACCCCCTGATCTGACCGAGCTCCTCGGAGGTGAGCACTGATGCCGGGTACCGACCTGACGTCTGAAAAGCCGTATACGGCAGGTAAATTGACCGTCCACCGCGATCCGGCGATGCTGAACAAGATCAGCCGGGCCTTGCGGTCGACCGGCAAACGGGTGGTGCTGGTCCCGACGATGGGCGCGCTGCACGCCGGTCATCTGGAGCTGATCCGGGCGGCCAAGGCCAAGGGTGATGCCGTGGTGATCACCTCGATCTTCGTGAACCCGCTGCAGTTCTCGGCCGACGAGGACCTCGACGCCTACCCGCGGACGTTCGACACCGACTGCGATCTGTTGCGCGCTGCGGGAGTCGAGTTGGTCTTCGCGCCGCGGGTCTCGGACATGTACCCGAATGGTCCTCGGACCACCGTGCATCCGGGCCCCCTTGGCGCCGAGCTCGAAGGGGCGTCACGGCCGACCCACTTTGCCGGGATGCTGACCGTGGTGCTCAAGCTGCTCAACATCGCGGCACCGATGGAGGCGTACTTCGGTGAGAAGGACTACCAGCAGCTGACGTTGATCCGGCAGATGGTGCGCGACCTCGACCTCGACATCCGCATCGTCGGCGTGCCGACCGTGCGTGAATCCGACGGGCTCGCAATGTCTTCGCGTAACCGGTACCTCGATCCGGCGCAGCGTGAGCTGGCCACGACCCTGTCTGCGGCCCTGGTCGCCGGTGCCTATGCGGCAGCCGGTGGTGTGCAGGCAATTCTCGAAACGGCCGGGCAGGTGCTCGCACTACATCCGGAGATCGAGGTCGATTACCTGGAAGTGCGCGGCCCGGGTTTGGAAGCGCCCCCGGACAAGGGTGACGGCAGGCTTTTGGTCGCAGCTCGGATCGGCAGCACTCGGCTGATCGACAACGTAGGCGTCGCGATAGGTACGGGTTTCGTCGAAAGAGGAGAGAACACACCATGATTCGCACGATGATGACATCAAAAATCCACCGCGCCACCGTGACGCAGGCGGATCTGCATTACGTCGGTTCGGTGACGGTCGATCAGGATCTACTCGACGCCGCGGGCCTGCTCGAAGGCGAGAAGGTCTCGATCGTCGACATCACCAACGGTGCACGTCTGGAGACGTACACGATTGCCGGTGAGCGCGGCTCGGGTGTCATCGGTATCAACGGTGCCGCAGCACATCTCGTGCATCCCGGGGACCTGGTCATCCTGATCGCCTATGGTGGCCTCGACGAGCGCGAGCTGCTCGAGTACAGCCCACGGGTGGTGTTCGTCGACGAGCAGAACAAGATCCTCGAGCAGGGGGCCGACCCGGCCCATGCCCCGGAAGGCAGCGGGCTCCTGGATCCGCGCGAATTGTCCTCCACCCCATTGCCTTCCGCCCCATTGTCTTCCGCTACAGCCTGATCATGCTGCTCGCCCTGGACGTCGGTAACACCAACATCCACCTGGGTGTCTATTCCGGGCGCGGTGACCATGCCCGTCTGATCCGGGACTGGCGGATGCGGACCGAACCGCGGATGACCGCGGACGAACTCGCACTGAATCTCCGGGGACTGCTGGGTCCCGACGTCGACCAGGTCACGTCGGTGGTCGGCCTGTCCACGGTGCCATCACTGCTGCGTGAAATGCGAGTGATGGTCGGGAAGTACTACGGCGCCGGACCCCATGTTCTCCTTGAACCCGGTGTGCGGACCGGGGTTCCGCTGTTGGTCGACAACCCGAAAGAGGTCGGCACAGACCGGGTCGCCAACGCGCTCGCGGCCTACACGGCCTACGGGCGGGCCTGCATCGTCGTCGATTTCGGGACGACAACCCTGGTCGATGTGGTCTCGGCGAAGGGTGAGTTCCTCGGCGGCGCCATCGCGCCGGGCATCGACCTGGCCGTGGAGGCGCTGGCCACCGCGACGGTGACGTTGCGCAAGGTGGAGTTGTTGCCGCCGCGCAGTGTGGTCGGCAAGAACACCATCGAGGCGTTGCAGTCGGGCATCCTCTACGGATTCGCGGGACAGGTCGACGGGTTGGTGACCCGGGTGCGTCGGGAGATCCGCGGATTCGGCCCCGCCGACGATGTGGCGGTGGTCGCCACGGGGTATCTCGCACCGCTGGTGTTCGACGAGTGCGAGACATTGCAGCATCATGAGCCGACGCTGACGCTGGACGGTCTGCGGCTGGTCTACGAGCGGCAGCGCGAAAGTCGCGGCAAGACACGGTCAGATCACTGATCTCTCGCAGGCCCCAGTCCTGTGATCGTCCCCACTGGTGCGAGCCGAATCGATGTGGCAGAATCTCGACCGTGATGAACCGGAGCTGTCAGGAGTGTTGTCGGGGCTAACGCCTCTCGATGACCCCTAACATCCGATTCTGGCGCTCTGTCGCCGATCATTCTCGAAAGCACCCACCATGTCTGTGCTCACGGCACCCATCTCTTCCGCTGCTCCCGTGTCCGCTCCGGCGGCGGCGCCCCTCTCCATCTCGGCTGATCAGTTCGGGCCCGCCTTGCAGGCCGGCGCGATCGCCGTCGACATCCGCAGTCAGCGTGTCCGCGATACCGACGGAATCCTCATGGGGGCGTTGGCTGTTCCCGCCGAGAACGTCCTCGACCGCTTGACCCCCGGCTCGCCTGCCTCTTTGTCGAGCGCCACCACCGCTGCGCGCTGGGTCTTGGTCGGCGCGGACGGACACGACGCGGAGATGCTGACCTGGCACCTGCAGGCGCGAGGCATCGTCGGAGCCCGTTTTGTCGTGGGTGGTCAGCGGGCATTGGCCCGAGGCGTCACGCCCGGTCTAGTCGGCGAGCACACCCGGCGCGAGCTGGATGCCTACTCGGCGCACTGATCCTCTCGCCCTGGCCGGAAGTGGTTGCGGCTCGGAGCGGGACCGGGATTTGTGACTGTGGTTTGTGACTGTTTGTCTACGCTTGACCTTGGCGAATGGATCGCGAAGCGCTCCGGCCGATAGGGTCGTTGGCGTGAACGAAGACCGTGGCCAGCGCCGCACCAACACAGATGCAGACACTGTCGAAGACCAGACGCCGGAACAGCTGCGTATCCGTCGCGAAAAGCGGGATCGGATGCTCTCGGCAGGAACCGAGCCCTACCCGGTTTCCGTACCGCGAACACATTCATTGGCGCAGGTCCGGGCCAAGTACCCCGACCTCGAGACCGACACCGCCACGGGCGACCATGTTGGTGTCGCCGGCCGTGTGATCTTCGTCCGCAACACCGGCAAGCTGTGTTTTGCCACGTTGCAGGAGGGTGACGGCACGCAGTTGCAGGCCATGATCAGCCTCAACGGTGTTGGCGAGGAGTCCCTCGCGGCGTGGAAGTCCGACGTCGATCTCGGTGATTTTGTCTTCGTGCACGGTGAGGTGATCAGTTCCCGCCGTGGCGAGCTCAGTGTTCTCGCGGACAGCTGGCAGATGGCGTCGAAGGCGCTGCGGCCGCTTCCGGTGGCACACAAAGAGATGAACGAAGAGGCTCGGGTGCGTGCGCGTTACCTCGATCTCATCGTCCGGCCGGAGGCCCGTGCCATGGCCCGGACCCGGGTTGCTGTCATGCGAGAGTTGCGCGCCGCACTCGAACGCCGCGGTTTCCTCGAGGTCGAGACACCGATGCTGCAGACATTGCACGGCGGCGCCGCGGCCCGTCCGTTCGTGACGCACTCCAATGCCATGGATATCGACCTCTACCTGCGCATCGCGCCGGAACTCTTCCTCAAGCGTGCGGTGGTCGGCGGGATCGAGAAGGTCTTCGAGATCAATCGCAACTTCCGCAACGAGGGTGCCGACTCCACCCATTCGCCGGAGTTCGCGATGCTCGAGACGTATGAGGCGTACGGCACCTACGACGACTCGGCCACGATGATCCGGGAGATCATCCAAGAGGTCGCGGTCGCTGCGTTGGGCACGCTGCAGCCGTTGATGGCCGACGGAACGGTCAATGATCTGCGCGGCGAGTGGACCTCGGTCGAGATGTATCCGTCGTTGTCGCAGGCCCTCGGTGAAGAGATCACGCCGGCCACCACGGTGGAACACCTGCTGGCGGTGTGCGCCCGGGTTGGGCTCGAGATCCCGGAGGGCAAGGGCTATGGCCACGGGAAACTCGTCGAAGAACTGTGGGAACACCAGGTCGGGGACACGCTGTCGGGACCGGTTTTCGTCCGGGACTTCCCGGTGGAGACCTCGCCTTTGGTCCGAGAGCACCGGACGAAGCCCGGCGTCAGTGAGAAATGGGACCTCTATGTTCGTGGTTTCGAATTGGCAACCGGGTATTCAGAATTGATCGACCCGATCATTCAGCGGGAGCGGTTCGTCGACCAGGCCAGGCTTGCGCGGGCCGGCGACGACGAGGCAATGGCGCTCGACGAAGAGTTTCTTGCCGCGATGGAGCAGGGGATGCCCCCGACGACGGGGACCGGAATGGGGATTGATCGACTTCTCATGGCGCTTACCGGTCTTGGGATTAGGGAAACGATCCTCTTTCCACTCGTGAAGCCGCAGCATTGATAATTTTCTAAACTCGTTAGTGCGTTATTCGCGCGAACAAGATATTCGCGCTATGCTGTCGGCCAATAGGCGGCCTCCATGAATATGCTCGTTCCGAGTTGTGTTCTGAGAAACCGTCTTGTATGTCGGGGAGCCATCAAGAATGGAGTGTTATGGCTAAGAAGGTTACGGTCACGCTGGTCGACGATGTCGACGACAGCAAAATTGCGGACGAGACCGTCGAGTTCGGTGTAGACGGTGTCACTTATGAGATCGATCTGTCGACGAAGAATGCAGACAAGCTGCGTGACGACGTCGCACGGTGGGCAGAACATGCACGTCGGGTCGGTGGGCGTAAGCGTCCCAAGGGCCTCAGCGTCGCAGGTAAGGCCCCAGTCGACCGTGAGCAGACTGCGGCGATCCGTGATTGGGCGCGGCGCAATGGGCACCCGGTATCGGCTCGTGGACGTATCGCGGCCGGTGTTGTCGAGGCCTACAACGAGGCGCACTGACTCAATGAGTTGAGTTCAGACTCTGTCTGAAAGGCGGGCGGTCCGAGTATTCGGACTGCCCGCCTTTTTCTTTCGCAAGTGTCGGTTGGGGAATTACTAAAACGCACTTCACAGTAAACACTTAGGAAAGAAATGATCTTCGCGATCACTTTTGCACTTTAGTTTCTTTTTTCTGAACGTCAGCGACATTTAATCGATGCGTCAGGATTGTGCGGTTGAAGCAAACGTTTGAAACCCTGGAAAGGTTCGCAAAGCGCACGGATTTTTTAGCGGAGTTCGCGCTTCAGGATCTTCCCCGCCGCATTACGCGGGAACTGTTCGACGAACACCACGGAACGCGGGATCTTGAAGTTCGCCAGTTTCCCTCGGGCGTTTGCCAATATCAACGATTCGTCCACCGATGCCCCCGGGGCGACCGACACATATGCGCGCCCGACCTCGCCGAGACGTTCGTCCGGTACACCGATCACAGCGGCCTCGGTCACGCCGTCGATCCGGGACAACACTTGCTCGACCTCGGCGGGATAGACGTTGAATCCACCGCAGATGTACATGTCCTTCGAGCGGCCGGTGATGGACAGGTTGCCGCGGTCGTCGATGGTCCCGATGTCGCCGGTGTGGAGCCAACCGTCGGAGTCGATCGCTTCCGCGGTGGACACGGGGTCCTCGAGGTATCCGGCCATCACCATCTTTCCTCTGGTCAGCACCTCGCCGCTGTCGGACAGCCGGATCTCCATACCCCGGAACGGGCGTCCGCAGGTGTTGGCGACGGTTTCGTCGTCGTCGTCCGGCGTGCAGGTGGTGACAAAGCCGCCCGCCTCCGTGAGGCCGTAGGCCGTGATGACGGTGTCGATGCCCAGATCGCGCTGCATGCGTTCGACCAGGACCACCGGGACGATGGCCGCCCCGGTGACTGCCAGGCGAAGTGAGGAGAGGTCGAACTCGCCTCGACGAGGAGCGTCGAGAAGTGTCTGGAAGATGGTCGGCGCTCCGGGGAAGACCGTCGCGCGGCGCTCCTGGACCAATTGCATCGCGGCGTCGGTCGAGTACACCGCCAGCGGCAACATGGTTGTCCCGTTGAGCAGGCAGGCCAGGATGCCTGCCTTGTATCCGAAGGTGTGGAAATAGGGATTCGCCATGACATAGAGGTCGCCGGGGCGCAGGCCTCCGTTGTCGGCCCAGGCGCCGGATCCGGCAATGGTCTGCTGGTGCTCGGCGAGGACGCCTTTGGACCTCCCGGTGGTACCGGAGGTGAACAGGATGTCGGAGTAGTCCGTGGGGGCCAGTGCGGCGGCCCTGCGGTCGGCCTCACTGTGATCGCGGGAGGCGGCAGTATCGAGGAAGTCGTCCCAGTCGATACCGATGGCCCCGCGTTCGTCGTCGGGCTGCAGACGGATGCGCAGGGTGGCGACAAGGTCGGTTGCTGCCGCCAGGTCGCCGCCTGCCTCGGCCGTGAGTTCACCGAGTCGATCGGAGCCCAGGAACACGCCTGCGATCACCAGGGCCCGCGCATGGGTGCGCTGGATGATCTCCAGGGCTTCGGTGGCGGTGTAGCGGGTGTTCAGTGGGACCAAGGTGGCGCCGGCGTAATGGATGCCAAGGGCGGCGATGGGCCAGTGATGGCTGTTGGGCGCCCAGATCGCCACGCGGTCGCCAGGGGCGATGCCCTGTTCGGCCAGGGCGGTGGCGAAAGTGCGCACCGTGCTCAGCAGTTCCGACCAGGTGAGCGACACCGTCTGGCCCCACTGATCGTCGATGATGGCGGTCTGGTCGGGCCAGAGCCTCGCAGCTCGGATCAACGCCTGTGGCGTAGTTGTCACTTCTTCGGACTCCACGCTTGCTGCTGACTGCTGCGATCCCACAGACATAATTCCTCCCGGTGCTCTCACCTGCTCAAAAGGCTAATACCTGTGCCGGAGGCAACAGGCTCGTCGCAAAAACCTAGCACTTGCTTGGGTAGTAAACCGAGCAAGTGCTTGGTCGGCTACGCTGAGTTGCATGACGGCGATCAAGCTCGCTGACCGAGGCGTGGACCTGGGACGATGGGACGGATCGGCGGCCGAATTCTCGGACGCTGTGCGATCCTGGCTCGATGAACACCTGTTGGGTGAGTTCGAGCATCTGAAGTCCCGTGGTGGGCCCGGCAGTGAACACGAATTTTTTGGACCCCGACTGGCCTGGGATCGGCTGCTGGCGAAGTCGGGGTGGACCTGCCTCGGCTGGCCAACCGAGTTCGGTGGCCGCGGGGCCACCATCGAGCAGCGGATCCTCTTCCATCAGGAATACGCGCGCTCCGGCGCTCCGGCGCGGGTGAGCCACGTCGGTGAGGAACTCCTCGGGCCCACGCTGATCGCGTTCGGGACCCAGGAGCAGAAGGAACGGTTCCTGCCGCCGATCACCACGGTCGACGAGCTGTGGGCGCAGGGCTATTCCGAGCCCGGCGCCGGTTCCGACCTGGCCAACATCTCCACGACGGCCCGTCTGGAGGACGGCAAGTGGGTGATCAACGGACAGAAGGTCTGGACCTCGCTCGCGCATGTCGCGCAGTGGGCGTTCGTCCTGTGCCGCAGCGAACCCGGTTCGACACGGCACAGTGGACTGAGCTTCCTGCTCGTCCCACTCGACCAGCCCGGTGTGACGGTGCGTCCCATCCAGCAACTCACCGGCACCTCCGAGTTCAACGAGGTCTTCTTCGACAACGCCACCACCGAGGCGAGTCTTGTGGTCGGCGCGCCGGGCGACGGCTGGAAGGTCGCGATGGGGCTGCTGCAGTTCGAACGTGGTGTGTCCACGCTCGGCCAGCAGGTCGGATTCTCCCGTGAACTGAGCGAGATCGTTGAGATGGCCAAGTCGAACGGCGCGGCCGACGATCCGGTCATCCGCGAGCGGATCGCCCGCGCCTGGCTTGAACTCCGCGTGATGCGGGCGCACGTGCAACGCACGCTGGCCGCGGTCGACACCGGCGGGTCCGGCGGCGAGGCCTCGGTGGCCAAACTGTTGTGGGCCAACTGGCATCGCGATCTCGGTGAGCTCGCGGTAGCCGTCCAGGGTCCGTCCTCGCTGATCGCTCCGGACGCCACCAGTGAGGGCGCGCCGAACAACATCTTCGATCCCGGGAACGTCGAGCTCGACGTATGGCAGCGTCTGTACCTGTTCACCAGGTCGGACACCATCTACGGCGGATCAAATGAAGTGCAGCGCAACATCATTGCCGAGCGCGTGCTCGGACTACCTCGAGAGGCACGATCGTGACAGTTGAACATCGCCCCAGCCCGCTGGCGACGGCCCCGGAAGAGATTCCCGGCCACGGACTCCTGGCCGGACGGAAGGTGGTTGTCACCGCGGCAGCCGGAACCGGCATCGGATTCTCCACCGCGCGACGTGCGCTCCTCGAAGGCGCCGACGTGGTGGTCAGCGACTGGCACGAACGGCGGCTGACGGAGACCGCGGACAAGCTGCGCGCCGAATTCGGTGGGCAGACCGTGGCGCAGGTCGTGTGCAACGTCCAGGAGACCTCGCAGGTCAACGCTCTGATCGAAACTGCCGCAAGCGAATTGGGTCGGATCGACATCCTGGTCAACAATGCCGGCCTCGGCGGTGAGACCCCCGTGGTCGACATGAACGACGACGAGTGGGATCGCGTCATCGACATCACCCTGAACGGCACCTTCCGGGCGACCCGCGCGGCACTGCGCTACTTCCGTGACGCACCGCACGGGGGTGTCATCGTCAACAATGCGTCGGTCTTGGGATGGCGAGCCCAGCACAGCCAATCCCATTACGCGGCAGCCAAAGCCGGTGTGATGGCGCTAACCCGCTGCGCTGCGATCGAAGCCGCCGAATACGGCGTGCGGATCAACGCGGTGGCACCGTCCATCGCGCGGCATCCGTTCCTGGCGAAGGTGACCAGCGAAGAGCTGCTCACCGACCTGGCCTCCCGCGAGGCCTACGGGCGGGCCGCGGAGGTGTGGGAGATCGCCGCCACCATCGCGATGCTCGCCAGCGACTACACCACCTACCTCACCGGTGAGGTCGTCTCCATCTCGAGCCAGCGCGCCTGATCTCGCTGTCCCAACGTCGAATATAGAAGGAGCACAACATGTCTTCGCCCCAGGCTTACATCGTCGATGCGTTGCGTACCCCGGTCGGGAAACGGAACGGTTCGCTGGCCAAGGTCCACCCCGCCGATATGGGTGCACACGTCATCTCCGCCCTCGTCGAGCGCACCGGCATCGATCCGATGACCGTCGACGACGTCATCTTCGGCTGCGTCGATGCAATCGGCCCGCAGGCGGGCAACATCGCCCGCAGCGCCTGGCTGGCCGCCGGCCTGCCCCTGGAGATCCCCGGCACCACCGTCGATCGCCAGTGCGGATCGTCGCAGCAGGCCATCCACTTCGCCGCCCAGGCCGTGATGAGTGGAACCCAGGACGTCGTCGTGGCCGGTGGCGTGCAGAACATGAGCGCCATCCCGATCTCGGCGGCGATGCTCGCCGGTGCCGAATACGGGTTCACCAGTCCGTTCGCCGGGTCGGTCGGCTGGGACAAGCGTTTTGGTGACGCAGAGATCTCCCAGTTCGTCGGTGCCGACATGATGGCCAAGAAGTGGGACATCAGCCGCGACGACATGGAGCGCTGGGCACTGCAGTCGCACGAGCGCGCCCGCGCCGCCATCGCAGCAGGCCGCTTCGATGCCGAGACGGTTGCACTCGGCGACTGCGTCGTCGACGAATGCCCCCGCGAGACGTCGCTGGAGAAGATGGCCTCACTGCAGGTCCTGGCCGAGGGCTCGGATCTCACAGCCGCCGTCGCCTCACAGATCTGCGACGGTGCGTCGGCAACCTTGGTCGTCTCCGAAGCCGCCCTCAAGCAGTACGGCCTGACCCCGCGGGCCCGGATCCACCACATCTCGGTTCGCGGCGCCGACCCGGTGATGATGTTGTCCGCGCCGATCCCGGCGACCAAATACGCCCTGGCCAAGGCCGGGCTGACCATCGACGACATCGATGTCGTCGAGATCAACGAGGCTTTCGCACCCGTGGTGCTGGCCTGGCTCAAGGAGACCGGGGCCGACCCGGCCAAGGTCAACCCGAACGGCGGCGGCATCGCCCTCGGGCATCCGCTGGGCGCCACCGGAGCCAAGCTCTTCGCGACGCTTCTGCACGAACTCGAACGCACCGGCGGCCGCTACGGCCTCCAGACGATGTGTGAGGGCGGCGGCACCGCCAACGTCACGATCATCGAACGGCTCTGACAGGTATCAGTCGGTTCGCCGCGGTGTGAGGGCGGCGGCACCGCCAACGTCACGATCATCGAACGGCTCTGACAGGTATCAGTCGGTTCGCCGCGGTGTGAGGGCGGCGGCACCGCCAACGCCTGAAATCATCGAACGGCTCTGACGGGCAGTATCGGTCTTGCGCCTGTTCTTGTGCCGCCCACCTGCAAGTGCAGGTGGGCGGCACAAATTCAGGTGGCGCGAGATCGGCAGTGGCGCACTCGGTGTGAGGTAGCGCATACTGGTTTGCGACAGACTTGGAGTTTCGTTCCAATGTCCCGCAGATGACCAACGGCTCGTGGAGGTTCCCGCAATGACAAAACCGGCAGATGTGGCAAAGCAGCAGGTCCGAGACGAGACGTCGGCGGATACGTTGTCGCTGCAGGCGTTGCTCGAACTGCAGCGCACGGCATTCCTGCGGGACGGAATCCCTGATGCCAAGACCCGTATCGATCGGATCAATCGGCTCCAGTCGCTGCTCCTCGACAACGCGGAGGAGATCGCCGAAGCGCTCAACGACGACTTCGGCACCCGTCCCCGTGAACTGTCGATGGCAGCAGATATCGCCGGCTGCATGATCGACCTGGCACACCAGAAGAAGCACCTCTCCGGGTGGATGAAGACATCGACGCCGGGTAAATGGTTGGCCCGCGCCGGCCTGCGACAAGAACTGCGGCACGACCCCAAGGGTGTTGTCGGGATCATGGGTCCGTGGAACTTCCCGCTGCAGCTCACGATCGTGCCTGCCGGATCAGCGTTCGCTGCCGGTAACCGCGTGCTGATGCGTCCGTCGTCGGTCACCGCCAAGACGACGGCCGTACTGGCGAAGCATGCGCCGAAGTACTTCGAGCTCGAAGAGCTGGCCGTGTTGACCAGCGCTCATGGTGGTGGGTCCGACTTCGCAAAACTCGAGGTCGATCACATGTTCTTCACCGGATCGCCCGATGTGGGCGCTTCGGTCGCCGCGGAGGCAGGTAAGAACCTGGTGCCGGTGACACTCGAACTCGGCGGCAAGAACCCCGTGGTCGTGGACATCGACACCGATATCGCCAAGGCCGCCAACGGGGTCGCCGATGCGCGTCTGGTCAATGGTGGCCAGGTCTGCCTGTGCCCCGATTATGTGTGGGTACCGGAGTCCAAGGTCGGCGAGTTCACCGACCGTGTGCTGGCCCGCTGGCGCACCAACCTGCCGACGATCAAGGACAACCCGCAGTACACGTCGACGATCAACGAGAAGAATTTCAACCGCATCGTCGGCCTCATCGACGATGCCGAAGCTCTCGGTGCCACCAAGCATCAGGTGATCCCGGTGGGGGAGAAGCTGCCTGACGCCCAGGCGCGCAAGATCCCGCCGACGCTGCTCACCGGCGTCAAGGCCGGCATGAAGATCGAAGAGGACGAAGTCTTCGGTCCCGTCCTCACGGTGTACCCCTACCGGCAACTCGATGAGGCGATCACCCACATCAGCAGCCATCCGCACCCGCTGACGATGTACTGGTACGGCGACTACAACGACCGCTTCACCAAGCTCGCCGACTCGACCCGCTCGGGTTCGATCAACGGAAATGACTTCGCGGTCAACATGTTCGGCCCGGATCTTCCGTTCGGCGGTATCGGCCGCAGCGGTATGGGTAACTACCACGGCAAGTTCGGCTTCGACACCTTCTCGCACACGCGGGCCATCGCCTTCTCGTCGTTGAAGATCACCGTTTCGGAGATGATGTCGGCGCCGTTCACGTCGCGTGACACCAAGACCACCAACTTGCAGCTCAAGGCATGGAACTTCTTCACCAAGCGATCCATCAAGAAAAACGGCAAGAAGTAACCTTGTAGGTCGGACGGATTCCGCCACCTGCGGCGAACCTCTACCGGCAGCCAGGCAACCAAGCGCTTGCTAGGCTATCGATGGAGGTGGTCGCAGGTGGCGGAAAGCCGCGGGATAAAGAAGCAGGGCGCAGGCCAGGCGAGAAAGACCGGTGCGGCTGATGCGGCCAATGGTCGTCCGTCGCGGCGTGATGAATTGCTGGCGGTGGCAAGTGGACTGTTTGCCGAACGTGGACTGCGGACCACCACGGTCCGTGACATCGCCGATGCGGCGGGCATCCTCTCCGGCAGTCTGTATCACCATTTCGACTCCAAGGAGTCGATGGTCGACGAGATCCTGAGGTCGTTCCTCGATTCGCTCTTCGAGACGTATCACGAGGTGGTCGCGGCCGGTATGCCGGCGCGAGAAACCTTGACCGCCTTGGTGATCGCGTCGTTCGAGAGCATTGACCGCGATCATTCTGCGGTGGCGATCTACCAGGATGAGGCCAAGCGACTCGCCGGCCAGGAACGGTTTTCGTACATCCAGGATCGCAACGTCGAGTTCCGCACGCTGTGGAGCGATGTCCTGACCAGGGGTGTGGCCGACGGCAGTTTCCGGCCTGATCTCGACACCGAACTGGTGTACCGCTTCATGCGCGACACGGTCTGGGTTGCCGTCCGCTGGTATCGCCCGGGTGGTGAGCGGGCCGCCCGCGAGGTGGCCGACCAGTATTTGAGTGTCGTGCTCGACGGGATCGTGCCACGCTGACCGCTTCGTCGTTTCGGCGGGTGCGCCGTGGCAAGCTGTCGGAATGCTGCAGATACGGGTCATCGCCCCAGGTGAACACGCAGATCGCATCGTAGGACTTCTCTGCGAGGACACCGCTGTCAGCAACGTGACGGTACATCGTGGCGTGTCGGTCAAGCCCCAAGGCGATGTGATCGAGGCCTACATCGCGAGGGAAGGCGCCAACGAGGTCGTCGATATGTTGCGGGACATGGGAATTCACCGGTTCGGCAGTGTGCATCTGGCCCCGGTTCCGACGTGGGTCTCTCAGAGTGCTCGAGAGGCCGACCGGGTGACACCGGGGGCGAGTGCAGATGCGGTTGTCTGGGCCGATGTGACGCAGCAGGCCTACGACGACTCCGAATTCAATTGGACCTTCGCAAGTTTCATGGTTCTGGCGACCGTGCTGTGTGCAGTGGCCATCGTCCTCGATTCGAGCATTCTCCTCGTCGGTGCGATGGTCCTCGGCCCCGAGTTCGGGGCTGTGGCCGCGCTTGGAGTCGCACTGGTACGCAGGCGGATGACGCTTCTCGGACGTGCATTGATGACACTGAGTGGTGGATTTCTGCTCGCCATCGCGGCCACGACCATCGCAACCCTAGTCGTGCGTGGCTTCGGCTGGGTGACGGTGGCCGATGTGACCGAGTCCCGGCCCGACACCGACTTCATCTACACCCCGGACAAGTGGTCGTTCATCGTTGCCGTGATCGCGGGGATCGCTGGGGTGCTGTCTCTGACATCGGCCAGGCTCGGTGGGCTGTCCGGGGTCTTCATCTCCGTGACCACTATTCCCGCCGCGGGCAACGTCGCACTGGGGTTGGCTTTCGGAGTCCGGGACGCGGTCGTCGGCAGCAGTTTCCAGCTCGTGATCAACCTCTTCGGGATGGCCATTGCGGGCTGGTTGACGCTGGCGGTGCAGCACATGGTGTGGGCCAGGGTCTCGGCGTACCGCGCCACCCTGCCCATCGGTCGAAGGCTGGGCGATCGGTGGCAACGGGACCCGTGATGGGTGCAGGCGCTTCTACTGCGGCGGTTGCCCGCTGACATCTGGGTGGTACCAACTGCCGCGGGTCCGGGGCAGTCCGCTGACGCCATCGTCGCCGGGGCGTACCGCCAGCACCTGGTGGATGGTGAGACGACGCGCCTCCTCGAATCCGAGTGCACTCGCCGCGAGGTAGAGCAGCCACGTGCGGGCTCGCTGCACCCCGACCAGCGTGGTGGCCTGGTCCCACGACCGCAGGAGATTGGCGACCCAGACGCGCAGGGTCAGCGCGTAGTGCTCGCGAAGAGCCTCACTGTCGCGAACCTCCAGGCCGGCATGCTCGAGCGCATCGATTGTTTTGCTCAGCGGCAGGATTTCCCCGTCGGGAAACACGTAGTGGTCGATGAAGGTGGCCGGGTTGGGGTCGTCGGGCAGGGAGGTGACCCGGGCGATTGCGTGATTGAGAAGCCGGCCGCCGGGTTTGAGTAATCCCTGCAAGGCGCTGGTGTACGTCGGTAGTTGCCAGAGCCCGACGTGTTCGGACATCCCGATGCTCGAAATGGCATCGTAGGGGCCGTCATCGACGTCGCGGTAGTCCTGCAATCGGATCTCGATCCGATCGGAGAGACCGGCGTCTGCGACTCGGGTCTTCGCCAGTTCGACCTGTTCCTGGCTCAACGAGACGCCCACCACGTCTACCCCGTAGGTCTTCGCTGCGTGGATGGCCATCGTGCCCCATCCGCAGCCCACGTCGAGCAGCCGCATGCCGGCCTTCAGGCCGAGCTTTCGGCAGACCAGATCACATTTGGCGATCTGGGCGACGTCGAGATCGGTGACACCGTCCTCCCAATATGCGCACGAGTACACCATGCCGCTGTCGAGGAAAAGGCGATAGAAATCGTTGCCGACGTCGTAATGGTGTGAAATCGCGGCGGAGTCGCGTGATCGGCTGTGCAGTGGCCCGCGTTTGCGCCGCATCTCGACGGTCGGTGGTTTCGGCGGGGGGCCGACGGCACCGAGTCTGAGCAGGGAGCCCGCGATGCGAACGACGGCAACCGGTTTCATCGCGCGGACGCGGTGTTCGCTGATCCGCGATAGCAGTCCGGGCACATCCAGCAGCGCGAAGATGTCACCCTCGACCTCGAGGTCGCCTGCCACAAACGCTCGGGCCAGGCCGAGTTCGCCGGGGGACCACAACAAGCGACGGAGCGCGGTGCGGTTCCGGAAGAAGACTCGCGCGGCACTGTCGGGCGGTCCGGCTTCGGAGCCGTCCCAACATCGCACGTGAACCGGGAGTTCAGTGCCTACGAGTTCTTCGAACGTCGAGAGCACACGTTGTGCGGCTGAACTCATCGAAGGACCTCCCTGAACGAACGGTCAGCTGCTTCAAAAAGCTAACACTTTGGTTCGCGGGGAGTGTCCGAAGTAGCAAGAGTTCACCACCGACGTTGAATCGATGATCCGACCCCGGGCAACCCTTTCGTCAGCGCACCGGAGTACGTGAAAGGCCTGCCCGGGGTCAGGGGATCAGAACTTGCTTAGAGCATCCAGACGGCTTCGTGCTTGGGTCATGATCTGCTGGATGAGCTCATCACAGCTGGGCAGGTCGTTGATCATCCCGACCACCTGACCCGAGGCCAGGACTCCGGCTTCGGTGTTGCCCTCGACCAGTCCGGCCCGCAACAACATCGGGGTGTTGCCTGCCATGATGATCTGCTGCCAGGTGCGTTCGCCCGACTTGCGCATGGAGCGGCCGTCTTTGAGCATGGTCGACCACTTCATGCCGGTCATCCGCTTGAACTTGTTGGCGTTGCTCGCAGCCGCCGCCAGTGCGGTTGCGCCGTTGCCTGATTCGAGCTTTTCGACCAGCTCGGTCCGCAGCACCCGGTGCGGCATGCCGTCGACCTTCGTCGAGACGACGGTGTCGCTGAGCCCACGTTCGAGATACTGCGCCTTGACCGAGTCGGGCACGGCACTGTCGCTGGTCAACAGGAAGCGGGTGCCCATCGCCACGCCTTCGGCGCCGTACGCCAATGCGGCAACCAGGCCACGGCCGTCGAAGAACCCGCCGGCCGCGACGACCGGGATGCCGTCGGGTCCAAGTGCGTCGAGCACACTCGGCAGCAACAGGGTGGTGGCAACCGGACCGGTGTGTCCGCCGCCTTCGCCGCCCTGCACGATCACGGCATCGGCACCCCACGAGGCAACCTTCACCGCATGCTTGGCGGCGCCGATCGACGGGATGACCACGATCCCATGATCTTTCAGCTTGGCGATCAGTTCCTTCTTGGGAGCCAGCGCAAACGAGGCCACCTTGACCTTTTCGCGGATCAGCAGGTCGATCCGCTCGGGTGCGTCGGTGGCATCGGCGCGCATGTTGACACCAAAAGGCTTGGTGGTCAGCGACTTCGTCTTCTTGATGGCCGCTTCCAGTTCGGAATAGGTCATCGTCGCCGAAGCCAGGATGCCCAGTCCGCCGGCGTTGGACGTCGCCGAGGTCAGCGATGGTCCCGACACCCAGCCCATACCGGTCTGGACGATCGGGTAATCGATGCCGACCAGTTCGGTAAACCTGGTTGCAAGCGGCGCTGCGGTCATTGCGCTGCCTTGGTGGTCGAAGCGGGCTTGACTTCCTTCTCCCGCAAACCCTTCGGGTCGAGCACTTCACGGATGATCCGCAGTTCCTCGGCGGAGGGCGTGCGGGTGACCGCAGCATCGGCCAGGCCGGCGATCTCGAAGCCTGTGTTCTCGGCGACCTCTGCGGCGTCGACGCCGGGGTGCAACGAGACCGCGCGCATGGTGTGGTCGGGGCCTTCGAAGTCGAAGACACCGAGATTGGTGACCACGCGGGGGATGTTCAGGTACTTGAAAGCCGGGTTCTCGGGGTCGATCTTGTCGTAGCCGACACCGGAGACCACATCGACATCGGTGAACACCCGAGCGGAATGTTTGGCAACCCAATAGCTGGTGGGGTGGTTGATGGTGTTTCCCGGTGCGCCGCGGGATCCGAACATCTGGCGGGTGGGGTGCTGGAGCGGCCCGAACGACGCGAGGTTCTGGTTGCCGTACCGGTCGATCTGGTTGGCGCCCATCACCACGTGCCTGCGGCCGGACGCGACCACGTCGAAGACCTTGCGGAACGGCATCCATCCTTCGATGGCGCCGGAGCGTCCGACGCCAGGGGTGTCGGCGAAGATCAGGGATTCACCGTCGGTGATCAGCAGATCGGGTTCAGTGGTCAGTCGGGCCAGCCGGGCGCCGATCAACGGGGTGGTGGACATCGGCGAGGCCATGATTTCGCCTGCACCGGAGAAGATCTCGGCGCACGCGATGACGCAGTACTCGGCGCGTGTCACATCTGACGCGGTATTCGGGGTAGTCACTGTGCGGCCTCTCGCTCGGAGTTCCATTTCTCGACCTCTGCCTGATAGACGTCTTCGGGCACGGTCAGGAACCGGTCGGAGAACGCCTGCCAGGCTTCGGGGGTTTTGGCCGACTCGGCATAGAACCGCTGGAAGGCTTCGTCGCGCCCGTATTCGCCTGCAAGGGTGAAGTGCGCACCGTTCGGGGTGTGCACCACCCGGTCGACGTTGAGCCGGTTGAGCAGAAGACGCTGCACGGGAACCTTTTCCACCAGCTCCTCGGTGGTCACCAGGCGGTCGGTCTCGAGGTAGCGCCGCTTGGCCGCACCGCAGTAGAGGTCGTCGAAGTACGGGTCGACGCCGGTGTACGCGGCGTTACCGTGCTTGTCGGCGATGTCGAGATGGACGAACGCCGCGTCGAGTTCCAGGGCCGGCATCGCGATCAAGGTCTGGTGGCGGCCATCCTCATCCGGATAGGGCGAGGTGATCGTGCTCAATTCGCCTTCCCAGAAGTTCGGGACGTCGGAGCCGAGGCCGGCACGAACCGGCAGGAAGGGCAGGCGTGCAGCGGCGGCCTCGAGGCCGCACTTGACCATGCCCTCGTCCATCTCACGGACCGTGATGGCCCCGGTGGTGCGCGCGTGTGCGAACCACGGATCGTAGAACGGCGGGGAGTCGAGCGAGACGAAGCCGTAGTAGGCCTTGCTCACTTTGCCTGCGGCACAGAGCAAACCGAGATCCGGCCCGCCATAGGTGACCACGGTCAGGTCGGTGACGCTCGAACGGGCCAGGGCCCGTACCAATGCCATCGGCTTACGCCGCGAACCCCAACCACCGATACCGATGGTCATTCCGCTCTCGATCTCGCCGATGATCTCGTCGAGGGTGCTGGTCTTGTCGGTTGCCATCTGGGCTCAAGCCCCCTTGGTTGTTGCGGTTTTCGGCTTGCCGGTTTCGACAAACGCGTCACGGTGCTCGTCGGCCACGCCTGCGAGATTCAGTTCGAAGGTGTAGCCCTGTTCGAGGCGGTAGCTGTTCTTCACGTCGACCGGATCGATGCCGTTGATGGCTTCCTTGGCCGCCCGGATCACGCGGGTGTCCTTCGCGGCGATCTTGCGGGCGATCTCCAGTGCGGCCTCGTCGAGTTCGGCCCGCGGTACCACTGCCTGCACCGAACCGAAGTGCAGCAATTGCTGGGCGGTGACGTTCTGCGCGGTGAAGTACAGCGTGCGCATCGTGTGCTGGGGGACGAGCCGGGCCAGGTGGGTGGCGGCGCCAAGGGCCCCGCGGTCGACCTCTGGCAGCCCGAAGATGGCGTCGTCGGAGGCCACGATCACGTCGGCGTTGCCGACCAGACCGATGCCGCCGCCCACGCAGAATCCGTTCACCGCGACGATGACGGGCACCGCGCAGTCGTAGACCGCGGCAAAGGCGGCGGCACATCCGCGGTTGGCGGCGACCAGGGCGTCATACCCCTCGGTGGCCTGCATCTCCTTGATGTCGACGCCGGCATTGAACCCCCGGCCCTCGGCTCGCAGGATCACAACATGGGTGTCAGGCGCCTGACCGGCGGCGATGATCGCTTCGCCGAGTTCGAACCATGCCGCTGACGGCAAGGCATTGACCGGTGGGTAGTCGACGGTGACCGTGACGACTCCCGGTTCAACTGTGGATGTGGTGATCGGCATCAATGCTCCTCGCGTACTGTCCTGGTGTAGACCAACCAAGCAATTGCTTGGTACCTTAACACTCAAACTGCTGACTCGGAACGGAGCGTGGATGGACCTCGGCTTGCAAGGCCAGGTGGTGCTGGTGACCGGTGGCGTCAGAGGTGTCGGTGCCGGTATCAGTGCGGTACTGGCAGACCTGGGAGCCACCGTGGTGGCGTGTGCTCGGCGCCCTGCCGACGTACCCGATCCGCGGGTGGACTTCGTGAGCTGCGACATTCGCGATGCTGACGCGGTCACCGCGATGGTGGACGACATCGCCGCGCGCCACGGCAGCCTCGACGGGGCGGTGAACAATGCAGGCGGTGCACCGTTTGCACTCGCCGCCGACGTCTCACCCCGCTACCACTCGAAGATCGTGGAACTGAACATGCTCGCGCCGCTCATCATTTCGCAGGCGGTGCAAAGGATCATGCGTGATCAGCAAGGTGGTGGCTCGATCGTGAACGTCTCGAGCATGAGCGGGCATCGTCCGTCGCCCGGAACCGCGGCCTATGGTGCGGCGAAGGCTGGGCTCGATTCGCTGACCGGTTCATTGGCTGCCGAATGGGCGCCGACGGTGCGGATCAACTCGGTGGTTGCCGGAGCGGTGCGCACCGAGTTGGCGGAGTTGCACTACGGCGACCAGGCCGGGGTGGACGCCGTCGGCAAGACCATCCCGATGGGCCGTCTGGCCTCCCCCGAGGATGTCGGAAATGCGGTGGCATTCCTGTTGTCGCCGTTGGCTTCCTACATCACCGGTTCGACACTGACCGTGCATGGCGGCGGAGAGAAGCTGGCGTTCCTGGACGCCGCCACCGCCGCGAACTCGGTCACCCCTACCAACACCTGAACTGAGGAGATAACTGATGAGTGGAATTGTTGACGGACGCGTTGTCATCGTGACCGGCGCGGGCCGGGGGATCGGCCGCGAACATGCCCTGGCCTTTGCTCGCGAGGGCGCGAAAGTGGTGGTCAACGACATCGGTGCCGGCCTCGACGGGGCGGCCACCGGGGAGTCTCCCGCCGAGCAGGTTGTCGCCGAGATCATCGCCGCTGGTGGCGAAGCGGTCGTCAACGGCGACGACGTCGCTGATTGGGCAGGCGCGCAGAACGTGGTGGCCACCGCGATCAACACGTTCGGCGGACTCGACGTGCTGGTCAACAACGCCGGTTTCCTGCGCGACAAGATGCTCGTGATGATGAGCGAAGAGGACTGGGACAACGTCATCCGCGTCCACCTCAAGGGACACTTCGCGATGCTGCGCCACGCCGCCGCGTACTGGCGGGCCGAGTCGAAGGCAGGCAACACCCGGGCAGCCCGTGTCATCAACACCTCGTCGGGCGCTGGACTGTACGGCTCGGTCGGACAGGGCAACTACTCCGCGGCCAAGGCCGCGATCGCAGAACTCACCATCCAGGCCGCAGCGGAGATGAAGGGTTACGGTGTCACGGTGAATGCCATTGCGCCGTCGGCTCGTACCCGCATGACCACCGGTTCCGGTGAGGCCATGGCCGCGCAGATGGCAGCGCCCGAGGACGGCTCGTTCGATGCGATGGATCCGGCGAACGTGTCCCCGCTCGTGGTCTGGCTGGGCTCCGAGGAATCGGCTCAGGTCAGTGGCCGGGTCTTCGAGGTCGAGGGTGGAACCATCTCGGTCAGTGATGGCTGGCAGCGAAGCGTCAAGCGGGACAAGGGCGCCAAATGGGATCCGGCGGAACTCGGGCCCGTGGTGAAGGACATCCTGGAAGAAGCGCCCACTCCGATGCCGGTCTACGGGGCACGATGACCGCTGCACCCACCGATGGAGAGCTGATCGCGGCGGCGAAGTCGTATGTCGACGCCCTGGTCAGCCATGACCCGTCGGGGGTGCCGTTTCATCCGGACTGTGTACGGATCGAGATGGGTGTCAAGACCGGACGCAACGGAAACCATCTGCGGCGCAGTCTGGCTCGCGGACCGCAGTTCCGCCTCATCCACGCGATCGGTGACTTCACGGCCGAAGCAACCGGGCGCGTTGTCCACAGTACGTTTTATGTACACGTCCATCCGAAACCCTTGCGCCTGCGTGCGCTGGTGACCGAGAGTTTCGAGTTCGATGGCACCGGTCGGATCGTCAAGATCGTTGCGAAGTTCGGGGTCCCGCGCCGCAGCTGACCCGCAAACGCTCCACAAATACGAAGACGCTCCACAAATATGTGGAGCGTCTTCGCATAGGTGGAGCGTCTACGAATTATGCGATGGGGGTGCGGACCACCATCGGGACACCGGGGAAGTACGCGGCGAGTTCGGAGCGGCTGCGACGCAGCGCAGCGGTGCCGTAGCCGCGCTTACGGTGGTCGGGTGCGATCCAGATCCGGACGTCGACCTCGCCGTCGGACAGTTCACCGAAGACGATGCCCACCTTGTGCTCACCCTCGACTGCCACGAGCCACACAGCTTCTTCGTTGTCCATCCGGCTGTTGGCCGAGGAGATTTCTTCGCTGATCTCGGCGGCAGGGGTGCCGCTGCCGTCGCCTGCCGCACCCACGTCGGCGGTCCGGGCGGCGAACAGGTCGGCATCGCTGTCTTTGAACGGCCGCAGGGTGAGCGTCTCGGCGGTCGCGGCCGGACGATCGGTCTGGGTGAACGTGAGCTTGCTGTTGAGGTCCTCGAGCTCGGCGGCATTGGCGCGCCGTGCCGACACCGTCAGACGATCGAACGACATCCCCAGGACTGCCTCCGCTCCGACGGCAGGCACCGAGAGCAGGTCTGCGATGGCTGCCACGGCGGCCGGACGGTCTTCGGCCTCGACGATGGCGTCGAGTACGGCATGGCGTTGTTCGAAAGCGGCTTCGAGGGCGGCGGTGATGTCGCGACGTATTGCGGCACGGTCTGGATCAGTCATGGTTTGATCCTATTCGCGATCGCGCGCTCCGGTCATACGGAGTAGCGTTTCGTGAACGCCTCGGCCGGGGTGCCGGTGGACAGGTCGACCGTATAGACCCGCAGGTCCACCTCAGTGCTGCTGATGTCCATGGTCATGAATCCGCGGTTGGAATAGTTCTCGTACAGCGCCGGGGTTTCCTTGGATGATCGGTCTTCGACGGACTTGGACGCCGCGCCCGAGACCAGCTGGCGGGTGCCCTTCGACAACGTCGTCGGGTCGAAAACCTGCAGCGAGTGATCGTGCCCGGACAGGAAGAAGTGCGCGCGGCCTGCGATCTCCTGTTCGAAGAATTCCTTGACGAGGATCCCGTTGATCGGGGGGATCGGGATGCCGTCGTAGTGTCCGGCGCTGCCGTGAGGTCCGTTGTTGAGATAGGGGTGGTGCGTGCCGACGATCTTCCACGTCGCCTTGGACTCGGCTAGTGCTTTCCGCAGCCACTGACGCTGCTGTGTCATGTACGTGCCCTGCGGTTCCCAGTACGGCGCGAGGAACGGCGGGATGTATGCCGCGATGGGATTGAGGTCGAGGATGAAGAACTCGACCAGCGGGGTCTGCTCGGGTACCGCCACCGAGAAGTAACGCTTGGGCATGTACCAGCGCGACGACCGCGAGTGGTACGCCACCTCGGCATCGCCGCGGAGCAGCCAGCCACCGTCGCCGGGAAACACCGCGGAGTTGTCGTGGTTGCCCAGTGCCATCACCCACGGGAAGTCGAGGCCGGTGTTGGGCTTTTCGAACTTCTCGTCGAACTGGTGGTCGTCGGGACCGTTGGGGCCGGTCTCATAGATGTTGTCGCCAAGCCCGACTGCCATCCCGAACGGGTTCTGCGCGTGCAGTGCCCGGGCCGCCTTGGTCACCGCGAACTGGGGGGCCTCACCGGTTCCCGCGTCGCCGGTGATCAGAATCCGCGCCGTCGAACCGGTTTGGGGAAACGGGAACCGGCCGGTGGTCGCGGGTGCGGCCTGCGCGGTGCCTGCCAGGGCGATTCCGGCGCCTGCCGCTGCCGCGGTGCCGGCCAGGAATGTGCGCCTGCGGAAGCCGGAACGAGATGGTGTGGGCTGCTCACTCATGGTTGGGTGTCTTTCTGCGGATCAACGGGCTGGGCTGGTGGCGGGGTGTACTTGCCTGGCACCGTTGGGCACCCGCCAGGACTGCGCGTATCGCTGACCCGAGCGTGGATCGTCGCGGTTGTCGATGAAGTACCAATCCATCTGTGTGGCAGCCGGGGTCACGGTCAGAACCGAGTAACCGTGGGCATCGGTGTCGACCCAGCGCAGGTGGTGGTTGACGTTGGTGAGTGCGGCGGCAGCGACCGCACCCGCGGTGTATTCGGGGACCCCGACGATGTCGTCGACGTTGTTGGAGGTCACCGAGGTCACCACCAACTCGGTACCAACGGTGCCCGCACCCGGATAGTTGGCGGCATCGACGGGCAGGTCGCAGGCGAAAGACATGTGGATGTCGCCGGTGATGAACACCGCATTGTCGATGTTGTTGTCTCGCAACGCCTGATAGAGCCGCTTGCGGTCGGCGGTGTAACCGTCCCAGGCATCGGCGTTCAACGGGACCCCGGCCTGCGGGACACCGAGCAGTTCGGTCAGTGCCTCGGTCGTGCGTGGTTCGAGCGGCGGGATCAGGATGGGGCTGATCATCACCGGGTTGCCGATGATCTGCCAGGTGGCCGGTGACGAGACGACACCATTGGTCAACCAGGACATCTGCGCGGCGCCGGTGATGGTGGCGGCCGGGCTGTCGGTTTTCGCGGACGTCATCGATTGTTGTGCGCTGCGGTAGGTTCGCAGATCCAGCATCGTGAGTTCGAGCAGGTTTCCGAAGCGCAGGCGGCGATAGAGATGGCGGCCGCCCGCGTCGACATCGGGCCGGACCGGCATCCACTCGTAGTAGGCCTGCTCGGAGGCGGCTTTGCGGGCCGACCAATCACCCTCGGCGGGACTGTGATTCTCGGCGCCCGAAGCGTATGCGTCGTTGGCCGATTCGTGGTCGTCCCAGGTGCAGATCCACGGCACGTTCCGGTGTGCGCCCTGCAGATCGGAGTCGGACTTGTACTGGCCGTGCCGGATTCGATAGTCGGTGAGCGAGACGATCTCGTGCGGTGGCTGATGGGTGCGGACCGACCCGTCATGCCCGCCATATTCGCCGACCCCGTACTCGTAGATGTAGTCGCCGAGGTGGACGATCGCGTCGAGGTCCGGTTGTGCGGCCAGATGCCGGTAGGCACTGAAGTATCCGGCCTCCCAGTTCGAACAGGACACAACACCGAATCGCACCTTGGCGACTTCCGCGGCCGTCGCAGGTGCCGTTTTTGTCTGACCGGTCGGGGAGACCGCGCCGGCAGCCGGACCGCTGACGACGCGGAAACGATAGTGGTAGCGCGTATTCGGCGCCAGACCACCGGCGTCGACCTTGACGGTGAGGTCACGGTCCGGTCCGGTATCGGCAATCCCGGACGAGACCACCGAGGCAAATCCCGGATCGGTGGCGACGTCCCAGGCCACGGACGTGGCGCTGCCCCGGCCCGAGCCCGGGGCGGCGTCGTCGGTCGGGGTGATGCGGGTCCACAGGATCACGCGGTCGGGCAACGGGTCGCCCGATGCGATGCCATGGCGGAAGGCGGCTACGGGTGCGGTGGGATCAGCGCTCGCGCTCCCGGCATAGACCGACCCGAGGACGCCGACGGTTCCGACGGCGGCCCCGCCGATGAACGCGCGACGTGACGGCTGAGTCCAGGTGCGGGGCTGAGAATCTCGAGTTGTTTTCATTGCGCACAAATCCTGGCATACCCGGCGACCCCGAGGATGCAATCCGGTGACCTTCGCGAAGAATTCTTTGCGACCCACCGGTGAACGCTTGGCTATGTGACCCCCCTGCGCCGCCGGACGTCAACTCACTTCGGTTCGCAGATGACCACCGGGATCTTGCGTTCTGTCCAGCCCTGATAAGTGTCGAAATCGGCGTAGATCTCCACCAGCTGCGGCCACAGCCGTTCGCGCTCGGCGTCGGTGGCCTCGCGGGCTCGCATCACCGTGGTGTGCTTGCCCTCCTGGATGGTCACGTCGGGGTTGTCTCTCAGATTGAGATACCAGGCCGGGTTCGATGCCATGCCACCCTGGGAGGCGACCACCACGACGTTGGCGCCGTCGCGCAGATACAGCAGCGGAACGGTACGCGGCTTCCCGGATTTGCGGCCGATGGTGGTCAGCAGGATGACCGGGACCGGCTTCTTGAAACCGGAACCGATCCGCCAGTTTGCCCCGACCTTGCCCCCGCTCATCTTGTAGACCCGGGTGTTGAGGCGAGATCCGAGTTTTATCATCGAGCCGACGGCCTTGGAATTGAGGGCCTTGGGAGTTTCTTGCGGGGGCATGAGACCTCAGATCCGTTCGATGATGGTTCCGGTGGACAGGGCTCCACCGGCACACATCGTGATCAGGGCGGTGGACGAATCGGAACGCTCCAACTCATGCAACGCGGTGGTGATCAGGCGCGCCCCGGTGGATCCGACCGGATGGCCGAGCGCGATCGCGCCGCCGTTGACGTTGACCTTGTCCATGTCGGGGTTGTGCACGGCAGCCCATGACAGCAGTACCGAGGCGAATGCCTCGTTCACCTCGAACCGATCGATGTCGGAGATGGACATCCCGGCCTTGGTCAGGACCTTTTCGGTGGCCTGGACCGGTCCGTCGAGGTGGTAGTACGGCTCGGCGCCGACCAGTGCCTGGGCGACAAACCGTGCACGAGGCTTGAGCCCCAACGCCTTTGCCTTGTCTTCGTCCATGATCAGGACGGCGGCGGCGCCGTCGGAGACCTGTGAGGATGTTCCGGCGGTGTGGATGCCGCCCTCCAGTACGGGCTTGAGCTTGCCAAGCGATTCCAGGGTGGTCTCGCGCAGTCCCTGATCGCGCGCGACATCGAGGATGTTGCCGGTCAGCTCGCCTTCCTTGGTCCGCTCGGGTGCCTTCAGCGAGAAGATCTCCCGGTCGTAGCGACCCTCATCCCAGGCCTGCTTGGCGAGCTGCTGGCTGCGCACACCGAGCGCGTCGACGTCCGCGCGGGTGATCCCGCGCCGGGTCGCGATACGTTCGGCGGCCAAGAACTGGTCGGGCATGTCGATATCCCACGACTCGGGGCGTCGTTTGCCCGCACCTTCGAGCATCACGTTGGCGCCGAGCGGCACCGTGGTCATCGACTCGACACCACAGGCGATGCCGACGTCGATGGCGCCGGTCGCGATCAGGCCGGCGATCAGGTGATTGGCCTGCTGGGCAGAACCGCACTGGCAATCGACGGTGGTCGCACCGGTCTGCCAGGGGAGCCCGGCATGCAGCCACGCGGTCCGGGTCACGTTGTTCGATTGCGCACCCACCTGCATCACGCAGCCGCCGATGACCTGCTCGACCTCGTTCGGATCGATTCCGGCGCGTTCCACCAGAGCTTTCTGGGTTGCTCCGAGCAGTTCTGCCGGATGGAGTCCGGAGAGCCATCCTGCCCGTTTACCGATCGGGGAGCGGGTCGCCTCGACGATCACCGGTGTTCCCATGTCATTTCCTTTCATACTGCGAAAAAGGTCGTTGTCCATACGAAACTAGAACAAGTTGCCAACTGGACACAAGTCCTATTACAGCAGGTAGTGGCCTTGCTGGCCATTGTGCTCTACGATCGACTAGAACACGTTCATGCAGAGGATTGAGGGGAATGCAATGACGCAGGCCGAGCAGGTGTGCCCGTTCGTGAAGGGGTTCGACTTCACCAGTCCTGACCTGTTAGAGCAGGGTATCCCGGTCCGGGAATTCGCGGAATTGCGTAAGACCGCCCCCGTCTGGTGGAACGCCCAGGAAGAGGGCAAGGGCGGTGGGTTCCACGATGGTGGGTATTGGGTTGTCAGCAAGCACGAGCACATTCGGGCGGTGTCGAAGAACAACGATGATTGGTCCACCAACGAAAACGGTGTGATCATGCGGTTCGACGACGAGATGACCCCGGAACAGCTCGACATCACCAAGGCGCTGCTGATCAATCACGATCCGCCGGAGCACACCCGTCTGCGGAAACTGATCGCAAAGCTGTTCACGCCCAAGGCCGTGCACGCGCTGGAGGAGTCCCTCGAAGAGGCGGCCCAGAAGATCGCCCGCGATGCCGCAGCAAAAGGTGAAGGCGACTTCGTCGAGGATGTTGCGGTCAATCTGCCGCTGATGGCCATCGCCGATCTGCTCGGCGTACCGGCCGAAGACCGTGAGCGACTGTTCCATTGGTCGAACACGATGATGAACACCGACGATCCCGAGTTCAACGAGCCCCTCGAGGGTGAGGAGCTCAGTCCGGCGCAGATCGCCTCGGCCGAACTGCTCGGTTACGCCTACACGATGGCCGAGCAGCGCAAGAACTCCCCGAAAGACGACATCGTGACGGCGCTCGTCCATGCCGACATCGACGGTCAGTCCCTCGAAGAGATCGAGTTCGGCTACTTCGTGCTGCTGCTCGCGGTGGCAGGCAACGAGACCACCCGAAACGCGATCAGTCACGGGATGAACGCCTTCATCGACAATCCGGATCAGTGGGAGCTGTACAAGCGTGAACGTCCCGCGACCACGGCCGACGAGATCGTCCGCTGGGCCACGCCGGTCAACTGCTTCCAGCGCACAGCCCGTCACGATCTTGTTCTCGGCGATGTCGAGATCAAGAAGGGTCAGCGCGTCGGAATGTTCTACGCATCGGCGAACTTCGACGAAGAGGTGTTCGAGAATCCCTTCGAGTTCGATATCCTGCGAGACCCCAACCCGCACGTGGGATTCGGTGGTCACGGTGCCCATTATTGTGTCGGGGCGAACCTGGCGCGCATGGAGATCAACCTGATCTTCAACGCCATCGCCGACCATATGCCGGACATCACCAAGATCGCCGAGCCGCGCCGTTTGCGGTCCGGCTGGATCAACGGTGTCAAGGAGATGACGGTCAACTACGGAACCGGTTGCCCCGTCGCCCACTAGTTGTCGAATGCCGTGTGGCCCGACCCTGATTCAGGGTCGGGCCACACGGCGTTTGTTCAGTATGTTTGTCACCGTGGCCGAGACTTGGGGAGCCCCGGATCTGCCACGCGTGCCGGGCTCAGGCATCTTTTTCGACCTCGGCCAGGACTTCGCAGGTCAGGCCACCGAGTGAGTGTAGGCACCGGTGTATGTGCCCGCCAATGCTTCGTCGGGGATCGGGACAGCTATTCGGGCGTCCCACGTGGCGGTGTTGGCGCCGTTCGCAGCGGTCGCGGTCTGCACGGCAGGCCCTTTCGGGTCGGTGACCGGAATGGAGACTGCAACGCCTTTTGTGACCGTTACGGTTCCGCTGGTCGTTGCGTTGCCGGGTACGTAGGTCGAGTTCCAGCCTGTCGTGGAGGTTCCTGCGTCTTCAGACGTGAAGACTCCGCTGGTGGCGACATATACGATCCAACCGTCTGTTCCACGTCGGTCGTCGGTGACCTTGATGCCTGCGATCGTTCCGACTGCCACCGCGTTGGTGTTCACGTCCAGCCTCAACTCAGAAGGCGCGGTGATCGCCAGTGGCCCGCTCGGGATGGTGAATGTTGCGGTGGTGTCGGCGGCAGCGGCTTGGCCCGGAGTGGTCAACGCGAGAATGGTTGCGCTTGTTACGGCGATACCGGCGACGATTGATTTACGCATTGTGGTGAGTCCTTCAAGGTGGAGATCGAAGATCGGGCAGAAGGGCCGACAGCGGTGGTGGACGAGCTAAGTCACCGAATGGGTGAGGGTGCTGCTGTAGTTGCCCGCCAGCACATTCTGAGGCAGGTCGACGGTTACGGCGGCGTCCCAGCCGGCGGTGTTGACGCCTTGCACACCGGACCCGGTGACCGCCACCGCCGGGTCTTGGTCACCCGAGCCTGTCAGTGTGAACTCGGGGCTCTGAGCCGCGTTCACGATTCCGCTGGACCCCACGCTGGGGATTGCGTACTTGGAGGGCAGTACATCCGCATCGCTTGCACGCGTGAATCCGCCTCCATCGACGTATACGGTCCAACCGGCTGTACCCCGTCGATCGTCGATGACTTTGATGTTCGGGATCGTCCCGCGGGCGGCGGTTCCGTCGGCGTCGACCGCCAGTCCCGCCGCGGCGGGTGCGGTGATCGACAGGCTGCCGCTCGGGATGGTGAATGTTGCGGTGGTGTCGGCGGCGGTGGCTTGCCCGGGAGCGATCAGGGCGAAAGCAGCGGTACTTGTCACGACAACACCAGCAACGGTTGACCTACGCATTGTGGCGAGTCCTCTGAATGATGCGACCACGGATTGGCGCGAGTTTTTAGACTATAAGTTCACTTTCGGTGAAATGTATAGGTTAGCGATGCTAATTCGTATGTTGCGTATTCAATTCATAAATGCTGGTTCGGAAGGATTTTCTATTCTTCGTGACCGCACGGTCAGGGTAAAAGGGTGCCGATAGAACGCATCCGCCCCGGGCGTAAGCCCGGGGCGGATGCGAAGTCGTGCGGTGTCGGCGGGTGGCTCAGCTAGGCCTTACGGACCGAGTTGATCGTCTTTTCTACTTCCCAGAACGCCCGCAGCGCAGCGATTTTGCCGTCGGAGTTGGCGCGATAGGTGAACACACCCCGGGCTTCGGAGACGTGTCCGGCGATATGGGTGACGATTTTCCCGATATAGGCCACCTCGTTTCCGCAGATGATCTCCTCATCGAAGAGGAACTCGATCTGCTCGGTGGCGCCGATCGACATATCCCAGAACTGACCGATGCGGTCGTGTCCGGTGAAGCCGATGCCTTCTTCGTCGAACATCGAGGGGCCGACGGGATCTTGCACGATCCCGTCGGTGGCGAACAGGTTCACCCAGGCGTCTTTGTTGCGCGAACCCACGTACTCGCGGGAGCGCCGGCCCGCAACCACCGCGGGATTGTTGGCGCGGTCGATGTTCATGTAGGCAGGCTGTGCCTTCGTCATGATGTCTCCCTCGTGTCGGTCGTCGCGGTCGATGATCAGTGCGTGGGCTTGTCGGCGCCCACGAGCCACATCGAAAAGTACTGCGAACCACCACCGTATGCGTGGCCGAGTGCCTTGCGCGCGCCGGCCACCTGGTGATCACCTGCCTTGCCCTGGACCTGGATGGCGGCCTCGGCGAAACGGATCATGCCGGAGGCGCCGATCGGGTTCGACGACAACACGCCGCCCGACGGATTCACCGGTAGCTTTCCGCCGATGGCCGTGTCGCCGGACTCGGTCAGCTTCCAGCCTTCGCCCTCGGGCGTGAAGCCCAGGTTTTCGAGCCACATCGGCTCGAACCATGAGAAGGGGACGTAGATCTCGGCGACGTCGATCTCTTCGAGCGGATTGGAGATCCCGCCCGCCTTCCACAGTGCGGCGGCCGCATCGCGGCCGGCCTGGGGACTGACGGTGTCGCGGTGGGAATACGACAGCGGTTCGGTCCGCATGGCAGAGGCGTGAATCCAGGCCACCGGAATCCCCTGGGCCACTGCGTTGTCTGCGGTTTCCTCATCGCCGATGACGACTGCACAGGCACCGTCGGACGACGGGCAGGTCTCGTCGTAGCGGATGGGGTCCCACAACATCTGTGAGCTCATCACCTTCTCGACCGTGATGTCGGGCTGGTGGAGATGCGCCAATGGATTGAGGGCGCCGTTCTGCCGGTCCTTCGCGGCGACGATCGCTCCGATGTGATCGGGCGCGCCGGACCTTCGGATGTACGAGCGGACGTGCGGGGCGAAGAAGCCGCCCGCGCCTGCGCCGACCGGCATGGTGAAGGGCACCGGAATCGACAACGCCCACATGGCATTCGACTCCGACTGCTTCTCCCATGCGATGGCCAGAACCCGGCGATGCACACCGGAGGTGACCAACGAGGCCCCGACGTTGGCGGTCGAACCGCCGACGGATCCGGCCGTGTGGACGCGGATCAGTCGTTTGCCCTCGGCGCCCAGCGATTGGGCAAGTGCGAGTTCGGGCATCATCGTGCCCTCGAACAGGTCTGGCGCCTTGCCGATGACGATGGCGTCGATGTCATCCATCGACACCTGGGCATCTTCCAGTGCCTTGTCGATGGCTTCGCGGCAGAGCCCCGCCATCGAGACATCATGGCGTTTGGCAACGTATTTGGTCTGCCCGGTGCCGAGCACCGCAGCGCGATAGCGGCCCATCAGTTCTTACCTTTCGAGGATCCGGCTGCGTCGCCGGCCAGGGCGACGACCATGTTCTGTTGCAGCAGTGGACCGCTGGTGGCATGGGCCAGTGCGGTCCCGGCATTGCCGTTCAGGATCGTGGTTGCCGCGTATCCGATGCGTTCGAGCCCGGCCGAGAACAGCGGGTTGGCGGCCAGTGCGCCGCCCGACGGGTTGATGATCACCGAATCATCGAGTCCAAGTGCGGACTTCAGAATCAGTTCCTGGTGCGTGTAAGGAGCGTGTAGCTCGGCGACATCGAACGTGCGGTTGCTGCCGAGGGCGGTGTCACCGGCCAGCTTGGTAGATGGAGACTTGGTCAGATCGCGGGCCCCGAAGTTGGGGGTGTCGATGCGATGATCCCAGCCGGTGATCCAGGCCGGGTTCGCCACGAGTTCCCGGGCGCGATGTTCGCTGGCCAGGATGATCGCGGCGGCGCCGTCGGTGTAGCGGCAGACATCATGGGCGCGTAGGGGATCGGCGACGTAGTCGGACTTGAGCAGCTCATCCACCGAGGCTCCGGAACCCCGGGCGGCCACCGCGGCCATGTCGGCTTCGGTCCACGCCCCGGAGTCGAGGCCGGCGCGGGCCTGCAGTGCAGCGAGCGATCGGGCGTCGGGCCACAGCGGGGCGACGGTGTGCGGGTCGGTCTGCAGCGCCAGCACCTGATCGGTGTTGGAAGCCGACGGCTTTCCGAACCCGTAGGCGAGGGCAACGTCGACCTCGCCGGTTGCGATCTTCACCCAGGCCTCGTAGAGGGCCCAGGCGGCATCCATCTCGACGTGCGATTCGTTGATCGGCGGGACGGCCCCGATCGAGTCGATCGCCGAGATGAACGAAAAGGCGCGACCGGCAAGGTAATCCGAGGAACCCGAGCACCAGAAGTCGATGTCGGTCCGGCTGATCCCGAGGTCGGCGTAGAGCTTCTGGAAACACGGCACCAGCATCTCGACGCCGTTGGTGGTTCCGAACGTCGCATCGACGTGGGGACTGTGCGCGAATCCGATCACGGCGATCGGTGGTATGTCGCGGTATGTGCTCACAGATGATCCTTGTAGGAGTCGTAGTCGGCATCGGGTTCACCCGACGGACGGAAATGGCTGATGTTGCGCAACGTGTAATCCCACTCGTCACGGGGGCGCCACACGGCCTCGACCCGCATGCCCATGTGCACGTCGGCGGCCTCGGATTCGAGGATCAGGTGCAGGAACGGGATGTCGGAACCGTCGAGCAGGACATAGGCCGCCACATACGGTGGCTTGATCTGCTGTCCGAGAAACGGCACGTTGACGATGCAGAACGTGGTCACCACGCCCTTGTCGGTCAGTTCGACCCTCTCACCGGTCGGATTGCCGTCGGTGGGGTCGGCGCCGCGAGGTGGGAAGTAGACGGGCGCACCAGGGCCGGTGCGTCCACCGTAGAGCTTGCCCTCCTTGAGGCCCTGCAGATACCAGGTCTCCTCGATGGAGGCAGTGTGGTCGATGGTCAACTCGATCGGAGTCGTGATCATGACACCGTCCGAAGCTGACGGCTCGGAGGTGTTGGGGGACGCGGGTTCTGGGGTCTCGCCGAGTGCGAAGTGGTCGATGTCGTCGATGCGGCCGGTGCGTTCGGACTTCCACACCACATGCACACGGGCACCGGTGCTCAGGTCGCCGGGACCGCCTGCGGCCACGGCGTGCAGCAGGGCGGTGTCGGCGCCGTCGAGCCGGATCAGGGCCCACGCGAACGGATTCGACAATGGCTGGCCCGCGATGGGCTGCGCCATCCAGGTCCATGACGTCACCGTGCCCACGGGCGAGACCTCGACGAAGTCGTCGATCTGCCTCCGGGTGACGGGATCGAACTCGACCGGTGGGACGTACACGGTTCCGTCCGCGCTGCGTCCTCCGACGACCTTGCCGTCGAGCAGCCCGCGTGCAAAACGTCCCAGGACCGGCCCGAGCGAGCGGGTGTAGTCGAAGGCGTTGTGCAACGGTGCGGACAGAACGGGGTCGTCGGGGTTCTCGATCGGTGCGACTACGGCGGCAAATCCTGCGGATATCTGGCTCACGCTCACAGAATCGAGTAGAACAGGTTCTAGATTGTCGCGCAAGGACTAGGCCGAACAGGAGGTCGCCAGGTATGAAGCTCGGTCTGCAATTGGGGTACTGGGGAGCGTCGCCGATCCCGGATGCGCCGGCTTTGATCGCGGCCGCCGAAGCGGCGGGTTACGAGGCCGTGTTCACCGCCGAATCATGGGGGTCTGATGCGTTCACGCCGCTGGCCTGGTGGGGCTCTGCGACGTCGACGATCAAGCTGGGTACCGGCATCGCTCAACTGTCGGCACGGCCACCGACGTCGGCGGCCATGGCAGCACTGACGCTCGATCATCTGTCCGGTGGCCGTCACATCCTCGGGCTCGGGGTATCCGGGCCCCAGGTCGTCGAGGGCTGGTACGGCCAGCCCTTTGCCAAACCGCTGGCGCGGACCCGTGAATACGTTCGGGTGGTCCGGGATGTGCTGGCCCGCGAAGAGCGGGTCACCAACACCGGACCGCACTATCCGTTGCCCTATCCGCCGGATGCCACGGGCTCGACCGGGCTCGGTAAATCACTCAAGCCGATCACCCATCCACTGCGCGCTGACCTGCCGATCTGGCTCGGTGCGGAAGGTCCGAAGAACGTCGCGATGACCGCGGAGATCGCCGATGGCTGGCTGGCGATCTACTACACGCCGCGACTGTCGGACATGTATGAGTCGTGGCTTGCCGAAGGCTTCGCGCGGCCGGGGGCGCGTCGTACCCGTGACACGTTCGAGGTGGCCGCGACCGTCCAGGTCGAGATCACCGACAACGTTCCCGCGGTCATCGATGCCTACCGCCCATCGACCGCGCTCTATGTCGGTGGCATGGGGGCCAAGGAGCAGAACTTCCACGCCGAGGTCTACACCCGGATGGGTTACGGCGAGGTGGTCCGTGAGATCGGTGAGAAGTTCCTGTCCGGGCGCAAGGACGAGGCGGTCGCGGCAGTGCCCGACGAGATGGTTCTGGAGACGATGATCGTGGGCGACGAGGACGGGGTGCGGCGCCAGATCAAGAGGTGGGAACAGGCCGGGGTCAGCATGTTGATGGTGACCAACCGCGATCCCGATCAGATCGCCAGGCTCGGTCGCCTCATCTGAGGAGAACATGTTCTAAATCTGATCGGCGTGTCGAAGTCGACGACGATCTGGGTCGGCGGTGCGTAGAGTCCCGAACGTGCCGGACTCGCCCGCAGACGCCAAGCCGCCCACAGCAGGCGGATCGGCACGACAGATCGGCGCCCGTCTGGGGAGAGGTCAGAAGATCGGCCGGGTGGTTGCCGGTCACGCAGTCCGCACGGCGACCGGCAACCTGATCGGTTCATCGGCCGATGCAGACGCGAAGGCACGCAAGCAGGATGAACAGATACTTCGTTTTGTCGACGAGCTGGTCGCCGTCGTCGGGAGTATGAAGGGCGCGGCCCTCAAGCTCGGCCAGATGCTGGCGATGTTCGACCTGGGGGTGAGCTCGGAGGCGACCAGGGAGGAGTTCAGAGCCCGACTCGCCCCGCTGTTCGACCGCGCACCGGCCGTCGACAACGCGGCGATGATGGCGGTCCTGGAATCCTCGCTGGGGCCGGCTCGGATGGCGCGCCTGGACATCGAACAGACACCGATCGCTGCAGCATCCATCGGCCAGGTCTATCTGGCGACGCTGGACGGCGAGCGGGTTGCCGTGAAAGTTCAATATCCCCACGTGAAATCGGCGGTCCGGGCGGACCTGAAGAATCTTGCGCTGGTGGTGAGGATGAGGCGAAGCAGGATGCCCGGCGCCAACCTCGACGACGTGGTGGCAGAGGTCTCCCGGCAGATGCTCGCGGAGCTGGACTACGACACCGAACTCGTCAATCATCAACGCGTCCACGATTTTTACCTCGACCATCCGGTCTGGACCATTCCGCGGCCGTATGCCGAGTTCAGTACCGATCAGGTTCTAGTCACCGAATATCTGGACGGGATGCCGTTCACCGCGGCCTGCGCACTCCCGGCGGAGGATCGGGACCGGATCGGTGAAGCGGTGTACCGCTTCTACTGTGGTGGCGTCTACGAGCGCGGCGAGTTCTGCGCCGACCCCCATCCGGGGAATGTGCTGGTGATGCCGGACGGCAAGGTCGGCTTCCTGGACTTCGGACTTTATCTGTCGATGGCGGAGTCAGATATCGTGCTGCAGCGCAATGCGTTCCGCGCGCTACTCGAGGGTCGTGACGAGGACGTCTATCGGTTGGCGATCGAGGCGGGCTTCATCCAGGACGAGAACGCGATGTCGATGGGACAGGTCGCCCAGTACACGCGCAAGGTGGCCGGATGGCATCTGTCGCCGGATCGGTCGACGGTGACCGGGGAGGTCGCGAGGTTCGCATTCGCCTGCGCGGTGCTGCCCGGGTCCGGGCACTATCGACAGATCCGGCGTCAGGACCTGGCCGAGACGCATGTGTTCTCGCGGCGGACGGAGCTCAGTGTGTGCGAACTACTCGGCCGCCTGGAGGCGACGGCTCCGTGGGGTTCGATCGTCCGTGAGTGGATCTACGACGATGCCGCAGCGGCGACGCCGATGGGCGCCGCAATCGAGAGTTGGCGCCATGTCGGCGGAGTGGGGCGTGGGCGCGGGGTCGATGACGTGACCCGGTGATGTTCAGAGAACGCTTGCCCTGGGTAAAGGCTTCGATAGTGTTGAAACAACGAAAGGCAACGAATGACAATCGTGCTCGCGCGAGTGTTGAAGAAATCCGCTGGTGCCGGTCTGTCGGCGGCCCGATCATCACAGGGCCCCGATCAAGATGGCGACACCGGATCGCGGGATGCGGTCCTACCGCGTGTGGCCGGGCTCGGCCTTGCCGCAACCGGGTTGGCGCACTTCATCAGTCCGCAGGTGTTCGAACCGATCACCAAGGCGGCCTTCCCGGAGAACACGACCCAGTGGACGTACTCCAACGGGGCAACCGAGACCCTCGTCGGTCTGGCGATTGCGAACAAGCGGACCCGCAAGATCGGCTACGTGGGATTGATCGGGTACATCGGATTTCTCGCCAGCCGTGTCTTGAAAGCGTAACCGTCGGGCAATGACATCTGACGTTCCCGTGCGCCGACGCCGCGGACGCCCCAAAGTCGAGGGTCTTGCCGATCACCGTCGTAACCAGATCGTCGAGGCGGCCTATGCCGTGCTCACTGAAAGGGGTTATGACGGAACGAGTATCGCGGAGATAGCGCAACGCGCAGGTATTGGTCAGGGCACCGTCTACCGCTACGTCAACAGCAAGCGAGAGCTGCTGGACATGGTCTTCGACTGGTCCGTGGAGCGGATATTCGCAACCGTTGATCCCAACGAGTTACTCGCGGCCGAGGCGCAAACGGCGCAAGACATGGCGCTGCACATCAGGGTCATCGGCGATCGGCTCCACCGGATGATCGAAGACGATCCGGCGATGCTCAAGCTGATCGGGGTGCAGGCCAGCGCAATCGACAAAGAACTCAAGGCGCGGGTCGTCGGACTCGAATGCATGATCAATTCTCTGGTGGTCAAGGCGCTGACGCGAGCTGTCGAGAATGAGTGGTTCGTCCTGACGATGCCGCAGCGGCAGATCGTTGCCCGGCTGTTGATGATGTTGGCGCTGCCCGGTCTGGTCATGTCGCTGCGGGCGGACGACGACGCAGGCAAGCGTGAGCGGTATGTCAGCGGAGCCGCCGACCTGGCCTTCCACGGAATGATGAAGCGCCCGCCGACCATGGATGGGAAGTGATGGTCCAACCGACAGTTCGCCCGGACACCAGGCGGACCCGGCTTCGTCGAGGCCAACTGCTCGACGCCGCCCTGCGAACGTTCATCGAAAACGGTTACAGCGACGTGGGAGTCGCCGAGATAGTTGCCCGGATCGGCTGCAGTCACGGCACGTTCTACAACTACTTCGACAACAAGCGGGATGCGCTCGATGCAGTCCTGGCCCGGGAACTCGCCGAGCTCACCGCGATTGCCGAGTTACACCGTCCGCGCCCACGTGATGAGGCCGAGTTCGTCGACGCGATGGGGTCATTGGTCCGCAGGCTGGTCGACCACGTGAACGAACGCCCCGACGTGCTCACGTTCGTGATGATGGAGGCGCCGGGTATCGACGAGGCAACGCTCGATCTGCTGACCGGTAGTTACGTTCAACTCAGCCAGTTGTGTGGACAGTACTTCCGGCACGGCGTCGCCGACGGTTACCTCCGGGAGGACCTCGACGTGGAGTTCGCAGGCGAGGCGATGGTCTCGTGCCTACTCGGCGCGGTACTGCCACGAATGCTCGACAACTCCGCCGAACTCGACGTCGAAGAGACGGTCGAGACCGTGGTCGGATTCCTCTGCTACGGCACCCCGACGGTCTGAGGAGCAGACGGTCTGAAGAGCAGGGGCTCGACGGTGTGTCGCCGGCCGGGCTACTTGCCGGTGAAGTCCGGGATAGTCTTCTCCGCAAAGGCTTTCGGGCCGATCTTGGCGTCGTCGCTGATGAAGACCTTGATGCCTTGATCGGCGTCGATCTTGAATGCATCCTGTTCGTGCATGCCCTCGGTGTCCCGGATCGTCTTGAGGATCGCCTGGACCGCGATCGGGCCGTTCGCGCTGATCTGATCGGCGAGTTCGGTGGCCTTGTCGAGCGCGGTGCCGTCGGCGACGACATGCCCGATGAGGCCGTATTCGAGGGCTTCGGCAGCGGTGATGTGGCGTCCGGTGAGCAAGATGTCGGCGGCGACGGTGTACGGGATCTGCCGAACCAGTCGGACCGCCGATCCGCCGAGCGGGTACAGACCCCACCTTGCCTCGGACACACCGAATTTGGCGCTCTGTCCGGCGACGCGGATGTCGGTACCCTGCAGGATCTCGGTTCCACCGGCGATGGCCGGGCCTTCCACTGCTGCGATCAGAGGCTTGGTCAGGCGGCGGCCTTTGAGTAAGGCGTCAAGCATCTTCGGATCGAAGCCGCCCTTTTTGAAAGAGTCTCCGGGGGCCTTTTTGTTCATGCTCTTCAGGTCGGCGCCCGCACAGAAATAGCCGCCGGCTCCGGTGAGGATCGCGACCCGGATATCGGGGTCGGAATCGACCTGATCCCACGCGGAGTTCATGATCGCGAGCATGTCGCTCGAGAGTGCGTTGCGGGCCTCGGGCCGATTCATCGTCACGATCAACGTGTGCCCGCGCTTCTCGACAAGACAATGGGGGGCAGCGTCCGACATGATTTGCTCCTGATTTCTCGCATGACAAGACGCGCGGGGGCGTCTGTGACCTGTATCTCCTCGGGCCTTGCCATCAAACGGTAACACGTTCTAGTTTTGTCGGTATGGCTTACAACATTGCCGACCTCATCGAGCATGCCGTCGACACGATGGGCGACCGGGTGGCGCTGGAAACAGACGGGCGCAGCGAGACCTATACCGAACTCGATCAGCGGGCCAACGGGCTCGCCCACACCTTACGGGACCTCGGCGTCGGTCCGGGCGATTCTGTGGGGTTGTACAGCAGAAACGGCATCGAGGCCGTGGAGTCGATGGTCGCCATCTTCAAGGCCCGTGCGGTGATGGTCAACGTCAACTTCAGGTACGTCGAGAGCGAGCTCGAGCACATCTTCACCGACTCCGACATGAAGGCGCTCATCGTCGAGCGTCAGTACGTCGACAGGGTGGCGAACGTGTTACCGAAGGTGCCCGAATTGCGGTCGGTGATCGTGATCGAAGACGGCTCCGACCTGGATATCTCGGTGGTGAACGGAATCCCCTACGAGCAGGCGGTTGCCGACGGCGGGATCGAGCGCGACTTCGAGCCGCGCTCCGACGACGACCTGTACATGCTCTACACCGGTGGCACCACCGGAAATCCGAAGGGCGTGGTCTGGCGGCAGGAGGACGTGTTCCGGGTCCTCGGAGGCGGTATCGACTGGTACACCGGCGAGGCGGTCACCGACGAGTGGCATTTCGCGAAGACCGGGGCGCAGGGCGGACAGCTGGTGAGATTTCCGATCCCACCGTTCATCCACGGTGGATCGCAGTGGGCGGTGTTCCAGGCGTTGTTCGCAGGCGGCAAGGCCATCGTCTACCCCGAGTTCGGCGCCCATCAGACGTGGGAGATCGTCGAGCGCCACCAGGTGAACGTCATCTTCATCACCGGAGATGCCATGGGGCGTCCGATGATCGACGCGTTGGAGCAGAAAGACTACGACGTCAGCTCGGTGTTCTCCGTTGCGTCGTCCGCGGCGCTGTTCTCGGCCTCGGTCAAGGATCAGTTCGTCGAGAAGTTCCCGAACGCGGTCATCATCGATGCCATCGGCTCATCGGAGACCGGCTTTTCCGGGATGGGTGTCATCTCGAAGGAGACCTCGCACAGTGGTGGCGGTCCGCGGGTCAAGGCCGACCTGTCGACAGTTGTTCTGCGCGAAGACGGTTCGGTCATCGAGCCCGGCAAGGGTGAGGTCGGGATCCTGGCCCGGACCGGGCACATCCCGCTGCGGTACTACAACGACCCGGCCAAGACGGACAAGACCTTCAAGATCTACAACGGCGTCCGGTATTCCATTCCGGGAGATCAGGCGCGTGTCGAAGACGACGGCACGGTGACGATGCTCGGACGTGGTTCGGTGAGTATCAATTCCGGCGGCGAGAAGATCCACCCCGAAGAGGTCGAATCAGCGCTCAAGGCGCATCCGGACATCTTCGACACCGTGGTGGTCGGGGTGCCCGACGACCGGTACGGACAGCGGGTCGCCGCGGTCATCGCGACCCGGGACGGTGTGCGTCCCACGCTCGAAGAGATCAATGCTGTTGCCCGGCAAGATATCGCCGGCTACAAGTGCCCACGGGCGGTGTGGTTCGTCGACGAGATCAAACGTTCCCCGGCCGGTAAGCCCAACTATCGCTGGGCGGCGGAGATCGCCGAATCCCGGTCTGCCGACGAAAATCTGACAACCAGCTCACGAAAGGCCTGACGCAGTGCGTACTTCACTGTCCGACGAGTTCGGAATCCAATACCCGATATTCGGGTTCACCCCGTCCGAGCATGTGGCAGCGGCGATCAGCCGGGCCGGTGGTCTCGGTGTGCTGGGCTGCGTGCGGTTCAACGAGGCGGAGGAACTCGACGCCACCCTCGACTGGATGCGCGAGAACACCGACGGCAAACCGTTTGGTGTCGACGTGGTGATGCCCGCCAAGATCCCTACCGAGGGTTCGCAGATCGACCTCGACGCGATGATCCCGCCGGAGCACCGCGCATTCGTCGAGCGCACCCTCGACGACCTCGGTGTACCGCCGCTGCCCGACGGTGACCGCGTCAACGCCGGTGTCCTGGGATGGCTGCATTCGGTCGCGCGGTCCCACGTCGATGTGGCGATGACGCACGCCGACAAGTACGGACAGATCAAACTCATCGCCAACGCGCTGGGCTCACCGCCCGATGACGTGATCGCCAACGTGCACGCGCACGGCGTGAAGGTCGCGGCGCTGGCCGGGGCAAAGGAGCATGCGTTGCGGCATGTGGCCGCCGGGGTGGATCTGGTGATTGCGCAGGGCTATGAGGCCGGTGGTCACACCGGTGAGGTCACGTCGATGATCCTGTGGCCGGAAATTGTTGATGCCGTGGGGGACTCGGCACATGTGCTCGCGGCCGGAGGGGTCGGTAGCGGTCGTCAGATCGCTGCCGCGTTGGCCATGGGCACCAGCGGTGTGTGGATGGGAACCTACTGGCTCACCGCAGCCGAATACCAGCTCGGTGTACGCGGTGCGGGTCCGTCGGTCATCCAACAGGCGATCCTGAACGCCACCTCGAAGGACACCGTGCGCAGGCGGATCTACTCCGGTAAGCCCGCCCGCCTGCTCAAGACCAAGTGGACCGACGCCTGGGACGCCGCCGACGCCCCGGAGGCGTTGCCGATGCCGTTGCAGAACATCCTGGTCGCCGAAGCCCACGCGCGGATCTCGGCCGCCGACGACCCCGGTGTCGTGGCGATGCCTGCCGGACAGATCGTCGGGCGGATGAACGCGATCACCCCCACGGCCGACCTGATCGACGACCTGGTCAGCGAGTATGACGTGGCCGTGGATCGGATGCAGAAGGCCCGCTAGTCGAGCGCAGGACAATTTTGCCGACGGCTGTGATCAGATATGGTCACAGCCGTCGAGCAAATTCTCAGGGCAGGAGGTGGGGGCATGGCCGAGCAGGATGCGAACGTGGTGCTCACGGCGCGGGTCGACACCGAGTCAGGCGGAACCGTGGTGGTGGTGACGCTCAATCGCCCGGAGGCGCGCAATGCCCTGACCGGAGAAGTGGTCAGATCGCTGCGCTCCGCCCTGGCCGCCGCCGATGCGGACGAGTCCGTTGGTGCGGTGGTTCTCACCGGCTCTGATCCGGCCTTCTCTGCGGGTGTCGACTTGAAGGCACTGGGATCAGAGGGCGGCTGGGATGACGTCAACGTCCCCGGTGCGCCCACCGGTTACCCGTGGATTCCACTCCGTAAGCCGGTCATCGGCGCGATCAACGGCGCCGCGGTCACCGGCGGACTCGAACTGGCGCTGGCCTGCGATTTCCTGATCGCCTCCGACCTGGCTCGTTTTGCCGATACACACGCCAGGGTCGGGATGGTGCCGGCGTGGGGTCTGACCGGTCGTTTATCGGCCGCGGTCGGCTGGGGTTTCGCCCGTCGAATGAGCCTGACCGGCAACTTCATCGACGCCAGGAAGGCCCTGGAGGTGGGCCTGGTCACCCAGGTCGTCGCGCATGACGCCCTGATGCCGACCGCGATGGCTCTGGCCGCCGACATCGCCGGAAACAACACCCCGGCCGTCGCGGCGCTGCTCGCCTCCTACCGCGAAGCGCAGCAACACGTACTGGGGCCCGTATTGGACACCGAGGCAACACATTCCGCCGCCTGGATGTCCACGTTTGATCCGGCCTCCGTCGAACAGGCGCGGGACAAGGTCATCGATCGTGGCCGCGAACAGATGAAGTGAGGGGTCAGATGGGGAAGTCGGGAAGTCTGCGAGCGGTGGTGCGGAGCCGTAAGGGTGCTGCAGTGTCGTTGCAGGACAAGGTGGTTGTGATCACCGGTGGTGCGCGCGGAATCGGGCTCGCCACCGCCGCAGAGTTACAGGCAAAGGGGGCCAAGGTGGTACTCGGCGACATCGACGAAGAAGTTGTCGCCAAGGCCGCGGCCAACCTCGGATGCGAGGGTTACCCCCTCGACGTCACCAGCGATGAATCGTTTGCCGCCTTCCTCGATCGGGTCGACGCCGAGTTCGGCACGTTCGACGTGCTGATCAACAACGCAGGCATCATGCCGACCGGGCCGTTCCTCGACTTCTCGGACGCGGTGATCACCCGGAACTTCGAAATCGATCTGCTCGCGGTGGTGCGGGGCACGCGACTGGCCGCCCGTCGCATGGTGGCGCGGGGTTCGGGCCAGATCCTGAACGTCTCCTCGGTTGCCGGACTCGTACCCCTTCCTGGACTGAGTATCTACAGCGCGGCCAAGGCCGGCGTGATCGCGTTCTCCGAGGCATTGGATGGCGAATTGAGCTCTCGCGGCGTCCGGGTGCTCGCGGTGATGCCCAACTTCACCAAGACCGGGCTCATCGACGGCCTGCAGACCACCAAGATGATGCCGCCCATCGAGCCCGATGATGTTGCGCGGGAGATCGTTCGGAGTATCGAGACCAACCGGGACCGGGTGGTGATCCCGCGTCAGAGCATGTCCGTCCTCGGCTGGATGGTCACGCCGCGGTTCATGAAGAACCTCTACGGCAAGTACTTCGGCTTCGACACCATGTTCATGGAGTTCGACGAGACCGAGCGGGCCAAATACCTCGACCGGGTCAACCGCAGCTGACCCCCAGACCCCGATGATGTGCCCTTCTGGCGGCGCCCACCTGGGCTTTTGTTCGCCAGAAGGGCACATCATCGGGGAGCGGGAACGTATCCGAGGGTCCGGTCGGGGCGGATCCAGGTGGGTGCGCTGGTGTCCGCGGCAAGGTTGCGTTTGAGGATCTTGAAGGTGTCGGTCCGGGGGAGGTCGTCGACCACGTGGATTCGACTGGGCCACTGCTTGGGGCCCAGATCCGGTTGTGCGGACAGGAAATCCGTGAGCTGATCGGCGCTAAGGCCGGGTGCGACAAGCGCCGCAGCGAGTTCGTCTCCGATCTCGGCCCGGACACCGTAGACCGCGGCCATGGTGATCGACGGATGTCGCAGAAGCACCCGTTCGATGGGTCCGGTGCCCATGTTCTCTCCGTCCACCCGAACCCAATCACCAAGGCGCCCGGCAAAATACACGTATCCGTCTTCGTCGACGTAACCGAGGTCACCGGTGTGGTAGATACCGTCGCGCATCCGTTCGGCATCAGCGGCCGGATTGCGGTAGTAGCCGGTGAACAGTCCGCCGCCTGAGCTGTTGACGATTTCACCAACGGCTTCGTCGGCGTTGGTGAGCCGTCCCGACGCGTCGAAGCGGGCGACGGCACAGACCTTGCCCGTGTCGGGGTTGCGCACCTGATTCGGCGCGACCAGTGGGCCCAGGGCCTCCGGTGGCGTATCGGTGGTGCGGGTGATGGCGACCCCACCCTCGGTGGAACCGAAACCGTCGACCACCCGAACATCAAAACGTGCTGTGGTGGCGACGATGTCGGCCGCGGAGGCTTCGTTGCCGTACAGGATCCGGAGCGGATTGTCGGCGTCGTCGGGCCGGGCCGGGGTGGCCAGCACGTACGACAACGGTTTGCCGACATAGTTCGCATAGGTCGCGCGGAATCGGCGGATATCGTCGAAGAAGGCACCTGCCGAGAACTTGCGCCGCAACGCAACTGATGAACCCCCGGCGACCGCCACCATCCAGCCGGCGATGATCGCGTTCGAATGGAACAGCGGCATCGACAGGTAGGCAACATCTTCGGGGCCCAACCCGAACCGCTTCGAGAGCATCACGCCGCTGGCCGCCAGCTTCCGGTGGCTGCACTGCACAGCTTTCGGGTCGCCGCTCGTGCCGGAGGTGAAGATCAGCATCAGCAGTGCTTCGGGATCGCCGGTTCGGAAGCGGGGCTCGGTGCCCTGGTGCGGGGCGAGTAGCTGTTCCCACTGTGAATCCTCGACGTTGAGCACCAGCACATTCCGTGTGACGAGGTCATCGACCAGGTGCGCCGTCGAGTTCTCGACGATCACGATCTGGCAGTCGGCGGTGGCGATGTCGGCCGCCAGGGCCGATCCACGGCGCGTCGGGTTCAGTCCGACCACGACAAGCTCTCCGAGGACGGCGGCTCCGAGTAGGTAACTGAACTCGGGAATGTTCTCGAGGAGCAGGGCCACGTGCGGCGGGCGGTCGGCGTCGATCAGACCGCCCAGCGCGGCTGCCCGAGTCGCCGATAACCTCAGATGATCACGCCAACAGACGAACTCGTCTTCGAAGTAGAGGCCGGAGTCGACAGAGTCGGTCAACGGTGCCAGGAGTGCGCCGACCGTACCCGGAGCCGGTGCGATCTGATCCGGGATGGTCATGGCCTCAGGCGGGTTCGCTGGCAAGTGCCGAACCGATCCGACGTAGCTGTACTGGCGCCGACCCCAGATTGAACTCGTTCTGCTTGGCGCGCAGGAAGTATCGGTGCACGGGATGATCGACGTCGATACCCACACCACCGTGGATGTGGACGGCGGTGTGCGCGACGCGGTGGCCTGCATCAGCCGCCCAGAATTTCGCGGTCGCCAGTTCTTTGGCTGCCTCGAGGCCTTCGGACAGGAGCCAGGCGGCCTGCAGGGTGGTCAGACGCAGGGCCCGCACGTCGATGTAGGCGTCGGCAAGTCGTTGCGCAACCGCCTGGAACGATCCGATCTTGCGGTCGAATTGTTCACGGTCCCGGCCGTATTCGGCGGTCAGCTCCAGTGCGCGCTCGAGAATACCGGTCTGTTCGCCGCATAAAGCGAGGGTCATCCGGTCGCGGAGAAAGTCGATCACCGCGGTGCCTGCTTCGCCGAGCTGGTCGTCGGTGGTGACGCGGACGCCGTCGAGTTCGACAAACGCGCCGGGTCCCTGCCCCGTCGTCAAGGCCGGGGTGATGGTGAGGCCGTCCCGATCGGTGGGCACGATGAACACTGCCGCACCCTGTGGTCCGGCGACATTCACGATGATGGCGTCGGCGTACTCGGCGTACGGCACATTCAGTTTCGCGCCTGCCAGGACCCACCCGTCATCAGTGGGCGTCGCCGATGCCACCGGCGCCAGCGGATCGTCCGCCAGATCTTCGTCGAGACCGACGGTGACGATCGCGGTGCCGTCCGACAAACCCTCGATCCAGCGCGCCTTGACCACCTCGGTGCCGAACCGGGCGATGGCCGGGACCGCGGTGAAGGCCGACGGACCAAACGGGACGAGTGCCAACGCCCGACCCAATTCCTCCGCTATCGCCAGATTGTCGAGCACGGTCAGATCGTCGTCGAGTTCGAGAGCAAGAAGCCCGGAGGTGGCGAGTTGGGTCCACAACTCGCGATCAAAGCTCCCTTGGTGGGCGCCGGGTTCGCCGCCGCGATGCTCGAGGGCCTCGAGCCGGTCGGTGGTGACCAACTTCTTGGTGATGTCGCGGGTGAGTCCGGCCAGGTCGGCGGTCTGCTCGCTGCGGTGAAAGTCCATGGTGAAGGTTCCTTTGGTCCGTGATCAGCGGGCGGTATCAGCGTCGGGCCGGGGGCTGGCCCAGGGCGAGCATCGCGATGATGTCTCGCTGGACTTCATTGGTTCCGCCGCCGAAGGTCAAGATCAGCGACGAACGGTGGAAGCGTTCCAGGCGGCCCCGGAGGTGGACGCCGGGGCTGCCCGGCCGCAGTGTGGCCGCCGGGCCCAACACCTCCATCAACAACCGGTAGGCCTCGGTGGCGAACTCGGTACCGAACACTTTGGTGGCCGAGGCGTCGGCCGGTGAGGGAGATCCACCGCCGGTTGCCCCCTTTTCGTCTGCGTCGGAGGCGATGTTCCAGTTGATCAGCTTCAAGAACTCGACCTTGGCATGGACCTTGGCCAGATTCATCTGGACCCATTCGGAATCGATGACCCTCACGCCCCGGGCGTTTTTGGTGTTCTGGGCCCACTCGATCGTCTCGCGCAAGGCGGTCTGGATCGGTGCGGCGCTACACAGGGACACCCGCTCGTTGTTGAGCTGGTTGGTCACCAGCGGCCAGCCGCCGTTCAGCTCACCCACCAGGGAATCGGCAGGTACGCGCACGTCCTGGTAGTAGGTGGCGCTCGTGTCGACACTGGCCATCGTGTGCACCGGCGTATACGAGAATCCCTCGACATCGGTCGGCACGACGAGCATCGAGATGCCCTTGTGCTTCTTCGCGTCCGGATCGGTGCGGCACGCGAGCCAGATGTAGTCGGCGTACTGGATCAGGCTCGTCCACATCTTCTGGCCGTTGATGACGAAGTCGTCGCCATCCCGGACCGCCGAGGTGCGCAGCGACGCCAGATCGGTGCCTGCGCCGGGTTCTGAATAGCCGATGGCGAAGTGGACATCACCGGATGCGATGGCGGGCAAGTACTTTGCCTTCTGCGCATCGGTACCGAAATGCATGATCGTCGGCGCGACGGAGTTGATCGTGAGGAAGGGGACAGGTGCACCGGCGATGGCCGCCTCGTCGGTGAAGATCAACTGATCCATCATCGACCGTTCCTGGCCGCCGTACTCCTTGGGCCAGCCGAGCGCGAGCCAGCCGTCGCGGCCCATCTGACTCACGACCTCGCGATAGACGTTGCCTTCACCGACCTCTCCGCTCGTGGAAGACAGTGCCAATCGACGTTCGGGCGTGATCAAATGGGAGAAGTACGCCCGGAGTTCGCGCCGAAGCTCTTGCTGCTGGTCGGTATATGCGATGCGCATCGGTGCTCCAGGGGGGTTTCGGGTGGGAAAGAGGGGGTCGGGGCGGGGGATCCCGGTCGACTCCTTCTATAACACGTTCTAACCTGTTGGTAGGTGTCCGTCAATACTGGGGCCGTCCTGGGACGGCAAGGGAAGGGAGCTCGTGGCGATGAAGATCAAGGCTGATTTCGACCTATGTGAGTCCAATGGTGTCTGTGTGGGCATGGCGCCAGACGTCTTCGATCTCGATGACGACGACTACCTGGTCATATTGCAAGAGGATGTGCCCGAAGAGCGGCGCGAGGAGATGCGTCAGGTGGTCAGCAGCTGCCCCAAGTCGGCGTTGTCCGTCGAGGATTGAGGGTGGTGATCCGGTGCGTCGAATTGCGGCGCACCGGGTGCCGGAACCCGGGATTGCAGATCCGACAGTTGCCCTAAATCGAGAACACGTTCTACATTTGACTCGACGCACCCGGTGTGTGCCCGTGAGGGCTCATCCGGGTTGGTGACATCGAGTGGAGGATCTGTGAGCGCAAAATCTGAATCCGGGCCGGAACTCGCCGGAAAAGTGGCGGTGGTGACCGGTGCCGGAGCCGGATTGGGGCGGGCGGAGGCGATCGGACTCGGCGCCCTCGGCGCCACGGTGATCGTGAACGACCTCGCCGGTGCGCTCGATTCGAGTGATGTCCTCGCCGAGATCGAGGCCGTCGGAGGTGTCGGCGTGCCGGTGGCAGGCGACATCTCGGACTCGGCCACCACCACCGAGATCATGCGAGTTGCCACCGAATCGCATGGCGGTCTGCATGTGGTGATGAACAACGCCGGCCTGGTCCGGGACAAGATGCTCTTCAACATGTCCGACGATGACTGGGATCTGGTGATCCGGGTGCATCTGCGTGGGCATTTCCTGATGTGCCGCAATGCCGCCGCGTATTGGCGGTCGCAGTCGAAGGCGGCAGGCGGACCGGTGTTCGGCCGCTTGATCAACACTTCCAGCGAGGCCGGGTTGTCGGGTCCGGTGGGGCAGGCCAACTACGGTGCGGCGAAGGCGGGGATCACGTCGCTGACGTTGACCGCCGCGCGCGGCCTGGCCGCCTACGGCGTGCGCTCGAACGGGATCTGCCCACGTGCGCGTACCGCGATGACCGAGGGCACCTTTGGCGATGCGCCGCAGGGCTCGGTCGATCCGCTGTCGACCGATCACGTCGTCACGCTGGTGCAGTTCCTGGCGAGTCCGGAATCGGACGGCGTCAACGGTCAGGTGTTCGTGGTCTACGGACCCAAGGTGACGTTGATGGCGGCGCCGACGGTGGAGCAGAGCTTTGTCGCAGCCGGCGACGCCTGGGATCGAGGCGATTTGACGAAGAGTCTTGCCGAGTACTTCGTCGACCGCGATCCTGCAGACACGTTCTCTGCTGGTAAAGCCCTGTTCGGGTAGCCATTTCGAGACCTTACTGTTGGCCGTTTCTTCCCGTTGAGTGAACTGGACGTGTGATAAGTTCGCGGTCAAACTGGCAGGCCCCCGTTAGGGGAACGTAGGGCCTTGCGAGTGTGGAACGTGTTTCAATCTGAAAGCTTCTGGACGGACGTCTCGAGTGAAAAGTTCCTGTTGGCAAGTACTACGAATCACCGAATTCAGAACTAGAACACGTTATGATCAGACAGCTCAGTCCGGTCCGGGGGGAAGTCTTTTGCTGAAGGAGAGTTGGTGAACCGCAGGCTGGCAGGTCCGTTCGAGGGCGTCGGGGATTTCGTTGCCATGAGTGTCAGCGCGGCCCGGGAGCTCTTTCGGGCACCGTTCCAGTGGCGCGAGACGGTCGAGCAGTCATGGGCCATCGCGCGTGTATCGATGGTTCCCACCGTTCTCGTTGCCATCCCGTTCACCGTTCTGGTCAGCTTCACCCTCAACATCCTGTTGCGCGAACTCGGCGCCCAGGATCTCTCGGGCGCAGGCGCCGCACTGGGCACCATCACCCAGATCGGCCCGATCGTCACGGTGCTGATCGTTGCCGGAGCCGGCGCGACCGCCATCTGTGCCGACCTCGGAGCCCGGACGATCCGTGAGGAGATCGACGCCCTGCAGGTCCTTGGCATCGATCCGATCCACCGCCTGGTGGTGCCCCGGGTCATCGCCTCGACGCTGGTCGCGATCCTCCTCAACTCTCTGGTGTGCACCATCGGTATCGGTGGTGGCTTCGTGTTCTCGGTGTACCTGCAGGACGTGAATCCGGGCGCGTTCATCGCCAATCTGACGCTGCTGACCGGCTTTCCCGAACTGATGATCTCGATGGTGAAGGCCGCGCTGTTCGGCCTCGCCGCCGGCCTGGTCGGCTGCTACCGCGGCCTGCACGTGGCCGGTGGCGCCAAAGGTGTCGGCGATGCCGTCAACGAAACCGTGGTCTATTCGTTCATGGCGTTGTTCGTCGTGAACGTCGTGGTCACCGCGGTCGGCCTCAAAGCGACTGCAGGGTAGCGCAAATGATCCTTCCTAATACCGTCCGACTACGCTCAACGCGTGTGGCGTTCAAACGAGCTGGTTCCGGCTGGGATCGCATAGGTGATCAGGCATTCTTCTACTGGGACAGTCTCATCAACATCCCCCGTGCGGTGCGGGCATACAAGAAAGAAACGCTGCGGCTGATCGCTGAGATCAGCATGGGTTCGGGTGCACTTGCCATGATCGGTGGCACCGTTGTGGTCGTCGGGTTCCTGACGCTCTTCACCGGCGGCACCATCGCCGTCCAGGGCTACAGCTCCTTGTCGAACATCGGCGTCGAGGCACTCACCGGATTTTTCGCGGCATTCATCAACGTTCGAATCGCGGTGCCGGTCATCGCCGGAATCGGCCTGGCGGCAACGATCGGCGCCGGTGCCACGGCACAGCTCGGTGCGATGCGGGTGAGCGAGGAGATCGACGCCCTCGAGGCAATGGCGATCAAATCCATTCCGTACCTGGTCAGTACCAGGATCGTGGCCGGTCTGATCGCGATCATCCCGCTGTACTCACTGGCGTCCGTGGCCTCCTTTCTGGCCAGTCGCTTTGCGACGGTGTTCCTCTACGGCCAGTCGTCCGGCGTGTACGACCATTACTTCTCGACATTCCTCATCCCGACGGACATCCTGTGGTCGTTTGTTCAGGCGATCTGTATGGCGGTGGCGGTCATGATGATTCACACCTACTACGGATACAACGCCTCGGGTGGTCCGGTGGGTGTGGGTATCGCGGTCGGTAACGCGGTGCGGGCTTCGCTGGTCGTGGTCGTCGTGATCACGCTGCTGCTCTCGCTGGCCATCTACGGCGTCGACGGAAAGTTCAACCTCTCGGGGTAGGTCATGTCACAGAAAACCGAACGCCCCGCTTGGGCGAAGAAGATCGCGGCCACCGTGCTGGTGGTGTCGCTGATAATGGCGTGCGCGTTGGCATCCCTGCAGTTCCTCGGTTCCTTCGCCTCGACGGTGCCGGTGACACTGACCGCCGATCGTGCCGGACTGGTGATGAGCCCGGACGCGAAGGTCCGGCTGCGTGGTGTCGTGGTCGGCCGCGTCGGTGCGATCACGCAGTCGCCCGACGGTGTGAAGCTCGTCCTCGACATGAATCCGGACCAACTCCAGTACATTCCGGCCAACGTCCGGGCAGACATCAAATCCAACACGGTATTCGGTGCCAAGTCGGTCAACCTCGAGATCCCCGAGGATCCCAGCGAGGAGACACTACGCAGCGGTTCGGCCATCGGGACCGATCGTGTTGTGGTCGAACTGAACACGATCTATCAGCGGTTGGTGGACGTGCTCGCTGCGGTCCAGCCCGAGAAGCTCAACGCCACCATCGGTGCGATCGACACCGCACTCTCCGGCCGGGGTGATCAGATCGGTCAGGGTTTCGCCGACCTCTCGGAACTGCTGGGCAAGGTCAATCCGCATCTGGACGAACTCGGTCGCGACATCGAGGCCACGGCTGAGTTCACCAACGTCTATGCCGACGTGATGCCCGACCTGCTCAAGATCGTCGACAACTTCACGGCCACGGGTAATACGTTGGTGGACAACTCATCCGACCTCGACGCGCTACTGGTGAACGTGACCGGGATGGCGGACACGATCAACGGTGTCATCGCGCCATCCAAGGCGAACATCATTTCGACGTTGGCGAACCTGAACCCGACCGCAACACTGCTCGGATATCAGGCGCCTGGCCTGGCCTGCTTCATCACGGCCACCGCCAGTGCCGGACAGAAGGCCTTGCCCGTGTTCGGCGTCGACGACGCGCGTGTACATCTGAACGCGGGATTGCTGCCGGGCAAGGAACCGTACCGCTACCCCGAGGATCTGCCGAGGGTCAACATGGACGGGCCACCCACCTGTGAATACGGGCTCAGCGATCCCAGTTCTCGTGAGCACGCCGGATTCTACGTCGGCGACAACGCCGCGGTCCCATACCAACCGAGAACCACGCCCAAGTTGGATGCGTCCAAATTGTTCGACGTGATGTTCGGGCCGGCGCCGCGTGGATGAGGAACAACCGATGAACAGTCAGCAAGGGGAGGTGTGAGATGGCAGTATCCAGAGAGCGCGCGTTTCGCGCCACCGTCATCAAACTCGGGGCCTTTGCCGTGGTGATGGTGCTGATCTTCATCGGTCTGGTGGTCGTTTTCAGTCAGTACCGCAGCGGTTCCAGCTTCGCCTACAAGGCGACGTTCACCAGTGCCTCGCAATTGAAGTCGGGCAGCAAGGTGCGCATCGCCGGCGTCGAGGTCGGCAAAGTCGGGTCGGTGGGACTGAACCCCGACAACAAGGCGGTCGTCGAGTTCGACGTCAACGAGAAGTACCGGCTGCCCACCTCGGTGCAGGCGCTGATCCGCTACGAAAACCTCACCGGCGACCGGTTTCTCGAGCTGCAAGAGGGCACCGGCGACCCGGGTCGGCTCTTGAAGGACAACGGGTCGATCCCGGTCACCCAGACCGAACCGGCGCTGGATCTGGACAACCTTCTCGGTGGCTTCAAGCCGCTGTTCCGGACACTTGATCCGAAAGAGGTCAACGAGCTGTCCGTGTCGCTGGTCAAGGTGTTCCAGGGTCAGGGCCCGGCGTTGAACGAATTACTCACGAACACCGCGACTTTCACGGATTCACTGGCCGATCGGGATCAGCTGATCGGGCAGGTCATCGACAACCTCAACACCACCCTTGGCACCATCGAGGCCGACGATGAGGGGTTGGACACCTCGCTGGATCAGCTGCAGAAGCTGATCTCGGGACTCGACTCGCAACGCGGCGTGATCGGTGACACGATCACCAACGCCTCGGAGCTGACCAACGACCTCAACGATGTGCTGGCCGAGAACCAGTCCGATCTGACGTCGCTCATCACCGCCACCGGTCAGGTGTCGCAAGAAGTGCTCAAGGGTGAAGATTACGTGCGAGGCCTGCTGGGCCGTCTGCCGTCGGACTTCAAGGCACTGTCCAATCTCGGTAGTTATGGTGCGTGGCTGCAGATCTGGCTCTGCCAGGTCAACCTCATGTTCACCGGCCCCGACGGGCAGGAGATCGTCTGGAAATCGGTTGACGCGACCGGACCGAACACCAACCCCGGAGGGAGGTGTAACCCGCTGTGATGTCTGCGCTGTTCAAGGGTGAGCGAACCGCCACCGACCAGGCCGACGAGGCCCGGCGCCGCAAGCGTGGCGAACCCGACCGTGCCCGTGTGGGTTTCATCGGTGTGGTGATCGCCGTGTTGGTGGTGATCGTGGCCCTGCAGATGGACAAGCTCCCGTTCCTGTCGAACGGTAGTGTCTACACCGCCCTCTTCGACGATGCCGGCGGTCTGGCCACCGGTGACATCGTGATCGTCTCCGGCGTGAATGTCGGTACCGTTCAGGGGATCTCGCTGGCGGACACCGAAAACGGCACCAAGGCGAAGGTCACCTTCAACATGGCCGACACGGTTCGCGTCCCGGAGGCCAGCACAGCGGTCATCAAGACCGAGACGGTACTCGGCCGCCGCAACCTGACCCTGGTTCCAGAGGGCACCGGAAAGCTGATGCCGGGTGACACGGTCGAGCGGACGGTGGCACCGTATTCGCTCACCGATGCGCTCGAAGGTGCCACCGATACGATTCAGGAAACCGACACCGACCAGCTCAATGCTGCACTCAACACGTTGTCTGACACCTTCTCGGACACACCGGAATCAGTGCGGTCCGCCGTCGACGGGGTGGCGCGCCTGTCCAAGGCGATTGCCGATCGCGACGAGTCGCTGTCACAACTGCTGGACCGCGCGGGCAATGTCACCGACGTGGTGGCCAAGCGCAGCGGTCAGATCAACACGCTGCTCGTCGACGCGAACTCTCTGCTCGGGGAGGTCCAGGCCCGCCGGTATGCGTTGGGGCAGTTGATCACTGGTACCCAGAACGTCACCGCACAGATCAGCTTGTTCATCGACAACAACAACGCGCAGCTCACGCCGGTGCTCAATCAGTTGAATGGAGTGCTCGCGATTCTGGTCGACAACCAAGAGAATCTGGCGGTGACCCTGGACGAACTCGGGCCTTACGCAAACGTGTTGGGAGAGGCCGTGTCCAGTGGGCCGTACTTCTCTTCACTGGTGGGTCTGACCACGTTCGGTGACCTCACCGCCACGTTCATGAGAGTGTTCCAGCAGAAGTACCCGGAAGCCTTCGCGGCGTTCACCAAGTACGCGTTCGCGATTCCGCCGGCCATCACCACGCGTCCGGACATGGCGAACTCGCCGGACTCCAGCAAACCGGCGCCTGCGCCTTCGTATCCGACCGGACCGGCAGGGTGATGGCAATGGGACGGCTGAGCAAGAGGTTCTGGCAGGTTGCCGCGGTGATCGTGGCTGTCGTGGTGGCTGTCGTGGCGGTGTATTACGGCTACCAGAAGGTGAACTACAAGACGTACACCGCGTATTTCTCGACTGTGAATGCCCTTTACGAGGGTGACGCGGTGAAGATCCTCGGCGTCAACGTCGGCTCGGTCGGTTCGATCACCCCGCGGGACAACGATGTTCGGGTCGAGCTGAAGGTCGACCGCGACCGGAAGCTACCCGAAGACGTCGAGGCGATCGTGGTCGCGCAGTCCCTGGTCTCGGGACGTTTTGTTCAGTTGACCCCGGTGTACGACGGTGGTGCGACGCTGGGTGGCGGTGGGGACATCCCCATGGAGCGCACAGCCGTTCCGGTGGAGTGGGATGAGATCAAGGCCGAGCTGAGCAGATTGACCGAGGCGGTCGGTCCGCAGGGCGCCGACCCCGGATCGGTTGCCCGCGCGGTCGATGTCTTCGACGAGAACCTCGATGGCAACGGCACGGCCATCCGCCAGGCCATCCAGCAACTGTCGGATGTCACCGGCACACTGGCCGATGGCAGCGGCGACCTCTTCAAGTCGATTCGCAACCTCCAGACACTGACCGAGGCACTGTCACAGAGTCATGAGCAGTTGGTGCAGTTCAACGGCCGGATCGCTTCGGTCAGTCAGGTCCTGGCCGACAACACCGACAATCTGAACGGTGCATTGACCAATCTCGATACCGCGCTGACCGACATCAAGACGTTCATCGACACCAATGGGGCGGCCCTCAGTGAGTCGGTCGGCGATCTCTCCGAAGCCACCAATGTGCTGGCGCAGAAAGACGAAGAGATCCGGGGTCTACTACATTCCGGTCCGACCCAGCTGTCGAACTTCTACAACATCTACAACCCGCTGCAAGGGTCGTTGTCGGGCATTTTCGGCCTGGGCATGGGTGGAAACCTGATCAATCTCCTCTGTGGCTCGATGGCGGGTGCCGCCCGTCCGGGCCAGGAAGACCTGGTCGAACAGTGTGTTGACGTCCTGGGTCCGATCTTCGGGACGATCGGGATGAACTACCCGCCGTTCCTGTCCAACCCGGTGTCGGGTGTCAACGCCACACCTGATCAGATCTCGTACCAGAACTCGAGCGTGAAAGCGCGGGCGCAGCAGGGTATTCGCGATCAGGATGCGGCAACCCGCTCGCAGTACACCAATCCCGGTTTGGCTCAGTTGTTGGTGCCGTTCGGGGGTGAGGGCTGATGCGCAGAGCATTGAGGCGAAAGGTACTCGCCCGCAACATGGTCGGAGCGACAGTGATCGGCGTGGCGCTGGTGGCATCGGGCTGCGGATTCGACGGGCTCAACTCGATGCCCATACCCGGTGCGGACGGTACCGGCCGTGGCTCTTACGAGCTGACGACCATTATTCCCAATGCCGCCAACCTGGTTCAGAACGCGCCGGTGATGATCGATGACGCCACCGTCGGCAGCGTCGGAAAGATCTCGGTGAAGAACTGGCAGGCGCAGGTGACGCTGCGGCTCAACGAGGGGACTGCGGTTCCGGTCGGTTCCCATGTGATGGTCGGGATGACCAGTGTGCTCGGCTCGTTGCATTTGGAGATCGTGCAGCCCGAGAGCGCGGATTCTGGCACTCTGCAAGCGGGAGATGAGATCCCGGCCGCCGGGTGCCCCGAGCCGGAGAACATTCCGGATCCGGAGAACCAGCAACCGATTCCCGACATCAACTCGGCACAGCAGGTGGCCGCCTGCACCTACCCGACCACCGAACAGGTGCTCAGTTCGTTGTCGGTGGTGCTCAACGGCGGTGGTCTGGCGCAGGTCGGTGACATCGTCAAAGAGCTCAACAACTCGATGGCCGGCCGCGAAGATGTGCTGCGGGAACTGATTCCGCGCCTGGACACCCTGGTAGAAGAGTTGAGCAGTCAGCGGGCCAACATCATTCGTGCGATGGAGGGGCTGGACCGGATGACCGCGCGCATCAACGAGCAGACACCGGTGGTGGAGAAGGCATTGGCCGACGGACCGAAGATCCTGACACTGCTGTCCGATCAGCGGGTCCAGTTCACCGATGCGCTGGCTTCGCTGAGCACGCTGAGCCGCACCACCGATGACATCTTGAACGCGAGTTCGGAAGACATCACGGTGCTGGTCAGCAACTTGGTGCCGGTACTCGACCAACTGCAGTCCACCGGACCGGCCCTGACCCAGTCGCTCGGCATCCTGCTGACCTTCCCGTTTGCCGAGGAGGTCATCCCGCAGGTGGTCCGAGGCGACTATCTCAACGGTGAGATCAACCTCGACCTCACATTCGGGCGTTTGCAGCGAGGCGCGCTGGCCAGCCTCGGTGGGCAGAGTCAGCTCTATGGTCCCGAGGGGCTGCTCGGCGCACCGGCCGGCGCCGCGGCCCGTGGCAGCGATCCGTTCACCGGTCCGCTGACCACCGAGATGCCGGTCGACAACAATCAGCCCTCACCGATGCCGAACGCGGAGGGAGGCTCATGAGCATCACACCGTTCGTCCGCATGCAGTTGATCATCTTCTGCATCATCACGGTCGTCTCGATGCTCGCCGTCGCGGTCTTCTACATCCGGGTTCCCGCGATGGTCGGGATCGGGGAGTACACGGTCAAGGTGGACCTGCCCAGTACCGGTGGCCTCTACCAGAACGGCAATGTCAGCTTCCGCGGTGTCGATGTCGGCAAGGTTCAGACGGTGGCACTGACCGAGACCGGTGTCCTGGCAACGGTGTCGATCAACAGCGACACCAAGATCCCGAACAATTCGATCGCCGCGGTACGCAGTGTCTCGGCGGTCGGTGAGCAGTACATCGAGTTCACGCCTGATCCCGAAACATCGTCCACCGGCAACCTCAAGGATGGGTCGGTGGTCGAGAACGGGACGGTTCCGGTCGAGGTCGGGACGTTGCTCGATCAGGCCGATGCCCTGCTCGCGCAGATTCAGGACACGAAGTTGCGTCGGGTGATGGACGAGGCGTTCAACGCGTTCAATGGCACCGGAGAAGATCTGCAGCGGCTTTTCGATTCGATGACCCTGCTGGTGGGTGATGCCAACAAGAACTCGGACGCCATCGTCAAGCTGATCGATCAGGCGGCGCCATTGCTGGAAACGCAGACCGCCACGGTGGGTGATATTCGCGCGTGGACGGCGAATCTGGTCCAGGTCACCGATCAGCTCCGGGCGAACGACCCGCAGATCCAGGGGATCCTGGACCAGGGGCCCGGTGTCGCGCAGCAGAGTCAAGAGCTGTTCGCCTCGATGAATCAGTCACTGCCGTTGCTGTTCTCGAACCTCAACACCACTGCTCGGACCCTGGCGATCTACCATCCGAACCTGCAGCAGATCGTGGTGATCTACCCACGCTTGATAGCAGCGTTGATCACAGCGCTCAACAGCGAGGACTACCGCAACGGCGCCAACGTCGACTTTGCGCTGGGGTTCCAGGATCCCGGCACGTGCACCGTCGGCTTCATGCCGATGACACCGGAACGGGATGCGTCGGCCCAGACCCCGCGTGATCTCCCTCCCGGGATGTTGTGCCGCGTCCCTCAGGATTCCAACGTCGCGGTCCGCGGAACCCGCAACTTCCCGTGTATGGAGATTCCCGGGCGTCGCGCGTCGACCCCCGCCGAATGTCGAACCGGCTACACGCCGATCGGCGAGAACGTTCCCTTCCCGAACGGGCTACCGGGAGTTGATCTGCCACAAGGCTTTTTGACCAACGGCGCACCCGGCGCGGACGACGGCAGTCCCGCCGTCTACGCCACCAGCTACGACCCTGTCAGCGGCGACTACATCGGCCCGGACGGCAAGACGTACAACGCCGGAACCGCGGTACCGTCTGGCACATCTGGTACAGGTGGTAGCGGGGAACAGCAGAAAGACAACAGTCAATGGCAGAGCCTGATCACGGGGACCGTTCAGTGACGGCCCAGACACCAACTGAACAGACACCAACCGAACAGACATCAACCGAACAGGAAGCGGCACGGCAGATACCAGCATCACAGGAACCCGCACCACAGAAACCCGCACCACAGAAACCACGACGTCGTCGGGCCAGCAGGCCCGCCGGTCCGCCGCAGGATGCGCCGGAGTCGTCGGCGCGCAGCAGTTCACCGAGTGGCAAAGCGCGCAAGCCCGCCGGTTCACCGGTGAAGTCGGCGCCGCTCGGTCGCAAGCAGAAGTCGAAGTCGACCGGTGCCGCGGCTGTGAAGCCGCTGGTGGACCTGGACAAGCCCGAGATCGAGGCCGCCGGGTCCGACACCGCGCCGACCGCGACCGAGACCGAAACCGATTCGGGCGCGGTGCAGTCGTTCGGGTCGACGTCGGTGTCGGCTGGAGTGTCATACCGCGACCGGCGCCGCGGCGTCCGCGATGCCGATGCGAAGGAAAGAAAGCCCCGGCGTCGGCGCTCGGGTGCGAAAGGTGCTACCGGCACTGCTGGGTCGCCCCGTGGCCGTGGGAATCTGCGTGGACTGGGAATCGTGCTGGCGGCCGTTGTGTCGATCGGCCTGATCGCGGGCATGGTCGTTGCGTCGACCCTGTTCATCCTGGGCACCGACAAGATCGACGAGCGCAACGAATTGCGCGCCGAGTATTCGGCTTTCGCCCGCCAGATGATCACGAACCTGACAACGCTGAACCCCGAGAACATCGACGGCGCCATCAAGACTTTTCAGGACAGCACCAGTGGCAAGGCCATGGAGCAGACCAGCCAGTCGATGGAGCAGACCGTCAACATGATCAAGTCCGAGAATGTGTCGACGAAGGGCACCGTCATCTCAGAGGCCGTCACCGCCAGTGATCCGACTGCCGGATCGGTGATCCTGGTGTCGAGCTGGGAGATGAACCAGCCCAACGTTCCTGAGCAGCAGACCGTGTTGCAGACATTCCGATGGAAGCTGGACATGACCCGCATCAACGGCCGACTCAAACTGACCAACTTCGAGTGGGTGACGTAGATGACCCGCAAATTCTGGTGGTGGGCCGTCTCGGTGCTGACCGTCGTGATCCTGGTTGCCGGGGTGGTCATCACAACGATCGCCGGTCTGAACTACCGCGACACCAAGGCGACCGAGGATGCCCGTGGTGAAGCGCTGGATGCCGGAACCCATACGGCAACAGTGATGTTCGGATACGACCCGGACAATGTCGCGCAGCAGGTGGAGCAGGCAAAAACGCTGGTCACCGGTGCTGCCGCAAAGGAATACGACCAGATCATCACCGACTCGAATCTGGTTGTCGCCGTGAAGGATCAGCAGGTCAAATCCGAGGTGACGATCCAGGAGGCCGGGGTTGTCACCAACACCCGCGACACCGCGCTGATCCTGATCTTCATGAACCAGTCGGTGACCAAGGGTGGCAAGGATGTGGTCGCGATCAACCCCAGTCGCTTGCAGTATTCGATGGAGCGGTCGGGCGACAAGTGGCTGGTCACCAACATCGACATCATCACCGACGATTCGGTGAAGGCTCAGCTCGCGACCGAGGCCGACAAGGCGGGTGCCTCCACGGTCCCGGTCCCCGCACCCACGGAATCGTCGGTGCCTGCCCCGGCCCCGACCCCCTGACTCCTTCACAAACGATCCGGTAATACGAAGACGAGCCACATATTTGTGGCTCGTCTTCGTATAGGTGGATCGTTTGCGGGGGAAGGCCTAGGCGGTGGGGTCGTAACCCATCGGCAGGATGACGGACTTGTGTTCGACGTAGGACGCGAGGCCTTCGGGTCCGTTCTCGCGGCCGATGCCGGAGTTCTTGTAGCCGCCAAACGGCGACCCGGGATCGATGGCGTACCAGTTCACCCCGTAGGTCCCGGTCCGGATCTGGGCGGCGATCGCGAGTCCACGTTCCACATCGGCCGTCCACACGGTCCCGGCGAGGCCGTAGTCGGAGTCGTTGGCGATGGCGATCGCCTCGTCCTCGGTCTCGTAATCGATGACGGAGATCACCGGGCCGAAGATCTCTTCACGGGCGATGGTCATGTCGTTGGTGACGCCGGTGAAGATGGTGGGGCTCAGGAAGTAACCCGATTCCAGTCCCTCCGGTCGGGTGCTCTCGAGGACGGCGGTGGCGCCGGCATCCTTGCCCTGCTGGATGTAGTCCTCGACCTTGGTGCGCTGCTTCTCGGTGATCAGTGGTCCGAGTTGGGCCTCCGGGTCGTCGGGCAGACCCGGCTTGAGGAGTTTGGCGGCCTCGACCATGGCGGCGACGATCTCGTCGCGCTTGGCGCTCGGGACCAGGACGCGGGTCTGGGCAACGCAGGCCTGCCCGGTATTCATCAGCCCGGTGAATGTGAGCATGCCGGCGATCTCGGCAGGGTTTGCGTCGGCGAGCACGATGGCCGCGGACTTGCCACCGAGTTCGAGCGAGCAGCGCTTGAGTTGCTCCCCGCAGGCGGCGGCGATCGCCCGCCCGGCCGCGGTCGAACCGGTGAAGGTGATCTTGTCGACGTCCGGGTGGGCGACAAGCGCTTTTCCGGTCTCCGGTCCGCCCGGGACCACCGACAGCACCCCTTCGGGCAACCCGGCCTCGGTGAACAGTTCGGCGATGTAATTGGCCGACAGCGGGGTTTCGGGTGCGGGCTTGAGGACCACGGAACATCCGGCAGACAGGGCCGGGCCGAGCTTGTTGCAGATCAGGAACAGTGGCACATTCCATGCGGTGATCGCACCGACCACACCCACGGGTTCACGGGTGATCTGCGACTTGCCGAACAATCCGTCGCGATACTCGAGCCAGTTGTAATTGATTGCGGCCTTGGCATATTCGCGGAGCACCCCGGTCGCGGGCAGCTGCTGCAGAGTGCTCACCGCCATCGGTGGCGCGCCCATCTCCGATGCAACGAGTTCGGCGATCTCCGCGCCGCGTTCGTCGATCAGATCGGCGACCCTGGCAACGACGGCGGCACGATCCTGCGGGGAGGTGTTGCGCCAGACACCCGATTCGAACGCGGCCCGCGCGGCTTTCACCGCGGTGTCGACGTCGGTGGCGTCGGCCAGTGGCGTGCTGCCCACGCGCTTCCCGGTGGCCGGCGAGAAGACCTCGAGAATGTCAGCAGAGTGGGCCGGGGTCCAGCGTCCGCCGATCAGCAGTTCGCTGTAGTCGCGCGAAGTGGTTGGTGCCGCGTTGGCGGTGTCCGTCATTGGTCCTCCAGTTGGTGGTTGCCTCTGGGGACCAATGGTAGAACACGTTCCAGTTTTGCGGCAGGAGAATCTGGTGCGCTCAGGTGGTGGGGCGGGCGTCGATGACAACCTCGAACTCAAGGAGGCTCGCGCCCGAGGCCACCGGATTCTTGTTCTCGCCTGCGTGGGCGGTACGGGCCGGTCCGGCCGCCCACGCCGCGAAATCTTCTTCGGTCTCCCACTGGGTGACCACGAAGTAGCGGTCCTCGCCCTTTACCGGCCGCAGCAGCTGGAATCCGAGAAAGCCCTTCGACCCGTCGACGGTGTGGGCGCGCTGGGCGAACCGCTTCTCCAGTTCGGGGCCTGCGCCCTCGGGGACAGAAATCGCGTTGATCTTCACAATTGCCATGTCGTTCACCCTACTGCCGTGGATCGCGGGGTTGAACCCCCAGTGAACGCGCAGCCGGCACAATCGGGCGAGCGGCATTTGAGGATATTCCGGACAGGGCGGCTATCGCCGCTAATGTTCTACCTCGTGAGCGCTGACATCGGATTCATCGACTACGGCGGAAGGCCGGATGGCGCGCCGATAGTCCTGCTGCACGGACTCATGGGCCGGGGGAGAACCTGGCGGCGCCAGATCCCGTGGTTGCGCGGGTACGGCCGGGTGTTCACCTACGACGCCGCCTGTCACCGTGGTGCCGACGAAGCGGTGCCTGCCGGTCCCGAGGAATTGTGCACGGAACGTTTTGTCGCGGATCTGGCGGAGATCCTCACCTGGATCGACATGGGTCCGGCAGTCCTGATCGGCCATTCGATGGGTGGGCTGCATGCGTGGTGCACAGCGGCGGAGTACCCGGAATTGGTGTCGGCGTTGGTGATCGAGGACATGGCGCCCGACTTCCGTGGCCGCACCACCGCCGGCTGGGAGCCGTGGTTCTCGTCCTGGCCGCAGCGTTTCGATTCACTTGATCAGGCGCAGACGATGTTCGGCGAGGTCGCGGGCCGGTACTTCTACGAGGCATTCGACGACGGTGTCCTACATGGCCATCTGGAGGTGTGGGCACAGATCGCCGAGGAGTGGGGACGGCGGGACTTCTGGCAACAGTGGCAGGCCGTCGAGGTCCCGGCGCTGTTGATCGAGGCGAGCAACAGTGTGACCCCGAGTGGTCAGATGGCGAAGATGGCTGCCGCGGTGGACAATTCGATCCTGTTGCAGGTTGCGGGCTCCGACCACCTGGTCCACGACTCCGCGCCTGACGAGTACCGCGGCGCGGTCGAGGCCTTTCTCTGTGGTCTGCAGAGCACAGAGATCGGTCGTCGCCCGGGAGTTCAGGTCCCTTCGCCCGCCAGGGCATAGCGGCCGTCGGAGGTGATCTCGGCCAGGCCGTCGACCAGGAGGGAATCGAGGGCGCGGTCGCGCTGAGCGGTGTCCGTGGTCCACACGATGTCGAGTGAGGCGCGGGGTACCGGAATGGTGCTGTCGCGCAACACGTCCAGCAACAGCCCGCGAACCTGTCGGTCTGTGCCCGCGAACTTCTGGACCTTGCGCACCGGGCCGGTATGGGCAGGCGATCCGGTCGCCACCCAGAGGCAGTCTGTCAGTGGGCAACTCTGGCATCTCGGATTCTTGGCGACGCACACCAACGCGCCCAGCTCCATCAAGGCTGCCGAAAACCTGGGTGCCCGAGCGTCGTCGGGCAGCAGTGCCTGCGCATCAACCAGATCTGATCGTGCCGGGTTGCCCGGCTCGGCGCGTCCGTGCACCGCTCGCGCGATGACTCTGCGGACATTGGTGTCGACCACCGGCACCGACTGCCCGTACGCGAAGCACGCAATCGCTCGCGCCGTGTAGTCGCCGATGCCGGGAAGTGTCAGCAGGACGTCGACGTCGGAAGGAACGATGTCCCCGTGTTCGGCGGCCAGCACGGCTGAGCAGGCGTGCAGTCGCATCGCGCGCCGCGGGTAGCCGAGCTTGCCCCAGGCCCGCACGACCTCGCCCACCGGGGTCGCGGCCATCGCCGAGGGCACCGGCCACCGCGCCACCCACTGCTCCCAGATCGGAGCCACCCTCGACACCGGGGTCTGCTGGAGCATGATTTCGCTGATCAGGATGTGCCAGGCACTCACATCCGGCGCCCGCCACGGGAGGTCCCGCTCGGCCAGGTCGAACCAGGAAAGGAGCTTGCCCGGCGGAACCGAACCGGACAGGGGCAGAATGTCAGTCATGTCCTCAACAACTCCGGCTCAAGCATGGAAGAACCTGCGCGAAGGCAACGATCGTTTTGTGGCAGGCAAGTCGAATCATCCCAATCAGGGTATCGAGGACCGTGCGCGTCTGGCGGCAGGGCAGCACCCGCAGGCAGTCCTGTTCGGATGCGCCGATTCGCGCGTCGCGGCAGAGATCATCTTCGACCAGGGCCTCGGTTCGATGTTTGTCGTCCGCACCGCCGGGCACGTCATCGACTCGGCCGTTCTCGGTTCGATCGAATACGCCGTCGAGGTGCTCGACGTTCCGCTGATCGCGATCCTCGGACACGACAGTTGCGGCGCGGTCCAGGCGACGCTCGACGCCCTCGACGACCTGCAGATCCCGGGCGGATTCATCCGCGATGTGGTCGAACGGGTGACCCCGAGCATCCTGGCCGGTCGTAAGGAAGGGCTCACCCGCGTCGACGAGTTCGAGGCGCGTCACGTCAAGGAGACCGGCCGACTGCTGATCCAGCGCAGCCGGATCATCTCCGAGAAGGTGGAAGCCGGCCGACTCGGCATCGTCGGCCTCACCTACGAGCTCGCCGAGGGCGCGGTCAGCCTGCGGGGCACACTCGGCGAGGTCGGCGACGATCCGGCCATGCCCAGCCTGGCTTCCTGACCGGCGGCCCGGCGGTCAACTGAGACCTCGCGCACAGCATCGTCTCGCGACACGCCGCCCGAGGTCAGACAGCCGGTGGCACACTCCCATTAGCGTCGGGGTGTGTTGGATCCTCAGGGCCCCCTGCCACCGGAAATTTACTGGCGTCGACGTGCACTCGCAGTCGGTGTGCTGGTGGTTGTGCTCGCGGTCATCGTGGGTCTGATCTTCTTGGTCACGGGCGGCGACGACAGCAACAAGAACACCGCGAACGGCACCGACCTCACCAGCTCGTCGAGTTACGTCCTGCCGTCGGCCTACAAGGATTCGGGTTCGGAATCGGCGAGCCCGAGTTCCGGTGGCGGTTCCGGTGGCGGCGGCCAGGCCGCGCCCGGGGGAACGGATGCCCCGGCAGCGCCCGGCGCACCCGGTGGCACCCCGGCCGGTGAGACCCCGGCTCCGGTACCGGCCAGCGGCCTGTGCCCCGACCAGAACATCTCGGTGGTCCTCTACACCGACAAGCCCGCATACACCGAGGGCGAACAACCGATCTTCACGATCGCGGTGACCAACGCCGGACTCTCCGAGTGCACGCGGGATGTCGGCAAGGCGATGCAGAGCGTGACCGTCCTGAACCTCGCCGGTGATCGCCGGATCTGGGCGTCAGGTGACTGTGCCCCGGTGGCCGGTGTCAACAACCAGCTCCTCAAGCCGGGCCAGCAGGTGCAGGACACCGTCCAGTGGTCGGGCACCACCAGTACCCCCGGTTGTGAGAGCCCCCGCGAGCCGGTGGTTCCGGGCGCCTACCAAGCTGTCGCCAGGATCGGCGAGAAGGCCAGCGCACCAATCACATTCAACATCGATCGGGTCAACGCGCAGTAGCGCAGACAAATCCAGCCCGTCCAGGGTGTTGTTGCGCCGCGACGAGTGCTCGTCAGTCCAACAAACGCCGGAAGACGTTGGTGTCAGCCAGATCCAGCACCTCATCGCCTCGACCCGACAGGATGGTTCGCAGCGCGTACAGGGTGAAACCCTTCGCCTGTGCGGCCGTCACGGTCGGCGGTATCGACAGCTCCTGGCGGGCGGTCACCACATCGAGCAATGCGGGTCCGTCGTGGCCAAGGGTTTCTTTGACCGCGGCCTCGAGGTCTTCGGGCTGTTCGACCCTGACACCGTGAATGCCCAGTGCCCGAGCAAGTTCCGCGAAGTTCGGGTTGTCCAGCTCGGTACCGAAGTTCACGATTCCGGCGGCCTTCATCTCCAATTCCACGAAGTTGAGCGACGAGTTGTTGAACACCACGATCTTGATGGGCAACTTGTGCTGGCGAATCGTCAGCAGCTCACCGAGCAGCATGGCCAGGCCCCCGTCGCCGGAGAACGTGATCACCTGACGCCCAGGAAACGCGCTCTGGGCACCGATCGCGTGGGGGATCGCGTTGGCCATCGTGCCGTGGGCGAATGAACCGATGAGGCGGCGGCGTCCGTTCATCGCCAGATAACGCGCCGCCCAGACCACCGGTGACCCGACATCGGGAATGAACACGGCATCCTCGGAGGCGTTGTCGTTCACCAGCTTTGCGAGGTACTGCGGATGAATCGGCCTGCGGTTGCGGTCGTTCGTCGCGAGGGCATCCAAATCGGTGCGGGTCTTGCGGTAGTGGGCGACCGAAGCTTCGAGATGTTCGGTGTCGGCGTGCTTCGCGAGCATCGGCAGCAAGGCGTCGATCGTGTCCTTGACGCTGCCGACCAATCCGACGTCGATCGGGGTACGCCTCCCCAGTTGCTCACCGCGGATGTCGACCTGAATGATCTTGGCCTTGTCGGGAAGGAACTGCTGGTACGGGAAGTCTGTACCCAACATCAGCAGGGCATCACACTTCTCCATTGCGCGATAGCCCGAGGCGAACCCCAGCAGTCCGGTCATGCCCACGTCGTACGGATTGTCGTATTCGATGAACTCCTTGCCTCGTAGGGCATGCACGATCGGCGCCTGCAGGGTCTTGGCGATCGCGAGCAACTGCTCGTGCGCACCTTCGACGCCGGCACCCCCGAGGATGGTCACCCGCTGCGCCGAGTTGAGGATGGATGCCGCGTCGCGGAGCTGATCGTCGGTCGGACGCGTGATGCGGGGGATATAGCGGATCGGAGCCGAACGCCTGCGCCTGGAGCTCTTCTTCAGAAAGATCTCACCGGGTATGACGACAACGGCGACTCCGCGCTTCTCGATGGCGGTTCTCATCGCGATCTCCAGCACTCGGGGCAACTGCTCCGGCACACTGACGAGTTCGTTGTAGACGCTGCATTCGTTGAAGAGCTGTTCGGGGTGCGTCTCCTGAAAGTAGGTACTGCCGATCTCGGCAGCCGGTATCTGAGCCGCGATGGCCAAGACCGGCACGCGACTACGGTTCGCGTCGAACAGCCCATTGATCAGGTGGAGGTTGCCGGGCCCGCAGCTACCCACACAGACCGCCAACTCGCCGGTGAGTGCGGCGTCGGCGGCCGCCGCGAACGCAGCCGCCTCCTCGTGCCGTACGTGCTTCCACTCGACGGTCCCGGCGCGGCGTATGGCATCGGTGAACCCGTTTAGCGAGTCTCCCGGCAGGCCGTAGACCCGCTCGACACCGGATGAATGGATGACGTCGACGACTGTGTCCGCAATGGTGGCCATGGATCCAGGGTAGGTGCCTAAGGAAACCAGGTGAGGCGTTTGCCTCGGACCTCAGTCGAAACGTTCGATGCTCGACTCGGCCAGCCGGGACAGTCCCTCGCGGATGTGCCGGGCCCAGATGCTGCCGATCCCCTCGACGGCCTGCAGGTCGGCCGCGGTCGCCGCGAGCAGCGCCTGCAGGGTGCCGTAGCTGCGGACGAGTCGATCGATGTGGGCGAACTGCAAGCGGGGGATCCGGGCCAGCAGCCGGTAACCGCGCGGGCTCATCGCGGTGTCCTGTGCGTCGACCGTGTCCGGGTAGCCGAATGCGCGAGCGAGTGCGGTCAGGTCGAGAAGATCGGCGTCGGTGAGCTTTTCGATGGCCGCAAGTGCCTGTTCGACCTCTTGCGTACTTGCGGGTTCCGGGCTGGCGAAGTAGTCGCGAACCACGAGTTCGCGCGCAGAGTCGTTGTCGCCCACGAGTTCTTCGAGCTGCAGGCTGAGCTGTCGGCCGTTCACGCCGAGTTCGACGACGTAGTATTCGATCTCTTCGGAGACGCGGCGGACCATCTCCAGGCGTTGGACCACGGTCATCGCATCGCGCAGGGTGACGTAGTCCTCGATCTCCGAACGCGAGAGCTGTGCGCTGACCTCGTCCAGGCGCGTCTTGTACCGCTCGAGCGTTGCCACCGCCAGATTCGCGCGCGAGAGGATGGCATCGGAACCCTCGACCACGTACCGGATCCCGTCGACGTACGCGGAGACGATCGACATGGACGCACTCACGGAGATCACCGGATACCCGGTCTGGATGGCGGTGCGCTCGGCACTGCGGTGCCGGGTACCGGATTCCTCGGTCGGAATCGACGGGTCCGGAACCAGCTGCACATTTGCCCGGACGATCCGGGCGCCGTCGGTCGACAGAACCACCGCGCCATCCATCTTCGACAGCTCTCGCAGCCTGGTCGGCGCGAACGCCACGTCCAGGTCGAAGCCGCCTGCACAGATGCTCTCGACCTCGGGATCGTGCCCGATGACGATGAGAGCGCCGGTCCGGCCACGCAGGATGCGTTCGAGGCCATCTCGTAGGGGAGTGCCGGGTGCGAGCCGGGCGATCGTGGTGCGGAGCAGATCGGAGGCCGGAACCTCTGGCATGAGGCGCCTTTCTGTAGTAACGCAAGTGCACACTAGATTAGCTGTCTGTGAAAACATCTTTTGTTCTGCCCGATGAGCTCGTCTCCGCAGTCCGGTCGCCCCGCGCCCCGGCGTTCGGTGAGAAGCTGCGCGCTCATTACCCCATGTGCTTCGGCTGCAGTGAGACCGTGCCGCATGGGCTGCACATGGTGGCCACCGCGGGTGAGGGTGCCGCGGTCACCGCGCGTATGCAGGTCGACCCCCGTTTCGAGGGTGGCCCCGGCGTCATCCACGGTGGCATTCTTTCGGCCGCATTCGACGAAGCGCTCGGCATGACGCACTGGATGGTGGGATTCGCCGCGGTGACCGCGCACCTGGAGATCGACTTCGCCAAGCCGATCCCGCTGGGCTGCGAACTGCGGATCGAGGCGGTGGCCCACGGCACCGTGCGGCGCAAGATCTACACCAGCGGCATCGCGTATCTCGGCGACAACACCGAGCCCGTCGCGTCCGCGCACGCGATCTACGTCCGGATCGATCCGGCCGAGCACTTCAAGGACAGCTATGCGGACAGCGGTGCGGCGGACCAGTTCGCCGAAAGTCTGGCGCGTAAGGCAGAGCGCAGCCGGATTACCGAGCCGTCAGAATGAGAACGGGCCTGCCGGTCCTTTGAGCGCCGCGCGCATGGCCGTCTGAAGATCGGCGACCTGCGTGATCTTGATGCCCGACGGCAGATCCAGGGATCCGGCCGGCACGATCGCGTGTTTGAAGCCCAGTCGCTTTGCCTCTGCCACCCGCCGTCCGACCCCGGCCACCCGGCGCACCTCGCCGGCCAGACCGATCTCACCGAGGGCCACCATCGAACCCGGCAAGGAGCGTTGGGCGAGAATGGAACTGAGTGCGAGTGCCACTGACAGGTCGGCGGCGGGTTCGCTGATCTTCATGCCGCCGACGGTGGCGACGTAGACGTCCTGGTCGTAGGTCGGGAGGTTGGCTCGCGCTGCGCAGACGGCCAGAATCATTGCCACCCTTGCCGAATCGAGCCCGACAACGGCTCGACGCGGATTTGCCAGGCTCGATTTCGAGACCAGTGCCTGGACCTCGCCGAGTAGTGGCCGCTTCCCGTCCATCGCCACGGTGATGGCGGTGCCTGCGACCCCGATGTCGCGGTGGTGCAAGAACAGTTCGGATGGATCGGTGACCTCGTGGATGCCGTCTTCGCGTTGCTCGAAACAACCCACCTCGTCGGCTGATCCGAAACGGTTCTTGATTCCGCGGACCATGCGCAGGGGTGAGTGTTTGTCGCCCTCGAAGGACAGCACCACGTCCACCAGATGTTCCAGTGAGCGGGGTCCGGCCACGGTGCCGTCTTTGGTGACGTGGCCGACGAGGATGACAGCGATCCCGGCGTTCTTGGCCAAGGATGTCAAAGCTGTTGTCACCGCCCGGATCTGAGTGACACCGCCGTTCACCCCGTCGACGTTCTGGGCGATCATCGTCTGTACGGAGTCGACCACCATCAGTGACGGCATCACCGCCTCTGCATGACCGAGGACGGCACCGAGATCGGTTTCGGCAGCGAGGTAGATCTCTTCGTGGACGGCGCCGGTACGTTCGGCGCGGAGTCGAACCTGTCCGGCGGATTCTTCGCCGGTGACGTAGAGCGCTCGGCGGCCTTGCAGCGCCCACTGTTTGACGGCCTCGAGCAGCAGGGTGGACTTGCCGACACCGGGTTCTCCGGCGAGGAGCAGGACCGAGCCGGGAACGATGCCTTTGCCGAGCACTCGGTCGAACTCGCCGATACCGGTGGGAAATGCGGCCGCATTGGTCGCATCGATCTGCGTCATGGGACGAGCAGGTTGGCTGGGAATGGTTGCGACCGTGGCGGATTTACCGCCGCCGATCCCGGAGCTGCCAACGGTTGCCAGGGCGGCTTCGCTCACCGAGCCCCATTCACCGCATTCCGGGCAGCGGCCAACCCATTTGGCGACCTGGTATCCACAGGCGCTGCAACGATATGTCGACTTCTGTTTGGCCACCGGCTGACTCTAGCCAGCGGGTCCGACAGTGCTGCGGCAGACCCGGATACGGCTGTGGCAGACCCGGATGCGGCTGCGGCAGACCCGGATACGAAAGAGGGGCCACGGCAATCGCCGTGGCCCCTCTTTCGGAGGCTAGTGACCTTCTTCTGCGTTGTCCGCGTCGATGCCGCGCGGATGATCCTGCCGCGGCAGGATGGGGCCCGCGTCGATCGGGACCTCGATGGTGGTCTCGCCGGCCTTCTCGAACTTGAAGACCAACGGGAAGGTCAGGCCGGGCGTGAGCTTCTTCGGCTCACCCTGCACGGTCACCTCGACCCACTTCTCGTTCGAGTTGACGGGTTCGAGGGTCGTGTTGTGCACCACGTCGGGGTTGCCCGCACGCAGCACGCCGAGGGGGCTGATCGCGGTCTCGCCCTCGATGGTCACGGTGCCCTTGCCGTCGGGGAAGGAGATGCTCTCGAGTTTGTCGGGGGTGTCGGGCGACTCATTGGCGATCAGGAATGCCAACTCGAGCGGTCCACCGTTGGTGAACTCTTCGGTGCTTCCGTCTTTCGGGTAGATGACGTGCACGTTGCGCAACGCCATCGATCCGGCGTCGATTTCGTTGCCGTTGATGGCTGGCGCCTGATCGGGCGTCTGGGCGATCTGGCCCGCGCCGCACGCGGTGGTGCCGATCAGCAGGCCTGCGGCGATGGCTGCGGTGGCGAGGATCGTTCCCACTCGACCACGCCGGGCCGATTCTTTCTGCACTGACACCGGTTTTCCTCCGAGATAGGTCCTGATGCGACGCGCGCCTTGTGTGGCGGCCGGCGCAGGTACGGAATACCGGCGCACACCAGATCCACAATGCGTGCACTACGCAGCGTAGTGGGCGACCGTCAGGAAATCCCGGTTGGGTCGCGAAAACGATCCGTTTCACATCGACCGCACAACTGGCATGATGATTCTCATGAGCGAGAATCTGATTTCCACCCCGCGTCCGGCCCAGGTGGGCGGACGGCCGGGGATGGTCCTGCCGGGCCCGGTGTCGTTTGCGTCGGACTTCGGGCTGACGTCGTTTCAGCCGTCGCCGGAACGTTCGGTGCTCCGGGCGACCTTGACCGACAAACTGCGGGACTCCGGTGGGGCGGCCTCGACCGGGGTTCTGATGACCGTTGTCGACATCGTCGCGTCGGATCCGGCGCTGATCGCCGCCTCCCCGGATTGGACCGCAACCCAGGACCTGTCGCTCTATGCAGGCGACCCGATCACCCGCGGGCCGATCGTCGCAGACGCAAAGCTGGTCCGGGCAGGCAAGAAAGTGGTGGTCATCTCGGTCGACGTCTACGACGGATGTGGTGTCACCGATCTACGGGCACTGGCCGATGACATCGACCGCGGTGCCCACGGACTGACCCGGGCCGGACGGGCCCTGGTGGTGTTCGCCCGCATCCCGCGGACCGCCGCCGTCGATGCCGATCTGTACTCACCCGCGAAGACCGTGGGAACGATCCGGGAACGCACGCCGATTCCGGTCGACGGCACCGTCTACTCCAGGCTCGGCATGCGGGTCGTCGATGCGGGTGCCGGTGTCCTCGAACTCGACCTCACGCCCTTCGTCGTCAACCAGATCGGAACGATCCAGGGTGGCGCGCTGGCGGTGCTGGCCGAATCCGCGGCCTGTGCCATGCGGCCGGGAATGGTGGCCTGCGACATGCAGATCCACTATCTGTCGCAGGTTCGGGTCGGCCCGGCGCGAGCCAGCGGTGAGGTCGTGCGCGACGCCGGCGATCACAGTGTCGTGGATGTCCGGTTGGTCGATGCGGGGGACGGCGACACCGTGCTCGCACTCACGACGGTCACACTTCGGCAACATTTGAAGCCATAGGCGGTCAAGGGGGGTCCAGGGCGGTCGAGCCGACCGCATCCACCCCGGTGGCAGGCGTGGTGAACCGGTTCCCAAAATCGGTTGGCAGACGGGGGCTTCGAGTGCCGGAGCCTTCGGAGTTCGAGCGGTGCGGCAGCACACATTTCGGGCGTCGTCAAGACTTCGGATCCTGCCGCTATGCCGCTGACCTGCGGAGTTGACTGATGGCGCGGAACGCGCCGTGCTAGACTGGAGAAATCGAAAGGGGCATGGAACATTGAATTTCAAAGTTGGTGACACCGTTGTCTACCCCCATCACGGTGCCGCACTGGTCGAAGACATTGTGACCCGAACCATCAAAGGCGAGGCAGTAGAGTACCTCGTTCTCAAGGTGGCTGATGGTGACATGACAGTTCAGATTCCGTCTACGAAACTCGAGTACGTCGGAGTCCGCGACGTAGTCGGAGAAGAAGGTCTGGGCAAGGTCTTCGACGTTCTCCGGGCGCCCCACACCGAGGAGCCCACCAACTGGGCTCGCCGGTTCAAGGCAAACCAGGAAAAGCTGATCTCCGGCGACATCATCAAGGTTGCCGAAATCGTTCGCGACCTGTGGCGTCGTGAACAGGATCGTGGACTCTCCGCAGGTGAGAAGCGAATGCTCACCCGCGCTCGTCGCGTCCTCGTCGACGAGCTCTCTCTGGCACAGAACACCAACGACGAGAAGGCTTCGATCATTCTCGACGAGGTTCTTGCCGCCGCTTCCTGAGCGCGTCGCTTGATTCACTGAATGTCTACGGTTGCATTGATCCCGGCCGCAGGTCGCGGAGAGCGACTCGGCATGGGTTTACCCAAAGCGTTTGTCGATCTCGCAGGTCAGAGCATGTTGCACCACTGTGTGCAGGGTGCGCTGGCCAGCGGGGTCGTCGATCGTATCGTCATCTCGGTTCCCGCCGATCTGGTTGACCAGGTCCGGTCCGAGTTCCCTGAGGTCACCGTGGTGGCCGGGGGTTCAAAACGTTCGGACTCGGTGAAGGCCGCATTGTCGGCCGCGCCGTCCGATTCTGAAGTGGTGCTGGTGCACGACGCCGCCCGCTGTCTCACACCCGCATCGTTGTTCTCCGACGTTGTCGACGCTGTCCGATCGGGCGCGTCCGCGGTTGTCCCCACACTTCCGGTGGCTGACACCATCAAATCCGTCGACCCCTCCGGCATCGTCACCGGGACCGTCGACCGGTCACTGCTGCGTGCGGTGCAGACCCCACAAGGTTTCGACTACTCCGTGCTCGTCGCTGCCTATGCCGCCGCCGAGACCGATTTCACCGATGACGCCGGTCTCGTCGAATCCCAGGGCTTTGCTGTGCAGACCATCCCCGGCGACCCGTTGGCCTTCAAGATCACCACTGCCTGGGATCTGAACCTGGCCACCTGGCTGCTCACGGATCGGGCTCACGCATGAGGGTGGGCATCGGTACCGACGTTCACCCCATCGAAGCCGGCAGGCCTTGCTGGATGGCCGGACTCCTCTTTGCCGACGCCGACGGATGCGCCGGGCATTCGGACGGCGATGTGGCCGTCCATGCGCTCTGCGACGCGCTGCTGTCCGCGGCGGGCCTCGGAGACCTCGGTTCGGTATTCGGGACCGGGCAGCCGCAGTGGGAGGGCGTCAGCGGCGCCCGGATGCTCGCCCACGTGCGTGAACTCTACGAAGGCCGGGGTTTCGTAGTCGGAAACGCCGCCGTCCAGGTGATCGGCAACCGGCCCAAGATCGGGCCCCGCCGCGCCGAAGCCCAGCAGGTACTCAGCGACCTTCTCGGAGGGCCGGTCTCGGTCTCCGCCACCACCACGGACGGTCTCGGATTGACCGGACGGGGCGAGGGCATTGCTGCCGTCGCCACTGCACTGTTGCTTGACCAGTAGGATTGCCGATCGTGACCCTGCGCCTTTACGACACCGCCGCCCGAGATCTGCGTGAATTCACGCCGATCCGACCCGGACATGCCTCGGTGTACCTGTGTGGCGCCACCGTCCAGGGTGTTCCGCACATCGGGCACGTCCGCAGCGGTATCGCCTTCGATGTCCTGCGGCGCTGGCTGGCGTACAAGGGTCTCGATGTGGCATTCGTGCGCAATGTGACCGATATCGACGACAAGATCCTGCGCAAGGCCGCCGATGCCGGTCGTCCCTGGTGGGAATGGGCCGCCACCCACGAACGAGAGTTCACCAAGGCCTACGACCAGCTCGGAGTGCTGCCGCCATCGGCCGAACCACGCGCCACCGGCTTCATCACGCAGATGGTGGAGTACATGGAGCGGCTGATCGAGCGCGGCCACGCCTACGCCGCCGACGGCAACGTGTATTTCAACGTCTTGAGCCTGCCCGAGTACGGATCGTTGTCCGGGCACCGCCTCGACGACGTCCATCAGGGTGAGAGTGTCGGCACCGGCAAGCGCGACCCCCGCGACTTCACGCTGTGGAAGTGCGCCAAGCCCGGTGAGCCGTCCTGGCCGACCCCGTGGGGTCGAGGGCGTCCCGGCTGGCATCTGGAATGCTCGGCCATGGCCACGTCGCTCCTGGGTTCGGACTTCGATATCCATTGTGGTGGAATGGATTTGATCTTCCCGCATCACGAAAACGAGCAGGCGCAGAGCCATGGCGCCGGCGACCCGTTCGCCAGGTACTGGATGCACAACGGCTGGGTCACCATGGGCGGCGAGAAGATGTCGAAGTCGCTCGGCAACGTGGTCGCCATTCCGGCCATGTTGCAGCGGGTGCGCGCCGTCGAATTGCGGTATTACCTGGGCAGCGCCCACTACCGGTCGATGCTCGAATACTCCGAGGGTGCGTTGCAAGAGGCCGCCGCCGGCTACCGGCGCGTGGAATCCTTTGTGCAACGGACGGTTTCGCGTGCCGGAGCAGTCCCAGTCGGTGAGATCACCGACGGATTCGCTGCTGCCCTCGACGACGACCTCGGCGTGCCTTCTGCACTGGCCGAAATACACGGTGTGGTGCGGACCGGCAACACGGCGCTCGAGTCGGGCGACCATCAGTCTGCCGTGGAAGCAGCCGCATCGGTCCGCGCGATGATGGGTGTGCTCGGTGTCGACCCGTTGGCGCAGAACTGGGCGGAATCGGGTGGAGACGCCGACACCAAGGCCGCGCTCGACGTGCTCGTCCGGGCCGAGCTGCAGCGCCGGATCACGGCCCGTGCCGAGAAGGACTGGGCCACCGCAGACGAGGTTCGTGATCGGCTGGCGCAGGCCGGGATCGAAGTCACCGATACACCGGACGGCCCGCAGTGGTCTATGTCCGAAACAAGAGAATCCGTGGAGACGGACCGATGAACGCGGTACCGGGTAAACCGGTCACCGGGGATTACAGCGCATTTCGCGTAAGGTGGGTGGCCTGATGGCCGGCAATTCAAAACGTAAGGGTGCAGTCCGCAAGGGCGGCACCAAAAAAGGGCAGACAGTGGGTTCGGGCGGACAACGCCGTCGTGGACTCGAGGCCCGGGGTGCAACCCCGAAGGCAACTGAGCGCACGTATCACGCGGCGCACAAGAAGGCCAAGGCCGCTGCGAAGCATTCAGGTGGATCCACCGGTGGACGTGCGCCGCGCGGCAAGCCGACAACCGATGGTCCCGAGTACGTTCTCGGCCGCAATCCCGTTGTCGAGTGCCTGCGTGCCGGGGTCCCGGCCACCGCGCTCTATGTGGTCCTCGGAGGCGAGGCCGACGAGCGGGTCACCGAGTCGGTGCAGCTGGCCGCCAACGCCGGTATCTCGATCCTCGAGGTGCAGCGTCCCGAACTGGACCGGATGAGTGCCAACGGCATGCATCAGGGCCTGGCCCTGCAGGTGCCGCCGTACCGTTACGCCCATCCCAGCGACCTGATGCAGCTGGCGATCGACAGTGGTCGCCCGCCGTTGCTGGTCGCGCTCGACAACATCACCGACCCGCGCAACCTCGGTGCGGTGATCCGCTCGGTGGCCGCATTCGGTGGCCACGGTGTGGTGATCCCGGCCCGGCGCAGCGCCTCGGTCACCGCGGTGGCATGGCGCACCAGTGCCGGTGCCGCAGCGCGTCTGCCCGTTGCACAGGCCACGAATCTGACTCGGACGCTGAAGGATTGGGCCGAGTCGGGGGTTCAGCTTGTTGGTCTCGACGCCGATGGTGACGTGACCCTCGACGAGTACGACGGCTCCGGACCCACCGTGATCGTGGTGGGATCCGAAGGCAAGGGTCTGTCACGTCTGGTGCGCGAATCGTGCGACTCGATCCTGTCGATCCCGATGGCCGGTGATGTCGAGAGCCTCAACGCCTCGGTCGCCGCGGGTGTTGTGCTCGCCGAGTTCGCTCGCCAGCGCCGCTCCTGACCCCTCAGCTCTCCCGATCATGTGCCCTTTTGGCGGGCCCCACCTGGGGTTTTGTTCGCCAAAAGGGCACATTTTCGGTATGCGGTGGAGGCTCTGTCAGGGTAGGAGCTTGTCCATCGCGACTCGTCCCACGATGCCAACGGCGATGATGATCAGACTCACCATGGTGGTCAGCGCGTCGGTGATCAGACCGGCGACACCGGTGACGATCACGAAAAGCGGGATCCAGCCCAGAAGGTGGATGAGAGAAGGCGGCTTCACATCTTCGCCGGCTTCCCTGGCTGCGTGAGCGGTCGCGTAATCGGGATAGAACTCGGTGAATGCGATTGCGAAGAAGGTGCCGGCGAGCTGGATGATCCAGCCGGTCCAGAAGTTGTTGTTGTTGTCGAGGACTGCATCACCGATGAATCCGGCGACTGCGGCCACTCCGAATCCGAACACCCAGGCCCAGGTGATCACATAGTTGATCCGCAGGAACAGCGGCTGGGTCCAGAGTTCTTCCGGGGTGCCTTCTTTGGCGTACTGCAAGGTGAACGGCTGCCGGATGAGGATGGATCCGAGAGCAAAGGCCACCAGGGCGATATTGGTCATCTCGCCACCCCAGTGCTCCAGCCACTTCACGACGTCGGCTGAGGCGAACTGCGCCAGGACCACCATCGCGGCGAAGTAGGTGAGGTCGAAGACCTCGAGGAACTTCAGTTTGCTGCCGCGCCGATGGCTGCCGAGGACGAGCAGGAGTGAGAGGCCGAATGCCGAGGCCGCAGCTTCTTCGAACCGTCCCGGGCCCACGATCAGCGCCATCAGAATCCACGGCGACATTCCCGCGAATGGAGAGTTCAAAAATGCGGTCAGTATTCGCCGGGTTTTCGACAGCTCGACGACGGCAGGGGTCGTCGCCGTATTATCAGAATTGTTTGTCACGAGATGCCAATCTTCTGTCGGCGGAATATGCCCCGTGATCCTAGCCGCTAATTACCTGTGCCACACGTGAAATGGATCGCTGAATTAAACGACCGGACTATTAGCGATCACTGAAAGTTTCGGCAATCAGAGATCGATATGTTCAACCGTGGCAGTGACCGATCAGGCGGGATCGCCCCTGAGGAAATTGATGATCACCGAATTGACCACTGCCGGTGTCTCGATCGGGACGAGGTGCGTTCCGGGAAGCACGGCCAATCGCGCCGCAGGGAGCTGGTCCACGATCGCCAGACTGTGCTCGATGAGCACCTCGTCGTGGTCTCCCTGCATCACCAGAGTCGGGGCGCTCACCGCGGTCAGCACGGACAGATCCATCTCGGGCTCAGTCGCGATCATCGCAGTGGTCTTGTCGAACACCACCGGGAAGTGATCATCGCCGTCTGGTGAGGCCGAGGCGTAGTCGGCGCGGAGGAATTGCACGATGTCGGAGTCGATGTCGCTGATGGCGTCGAGGATTCCACCAGTCGCCCGGCCGGACGGGTTCAGGTACTGACCGAGAACGACCATGCGGTTGACCAGATCCGGCCGTTTGAGGGCCACCAGGAACGCGATGACGGCGCCGTCGCTCCAGCCGACGAGATGGGCGGGGCCACCAACGACCTCGTCGAGGTAGACGATGGTCTCCTGCGCCATCGTCTCGTAATGGAACTCTTCGGTGACGTCGGCGCTGTGCCCGTGACCGTGTCGCTCAGGGGCATAGACCCTGAACCCGGCATCCACGCACGGCCCGAACTGGCCGCCCCAGTCCGCCGCGCTCGAGAAAGCACCGTGAATCAGGACCACGGGTTCACCGTCGCCCGCGACCTGGTGCCAGATCGCGGTGCCGGGCACGGGATGGCTGATATCGACATATCCGGTGAAGTCCGTGGTCATGGCCATGAGCATCCCAGACGACGAACGGATCGGCGTGACGAATCACACCGATGGCGGGCGAGTGTCCGCTATTGGCCGCTAGGGTCGGAAACATGGCCAGTGCAAACACAACAGTGACTCTTTCCGATGGTGTTGTCGCCGGCGTTCGCGACGGCGACATCATCCGCTGGCGGGGGATCCCCTACGCCGCGCCGCCGGTGGGCGACCTGAGGTTGCGTGCTCCGCAGCCCGCGATCGGTTGGACGGGGGTCCTGGAGGCGAACAGTTTTGGCAACGCGCCGCCGCAGAATCCCAAGTACGCGCTCGTCGAGCGGGGTAAAAAGCAGCCGGTCAGTGAGGATTCGCTGATCCTGAACGTCGTGGCGCCGGAGCAGGCGTCGACCGAGCCCCGCCCGGTGATGGTGTTCATCCACGGTGGTGCCTACATTCTCGGGTCGACGGCCACGCCGCTCTACTACGGTCACGACCTCGTTCGGCGCGGGGACGTCATCTTCGTGTCGATGAACTATCGGCTCGGCCCATTGGGATACGGCGATTTCACCGAACTGTCCACGCCCGAGCGGCCGTTCGAGTCCAATCTCGGATTGCGTGATCAGGTGGCCGCACTGCAGTGGGTGCAAGACAACATCGCCGAGTTCGGGGGAGATCCCGGCAATGTCACCATCTTTGGCGAGAGCGCAGGCGGAAACGCCGTCACGACACTGATGGCCACTCCCGCGGCCGGTGGACTGTTCCACCGCGCGATCGCCGAGAGTTCGGCACCGATACTCACGCTGCACCAGCACTTTGCGCACAAGTGGGCTCGCAAGCTCACCGAACTCCTGTGTGCCGACATGGGCGTGGACGATCCGGCGCAGGCGCTCGTGGATGCCTCGCTCGCCGAGATCGGCCGTGCCGGGCATCGTCTGGCGCGCTGGGTGACAACCGATACCCCGGGACTTCTGCCTTTTGGTCCGGTGGTCGACGGCGACTATCTGCCACTGGCCCCGGTCGACGCCTTTGCCAAGGGAACGGCGCATCGGGTCCCGATGATCATCGGGACGAACCGCAATGAGGGCACGTTGTTCAAGCGGCTGCCGCAGGGGCTGCTGTCGACCGAGGAATCGATCACGGCAATGTTCGCGGCCACCGAACCCGACGCGCAGGAGCGCATCACCGCGGCCTACGGCCGTTTCCCGCATCCGAGATCCATGGTGAAGTTCGGCGGCGACTACATCTTCTGGGTGGGCACGATCGCGGCCACCGAGGGTCACGCGCAACATGCACCCACCTATGCCTATCGGTACGACTACGCCCCGCGCCTGTTGAAGTTGTTGGGACTCGGTGCAACACATGCGACCGAACTGTTCGCCGTGTTCGGGATCTATCGCGGTAAGGCCGGCCGACTGCTCGCACGGGGCGGCGATCGGCGGAACGCTCTGCGCGTCACGAACGAGATGCAGGATCAGTGGTTGGCATTCGCCAAAACCGGTGAGCCGCTGGAATCCTGGCCGCGCTACACTCCGAAGGTCCGCGCCACCAGGATCTTCGACACACATTCATATGTGGAAATCGACCCCTATCGCGCCCGTCGTGAGGCGTGGGCCGGATTCGGTGATTATGTGGCCACGATTTCGGGAGCGCAGAAGGCCACGGAGACAATGGAGAAGGTATGAAGCGAGTTTTCACTTCGGTCGCTGACGTTCTGGAGGCGGTCGGTTCTGAAGTCGGCAAGAGCGATTGGCTCGAGATCACGCAAGATCGAGTCAACTTGTTCGCGGACGCAACCGGCGACCACCAGTGGATCCACGTCGATGTCGAGCGGGCCAAGGCGAGCTCCTTCGGAGGGACGATCGCACACGGCTTCTTGTCCCTGTCCGTGCTCCCGATGCTCGGCGCCCAGATCTACGGCTTCGACAACGTGAAGATGGCACTGAACTACGGCAGCAACAAGGTTCGCTTCCCGTCGCCGGTTCTTGTCGGTTCGAAGGTGCAGCTGACCACCACGCTTGCGGATGCAACCGAACTGCCCAACGGCGGTGTGCAGGTTGTCTTCGGTCACAGCCTGGCAATCGAGGGCGGTACCAAGCCGGCCTTGGTTGCGGAAATGGTTGTCCGGGTTCTTTTTTGACAGTCACGCGCACGCCCGGTGCATGGTGCCGCGGAGCAGCAGGAATTCTGCTGGCCGCGGCATTGCTGGTCGGCTGTACCGATTCCGGGGCTGATTCGTCCGGTGATGGCGGGGTCGCCATCACCACGTCGCCGTCGACGACTTCTGTGAGCATTGCGAAGCCGTCGGTCGAGACCTCTCCGGCCTCGGTATATCTGCCGCCGTTCATCAGCCGGGTGGCGTGGGCGCAGACTGATCAGGGGCCGAGTCTGCAGGTGTTTCCCACCGAATCGGGCCGATACGTACCCGGCGAAAGCGAACTCGGTGCGGCCTGGTCCGAAGTTGTCGCGTTGGACCAGACCGCCGACAGTCCGGGTATGCGTGATCAATTCGCTTGTCACTGGCGATTTGCCAGGCTCGTCGAACCGGAGAAGACCAGCTGGAATCTGGAGCCTTGGCGGCCGGTGGTCTCCGGTGCCCAGATGATCGCCGACCGGTGTAATCCGGGTGGAGCGGAAGAGACGATTCCGTGAAAAGCTGTTCCGCTCCTTTCGATTCGGATCAGGCCGGTGTCGGGATCCGGACGACCTGACCGACGCGCAGTACCCCGGCCGGATCATGGCGGTCGGCCAGCGCGCCGAGCCAGGCGAGGGTGTCTTCGTTGTAGCAGCGGGCCAGCCGCTCCGGGCTGCTGCCCGGGTCGAAGTTCGGTAGCTGTCCGATGGCCCACGGCGCCATCGCATCCGTGATGGCGGCGGAGTGCGGCGGCACATGCTCGGCGATCGGCGGCACCAGGGCCCCGACCACGAACAGGTGATAGGGGGCCCCGCGATGACAGAACGCGCTGCGATGCGCTGCGGGCACGGCCATCGCACCACCCAAGCGACGGATCTCGACAACCACCTGCGGGGACTGTGAGCCGGGACCGGTCAGTGCGAGCAAGCTGTCGAGCGCCGTGTTGTTGAGTTCACCGAGCAGCGTGCTGCCTTCGAACGTGGGCATCGGATCGACCGGGTCTGCGTGGATCGCACCCATCGCGGCATAAGGCATCACCGAAACTGCATCGATGAGCGGAGTTGCCAGCGCGCGCATGGGTGCGAAGAGCGCCTCTGCCTCGGCCGGATCGGCCAACGAAGCGTAACGGACCGCAACGGTGAGTTTGCCCGCCAGCGGCGGCGGGACCTCCGGGAGCGGCGGTAGCTGGAGCAGCGCTACGGAAGTATTGGCGTGTTCTGGCAGATCGATACTCCAATCGCGCCAGGCGTGAAGGATCTTCGCTGCGTCGGCTCCGTCGAAATAGATCGCACCGCCGTAGAACTCGGCGATGGGCAGCAGGTCTATCTCCACCGAGGTGACGATGCCGAGAGTGGCCTTGCCACCGCGCAACCCCCAGAAGAGTTCTGCGTGGTTCTCTGGTGTGACATGCAGGATCTCGCCCTGGCCGGTCACCAGCTCGAAGGAGCGCACGTGATCCGAGGACAGACCGACGGTCCGAACGAATGGTCCGATGCCGCAGCCGGTGATGAATCCGACCACCCCGACATCGGGTGCGGAACCGGCCAGGCCTGCCAGGCCGTGCGGTGCGGCCTCGTCGATGACCCGCTGCCATTTCACCCCGGCACCCACGCGCGCCGTGCGGGCTTGTGGATCGATCACCAGGTCGGACAGTCCGCTGGTCTGCACCAGGATGCTGCCCTGGTCAAGGGGAAGTGCGCCGTGGCCGGTGGCATGGACTGCGACGGTCAGTCCGTGCTGAGCGGCGATCCGCAGGGTGGCTGCGACGTCGGCAGGCGATTCCACGAACACCGCTGCATAGGGGTCGGTCTGGGCGGCGACATTCCACGGGATCGCCCGTTCGAACCCGGGCTCACCCGGGCGGGCAACCACGCCGGCGACGGCCGCCCGCAAGTCCACGGCCGGGTCGGTACCTGTGTTGTTAGGGGTGGTGACGGTCATCGTGTTTGGTTCCTTCGCTCGAGATCGGCAACTGTTGGCGTCAGCATGCGCGCGAGCACTTGGGAGGTTCTTGGTGTCGGCGTTCAAGAATGTTTCAAGAACCGAGAGCGTTGACCGCGATCGAGCGCGAGCTACCTGACTGCATCGGATGTTTGGATGACGGTCAGTTGTCAGCGCGCGGTGCGCAAGCGCTGTAATTCGTTCTTCACACCGGTCATGCCCAGCTGTGCGGCCTGCTCCTCGAAGTTGTCGAGTTCGTCTGACGTCTGCTCGTCCGGCCCGCGTAGCTGCCAGTCGAGAACCCGGCACCGCAGCAATGTGGGCAGTCCGCCGGTCCGCGCTGCGAGACCCGCTGCCACCGCGACTGATTCTCGTGCCGCGGCGCGATTGCCGGTGAGCATCTGCAACCGGCCGAGGGCCAGGGCCACCGGGCCGATGTTGCCGAGCTGTCCGATCAGGCCGATGTGGTCGGTGAACGGGTCGAGTTCGGTGATGAACTCGTCTGCGTACTCGGTCAATTCGAAGTCGGCCACCACGTGCGCCAGCGCCACCGCGTGACCGAGGGTGTGCCAGACATGTGCACCGCGGGTGGCCTGCCGCTGCGCGACAAGGGCAGCGGCGAGTGTTCGATCCAGCGGCGCGCCGGGTATGCCTGCGGTGCCGGCGGCGATCACCCCGCGCATGTTCGTGTCCTCAGCAGCGGCGGCAACACCGGTGATCCACTCCTTTGCGCGGCCGGCGCCGATGTCGGTGATACTTCCGAGTTCGCGGCTCAGCGACATCAGGGACATGTCGGCCTGCCCGGTCTCATACAGTTCGGTCTGTTCGTGAACACGTTTGGCGATCGCCTGATGTTGTTGTGCCCGTGTGAAATCACCGGTCCAGACAGCCATCACAACCTCCATCCAGCGAAGCTGGGCGCGCAGGATCGGCAGGTTCAGTTCTTCGCTGCCCGCGATGGCCTGGCGCAGGTGGTGCTCGGCGGCCTCGACGTCCCCCAGCGTGAAGGTGGCCATCGTTCCGATCGAATGGGCGATGACCGCGTCGAAGCGGGCCTGGCGATGATCGAGCCTCAGCAGTTCGTCGATGAGGACGACGGATTCCCTGGCATGCGTGGCCACTCCGGAGAATGTGATCAGCCGGGCCATCATCACTTCCGCAATGATGTCAGGATCGCCGGTCGAGGCCGCGAATTGTTCTGCGCGGCCTATCAATTCCGGGGCAATGGTGGGATCCGGATGATAACTGTGTCCGACACTGAGCGCACCCAGTACCTGAGCGCGCTCGGCGGGGTCGTCGGCAACGGCTTCCTCGGCGCGCGCGAGCAGTGCCAGCAGCGGGGCGGAGTCCTCTGCAGGCGACACCCAGGGCCATCCGCCACCCGACCGCAGTAGCGAGCCGGCGAGTCTACCTACCGTGGAGGACTTTTCGGCATGGACCGCGGTGGCCAGTGCTGCCTCGACCGTCTGCAGTACGGTCTGACCCCGGCCGGCCCGTGAGAGTGCTTCGAGCAGCAGGACAGTCAGTTCGTCGCGTCGTTCGTCGACCTGCTCGGCCGATGGCAGAAGTGAGTAGGCGGTCAGGGCCTGCTGCCACCAATATGCGGCGACCTCTGAGTTCCAGCGTGCGGCAGAGGTTTCCGCCGCTGCGGTGCAGGCGGCGACCGCATGCTCGGGATCGACGAGGGGAAGTGCGGCCATCAGATGCTGTGCGCGCCTGCCGAGTGCATCCGATCCTTCCGCATCGGAGAGGATCTCGGCAACCTTGGCATGTGCCCGCTTCCGCCGCAAGGCCGGGATCTGGGCCAGGACCTCTTCGCGGAGCAGTCCGTGGGCAAATGCGTAGCTGTCGGTACCCGGTGCCGCGGTGATGATGCGGTCGTCGGCGGCGGCATCGAGTTGGTCGGCAAGTGTGTCTAGATCGAGATCGGTCGCCGACGACAGCAATGCGATGTCGATGGTGTCGCCGATGACCGCGGCCATCCGAAGCGTCTGCAGCACAGCGGGATCGAGACCGGCAAGCCGCAGTCCGAGGACCGACCTCACGGCGATCGGGAGTTCATCGGCACTACGTTCGATGGCAGGCAGGCGGGCATATTCGGAGACGAACAGCGGATTTCCGCCCGTGCGCCTGGCGAGTCCGGCGACCTCGTCGGCGGTCAGCTCTTCGCTGGCGATCTCGTTGGCAAGGACGCCCACCTCGGCCTCGTCGAGTTCGGGGACAACGATCTGCCGGTTGCCGGTACCGCGCGCGACAGCGCTGAGCAGGCGGCCGAGCGCCGGGTGGCGTTCGCCGTCGCGCAGGGTGATGACGAACGCGATCGGCTGGTGGTGCACGGCGGTCGCCATCGATGCGAGAGCACCGACCGACATCGAGTCGGCCCATTGGGCGTCGTCGATGATCACCGCGAGTGGGCATGTCCCACTTGCCTGTTCGATGATTCGCTGGACCCGGTCGTAGACGGTGAATCGGGCGGTGTCGGCGTCGACGTCGGCGGTGGTGGTGAAGACCTCGCGGGGATCGGAGCCGAGGGCTGCGACCAACTGCCGGGCCGGCCACCACGACGGCGCGCCTTCTTCGGGGTTACGTGCCCACACCGCCCGCCCGCCTGCCGACTGCAGGAGGTGAGCCGCCTCGTCGGCGAGCCGGGTCTTGCCGATGCCGGGAGGGCCGATGAAGACCAGCCAGCGGGTATTGCCCACGAGCACGTCGTCGAGCACCCGGCCGATGTGTTCGAGTTCGCGAACCCGCCCGACCAGCCCGCGGTGCGTGGGGGTTTCGTTCTCGGCCGGGACCGGGACCGGAGCCGGATGCGTGTGGTCGGGGGCGCGGAGCTCGCCTGCGCCGGACCAGATCGGTTTGCGTGGCCACGCGATCAGTTCGGGGTCGTGGCGCAGGACCGCGCCCTGAAGATCGCGGAGTTCGGTACTCGGTTCCAGACCCAGGTCACCGGCGAGTCGGTGGGTGTGGTCGCCGAACACGTCGAGCGCTTCTGCGGACCGCCCGGCCTGATGCAGCGCGAGCATGTGCAGCCAGCAGCTGTGATCCCGGTACGGCTGGTGGTTCCGTAGGGCGACGACATCGGCAAGGGCCGGTGACAGCCTGCCGAGCGCGAGCAGTGCGGTGATCCGGTTCTCGATGCAGCCACTGCGGATCTCGTCGAGCCCGGCCGCCTCCGTGCGCACCCAATCCTCGTCGCCCTGACCGTCGAGCAACTCCCCGCGCCACAACCTCAATGCCTGATCGGCGGCGTCGAGAGCCGGTGCCCATTGCTCGCTGTCGGCCCGCCGTTGCGCCACGTCGGCGAGATCGAGGAACTCGCTGACGTCCACGTCGGAATCGGGCACGTCGAGGACGTAGCCGGTGGTCTGGCGCCGGATCGGAGAGGTACCCGCGTCATTGCGGAGCGCGCGGCGCAGATTGGAGATATAGGCTTGCAGGCTCGACGTCGCGCTCGGCGGTGCCTGCTCACCCCACAGTGCGTCGCAGATGCGGTCCGTCGACACCACTTTGCCGCGGTGGATCAGCAGGATCGCGAGGATGGTCCGTTGTTTGGGAGAGCCGAGATCGACTCTCGCATCGGCCTGGCCGCTGGAGTCCCGGAGTACCGCGAGCGGTCCGAGTAGCTGATAGCGCATGCCCGCCCTTCACCACTTGACGCTCACCGATCCCGCTCGGGGTGTTGATCGAACCCGGGTAGGGGGCGATTCAGAGCGGTGAATTCAGAGCCTAGGTGACGCGTGCGGTCGAAGGGAACGGCCGATTGGCCTAATTTTCCGCGGTGTCCTTGGTTTTCGCGAATGTGTTGTCGGCCGGTGCCGGAGTCGACGGCCGGCCGGAGTTGCGGGAACGGCGCGAACCGACCACTCGGCAGATCATGTAGATCGCAAATGAGATTGAGGTGACAAACACCGACGGAGGTAATCCGGGCGCCAGCGACAAAATGATCCCGGCGATCGCGGCGATTTCCGCGAACAGGATCGACAGCCCGAGGACGGCGGTCGGATTCGACGACACCCGCATCGCGGCGGCTGCCGGGGTGATGATCAGCGACATCACCAGCAGCGCACCGATGATCTGGACGCTCTGTGCCACCGCGGCACCGAGCAGGACGGCGAAGACCACCGACAGCAACCGCATCGGCACGCCGCGGGCCTCGGCGACCCGGGGATCGGTGCTGGCGAACAGCAGCGGACGGTAGATGATCGCCATCACGACAACCACGATGATCGTGGTGATCACAACGGCCGCGACGCCCTGAGCTCCGGCGGTCACCGCCTGTCCCGTGAGCAGGTTGAAGCCCGCACCCGTGCGGCCGTAGAGGGCGATGAACAGCACACCCAATCCCAGGCCGAAGGCCATCACCACGCCGATGACCGAATCCCGTTCGCGCACACGGTTGCCCAGGAGCCCGAAGATCATCGAGGCGATGATCGCGCCGATCAGGCCGCCGAGGTTCACGCTGATCCCCAACAACAGCGCGCCGGCCGCGCCGGTGAATGTCAGTTCCGCGGTGCCGTGTACGGCAAATGCCATCTGGCGGCTGACCACCATCGGGCCCAGGACCCCGCCGAGGATGCCGAGCAGTGCGGTGGCGAGCAATGCTTGCTGCACGAACCCGTACGAGAGGAGGTTGGCGGTCTCGGCGAAATCGAAGAGGTCGGACCAGCTGCGGTTCACTCGGGTACCTCGGTTGACGATGTGGACGAATGGTCACCATGGCACGCCGATTCGTCGGCCCCGACAACAACCAACCGGTCCTGGACGCGCAGGACATCGACGCGGGTCTGGTACAGCTCGCTCAGTGTTTCCGACGTCATGACCTCGGCCGGTGTGCCGATCCGGAAGCGGCCGTCGACGAGGTACACGACCCGGTCGACGTACGGCAGGATCGGGTTGATCTCGTGGGTCACGAACAGCACCGCGGTGCCGTGATCGCGGCGGCGGCGGTCTATGAGCGCCGCGACCCGACTCTGGTTGGCCGGATCCAGGCTCAGCAACGGCTCGTCGCAGAGCAGTACCGCGGGATTGCCTGACAATGCTTGTGCGACTCGAAGACGCTGCTGCTCACCACCACTGAGCAAACCGAGCGGTGCGTCGGCGAAGTCACGGGCGTCGACCTGGGCGATGGCATCGTCGACAAGTGCATTGCGGCGCTTGCGATTGCGAAACCCCAGACCCCAGGCCTGGCCATCGACACCGAGACCGACGAGATCCCGGCCGCGCAGTGGCACGCCCTCATCGTGGGTCTGTTGCTGGGGGATGTAGCCGACTTTGCTGTCACCGCTGCGCAGTCCACGACCCTCGACGGTGACCGTGCCGGAGTCCAAAGTGTATTTGCCCAGAAGCGTTTTCAGCAGCGACGTCTTGCCCGAACCGTTGGGGCCGAGGATTGCGATGAACTCGCCGCGCGCGACCGTGAGGTCGAAGTGATCCCACAGGACCCGTTGGCCGAACGACAATCGTGCGCCCGTGATCGTGACCGCGGCACCCCGGCCTGCGGTTTGATGCACGGTTTTCAGGCCGTCGGCAGCGCGCTGATCGGCTGCTCTGGGCGGTGGCGCGGATGCCGGTTCGGGCTGGGTCATGTGGTGGATTGCCTTATCGAGAAGTGCTGGTTGCGCCGACCGCCAGGGCCGACGACAGTGCTTCAACATTAGCCCGCTGCCATTCGATGTAATCGGTCGTACCTGCGGGGAAGGTCTCGGTGAAGTCGACGACGGGGACGCCTGCCTTCTCGGCAATCGCCAGCAGGGCTTTTGTTCCGTCGTCGGTGGCCTGGGTGTTGTAGATCAGGGCGCGGGCCGCACGGCCGGAGATCAGTTCCTGGGTCGCGGCGACGTCGCGGGCCGACGGCGACTGCCCGGCTTCGACCGCATCCTGCAGTCCCGCCGGTGTGATGTCGTCGAGTCCGGCTTCGGTCAGGAGATACCCGGCCAGCGGTTCGGTCTGGACGACCTTCGCTCCGGGGTTCGCGGCCTTGATCTCCGCCAGTTCACCGCGCAGTTCGTCGATCTGCTCGTTGAACGCGGCGGCATTGTCGCGGAAGTACTGGGCATTGGCGCTGTCCTTCTCGGACAACGCATTTGCGATGCTGTCGGCGACCTGACCGACGACGGTCAGGTTGTAGAAGACGTGTTCGTTGACAGCGCCGGGGGCGTGGCTGTGATCGTCCTCGGTGTGTTCGGAAGTGCCGTGCTCGTCGCCTTCCATGATGTCGAAGGCATTGACCACGATCGCTTTCGAGCTCTTCGCCGCTGCCTCCATGTAGGCGTCGTAGTGACCGCCGTTGAGGACCACAACACCGGCGTCGGCAACCTTGGCGGTGTCCTTGGCGCTTGCTTCGAACTCGTGCGGGTCGCCGTCGGGCGAGGTGTAGAGCGATGTCACCTCGGCGTGCTCACCGCCGACGGCCTCGGCGACCGAGCCCCAGACGTTGGTCGATGCGACCACGGAAACCTTGCCGTCCGCGGTGGTTCCGCCATTGTCGGAGGAACAGCCGGCGGCCACGCCGACCGCGAGGGTCAGGGCGGTGGTGACCCCCAGGAGTCGGGACCAGGTTGCCATTGCAGGACCTTTCGCATCGGTGGACGGTGTTCCGCGCAGGGCTGAGGTGCGCGACCATCTATCAGATGCTAATGATAACCGTTACCGACAACTTGTGAAAATCAGTGCTGATTGACGATCGCTGGCGTCACGAACCGCTCGACGATCTCGCGTTCCTCGTTCGCGTCGGCGCCCGGCGTCGTCAGCAACGAGATGACGATTCGGACGATGAACCGTGCCTGCAGGGCAACCTCGGCCTCCGATGAGGACGTCTCACCGGCCAGCATCTCGACGGCGGTCTGGTTGACTACCGGCGACTCGGTGCCCATCGCGCCTGCGAGTCCGGCGGCCTCCGGACTGAACCAGCTGTGCATGACCGGGTCGGCGCGGACCCCTTCCACCGAGGTCAGGATCGCTTCGGTGATGCGTTCGCCGACGTCCTCGATGTCGGCGATGCGTATGGCCACCGCCGCCGACAGGGCGCGGGCCCCGCGTTCGACATAGGCGAGGTGCAGATCGGAACGGGACGCGAAGTAGCGGTAGAGGGTGGCCCTTGAGCAGCCGGCGGTGGCGGCGATCTGGTTCATGTTCACCGCGGCGACCCCGTGGGTTACGAACAGATCGCCCGCGACATCGAGGATGCGGGCCGCGGCGGTTTCGGTTCGGCTGGCACCGAGCCAATCCGCGCCCTGGGCGTTCTCGGGGTGGCGAGTGGTCTCGGGAGATCTGCGGCTCATGGGCCGACGGTCAGGTTCATGGTGGTCGGCCTACGTACGTAATTGCCCGTTGCGTAGGCGATCGATCCTGGATCGACGGTGAACTCCGGAGCGCGGGCCAACAATTCGGTGAGGGCGACGCGGGTCTGCATCCGTGCGGCCGCGGCCCCGAGGCAGTAATGGGCGCCGCGGCTGAATGTCAGGATCTGCCGTGGGCGTCGGGTGATGTCGAGGCGGTCCGCGTCGTCGCCGAATGCTCGTGGATCGCGGTTGGCCGAGCCGTAGCAGAGCAAGACCTTGCGTCCGGCCGGGATCGTGTGATCGCCGAACGTGGCATCGGTGGTGGCGGTCCGGGCCAGGCCCTGCACCGGTGAGGTCAGGCGCAGGAACTCGTCGACCGCATCGTCGATGAGTTCCGGATTCTCGACGAGCGCTGCCCGCTGATCCGGATGCTCGCCGAGCAGCTCGGTGGCGCCGCCGAGAACGCCGGTGGTGGTGTCGTTGCCGCCGGCAACCATGGTGAAGGTGAAGGCGAGGATCGACAGCAACCCCTCAGTGCTGTCGTCCTCGCCCACGCCCGCATCCACCAGGTGGGAGATCGTGTCGTCTCCGGGGTGTGTGCGCCGGTACTCGATGAGCGTGCCGAAATAGGCCATCATCTCGAGTACTGCGGCGGTGGCGGTGTCGCCGGCCTTGCCCAGGTCGGAGGTGTCTGCGCCGACGATCGCCTCGGTCCATCCGTCGAATGCCGCCCGGTCCGATTCGGGGACACCGAGGTAGTGCGCCACAACCATGGATGGCAACGGTTTATAGAGATCGGTGACGATGTCGCCGCCGCCGGATTCGATCAGCGCATCAATCCTGGAGCGGACGAAATCGCGCACTGCGGGCTCGATCTCGTGGACCTGTTTGGGTGTGAACCCGCGGGACACCAGCTTGCGGAAATCGGTGTGGACCGGCGGATCCTGCATCACCATCGGCGGATTGTCCGTCAGCCCGATGCTCTCCAGCTCGCCGTAGGTGGTGGTCAGGCCACCAGTTGAGGTGAACGTCCGCCAGTCGTCGGCGGCGTTCGAGACGTCGGCATGGCGCGTCAGCACCCAGAAGTCGTGGTCGGGATCGGCTGATCGAACGCGATGGACGGGGTCGTGGTCACGTAGATCGGCGTACATCTCCCAGGGATCGCGCCAAGTGTCGCCGGAACGGAGCACATAGCCCGCCGCGTGCGACACTTTGTTTGACATGTCTCAAGCGTGAGACATTGGCCGCCTAGTGTCAACCGTTAATCGACATCTTGCCTTTTTCGGGCTCAGGTTGCCGGTTGTCCGTTGAGCGCGGAGATGGCCGTCTGTAGCTGCTCGGTCGCGGCCTTGGCAACGGGCACGAGTCCGGCCTCGCCGGACACATCGACCATCAGATTCGGATTCATGGCTTCGACGATCGAGGACGTCGCGTCGTCGGGGTGCGCACGGACGACGACGTTGCAGGGCAGCAGGAGTCCGATCTGACGGTTGACCCCGATGGCGCGGTGGGCCAATTGGGGATTGCAGGCACCCAGGATCAGGTAGTCCTCCATGTCTTCGTCGAGCTTGGTTTTCATGGTCGCTTTGACGTCGATCTCGGTGAGGATGCCGAAACCCTGATCGGCCAGCGCCGCTCGAGTCTTGGCGACCGCCTCGTCGAACGGGACGTTCAGGACTGTTGAAATAGCGAGTGACACAACAATTCTCCTATCGGTTGCAGATCTTTGATGGGTTGGTCTTCAGCGCAGTTCGCACTGGCGGGGGAGTCCCAGGCGATGCATGATCAGGCTGGCGGGGCACCAGCCCACGGCGCTGAAGAGCACCAGGTTCAGGGCCACGAAGGCGGTCAGGAGCAGCCACCACGTCGAGAAGGCGGTGGCCAACACCAGACTCAGTAGGACCACGGTGCCGGCGAGCAGTGGAACCACCCGCTCGATCGTCCAGGGCCGACCGGTCGTTGCCGGGGTGTTCATCGTTTCAATCCTTTCGATTCGCTCAGTGGGAGAACGAAATTGAGGGCAGGATGCGCCGCAGCCAGGTCGGTGACCACCAGGCCGCCCGTCCGGTCAGTCGGAGCAGGGCCGGCAGCAGCATCAGCCTGATCAGGACTGCGTCGAGAAGTACCGCTACTCCGAGGATGATCCCCATTTCCTTGGGAGGCAATGGCTCCGCGAACGCGAATGTGAAGAACACGGCGACCATGACCGCCGCTGCAGCAAAGATGATGCGTCCGGAGTGGGCCATCCCGTCGATCTGTGCGGTGTCGGGGTCCCCGGTTCGTTCGTAGTGTTCTTTGGCGGTGGCTAGCAAGAAGACGGTGTAGTCCATGGCGATGGCGAAGATCATGGCGAAGAAGAACACCGGTCCCCAGCCGTCGAGGAAGCCCTGCGGGGTGAATCCGAGCAACCCGGACAGGTGGCCGTCCTGGAAGATCAGTTTCGCGACCCCGAACGCGGCAGCCGTCGACAGGAGACTGACGAGGGTGCCGATCAAGGCGATGAGCGGGGCCTGCAATGCAACGAGCAGCAGCACAAAACCCAGGATCAGGATCACGGCGACGATCAGCGGGAAGTAGTCGTTCAAGGCCTGTTGCAGGTCGAGATTCTCTGCAGGCGCGCCGCCGACCAATGCGTCTGCGGGTAGGGCATCGCGAAGATCGTCCACGATGGTGCCCAGCGCCGCATCGGAGGGATCCACCGAGGGCAGTCCCTGCAGCATCACGATGTCAGAACCGTCGGCGGCGGGTTGTGGTGGAGTGACCATCTCGATTCCCTCGGTGGCCGTGGCGGCCGCAAGCGCCGACTGCGCATCGGCCGACGGCGCGACGATCTGCAGCATGCCAGGGGCGCCTTCGCCCATCTGCTGTTGAACCAGTTCATATCCCTGCCGCACCGGCGCATCCTCGGGCACCACGGAGATCGAGGGCATGGCGACCTTCAGTCCGATCACCGGGATCGCCAGTGCGATCAACACGACCAGTGATCCGAGGGCAAAAGGCCAGGGGTGGTTGTGCAGGGTCTTGCCCCAGCGCGCGAACAGGGGTGAACGATGTTGCTGGCGTTTGGCATACGGCAGGGACGCGGCATTGACTTTCGTCCCGAGTGCACCAAGGGTTGCCGGGAGCAGCGTCAGGGTGGCCGTTAGGACAAATGCCACCGCGAGCATGATGCCGATGGCCATCGTCCGTACCGCCGGTGCCGGCACGAGTAGCACCGCGGACAAGCTCACCAGGACGGTGATACCGGATAGGACAACCGCTTTGCCCGCGGTGTCCATGGTTTCGGCAACCGCTTGCGCTCTGTTCGTGTGGTTTTTGAGGGCATCGCGGAATCGGGACACGATGAACAGGGCATAGTCGATACCCAGAGCGAGGGCGAACATCATCGCAAAGTTCATGGCCCACACCGAGATCGGGGTGATCTGGTTGAGCAGGACCAACCCTCCGGCCGAAGCAACCAGGCCTGCGATTGTCAGCAACAAGGGCAACCCCGCCGCCACCAGTGAGCCGAATGCCAGGACCATGATGGCCAGCGTCACCGGCCACGAGAACAGTTCGGCCTTGATCATCGCGTCGTGATTGGCCTTGTTGAAATCGCTCCACAGCGCAGAGGCGCCGGTCGGGTACACCTCGATACCGTCACCCGAGAGACCGGTGAGTTCTTCCTTGACGTCATCGACCGCCCGGACCATGTCGTCCGTGTCCGCGTTCGCACCGGCGAGCAGGATGCCGGTGTGCTGGTCCGGGCTGATCGTCATGCCCGGCGCGGGCGGGATGATCTCGCCGAACCGGGAGTCGCCGTCGAAGACCGCGGTCGCCTCGGAGATCACCTCCTGCATGGCCGGGCTCGTCACGGTGTCGGTGTCAGAGTGGACAACCACCTGGACCGCAGCCGACGAGTTCCCGCCGAAATGCTGTTGCGCCAACTCTCGTACCTGCACCGATTCCGATCCATTGGCCTGCCACCCCGCACCTGCCAAAGAGGAGAACACCGACGGAGCCGCCGCGCCCAGCCCGATCAACACCAGTAGCCAGACGCCGAAGACCAGGCGAGAGTGCCCCGCCATCGTCGCGCCCCAGCGTCCCAGGGCTCCGGAGGGCCGAGTCGGTGGGGAGTCGGGCTTGGTTTCGGTCGGGGTGGTGCCGGTCATGGTGCGAGAACTCCTTTGGGTACGGATTGCATACCCCCATGGGTATTGCGGGGAACGCGCTCGAACATACCCATGGGGGTATGCTTGGTCAAGTACGCATCTGCCTCGGAGCCGTACCCCCTGGGGTATCGTGTGGTGGGGTAACCAGACGAAAGGCATGTGAAAAGTGATCGGTGACGAAGAAACGATGTCGGCGGTGCTGAACCGTCTACGCAGGGCGCAGGGTCAACTGGCCGGAGTGATCGCCATGATCGAGGCCGGGCGTGACTGCAAAGACGTGGTCACCCAACTCGCCGCCGTCTCGCGTGCACTCGACCGCGCCGGCTTCAAGATCGTGGCATCCGGGATGCGACAGTGCCTCAGCGCCGCGGACGGCACCCAGGCGCCACTGACCGAGGCCGAACTCGAGAAACTCTTTCTCGCCCTGGCGTGAGGCCCGCTCCGGGAGGGGTGTCGTACCGGACTGCTAGCCTGCCTGGAGGCGAGCCGCTGCGCCGTGAGTTGCTTCGTATTGCTCCCGAAAGGTGTTGCAACAAAGCATAATTAACGAAATAGACCCTTGCGAACACGTGTTCGAGCCGGTAGGCTGGGATCAGTTGATCACAGAGACTACGACAACGTCGAGCAAATCGCCTTTCACGCGAATCGGTCAACTTCCCTGTTGCTTTCATGCCCGGAGGTGTATGTGATGCGGCTTCTCGATACGGTCGATTCCCTGGTTGACCTGGACTTACCCGATGATCCCCACGCGGTACTGGGTATGACCAGGGATCTGATCACCCTGCGTAACGCGACCGAGCACCAACTCGCGGTGTGCGCTGGTGTGATCGATGAGTCGGGCATCGCACGTAGGGCCGGGTCGACGACGGCAAAGTTGCTGCAGGCCAACGGAGCAGCACCGGTATCGGCGTATCGATGGTTACGTATCGGTCCAGGTCTGGTCGGCCTGGATCGCACCGCCGGGTATTCGCGGGACGGGTTTCTCTCGTCTGAGCATGTGGACGCTGTGATCAAGGGTGTGGAGCATGTTGTCGGCCGGTCCCAGGACCCGATCACCGCCGAGCAGCGGATGGGGTTCGAGCGGAAACTGTTGAGCCATGCCATTTCCGGTGCACCTCCGGCGGAGATCGGTGCGGCCGCTCGATTGCTGGGTAACGAGGTCGCCAGGGATACTGGTGGTCTGCCGCCAGCCGAGGACCGGTCTTTGAACAGTCTGGAATACAAAGTCCGTGATGGTCGCTGTGTCGGGACGTTTGATGTGGATGCGGTGATCGGTGAAAAGTTTTTCTCCGCGTTGGACTTATGGTCCAAAGCACGCCCCGAACCCGACGGCTCGGATGACAGTCGAAGCCCCACCCAACGCCGGGCCGATGCGTTGCACCAGCTGTTGGATTGTGGTGGTGGCGGACAAACATTGGTGTCGGCGCCGCGAACCGAGGTGATGGTCACCGTGCCCGCCGATCATCCCGAAGGCGCCTCGTTACCGTGGATGGGTCCGATCACCGAAGCAACCGCCGCAACGTTGGCCTGCGATTCGTCAATCACCTCGATCACCCTCGACAGGCAGGACGTACCGATCGATATGAGTCCACCGAAACGGCTGTTCAAAGGGCTTGTGCGTAAGGCGATCATCATCCGCGATACCTGCTGTGTGAAATGCGGCGGACATGCCAGTTGGTCGGACTGCCACCACATCGTGCACTTTGTGGACGGCGGCCGGACCACGTTGGAGAACGGCTGCCTGTTGTGCCGCACCTGTCACATGGCGGTTCACAACACCGGGTGGGACGTGATCATGGGCTCCGACGGACATCCGTGGCTGATACCGCCGGCCGATATCGATCCGCAGCGAAGACCTCTACCGGCGTACAACAGACGAACCTTGACCCTCGCCGCCTGATCTGGCGCTATTGACTTCCCCTGGCGCACCCGGCTTTTCGCCGGGACCGCGCAGGCAATCTTGACAACTCCATAGTGTGAAAAGCGTGTGGTGCTGTCGCCCGCTCCCGTTGATTGGTGGGACAGGCGGCAGCACCACAGGACGCCTGGTTGCCCGAACCTTTTTCCGGCCGGCTGGTCACTGTTGCCGGGAGCGGGTGGTCTCCGTCAGGGCGGTGTCGAGGATGTCGATTCCGCGGTCCAGGTCACTGTCACTGATGGTCAGAGGTGGCGCAAGTCGGAAGATGCCACCCATTCCGGGGAGCTGGACAATGTTCATGTGCAGCCCGTGGGCGAGGCAGGCGTCGGTGACCGCCTGTCCCAATTGATCTGCGGGCGCCTTGGTTTCACGGTCGGCGACCAGTTCGATGCCGCAGAACAGGCCTCGGCCGCGCACGTCGCCGATCACCTCGTGTCGCGACTGCAGTTCCAGGAGATGATCACGCAGGCGCTTGCCTGCGGTTTCGGCTCGTGCGACCAGGTCGTCGCGGATCACGATGTCCAGGACGGTGCCTGCGACCGCCGCAGCCAGCGGATCGGATACGTGGGTGGTGAAGAAGAGGAATCCGCGCTCGTGGCAACAGGATTCGATTTCGTCGGAGGTGACCACCGCCGCCACGGGAAGTCCGGCGCCGAGAGTCTTCGACAGTGTTAGGATGTCTGGCACGGCGCCGTCGCGTTCGAAGGCGTACATCGTGCCGGTGCGGCCGAGTCCGGTCTGCGCCTCGTCTGCGATGAGGAGCATGCCCCGCTCGACGCATTTGGTCTTCAGTGCGGCGAGGTAGCCCACGGGTAGGTCGATGAGTCCGCCGGAGGAGACGATGGGTTCGACGATGCAGGCGGCGAGGCTGTCGGTGGACTGCTGATCGATGAGGGCGAAGCCGTAGTCGAGCTCGGCCTGCCAGTCGTGGTCGCCGGACGGTGTGCGGAATACCGACCGGTATGCGTTCGGTGTCGGCAGGGTGTAGTTGCCGGGCACCGGGGGACCGTAACCCTTGCGACCGGCCGAATAGGTGGCCGCGGCCGCGCCGGAGGTCATCCCGTGCCAGGACCGGTCGAACGAGACGATCTCGTAGTTGCCGGTGTAGAGCTTGGCGATCTTCAGCGCCGCCTCGTTCGATTCGGCGCCGGTCGACAGGAGCATCACCTTGTCCAGGCCGGTCGGGAGTGTGGCGGACAGGGCTTGCGCAAAGTCGACCACCGGACGGCTGAGCATGCCACTGAACAGGTGATCGAGGCCGGTCATCGCAGTGGCGACGGTTGCCGCGATCTCTGGATGGCAATGTCCCAGAACAGAACTCATCTGGCCGGAGGTGAAGTCGAGGATGGCGTTGCCGTCGCTGTCGTAGACGTAACTGCCACTGGCGCGCTCGATGATCCGCGGCGTGAAGGCCCCTCCGTAGCGGATGAGGTGCTTGTCGACCGCCGGCCAGAATGTCGAGTCGTTCACGGTGACGTCCTTCCTGGTGCCTGGTCGCGGCACAAGATCGTGGAACCCGGGTTCGGGTTCCACGATCTCATCGGTACGTCAGTTCTGTCGGCTGACCGATGTGTGCGGCATCAATGCGCCGGGTGGGATCTGACCGAACTTGCCGGCGTTGAAGTCGTCCATCGCCTCGATCAGCTGCGCCTTGGTGTTCATCACGAACGGCCCGTACTGGAACACCGGTTCACGGATGGGACGTCCGCCGAGCAGCAGCACCTCGAGCGCGGGCCGGTTCGAATCCTGATGTGCCGCTGCCGAGATGGAGATCCGGTCGCCGGGACCGAGCACGGCCAGTTGACCCTGCTGGATCGGGTTGCCGACCGGACCCACGGTGCCACGCCCGGACAGTACGTACACCAGTGCGTTGAAGTCGCGGTTCCACGGCAGGTCGAGCTCGGCGCCCGGTTCGATTGTGGCGTGCGCCAGGGTGATCGGAGTGCGGGTGGAGCCGGGTCCCCGATGCCCGTCGATGTCACCGGCGATGATGCGCACGAGCGCGCCGCCGTCGGCGGAGCTGAGCAGGGTGGCCTGCTTGCCTTCGATGGACTGGTAACCGGGGTCGGACATCTTCTCGGCCGCAGGCAGATTCACCCAGAGCTGGACACCATGGAACAGACCGCCACTTTCCACCAGCTGTGCCGGTGGGGTCTCGATGTGCAGGATGCCCGAACCGGCGGTCATCCACTGGGTGGCGCCGTCCGAGATCAAACCGCCGCCGCCGTGCGAATCCTGGTGCTGGAAACGTCCGTCGATCATGTAGGTCACGGTCTCGAAGCCGCGGTGGGGATGCCAGTTGGTGCCGCGGGGTTCACCGGGCTGGTACTCGACCTCGCCCATCTGGTCCATGTGCACAAACGGATCGAGGTCGGTCTTCGATGCGCCTGCAAAAGCCCGGACGACGGGAAACCCTTCGCCCTCGTATCCACGGGGTCCTGTGGTCACCGACCGAACCGGACGTTCGGTGTCGGCGGCGGTGGAGCCGGCGATGCGGGGCAGGGTCAAGGTATCTGCGGTCACGGCTGGCATGGCTGGCTCCTTCGAAGCAGGTGAGACGGTACGCACGATATAATCGGACTTCGGTCCGTTTCATTCCCGAGTGTGGGGTGCGCCCTTCTCGGCAACATCATCAACCCGAGGTCTACTTCCAAGCTGATTCGACATGTGTCAATATTGACGTATGTCGAATCAAGGTTCGCGGGATGAAGCCTGCTGCTCGCCGCTGGTGCGGGAGCCGCTGACCGAGGACTGGGCCACCGACCTCGCCCGGATGTTCAAGGCGCTCGGTGATCCGGTGCGCCTGCGGTTGTTGTCGCTGATCGCTTCCCATGCCGGGGGAGAGGCCTGTGTCTGTGACATCTCCGGATCCTTCGAACTGTCGCAGCCGACCATCTCCCATCACCTGAAGGTGCTGCGCGAGGCCGGGCTCCTGGACTGCGAGCGGCGCGGGACCTGGGTGTACTACCGGGTGATCTCCTCGGCGCTGTCGCAGCTGTCCTCGGTCCTGCTCACCGACGTCGAACTCGCGCTGCCGTCATCGGTGTGTGCGGAGGTCACGGCGTGAGTGAGACCCGAACCGCGCAGTCGGCCGCCGTCGTCGGCAAACTCTCGACCCTCGACCGCTACCTGCCGGTGTGGATCGGCGTCGCGATGGTTGCCGGACTGCTGCTCGGCCGGGGGGTCCCTGGTCTCGGTGACGTGCTCGGCGCGGTGGAAATCGACGGCATCTCTCTGCCGATCGCCCTTGGTCTGCTGATCATGATGTATCCGGTCCTGGCGAAGGTCCGCTACGACCGCCTCGATTCGGTCACCGGCGACCGCAAGCTCCTCCTCGGTTCCCTGGCGCTGAACTGGGTGCTCGGCCCGGCCCTGATGTTCGCGCTGGCCTGGATCTTCCTGTCGGACCTGCCCGAGTATCGGACCGGGCTGATCATCGTCGGCCTGGCCCGCTGCATCGCGATGGTCATCATCTGGAACGACCTCGCCTGCGGCGACCGGGAGGCGGCCGCGGTCCTGGTCGCGATCAATTCGGTGTTCCAGGTGATCATGTTCGCGGTGCTCGGCTGGTTTTATCTGTCTGTGCTGCCGGGTTGGCTGGATCTGGAGCAGACCACCATCGACACCTCGCCGTGGCAGATCGCGAAGTCGGTGCTGATCTTCCTCGGCGTCCCACTGCTGGCGGGATTCCTCACGCGCCGCTACGGCGAGAAGGCCAAGGGCCGCGACTGGTACGAATCGAAGTTCCTGCCGCGCATCGGGCCGTGGGCGCTGTACGGGCTCCTGTTCACGATCGTGATCCTCTTCGCGCTGCAGGGTGAGCAGATCACCTCGAAACCGGTCGACGTCGTCCGCATCGCGATCCCGCTCCTCGTCTACTTCGCGATCATGTGGGGCGGCGGATTTCTGCTCGGGGCGGTCGCCGGCATGGGCTACGAGCGGACCACGACACTGGCGTTCACCGCGGCGGGCAACAATTTCGAGCTCGCCATCGCCGTCGCGATCGCCACGTACGGCGCGAGCTCCGGGCAGGCGCTCGCCGGTGTTGTCGGGCCGCTGATCGAGGTCCCGGTGCTCGTCGGCCTGGTCTACGTCTCGCTGGCCCTGCGAAAGCGCTTCGCGCCCACGATCTCCGCCCGACCACAATCGAAAGGCCGCTGAATGTCGACTGCAAGCGTCTTGTTTGTCTGTGTGCACAACGCAGGCCGATCCCAGATGGCCGCCGGATTCCTCACCGCGCTCGGCGGTGACCGGATCGAGGTCCGTTCTGCAGGCAGTGCACCCGCCGACCAGGTGAACCAGGCCGCGGTCGAGGCGATGGCCGAGGTCGGCATCGACATCTCCGCGCAGAAGCCGAAGATCCTCACCGCCGATGCCGCGGAGGCCTCCGACGTGGTGATCACGATGGGCTGCGGTGACACCTGTCCGATTTTCCCCGGCACGAGCTACCGCGACTGGGTCCTCGACGATCCGGCCGGGCAAGGCGTCGAGGCCGTCCGCCCGATCCGCGACGAGATCAGGGCAAAGGTTGAAGCCCTCCTGCTTGAACTCAACTCATAGGGTTGAACTCAACTCGTAGAGGTCGAACCCTGCTGCGTGGACAGCCGGACACACCGCGGGCGCGTCGGCGGGCGGAACCCTGTCCGGCCCACACGATTAGTGTGGACCCATGGGTACTTCCATGGGCCGGGTCCTGGCAGGCGACGGCACGCAGATCAGTTACCGCACGGCCGGTTCCTCGGGCAACGACGATGCCCCGGTGGTGGTGCTGATCCACGGCTGGGCGCAGTCGTCGCGATCATGGGGCGATGCGCTGGTCGACGACCTGTCGCAGGACTTCCGGGTCATCGCGATCGACCTGCGTGGCCATGGAGATTCCTCGGTGCCCGCCGACGACCACCTGGGCGCCGAGGACTTCGGCGGCGACATCGCCGCGGTTCTCGATGCCGAGGTGACCGGCGATCAACAGATCTTCCTACTCGGCTGGTCATACGGCGGGCTGGTGGTCGGTGACTACCTCAAGCACCGCGCCGATACGGATTCTGCTGCGCCGAATCCGGCCGGACTGATCCTGGCCGGTGCGATCACCTCGATGGGACGCGGCGAAGCCGGTGGTCGGGTCGGGCCCGTGATGCGTGCTGCCCTGCCCGCCGGCTACTCGGAGGATCCCGCCGTCGCGACCGCGGCGCTGCTGACCTTCGTCGAAGCATTGGTCCCGTCGGAGCAGGGCGCCCTTGCGCAACAGTTCCTCGGTACGTCGCTGACCGTTCCACCCGCAGTCCGGGCCGGACTGTTCGGACGCGGCGCCTCCTACGACGACGTGCTCGCCGGTTTCGACGGTGAGGTATTGGTCATCCACGGCACCGCCGACCCGGTGGTCGACATCTCCTGCGCACAGCACGTCGCAACCCTGGTACCCGGTGCGATAACCCGGTATTGGGACGGCGCGAGGCACGCACCCTTTGTCGAAGACCCGACCCGGTTCGCCGCGCAGGTGCGCGAGTTCGTCACCGCCACCGCAGGAGCACTCCGATGAACGCCGGCACCGACTTTCCGGTCCCGCACCGGGTGGCGCTGATCTCCGTGCACACCTCGCCGCTGGCCCAGCCCGGTGTCGGTGATGCAGGCGGGATGAACGTCTACGTCTGGCAAACCGCAAAGCGTCTCGCGGAACGTGGTGTCGAGGTCGAGATATTCACGCGTGCAACATCTTCGACGGATGCGCCGATGGTGTTGGCGGCGCCCGGGGTGGTCGTTCGCAACGTGGTCGCCGGGCCGTTCGAAGGTCTCGACAAGCGGGATCTGCCCACGCAGTTGTGCGCCTTCACCGCCGGGGTACTGCGTGCCGAGGCCGGACGTCCGGCCGGATACTACGACCTGGTGCATTCGCACTACTGGCTGTCCGGGCAGGTGGGCTGGCTGGCCCGCGACCGGTGGGCGGTACCGCTGGTGCACACCGCGCATACCCTCGCCGCGGTGAAGAACGCTTCCCTCGCCGAGGGTGACGTCCCGGAGCCGCCGATGCGCCAGATCGGCGAGCAGCAGGTGATCGACGAGGCGGATCGTCTCATCGTCAACACCGAAACCGAAGCGCAGCAGCTGGTTTCGATCCACAACGCAGATCCTTCGCGTATTGATGTGGTGACACCCGGAGCGGATCTCGACTGCTACACACCGGGGTCGCGGACCGAGGCCAGGTTGTTCCTCGGCATCGATCCCGACGAGGTCGTCGTGACGTTCGTTGGCCGGATCCAACCTCTCAAGGCGCCGGACATTTTGGTGCGGGCGGCTGCACCGCTGATTCGCCGAGGTCTGGCCGGAGGTCGCAAACTCCGGGTCCTGATCGCAGGCGGTCCGTCGGGTTCGGGGCTACAGCGGCCGACCTCGCTCATCGAATTGGCCCGCGAGCTGGGTATGGAATCGTCGGTGACCTTCATCCCGCCGCAGTCGCCGGAGCGCCTTGCCGGGGTGTACCGGGCATCGGATCTGATTGCGGTGCCGAGCTATTCGGAGAGCTTCGGTCTTGTTGCCATCGAGGCGCAGGCGGTGGGTGTGCCGGTGATCGCCGCCGACGTCGGTGGTCTGGGAGTCGCAGTGGATGACGGTGTCACCGGAGTGCTGGTGTCCGGGCATGACGTCGACCACTGGAGTGCCGAACTCGGTCGACTGCTCGATGATCCGGAATTGCTGACCAAGATGGGCGCTGCCGCCCGCGTGCACGCACAGAACTTTTCCTGGGATCACACTGCGGATCAGCTACTCGACAGCTACAGCCGGGCCATCGGTACCTTCCGTGGGCAGTATCCCTTGGCACCACAAGGAAGCGCCGATGCCCGGCCGCTTTCCCGGATTGCCCGCCGCTTTGCCGGACGACGAAATGGAGTGCGCGCATGACCGCAGACGTCACCGCTGATCTGAGTCTGATCGTCGAAGACTTTCTCAAGAGCCGTGAATTGGCATATGGCCGTAAGAATTCCGGTGGCAGCGGTGCCGGCCATTTTGTGGTCGAACTACCGGGAGAGAAGAAACTCAAGACGACGGTGCTCCTGACGACGGGGTCGCACGGCCTGCGGTTGGAGGCGTTCGTCTGCCGGAAGCCCGACGAGAACCACGAGGGTGTCTACCGGTGGATGCTCAAGCGCAACCGTCGCCTGTACGGCATGGCATACACCCTGGACAACGCAGGCGACATCTATCTGGTGGGTAGGCACTCGGCAGAATCGATCACGGCGGACGAACTGGACCGGCTGCTCGGACAGGCACTCGAGGCCGCCGACGGCGATTTCAACGTGCTGCTGGAAATCGGGTTCATCACCTCGATCCGGCGTGAGTGGGCATGGCGGGTGTCGCGGGGCGAGTCGCTCAAGAACCTGAAGGCCTTCGAACACCTCATCCGGGACGAAGACCTGGCCGATGGCGCCACCGGCGGAGGCCAGAATCCGGCGATTGTCGCAGAACCCAGAGATCCAGAACTATTCGGATCCGTCGAAGGCTGACAAGAATCATTGGTAGGTTGTTCACCGCCAGGTAACACACACTGCGCCGGGTAACACACTGCGGAGGTCTCACAGATCATGAGTTTCAAAAGCCCTTATCCCCCTGTCGAGATCTCGGATACGTCGGTCTACGACACGCTGTTCGGGTCGATCAGCGAAGAGGACCTCGATCGGGTTGCTGCGATCGATGCCGGTGCCACCGAGGGCATCACCTACCGCGAATTGATCGCCCGAATCGACGGATTCGCCGGAGCGCTGGCGGCCCGCGGCATCGGTGTCGGTGACGTGGTGGCCCTGCACTCGGCCAACACCTCGGCGTTTGCCTTTGTCTTCCACGGGATCCTGCGTTCCGGTGCCACCGCGACCACCGTCAACGCCCTGTTCACCGCCTCAGACATCGTCAAGCAGCTCAAGGACTCGGGCGCGAAGATGCTGATCACCATCACGCAGCTCGAAGAGCAGGCCAAGGCCGCCGCTGCAGAGGTCGGCCTGCCCGAGAGCGCTGTGATCGTTCTCAACGGTCCCGGTGAGAAAGACAGCCAGAACCCCAACGCGATCGACCTACTGGGGGCGGGACTGCCTGCACCTGATGTCGATTTTGATCCGGCCACGCACCTTGCGGTGCTGCCGTACAGTTCCGGCACGACCGGCAACCCCAAGGGCGTGATGCTCACGCATCGCAACCTTGTCGCCAACGTCCAGCAGATCCAGCCGTTGCTCAAGATGAAGGCCAGCGACGCGGTCTTGGCGGTGCTGCCGTTCTTCCACATCTACGGAATGACGGTGTTGCTCAACGCCGCTCTGCTCAATCGCGCGAAACTCGTTGTGATGGCGCGCTTCGATCTCGAACAGTTCCTGGCGTCGATCCAGAACTACAAGTGCAGCTACGTGTTCATCGCACCGCCGGTGGCCGTTGCGCTGGCCAAGCATCCGATGGTCGACGAATACGACCTCTCGTCGATCAACACCATCATGTCCGGTGCCGCGCCGCTGGACGAGCATCTCGGCAAGGCAGTCGCCAAACGTCTTGGCACACAGGTGATCCAGGGTTACGGCATGAGTGAGCTCAGTCCGGTCAGCCACGTCATCCCGGCCGGCGAAATCGAGGGTCCGCAGGCGCCGCTCAACTCGTGTGGCTGGCCCGTCCCCAACACGGTCAACAAGATCGTCGACCCGGTGACCGGCGAGGACATCGGTATTCCCGCCGAGGGCGTCAGCGAACCCGGTGAACTGTGGGTTGCCGGTCCCAACGTGATGGTCGGTTATCTGAACAACGACGCCGCGACCGCCGAGACCATCGACGCCGACGGGTTCCTGCACACCGGCGACATGGCCGTCGTCGACTCCAACGGATTCGTCTACATCGTCGACCGGCTCAAAGAACTGATCAAGTACAAGGGCTACCAGGTGCCGCCCGCCGAACTCGAAGCGCTGCTGCTGACCCACCCCGACGTCGTCGATGTCGCGGTCATCGGTGTGATCGAGCCCGACAGCGGCGAGGAGATCCCCAAGGCGTTTGTCGTCAAGCGCGAGGGCAGCGATCTCACCGGCGACCGGGTCATCGAGTTCGTGGGATCCCAGGTGGCTCCGCACAAGAAGGTGCGTGCCGTCGAGTTCATCGAGTCGATCCCGAAGAGCGCGGCAGGCAAGATCCTGCGCAAGGATCTACGCAAGTAGACCTTCACGAAACGCTCCACCAATACGAAGACGCTCCGCATATTTGCGGAGCGTCTTCGTGTATCCGGAGCGTTTGCGATGGGGGGTGGCTAGACCCTTTCCTTTGCCACAACCGATTCGACCGCGTTGTGACGCGTGAACGTGTACGGGATGCAGAGCGCGAGCAGGGCCGCGAGCAATGCCGCGGCACTGCCGACGATGAAGACCAGCCGGAATGCGGACTCGGCAGGCACCGGGAATCCGATTCCGATGTCGACAGTCGACGTCGTGAGCATGGTCGCAAGCAACGCCGACGCGATCGCGGTTCCGATCGAGCGCATCAGAGAGTTCAGGCTGTTGGCCGCCGCCATCTGGTGCAGGGGTGCGGCCGACATGATCAACGCGGGCATCGCCGAGTATCCGATTCCGACGCCGGTGCTGACCACCAGGTTGCACAACAGGATCTGCCAGGGTTCGAACATCAGGAAGACCGACATCACATAGCCGAGCGTGATGAACAGGGCGCCGATGAGCAGGGTGAACTTGGGGCCGATGTTGATGTTCAACCGGGCTGACACCGGCGACAGGAACATCATCATCAGACCACCCGGCGCGAGGATCAGACCGGTGGCGATCAGGGACTGGCCCATGCCGTAGTCGGTCAGTCCCGGAATGTGCGGGATCTGCAGCAACTGCGGCGCTGCCAGGCCGATCGCCATCAGGGAGAAACCGAAGAGCACCGACGCGGCGTTGGTGACCGCGATGACGGGCTGAGCGGAGACGCGGAGGTCGACCAGTGGTGATTTCGTCCGCAGTTCGAACCAGCCCCACACCGCCAGCACCACCACGCCCGCGGCGGTCAGACCCAGCGTCAGTCCGCTGGTCCAGCCCCACGTCGAGCCCTTCGATACGGCGAGCAACAGGCTGACCATGGCGATGGTGAGTCCCAGGGCGCCGATGACGTCGAACGTTCCGGGGGAGCGGGTCTCGGACTCGCCGACGAACACGAAGACGAGGAGGAACGTGATGATCGCAAGCGCTCCGGAGGTCCAGAACAGGACGTGCCAGTCATAGGTCTGGGTGATCCAGGCAGCCACCGGCATCCCGATAGCGCCACCGACGCCGAGGGTGGCCGACATCGTTGCGATGGCACCGGGAATCCGCGCGGGCGCCAGTTTTTCGCGGAGCAAGCTGATGCCACAGGGGATGATTCCCATGGCCAGTCCCTGCAATCCGCGGCCGATGATCATCGGGAGCACCATGCTGGTCGCCGCACAAACTGCCGAACCGGCAACCATCGCGCCGATGCAGAAGAGGATCACGCGCCGCTTGCCGAACATGTCGGCCAGGCGACCGGCGATCGGCATCGCAACTGCGGCGGTCAGCAGAGTGGACGTGATGACCCAGGAGGCGTTATCGGGACTCGTGTCGAGGTATCCGGGGAGTCGGCCGACAATCGGCACGACCAGGGTCTGCATGAACGACGCGAGCAAGCCGCCGAAGCACAACACCGCGATGAGGACCCGCGGTTCAACCGGCTTGCTCTCTCTACTGTTCATTACTTGCATCATGCATGCATATGGGAGCTACAAACAAGTCCGACATTCGGTCTTGACACCCGGTTTGACGTGCGATGACCTCAGACCAGCAGGCGGTTCTGAAGCGCCTCGACCTCGGCGTCGGTCACCTGACATGCCGCCAGATAGTCGGTGAGCGATCCGAAGTCGTCGGTCATCGCCCCATATGCGGTGTCCAGGAACTCTTCGCGAACACCGAGCAGATCGGCGGAGATCTCGAAAGGCTCGCCGTCCTTGGCGTCGGCGCCGTACACCCGCATCAGGTGCGCACGGAGGGCCTCGACATCGTTGTTGCTGGCCAGGTAGTCGGTGAAGATCTCGTCGCGGCGCACGCCCAAGGCGTCGAGGACGACGGCGGTGACCCAGCCGGTGCGATCTTTACCGGCCGCGCAATGGGTCAGTAGTCGCCGATCGGGATCGCCGAGCACCTTGATGGCCGACCCGACGGCGCTCATCGCACCCGGCAGTGCCGGCATCATCCGGTAGACATCGAGCATGTACTGGCCGCGGGCGGCCGCGTATTCGGCCGACGTCATCTCGTGCGGCGCCTTGCCGTCGCCCCGGCTCAGCCCGAAGGGCAGCGCGTGCACCTGGACACCGCCGGGTACCCGGTCGAATCCGCTGCGCTCGGCTTCGGGCAGGTCGCGAAGATCGAACACATCCGTCACCCCCAGCTCGGAGAGCTTTTGGACACCGCTGTCCTCCAAGCCGCTGAGCTCGGAACTACGGAACAGGAAACCCGCAGCGACGCAACGCCCTTCGTAGGTTTTGAGATCGGACACATTGCGGAAGTTCCAGGCGCCGGGGAGCATGGCGTCAGTGTAAATGGTCACTGCCCCACAGTGCTGACTGTCGAAGTGTCGAGGCTGTGGAAAACTAGTGACTCATGAGCAACGGAACCCTGATCCTGATGCGGCACGGCCAGAGCACGTGGAACGCCTCCAACCAGTTCACCGGCTGGGTCGACGTCCCGCTCACCGAGGAAGGCGAGGCCGAGGCCGTCCGCGCCGGTGAGCTGCTGGTCGAGCACGACCTGCTTCCGGACGTGCTGTACACCTCGCTGCTGCGGCGTGCGATCTCCACCGCGCAGATCGCCCTCGACACCGCCGACCGGCACTGGATCCCGGTCGTCCGGGACTGGCGGCTCAACGAGCGGCACTACGGCGCGCTGCAGGGCCTCAACAAGGCAGAGACCAAAGAGAAGTTCGGCGACGACCAGTTCATGCTCTGGCGTCGGAGCTATGACGTGCCGCCACCGCCCATCGAAAAGGGCAGCGAGTACAGCCAGGATGGCGATGTGCGGTACGCGGACCTTCCGGAGGTCCCGTTGACCGAATGCCTCAAAGACGTTGTTGTGCGGCTCATCCCGTACTTCGAGGAGACCATCGCCGCCGACCTGAAGGCCGGTAAGACGGTGCTCGTGGCCGCGCACGGCAACTCGCTGCGCGCCCTGGTCAAGTACCTCGACGGCATCTCCGACGCGGACATCGCCGGGCTCAACATCCCGACCGGCAATCCGCTGCGGTACGACCTCGACGAGAATCTCAAACCACTCAATCCCGGTGGCGACTACCTCGACCCCGAGGCGGCCAAGGCCGGTGCCGCCGCCGTCGCCGCACAGGGCAACAAATAACGAACTCCTTTTGCCGATGACCGCAGGGGATAATTCCCCTGCGGTTATCGCAACCGTGACTCAGGGTTCCAAGTGAGGTCTACTCTGGGTCCATGGTGGGCAAAAACACATCAGAGGTCGGGGAAGATACGCGCACGTCCAACATCAGCGTGTTGCATTCGGTCCCTCAGGAACGTTATGAGATCTACGTCGACGACATGTACGTCGGCTACCTGGACTATGTCAACGAAACCGAACAGGTGGTGTTGACCCATACCGTCGTCCACAACCAATACAGCGGCCAGGGTTACGCTGCGCACCTGGTCAAGTATGTTCTCGACGATATTGCCAAGACCGGGAAAGACGTGGTTCCGCTGTGTTCCTACGTCGGATACTTCATCGAACTGCACCCCGAATATGCGGCAATGGCCACTGAGGTCACGCGCTGAGCGGTCCCGACCTGTCTTGGCCGGGGGTTTTGGGATGTGCAAAAGTCGCGACGGCGAAGTTCGCGTGAACAACGCCCCAACAGTCGCGTGCGGACTTGTTATCCACAGTAGATGGCGAGCATTCTTCAAGGGTGTTGTGTCGCGCTGCCCGTAAGATTTGCCTGTGACCGTAATTGTTGTCGCAGGAGTGGCCATCCTGGCACTTCTCATCAGTGGGACGGCCGGATGGTTCTTCGGCCGTCGTCGACCAAGGGTGCGTGACCTGCCTCCGGCAGAAGCTGCGCAGACCCGGTCGTCACCGGAGTCGATGACTCCACCGTCGAAGCCCGAACGTCACCCCATGACCCGCGCGACCCTGCTCGACCTCATCGTCGAGGGCGGTGAGACGGGGCTGGCAGTGGTCGACGTGGTGCGCGACGTCGTCTTCTTCAACGAGCGCGCGGTCTACCTCGGGATGGTCCGGGACCATCTGCTCGACGACGACGTCTGGGAACACGCCCAGGTCACCCTGGAGACCGGCGCAGTCGAGCAGTTCAGCTTCGTCCCACCGCAGAGTGCAGGCGGCTTCGTCTCGACCGGGCGCAGCCCCGGCCGCAAGGTCCATGCGGTGTCCTGCCGTAGCGGGCTGGTCACCGACGGCCACGAACGCTACGCGGTGATCTACGGACAGGACGACACCGAGAACGCCCGCGTCGAGGAGACCCGCCGCGACTTCGTGGCCAATGTGTCCCATGAGCTCAAGACGCCCGTCGCCGCGATCGGTTTGCTGGCAGAGGCCCTGATGGAATCGTCCGACGACCCGTACTCCGTCGAGCATTTCGCAGAGCGCGTCCACATCGAGTCGCAGCGTCTGGGCAACATGGTCTCCGAACTGATCGCGTTGTCGCGTCTGCAGGGTGCCGAACGCCTGCCCGACCTCGACGATCTCGAGGTTGATCCGCTGATCGACGACGTCCTCGACCGGGCGCAGATCAACGCCGAGGCCGCCGGGATCAGACTGACCGCCGACGACGATTCCGGGCTGCACGTTCACGGCGACCACACGTTGCTGCGGACCGCCCTGAACAACCTCGTCGCCAACGCCATCGCCTACTCACCCAGCGGGACCGCGGTGTCGGTCAGTCGCCGGGTGGTGACCATCGGGGAACAGCAGATGGTGGCGATCGCGGTGACGGACCGCGGCATCGGTATCGAACCCGAGTATCAGAAGCGGGTCTTCGAACGCTTCTTCCGGGTGGACAAGGCCCGGTCCCGCAAGACCGGTGGCACCGGTCTCGGGCTCGCGATCGTCAAACACGTCGCCTCCAATCACGGCGGCGCCATCAACCTGTGGAGCAAGCCCGGTACCGGCTCCACGTTCACCCTCACCATTCCGTATGTCGCCGACTCGTCCCTGTCGGCGGGATGGCAGACATCCGCGGTCACCAAGCCCGAACCGGCCGCCCCCGTGGTCTTCGAAGAGAAAGAATTGAGCCTTTGACACATGTGCTGATCGTCGAGGACGAGATGTCCTTGGCGGACCCGCTTGCATTTCTGCTCCGAAAGGAGGGGTTCGAAGCCACGATCGTCACCGACGGGGCCAGTGCGCTACCCGAGTTCGAACGGGTGGGACCGGACATCGTCCTGCTCGACGTGATGCTTCCCGGCGCTTCGGGCACCGAGGTGTGCAAAGCGATTCGCGCGCGGTCGTCGGTGCCGGTGATCATGGTGACCGCCCGCGACAGCGAGATCGACAAGGTGGTCGGGCTCGAACTCGGCGCCGATGACTACGTGACCAAGCCGTATTCGGCGCGGGAACTGATCGCCCGGATCCGGGCCGTGCTGCGTCGCGGCGGCGTCGAGGGCGACACCGCCGACCTCGACGGCGGGCTGATCGAGGCCGGACCTGTCTCGATGGACGTCGAACGGCACACGGTGTCGGCGAGCGGGAATCCGATCACATTGCCGCTCAAGGAGTTCGACCTACTCGAATACCTGCTCCGCAACTCCGGACGGGTCTTGACCAGGGGCCAGCTGATCGATCGGGTCTGGGGCGCCGACTATGTCGGTGACACCAAGACCCTCGACGTCCACGTCAAGCGGTTGCGGTCCAAGATTGAAGCGGACCCGGGTAACCCGAAACACCTCGTGACCGTCCGCGGACTGGGCTACAAGTTCGAGCCCTGATCGCCCCGCGGTGTGCGGCTCTGTCGCCAGAGCCGCACACATCCCGATCGCTCAGGAGTGTTCTTCGGGATGCTGGGCGTACTTGATGTCGCCTTCTTGACGCTTGGTGGCGGCCGCGGTGGCCGGATGTATGGCGATGAGCCCCAGCGCGCTGCGCCGGGAACAGATCTTGGCCAGTTCCTCGTAGGCAGGCTCACCGATCAACGCGATCAGCTCCGGCCGGTACGACTGCCAGACCTGCTTTTCGCCGATGTGCGCATCGGGGGACCCCGAGCAGTACCACTGGAGATCGGCGCCGCCCGATCCCCAGCCACGCCGGTCGAATTCGGTGATCGTGGTCTTGAGTACTTCTTCGCCGTCGGGACGCTCGACCCACTGTTGTTCGCGCCGGACCGGTAGCTGCCAGCACACCTCCGGTTTCACCTCGAGCGGTTCGATGCCCTTGCGCAGTGCCATCGAGTGCAGTGCGCAACCCTGGCCGCCGGCAAAACCTGGACGGTTGAGGAAGATGCAGGCACCCTTGTACTTACGGGTCTTGAGGGCAGGCTCACCATCGAGATCGTCCTCCTCGAGGTAGCCGCGCTTGCCCAAAGGGTTGTTGCCCGAACCCTTTTCGTAGAACTGCCAGTCGTCGGGGGTCAGCATCGCCATGCCCTTGGCCAGGATCTCGCGGTCGTCGTCGTCGGAGAGATAGGCGCCATGACTGCAGCACCCGTCGTCCTCGCGGCCCTCGATGATGCCCTGGCATGCCGGGGTGCCGAAGACGCAGGTCCAGTGCGACAACAGCCACGTCAGGTCTGCATTGATGAGGTGTTCTGGATTCGAGGGGTCGACAAACTCGTACCACTCGCGTGGGAAGTCGAGAGGAACTTCGGGTTTCGGCGCGATTTTGGAGGCTGCGTGCACAATCGCCAACGGTAGACGCATTAGGTTGTAGAGCGTGCGTTTAGGAGTGCTAGATGTCGGGAGCAACACAGTCCACCTCTTGGTGGTCGATGCGCATCGGGGCGGTCACCCGACCCCGATGAGTTCGACCAAGTCGACATTGCGACTCGCGGAGCAGATCGACGGTGACGGCAGGCTGACCCGGCGTGGCGCCGACACCCTCGTCGATGCGGTCGACGAGTTCACCAAGATCGCCTACACCTCGGGCTGCGAGCAGGTGATGGCCTTTGCCACCTCCGCGGTCCGGGACGCGACGAACTCCGACGAGGTACTCGATCGGGTCCAGGCGCAGACCGGTGTCCGCCTGACGGTGCTCTCCGGCGTCGACGAGGCCCGTCTGACGTCGCTGGCGGTCCGTCGCTGGCACGGTTGGGGTGCCGGACGGATCCTGGCCGTCGACATCGGTGGTGGCTCTCTGGAGCTCTCCAACGGCGTGGACGAGGAGCCGGACGTCGCGCTGTCGTTGCCGCTGGGCGCCGGACGGCTCACCCGCGAGTGGTTGTCGGAGGATCCGCCGGGTCGTCGCCGGGTTGCTGTGCTGCGGGATTGGCTCGATTCCGAACTGGCTGTGGCGTCCAAACAACTCATCGCGGCCGGACGGCCGGACATGGCCGTCGGCACCTCCAAGACCTTCCGTTCGCTGGCGCGACTCACCGGAGCGGCGCCTTCCAGCGCTGGACCTCGCGTCAAGAGGACACTTACAAGTGATGGTCTACGACAGTTGATCGCGTTCATCTCCCGGATGACCGCATCGGACCGGGCCGAGCTGGAGGGAGTGAGTGTGGACCGTGCTGGACAGCTGGTGGCCGGCGCACTCGTGGCCGAGTCCACCATGCGGGCTCTGTCGGTCGATACCCTGGAGATATGCCCATGGGCCCTCCGTGAAGGTGTGATCTTGCGCAGGCTGGACCTGGAGTCCAGTGATGCCGAATTGCCGGCGGGTCAACGCTAAGGATGGTGAAGTAGCTCATGGCCAGAGGAATGGATCCCGAATCGCGTCCGATCTCGGTTGCCGAGCTCTTGGCACGTGCCAAAGAGCAGGGTGCCGACGATGTGGTCTCGGCTGTCGGGAGTTCGCCTGCCGCGACCGGGCGTCGTCGTCGTGGCGGCAAGGATTCGGTGTCGGTTGCGGAGTTGACCGGCGAAATCCCCCGGGTGACTGCCCAGCCGAAGGCTGCTGAAGCGTCACAGCCGAAGGCTGCGGAGGTGTCCCGGCCGAAGGCTGATCCGCCGTCGGCGCCGCCGAACGTGGAGCAGGCACGGCAACCGGCGACCGGCACACAGTCTTCGACGCTGCCGCCGACCCGGGACTTCAGCACCTCGGAGGTCTCGAAGCGGGCCGCGGCCGCAGCGGGGTCTGGCATCAAGCCGACACCCGGTGCACCTGATCGGCCTGCGCCGCTTGGCGCAAAGCCGGCGACTGTCGATTCGGGGACTGGTGGCCCACTGGAGTCCGGATCCGCTGATGCTTCCGCCGTCACATCGGTGCAGGTTGCGGCCGAACAGGGTTCAGCGGCCAACCGATCGACGTCAGGCGACGCCGATGAGGAGACGACCGGCGTCATCCCGTCGATGCAGGCGTACTCGCAGGTAGATGACAGTGACGACGATCATCGCGTCCTGAGCGCCGCCGAGCGCGAACGAGAGTTCGAGCGGTACCGGAATTTCGAAGACGTCGAGACCGGTGAAGGGCCCGGCGCTGCGACGGCGGGTGGCAAGAAGAAGAAGCGGGGCCTGTTCGGATTCGGTCGCAAAGCCGAACCCGCGATCACGCCGGTTACCGATGATGATGTCGACGACCACTCGGATCGGACTGTGACACAGTTCATTCCGAAGTTGCCCGACAAGTCGGGGGAGTCCGAGGCCGCGACGCCCGCAACGGAACGTGAACCCGCACCGGAGCCCGAAGAGGTGCCGAGGCAGCGGGCGCAGGCAACGCAGGCCGCCGATGATCGCTACCTCCGGTTCGACGAAGATGCTGACACCACTGCCGCCGATGTCACTGCCGCCGATGACGTCGACACGACGAAGTCGGTTGAGACCGCAGATGAATCGCCGACGTCAGAGTTCGGACGGGTTCGCGGCACCGGTGCCGCGGTCGCGGCGGGTGCCGGTTCCGGTCAGGACGAGGCCGGGGTCAAGCCCGGCAAGACCTCGCTCATCAAACATGGCGCGGAGTCGTCGGATTCGGAACCTGAGTCGGCAACGCCGACATCGGGCGGCGCGGAGGAACAGTCCCCGACTGTCCAATGGATGCTGCTCATCGGTCAGGTGCTGGCCGGGCTGGCCGTCGGTGTGGCCCTGTTCTGGGGTTTCACCGAGTTGTGGCGCTGGAACGTCCTGTTCGCGCTGATCCTCTCCGTCGCGGTGATCTTCGGGTTGGTGACGCTGGTTCACGTCGTGCGTCGTAGCAACGATCTGATCAGCACGCTGCTGGCGATGGGTGTGGGATTGCTGGTGACGATAGGTCCTCTTGTCCTGTTGCTGATTGCCGGGGACTGAATCCAGGTGCCGGTGAGTCCGGAACTCCCACCCGAGGACATCTCCGCCGGCCTGCCGAACGTGAGTCAGAGTCATGAATCCTCACCAGACGACACCTCGGTGGGTCTGCCCAAGGTGAGTCCGCGTCCTGAACTCCCACGCGGCGACATCTCGGTGGGCCTGTCGACCGCCTCGGTGTATCCGCAGAACACCGAAGCGGCATTCCAGTACGCCGCCGATCTTGGATACGACGGCATCGAACTGATGGTCTGGGCGGATGCGGCGAGCCAGGACATCACCCGGGTCGCGCGGCTGTCCGAGCATTACCAACTGCCGGTCCTGTCCGTACATGCGCCGTGTTTGCTGATCTCGCAGCGGGTCTGGGGTCGGGACCCGGCTGCGAAACTGGCCCGTTCGGTGGCCGCCGCCGAGGATCTCGGGGCCAAGACAGTGGTGGTGCATCCGCCGTTCCGGTGGCAGCGGAAGTATGCAAACGGATTTCGTGACCTGGTGCAGATCCTCGAGGACGACTCCGACATCGCCATCGCGGTGGAGAACATGTTCCCGATCCGCACCGACCGGTTCTTCGGCAAGTACGACGAGGCGGCCGACCGGATGTTGCGTCGTGGTGGGGGACCGGGCCGCTCGGTGTCGGCTTTTGCGACCTCGATCGATCCGACCGACGATGGTTTTGCGCACTACACGCTGGATCTGTCCCATTCGTCGACGGCGGGCGTCGACGCGATCGAAATGCTCGAACGGATGGGCACGGGCCTGCGCCACCTCCATCTGGCCGATGGCTCGGGCGCCGCGGTTGACGAACATCTGGTCCCCGGTGAAGGTTCGCAACCCTGTGTGGAAGTGTGTAGTCGACTGGCCGAGGGTGACTTCTCCGGTTCGGTCATATTGGAAGTCAGCAGCAGTGCGGTGAACACCAAAGCTGAGCGTCGCGAGATCCTTTCCCGCTCACTGGATTTCGCAAGAAGGAATCTCGAGCGGGCGTAACCACAGGAGTGTTTGTAAGTTGTCTGTGCCCAACCTTGACATCGTCAACACTTTGCAGCAGGTCGGAGACCCGGGATCGGACCGGATCGAGTACACCGCGCAGATCGACCCCGTCTTCACCATCGGCCCCAAGGTCCACGGCGGCACCTTGCAGATGCTCACCGCCAACGCGGCGTTGGCCGGATTCATCGCGACGGCTACCCCCGACAAGCCCGCAGCGTCGGGACTGGCGCCGGTGGCGATCGCCACGAACTTCCTCGGCGCACCGGATCCCGCGGAGATCACTCTTGCGGTCTGGGTGCGCAAACGCGGCCGGCGGGTGTCGCTGGTCGACGTCGAGGTACATCAAAAGGGCCGCAACCTGGTTCATTCGACGGTCACGATCGGCACACCCGACACCGACGGCCACTATTCGGCCCCCTCGACGTTGCGGGACATGCCGGTCGAACCCGGCGACGGCGTGATCTACATCGAGGACAGCCCGATGGGCGACATCATGCACCTCGGTGCGGTCCTCGACATCGCCATCGACGAGAAGTCCGTTGCCTTCGCCCGCGGGCAGAAGGGTGACCCCGTCTTCCGGATGTGGGCCCGACCGAAGACCACCGCGCCCGACGGGCTCTTCGCGGTGCTGGCCGGAGATCTCAGTGCTCCGGTGGTGATGAACCTCGGCATGTTCGGCTGGGCGCCGACGATGCAGCTGACCACGTACCTTCGGCGCAACCCGGCACCGGGCTGGCTGCGGATCGAATCGTCGAGCACCGAGGTCGGGCACGGCTGGTTCGAAGAGGACCATGTGGTCATCGATTCGACCGGGAACGTCGTTGTGCAGTCCCGCCAGCTCGCCATGATCCCTGATGCCAACTGATCCTCGCCCCACAACTGGCGCACACCTACATCAATCTCAGCGTGAGAAAGTGACTTCATGACCCAGCGAATCGCAATTGTCGGCGGCGGCAACATCGGGGAGGCCCTGTTGGCCGGTCTGATCCGGACCGGCAAGCCCGTCAAAGACCTCGTCGTGGCAGAGAAGTTCGCCGCCAGGGCCAAAGAACTGACCGCCGACTACGGAGTCCGCGTCACCGACATCGCCGACGCGGTGGAAGGTGCCGCGATCGTGGTCCTGGCCATCAAGCCGGGAGATGTCGACCCGGTGCTGTCGGTGATGGCCGAGATCGAGGACATGGGTGAGCAGGAACGGCTGACCGTGACCCTGGTCAGCGGGCTGCCCACCGCGAAGTACGAGAACGCGCTGCCCGCAGGCGCGCCTGTTGTCCGGGTGATGCCCAACACGCCGATGCTCGTCGGCGAGGCGATGTGCGGGGTGTCCGGTGGCCGGTACGCCACCGAGGAGCACGTCGCGACCGTGGTGACACTGCTCGAGACCGTTGGCAAGGTTGTCGTCGTCCCGGAAAAGCAGATGGACGCCATCACCGCGCTGTCCGGATCGGGGCCCGCGTACATGTTCCTCATGGCCGAGGCGATGGCCGATGCTGGTGTCAGTCTGGGGTTGACCCGGGCGATGGCGACCGAGCTCGCCGCCCAGACCATCCGTGGCGCCGGTGTGCTGCTCACGGACTCCGGTGTCTCACCGGTGGATCTGCGGGCCGCGGTGACCTCCCCGGCCGGGACGACGGCGGCTGCGGTGCGCGAGTTCGAGCGGTACGGGCTCCGGCATGCGGTCTCCGAGGCTGTGCTCGCCAGTGCGGCCAAGAGCGAGGCAATCGGCAAAGCGGTGCTCTCGGCGATCGAAGCCGACTGACGCTGCGCTCGGGTAAAGCCCGAACGCCGATGGCGGCCATACCCGAAGCAATCGCTTCCGGGTGCGGCCGCCATCGGCGTTTTGCCGGAAAATGTCCACAATTGGGCCGTCAATTAGAAACAATTGCCCACTCACGTCGCATTGACCCCACCCGCCACGCTAAGCTTCGTGAAGCACGTGCGTGTCTGGAGTCCGCAGGAGGGGAAGCCTGCGGCCGCGACGCGTGCACCGGAGGTATGAAATTTTCATGGCATCTGCAAATAAGTCAGGTGACAACGCCGCCGGTGGTGGAACCCAGTTCCTCACCGTCGCCGAGGTCGCAACATTGATGCGGGTCTCCAAGATGACGGTGTACCGCCTGGTGCACAACGGCGAGTTGCCTGCAGTTCGTGTAGGTCGCTCGTTCCGCGTGCACGCAAAGGCTGTTCACGACTATCTCGAGACGTCGTACTTCGACGCCGGTTAGCCCCGGTTGCAGTAATCGCCCCTTACGGGCCGTGGAGCAACATCTACGGTCCGTAAAGTGCTGACCTGCCAACATGTCGGCATCGACCCCTGGTCGGCGGATCTTCGATCCGTAGTGGATTTCGCCACTGGTCGCTCTGGCGGTAAGGTTTGCAGGCGACCCGTTCGCCGGTGTTCTGGCGCGCGTAGTAAGTGAGCCAGCCTGTGTGGACGGCCAAAACCTGTAGGACCATCAGGTCAGATCGTGAGGAAGTTCCCAGATGGGTTCAGTGATCAAGAAGCGCCGCAAGCGCATGTCGAAGAAGAAGCACCGCAAGTTGCTGCGTCGCACGCGAGTGCAGCGTAGGAAACTTGGTAAGTGAGTTTTCTCGTTCTATAGACAGAACCCGCCGCATTGTCGGCGGGTTTTGTCGTTTCCGGGGTCCGCCGGGTCGTGACCGTGACGCTCTGAACTCGGTCGTTTTGATTATCGAGATGTTAACCCGCTACACACTGGCAAAACCCGAAACAACTTCCGTACGCTGGGCGCATGGCCGAGGGCGAGGATGAGGTGGAGTCAGCACCTTCAGTGGTGCTGGTGACGGGTGCGTCGACCTTTCTCGGCGGCTATCTCACCACCCGCCTGTCCCAGAATCCGGCGATCGACCGGGTGATCGCGGTCGATTCGCTGGTCCCGTCGAAGGACATGCTGCGGCGATTCGGCCGGGCCGAGTTCATCCGAACCGATATTCGCCGGACCAGCATCGCCAAGATCATCGACCAGGCCGGTGTCGACACGATCGTGCACGCCTCGACATCCGTGATGGACACCGTCGGCCATTCGGCGGCGATCAAAGAGTTCAACGTCATCGGCACGATGCAGTTGTGCGCGGCCGCTCAGCGCAGCCCGACCGTCAAGCGATTCATCGTTCGGTCTGCCGGGATCATCTACGGGTCGAGTTCCGCGGACCCGGCGCACTTCTCTGAAGAGACCGCGGCCCGCGTCGAGCCCACCAAGGGGTACGCCCGCGACCTCATCGACGTCGAGGGATATGCCCGCGGGCTCGGGCGCCGCCGTCCGGACATGACCGTCACCATCCTGAGGCTGTCCGCGATGCTCGGTCCGAAGATCTCGACCCGGATGAGCAAGTACTTCTCGTCGGCGGTGATCCCGGTCGTGATCGGTCATGAGCCGCGCCTGCAGTTCCTGCACGAGGAGGACGCGCTGTCAGCTCTTGAGCACGCCACGCTGGCCGGGCGTCCCGGGATCTTCAACATCGCTGCCGATGGGGTGATGACCCTGACCCAGGCGGTGCGCCGTGCAGGCCGGATCGGGTTGCCGGTCCCGTCGACGATGCTCGGAACGGTGGCAGGTGTATACCGGGGGATGCGGGTGACGTCGATGCAGCTCGACCAGGTCGATTACGTGACTTTCGGCCGGGTGCTCGACACCACGCGGATGCGGACCGAGCTCGGATTCGCGCCGACGTATACGAGCATCGAGACGTTTGACGATTTTCTGTCGCGTAAACCGTTGGAGCCGGTGATCTCGCCGGACGCCTGGTATCGGGTGGAGGGATGGGCGCGTAAGGCCGCGCTGCAATTGACATGAGCTAGCGGGTGGTTTGTTATCGGAGAACTACGTTGTCGGGTGGCGTTGCACCCGCCGGGGCAGGGACAATGAAGATGTTGTGGCGTGAATGCGACATCCAGGGGTGGCAAGCGTTTCGCTTGAGGAAGGTGCGTGCTGGTGCCGGGTCGGGACCGAACGACTGATGCGCGGACGGCAAAGGTGATCCAGCTCTATTCGAGCTCACCGGGGCCGAACGGCCGCGCGCGTCGGCGACATCCTTCGCAGGCGACCACCAGTGGGGGTAAAGCCGAACCGCCGCAACAGAATTCGGCCGGCAAGACGCGCCCCACAAACGGTCATCCCAACACCGACGACTTTCATCAGGCACCGGTCACGCCGATCAGCGCCGACATCGGGGCGAAGTTGGCGGCAGGGGAGTTCGCCGAACCCGAGCCGTCGTCGCTGCTCAGTCTCGACGGTGTGCGCGGGGCGGTTGCCGACTCGATCACCGGCGCCGCCGGCTACGTCCGGCAGCGGGTCACCGGTGACTACGAGGTCGACGACTTCGGGTTCGATCCGCACTTCACCGAATCTGTGTGGCTGCCTGCGCTGCGGGTGCTGTTCGACAAGTGGTTCCGCGTAGAGGTCAGCGGCATCGAGAACCTCCCGCTCGACGGTGGGGGACTGCTGGTCGCCAACCATGCCGGAACCATTCCCATCGACGCGCTGATGACCTCGGTCGCGGTGCACGATCATCATCCGGCCAAGAGGCACCTGCGGGTGCTCGCGGCCGACCTCGTGTTCGACACCCCGTTCATCAGCGAGATCGCCCGGCGCACCGGATCGACCCTGGCTTGCACCGCGGATGCGCAGCGGTTGCTGCGTGGCGGTGAACTGACGGCGGTGTGGCCCGAGGGATTCAAGGGCATCGGCAAGCTCTACAAAGATCGCTACAAGCTGCAACGCTTCGGTCGCGGCGGGTTCGTCACCACCGCGCTGCGGGCCGGTGTCCCGATCATCCCGGTGTCGATTGTCGGCTCCGAAGAGATCTATCCGATGCTGGGCGACCTCAAGCCGATCGCCCGGCTGCTGGGTCTGCCGTACCTCCCGGTCACCCCGACGTTCCCACTGCTCGGTCCGTTGGGGCTGGTGCCGTTGCCGTCGAAGTGGAAGATCCATTTCGGGACGCCGATCGAGACCGGTCACTACGACGAGCAGGCCGCCGACGATCCGATGGTCGTGTTCGATCTCACCGACCATGTTCGGGAAGAGATCCAGCAGACCCTCTTCAAAATGCTCAGCCGTCGCGGCAGCGTCTACTTCGGCTGAGCTCGCCAAGCCCGATAATGTGCCCTTTTGGCGTATCCCACCTGGGGTTTTGTTCGCCAAAAGGCCACATCATCGGGAGGTGCCGGGTCAGCGGCGGAGGTGTTTGACGGCGGCTGCGGCGCCACCACCTGCGGCACCGAGGAATACCGCGGTCGGAAGGCCGATCTTCGCGGCCTTGCGGGCCGTGCGATAGTCCCTGATCTCCCAGCCGCGGACCCGGGCGACGTCCCGAAGGTCGGCGTCGGGGTTGATGGCCACCGCGGTGCCGACGAGCGAGAGCATCGGCACGTCGTTGTGTGAATCCGAGTACGCGGTGCAGCGCTTGAGGTTGAGTCCTTCGCGGATCGCCAGGGTTCGCACGGCGTGGGCCTTGCCGAGCCCGTGCAGGATGTCGCCGACCAGCCGGCCGGTGAACACACCGTCAACGCTTTCGGCGACTGTGCCCAGTGCTCCGGTGAGCCCGAGCCGGTCGGCGATCGTCTGCGCCAGCTCGACCGGGGTCGCCGTGACCAGCCAGACCTGCTGGCCTGCGTCGATGTGCATCTGTGCAAGGGACGCGGTCCCCGGCCAGATCTTGTCGGCGATGAACTCGTCGAAGATCTCCTCGCCGAGGCGTACCAGCTCTGCGGTCTGACGCCCGGCGATGAACGAGAGGGCCTTTTCCCGGCCCTGGGCGACGTCCTCGGAGTTCTCGCGGCCGGTGATGCGGAACTTCGCCTGGGCCCAGACGAACTCCATGATGTCGCGGTAGCTGAAGTAGTCGCGGGCGGCGAGCCCACGTGCGAAGTGGATCATCGAGGCGCCCTGCACCAGGGTGTTGTCGACGTCGAAGAATGCGGCGGCGGTCAGGTCCGGCGGCACATCGGTCGGTACACCCGGTTCATCGACCTCGATGGTGGCTACGGTGCCCTCGTCCGGGACGTGCAGTGAACGTTCCCGGAGCTTCGAATACGCGGCTTGCGCGCTGGCCTCGCCTGCCAGTGACTGGCGCAGCTCGGCAGCGGACTGACGAAAGCGTCCGACCCGGCTCGTCAGCGGTGACAGTGGACGCGACGGGGTGGCCGGTTTCCCGGGGATGTCGTCGTCATCATCGTCGACCGCATCATCGTCGTCGCGGGCGTCGTCGCGGGCGTCGTCGTGGGTCCTGCCGTGGGTGTGTCCGGGCTCTGATCCTGCCGCGGCCGTCTCGTCGACGTTGTCTTCGATGCGGGGGTCGGTCTCAGAATCATCGCCGCCGGTGTGCCCGTCGCCTGGAGTTTGTGTCACTCCTACCGCCTCCCCTGATCGGTCCGCTTCAAGCGTAGTCGGTGCACAGTGCAAGACTGGCCGTGTGACGATCACGCTGCTCTCCCGGGCGGGTTGTGCCGCCTGCGCCCGTGCGGTTGCCGATTTGCAACCGATCCTCGACGAGTTCGGGGTCGAGTTCGAAGAAATCGATGTCGATGCGGCCGCCGAAACCGATCCCTCTCTGCGCGCCGAATACGGCGATCGACTGCCGGTCGTCCTGCTCGACGGTCGTGAGCATAGCTACTGGGATGTTGATATCCCCAGGTTGGAAGCAGATTTACGACTGAGTGCTGGACACTAGTCCAGACTTGTGGCCAGCATTACAGCGGTCGAGTTTGTGAATCGATTCACAAGCGGTACCGTGGACCGTCGAGTGGTTACGTCCGTGTAACCGAAGTGTTCGGGGGTTCGTGATACCCCGGACGATGCAGCTCAGATGAGGAAGACGGTCGGAATGGCGAAAAGTCCCACGTTGGGGCAGCCGGACATCCCGGGTGCCTCGGTGGCCCGGCTTGCCACGTACCTGCACGTATTGCGTTCGATCAGCGAGACCGGCGCCCTGGTCGTCTCGTCGAACCAGCTCGCCACCGCGGCAGGCGTGAACCCCGCGATCCTCCGTAAGGACCTGTCGCATGTGGGCTCCGGCGGCGTGCGCGGTGTGGGTTACGACGTCAGCCGCCTGATCGCGCGTATCGCGCTGACCCTCGGTGTCGAACACAACCACAACGTCGTACTCGCCGGCGCCGGACACCTCGGCAGGGCCCTGGTCAGCCGGGCCGGATTCGACCGCAGGGGCATCAAGATCGTCGCTCTGGTCGATGCCGATCCCGATCTCGTCGGAACCATCGTCGCGGGCAATGACAGCGAGATGCTGGTCGGCGACCTGGGCGAGGTCGCTGCGATCTGTGTCGAACACGGCGTGGAGATCGCGGTGCTCGCCACCGCGGACGACGACGCGCAGGTCACCTGTGACGCCTTTGTGGCGGCCGGGGTGCAACAGATCCTGAACTTCACCGCCGTCACCCTGCAGGTTCCCGGGCACGTATTCGTGCGACCGGTCGACCTTGCGCTCGAACTACAGGTGATGGCCTTCAATGCGGCACGCAGACATAGTGCGGAAAACGAAGCGGAGCAACCTAATTCGTTGCCGCGCGACCGGTCGGAGACTCCCCGGGCGCGATCGAACAAGAGGTCGGTGGGCGTGTGAGTATCTTTCTGTTCGGCGTATCGCATCGCAGTGCTCCGGTGTCGATCCTGGAACAACTGGCGGTCACCGAATACGACCGGCCGAAGCTAATCGACGAACTCCTCGAGAGCTCGCAGATCAGCGAGGCCATGATCGTCTCGACCTGCAACCGGGTCGAGATCTACGCCGTTGTCGATGCCTTCCACCCGGCTCTCGAGGCCGTGGGTGAGGTGTTGGGCCGGCATTCGGGCATGTCGGTGAACGAGATGACCCGGTACGCCTACGTCCGCTACTCCGAGGCGGTTGTCGAGCATCTGTTCTCGGTGGCGGCAGGCCTCGACTCGATGGTGGTCGGCGAACAGCAGATCCTCGGTCAGATCCGATCGTCCTACGCCAGTGCCGACGCGAACCGATCCGCGGGCCGGGTGCTCCACGAGTTCGCCCAGCAGGCGCTGCGGGTGGGCAAGCGGGTCCACAGCGAGACCGGACTCGACCGGGCAGGCGCCTCTGTGGTGTCGGTGTCCCTGGATCGGGCCCGTGCGGTTCTGGGCCGTGACATCTCCTCGGCCGTGGTGCTCGGCGCCGGTGCGATGGGCGGTCTGGCCGCCGCGCACCTGGCCCGCGGTGGGGTTTCCGATCTCGCGCTGGTCAACCGGACCCACGAGAAGGCTCAGCATTTGGCAGGCAATGTGGCCAAGAATCACGGCATCAATGCGCGGGCGGTCCCGATGGACGAACTGACCGACGCGCTGGCCGATGCCGACGTCCTGGTGACCTGTACGGGCACGATCGGCGCCGTGGTGGGAGTCGGCCAGGTGCACTCCGCGCTGGCCCGGCGGACCGCCAAGGGCCCGCTCGTGATCTGTGATCTTGGTCTCCCTCGCAATGTCGATCCGGCGGCCGCGCGGCTACCGAACGTGCAGATCATCGACATCGAGGGCCTGCGCGGCGACGAGGCCACCAAGGCTGCCGACGCCGATGAATCAGCGGCCCGCGAGATCGTCCTGGCGGAACTCGCCGACTACATGACCCACCAGCGTCAGGCCGACGTGACGCCCACCGTGACGGCGCTGCGGCAGCGTGCGGCCGACGTTGTCGAAGGTGAGATCCTGCGGCTGGAAAGCCGGTTGCCGGGCCTCGACGACCCCCAGCGTGACGAGGTCGCAAAGACTGTCCGCCGGGTTGTCGACAAACTCCTGCACGCACCGACGGTGCGTGTCAAACAACTTGCGAGTACTCCGCAGGGTGATCAATACGCCGAGGCGCTGCGTGAGCTGTTCGAGCTCAAACCTGGTGCAGCAGAATCGGTTTCAACTCCCGAAGTCGGTCTCACGGAGACCGATGCACCCCGAAAGGGTCACTGAGAAATTGAGTTCTTCGTCACGCCGCAATCCGATCCGGATCGGCACCCGGGGTTCCTTGCTGGCCACCACTCAGGCGGGCACGGTTCGTGATGCCCTGATCGCTGCCGGGCATCCGGCCGAGTTGGTCATCATCAAAACCGCAGGCGACCTGTCGGCCGCGCCGGTACAGGAAATCGGGGTCGGGGTGTTCACCACCGCGATCCGCCAATCGTTGACCGCGGGTGAAGTCGACGTCGCGATCCACTCCTACAAAGATCTCCCGACCGCGCACGAGCCGGGCCTGGTCATCGCGGCGACCCCGACACGTGAAGATCCCCGAGATGCGCTGGTCGCAGCCGGTGGCAAGGTGCTCGGAGAGCTGCTGCCCGGTGCCACCGTTGGCACCTCGGCCCCGCGACGGGCCGCGCAGCTTAGGGCATTGGGTCTCGGTTTGGAAATCCGCCCCCTTCGAGGCAATCTAGATTCTCGGTTGGGCAAAGTCGCCAGCGGTGAACTCGACGCGGTGGTGGTGGCCAGGGCCGGACTGGTACGTATCGGACGGGCTGATGAGGTCACCGAAGCGTTGGATCCGGTCCAGGTGCTACCGGCGCCTGCACAGGGAGCTTTGGCCGTGGAGTGCCGTGAAGACGATGCCCAACTGGTGAGCATTCTCGCCGAGTTGGATGATCCGTCCACCCGTGCGGCGATTGACGCCGAGCGTGCGGTACTCGCGGCCCTCGAGGCCGGGTGCACCGCGCCGGTCGGTGCGATGGCCGAAGTGGTCGAGTCGATCGACGAAAGCGGGCGCATCTTCACCGAACTGTCGCTCCGCGCGACGGTGGTGGCCGAGGACGGATCCGATTCCGTCCGGGCCTCGGTGGTGGGCCCGGTCTCGAGAGCGACCGAACTAGGCCGAGAACTTGCCGCAGAACTGCTGGAACTGGGAGCGAAAACGCTCCTCTAGGACCGGCGGGCCGAGCTACAGCCCCGAACGGGGCAGGAGAGCAACATGAGCCGAACCAAAAAGGTCATCACGCCTGGACGAATCCTCTTCGTCGGGGCAGGACCCGGCGATCCCGGGTTGCTGACCGTCCGTGCCCGCACTGCGATCGAGAACGCCGTCACGGTGTTCATCGACCCCGACGTGCCGTCCGCGGTCGTCGCGCAGATCGGTGCCGGATCCGGTGAGCCGACTTCGTCGAAGACGGGATCGTCGCGTTCGGGTGCCACGAAACCGAGCAAGCAAGACATTAGCGCCGCGGCCGAGGGTGTAGATCAGCAGGGTGTGCAACAGCCTGATGTCGACCCGGCTGACGACGACAACAACCAGGTCAGCAACGTGCGGCCGGCCCTTGGTGACCCCAATGAGGTCGCCAAGACGTTGGTAGCCACCGCGCGGGAGGGCCACGATGTGGTCCGCCTGGTCGCCGGTGACCCGCTGACCACCGATTCGGTCCTGGCCGAGGTCAATGCCGTGGCCCGCACGCAGGTGCAGTTCGAGGTCATCCCGGGATTGCCCGCCACGGCCGCTGTACCGAGCTACGCGGGTATGCCGCTGGGTTCGGCTCATGCTGTGGCCGATGTCCGCGGAGAGGTCGACTGGGCGGCTCTGGCCGCCGCTCCCGGACCGCTCGTGCTGCACGCGACGTCGGGTCATCTCGCCGAGACCGCCAGTGCGCTGACCGAGAACGGTCTGGCCCCCCAGACGCCTGCCGCGATCACCGTCAACGGCACCACCTGCCAGCAGCGCACCATCGAGGCCACGCTGGCGACCCTGAACGAGAGTGGCAGCGCCCTGACCGGGCCGCTGATCGTCACCATCGGCAAGGTCGTCGCCGCGCGCGCCAAGCTGAACTGGTGGGAGTCGCGCTCGCTATACGGCTGGACCGTGCTCGTGCCGCGCACCAAGGATCAGGCAGGCGACATGTCGGATCGGCTCGTGACACACGGCGCCATCCCGATGGAGGTCCCGACGATCGCGGTCGAACCACCCCGGAGCCCGGCTCAGATGGAGCGTGCGGTCAAGGGTCTGGTCGACGGCCGCTACCAGTGGGTGGTCTTCACTTCCACCAACGCGGTTCGCGCGGTCTGGGACAAGTTCGCCGAATTCGGTCTGGATGCAAGAGCTTTCAGTGGCGTGAAGATCGCCTGCGTGGGCGAGGCCACCGCCGAGAAGGTGCGTAGCTTCGGTATCAACCCGGAACTGCTGCCCACCGGCGAGCAGTCGTCGCTGGGGTTGCTCGAGGACTTCCCGCCGTACGACGACGTCTTCGATCCGGTGAACCGGATCCTGTTGCCGCGCGCCGACATCGCCACCGAAACCCTGTCCGAGGGCCTGCGTGGCCGCGGGTGGGAGATCGACGATGTGACCGCGTACCGCACCGTTCGGGCAGCGCCGCCGCCGGCCGAGACCCGCGAGATGATCAAGACCGGTGGTTTCGACGCGGTCTGCTTCACCTCGTCTTCTACGGTCCGCAACCTCGTCGGTATCGCCGGGAAGCCGCATGCGCGCACAATCGTCGCCTGCATCGGTCCGAAGACCGCCGAAACCGCGACCGAGTTCGGGCTGCGCGTGGACGTGCGGCCGGAGAACGCATCGGTGCCGGAGCTCGTCGACGCGCTCGCCGAGCATGCTGCCCGCCTGCGGGCCGAGGGTGCACTGCCCCCTCCGCGTAAGAAGGCTCGTCGCTCGCGCTCGTAGGCTTGATTTCATGACCGCACATTTCGATCGACCTGTCCCTACCGATCGACCTGCCCCTACCGATCGACCCCGTCGGCTACGCAATACTCCGGCCATGCGCCGGCTTGTTGCCGAGACATCGCTCGAGGCACGCCATCTGGTGTTGCCGATGTTCGTGGCCGACGGGCTCGATGAACCCCGTCCGATCAGTTCGATGCCCGGGGTTGCCCAGCACACCGTCGAGTCGCTGCGGCGGGCCGCCGAGGCGGCTGTCACGGCGGGTGTTGGCGGTCTGATGTTGTTCGGTGTCCCGACGCCGGAGGACAAGGACGCTGTCGGTACCGCAGGCACCGACCCCAACGGCATCCTCAACGTCGCGCTACGGCAGCTGCGGAGCGATCTCGGTGATTCGACCGTGATCATGGCCGACACCTGTCTCGACGAGTTCACCGATCACGGCCATTGCGGTGTCGTGCGTCCGGACGGCGCGGTCGACAACGACGCCACGCTCGCGCGCTACACGGAGATGGCCGTCGTGCAGGCGCGGTCCGGAGCGCACATGGTCGGTCCCAGCGGAATGATGGACGGCCAGGTGGCCGCGATCCGCACCGCACTCGATGACGCCGGTTTCATCGACACCGGGATCCTGGCGTACACCGCGAAGTACTCGTCGGCGTTCTACGGCCCGTTCCGCGAGGCGGTCGGCTCGTCGCTGGAGGGTGACCGCAAGTCGTACCAGCAGAATCCGGCCAACCTGCGAGAAGCCACCCGCGAACTGCACCTGGATCTGTCGGAAGGTGCCGACATCGTGATGGTGAAGCCGGCGATGCTGTACCTCGACGTGCTCCGCCGGATCGCCGACGAATCCGATGTTCCGGTGGCCGCCTACCAGATCTCCGGTGAATACTCGATGATCACGGCTGCCGCCGAGCGGGGATGGATTGATCGGGATGCGGCCATCGCCGAGTCCCTTCTCGCCATCCGGAGAGCCGGAGCTGACATCGTCCTCACTTATTGGGCACATGAGGTTGCATCTGCGCTACATTGACAATCGCAAGCAACAAGTGATTGTTCATCGGGGTGGGGCCTGATGGCGTGACCGGGGTTCTGGGGGATCAGCTGTGTCGGACCAACCGAGTCGTCTTGAAGTGGCTTTTGCCAGATCCATCGAACGCAGGCGAGAGACCGCCGGCCCTTTGTGCAGCCGAGATGACCTGTACCACTTCGTGAGTCAGCTTCGGGGTGAGGGCATCCCGGTCGAGGCATCTGCCGCCGTCCTCGACTTCGATCCCATGGATTTTCGGCAGTGGCTGGACAAGGACACCGTGGTTCAGTACCCCTCGGGCCACACCCTCAACGCCTCGGGGCAGGTGCTCCCACTGGTCGGCGGCTCGCGTCCGGCGCCGAAACGGAATCGTCAGGAAGCTGCGCCGAGCGATCAACTGCGGCGGGCTTTTGACGGTCCGGTCCGAAAACGGGCAGCCGAACTCTTTCCCGAACCGCCTCTCGACGAAGCGGGTTGGTTTCCGCTGGTGCGGTTGCTGGCAGGCGAGGGGGTGCCGGTGGACGTCAGTACCGCGATCCTCGGTGTGGACCTCGATGCCTATCGGTTCTGGATGGCCGACGGGCGACGCCAGATCACCAGCATCGTCGGTGACTCGGGAAGGCCTGCCTGAGCGGCGCCAACTAGGCTGGGACGCATGTCCGTGCCCCCCACGCCCCATGGCCAGAACCCACACAATGGGCCCCCGGCCGGCCAGAGTCCTGGCGCCGGGTCGGAGCCCACATCCACCAAGCCGGCCATCCCGAATGCCACGGCGATCGCCACCGAGCTGTGGATCCTCGTGATCGTGGCCCAGTGCGTCATCTTCGGGTCGCAATATCGGCAGTTCTTCGATACCGCCGACGACATCGCCAAGGACAATCCGGACGCACAACTGCCCGACGGGATGATCTGGGCGGTCATCGCTGTCACCGGTCTGGTTTTGGCGGCGGCTTTTGCCGGGTTGACCTGGCTTGCCCGGATCGGCCACAACTGGGCGCGCCTGGGTCTGGGGTTCTTCAGTTTCTTCCTCGTCGTACAAACGGTGTCGGCGTTCTTCGCCGACGGATCCGACACCTGGGTGATGATCCCGAATGTGATCGGCGGTGTGGCCGCCCTCGGTGCGGGTGTGCTGCTGATGCATCGCGATTCGGACACCTACTGCAAGGACATGACGCGGTGGCGCAAAGAGAAGAAGCAGCGACCACCGTCGTACTACAACACCTCCTACAACACCCCGTATCCGCAGCAGCCCTACTACGGACAGCCGTACGGCGGGCAACCCCAGCAGTACGGGCAACCCCAGCAATACGGACAACCCCAGCAGTACGGACAGCAGCCGCCGAATGGTGAGCAGCCCCGCTACGGTGGCGAATCCGGATATCCACCCGCGGGATATCAACCGCCAGCCGGTCCCGATCACTACAGTCCAGAAGACAACAGACCTGACCCAGGAGACCGAACGTGAGCAGCAAGCCTGTCGAACCGGCCGCACCGCCGACCCTGGTCACCCGCGCCTACTGGCTGTGGACGATCAGTGGCGTGCTGATGGGTCTGTATGGAATCGGGATCATCGTCGCAAGTCTGATCGAGGGTATCGGCGGGTTCGTGGCACTCGGGGTCTTCTTCACGGCCATCGGTGCCGCGTTGATCATCGCGGCGCGTAAGGCATTCCCCGGCGATCAGCAGTGGCGTTCGGCACTGGCCGTGTTCACCCTGATGCTGGTTGCCCTCGGGATCATGGCCTCGTTCTTGATCAAGGGTGCTGCCGCGCTGCCCCTGCTGTTCAGCGTCATCGCGCTCATCGGGTCGATGATGGCGTTTCGCCCCTCGTCGGATCCCTGGTTCGAAGAAGAAAAATGAGCGGCAATCGCGAGTTGGATCCAGTGGAGGGCGAGACGCTCTTCTATGAGCCCGGCGGTGCCTGGTGGGTCGTGGCCATCGGCCCAGTGCTTTGTCTGACCGTGTTCATCATGGAAATCTTCGGCGGCGGTCAGCTGCATTGGCCGGCGTTGCTGGCCTTCGCGGTGCTCATCGGCGGGTTCTCTCTGCTGCAGGTCTATGCCGCCCGCGCCCATGTCAGTGTCCGGCTCACCGAGGCATCGTTGCGTCAGGGTGCGCAGACCATCCGCCTCGACGAGATCGAAGAGGTCTTCCCCGAGAATCACGGCCACGAGCACGCGAAGTGGGAGAGCGCACCCGCGCTCGGTGAGCTGTCAGCGGTGCCTCGGCGCCGAGGTGGTGTGGGCGTGAAACTCAACAGCGGCCGCCTGGCTCAGGCCTGGGCCCGGGACGTAGACCGTTTCCGATCCGAGCTGGTGCAGGCACATCAGGCCGTGCAGATGGGTCTGGGCCCGAAAAACCGCGGCGGCGACACACCCGATTGACGGGGCGCGACCACCGCGCCCCGCCGTCGAGCGTGCCGAACCGACCGCCCGGCGTGCCGATATTGCCGCCGGTCAGGCGGTCTGATCGTCGATCATGACGGTCCGTAGGAGTTCCTCGGGTATTGCGAACCCGTCCACCAGGGTGCGGGCGTGGGGCCGCAGGCTCAGGCACAGTTCGTTGACGCCCCGCCGGATGGCCTTGGCGCGTTCGACGGACACGTGCCGGTGCATCAGGAACCAGTCGAGGTCGGCTTCCAGCGTCGAATAGACGAACAGGTCGCAGACCTTGCCGAGCAGTTCGGTGCCGGCTTTGCTGTCGCACCGGTCGATCGCCTCGATGAATGCTTCGAGCACCACCCGTTCGGTGTGTGCGGTGCCGACCTTGAGCAGGTGGTCCTGGGCGCTGTTGAACACCTCGAAGGGGTCGTTGTCGTCGTCGGTGGCTCGGCGCAACCGGTTGGCGCAGGTCCGCAGCAGATGATCCTCACGGTTGCGCAGCAGCCGGATCTGCGTCCCGCGGTTGGTCAGGTCGGACTGCTCGGGATCTTCGTCGCTGCCGTCCATGAGGGTCTGCACCACCTGGCGGGCTGCGGACTTCTCGAGGAAGACGTCGCGGGCCATCCCGGCGATGAACCGGGCCCAGCCCACCGCGTTCAGGCCGCGCACGTCGTCGGCGTAGGCCGAGAGCAATTCCTTGGCCACCAGCTGGGTCAGGACCGTGTTGTCACCCTCGAACGTGGTGAACACGTCGATGTCACCACGCAGGATCGACAGCTGGTTCTCGTCGAGGTATCCCGCGCCGCCACAGGCCTCTCGGCAGACGTTGATGGTGTTGGAGGCATGCCACGTGGTCATCGCCTTCAAACCGGCTGCGGCGGTTTCCAATTCGCGTTGCCGGTCCTCGTCGGCGCTCTCCGCTGACTGGACTTCGTGGAGTTCTTCGATGATCTCGTTCTGGGCGAAGGCGAGCGCGTACGACTTCGCGATCAGCGGTAGCAGCTTGCGCTGATGACCCAAATAGTCCATGACGGTGATCTCGTCGGTGGAGTCGGGGGACTCGAACTGCTTGCGCGCCAAGCCGTATCGGGTGGCGATGGTCAGTGCTTTGCGGCTGGCCGCGCCCGCGGTGGCGGCGACACTGACCCGTCCGCGGATGAGAGTGCCGAGCATCGTGAAGAAGCGGCGGTTCTGATTCTCGATCGGGGACGTGTAGGTGCCGTCCGCCGTGACATCGGCGTAGCGGTTGAGGAGGTTGTCGCGTGGGACGCGGACTTGGTCGAAGGTGATGCGCCCGTTGTCCACTCCGGCGAGTCCACCTTTGTAGCCGCAGTCGCTCGTGGTGACGCCGGGCAGATCGTTGCCGTCGGCGTCACGGATCGGGACGACCAGACAGTGCACACCGCGTCCGGTCGGTTCTTCGCCGGGGCCGCCGGTGATCAGCTGCGCGAACACCGCCGCGACCCTGGCGTGCTGCGCGGCGCCGCCGATGTAGTCCTTGCGCGCGAGATGGGTCGGCGAATGGACGATGAACTCGTCGGTGGCCGGATCGTAAGTAGCCGTGGTCTGCAGCGCCTGCACGTTGGAGCCGTGGCCGGTTTCGGTCATGGCAAAGCAGCCGAGCACGTCGAGGTTGATCAGGCCCTCGACGTACTTCTGGTGATGGCGCTCGGTGCCGAGGTTCTCGATAGCACCGCCGAACAAACCCCACTGGACGCCTGCCTTCACCATGAGTGACAGGTCGGCGTAGCCGAGCAGCTCGATGGCGGTGATCGATGCACCGATGTCGCCGCTACCGCCGTGCTCTTCCTGGAATCCGGCACGGGCGAAGCCGAATTGGGTCAGTTCGCCCATGACATCGAGCATCCGCGCGCGGGCCTGCTCCAGCGACCGAGAAGGATCGGGGAGCAGGTCGGCACGGTTCAGTTGTTCTCGAACGTGTTCCCGCGTACTTCGCCACCGGCCATCGAGTGCGATCCGGAGATTGTCGACGAGCAACGCGTCGTCTGCGTCGGGGGTTTCGGTACCCGGAAGATCGGCCGGGACGTCGTCAGAGCTGGCTTCGATGGCAGTCATGAATTCGAGCCTACCCAGCGGACGCGACGCTCAACCCCGCATCACCGCTCAATCACCCATCACGTGGCGGGGACAACCGTGATGGCGTCGAGGCGTTCGAGGATGAAATCGCCCGCGGTAACCGGTGGTCGCCCGGACTCCGTGCCGATCGGTGGTTCCAAGGGTGTCACCACGGCGTCGTGATTGGCCTCGTAGAAATAGATCAGCGAGACGAGGTCCTCCTCCGGGGCATCTGCCTGCGGTGGCAGGACGCGGTGACGGCCGGCCGGCCACCGACCCCCGGTCCAGTATTCGAGGAGATCGCCGATGTTGATCGTCAGCGCGGATGGATCGTATGGAGCGTCGGCCCATCCGCCTTCGGTGCTGTAGACCTGCAGTCCGCCGGCGCCCGGCTCACGGTCGAGCACGGTCACCGTGCCGAAGTCGGTGTGTGGTCCGATCCGGTACTGACCGTCTTCGACCGGCCCGGTCTCGGTGATCGCGGGTAGTGGTTGATGTTCGAGGTCCAGGTGGCGAGATTCGTCAGGCCGAGAAAGGGATTGGCCTCACCGGTCAGGCCAAGCGATGCGGCCATCAGATCCAGCAAGTCGTCAGAGAGGGACTTCATCTGCTTGCAGTAGTCGACGAACAACTCGTGCAGATGGGGGACCTCCTGCGGCCAGAGGTCCGGCGGGAACCACAGGGCGTCGACCTCCGGATCGCCCACCGGCGTCTGCGCGCCACAGTTGTAGGTTTCCTTCAGATCAGGTGGGGTCTCGGTGCCTTCGGCGTATCCGTTGGCCTCCATGCCCGGGCCGATCCAGCCGCGGCCACCGACCGCGACGGCGTACCTTTCCTTCACTTCGGTTGGCAGCGCGAAGAACTCGCGTGCCGCCGACCGCAGGGCGGCGGGGAGTTCCGGGTCGATGCCGTGCCCGGTGACCAGGAGGAACCCGGCCTGCTGCAGGCTCTTGTCCACGGCCGCGCACAGCGCGTCGGCCGCTTCGCCTCCGGTGCGCCACTGCGAGATGTCAACAGTCAGAATGGGACTACTCACGACGTGCTCTCCTTCGACGGCTCCGTATCACCGGCAACGCCGATGTCCTCATTCCACAGGAGCGGGTTGAGGTCGATGAACTCGGACATCATCGACACGCAGTGGGGATCGTCGAGCACGGTCACCGAGACACCGTTCTCGATGAGCCAGTCCTCTCCGCCGCGGAATGTGGTGTTCTCGCCGATGATCACGGTCCCGATGTTGAACTGACGGATCAGGCCGCAGCAGTACCAGCACGGGGACAGCGTGGTGACCATGATCGTGGACCGATAATCGGTCTGCCTGCCGGCATTGCGGAACGCGTCGGTTTCGCCGTGGACGCAGGGATCGTCGTTTTGTACCCGCCGGTTGTGGCCGCGGCCGAGGAGCGTCCCGTCGGCGGCGAACAGTGCCGCCCCGATGGGGATCCCGCCTTCGGCGAGACCCTGTTGGGCTTCGGCGTATGCAATCTCGAGCAAGGTGGTCGGGGAAACATCGAGGGATGTCGTCATGCCAGCAACGGTGCCCGTGATGCGTCGCCGCGGCAACTGACATAGTGTCCCGGTAGCAATGCTGGACGACGTGCATTTCGTCCGGTCCTTGAAGTCGATCGGTGAGAAAGGGACACCATGGTCCTGACATTGCGTGACGTGCTCGACCGGCATCTCGCGGCTGCCGATCCGCAGGTCCTGAGCGGGTATGACGGGCTCGACAACGAGGTTCGGTGGGTGCACTCGAGTGAGATCTTCGAGATCGGGCCGCTGCTGTCGGGCGGAGAACTGCTGCTGACAACGGGACTCGGACTGGCCGGGGTCGATGCAGGCACGCGGCGGCACTACATCCGGGAACTCGCGCAACGCAAGGTTGCCGGCGTGGCGATCGAGATGGGCCGGACCTTTGATCAGGTGCCCGACGAGATGGTGCGCGAGGCCTCGACCGTGCACTTTCCGTTGATCGCCCTGCGCACGGTGATCCCGTTCATCGACCTGTGCCGGTCGGCCAACACCGATCTGGTGTCGGGCGAGGTTGCCCTGTTGCGGCGGCGAAGTGAGCTGGGTACCGCGTTACACACCGAGATGGCGGCGGGCAACGGTGCGCCGGCGATGCTGAAACGTATTGCGGCCGCATCTGGTTGCCCCCTTGTGCTACTCGGCAGTGGCAACGCGCTGATGGCCGCCGAGGGTGTCGACGACGATCATTCGGCATGGCAGGTGGTGGATGCGCAGGTGGCCGCGGTCCCGGTGGGGATGCGAGGGGAGGTTCTCGCAACGCTGGTCGCGGGCCCGGGATCTCCGCTGGATCGGGCCGGGTTGGTCAGCATGCTCGAGGTCGGGGCGGGGCCCCTCGGGGTGACGCTCTCGTTGTCGCGGGAGCTCGGTGGCCTTCCGCATCGGGCCGCGTCGTCGTTGGTCTCGGATCTGCTCGAAACCCGCATCGATCGCCGGTCCGACCTGATGATGCGGTTGGGGGCCGCGGGTTTTCGGCCGTCCGCCTCCGCCCGGATCGTTCCCGTTGCGGTTGATGTACCGACACCGAGGATGGCCTCGCAACTCAGTGCCTCTGCCGCCAAACGGATCTCGGCGCAATCGATGCACGCACAGGTACATGCAACCGCGTACGCCCTGATCGCCCCGTCGCAACTCGACCGCGACGCCGTCACCGAGATCGTCGGTGCGTATGCGGGAGGTTCCGGCGCGGCGACAGTGGTGGTGGGCGATCCCTGCCGCCTTGATGCGCACGAACTCTCGTCGGCGCTGGTGCGGGTGCGCCATGCGTTGTCGCTCGCGGTTGCCGATCGACGGTCGGGTTTGCATGCGGATGCGGTGACGTCGGTCCGGGCGCTGGCCGCGGACCTGGCGGTGGAGACCTTGCCGGATAGCGTGCGCTCGGAGTTGGCTGCCGCAGCGCTCGGCCCGGTGATCGCCTGGGACAACGACCACGGCTCGGAGTTGATCCACACCCTCGAAGTCCATCTGCGGAACGGGTGCAGCGCCACCCGGTCGGCGGCGGCGCTGAATCTGGGGCGGCAGAGTCTGTATCAGCGGCTCGAACGAATCCGCGGACTGATCGGATTCGATTTCACTGCGCCGCAAACCTATCCGGGATTGCTGATGGCCCTGTGCGCTCATCGCGCACAGGGCCGTCGCAGAGCCGACTGATCAGAACCACTTGTGGAGCAGTTCGAGGGGTGATCAGCGCGGCTCGGGTCATTGACTGTCAGATCAACGGGCGGGGGTTGATCAGACTGCCTGGTAGTCCTTGTTGATCTTCTTGCTGCACAACAGGATGTAGCCGAAGAAAGCAATGAGGAATCCGACGAAGAAGGCGATGTCACCGAGTTCGGGCACAGCTTCGGCCACGTAGCCAACCCATCGTTCCTGATTGCCGAACAGCAGCACCGAGACCACCAGGGCGACCAGGAATGCGATGAGTCCACCCCAGTTGGAGTATTTGGAGTCGTAGAGGAATCCGGCGATGGGACGGTTTCGGCGCAGCAGTTGGTCGGCGAAAACGATGCCCAACCACGGTCCGATCCAGTAGGCGACGATCAGCAGGAACGTCTCATAGTTCGCTGCGGCATCGGCAAGGGCCCACCAGGCGACCAGGAATCCGACCACACCGAAGACCGCTGTGACCAGTGCGCGTTGGATACCGACCGAGAACTTGAATCCCATTGTCACAAAGGCCATCGCGCCGGAGTAGAGGTTGATCGCGTTGGCCGCCACGGCGCCGACCGCGATCGCCAGCAAGGTGAGGTTGGCAACGACCGAAGGCATCGACGAGGTGAACGCGTCGGTGTAGTTGAGGTCGGCGTCGAAGCCGATCGTGACCGATGCCGCGCCGATCGCCATCAAAACGGTGGTCGAGATGAACAGGCCGCTGGATGCGAAGAATCCGGTCTGGAGCTTGGAGACGTTCGCCGGAAGGTAGCGGGTGAAGTCGGCAGCGTAGGGCGTCCAGCCTGCGGTGTATCCGAAGGCTGCGCCGACGGTCAGCAGGAATCCGCCGAGGGTACCGCCGCTCTCGTCCAAGGACGGCATCGAAAGGTCGGCTTCGCTGAAGATGAAGATGCCTGCGGTCACGAAGATGACCGCAAGGACCGGTGCGGCGGCCCGTTCGAAACTCTGAACCAGGTTGTGTCCGAAGAACGCAAAGCCCGTCTGCAGGAGCACGATGATGAGCAGCGCGATCGCCGACGGCACGCCGATGAGACTGTTGAGGGCCAGTGCGCCGCTGACGCTATTGGTGGCAAACCAGCCGATGCCACACATCACCGCCATGAAGGATGCCGGGACGATGTTGCCTCGGTATCCGAAACCCAAGCGGCCGAGCACCATCTGCGGCACACCGTGGAGCGGGCCGCGCGCGGACAACAGGAAGTGGGCAGCGGCGCCGAGCAGGTTGCCCAGTGCCATCGCGGCAATAGCCTGCCAGAAGGTCAAGCCGAAGTAGAGGACCGCGAGAATACCCAGGAAGATCGTGGCGAATTCCAGGTTGGGGGCGGTCCAGGTCCAGAACAGGCCGCGGGGCTTCCCATGGCGCGCCTCGAGCGGGATGAACTCGCTACCGCCCGGCTCCACTGCGAGAACTTTGTCGCCGTAGGTGCCCGATGCAGTCTCCGGTTCCGGAGTGGTGCGGGGCGTCGTGGATGTCATTGCGCAACAGTCTCCCGCGCAGAGGCAAGCTGCAACTGACATTTCGTCGGTTGGGATTGCCAATTCGGTAGTCGGATTGTCGGGAACGCCGCGATAGAGCAGCCGATTGCCGTGGTGCCGCCGCTGAAACCCTGTCAATCTATGTGGAGTGGACTTCTCGGGCGGCGGCACCACGCGCTTTCACGCTATGGAGTTGTCAAGTTTTCGTGCGCGGTCCCGACGGTGAAATCGGGTGCGACGGTGGTGGAGAGCTGGTTCAGTCAGGCGGCGAGGGTCAGGGTTCGTCTGTTGTAGGCCGGTAGAGGTCTTCGCTGCGGATCGATATCCGCGGGCGGGATCAGCCACGGATGTCCGTCGGATCCCATGATCACGTCCCACCCGGTGTTGTGAACAGCCATGTGACAGGTGCGGCACAGCAAGCACCCGTTGTCGAGGGTGGTCAGGCCGCCGTCCACAAAGTGCACGATGTGATGGCAGTCCGACCAGCCGGCCTTTGCCCCACATTTCACACAGCAGGTGTCGCGGATGATGATCGCTTTGCGGACCAGCCCTTTGAACAGCCGTTTCGGTGGACTCATATCGACCGGGACCTGCTGCCCGTCCAGGGTGATCGAGCTGATTGATGAATCGCAGGCCAACGTTGCGGCGGTCGCTTCGGTGATCGGACCCATCCAGGGCAGGGACGCAGCTTCGGGGTGGTCGGCGGGCACCGTCACGATCACTTCGGTTCGCGGCGCCGACACCAGTGTTGGTCCGCCACCGCCACAGTCCAACAGCTGGTGCAAGGCATCGGCGCGGCGTTGGGTTGGGCTTCGACTGTCATCCGAGCCGTCGGGTTCGGGGCGTGCGTTGGACCAGAAGTCCAACGCGGAGAACAACTTTTCTCCGATCACCGCATCCACATCAAACGTCCCGACACAGCGACCTTCACGGACTTTGTATTCCAGACTGTTCAGTGACCGGTCTTCGGCCGGCGGCGGCCCGCCGGTGTCCCTGGAGACCTCGTTACCCAGCAAACGGGCAGCCGCACCGATCTCAGCCGGTGGTGCACCGGAGACGGCGTGACTCAACAGTTTTCGCTCGAACTCGACCTGCTGTTCGGCGGTGATCGGATCCTCGGACCGGCCGACGACATGGGCGACACCTTTGACCACTGCGTCGATATGTTCGGAGGACAGGAACCCGTCCCGTGAATAGCCGGCAGTCCGATCCAGACCGGCCAGTCCCGCGCCGATACGTATCCAGCGATACGCAGACGCCGGCGCTGCACCGTTGGACTGCAACAACTTTGCCGTCGTCGAACCGGCCTTACGGGCGATACCCGACTCATCGATCACCGCAGCGCATATCGCGAGTTGATGCTCGGTCGCGTTGCGCAGGGTGATCAGCTCCTTCACCACCCCCAGCGCAACGTTCGCATCATCGGGAATCACTAGGTCGACGAGATCGTCGACCATCTCGAGAAGTCGCATAGCACAGCACCTTCCATGACAAGAGTAAACGGAATGTTCGACCGGAGTGTGTCTGCGGGGAAGGCGTCAGATACGTCGTGCTTGTGGTCGACTGATTCCACTGTACCCAGTCGAACGCATGTTCGCAAGGTTGAAAGTGGTGTATTTGACTTGGCTGCAACATCTTTCGGTAGGTAGCCAAAGCAACTCCCGTGACGCTCCCGATCTGTCAATACGTTTCGGTGCGGGTCTCGTCTGGCAAATGGGTCTGGGCGTATGGCACTCCTCGTTCAGCGTCCGGTCGAACCGTTCGACTTTGCCGTTGGCACGAGGCGGGTCCGCCTATGCTTGATGGTAGTGGTTAGATTCTGTTTGAAATAGTCTGAGCGGTAACAAGATCCGTTGTCGGTGACCACTCGTTCGACGATGATGCCGTGGTTGTTGAAGTGGGCGCCCACTTCTTCGCCGTGGTCGGCGAGCGTTGGAATTGTTCGGCGGCGCGGCGAATCGACCAGCCGTCCACGACGTCCCTGGTCATTACAACTAGTGAACGGACGGCTGCTGCTGGGTGATGCAGTGGATGCCGCCACCGCGTTCGAAGAGGGGCCGGGCATCGATGGTGATTACTGTCCGGCCAGGGTAGACGTCACCGAGTATCTCCCCGGCCTCGTGATCGTTGGGGTCGCCGAAGCTGCAGGCGATGACGGCACCGTTGATGACGAGGTGGTTGATGTAGCTGTAGTCGACCGGTCCTTCGTCGTCGGTCAGGACGGTGGGCGCCGGTATATCGATGATTTCCCAGCCGGGTTCTGCGGCGGCGATGGTGGCCTTGATCTGCTTGCTGACCGCGAAGTCGGGATGGTTCGAGTTGCGCTGATCGTGCAGCAGTACCACCCCCGGTGACGGCATTGCGGCCACGATGTCCACGTGGCCTCGGGTGCCGAACTTCTCGTTGTCGCGAGTGAGGCCGTGTGGCAACCAGATCGCGCGGTCGGCACCGATGGTCCGGGCGAGCTCGGCCTCGACCTGCGTTTTGGTCCACGTGCTGTTTCGGCCGTCACCGAGCTGTACCGACTCCGTGAGCAGGACGGTACCTGCCCCGTCGACCTGGATGCCGCCGCCCTCATTGACCATCGGCGAATCGATGAGTTCGGCACCGGAGAGCTCGGCGATGAACTTTCCGATGTGCTGGTCCTTGTCCCACTGTGCCCACCGGGCCGCGCCCCAGCCATTGAAAACCCAGTCGACCGCGCCGAGACGGCCGTTGTCGCCGAGGACGAACGTCGGCCCGATGTCGCGTGCCCACGCATCATTCAGGGGTGCCTCGACGATCTCGATCTCGGACGACAGGTAGTCGCGGGCCGGCCCGATCTCGCCGGGGTCGACGATCATCGTGACCGGTTCGAACTCCGCGATGGCATGCGCAACGGCGGCCCAGGTGCTACGGGCCTCGTCACGAGCCACCGTGGTGTCACCCAGCGAGTAGCCCTCGACCGGGAAGGCCATCCAGACCTTGTCCTGTGGAGCGCTTTCCGCGGGCATGTGCCAGTTGCTCATCGGGTGCTCCTCGTCGGGGGTCAGGTCAGTGCAATGTACTTCGTGGTCAGGTACTCGTAGATACCCTCGGAGCCGCCCTCACGCCCGATACCGGACTGTTTGACGCCACCGAACGGCGCGGCGACATCGGAGATCACACCCCGGTTGATACCCACCATGCCCGATTCGATCTCGTCGGCCACGCGCAGTGCCCGGTCGAGGTCCTTGGTGTAAAGGTAAGCAGCCAAACCGAATTCGGTGGAATTGGCTGCGTCGATGGCCTCGGCTTCGGTGGCGAATGTGCTGATCACGGCGACGGGGCCGAAGATCTCGTTCTTGGCGATCTTGGCATCGGCGGGAACCTGGTCGAGCACGGTGGCCGGGTAGAAGCACCCGGCGTCATCGGAAGGGTCGGCGCCGAGGCGAACCCGCGCTCCGGTTGCCACCGCGTCGGAAACGGCGGCGGCGATGGACTGCTGCTGTTTGCTGTTGACCATCGGGCCCAGGGTCGTCTTCGGGTCGTAGCCCGGGCCGAGCACCATCGCCTTCATCTTCGCGGCCAGGGCTGTCGTGAACTCTTCGGCGATATCTTCTTGTACCAGAAAGCGATTGGCTGCGGTGCAGGCCTCGCCACCGTTGCGGGTCTTGGCGGCAAAGGCACCTTCGACCGCAAGTTCGAGGTCGGCATCGGCAAAGACCAGGAACGGTGCGTTACCGCCGAGTTCCATGGAGGTTCGTTGCACGTTTGCAGCAGCATCGCCGAGCAGGGTGCGACCCACCTCGGTCGAACCGGTGAAGCTGATCTTGCGGACCCGGGGGTCGGCGATCAGTGGTTCGGTGACGTCGGTTGCCTTGCTGGTCGGTAGCACTGCGAGTACGCCGTCGGGCAGTCCGGCCTCGCTCAGCAGCTTCGCGAGGTACAACATCGTGAGCGGGGTTTCTTTCGCGGGTTTGACCAGCATGGTGCAGCCGGCAGCGAGCGCGGGACCGATCTTGCGAGTTCCCATGGCCAGTGGGAAGTTCCACGGTGTGATCGCCAGGGCAACGCCGACGGGCGCGTGCTTCACCAGGATGTTGCCGGTGCCTGCGGGCGACTGTGTGAAGCGACCGGCGATCCGTACCGCTTCTTCGGCGAACCAGCGCAAGAACTCGCCGCCGTAGTTGATCTCCGCCTTCGAGTCGGGCAGGGCCTTACCCATTTCCAGCGTCATGATCATCGCCATGTCGTCGGCGTTCTCGCGGATCAACTCGAAGGTCGATCGCAGGATCTCGGAGCGGACCCGGGGTGCTGTGCCTGCCCACTCGTCAGCGACCGAGAGTGCACTCTCCAACGCGGTTTTGGCGTCCTGTGGGGTCGCGTCGGCGATTTGTAGCAGGGTGGTGCCGGTGGCAGGGTCGGCGACGGGGAAGGTTTCATTGTTGGATGAGTCGACGGACTTACCGTTGATCCACAGCCCGGCGGGAACTGCGCCCAGCAGGTCGCGGAAGTCGGCGATGGGGTCGGTGGTCTTCTCAGTCATGGCAATGGCCTCCTGGGGTTTCGGTTGAGCAGTGTGAGCTGGGGCTTGGCTCGACGTCCAGTGACGGGTTGCGGTCGAAGAAGCCAAAAGGTTTGAGCCAGAACGACACCGTGTCGGCTGGCATGATGGGCCAGTCCTCCGGCCGGGTGATGTGGTGGACACCGAAGGTGTACCAGAGGACCACGTCGGTGTTGTCGATGCTTCGGTTGGCCTTTGTCCATTCGCCGAGTCCGGTGTCGGTGGCCGATTGGTTCACGAATTCGCCTGCAGGCCAGCGCTCATCGGGATGGTTCGGGGTCACCCAGACGGTGTGCCCGATGACCTGTGCGCGCTGGAAGATCGGGGAGGCGGGATCGAACATCGCCGGGATGGCGTCGCCGGGGACAAGTTTGTACGACGGGTGGGTTCCCAGGCCGTTGGTGGTGTTGGTGTTCACCACCTTCCAGGCGCGCTGCGTCGCCCAGTTCATGTCCTGCTTACCCTCGTCCTCGGTGCGCAGTGGAGTATTGCGCTGGACCAACGCCAGCCCGTAAGGATTTCCGGGACCCATCGGCTCGATCTCGGTTTCGCTGGCATAGACGGTGTTCTCGGTCCCGTCCACGTCGAGATCCAGTCGGGCGGTCAGGAAGTGCTGGTGGTACGGCGCGTAGGTCCGTTCGTCAACGAGAGTGCCGTTGGGGTGCGCCGCGCCGGGTGCGATCGGTGTGGTCACCATGATCCCGGTGGCGCGGACCTCGCATTCGATGTTGCCGTCCTGGTAGAAGCGCCAGTAGACAAGGTATTCGTAGTTCGCCACCGTGACATGGAAGGAAACCGTGAGCCGGCGCATTCGTCGGACCTCGGCGCCGGCGTCGTGATCAACGTGTTTCCAGAGCACGGCGTTGTCTTCTTCATGGATGCAGATGGCATTTTTGATGGTGTACGGCTCGCCCTTGCTGTTGTGCAGGACGGCATCGAGGTACCGGATCTCACCGAGGCAATCGCAGCCGAGTTCCAGCGAGGTGGTCATGAAGCCCAGACCCCACTCGCCGATGTCGAATGCCGTTCTGCGGTAGTGATCTTCGGATGGGTCCCGGTAGGGGACCATCATCTCGGCGAATGACAGTCGATGCGCCACCGACCGCACGCGACCACAATCGTTGTAGCTGATCGTGTGCAGCGTCATGCCCTCGCGGTGGTTGAAACCAACTCGGAGAGACCAGTTCTGCCACTTCAGCAGGTTTCCGTCGAGGGTGAATGATGGGCCTTCGGGCTGGGTGATCTCCAGCGGTTTGAGTGGCTCCCGTGTCGACTTGGCGCGCAGGCGCTCCGGGATGCGGGCCGGAACGTATTCGCCCATCACCTCGGGGGGGGCCACACCGCCGGTGTCCTCGATTTCGAGCAGTTCCATCGTGTTCAGGTCGATCACGCAGTGCAGACCACTGACCGGGTGCGCGTACGGATTGGCGCCGGCTTCGCTTTTGACCCAGGTGTCGGACCATCCGATTCGCCGCTCCCGATACTTCTCGGGCGCCACGGCATCGCCGTAGGTCCAGGTGTCCATGAACACGAGGTCGAGGTCGGTGATGCCGCGACTGGCCAGTGCCGCAATCACATCGGGATGCTTGCGCAGAACCTCATCGCACTCCTCGAACTCGTCGACGGTGAAGTTCGGTTGAACACCCGGGATGTGAGTGAACGATTCGACGGTGTCGTCGGTCAGGGAGACCACTGCCTTGTAGGTGGTGTTGCGGCTGCTGTCCAGGCAGGTGACGATGCCCTTGCGGGCTGGGACGGGGCCGCCTGCGGCATAGGCGGCAAGGTCGGCCTTGCTCGGTTCGAGGAGTTCGATGGAGGCGAATCGCCAGCCCTCACCGACACCCTGGTCACGTTGCAACAGTGCTGCAGTGGTCCGGAACTCGTCTTCCCCCAGCGGATCGAGCGGGTGGAACGTGGATTTCGTTGACACGCGATTGCTCCTAGCGGCTGGTGAGTTCGTTCAGGGCGTCTTCGAGGGCATCGAGGCCGTCGTGCAGGAGTTCGTCGCTGATCACCAGCGGCGGCAGTAGCCGGATCACGTTGCCGTAGGTGCCGCACGAGAGCAGCACCACGCCCTTGGCGAGGCAGGCGGCGACCAACTCTTTGGCGAGTTCCGGGTTCGGCTTCTTGCCATCGCGGTGAACGAGTTCGATGGCCAGCATCGCGCCGCGTCCGCGCACTTCGCCGATTTCTTCGGTCACCGATGCCATTGCCTGCAAACGGCTTCCGGCAATGGCCTCGATGTCGCGTGCCCGACCGGGTAGATCCAGTTCGGCCATGACATCGAGCGCGGCGAGTGCCGCCGCACAGGCCACCGGATTGCCGCCGTAGGTGCCGCCGAGTCCACCGACATGCACGGCGTCGAGCAGATCGGCACGACCGGTCAACGCGGACAACGGCATACCGCCTGCGATGCCTTTGGCCATGGTGACCAGATCGGGGACAAGACCTTCGTGTTCGCTGGCGAACCAGGCTCCGGTCCTGGCGAATCCGCTTTGCACTTCGTCGGCGACGAACACGATTCCGTTCGCCCTTGCCCAGTCCGCGATCGCCGGCAGGAAACCCGGTGCCGGGACGATGAATCCACCCTCGCCCATCACGGGTTCGATGATGATCGCGGCGATCTGATCAGCGCCGATCTGGCTGTCCATCTGCGAGATCGCCCGGGCAGCCGCGGTGGGTCCGTCGAGTTCGTCGCGGTACGGATACGACGTTGGCACCCGGTAGATCTCCGGCGGGAATGGACCGAATCCGTGTTTGTACGGCATCGTCTTGGCCGTCAGACCCATCGTCAGGTTCGTACGGCCGTGGTAGGCGTGATCGAATGCCACCACCGCATCGCGCCCGGTAGCCAAGCGGGCCACCTTGATCGCGTTCTCGACGGCTTCGGCCCCGGAATTGAAGAGCACCGTGCGCTTTTGGTGGTCGCCGGGTGTCAGATGGTTGAGGCGTTCGGCCACCGCGACGTACCCCTCGTACGGGGTGATCATGAAGCAGGTGTGAGTGAAGTGGCCTGCCTGTTCGGCGACGGCATCGGCGACCGCCGAGTTGCTGGCGCCGACCGTGGTCACGGCGATGCCGGAACCGAAGTCGATGAACGAGTTGCCGTCGATGTCGACGATCACCCCGCCGTCCGCGTCGGCGGCGTACACCGGAACGGCAGAACCCACCCCGGCGGCCACCGCCATCGCCCGGCGACCTTGCAGGGCAGCCGATTTCGGTCCGGGGATCGAAGTGACAAGGTTACGTTTCTGGGGCAATCGGTAGTTGGCGCTCATAGTGTCATCCTCATTCCACCGAACTCATGACGTGCTTGATGCGGGTGTAGTCCTCGACCCCGTAGCTGGAGAGGTCCTTGCCGTAGCCGGAGTTCTTGAATCCACCGTGTGGCATTTCCGCGACGAGCGGGATGTGGCAGTTGACCCAGACGCAGCCGAAGTCGAGTCCGGCACTCATTCGTCCCGCAGTGGCGTTGTCGGTTGTCCAGACGCTGGAGGCCAGACCGAAGCTGACGTCGTTGGACAGTTCCAATGCCTGTTCTTCGGAGTCGAAGGCCTGCACAGTCACCACCGGTCCGAAGGTTTCCTCCTGGACGAGGGAGTCCTTCTGATCCACGCCGGTGATGACGGTGGGTTCGACGTAGAAGCCCTTGTCGCCCTTTCGTTTCCCACCGGTGACCACGGTGGCGTGCGGCGGTACCGAGTCGAGGATCGAGGTCACCTTCGTGAAGTGGTTGACGTTGTTGAGTGGCGGAACCGTTGTGCCCTTTGCCTTGTCGACGAGGGCGTCGACGAACTTGTCGTGGATCGATGAGTGGACGAGGATGCGGGTGACCGCAGTGCAGTCCTGGCCTGCGTTGAAGAACGACGCGTCGCCGATACCGTCGACGGCCTTGTCCAGGTCCGCGTCGGCGAAGACCACGGCCGGGGCCTTTCCACCGAGTTCGAGGTGTGCGCGTTTGAGGTTCTGCGCCGCCGAGACCGCGACGGCGATTCCGGCGCGGACCGAGCCGGTGATCGAGACCATGCTCGGGGTCTTGTGTCCGACGATCGCGGCTCCGGTGGCACCGTTGCCGAGAATCACGTTCAGCACACCGTCGGGCAGGATGCCCTTCGAGATCTCGGCGAGGACCAAGGTCGACTCGGGTGTCGTGTCAGACGGTTTGAGGACCACGGTATTACCGGCCGCGATCGCGGGGCCGATCTTCCACAGCGCCATCATCAGTGGGTAGTTCCACGGCGTGACCTGAGCGATCACCCCGACCGGTTCGCGACGGACGTACGAGGTGAAGCCATCCATGTATTCGCCCGCGGACTTGCCTTCGAGTAGGCGTGCGGCACCGGCGAAGAAGCGGATCTGGTCGGCGCCGACGGTGACCTCTTCGTCCGCGATCTGATCATCGGGTTGTCCGGTGTTGCGGGCCTGCGCCGCCACGAGCGCATCCGAGTTCGCCTCGATGGCGTCTGCGAGGTCCAGGAGCGCCTTCTGCCGGACTTTAGGGGTGGTTTTGCCCCACGTCTTGAAGGCCGATGCGGCGGCAGCCATCGCGGCATCGATGTCGGATTGGGCCGAAATCGGCGAGACTCCGACCACCGACTCATCGGTGGGGTTGATGAGGTCGATGGTCTCGGTCGAATCCGAGGTGACGAATACGCCGTTGATGTAGTTCTTCAGGGGCTCGTGTGCCATGACACCGGGTCACTTTCGGTTGCGGGTGGATGAATCCTCCTACCGTCACCCAGTGTTCGCTGCCGGGTCGGAAGCGTGATCCTGACAGTTTGTCCAATTCGGTGTTGGCATTACGCCATTCTGTATAGTCGGATTCGGGTCATGCCAGGTCGTGGGGCCATTTGTACGGGGACGAACTAAGGGGTTGCGGCGGTGGGCACAACGGTTCGATGGTTGCTCGCACAGCACGAACTCGATCTGACATTGCTCGGCGGCCGCGCCGGGATCGACAGGGATATCGACTGTGCGTCGACGTCGGAACTCCCGGCGCCACAGGAGTGGCTGTCCGGTGGCGAACTCCTCCTCACCACCGGACTTCGGCTGCCGGAGTCACGGGAGGGTCGATTCGACTATCTACACGGTCTGAGTGAGGTCGGCGTCGCAGGCGTCGGGTTCGGTGTGGGCTTCGGTTTCGACGACGTCCCGCAGGACCTCGTCGACGCGGCCGACGAATGCGGTATCCCACTGTTGGAGGTGCCGCTGCCGGTGCCGTTCTCGGCGATCGCCCGGGCAGTGCTCGATCGGATCGCCGAACAGCGATTCGACCAATTCGTCCGCGCGTCCCATACGCAACCGCGGATCACCAGGGCGGTCATCTCCGGTGGGATGCCTGCAGTGGTCCGGGAATTGGGGGAGGCGATCGACGCCGTTGTCGTGTTGCTCGACCATGACCGAGAAGTGGTCAGTTCCCGGCCGACTGTACTGAGCCCCGAACAGTTGGCGACGGTGCGCAGAGAGATCATGCGTGATCCGAATGCGGCCAGCGGAGTCACGATGACCGATGAGCAAACGGTCACGATCCAGCGAATCAGTGTCGGCGGCAGTGTATTCGGCTATCTCTCCGTGCTGAGTGTGTCGCCACTGGGCGACCTCGAGCGCGTCCTGCTCGGGCACGCGACCTCACTGCTGAGTCTGGAGCATGCCAAACCCCTTCAGGTGCAGCGTGATCAACAGTCCCTGCATGCCGATGCGCTGATGATGGCAATGGCCGGTCCGCCCCCGGCCGCCGCCCGCAATATTGTGCTGCGAGCAGCCGATCGGGACGGGCGGGTGCGCGTTGCGATCGTGACGTTCGACAGTGTTGCAGCGGCGAAGCAGGCCGCGTTGGCTGTTGCCGTCGAACTGCAGTCCCGGTGGCGTCCGGTATTCGTACACCATGTGGGGCAGGAGATCATGGTCCTGCTGCGCGGTGAAGACCAGCGCCGTTTTGCCGAGTCCGTCCTCGGTGTTGTCGGGGTCAGCGGTTGTCGGGGCGGGCTTGGTTCGATTGTGGCGGTGGACGAAATCGCCGAATCAGCCCGGCACGCCAGATTGGCCGCGGATGTCGCGGCCGAAGGTGAGGTGGTGGACCTGCTGGCTCAGCGATCGCTGCTGGCACTGGATCCGGTCCGGAAAGCGCTCAGTGGGGCCAGGGTCTCCCGTCTGGGTCCGCTGGTCGACCACGATCGCGAGCAGGGGAGCGACCTTGTCGAAACCCTGCGGGCTTACCTGCAGGCCAACGGTCAGTGGGAACCGGCGGCGGTGGCCATCGGGGTACATCGACACACACTCCGCAACCGAATCGATCGCATCGAACGTCTACTACGCATCGACCTCACCGATGCCCGGACGCGAGCCGAGCTCCTGCTGATCCTGCTGTCCGATCCACGCTGACGCAACGGATTGGCAAACCTCTCAGACATCAAGGCCGATTCGGGCATGTTGGACTCGTGGCCGGATCGGTTCGGTACTGATTGTCGCGAATGTCGGTCTGGTCGACGCCCTGACATCAGAACATGGAGTATTTCTCCACCCACCGTGGTTGAAACCTTTGTGAAGGCAAGCGGACTGATCGTGCCGCGCTGGGCGCGGGTCTCGGCGACAACGGCCCCGGTCGTGTTACTTGTGACCGCTGTCGCGGCGGATTCGCTGGCCACAGCCGGTTACAACCCGATCCGTCAGACACTCAGCGTCCTCGCGACATCGCACCGCGCCGAATGGGTCATGTCGGCCGGTATCGCTGTCAGTGCGGGTTGCCTGATCGTGGTGGGTCTCGGTCTGTTCATGGTGCGGCCGATCGCCCGTGTGGTTCTGGTCGCCGGTGGCGCCAGTGGTGTGGCGGTCGCAGCGGTTCCGATCACCCTGACAGCACCACTCCACCTCGCGGCAACATGCGTCTCGGCATTTCTGCTGGCGCTGTGGCCTGCGCTTGCGATATCCCGGTCGAGGGCGGCGCCTGCCGCTCTCCGGGTCCCCGTAGCGATCGCGGCGTCGAGCACACTGTTTCTACTGCTTGCTTGGACCGCCTATGAAACCCAGGGCGGGGCACTGCTCGGGCTCGCCGAACGCGTGACCGTGGTCGCCGAATTGGTGTGGCCGGCAGTTGTGGTCGCCTCTGCACGATTCCGGCGCCCACCCGACCCGCTTGCCCTGGGTCGATCCACCCCAGATGAAACACGCTCGATCCGGACCGCAACGACCGAGGTCGCATCCTCGGGTACAGGTGCCCGATACCGCTGAGTTTTCGGCGATGCCGGGTTGGGGTGAGTTAAAGGCCAGGTCAGCGTCATCAGAACCCGCCATTTTCGGTTCATGGGTCGGCGTTTGCCACACTGGAGGTCGTGTCGCATGCCACCGATCAGTCAGCGCAGCTCTTCGAGCGCGCATCCCGTGCCATTCCAGGCGGAGTGAACTCGCCTGTTCGAGCCTTCAACTCTGTGGGAGGAACCCCGCGGTTCATCTCCAGCGCATCCGGTTATCGGATGACCGATGCCGACGGCAACAGTTACGTCGACCTGGTCTCCAGCTGGGGCCCCATGATTCTGGGCCACGCCCACCCGGCGGTTGTCGAGGCCGTGCAGAAGGCGGCGACCACGGGTCTGTCGTTCGGTGCGCCGACCGAGGCCGAGATCGAGTTGGCCGAAGAGATCATCGAGCGGGTCGCCCCGGTCGAGCAGGTACGACTGGTCAACTCGGGTACCGAGGCGACGATGTCGGCGGTGCGTTTGGCCCGTGGATTCACCGGGCGTAGCAAGATCATCAAGTTCTCGGGCTGCTACCACGGCCATGTCGATGCATTGCTCGCCGACGCGGGTTCGGGTGTGGCGACGCTGGGCTTGCCGACCTCACCCGGTGTCACCGGCGCGCAGGCCCAGGACACCATCGTGCTGCCGTACAACGATCTGGCCGCCGTCCGCGAGACATTCGCGGCGTATCCCGGACAGATCGCCGCGATCATCACCGAGGCCGCCGCCGGGAACATGGGTGCTGTCGCCCCGGTCGAAGGCTTCAATCAGGGCCTCAAGGACGCCACCAGTGCTGATGGTGCGCTCCTGATCATCGACGAGGTCATGACCGGCTTCCGGGTGAGCAAGGCCGGCTGGTTCGGCCTCGAGGGCGTTGCCGGCGACCTCTACACCTTCGGCAAGGTCATGAGCGGTGGACTTCCGGCCGCGGCATTTGGTGGTCGCGCCGACATCATGGCGTACCTGGCCCCGGCAGGCCCCGTCTACCAAGCCGGCACCCTGTCCGGGAACCCGGTGGCGGTCGCTGCCGGATTGGCAACCCTGCGCCACGCGGACGACGCCGTTTACGCCGCCCTGGACGCCAACTCGAAACAGCTCGGAACCCTGATCGGGGACGCGTTGACCACAGCGGGTGTCGGCCACCGTGTGCAGTACGCGGGCAACCTCGTGAGCGTGTTCTTCACCGCAGACGGTGATACTCCCATCACCGACTACGCGTCCGTGAAAAAGACCGAGACCTGGCGTTTTGCTCCGTTCTTCCACGCTCTGCTCGATGCCGGCGTCTACCCGCCGCCGAGCGCCTTCGAAGCCTGGTTTGTGTCCGCGGCCTTGGACGAGGATGCTTTCGGTGTTATAGCCGGGGCACTCCCGGCTGCTGCGACCGCCGCTGCGCGGGCCCTGAAGGAGAACTGATGCGCACAATCGTGCACATGATGCGGCACGGGGAAGTTCACAACCCCGATGGCATCCTCTATGGCCGACTGCCGGGCTTTCACCTGTCGGAGCTCGGCGCGAAACAGGCGCAGACGGTCGCCGATGCCCTGGCCGACCACGACATCACCCACGTGTTCGCCTCCCCGCTGCAGCGGGCGCAGGAAACCGCGACGCCGATCGCGGCGGCGCACGGACTCGAGATCATCACCGACGAAGGTCTGATCGAGGCCGAGAACACCTTCGAGGGTCTGCGGGTCTCGGTGGGTGACGGTGCGTTGCGTCGCCCCCGGCACTGGATCAAACTGCGTGACCCGTTCACCCCGAGCTGGGGCGAGCCGTACATCCAGTTGGCGCACCGCATGCTCGCGGTCGCCAACAAGGCCCGCGAAGAGGCCAAGGGTCATGAGGCTGTCTGTGTCAGCCACCAGCTGCCGGTGTATACGCTGCGGAGATTCCTTGAAGGGCAACGCCTTTGGCACGACCCGCGTAAGCGGCAGTGCTCGCTGGCGTCGCTGACAAGTCTGTTGTACGACGGGGATGCGTTGGTGGACATCGTCTATTCGGAGCCGGCCGGTGCTTCTGACCCCCTTGCCACGGGAGCCTGAGGTAGCGAGACAGTGATGGAGCTCGGCCCTGAGCGTGGGAGGACCCGCGTACTGGCACCGCTTGGTTGGCGGATGGTCACGTTGTGCATCCTTGGGATCGCGACGCTGCTGGTGATCGCCGGCTGCGGCACCGGCGACGACGCCGTGGCACAAGGTGAAAACTTCGAATTCGTTTCTCCCGGTGGCAAAACCGTCATCTTCTACGATCCGCCGTCGGAGCGTGGCAAGGTTTCGAACCTCACCGGCCCCGATCTGCTGTCCGACGACAAGACCATCAACCTCACCGATTTTGCAGGCCAGGTCGTCGTCATCAACGTGTGGGGTTCGTGGTGTGGCCCGTGCCGTGGTGAGGCAACCGCGCTCGAAGAGGTTTATGCGAACACCAAGGATTCGGGTGTTGCGTTCTTGGGCATCGACTTTCGTGACCGCAGGGATTCGGCCCGCGACTTTGTCGTTGATCGCGCGGTGACGTACCCGTCGATCTTCGATTACGACGGACGAACCCTGTCGAAGCTGACCACTCCGACCTCGGTGATCCCGACCACCCTCGTTCTCGATCGTCAGCATCGTGCCGCGGCGGTGTTCCTCAAAGCCATCACCGCGGACGAACTCCAACCTGTTGTCGAGCGGATCGCCGCTGAAACATCTGATAACGCATGACTTTCGTAGCCCAGAGTTCAAGCCACCTCGCCGGAGTCGGTGACACCTTCGCGGAGACCGTTTCGAGCGGGCCGCTGTTGTTGGCGCTCGGGGCCTGCATGCTCGCCGGGCTGGTCTCGTTCGCCTCGCCCTGCGTGGTGCCCCTGGTCCCGGGTTACCTGTCCTACCTTGCCGGACTGGTGGGTGCCGAGGCCCCGGCGATGAGCGATGCGGAGTCGAAGAAGGCCGGACGCCTGCGGGTTACCGGGGCCGCCCTGCTGTTTGTGCTCGGATTCACAATCGTCTTCGTGCTCGCCACCGCATCTGTGTTCGGGATCACGAGTGCCTTTGTGGTCAATCGCGAACTGCTGCAACGTGTCGGCGGTGTGATCACCATCCTCATGGGACTGGTGTTCATCGGCCTGATCCCCATGCTGCAGCGCGACGCCAGGTTCCATCCGCGACTGGTGTCGAACCTGGTGGGAGCCCCATTGCTGGGTGCGGTCTTCGCGCTCGGCTGGACGCCCTGCCTCGGGCCGACACTGGCCGCGGTCATCACCACCGCCAGCGGCACCGAGGGTTCGACCGCTGCCCGCGGTGTGACGCTCATCGTCTTTTACTGCCTCGGTTTGGGCCTCCCGTTCATCCTTCTGGCCTTCGGTTCGGCCTGGGCTTTGCGGGCGGTTGGCTGGATGCGCAGAAACGCTCGCGCCATCCAGATCTTCGGAGGTGTACTACTGGTTGTCGTGGGTGTGGCGCTGGTGACCGGACTGTGGGATCAATTCATCGTTTGGGTTCGGGACATGTTCGTCTCGGACACGGTGCTTCCGATATGACCGCAACCGAAACCAGAACCCCGCCGCCCGTCCCGAAGGCCGGCCCGCTCAGGCGTTACCTGCTGTGGCCCGCCCGGAACACCTGGCGCTCACTGACCTCGATGCGGACCGCGCTCGCGCTGCTGTTCCTGCTGGCGCTGGCCGCGGTACCCGGGGCACTCCTGCCGCAACGGTCGCTCAACGAGTTCAAGACCGAGCAGTACATCGCCGATCACGGTTTCGTCGGGCGGTTCCTCGACAAGATCCAGATGTACGAGGTCTTCTCGAGTATCTGGTTCACAGCCATTTACGTGCTGCTGTTCATCTCGCTCGTCGGATGTCTGACGCCTCGCATGATCGAACACGCGAAGGCGCTGCGGGCCCGTCCGGTCCCGGCACCGCGCAACCTCGGCCGGTTGCCCCGGCACGAGAGCCACGAGGTCGACGGCACACCCGACGAGATCGCGTCGAAGATCAACTCCGGTCTGCGGGGATGGCGCAAGACCACCCGCACCGTCGAGCGCAAGGAAGCCGACGGGTCGGTGGCGACCGTCGTGGAGGTCTCGGCCGAGAAGGGTTACCTGCGCGAAGGCGGCAACCTCCTCTTTCACTTCGCGCTGCTGGCGCTGCTGGTCGCGATCGCGGCAGGCAAGATGTTCGGTTACGAGGGCACCCGCATCCTGGTCGCCGACGGCCAGGAAGGCCTCTGCAACACCTCGACCGCGGTGTACGACTCCTTCCGCGCAGGCAATATGGTCGACGGCACCAATCTCAACGAGTTCTGTCTGCAGGTGGAGTCGTTCGACGCGGACTTCCTGCCGACCGGGCAACCCGAGATGTACAGCGCTGACCTCAAATACCAGGTCGGCAGCGACATCGACACCGACGAGTGGCAGTCCAGCGAAGTCAAGGTCAACCATCCTCTGCGTATCGCGGGCGATCGAATCTATTTGCTGGGCAATGGTTTTGCTCCCACCTTCACGGTCACGTTCCCGAGTGGCGAAACCCGCACGCAGACGGTTCCGTTCCAGCCGGATGAGCTGCAGACGATGATGTCGAGCGGTGCAGCCCGCTTCGACACCCCCGCCGGGCTCTATCCCAACGAGGACGAGCGGCGGAAGAATCAGATCGCCATCGAAGGTCTGTTCGCCCCGACGGCCACCTTCCACGGTGGATTGATGACCTCGAGCTTCCCTCTGCCGGAGGCTCCCGCGGTTGCGATCGACATCTACAAGGGCGATACCGGCCTCGATACCGGACGACCACAGAACGTGTTCTCACTCGACGTGAACCTGATCAACCAGGGACGTCTGCTCAAGCAGGAACGCGTCAACCTGAACATGGGCGAATCGACCAAACTCGAGGACGGCACGACCGTCCAGTTCGACGGCTACCAACGCTGGGTGTCGTTGCAGGTCTCGCACGATCCCGCTCAGAAGTGGGTGCTGGTGTCCGCGATCGCCATGCTCGTCGGCCTTCTCGTGTCGCTGCTGATCAAGCGCCGCCGGGTGTGGGCCCGGATCACGCCGTTGACCGGGCCGCCGGGTGATGGCACCTCTACGGTGGATGTGCGACGCTCTGTAGTAGAAATGGCCGGTCTGGCACGTACGGATCAGGCCGGTTGGGGCGAAGGCTTTTCCGACATGGTCGCCGATCTGTTGGGCATCGCCCCTGACACGGACAAAAACAAGCCTGGTGGCAAAGAACAAGGTGGACGTAAAAAATGAACGCTGGGAAAAGGTGACTGATGAACGTCGATGAGACACTCTCTCGGTTCTCCGACCTGACGTACGGCACGGCGCTGACCGTGTACGTCCTGGCGATGATCCTGTTCCTGGCATCGCTGGCCTCCAAGAACAAGACCATCGAGAAGTCGAACGAGCTCGTCGCCGCGGGTGCGGTCGGTGGTTCGCCGGTGGTCGACGCCGACGACGTGCGGACGCCAGGCAAGCTCCAGGCCGCAGAGAAAGAGCCGCTGGGGGACCGGTTGGCCAAGATGGCCTACGGTGTGGTGCTCCTGGCGACGGCGCTGCAGGTCGCGTCGATTGTGTTGCGCGGCTTCGCAACCGGCCGGGCGCCCTGGGGCAACATGTACGAGTTCGTCTCCATCAGCTGTGCCGCCGGCATGATCGCGGCCCTGGTGGTGTTGCGCAAGCGTGAGTACCGTCCGCTGCTCGGATTCGTATTGCTGCCGATTGTCATCCTGCTGTTCATCGCCGGCACCTACCTCTACACCAACGCTGCACCCGTGGTCCCGGCGCTCAAGTCCTATTGGCTGGCCGTCCACGTCTCGATCGTCGCACTCGGATCCGGAGTCTTCCTGGTCTCGGGCGTGGCGAGCATCCTTTACCTGCTGAAGCTGAAGTACCCCGAGCCGAGCGATCGATTCTGGGGTCGGATCCTGCAGCGCGTGCCGTCGGCGCAGACGCTCGATCGTCTCGCCTATAAGACTGTTGTGTTCGCGTTCCCACTGTTCGGTCTCGGTGTCATCTGCGGTGCCATCTGGGCCGAAGCCGCCTGGGGTCGGTTCTGGGGATGGGACCCCAAAGAGACGGTCTCGTTCATCGCCTGGGTGATCTACGCGGCATACCTACATGCGCGGGCCACCGCCGGGTGGCGGAACACGGCGGCGGCCTGGATCAACATCGCCGGCTTCGTGGCAATGTTGTTCAACCTGTTCATCATCAACTTGGTGGTGTCGGGCCTGCACTCCTACGCCGGGCTCTGACCGCAACGTGAAAGGCGCCCTGACCAGTTGGTTCAGGGCGCCTTTTGGCATATCGAGGTTGTCTTCGACGGCATATGTCGACGGCGTCTTCGACGGCACATCGAGGGCGTCTTCGACGCGCGTCAGCTCACGCGATCGTTCTGCTGCTTCTTGACAACCTTCAGGAGTTCGATGACGACATCGAGGGTGTCGGTGGAGATGGCCTCGTGCCGGAATGCTGCGAGGTGTGCGCCGGTCTCGGCGGCCATCTGCACATATTCACGTTGCTGTTCGACACGTTTGAGATCCTCATCTGGATCTGTCAAGAAATACGTGACGCTGATTTCGAATGCCCGGGAAATTGCTTCGACGGTTCGAAAAGACGGAGTTTTGGCTTTGCCGGTCCGCAGCTGGGAGATATAGGCATCACTCAGGGTGTAACCGAGTTGGTTCGCCTTCAGGGCAATCTTCTTGCCCGTGTAGGGGATTCCGTTCTCGTCACGCACGGTGCTGAACAATTCGTTCAGGTGGTCGGCAAACGTTTTTCCATCGTGTACAGCAGCCACTTATCTAACTCCCAGACCTGTGATTTGACCGCAGCAGTGTGGAGCGGTCGAACTAGAGCGTGACTCTACCTTTAAAGTTCGCAAAAGGGGTACCGAGACCAGGCGCCTTCTGGCAATTTGGGTACGTTAACTTCGGACTTAATCCGCCAAATACCGGTCGTGAAATCCGATTATAATTTTTGGACAAAAGGCCAAGAAAAGTTGGACAGTTGTATAGGCGAAGTAACGTTAATCAGTAGAGCCGGACACCGTCAATCAGTGGAATTGGGCCGGTCGTCACCGTCGGAATTGAACTTCGGATTCTTGTCGCGGGCTTTGCGCTCCAGATCGTTCAAGAATTCGAGATCATCGTCCGGGCCGACGGGCCCGCGCTTCATCTGACGTCGCGGGATCTGGGGTCCGCCGTGTCCACCGGTCTCTCCGCCCTCCGCGTCGGGTCCAAATGCGCGCCACGCAAGGTAGGTCAGTGCCAGCAAGCCGATGATGGCAAGTAGGTAGATCATTTCGGCACCTCCAGAATCAAAGCCGTTGAGGCCAGGCTACTGGAGGTGCCGACTCGTGGTGCCTGCCTGCGCCGAACACGCGGTGCCCGCAGACGCACGAAGGTGGTCTGAAGTGGTCGGACGTGAACTATGGGTCAGCTACCGGTCGTAGGCGTGCGGCGATTGAGGAGCTCGACAACGTCTTCTTCCCGGAATCGGCGGTGTCCGCCGGGCGTGCGGATGGCGCCGAGTAGTCCCGAGCTGGCCCAACGGGCGACAGTCTTGGGGTTGACGTTGAACATCGCGGCCACCTGGCCCGGAGTCAGCGTGTGCTGGCTGGCGGCCTGGGGCGAGAGAATCGGGCTGGGATTGCTCAAGCCTGAGGTGTTCAAGCCGGGAGAGTTCAAGCCGGGCGTGGGGGCGGGTTGTCCGAGGTGGCCTGCAAACGTCATGGCTGCTCCTATCGAGTGGGCCGTCAACCGCTTGCCGCAGGTCCGAGTGGAACTTCGGCAGGGATTGTGTGCAGTTCTCCCGCGTGTCTCTGGAGGAGCCTACGACTCATGGTTACACCGAAATGCCCAGGTATTCGAATAGTTAGGTGTTGGTAAAGCGATTGCAAAGGCGGACGTTCCCGGCCTGCTGTGTGCGCAGTAAGGTCTAGGACGTGAGCACGAATGAGCCATCTGCAAACAAACGGCCTTCTGCGAAGAAGGACCGCACACCTCCTGTCGTGGAGCCGACGCCCGGTGCCGGGCGCCGATTGGCGATCGACCTGGTGCTCTTCACCGGTGCGCGGATCGCTCTGGTGATCGCGCTGGCAGGCGCGATCTACCTGATCGGTCAGGCAGCGGGGATCGACGTTCCGATACTGGTGGCCGCGTTCTTTGCGGTGATCATTGCCCTGCCATTGGGAATGCTGCTGTTCAAGGGCCTACGGGACCGCGTGAACGTCGGTATCGCGACGGTCGACGCCGGCCGCAAGGCGCAGCGCGAGAACCTGACGTCGCGCCTTCGTGGTGAAGACGGATCTGACAAGTAGCCATGGCGAACGCTGGGGACGGCGCGGGACCGGTGTGGACACGTGAGGTCGACAGGCGGGCCGATCGTGGGTGGGTCGACAACGCGATCCGGCTCATCGACGCCGATGCCACCCGTAGCGCGGACACGCACCTACTGAGATTTCCGCTGCCTGCCTGGTCGCGGTGGGACACGACTTCGGGTGCCGCCGGGATTTCGCTCTATCTGAAAGACGAGAGCACCCACATCACGGGTTCGCTCAAGCATCGTCTGGCGCGGTCGCTGTTCCTCTATGCACTCTGCAACGGCTGGATCACCGAGGGGACCACAGTCATCGAGGCCTCATCGGGTTCGACGGCGGTGTCCGAGGCCTACTTCGCGCAGTTGATCGGAGTCCCGTTCATCGCGGTGATGCCCGCGACGACGTCACCGGCCAAGATCGGGCTCATCGAGCGGCAGGGTGGACTGTGCCATTTCGTCGACCGGTCCGACGAGGTGTACGGCGCCGCGCAGCAGTTGGCCGATCAGACCGACGGTCATTTCATCGATCAGTTCACGATGGCCGAACGCGCCACGGACTGGCGTGGCAACAACAACATCGCCGAATCCATCTTCAGTCAGTTGTCACAAGAAGAATTCCCGGTACCGACATGGGTGGTCGTGGGTGCCGGAACCGGCGGAACCTCGGCCACAATCGGCCGCTTCATCCGATATCGGCGGCACCACACGTGGCTGTGTGTCGTCGACCCCGAGAACTCGGCGTTCTACCCGGCCTATCGCGACGGTGACGCGCAAGCTCCGGCCGGGCCCTTGCCCGGCTCACGCATCGAAGGGATCGGTCGTCCGCGGGTTGAGCCGTCGTTCGTTTCGCAGGTGATCGACCGCATGGTGTCGGTACCCGACGACGCGAGCATCGCCACCGCCAGGCGCGCCAGTGAGGTCCTGGGTTGGCGGGTGGGTGGATCGACCGGAACCAACCTCTGGGGTGCGCTGCGCCTGGTCGCCGAAATGCGAAGGGAAGGTACGCCGGGCAGCGTCGTCACTCTGCTGTGCGACGGCGGGGATCGGTATTCCGACACGTACTACAACGACGATTGGGTCGCCGGCGCCGGTCTGGATCTGACCCGTGCCGAAGCGACTCTGGAGAAGTTCTTCACGACGGGGGAGTGGATTGAGTGAGCAGAGCGCGGGATTGAGTGACGTCGTCCGGGAGACGGATGGAAGGCCGATCGTGGAAGCGATCGATCTGGTGCGGGAGTACCAGATGGGACAGGAGAAGGTCCGTGCACTCGACGGTCTCAACCTGACGCTGGAAGCACGTCAGTTCGTGTCCATCGTTGGGCCGTCCGGCGCAGGCAAGAGCACGCTGCTGCATGTCCTGGGGGCACTGGATGTCCCGGACTCCGGATCGATCATCGTCGATGGTCTCGATCTGGCGAAGTTGTCCGAGGAAGAGCAGTCCGAGTTCCGGCGTAAGCGGGTCGGATTCATTTTCCAGTTCTTCAATCTCATCCCGACGATGTCGGCATGGGAAAATGTCGCGTTGCCACGGCTGCTCGACGGAAAATCGCTGAGGTCGGCCAAGCCGGAGGCCATCGCATTGCTGGACCGGGTCGGGCTCGGCGAACGTGCGAAGCACCGCCCGTCCGAGCTGTCCGGCGGACAGATGCAGCGCGTGGCGATTGCGCGGTCGCTGATCATGAGCCCGCGGATCGTCCTCGCCGATGAACCGACCGGAAACCTCGATTCGCAGACGGGCGAATCGATCCTGGAGTTGCTCTCCGAGGTTGCGCGCGAAGGTGACGGCCGACTGGTGGTGATGGTGACCCACGACAACAAGGCGGCTGCGCACGCCGATCGGACGATCACCGTGCGGGACGGGAAGATTCAGGAGTGAAGCCGTTGGCACTGTTCGGGTCGGTTCGTGCAGGCCTGACGCGGATACGGCTTGTCAATCTTCGTGAACTACTCGGCCATCGCCTGCGGGTGACCACCTCGTTGCTGGTGGTGGTGGTCGCCTCAGCACTGCTGGTGGCCGTGTTCGGAACCTACGGGTCGTTGACGTCGTCTGTGCAAAAGCTCGGTGCGACCATTTCGGGGTCCGCTGATCTCGAGATCGCAGGCATCGTCGACTCGGGTGTCGACGACGAGCTGATGGGTGAAATCCGCCGCGATGTCCCGGCTGCGAAAAGTGTTGTCCCGCTGATCAACAGCTCAATTTTTGTGGATGGCAAACGCACCACCGTACTCGGCAGCGACAACAACATCGCCTCCATCCAGGGCGGCCTGCGAGATGCCGTGGCCTCGGCCACCGAGGGTGCTGATGTCACCGCCCTGATGTCGGGGATCAGTGTCGGCAAGGCGACCGGATTCCAGAAGGGCCAACAGGTTTCGATCAACGGTGTCGACACCACCGTGACCATGGTGATCGACGCGCCTGCGGCCGGTTCGATCAACAACGGACAGTTCATCTTTGCGTACCTGGGTCTGGCCCAGAAGCTGACCGGCCACGACGGCCGCGTCGACTCGATTCTGGTCACCAAGGAATCTGACGCCACCACCGGTCAGCTGCGTGAGCAGTTGAACGCGGTCGTCGACGGTCGGGCCGTGGTCGTCAACCCCGATTTCCGGGCCAAACAAGCCGAGACCGCCAGTGCGGTGACCCGGGATTCGACGTTGCTGGTGTCGTTGATCTCGCTGGTCATCGCCGGCTTCCTGGTGTTCAACACGATGAACATGGCGGTGGCGTCGAGGCGTTCGTCGATCGCGATGATCCGGGCGCTCGGTGGCCGACGTGGACCACTTGTTGCCGACCTGATCGGTGAAGCCGCGCTGTTCGGCCTGGTCGGTGGCCTGATCGGTGTTCCGGTCGGAATCCTGGCCGGGCGCTGGGCAATCGGGCAGCTGCCGGATGTGTTGTCGTCGTATGGCGCGACAGTCGAGTTCGGTCTGCCGGCCTATGCGGCGCCCGTTGCGGTCATCGCGTGTGTCCTGGCGTGCGCCGGTGCGAGCGTGCTGGCGGCGAGGTCTGTGTTCACAGTCTCGCCCATCGAGGCGATGTCCGGGGGAGTGGTTGCCGACCAGAAGGCCGGCACCGGGCTCGCGGCGAAAGTCAGTGCGGTACTGGGTGTTGTGCTGATCGTGGTCGGTTGGATCATGGCCCTCGAGATCCAGAGTCAGGCGGTGGCCATCGCCGGCATCGTCTTCTGCGTGGGCATGCTGCTTGTCTGTTATGCGATCACCAAACCGCTGGTCGCGGCGGTGACCTGGCTTGCCGGGCGCTTCGGCGGGCCCGGGAAACTGAGCGCGGTCAACACCGATCGGGCGCCGCGGCGGGCGTGGGCGACGCTGATGACCGTGGCCGTGGCGATCACGGTCGGGCTGTGTACGTCCGGCGTGATGAACAACCTGGTGGCATCGATCACGGATTCGCTGGATGGATTGGGTGACACCGACTTCTACGTGTCGTCGCAGGAGAAGTCGACCATCCCGGACGGTCCGATCCTCGATCCGGCGGTGGCAGACGCGGTGCGGCAGGTCCCCGGGGTCGAGCAGGTGGTCGGTGGCCAGTGGGCGTCGGTCAACGTCGGTGAATCCAGAGTCATGTTGCAGGGATTGACTCCTGGAACCACCGCGCCCTTTATTCGCAAGGGTACGCCGGAGGTCATCGACGAGGTCCTGGCCGGTCGGGGCATGATCATGTCGCGCACACTGGCCCGCAACCTGGACGTCACCACCGGTGACACCGTTGAAATCGCTTCTCCCACGGGCTATCACTCGCTACCGGTGCTGCAACTCGTCGACTACGTGAGCATCAACTCCGGAACCGCCGCGATCTCCTTTGACCTGCTGGCGGAGTGGTTCAACCGCCCCGGCGACACCTATCTGCAGGTGACGCTGAAACCGGGGGTCGACACCGAACAGATGCGACCGCTGCTGGAAGCCGCTGCCACGCAGGCGTCCACCATGCCTGTCAACGTCTACACCGGGCAAGAGGGTCTCGACGCCACCAAGGCGTCCGTCGAACAGTCGGGTGCCTTTGCCATCGCCATCCAGTGGATTGTTGCGGTGGTCGCGGCAGTCGCCTTGCTGAATACGTTGCTGCTGTCGGTGATCGAGCGCAAACGCGAGATCGGTGTGCTGCGGGCGATGGGTGCGTCGCGGCGATTTGTCCGCAAGATGGTTCTCGCTGAGGCCGCGGCCGTTGCAGCGGTCGGGTCGTTGCTCGGTGTGGTGATGGGCACCGGACTCCACATCGTGGGCAACAAGATCCTGACGCAGACCACATCTGTGCAGGTGCAGTACTCGCCGCAGCTGGTGATCGCCAGTTATGTGGTGATCGCCTTTGTTCTCTGCTTCGCGGGATCCTTCTTCCCTGCGGCTCGCGCAGGCCGGATGAACATCAGCGAGTCACTCCTCACCGAATAGCCCACCCCCGATGATGTGCCCTTTTGGCGGAGCCCACCTGGGCTTTTGTTCGCCAAAAGGGCACATCATCGGGTTCCGGGCTGTGGATAACTCGGTGCTGAGGCGCGTAATCAGTCGGTCGGGGTGTGTTCGGTGTCGGTATGGGGGAATTGCCAACTGGCCCGATGCGGGCCGAAGACCTACTCGCGGTGATGTCGCGGTATCAGCTGCGGGAGAACTATCGGGTCCTGTTTCGGGGCGTCTGGGTTCGATGTGACCAGATTGTCGACTTCGCGATGCTGAGTTTCGCTGCGGGGTTGGCCTATCCCGGTGGTGACAAGGATCTGCCGGGCATTCTGTGCGGGTGGTCGGCAGCCGATATCTGGGGGAATGCGTATCGGCCCGAAGGCGCACAGCCTGAGCTCATCGTGCCGATCAACGGTCGGCAGTTCCGTGGCCTCAAGGTGCGTCGCCTGCAGATCGATGAGAACGAATTCACCGAGATCGATGGAACGTTGGTGACCACGCTGGCTCGGACGGCAATTGACCTGGGGCGATTCAATTCCCGCGATGAAGCCGTGGCCGCTCTGGACTCATTGGCGCGTCGGCATCCGGGGCTCCTCGAGGACGTCCGATTGGCATTGAGGCGATGGGAACGTCACTGGGGGATCGGTAAGGCGATCACCGCGTTCAAGCTGGTCGATCCGCTATCGGAGTCGCCGTGGGAAACCCGCCTGAGACTTGTTTTCATTGACGAGGGTTTCCACGGGTTCGTTCTGCAACACCCGGTCATGGATGGTCGGTACCGCCTCGATGCCGCCTGGCCGCATCTACTGGTTGCCGTCGAATACGACGGCGAACACCACCGGAACGCAGAGCAGCACGCCCGTGACCTCGAACGGTGGAATCGCCTGCGTGCTGCGGGATGGACCGTCATCACCGTCACCGCTTCGAACATCAGAAGCGGCCGGGACGAGTTCATAGTCCAGCTTCGTCGGGAGCTGACCCTGCGTGGCTGGACCCCCAAACCCCAATGATGTGTCCCTTTGGCGGTGCTCACCTGGTGTTTTGTTCGCCAAAAGGGCACATCATCGGGGTGCCGGGGAGGCGGTGTCAATAAATGTTGACAGTTTCTGGCTGTCAGGGTAACTTGACAATCGTGCAAGACAACAAAGATGACATCACCACAGCAGTTGCAGATCGTGATCCGGCCAAAGGGCTGGCAGCGGTCAGGGCACTGCGAACGTTGGCCGATCGCCTCGAGGACGTACAGGTCGCCAATGCCCGGCAACAAGGCTGGAGCTGGCAGGCAATTGCCGACGTTCTGCAGGTGAGCCGTCAAGCCGTGCACCAAAAGCATTCACGCGGCGAATAGCCGCCGCATTCCATATCAGGAAGCGAGACAATATGTTTCACCAGTTCACTCGCGAAAACAGGATGACCCTGGGTTTCGCATATCAAGAGGCCGCCGACCTCGGGCATCCCACACTCGGCAACGATCACCTCATCCTCGGCATGCTCTGCAACGCCCGGAGTTCGGTGTTCAACATCCTCGGTGAGCAGGGTTTGACCCTGGCTCAGGCCCGTGAAGTGGTGCGTGAGTACCACGAGGCCAACAAGTCCGACGCGGATACAGAACGCGTTGATGAAGACCGGGACGCCCTCGCGGCCATCGGGATCGATCTCGACAAGGTTCGCGCAGCGGTCAAATCCGCATTCGGCGACGACATCACCGACAACTGGGGCAAACGTCGTGGTGGCCGTGAAGGTGGTCGTCGGGGCGGCCCGGATGGAGGACCACACGAACGTGGCGGTCCACGCGAACGCGGCGGTCCACATGGCCGCGGGGGACCTCACGGACCGCACGGTCGTTTTCGCGGAGGGCCCTGGGAGCGTCCCGAAGGCGACGACACACCTCCTTGGGTCCGCGAAGAAGGCGAACGCGGACCGTGGGAAGGCGGTCGTGGCCGACGTGGACCGCGTGGCGGCATGCGCCGTCCCCGGTTCTCACTCGATGCCAAAGCGGCAATCACCCACGCGGGCATCATCGCCCGTGACGCCGACCGTGAGTTGATCGCGGAAGACGTGCTTCTCGGCATCCTGGCCACCGGTGACGCGGCCTCGAAGGCAGTCATCGAATCGGTGACAACGCCGGAAGCCCTGCGTGAGGCCGTCCTGCAGGCCACCAGCTAACCGAAGATGTGCCCTTTTGGCGGTCCCGACCTGGGAGTTTGTTCGCCAGAAGGGCACATCATCGGGGTGCGGTCAGGCGACGAGCAAGCCGACCGTGGTGCCGATCGACCACAGAAGCATTGCCAGGCCGGTCAGTCCGAGCGCGGGAATCAACGCCGGGCCACCGGCGCCGGCGCGTACCGGTGCGTTGGCCTTGTAGGCCAGCGGGGCCGCGATCAGGCCGAGCAATGCCCATGGGGTCGCCGCGATCAATGCGAGGGTGACGATCGTCGGAATGGCCACGAGTGCCGTATGCAGCATCCGAGTTCGTTTGTCTCCCAGACGAACAGCGAGCGTGACCTTGCCCGATTCGGTGTCGGTGGGGATGTCGCGGAGGTTGTTGGCCACCAGGACCCCGCTGGAGTAGCAACCCACCGCGACCGCAGCCAGCACACCCACCCAGTCGATTTTCTCGGCCTGGACAAACTGCGTGCCGAGGACGGCCACAAGTCCGAAGAACACAAAAACAGAAACCTCACCGAAGCCGCTGTACCCGTATGGGTTTCGGCCGCCGGTGTAGTACCAGGCCGCGACGATGCAAGCCAGGCCCACCAGGATCAGCCACCAGGCGCTCGACAATGCGAGTACCAATCCGGCGATCCCGGCCACCGCCAGGGCAGTCATCGCCGCGGTCTTCACCGACTTCGGGCTCGCCGCCTTGGAGCCGACAAGGCGCATGGGACCGACCCGTACGTCGTCGGTGCCACGGATGCCGTCGGAGTAGTCGTTGGCGAAGTTGACGCCGATGATCAGGGCCAACGACACCACCAGCGCCAGCGCCGCCTTCCACCACACGACGTCGCCGGCCCAACCGGCCGCACCCGTTCCGGCGATCACCGGGGCGATCGCGTTCGGATAGGTACGGGGCCGAGATCCTTCGAACCATTGCGCTGCGGAAGCCATGTGAGCATCCTTCCGTACTGATCGATACGCGCTGCCCGGCCCCCGCACTATGCTCCACCCAGCGACGTGCAACATCCACGCGACAGTCGAGCTCCGGTCCGCGCTAGGCTGTAACGAATACTGTTGACCTGCAGTTATGCATCGAGTCCGTCCACGATTTGCGAGGAAAACGTGCCACCTTCCGCAGTAGCGCCGATCGTCGGACTGCTCGGACCGGTTTCGATCGCGGACGAGAACGGGCGGATGCGACCGGTCCCCGGGATCCGGGCACGTCGTCTGCTGGCCGTCCTGGCCCTGACGCCGGGCAGTCAACGGTCGCAGTCGGCGCTCATCGACGGTGTCTGGGGCGACGACCTTCCGCGGTCGCCGCAATCCGCGCTGCACACGCAGATCTCCCGGCTGCGGCCACTGCTGCCCGAGGGGGCCATCGAAGCGGGCCCGGCCGGATACCGACTGACCTTGGCACCCGAGGCCGTCGATGTTTTTGCGGTCGCGTCCCTGCTCGCCGACGGTTCTGCCGACGCGCTGCGCGAGGCCGCCGGTCTCTGGCGCGGGGAACCCGGTGATGATCTCGGCGACGACGACCTGGCCCGATCCGTTCGTCAGAGCGCCGATCGCGTTCGTGCCGAACTTGATGAACGCCGGTCGCAGAAGGCGTTGGCCGACGGAGATCTTGAGCTTGCCCGGGCATTGGCGCAGGCGAGATGCGACGACGATCCGCTCGACGAGTCGGCGCATGCAACCCTGATCCGCGCGCTGTCGGGTATGGGCCGCAGCGCAGAGGCGTTGGCGGTATTCGCACGTCTGCGCCGCACGTTGTCGAGCGAACTCGGTGCCGACCCTGGCCCGGAGATCGTTGCGCTGCACGAACAACTGTTGCGGCCGCCGCTCGCAGCCGCGCCTCCGCGAGAGGCAGGCCGGGCGATGTCGATTGGTTTGTCCACTGAACCCAATGAGCTGCTCGGTCGTACCGAAGACATCGGTCACATCCTTTCGCTGCTCCGACAGTCCAGAGTTGTGACGATCCAGGGGCCCGGCGGGGCCGGAAAGACGCGTATTGCCAACCGCATCGGACATCTGGTTGCCGATGACGGTGTTCGTGTCTTCTTTGTCGAGTTGGCCTCGGTGCGCGGAGCCGACGACGTGCTTGCCGCGGTGGCCGCAACCCTTGGTGTCGGTGAATCGGACGTCGGTCCCGCGGGTCGCCCACGCCTGGCGTACTCCGACCTGCAGACCCGTCTGTCCGACGCCCTGACGTCGGAGAGCCTGGTCATCTTTGACAACTGTGAGCATGTGGTGGACGCCTGTGCGCAGATGGCGACCGAACTCATCGGAATGTCGGAGAAGGTACGGATTCTGACGACGAGCCGGTCGCCGCTGCGGGTCAGCGCCGAGGTGACCCATCAGCTTCCGTCTCTGTCCATCGACGAGAATGGCTCGGCTGCAACCGATCTGTTCATCGCCCGAGCGCGCGCGATCCGACCGGATGTCGCCATCGACGCCGCCGTCGTCGCCGAACTGTGCCGGGCCCTCGACGGGCTGCCGCTGGCGATCGAACTGGCTGCAGCGCGGGTCCGCACGATGAGTGTCGCCGAGATCTCGCAGCGGCTGTCCCACCGATTCGCGTTGCTGCGCACGGGAGACCGCTCATCACCCGTCCGTCACCGGACCCTGCACGCAGTCATCGAATGGAGCTGGGAACTTCTTGACGAACCCGCCCGAATCGCATTGAGAAGGCTGTGTCGTTTCCCCGGTGGTTTCTCGCGCTCCGCGGCTGCCGAGGTCGTGGGAGTCACCGATGTCGAACTCGACGACAACCTCGATGCGCTTGTCGACCAGTCCCTTCTTCAGGTGATCGAAAAAGGCACTGTACGTTACCGCATGCTCGAGACCGTTCGCGAGTTCGGTGAAGAACAGCTCCTCGCCACGAGGGAAGGGTCGCAGGTCAATTCGTCGATCGCGCGGTGGGCCCGGACGTTTGCCGACGAAGCGCGAGAGCCCTTCGAGAACGGTGAGCAGCCTGCGGTGTTGTCGGCCACGTCCGCAGAGTTGGACAATCTGGTCTGGGTACTGCGCCGCTGCATGGAGCCTGATCTGACTGCCCGCCCAGTGGATTGGGAACAGACCATCGTCGTGTGCTTTCCGCTCGTCGCAGGGTTCTGGGCGATCCGTGGACTGCACGGCGAGGTGATGGCCTGGGGGCCCAGAGTGGTGGAGACGTTGCCGTACCTCGATGATGCTGCCATCGACGCGCTTTCGGAGTCCGAGCGCGAACGCCGCCAGGCCACGTACCTGATTGCGGGAGGTCACCTGCTGATCGCCCGGCAACATCGTCTCGTGGCGATCTCCCGCTGGCAGTTGCGCAGACTCTTCCGTGCCGACCTCGTAGACCATCGACAGTTGGATTTTGTTTCATCGATCATGTTGGCGCATAACATGGTCGGCGCGCTCCGGCGGATCGTTTCAGGTGCCGGATGTGCCGATTCACGGGTGCGGATGATCGCGACCTTGGTTGTCGCCAACGCGCGAGAGAACCAGGCCGACCGTAGCGGCGCGTTGGTGGCAGCGAGAGCCAATCTCGCGATTGCGGAGTCTCACAATGACCTCTGGGTTGCTTCGGCAGCGTTGATGGCGATCGGGAGTCTGCATGGCCAGACGGCTCAGTACGAGATGGCGGTCGAAAGCTATCGTGGTGCGATCGGGATGCTCGAGGTGCTCGGCTCGGAACAGGATGTCCGGCAGGCGCGGGGTTTTGTCGTGGCTGCACTCATCGGGCTTGGTCGTATCGAGGAGGCGCGCAAGGAGTTCTCGGTCTTTGCCGAAGGATGGCTGCCCGCGGACCCCGACCCACACGCCCATCCCGAGATCGCCGCAGCGATCCTGGTGGGTGCGGCCGAACTGGAGTGCCATGACGAGAACACAGACGATGCCGCCGACCTGTTCGAGCGTTCGGTGCGACTGCTGCTGTCCGAGCATCCGCTGCCGGCGCAAGATCCCTTTGTCGGCATGGTGATCAGCGCTGGTGTCTGCGGGATGACGTTGGCCGGACGGGCCGCGACCGCCGAACGGTATCTGGTCAACCTGGCGGCGATTGCGGCTGCCATGTTCCGGCCGGGTGGGTTCGGGGACATGCCGCAACTGGGTTCGATCGCAATGGCTTTCGGGGCGTCGATCTGCGGCCGCCATCCGGGATCAACGACCGGTGCCCGGTTGATGTTGCTTGCAGAGCGCGTCGGTTGCCGGTTGGACTATGTGACATTGGTGGCTGTGCGGGATCGCCGGCAGGCATTGGCCGGTGTGACGGACGAACGGTGGCAGGAACTGCGCGCGGAGATCGCCAGGATGTCCCGCAGGCAAGCGGTGCGGGACATCCTGGCGAATATAGAAAAGTATTCGGTCACAATCTGATTCAGGCGTTGCGCATGTACGACTTCACGGTGAGCGGCGCCATGATCGCGATAATGATTGCGGCCCCGACGAGTGACCAGAGCACGTGGATGCCGACATGGCCGTTGTTGGTCAACTCGCGAACTGCCGTGACCAGATGTGAGATCGGGTTGACCTTGACGAAGGCCTGCATCCAGCCGGGCATGGTGTCGGGCTGGACAAAGGCATTGGACATGAATGTCAGCGGGAAGAGAATGAGCATCGAAATACCCTGTACTGCAGATGCTTTCTTCATGACGGTGCCCATGAAAGCGAAGATCCACGACACCGCGAAGCTGCAGGTGATGACAAGCAGCGTCGCCCCGATGACGCCGAGTGCGTCGGGTCGCCAGCCCATTGCGATGCCGACCACGAAGGTGATCACCGTAGCGATCAGATACCGGACGACGTCGGCGAGCAGCGCACCCGCCAACGGACTGATCCGGGCGATGGGTAAGGAACGGAAGCGATCGAAGACGCCCTTGTCCATGTCTTCGCGGAGTTGGGTACCGGTGACGATGCTGGTGACGATCACCGTCTGAACGAGGATGCCGGGGATGATGATCGGCAGGTAGTCGGCGATGCTCCCGGCCAGCGCTCCGCCGAAGATGTACGTGAACATCAGGGTGAAGATGATCGGTTGCAGCACGACGTCGAACAGTTGCTCGGGGTTGTGGCGGATCTTGAGTAGCCCGCGGTAGCCCATGGTGAACGACTGGGCGATGGTGTCGCGGAGCCCGATGGTTGTGACCGGCCGCGGTGCGTGTTCGGTTGTGGTTGCCGGTTTTTCGATGAGTGTTGTCATGCTGCGTTCTCCTGCGAGGTGGTATCGGAATCGGCGGGTTTGCCGGTGATGGTGAGGAAGACCTCGTCGAGGCTGGGCTTCTGGACGTTCATGCCCTCGACGACGATGCCCTGCTCACGCAATGCGATGAGGATGTCGGGCAACAGATCCGGGCGTACCAGTGGCGCGGTGATCCGCCCGGCCTCCGGGCTGAGCGTGGCCTGTTCGGAAAGGATCCGCTCGATGATCGCCATCGCGGCGGGCGCCATGGATTTGTCGGCGGGCGTGAGCTGCAAGGTGGTCGAGCCGATGGAGTTCTTCAGGTCATCGGCGGTTCCGTCGGCGATGACCCGTCCGTGATCGATGACGGCGATGCGATCGGCGAGTTGGTCTGCCTCGTCGAGGTATTGGGTTGTCAGCAGCACGGTGCTGCCGCCGGACACCAGTCGCCGGATGGTGTCCCACATCTGGGCTCGGGTCCGCGGATCGAGACCCGTTGTCGGCTCGTCGAGGAACAGCAGTGGCGGAGTTGCGATCAGGCTGGCGGCGAGATCGAGCCGCCGTCGCATACCACCGGAGAACTCCTTGAGCGGGCGCTTCGCGGCGTCGGTGAGTCCGAACTCCTCGAGAAGTTCGGTTGATCTGATCCGCGAGTCACGGCGGGACTTTCCCAACAGGCGACTGAAGACGATGAGGTTCTCGGTAGCCGACAGGTCTTCGTCGACCGATGCGTACTGGCCGGTGACACCGACCAGCGACCGCACCGCAACCGAATCATCGACGACGTCGTATCCGAAGATCTTGGCCTGGCCGGCGTCAGGTCGCAGGAGTGTGGCGAGCATGCGGACGGCGGTGGTCTTGCCCGCCCCATTGGGGCCGAGGACGCCGTAGACCGTTCCGGTGGGAACCACCAGGTCGACGCCATCGACGGCTTTGGTGGAACCGAAGTGTTTGACCAGTCCGCGGGCCTCGATGGCCGGCGCACCGGAGTGCAGTGGTGTGTTCATGGAACACACAGTGCGCCGGCGTCCTGTCGTCGCACTGACAGCGGCTGTCGTCAGCTGTCACCTCGTCCACCCGAAGTGGGCGGAGAGTCGGCCGGCTCTCAACTCAGTTGGGCGAGTGCGCGTTTCTCATAGCTCGTGGAGTTGGACGTGTCCGTCCTGTAGGGCGCGCGCGATGAGAGCTGCCTTGGTGGTGGCCGGACGTCCGATGGCCGCATACTTCAGCCGGATCCGGTTGATGTGGGTGCTCACAGTCGCTGATGTGATGAACAGGGTCGTGGCGACTTCGGATTTGGTGTCCCGCATGGCCCATTCACGAAGAATTTGGATCTCGCGAGCTGTGAGTATGGGCGCGGGTAGGGGCTCAGAAGTGTTCAATGGCAGCGACATGTTCGGTTCGGGGTACTCCTCGGATACCGGACGGGGCTACCCGGCGGATAACCCTAACCAGGGCAGTGGTGGAGCCGGTAGTCGCCAAAGGATGTGCCACCAGCGCTGGGGCCATCATTGCCTGAGCTAACTAAGTCGTTTGTGACTGCTCCGGGAGATGATGTGCGCGACTGTCTTTCGCGATGCGGCCGACGGCGTCGATCTCGATCCGGGTGGTTCCGGCCTCGCCGTGTTGATAGATGGTCGCCACGTTGGTGCGTCCCGGCGGCATGATCCGGGCCCGTACTTCGCCTTCGTTGGCGCTCTGCAAGGCCGCTGTGACCTCGCGTCGCACGGTTGTCTTGAGCAGTTCGGACGCGCCGGCCAGTCCGCCGTCATCGATCAGCATCACCTCGACGCCCCGGGCGCGGGCAGCGCGGGCCGCCGCGGTCGTTTCGGGGCTGGCGAGTGCGGGTGCGCGGAGCTGGTCGCGCAGGTGGGCCTCGAGCAACTCACACGCTTGGCGTTCGGCGTCGGTCAACGGCACCCCGGTGGCTATTCGCGCAAGCGCCGGTTGCGCGAGTTCGCCGAGTTCGGCGAGCCGGGTGTGCCGCTCCTGGAGGGCAGCGGCGATGGCCGAGGCTCGCGCTGCGCGCTGCGCCCCGGCAGTGCGAAGCGAGAGGACGGACTCGGTCGTCGACCGGAGCGCGCGGGCGATCAGTGTCACCGCCAGAAGTCCTCCCGCGTTGTACAGCGGTATGTGTGCGCCCTCCCAGATGCCCTGGTCGGTTGTGGCGGACCAGACGGCATGAACTACGACCGAGGCCGCGACGCTGATCCAGGACAGGACATACCGTCCGCGGATGCACATGAAGATGTAGATGAGCGTCGCGTACCCCGACACCCACACCTGATTTCCGATGGCCAGCGGTACCGGAACGACGGACAGCAGGATTGCGCCGGCCAGCGGTGGGGCAGAGGCGATCGCGATGGCGGCGCCCAACGGCAATGGATCGTGCGGCACGGTGATCAGTGCGATCGTGGCCGCGGCGATGATCCCGACCACCAGCAGCACCGGCCAGCGCAGGGACACGCCGTCGAGACTCTGGGATGCCCCGAAGCACACCGCGACCACCACCAGGCCGACCATCGCGCAGGTCACCGGGGTTCGTAGGCCCAAGATGTCGCGGACATCCTCGGGGTCGACGCGTGGTACCGGGTGGGTCATGACCTGATCCATCGCAGCCTGACCTTGGTACCCCGGCCGGGTGCGGAAATCACTTCGGCGCTACCTCCGGTCAGGTTCTCCATGCGTCCATGGATGCTTCCGGACACGCCGAGTCGGTCGGGACGGACGTTGTTCAGATCGAAACCTGCGCCGTCGTCGGCCACCTCCATGTACAGCTCGCTTTCGGTCACGGTGATGTCCATCGATCGCGTCGCCCGGGGCCCTGCATGCTGGACGCTGTTGCGCGCCGCCTCCGCCGCGGCTTCGACGATCGTGCCGACCACCGGCCCGGGAATTGGCTCATCGCGAGCCCGCGTAGAGATGTCCGTGCGCACAGAGGCGGTTCCGTCGACCTCGGTGACGGTGAGAATGAACTTGCGAACCGCGTCGTCGACGTCGAGTGGACGTACGTCGGTCTCGCCGATGGCCTTGAGGGCCTCGAGTTTCGACAGCGTGCTCGTCGCCTGCGACACGAGCTCGGCGGACATCGGATGCCGAGCGGCGCTCAGCAGTGTCGACATCACCCGGTCGTGGGTCAAGGCGTCGAAACGGGCACGCTCGTCGGCTCGCGCAACTATCGCTGCGGCATCTGCCGCCGCCTGGGCGGACTGCACCCGGGTTGTATCGAGGACGCGCCCGGACCGAAGTGCGGCGACTGCAATCGCGTAGGGGATCGCGGTCAGACAGATGCTCCAGGCGATGTCGGTGGGCACCGCGGTGTGGTACCTGGGCGTGTGGACGGCACTGTTGACGAATTGGACCGAGACCACCACATAGACCAGATAGGGCAGCGACCACCGCACTCGCCAGACCACGGCGGCGGTGACCGCGGCAAACCCGTTGAACTGGGTGAACCACATTCCGTAGTTGGCGTCGATGAGCTCGCCGTTCCACACCAGCGGCCACGTCGCGATCGCAAGCCCATAGCCAACGACCAGGGCCCTGCCTGACCATCGCACCCAGGTCACATCGGCCCTATGGAATGACACCAGGAACATCGCGAGGGCGACGCCGTAGATCGCCAGCACCGCAGCGATGGTCCACCAGACCGGGACCACATCCGTGGAACGAACGATGGCGCCGAACAAGAAGGCAAAGCTCAGCAGGTAGGCGACACCGAGATAGCGACAGAACTGGCGAAAGATGTTGTCGGCGGAGCTTCCGAAATCAGATGTCGTCAGCGAGGTGACGGGCTTCTTCAACGGCGGAACAATCTGGGGATCGGCAGCCAGCCGTCTTCCAGTGCGCGCTTGTAGAGGTCGGTTTTGGTCGGTGCGGGCCTGCCTGCGTCGGCGTATTTGCGCCGGATCCTGGAGAGATAGGCGTTGACGGTCTCGATCGACAGTCCCGTGATCGACGCGACCCGCGCCGCGGGCTCGCCGGAGGCGTACAACTCGAGTACTTCACGCTGACGGGGGCTGAGGTCGACCGTGGCCAGGTCGGGGTCGGCGTCGATGGCAGCCGCCCAATCCATGGTCGCCACCGTTTGTCCCTGGGCAGCGAGCCGGATGGCCTCCACCAGCTCTTTGTTGCGGGCAGACTTGCGCATCACACCGGCAACCCCGGCAGAGATGGCCGACCGGACCAGATCGGGATAATCCGCGGTGGTGAAGACCAGGACGTTGATGTTGTGGGCGTGCAGTTGCTCGGCATTGACCTGGGGACTGGAACCGTCTTCGAGACGCAGATCGAGCACAACGACATCGAGATCTGTGGATGCGGCCAGCAAATCCTTGACGGTGGCCGCCCCCGCGACAAACGTCATTCCGTCCGCTTCTTCGATGATTGTTTGCAGACCTTTGAGTTGCGACTCGAAATCTTCGACGACACCTATCCTGTAGTCGCGCCCTGAATCGCTGATGCTCACCTATCCCCCGGACCTTCCCCGATCCCGTACACAACTGTTTTGTGTAGAGGACCCTTCGTTCATTCCCAGCTTCGGCACAAGACTTTCTGCACAGCTCCCGGCTGCTACTCGGCCGAAATTCTGGGTGACGGAGTAACTTTACCCATCGCAACCCCGAATGAAACATCGGCCATGTACTCGGTGGTGGTTGAGGAGTCGGTAGAACAGATTCCTTCGTCGTTTTGTCCTGATGACCTGCTCCCGCATCACAGCAGCTTGTTCGGCGGTGACGGCAATGCGAATCAAACCGCACCCGCCGTCGAATGGGGCGAGGGCCTCACCGATGACCGCCGAATCATTGTTTGCGTGAGCGGCTCTCATGGCGTGGCCGAACGTGGCGGTGGACGGGATGAGTAGATCGCCAGGCGTGATCGGACCGCTGCTGTCATCGACCTTGCAGTACGCCGTCGACCGAACGACCGCTCTTCGGGTGAGGCTGATGGAAGTCATGTCAACGGCCTTTCGGTTCTGACGAGTGCTTGATGACAGCCTGCTTTGTGTGGGGTGTGCAGGTCTCGGGTAGTCGACTACCCGATATTTCGCATTCCTATACCCGGACCGGGCGACCGAGGCTATCGGCGCAGGAGTGCGCGCAACGCCGCGCGATCGATCTTGCCAGGGCCCCGCTTGGGAAGTTCGTCGACGACATGTACTTCGCGCGGTACCGCGGTTCGATCAAGCTGTTGGGCGGCAAAGGCTTTCACAGATTCTGGATTGATCTGAGCGCCCCGTGCGGCGACAACCGCGGCGACCACCTTCTCGCCGAGACGGTCGTCGGGCAATCCGAGTACAGCGCACTCGCTGATTGCCGGATCGGCCAGCAGTACGGCCTCTACCACCTGCGGAACGATGGTCAGACCGCCCGTGGTGATCGCCTCATCTGCCCGGCCGATGATGGTGAGCAAGCCATGCTCGTCGACCCGGCCCAGATCGTCGGTCCGGAACCATCCGGGCTCGGCGAACGCCGGGTGGTCGGGTAGCCCGCGGTAGCCCGCCGCAATCATCGGGCCGCGCAGGATGACCCGGCCTTCAGGTGTGCCGTCGATGCGGGTCTCGACCCCGCGTAGGGGCGTGCCGTCGTAGACGCAACCGCCACAGGTCTCGCTCATGCCGTAGGTCTGGACGATGGGTATGCCTGCTTCGATTGCCCTGCGGCGCAAAGGCGCCGGGGTTGCCGCACCGCCGACGAGTACCGCGTCGACCTCGCCAAGGGCGGCGGTCGCGGCCCGGTGTTCCAGGACTTTCACCAATTGGGTTGGCACCAGCGAGGTGTAGCGCCTCGTCGACGTCATCGAGGCGATCGCGTCCACCAGTGCGTCAGCGTCGAAGCCGGTCGACACGTCCATGGTGACCGGGGCGAATCCGGACCGGATGGATCGGAGGAGCACCTGCAGTCCCGCGATGTGATGCGGGGGCAGGGCAAGCAGCCACCCGCCTTCGCCGCCGAGATGTTCGTGAGTGGCGTCAATGGATGCGATCAGTGACCCCGCGGAATGCATTGCACCCTTAGGTGTTCCGGTGGTGCCGGACGTCGCGACCACCAGAGCGACATCGGGGTCGATGGGCTCTCCGGCACCCAGCGCAGTGCACAGCCGGGCGGTTTCGGTGGGGTCGGCGGCCGGGACCGGCAGGTAGCTTGCCGACCCCGCCAACAGATCGGTCAGCGCTCCGATATCGGGTGTGGCCGATAGCGGCAGGGGTTGCAGAACCCGCGGTTCACTCACCGGTTTCGGAATTGCCGGCCGGGTCGGTCAGGGGGTTGGGATCGAACGGCCAGCCCTTGGACTCGAGGTGCTTGCGGATACGTTCCACATCGGCTTCGAGGGGCAGCTCGTCGGTGATCTTGGTGATGAGGACCCCGGCGTCGATGGAGGTGATCGGCCCAGGCCGTTTGTCGGCGATCTGGCCGCTACCGATCAGCTCGCGGGAGACCGACGTGACCTCTTCTTCGGACAGTTGCCTGCGAAGCAGTGCGAACAGGGGTACGTAGTCGCTGGACGGGACACCATTGGGATAACCCTCGCGAAGCCAACTGACAACTCTGGTGAGAAATTGCGGCCGATCCATTTTCGCCTCCTTCGCAACTCGAGGCGGTCCCCGGCAGCCTCTTCCAGACTGCCCGGGCTCACCCGATTTTACTGATCTCGATCACCAACACCCGATCTGATCAGCTCTCTACAAACGGAAACAGGTTGATGCCGAAGTAGTAGTCGATTGTCCCGCGTGTGATCCACAGGATGCCGACCAGAATGACCGCTGCGATGATCGCGAACAGAAAGTATGCGATCCCCTTCAGCAGCGGATTCGATGGTGTCAGCGTCCCGTCGGTCTGCACCTCGCTCGATCCGGCGGCGTAGAGACGGATACCGATCGCGTAGACGGCGGGCAACCCGGCGCCGAGGACGAGGCCGACAACAAGAACCCTGAGGATCGATTCGAAGGTTCCCATCGCCTCAGACCCCTTCCTTCTGGCTGAACGGTCCGGGGGAAGCGGCTGCATGTGCGTCGTCGATGATCGCCACCGGGATGTTCGCCTGCTTCTGGGCGGTGACGGCCGCGTCGCCGGATTCCGCGACCGCGAGCTCGGCCGGGATCACACTGTCGGTGGTCTCGTCCCAATCGGCGTTGACGTTGTGGCTGTCGACCTTCTGCTGTTGTGCGCGCCAGTACATGTAGCCGCACGCGACGACGAGGATCGCGAAGATGACGATCGCACCTGCCGCGCCACCGGTCATGTTGGCGATCGCGAACGACACCGCGCCCATCAGCCCGGCCGCCGGAAGCGTGAAGATCCAGGCCGTGGCCATCCGTCCGGCAACCGACCAGCGCACCGAGGCGCCCTTCTTGCCGATGCCGGAGCCGAGGATCGATCCGGTGGCCACCTGCGTGGTCGACAGCGCCATACCGGCGGCACTCGACGTCAGGATGATGGCTGCCGATGATGCCTCGGCCGCCATGCCCTGCGGCGATTCGATCTCGACGAGACCCTTGCCCAGGGTGCGGATGATGCGCCAGCCGCCGAGGTAGGTGCCCAGCGCGATGGCGGTGGCACAGCTGAACACGATCCAGAACGGCAGACCATGCTCCACGCTCGAGGCGTCGAGGTGTCCGCCTGCGATCATCGCCATGGCGATCACACCCATGGTCTTCTGGGCGTCACCGGTGCCATGGGCGAGCGCGACCAGCGATGCGGTCGCAACCTGGCCGACCCGGAATCCCTGCGCCTTTTTGCTGTCGGCGACCGTCTTGGTGAGCTTGTAGATGAGGTAGGTACCGCTGGCGGCCACGATGCACGCGATGACCGGAGCCAGCAGGCCCGGGATGAGGATCTTCTTGGTCAGACCCTCCCAATTGACCCCGGACGAGCCGAGCGCGGCGATGCCTGCGCCGATCAAACCGCCGAACAGTGCGTGGGAAGAGCTGGAGGGAAGTCCGAACAGCCATGTGAAGACGTTCCACAGGATGCCGCCGACGAGGCCGGCGAAGATGATGAGCATGGCCTTCTGGGCGTCGAGGCCACCGATCAGATCACCGGTATCGTCACCGCTGGTCTGCTGGATCTTCAGCACATCCTTGGTGATCGTGGCAGCGACCTCGACCGAGAGGAACGCGCCGACCAGGTTCAGGATGGCGGCGATTGTCACCGCGGTCTTGGGTTTGAGAGCACCAGTTGCGATGGACGTTGCCATCGCGTTTCCTGTGTCATGAAAGCCGTTGGTGAAGTCGAATCCAAGTGCGGTGATGACGAGCAGCACGAGGATCAACATTTCTGCGCTCATGCTGAATATTCTGCGGTCGAGCGGGCCGAATTTCCTAAACGGTCATCTGTTAGAAACCCGACTTGACCAGCAGTTAGGTTCGCTCCACAAATATGTTCATTCATTGTTCATCTTCGGACTACTCGCGGGGGCGTGACAGATGCTCGTTCAGGGTGATGTGACACACTTTTCGAAACCTGTCTCGTAGATCTGCGCGGCCCTTGGGAGGACATATATGAAGATCGGTATGGGCATCAACTACTCGGGAGATTTTGCCGAGACGATCAACAATCTGGTCGACTTCGAAAAGGTTGGGCTTGATCGGATCACGGTCCCGGAAGCGTATAGCTTCGACGCGGTCAGTCAGCTCGGTTTCATCGCAGCCAAGACCACGACTCTGGAACTCGCCACCGGCATCTTGCCGATGTACACGCGGACGCCGACCAACCTCGCAATGACCGCCGCCGGCCTCGACTACATCTCGAACGGCCGCTTCGTGATGGGCATCGGCGCATCCGGACCGCAGGTCATCGAGGGTTTCCACGGCGTGAAGTACGACGCCCCGGTCGGCCGCGCGCGCGAGACCGCCGAGATCTGCCGGATGGTCTGGCGTCGTGAACGGACCGTGTACAACGGCAAGTACTACAAACTGCCCTTCTCCAAGGAAGACGGCGGCACCGGACTGGGCAAGCCGCTCAAGATCATCAACCATCCCGTGCGCGAACGAATCCCGATGCTGCTCGCGGCCATCGGCCCCAAGAACGTGGAGCTCGCGGCCGAGTTGTTCGAGGAATGGCAGCCCATCTTCCTGCATCCCGAGCACCTGACCTCGGTTTTCGGTGAGTCGCTGGCCAAGGGCAATGCCAAGCGCGACCCCGCACTCGGCAAGCTGGGGGTCTCGGCCACCGTCACCGCGTTGATCACCGACGACAAAGAAGAGCAGAAGAACGCTCTCGAACTGGTCAAACACCACTCCGCGCTGTACATCGGCGGCATGGGTGCCCGTGGCAAGAACTTCTACAACGACCTCGCCGTCCGCTACGGATACGCCGATGCCGCCAAGAAGGTCCAGGACCTCTACCTCGATGGAAAGAAGGCCGAAGCGGCCGCAGCGATCCCGGACGAGCTCGCTTCCGGTATGTCGCTGATCGGTCCGGTGAGCTACGTCAAAGAGCGTCTCGCCGCATTCGACGAGGCAGGCCTGAGCATGCTGCTCGTCGGCTCACCGGCCCCGACTCACGAGGCTCGCGTCGACCAGATCCGTCAACTCAAAGAACTCACCAGCTGATCTGATTGCCGCTCAGTTTCCTCACGCTCGCGAGGTCTGCAGGCCGCGCGAGCGTGAGAACGGTGAGCGAGAAGGTCAACGTAGTCCTGCGCGGACCAACGCGTGGCGCAGAATCGCCGGCAGGGTGCCGTTGACGAGGTCGGCCCATACCCATCGGACCACCTCTATTCCCATCCGGCGCAGGCGATCTTCTCGGATCTTCTCGGCGATGACCACGTCGGTGGCAGTCTGACCGGGCTTCATCGATCCACCACCGTATTTCATCAGGCCGTCGAACTCGCCGACGAGCCGTCCGTCCCAGTCGAAGTCGGTGCGGGCGACGAATCTTCCGTCCGCAGAGTAGAAACGGTGCTGCAGGCGGGGCGCGGGAATGTCGGGGCACGCAAGCATCTGGGCGCGACTCCACGACTCGCCGACGCTCTCCGACAAGGGATCCGCACAGGCGAGAGCGCGCCGGGCGCCTCCGACACCGCGTTTACCGCGTCGGCCGTCGATCAAAGTGGTGAGCTGCTCGCGGTCGGCGTCGAGCCGCAGTGCGCCGTCGAATGCGGCCAAACCCTGCGCGAACGTTCCCGCCTGAGCGGTATCGACAGCAGTACGTTCGATTGTGGTAACCGCCAGGCCATCGGCTTCGGTGAGGTCGCCGGGCAGTAATAGTCCCGAGTGCACGTGCCGTCGGGGTTCGATACGTCCTCCACCGTCGCGCCCGTTGGTCAGATGCACTCTGTCGTACGAAGATTGCAGCAACGGCAGGCGATGTAGCAGGGCGGCGGATTGGTGCGAAACAGGCATGGCCTCGCCGCAACTGCGTACCGCGGCGACGACACGCAGGCGCGCCAGCCCGTCCGGCGTGAATCGGTGAACGGTCGATACGTACACACCCGGCCAGATGCGGCGCAGTTGTCCGCTGTGTACTGCGCGCTTGATCTCCTGGTCGCTATGCCCCTGCGCTGTTGCCGTCGAGCGCCAGATCAGGCCATCGTTGTCCTCGGTGAAATCCCCCATGCGATGATCATGGGGATCTGCTTCGACGGACGCTGGGTGGGTGAGCCCAGTTCCGCTCGACCTGTGGATGAGCCTGGAAAATGGGGACAACTGCCCTTGCTCACTGTTCTCACTCACGCTCGCTCTGCAGGCCGAGCGAGCGTGAGAACAGCGAGCGGCTACTCGAACTGGGATTTGTACATGATGGCGTAGCGACCTTCTTGGTTGAGGAGTTCGGCGTGGGTGCCCTGTTCGGTCACCACGCCGTGCTCGACGACGGCAATGCTGTCCGCTTCGCGGATGGTCGAGAGCCGATGTGCGACAACGATTGTGGTGGTCCGATCCTGGAGGGTCTCCAATGCGCGGGCGATGAGGAGTTCGGTGCGGGAGTCGACGGCGCTGGTGGCCTCGTCGAGGACCAGGATCCGCGGCTCGGCGATCATCGCGCGGGCGATGGTGATGAGCTGGAGTTGACCCTCACTCAGCGTGGTGCCGCCATCGCCGATGACGGTGTCGTATCCGCCTGGAAGGGCGTCGACGAACTGCGCGACGTGGCTGTCGCGGGCTGCTTGTTCGATGGCAGCGCGGGTGGCGGAGGGGCGGCCGAATGCGATGTTGTCGGCGATGGTTCCGGTGAAAACCCAGCGGTCCTGGGTGACAATGGCGGATTGGTTGCGAACGAATGACCGTGGCGTCTCCTCGAGCGGGCGGTCATTGAGCTTCACCGACCCTGACGACGGATCATAGAGGCGTAGAACAAGATTGGTGAGGGTCGTCTTTCCCGCTCCGGTCGGTCCCACGATCGCAACCGTGGATCCGGCGTCGATGTGGAGTGAGAGGTCTTCGATGACGTCGACCGTCCGGTTCTCATCGTCCGATGACTTGCGATACCCGAACCGCACCGTGTCGAAATCGATTGCCGGAGGTTCGGTATGGCGGCCGACGTGTTCTGGCATCACTTCGTCGACTGCGGGTACATCCTCGGTGGGTTCTTCGAGCAGCGACCGCACTCGACCCAGCGACACCAACCCCGACTGGAGTTGACTCATCATGGCGGTCAGGTCGTTGATGGGTTGACTGAACATGCGTGAAAACGAGACGAAGGCCTGAACCTGTCCGACATTGAGCGAACCCGCAAGGACCTGGAACGCTCCGACCACCGCTACGGTGAGATAGCTCAGTGTTGTGATCGCCTGCAGCACCGGGAGAATCGAGCCGGAATAGGATTGTGCGCTGCGTGACGATCGCGCCAGTCCGTCGGTGATCCCTTCGAAGTCTTCACGTGCCCGTTCCTGCGCCCCGTAGACCCGCAGAGTGTGAAGCTGCGCATAGCTCTCGTCGATGTGCGTGGTCAGGTTGGTGGTGGCCTCCCACTGGTCCTGGAAGTGGGGCCTGGCCCGTTTCGCGATCAGTACGCCGAACGTGACGATGAGTGGAATGGACGCCAGCACAACTAAACTCAGTTGCCACGAGATGATCGGCATCACCACCAGCAACGCGACCATTGTCAGTACGGCCCCCGGCAACTTCACGAACAGCGGGCTGAACACTGATGAGACGTTGTCGATGTCGGAGGTGACCTTGGTCAGCATCTGTCCGCGTGTGGCGGTGTCGAAGTAGGCGACCGGCAGCCGATGGATGTGCGCCTCGATGTCGGCCCGCATCCGATTCATCGCGCGCTGTGTGATGCCGTTGACCGTCGATGCCTGGACCCAATTGCCCAGGGAGCCGATCGCATACACGACGACGAGTACAGCGAGCAGTTTCCACACGGTATCGAAGGCGATACCCACGCCCGGCACCGCATCGGCCCCCTGGACGACGTCGGCGTAGTCGCCTTGACCATCGGAACGTAGTTGGGCGACGGCTTCGTCGGTGGTCAGACCGTCCGGAAGCGTCATACCGATTGCGCCGGAGAAGATCTGATTGATGATGCCGGCCAGGATCAGCGGGGCCGCGATGAGTGTCACGACATTGGTGAACGCGACCAGACCCACGATGATCAACTTCCCTCGCTCGTGGGCGAGCCTGGCCAACAGCCACTTCAGGTTCATCGCAGTGCCGCCTGTGAGTCGAGGATCTCGCGGTACACCGAGCTCTCGGCGGTCAGTTCGTCGTGGGTCCCTTGAGCCTCGATACGACCGTCCGTCAAGACGACGATCGTGTCCGCGCCGCGCGCCGACGACACGCGTTGCGCGGTCAAGATGATGACTGCATCCGCAAGCTCCTGTCGGAGGCGATGTTTCACGATGCTCTCGATCTCGGGGTCCAGTGCAGAGAAGGGGTCATCGAGCAACAGCAAGCGCGGTTTGGCGACGATGGCTTGTGCGAGCGCCAGACGTTGGCGCTGGCCGCCGGAGAAGTTCTTGCCGGCGTGCTGCACCCGCTGGTCGAGGCCGTCTTCGTGTGAGAACACGAAGTCGATCGCGCAGGCGACCTCCAGAGCCGACCGTAGATCGTCGTCGCTCGCTTCCGGATTGCCCAGACGCAGATTCGATTCGAGAGTGCCCGACAGCAGGGAAGGCACCTGGGACACGTAGGAAATGTCTTCATAGAGCTCAGATCGATGACGCTCGCGTACGTCGATGTCATCGATCAAGATCTGCCCGGAGGTGACGTCGCTGAACCGAGAGATGAGCCCGAGCAGTGTGCTCTTACCGTCCCCGGTTCCCCCCAGCACTGCGGTGAGGGTGCCAGGTTGGCATTCGAGGCTGATGTCGCTCAGGACTGCATGCTGCGCACCGGGGTAGCGGAAACCGACATCCTCGAGTTTGACGTGTCCCGTCCGGGAGACCGGGAGACGGCCGGCGATCGGATCTTTCACCGACGGCTCTGTGCCGAGCACGTCATGGATTCGGCGAGCGCTCACCTTCGCCCTGGGGAGCAGTGCAACCATGGCGGCGCCGATGGAGAGACCGATGACGATCTGCGTGAGATATCCGACGAATGCGATGATCCCGCCGACCTGCATCGAATTGTTGTCGACCAGGATGGCTCCGACACCGATCACCGCGGCGGCGCCGATGTTGGCGATCAGGATGATGCTGGGCAACAGCAAGGCCTGCAGCGAGCCGATACTCCACGCGGTCTTCGTCAGATCGGTGTTGGCCGTCGCGAAGCGTGAGGTCTCGAGGTCTTCGCGGCCGAACGACCGGATGACGCGGATGCCGGTGAGCTGCTCGCGGAGCACTCGTCCGACCCGGTCCACAGACATCTGCAATTTCTCGTAGTGCGGGATCAGTTTGCGCACGATGACGACCACCATCGCTGTGAGCGCCGCGGCGACGAGCACGATCAGAGGCGCCAGCCGGTAGTTCTCACTCAAGGCCATCACGGTGCCACCGATCACCAGGATCGGGGCGGTGGCGAGGATGGTCATCACGATGAAGACCATCATCTGTAGCTGGTTGATGTCGTTGGTGCTGCGGGTGATGAGGGACGGGATTCCGAACCGGTGGAGGTCGGTGTCGGCGAAACTCTGGACCCGCGCGTAGGTCTGGTTGCGGATGTCGCGACCGATGCCGGTCGAAATATATGAACCCAGGATCGTAGCCAGTACGGACACGCAGAGGTTCATGAATGCGAGTGCGAGCATGGCGCCACCGATGGCGCGGATCGCGTCCATGTCGGCTTGGGCGATGCCTTCATCGATGAGGCGGCCGTTGAGATTGGGCAGCAACAGTGTTGTTCCTGCAGCAGTCACCTGCAGAAGTAGTAGTAGAAGAAGGGGACCACGGAATGCGCGCACATGCGGCTTCAATACCGTCGTCAGGGCTCTGTCCGATTTTTTCGTCATAGGCACCACACGTCCCTGGGACCCGGCCGAGCGGAGCAGGGAACTATGCAAGCGAGCTCATACTCGATGAGGTCATTGAATTCCTGTTCGACGTCTATTCTTACGGCGGATCAAATTCACCTGGACAATGAACTTTGGTGACAATGCCATTCGCGCAGCAGTTTATCGCCTTTCGTCAGAAAGGTGCATTGGCGCCGGCCGGCCGAGAGGAACTCAGAATTTCTGATATTGCCCATCGCACGTCCCTGAGGTGCCATCAGAGCACCTCAGGGACGTGCAATCGAACCTTTCCCGCTGCGGCTCTAGGCCGCGCTACCGCTGAGGAGTCCGGTGATGATGCCGCCGAGGAATTCGAGCAGCATGGGGAACAGTTCTGTGATGTCCTGCGTTGAACCGAGCATGGTTTCTCCCTATGTTGTGATTACTTACTGCGACCCGTTGGCTTAGGTAACGCTTCTTGATCCCCGACCAGGCGAGTCGTGATCAGATTGACACATTCAGATTGATCGCAAGGACTTTTTGAAAAAGCCGCTGAATGAATTCCCAACTGCGCCCAATGAATTCGAATCTCCTTCTTTAGCGGAACAAAACCTCATCCCAATTGGATGATCGTCAAGTTCATTGAAAAGCTGTGCGACGGAGAATATCTGGAGCTCTGCGCTCAAAAGTCCGATTTTTGCTGGCGAAGACCTCTGGGTCGCAGCATCAGTGACCGCTGAAGGCGTCCACATTTGATTCGTTCGGATGACATCTCTCCAAATGTCTATCGTCCAAATAGAATTCGTAATCGCGAACGACGGGCATTGATGGTGGCGGCGGGCGTTGATCGCGGTTCGGAGAAGTTGCCGCGCTGGTGTGCTGCCAGAGGGTCGGCCTGCTTGCCGTCCTGCTGAACCCGGGGGCTGCCCCGTCACCGTTACCGACTCGAGATCGTGTGTCCGAAATGAGCGGTTTCGGGTGGCGACCGTCCGGATCCGCTCCTGACCACGTTGTTCGCCGGGTGTGTGCAGACTTTCCTTGACGAATCGTTGCGGCCTGGTCTTGCGGTTGAACAGCGGTGTCACTGATTCAATCAATTTACTGATGGAGAATCGGCGTGCTGAGGAGCGGGGATACGCTGTCTCGCGGCGATAATCCCATGCTGGCAAACGGAATATCGCTGCGAATTGGCTGGAGGTAATCGACGCGACGGTCTTGTCGATATCGACGGACCTCAATTATCCATGCGACGTCTAGCCGCTGAGGGTCTCACGGAGATTCGCCGACCACACGATTGAGTGGTGCTCCCAGGGGTTGGCTGCCGACGTGTCGGAAAGCGAACCCCCGGGGTCCCCAATGGGCGCCCCGGGGGAATCAGCCTGTGTTACTTGTCTATTCGGCTGGAGGTGTCTCGCCACCGCCACCGAGGAGACCCCCGATGATCGCGATGATTGTGCCGAGTCCGATTTCGGATGACAGGTCTGTCGATGCCATATGCTTTCTACCTTTCGTAGACTTCATTTGGATGAACACGACTCGTCGAAGGGGGCTCGAGTTTTGAACTCCCCGACCAACTTGAGCCAACTTCACCCTGTCATCGAATTTCGAATATGTCATGTGTTTTCGGCGGCTGATTTTCGAATTGTTTTGACATATCGCTTTGAGCTGGAATCAATTTGGAAAATTGGTAATTGATTTGTGTCCCCAAATGTCATGACGGCGCCGGGTGGTATGGCTGGGCGACACCGTTCGGATGACGAGTGTATGGAGAGATAGCGATAGCAAATGCGCTGGTTGCGCTCGCTCGGACCGGTACGCCGAACAGCTGGTTCGGCCGGTTGCGGGCCTGGTGTTCCTGTATTACTTTCCCGCGCGGCCGTTTTCCGGCTAATGTCGCCTCGTGACCCGAATGAGTACAGGAAAGACCCGCCGGTATGCGCGCGTCGCGCTGACCGCAGCAGTGACCTCGGTGATGGCTGCCACCACGCTACTGGTGACGTCGCCGGCCACCGCTGAAGGCCTGCCGCAGATCGGCATCGAATCGCCCGGTGGATCGAAGCTGGTGGGTATGACCCCGACCGGCCCCAAGAATCTCGATCTACTCGTCTACTCGGCGTCGATGGACAGGAACATTCCGATCTCGGTGATCTTGCCGAAGGATCGGTCGGTGCCGCGGCCCACGCTGTATCTGATGAACGGGGCCGGTGGCGGTGAGGATTCTGCGAACTGGCAGGCCAGGACCGACATCAACGGGTTCTTTGCCGACAAGAACATCAACGTGGTGACCCCGAACGCGGGTGCTTTCAGCTACTACACCGACTGGCAGCAGGACGACCCGGTGCTCGGCCGCAACAAGTGGTCGACGTTCTTGGGCAACGAATTGCCGCCCATCATCGACGAAGCTCTCGGTACCTCAGGGCTCAACTCCATTGCCGGTATCTCGTCGTCCGCGACCTCGGTGCTGAACCTGGCGATCGAGCATCCGGGACTCTACAAGTCGGTCGGCTCGTACAGCGGCTGCGCGTCGACATCCAGTGATCTCGGCCAGATGTACATTCAGATCACGGTCGACGCACGCGGCGGTGGCGACCCGACCAACATGTGGGGGCCGCTTGACGGACCGGGCTGGGCGGCGAATGACCCGATCCTCAACGCTGAGAAGCTGCGCGGTGTGAAGCTCTACATCTCGAATGGCACCGGCCTGCCCGGAAAGCACGAGACCCTCGATCGGGCCGACGGTGACGTCCAGACTCTGATCGACCAGATCATTGTTGGTGGTGGCATCGAGGCCGCCACCGGTCTGTGCACCGCTGCCCTGGTTGATCGCCTGAACGAGCTGAAGATCCCGGCCACATACGACTTCCCGCTGACCGGAACCCACTCGTGGGGCTACTGGGAAGATCAGCTGCACCTCTCATGGCCGACGCTGGCAGGCCCGATCGGCGCCTGACCCACTCGACAACACAAAAAGGCCCCGCCATCTGGCGGGGCCTTTTTGTTGGGTCCTAGTAGTAGAACGGGTAGTCGTCCCAGTTCGGATCGCGCTTCTCCAGGAAGGCATCTCGGCCTTCGACGGCCTCGTCGGTCATGTAGGCCAGCCGGGTGGCCTCGCCTGCGAAGACCTGTTGGCCCATCAAACCGTCGTCGGTGAGGTTGAATGCGAACTTCAGCATGCGCTGAGCGGTGGGGGATTTGCCGTTGATGGTCTTGCCCCATTCGATCGCGGTCGCCTCGAGGTCGGCGTGATCGACTACTTCGTTGACGGCACCCATCCGCTGCATCGACTCGGCGTCGTAGGCGCGGCCGAGGAAGAAGATCTCGCGGGCGTTCTTCTGACCGACCTGCTTCGCGAGGTAGGCGCTGCCGTATCCGGCGTCGAACGAGCCCACATCGGCGTCGGTCTGCTTGAAACGGGCGTGTTGGCGCGAGGCCAGGGTGAGGTCGCAGACAACGTGCAGTGAGTGGCCACCTCCGGCTGCCCATCCGTTGACAACTGCGATCACCACTTTGGGCATGGTCCGGATCAGGCGCTGCACCTCGAGGATGTGCAGCCGGCCGCCCTCGGCCTTGACCCGGGCCGAATCGACGGTGTCGGAGGTGTCGCCGCCCGCGTACTGATAACCCGAGCGGCCGCGGATGCGCTGGTCGCCGCCACTGCAGAAGGCCCAGCCGCCGTCCTTCTCGCTCGGGCCGTTGCCGGTCAGCAGGACCACTCCCACATCGGGGCTCCGACGCGCGTGATCCAAGACGCGATACAGCTCATCGACAGAGTGGGGGCGAAAGGCGTTGCGTACCTCGGGGCGATCGAATGCGATCCGCACGATGCCGTGTGGGCGACCCTCGCCGACGTGGCGGTGATAGGTGATGTCGGTGAGGTTGTCGAAACCTTCAACCGATTTCCACTGCGTTGGATCAAAGGGCTGATCTGTTGAGGCGCTCATGGGTTCTGAGCGTAGTGGCAGATTTTCACACCATGATCAGGAGGTCTGCTCGAGCTCTCCCGGACCTTTGGCGCGTTTGGCCCGGTAGAGGTCGGCGTCCGCCTCGGCAAGCAATTGCGCGATGGTGATGGTCGCGGCAGGTCCGAAGGCGGCGCCGAAACTGGTGTCGATGTGTTGTGAGCGGATCCGGGTGAGCACGTCATCGGATCGTGCGCCGGACGTGCCTTCGATGCAGATCGCGAACTCGTCGCCGCCGAGTCGGGCGAAGACGGCATCTTCGGGAATCGACGACCGCAACTGTCGGGCGAAGTCGATCAGGTGTTGGTCTCCTGCCTGATGTCCGAACGCGTCGTTGATGGCTTTGAAGTTGTCCACGTCGAGCGCGGCAATGCTCAGTGTTGTCTGTGCGGAACGTGCGCGAGCGAGTTGGTGGGCGGTCGCAATCTCCCAGCCGGCCCGATTCGGCAGTCCGGTCAGTGGGTCGGTGCATGCAATGGTGACGAGAGCGCGCGTCACCAGCCCGAAGGATTCGGCCGCGCCCACTATGGCGAGGACAAATGCGAAATAGGTGAGTGGTGAGGCCGATACCGACACCGCCAGCGCGAGCACGGTTGACGCGGTCAGGACGGCAATGAGTACGCGTGCGAGAGCGAGTCGCAAGAATGCGATCATGTACATCGACAAGAACATGGCGGCCACCAGGCAGACGAACGGGGCGCCGGCGAGCACGTGGAATGCGATCACTGCAGGGGTCGCGATCATCGCGGCAACGATTGCCGGAAGCAGATTGGCCGGCCGGCGCCGCAGATAGATCAAACCGAATAGGCCCATGATCACTGCGACGATGGCGCCCGCGGGGTTGGCGACCTCGACTTTCCTGATCGACAACGGGAACAGGATGGAGAGAAGACCGATGGTGTACAGGAATGTCGTCGCTGCCAAATAGATGCGAAGGGCTCGGAGCTGCAGCCGCCGCACAATCTGGGTCGTGGTGCCGGATACCAGGCTGAATCGGTTCACGGTGTACTCACGCTTGTCGGGCCGGCCCGCGTTCACACACCACGGATAGAAGTATGTCCCAGTGTCCGAATCGGTGCTGTGCAACGCAGGCTGAAGAGCCTGCGTGCGGCTCATCGGCTCCGGTCGATACTGTCGTAGCCATGACCCCGGGAAACCCACTAGAAGAGACCGCCGTGACCTTTGGGGACGACGCACCTCTCGAAGAGCGTCACGAGGGTGGATTTCGCCCGAAGTTCGACCTCGACCTGACCCGCGGTGGTCCGCGATACGGCGAGTTCATAGAGCAGGTTCGTACGTTCATGGACCGGGTGAAAGCGGCTTGCCCGCCTGACGATCTCGTCGATGAGCTGATCGACGAACTGAAGGTGATGAACGACCGGCTGGACGCCGTGGCGATCGACGAATGGCGTGCACCTTCAGGTGGGCGCATCGATCTGCCGGCACGGGGCAACATCACGTTGCCGCCCTATGAGGTCGACGAGGCCACGGCCGAGAACGTGAAAGCGCGGATCACATTCCGGCGCTATCACCTCGGTGGGAACAATGCTGCCCACGGTGGCCAGGTCGCGGTGGCCTTCGACGATCTATTGGGCATGTCCGGCGCGCTCGGATCCGGTGGGATCACCCGGACCGCATATCTGACGGTCAGCTACCGCGCCATCACCCCGCTGGGGAAAGAGCTCGTGATGAGGTCGTGGGTCGACCGCATCGAAGGACGGAAGGTGTTCCTCAAGGGCAGCCTTCACGACGGCGACACCCTGTGCGCCGAGGCCGACGGACTGTTCATCAAACTGAACCCCGGCCAGCCGTAGTCCGAACAGGCTCAGTTTCGATTTCGAGTTCTTATTGCGTGTGAATTGCCGGATACTCGGTTGATGTGACCGCCTCGGTACTCGCGGTGTATCTGGTGTCTCTGTGCGCGCCAAGGGTTTTGAGGCCACGCGTGGAAGCCGCAGCACACCGGACGCTCGCTCTCATTGGTGGGCATGTCCTGACGACTAATGAACGGGTTCTCGTATGGCCGCGATGATGATCCTCACTGCGAGTTATCGGCCTGACTTTGACGCCTTTGTAGATCTCCACGCCAGCGTGGTGAAACACGCGTCGCCCGAGATTGTTCACCGCGTCGTCGTCCCAGACCGCGACGTTGCGCTCTTTCGGGGCATCCTGTCGGACAGGCTTGATGTGCACGCGGTCAGCGAATACGTGCCGAGATCATTCTTGTCGACGTATCCCGTGTCCAGGAAACTCCAGAGGCAATCGCGGATACCCCGCTCAGTCAGATCGATCGAAGCCGTCAACCTGCGCCATCCCTGGCCACCGATCCGCGGCTGGCTTCTTCAGCAGATCGTGAAGCTTGCTGCTGTTGCCGCGGCCGAAGCTGATGTGGTTGTCACGATCGATTCCGACATCGCAATGATCCGGCCGTTCGGGCCGGCTGACTTCGTCAATAACGATGTCGTGCGGTTCTACCGTCTACCTGGAGGAATCGGCGACGAACTTCCCCGACATTCGCAATGGCATCTCGTGGCGGGGGAACTACTCGGCATCCCACCGGGCAGCGTAGAGAACACCACCGATTACGTCTCGAGCATTTTGGCGTGGAATCCGTCAATAGTTCGGGCGATGCTGGAGCGGATCAGCGACACGACCGGGCATGAGTGGCGCGGCGCGATCGCCCGCCACCTACATTTTTCAGAGTGCATCTTGTACGGCGTATTCCTGGACGGGTTGGGAACCGAGAACGACAGGTCGTTGGCGTCCGCTGATTCACTCTGCCGAGCGCATTGGGATCCGGTGGCTCTCGATCGGGCCGGTGCCGACCGACTTGTCGGATCGATCAAGCCTGGTGATTTGGCTATTCACATCCAGTCGACGTCCAAGACTCCGGCGCAGATTCGCAAGTACGCCATCGATGCAGCCGAGTCCGTTGCCTCGGCGCGTGAATAGCTCGTCGCCGATGAGCTACCAGCGCCGTCGGCGCCGCAGCGCGTAGATGGCAATTCCCACGCCGACAACACTGAGTAGATCCGACTCGGTCAAGCCGTTAGTCGAGGTGAAGGAAAGGAGCACTGCTCCTTCGATCGGCCCGTTGAAGAGGATCCACAGCACTGATACCCCGATGAGGGTGAATGCTGCGGGACGGCTCGGCTTGGCCAGCGTCCACGCCCCGCAGACGAACAACAAGATCAGCAGCACGAGGCCGTGAAAGAGCGCGGGCGTAATGGGCATCCGTGCAGTATCTCAATGACGCCTGAGGGAACGCTGATTCATTCAAGTGATTCGTGACACCTCGCCTGGGGCGGCCGGGAGTTGTCTCACTGCGTTGACAGTGCCAGGGTCTCTGGACTGACGATACTAGGATATGCAAGTATTGTGAGCGCCGTCGCCGTCGATCATTGGAGAGTCATGTCAGACGAGAGCACCGTCCTGGTCCGGACGGAAGGCCGCATCGGCCGGATCACCTTGAACCGCCCCAAGGCCATCAACGCCATCACCCACGAAATGGTGCTTGAAATCGATGCTGCTCTCCGTAAATGGGCAGATGACGACACCGTCGAAGCGGTGGTCGTCGACGGCGCCGGTGAGCGGGGCCTGTGCGCGGGCGGCGACATCGTTGCCATCCACCGCGACGCCTTGCAGTCCACCACCCTCGACGACGCGGTCGCGTCTCCCTCGGGCAAGTTCTGGTACGACGAGTACATCCTGAACGCCTACATCTCGCACTACCCGAAGCCCTACATCGCACTGATGGACGGCATCGTCATGGGCGGCGGGGTTGGTATCTCGGCGCACGGCAACACCCGGATCGTCACCGACCGCACCAAGATGGCGATGCCTGAGGTCGGAATCGGCTTTGCGCCCGACGTCGGCGGCACGTACCTGCTGGCCAAGGCCCCGGGCGAACTCGGCACTTACCTGGCGTTGACTGCTGCGCAGATCAATGGCGCCGATGCCATCGCTGTCGGATTCGCCGACCACTACCTACCGTCGGACAAGATCACCGACTTCATCTCGGCGCTGACGCATCGGTCGGTGGATGAGGTCATCGGCGAGTTCTGCATCGAACCGCCGGAATCGGGCCTGCTGGCCAAGAAGCGCTGGATCGATGATGCCTTTGCGGCCGACACCGCGGTCGGGATCGTCGAGCGACTGCGCGGTCACGACGAGTCCGATGCCCACGACACCGCCAATGTCGTTGCGGCGAAGTCTCCCACCTCGATCGAGGTGACCGTGCGATCGCTGCGAGAGATCACCGCAGCGGAGACGGAGCGCAGCGGAGCTCGACCCAGCCAACCGACCACATTGGAGACCGCGCTGGTCACCGAATATCGGGTGTCGATTCACTTCCTCGTCCATCACGACCTCGCCGAAGGCATTCGCGCACAGGTCATCGACAAGGATCGGTCACCCAAGTGGTCACCGCCAAGCCTCACCGCAGTCGAGAAGGCTGACATCGACGCCTTCTTCGCCCCGGTACCCAAAGAACTCGAACTGACGAACGGAAACCAGGCATGAGCGACTACGAAACGATCATCACGGAGCAGCGCGGCCGGGTGGGAATCATCACCCTGAATCGCCCGAAGGCTCTGAACGCCTTGAATTCTCAGCTGATGAACGAGGTCGTCGCGGCGGCGCAGGCATATGACATCGATCAGTCGGTCGGCGCGATTCTGATCACCGGTTCCGAACGCGCATTCGCTGCCGGCGCCGACATCAAGGAGATGGCCGACAAGTCTTACGTGGACATGCTGGCGGTGGATTTCTTCAGCGCTTGGGATGGCCTGGTCAACGTTCGGACACCGGTCGTCGCGGCCGTCGCCGGGTTTGCCCTCGGTGGTGGGTGCGAGCTGGCGATGATGTGCGACATCATCATTGCCGCCGAGAACGCGGTCTTCGGTCAGCCGGAGATCAACCTCGGTGTGATCCCCGGAATCGGTGGCTCGCAGCGACTCACCCGCGCCATCGGTAAAGCCAAGGCCATGGACATGGTCTTGACCGGCCGCCGGATGAAGGTCGACGAGGCCGAGCGCGCTGGCCTGGTCTCCCGCGTGGTGCCCACCGAGTCGTACCTCGACGACGCACTCGCGGTCGCGAACACCATCGCGGAACTGTCGCTGCCGATCACGATCCTTGCCAAGCAGGCGGTGAACCGGTCGCAAGAGATCGGCCTCACCGAGGGAATTCTGTTTGAGCGCAGGGTCTTCCACTCGACGTTTGCAACCGAGGACCAGTCCGAGGGCATGGCCGCCTTCGTCGAGAAGCGCGACGCGAAGTTCAACCACCGCTGATCGCGCACACCGTATAGACGCTCGTCCTTCTCACGCCCGCGCAGTTCGCAGACTGCGCGGGCGTCAGTTTTCTGCGCGGCTGTCGCTTGGGTTGCGGTCGGACACCCGGGCGCGGATGGGTCCCTTCGGGATCATCGTGAACGGAAGTGTCACGGGGAAGTCGTCATTCAACGCTTCGATTCGGTGGCGACCGACGATGGTGGCCAGTGCAAGAGTGGCTTCGAGCATTGCGAAGTGAGATCCGATGCAGCCACGTGGTCCCCCGCCGAAGGGCAGGTACTGCCACCGGTCGCGGTCGTCGAAGTTCTCTGGAGCGAACCGATCGGGGTTGAACTCCAAAGGATTATCCCAAATCGACGGATCGCGGTGCATCGCATAGATACCCACCGCCAACCAAGTACCACCTGCGACCCGAAAACCGTCCACGTCGACGTCGGCGACCGCCTGCCTGGACAGTGCCGGTGCCGGCGGGCACAGCCGAAGCGCCTCGTGCAACACCCGAACCGTGTAGGGCAGATCCGACAGATCGTCGGGTGTCAGTCGACGATTGCCGAGCTGGGCGACCTCGTCTGCGACGCGATTCTGGAGGACCGGATTGCGTCCCAGTGCCCACAGCGAATAGGTCAGCGCCGTCGACGTGGTGTCGTGACCGGCGAACACGAATAGGACGAGCTCGGCACAGATCTGTTTGTCCGTGAGTGAAGCACCGGTCTCTGGGTCCGTTGTATCGATCAGCGCACGGACCAGTGGTGCCTCCCGGCTGGGATCATCGCGACACTCCTGCAGGATCTTGGCGGCGAGTAGCTGGAGATTTGCGGCGGCTGTTCGTGCGCGGTGTCGGGCGGGGGTCGGCGTCCAACGCGGCGCTCTGAGCGCCCTCGCGGCGCGGCTGATTGCATACCCCAGCGTTGTGTTCATTGCATCCGCGAGTCCCTCGATGTGGTCGTCGAGCCCGAGCCCGAGCATCGAGTGCCCCAGAGCCCGCAACGTCAGCGAATGGCACATTGCGTCGAGGTCGGCCACGTCCGAATCGTCGCACTGGTCGAAGCAGTACTCGGCCGCCTCGGCCATGTACTGGGAGTACCCGGCAACGCGGTTTTTGGTGAACACTCGCTGAAGAGCGCGACGACGCGGCAACCACTCGTTGTGCTTGAGGTTGAACAGATTGCCGCCCATCAGTTGCCGCTGTTCATCGAAGAAGGGAAGGTCCTTCTCGATGAATGTGTGCGGGCGATCGAGCACATCGTGAATCCCCTGAGGTGATGTGGTGATGACCAGTTCGGGGATCATCCACTTGGGCGCGAGCTTGTAGCGGGTCACTGGGCCACCGGCGTCGCGAAGCGTTTCCATCCCGCTGTGATAGTTCCGGGTGGCCTTCACCCGCTTGAGATAGGGCAGTGGGTTGCGTGGTGCGAGGGGGAGTGTGGCCACCTCGACGGGATCGACTGTTTCGACCATGATGCGACCGCCTGTTCCGGTGTCGGGTCGTCGATTGGTTCTGCAACCGACTATTCAACGGTCTGGCCGGAGCGTCGCGAGTAGTCGACTACCTCAATCGGGCACCGGTGAGGATCTGTGACAGTTCTTCTCGGCTGTTGACCCCCGCGCGTTGTGCGGCGCGATACAGGTGGCCTTCGACGGATCGCACAGAGACGCTCAAACGGGTGGCGATCGCGCTGTTTGACAGGCCGGCTGCAGCCAACGTGATGATCTCGCGTTGCCGCGCCGTGAAAGGTACGGCCACCGTTGCCTGGAGTTGGGCCGGAGTTGCGGTGCGTCCGCATTCGATGGCCAGACGCCGCGACATCTCGGACGCCAGGAGTGCCGATCCACGTAGTTGCCTGCTGCTGAAGATCCGTCCTGCCTGAGCCGCGGTGTCCGCGGCCGCCAACCGGTCGCCCATTCTCTCGTAGTATCCGGCTGCGGTCAGCACGCCTGCGGCGTCGTCGGTTGCCAGCGCGGCCGCGTGGCGTGCGGCGATGAGTGCGCGGGGTCCATCGACTCGAGAAGTCAGGTCGCCGAGCCGGTCTGCCATTGTGAGACAACCGAATTGGGTGGCGGTTTGCAGTGCCATGACCTCATAGCCGGTTTGGCCGCGGCGCCGTGCGTCATCGGCGGCCGCGATCGCCAGTTTGATCGCGTGGCTGACGGCACCCTCGACGGCGTGGGTCCAGGCCTTGGCCAGTGCCAACCCTGTTTCCATGAAGGTGTACTCGGAAGGCCAGACGTCCGACAGCAATTGCAGAGTTGTTCGGGCACCGGATATTTCACCACTGACGGCCTTCGCTTCCGCAAGCCAGATGAGGCAGGCCGGACTCAGGCCGTGCGGGTTCGATGTGTCGTTCTCGATTCCCACCCGGCTATCCAACAGTTCGGTGATCGCAGTCTGCACCCGCCCGGCCGCCAGAGCCGCATGCCCTCGTAGAAACGTGGCCTGGATATGGGTGGTACCCCCGACGTCACGTGCGATCTCGGTGAACCGGGTGGCCTCGTCGAGGCATCGGTCGATTCGGCCGGCGATTCGGCAGACCCGGGCATGGATGGCTGCGAGCCAGAACTGCAATTGCGCGGTCTGCCACGAGACCTCTGCTCTGGCGAAGCCTTGGTTTGCGTATTCGGTTGCAGCATCGCATTTTCCGATGGCTCCGGTGGACATCACCATGGCGGCTGTTGCCATCATCGAGAAGAAGTCACCCGTCCCGGTCCTGGAAAATGACGCCTCGGCCTCCCGGATGGCGTCCCAGGGCGCTGCCTGCACAGAGAGTATGCAGGCTCGGACTGCGCAGAGTTCCGATCGCACGGCCTGGGTGAGTGATCCCGCATCGACCTTATCGAGTAGTTCTGACGCCTCGGCGGGACGTGCGAGCATCCACACGAGGTTTGCGGCCCGCAAGATGTTCCACCGGGCGAAGGCCGGATTACCTGGCTCAACGGCATAGTCGATGAAAGCCTGCTCGGCCCTCTGCCCCTGGCCCGCCACCACCAATGTCAGCAGGTGAAAATACGCCTCTTCTGGTGAGATATCCAGGGCCAGCGCGGATGTGGCGAATCGCGTCGCAAGGTCGACATCGAGCGACAACAGCGCGATCTGTGATGCCCGGGCGAGAAGTGGGGGATCGGGACGAAGATCGGATTCGATCAGAAGCACTGCGCGCCGAAGCACGGCGGACGGCTCACCACGCTCACCGTCGGAGAGCGTGTTCGCGATGTCGGTGGCCAGGCGGCGGCGCCGAAGCAGACCGAGTTCGGCCCGGCGGACCTCTCCCAGCAAAGGGTGGCCGAGTCGGACGCTGATCGTTCCCGTGGGTGAGACGCGAGTGTTGATGGCGCCCAACGATTCGGCGAGTTCCAGCGTGGGCGCGTCGACCAGTGAGGCCAGTTCGGCCGTCGTCAGTGGTTCGCTGACGGCCAGCAGGTCGACCAGATCCGACACCGCGGATGGGAGATTGGTCATGTTGGCCCGGATGATTTCCGCCAATGTCGGAGAGATGGTCAGGTTGCCGGACCAGAACCACATGCCGGAGGTGTTGGTGAAACGGCCGGCTGCGTACTCTTCGTCGACGAGTTGGCGCAGCAACAGGACGTTCCCGTCGCACAGCGTGTGCAACCGTTTGAGGCTTGTTGATTCGATCGGTCCGCCGAATGCTCGCTCGAGTAACTGGCGCGTCTCTGTGCGGGACAGCGGCTGCAGTTCGAGGCGCGGCAGGTGCCGGTCTTTCCACAGAGCTGCGATGGCATCGGGTGCGGGTTCGCCGGTGCGTATCGACACCAACACATTGGCGAGTTTGCGTACCGTCAGCTCGTGAATCACAAACGCGGATTGATTGTCGAGGAGATGCGCGTCATCAACCGCCACGATCGGGGACTTGTCATCCGATGACGTCAAATAGTCGAGAAGGCTTCGAATCTGCCGAAGTGGTTGCGCGTCCACGTCGATATCCAGGTCGAGGTCGGCAAAAACGGCAAGTGGTACATCCCGGGACGACAACGTCGCGGACACCCGGTAACACCGGTGGCCCAAGCGGCTCGCCGCCGCGACGGCCTCGGTGCACAGTCGGGTTTTGCCGACACCGGCCGCACCACCGATGACGATGCCGTTGCCCCCACCGCGACGAGTGATTGAGGCCGTGGCGAGTTCTACTTCTTCTCGGCGTCCAGCGATCGGCCACTCGACGAACATGATCGACCCCCTCGATCACAATTCACGATGTCTGAAAGTTCTGCTTTATCTGCTCACCCGTACCGCTGGCGTAGGTGAGCCAGCTTTGCCTCCGCGACGTCGTAGAGCATCGGTAACGCAGTGATGTCGACGTCAAGGCAGTCGGCGACTGTTGTGGCCGGGATTCCGGCGGCTCGCAAGCGCAGCGCGATCGAATACACCACCGGCAGATCACTCATGGCGGTGTCGAGATCAGGCGCGTTGGTTGCCACCCATGCATCGTCATCCGATTTGGAAGGCGAGGGTGGGGTAGCGGACTACCCCGATTACGGATGCCGATTCGTGGCCCTACTCAGGCACCGCGCTGTCATGGACTCCGGGATGTGTCAGAACTCGTCGAGCGTGACGTAGCCGTCTTGGAGAGCGCGCGCCAACAGTGCTGCCTTGGTGTGCGCGGGTCGGCCGCTGGCCGCGTATTTACCTCGGATCCGGTTGACGTGAGTGTTTACGGTCGCCGCAGTGATGAACAATTCGCTGGCAGCGCTGGACTTCGAGTCATGCTTTACCCAGCATCGCAGCACTTCGATCTCGCGTGCGGTGAGACGTGGCATGGCAAACCCTCTGATGCTGAGAGGGGCAAGTGACAAAGTCATCGAAATATCTCCTGGTGATTGGCTTCCCGGCCCAGGATGATCTTCTTATGATTGGCGACGTTCGGGTAGCCACATCTTTTGGTTACACCAAAAATGCCTCATCGTTACCGTTGCTAGCTAGCAAGGTCGGAGGCCGGATCTCCATGCACGTCAAGATCAATCCTCATCGTGCCAGACTTTTCGTCGCTGCGATAGATCGAAATCAAATTCGATCTTCCAGGAGGTAGGACGCGGATTCGTAGGTGCCCACCATCGGAGGTGTGGAGCACCGCATTCACATGCTGCGTGACCCGCTGGTGGACCGCGGGCGATGTGTAGGTGAGCCCGCCGTCATCGATCATCACAACGTCGACGCCTCGGCGCCGGGCGGCACGCACATTGCCGGCGACCGCAGCGTTCGTCAGCTCTGCCGCCTGTATCTGATCGCGGAGCTGACCCTCGAGCAGCGCGCAGGTTCTCTTGTCTGCGTCGGAAAGCTGCTGTCCCTCGGCGATGCGCGTGAGCATCGGCCGGACCATCGTTTCGAGGTCGGAGAGCCGGGACATGCGTTCTTCACGGGCGGCGCCGGCAGCAGCTGCTCGGGCCGCTTCCTCGGACTCTGCGCGGTTCATTGCCTCGATGGCGAGAATCGAATGGCGCAGGACCAATGCGAATGCTGTTCCGACGAACAGTCGGACCGGTAGCAGCATCATCAGAACAAGGTCCGGGCGTCCCTCGGAATATATTGCGGACCACGCGATGATGAGGACGTAGCAGCTTGCAAAGCTGGACCAGGAGAGCAGGATTCGTCCACGAAGGCAGAGTATGACGCACAGTATGGCGACAGAGCTCAAAAGCCAAGGTGGACGGCTGCTTTCGATGACCTGAGGTTCCGCGATCAGGAATGTGAGCACGGCGGCCGGCAGTGCCAGGCAAGCGATGGCCGTGAACCGGAGCTCAAGTGGGTCCTTGTGCCCGAAGGTGATTGCGCCTGCACAGATGCAGAGGAACCCCAGTGTCACGATGACCGGCCACACAGCGCCGTCGGCGGGCAGGCTGCCGAAGGCAACAAAGGCCGTGACCGCGACAAAACTGAGAAACGCCAGGCCGACGAAGATTCGGGTGGTCATGTCGGTCGCCGCCAGGTCAATACCACGTGGGTACCGTCGCCGGGCTTCGAGCTGATTGTCGCCGATCCGCCCGAGATCTGTTCCAGCCGCCCACGAATCGACAGCGCAATACCCAAACGATCGGAGGGGACGAGGCTTTCGTCAAAGCCGATCCCATTGTCCGAGATGTCGATGGTCAGCGAGGTCGTACCCATCGTCAACAGGACCGAGCGCTTGGCGTCAGGACCGGCGTGCCGGACACTGTTGTGCAGCGCCTCGGACATGGCTGCCATCATCGCGTGCACGGCGTCCTGTGGATACGTCGTCGATGCTTCGATCGCTGCGGTGTTGTGCACCTGTGAGCCCGGGTCCACGACCTCGGCGGCGGATTCGGCCTCGGAAATCACCTCGGTTGGAGTCATGGCGCGCTGTAGATCGTCATCGGCTCGGAGGTCATCGAGTTGCTTCAGGGTGGCGAGGGCCTGGCTCTGCAGTTCGACGTTGGTGCCCTCGCGGGACGCGGCCCACATGATCGACATGACGCGATCGTGGGTGATCGCATCCAATCGTGCGCGTTCACGTCGTCGACTCTGCTCAGCGGCGTTGGCTTCCGCGCGGGCTTTTGCGCGTACCTGGGCGCGATCGCGAAGCCTGCCGGTCTGCAAGGCAATGATTGCGATGGTAAATGGGACCGCTGCGACGAACAGCCCCCAGGCGAGGTCGGTGACGAACTCGGTGGCGCTGGTTCGCTCCGCCACGGAGGCGCTGATCAGGCGGGTTGCCGTCACGGACACCAGGAAGTAGACGGTCGCCGCAGGGAGCGGCATCACAACCACAGCCGCGACACTGGCGACGCCGGCGATCGGTGTCAGCCAGGCGCCGCTCCCATCGTCGGTCGGTAGGCCGTTCCACACGAAGGGGAACGACGCGAAGACGACGACGTAGGAGATCGACACCGCCCACGCCGCACGATATGTCCAGCGGCTGTCGGGGATGAATGTGTAGACGAACATCGCTGCTGCGGGCGCGACGATGAATGTCAACGCGGTGATGGTCCACCACGTCGGGACGACTTCCGAGAGAGATCTGATGGGGGTGATCAGCAGCAGCGGGTAAAGGCACATCGCGATCGACCCGAACCGGCTGACCTGTCGGGCTGTGAGATCGCCGGCCGATGTCGGAGTTGGCGACTCCGGCGTTACCGATCTCAGCGGCGAAAGCGCCGCGGCATTGGTAGCCATCCGTCCTCCAGTGCCCGTTTGTACAGATCGGTCTTCGTGGGTGCCGGCCGACCTGCCTCGGAATACTTTTGTTTGATCCGCCCTACGTACGAGTTCACGGTCTCGGCCGACAGGCCGGTGATCGCGGCCACCCGCGTTGCAGGCTCACCCGCGGCGTACAGCTCGAGAATCTGACGCTGTCTGGGGCTGAGGTTGACCGCAGCGAGATTGGGATCGGAGTCGATGGCGGTGGCCCATTCCATGGTGGGAACCACCACGCCGGACAGTGCCGATCGGATCGCGCTGATGAGCTCTTCTACGTCGACTGATTTTCGCAGGATGCCGAGCACCCCCGCGGTGAGAGCTTCGCGGATCAGGAATGGCTCGGACGCAGACGTGAAGATCAAGATATTTTCGGTGACGCTGCGCAGCTGCTCGATATTGCTGCGCGGCCTCGAATCATCGGAAAGCCGAAGGTCGAGGAGAGCGAGATCGATCGGTTCGCCCTGGTCGATGAGTTTCGCCACCGTCGGAGCATCAGCCACCACCGACAATCCGGCTGCCTGATTGATGATCGTCACCAGACCCCGCCGGGTGGTCGCGAAATCTTCCACGACTCCAATTCGGGCAAGCTCGCGCGTCTCATCCATGGGTCACACGGTGAGAAATTGCGAAAGCCTCCATTGGTGGGACCTACTGGTTCAAGTCTGCCTGAACAGACAGAACGTCTATTTGCCGGTTCGGGATGAACTCACGCCCATGTTCTTGAGCTGGCCAAGAATTATCTTAGCTGTCACCAGCCCGAACCGCAGTTCAAGAGGTGGAGTTCGGCGAATCGGACCGGAGCACTGATTGGCGAAAGCGTGTGCTCCGAATCAGACAACCATCACCACATCAGGGTGGCGTCATGCGGCGACCGGTACGCGACTGCTGTCGTCCCGTTCCCACGAGACGGTGCGTGTGCGCCCGGTACGTCGCCTGGCAATAACGGTCAGCGCAACATAGATACCAGAATCCCAAGCTGATCGAGGACCGCGTATCGAAGCGAGCACGGCGCGCAGCGTCCGCCCGGCGTTAGGAGCTTCAGCCACTTCCGCTTTCCCCCGATACACGCGCTGCAGCATGTGCAGCAAGCTGTCCAGATCTCGTGGAACGGCCACGGCAGTCGGTTCTGTATCGACGACGGTCTTCTCAGTCGCATTGAACTGAGCATCCACCCATAGATCATCGCCGGTCAACGCGGGGAATTCGCCGATTTGGCGATGACCTGCCTCACTCAGACCGTAGGCACCTGCACCCCACAGCGCAGTCCGGAACCAGGAAATCCGTGATCGAGCCCGGTAGTACGACCTTACGAATGCGTCGGCACCGGCCACGTCGAACTCCGACGATGGTCGTGCCGCCAGCACATCACCGGATCGGAGTTTTGCGAATACCTGAGCGACAGCGGTCATCGTGATTGTGGTGTCGGCATCAAGGTAGAGACGGGGCCATAGGGTGGCAGTTGCGTCACCAAGATTCAGCGCCGTGGTCTTCGATGCTTGTTCAATCTCTACGACAGTGACTCCGGCATAGGTTCTGGCGGCGTCAGCGGTGCCGTCAGTGCATCCGTTGCACACCACAATCAGCTCGATCGCGCCGCTTGCTGCTGCGAGTGCCAATGGTTCGAGGGTCCTTCTGATAACCGCGGACTCATTGTGCGCCGGTACGATGACTGCGCCGAGCGCGGCGCCACCTGTCGAAACCGTTGGCATTTGCGCCAGGGGCCGCTCCGCGCCTAGCTCACTGGCGTGATTCGAACACCCGAGTTGTCCGCCCCCTCCCGAGACCGGAAGTGACACTGCTTTCGTCGTGTTGGCGACAACTGAGCGGAACTCCTGAGCCACTTCTGCTCGACGCAGCGTAAGTAGCTCAGGCGGACCTTCGATCAGGTAGCGACGCGCCAGCCGCCGTGGATCGGAGCCCAGTCGATGAAGCCACTCGAGGCCAAGACGCTGGAGTTGGACTGGTGCTCGCTGGGCGGTGCCGGCAAGGAAGTCGGCCGCAGCGCCGAAGGCCAGCAGCGCGCCGCACCCTGTGAGAGTGCCGAAGTGCTCAATCCACATTTCTTGACGTGGTTTGCCCAACCCAACCACGAGTACATCGATTCCGGCGGACCGGATCTCGTTGGCATCACGTAGGCAGCTGCGTGGATCGTTGAGGTCGGCGCGGTCGGGCGACCAATAGTGAACTGCACTCAAACCGGGGAAATCCTGTTTGATTCGCGAATCCAGCTCGAGGTGGAGGTTGGTGTAACCGCCGTAAAAGCCGACGCGGCTGCCAGCCTGCTCTGCTAAGTGGAGTATCGACGGCAGCAGGTCTGCGCCCGTGAGTCGAGGCCAGGGGCGCCCCGTCAACTTCGTCGCGCGGGCAACGATGGGGGCTCCGTCTGCGAGTAGCACCCAGTCGACGCCGTCATCACCGTGGCGATCCGGGTGGTCGAGGCGTAAGCCACCGGGGGAGGTGAAGTGATGTAAGTGATCGAGGTTGACCGATCCGATTGCCAGCGGGGTTTTCTGCGGACCGCTCAGACGTCTCTGCACCGCATCGAGCACCAGATCTTCCGTGCATAGGTCGACAGGGACTCCGCCGACCATCATCGTTACGGTCTGCGGTGCCAGAGTTGTTTCTGAGTGCATCGTCGCTCTCCTGAAAATCGGGTCGAGTCGGGGGTGGTTCGGTTAGTACGCGCCTTGGCTTCTGATGACGGCATGCAATGTGCGCCAAAGGATTAGGAGGTCCTGCATGATCGACCAGTTCTCGACGTAGAGAAGGTCGAGGCGTACGGATTCGTCCCACGACAGCTCCGAGCGCCCCGAGATCTGCCACAGTCCGGTCATCCCGGGGCGAACGAGCATTCTGCGGATCACCGGGCCGCGGTATTGCGCGACCTCTTCACGGAGTGGCGGTCGCGGTCCGACCAGGCTCATGTCGCCGGTCAGGACATTGATCAGCTGGGGGAGTTCATCGAGGCTGTACCGGCGCAGAAAGGCGCCGACGCGAGTGACGCGGGGATCCACACGCATCTTGAACAAGACGCCGTTTCCGTCGGATGCTTCAACCAATGCGGCTTTTTGCTGGTCAGCACCATCGACCATGCTGCGGAACTTCCACATCAAGAACGGTTTGTTGCCCAGTCCGATACGTTCCGCCCGATAGAAGATTGGGCCGGGTGAGCTGCATTTGACCGCAATTGCGCAGACGAGAAGCGCCGGGGCCAAGAGAAATAGCAGGGTACCGGCGCCGAGTCGGTCGACGCCGGCTTTGAGGAACCGGTTTGCGCCGGCGTAGCGCGGCTTGTCGATGTGCACCATCGGCAGCCCGGCCACCGGGCGCACCATCATCCGGGGGCCCGCGATGTCCGTGACGCCGGGTGCCACCACCATGTCGACATCCATCGCCTCGAGCTCCCAGGACAGCTCGCGCATCACCGAATAGCCCAGTGCGGAAGCAGATGTCACGGCGACAGTCGTGGCGCCGGTCTGCTTGACGGCAGTGGTGAGGCCAACAAGATCCACGGCCGAGGGTTGACGGGGTCCGAGTGGCGTCGCGGCCGAGCCGAAATGGCCCTTCGGGGTCGAGGCGTCCCTGGTGTTCACCAGGCCGACCACCTTGTAGCCCAAGATCGGATTGTCTTCGATGCGGTCGATCAATGGAATCGAAGAATCGGAATCGCCCACTATGAGTATTCGCTGTAGATTCGTTCCGTTTGCGCGCTGGTGAGTCAGATTCTTGCGCCACGCCCATCGGCCAGAAAGCAGAGCAATTGTCCCGAATGGCAATGCGACTGCTACGAAACCCCTGGCGATATCCATCTTGAATGTGAGGTCGAAGATTGCCAAAAAGCCGAAAGTCATAAAGCAGGCAGTGGCGACCCGGCTGTATTCTGTCGCTCCGGATCCCACAATTCGTTTGTCCGAACTCTGTGTTGTTCGCAAAGCGATAATCCACGCAATGGACAACGCGATTGTCTCGATGAGGAGATGGTTGCGTTGTCCAATTCCCAATCCGCCACTTCCGGAGAATCGGACGATTACTGCGCCGGCCACCGCCCCGAGCACCAGCGTGAGGTCGGTCCAGCGGATCCGTCGCACATACGCTGCCGACCAGCTCTCGAAAGTGCCGTTGACCAGCTCAAGAGACGGTCTGTCGCTTTGGATCGGTGCGGCGTGCGCTTCGTTCAACATGACTCTCGGACCCCTTGCGCTGTTCGAATTTCCGGTGTGGACGCAGGATGCTGATTGCCACAGTGAATCGAATATTGGCGAAATTACCTTTGATTGCTCGACGGGCCACATAGTCCAATTGGGCTACAGGTGGATCGGGATAAAAGTTCGTTTCAATAAATTCTCAAAAGGGATTGAGTTGGGGATTACGAATTTCAATAGACGATCATCAGTTGATGGTCTCTAAATGAACGTTAAGCTCAGATCTGCATCACAGGAACGGAACTGAAATGGAGAGTCATTGCCTTTGGTAGCTGCTTCTCCAGGTGTTCAAGTTGAAGTTCAATCATTCTGCCTACAAAAGTTACGTGCACTAATCATAAGAAGGATCGTCTGAACGTATTCAGTTTCGAATCTGGCTCGCGGTTCTTGCAATACCCGACGCATAATCGGGGTTGCGATCCCAAAGTTCGCGACCGGGTGACGGAGAGACTCCGCCCCGGTCGAGCGTGCACGTCGGCTGCTTCGGTGGTCGCCCCGCGCGTTCTACCAAGGAGCAATCGATGACGAAGCAACTCGGCGTGGCAGTGGTCGGTGCCGGCTACTGGGGCCCGAACCTGGTGCGCAACTTTCGGGCATCACCGGATTGGGATCTTGTCGCCGTGTGTGACCTGGACGAACAGCGTGCTCGCGCGGTGATCGGTCCGCGGTCGACGGTGGTGTCGGAGTCGTCGTTCGAGCGACTCCTGGAGCGGGATGACATCGACGCCGTCGCGATCGCGACGCCGGCCCAGACCCATGCATCGCTGGCGATGGCCGCGATCGAAGCCGGCAAACATGTGTTGGTGGAGAAGCCGCTGGCTCCCAGTGTGGTCGAAGCGGGATTGATGGTGGAGGCAGCTCGCGAAGCGGACCGGGTCCTGATGATCGACCACACTTATTGCTACACGCCTGCGGTGCAGTACATCGCTCAGGCCGTGCGGTCGGGCACGCTCGGCAACATCATGTACATCGACTCGACTCGAATCAACCTGGGGCTGGTACAGCCGGATGTCGATGTCTTCTGGGATCTGGCGCCGCATGACCTGTCGATCCTCGACTTCATTCTGCCTGGCGGGCTCAACCCTGTTGAGGTGAGTGCCACCGGAGCTGATCCACTTCGGGTCGGCAACGCATGTGTCGGTCACATCTCACTGACCATGATCGATGGATCGACAGCCCACATCAATGTCAACTGGTTGTCGCCCACCAAGATTCGGCAGATGGTCATCGGAGGCAGTCATCGGACTGTTGTGTGGGATGATCTCGACGCACAACGCCGCGTAGCTGTTCATGACAGGGGTGTCGACCTGGCCTTCGGCCGATCCGAAGACGAACGGCAGGCAGCGCGGGTCTCGTATCGCTTGGGAGACATCACAGTTCCGGCGCTCACCGAGAAAGAAGCACTCGCGACGATGGTGGGAGAGTTTGCCGACGCGATCAGATCTGGGCGCACGGCCCGGACTGACGGCGCGGCAGGCCTGCGGGTGCTGTCGGTCCTCGAAGCGGTCTCGGAAAGCCTGGCCGCCCGTGGTCGCCCGATCACGCCGCGTCACTACGACAACGCGCTCGCCTACCGGAGCGCATCATGACGGCATTGCAGGGCGCATCGGTCCTGGTGACCGGCGGTGCCGGCACGATCGGCTCGACCATCGTCGACCAGTTGTTGGATCAAGGTGTGGATCGGGTTGTGGTTCTCGACAACCTGGTTCGCGGTCGGGAAGCGAATCTGTCTGTAGCCCTGGATGATCCGCGCACCGAGTTGGTGGTAGGCGATCTCCGCGACCGTGACCTGGTGAATGATCTGACCAAGGGGGCCGACCTGGTGTTCCACCAAGCTGCGATCCGGATCACCCAGTGCGCCGAAGAGCCGCGGCTTGCGCTTGATGTGCTGGTCAACGGGACTTTCACGGTTCTGGAAGCGGCGGCTGCACACGGTGTGGACAAGGTGATCGCGGCGTCGTCCGCCTCGGTGTACGGAATGGCAGAGCAGTTCCCGACAGGCGAACGCCACCATCACCACAACAACGACACGTTTTACGGTGCAGCCAAGAGTTTCAACGAAGGCATGCTCCGCAGCTTTCGGGCCATGTACGGGATGAGGTACGTCGCGCTGCGGTACTTCAATGTGTATGGGCCGCGGATGGACGTGCATGGTCTGTACACCGAGGTCCTCGTCCGCTGGATGGAGAGAATCGCGGATGGGCTTCCACCGCTGATCTTCGGTGACGGATCGCAGACGATGGACTTTGCGTACACCGAGGACATCGCTCGTGCGAATGTCCTGGCCGCCCTCAGTGATATCGATGAGGGCGTCTACAACATCGCCAGCGGTGTCGAGACCTCACTGCTGGAGCTGGCCGATTCGCTGTTGCGCGCCATGAACTCCCCGTTGTCTGTCGAGCATGGTCCGGAGCGGGCCGTGAACGGGGTGGCACGGCGACTCGCCGACGTCACCGCGGCCCGGCGTGACCTCGGGTTCAGTACGGAAGTCGGTGTTGAAGACGGACTACGTGCGCTGGTGCGGTGGTGGGAACCTCAACGCGAGAGCATCGCGGCCGGCAGAGTGGTGGCCTCATGACCGCCGTGACCAGGCTCAACGTAATGCAGCCCTACCTCGGTGAGGAAGAGATCGCGGCGGTGACCGAGGTCCTCGAATCCGGATGGGTTGCGCAAGGCCCCCGGGTCGCGGAGTTCGAGACCCGCTTCGCTGCGGCGGTCGATTCCCGCAATGCGGTCGCGGTATCGAGTTGCACTGCGGCTCTGCATCTGTCGATGGTGGTGGCAGGTGTGCAGCCCGGCGACGACGTGGTGGTGCCGTCATTCTCATTTGTCGCGACTGCAAATGCGCCTACGTACGTCGGCGCCAACCCGGTGTTTGCCGACGTCGATCCGATCACCGGCAATGTGACCCCCGCGACCATCAAAGCCGCATTGACACTGGCAACCACCGCAGTGATCGCCGTTGATCAGGGTGGCATACCCGCCGACATTGCCGCCATCAAAGCGCTGTGTGAACCACGCGGTATCACGGTGATCGAGGATGCGGCGTGTGGTGCGGGTTCGCGCCTGCGTAACCGCTCGGTGGGTGTGCACGCCGACATCGCGGTGTGGTCGTTTCATCCGCGCAAACTGCTCACCACCGGTGAAGGTGGCATGTTGACCACAAACCGGCCGGACTGGGCCGACCGCGCCCGGAAGCTACGCGAGCATGCGATGAGTGTCAGTGCAACACAACGTCATCAGAGCGTGCTGGCTCCGGCAGAGCAGTACCTCGAGGTCGGCTTCAACTACCGGATGACCGACCTGCAGGCCGCGGTCGGCATCGTTCAACTGGGTCGGCTCGGCGAGACGGTGACCCGCCGACGTGTCATGGCGGGGATGTACCAAGATGCGCTCGCGGATATAGCCGGTGTGCGCTGCGTGGCCGACCCCGCCGGCGGGCGATCGAACTTTCAATCGTTCTGGATCGAAGTCGGTGTCGGGCATCGCAACTCCCGTGATGAACTACTCGGTGAACTCGCAACGGCGGGAATCTCGGCCCGCAGGGGAATCATGGCCGCGCACCGTCAGCCGGCGCATGCGTGGCGTGATCACGCTGATCTGACAGTCACCGAACGGTTGACCGACACCACGCTCATCTTGCCCCTGTTCCACCAGATGACCTCTGACGACCTGTTCCGGGTCGTGGATGTGATCAGGGGGACCTGATGCGATCGGTGATCCTGGTCGGTGCAGGCGGTCTTGCCAGGGAGGTCATTGCACTGCTCGAAGGTTCGGCAGAGTACAAGCCGATCGGTCTGCTGGATGACAATCCGGCTCTGCAGGGTACTGACATGGGCGGCCTGCCCGTGCTCGGCGGGATCGACTCGGCCGGTGAGCACGCCGATTCCGACTTCTTGGTGTGTACCGGATCGGGTCGGTCGCGCAGGCGCATAGTGGAGCGGCTGTTTCGCCTGGGAATCAACAGCGCGCGGTATGCCACCGTTGTCGCCCCGGATGTTCGGGTCCCTTCGGATTCCACAGTCGGTACAGGGGCCATCCTCCTGGCAGGCACGGTGCTCACCGCCTCGGTGTCGATAGGGCGCCACGCTGTGCTGATGCCACATGTGGTCTGCACACACGACAACCAGGTCGGTGACTTCGGGACACTCTGTGCTGGAGTAACTCTCGGCGGATCTGTGGTGGTGGGAGAAGCGGCGTATCTGGGTATGAACAGCGCCGTGAAACAAAACGTCCGGGTAGGGGCGTGTGCGGTTCTGGGTATGGGCTCGGTGTTGCTGACCGACCTGCCTGCCGACGAGGTCTGGGCGGGCAACCCCGCACATCCCATCAATCATGGAGACAGCAGGGAATGACAATAGAGCGACTTGCCCCTCGTACCGTAGTGCCCTTTGTGGATCTGGTGTCGCAGTTCGACGACGTCGCCGCCGAGGTGATGCCCCAGCTCCAGGACCTGCTGCAGAGCGCCGGGTATATCGGTGGCAGACCGGTGGCAGATTTCGAGTCGGCATACGCCGCGTTCTCCGGTGCGCGCCATTGCGTCGGAGTCGGCAATGGCACCGATGCCATCGAGATCGCGCTGCGCGCAGCTGGAGTCGGTTCGGGTGATGAGGTGATCCTGCCCACCAACTCGTTCATCGCCACGGCAGAGGCCGTGAGCCGAGCCGGTGCGACACCGGTACTCGTCGATGTCGACCCGCAATACCTGCTGATCGATCCGGAGCAGGTTGAGGCGGCGATCACCACGCGCACTCGCGCAATCATCCCGGTCCATCTGTTCGGACAGAGTGCGCCTGTTGAAAAGCTCGTTGACATGGCGGCCAGGCACGATGTGGCGATCATCGAGGATGCGGCGCAATCGCAGGGCGCAAGTCGATACGGGGTGCCGGCCGGAACCACCGGGATCGCTGCCGGGACAAGCTTTTACCCTGGCAAGAACCTCGGGGCAGCCGGTGATGCGGGTGCGGTTCTGACCAATGACGAATCAGTAGCGGACCGCGTCAGAACCATCGCGGCCCACGGGAGCCGGCAAAAGTACGTGCACGATGTGATCGGTTTGAACTCAAGACTTGACGCCGTCCAGGCTGTGGTCTTGGGCGCAAAGCTCGGACATCTGGAGCGTTGGAATAAACTGCGGCGCAACGCAGCCGACCACTACGGAGAGCTTCTCGCGGGAGTTGAGGGCGTGCGCGTGCCGACTTCGGCCCCGGGCAATGTGGATGTGTGGCACCTGTACGTGGTGCGGGTGGACAGTCGTGACCGGGTACTCGAGAGGCTCGGGGCCGCGGGAATCGGAGCGGGCATCCACTACCCGACACCGATTCATCTGACCGGGGCGTACGGAGCGGGTCACCGAGTCGGGCAGTTCCCGGTCAGTGAGCAGGCGGCCCGCGAAATCCTCTCGCTGCCTTTGTTTCCGCACATCTCGACCGCTCAGCAAGAGTGCGTTGCGGACTGTCTCGGGCTGATAGTCGGCGGCACCCGGTGAGGCAGCCCTTTGCGCCGCATGTCCGGCGTGGGAACCGTCGTCGAGGGTGAATCGAATGCGAATACTGGTCTATCCCAAAAATCTCCGCTCCGGAGATAGTCAGCGAAGCGCTGTCGAACTGGGAGGGGCATTGGCTGCCGTCGGACATTCGGTCACGGTAATCGGTTGCCCCGGGATGTTGGTCGAACGGGTTCGTGAGCTCGATGTTGAGCTGGTTCTGATGCCTTGTGGTCAGGAGAAGAGCACCCTTCAATCGATTCTACGGTTACGGAAAGTCATCCGGGAGCGGTCGATTGATGTCGTCCACGCTTTCGAGTGGGAGGCAATATCTGAAGCATTCCTCGCCGCCAATCTGAGCCGCCGAGAGGTGGCAGTGGTCGGCACGATCCATTCGAGAGGTTCGTCTCCGATCTTGCCGCACACGGCTCCACTCCTGATGGGAGCAAGGAGCGCGGCGGCGGAGAAGCGCATCGCAGGATTCACACGGGTGGGTGTCCTGGAGCCGTGGGTGGACACGGCGGAGAATGCGCCCGGACTACCTGCAGCCACCGGAAACTTCCTGGAGCGCAGTCATATCGACAGCGACGGATTGCTCGTGGCGCTGGTGACACCGCTCGACAACGAGCGGTCCATCACCAGCCTGATGACGGTGATCGAGACTGTTGGAGACATAGCCGCGGAAGGCATAGCCGTGCAACTGCTGGTGATCGGAGAAGGTGCACTGCTCGGGTCGGCTTCGGTACGCGCGGCTGAGTTCAACCTGCGGTCCGGACGCGAAGTGGTTGTTGTGGCGGGAGAGTTGCTCGATCGCCGAGTTGCATATGCGGCTGCCGACGTGGTGGTGGCGTCGGGTAGTTCCTTGGCGCACGGCATGGCTTTTGGGAAACCAGTTGTTATCGCAGGCGAACGAGGCTTTTTCATGCCGTTGAGTCATGCGACCATCGACGAATTCTCGTGGAGTGGATGGTATGGCGTCGGTAGCGGAACGCGCCTTGGCAAAACCGAACTCCTCACGGCCCTGGAGCCGCTACTCGAGAGTGCGCGACTTCGTGAGTATCGGGGCACGTATTCACGCGAAGTGGTGGCGGCCTACGGGTTGGATGAAGCAGTTCAGCGGCAACTCCAGGAGTACCTTGACGCCCTGAACACCAGGGTCGGCCGGTTTGCGAGGTTTGTCGACGTATGTCGAGTAGGTGCCGCTATGTTGGTTCGCCGCGGATTGCGCCCGAATTCACTTCGCCGATCGCCCCCGATACAGATGGACACGCTCCGAACGGGAAACATACAGCCCGACCACACCGCGAATGCGCGGTGTGGACACCCATGAAGGCGATCGATATGACATTGCTCAGTGACAGCCGCGTACAGATACACCCGCAGGCGTTGTGTGAAAGTAGCGATGTTGGTGCGGGGACGAGGGTCTGGGCATTCGCGCACATTCTGAGCGAGGCGCGGGTCGGGCGTGACTGCAATGTCTGCGACCACGCCTACATCGAGTCCGGTGCGGTCGTGGGAGATCGTGTGACCGTCAAGAACCGAGTCCTCATCTTTGCCGGCGTGACCATCGAGGACGATGTCTTCCTCGGGCCTGCAGTGGTTTTCACCAATGATCTGCGTCCACGCGCTCACATCAAACGTGGCGACGAAGCATTGGAGTCAACCCGGGTACGGCGCGGAGCGACGTTGGGCGCCGGTGTTGTGGTGGTGTGCGGAACAACAATTGGTGAGCACGCCTTTGTCGGGGCCGGCGCTGTTGTCGTCGCAGATGTACCGGCGCATGGATTTATAGTCGGGAATCCGGGCAGGCGAATTGGATGGGCGTGCATGTGCGGGCAACGCCTGCCCGATGATCTGACCTGCGGTGACTGCGGACGCACTTATCGGCACAATGGGGATGGGATCGAACGAACCGGGGGTTCTGCGTCGTGACTGATGTCGGTGAATTCCTCGGTGCCGAAGGACCTGCAGACGTCGCAGTGGTTGTGGTGACCTACAACAGCGCCGACGACATTGGTGGGTTACTCGCCGACCTTCGATGCGAAGCTCGGAAGAACTCGATCCGAGTGGTTGTGGTCGACAACGATTCATCCGACCGCACTGTGGAACTCGTATCAGCACACGGCGACGTGATCTTGATTTCTGCCGGTGCCAACATCGGATACGCAGGTGGCATCAATGTCGCGCGCAGACACGTCGGTGATTGTCATGCGATTCTCGTCCTGAACCCAGATCTGCGGGTACAGCCGGGTGCGGTCGCGGTGATGCTCGATGCACTCCACGACAGCCATGCGGGTGTGATCATCCCGCGAATCGTCGATGAAGACGGCGAGACCTACCCGTCGTTGCGTGCCGAGCCGACTGTTCGGAACGCATTGGGAGACGCCGCATTCGGACGTCACTTCGCCCGTCGACCTGCGTGGATGTCAGAGACGGTGTGGGATCCTGCGGAGTACGAGTCCCCGCACCAGGCCGAGTGGGCGACAGGGGCGGCGCTGTTGATTCGTGCCGACCTCGACCGGGTCGTGGGGGACTGGGACGAGCGATACTTCCTGTACTCCGAAGAGGTCGACTTCCTTCGGCGGGTTCGAGAGGCCGGGTATGTGGTCTGGTTCGAGCCGGCTGCAGTGGTGGCACACCGCGGCGCGGGATCGGGGAGTTCTTCTGCATTGTCAACGCTGATGGCAGTCAACCGGGTCCGCTACTTTCGGCGCTACCACGGCGTACTGCGGTCCGCGTTCTATCGGGGCGCGGTGGCGATCGGCGATCTGTTGCGTTCAAGAAACAGCGAGCATCGAAGGACCCTGGGGGTTCTTTGCAACAGCTCGCGATGGGATGAACTACCCAGAGCTGCAACAGTTCCAGCGGAAATCAGTGGTAGCGCACCCGGCGCTGTCATAATTCCGGCGCACAATGAAGCCGCAGTCATCGGCCCCGCACCCTTGAACCGCTGGCCGTAGCGGCGGCGAATCGTGCGATCGAGGTCGTTGTGGTCTGCGCGGATGCACCGACAACACCGCAGAGGCCGCCAGGGAGTATGCGGGCATCGCTGTCGTGGAGGCGGAAGAGGCGTCGAAAATTGGCGCGCTGAACCTAGGCGACCTAACTGCGACACTGTGGCCGCGCCTCTACCTCGATGCCGATACCACCGTATCGGCAATGGCTGTGACGCAGGTGTTTGCAGAGCTGCGATCTGGGTCAGTACTGGCGGCGAGACCGGCGTCGAGGTTCGATCTGAACAGAGTCGAACGAGTTGTTCGGTCGTACTCCCGGGCAATGTCATGGATCGGGTGGTTTCGGACGGCGTTGTGGGGCGCAGGCGCCTACGGCCTCAGTGAGGCAGGGCATTGTCACATGGTCTGCAATCAGTCTGGAACGCAGGAACTTACGTCGCGCTGATTTCCGTCGCCCGTCGAGGAGCGCGGTTGGAAGGCGCGTGTCATTGGAACGAGACTACAACAGCCGCATACATCTCCCTCGCGACTGAAGGCGTGGTGAGATGTTGATCGAAAAAGGTGAGTGGCAAGGCTTTACGATCCTTCGACCAGCACGATGAGTGTGCCCCTCGACGTGGAGGAACTGATGGCGGTAGTCAGCCTGCAAGCCCGCAGGTATCTCCGCCTTGTATTTGATAAATGTGGACGGTGTTGCCGTCTTGGATGTCGTCTGTCAGAACTCCATCAGTGATATCGACCTGTCGGTTCTCGTCGATGACGATGGCACTGTCGGGATCCCCGCACCGGAACCTGATCGACGCGGTTGCTGCGGTATTCGTCCTCGATCCGGCTATCAAGTAGAACTTGCCGTCGTACATCTTGACGGATACGTCGACGATGGGGTCTGCGTCTACCAGGTTGTCGACGAAGGGAGCGTTGAGAACAGGGGCCAACCGAGTGATCTGGGCGTTGACAGCGGTTGTCGCAGGCAAAGGTTCGGAACAGTCTCGCAGGACGTGCTGTGTGGGACAGTCGCCCCCGAAGCTGTGGTTGAAATAGACGATTCCACGTGCACCGTGGATGATGCTGCTCCAGACTGCAGCCCGAATCTGGGGGCCGGTTATCGTAGGCGAAGCGGCTTCCGAGGCCGGGTGACCCACTTCGATGACGTTCCAAACCGGTTTGCTTCCTGCAGGTTTCACCAACGAGCGAACCCGCTCGGTGCTCGCTCCGTAGTTGAATGCGCGGCGGCATTCGTCTGTGGTCAGATCCCTGCCTGCCTTGAACATCGCCCCGCCTTCGGATATACCGCAGATGTTGGTGTCGGTGAACCAGTAAGTATCGATAGAGACGACATCGACGAAGTCATTGATAAACTTCGCCGCTTCGTCGTCGCTTTCCCAGAAAGCCACGCCTTTGCCAAAGTTGGAGTAGGACATCGTGCCGGGCGGTAGATCCTTCAGGATTTCCGACATGACCGTGTAACCGCATCGTTCTTTTGATGGAGAGCATATTTCACCTTGACCGGGCTGGTTGCCGGTCCATGGAGCATCGCCTGGACCGGCCCACATATCGACCTCATCAGATGCCGAATAGCCAGAGATCGGTGCGGTGGTCTCGATCCAGCCCGGCATGGCGTACATACCTGCTCTCTTGATGGTGCTGAGGTCGGTTCCGCTCACCGGTGCGACATAGGTGTTGAGGCCGGCGGCCTTGTCGCGTGGCCAACCCGTCTCGTCAACAACCGATTCAGCCCATACCCCCAACGGGAAGAACGCTGGGTCGGTCGGCAGGCCGTTGGTGAACTGGCCGTAGAAGTCTGCCCCTCCGTCGACAGCACGAAGCGTGAGGGGGCCGTCGTCCCCACTGCTTCCGAAAGCCATTGGCTTACTGTCGTCTTGATGGCCGTTGTCTTGAGGAGACGGCGGTGACGCGCACCCGGAGACACCGAGTGCGCACGCTGCGAGCACCGCGGTCAGAAACGACGCTGCCCGAGACCCTGCTGATCGTCGCCGATAGTGATGTTGGTCGGACCTTTTCGTCACTGCAGAGCCCCCGTGGCTGTAGATCGGGCACGTCAGACCGAAGATCTCGGCGGCAGGCCTTCAGGGTCGAGTAAGCGGTCTCGATCAGCGACCGCGAGAACATCGATGAAGGACTCGTCTGCGAGGGATCCTTCGGTGATCGCTGGCAACTCTATATCCCTGGCGCGCGTTGAGAATCGCTTGAACAGACGACAATCGGCGTGCGTCGATGGTTTTTAAGGATCCAAACCCGATCGAATCACGTCGGCGTGATTTGTCGTATGTTCGATCTTCTTCGTTGAGGGACAGCCGCGTTCGGTCTAGTCTGGCTCTTAATAAACCATCGATTTGGTTCCGTCCGGATTGCGCTGGGCGATATAAGTGATCTCAAGGAGCGCGAGGCGGATTTCAGTGGCCCAACCGACACTTGCTGCAGCGCAGCTCGGCGCGCACCGGGCACCGTGGCTGCTCTTGTTCACCGCGGCCGCGATGTTCGTCTTCCCATCGAACATGATCATCAGTCCTCTCGGGGCCAGCGGGTACGTGGCGATGATTCTGGCGCTCCTGCTCTTCGCGACGTGGGCGGCGTCTGTCCTGTTCCGGGATCACGACCCCTTCCGCTTCCGCTACCCCGCCCGCATCGGACTCGGTCTGCTGTGGCTCGCAACTGTTGCGGCATACATCGCGATGCCGGGAGGTCCTGCGACTCCGGCTGGTGTCGCAGGGGCCAATCGGTGGATGCTGAGCATCGCGGGGATCACGGGGATCGTCTTCACCATCGCGGAGACGGTCGTGTCCAAGGGGGCGGTCATGGGGCTCGTCCGGACCTTGGTCGGCGGTGCGACGTTCTGTGCCGCTGTCGCTGTTTACCAATTCATCACACATGACAATCCCGTCATGTGGATCGAGTCAGTGATGGTCGGTATGTCCGACAATGGCGGCGTCACCACCTTTCAGCCGCGGTACGGCTTGGTGCGTGTGGCCGGGACCGCGTTCAATCCGATTGAACTCGGTGTCGTGATGGGGATGATGTTGCCGTTTGCGGTCTGGAAAGCGCTGTACTGGGGACGCAACAGGTGGTTCTCGGTCGTCCAGTGCGCGCTCATCGTCGCCGCCGCGGTGTTCTCGGTTTCGCGATCGATGATGCTGTGCATCCTCGTGACGCTGGTCTTTGCTATTCCGCTTTTCCCCCGAGTGGTCCGCCGATGGTCGTTGTTCGCAGTACCGGCCGTTTTCGCGGTGCTTTTTGCCTTCATTCCAGGCCTCGTCGGCACGTTGATCGGTACCGCGTCTGCGGGATCGACCGATCCGTCCATCCAAACGCGATTGAACAACTACCCGCTGGTGGAGGCCATGGTCACGGCTCGGCCCGTATTCGGAATGGGGCCCAGCACGTTCATTGTTAACAACGCGCTCCGGATACTCGATAACCAGTACATGAAAACTGCTGTGGAGATGGGCCTGGTCGGGGTGATAGCACTCGCCGCCTACTTCTTGCTGCCGACGTTGGCGAGCGTGCTCGCAGGAGTCCACTTCCGTGACGATGAAGGCTGGCGTGCGCTGGCGGGTTGTGTGGCGGGGGCCTCGGTAGGCGCCGCAGTCACCGCCGCCACCTTTGATGAATTCTCCTTTCCGATGGTGACCGTTTTTTTCGCATTTGTGGCGGGGCTGTCCGGAACGGTGTGGAACGTAGCGAAGAATCCCTCACTCGATCGATCTCCCTCCTGGGACAGCGACGTGGAGATACCGGCTGAGGATGAAATAACGGTGCGCCGAAATGCTGCCGTTTCAAAGGAACGAGAATAGCCGTGGATCCATTTGCAATCTTCAAGCTGTTATGGACGTATAAGTGGATCACCATCCCTTTTGTCGTTCTCATCGTGATCGGATGTGGCGTGGCGTTTGTGTATGGACCGCGCTCCTACGAGTCCACTTCGTCCTACGTGGTCATTAATCCTGGACCACCTACGGAAGAGCAGATTGCTGCTCAGCCCTCACTTGCCGAGGTGTCCAACAATCCGTACCTCCGATCGGATCCATCGCTTGCCGCTCAAGTGGTCTCGACCAGAATGGGTGCGCGCGACATCGGTGAGATTCTAAAAAGCGAGGGATTGTCGGTGCAGTACGTAGTGACCACGGCCACCGAGATTCAGAGCAACCAGATCCTTCGGATCACCGCCACCGCCGACACAGCAGAGAAGGCGGTGGCTACTTCTGAACGCTTGGGCACGCTCCTTTCGGAGCAACTTGCCCTCATGCAATCGGGAGCAGGAGCGAACAACGAGTATTTTCTGGTTGCGCAGCCGGTAGGTCCGCCAGGATCTGCCATCGAAAAGAAGTCGAGTCGGCTGAGGACCGTAGTGATGTTGGGCATCGGCGGTGTGGTGCTGCTCTTTGGTGCGATTTCGCTCGCGCGTGCTGTCCAGAATCATCGTTCTGCCCAGGTGGTCGGCGCTGACGAGAATCCCAAGAACGTCGGTCCGGCAAGGACTTCCGGTTCCCCGCAGTCGGGCATCTCTTGGATACCGATCAATGGTCACGTATCCAACGGTGAAGCCGAATCAGGGAATGCAAGAGAGGCCGCCGAGCGACGTTAGTGCGTCGCGTTCGGCCTCTGCGTTCGACCCTCCCCGCTCGAACTGATCGAACTGATCGGTCAGGAGAGGGGGGAAGCGAGGAGCTCGGATTCCACAATCGAAACCAGTGTCGATCGTGCCGAGGACCAATTGTCCAGGCGAACCGACTGAGACGCCTCGAGTGCCTGCCGTCGAAAGTCTGGCGTTTGCACCACCGTCGCAAGAGCATTCGCCAATCCCAGTGGTGTTGGAGCTGCCCATCCGACCGCAGTACTCGACATATCTGCTCGCGCGTAGGGTGAGTCGTTGACGATCGGGATTGCACCGCAAGCCAGCATTTCTTCGACAATCAAGGAGATGTTGGTGAACGACATGGCCAGCCCGCCGATTGATTGGTTGTAGAGTTCAGCAAGTTCGCGGGGGCTTGTCCGAGCGTGGTTGTACGCCGGAAACGGTAGCGACGGCATCGAGTCCCCGAAAACATGGATGGGCTGTTCGGGGTGCCGTTGGTGGAACTGGCGGAGTGCCAACACGGCAAGGGAAGTGCCGCGGCGCGGGTTGTCGGGCCGCGCATAGAACACCACGCCATTCCTGTCTCCATTGTTGGTCATGTTGTATACGGAAGTGTCGCAACTGAACTCGAGTACGTCGACCGGGCCGAATGGCCTGATAAGGTCGCCGGCCATGTGCCCGATGGTGATGTGCGTGAAGCCGAATCTGTAGGAGTCCTCTGCCAACGCGCTCTCGGAGCCGCGCGGGTAGAAAAAGGGCTCGTAGTCCTGTACAAAGTAGAATCTGTGTCCAGGGATCGCGGTTCCTCTGCGGGCCAACACATGTGCAGTTTCCCATGACGTGGCGAAGTACCCGTCGCACTGGCTCAAACCGTCTGCGATGTCGACAACTTCGGCCTTGATCTGTGGCCAGAACTGCCTGATCACACCAGTGTGGTATTCGATGGGTGTCGAATGCCGTTCGTAGAGGTAGATGATGCACCGATGGCCTGCGGCCTCGAGAGCCTCGACCATCCGGAAGATCGTTGTGTGGCCCCCAGAGCTACCGGCAGGCGGGACCAGAACCCATCCGATGGTCAGGCTCGGTCCCGTGGTTCGCGGCGCGACGGAAGGCCAGTGCACGCCATGTGAGTCGCACACGTCGTCGGGGTCGAGAGGGAACTCGAGTGCGCTCGCTCCGGTTGCGTTGTACGCGCGTCGCGCCACGCGCCGGGTGATGTCTTTGACATCGCGTTCTCCGAGCAGCGTTCTGAGCTGTGTGGCTCTTCGGCGCACCTGCGGCAGGGTCTTACCGGACATGTTCATATACCCCACTTCTGCCAACGTGTTGCCCGGTGGTTTGCCAGCATCTTCCAGGCGACAGCGGCGGCAACGTACGGCGACTTGTTTACGGGAAACACTGTTTGGAGTCGCTTACGTCTCTGGAGGCCGCGCCATGTCGGGAGGTCTGACGCTTGTGGATACAGTTCCGCAGCATAGTGTTCGGAGCTGATGATGTCGCCAGGAACGGCGTGGCCCCGGTCAAGCGAATGGCTCGTCTGGCGCAACACTGTCGACGCAATCGCACGCCGAGACATTTCGTGCAATGCTTCCGATTCGTCGAACGGCGGATCAGGTCGTGCGAGAAGGGCGTCGAAGGCATCCTGGCGGATGCGCCATTCGTGGAGGCCACTCGAGACAACTGAAGACAAGCTATGGGGGTGGTCGCGGTGCCATGCCTGGTCGGCACCATCGACACGGCCAATGTCACATGCTGTGGCCATTCTCAGCCACATCTCCATGTCGTGCGTATGAGGAAGAGGCTTCTGCCCGCCGACCTGCAACACCACCGACGCCCGCATTAGTACCTCCGGTGAGGTGATCACATTCAGTCCGTTCTTGCACCGATCACGGAGCCACGACATGCCCGGCCAGACGGTCCATGACCGCACATCGGCCCTATAGGTGGGAGTAGCTCCAGGAGAGATGATTTCAGGGTTGCCCCACATTGATTTCACCTCGCTATTGCCATTGTCCTCGATGAAGTGCACGGGATGTCCGTAGACCAGTCCGACCGTCGGAAAGTGCCTCGCCAATGCGACCGACCGCGACAACGAGCCGGGCGTCAACATGTCGTCTGCGTCGAGGCGAACGATGAATTCGCCGGTTACGGCTTTCAGGCCGTTGTTGAATGTGTCGACGGGACCCATGTTCGTTCGGTTTTGGATGACCTGGACGCGGGGGTCGCTGGTGGCCAGCGACTTTGCGACGTCTGCGGAGCCATCGGTGGACGCGTCGTCGACGACTATCACGTCGACCTCGATATCCTTCTGGGAGAGCGCGCTGGTCACCGCGCCTGGCAGGAAGCGTGCGTAGTTGTAACACGGTACGACAACAGAGACCCGGGCTGGTGGCCATTGATCGGCCTCGACTGGTCTGATTCGAATCCGGCGCTTTATGTTGTCGCTCATAGGGGTTCCTGCGGCTTCCTCTGCATCAGGGATGCATCAGTTTTCGTGTTGTGGTCGGGGCTTCATGCTGAGTGCCAGTCTGAAGCGCTTCGTCGTTCGTTGTCGGATCCGTCCCGGAGGGGCCAATGGCTTTCGACATCAGCCATATTCGCCGCAACCAGTGATAGATGAGACCGGAGTAAATTGCCAGGCCTACAACAGCGCCCAGGAACAACGACAACAGTGCAGTCTCGAATTGGAGTGAAAGGTAGTATGCCAGAAGACCACTCGGAATTATGGCGAGCACAGGTGGCACCAACGCCTTGATGACTGCGCCGGTGTCTGCACCCACGTGCGCGGCCGCCCACAAGTATGCGGGCAATACAAAGATGATTCCCGTGATCACGTGAGCCCAGGCGGCGCCAATTATTCCGTAGTGCTGGACTCCGAGGAACACAGCGGGAATGAGTGTCACCATCCAGAGCACCTGCACCCACAGGACAGGTCGCGCCGCGCCTCGCGCCATGAGATAGGTCGCCATCATGTCGAATAGAACTCGCAGAGAACCGAAGAAGCCAAGACCCACCAGAACTGCGGCCGAGGCCTCCCACTTCTGCCCATACAGGAGGTGTATCAACGGAACGGACAAAGCGGCTAGCAGCACACCGGCAGGGACACCGGCGGCCCACGAGAACGCAGTGCCTATTGCCAGGCCTTTGTCCTTGATGGGCGGTCCGTCACTGTCGAAGGTGTCGAGCTCGTTGCGCGCAACTTGTGAGAAGGCGGGAAGTGACACCGACCGGATTGCTTGGCCGATGGCGCTCATCGGCCAACTTGCGATGTTGAAGGCCAGCACGTAAAGACCGAGTGCGGTTTCGTCGGACAGTCGTGCGATCACCAGGTTGTCGATGTTGAGAAGCGCCCATGACAACAGGTTGGCGGCGGCAACAGGAATGCCGAACCTGAGTGCCGGCCCGACCTCGGCACGATCGAAGCCGAAGTGGGGGCGGACATGGGCAAGAACGAAGAGAAGGACGGTGGCGGAGCACTGAGCGGTGACGCGGCCGATGGCAAGCGCCATCGGCCCCATGCCGAGGAGGACCAGAATGACTGTTACAGACGTCCCGATCACGAAATCGGTGGCGCTCACGCCGAACAGCTTCTTCTGCTCGAAGTCGCGCTGAAGTTTGGCGAACGGAACAATCCCGGCACCTGCGGCGATCATCGTGCACGACATCACCATGATGACGGGGGCAGCACTGGGCGCTCGAAAGAGATCTGCAATCGCATGGCTGCCCAGCGCCATGCAGCCGGCGAGCACTGCGCCGACACAGAGTCCGAGGCTTGCGACAGTGGGCGCCCTGCGCTCGGGATCTCGGGATCGCACGAGGTCCGCGGTGAGACCGAGGTCAACCAGGGTGATGAGAATCGTCTGAACAGTGAGCGCGACCGCATAGACGCCGAACTGCTCGGGTGACAGGAGCCGGGCGAGTGCGATACCAAGAAGGAGGCTGCCCAGTCTCAGCGTCAGTGCACTCGCCGCGCTCCAGGCGAGTCCTCTCCGGATCGAGTGACCGAGTGCTGTGCTCATCAGGCTGCGGTGGTCCTGCGGCAGCGGTCGGGGCGCACCAATTGCGGGATCCGCTCACGTCGATTGGACCCGATGACGGTCGGGTACTGGTCGACCTCGTAGGCGGTCCGACGTACTTTCTGAGACGTCAATGACCGGGAGGGCCGACGGGTCAAGGACTCTTCATAGATCAAAACCAAAGAGCTCGCAGCATGCATGATGAAGTCTTTCCTTGATCGCAGACAGGTTTGAAAGCCTTGACTGCAGTGGCCTGGTATATCTGGCCATCGGCCTCCGGCATGGGGCGTCTTTTGAGGAGACTCACGCCAAAAGGGGCTTTAGGTTGCGTGGGGATTCTATTGCATTTTGGGATTACCCGGCTGGGTCAGAATTGATTTGGACATCTACGCTGCAACTGGAATGGCCACATTCCGATCAGCTTTCGACAGACCGCGCCTTCATGGAACGTCATCAGTTTGGTTGACATCGCGGGGATCGACTGGCCACAATCTTCACCGACCAGGATCGGCCCGGTTACTGGTCGAGGATGGTCTGACCTGGGTATTTGGCGTCCGCTGACAGGTCTGGGATTCAGGTGCACATCTCAATGCCGCGACTCTGCCTTTCAGTGCACGTACAACGAGGGTTGGCAGTTGATGGCAGGAACTGGGTGATCATCACCGAACAGAATTTCACCTGTTTGTATTACCGAAATGTGGCAGCGATTGGCTAGAGATCGCCCGATCTGCGGTGTGGCTCACCAAAATAGAAGATGATCGTCGGGATCAAAAACTAAACCAATGGTCATATTGGTTGGCCTAGTCAGTGGGATAACTCGTGTATTGGCCCGCGCTGACCGCAGGGCAGCGCCGGCCGTCTGAGGCTGTTTACGCCGGGTGCTGATGATCGCGACATGAGCTATCGAGGTGAGATCCGCACGTCAGTCCACGCCGCAAAGGGCTGTGCTGAGGTGTTGCGACTGCCGATGACGCTGAAGCCGCCCCGTCCATCGTCGGATGGGACCGTTGCAACGAGTTTGCCGTCGACCCAGACGATTGTCTCCCGCGCCGACACTGTGATTCGGACAAAGTGCGCATTGCCGGCCTGCAGTGTCTGGGCGTCGACCACGCGTTCGGCGCTGTCGGTGATCGTGGCCCGGTCGGGACCGACCATCAGACGGACCGACTGATCGGGGCCGGATCCGGTCCGGACCCGCAGACCGACGGAGCTGCTTTGGTCGAGGTCGATGGCCGTCGCCGTGAGTGTGTAGTCGGTCCACTGGTCGGTCCGCTGCGCCGCCCACAGTGCTTCGGTGTAGGTGAGTGTGTCGGCATCGAACCGGACAATGCCGGCGGGCAGTTCGCTGTCATGGATCGGACCCCGGTAGTGACGCCCGGGTTCGAGCCAGCTGTCATCGACCGCGACCGGATCCATCGGCGCCACGGGGAGCGTCTGCGCTGAGCGAAGACGCTCGAACAGGGCGCGGGCCGACTCACCGCGCGTGACCTCGAGGCGTTCGAGCGGGGTCGCCTGTTGGGAGGAGACCGGCGCCGGCGCGATGGCGTGACCGTGGTTGGTGAACGCGGCGACGTAGTGGGCTGCGAAGACCTGCGATGAGATCCCCACGGCGTCGTTTGCTATCCGAGAACTCGGCGCCGAGAACGGGTAGGAGAACAATGTCGGCGCAGGCAATCCGTGGTCGGCGAACTGTGCGTCGGATGCGTTGATGTCGTCGCGCATCCGCTCGCCGAAGTGTTCACCGGTCTCGACTTGGCCGTTCTGGGTCTCGAGCGCTGCCATGGCGGGAAGTTGCTGCCCCTCGACGGACGTGCGGTAGTGGAGGCTGTCTGTGTGGGATTGGAAGGACCACCGGCCGGAGTCGCGCATTCGATCGACCTGTTGCCAGGTTAGGTAGTACGGGCGTTTGGTGCTGACCGATGCTGTGATGAGGAAGCTGATAGCGGTGAAGCCGTTGTCTTGCAGGATGGTGTCGGCATACTTGTACAGGCCGGACGTGCCATCGTCGAACGTGATGACCACCGACTGTTCCGGCGGTGTGTAGACGCCCTGGAGGTAGTCGCTGTATTGCAAGCCGGTCAATGTGCGATAGCCGGCATCGCGCAGCATCTTCATCTGCGAGGCAAAGGCTTCGGGACTGATCACATATCGTCCGGCCTCGGGGTCGGCGCTGATGTCGTGGTAGGTCAGGACGATGGGGGCGGCGCCGAAGCCGGACCCTCCACGCGCCGCGTTCTCTGCTGCCCACCCGCTGAACGCCTGGGTGTCTTCGGTGTTGAATGCCGTTGCGGCAGTGTCCTCCCGGGAGCCGAGGTAGGTCTGCCACCACCACAGGCCGACGGCGGCGGCCACCAATGACAGCACGATCACCACTGCCAGTACCCGCAGTCCGACCGCCGAGAGGCGTTGGCCGACATGGCCTCGCCGAGCGGCCGGTCCGAGTTCGGGCATGAGCGCGGCTCCGCGGGATCGGGTGATCGCCGCCCGCTCGTGTGCTTCGGGGTTCCGATCCAGCAACTTCATAGCAGCGTGCCCCGGCTCAAGACAAAGACGTACACAACGAGGGCGAGAGCAACAAACGCGACGGTGAGGATGGCGCGCAGGAGCTTTCGGGACTTCAGACTCACAGTGACCTCGACCAGATGCTGCGACGAATCGTCAGCAATGAGTAGGGGAGTAGCCAGGACAGGCAGAGCGTGGAGATGAGCCCCATCAATGGGCGGTAGCGCCAGCGCGTCGAATTGGGATTGTCGATTGCAAAGGCGAGTGCCCACGCGCAGCCCTTGATGAAGATGCCGGCCAGGTACAGAGCTGTGAGCAACCACAGACCGTTGATCGGTGCCCAGATCATGTGCCGAATCGCCATCAGCGGCGCAGCGGCAACCCACAGTGCATGGCCGTAGTAGAGGATCGAGGCCTGAATACCGCGCCGCCACATGAATGTTCCCGAGAAGCATAGGTTGCGGATGAAGCTCTTCTTCCAGCGCACCTGCTGCTTGAAGAAGGCCTTCGTGGACTCGGGTACCACCGTCCAGACCTTGGCGGATCGGACGTACCCCACCCGCCACTTCCGTTCGGGATAGTCGACATCGGTGACGAAAGAAGAGTCGGGGTACTGACTCTTGAGCGCCTGCCCACGCCACTTTTGACCGAGTACGTAACCGGTGAGCTGGCGGTCGGTGGCGAATTTGAACTCACCACCGAGGAAGCGGTCATTTGCCCACGCCGGCAGGTAGTTCCAGATGGCGTCGCGCCGGAAGACGGCCAGGGGTCCGGACACGCATGTCACGGATCCGACCGACGCCTCGGCCGCCTTGACAACCCGGAAGGATCCCTCGTACCACGTGTCCTGGATCTTGGTCAGGAGTGTCGAGTCGGCGTTGAGTGCACGCGCATGTCCGGAGACAGCACCGAGATCTGCCTCGGATACCAGCGCAGCGACGCAGCGCCGCAGGGCATCTGGTGCCAGGACGCAGTCGGAGTCGGTGAATCCGATGACGTCGCCGCGCGCGACTTCGGCGCCACGGACCAGTGCGTTCTTCTTTCCGACGTTCTGCTCGAGTTCGATCAGGGTGAAGTCCAACTCGGTCTTCAGTTGCCGAAGGATCTCAGTGGTGCCATCGGTGGACGCGTCGTCGACGACGATGACCTCGAGGTCCGGATAGTCCGATTCGACCATCGACCGTACGCACCGTTCGATGACGTCCCGCTCATCCTTGATCGCGACCAGGAAGCTCACCGTAGGAACCGCGTCGAGCGGTGGAAAGCTCAAGGGTGCAACGTGGTTGGAGTGCCGGGACTCGGCCGGATCCTCGTAGCGGGCATACGCGAGAGTGAAGGCGTAGATCGTCGACGACAACACGAAGAATCCATAGAGCATGATCCACGGGTCGAAGACGATCTCAGGGAACTGGCGCGCGAGCAGCGCAAACAGCGGGGTGAGAGCGATGACCGCGATGAGCATCTTGGTGGCCCGACGGACGTGGGGGTCCCAGTTGTCGAACCAGCGATGAGTCGCTCGTGGTGCGCCCCAACGTTCTGCGTCGATTTGAGCGGCAGAGCCGTCCGGTGGCGCCCACGTTTGTCCTGACCCGGTCCGGGGAGTGGACCGAGTCGAATGATCGAGGACCATCGCTTCAGTGCACGTCCGCGATGAGGCGCGGCTGGGATCGGTAGGTGACATCGAGTACGTGTGGTCGGCCGTTCGCCTCGGAATGAGCCGTCCACCAGTCGGTCTCACCGGGGTGAATGGTGTGGACGAGGATCAGATCGGACGATTCGGCGGCTTCGACGGATGACGGTGGGATCCGTTGCCCATCGATCGTGACCGACGGGACACACGCATCGGAGTACGTCACGAGTGCGCCGGCGCGGATCATGTCGGCCATGATCTCCAGGGCCGGTGACTCGCGAACGTCGGCCACGCCAGGTTTGTAGGCCACCCCGACGATGTGCACGCGCGCGCCCTTGAGCGGTTTGCCCAGGTCGGCAAGCCGGGTCCGCACCTTGTTCACGATTGCTGCCGGACGCTGAACGATGCCCGCCATCGCCGCTTCGGTGATCGGGGCGCTGTGGCGGCCGCGCCGCAACTGCCAGAGCAGGTAGTGCGGATCGCAGGGGATGCAATGCCCGCCGACGCCGGGGCCCGGGGTGAACTTCATGAAGCCGTAGGGCTTGGTCGCGGCGGCATCGATGACCTCGGTGATCGGCAGTCCCAGCGATTCGGCGGCTTCGGCGAACTCGTTGACGAAGGCGATGTTGACTGCGCGGAAGGTGTTTTCGAGAAGCTTGGCCATCTCCGCGACCTCGGGGGACGACACCTCGTGAAGCCTGGCCGCGGTCGAGGAGAGCACTTCGGACGCGCGATGGGTGCACGCGGGGGTGACCCCGCCGATGACGCGGGGGGTGGCGGTCGGTTCGTGTCCGACGACGCCCGGGTCGATCCGTTCGGGCGAGAACGCAACAAAGATGTCGTCGCCGACGGTCATGCCGCGGTCGCTCAGCGGGCCGACCAGCAGTTCACGGGTGCAGCCGACATAGGTTGTGGAGGTCAGAACGATGGTCTGACCTGGGTGGGCCTGGGCGACGACGGTGCTACAAGCAGCGTGCAGGGCTGACAGATCGGGTGCTTGGCTCTCGTCGACAGGAGTGGGGACGCAAACGATCACGGTGTCGGCGTCTCGGAGCCGGTCAGCGTCCAAGGTGAGTTCGAGGTGCCCGGACCCTACGTCAGTGCGCAGGCGCGCCAGGTCGTCCTGGGGGAGGTCGACGTCAGCCGCTGCAATGTTCGTCAAACGCTGCACCGCGACATCGAAACCGACAACACGATGCCCGGCGGCCACCAATGACATTGCCGTGGGCAGGCCCACATAACCGAGACCGACGACGGCAACAATGTCTTTCCTGGGGTAATCCACTTTTTGAATTCCTTTCAGCGCCACGCCGAGGCATGCGCATTCCAGCGCTGATCTCTAGCGATATTTTGGTGGGTTCGTTGTTGCTCTTCACGTGCCGATCCCGGGAGGAACGACGAAGTGGGAGCGCGGATCTCGGATATTTCTCCCGAAATCAAGTCTGCTGGCCGGCGCGCTTTTCTGCGCCCCTGCACACCACCAGACAGTACCGTGTACTGCAGCTTTACTTGCCATTGATGCGCATGATTTCAGGCAGGTGAAGCTGTTTGGGCTACGTCTGGTTGGGACTTTGGTCCCTAACTAAAAGAATGTAAATCGAGTTTCTATATTCTCGAATTATTGCAGCATTTGGGAGTATTAGATTCAATACTGATCGTTAGAGTCAGTGTTTGATGATCTTTAGATTCATATATCCCCGGCGGCCCCGCCTTCGCGGGTAGGAAATTAGCCACCTTGACGATCGCCATTCAATTTGTGTGAATTGGATCACTCGAACTGTGACTGCGGGCGAATGGGCGCCACTCCAGACATCCGCAAGTTCTTCGGGAAGGGTTCTGATGGCCACACCCGTCCCGGGGCGGGACCTCTTCGGGCACGCAGGGAATTGCGACTTCTTCGAGATCGATGGCCATCGCCGCCACGGGGGAGCGTCTGCGTTGAGCGAAGACGCTCGAATGGTGCACGGGACGATTCACCGCGAGTGGCGTCTAGCCGCTCCAGCGGGTTCGCGTGGGGGAGGTGACTGGCGTAGGGCGGGCCTGTAGGAGGCTGCCGATGGTGTCGTGGCCAATATCAAATTGGCGGTCGCGCGACGGAGGCGGCGGTCGGACCCGGAAATTGTCCGGGATCCGACCGCCGATCACGTGGTTATGAACTTCCGAGCGAGCCAATGAACGAAGTGACGAAGTACTCGACGAGGGTGCCGACGTACTGAATGAATGGGATGAGATCTGATGACATGTGTGTTCCTTTCGTATTGCGTAAGTGGCTCGTAATGCCTCGCGGGCGTTTATCGAACACAAATACCTCGACCGCGAGAAGTTGAACCGTAGATATGATGACCCATGTGTGAGTGAAATCGCCCGCATTCCGAAATAATCGCGGCGACTTAACCCCGACCTTTTCGTGCGCCTGAGGTGCTACCTGCGGGGTTCGCGATTCGGATACTTTGACCTGTTCGTGTCGCTGGGGGCGGCGGGTTCGATCTCGTTCGGTTTGCTGCGCGGCTTCACGGGGCCAGGATGCGCGTTCTCTCTGTGAGAGATGCGGGTCGTCGAGTTGTCCGCCCCGGCACCGAGGATTCCCGGTGGCGGTCAGTGTCTCCACGGAGTCCCGCGCTTGGTTTGTCGTCAGGGAATGTGAACTACCGAATGCAAATCTTTAACCACGTTTCTGTGGGGACTCTTCTGCAATTTGGACGAATATCGAGATTGACCTCGCGTACTGGAATTGTCATGGCATCCTGGAGTGCGAAATGCAGTAATGATCGACACGATCACACTTTTCTGATCGTCACATTCACGAATGGAAGTGGCTGCGCTACTTCACCACTCGGGGTTTAAGTCCCTCGTCCGGCACGAATTGACACACCGTGTCAATTCGTGTGTGAATTGATGAAGAATTGGTCGAGTGAAGAGGTAAATGTCGTGGTCAAATGCACGGGAGTGTCAACATTGCAGTTGATTCGCGGTGTGTCTGACGATCGTGAAATTGGTTTCCGTCTGTCGAATAAGCTTGTTTCGGGGAAATCGCAGTGACGATAGATTCTCCGGACGTTTATCACTCGAGCGCACCTTCGCCACCATCTCCGCCGCCGCGTCAGCAATTATCGAGATTTCTGTCGGCCGTCGGACGGCCTCGCGACTTTTCTTTCAACACGCGAGTGGTCGTGACTGTCGGTACCACCGTCATCGCCTTCTGGCCCGTGTGGACATCGAATCTGGAGATGATGCTCGCGGGATCGCCCGTGGCGTATTTGTTCTTTTGTCCGATTTGGTCGGTGATGATCACTTACAGCCTCGACCGGACTCCGCGCGGCAAGGAGATCAACGACGGGGAGTTCGACCGGATCGTTGCGGTGGTGGTCGGCGTCATCGGCATCGTCTGCGCCAGCGCGGCAATACCCAGGCTTCCGGCGGTGGCAGCGTTCTGGCATGCCGATGTGATTGCACCGCTCATCTGGATCTTCTGTGTGTCCATCGTGGCGTTCGGAATACGCCGTGTCGTCCGCGACTATCTGACCTGGGTCTTTGTTGCGATCTGCTTTCCGCCAAACTTTCTGTTGTTCGGAGCGATCTTGGGTGGAACCACCTTCGCTTTCGGGGCGTTGACCGTCTTTCACGGTGCGATGGCTGCGTTCTTGGCATTGCGTGGTTCGGCATTGAAGTGGGCGGTGCCGCCGGCGTTCCTGGCTATCGGAATCGTGGCCACCTGGTTGCTGAGAGTACAACCGGCACCGGTCGTCTATCTGACACCGACTGCTGTGGGCACCGTCCTTGTGATCGCGTTGGTGGCGCGGCGAGCTCACGTCCCGACCAAGATCTCCCTGCCGCAGCGTTCGAGTCTTTCCATCATCGTGGCGTTCACCCTGGCGTTCGTGGTCCTGGCGACCGGACCACGTCCGCTCGATCTGCCCGATTCGGACCGCCTGATGTGGGCCCAACCCGACTGGATCGATGCTCTGACGAGCAGCGGAGTCGTTGTCGGTGAACCTCAGACGTTCGAGTGGGGTCCGAGATTCTTGGGTGACGACGGGTCGGTGGTCCGCCGCCGGGTGGAAATCGATGGAGAGGTGGCGTTCCTTGATGTGTTCTCCAGCCCCCAGCTCGGCCGGTTCTCCAGTTTCCGGCGCGGCATCTGGTATTCGTCGGCACCGCCGGTGGTGCTCGGGGAGGGGTATCAGAGTGACGGTCGTGAGATCACGCAGTTCGGCGAACTGAGCAACGAGCTCGAGACGGTCACCAAGCCGGGGCAATCGTTGTGGGCATCTCGTTACTGGCTCTGGCGCACCAAAGTTGGCTCGGATACGCACTATCAGGCTGTGTACCTTCTTGGCTCCCGTGAGGATGGTGCCCCCGACAACGTGCCCGAACCGGCATCGCTGAACTACGCCAACACGGTGGTGGACCCCATCGAGTGGCTGATGATCGCACCCACATCGCAGCAGGGCACTCGAACGACACTAGAACCCCAGCTGACCGACATGGCCGAGATCATCGTTGAATCTGCGAAGGACCCTGAATGACTGCGACATTCGAGGACCCCCGTACCGCACCGCTCGCCGATGAGTTCTCGGCGCGCCGCCCGTTCACAGGTGGTCAGCAGATCGGTGGCGCAGTCGTGCTGGTCGTCGTTGTGGTTGCGACGATCCTGAGTTGGCGGCTGACGCTGAGCTGTGTGGCATCGCTCGCGTCGATCTACTTTCTCGTCTCCACCGTCGACAAGACTGTTCTGCTTCTGCGTGGCCTCTACGGCAAGGGCGTGGTGCAGGTTTCCGACGAGGTTGCGCGGGCGATACCCGACGAGGATCTCCCGCGGTACACGGTCCTGTTGCCGGTATACGACGAACCCGAGATCGTGCAGACACTGGTCGAGGGCGTGGGCCAACTCGACTATCCGGCAGATAAACTCGACATCTTCCTGGTACTCGAGGCCGACGACAAGGCAACGATCACCGCCTACGAAGCCGCTGAACTGCCGGGTGTGACCAAGGTGCTCGTGCCACCGAGTGAGCCCAGGACCAAACCCAAAGCCTGCAACTATGCGATGGCCCTGGACCTCGATCGCAGCGAGTACGTCACCATCTACGACGCCGAAGACGTTCCAGATCCGCTCCAATTGCGCAGGGCGGCATGGGTATTTGCGCACAGTCCGGCAGACGTCGCGTCGATTCAAGCGCGGCTGGGGTACTACAACGAACGAGACAACCTGCTCACGAAGTGGTTTGCGATCGAGTACGACCAGTGGTTCTCGTACATGCTGTCGGCGCTGAGCGAATCAAACTGCATCATTCCCCTGGGTGGTACGTCCAACCACATCCGGACCTCGGTGTTGCGAGCTCTTGGCGGATGGGACGCCTACAACGTCACCGAAGATGCCGACCTCGGTATCCGGCTCGGCCGGCACGGGTATCGGACACTGGTGCTCGACTCGCTGACCGAGGAGGAAGCGAATCCCGATGTGGTGAACTGGATTCGGCAACGCTCTCGTTGGTACAAAGGATACGTTCAGACGTTCTTGGTGCACGCCCGCCGACCGCTGTCGCTCTACCGACAGGTCGGTTTCGTGCCGCTGTTGCGGATCGCGAATCTGACGATCGGCATGCCGGTTGCCAATGTGTTGAATCTCGGGTTCTGGGCGTCGCTGCTCGTCTGGTACGCCGGGCATCCGGATTTCATGCTGAACCTCTTTCCGGGCCCGATCTACTACGTCTGTCTGCTGATGTTCACCGTCGGCAACTTGTTGACCATCCTGCTGGGCATCATCTCGACACGCGCGCGAGAGAAGCCGTATCTGCTGGTCGCGGCGCTGTTGGTGCCCGCGTACTGGATCCTGCAGTCGTTCGCCGCTGTGAAAGGGCTGCTGCAAATCGCTTACAAACCTTCGTATTGGGAGAAGACGGTCCACGGGCTGTCTTCGAAGAAAGTGGACAAGAAGTGACAACGTTGCGTCGATTGTGTGGAGGACTCCTGGTCGTGGTCGGCCTGGTGTCAGGTGTTGGGCCGGCGTGGGGTGCTCCCGGTGACGAGCCCGGCATCAGCACCACTTTGGGTTGGCGGCAATTGGGGATGGGATCAACGGTGTCGTTCGGTGCGACCAATGCACCTCAGACAGTGACGATTCCCGCTCCCGACGGTGTCCAGCCGACGAGACTGACCGGGCAAGTGCAACCGGCGGTCAACGTCGACAACGGCTATGTCGAGATCCAGGGCGGTGATGGACAACTCATCGGTGCGATACCGGTGCCCGCGGCAGACGCTGCGTTGCAGGCGACTCCGTTCGATATTGACATCTCGGCAGTACCTGTGCGGGATCATGCCGCCATGATCAGGCTGGTCCTTCGTTCGACTGCTGGCGACCAGGTCTGCGGCCCGATCCCGCAGTTGACGTTGAGCGACCTGGCTGTGAGGTTTACGGGCGGGCAGGTGCTTCCGACGACGGTGCAGCAGTTCTTTCCATCGATACTGCCGAACGCCGTGGTGTACGTAGACCCGGCGCCGACCGTCGCCGAAAAACAGGCAGCTCTGAGTCTTGTTGCAGCGCTGACCAATCACTACCGTCCGATCCCGATCGACATCTCGGTGCGGGCACTCGGTCGCACCGCCGAGCCGCCGCGGGCGGCCTTCGGCAACTTCTCGCGAACCATCGTGGTCCGGGACTCCGTAGCTGGCGCAATAACGCTGAATCCGAACGGTGGCGCGCCGTATCTGGCGATAACCGGAGAAAACGAGACATTGGCGAAGCAGGTGGAACTGTTCACCAGCGGCCTGCTGTCTCTGACGCAAGTCCCCTCTGTGGCTGTCGACTCCGTTGATGCATCATCGGTGCAGGGCTCGAACACCGTGATGTTTGAGCACTTTTCGCAGAACCTCAAGGTATCTGTCCTCGGTCAGGCGACTCTCAACACCGGGTTCGATCCCGCGGTCTTCGCATTGAGTAACCCCGGCACGGTCGATGTTGATCTTCGGGCCATCTACACGCCGGTCCAGAAGAGTGAAAAGTCCACGGTGCTGGTGCAGGCCGACGGGCAGACAATCTACTCGGCAGCCCTTGGAGAGAGCGGGAGGCTGCACGCGCAGTTCACCATTCCGGCACAACGAGTGGCTTCCAGTGCAGAGTTGGCGATGGTGGTTTCGTACGAGCCGGCACCCGGCGCGTGCAACCCGCGGACCGTGCCGTTGACCTTCGAGGTCGAGCCGAATTCGACGGCCACGGCCCACACGCGGGATGAGGCGGTCGGAGGTTTCTCGGCGTTGCCCCTGGCGTGGGCACCCACATTCCAGGTGGCGACCGACGATTCCGACCCGAACACTCTCACCCATGCGGCAGACATGGTCGCCGCAGTACAACGGTTGTCGCCGGAGGCCTTGCGGCCCATCGTCGTCGATCTGGACAAGGCAGCACACAGTGGTTCGGGCGCGCTGATCGTGGCGTCGGCCGAGTCGGTCACCGCAGCGGGGTTGCATCCACCGATCGACGCGGTGGGGGAGACCACCACCATCGACGTGCCGACAGCGATTGTTGCGCAGATCCCGAGCGGACTCGGCAGTATCCAGTCGTACGCGCAAGGCAATCGGACGCTGGTGGTGGTGACGACGTCCGGTGACTGGGCATTGGTCGACCCCCTGTTCGGGTACCTCGACTCCCTCGAAAGCGGGTTGGGCAACCTGACCGGCGACGTTCTGGTGGCGGGTCTCGGTGGAGTACCGACGGTCCTGACCGTCCACAGCGACGGGCTGGGGGCTTCGGGTCCCGACGTGGGAGACGGCTGGACTGTGTGGGTTTGGGTCGCTGTGGCGGTCGGAATAGGTGTCGGGGCAATGGCCGGAGTGTTGTTGGTCTTCCGGCGGCGCCGCTCCACCGCTGCAGACCCGACCACCGCGGATCATGACAGTTGAACTGATCGCGCCGGCCTCGGTCGGTAAAGCCGAACCGGTCGACGCCGGTCAGCGTGCCCAGTTGCGTAAGCGGACCGAAAAGCGCTGGGGTGTGGCACTGTTCGTGTTCAGTGCGGGGGCATACCTCGCGGTGGGTTACTACCTCTATCTGGTGGTCGGGTTCATCAACCCCGATGCCAGCAGTCGGGTGGGTAACGCCGGCTACACGATCATGAGTCGGGATCCTCATCTGGGCGCCATCGGCTTCGTGTGGAATCCCCTGCCCAGTCTCGTTGAGATACCGCTGTTGCCGCTGAGCGCGTGGTGGCCGGAGTTGAAGACGGTGGGCTTCGCCGGCGCCGTGATGAGCGCGCTGTTCATGGCTGGTGCAGTCTGGCAGGTACGCCGGATCGGAGTCGACTGCCACGTCCCGGCGGTCGCGAGATGGCTTGCGATAGCGGCCTTTGCGTTGAACCCGATGGTCATCCTGTATGCCGGGTCGGGTATGAGTGAGGCGCCGTTCTTCTTTCTGTTGCTGTGGGCATGCCGGCGGTTGCTGCAGTGGATGCGAACAGCACGCGTCGACGATCTCACCTGGGCCGGCATCGCGTTGGGTTTGGCGTATCTGACGCGTTACGAGGCAGTGGTGGCCGGTGCGGCCGTCGCCATTCTGGTGTTCGGTGTGTCGGTGCTGCGACAACATAGAGCTGGACGGACAGCGAAAACTGCTGCCGCACTTGCTGTTCACGACGTCGTGATCGTCGCCTTCCCATTGGCTGGCGCCTTTGTGCTGTGGGCGCTGATTGGCTGGATGTTGGACGGTTCGCTGTTTGCCCAGTTCACCTCGCAGTACGGCAACGCGGCCCAGGTGGAGGCAGCCGGTATCGTCTCGGCCGAGAGCACCGGATACGGCCCGCTCCTGAAGGCCATTGCTGCGAACCTTTTCGGCACCGAACCGCTGATACTGGTGGTCGGGATTGCGGTGGTGGCCTTCTCTGTTCGAAATCGGACGCTCCAGGCGGCAGCGCCACTCGCGGTGTTCGGTTCGGTGCTCACCTTCCAGTCGTACGCCATTCTGTCGGGATCGACGTTCGGCTGGTTCAGGTTCTTCATGGGTGCCATTCCTCTGGTGGTTGTGGCGTTGATGTGTACCTGGCGTCCACCGGGCGTTCGGGCCCCCGCCAAGTCGTCGCGATGGCGGCGACCGTCAGCGTGGGCGACATTGCTCATGGCCGCGGTGTTGGTGACCTCGGTCCCTGTGACGTGGAAATCGATGCTCAACCCGGCGATAGGTAAAGAAGAGTACGGATTACGTTCGGCATTCTGGCCTGAGCAATATCCCAAGTCGGAGTATTGGTTCTACTGGTTCGGCGAAGTCTCCCGGAATACCGTCCGTTGGTTCGACGCGCAGAATCTGCCTGAGGGGTCGATCCTCGTCGACACCTTTGGCCTCTCGCGCATGTGGCTGTGGTCGGAACACCCGAAACAGTTTGTGGTGCGCAGTGACTACGACTTTTTTACCAAACTCAACGATCCGGCACGCGAAGGTGTGCGATACATTCTGGCGCCCAAGCCTTCCGGACTCGGTGAGCTCGATTCCATCAATGTGCGGTATCCCACCTTCTGGGAAGATGGCGCCGGCTTCGCCACTCTGGTAATGACCATCCACGGCCCCAACGGGGGCGCCCAGTTCCGGATCTATTCGATTGCCGGCACCTAGGCCGCAAACGCGGTAACACGTTGGTATCGAAAACGTGTGAGCCTGCTGAGCGGGTTAGCCTGCTACAGAATGTTTCCGTCTTTTCGCTATCACTGGGGTTGGAAAAGAAATTGTTGACGAGGTCGTCTTTCACGCGTCTTGGAATCTGTACGGCGGTTACCGCGTGCCTCTTGGCAGGTGCAGGTGCAGGGACGGCGGTTGGTGAGCCGGCACCATCTCAATCCGGTGCTGCCGACAGCGGTGACATCGGCTATTGGGATCGGGAGTTGTCACGCATGGACAACTCGCTGCTGAGCAGGTCGGCCGCGCAACCGCGTGAGTTCAAGGTTCCGGTTTGGTCGGAGGCGATGGGCCGGGACGTGACGGTGCATATTCGACGCCCCGCGGATATGTCCACCCCTGCTCCCGTCTTGTATCTGCTAGACGGCGGTGCGCGCTACAGCGGAACCGATATCGCCGAGTTTCTCGACGACGATCATGTCAACATCGTGGCGCCATCCGGCGGAGTCAGTGCGTACTGGACGGATTGGCAGAAGCCCGATCCGGACTTTGGCGTGGCCAAGTGGGAGACCTTTATGACCGAGGAGCTGCCGCCGGTCATCGATGAGCTGCTGGACACGACGGGGCGCAACGCTGTGGTGGGTATGTCGCAAGTGGCGACATCGGCACTGCAACTCGCGATTGCGAAACCCGGGCTGTACAAGGGCGTTGCGGCGTACAGCGGGTGTGCCAACGTCAGCGACCCCGTGGGTCAAGCACTGATCCGCATCACCATGAATCACGTCGGAAAGGGTGATCCGGCAAACATGTACGGTCCGCCGGATGATCCGGCGTGGGCCGCGCACGATCCATTCGTACACGCCGAGCGACTCCGCGGGACCGAAGTCTTTTTGTCCTCGGGAACCGGGCTGCCCGGGCAATACGATGTGCTGAACAACTCCTACATCGATGGCGATATCGCCAAGCTCGCTGATCAGATCGTCGCGGGCGGATCGATCGAAGCTGTCACCAATGCGTGCACGCATGCCTTTGCATTTCGATTGGCGTCACTGGGCATGAGCCCGACCACTCACTTCAGGTTCACGGGCACTCATGCTTGGAGCTATTGGAACGACGACTTCCACGCCTCATGGCCGATGCTGTCGCGCTCGCTTGGAATCGGCTGATTGCAGACCATTTCGCCATTCCTTGGTTCGGTAAGCGTTGAACCGCAAGCTCCGGTCTGAGCCGCACATCACGCACACAAGGGTGGGGATCGCGACGATGGAGACAAGACGTGGTGCGAGCTTCCTGATTTTCCGCTGGTAGTAAGGAATGACTGCCAAGCCCCGCGTGCGCTGCTACGACGAGGATTTCAGAAAGTGCTCGCATCGCGTCAACGTGCCGCAACATATTGGTGTCGGCATTCGGGCATCTTCCCGTATTGGACGGTCTCGTGCACCGCACGCAAAGCAGTAAGCGGCGGGACCGGGCGGTCGCGACCCGTGCGAAATGTCTGCCTGTTTCGGCCCTCCGGTGAGTATTGGCTGAGGGGGCCATAGATGGAACGTTGTGACCCATGATCGGTTGGTCGACCCCGAGGGCCATCCGACTGTCTGCTCTAGTCCTCGACGGGTTTTTCGAGCGGCAGGACGGAGATCACCATTTGCGCGATCGCTTTGTGCCCCGCCGTGTTCGGTAGGAAATTGTCGGCAACCTGACCGGCAATAATAGCGCCCGCGGGGCCCCGATTCTTCACTTGTGCATAGACTGGGGTTAGCAGCACAGGTCTTCCGTCGTGTGAGGTGCACTCGTCGTATATCGCGGCATCGTACGGCTGGGCACTCTTCGAATTGGTCCAGGTGCCGACGCAAACGAGGAGTCCGTCCGGGTTCGTTCTGCGGATGCTATCCAGTAGCGTTCGGTAGGTCTCTCGGAACACAGGCGGTTTGGTCTTGCCGACATCATTGGTGCCGAGTTCGACAATGGTGAGGTCGGCGTCGACGGGCGGCGCAGGATGCGCTTCGAGGAACGAAAACGTCTGAACGCCTTTCTTGGCGACAACAGTTGGCTTCGCTGGGCCACCGATAGAAGCGGCCGAGACAACGAGCTCGCGGTAGGTCTCAGCCGATGTTGCGGCCAGTGAGCCCGAGGTGATCGAGCCGCCGTAAAACAGGATACTTGGTTCGTTACCAAGTGGCTTGGGAGTGGACGATGCGATTGGCGCCGCTTCCCTGGATCCACTTGCTTTGCTGCTCGGTGTTCGATGGTGGTCGTAGACAAGGCCTGTGACGATCCCCAGCACTAACACAGCTCCTAGGGAGAGTGCGGCAATTCGTCTGCCATTGAACATCATTCAGTTTTCCTCGCTAGTTTTAGATGTACCTGATGGGTCCGCTTAGAGGCCGATCGACACCTCATGGTCAGGATTTGACAATCGTTTTGACGCGCGAATCGGGCGGTCGGAACATCTTCTCCGGCCGAACTGCGGCCCACAAGATGCATACGCCGAGGACGGCGGCCGCAAGAAGCATCGCGACGGCTGATGGGTGTTCCCACTGCCAGATCGCAGGCAGCGTAAGGACAAGGCTGCTCAGGATCAAGTAACTATCTAGACTGCGTCTGCCTACAAGGTCGATGGGCGCGAGCAGCTTCGCCCAAAATGGCGTACCGAGTAGCAACGTCAGTGCGCGGTAGAGCACAAAGTACGAACACAGTGACACGACCGGGCCCCATTCCATCTTTCGTGAAAGTTCCGTCGAGTACGGGAACCAGGTGTTCTGGTGTCACAACCTTGAGAGCGCGCGCGCCGAGGACTCCGGCCAACGCAATCAGCGCGGCGCCGACCGTAAACGCCCGGTTGACCATCAGTGTACGAAGTGTGGAAGTTGTCCAATACCAGCCGGCGATTACTCCTATTGTCATGAGTGCGAACCAATTGGTCAGTGTGATCGGTCCGGGCACTCCCAGTTCGCGGGGTAAGACCCCCCAGGTGGGGAATGCGGTTCCGAAAGTAACGAGCGCAATGATTCCGGCGATCAGTATGCCGAGCAGCTCTTTTTCCAGCAGCCAGAGTGTTGCGAATGTGCAGATCATCAGTACGACATACATCGACAAAATCGAAGTGAAGTAGGGGTTGATTTGGAGCGTTAGAGTCCGCAGAATCGCTTGTGCGAACCCACCCTGATCCGCGACCGATGGAAGGAGGTCGTCTCGTTCGGGTGCGATCGCGACAACAGTAAAAGCAAGCAGGCACAGCCATAAGTGGCCGAGGTACACGACACCGATTCGCTTGCCCAGCTTCCGAACTCCTTCAGCGGTGCCGTGACGCTCACGCGTTGATCGCTGAACGATGCCGATGAGGAGTCCGGAGAACAGTACGAACCCTGAAGCGCCATCGACCCATACACTAGGGTGACTGACCTTGTCGAGGATGGATCCGGCGGCCAAATGCGACGCGATCATGCTCACGATACAAATGCCGCGGACAACGTCGATTGCGTGATCACGTCCGATTGGCGCTGTTCGACCTAAAGTCTGATCCATGTGTGGGCATCTTTCTGAATGATAGACAAGTTGACCTTGCTAGCACCTTATGCATTCGATTGCTTACCGATCTGACTGTGACCAAGAAATCTGGCAAAGACGTGCGATTTTCCTTGCAGTCATGAAGAGCAGAACCGAGCTGTGGGCTTGGACCCTCCGCGTCAATTGAACAACATCGATGTGACGGCGGCTTTACGGGACGGCAACAGGCTCGGAGAAAATCATCGCCGGGGACGAGTTCTGAACGGTGTCGCGACTACCGTAAGACATGGTGTTAGGTGGTTTGCTCCGCGGGGGTGCTGTGGCCAGCCATGATGCCACGAACCTCGGCGCCTTTGCGCTGAACCCTGTCGGATAGGCGATGGCGGGATGGGAAGCGTCCCAGCTCATCTACAGCTGAGGCAAGTATGTCGTCGGCGCTCTGAGTCTCGCTGTCGAAACAACATTGGCGCGACTAACCGTGCGCATCTATGTGGCCTAGCTAACACCCGATCGTGTGGAAGGTCAAAATCGCGGATTTGATTTACAACATGATGGCCGGCGAAATTCGTTCTCAAATAGCTTGACCGAGCTTCGGGAGACTCGGATTGGTGCTAAGTCCAGGGGCATCTGACGTGCAGCCGGTCATCGATGCGCGATGCGCGATGCGCTGGGAGTGCTGGGCCACTCCGAGAGCCCTGGCATCGTTGAAACCGTGTCGTTCCTGGTGTTTCGCGTTAAATTGATCAGTCTTTGCTGTATGCGATCATCTGCGAAAGAAACTGCATCTTCTAGACATGGACACCAGCCCCTAGGTTGGGATATAAATGACCGTAACGATCATTGCTGCAGCCGCGGCGTCCAGAGAGGCGCGCTGTGGTCACCGTTGGTGAGCGCAACTCGCGGGTCGGAAAGTGGGCGTGGGGTGGCTCAAGGCCTGTGGCAGAGGTTGCTGGCTGTTGAACTTTTGTCGTGTGTCAACGGAATAGTGCTTGCGCCGTTAATCTATTGTTAACCAGATTATGGTGCCGCTGTTCGTTGTTTTCATTTTACTCAAATACGACCCAACTTGGCGGAGTCGAAAGCCATCGGTTGGCTGCGTGGGATTGCGTGCAGGGCGGTCCCGACCAAGCGGATCGCGCGCATCTTGTGCTGCGGGCGGAAGCGGCCAAACTGCGAAATAGGCCTTCTGGCAGTGGGTTTGAATGCCAGATGTCGTGACGCGTCGTTCGCTGATCGTGTGATCGGGAACGTTTGGACACTCTGTGGTGAGCCTAGTCACAAGACATTTTCACTGAGTGTTGTAACCTGCGGGTTTCGTATGTAAATCATCAAACTTAGCTCGCGAAAATTTCGCCGAGGCGTTACTCTTCATCTATTCCGAAACGCGACTGGTTGATATTCAAAGCCGTGAACGGTCCTAACGCCAATTTATTTATGTATCGAAATTTCCGACGACTACCTGGGGCGTTTGTGTGTCTGGGTTCTCCGAGGGAGGGCAACGACGATCGTCGGGAAGGTAGATTATGACTCGGAGCACGAGAGTCTTGAGTGTTGACTCGAGTGTCGTGGCGCAAGCGCCTCGGGCGGCGGTACGTCCAAGGTTGAAGACTTGGGCCGACAGCTACGTTCGCCGCGTGCAGGCCGTTGATGCCCTCATCATCATCGTCGCGGTCTTCGGTGCCCAGCAAATTCGCTTCGGTTTCCCTTCTGTTGTTGATCCGGTCGGGCGTTTCGGCACTCCGGCGATCTTCGTTTCGGCCGGGTTTGTCCTGGCATGGGTGGTTGCTCTTCGCGTAGTCCAGAGCACCGACAAGCGCGTTGTCGGCTCTGGCGCAGAGGAATACAGCCGCATCGTCCATGCTTCACTCGCAGTGTTCGGACTCCTGGCGATCATTGACCTTCTCTTCAAATGGGATGTTGCGCGAGGCATGGTCGCGATAGCCCTGCCTGTCGGTACGGTGGCACTACTTGTCTCGCGGTGGACTTGGCGCTGGAATCTTGCTCAACGGCGGAGTCACCGGCTGAGCATGAATCGTGTGCTCGTAGTCGGATCCCCAACCTCTGCCGGGCCGCTCATCACCCATCTCGACAAGAATCCCAGTCTTGGGTACGAGGTAGTAGGCCTCTGCGTACCGCCCGGCCATCCGGCGCGGCACCGGAACACGGTGACGATCGGTGACCGGGAGATGACCGTGTTCGGTGATTGCAGCGACGCCCGTGATGGAGTCGCCAAATCCGCTGCGACAGCGGTGGCAGTGACCTGTGCTGAGACTCTGGGACATTCAGTGATGCGCGAGCTCTCGTGGGACCTGGAAGGGATGCACGTCGACATGCTGGTCGCGCCCGGTGTTGCGGACGTCGCGGGTCCTCGCATGATGGTCAGGCCAGTTGCAGGGCTTCCATTGCTCCACATCGACAAACCTCGCTACGAAGGTGCAAACAAGTTCTTCAAAGCGGCGTTCGACCGTCTGGGTGCAGCGACGATCCTCCTGCTGGCGTTGCCAGTGATGATCGCCTGTGCGGTCGCGGTGAAACTCGGTTCACGAGGGTCAATCTTCTACCGCGCAGAGCGCATCGGGCTGAACAATGCACCGTTCCAGATGTGGAAGTTCCGCACGATGGTAGACGGTGCCGATCAACAAAAGCTCGCGCTCGCAAAGTTGAACGAAGGTGCCGGCGTCTTGTTCAAGATGAAGGACGATCCTCGGATAACTCCAGTTGGAAAGTTCCTTCGCCGCTACAGCTTTGACGAGTTGCCGCAGCTGCTCAATGTTCTGGGTGGATCGATGAGTTTGGTTGGCCCCCGGCCCCCGCTCCGTAGTGAGGTGGAGCAATACAGTGGCCTTGTTGCGCGTCGCATGCTTGTTCGGCCGGGCATCACTGGACTGTGGCAAGTCTCGGGTCGATCCGACCTCAGCTGGGATGAATCGGTGCGGCTGGACCTTTCGTATGTCGAGAACTGGTCGATCATGCAAGACGCGATGATCCTCTGGCGGACCTTGAAAGCCGTCGTCGGGAGTGATGGTGCGTACTGAGCAGATGAAGGTCCTATTTGTCTGTACCGGCAACATCTGTCGGTCTCCCGTCGCAGAGCGAATGTTGCGGCAGAGAAGTGTTGAACTGGGCTTGGACTTGCTGGTCAGTAGCGCTGGCACCCGTGCACTGAATGGCAAACCGATGCACCCCGAAAGCGTGCGGGTATTACAAAGCCGGGGGGTTGATTCCGCAGGATTCACTAGCCGAATGTTGACACCGACGCTGGTTTCCACCGCAGATCTGGTCCTTGGACTAACACGGGATCACCGTATTGCAGCGCGTCAACTCGCGCCGGTGCGATGGCGGAATGTCTACGCACTTCGCGAGATCACGAATGGTGGAGCGCATTCCGGTACGCCCCTCAGGAACCGCGCGGACCCATCAAGATCGGTCAACCCGTCTGATCCCGAACTGGACATCGATGACCCGATCGGACGCTCCCCTGATTTCTTCGACAAAGTTGCCGATGACATCGAGGCGACATTGAACGACCTGGTGGCCTGGATCGATCGCCAGCTCGTCCTGCATAACACCGTTCAACAAGTAGCGAAGTAGGAGATTTCCAATGCGTATGACCGTTCTCGGAACCGGCTATCTGGGTGCAACCCATGCCGCATGTATGGCGGAACTCGGTCATGAGGTTCTTGGTGTCGACGTTGACCCGTCCAAGCTCGCCAAACTTCAGGCAGGCGAGGTGCCTTTCTATGAACCGGGACTGGCAGAGGTCCTCAAGCGAAACATTGATGCGGGTCGCTTGCATTTCTCTGCGTCGTATGAAGAGGCCGCAGAATTTGCTGATGTGCATTTCCTTGCCGTGGGAACCCCTCAGAAGCGTGGTGAGTACTCAGCAGATCTCACGTATGTGAACAGTGTGATTGAAAGCCTCGCCAGACTGATCACTCGGCCTTCTGTCATATTCGGTAAATCCACGGTTCCGGTGGGAACAGCCGAACGCCTCGGTCGTCGCGCGCGTGAGTTGGCGCCAGCGGATGTCGATGTCGAGGTTGCATGGAATCCAGAATTTTTGCGCGAGGGCCATGCAGTTGAGGACACCTTGCGACCAGATCGGTTGGTGGTAGGAGTCGACAAGACTCGCGACAGCCGGGCTGAAGAATTGGCACGCGAGATCTATGCAGATGCCGTAGCGGCGGGTACACCCTTCGTTACAACCAACCTGGCTACTGCAGAGTTGGTCAAAGCTTCCGCGAATGCGTTTCTGGCGACGAAAATCTCGTTCATCAACGCAATCGCTGAGCTTTGCGAGGCCACTGGTGGCGATGTCACTGAACTTGCTGATGCCATCGGTCACGATGATCGGATTGGCAGAAAATTTCTGAACGCTGGCATCGGATTCGGCGGAGGATGCTTGCCAAAGGATATTCGTGCGTTCATGGCTCGTGCTGGTGAACTCGGTGCAGATCAGGCGCTTACGTTTTTACGCGAGGTCGACAACATAAATATGCGACGTCGTACATGGATGGTGGAGCAGGCCAGGAAGGCCTGCAAGGGATCATTTCTGGGGTCAAGGGTCGCGATTCTCGGAGCCGCATTCAAGCCGGAATCCGACGACGTCCGTGATTCACCTGCGCTGAATGTTGCCGGGCAAATCCAGCTTCAGGGAGCCACGGTCAACGTCTACGACCCGAAGGCCATGGAAAACTCGCGCGCCGTATTCCCAACCCTGAACTACTGCGTCTCCACAAAGGAAGCATGTGAGGGCGCCGATGCGGTCCTCGTGCTGACGGAGTGGACGGAATTCACACAACTCGATCCCGCGCAATTGATCAAGATAGTCAGGCGTCCTGAGATCGTTGACGGCAGAAACTGCCTCGATCCCAAGGCGTGGACTTCGCAGGGTTGGAACTACCTGGGTACAGGTAGGCGCTGACGTGGTGGCCGTCGGGAAGGCCGTCGATACAGGTGGCGATAGGGGGCCGCGTGTGGATCGCCGGGCGATAGGCACCGCCCACCGAATGTCCGTATCTGCGATTGGCGAGGTATCAATTCGCGGAGGTGGGTTATTCGTCGGCGATAGTTCAGCTTTGCTGGACAAACTCGCGGAGCTTGTCGCGTCCGAACAAAAACACCTTATTGTGACTCCGAATGTGGATCAGGTCGTACTGCTCGAGTCAGAGCCGGAGGCAAGACGGGCATTCAATGAAGCAACCCTGCGAACAATTGATGGTGCGCCTCTGGTATTTCTTGCGAAGCTGCTGGGTGCTCGAGAATGTAACAGGAATACGGGTGCTGACCTCCTCAATGATTGTGCGCGTGAATCCGCAAACAGAAAATGGCGGATTTCGATAGTCGGTGGTGCGCCCGGCGTCGGCGTCAGAGCAGCAGAGAACCTCAACAGACTTTACCCGGGCGCCGACGTTCACCACATCGCGATCCCGAGGACCGAAGACATGACACCGGGTGACATCGAGAAGGTGACTGCGCGTCTGTGCGACCTCAACTCTGATGTCACCTTTGTCTGCCTTGGATTTCCGAAACAAGAGTCTTGGGTGCTTGATCATCTTGAACAGCTGCCGTCGTCGGTGTATGTCGGCGCAGGTGCGGCCGTCGATTTCGCTGGAGGTGAGATAAGACGCGCGCCTGATCTCATGCAGACGTTGGGGCTCGAGTGGATCTTCAGATTGGTGAGCGAGCCCAAGAGGCTCTGGCGCAGGTATTTGATTCGCGGTTGGGGATTTGTTCCTTTCGCGGTTCGGTCGCTGTCTTCAGCTCACCGACATCGCTTGCCAAGTGTGTGGCCCATTCGAAGGATCTCGCGGGCTACCGAAATCAATAACAGTCAGATGCTCCCAGACGTGGATGGACGGAATTCGGATAGCATGGTTGAAAACAGGCGAAGTCTCGGGTTCACAGTGGACAGATTGATTGTGCATCAGTTTGATATCGCACAAACGTCGCCCGGTGGTATCGACACTTGCATTCGCGGCCTGTGTCGGTATCTCCCACCTGGCGAAACACTGGCCATAGTGGGCGTTGACGCAATATCTGATTCCGGGCGCCGGCTTGGTATTTGGGAATCCCATCAGGTTGGCGATCGAAGCGTCCACTTCCTTCCGGTCGCGAGATTTGATCCGGCCGATCAGAGTCGAAAAGTGCCGCATTCGGTTCGTCTCGCCGCGGGATTAATTCGCTATCGGAAGCGACTGCCCCAGGCGCGTCTCGTACAGGCCCATCGCGCTGACATGGCAGCAGTGGTGCTCGGTCTACGTTTGGCTCCGTTTGCGTACTTCGTACACACACAGGAGAAGGGATTGACTGGAGAGAACTCAGACTCAATCTGGAAACGAGCGGCGACCGTGCATCAGCGAGTTGAACGGCTGGTGATGAAACGGAGTGACAGCGTCACTGTTTTCAACGAGGAGCATGCCAAGCAGGTCAGTGGTCTGAACGCGCGCACGCTGTTCTCTCCGACGTGGTTCGATCCAGACAACATATTCGACGGTGAGCCGAAAAAGGCGAACCGAATCATATGGGCAGGTCGGCTGGAGCACCCGAAAGATCCTGAACTTGCAATTGATTCGGTATCGAGGCTGATTGACCGCGACCCGTCCAGTGATTGGACCCTCGATCTGTATGGGTTCGGCTCGCAGTGGGACGCCTTGGAAGCGCAAATCCAAGGTTTGTCAGCCGAGTCGTCGAGTCGCATCCGCCTGTGCGGCCGAGTTTCCCAGAAAGACCTCAGCCTCCAGATGGCAAGTGCAGGTGTATTTCTCATGACGTCGCATCCTGGATACGAAGGCTATCCCCGCGTGCTGGTCGAAGCGTTGGCTTCTGGCCTTCCCGCGGTGGTGACGGAGGGGGCAGACACCGGCGGCCTTGTGGTCGACGGAGTCAATGGCGCGACGGTCTATTCGCGGGCGAGCGATACGCTGGCAGACGCAATACAACGCGCGAGCACCGTCGATCGGGTGAAGGTCGCGGAGTCGGTTAGACACCTTGGCGCCCCGGAGGTTGTTCTGCGTATACATGACCACACTGCCACGGCATCGCGATCTTTGGGCTCTGCTGGCAGTTATACTTCCGAATTCGATATGGAGCAGCAGCGCTGATATGAAGTGTCTTGTAACGGGAGTCGCCGGCTTCGTCGGTTCCACCTTGGCGGAAAAGTTGTTGAACGATGGACACACGGTTGTGGGAGTCGATGCCTTCACCGACTACTACGACCCGCTATTGAAGCGGGGAAACGTTGCCCCACTCGTGAACCGGTTGGAACTCATCGAAGGCGACCTGAACACCATTGACCTGGAGGCCATCCTTTCCCAGGGCGTAGAATATGTGTTCCACCAGGCTGGTCAACCGGGCGTTAGGAAGTCTTGGGGTAGCGACTTCTCCACTTACCTTGACGCGAACGTAGCCGCTACTCAGCGATTGCTTGAAAGCGCAGTCGCGGTGGGATCGCTTAAGAGGTTTGTATACGCTTCTTCGTCCTCTGTCTACGGAAACGCTCAGCAGTATCCGACGTCAGAAACGGATCTACCCCGTCCAATGAGCCCATACGGCGTCACCAAGCTTGCCGCTGAGCACCTGTGTTCGCTTTACGCTCAGAATCATGGGTTGCCGACGGTATCGCTTCGGTATTTCACAGTCTACGGACCCAAACAGCGGCCTGATATGGCCTTCACCCGGTTCATTACAGATGCATTGAAGGGTGAAAGGCTGCAGGTATTCGGTGATGGCAACCAGATTCGTGACTTCACCTTTATCGACGACGTAGTCCAAGCAAACCTGGTAGCGGCCTTCACAGAAGGATTAGCGCCGGGGCAAGTAATGAACGTTGCTGGCGGAACCAGTGTCACCGTAAACGAAGTGATCGATCTAATAGGTGCAACTGTCGGTAAGGCGGTTGAGGTCGATCGAACTGTCACCGTTCTCGGTGATGTCTTTCGAACTGGTGGAGATGCCGGCATCCTGAAGTCATTGGGTTGGACTCCGAAGGTTGCAATAGAAGAAGGCATCAGACGACAGGTGAACTGGGTCAGCAGCGAGCTGACTGAATCTTTGGGAGAGCCTTCATAAGATGGTCATCAAAAGGAACTCTGCTGTATCGGCGGCAATCAAAACGCGCTCTTGCTCGATACAGTTGGACCAAGCCGCGTACGGAGTAACGCGACGTCGTGTCAGTGACCGGATTCGGCATCCCGGCCTGTACTACCAACGCGTCTTGCGAGACGTTGAGTTCCTGTACTCGCTAGAGCTGAGTCATTTGGCGGAGGCGCGACGCGCATATCTCAAGACTGTGGGAATGTTCTTGGGGATCTCGCTTCCCCCCTTCACATTTGGCGATGGACTCTCGATTCCCCATTACGGAAGCGTTGTGGTGAACGACAAGGTAAGGGGCGGGAATTTTTGCCGGATACACAGTGGCGTCAATATCGGTGAGACCCAGGATGGTGCCCCGAGGCTTGGTTCTGGGGTTTATGTAGGACCAGGCGCTGTGTTATACGGCGCCATCGAGATCGGGGACAACGCCGTTATCGGAGCTAATTCCGTCGTCAACATTGATGTTCCGGCCAACTCGATGGCCGTTGGGTCACCGGCCCGCATCGTCCGGGTCGGTGACGCTCCGCGTGTCATGCCAGCGTGGATCGACCAAATGACCCACCCTGCTTCAGTCGGGGGTCAGGGCGATGTCCGAGGTGGCAGTCCGACGAGCAATGGGCAGTCGGAGCGCTGATGCCCAGTTTAAGTGTGATTCTGCCGGTCCGGAATGCCGAGAGATACATCAGTGCTGCGGTCCGAAGCACGCTGTTGGCGATGCCCAACGATTCTGAACTCCACGTCAAGAATGACCTGAGCACCGATAGAACACTAGAGCGGTTGGCGGAAATATCTGATCCGAGGTTGAAGGTCTCGAATAAACGGACCGAGACCACCGGGTTGGCTGCAGTACTCAATGAGCTCCTAAACGATTCGGACAGCGAATATGTCGCTCGCATGGACGCGGACGACGTCACTCTGCCCTGGCGATTCAGGCATCAGCTCGGATTTGCGCAGCGAAAGGACGTGGACTTCGTTTTCTCGCCCGTCATTTGCTTTGGTCGGAAGTACGTAATTAGCCCGCAACGGCCAGAAGGCTTGGACCCAGAGAGCTTTAAACTCGCCCTGTTGTTGTCGAATCCAGTAGCGCATTCGACGATGTTTGCGCGGAGAACAGCGATCGAAGACATCGGTGGTTACCGCAGCGTCCGCTCAGAAGATTACGACCTCTGGCTGCGTGCAGCCGCACACGGAGGAAGACTGGCCCGCACAGCACTACCTTCTCTCCTCTACCGGAGGCACGCGGGCCAGGTAACCAACGATGAAGCGTGGATTGCGGAGACCGCGGACGAGGGTTCGCTACGCTCCGCACACAGTGCGCTATCGAACAAGTTGTTGGGCAGAAGTCTTGGCACCTTGCTCGGCCTGCGTGCGCCGTCGCACGCAACCCCGGAGGTCCGGGCTGAGACGTCTGATCTAATACAAGCGATTCGTTGTGACCTTGACGCTGTACCCAAACGTGGCGCCAGTCAGATACGGCGGTTGTGCACGTCCGCCGAACGAAAGTTGGTGTAACGCTTTGACTATCTCACGCTTCGCGAGGGTGGTGGCCAGATGGTGACTATCGCGGTCGCCTTGGGACTACTCGCGGTATTGGTAGCGATCCCGTTGAGATCCGGGGTGTACGTGTTGTTCGCAGTTGTCGTGCTCCGGGCGCTATGTGACTACGGCTTGGTGTCGGGCAACCGGCCCGGGTTATTTTCGGCACTTTCGACGGTTTTGCCCCTTGTTATTATCGCCTACGCCGTGATCTTGATCTTTGCAGGGCAATTGAACCGCATCCTGCGATGGCTTGCTGCCACGAGCTTTTTCCTGGTGCTGTGGCAGCTTGTGGCAGTTGTCGAATTTGGGTTGAGGGAATCCCTGGTATCGGAATCTGTTCGGCTCTTGTCGATAGTTGCTGTGGTTAGCATTGCGTACGCCGCTTCGGCAGACGGTTCGGTGCGAGATTGCGGTCGCTATGCCTTGGGGCTGTCGGTGCCGGTATTGGGTATCGGTGTCGTGGGGGCGCTAGTAAGTTTGCCGCATTTTGCGGTAAACGACAGGTTCACCTTCACGTTTAGTCATCCGAATTCCGCGGGGTTCTATCTTGGAGCGAGTTTTCTTATCGCGCTGTGCGTAGCGCTGTCGAGCAGGACATCATCGGCCTGGGCTTCGACCGGCGTGGCTCTGGTTCTCCTCGGGTTGACTGCCAGCCTGACTTCATTCGTCGGAGCCGCAATCGGCGGAGTTGTCTTGCTGCTGACGTCTCGTGCACTTACGGCAGCGCGCAAGGTGCAATTTGCGCTCCTCGGGGTTGTGGTGTTCGTCGCCGTGGTGCAGGTTCTGGGCGTTTCGAAGCGTTTCGACGAGTTTACGAGTGCATCTGCCGCAAGCGGTAGTCCGGATTCCTTTCAATGGCGGCTAGAGAACTGGCAGCTACTCTACGAGCAGTGGAAGTCTTCGAAGATGGTTGGATTCGGAACCGGAACAACCAACTCGATTATCGCGCCCCTTGGCGGGCCGCCGCACAATGTCTATGTACAGATCTTAGTTGAGTACGGATTAGTCGGGGTAATCGTTGGCGTATTTGTATGTATCGCTCTGATTCGGCGGTCGATACACCTGGCCACGGTCGGGCGCGGGGTTTTGGCGGCGGCACCATTGACGCTGATCGCTTTCATGGCCATAAACGCATTTGCGGGGAACACGCTTGGATATACAGCTGGTATATACCTGATAGCGGCAATAATTGGACTCGCGTTTGGCAATAGCCGATATCTGGTTGACCATTCGGAAACTAGTGCTATCGAAGATCGCGGAAGCGAGTGTCAGAAAGTGAACTCTCGCATAGGGCGATCGACTAGATCGGTTGGAGGCATCTCTTGACTAGACTATTTGTTGATTGGAAGCGGAATCGTGGAAGTTTCCAGATACAGGTTGCTCTGGTTCTTCTACGGCTAGCTCAGTTGATGCGGACCAAAAACACCCTATTCTTTAGGGCAGCAAGTGTTCCGGTTGTTGTGGCTTACCGTGTGCTTTCTCTGAACGTGATTGGATTTGACATCCCGACCTCGACCCGCGTTGGCGGAGGCCTGGCAATCAAGCATGGCATCGGCCTCGTTGTTAACAATAGAGCGCATATAGGTGAAAACGTCACGCTCCGTCAATGTACGACGATTGGGGCGAAAGCTGTTGGTGACCCGCCGCGAATCGAGAGCTTCGTGGATATTGGCTCGAATTGCGTGGTGGTTGGATCCATCGTTATTGGTCCCCGCGCTGTAATTGGCGCTGGAAGCGTAGTTGTGCGGGATGTGCCAGCGGGAGACGTGGTTGCCGGCAACCCAGCAAAGAGTTTGAAGCGAACTGGCGTAACGCCTGCAGAAGAGGCCTGAAATAATGAACTATATCGATGGCATGCGGCAAGCTTCCGTAAGCGGATTCAATGCCCTTTTCCAAGATGTCGATGTGACATCGGGAATCTCGATGGTTGATTTCCCGGATTATCCGAATGTTGGGGATAGTGCAATCGCACTTGGGGCAATGACATACTTTGCCCAGGCTGGAATATCTCTTAACTCAACTATGTGTATTGGCTCTCTTTATCCGCCTCGAGTCAAGAAGAGTCGAGCGGTCTATATCAACGGCGGTGGTAACATCGCCGGATTCTTCGAGGGAATAGATAGTCACAGAAATGGTATCGCAGGGTTTCTGCCGAGTGGTGTCACCCTGATTCAGGGTCCGCAGTCGGTGTATTGGGCATCGGAAAGTGCTAGGTCGAAGTTTGTCGGTGAGTTTCTCAGTCGAGATGGGCTTCGGATGGGGGTTCGCGATCGGACATCGCTTGATCGCCTCGTTGGGGAATCCTTCGTGCCGACACTGATGCCGGATTCGGTGCACATGTTGGGCCATATTGATTCTCCCGCCCCCTCGCGTCCGTATGTGGTGCTTGCGCGCGGTGACCAAGAATCCAGCAATGGCGTCCGGCGGATCGAGTACATGGATTGGCTCAAGGATGACCGAGGGCTCGAGTTCGCTTCACGGGTGCGTTGGAAGTATCGGTATATGGGCAAGTTTGGAGATATTCTCAATCCTGGACCTGCCCGTTGGCGTTCTATTGCGGAAATGCGACTGAGCCGTGGCGTCGGAATGCTTGCAGCAGGTGAATCTGTTGTCACCGATCGGCTGCACGCCATGTTGATCGCGCTTCAGATGGGACGTCGTGTGGTGGCGGTCGACAACAATAACCAGAAGCTGAGTAACTATGCGAAGACCTGGTTCTCGGACTACAAAGTAGATGTCGAGTTCGCCGATTCAATCGAACAAGCGATTGAGTTGGTCTGACGTGAGTCTTGATATCTCAACGGGAATGCCCTTGCCGCATTTGGATCTAGGACGCGGGTTCTAATATGGCGGCACAGCTATGGGCATTCTTGGAGCGTGCGTTTCCCCGAGGCTCGGCAGCGGCACTGATGTTGTTATTGGCCTACTATTCGGATCCATTGCTGGTAGGCATCTATGGCACAGCGGTTGTTTGTTTGCTGCTGGTGCAATCAGCAGGAGATGGTGCGATTCGTCAGGTTGCAGTACTTGCGATAGGCGGCTCGTCCGGGCGAAGGTTCCTGAGACGCTATCAGCTGGTAGCGGCGATCTGCGGTGGGGCGGCCATGGTCGGTGTCGGTGCCGTCATGTTTTTGGTCTTTCGAGATCGTGTTCCGGCGACCAGCCTATTTGCACTATTTCTACTCGCGTTCATTCCGGTTCTTCAGGCTGCTAGAGTTGTGGCTCTCGCGACGCTGCAGTTGGCTGATCAGTGGCGACGTTTGGCCATGTATCAGTTAGTCGCAACGATGTCTGCGTTCGCGGTGGCCTTGGCAATTTTGGTGTCAACTCGGTCGCTCCTCGCTCCATGTATCCAAATGGTGCTGTCCGAGGCCATATTTGCTGTGGCATGCCTGTTAAGAGTGCGCTACTTGGCGGGTGACAAGGCTTCAGCCGAGCAGCGGCCACTCGCGGCGGTTGGAGTTTCGGCGGCAGCCGCCTATCCAGCTTCCAACGGGGTGGCAAACGCTGGAGGGACAAAGGTCGAAGAGCGCAGTCCTGGGCAAGAAGTTCGGGGAATCACAGCGCCGCGCCGTGAATTTTGGCATATGTCGCTGTATTCCGTACTCAGTTGGGGGCAATTTCAGTCCGATAGATTCTTAATGGCCTTTTTTGCTGGGCCGGCCGTACTCGGCGCATACTCGCTCGGGACTTCGGTCTCCCGCAGCGCTGGTGATGCTGCCGCTATGTCTTCGGCGAATATTCTTCGCTCCGCGCTTGCCAAGTCGAGCGAAGTGCGCGCGACTACGGACAGGATGGTCTCCCGTGGTCTTTGGGTTGTAGCGGTCGCGTCTTTGGTCTCGGTTGTCTTTGCTGAGTGTGTCGTGAAGAGGATTCTCGACACGGAATGGGATTCTGCGCTTGAAATCGTTCCGATTCTTGCTCTTGGCGCCATACCGGCGTATCTGACCTGGAGTATGACAGTGGTCCTCGTCACTGCGGGCCGAGCCCAAGTGGCTTTGCCGGCAAAAACTCTTGGCGTATGTCTGTCTATCGTGGTTGCTCTTGGAGCCACCCAGTCGCTGATTCTCGCATCGTCGTTGGCTGTGCTGAGAGAAGTGGTTGTCTGTGGTTTGACGTTCCTGCCGGCGCGTCGGCTTCTTCCGACGAGGAGTCTTTTGCTTTGCGTATCGGTATTCCTGGTGGGCGGAGTCGGTGTTTTGGCGTTGTTACTGATCTGATTTGATCTGTGATGACGTGGGATCGAAAATCTCGGACGGGCTCTGGCAAAAGGGTCCGACTTAGAGATTGCATGTTTGAGATACGTATTCGGCGAATTGAGATCTACGCAATTAGCATAGAATGCTGAGATGCATGTGCACCCTTTAGCCGCTACCCTGAGATTGCAAACGAATCGCTGCGGACTGCCGGTCAAGGGGTAGCGCTCGATGACCGAGAACGGTTTGACCGGACTTGGTGAGAGCCGCTGCGGCATCACCCTAAGTAAATCTGTCGACGATTGGAACCACGTTAATGATGGAAACTGCTCGCAGTGATCATTCACTCGGACGGGACTCGATGCGATCGGCATTGGGCGTGCTGCGAAAAGGCTGGATCGCAATACTTGCGGTGGCAATTGCCTGTGGTGCGCTCGGTCTGACGTACAGCCTCCTCCAGGATCCGATCTACAGGTCCACCGCTACGTTGTACGTAACTTCCGGTGCGGAGAACACCGCACAGTCTGCTTACCAAGGATCACTTGCGTCACAGCAGCGTGTCACCTCGTATACCAAGTTGGTGGACTCGGACGCAGTGCTGCGCATGGCCTTGGAGAACTCTGATTTAGATGTGTCAATGAGCATCGCGAAGTCGGCTCTCAGTGCTTCGACCACACCGGATACGGTGCTGATGAATGTTGCGGCGGAGAGTGTCAATGCCGACACAGCGGCCAATTTGGCGAATGTAGTGGCAACCTCGATGTCGCGGTATGTTCAGGAGCTCGAGACTCCGAGCGGCGGTGGAGCGCCTTTGGCCAAGCTGACTGTGGTCACCCCCGCCAGTGTGGCTACGGCGCCGATATCGCCTGATACGAAGAGAAATACTGCGTTAGCGCTGATTGTCGGATTGCTACTTGGCGTCTCAGCGGTTTTCGTGCGCGATCGATTCAACAATAAGGTTGGGTCGGAGGCTGAGTTGGCAGAGCTGTCGGGAGCCACGGTGCTCGCAGCGGTACCCTCCGACGACCTCCTTAAGAAGCAGGGGCTGATTGACTTCAGCTCTGGCGCAACGCTGGCGGCTGAGGCGTACAGAAAGCTTCGGACCAACCTTTCGTTTACCAGCGTGGACAATCCGTGTCGGCGGATTGTGGTTACGAGTGCCCTGGCCGCGGAGGGCAAGACCACTACTGCGATGAACCTTGCTGCAGCCTTGGCGGAGACGGGTAAAAAGGTCGTGCTGGTCGATGCCGATCTCCGTCGGCCGCAGGTTTACCACAGGACTGGTGGAATGGGAGACATCGGTTTCACCAACTTCCTGAAGGGCGACGGGTCGATAGCGGAGCTTTTGCAGCCGAGTGAGGTCGACGGGCTACAGATTCTCGCATCCGGCCCTCAACCCCCGAATCCCGCTGAGCTGCTTGGATCCAAGAAGGCTGGCCAGGGGATCGAGGAACTATCGGCGATGTTCGACTACGTGATTATCGATTCGCCTCCGCTACTGCCGGTAACGGACGCTGCAGTGTTGGCGCAGTGGGCCGACGGCGTGTTGTTGGTTGCCAGGGCGAATCAGTCACGCGTGCCTGATGTCACTTCGGCGATCGAGCAGATCCACGCCGTGAATGCGGAGTTGGTTGGCGTCGTGCTCACTGACGTCCCAACCCGCGGTGGCGCATACAAATACGGCTATTACTACACGTCATCTGACGTCATGAAGAAGCCCGGCTTCTTCGGCCGCTTCGGCAAGAAGCAGCAGAAGCATCAAGACATCGAAGTTGCTCTCGAGCCGGTGTCGCCCGGAAAACATAGGTGACAACGCGCCTCAACTCAGGTGAGGAGTGGGTCGTGGGCATGGTGGCTCGTCAGTCGTTGACCCGTGCACAGCAAGCGCTGTGGGCGGTTCAGCAGGCGATGCCACTGTGCCCGATCAACATTGCCGAATACATCGAACTGACGGGGTTCGTCGATGTCGATCTCCTCCGTACGGTGACCCAAGAGGTCGGCCGGCAGACCGGGATCGCTTTCACCCGGTTCGAGCAAACCGACAACGGTGTCGAGCAGGTCATCGACCGCGACCTGAGTGATCACATCACCGTGAAAGACCTTCGCGGTGAACCGAACCCGATGGCGGCCGCGCAGCAGTGGATGCGGGCTGACTACACCCGGCCGGTCGATTTGTTCGTTGATCGCCTGATGGCATCGGCGATTCTTCAGGTCGCCGATGACACGTGGTTGTACTACCAACGTGGGCACCACCTCGTCTTCGATGGGGCCGGCGCGTTTTCGATGTTGGAAATAGTCGCCGGCACCTACGGACGTCGTTTTGCCGCGGGCACGGCTGAGCCTGTTCCTTCGAGGGATCTGGCTGGACTGGCCCAGACAGACGTCGATTACCGATCTTCTCCTCGGTACCAGAAGGACCGCGAGTACTGGCGTCAACAGGTGGCCCAGCTCGCGCCTCCGGTTACGTTGTCGCACCGCGCCGGCCCACCGGAAGCCGGGCCTCTGCGTGTCTCCGGGATTGTTCCCCGTGAAACGGTGACCGCGTTGAAGCGCGCCGAGACATCGCTCCGGACAACGTTGCCGGTGATTGTTGCCGCAGCAGCCGCTGGATATCTTGCGCGCATAACCGGGCGGGACGAGATTGCGCTGAGCTTGCCGGTGGCCGCACGCACCACTGCGTTGCTTCGTAAAAGTTTCAGCACGGTCTCCAACGTTGTGCCACTGCCGACCGGGATCGGCGTCGGTACCACCCTCGCAGCCGCGGTCGGTTCGGCGCAGGGCGCGATGATGGGTGCCCTGCGGCACCAGCGCTTCCGGTTCGAAGACATGCTCGATCTGATGCCGGGCGACAACCCGCCACTGGCCGGTCGAGAGTTCGCCGGACCACTGCTGAACCTGATGCTGACAGTGGACGCGCTGCAGTTCGGTGACGCCACCGGATCGCTGCACATTCTGTCGACGAGCGCGGTCGACGACCTCGCGATCAACCTGTACCGCACCGGAAACCCGAGCGAGCCCGACGAGTTCAGATTTGACCTCGAAGCAAACCCGAACCGGTACAGCGATGAAGAGATTCGCGGCCACCACACCCGACTCCTGAACTTCGTGGCGACAGTCGCCGACGCGGCACTGCGCGAGTCGACTCAAACTTTCGACGATCTTGCGCTGATGGCGCCGGACGAACTCGGCCGCGTGCCGATCACGGCGCAGCCGGTCCCGGCCCCCGCAACACTTCGCGAACTTCTCGACACCGCCGCCGGCCGCTACGCTGCCCGGCCCGCCGTCCATTCTGGATCGGCCCACTGGAGCTACGCGGAACTGTCGTCGCGATCACGGCAGTTGGCCAACCAACTCAAGGCGCGGGGCGTAGTGCCGGGCACCACCGTCGCCATCGCCACGGGACGCGGACTCGATCAACTGCTCGCATTCTGGGCCGTGGCCCAGACCGGTGCGACGATCCTGCAGATCGACCCTGCGCACCCGCGCGAACGAATCAAAACCCTACTTGCGCAGTCTGATCCGATCATGGTCCTCACCACCAGTGGAGGTGTTGAGCCGGAACCCGGCGAGCACTGGTGGGCTCTGTCCGGCATTGACCTCACCGGTACCCCGGATTCACCGGTCGACCTGGAGCGTCCGTTGTCTGTCGACGACGTCGCCTACCTTGTCTACACCTCCGGCTCCACCGGAACCCCCAAAGGCGTGCAGGTCACCCACCGCGGCCTGGCCGCCCTGATGGAGCAGCAGCGTCTCCTTGGCGTCGATGAGTGGGCGCAGGTCTCGGGACTGGCATCTCCGGCCTTTGACGCCTCGGTCTTCGAGATCTTGCTCGCGGCGTCCGGCGGCGGCGCACTATGCCCGGCACCGACAGATGTTGTTGCAGGCAGGGAACTGGCGGACTTCCTTGTAGCCGGCTCGATCACCCACACGGTGATCACTCCCAGCGTGTTGGGCACGCTCGACCCCGAACAGCTGCCTACCAAGGTGTGTAGCACGCTGATGTTGGCCGGTGAGGCCTGCCCGCCCCACGTCGTGCGCCGATGGGGGAGTGGCCGCGATGTGTTCAATCTCTATGGCCCAGCCGAATCGACGATCATGGCCACGGCAACGGCACCTCTCTCAGCCGGCGATCAACGACCCGCGATCGGAACTCCGATCGCCGGGATGACGTGCTTTGTCCTCGATCATCGGCTGCGTCCGGTGCCGGGCGGTGTGGTTGGCGACCTCTATTTGGCGGGACCCGCACTGGCCCAAGGCTACGCAGACCAGTCATCGCTCACAGCAACGGCATTCGTGGCGAACCCGTGGACCGGCGGACGGATGTATCGCACCGGCGACCGCGTTCGCTGGGACGAGACCTTCTCGCAGCTTCACTACGTCGGGCGGAGCGACGACCAGGTCCAGGTTCGCGGAGTGCGCGTGGAACCGGGCGAGATCTCCATGGCCGCCCTGACCCATCCCGATGTCAGACAGGCCGCCGCAGTGGTGGTCGACACCGACCGTGGGACCCAGCTGGCGCTCTACATCGTCAGCACCTCAATTGATCGGCGCCTGCCCAAACGCGTTCGCAACCACATTGCCTCGCGGCTACCGACGTCGATGTGGCCTGCGCACATCGTGGTCCTGGACGCACTTCCCGTCACCACCACCGGCAAGCTGGATCGGGCTGCCCTTCCAGATCCCGATCTCGCGCAGGTCCGCCCGCATCGCGCGGCCGAAACGCTGACCGAAAAGTCTCTTGCACAGGCGATTGCCGAGGTGCTGGACGTTCGGGATCCGTCGATGCACGACGACGTTCTCGCGCTCGGTGGCTCGTCCCTCGATGCCACTCGCATTGCGGCACGGATCAGGGAGCTCACTGGTCGGTCTCTTGGCCTCCGGGACGTTCTCCAAGCCGCAGACCTTGCCGAATTGGCCGAGATCATCGACCGCACCGCCGTAGAAACGCGTCAGCTCAACGGAGTGATCGCCAGGGAAGAGCGCCCACCTGCCACCGCAGGTCAGGTGTCGCTCATTCTCGCCGACCGATTGCAACCCGGATCCACCGCCAATCATCTTGGCGCCGATATTGATCTGCGGGGACCACTGGACCGTAGCGCCTTCAGCGCCGCCGTCGCCGATGTGGTCGATCGACACGAAGCGTTGCGCACCATCATCCGGATGGAGACCGACGGGACCGCCTGGCAGGACGTGGTCGATCCCCGAGATGCCCTCGTTCCGATCCGTTTCGACTCGAATGATGGCTCTGCAGACCACTCGGATGATCTGATCGATCCGACTGTCCGCCCACCTCTGATCGTGCAGCTGACGACACTGGCGCCGGAGATGCACCGGTTGTCGGTTCGTACCCACCATGCCGCGGTGGACGGTTGGTCGCTGGGTGTCCTGACGGCTGATCTCGCAACCGCCTACCGTGCCCGTCTCGAGGGATCGGCACCGGTATGGGCGCCGACGACCCAGTACATCGATGCGGCCCGGGGCAGTGGCGTCGGTCCGGAAGTGGTTGCCGCGCAGCTCGAGCTGTGGAAGCAGCACCTGGCGGATCTGGCCCCCCGCCCGGGACTGCCCGCAGACTTGCCTGCCGCCGACATCCGAGATATCGCTCCGGCCGCCGTGGTGCGGCGCACCCTTGGTACATCGATGTCCTCTCTCCTCGCCGCGGCTGCCACTGAACGGGGTGTCAGTACGTTCGCGTGGCTGCACGCCTGCCTCGCCGTGACCATTGCGCGCTACACCGGTGCCGACGACTTCCTGATCGTGGTCCCGCAGGCCGGGCGCTCGGGGTCACACCTCGACAATGCCGTGGGGATGTACGTCAATCCGGTGGCTGTCCGGTCACGCATCGCCTTTGCAGGAACGTTCGAGGACGTCCTCGCCCAGTCGGCCGATGCGATCGGTTTCGCACTGAATTCTGCGGACGTCCCGCTCGGTGCGGTTGCGTCGACTGTGGAACCACGGCGCGACATCACCACAACGCCATTGTCCGACATCCTGCTGACCTACCAGAATCATCCACTCGGGCAATGGAATATCGATGGTCTCGAGATCGAGGTTCATCCTCGCGAGGCGGCGCACGCCCGGGTGGCGTTGCAGTGGATCGTCGACGAGACCACCGATGGACTGCGCATTGAGCTGACGTATCGCAGCGACCGGTTCAGCGCACCCATGGCCGCAGCTCTCTGCCATGCGTATACGACCGCCATCGCCCAGTCGCTGGCGGAGCCGAATGCGGCTCCTGCGCAGCTTGTTCCAGGAGCATCAACACCCATACCTGCGGTGACCTCGCCAACCGGAACGCTGGTGCACCGGATCCTGGGCGTGGCCGAGAAGACCCCTGACGCGCAGGCGCTGGTCTTCGGCGACGAGACGTACACGTATCGCGGGCTTGTCGATGCGGCACGGACGCTGGCTGCCGATCTGGTGCACGCCGGTGTGAACCGGGGTGACCTCGTGGCCGTAGCTCTGCCGCGGGATGCCAGGGCACTTGTTGCTCAGTTCGCGGTGATGTGGGCGGGTGCGGCATACGTGCCGGTCGATCCCGACTACCCGGAGCAGCGCATACTCGCCATCCTGGAGGATGCGCAGCCCCGCGCAGTGTTGGTGAGTTCGACTACGCGTCATCGTATTCCGGAAGAGTTGCGGATCATCGATGTCGACGATCGGGACCATCTCGGCGACGAGTCGCCTGAACTCGACGGCCTCACCGCCGACGACGGCGCCTACGTCATTTTCACGTCGGGTTCCACGGGTCGACCCAAAGGCGTTGCCGTCACGCATGGCAATGCCCTCGCGCTTTTGGATGCGTGCGAGCAGAGCTACCGCTTCACGGCCAGAGACGTGTTCAGCTGCACCCACTCCACGGCATTCGACGTCTCCGTCTTCGAGATCTTCGCCGCTTGGACCTCGGGTGCACAGGTCGTATTGATCGACCATCTGGCAGTCCGCGACCCGCAGTCGCTGTGGCCGTTGCTCCGTCGCCACGGTGTCACGATCCTGTCGCAGACGCCGTCGGCGTTCTATCCACTTGCGGCAGTGGGTGTCCGTGACGGTGACGCTGGACGGTTGCGGGCCGTGATCTTTGCCGGCGAGGCATTGCGACCGGGACGATTGGCAGACTGGCACAATATCTTTGGCGATCGCGTGCTGTTGTCGAACATGTACGGGATCACCGAGACCACCGTGCATCTGACCGCCGGTGCGGTGACCCCGACCGATCCACGCTCGCTGATCGGCGAACCACTCGCGGGCTCTGCGCTGCTGGTGCTGGATCGCGGTCTGCGACCCGTGCCGGCCGGTGTGTGGGGCGAGCTGTACGCGTGCGGGCCCCAGGTCACCCGCGGATATGTGGGTAGGCCGGATCTGACCGCGCAGCGATTCGTCGCTTGCCCCGCCGGCCTCGGTGGTGGCCGAATGTACCGAAGTGGCGACGTGGTCCGGCGGACCCTCGAAGGACGTCTCGAATACCGCGGACGCTCCGACCGGCAGGTCCAGGTCCGTGGACATCGGGTGGAGCCCGGCGATATCGCCGCGGGGCTGCAAGCGATTTCGGAAGTGGCCGAGGCCGAGGTGGTCATCCGCAACACCGAGTCGGCGGGCGGCGGAGACATCATCGGCTATGTCCGGCTCCACGACGAACCGCCGGCCGACCAGCATCCCGGCGAAGCGCATCTGCGGATGATGGCCCAGCGGTTGCTGCCTGCGTATCTCGTGCCCGCCCGCATCGTGGTGGTTCCGCGATGGCCGTTGAACGCCTCTGGCAAGCGCGACATCTCGGCGCTTCCGGAGCCGACAATCAGTCGTGCCGCGGTTGTTGCCGGTGCCGGTGACATCGACTCGCCGGTCCGCGCCGTGGTGGCCGAAGTGCTGGCCGTCGACGCCGACACGATCGATCCGACCGTCGGCTTGTTCGAGCTCGGTGCAAACTCGTTGTCCGCTATGCACATCGCTCTACTGCTGTCCGAGCGCACCGGGCGCGATGTCAGTGTTCGCACGGTGGCAGGCGCGGCAAGCATCGTTGACCTGCAGGCCGCGGTGGACGAGGCTCCTCTGCACACCGGCGGCCCTGCCCTCGGTGGCAACACAGCGCCGCCGCCACCGACACCTCAGCAACGGGCGCTGTGGGTGCTCAGCCGGATCGACGCGAGCAGTGCCGTCTACCACCTACCGGCGGTGATCGAACTCCCGGCAGATGCAACTCCGCGCTCAGCGGTCGACGCATTGATGGATGTGGTCGCTCGGCACGAGGTGCTGCGCACGGTTCTGAACGATCACGGCGGGCTCCCGCAGCCGCAGCTGTTGCCGCTCGACCAGATCCGAAATCGTTTGACCGGCATGCTGACGCCGCGTCCGCTGCCCGATTCTCATGCAGAGTCGAACCTCCGGTCGGAGGCGCGCAGGCCGTTCGACCTGACCACCGAGCTCCCGTGGCGTGGCGATCTGTTCGAGCCGGCGATTCCCGATTCCGGGCTTCGGTTGCTGCTCGTCGCGCATCACGTCGCGGTCGACGGCTGGTCGATGACGGTGCTCGCGCAAGACTTCGGTCAGGCGTTGGAGGCGCGGATCGCAGGTACCGCACCACGCTGGTCGGCGCCGGCCGCGCAGTACCGCGACCACGCGTGGCACACGATGCAATCGATGGGGACGCAGGAACATTCGACCGCGCGCCGTGACCGGATGCTCGATCACTGGTCAGTGGTGCTCGACGGCGCCCCTATCCATCTACCCTTGCCATTCCAGGCGTATCAGGGTCAGGTTCCGCGGGGACCCGAGCCCGCAGACTATCTCGACGTTGTCGTGTCGATCCAGACGCGAATGGCATTGCAGCACTTGGCTGTCAGCGAAGGCGCGAGTGTCTTCCATGTGCTGCACGCGGCGTTGGCGGCCACGATCGGCCAGTTCACCGGTACCGACGACATCATCATCGGGACACCGACGGCCGGCCGGACCACCGAGATGCTGTCGGCGGTCGGCATGTTCGTCCAGACCGTGCTGCTGCGCACCGATGCGCGGCCCGCGGCTTCTCTGCGTGCTGCCATCAATGCCAGCCATCAGGTGGTCGCCGACGCGGTGGACCACGCCGACGTCGCCTTCGAAGAGGTCAAAGAAAGACTGGCACCGCCACAGTCTCTCGGTTCGGACGCCTACCTCGATGTCCTGGTCGCGTATCAGCTCGCGCTGGGGACCCCGGCCGAGCGGGACTTGCCGATCACCCCGATCAGAGTCGGTCAGGCTCGCGTCCCGCTCGAGTTCACGATCACCGACCACGGTGACGGTGCGTCCATGGAGGTCACGCTCAGCTACGGCCTGTGGCACGTTGCTCCGGCCATGGCGCAGCGGTTGGCAGGCGCCTTCATCCGGACGATCGAGGCGATGGCAGCCGCAGCCGATCCGGCCGCTGTGACCATGCACCAACTGACCGCACCGGGAACTGCCGAGCTGGCCGATGCCCAGATACCGCCTGAGGCGGCGGCGGTCACCGACTTCGTAGATATCGCTGAAAGCATCGTGCTGCAAGCGGATGTGGCACCGGATGCGATCGCGATCGTCGACGCCCATGGCAGCACCACCTATGCCGCACTCGTCGAGCAGGCGTGCGCTATCGCAGGCGAGCTCGGCTCCCGGGGTGTGGGTCGCGGAGACCTCGTCGCGGTGATGGCGGACCGCAGCCGCGACACCATCGTGGCGATGGTCGGGGTTCTGCTGGTCGGTGCCGGCTACGTGCCTGTCGATCCCAACTACCCGGCAGAGCGGATCTCGACAATCCTGAGCGATTCGGATCCGGTGGCCGTGATCGGGCAGGCCCGGCACGCATCGATCACATCTGAGCTCAGGGACATCATCGACATCGCGGCAGTCGCGCCCTCCGAGGACGCGATGCGCGAACTCCAGGATCGGGATTCGGCACCGCTGCCACAGGATCCGGCGTACGTCATCTACACCTCTGGGTCCACGGGTAAACCCAAGGGCGTCATGGTGACCCGATCCAACATGACGAACCTGCTGCAGTCGGCGCTGTCTGCGATCGATGCGGCCCGTGGCGATGTGTGGACCTGGTTCCATTCGGCCGCGTTCGACTTCTCGGTATGGGAGATCTTCGGCCCACTGACATCAGGCGGACAGGTTGTGGTGGTCGACCACGACACCGCCCGGGAGCCTGCGGGTCTGGTCGACCTGCTGCGTCGCCATGGCGTGACGATCCTGAACCAGACACCGACGGCGTTCTCGCGCCTGCTGCAGCTGCCGGATGCGCCCCTGCCCGAGTCCGTCCGACTGGTGCTCTTCGGCGGCGAAGCGCTCGATCCGAAGGCGCTGGCGGACTGGCACTCCGGACATCCGGATGTGCGTTTGGTGAACATGTACGGAATCACCGAGACGACGGTGCACGCGTCGGTGACCGACGTCGATGTCACGGATGCGCGCAGCCTGATCGGGTCCGCGCTGCCCGGCCTGGGACTGATGGTCCTCGACCGGTACCTCCGGCCACAACCGGTGGGTGCCACCGGAGAGCTGTACGTCACCGGTCCGCAGGTCACCGCGGGTTACGCAAACATGCCGGGGCTCAGTGCAACCCGTTTCATCGCGGCGCCATGGGGGCCTGCCGGGACCCGGATGTACCGGACCGGCGATCTCGCGCGCTGGGTCGATGAGACCAACCTCGAATACCTCGGCCGCAGCGACGCGCAGCTCAAGATTCGTGGTCACCGCTTCGAGCCCGGCGAGATCACCGCGGTCCTGCGGTCCCAGCCGGGTGTCTCCGACGCAAAGGTGGTCCTACACAACCGCGATCGTGCGGGCGACGAGGTGTTGATCGGCTACGTCGTGGTCGATTCCGAGGATGTGTCCCAGGCCGGGCTCCGAACCGCTTGCGCCGCGGTCCTGCCTGCCCACCTCGTTCCGGCACGGGTGCAGATCGTCGAAGATTGGCCGACAACGTCCACCGGCAAGCTGGACGTCGCCCGCCTGCCCGCGCTCACCACGATCGAGGTCCGATTGCCTCTGCGCGGCGCCGAGGTCGGTGTCGCGGCTGCTGTCGCGCAGGTGCTCGACATCCCGGCAGCCGTCATCGGCCCGGACTCCAATTTCTTTGAATTGGGCGGCAATTCGCTGTCGGCGGCGAGGCTCTCGGCAGCGATCAGTGCCCTCACCGGTTCTGACCTCCCGGTCCGCGCGATCTTCGAACGTCCGACGATCGCCCTTCTGGCAACGGCTGTCGACGATGCCGGTGCTCACGCGTCCGTGCTCCCGATGGTGCACCCCGTGGCCCGGCCGAGACCAGAACGGCTACCGCTGACACCTCAGCAGCAGGCCCTCTGGTTGGACTGGCAGGTCGCCCCGGATCGCACCGACTACAACCTCGGTGGATTGATCTCGGTCGAGGATGTTCCCGCCGACCGGGTCGAGGCCCTGGTGCGGACGATGATCTGCAGGCACGAGGCCCTGCGCACCAGTTTCCCGGTGGATCAGGACGGTCCCTGGCAACAGCTCTGGGAGTCCGGTTCCATCGAGCTGGACCTGGCCACGCAAGTGGTCGCCGATCCGATCGCAGCGTTGTCCGAGCTTGACCGGCCATTCGATCTCACTGCAGAACTGCCATGGCGGGTGGCGTTGTTCGAGTCGCCGATGTACGGGATGCAACTCGCCGCGGTTGTTCATCACATCGCGGTCGATGGTGAGTCGATCCGGATAATGCAGCACGAGGCAGCGCGACTTGGTGCCGGAATCCCGCTGGTGTCACAGAAGCTCGGATACAGCGACTACGCGATCTGGTCCGGTGAGGTGCTCGCGCACAATGGTGAGATCTTGCGCCGTTATTGGGAAGGCGTGTTCGCCGAACCGGTGGCCAGGCCTCAATTGCCGGGTCTGCGGCAGGCGTCGGGCGACCCCGGACCCAGCTCGACGGCCGAGATCACCGTTGATCAGGCGAGATACTGGCAACTGCGAGAACAGGCGCAGGCACACCACAGTTCACCGTTCATGGTCATCCATGCTGCGTTGGCGGTCCTGCTCGCCAGACTCGGCGACGAACCGGATGTGGTCATCGGTACCGTCGCCGCCGGCCGGGATGTCCCCGACTTCGTCCACACGGTCGGCATGCTTGCGCGGACGGTCCTGTTGCGCACGGCCATCGATATCGAGAAGCCCTTCTCGGCGATCTTGCGTCAGGTCACCCGCACCGATCTCGACAGTTTTGCGCACGCCGCGTACCCCGCAGGCGCGGTTGCCGCGCTCGCAGATCCGGATCACGGCCGTGGCTCCGGTCCGATCGTCGATGTGTTCCTGGCCGATTTGGGTGAGGCACCCGAGGAGGTGCTGCGCAGCGGAACCGAAGAGCCACAAGCACGTTTCGGCCTGGATCTGATGATCGTCGAGGTTGACGGAACCCTGCAGATCCGGCTTGCGTACGCGACCTCGCGCATGGATGCCGCAGACGCCGAACTGTTCATGGGCCGCTTCGCGGACCTTCTGTTTGCGGTACTCGACGACCCGGACTCCGCACCGGCCCGTCACCTGGTCGGAACCGTAGAAGAGTTCGAGCGACCACCTGCGTACGTGCGCGGAGCCACCCTGCCGGAACTGTTGCAGCGCAAGGTGTCCTCTGATCCGATGGCCATCGCATGTGAGGACGGTGACTGGCTGCTGAGCTACCGGGATCTGGACTCGGCCAGCACCACCGCGGCCAGGGCACTGATCGCACGTGGCATGGGGCCCGGTGATGTGGTGGCGATCTGCGCGGCGCGGTCGATGTGGTCGGTGATCGCCACATGGGCGGTCGCCAAGACCGGCGCAGCCTTCGTCACCCTGGGTGTCGGCGACCCAGAGGCCCGTCAGACTGCCATGGCTACCGCGGCCGGGGTAACGCTCGGCGTGCACGGACCGCAGCAGCGACCCTCGCCCGGCATTGACTGGATCGACCTGGTGGAGATCGTTGCGGCACCGGCTGGTTCGGCCGGACCGCTGCCCTTCGATGCCGGTGAGCGGGTGCGTCCGATCATGCCCGCGGACGTGGCCTACATCATCTTCACCTCGGGATCCACCGGAGAACCGAAGGGCGTCAGCGTCACTCACGCCGGACTTGCGGCCTTGGTCGACGCCGTGGTCGAACACACCGGACTGACGCCGTCGAGTCGGGTGTTGCACAACTACGCCACCAGTTTCGATGCGCATCTCATCGAACTCATCCCCGCCTTCGCCGTCGGGGCAACTGTTGTTGTCTGTCCGCCCGAGGTCATCGGTGGCAGCGAACTCGGTGACCTGCTCGAACGTAAGTCGATCAGCACCTTCTTCTCGACACCGGCGGTGATGGCAACCATCGATCCGGAGCACATCAGTGCAGTGAGAGTTGTTGCGACCGGCGGCGAATCGCTGTCTGCGGCAGTTGCGCAGCGCTGGGCCCCCGGGCGCCGGATCGTCAACTTCTACGGCCCCACCGAGGCGACGATCGCGGTGACCGTCAACCCGTCCGTCGTTGCCGACGCGGTGATCCCGATCGGTCGATCGATGGCCGCGGCCACCGCTTACGTTCTCGACAATAGATTGCGGCCGGTTCCGCGCGGTGTTGTCGGCGAACTGTATCTGGCCGGCGGCGCCCTGGCCCGCGGCTACGTGGGGTCGGGTGCGATCACCGCAGGCCGGTTCGTCGCGAATCCGTTCGGAGTCCTCGGTTCGCGGATGTACCGAACCGGTGACCTGGTGCACCGCAATGTTTCCGGCGAGATCGTGGTGCACGGACGTAGCGATGAGCAGATCAAGATCCGCGGTATTCGGCTGGAGCCGATCGAGATCGATGCGGCCCTCATGTCGCTCCCCGGGGTCGAACGCGCCACAACCGGGATCTCGTCGGTTGGCGCACAGCCGGTGCTGGCGTCGTGGCTGATCGCCGACCCCGACCACCCCTGTGACGTCCAGGACGTGCGCGAGGGATTGCGGGAGATCCTGCCTGCCACCCACATACCCACCTACATCACTGTTGTCGATCATTTCCCGATGACACCGAGCGGCAAACTCGACCGGCGGGCCCTTCCGGCTCCGGCTCCTGCAGATCACGCTGTGACGCCGCCGCAGACACCGACCGAGATCCTCGTCGCGGCCGTGTGGGCCGAGGTCCTGGAGCTATCGGTGACCACGATCGGACGGCAGAGCGAGTTCTTTGCCGGCGGCGGCACCTCGCTCTCGGCCAGTCGGGTGGCAGGAAGACTGCGGCAACAGACCCGCCGCGACGTGAGCGTTCGGCAGGTGCTCGATTCACGAACCCTCGCCGACCTTGCCGGGGCCATCGACGTGTTACCGGCTGTGCTGCCGGACGACGAGGCGCCGCGGCATCTGCCGGTACCCGCCGATCTGGGCCTGGCCTATCCGCAGCAGCGGCTTTGGGTACTCAACCGGATCGACCCGACCTCGACGGCATACCTGATTCCGTTGGTGCTGCGACTCGAGGGTGATCTGGACACCGCGCGCTTGGCCGACGCGGTCACCGCGATCCAGCGCAAGCATGGCAGCCTGCGCACCACGTATCCGCAAACTCCGCTTGGGCCAAGGCAGCTCATCGGGGATCCGGCGTACGTGGTGGCTCCACCGGTGCGCCGGGTGCTCGGCGCGGATGTTCCACAGCGGATCATCGACCTGGTCACCGCACCGTTCGACCTCACCAGCGAACCAGGTTTCCGCGGCGAGATACTGGTCAGCGGTGAGCGCGAGACCTGGCTGGTCATCACCCTTCACCACGTCGCCGCCGATGGGTGGTCGATGCCGCTGCTGGTCTCCGACCTTGTCGGCGCGTACATGGGAAATGCCGTTACCGCAGCGGAATTGACGTATGCCGACTTCGCCCAGTGGCAGAGTGCTCGGCTGGGTGGGCCGTCCGATCCCGCCAGCCGGTATGCGACGCAGATTGCGTTCTGGCAACGGGAACTCTCGGGCATCACCGGACCAGTTCGTCTGCCCGGCCGGATATCTGACAATGCGGCGTGGGGCACAGGGGGAGCGGTCCACGCGTCGATCGATGCGGCGACGCTCGGGAACCTCACCGGCGTTGGGCAGTCGGAATCGGCCACCCTGTTCCACGTTGCGCACACTGCTCTGACCGCGCTGCTCGCACAGCACACCGGCGATCGTGACCTGGTTGTCGGAGTCCCTGTGCTCGGACGCGAAGACCCGGCTTGGGAGTCGGTGGTGGGGATGTTCGTCAACACCCTGCCGCTGCGCACGACCATTGACCTCGAAGCGCCCGTCCGGGAGGCGCTGCGTCGAGTGCGGAACACTGACCTGACGGCCCATGCCCACGCCGATGTGCCCTATGACGCGGTGGCTCGCGCTGTGTCCGCCGGAGCGGATGTCGCTGGTACAGATCCGCTGATCTCCGTTCTCCTGGTGCATCAGGAGGCCCTGGGCGGCCTGCCGGCCGGCGGACTGTCGTTGCCCGGAGTGGATGTTGAAATCATCTCGGACACAGCAGGTCTCGTTGCGCCCAAGTATGACATCGAGGTGGTTCTCGCGTCCGGTTCCGATGGGGGACTCGACATCACCCTGGTGCACGGTCCGGCGATACCCGAAGACCTGGCCGCCGAACTCATCTCCCAGTATCGGGAGTTGTTGTGCGCGATCAGCATCGCGCCGGATCAACCGTTCCCGATGCTGCACACTGCCGTGAACCGCATCGGGGCCGGTAGTGGTGGAGTCGTCGAAGGGGAGGTCATCGCGGCTGCGCCGAGTACGGCTGTGCCCGTCGACGCGAACCCGGAGCTCGAACGGATTGTCACCACAGCGATGGCGACGGTTCTCGACGTCCCCGTCGAGGCCATCGGACGGGACAGCAGCTTTTTCGACCTCGGTGGTAGCTCTCTGTCGGCCACGCAGGTGGTCGCCATCATCGGTGAGTTGACGGCCACCGCGGTACCGGTGCGGCATGTGTTCGCTGCGCCGTCTCCCGCCGCCTTGGCCGCACTCCTGGCAGGCGCGGAAGATGCCGACGCCGAACAACTCCCGCCATTGACAGGTCCGGGTGCACCGCCGAACGTGGGTGCGGTCCCACTCTCGCCGGCGCAGAACCGGCTGTGGCTGGTGCAACAGATACTGCCCGAGCGCCCGCTCTATGCGGTGCCGGTGATGGTCGGCGTACCGCCGGGTGCGGATGCCCATGGCGCCTGGCGAGCGGTGGCGCAGAGGCACACACCTCTGCGCACGTTCTACCCCGAGGTGGACGGCGTGCCGGTGCAGGTGACGCTCGAGGAAACCCCGGAGGTTGTCGAACTCGGTGACCGTGAGGTGACCGAGGTTGTCGGCACCCTGCTCGCGACGCCGTTCGAGCTGACATCGTCGGTACCGGTGCGGGTGGCTCTGGTCGAGCAATCCGGATATCGATTCCTGTTGATCGTGGCCCATCACATCGCGATGGACGGCCAATCGGCCGCGGTCCTGAGTCGTGACCTCGACGCGGTGATGGCGGGAGAAACGTTGTCGCCGTTGCCGGTCGACTACGGGCAGGTCGCGCGATGGCAGAACTTGGTCACCAGCACGCGCCGTGAGGCGATGCTGAAGTTCTGGGAGCAGACGTTGACCGGTTACCCGGGAACCCTGGAAATGCCCGACTGCGCACCCCGTGATCCACAGCGGTCCCTGGCCACCGCGACGGTCTCTGTCCCGGTTGAAGGAGACATCGCCGACGAGGTCTCCCGGACCGCCCGCCGACTCGGGGTCAGCGAGTTCCACGTCTATCACGCGGCACTGGCTCTCACGCTCTCGATCGCCTGCGGCACCGACGATGTCGCGGTCGGCACCCCGGTGTCGCTGCGACGGCATCCAGAGACAGCAGACATGATCGGCATGTTCGTCTCGACGGTGACGCTGCGGACCACCCTGCATACGGGGATGACCACCGCGGACCTGATCAACCTCGTCCGTGACACCGACCTGGCCGCACTGGATCACGCCCTGCTCCCGTTCGACGAGGTGGTCGCGCAACAGGATCCGATCCGGGAGATGGGTCGGCACCCGATCGTCCAGGTGACACTGGCGGTGAACGACGAACCCGGCGGGCAGGTCCCCGACGAACTGAGCCCCACGTCCGAGTTCGACCTCCAGGTGACGGTCGGCCGCGATGCCGCGATGTTCACCCACGCCAGCGCCCTGTACGACAAACGGGCCATCGAGACCCTCGCGTTGCGCTGGAAAGTCGCTCTGCAACTCGTGGTCTCCGACGACAACCCGTCACTTGAGACCGCCGATTTGCGGACCGAGGAAGAATGCGCCGGCCGCCTGCACCGCAGCACCAGTGGGCCCGCACTGACCCTGGGCGAGATGCTGCAGGCGTCGGTGCTGCGTCACCCGAACAAGGTGGCCGTGGACGACGGGACCAGAACTCAGACCTACGCCGAACTCGACCGGTGGTCGTCGTCACTGGCAGCCGAATTGGCCGCGGCCGGGGTGCGCGCGGGTGATCCGGTGGCAATGATGTTGCCGCGCAGCATCGAATCGGTGGTGGCCTTCTGGGCGATCGCCCGCCTGGGTGCCGTCTACGTCCCCGTCGATCCGCGGTATCCGGCCGAACGTATCGCGCGGATGCTGACGGCGAGCGGCACCCAGGTGACCATCGCATCCCACACTGCACCGCAGTACACCCGCGCCATGATCGCGGTACCCGACCCGCGGACCCCCGCACAGTCGGCGGTGGACTGGGTGCCGGTGACCCCGGGCCATCCGGCCTATCTGCTGTTCACCTCGGGGACCACCGGTGTGCCGAACGGTGTGGTGGTATCTCACCGTGGACTGCGGAGTCTGGTGGAGCCCACGGTGTTCACGGCGAATCCGCAGGAGCGGATCGCGCACATGGCCAGCCCCAGCTTCGATGCATCGATCATGGAAATGGTGTGGGCGTTCGGGTACGGCGTGACGCTCGTGGTGGTCCGTGCCGACGATGCCGGCGGCCGCAGTCTCACCGAGCAACTCCGGTGGCTTACCGTCGACCAGGCCATCATCACCCCCTCGGTCCTGGCCACCCTCGACGAGACCGCGTTGCCGCGGCTCCACACGATCTACGTCGGTGGTGAGGCCTGCCCGCCGGAACTGGTCTCCCGGTGGAGCGATGGCCACACCATGATCAACGGGTACGGTCCCACGGAGACAACGGTTATCGGAACCTCCCATGGACCCATGCAGGCGGATACCTCCACCATCATCGGTCGGGGCCTACCCGACATGAGGACCCATGTGCTCGACGCGCACCTGCGTCCGACACCGGATGGCGCGCTCGGAGAGCTGTACTTCACCGGTCCGGGGCTGGCCGTCGGCTACCACGGGGACACACCGCTGACGGCTTCGCGCTTCGTCGCCGCCGCGGACGGCCAACGGATGTACCGCACCGGGGATCTGGTGCGCCGGTTGCAAAGTGGTGACCTCGAATACCACGGCCGGGCCGATCGTCAGGTCAAGATCCGCGGCCAGCGGATCGAGCTGGCCGAGGTCGACGCGGCTCTGGTGGCGGCCGGCGCCCGGACCGCGCTGACCGTGCTGCGCCCCGGACCCGCCGGCCCGGTTCTGGTTTCCTACGTGACCGTGCACGAGGGTGTCGAGGCAACGCCCGAGCACTTCCTGGATTCGCTCGTGGCGATGTTGCCGCATCACCTCGTCCCGGCGGCGATCGTGCCGATGGTCGAACTCCCGCGCACGCCCGTGGGCAAACTCGACACCGCTGCACTGCCGGAACCGGTCTGGTCCGTGGCCGGGGGCGCACCGCGCACCGACACCGAGGCAGCTGTGGTCGAGGTGTTCCGGGAGGTCCTCGGCAACCCGGAGTTGGGGATCTACGACGATTTCTTCGCCGTTGGCGGTAACTCGCTGCTGTTGGCCGCGGCGGCCGCGGCGCTCACCACCCGTCTCGCCCGACCGGTACCGGCTGCGGTGCTGTTCGCGCAATCGACGCCGGCGGCACTGGCCGCTGCCCTCGATGACTATGTGAACATGACGGCCGGACTCGATGCGGTCGTGGAACTCTCGCCGGGTGGCGTGGGTACACCACTGTGGTGCATCCATCCGGTGAGCGGACTGGTGGGCGACTACCGGCCCCTGGGGCAGACACTGTCGGTCCCGGTCCGGGGTCTGCAGATGCCGGGCCTGGACGATCCCACGGCACCACACCTGCTCTCGATCGAGGCAATGGCAGCGCACCACGCCAAAACCATCCGCCGCTCGCAGGCCGCGGGCCCGTACCGACTGCTCGGTTGGTCGCTCGGGGCGGTCCTGGTCCACGAGGTGACCCGGCAACTGACGGCCGACGGTGAGACCGTCGAGTTGCTGGTGCTCCTCGACCCCCGGCTGGATCCCGGCACCGAGCGGGGTGCCGATATCGATGAGTCGCTCGAACGGTCGCTGCGTGCCATCGACCCCGAGCGGTTCGAGCAGTACCGGATACGCTGTGCCGAGTCGGTCGCCGCGGCGATCGCGTACCAGCCGAGGCCGGTCACGGCGGAGACGACCGTGTTTGTTGCCGCAGAGGACAATCCGAACCCGGCGGAATGGCAGTCGCTGGTCGCCGGACCGATGACCCTCGAAGAGGTGCCGGTGGTACACCACGCAATGGGTGCCCCCGATGCGATGGCGATGATTGCGGAACTGGTGAACCGCCATCTGCCGACGGATCGAGAAACAGACTCCGGCGAGACATCGCCGCACGACGAAGTGAGCAGGAGAACCAGGTGACCGACGTAGTACCGGAAGACCCCACTGCCGAGCCGAAGTCGCGTCGACTTCGATGGTGGATCGGTGGCGGGCTCACGGTCCTGGTGCTCCTGATGCTGGCCGGGCTGTACCTCGGTTACCTGGCCTTGAAGGCCAAGGACTCCATCGACTCGGCGCGTGGACACGTCACGACTGCACAGCGTGCCTTTCTTGCCGGTGATACGGACAAGGCGGCGACATCTGCAGAAGCGGCCGTGAATGCCGCCGGCGAAGCCAAAGGCGATGCGCACAATGTGGTTTGGTCGGCGGCAGCGGCGATCCCCTGGCTGGGGGAACCGCTGAAGTCGGTACAGGAGATGACCGAGTCTGTGGATGCGCTTGCCACCGATGTGTTGGCACCGACCATGCAGCTCGCCGATGTCATCAGCCCGGACAATCTCCGGACGGAGGACAGTGCAATCAACACCGCCGCCCTGGCGCAGGCGCAGCCAGAGTTGGCGCGTATCGCCGATCGTGCCGAGGCGGTTCTGGCGGATGTGGAAGGCACCGACGGCACCTGGTTGGGCACCGTGTCCGATGCGCGGACGCAGTTGCTCGAACAGCTCACGGAGTCGGCCAGGTTCATCCGCGGAACCGACACCGCCGCCAGGCTGCTGCCACCGATGCTGGGTGCCAATGGCGAACGCAACTACTTCTTCGGATTCCAGACCCCGGCCGAATCCCGTGCAACAGGTGGTCTGCTCGGTGGTTACGGCGTGGTCAGTGCGCGCGATGGTCGTGTCAATGTCGACGATCTGGGTGCAAACTCGGAGATCGGCAAGCCGGACAAGCCCGCCGACCTCGGCGAGGAGTACGACTACAACTACGGCATCAACCGGCCGTACTTCGATGACCGGAACAGCAACATCAGTGCCCACTTCCCGTATGCAGCCCAGATCTGGATGTCCATGTGGGAGCAGCAGTCCGGGACGCAGCTCGATGGTGCGGTTGCGATCGACCCGGTGGCGCTGAGCTACCTGCTCGATGCGACCGGTCCGATCACCTTGGCCGACGGGCAGGAGGTGAGCGGCGACAACGTCGTCGAGCTCACCCTGTCGACGTCGTATGTGCGGTTCGCCGATGACAACGCAGCCCGCAAGGCCTACCTGCAGGAGATCGCTCAGATGGCGGTCTCCAAGGTCTCGGCGTTGCGTGGCAACACATCGAAAGTGCTGGAGGCCCTTGGCCGTTCAGTCCACGAGCAGCGGATCATGGTCTACAGCGCCGATGCGGGTGAACAGCAACTGCTGACCGAGGCCGGGCTGGCACACGAGGTCGCCGAAACCGAGGCGCCCTACGCGAATGTTCTGGTGGGCAACTTGTCCGGCAACAAGATCGACTATTACCTCGAGCGGGAGATCAGCTACCGGGCCGGGAGTTGTGACAGTGACCAGCGCACCTCGACCGTCGAGGTGAAGCTGACCAACGCACTGACCGATATGAGCTTGCCGCCGTACGTGATCGGTAGCCTCGGCAATCCGCAGCTGAAACTACCAAACGGTACGAACTACTCGGCCGTCACGCTCTACGGCACCACCGGGGCCACCATCGACGGAGTCACGGTTGATGGTCAGGCAATGTTGTACTCCACCGGGACCGAGCTCGGCCATCCGATTGCGACCGCACAGGTGAAGATTCCGGCAGGCAAGACGGTGACCGTCTCCTACGAGCTGACCGAACCGACGTCCGCCGGTCCGGCCGTTGTGCCCGTGCAGCCGCTCGTCAAGGATGCGGAGGTGCGTGTTGACGTCCCTACCTGTGAGTGAGAACGCGATCGAGGTCTCTGATCTGCGGATGCACTATCGCGGTGTAGACGCCCTCAAGGGAATCGACCTTGTGGTACCCGCGGGCACCGTGATGGGTTTGCTCGGCCCCAATGGCGCGGGCAAGACCACCACAGTCCGGATCATCGGAACCCTGCTCAAGCCGACCAGTGGGTCGGTACGCATCAACGGCGTCGACGGACTGGCCCATGCTCATCGGGCGCGCAGCCTCATGGGCCTGTCCGGGCAGAACGCCGCGGTCGACGACAATCTGACCGGACAGGAGAATCTGGTGATGATCGGCCGGCTGTCCGGCCTCGGCCGGCGTAGAGCGGTGGTGCGGGCGCGAGAGCTGTTGGAGCAGTTCAACATCGCCAAAGCCGGTGCCCGCCGGGTGGGAACCTACTCCGGTGGTATGCGTCGGCGGATCGACCTCGCCGGTGCCATCATCATCCGGCCGCCGGTGTTGTTACTCGATGAACCCACGGCGAGTCTGGACCCCATCAGTCGGACCGAATTATGGTCGGAGGTAAGGGATTTAGTCGGCGCGGGTACCAGCGTCCTGCTGACCACGCAGTATCTGGAAGAGGCTGATCAGCTGGCCGATGCGGTGACCGTCATCGTCGGGGGAGAAGTGGTGGCCCGCGGCACCCCCGCAGAACTGAAGGCGACACTGCGGACCGCGCAGGTTCGCCTGCACCTGTCGACCGCGGACAACGCAGAGGCCGCCCGTGAGATCGTCTCGCGGCTGGACGGCGCATCCGGCGTCGGCGTCGAGGGAACCGCTCTGACGTTCTCGGCGGCCGACGCGGGGCCCCAGATGGCCCGCGCGATCTCGATGCTGGCCACCGCGGGCATCGACGTCGATGACGCCGTGACCTCCGAACCAACATTGGACGATGTGTTCGTATCTCTGGCAGGTCGCTCGTGACCGACCTGCAGCCCGCGACTGAAACGAAGCCCGTGACTGAAACGAAGCCCCTGTCCGAATCCCAGCCTTTCTCGCAGTCCCGGCCTTTCTCTCAGTCGTTGGTCGGCCCGCGATCGCACAACGTGGGGACCTTCCTGATCGACTGTGAGGTCGTCGCGGTCCGGAACATCCGGACCATCCTGCGGAACTGGCAGATGATCCTCGGCGTCGTGCTGCAGCCGTTGATGTTTGTGCTGTTGTTCTCCTACGTGCTCGGTGAGGCGCTCGGCGGCGACCGCTACCGGGAGTTCCTGATCGGCGGGATCATGACGCAGACGGTCGCCTTCAACGCCGGGTTCACGGCGTTGGGATTGGCGACAGACTTGAAGGACGGCATGATCGACCGCTTCCGGGCGCTGCCGATGTCACGCCTGGCCGTTGTCGTCGGACGGACCATCTCCGACATTTCGGTCAACATCGTCGGGCTGGTGGTGATGTCGGTGGCAGGTTTCGTGATCGGCTGGCGGATCGACACCAGTCTGTGGGAGGCCCTCGCCGGGTATGCCATCGCACTGTTTTTCGGCTTTGCACTGTCCTGGGTCGGCGCGGTCGTGGGCTTGGTGGCCGGATCCGCGGAGGCCGCGCAGAGTTTGTTGCTGACGATCCTGTTCCCGTTGACGTTCGTCTCGTCGGCCTTCGTTCCCGCGTCCACGCTGCCTGCACCGTTGCGTGAGATCGCCAACTGGAACCCGGTCACCTCGGTGGCGCAGAGCCTGCGTGAATGCTTCGGTAATCCGGTGACGGTGAACCCGCTGTTACCGAACCCCGTGACGTGGGCGTCGGAGAACCCGCAGGCTTACTCGCTGATCTCCATCTGCGTGCTTCTTCTGATCGCGGTACCACTTGCGTCCATGGCGCTGAAGCGGCTCTGATCGCCCTACTGGAATCGCGCACGCGCCGATCGTGGCCCAAGCCTGCCTGAATCACCCGAATAGAGGGTTTTCTCAGGTTCGCTTGGCAGAATAGTCGCCATGATCGTGTTCTGGGTCACTGTAGCGGTGATCGCCTGGCTTGTCGTGTCGATTGTGGTAGCAATCGCTGTTGGTCGCGCAGTTCGCCTGCGCGACCTTGCCGAAGATGCCGGTGGCCGCACCGGTGACGGCGAATCACAGCCCAGAGCATCCTGATCATCCAAAGCGCGCGCGAAATATCGCCCCAATCCACCATGCATACCGCAATTGCTGCGCGAACATCGGAGAATTGTGTGATCGTAAGGATCATACTTACGGGGTTGGGACAGTCAGGGGAAGCAGGATGCGGTTGATCGAAACGGGGGCCGGAGTGCGGCAGGACTGGTCGGGTTGGGATGCCCGGTCATTGGCGACGGTGATGGATTCCCTCGTCGGTGGTCTGGTTGTGGTGACCCCCGAGGGCAAAGTCGAGGCCGCCAACGCGGCCGCGGACCGGGTTCTGGAGCTCTCCGGCAGGCGGTCAAAACTCGAGTTCAACGAGTCCTGCTCCGTGACGTTCCGCAGCGATTGCGGCGCGCGCCTGGTTGCAGGCGATTTCCCGAACCAACGTGCCATCGCCACCGGCGGGCCCGTCTCGGGGATCACTCTCGGCGTCGACCGCATCGACGGCAAGCGCGTCTGGCTCGACTGCAGTGCCACCCTGCTGCACCCCGAGGAGCCGGAGTCGCTGGTGATCGTGTCGTTCAACGACGTCACCGAATTGCGGACCATGCGCGAGCGTCTTGCGATCGATGGGGAACGCGACGCGCTGACCGGGCTACCCAACCTGAAATACGTGATCCGGTACATCAACGAACTGCTGGGGACCGTCCGTTCAATGGATCGCCCCAAGGTCGATGTGGTCATGGTGATCAACTTCGACAAACTGCGGCAACTGAACGACTCCCTGGGACATCTGGGCGGCGACAGGGCACTTGCGATGACGGCCGAGCGCTTGCGCGACGAGTTGCCCGAACCGCATCTGATCGGGCGGGTGGTCGGGGCCGAGTTCATCGCGGTCCTGCGCGATGTCGACGAAGAAGACGTCGAAGATGTCTCGGACTTCGTCCACGTCCTGCTGACCGAGCCGTCAGAGATCGATGGCACGCAGGTCCGGCTCCGGGCGAGTGTGGGGATGGCACGTATCCGGCCGGGTGATCGGCGCAGCGCCGAGGACATCATCAGCGCTGCCGACACCGCGATGTATCACGCCCGGACCAAGGGCGGCGGTCACACAGTCGACTTCGACGCCCTGAACCCCGCGGATCAGTAACTGGCCCTATCGCCCAATGACAGGGCGTGATCACCGAACTCGTTTGATCAACGACCCGGATTCGTAGCGGTGCCCGTCGGCGCGCAGTTCTGCTTCGGCCAGGCGTCGTCGGAGGTCGGCGTTCTGCTCGCGCAAGGCCCTGAGTTCAGTTGTTGTGCCGCTGCTCATCTCGATGTCGCCGTACTGGCGGCGGGTGTGGAACAAAGTGGCCACCGACATGTCGAGTTCGATCGTGATCGCCTCCGTGGCCATCTCGTCGGCCGTCTTACCTCTCGCCAAACGCTTGCCAGCGCGGCGTTGCCTGCCTATCCCGGGAATCCGCCAGGGGCTGCGGGGCATCTTGTGTGATCGGTAGCGCCACACCATGCTCCACGTCTCGCCGACGTAGATCGTGAAGGCGATACCGGAGATAACCGTCAGTGCGACCAGCATCGCGTCGCCGTGCAGGAAGATGATCGACGGCACCATCGTCGCCGCGCGGAAGATGTCCCACATCATCCGGAAGCGAGTGCGCCCGAGGAACGGGAGGATCCGGTCGATCGGGATGATCACGATGTTGAGGCAGTTGTAGACGGCGGTCGCGGCGAAGAAAGCCCACAGATCGCCCGACGTCCCCGAATCGGGGAGTATGCCGGTGATCAGCACTGCGACAACACTGGCGACGAGGCATCCGAGGCCGAGCGCGGAACCGAACAACAATCCGTTGCGCGTCCCGGATCGGACCGTCGTCCGTGACTGCTCACGAATCCCTCTGGCGACCGTGGTATCGATGGCCGGCGTCAGGATCTGCCCGGCGATCGTCTGAAAGCCGTTGGTGACACGGGTGGCCAACGCCCAGGCGGGTGCAAAGCTGCCCAGTGTCCCGGCGGCGAGAGCACCGGACTGCATCGACAGGCCGTTGAAGAACTGTCCGGTGATCAAGGCGCCGCCGCTGTGGATGTCATGGCCGATCGAGCCGAGGCCGTAGGGTATCCGGGTGAACGCCATGCGCCTGATCTTTGTGCGCAGCAATGCAATTGCCGCCGCCAGTCCGTACGCTGCCGCGATGCAGACGATGAAGCTGAACTCGTTGCCGGAGGCCAGGCACAGCAGTACGTTCCCGGTCAGCAGAATGCAGGCATAGGTGAAGCGCATGACCATGAACTCGGGATAGCAGTCCGCTGCCACCAGGACTGCCTGCGCGATGAGATATGACGCCTGAGCAACCAAAACGATGGCCACACAGGCGACGACGGTGCCTGCGGAATGGTTGACCGAATAGACGATCACTCCGGTCAGCAGTATCCCGAGGCCGAGCGCTCCGGTGCAGAGCAGTGCCGAGCGCACGAGACTCTGTGATCGACGTTCACCGAGATGTGCAGTGGGCAAGCGGTAACCGATGGCCAGTGTGGAAACACCGGCCGTGATCGTCGAGCACGCAACCACGACAAGGATGAACACCAAGACATCGTCGAGGCCGAAGAATGCCGGAAGAACGCCGGACACCAACGTCATTCCTTGCGCCAGAAATCCCACTCCTACGGAGCGGAGATTCTTGATGCGCGAGAGGATCTGCATTCTGGCCGCTACGAACCCGTCCGATGCAACACCGCACGAACAGTCAGGATGATGATCTTGATGTCGAGCCAGACCGACCAGTTCTCGATGTAGAAGTTGTCGTAGAGCGCCCGGTCGTTGATGTTGGTGTCCCCGCGGAGCCCATTGATCGCAGCCCACCCGGTGAGTCCGACGGTGACCCGGTGCCTGTCGGTGTACGAGTACACCGAATCGCTGAACTGTGCCACGAAATGTGGGCGCTCGGGACGGGGGCCGACCAGCGACATGTCCCCCCGGACCACATTCCACAACTGGGGTAATTCATCAAGAGACGTCTGCCGGAGAAAGCGGCCCAACCTGCCCATGCGCTCGTTCTGGCCGGGCGTCCAGTCGGTATCCGAGGTATGGGTGGAGACCGGCCTCATCGACCGGAACTTCAAGAGGGTGAACGTCTTTCCGTGCCTGCCGACGCGCTCCTGGCGGAAGATGACAGGTGCCGACCTGTCGGAGAGGTAGACGCCGCAAGCGGTGACCGCGAGTATCGGCGACAGGAAGATGAGTGCGGGCACCGTCAGGCACAGGTCGAGCAACCGTTTGCAATACCAGTAGAACGCCCGCTGGGCGTTGCGCCGTGCCCTGATGATCGGGATCGTGTGGATCCGGTCCATCCCCGGGGTCAGGTGCAGGAACTCGAAAAGCCTTGGAACGATGTAGATCTCGCAGTCCATTTCGTCACATGCGCGCAGGTCTGCGACGAGTGAGGAATCGGGACGATTCCGGAACGACACGATGATCGTGCCGATTTGCTCGCGCCTGACGAGCTCGGCGAGCGGGACATCGGAGACGACCGGGATCTGGAACCGGTCGGTGTCGAACATGGGTTCGGCGTCGATGACCACCACCGGCTCGAGCCCGAGTTCTGGCTGTCGGGTCATACTCTCCACGAGTACCGAGGCGACCGTTCCGCTGCCCACGATGGCGGTGCGGCTTCGTGCACTCGGTCGCCTGCGCCGACGACTGCGCCGCATCCAGTAATAGATGAGCCGGATGGAAAACAAGATGACCGTCAGGAATCCGGCGGTGAACAAGGCCCACAGCGTTGTGGACTCGTGATCAAAGATGACCAGGCCGGTCAGGACTGCGATGGACACCGTGACGGTCAGTCTCGGGAAATCGTCGAGCGCAGAGAGCGTGATCGCCCGAGCGTATCCGCCGGTGAACTCGATGAACAGGGTGACGATGAGTGCGGCGACAAGTGTGACCTTGAACGAATTCGACCACAGTGTCATGAAGGCGGTGATCGCAACAAGGTCCAACATGACCAACGTGGTGTCGGTGCGTCGAAGGGTTCCCGAACCGAGTTGGACCATGGTGGTGCTCACCGAGATGTCGGTGGTGCTCATCGTCCCTCGACTTTCTGCCCGGAAACGAGTGATTGTGCCAGCTCTGCCACCGCACGTGATGATTGCCGGTGGTCGAACGATCGCTCGATCCGTGCCCGTCCGGCCAGACCTTCGGATCTGGTCAGGTCGGGATTGTCGAAACGCTTGCGGATCTCGGCCCCGAGGCCGTTGATGTCGCCGATCGGGAGTACGGTTCCGGCCCCACCCACAGATTGTTTCATTCCGCCGCAGTCAAAGGCGACGACGGCGGTGCCGGCCGCCATCGCCTCCATGGGAACCAACGCCATACCCTCTACCCGGGACGGAACCACCACAACGTCGGCGACCGACATGTACGCAGTCGGGTTGTCGCGGCTACCCATCCATCGCACCGACGGGTGTCTGCCGTGGGCGCTCTCGCGTAATTGTTGTGCCAGCGGACCGTCGCCGACCATCACCAGCATGGCGGTCGGGTGAGTCGGGACCACATCCTGCCATGCCTCCAACAACATGTCCTGACCCTTCTGCCGGGCCAGACGACCCACGCAGACCGCCAGCGGTCCGCCGGACAGCTCGAGCGTCGCGCGAAGGGACTCGATATCCGATGCCGGCCGAACCACCTCGGTGTCAACACCATTGGCGATGACGGCGTAGTTCCCGTCGATTCCCGCCGATATACCGATGCGGTGTTCGTCGTCGCTGACACACAACAGGCGATGAGCCCACCGTGCACCGAGGCGCTCCCAGCCGCGCGCCAACCGGGTGACGGGGGAGTCCACCGCCTGGAACGACCACAGGTGTGGCTGGAAGATCGTCGGCACACTACCTCGCAGAGCGAGCCTGCCTGCCAGTCCTGCCTTGGAACTGTGAAGGTGGACCACATCAGGTTCGGCGGCGCGGAACACAGCGTGCAGGCGCCTGGTCTCGGCGACAATCGACGGCCCGGGTGAGCGGGTCGCAGGCCAGGGATGAACGGGCACACCCAGTTGCGCGGCGCGTTCGGGGAGCGGGCCGATGGGTGGGCAGGCCAACATCGGCGACCAACCGCGGGACATCTGGTCGGCAAGCAGGGCCGAGACAACCGCTGCAACGCCGGCATCCACCGGCTGTGACACATGCATGATCTTCATTAGCCTTGTCCTGCCGATGGATTCGGATGAATTGGCGGAGGACTACCCGTGGACGAGATGGCGTAGCAGCGCATCGTAGCTCTCCATCATCAGGCCGGGGTTGTACCTGCTCCGTATGGTCTCCATTCCGAGGTCGGCTTCGAGCGCGCGGGCCGATTCGTCGTGCAACAGTTCTCGGAAGGCATCGGCGATCGCGTCGACATCCTGGGCACAGACGAGTCGCCCGCCGCCGGTGCCCAGGATCTCGCGGAGTCCGTCGACATCGGTGGCCACCACCGGCCGGCCGGCCGACAGCGACTCCAGGATGGAGATCGGCAGTCCCTCCCAGTCGCTGGTCAGTACCGAGATGTCGCACGCTGCAAGGAGCTTGGGGACATCCGACCGCACACCACTGCCGAAAAAGCGCACTCGATCGCCCAGTTCCAGGCGCTGGGCCTGGGATTCGAGTTCGGGCCGCAGTGACCCGTCCGAGGCGAGTATCAGCAACTCCTCGCCGGACAGTTGGGCCCAGGCGTCGAGGAGAACGTCGTGCCGCTTCTGCGGTTCCATCCTCGCCAGGCACAGCGCCACCGGTCTGTCGGCCGGGATGCCGAGTTCTGTGCGGCAGAGCGCACGGTCCGGGCGGGGCATGTCGGTGATGGCGTTGCGGATCACGCTGAGCGGCAACTTTCGCCGGCCGGCAACGGACTGAAGCCTGGTGGCGATCGCCTCGGACACGGTGACGATGTGGTCCGCGGTCGCAGCCAGGATCCGGGCCGAACGGTGATAGTCGTCGTCGGCGACACCGTGAAAGATCGAGAGCACCGGAACCTGGCGCTGAGCCAGCCGGGTCAGTGCGCTTGCCGACACATTGTGGGCGATGATCGCGTCCGGCTGATAATCGGAAATCGCCTTGGCGGCATGGTTTCTCGCCTTCACCAGGCCGCCAAGCGAGCGTCGGGGCGGTTCGACGAAGAATTGCGGCACGCCTGCGTCGGCCAACAGGTCGGCACGTTGACCACCACCGGAGGCAACAGCGGATTCCCATCCCACCTGATCGCCGCCTGAGACCAACTCGGCGACCACGGATTCGGCTCCGCCAACACCCATCTCGCTGATCACATGCAGCACCCGTAGAGAACTCATCACGGTGCCCCGGTGTTCATCACGACCAGATCTTCCAGGGAGCGTTGCCCGAATCCCACATCTGATTGAGGTTGATCTTGTCCCACATGGTGTCCATGCCGAGCCAGAAGCCATCGTGCCGGTAGGACGACAACTGGCCGTCGGCGGAGAGGCGTTCCATCGGCTTGCGTTCGAAGATCGTCGGGTCCCCGTCCTCGATGTAGTCGAGGATCTCCGGTTCGGCCACAAAGAACCCGCCGTTGACCCAGCCGCTGCTGCCAAGGGGTTTTTCGCTGAAAGTGGTTGCGCCACGGTCTCCGATCTCCAGGGTTCCGTAGCGGCCGGGAGGCTGCACGGCGGTGACCGTGGCGATCGTGTTGTTGTTCTTGTGGAAATCGACGACCTTGCGGACATCGAGATCGGCGACCCCGTCGCCATAGGTGAAGGAGAACGTCTCGTCGCCGATGTGTTCTCTCGCCCGCAGCAGCCGGCCGCCGGTCTGGGTGTCCAGGCCGGTGTCGAGGAGGGTGACCTTCCACGGCTCTGCCTTCGACTGCAGCGTGGTGATCGTGTCGGTCGCCAGGTCGATGGTCACATCAGAGGTGTGCAAGAAGTAGTTCGCGAAGTACTCCTTGATCATGTAGCCCTTGTAACCGAGTAGCACCACGAACTCGGTGATGTCGGCTGCGCCATAGATTTTCATGATGTGCCACAAGATCGGCTGGCCTGCGATCTCGACCATGGGCTTGGGTCGGGTCTGCGATTCCTCGCTGATGCGGGTCCCGCGACCACCTGCAAAGATGACAGCCTTCATCGGTTGTCCTTTTCTGTGTGCAAAAAACTCCGCAGCAACCCCACGACCCGGTCGACGTGCTGTTCTTCCAGCATCAGAGCCGAGGGCAGATTGATCGAGCGTTGTGCGATGTCGTAGGCCACCGAGTTGGTGGCACGTGCGGTGCGGACCTGGTCCGGGTAGTTCGAAAACGCCTGCAACGAGCTGAGCGGCGGGAAGAAGGGGCGCGTATCGACACCGTTGTCGTCGAAGTACGCCATCATCTGCCGGGTCGAGGTGCCAAACGCCTTGTCCACGACGATGTTTGTCATCCAGTATGTGTTGACGCTGCCTGCGCTCTGCGCGTTGAGTTGGACGCCGTCGAGATCGGCGAGTCTGTCGCGGTACCAACCGAACAGCTGCCGCTTCTTCGCAACCAGTTCGTCGACGCGCTGCAATTGGGCTCGGCCGAAAGCAGCCTGCAAGCTGCTCATCTGGTACTTGAATCCCGGGATGTCGGATACCAGTTGTGCGTGCGCGCCGGGCCGCCGTCCCAGATTGCGGAGCTGGGCCATCCTCTCGTGCAGGTCGGTACGGTCGGTGACCACGATGCCGCCCTCGCCCGAGGTCAGTGTCTTGGTTCCGTGGAAACTGAACACACCCATGTCGCCGAGCATCCCGGCCGGAATGCCGTGATGCCTCGCGCCGATCGCCTGTGCGGCGTCTTCGATGACAGGGATGTCGCCCGCGAGCTCGCGGATCGCCGACATGTCCGGGACGTCCCCGTACAGGTCGACGGTGACGATGGCCTTGGTCCGCGGGCTCAGGCGCGCTCTCAACGAATCGGCTGACATGCACCAGGTGTCGGGGTCGATGTCGGCGAATACCGGGGTTGCGCCGGTGTAGGTGATCGGGGCCGCGGTTGCCACAAAGGTGGTCTCGGGAACGATCACCTCATCGCCGGGGCCGAGATCGAGTGCAACCATCGCCAGGTGAAGTGCCGAGGTCGCATGTGGGACGGCCAGCGCGTGGCGTGCACCGAGGTGGGCCGCGAACTCTGTTTCGAACAACCCGACGGACTGGCCGGCGTTTCCGTACCAGTCGTGCAGTGCCGCGTCCGCGACGAACTTGGCCTCTAGTTCGGTGACCCACGGACCGGCGACCGGGATGCGCTTGGAGAAGTCGTGCAATGCGCGGCCTACTTCGTGGTCGGTCCCACTCATATCGTCACAACGCTGCGTAGATCGATGTCCAACGCGCCTGCGTCGAGCAATTGTTTGATGGTCCGTAGCCGGAAGTACCTGGGTCCGTTGAAGAGTTCGTCTGTCATCGCACCCGAATACGCGTTGTACAACTCTTCGATGCCGCGCGGCACCGTCCATTGCGGGGCGTAACCGGGCAGGTTCCGTTCGATTTTCGAGAAGTCGACCTTGTAGTCACGAATGTCTGGTGCGGCGCCTTCGCCGAGACTCACGACGCAATCGGGGACCACGCGGGCGACAAGATTTGCGATATCCCTGACCTGGTAGTTTTCGCCGACTCGACCGACGTTGAAGGCCTCGTTGTGAATTGCCTCGCGAGGTGCGTCGAGGACACAGGCGAAGGCGTGGGCGATATCGAGTACGTGGACAAGCGGGCGGTGTGGTGTGCCGTCGCTTTCCATCACGACCTTGCCGCTGGTCACCGCGTGAGCGACGAGGTTGTTGACCACGATGTCGCACCGCAGGCGTCGCGAGAGTCCGTATGCCGTTGCGTTGCGCAGATAGACCGGGGAGAAGTTGGCGTCGGCAAGTTCCATCAACGCCTGCTCAACCCGGATCTTGGATTCGCCGTAGGGCGTGACGGGATTGAACTCCGCGTTCTCGTCGACCTCGCTGTCACCGCCCTTGCCGTAGAGGCTGCAGGAAGAAGAGAAAAGGAATCTTGACACCCCGGCGGTTTTCGCGGCCTTAGCTAAATGCACGGAAGAATCTAAATTGATCGTGTAGGTCAGAATTGGATTGAGGTCTGACAAAGGGTCATTAGATAGGGCTGCTAAATGAATGACCGCGTCGAATCCTTCGAGATCATCCGGAGTAACGTCCCGCAGATCCTTCGCCACCACGGGCAGAATGTCAGGCGCCCCAAGGAAATTCCCGGTTTCGAAGTAGTTGTTGTCCAGCCCGAAGACCTCATGGCCGCGCTGGGTCAGCATTGATGACATCTCGGTTCCGAGGTATCCCAAATGGCCGGTCATCAGTAGTTTCATTATCACTTCAATCGCCGCTGGAAGATTCCGGAGTGACCATACTACGTAATTGATCTATTGAAGAATGAGAGCAATCACAATGCGCAGGAAGGGCACATCTGAGCTATTGTCTTGAAAAGAAGCGCCGCGACTCGGCGCGTGCCCGTTCGATCGTGCCCGGGGGAGCGCGAGATGAAACCCCTGGGCGTAGGTGTCAAGAGTAGGATCCGTTCGCGAAATCATGTTTACGACAACCGGTCTGGTGGGTATCGGCTTCAGATACCAGCGGTACCGCCATGTGTTCATGGCACTGGCGACTGCTTACGCCTTTGTGTTCGGCGTCTTCGTCGTCATGCACCGGACGGTCATTCTTCCACCCAAGTTCTCCTATGACGGCGACGTGATCGCGCAGCTCGCCACCGGCCGGATCGTCATCAGGGAAGATGCCTCGTACACGAATACCGCTCGGGTGTACGACTTCATGGGACTTGGTCCGCATGCGACCGCGGCCTCTCTGTTGGGGCTGGCGGCGGCAACGGCTGTGGTGCTGGTGTGTCTGGTGCGCACCAGGGGATATCCCGGCGGGTTTCCGGAAGCCGTTCTGGCCGGCCTGATAATTGTCTTGGCAGCGGTGTACATCGGGTACTACTCCAAGGAACTGACCGTTCTGCCGTTCACGGCCCTTGTGCTCGTGGTGCCGAGCAGCGTTGTCTTCGACGCGGTTCTGGTTGCCGCGATGCTGGTCTATGCGCAGGTCTTCCGACAGTATTGGGTCATCATCGCGGTTGTATACGTGGCGTTACGGATCGTGAATTGGCGCCGAATACGTGTGATCTCCAGCGTTGCAGTGGGAGTCGCGTCGCTGGTTGCGCTGGCGGTGGCATTTGCCGTCCTTCTCGGGCTGCCTGTCGATCACTATCGCGAGATGGTGAACAGCACTCGCGGCGCGGGGCCGGATTCGATGACCGCCATCGGTTCGTTCACCGATATCGCCGATCCGCTCGGAGGCATCGTCAACGCGATCGCGAGTTTTGCGTTCCTGTTCGTACCCATCCCGATGGTGCTGCTCGGCGGGGCCTACTACGCCGGACTCGCAATGCTGATCGCGGGCATCTGGGCATACTTCTTCGTGTCGCTGAGCCGAGTCGGGAGGGTTTTGCAGGGAGCTTCGACGGATATCAATGTGTTGGTGAGAAGGTCGATGGCATTCGTGCTCGCCTTCGTCACGGTGCAGGCGATATTCGAACCCGACTTCGGTTCAGCGCTCCGGCATCAGGTTCCGATATTGCCATTGGTGTTGCTGGTCTGCCTGGTCGCACGAGGCTCGCCGGCTTCTCATGACAACTCGACGATCGAACACCACGAATCCACCATGGAGCAAAAGACATGACATCCCGGACCCCGGATCGACGAGATGCCAACTGGCTGAGGCTATGTGCGAACGCACTCCGCAACGGTTGGATTCTGATCGTGGCGATCACGGTTGTGGTGGTACTGGCGGGGGTGGGATACACGCTCACACAGAAATCCGAGTACGAGTCCACCGCCACCCTGTATGTCAGTTCGGTGGCGAACCAGAGCGGTGAGCGTGAATCCCCCGAGGGCTTGCAGGGGCTCGTCGCCACCTATTCAGAACTGGCCACGTCCACCGAGATCGTGACCGCGGCCTTGCGTGACGCCCAGATCGTCATGCCGGTCGCCGACGCGATCAAGGAGATCACCGCACTGGCCGTACCGGAAACCACGCTGCTCGAGGTTGCGGTGCGCGATACCGATGCCGGCCTGGCTCAAAGGCTCGCCAATGGCGTCGCGGTGTCGCTCGCCGGGTTCATGTCCACCGCGGACAAGCAGGGCAAATCCGAGCCGGCACAAATGCGGATCGTCACCCCGGCCCAGACCGGCGAGCAGGTGTCGCCCAATCTGATCGCGAATGTGTTCTGGTCGTTGATCTTCGGAATCGTGGCCGCAACAGCGGTCGTGATCACGCGGGCCGTACTCGACAATCGCCTGCGGAGCGCTGTGGACGTGGCAATGGTGCCGGGTGCACCGCCGGTGCTCGCCGAGATCTCGTCGAAGGGCTTGGAGTCGGTCGACGGTTTCCCGTACCTGCCAGTGCGGGGCACTGCTGCAGCGCAGTCCTTCGACGTCTTGTCGACCAACGTCGCCTATGCGACAGGGGACATCCCGATCTCCAGCATTCTGGTCACGAGCCCGACGAAGTCGCCGGAGCAATCGGTGGTCGCATCGAATCTTGCTGCAGCACTGTCGAAAACGGGGCGCTCTGTGGTACTCGTCAGAGCTGATCTGTCTGATGTCGGCGAGGAGGTGTCCGAGCCCGGGGTCAGCTCGGTGCTGGATGGTTCCCATCCGCTTGATGACAAGATCTTCGGAAAGTTGGTGCCTGGGCCCCTGGTGCTCGGCACCGGCCCACGCAGCGGTGCGGGACCGGAGTTGCTGAAGTCCCCACGCGCCACGGAGATGTTCGACGAACTCAAGAAGTCGTTCGAACACGTGGTCATCGAGGGCCCGCCGGTCACCGAAGGTGACATCGCGTCGGTCCTGGCGGTCGGCGCCGAAGGAACCCTCATCGTCTGTGTGGGTGGTCGGACCAGGGTGGGGGAGTTCACGGATGCACTTGACCAGCTGGCGAAGGTGCGGGCCAAGGTGATCGGCTCGGTTCTCATCCCGGCGGTCGGCCGTGGGCGTCGAAAGCCGAAGAGCAACAGCGAATCACCGGATGGCATCGCCCCAGCGGTCCTCTTCGGGTCCTCCGAACGTGCGGCAGAAGGCGAGCCTGTGACAGAAGCTGAGCCTGCGACAGAAGCCGAGCCGGTGAAGGCCGTCGACGGCTAGGAGACCGAGACACCTTCCGGGACGTTGACGGTCGGGACCGTGACATCGACGAACTCGTTGGCGTCCAACGATCCCGTCGACTCGGAGCGGTCGAACAGGTTGATCCCGTTGGTGCATCGGGAGATACGGTTACCGCGGTGCGCGATCTGTCCGGTGGTGGCGTTCGTATCGAGGATGCCGTCGGCAAATCCCGAAATGCTGTTTCCGTCCGTGATGGTGTCGGCCGACTCGTCGTTGCTGTTCTCGAACTGGATGCCGGCATGGGAACGGTCTCCGTTGCGGGAGAGCGTATTCTGGCGTGCTGCCGGACCGGTGGTATGCCAGAACGTGATCCCGTCGGCCTGAAAATCGGTCAGTGTGTTGCGTTCGAATCGGCATGACACCCCAAGGGTGACGCTGCCACCGACGGTGGTGACACCCTCCGCGGTCGTGTTGCCCGTGTTGTCGGTGGCGTGACAATTGCGTGGCTGGTCATCGACGTTGTCGACGCCGAACATGGCGATGTACGAATCGGCGTGACCGGATACGGTGATCGAGTTGCGCTCCACCGCAGTCATTGTGGTCGATCCGTACAACATCACCGCAGCCCGGTGAGGCGCGTAGGACTCGCCCTGTCGGTCGGAGTCGGCGCGGGTGACCTCAATTGTGTTGTCGGCGACGGTGACCTCGCTGCTGCGGATCACCGCCACACCCCACCAGGTGCTGTCGGCGACAGTGTTGTTGATGATCGTGGCCTGTGTGATGTCCTCGACGACGATGCCCCGGCGGAACTGACCCCGAACGGTGTTGTTCGCGACCGTATAGATCGAGTTCGGCATCGGTCCGGACTCTTGCTCCCGGTCTTTCAATGCCTCGCAGTGGATTCCGATACGTGCATCGGATCCGGCCCGGCAGTCGACCTCGTTGCCGATGATGGTCGCGGCGGCACCCCATGTGACGATTCCGTCGCCCCGGTCCTCACCCAGCGTCGACTCGAGATCGTCCGGACCGTCACCGGCGCCAAGTACGTCTTTGATGCGGTTGTTCAGGATTCGGGTGTAGTACCACTCGCCGTAGGGGTCCACGCCGATCCCGCTCTGGAACGACTCGATGAAGCACTCGGAGACCTCGACGTTGTTGGCCTTGATCGTGATGGCGAACGGGTTTTCGCCGGTCTGCGATCGAGCCCCGAGCAGGCCGGGATTTGTCATGCGCAGTCGGTGGATCCGGGATCCGGACCCGGTCACGGTCAGTCCCGATGCCTGTGCGATCCCATCGGTGAACTTCAGCTCGCCCGGGCCGGAAAGGTGTTTTCCACCAGGAAGTTCGAGGCCTGCGGTACATCGGAGCACCGCCCCGCCGGGGATCACGATCTCGCAGCCTGCCGGCGTGGTGTCGAGAATCGACTGCAGGGCCGCGGTCGCGTCGTCCGAACCGGTCAGGTCGGCGTCGGTATCCGAGAGAACATACGTTGACGGAACGCTGAGGTCGTCGTCGTCGCCGCTGGTCGGTGTTCCGGCATCGGACGACGAACATGCGGAGATCAGCAGCGCTGCCGCCGCCGGACTTGCGATCAGAAAACGGCGCCGGGTCAGGGCGGTCGGGTTGGTGATCGGCACCGGGCCGGTTTCGAAGGCGCTCATGTCAAGGCCGATGGTACGGCTCGGGCGGTTACAACCGGATGTCGCCTGCGGCTGCAGGTTTGCCGAACAGGAATCCTTGCGCATGGGTGAAACCGAGCTCGCGGAGTTTGCGTACTTCGTCTTCGCTCTCAACACCTTCGGCGACAGTGAGGATGCCGAGGGACGCCGACAATGTGCACACCGCTCCGACCAAGCTGCGCAACGGCTCGACGATACCCACCTTGGAAACGAGGGAGCGGTCGATCTTCACCACCTGCACCGGCTGTTCCACCATGTATCGCAGTGCCGCGAAACCGGTCCCGAGGTCGTCGACGCAGACAGTGCACCCGAGCGCGTCGAGTTCCAGAAGTGTTTGTGCCGCAGGGGACCCGACCTCGATCAGGTTACGTTCGGTCACCTCTACCCACACCGACTTGGCCGGAACACCCGTCGCCGCAATCGCATCGGCGACATGCTGCACCAGCCTGCGGTCGACAAGCTGGCGAGCCGAGAAGTTCACCGACATGAACAGAGCCGTGTCGCCTGATTCCCGCTGCCACTGCGCCAACTGTTCGAGTGCGACGCTCACGCCCCAGCGGCCGATCGGGACGATCAACGACGTGGCCTCTGCCGCGTCGAGGAAGTCGGCGGGGAGTCGGAGCTCATCACCCACCCGCCATCTCAGCAGGGACTCGAACCCGACACGCTTCCTTGATGCCAGGTCGACGATCGGTTGGTAGTGCAGGGTGAAGTCGCTGCCGATCGACTTCGCCAACTCGGTGGTCGCCGCCACTTCATGCTTGAGCAATTCCACGGACTGTGACGTTGCGCGGAAGGACGTCGACGAGGTGCGGATGGCATGGTGGACGGCAGCACTTGCCGCTTGGACCAGATCCGGGGCGTCGCGCGCGGTTGGCACCTCGGAGGCAATCGCTATGCCGAGGCAGGTCGGAACGAAGACAGCTTGTCCCTCGACCATCACCTGACGTGACATGCGCTCGGCGAGTCGACGTTCGACGGTCTCGGTATCGACCTTGTCGGCATTGAAGAACACCAGGATCAGGTGGTCGTACGGTCCCTCCCAGACAGCCGGATGGCCGCCGAACATCGCGCTCAGTTCGGCAGACACTGCGGGCCGGAGTTTACTGGCCAAGCGCCAGCCCAACGCAGCCGCGAGCAGGCAGGTCGGGTCCATGGAAACAAGGACGACTCCGAGGGACGGGAATTCGACATCTGAGATGAGGGCGCGAATGGCATCGCGGGTTGCCACCGATGGCTCCAGTGGCGGGGTTGACGCTGACATGCACAACTCCCGATGATCAGTCCAGCGCAGCGGCATCCCTACAAATGCACACCTCGCGCTCGTTCAATCGTTGAGACTACCGCCCCGAGCAGATTTCGACCTCCGATGGCCGGATGTCCAACCCGTGTCTAGACTGGGTGTGGTTGTTCCCAATCGGGAACCGGCGTTGAGTGGATTTTCACGCCTCGAAGGTTTCACCATCGTCGCCCGTCTGGTCAGGGTCTCGCGCACCTGCCCGGCGGCGTCGCCACCGTGCTGGGGATTCGGATAGCTGATCGCTGTGGATAACAAAGTGTCGGAGCGTTTCGACGCACGATCGACTGCGGTACTGATAAGTACGGCGGGCGCCTTCGCGTTGCCTTTGTTCGCGTTCATACAGCCGGAATTCATTATCGACGGCGGTATGAAATACCTCGTCCTGGTCTGGCTTTTCAGCACATTCACTTTCGCTGTCACGCTTTATATCGGCCGGTTGTCCGACACCCAATTCGCAATACTCGGATTCGGCGGAATGCTGGGTGTCGCCTGGTCGGCCTATCTGGTGACGGACCCGGCTGCTGCCCGAGCGATTGTGGCACTGTTGGCCGCCATCCCGGCGATCGCTGCCATGGGTTCGTCGCGGCGTGTGACGGTCTCGTTCACACTGCTCGCAATGGTGCTGGCGGTGGCACTGTCATCCATCAACGCCACCTCTGGGGTGGCACTCATCGTCGCGACAGGCGCCGCGGTCACCACCGTTTTCGTGCCGGTGTTCATGGTTGCCGCGCTCCGGCAGTCATTGGGTTCGGTGCTCCTCAAGGTCGCAAAGCTGGGCGATACCGACCCGCTGACCGGGGTGCTCAACCGTCGCGGATTGTTGAACCGAAACAGTGATCTCCTCGAGCGCATCGTCAGAACCCGTCAATCGATCGGGTTCATGATGATGGACTTCGACAACTTCAAGATCGTCAACGACAGCCATGGTCATGCTGCCGGGGATTCCGTGCTCGTGTCGGCGGCAGCCGTCATCGAGAAGACCGTGCCCAGCCGGTCGATGGTAAGCCGGTTCGGCGGCGAGGAATTCGTGGTGATGGCAGAGTCGGCAAGCCCGGCAGAACTCATCGAACTCGCCGAACAGATCCGTCACCGAATCCACGCCGAATGCGGCGTGACGATCAGTATCGGCGCAATCTACGCACCGCTGATCCGATCGACGACCGGTCGCCCCAACATCGACGACGTGATCGACTTCCTCACCAGGCAGGCGGATCGGTGCATGTATGCAGCCAAAGACGCCGGGCGCAATAAAGTGATCTCGCGCACATGTGCGCCGATTGTCTGGGTTCCTGGTCCTCCAAGCGAGCCTCAGATCGAGTTTGTCGCGGACGAACGCCGCGTGGGGAATCTCGACCTGGTCCGCAGGCGGCGGGCCGCTGACGCCCGGTCTCAGGCCGCGACGCCATTTGTCGACGACCAGACGTTCTGAGTGGCACCGGCCGCGAGGATCGAAGTGTCCTGCACCATGTGGGCGAGCACCCTCGGCTTGGCGTCGATCGCGATCCGGTCACGGTCCCACCACATGAGGCTGGTCTGGTAGCGGGCATCGGGGTACGGCGAGGCGGGGATGTCTTCGGCGACCCGGCCGCCCGAGGATTCCCAGCGACGCAGCACGTGGTCCGCAGCCGTGGCCATGATGTAGCGAGCGCCGGTCAGGGTCATTGTGGGAAGGGCGACCCGGGCAAGCATCCCGGCAACGGTCGCGGCGGCGGGTCCGTCGGCGGCCCAGGCCGTCTTCATCTCGACAACACCATCCTCCAGACGCGAATCAATCGCGTCGATGACCATCTCGAGACCTGGCTGACCGGCCCATTCGAGCAGTGCGTGGGACTGGTGGGCGTTGACGTACGGCCCCTTGGCGCGCACGCCTCCGATGACCGTTCCCGAGCGATCGAGGGCGGCGTAGAACAGAGTTGTGCAATTGCCGCGGACGACGTCGTCGTACTCGAGGGCCATCTCCGCGCCATACTTGGCGTAGCTTTCGCGAGCACCGTCGAGATACTCGATCCATACGTCCGGAACTGAGTGTGGCGTGCCGACGATCAGTGTCGTCCCGGTCTGCTCGTCGATCACCTGAGCGGTGAAATCACGTGCTCCGGTGCTGATCTGTGCGGTCCGACGATCGTGGGCGAATGCGGTGGTCATTGCGTCTCCTGGCCTGCACACTTGTGCGCGCTATTGCTATCTCACTATCGTGGATAGTTGGTGTGGGATCGTTGATGGTCTTGCAGGTAGCAAATATTTCTCAGCGTTTTGTTGCCCCTTGCTTATTGTTGCTTGTTTGTGGCCGTTATGTCACTGTGTGTCAATCTCCCTCGCCGAATTCATCCCATTTGGTTTGTCTTGCGCTCGGGCTTGGACAGTCTTCTGATCGAATGTCCAATTCAGTTGTCCGAATGTCGCTTGGGCCCATGGGATGTGGGATGTCAGCCTCCCGTATACCGTCGAGAGAACAGGCTTCAATCTCGGCCTCGCGTTGAGATTATAAACAGGATGGTGTAGTGAACGATCAGGCTAAAGAATCCATGGCCACCGTTGAGGTTTTCGAGGGCGGCAATCCGGAGGGGCACAGCCGGTTCGAGGAACTGCGCGCCACATCAGGAATTGACTTCCTTGATTCGGTGGCCGACCAGTTGTCGGCAGCAGGTGAATTGATCCCGCCGCTGGGCAATCAGATTCTCGATGAGCCGGCGCGCTGGATCTACTATCCCTGGCGAAAGAAGGCAATTCGACTGCTCGGCCCCGCCGGATTTCGACGACTACGGCTGGATCGGAATCGCAACAAGTTGACCAGCGCTGAGCAGGACCGGGCCGGTGTGTTGAGAGTCGGTGTCGTCGGGCTGAGCGTCGGACATGCAGTCGCACATACCTTGGCACTCGAAGGCCTCTGCGGCCAGTTGCGGCTCACAGATTTCGACGACATCGAATTGTCGAATTTGAATCGTGTGCCGGGTTCGGTCTTTGACATCGGCCTCAACAAGGCTGTGGTCGCGGCCAGGCGCATAGCCGAGATCGATCCTTATCTCGATGTCCAGGTACATCAACAGGGTGTTCAGGAATCGACCATCGATGAGTTCTTGGCAGGCCTCGATATCGTAATCGAAGAATGCGACTCATTCGACGCCAAAGTACTGGTCCGGGATAGGGCGCGGGCACTGGGGATTCCGGTGATCATGGAAACAAGTGACGGCGGTGTTCTCGACGTCGAACGATTTGATCTGGAACCCGATCGGCCGTTGTTCCACGGTTTGCTCGGCGATTTCAATGCGGCATCATTGTCGGGGTTGTCGGCGGCGGAGAAAGTACCGTTTGCACTTCAGATTCTTGACGGCGACCGACTGACTTCGCGAATGGCGGCTTCGGTGTTCGAAATGGGCCGAACCCTGTCTGCGTGGCCGCAACTCGGTGGGGATGTCGCACTCGGTGGTGCGACCGTCGCCGCAGCTGTTCGGCGCATCGTCCGGGGAGAACCGCTACCGTCCGGTCGCATCCGGGTCGACCTCGATTCCATCCTCGATGGTCTGGCCGAACCGGCCCTGGCTGCGGCGCCCGCGCCCCGGATCGACGTCGATGTGCATGCCGAGTTCGCGGCGCTCGAGGCTCGAGATGCGTTGGTGTACGCCGGATCTCGGGCGCCCTCACTCGGCAACGCACAACCCTGGCGATTTGATGCGGACGACACCGGGGTGACGGCGCGATCGAACCCCTTGTCGTCGAGGATGGATGTCGGTGGACGGGCATCGGCGGTGGCACTGGGCGCGGTGCTGCACAACATGACGGTCGCGGCTTCGGCCGTAGGGGTGGCCGGAAAGACGGCGATCACCGGGTCGGGTGCGCAACTACAGGTTCGGTTCGAGTTCGATGGCGTCGTGGATGCCGATGGCGCCGCGCCTCTGCAGGCGATGCTCGATCGCCGGACAAATCGGGGATTCGGTGATCGCAGCGAGCTGGGCGACGATGTCGTCGAAGCGCTGTTGAAGCCACTGCCCGAAGGGGCGCAGACCCGCCTGATCACGGATCAGGAGACACTCGCCGCATTCGGAGTGATCGCCGGAGCGGCCGAACGTCTGCGGTATCTGGATCCGGACCTGCAGTCCGAGATGATGGCAGAGATCGTTGCTGCGTCAGAAGCCTCCTCCGACACCGGGATCGAGGTCGGCGATATGGCACTCATGCCGCAGCAGGCTCCGTTGCTGGCACTGCTGCGGCGTCCCGACGTGATGGCGCACCTCGATGCCTGGGGTGCCGGTTCCGCACTGGGCGCAGATGCACAGGGGCGGATCATGACCGCCTCTGCGCTTGCCGTGGTGACGGTCGACGGGCGAAGTGCCGACGCGTACGTGCGCGGTGGGGTGACGATGCAGGAACTCTGGATCCGCGCGCAGGCGCTGGGCTTGGCCGTCCATCCGATCACGCCGGCCTTTCTCTATGCCGACGGGTCGCCGGAATGTGGCGCGATCTCGCCGAAGAAGAGTGCCGAGTTGTCCACCCTGGCAACGCAGTTCGGCGAACTGTTCGATGTGAGGGGCGACCGGGCGGTTGCCGCGGTATTGCGGTTGTCGCGGACGGCCTTCGTTCCATCGGTGAGTCGGCGGCGGCCGGTGGCCTGATTTCCTTCCACCCCTAAACGAGCCGGTATTACGAAGACGAGCCACAAATATGTGGCTCGTCTTTGTACTACCGGCTCGTTTGCGGAGGTGGGGGCTAGGTGAGCTGCTCGGCTTCGAGTTTGAAGCCGGCGGCACGCAGCCGTTCGATGAGGACATCGCCGATCGCGGCGGCGGGGGTCAAGATGCCCGAGCGCGGCGGCAATTCGTCGCGATTCAACGCCAGCGACAGCGCACACTCCGACAACATCACCGCCGTGGCCTTGTATCCCGGGTCACCCTTGGCGACGATCCGGGACCGATAGCGCTTACCGGTGGTGGTGGTCGTATAGGTCTCCGTCGTGAAATGACCTGCCTCCCTCACCTTTTTGCTGGGACCCTCGCCGGGCTTGGGGAGCACGCGATCGAGCACCTTGCGGATCGGGCCGACCGACATCGCACCGAGGAATGCCGTGGTTCCGGCGGCAACCACCGCGGAAACCGCGGTCGAGACGATCGGGGTGCTGCCGACGTACATGGTCTCTCCGTAGCGAAAATTCTCTCCATAGGCGTTGTCGAGCAGCGCATTCGACCGGCGAACGATACGGGTGTTGTAGCTGGCCATGAAGAATGGGGCGAGCGTTCCCTTGAGGCTCGGATCAACCTTCGACGCGCTCACCAGTGCCATATCGCTGGGCTCGGCGCTGCGTTTGATGCCCGCGTACTCGCCTGGCCCGGTGGACAGGGCATGCGGATCGAGCAGGGTGCGCCGCGTCTCGGCGTTCGCGGCTTCCTTGGCGATCACGCGCATCGAATCAACCGTCCCGCCGCTGATGCCGCCGCGGAAGCTGCGCAGCACCATGGTCGTCTCACCCATCGTGCCCTCGCCGTCCGCGCTGATCTTCTTGTACAGGAGGTAGGTGCCGAGATCAGAAGGGACGGAATCGAATCCGCACGAATGAACGATTCGTGCGCCGTTGGATTTCGCTTGATCACCGAACTTGTCGATCGACATCCGGACAAAAGGTACCTCGCCGGTGAGGTCGACGTAGTCGGTGCCGTTGTTGACGGTCGACGCCAGGACCGTCTCGCCGTACTTCAGGTAGGGGCCGACGGTGGTGCACAACACCCGGGTGCGAGCGGTCATCGCATCGAGCGACGCCGGTGAGTCGACGTCGGCGATGATCAGCGGCCAGGCGTTGGCGGGCTCAGGCAGGTCGAACCGCATCTGCGAGAGTTTGTGCTCGCTGCGGCCGGCCAGGGCGATCTTGGTTCCGGCGGGCGCATGTTCGGCCAGGTACCCGGCCGTCAGTGCGCCGACAAAACTGGTGGCTCCGAAGACAACAATGTCGAACTCGCGATCAGTCATGATCCGACCCTACTGAATACGCGTGTTGTCGGCTTTTGGTTTGCCCGCGCCACCCTGGTTGAGCAGGACGAAATCGAACGTGTGCTCCGGCATCAGTACGATGCGACCCGTCGATACGGCTCGCGCCCCGGCGGTTGTTCAGGCGTCGAATCCGGGCGCAGTTCGTCGATCTGCAGTGTCACCGGTCGATCACCGAGTACGAACTGCTCGCCGTGGTGCGACAACTGCTGGTGGTCGCCGCCGATCAGCCGGTAGGTCGCCTCGTTGTGATGCACTTCGACCTCGACGTAGCTGCGCCGCAGCGCCATCCGGAAGACCATGCGGTCCAGCCGGAGGGGAAGTCGCGGCGCAAAAGTGACGACCCCGCCGTGATCCCGCATCCCGCCGAAGCCGGCGACACAGCACAACCAGGTGCCTGCGAGCGCCGCGATGTGCAGGCCACCCGACGCATTGTGGTGCAGGTCGTGCAGATCGGTGAGTGCGGTCTCGACGAAGTAGTCGTACGAGAGATCGAGGTGTCCGACCTCTGCCGCGACAATTGACTGCCCACAGGCCGACAACGACGAGTCCCGCACGGTCAGCGGTTCGTAGTAGTCGAAGTTGCGCCGCTTCTGTTCCGCGGTGAACGCATCGCCGCGCAGATACATCGCGAGCACCAGATCGGCCTGCTTGACCACCTGTTTGCGGTAGAGATCCTGATACGGATAGTGCAAGAGCAGGGGATAATTCTCGGGTGGTGTGCCCGCGAAATCCCATCGGGCCTGGCGGGTGAACGATTCGGCCTGTTGATGGACACCCAATTCCGGGTCATACGGAAGCGTCATCCGATCTGCGCAGCTCTGCCAGTGCGCCGTCTCCTCGTCGTCGACACCGTATCGGGCAGCCTCCGGGGGATGCCGCTTGCACGCCGCGACGGCATCACGGAAGTTCTTCTGCGCCATCAGATTCGTATAAATATTGTTGTTGGCGATCGATGAGTACTCGTCCGGCCCGGTCACCCCGTCGATGCGAAAATCTCCGCGCAGGTCGTGATGGCCCAGCGACGCCCACGATCGTGCCGTCTCGATCAGGAGCTCGAGCCCGCGGTCGACCTCGAACTGCTCGTCACCGGTTGCGGCGACGTACTGCGAGACCGCTGCGGCGATGTCGGCATTGATGTGGACTGCAGCACTGCCTGCAGGCCAGTAGCTCGAACACTCCTCGCCATTGATCGAGCGCCACGGGAACATTGCACCCGCCTGACTCAATTCGATGGCCCGGCTCTTGGCCATGGCAAGCGTCGCGTGTCGCCAGCCGAGCGCGTTGGCGGTCGCATCGGGGACGGTGTAGGTCAGGACCGGCAGCACGAAGGTCTCGGTATCCCAGAAGGCGTGGCCGTCATACCCCGGTCCGGTGAGGCCCTTGGCGGGCAGGGCTCGGTTCTCGCCGCGAGCGCCCGCCTGCAAGACCTGGAACAGTGCGAAGCGGACGGCCTGCTGCAGCTCCGGGTCGCCGTCGAGGATGACGTCGGCGGTAGCCCAGAAGTCGTCGAGATATTGGCGTTGGCGGGCCTTCAACTCGTCCCAGCCGTTGTCGAGGGCCGATGCCAGAGCGGCTTCGACCTGGGCCTGCAGAGCCGAGGTCGATCGCTGGCTCGACCATCCGTACGACAGATACTTCGTGATCGCGACCCGTTGTCCGACAGGGACGGTGGCGGTCACGGTCAACCGTGCGAGGTCCTCGCTGAGGATCTCGCAGGACACCGAGTTCGGCGCCTCGAGCTCATGATCCATCCCGGCGGCAATGCGTAGCCCGGACTCTCTGGTGTGGTGACCCAGTACGGCTCGATGCCCGTGTGCGGTGGCGAACTCGCCGACCAGCGGTCGGTGCAGTGCCGCCGCCAACCGGGGGTCCTTGCCCGGAGGCTTGGCCACCGATTCATTGGCCAACAAGTCGGACTGAAGGACGATCTCGGTGTCTTCGTCGAGCGGTTCGACCTCGTAACGGATGAGGGCGATCGCCCGTTCGGTGAACGACACCAGCCGTTCGGACGTGATCCGGACCCGCCTGCCGGTCGGTGAGGTCCACTCGGTGGTGCGCAGCAGGGTTCCCGAACGAAAGTCGAGTTTCCACTCGTGATGCTGGGTGGTCCCGTAACGCAGGTCCATCGGCTCGTCTTCGACCAGAAGCCGGATGATCTTGCCGTTCGTGACGTTGACAACCGTCTGCCCGTCCTCGGGATATCCGTAACCGCCTTCCGCGTACGGCAGCTCGCGGCGTTCGTAGAAGCCGTTCAGATAGGTCCCGGGGTTGAAGACCGGCTCGGCTTCCTCGACGTTGGCACGCAACCCGATGTGGCCGTTGGACAGCGCGAAGATCGATTCGATGAGACCGAGCGATTCCAGATCGGTGCCGCGCCAGCTCAGGTGCCAGGGCGCCACTTCCATGCCGGGATCCTGGGTCATCGGTCCTCCAACAGTTCGGTGAGGGCGGTGACGACGCGGTCGGCACCGGCACGGCGCAGGTCGTCGCCATGCGCGCCGCCGCCGGAGCGGTCGACGCCCACGACGTAGCCGAAACGACCGGCGTGCCCGGCCGCCACGCCCGCGACGGCGTCCTCAAACACTGCGGCCTGCTCGGGCGGCACGCCAAGGGCCTCCGCGCCTGCGAGAAATGCATCGGGAGCGGGTTTTCCGGCGAGGCCACGCTGCGCGATCGTGAGTCCGTCGACCCGGGCCGAGGCATACGCCGCGAGACCCGTCGCCTCCAGGATGGGTGCGCCGTTCTTGGAGCTGGTCACCACGGCGATCGCCAACCGGGCATGCTGCGCTGCCTTCAGATACGCCACTGCATCGGGATATGGTTGCGCGCCTGTTGTTTTCAGTTCGTCGAGAAACAATGCGTTCTTGGTGTCACCGATACCGCTGACCGTGGCGTCGGCCGCGGTGTCGCCGGTGTCACCTGGCGGAAGCGTGATGTGGCGGGACGCCAGAAATGTCGCGATCCCGTCGTTCCGGGACCGGCCATCGACGTACTGGAGATAGTCGTCGTCGGTGAACGGTCGACGCTGCTCGGGATCTGCCGCGGCGTACGACACGAGAAAGGTGTCGAAAGCCTGCTTCCAGGCCCGCCGGTGAACTGTTGCCGTGTCGGTCAGAACTCCGTCGAGATCGAACAGTAGTGCCGTCACCGATCTCGGTAAGCCGATCACCCTTGCGACCGTACCCGGTAGGGCTGGGTTCGCGGTCTGAAGTCGGGCACCGCGTTTTGGATCGGGCGATCTGGCCGATTGTCCGCGTCGTCACACCGGTCGACGCGATGGGCACGCAGGTGGCGCCGCTAGCCTGAAGTAATGAATCCTTCGACCCTGCAGGCGCGCGTGATCGTCGACGAGATGATCCGCGGAGGCGTGGCCGAAGCCGTGTTGTGCCCCGGCTCACGCAACGCACCGTTCGCGTTCGCGTTGCATGCCGCCGATGCGGCCGGACTCCTGCGACTGCACGTGCGGGTCGACGAGCGCACGGCCGGCTATCTAGCGCTCGGATTGGCCGCGGCATCCAGGCAGCCCGTGCCGATCGTGATGACCAGCGGTACCGCGGTGGCGAACATGAGTCCGGCGGTCTTCGAGGCCAACTATGCGCGGCTGCCACTGGTCGTGATCAGCGCAAACCGCCCCTACGAACTCCTGGGGTCGGGGGCGAATCAGACGATCGAACAGTTCGGGATATTCGGCACGCAGGTCCGCGCGGCGATCAGCCTCGGGCTGGCCGAGCAGGACCTCGACACCAACAGTCAGTGGCGTTCGGCAGTCGGGCGTGTGCTCGCCGCGGCCCGCGGCGCCCGCACCGGCAACGCCGGACCGGTGCAGTTCGACATTCCATTGCGCGAGCCGTTGGTCCCGGATCCGGGCGCCGCGCCCAGCGACGACCTCGGTGTCTTCGCAGGCCGGCCCGACGGTGCCCCCTGGACGGTGACCGCCGTCGGCAAGCTGGACGTCCCCGTCGACATCGACATCAGCGAACCGACCGTCGTGGTGTCCGGGCACGGCGCCGGACATCGACCCGAGCTGGCCGCACTGCCGACCGTGGCCGAGCCGACCGCCCCGGCCCCCGAGAACCCGCTGCATCCGCTGGCGTTGTCGGCGGTTCGTCCCACCCAGGCCATCATCTGTGGTCGTCCGACCCTGCACCGCGAGGTCTCGACGCTGCTCGCCGATCCGAATGTCCGCGTGTACGCGCTGACCACCGGGCCGCGCTGGCCCGACGTCTCGGGCAACGTGCTCGCCACCGGTTCGCGCGCCGAGGTTGTCGGGGAACCGGACGAGGACTGGCTCAAGACCTGCGCCGCCGCGCACCAACGTGCGGTCAACGCGGTCGACCTGGAACTCGATGCCACCGAAGCCGTCACCGGACTGCACGTCGCGAAGGTTGTCAGCGCGGCGATGGCACCCGGCGAGCAACTGGTGGTCGGGGCGTCCAATCCCATCCGCGACGTCGCATTGGCCGGACGTGTCGGACCCGATGTTCGGGTCCTCTCGAACCGAGGTGTCGCGGGGATCGACGGAAACGTCTCCACCGCGATCGGCGCGGCACTCGCGACCGGCGTCCGAACGGTCGCGCTGATGGGAGACCTGACATTTGTGCACGACGCCACCGGACTGCTGATCGGTCCGGCCGAACCACGGCCGAACCGGCTGACGATCGTCGTGGCCAACGACGACGGCGGAGGCATTTTCGGTCTGCTCGAACAGGGTGACCCCCGCTTCTCGGGGCCCGACTACCTCGGCGCCTACGAACGGGTCTTCGGCACACCGCACCAGACCGACCTGGCATCGGTCTGTGCCGGATTCGGAACCCCGCACCGGCTCGTGACGCTCGATGAGCTGCCCGGCGCGCTGAATGCGTCGGGTTCAGGCATCGAGGTCATCGAGGTCCGGACGGACCGGTCGACGCTGAGGTCCGTGCACGCATCCATCAAAACTCGCCTCTGACCCGTTCGCGGGGGGATGAGTGGCGACGGAATTGGGTCGTCAGAACCGAGTGACTATGGTGGCGGCATGTCTCCGACCGTGCTGCGCCGTGTTCAGATCGCGCTGCTCACTGTCGGGATCATCATCACGATCATGATGGCGACCATGGTCGCCGGGGCCTACCGGAACGACGTGTTGATCAATTCTGACAAGGCCACCACGGTGGCCGAGGTGGTCAGTGCCGGTCCGACCAGGGCGTCGGTCGCGTTCTCCACACCAGACGGCATGTTCCACAGCCCACGCCTGGGTGTCTTCTATCCCGGTGGGCTGACGAAGGGTCAGCGCATCAGTATCGACTACTCGAAGTCGGACCCCGAACTCGTCCGGGTCACCGGGCGTGACGCGAGCCTGGCGATCCTGCCCGCGTTGTCGGTGCTGGTGTATTCGTGGCTGGTCATCGGCGGCATCATGGTGCTCCTCGCCGAGATCAACCGGCGTCGGACAGGTGGACGTTCATCTGCAGTTCCGGTCCCGGTCACGGCGTCGAACACAGCCTGACAACTTCACGCCCGACACTGGGCTCGTGCGAGTGGCAATTGTCGCGGAGAGCTTCCTGCCGAACATGAACGGCGTGGTCAACTCGGTCCTGCGGGTGACCGAGAACCTCGAACGTCGTGGACATGAGGTCCTGATCGTCGCCCCCGACATCCCTCGGTCGGCGAAGCGGTCGGGGCGATCGAAGCCGGGCCCGAAGCTGGTGTCCGGTGCGCAGGTGAAATACATCCCGTCGATGATGGTTCCCAAGGTCAGCTCGATGCCGGTCGGAGTACCCGCGCTGTCGATGTATCGAGCGCTCGCCGACTTTCGCCCCGACATCGTCCACCTCGCTTCGCCGTTTGTCGTGGGTGCGGCGGGCGTCGCCTGCGCGCATCGGCTCGATGTCCCGACCGTTGCGGTGTTCCAGACCGACGTCGCCGGATTCGCCGCCAGCTACGGCATGAAACCCGGCACCTGGGCCGCCTGGGTGTGGACCCGAAAACTGCACAGTGCCTGCGACCGCACCCTGGCCCCGTCCACGGTCTCGGTCAAGGCCCTCCGCGACCGGGGTGTTCCGCGCGTCCACCACTGGGGTCGCGGGGTGGACGAGACCCGCTTTCATCCCTCGCGCCGCGACGACGCCATGCGCGCCCGCTGGAGCAGCGGCGGCAAGCTCATAGTCGGATTCGTCGGTCGCCTGGCCCCTGAGAAGCATGTGGAACGGTTGGCTGTCCTTTCGGGCCGCGACGACGTGCAGCTGGTGATCGTCGGCGACGGACCGCAACGACGAGCGCTCGAAGGGCTGATGCCCGACGCGGTCTTCACCGGTGAGCTCGGTGGCCTCGAACTCGCGCGGGCCTACGCGAGCCTGGACGTGTTCGTCCACGCCGGTGAGCACGAGACCTTCTGCCAGGCGGTGCAGGAAGCCCTCGCCAGCGGTGTCCCGGCGATCGCACCCGACGCCGGCGGACCGCGCGATCTCATCAACCACTGCCGAACCGGATATCTACTCGGTCTCGACAACTTCTCCGAGCGTCTCGCGGGCGCGATCACCACACTCGGAGACGATCACGTGCGCTCCGAGTTCGGTACCGCAGCGCACCGGAGTGTGCAGGGCCGGACCTGGTCGGCGATCACCGACCAACTCATCGGGCACTACGACGCCGTCCTCGGACGGAACCGGGCTGCGCGCCGACTGGCGGCCTGAGACGTAGCTCGACAATTGGCCTGAGACGTAGCCGGAGGCGGAGCTCGACACCAGGCCTGATCGACGCAGCCGGTACGGTTGCGGTCATGTCACGTGCATCGCTGGCCAAGAATCCCAAAGACGTCGCGGCCATGTTCGACGGTGTCGCGGGACGCTACGACCTCACCAACACCGTCCTCTCGTTCGGTCAGGATCGCGGCTGGCGCGTTGCCACCCGCAAGGCGCTGGCGCTTGGGCCCGACGATGTCGTACTCGACCTCGCGGCAGGCACTGCGGTGTCCACCGTCGAGCTCGCGCGGTCCGGTGCGTTTTGCGTCGCGGCGGACTTTTCTCTCGGCATGCTCAAGGCGGGGGCCAAGCGGCCGGTGCCGAAGGTCGCCGCCGACGCGTTGCATCTGCCGTTCGGCGACAACACCTTCGACGCCGCGACCATCTCATTCGGTCTCCGCAACGTCAACGACGTCGATGTCGCCTTCGCCGAGCTGTTCCGGGTTCTCAAACCTGGTGGCCGCGTTGTGATTTGCGAGTTCTCCACCCCGGTTTTCGAGCCGATGCGGGTGGCCTACATGGAGTACCTGATGAAGGCGCTCCCTGCGGTGGCGACCAAGGTGTCGAGTAACCCGGAGGCGTATGTCTACCTCGCGGAGTCGATCCGCGAATGGCCGAAACAGCCGGCGCTGGCGCAGCAGATGCGCGATGCCGGATTCGAAGATGTTCGCTGGCGCAACCTCACCTTCGGTATCACCGCGCTGCATCGGGGTGTCAAACCTGCCTGACCCCGATGATGTGGCCTTTTGGCGGCGCTCACCAGGGCTTTTGTTCGCCAGAACACCACATCATCGGGAGGTACGAGTCGTTCGATTCCGGCGCTGTCTCGATCTCTCGATAACCTGCAATCAATGACTACCGACTGGGCGCACTTGATCACCCCGGCGTCGCTTGCCGACGACTTCGAGCAGGGGACGATCGGTCGTGGATCGGCGTATGCGAAGCAGCGCCGCGTCAGCGCGGTGAAGTGGGACGAGCAAAAGCATCGTTTGACCGGACGATGCGCGGGTTCGGGTGTCTCCACCTATGGCATGCGCGTTGTCTTCAGCGGGTTGGGTGCGGACTGGAAGATCGCGGATGCGTCGTGCACCTGTCCGGTCGGCTACTTCTGTAAACACGCCGTGGCGCTGCTGCTCACCTTTGCCGAAGGCATCGACACCGACTTGTCTCGCTTGCCCGCTCAGCAGGTCCCGCAGTGGGAGCGCCGGCTGCGGCCGCTGCTCGAGCCGAACCGGCCCAAACCTGCCGAACCGCTGGCCTTGCAGGTTTTTTACAGCGATGGCGTCACCGCGGGGCGTCGGCCCAAACCGGCCCAGTTGGCGTTGCGACTGTTGCGTCCAGGCACCCGGTCGCAATGGATCAGGTCGGGTATCGACTGGCCGATGATCGTCGGGCTCGGACCAGGACATTTCGACATGGCGCAGCTGTCGGCGCTCCAGGCGATGGCCTCGGACGCCATGCGGACGACCAGATACGGGCTCCCGTACGGATTGATCCTCACGACGGCACCGGCCACCATCTGGCAGCAGCTCGATGCCGCGATCGCAGCAGGGATCCCGATCCTCGGTGACCCGTCTGCCGGAATCGAGGACGTACACATCGGCAAGCGGGCCGGGCTCACCCTCGACATCGGTGGGGAGCTCGGCGGTGATACCCGCGTCGTGATCGAAATCGACGTCGATGGCGTCACGCTGCCGTCCGATGGCGTCGAAATCTTGGGAAACAAGGCGCCGCACGGTGTTTCATATATCGACGACGACGGTGTGCTCACGCTCGCACCCTTCGAACCGGACAACGGTGCGGTTGCGCAACTGTTGGATGGTCCACCGATTGTCATCCCGGCTGGAGATGCCGCCGCGTTCGCTGCGGATATGTTGCCGCGCTTGCGCGAATCGGTGGCGGTGCGTGTGGATGAATCGGTATTCGAGCCACCCGTCATCACCGGACCCGTCGCCCTTCTCACCGTCCAGCTCATCCACGACACCGCCCACATCCATTGGGCCATGCGCTATCTGGTCAACGACAAACCCCGCGACTTCCGTGACAACCCGATGACGGAGCCGCGATGGCGCGATGTGGCCGCCGAGCAGGAACTGTGGGAAAAGCTCCGTGATGTCCTGGGTGCGGTCACTCTCCTGTCGCAGACGGCGGCCTATCGCATCCTGGTCGCGCACATCGGGGGAGTGCCGGGAACCGACAGCTTCCCACCGCTCCACGAACTCCAACCGGCCGATCATGATCACGCCCTGGCGGCCGCGACGACAAGAACGCTGCGTGTCGACCTGCAGCTGACCCCCGTCGAGACGGCGCGCCTGTTCGCCGAGATCCTGCCGACGCTCGTCGACCGCGACGACCTGGTCCTCGACGTAGCCGAGGTCAGCACGCGGTATCGGCAGGTCACCGAACGTGCGCGGGTACGGTTTTCCGGTTCGGACTCGGCCGAGTCCGACTGGCTCGACCTGGCGATCACCATGGATGTCGACGGCGAGCAGGTTCCGGTGGCCGATGTTCTCGCAGAATTATCCACGGGCGCAACACATATGTTGCTGCCGTCCGGGGTCTACTTCGCGCTGGACACACCGGAGCTGACCAAGCTCAAAGCGTTGATGACCGAAGCCGAGACGCTGGGGGAATTGGGCTCCGGTCGAGTTCCAGCGATCCCGGCGAATGCAACGCTGTGGGAAGAGTTGCTACAACTCGGTGTCGTCGACGAGCAACTCGGGCAGTGGCGCGAACGGGTCGAAAAGCTCAGTGCGGCACGACCTCCGCAGCGCGTGGAACAGCCCCGGATGCTCGATGCCACTCTGCGTGATTACCAGCGCGAGGGGCTGGACTGGCTGTCGTTTCTCTGGGACAACGGACTCGGCGGTGTCTTGGCCGATGACATGGGACTCGGTAAGACCTTGCAGACCCTGGCGCTGTTCGCCCGCGCCCGTGAGAACGGGGAGACCGGAAAGTTTCTGGTTGTCGCGCCAACGAGTGTGGTCGGCAACTGGGTGTCGGAGTGCCATCGCTTCACCGACCTGAAAGCGGTTGCCGTCACCGCGACCGCGGCGCGAAGTCGTAAACCGTTGGCAGAGTTGATCGCCGATGCCGATCTGGTGATCACCACCTACGCCCTGCTGCGTATCGACTTCGACTCGTATGACGAACACGAGTGGGCGGGCATGCTTCTCGACGAAGCCCAGTTCGTCAAGAACCACAATTCGAAAGCTCACCAGTGCGCACGCCGGTTGTCCGTGCCGTTCAAACTCGCCGTCACCGGGACTCCGATGGAGAACAACCTGATGGAGTTGTGGTCGCTGCTGTCGATCACCGTGCCCGGGCTGTTCCCGAGTCCGAAGTCGTTCGGAGAGTTCTTCCGTAAACCCATCGAAAAGGGTGAGGATCCCGAACGGTTGCCGGTCCTGCGCAAACGCATCAAACCGGTGATGTTGCGCCGCACCAAAGACCAGGTCGCGCGGGATCTGCCTGCCAAGCAGGAGCAGGTCCTGCAGGTCGAGTTGTCGCCGAAGCACCGCAAGATCTACGACACCCGGCTGGTCCGGGAACGTGAAGTGGTGCTCGGACTACTCGGGGACTGGGAGAAGAACCGTTTCCAGATCTTCCGGTCGTTGACGATGCTGCGGCAACTGAGCTTGCACGCCGGACTGGTGGACGCTGCCGACAGCGATGTCGCGTCGGCGAAAGTCGACTTCATCCGCGAGCAGCTTCCGGAACTGATCGCCGAAGGCCACAGTGCGCTCGTCTTCAGTCAGTTCACCGGATTCCTCGGCATATTGCGAAAGGCGCTCGAGGCGGACGGTATCCGGTACAGCTACCTCGACGGGTCGCTGTCGGCGAAGGAGCGGACCGTCGCCATCGACAACTTCACCTCCGGTAAGACGCAGGTCTTCCTGATCAGTCTCAAAGCCGGTGGCTTCGGACTCAACCTGACCGAGGCCGACTACTGCTTCGTCTGCGACCCATGGTGGAATCCGGCCGCGGAGGCCCAGGCCATCGACCGGACGCACCGGATCGGCCAAACCCGGCCGGTGACCGTCTACCGGCTGGTGTCCGCCGGAACCATCGAGGCGAAGGTCGTCGCACTGCAGGACCGCAAACGTGAGTTGTTCAACGCGGTGGTCGACGACGGCGAGATGTTCTCCACCGCCGTCGATGCAGACGACATCCGCAAGATGCTGGAGTAATTCCCGATGATGTGCTGTTTTGGCGGTGCTCACCTGGGCTTTTGTTCGCCAAAAGGGCACATCATCGGGGGGCGGGGGTCAGGTGAAGGGTGGGCGGGTGTCGAGTCTGTTGCTTGTCAGGCCGGCGAGGTGCCAGGCGCGGGCGATGAGATCGGAATCGTCCTCGGTGATCAGGTTGCCCATCACCCGCACCACCATCGACATCAGGGCGGCCGATCGAATACCGGGACGCCCCAGGATCGGCACCACCCGAGGCACCGTCAACACCGCGGCGAGACGGCGGGCCGCAGAGAAGGCGAGCGCGTAGCGCGACCGCAACAGATCCGGCCACAACGTCGAATAGTCGTTCTCACCAAGCACTTCGACGGCCAGGCGGGCGGTTTCGAGGGCGTAGTCGATACCCTCACCGTTGAGTGGGTTGACGCAGGCCGCGGCATCACCGATCAGCATCCAGTTCGCGCCTGCCACGCCGGAGACGGCCCCGCCCATCGGCAACAACGCCGAGGCGATGCGCAGGGGTTTGCCCCGCAGCTGCCAGTCGTCGCGCTGAGAGTTGGTGTAGTGCTCGATGATCGGCCGCAGTGCCATGTGGGCCGGACGTTTCTCGGTGGCCAGCGCGCCGACCCCGATGTTCACCAGCCCGGACTCGGAGCCCAGTGGGAAGACCCAGCCGTAACCGGGCAGCAATTCGCCTGCCCCGTCCCGTAATTCGAGGTGTGATCCCATCCAGGTGTCGTCGCAGCGTCCCGACTCCACGTATGCGCGCGCCGCCACGCCGTAGGCGGTGTTTCGATGCCAGCTGCGACCCAGCGACGTGCCCAGCGCCGAGCGGACACCATCGGCGACGATCACCTTGTCGACCTCGATCTGAGCCGGTCCGTCGGGCGTATTGCATTGCACTGCGGTCACTTTGCCGCCGATGATGGTCGCGCCGACAGCCTTGACGCCGGATACCATCGTCGCACCCGCGGCCAAGGCGTGGTGCCGGATGCGGTCATCGAGTTCGGTGCGGGCCACGGCACTGCCGTAGGCGGGGAAATGGGTGGACTTCTGCGGCCACCGCACCTGCTGCCGTCCACCCCACCCCTGCAGGTCGAGACCCTCGATGCGGGGGCCACTGAACGCATCTGCCAGACCCAGGCGATCGAGTTCGGCGATGGCACGCGGCGTCAACCCGTCACCGCAGGTTTTGTCGCGCGGGAACACCGCTGAATCGAGCAGGGTGACCTCTCGACCGGCGGCTGCGGCGGCTGCGGCGGCCGCCGACCCACCAGGACCTGCGCCGACGACTAGAATCTCGGTGCGCGCGGGAACGCGGATGGGTGCACTCACCCGGTAAGTATCCCGCACCACTAGGCTCTCCCTATGACAGGAGCAGGTCAGGCGTGAAGACAACGTTCGCAGGTCTTGAAATGGGATCCGAGGCTTTCGCCACGGATGTGGGGCAGTCACTCGATCGCGTTGAGGAGCTGTTGCTCAAGGAGCTGTCGTCCGGCGAGGATTTCCTGACCGAGGCCGCCACACATCTCGCGAAGGCCGGTGGCAAGCGGTTCCGCCCCATCTTCGCCATCTTGTCGGCGCACTTCGGCCCCCAGCCGCACTCCGATGAGGTGATCACCTCTGCGACCGTTGTCGAGATGATCCACCTCGCGACGCTCTACCACGACGATGTGATGGATGAAGCCGAGCTGCGCCGTGGTGCGCTCAGCGCCAACAGTCGGTGGAGCAACAGCGTGGCCATCCTGGCAGGCGACTTCCTCTTCGCCAGGGCGTCGCGCCTGGTCTCGACCCTTGGCCCGCATGCCGTGCTGATCATCGCCGACACCTTCGCGGAATTGGTCACCGGTCAGATGCGCGAAACCGTCGGCGCCCGCGGCAAAGTTGATCCGGTTGAGCACTACCTGCGGGTCGTGTGGGAAAAGACCGGTTCGTTGATCGCGGCCAGTGGCCGGTTCGGCGCCATGGCATCGGGCGCTGACACCGAACAGATCGAGCGGCTCTCGCGGCTCGGCGACGCGGTCGGTGTTGCCTTCCAGGTATCCGACGACATCATCGACATCAGCTCGGCAGCCGATGACTCGGGTAAGAACCCGGGAACCGATCTGCGCGAGGGCGTGCACACGCTTCCGGTGCTCTACGCGCTGGCGGACCCGGCCGAGACCCGCCTGCGGGAACTCGTGGTGGCCGCCGACGGCAGCAACCGCGCACTGACCACGGACGACGAGGTCGCAGAGGCCCTCAAGTTGCTCAACAAGTCCGAAGGCCTCGTGAAGGCCCGGGCGACCCTGAAGGGATACGCCGACGCCGCCTATGCGGAACTGGCCGAGCTTCCCGAAGGCGCCGCAAACGACGCGATGAGCTCACTGGTTCGCTACACCATCGACCGCATCGGCTGACCCCACCACTCCACCCCGATGTGGTGCCGTTTTGGCGGAACCCACCTGGGCTTTTGTTCGCCAAAAGGCCACATCATCGGGGAACCACACCGTGTGGTTCGTTCGTTGAACCTCCAGTGCAACAGAACAGGAGTGATCAATGGGCAGCCATGCCAACGGACTGAAGACGGCCCTCCTGCTGGGTCTCATGTCGGCCATCATCGTGGGGATCGGTGCGGCATTCCAGAGTCCGGCCATCCTGGTGGTGGCGATCATCTTGGCCGTCGGCGTCAACGGCTACGTGTACTTCAACAGTGCCAAGATGGCGCTGAAGTCCATGCATGCGCAGCCGGTCACCGAAGTTCAGGCGCCGGTGCTCTATCGCATCGTGCGCGAACTTGCGACCGTTGCCCGCCAGCCGATGCCGGCGCTGTACATCAGTCCCACCGAGGCGCCCAACGCTTTTGCGACCGGTCGGAACCCCAAGAATGCGGCAGTGTGCTGCACGTCCGGCATCCTTCAGATCCTCAACGAGCGTGAGCTCAGAGCTGTTCTCGGACACGAGCTCTCGCATGTCTACAACCGCGACATCCTGATCTCGTCCATCGCCGGTGCGATGGCGGCGGTGATCAGTGGTATCGCCAACTTCGCATTCATCCTGGGCGGAAACCGTAACGGCGGGGCGAATCCCATTGTGCTGCTGCTGATCACCATTCTCGGTCCGATCGCGGCGATGGTGGTCAAGCTGGCGGTGTCGCGGTCTCGCGAGTATCAGGCAGACGCCTCCGGAGCCGAATTGACCGGCGACCCTTTGGCATTGGCCTCGGCGCTGCGCAAGATCTCCGGCGGGGTGCAGAAGGCGCCGCTGCCGCCGAATCCGGAGATCGCTGCGCAGTCACATCTGATGATCGCCAACCCTTTCCGGGCCGGTGAACGGATGAGCAAGATATTCGCCACGCATCCGCCGATGGAGGACCGCATCCGTCGGCTCGAAGAGATGTCGCGCGGGCACCGCTGACCGGACGTGCTCCACATACGCCAAGACGCTCCACATATTGATTCACATATGTGGAGCGTCTTCGTATGGCCGGCGCGGTTGGTTACACGCGGGCGGTCTCTGGGGCGGCGGCGTCAGCACGAGCGCTCAGGAGTGCGAACACCACCGCGCCGCCGATGATCCCGACAATGCCCGCGACGGCGAAGGCGCTGTCGAGTCCGGACGTGAAGTTCGTCGAACTGTGATCGGTGTCGGAGCCGGTCACCGTTTGGAAGACCGATCCGAGGACCGCGATACCCAGCGCAAAGCCGAGTTGGCGGGCTGTGTTCACCGCACCCGAGGCGACACCCGATTGCTGCGGCGGTACCGCAGCAAGTGCGGTGGCATTGAGTGCCGGTGACATCACACCCACGCCGATACCGATGATCAGGAGGCCGGGAGTTGCTGCATACCAATCCGACCCGGGCCCGATGAGCATCAGTGCCAGCGATCCGACACCGACGATGACAAGTCCGCCGCCGATGGTGATTCGTGGGGGCACATCATGCAGGAACTTCCCGCCGACACCGGCGACGAGGAACGCCATCACCGGCATGGGGAGGACGGCCAGCCCGTTGTTCAGCGGCGACAATCCGACTGTGCCCTGCATCCAGATCGCGAGCAGCGGCAAGCTCGAGAACGCGGCGATGCTGATACCGAGGGCTCCGATGACGCTGCCGGTGAGTCCGCGGTGGGTGAACAAGCCCAGCGGCAACATCGGGGCTTCCTGCTTGCGCTCGACGACCACAAAGGCAGCCAGCATCACCACGCCCACCGCGAATGCGGCCAGGGTGACCGGTGCGGTCCAGCTGTCCTCGCCACCATGGATGATCGCGTACGTCAGCGATGCCGCGCCGACGCTGAATGTGAGCACGCCGGGGATGTCGAGTCTCAGGGCACGGCGGTTGTCCGTCTTGAACGCGGTCGCCGCCAGCCACAGGGTGATCGCCGAGAGTGGCAGGTTGACGAAGAAGATCCACCGCCAGTCGAGCAGATCGGTCAGCAGGCCACCGAGGACGACACCCACTCCGGCCGCGGCGCCGCTGACAGCGCCCCACGCTGCGAAGGCTGTTCCGCGGTCGCGGCCGGTGTAGGTGGCGTGCAGAAGGGCGAGGGTGGTCGCGAACATGGCGGCGCCGCCGATGCCCTGGACGCAACGGGCTGCGATCAACACGGCGACATTGGGCGCCAGCCCGCACGCCAGCGAAGCGAGCGCGAACACCGCGATACCGATGAGATAGATCTTTTTGTGTCCGACACCGTCGGACAGGCTGCCTGCAGCGAGAACCAGTGCGGCAAGCACCAGTGCGTAGGAATCAAGCACCCATTGGAGCGCGGAGAAGCTGGTGTCGAGGTCCGACTGGATGTCGGGGAGTGCGATGTTGACGATGGTGATGTCGATCAGCAGCATGAATGTGCCGAGACAGGCGGCGACGAGTGGTGTCCACTTGCGCATGGTCAGGTCCTTTCGGTTGAAGCCGTAGTTGTTGTCCCTGAGTGTGCGGACTCCAACCGACAATCCAGCACTCTTGACGTCGATAATCGAGATAACCTCCATACCCATGGGCCGATGTAGAGGAATCAGCGATGATCGATGACAACGACCGCAGAATCATCCACGCTCTCGGCTACGACATCCGGATGTCGTTCGCCAAGATCGGGGCGGCGCTGGGCATGGCGGAACAAACAGCCGCGCGGCGCTATCAGGCGATGGTGCGCGGTGGGGTCCTGCAGTGCACGGCACTGATCGACTCCCTTGCGCTCGGAGTCAGTCAGAGCGTCCTGCGGATCACGCCGGTCCCGGGTAGTGGCGCCACGCTCGCGACGGCCCTCGGGCGGCATCCAGATATGAGTTGGGTGAATCTCACCAGCTCGCAGGTGATGGCTGTCCATCGTCCCAAGTCGGCGGGGGAGCGCGATCAGATGGTCACCGATCAGCTTCCGAAAACATCTCTGGTGCAGGCGATATCGTCGCACACGGTGGTGCGACGATATCCGCTCGTAGCCCGCATGCCGAGTTTTCCGGAGCTGTTCGAACCTGATCAACTCGAAGCATTGAAAGAGGCTGCGGAGACGCGATTTTCGGTCATCACCGAGCATGAGCGGGACGAAAGATCCCATCGCGCAACGCTTCAGCTCGACACCGATGACCACAAGATGTTGAACATGCTGGAGCGCGACGCGCGAATGCCCTACGCGAAGATCGCGGACAACCTCGGTTGGACGCCCGCGCGGGCCGCGCATCGATTACGTGAACTCGTCGACAGTGGCGTGGTGTACCTCGATCTCGATGTCTCGCTGCCGCAGCTCGGGGTGAGCTTGGCGGCCATCATCTGGGGAAAGGTTCCGGTCAGTCGACTCGATGCCGCCGGTAGTGCTGTCGGGACGCTGCCCGAGGTCCCTTTCGTCTGCGCCACAACCGGAACCACGAATCTGATGGCGTCGGCGCTGTGTCGCGACACCAGTCATCTGTACGAGGTGATGACTGCCGGGTTCGGAGGCGTGGCGGGTGTTGATGACATCGAGGTGACCCCTGTCGTCCGCCAGATCAAACAGGCCAGAGCCTTCGTCAGCGCAGGCCGCGTGCAGCAGATGGCGATTCGTTGACCGAAAGCGACGGCAGGATTGCCGCAGCTCATGATGTGGGCGCTATAGCCGAAGGTCTTTGACGATCTCCGCGACCCGATTGAGCTGGCCGATGTCGGAACTGGTTGGTATGAGGTGGATTTCATCGGTGCCGATCGCGGCGAACTCCTCGAGCACGATGGCGAGTTCGGCGTCGGAGCCGGACCAGCCCGTCGTGGGCGCGATGGCGTCGACGAACTCGGCCGGAATCCAGTTCATGTAGTGGCGCAGGTGCTGGTGTATCTGGGCGCGAGCGGGTTCGGGGTCGCCGAGCGCGAACCAGAATGACGTGGCGAGGTGGGGTGGCTTCTTGCCGGCCTCTGACCATGCGGTGGAGGCGATGTCGAACAGCTCCCGCTGCTTGCCGACGTCGAGGTCCAGCGTGATGCCTGCCAATCCGTCAGCCCACGCGGCCGCGCTGCGAAGTGTCTTGGGTCCGATCGTCCCGACGAGCAGCTGGGGTCCGCCCTCTTGGATCGGCGTAGGCCCGACCGGGAGTACGGAATCGGTCTGGCGTTCACCGGCCCACACGCGCTTCATGACGTCGACGCGCTCGGCCATCTGCCGCATCGTCTGGGTTTTCGGATCAGCACCCACCGACCGGTAGTCCTCGTGTCGACCACCCACGCCGATACCGACGGTGAGCCTGCCGCCGCTGATGACGTCTCCGGTGGCGAGTGCTTTCGCCAGCATCACCGGATCGTGCAATTGCGGCACGATCACGGTGGTCACCAGACGTACCCGCTCGGTCCACGCCGCCACCGCGCCGAGCAGCGTCAGGCTGTCGGGATTGTCGAAGGCGATCCGTTCGCCCCAACAGAGCGACGAAAACGGGCCTTCGTCGATGACCTTCGCCCAGGTTCTGAGCATTGCCGCATCAAGGTCCGGTTCCATCACCGGCATCGTCATTCCGACCTGCACGGGCCTGATTCTGCGGCATCGACGAGCCGAGCGTCACCGAATTCGTCCCCCTGATTGGTGTCCGAGGGTCATTTGCCCTCGGCAGGCACTCAGGGGGACGAAGTTTGGTGGAGAGTCGGTCAGGACTACCGGTAGTTCACGAACTGCAGGGCGATCTCGAAATCTTTGCCCTTGAGGAGGTTGATCACTTCCTGGAGGTCGTCGCGCTTCTTGCTCGACACCCGGAGCTCTTCGCCCTGGATCTGAGCCTTGACGCCCTTGGGGCCCTCGTCGCGGATGGCCTTGGAGATCTTTTTGGCCTTCTCAGAGTCGATGCCCTGGACCAGCGAACCGGTGATCTTGTAGGTCTTGCCCGAGCCCACCACCTCGCCGGCGTCGAACGCCTTGAGTGAGATGTCCCGGCGGATGAGCTTTTCCTTGAACACCTCGAGGCCGGCCTGGGCCCGCTCCTCGGCATCGGAGGTGATCACGATGTTCTCTTCGCCGGACCACTCGATCGTGGTGTTGGTACCGCGGAAGTCGTAACGCTGAGACAGCTCTTTGGCGGCCTGGTTGAGCGCGTTGTCGACTTCCTGGCGGTCGAGCTTGCTGACCACGTCGAAACTTGAATCTGCCATAACCGACAAGGGTAGTCGGGTGCTCGACCGAAACGTTGCATCACGGGTCAAAAGCTCCAGATCCGGTGCCGCTGAACAGCGGATTTGTGGTTCTGGGGGGTACCCAATGTAATGTTTCCCGCGTTGCTTTCCGACGGTCCAAAAGACAACGGAAAGTGGCACGGCAGGTTGCCCGAGCGGCCAAAGGGAGCGGATTGTAAATCCGCCGCGCAAGCTACATAGGTTCGAATCCTATACCTGCCACAGCGCCAGAAAAGCGGCCTCGAGCTGGATTTTTCAGTGAGAGGCCGTTTGGTGCGAAAGAGGGATGAACAGCGGATTTGGCACCAGCCGGGCGCGCTGTGTAATCTCGATGAGGCCCTGAAGTAAGGGTGCCGCGAGGCACCGGAGCGCAGAGCCACGCCCCCTTAGCTCAGACGGTAGAGCGTTTCCATGGTAAGGAAAAGGTCGACGGTTCGATTCCGTCAGGGGGCTCGCTGGACTCAGGATCGAGCGGTGGGACTGCTAGACGCCGCCCCGCCGTAGTCGATTCCGGGCCATGGCGGTGTAGCTCAGTTGGTTAGAGCGAACGACTCATAATCGTTAGGTCGCCGGTTCGAGTCCGGCCATCGCTACCAGGGTCGCCTCCGGCAACGCGCTACCGTGCCGCCTGCGGCAAAGTGCTACCAGTGCCGCCTACGGCAACGCGCTAGCAGTATCGCTCCGGCGATGACCACCGAGTGTCTCCCCACAAGGAGACACACCACACGATCCACCTGAAAGGCAATCCCGTGGCCTCCTCAACAGACGTGCGCCCCAAGATCACCTTGGCCTGCGAGGTTTGCAAACACCGCAACTACATCACCAAGAAGAATCGGCGTAACGACCCCGATCGCCTTGAGATCAAGAAGTTCTGCCCTAACTGCGGAACCCACCAGAACCACAAGGAATCGCGCTAGCCACCATCTGGTGGTCAGTCGCTGACTGCCTATTCGACCGGGGACGCGCCAGTGTTCCCGGTCTTTGGTGTTGAAGCGGAAATGGCGCGGCGGCATCCCAGCCCTGGTCGATGATCGCCCCGCCCGCGTCCAATGGACAGTTGAAAGATGAGGTCGGTCGAGTGACGAATGCGAGCGAAGCACAGGTCGAGCAGCGCCTCGAACCGCTCGGGGATGGCGAGAAGCAGACCCCCGAACAGATCGCCGAGCACACGCAGAAGATGGTCGGCTTCAAGTACACCGTCGACGACTACTACGAAGTCGGACGCGAGAAGGTACGCGAACACGCCCGCGCCGTCCAGGACACCAACCCCGTGCACTGGAACGAGGAGAAGGCCCGCGAGATGGGGCACGACACCCTCGTGGCCGCTCCCACGTTCGTCTCGGTACTCGGCATCATCGCCCAGCGACGCCTGTTCGAAGACGTCATCACCGGCTATGACCTCTGGCAGATCATGCAGAGCGATCAGCGGCTCGTCTTCCACCAGCCCATCAAGGTCGGCGACCAGCTGGTGTGCGACGTCTCACTCGAATCCTTCCGTCAGATGTCCGGCACCGATCTGATGGTCACCAAGAACGTCATCTGGAACCAGCGCAACGAACCGGTGATGACCACCTTCACCAGCCTGGCCGCCCGCGCCGCGGTGGAGGCGGACCCGGCGCTGGTCGACAAACTCGAGCACGTGATGATGAAGGAACCCGTCGGTATCAACCCGGGCAAGACGGTCGAAGGGCCGTTCGCCCGATACGACGACCCGGATCCCGACATCTCGCCCCAGGCTTACGGTGCCGTCAACTTCGATGAGCTCACCGTCGGCCAGGAGCTCCCGCCGCGGACCTTCAAACTGACCCGTGGCAACCTGATCAACTATGCAGGGGTTGCCGGAGACCCGAACCCCATCCACTACAGTGATGAGGTCATCAAGGTCGCCGGCCTGGACGACGTCGTCGCCCATGGCATGCAATCGATGGGTCTGGGAGCAAGTTTCCTCGGCGAGTTCATCGGCGACCCAGCGGCAATCTGCGAGTACAACGTGCGCTTCACCAGCCCCGTGTACGTACCCGCAGACGACTACGCATCTGTCGATTTCACCGGCAAGGTGAAGTCGCTCGATCCGGAAACCCGGCGCGGGCAGATCTCGATGGTCGCAAAACAAGGTGAGCGCAAGATCTTCGGGCGCGCGCTCGCCACAGTGCAGTTCAACTGAATCTCTCGTACCGAACCGGGTAATCGACGGACAAAGCCCAGCTCACAGAGCTGGTTGGAGTTCGACCCACCTGGTGACGTACACTTCTAAAGTCTGAGATTTACTCAAACTCGCGCGCTGCCCTGAGGGTGGCGCGTTGGTTTTGTGTAGTCCAGACGCCGGGTCGACGAGGACTCGAGGGCCATCACGTGGTCAGCGAAGCCGAGACGACCCAAAGGGGCGTAGCTCAACTGGCAGAGCAGCGGTCTCCAAAACCGCAGGTTGCAGGTTCAAGTCCTGTCGCCCCTGCCCTTGGCGGTGTGTTTCACACACCGGAAGGGCAACCGATGTCAGTTGTTGTGTGGCAGGGCCCAGGCCCGACACGTCAGCAGCGGACTTCAGCCACGAGAGGATCAAGTTGAGCAAGCGCGACCGTGCCGAACGCGCCAAGAACGCGGCCGGGCCGACCGACGAGGTCGAGCTCGACGCTTCTGTGGACTCCGCAACGGATTCGGTGGACGACGACGCCGCCAGCGGTGATACCGCAACGCAGGCGCGTCCTTCGGGCAAGCGTTCGCCGCGTGGCAAGCGACCAAACCTCGCGAAAAGCGACGGTGGCGATGACGACGACTCCACCACGTCGGCCGTCACCACCAAAGACGCCGGCAAAGACAAGAAAAAGGATGGCGCGCGCAAGCGGGTCAAGCCGGAAGACAGCCGTAATCCGTTCATCCGGATCTACGTGTTCCTGACACAGGTTGTCAGTGAGCTCAAGAAGGTCATCTGGCCGACGCAGAAGCAGCTGATCCAGTACACGATCATCGTGCTGATCTTCGTGATCGTGATGGTTACGTTCGTCTCGGCGCTGGACCTGGGCTTTGCCAAGGGAGTTTTGTGGTTGTTCGGGTAACCAACCCGAGCGACTGCTTCGAAGAAAGGGAGCGTGGGCTGCAGTGAGCACCCCCGAGAACGACGCTGATATCAGCGAGACCGAAACCGACACCATCGATCAGACGGCCGGTGATTCGGGCGCTGTTGACAGTGGCGTCTCCGACTCCGAACCGACCGACGAGGCCCCCGACACCGAGGCGACCGACAGCGACGACGTCGCCGAGGAGACCCTCGACGAGGCTGCCGACGCCGCAGAGGTTGTCGATGCCCCTGAAGCTGCCGAGCCCGAGGAAGAAGAAGACCCGGTCGAGGCGCTGCGGAAGTCTCTCAAGAAGGCTGCCGGCGACTGGTACGTGATCCACTCCTACGCCGGGTACGAGAACAAGGTGAAAGCCAACCTCGAGACCCGTGTGCAGAACCTCGACGTCGGCGACTACATCTTCCAGGTCGAGGTTCCGACCGAAGAGGTCACCGAGATCAAGAACGGTCAGCCCAAGAAGGTCAACCGCAAGGTGCTGCCCGGCTACATCCTCGTTCGCATGGAACTGAACGACGAGTCGTGGGGCGCAGTGCGCAACACGCCCGGCGTCACCGGCTTCGTGGGACTGACCTCGCGTCCGTCCCCGTTGTCGATGGACGACGTTCTCAAGTTCCTGATGCCGCGCACGGAGCCCAAGAAGGCCTCGGGCAAATCGGGTTCCGAGGGTGGAGCAGACCTGGCCGCCGCAAACGCGCCGGTCGTCGAGGTCGACTTCACGGTCGGCGAATCGGTCACCGTCATGGATGGACCGTTTGCAACGCTGCCTGCGTCGATCAGCGAGGTCAACGCAGAGCAGCGCAAGGTGAAGGTGCTGGTTTCGATCTTCGGTCGTGAGACCCCGGTCGAGCTCGCCTTCAACCAGGTCGAAAAGATCTAACAGGTCTTTTCCGCCCAACAGACTTTCACGTCTCCAGCGGGCGTGAAACCGGGCTGAAGCAAGTCATCAGCCCAAGCGACATCAATCAGAAACAGGGAAAAGGATGCCCCCAAAGAAGAAGAAGAAGATCACCGGGATCATCAAGCTCCAGATCAACGCAGGCGCCGCCAACCCGGCACCGCCCGTGGGTCCGGCACTTGGTCAGCACGGTGTGAACATCATGGAGTTCTGCAAGGCGTACAACGCCGCGACAGAAAGCCAGCGCGGCAATGTCGTGCCTGTGGAGATCTTCGTCTACGAAGATCGTTCCTTCGACTTCAAGTTGAAGACCCCGCCGGCCGCGAAGCTGCTGCTCAAGGCCGCCGGTCTGCAGAAGGGCTCGGGAGAGCCGCACAAGACCAAGGTCGGCAAGGTCACCATGGATCAGGTCCGTGAGATCGCAAAGACCAAGCAGGAAGACCTCAACGCCAACGACGTTGAGCAGGCCGCGAAGATCATCGCCGGAACCGCCCGCTCCATGGGCATCACCGTCGAGTGAGCTTGCGAACTCGCAAGCTCTGACAGTGGCCGAACTTTTTACCAAGTAATCGTGGCAGGGCCGGCTCGGTCCGCACCACCAAACCGCATGTGTTGCGGAGAAAGACAGAGCAAATATGAGCAGGAACAGCAAGGCATACAAGGCCGCAGCTGAAAAGGTCGACAAGTCCAAGCTCTACAGTCCGCTGGAGGCTGCAAAGCTGGCCAAGGAGACCTCTTCGACCAAGACCGACGCGACCGTTGAGGTTGCAGTCCGTCTCGGTGTCGACCCCCGTAAGGCCGACCAGATGGTGCGCGGCACCGTCAACCTTCCGCACGGCACCGGTAAGACCGCCCGTGTGATCGTTTTCGCCGCAGGCGACAAGGCCAATGAGGCCCTCGCTGCCGGAGCTGACGAGGTCGGCGCCGAGGACCTGATCGAGAAGATCCAGGGAGGCTGGCTCGACTTCGACGCCGCGATCGCCACCCCGGATCAGATGGCCAAGGTCGGCCGCATCGCCCGTATCCTCGGACCGCGTGGCCTGATGCCGAACCCGAAGACGGGCACCGTCACCACTGATGTGACCAAGGCCGTCAACGAGATCAAGGGCGGAAAGATCAACTTCCGTGTCGACAAGGCCTCGAACCTGCACTTCGTCATCGGCAAGGCGTCGTTCGACGAGAAGCAGCTGGCCGAGAACTACGGCGCTGCGCTGGACGAGATCTTGCGTGCGAAGCCGTCGGCGGCCAAGGGCCGGTACCTGAAGAAGGTCACCGTCTCGACCACCACCGGACCGGGCATCCCGGTGGATCCGTCGGTCAACCGCAATTACAACAACGAAGAAGTCTGAGCACGTCTGAACTGACATGAGGCCGGGACTCCCCAACGGGGGGTCCCGGCCTTTGTTGTTCGGCGGATCAGACCTGCGCGGCCTTCATCGCGTCGGCGGTGAGCTCGAGTGAGCGCAAGCGTCCTTCGATGGAGACGGACTGATGGCAGACCATCAGTTCGTCGGCCTGTGCGATCTCGGCGAAGTCCTCCAGATAGCGGCGGGCATCGTCGCCGGTTCCGATTCCGGTGTACTTCATCATCGTGGCGATTTGGTGTCCCTCGCGCGTTGTCAGGAAGGCGTCGATCTCTTCGTCGCTGTACTCCGGGGTCGATGGTCCTCTGGAGATCAGGCCACGAACGCGGATGCGCCGCAACGCCTCGAAGTCCGCGGCCGCAGCATCGGGATCGTCGGCGGCGACAACGTTCACACCTGCGATGACGTAGGGCTCGGACAGTTGTTCCGATGGCTTGAAGTCGCGGCGGTACAAGGTCACCGCCTGTTGCAGGGCATCGGGGGAGAAGTGCGAGGCAAACGCATACGGCAGACCGAGGTGCGCCGCGAGTTGGGCACCGAACAACGACGAACCGAGGATGTACAGCGGCACATGGGTTCCGGCTCCTGGAACCGCGGTGATTCCGGGAATCCGGGACTCGTCACCGAGAAACCCTTGCAGCTCGAGCACATCCTGGGGAAACCGATCCGCTGAGCTGTTGTCGCGGCGCAGGGCGCGCATGGTGGCCTGATCGCTGCCGGGTGCCCGGCCCAGACCGAGATCGATCCGGCCCGGATGAAGTGTTTCCAACGTCCCGAACTGTTCGGCGATGGTCAGGGGTGCGTGATTCGGGAGCATGATGCCGCCTGCGCCGAGTCGAATGGTCTCGGTATGCGCGGCGATGTGTGCGATCAGGACGCTGGTGGCCGATGACGCAATCGTTGCCATGTTGTGGTGCTCGGCATACCAAACACGCTTGTAACCGTGTCGTTCCGCGGCGCGGGCCAGTTGCACACTGCCTGCGAAACTTTCGCGAGCACTCTGCCCGGGGGCGATAGGGGCGAGGTCGAGCACGGACAAAGTCACTGACATACGGGAGCCTTCTTTGGTTCGGGGTCTTGAGTACAAACTGGAAGTCGATCGGGTTATATGACTAGCAACGCGTTTGGCCCCGGGTCCCTTCCCCGGACCCTGAAGAGGGCCACCACCAAAGGATTGTCTGTGAACTCTGCCGGTTTCGGCCGCCGATCTGCGCTGCGCGCCCTGATCGCCCTTCCCGCAGTTGCCTTGCTTCCGTTGACCTCGTCGTACACGGCGACGGCGGTCTCGAGCGGTAGCGCCGATCTGCCAACCGGTAGTGCCGGTGGCGACGACCTCGGTTCGCGGCCGGCACCGGACTGGATGAGCCTGATCCCGGACGGCACCGCGTTGACGGCGATGTCCGTCCCTGGCACCCACGACACGATGGCTTGGCGCGGGACGATCATCGGGCAGACGCAGAGCAGTGATCTGCCAACACAATTGGCGGCCGGGGTGCGCGCCGTCGACATCCGGACCAGGCATTTCCGCGATGGTTTCCCGATTCACCACGGGGTCGAGTATCTATCTGCCGACTTCGGCGACGTGGTCAGGCAGATCTCGGAATTCCTGCAGGTGCATCCGGGCGAGACGATCCTGATGCGGCTGAAGGAAGAACACATCGCCGCGGAGAACACGCGGTCGTATGAAGAAACCCTGAACTGGTACATCCACAACAACCCCCAGACCAAGGATCTGTTGGCCACACATCTGTGGACGCCGCCGACCGGATACGACGGCAGCATCCCGGATCTCGGTGTGGTGCGCGGCAAGATTGTTGTCCTGCAGGATTTCGCCGCTTCGACAAGCTACGGGCCGCGATGGGGCGGCGCCCAGATGGATATCCAGGACGACTACGAGCTCGGGAGTCTGGCCGATGTGCCGTCGAAGTGGCGCAGTGTTCAACGGCAGTTCGACGCGGCCCGCGGCGGGCAGGCGCCGACCCTGTTCGTCAACCACCTCAGTGCCACCGGGACCGATCCGATCGCGATCGCGCAGGGGACGGTTCCGGTGACCGTGGCGCGAGGCGCACCCGGGGTGGTCGGGATACTCGAGCGCACCCGAAGTCACCTGGCAGTCGAACCCACCGGACGGACGGGTGTTGTGATGGCAGACTTTCCGACCACGGCAATCGTCGGAGCCGTCATCGCGCGCAACGTGCACTAGCGCTTGCGCGCCTACGGGCGGTCGCGGACGACTACCTCTCCGGGCAGTCCCCATTCGAGACGTCCGAGACGTGCGAGCGGTGCGAGTTTTGCGAAGTCGGGATGGCCGTCGTCGGCCGCGACCCGGGGATCGACAGTGACCGCCACGACCCGTCCCATCACCACCTGCGAGTTTCCCACCTCGATGATCTGGTGCAGAACACATTCGATGGAGACCGGACTGTCCTTGACCCGCAGACAATCGACCACCGCCGCGGGTTCGGATGCCACCCCGACGGCTTCGAACTCGTTGACGTCCTCGGCGAAGCCGGCCGAAGTGGCGTTGACGTAGTCGATCATCGGCTCGGTCGCCACGTTGATCACGAACTGGCCGGTGGCTCTGGCGTTGTCGGAACTGTGTTTGAAGCCGCCCACCGTCGTGAACTGCACGATCGGTGGATTCGTCGAACTGACGGAGAAGAAGCTGAACGGTGCCAAGTTGTCGACACCGGCGGCGCTACGTGAGGACACCCAGGCGATCGGGCGCGGCACGACCGACGAGGTGAGCAGCCGGTAGAACTCTCCTGGCGAGGTGTTGCTGTGGTCGAAGAGTTTGCGTTCGGCGTTCGGCTCGAGGTCTTGTTTCACCGTTCCAGCATGGCATCCGGGATCACCCGGTACACGGACTGCACCAGGCCCTTGCTCAGGGTCACGGTCCGCTTGTGTTCGAGGAGGATGTCCTCGTCGACGAATCCGAACAGAGGTAGTCCCGAACCGAGGATCACGGGCACCGTTGTGATGGTGAGTTCGGTGATGATCTTGCGGTTCAGGAATCCGGTGATCAGCCGCCCGCCGTCGACATACAGGTGCCGTAGGCCCTCGATCTTCGCGGTCTCGAGCACGTCGTCGATGCTGCGGTGCACGGTGATGCGGTCGTCGACGCCCGCGTCGAGCAGCGAGCTGACGACGAGGACCCGCATACCCTCGTACGGCCACTGCTCGAACGACAGGCCGACCTCGTAGGTGTTGCGGCCCATGGCAATTGCATCGATGGACGCGGCGAAATCGTCGTAGCCGGTTTCGCTCATGTCGTCATCACGTCTGGTGAGCCAGTCGATGCCGCCGTCCTCGCGGGCGATGTAGCCGTCGACACTGGTCGCGATGAACACAGCGCCGGTGATGTCGGTGGTCGAGGTCATGGTGGCTTCCTTTCATCTCCACGCGGAGGTGAGGTTGTTGAACTCGGTGTCGAGGATCGACACCAGGGGGTGGGTCGGGTCGATGGTCCACCCGAGAAAACTGCCCTCGAGTAGGGCGAACAGGGTGCGTGCTGCCGCCGCTGGGTCGGGAGCGCGGGGGAGTTCCCCGGCCGCGATCGCGCGGGCGATGAGGAGTTCGAACTGCGAGCGTTTGCGCTGCCACCCCAGTGCCAACAGGCGGGTCAGCTCGGGATCGCCGAGGTCGGCCGCCAGTGACGACACATGGTTAGCGGCCTCGTCGGGGTGGGAGTGGTCGATATAGGACCGCACCGACAGTCGATGCAGCGTCGTCACCGGCGTTTCGCCGGGTTGCGGTGCCGGGTCGGCGTCGATGGCATCAATCCAGCGCTGTGAGGACGCGATGAGGAGTCCACGCTTGGATCCGAATCGCTTGACCAGGGTCGCGGCCGACACGCCCGCCTCCTGACCTGCGAGTTCGAGGGTGAATCGTGCGCAGCCGGTCCGGGCGAGCACCGCCGCGGCAGCGTCGAGAAGAGCGGTATCGGTGTTCACGCGAGGTCGGGCCACAGGAGTTAGTAAATCACCATTTCCTAACTCGGACCAGAGTGTGCCGCGGTATTTGTCCCCACCAAAGGACGCCGTCCACAATGCGGCGCCGCCGGAATGGTGAGGTCGGGGCCAGCCCCTAAGGTTGGACGGGTGCAGGACAACAAACTTCTGACCAAGATCGCGGGTCTGCTGCGCCAAGCCGAGGGCACAGACAACGAACACGAGGCGCAGGCATTCATGCAGGCGGCTCAGCGGCTGGCCACCGCGGCGTCCATCGACCTCGCGGTGGCCAGGGCGCACGGCAATGGCAACCAGCGAGTCGCCCCGGAACAGCGCAATATCGCGATCGGGGAGGCAGGCAAACGCGGTCTGCGTACGTACGTGCAGCTGTTTGTCGCGATCGCCAGGGCCAACGACATCACGTGCGACGTCGCGAGCAACTCGACCTTCGTCTACGCCTACGGATTTCCCGGCGACATCGACTCGTGTGAGGCGTTGTACAGCTCGCTCGTGGTGCAGATGGTCGCCGCCAGTGACGCCTACCTGAAGTCGGGGGACTACAAGGGTGAGACGTTCGCCCGCGTGGTCACCGAGCGTCGTGGCCGGTACGCGCGCCGGGTCGTCGAGGAGAAGCAGCTGTCGCCGATCACGGCCCGGCTGAACTTTCAGTCCGCGTTCGCCGAACGGATCGGCAAACGGCTCGCCGCGGCTCGCGATGAGGCGCGGGAGCAGGCGGTCGCCGCCGACGGTGGCAACAAGGAGTCGGGGACGGCACTGGTCCTGCGCAACAAGGAGATCGAGGTCCGGGATTTCCATCGGGATGTCTCGACGGCCCGGGGAACCTGGCGTTCCCACAGCGCATCGGCCGGTTACTCGGAAGGTGCGCGCCGGGCAGGCGACCGGGCCGGGCGTCGTGCACGACTGGGTGAAGACATCGCACTGGGTGGCCCTCGCGGGGCACTCGAGGCGTGACCACGCAAACGCTCCACTTTTACGAAGACGCTCCAGAAATATGTGGAGCCTCTTCGAATAAGCGGAGCGTTTGGCGGTGAACGTGCGCGATGGCCAGCGGTCGGCGCTGTATGCGGCGGAACGGCTGGTTCACAATGTGTTCGAGCGGGCCGCAGGCGGCGGGAACGTTCTGTCCATCGCCGGGACAACGGTCACCCTGCCACCCGAGGCGAAGTTCGGATCAGTCGACTCGGTCCGCGACTACGTCGAGCGGGTGCTGGCGATGGAAAGTGTCATCACCCGATTCGCACGGGCGCGCATCCCGGTCAGCGTACGAACCCGTCGCGGACAACATCAGGCGCACTACGAATACGACCCCACCGGCGGCGCCGGCGTGATCGCGGTTCCGGTTGCGACGCAGGGACGTTGGGCGATGAGGGAGTTGGTGGTTCTGCACGAGCTGGCCCATCACCTGAGTCCGGGGTCGGCCATCGACAAACACGGACCGCGGTTCGCCGGAACCCTCATCGACCTGGTGGGTCTGGTGCTGGGGCCGGAAGCGGCGTTGGTCTATCGGGTCACCTTCGGCGACAGTGGGATCCGCGTCGGCTGAGCATTCAGCGGAGTCCGGTGATGCCGTTGACGATCAGCACGACGCCGATGACGGTCAGCACCGCCGCCATGATGAGACTGTTGTGCCGGATCATCTGGTCCTTGGTGGCGTCGAGCACCGACGATGCCCGATCCCCGAGAATCGCCTTCGCGATGACCGGTGCAGCGACACCCAGGGTGCCGATCGCAGCGAGAATTGCCACCGAGATGGACTGGTGGGCGACAAGTTCGGTTGCCGCCGCGATGGTTGTCGCTCCCGAGACGACGACCACCGCATTCTTCGGGTTGGTGGTGACCAGGAGAAAGCCCAGTCCGCAGGCCTTGTGCGGGGTGATGGTTTCGAACGAAGCCATCCACTTGGGCATCGGTGGCGCCGAGTCGCCCTTCGGCCGCCCGGACCAGTTCTTCGCCGCCAATGCCAGTGCGGCCGCGCCGACCACAATCCGCACGATGTCGGCCCATCGGGACGAGCTGTCTGCGGAGTCGTCCACCGGCGCATCGACAATGGCGATCGCGACCGCCGACAACACCACGATTCCGGCGACCCAGCCGGCCAGGAACGCGACGACCGCGCGGTACTCACCCGCCGACATCAGGACCAGAACCATGACTGCGATCGGTAGCGAGATCAGGGTCAGGCCGATCCCGATCGGGACGGTCTGGGCGATCGCGTCAAACACGACCAGCCGCCCTTCGTGTGGTCGGAGTCATGGGCGCACTCGGCGGTGGGTTCGGCACGGTCGATGGTAACCGCGACGCGGTTGGGTTCGACCTCGGTCGAGTTGTCACCAGGCGGGTGTGCCGACCGCCTGGAAGGTCAGGTAGCTCTGATGGAAGGGGTCGAGGACGATTTTCTGGGTCCGGAATCCGGCCTTGATCAGGTCGGGCAGCACCGCCAAAAAACGCGGCAGACTGGCGGCGTACACATCGACCCGCAGTCGGTGTCCGGGCTCGAGGATGGCATCCGTTGCGACCAGGTCGATGTCGAGGTCGACCGGCAGGTGCGGTTCGACCTTGAGCTTGCGCTTGAAAGTCAGCGGATGGTGGGCCAGGAGCAGCGACCCGTCTTCGGCGTATTCACACAACTCCGGATCAAGCGAGCGATTCGATGAGGTCAGAGATCCGTTGGACAGAACGGTCGAGGTGCCGTCCGGTGCAACATCATTGAGTGTGACCGCCCACAAGGCATCGGTTCCCGCACAGGTGGTGCGCAGGTGAAGGTTCACCGAGCCGGAGATCTGGACGGAATCGGAGACCGGGGCCGTGGTGAACGACAGTGCGCCACGCTCTTGGAACCGGGCGTCGGTGGTGAACCATTTGCCAAGCACTCGCGTCGCACCTGCGGTCACCTGCGTCATGTCCCGCGACACGAGCCCGCGGGCGTCGGGGCGAATGCCCAGCGCAGCCGACTCGGTGTTGACGGTGGTGCCGAGAGTGCCGTCGTGGACGCTGTGCTTCGACGTATCCGAATGGGCCGCAGACAGATAGAGGCGCTGCACTCGGGAGTCGTTGCGCGGGAACGACTGTCCCGACGTCCACGAACCACCCTGCTGCTGCAGCGTCACCGGACCGTATTCGTCGACACCGTTGTCGATGCCCTTGAGCCAGCGGTCGAACCAGGCCCGCTCGAGGACATCGACCCGTGGCGGCGAGACCCGTCCGCCGAAGCCGAGACCGGCATCGATGTGATAGCCGTCGGCCATGACGAGCTGCTTATGGCCGGGAGGCAGGTTGAGCTGGTTGTAGATCCGGGTTGCGCTACGGCCGAACAGGTCGTGCCAACCGCCGAAGACGAATGTCGGTGCGGTGATCTGATCGATGTTCGGATCGCGTTCGTCGAAGTACGGATCGTCGTAGATCCGGGGGTCGGTCCCGGTGAGGAATCCTCTTGCCAGAGAGCCGATCTCGGTCGCCGGGGAGGCGAGGCGATCCTTGAGCCAGGTGAACCCGTTGGTGCCGAGTACGTCGCCGAGTGCGGTGGACGGATTGGGAAGCCACTTGAGCAGGTTCACCCCGGCCAGCCAGATCGGGATGAACACCGACGGTGCGCCGCCGGTGATGTAGATGTCGCGAACGATGTCTTCGCAACCCTCCACCGCGAAGACGGCCTTGAGATGGGGCGATCCGTTGCCCGCGGCCTGCAGGGAGTTGATGGCCGAATACGACCAGCCGGCCATGCCGACGTTGCCATCGCACCACTGCTGGCCGGCAGCCCATTCGATGACTTCGATCGAGTCCTGCTGCTCGCGGTCACCGAGGATCTGCCAGCGGCCATGAGACGAACCGGTCCCGCGGACATCGACCACCAGTTGTACGTATCCGCTCTGGACCAGCTTGCGGTTGATACCGAAGACATCGAGGATGCCGCCGGACATCGGTGGCAGGGGCAGACGGTGGGTGGCCTGATCGATGAGGTCGAGGATCGCGCGGTTGTAGGGATTGATGCTGACGACGGTGGGCAGCGCGGTGGTGACAGCCTCGCCGGAGCGGCCGACCGGCCGGATCAACGTGGCCCGCAACCGGACACCGTCGCTCATCTCCAGGTCGACGGACCGGTCGATCGACACCGAAGCGAACTCCGGCTCGCCGTCGACCAGTTCGCGCCACCAGCGGGCGTTCGCGCCACCGGTCGGATCGCCGAGGGGGAGTGTGGGCGCAGTCCGGCTGACCCCGCGGCTCACTGCGGACTCGTACGGGCTCAACTGGTAGACCATGGCGCTCCCTCTCCACTGCCGGGAGGGATGCGGCGAGATCTCAAACCCCCGGTGCTGACCGGGGGTTTCAGGTCGCGACAACACTCCATCGTGCTGCTGGCCAGTGCTACCCGGTATTCGTGACCGGGCTCACACTGGACTGGTTGCATCAATGTAGCCGAGCGGGCGTTCGGTCGCGACAATCGGGTTAATCCGGCTTCACAAATTGATCTGGATGTGGCCGATTTGTGACCGGGGGGCACTTACCGGTAGTGTTGCCCCTTGGTGTTCGTGGGTCATATGCCCGCGGATGTCAGTTCAACCAGAGACCGTTGGTTACCGGTACGCGATTATCGCGGATCGGCCGAAGGCCCGACTTTCGTCGGCGACCCACGCAGGGTGAACGAGGTATCGCCGTCAGGTGGCATCATGCCACTTCGCTCGTGTGCGCCCCGTGCCCTTGTGCCGGGGCGTTTGTCGTTGGTGGGGCACTTGGCCCGTCCGATGCGTCGCGCTCCAACGTGCCAACCGACACGTCATGAGAGGAGGCGAAGTATGGCAAACACCGAAAAGGTTTCCGCGGTTGCGGAGATCACCGAGCAGTTCAAGGGAGCCACCGCAGCAGTTGTCACGGAATACCGTGGCCTGTCGGTCAAGCAGATCTCTGAGCTGCGTCGTTCACTCGGCGAAGGCGCCGTCTACTCCGTCGCCAAGAACACCCTGGTCAAGCGTGCCGCAGCTGATGCGGGCGTGACCGGTCTGGACGAGCTGTTCACTGGCCCCACCGCTATCGCCTTCATCGAGGGTGAACCGGTTGTGGCGGCCAAGGCGATCAAGAACTTCGCCAAGGACAACAAGGCTCTCGTCATCAAGGGTGGATTCATGGATGGCCGCGCGCTGTCCGTGGATGAGGTCAACAAGATCGCCGACCTCGAAACCCGCGAGGTACTCCTTGCACAGCTCGCCGGTGCCATGAAGGGCAACTTGGCAAAGGCTGCGGGTCTGTTCAGTCAGCCCGCATCCCAGGTCGCACGTCTTGCGGCCGCACTGCAGGAAAAGAAAGCTGCTTCCAGCAGCGAAGAAGCCGCGGTCGCACCCGCAGAAGCGGCCGAATAAAACCCCACCAACATTCCCGGGGCGCGTCACCATGCGCCCATGGGAAAGACAGAAAGGATTGCCACCATGGCGAAACTCTCATCTGACGAGCTCATCGAGCAGTTCAAAGAACTGACCCTGCTGGAACTCAGCGAGTTCGTGAAGAAGTTCGAAGATGTCTTCGAGGTCACCGCGGCTGCTCCGGTCGCCGCTGCTGCTGCCGCTCCGGCCGCCGCTGAAGCCGCTGCTGAGCAGGACGAGTTCGACGTCGTGCTCGAGTCGGCCGGCGACAAGAAGATCCAGGTCATCAAGGTCGTCCGCGAGCTCGTCTCCGGACTGGGCCTGAAGGAAGCCAAGGATCTCGTCGAGTCTGCCCCCAAGGCACTGCTCGAGAAGGTCGACAAGGATTCCGCCGCGGCAGCCAAGGCCAAGCTCGAAGAAGCCGGCGCCAAGGTGTCCGTCAAGTAATTCTGATCTGACGAGGATCTGGTTCGCCGGATCCACCCAGAACGCACAACGACCCGCAGCCTCGGCTGCGGGTCGTTTTGTTTTTCGTCAGAGCAATTTTCTACGTCGTCGGACGGTGACGGAAGTTACTCGCCGGTAACCGGATTTTTCCTCTACCTGCGGCAACCGCGACCGAACGGTGTCACCCATGTCGGGACTCCGGTATGACCGAGTCTGTGAATCCGTCGACAGCGCGTTTATTCATCACGTCCTGTGGGTTAGAGTGAGCCGAACCACAGGTTCCGCGACGGGGGCGGACTTCATTTGGAGGGCATTTCAGTGGGTGTTGAGGTCAGTGTCGAGGGGCTCACGAAGTCGTTCGGGTCGCAGAATATTTGGCGTGATGTCTCGCTGACCTTGCCGCAGGGCGAGGTGAGTGTTCTGTTGGGCCCGTCCGGTACGGGTAAGTCGGTGTTCCTCAAGTCGCTGATCGGGTTGCTGCATCCCGAGCAGGGGTCGGTGATCGTCGATGGCACCGACATCACGAAGTGTTCCTCGCGTGAGCTCTATGAGATCCGCAAACTGTTCGGTGTCCTCTTCCAGGACGGTGCGTTGTTCGGGTCGATGAGCCTGTTCGACAACATCGCGTTCCCGCTTCGTGAACACACGAAGAAGAAGGAAGACGAGATCCGTCAGATCGTGATGGACAAGATCGAGCTGGTCGGTCTGACCGGTGCCGAGCACAAGCTGCCCGGTGAGATCTCCGGTGGTATGCGCAAGCGCGCCGGTCTGGCCCGCGCCCTGGTCCTCGATCCCCAGATCATCCTGTGCGACGAGCCCGACTCGGGTCTGGACCCTGTCCGCACCGCCTACCTGTCGCAGCTGCTGATCGACATCAATGCCCAGATCGACGCCACGATTTTGATCGTGACCCACAACATCCAGGTCGCCAGGACCGTGCCCGACAACATCGGCATGCTCTTCCGCAAGGAACTGGTGATGTTCGGTCCGCGTGAGGTGCTGCTGACATCGGACGAGCCGGTGGTCGATCAGTTCCTCAACGGCCGTCGCATCGGACCCATCGGTATGTCCGAGGAAAAGGACGACGCGCAGCAGAAGCGCGAGCAGGAGATGGTCGATGCCGGCCACTCCGACGGTGGTACCGCCGAGGATGTCCGCGGTATCGTCCCGCAGCTACAGGCCACCCCGGGATTGCCCGAGCGTAAGGCTGTCGGACGTCGTCAGGCCCGAGTCCGTGAGATCTTGCATACGCTGCCACCGGCCGCGCAGAAGGCGATCGAGGAGAGCTTCGTGCAGGAAGACGCTGCGCAAGAGAATCAGCGGCAGGCCGCGCATCGGATGGCTCCGGCCGGGGCCGGAGCGTATGACCAGACCCAGGGTTATGCGCAGACGCAACCCCCCTACGTCGATTCTGATGCTCAGACCGAGCAGTTCCCCCCGTACCGGCCCGGGGACAAGGCTCTGTAGATGACAAGTGCCACCACGCGTGGTGTCGATCGGGTTGCAAAAGCCGGTACGGGCGCGCTCGCTCAAACCGGCAATATTGTTCAGCTGTTCGTCGATGTCGCACGCCAAACGTTTGTGCGTCCTTTTCAATGGCGCGAGTTCATCCAGCAGGCCTGGTTCATCGCAAGTGTGACCATCCTGCCGACCGCACTTGTCGCCATCCCGTTCGGCGCGATCGTGTCACTGCAGACCGGATCGCTGATCCGGCAGCTCGGCGCCGAATCGTTCACCGGTGCGGCCAGCGTGCTGGTGGTGATCCAGCAGGGCGCACCCCTGGTGACGTCGCTGCTGGTGGCAGGTGCCGCCGGATCGGCGGTCACCGCCGATCTCGGCTCCCGGACGATTCGTGAAGAGATCGACGCGATGAAGGTGTTGGGTATCAACCCGGTTCAGCGTCTTGTCGTCCCGCGTGTGCTGGCCATGATCCTGGTGGCCGTACTGCTGTGTGGCCTGGTCTCTGTTGTCGGTATCGGCGGAGGCTATTTCTTCAACGTCATCGTGCAAGACGGAACACCGGGTGCTTATCTGGCATCATTCAGCGCGCTTGCGCAATTGCCGGACATATACGTGGCCGAGATCAAGGCCGCGGTGTTCGGTGTGATCGCCGGAGTGGTCGCGGCGTACAAGGGACTCAATCCCAAGGGTGGTCCCAAGGGTGTCGGTGATGCGGTCAACCAGGGTGTTGTCATCACCTTCCTGCTGTTGTTCTTCGCAAACCTGATCATCACTGCGGTCTACCTGCAGATCGTTCCGGCCAAGGGTTCATAGGAGAACAGGTGACGATCGCGAAAGGCAGAGGAGAGCTCGGCTACCGCGCAGGCAAGATCGCGCGCATTCCGTTGCGGGTCCTCGACGGCGCAGGCGACCAGATGTCGTTCTACGGACGCGCCATCGGGTGGTCGCCGCGCACCATCCGCCGCTATCCCAAAGAGCTGCTGCGGCTGCTCGCCGAGGTCGCATTCGGATCGGGTGGACTCGCCGTCATCGGCGGCACCATCGGCGTGATGATCCTGATGTCCGGCTTCACCGGTGTCGTCGTCGGGCTGCAGGGCGCCAACGCGCTCGACCAGCTCGGTTCGCAGGCCCTGACCGGATTCCTCGCCGCGTATGCCAACACCCGTGAGGTCGCACCACTCGTCGCCGGCCTCGCGTTGTCGGCGACCGTGGGTTGTGGTTTCACCGCGCAGCTCGGCGCCATGCGGATCTCGGAAGAAATCGACGCACTCGAGACGATGGCCGTGCCGTCGATCCCATTCCTCGTGACCACCCGCGTGCTGGCCGGCTTTGTTGCCGTCATCCCGCTGTACGTGCTCGGACTGCTGTCGGCCTACTTCGCGTCGAGACTGATAGCCACGCAGTTCACCGGCCAGTCGTCCGGTTCCTACGACCACTACTTCAACCTGTTCCTGCCCCCGGAAGATGTGCTCTGGTCGTTCGGCAAGGTGCTGGTTTTTGCCTTCGTGATCATCCTCGTCCACTGCTACTACGGCTACTACGCCACCGGCGGTCCTGCCGGTGTCGGTGTGGCGGTCGGGCACGCCGTGCGCGCAGCTCTGGTGATCATCGCGATCCTCGACTTCTTCTTGGGCCTGGCCATCTGGGGCACCACCACGTCCGTACGAGTGGGGGGCTAACCCGATGCAGGCACTACGCCGCCGGGCCTTGGGCCTGGTGTTCTTCCTCGTTGTCGCATTGTTCTTGACGCTGACGATCATGCAGTACAACAAGTCGTTCACCAGCACGGTGGATGTGAAGCTCCTGACCTCGTCGGCGGGCAATGCACTGCCGACCAACGCCGATGTGAAGGTCCGCGGGCTCATCATCGGTGAGGTCAGCAACGTCGCACCGGACATCGAAGACGGCTCGGTCATCGTCACCCTCGCGCTGCAGCCCGACAAGGTCGAGTTGCTGCCGACCGACACCACCGCGCGCATCCTGCCCAAGACCCTTTTCGGTGAGCGCTATGTGGCGTTGCAGATCCCCGATGGCCAGGAGGGCTCGTCGGCCGATCATCTGTCCAGCGGGTCGACCATCGAACAGGACCAATCGGGTAACGCCGTGGAACTCCAGCAACTGTTCGATGAGCTGTTGCCGGTCCTCGACGCGATCCCGCCTGCCGATCTGAACGTGACGTTGTCGGCGTTGTCGAAGGCCTTGGCAGGCAACGGCGAGAAGTTGGGGACGAGCCTGTCCGAGCTCAACACGATCTTCTCCGAGATCAACGACAACATGCCCGAACTGCAGGGCACTCTGCGGGGACTGGCGAGTTTCTCCCAGACCTACTCCGAGGCTTTGCCCGACCTGGTGGATTCGTTGGACAACCTGCGCACGACAACCAACACGCTGTACGAGAAGCAAGGTGATCTGCGGACCACCATCGCCGCGGTCACCCAGGTCGCCATCGACGGCACCAACTTCCTGGTCACCAACCGGCAGGATCTGGTCGATCTGGCCATCGAGTCCGAACCGCTGCTCACAGCGCTGGCCAAGCAGTCGCCTGCGTTCGGATGCACGTTCGAGAACTTCGCCGGACTCGTGCCGGAGGCCGATGTCATCACCGGGCTGGGCACCGAAAACCCCGGTGTCCGGGTGAACCTGCAGTTCGTGAACCCGCGGGGTCGGTACCTGCCCAACCAGGACGAACCGCGCCTGTTCGATGAACGTGGACCGATCTGCTACGCACCGGCGACCAACGGCAGACCGTTCCCGCAGTACCCGGGTGGTTCGGTGAACGACGGCTCCTATCAGCCGCCGTCCCGCAATGCCGGTCCGCGCAACGTTCCCCAGATGCCGGCAGCGCAGTACTCGACGATGCCCGAGGGCTCGGCATCGGAGCAGAAGTCGGTCACGAACTACAACGATCCGAGGAACAAGCTCCAGATGCAGGCCATCGTGGCGGCCTCGGCCGGTAAGGATCCCTCCGAGGTCCCGGGCTGGATCACGCTGCTCGCCGCGCCCACCGTGCAGGGAGCCCAGGTGACCATCAAATGAAGGGCTTGGTTGCTCCACTCATCAAATTGATCGTGTTCGCGGTGGTCACCGTGTTCGCGACGTCGGTGCTCGCGTTCGCCGTTGCCAACGGTGGCAGCGGAGGCGGCACCGATTTCAAGGCGATCTTCGAAGACGCGACCCAGGTCGCACCGGGTGATGACGTCCGGATCGCGGGCGTTCGCGTCGGCCAGGTCAGCGGCGTCGAGATCCACGATCGCACCCAGGCCAAGGTCAGCTTCTCGGTCGACCGCGACCGGCTCCCGGCCGGGGTCAGGGTGGTTATCAAGCTCCGAAACCTCACCGGCCAGCGCTACCTGGCCCTCGAGAAGGGGCCGGGCGATCAGACCCAGACCATCGGCGGTGGATCCACCATCGGACTGCCCAACACGGTCGAGGCGATCAACCTCACCGAGCTGTTCAACGGATTCAAGCCGCTGTTCCAGCAACTGACGGCCGACGACGTGAACAAGCTGTCGGCATCGATCATCCAGGTCTTCCAAGGGGAGAGCGGCACGATTTCGGAACTGGTCCGCGACACCGCCAGCCTGACCAACACGATCGCCGACAGAGACGCGGTGATCGGCAGCCTGATCGACAACCTCAATGCGGTGCTCGGCAACCTGAACGCGCATGACGATCAGTTCACGGCGTTGCTGACCAACACCGAGAAGTTCGTGACCGGTCTTGCCGCGCAGAAGGACTCAGTCGGGTCGGCGATCACGTCGTTGTCCAACCTGACCGCGGTGACGGCCTCGATCCTGCAGCCCACCCGGCCGTCCATCCAGGGTTCGATCGCAGCCCTCAATGACCTCGGAACCACGATCGTGGAACAGCAGGACTCGATCAAACAGACGCTGACCACGCTGCCCGTCAAGCTCCAGAAGATCGGCCGGGCAGCCACGTTCGGCTCGTGGTTCCAGTTCTATCTCTGTGGTTTGGACGTGACCGCCGGAAACGGTTCGAGTGTGCTGCTGACACAGCCACTGGTCCCGCTGCCGGACATCAACCATGTCCTCTACACCAGCGCTGCGACCCGCTGCTGGGCGAACGAGGACCCGCCGTGATGTCGACAAACAGGAACATGACAACGCGCAGACAGACGCACGGTAGGGGGGTGACGCTATGAGTGATCGACGACCAGGTGAGGGCAGAAGCCCGGTGACCGTGGGGTTCCTCGGCATCCTGATCCTGCTGATGGTGTCGATGTCCGCCTTCTTCCTCAACTCACTGCCGCTGCTCGGGGCGGGTGTCACCTACGCCGCGAACTTCTCCGAGGCGGCCGGGCTCAAACCCGGCGCCGAGGTACGCGTCGCAGGCGTCAAGGTGGGCGATGTGCGCGCGGTCGACCTCGACGGCGACAAGGTCCGGGTCGAGATGCGCGTGAACAACGCCTGGATCGGCAACCAGACCAAGGCGTCCATCCAGATCAAAACCGTTCTGGGGCAGAAGTACATCGCGCTCGATCCGCAGGGCAGCAAGATCGCCGACCCCGACGAGGTCATCCCGCTGAGCCGGACCACGTCGCCCTACGACGTGATCGAGGCGTTCTCTGACGCAGCCGAACAGGTCGACGAACTCGACACCGACCAGCTTGCGACGAGTATGCGCACGCTCTCGGATGCGTTCTCGGGAACACCTGCCGACCTGCGGTCGTCGCTCGACGGTCTGACCCGGCTCTCGGAGACCATCGCCAGCCGCGATCAGAAGGTGCAGGAGCTGCTGGCGGCCACCAAGGACACCTCCAAGCTCCTGGCCGACCGGAACAACGAGTTCGAACGGCTGATCTCCGGGGCAGGGGAGTTGCTGACCGAACTCAACAATCGTCAGCAGTCGATCTCGACCCTGTTGTCCAGCACGATCACGTTGTCGGATGCGTTGTCGGGCATCGTCAAAGACAACCAGGAACAGATCGGTCCAACGCTCGAAACCCTCAAGCAGGTGATTGTGATCCTTCAGGATCAGAACGAGAATCTGCGGCAGTCGCTGACCTACATGGCACCGTTCTACCGGCTCTACACCAACGTGCTCGGTAACGGTCGCTGGTTCGAGTCCGTGGTCACCAACATCCTGCCGCCGGCATTGCCGCAGCAGAACACCACACGGCCTCCCGTCAAGAACAAGACAACACTCAACAGCGGCGGAACGGAGGCAGGCGGATGATGACCACGGCACGCGACCTCCAGGGCACCCGGGGACCCGGGCGCTGGTTCACTCCCAAACACATCGTGTTCATCGTCATCGGGCTGATCCTGGCGCTGCTGATCGCCGGCTCGATGTGGTGGGTTTTCAAGCGCGTCACCAGCACCACGGTGACCGCGGATTTCCGGAGCAGTGTCGGCATCTATGAGGGCAGCGATGTCCGGGTGCTCGGTGTTGCAGTGGGGCGGGTGACCGAGGTGACCCCGCAGGGTGACCAGGTCCGCGTGAAGATGCGCGTCGACGGCAGTGTGAACCTGCCGGCCGATGTCGGTGCCGCGCAGATCACGCCGTCCGTGGTCGCCGACCGATACGTTCAGCTCACCCCGGTCTACATCGAAGGGCCAAAGGCCCCGCAGAGCTTCACCCTTCCCATCGAGAAGACGATGGTCCCGGTGGAGGTCGACGAGCTCTATGCCAGCGTCGAGAAGCTGTCTACGGCGCTCGGGCCCGAAGGCGCCAACAAGGACGGTGCGGTCTCGGAACTGGTGGCCACCGGCGCCGAGAACCTGGGCGACAACGGTGAGGCGCTGGGGGAGACCATCCGCGGACTGTCGAAAGCTGCGGACACCCTCAGTGAGTCGCGCGGCAACATCGTCGACACGATCAAGAACCTCGACAGCTTTGTCGGAATGCTGGCCGAAAACGATCAGCAGGTGCGCCGATTCAACACGCAGATGGCCTCGTTCAACACCTTCCTGGCCGGTGAACGCGAACAGCTCGGTACCGCTCTGGACAAGTTGTCGGTGGCACTCGGTGATGTCGCGGGATTCGTTCAGGACAACCGTGAGGCGCTCGGCGACGCGGTCGAAGGCCTGATCCCGACCACCCAGATGTTGGTGGACACAAAGGAATACCAGAAGGAAATCCTGGAAGTGCTCCCGGTGACCCTGTCGAACCTGGTCAACGCCTACAACGCGGAGTCGGGGACACTCGACCTGCATTTGACGTTGCCCGAGTTGCAGAACCTGCTCGGCGCACAGTGTGGCCTGCTCGATCTGGGCAAGCTCAAGCCCGGTGACCCGGCGTTCGAACAGTTCAGCTCAACCCTGCGGCCGATCATCGACCAGTGCAAGGACGTTGCCGAGCAGATCAACGACGGCATCACGACGCCGACGCTGAACCTGCCGTTCGGCATCATGAGCAACGAGAACAACCAGAATCGCGGTCCCGTCCCAGGAACGGTGCCCGGTACTCCGGCACCGGGATTGGGTGGCAACTGATGAACCGGTGGTTCAAGGCGGGCGCTGCAGCGCTGATCGGCGCTGCGGTGATCGCGGTGGGTGGTTGCGGTAGTCAGGGCCTCCAGTCGGTCCCGCTACCCGGCGGTGCGCCGCTGGGGGACAACCCGCGGACGTACAAGCTCCAGTTCATCGATGTGCTCGATCTGGTGCCGCAGTCGACGGTGAAGTTCAACGGCGTCGAGGTGGGCCGGGTCCAGGAGATCAAGGTCGCGCCCGACAAGTGGACGGCCGAGATCACCATCGAGGTGCAGAATCGCGTCGACCTCTCCGACCAGGCGCGCGCCGAGATCCAGCAGACGAACCTCCTCGGTGAGAAGTACGTGGCGCTGGAAGATCCGCAAGAGAACGCAGATCTGCCCCGGCAGAATCCGGCCGAGGTCATCGGATGTCCCGGTGTCGGCGACGCCGACTGCCGCACCCGCACCGCAACGGACATCGAACAGGTCCTGGGTGCGTTGTCGCTGCTGCTCAACGGAGGCGGTGTGGCACAGATCAAACCGATCGTCGACGAGCTGAACACGGCGCTAGAGGGTCGTCAGACCGAGGTCAAGGGTCTGCTGGACGAGACCGCACGCCTGATCAACGGGCTCGACGAGCAGAAGAACAACATCGTCACCGCGCTCGACGGACTCGACGCCTTGTCGACCCGGGCCCGCGCCCAGACCGACCAGATCAATCGGGTGCTCGATGAATTGCCGAAGGGCGTAAAGGTTCTCGAGGAGCAGCGGCCGCAGTTCGTGACGATGCTCCAGCAACTCGACAGCCTCGGCGACGCCGGCGTTGCGGTCCTCGGGACTGCCCGCGACGAGATCATCACCGATCTCAAGGCATTGCGACCGGTGCTGCAGTCCCTCGCGGGGGCTGCTCCGGACATCGTCACCGCGGCGCCCCTGTTGTTCACCTACCCCTTCCCGGACAACCTGTTGCCTGGCGTGATCGGTGATTCGACCAACCTGTTCGCCAACCTCGATCTACGGCTGCTCAATCAGCTCGAGGCACTTGGTGTCGGGCAGGGTGATCCGGTGTACAGCCCGCCGCGGACCGGGCCGACACCCAAGATCGATCCGAAGAATCCCTACTACAACGGCAACGGACCGCGTCTGGGGTGGCCGACCATCACGTTGCTGCCGTTGCCCAACGCGCAACCGGGCCCGAACACTCCGCCCTCGGGCGGACAGTACGCGCTGATGCCGGAAGAACGGGGCAGTCAGAGCTTCATCGAGGGGCCGTTGAATCTGTTGACCAATGCCAATACCGGACCGTCCGAAGGTGGTGGGTCATGATCTCCAAGATCGCGAAATGGCAGCTCATCGTCTTTGTGGTCGTCGGTCTGATCGCGCTGGTCTATGTCGGTGCCACGTATGCCCGGCTGGACCGGCTGGTGGGCATCGGTTCGTACACGGTCAAGGCCGAGTTCGCCGATTCCGGCGGCATCTTCACCAACGGTGAGGTGACCTACCGCGGTGTGCCGGTCGGCCGCGTCGGTCCGTTGACGCTGCAACCCGACGGTGTCCAGGTCGAACTGGTCCTCGATTCCGGTGGCCCGAAGATCCCGGACTCGGCGATGGCAGTCGTCGCGAACCGATCGGCGATCGGTGAGCAGTACGTGGATCTGCGGCCCAAGAACAACTCTGGGCCGTATCTCAAAGAGGGGTCGGTCATCACCGACACGCAGATCCCGCCGCCGCTGCAGGATGTGCTGAAGTCCGCAGTCGACTTCACCGGCTCGATCCCGGTGGACGATCTGCGGACCGTGGTGACGGAATTGGGCAAGGCATTCAATGGCAATGCCGACAATTTGGAGTCGCTGGTCGATTCGCTGTCGAACCTGTCCAAGGCGGGTCTGGACAATCTGCCGCAGACGATTTCGCTGATCCAGAACAGTGACACCGTGCTCGGAACCCAGGCCGATCAATCGGACGAGATCCTGGCGTGGTCACGCAATCTGGAACTGGTGACGCAGACGCTGCAGGCCTCTGATCCGGCCATCCGGCGACTGCTGACGACCGGTACCGCAAGCGCCACCCAGATCTCACAACTGTTGCAGGACAGCGGCGGTGACATCACCACGGTGGTCCGCAATCTCGCCGAGACGGTCAACACGATCGCCCCGACGTTCTATGGCATCAGCCCGGCGCTGGCGTTGCTCTCGGCACTGTCGAGCGGTAGCTACGGCCCGACCCCCGGTGATGGCACCATCCACTTCGGAATCGTGCTCGAGGTCAACAATCCGCCCGCCTGCACGGTCGGTTACGAGAGCACCGAGGCGATCATCGCGGCGGAGAAGGCCAAGAACCCGGACTTCGACCCCAACTACGACGACTTCCCGTTCAACACCGAGGCCAATTGTGATGTGGCACAGGGAAATCCGACTGGAGTACGAAGTGCGGACCGGGCGCAGTTCGCTGACCCGAACACGCCTCAGCCGTGGGACAACAACCCGAAGAAGATGCCCGACACCCTCAATCTGAATCCCATTGCGCGACAGATGGCTGCGCTGTTGGGCGTGCGGGAGAAGTGATTGTGGCGGAGACGAAGCCGCAGGCGGAGCTCGACCATATGTCGGAGACGAAGCCGGAGGCGGAGCTCGACCCGTTGGCACCGTGTACCTTTGGCGGGCGATGACTACGACTTCTACTTCTGAGCCCGGCGGCAAGCGACATCTCGGTTCGCAGCAACTGTGGCTGCGAGTGTGTGCTGCCCTCGCGGCGGTCGCTCTCGTGGCCGCGGTGGTGTGCGCGGGCTGGTTCGGTTACCGGTGGATCGACTCCGCCTTTTTCGGTGTGCAGAACACCCAGGAGGTCCGGGACGACGCACAGGACGGCGCCGAGCAGGTCATCCTCAACGTCACCAACATCGACCCGAAGAATCTGTCGGCATTTCGCGAGCAGGTGGACTCGTCGTTGACGGGCAAGGCCCGCACGCAGATCACCGCGGAAGACTTCGAGACGCTCACCAAGCAGGTCGACGAGAACGGCGACAACACCGCGACACTGACGTCCGTGATCAAGCGCAGCGGCGTGGTCGAGTTCAACAAAGAGGACAAGACCGCCAAGGTGCTCGTGTACGTGGACGTCACCAGCGCCGTCCCGGGCGCGCAGCCGGCCACGTCCAACATGGGTTTCTCGGTTGATGTGGTCGACGTCGACGGTGGGTGGAAGGCCTCGGACATCCAATCGATCGACGCGATCGGACTGCAGGATCCGGCAGGCACCACCACCGCCCCGACCACAGGGGGTAACTGATGTCAGGTCCACGTAAGCCGGCCCGTCCGGGTTCGAATGCGCCACGCGGCAAGGTGCGGGTCGCCGGTAGCGGGCCGTCATCCGGCACTGCGCCCGATCGAGCCACGGACGCCGTCGACGACAAATCCGTCTCTCTCACGAAGGCGTCCTCGCCTGCGAACGCCTCGTCGAAGGCCGGTCCGCGAGCCCCCTCGGCCCCGACTCCCGAGTCGGGATTCCTGAGCTGGCGCAAGGTCGCGGTTGTTGCCGGTATCGCGCTGGTGGTCGGGGTGTTCGCGATCATCGCGGCGTTCAAGCCCGGTGTGTCGGAATCCGGATCGAACCTCGCATTCACCAGTGCGTCGGATACGAGTGCGCTCAAGGCGCAGGCCGGCGACCGGATCTGTGCGGTGCTGTCGGTGGATCCCACGAAGTTCGACGACTGGGCCAACAACGCCAAGACCGGTCTCACCGGTGAGGCGTTGACGCAGTTCAACGAATATCAGACGACCACCAAGGACCTGGCCGCGCAGAGCGGGCAGGGCGCAGAATGCCAGGTCGACATGGTTGCGGTCAGCCACATGGACGACTCGAATGCGACCGTCATCACCACCATGATCATCAGCAGCACCCAGCAGGGTGTGGCGGTCATGGGTGGACCCGGTCAGGCCCGTACCGAACTCGGCCTACAGAAGATCGATGGCCAGTGGTTGATCAGCCGCATCTCTGATTTTTAACCTCAAAAACCGCGCGTTCCTCTTGACGCGGGGCCTTCTTGGTTGCAGTCTGTTCGCAGTAACTCCGTGGGGTTGTTTACGTGCGCCCATTTTCTGGTACAGTTGGACGTTGCGCTGGCTGCGTCCTGTCCACCTCACGATTTCACCTTCCAACCACAGAGCTTGTGGTGTTCCAGGTGATCGCCGTTGACCAGGTTGTACAGCAGCGAAACACCACTAGGGCACTAACGAGTTATTCGTGTTGGAAGGACATATCTTGGCAGTCACCCGCCAGTCCACCTCAACCATTCCAGGTGCGCCTCGGCGCGCCTCTTTCGCAAAGATCAGCGAGCCACTGGAAGTACCCGGACTGCTTGATGTGCAGCTCGAGTCCTTTGAGTGGCTCGTCGGTTCCGCGGAATGGCGTGAGCGCGCTGCATCTCGCGGCGATGGAAACCCTACCGGCGGCCTGGAGGACATCCTCGCCGAACTGTCCCCGATCGAGGACTTCTCCGGTTCCATGTCGCTGTCTTTCTCCGACCCGCGGTTCGATGAGGTCAAGGCCTCTGTCGCGGAGTGCAAAGACAAAGACATGACCTACGCGGCTCCGCTGTTCGTCACCGCCGAGTTCATCAACAACAACACCGGCGAAATCAAGTCCCAGACCGTGTTCATGGGCGATTTCCCGATCATGACCGACAAGGGCAGCTTCATCATCAACGGCACCGAGCGTGTCGTCGTGAGCCAGCTGGTCCGTAGCCCCGGTGTCTACTTCGATGCGAACATCGACAAGGCCACCGAGAAGACCCTGCACAGCGTCAAGGTCATCCCGGGTCGTGGCGCCTGGCTCGAGTTCGACATCGACAAGCGCGACACCGTCGGCGTTCGTATCGACCGCAAGCGCCGCCAGTCGGTCACCGTGCTGCTCAAGGCGCTCGGTTGGACCAAGGAGCAGATCGAGGAGCGCTTCGGCTTCTCCGAGATCATGATGTCGACGCTGGAGAAGGACAACACCGCCGGCACCGATGAGGCCCTGCTCGAGGTCTACCGCAAGCTGCGTCCGGGCGAGCCCCCGACCAAGGAGTCGGCGCAGACCCTGCTGGAGAACCTGTTCTTCAAGGAGAAGCGTTACGACCTGGCCAAGGTCGGCCGTTACAAGGTCAACAAGAAGCTCGGTCTGGTCGAGAACCCGATGGCCGGCGCTCCGGTGCTGACCGAAGAAGACATCGTCGCCACCGTCGAGTACCTGGTGCGTCTGCACGAGGCCGACCCCAACGTCACCAGCACCATGACCGTGCCCGGTGGCGTCGAGGTTCCGGTCGAGGTCGACGACATCGACCACTTCGGCAACCGTCGCCTGCGTACCGTCGGCGAGCTCATCCAGAACCAGATCCGCGTGGGCCTGTCCCGCATGGAGCGTGTCGTTCGCGAGCGTATGACGACCCAGGACGTCGAGGCCATCACGCCGCAGACCCTGATCAACATCCGTCCCGTGGTCGCCGCGATCAAGGAGTTCTTCGGAACCTCGCAGCTGTCGCAGTTCATGGACCAGAACAACCCGCTGTCGGGTCTGACCCACAAGCGCCGCCTGTCGGCGCTGGGCCCCGGTGGTCTGTCCCGTGAGCGTGCCGGCCTCGAAGTCCGTGACGTCCACCCGTCGCACTACGGCCGTATGTGCCCGATCGAGACCCCGGAAGGCCCGAACATCGGCCTGATCGGTTCGCTGTCGGTGTACGCACGGGTCAATCCGTTCGGCTTCATCGAGACCCCGTACCGCAAGGTCACCGAGGGTGTCGTCACCGATGAGATCCAGTACATGACCGCCGATGAAGAAGATCGCTTCCTCATCGGTCAGGCCAACACCAATTTCGATGCCAGCGGTGTCATCACGGATGAGCGCGTGCTCGTCCGTAAGAAGGGCGCCGAGGTCGAGTTCGTGACGTCGAGCCAGGTCGAGTACCTCGACGTCAGCCCGCGTCAGATGGTGTCCGTGGCCACGGCCATGATCCCGTTCCTCGAGCACGACGATGCCAACCGTGCACTGATGGGTGCCAACATGCAGCGTCAGGCGGTGCCGCTGGTTCGCAGCGAGTCGCCGTTGGTCGGTACCGGCATGGAGCTCCGTGCTGCTGTCGACGCCGGTGACGTGATCCTGACGCCGAAGAACGGTGTGGTCGAAGAGGTTTCCGCCGACTACATCACCGTGATGGCAGACGACGGCACTCGCGACACCTTCCAGATGCGCAAGTTCGCACGCTCGAACCAGGGCACTTGTGCCAACCAGCGTCCGATCGTGGACGAGGGTCAGCGGGTCGAGGTCGGACAGGTTCTCGCCGACGGTCCTTGCACCGAGAACGGTGAGATGGCCCTCGGAAAGAACCTCCTCGTGGCGATCATGCCGTGGGAAGGTCACAACTACGAGGACGCGATCATCCTGAGCCAGCGTCTCGTCGAAGAGGACGTGCTCACCTCGATTCACATCGAAGAGCACGAAATCGACGCGCGCGACACCAAGCTCGGTGCCGAGGAGATCACCCGGGACATCCCGAACGTCTCCGATGAGGTGCTCGCCGATCTCGACGAGCGCGGCATCATCCGCATCGGTGCCGAGGTCCGCGACGGCGACATCCTGGTCGGAAAGGTCACGCCGAAGGGCGAGACCGAGCTGACCCCGGAAGAGCGTCTGCTGCGTGCCATCTTCGGTGAGAAGGCTCGCGAAGTTCGCGACACCTCGCTCAAGGTTCCTCACGGTGAGACCGGCAAGGTCATCGGCATCCGCGTCTTCTCGCGTGATGACGACGACGATCTGCCTCCCGGTGTCAACGAGCTGGTCCGGGTGTACGTGGCCCAGAAGCGCAAGATCCAGGACGGCGACAAGCTCGCCGGCCGCCACGGCAACAAGGGCGTCATCGGCAAGATCCTGCCCGCCGAGGACATGCCCTTCCTGCCTGACGGCACCCCGGTCGACATCATCCTGAACACCCACGGTGTTCCGCGTCGTATGAACATCGGTCAGATCTTGGAGACCCACCTCGGGTGGATCGCCAAGACCGGCTGGAATATCAACGTCGCAGAGGGTGTGCCGGAGTGGGCGTCGCGTCTGCCCGAGGACATGCTCTCGGTGGAGCCGGGAACCAACACCGCCACCCCGGTGTTCGACGGCGCTCGCGAAGAGGAACTGACGGGCCTGCTGGCCTCGACGCTTCCGAACCGCGACGGCGAGGTGATGGTCAACGCTGACGGCAAGGCCACACTGTTCGACGGTCGTAGTGGCGAGCCGTTCCCGTACCCGGTCTCGGTCGGTTACATGTACATCATCAAGCTGCATCACTTGGTCGACGACAAGATCCACGCTCGTTCGACCGGGCCGTACTCGATGATCACCCAGCAGCCACTCGGTGGTAAAGCGCAGTTCGGTGGTCAGCGTTTCGGTGAGATGGAGTGCTGGGCCATGCAGGCCTACGGTGCGGCGTACACGCTGCAGGAGCTTCTGACCATCAAGTCGGACGACGTTGTCGGCCGCGTGAAGGTCTACGAGGCAATCGTCAAGGGCGAGAACATCCCGGAACCGGGTATCCCCGAGTCGTTCAAGGTGCTGCTGAAGGAACTTCAGTCGCTGTGCCTGAACGTCGAGGTACTCAGCTCCGACGGTGCCGCCATCGAGATGCGTGACGGCGACGACGAGGACTTGGAGCGGGCTGCGGCCAACCTGGGTATCAACCTCTCGCGTAACGAAGCCGCCACCGTCGATGACCTGGCCAACTGATCACCCAGCTTTTTCTGTCTGAGCTACTGAAAGGTAAATAGTGCTCGACGTCAACTTTTTCGATGAACTGAAGATTGGCCTGGCCACCGCCGACGACATCCACAACTGGTCGTTCGGTGAGGTGAAGAAGCCGGAGACGATCAACTACCGCACGCTCAAGCCCGAGAAGGATGGCTTGTTCTGCGAGAAGATCTTCGGTCCCACCCGGGACTGGGAGTGCTACTGCGGCAAGTACAAGCGTGTCCGCTTCAAGGGCATCATCTGTGAGCGTTGCGGCGTCGAGGTCACTCGCGCCAAGGTGCGTCGTGAGCGGATGGGTCATATCGAGCTGGCCGCACCGGTCACCCACATCTGGTACTTCAAGGGTGTGCCGAGCCGGTTGGGTTACCTGCTCGACCTGGCGCCGAAGGATCTCGAGAAGATCATCTACTTCGCCGCCTATGTGATCACCGCTGTGGACGACGAACTGCGCCACAACGAGAAGTCCACGCTCGAGGCCGAGATGGAGGTCGAGAAGAAGGGTGTCGCAGACACTCGGGATTCCGACCTCGAAGAGCGCGCCAAGAAGCTCGAAGAGGACCTGGCAGAGCTGGAGCGCGAAGGCGCCAAGGCCGATGCCCGCCGCAAGGTGAAGGATGCCGGCGAGCGCGAGATGCGCCGTATCCGTGACACCGCGCAGCGCGCCCTCGACGATCTCGACGAGATCTGGGACAAGTTCGTCAAACTTGCTCCCAAGCAGATGATCATCGACGAGAAGCTGTACCGCGAGATCCAGGACCGCTACGGCGAGTACTTCACCGGAGCCATGGGTGCCGAGGCCATCAAGCGTCTGCTCGAGGACTTCGACATCGCCGCCGAGGTCGAGATCCTGCGCGACACGATCCGCAACGGCAAGGGGCAGAAGAAGCTCCGCGCACTGAAGCGGCTCAAGGTCGTGGCAGCGTTCCACCGGTCGGGCAACTCGCCGCTGGGTATGGTTCTCGACGCCGTGCCGGTGATCCCGCCGGAGCTGCGTCCGATGGTCCAGCTCGATGGTGGCCGCTTCGCGACCTCCGACCTGAACGACCTGTACCGCCGCGTGATCAACCGCAACAACCGCCTCAAGCGACTGATCGATCTCGGTGCTCCCGAGATCATCGTCAACAATGAGAAGCGGATGCTGCAGGAGTCCGTCGACGCACTGTTCGACAACGGTCGTCGTGGCCGTCCGGTCACCGGACCGGGTAACCGCCCGCTGAAGTCGTTGAGCGATCTGCTCAAGGGCAAGCAGGGTCGTTTCCGTCAGAACCTGCTCGGCAAGCGCGTCGACTACTCGGGCCGTTCGGTCATCGTCGTCGGCCCGCAGCTCAAGCTGCATCAGTGTGGTCTGCCCAAGCTGATGGCACTCGAGCTGTTCAAGCCGTTCGTGATGAAGCGTCTCGTCGACCTGAACCAGGCTCAGAACATCAAGTCCGCCAAGCGGATGGTCGAGCGTCAGCGCCCGGCCGTGTGGGACGTCCTCGAAGAGGTCATCGCCGAGCACCCGGTTCTGCTGAACCGTGCGCCGACGCTGCACCGTCTGGGCATCCAGGCATTCGAGCCCCAGCTGGTCGAGGGCAAGGCCATCCAGCTGCACCCGCTCGTGTGTGAGGCCTTCAACGCCGACTTCGACGGTGACCAGATGGCAGTTCACCTGCCGCTGTCCGCCGAGGCGCAGGCCGAGGCCCGCATCCTGATGCTGTCGTCGAACAACATCCTGTCGCCTGCGTCGGGCCGTCCGTTGGCCATGCCGCGTCTTGACATGGTGACCGGTCTGTTCCACCTGACCACGCTGAAGCCCGAGGCAGTCGGCGCGTACAGCGCATCGACCGGCGACGATGTCGAGCGCGGGGTCTACTCGACCCCGTCCGAGGCTCAGATGGCTGTCGACCGTGGCGTGCTCAGCGTGCAGGCTCCGATCAAGGTCCGGCTGACGCACCAGCGTCCGACCCGGGCGATCGAGCGGGAGCAGTTCCCGGAGGGCTGGAAGTTCGGCACCCCGTGGATCATCGAGACCACTTTGGGTCGCGTGCTGTTCAACGAATTGCTGCCGAACGATTACCCGTTCGTCAACGAGCAGATGCCGAAGAAGCGTCAGGCCACGATCATCAACGACATGGCCGAGCGCTACCCGATGATCGTTGTCGCGCAGACCGTCGACAAGCTGAAGGACGCCGGCTTCCACTGGGCCACCCGTTCGGGTGTCACCATCGCGATGTCCGACGTGCTCGTGTCGCCGAACAAGGGCGAGATCCTCGAAAGGTACGAGGACCGGGCCGATGGTCTGGAGCGTAAGTTCCAGCGTGGTGCCCTGACCGGTGCCGAGCGTCGTGACGCTCTGGTGGAGATCTGGAAGCAGGCAACCGAAGAGGTTGGCGCCGATATGGAGCGTCACTACCCCGACGACAACCCGATCCCGATGATCGTGCAGTCCGGTGCCGCGGGCAACATGACCCAGATTCGCTCGCTTGCGGGCATGAAGGGTCTGGTGACGAACCCGAAGGGTGAGTTCATCCCGCGTCCGATCAAGTCCTCGTTCCGTGAGGGTCTGACCGTCGCCGAGTACTTCATCAACACGCACGGTGCCCGTAAGGGCCTGGCCGACACCGCGCTTCGTACCGCCGACTCGGGTTACCTAACCCGTCGTCTGGTGGACGTTTCGCAGGACGTCATCGTGCGTGAGACCGACTGTGGCACCGAGCGTGGCATCAACACGATCATCGCGGAGAAGCAGGCCGATGGCACGCTGATCCGCGACGCCCACGTCGAGACGTCAACGTTCGCAAGGACTTTGGCCACCGACGCGATCGACGCCAACGGCAAGCTCATCATCAACCGTGGATTTGATCTCGGTGATCCCGCGATCGAGGCTCTGCTCGAGGCCGGCATCTCGCAGGTGAAGGTCCGTTCGGTCCTGACCTGTGGCACCGGCACCGGTGTCTGCGCCACGTGTTACGGACGGTCGATGGCCACCGGCAAGCTCGTCGACATCGGTGAGGCCGTCGGTATCGTCGCGGCCCAGTCGATCGGTGAGCCCGGTACCCAGCTGACCATGCGTACGTTCCACCAGGGTGGTGTCGGCGACGACATCACCGGTGGTCTGCCGCGTGTTCAGGAGCTGTTCGAGGCCCGTGTCCCCAAGGGCAAGGCCCCGATCGCCGAGGTTTCCGGACGCATTCGCCTGGAAGACGATGATCGCTTCTACAAGATGACGATCATCCCGGACGACGGCTCGGAAGAGGTCATCTACGACAAGATCTCGAAGCGTCAGCGTCTGCGCGTGTTCAAGCATGAGGACGGCAGTGAGCGTCTGCTCGCTGACGGCGATCATGTCGAGGTCGGCCAGCAGCTCATGGAAGGTGCTGCCGATCCGCACGAGGTGCTGCGTGTCATGGGTCCCCGTCAGGTGCAGGTTCACCTGGTCAACGAGGTCCAGGAGGTCTACCGGAGCCAGGGTGTGTCGATCCACGACAAGCACATCGAGACGATTGTTCGTCAGATGCTGCGTCGCGTGACGATCATCGATTCCGGTGCCACCGAGTTCCTGCCCGGTTCGCTCACCGAGCGCGCCGAGTTCGAGGCGGCCAACCGTCGCGTCGTGGCCGAGGGTGGCGAGCCCGCTGCCGGACGTCCGGTGCTCATGGGTATCACCAAGGCATCGCTCGCAACCGAGTCCTGGTTGTCGGCGGCGTCGTTCCAGGAGACCACTCGCGTGCTCACCGATGCGGCCATCAACAGCCGTAGCGACAAGCTCGTCGGCCTCAAGGAGAACGTGATCATCGGTAAGCTCATCCCGGCCGGAACCGGTATCAACCGGTACCGGAACATCCAGGTGCAGCCGACCGAAGAAGCACGTGCAGCCGCGTACGCGGTGCCGTCTTACGACGACACCTACTACAGCCCGGACGGCACCTTCGGTGCCCCGTCGGGTGCGGCTGTCCCGCTGGACGATTACGGATTCAGCAGCGACTACCGCTAGGTAAACGCAACCGAAAGCGGGCGCTCCCTTTCGAGGGGGCGCCCGCTTTTTTGTGTTGAGCCCCCACCCGCAAATTCGCGCCACTTACCTGCGTTCGCGCCGGTTGCAACAGGCGCGAACGCAAGCAGGTGGCGCGAATTTGCGGCTTCTACACCTTCACCTCAGATCTGGCTGCGCTCGATCGGTTTGCCCGCGAAAGGGAGATCTATCGGCGGCAGGTGCTTGCCGCTGCCGACAACGGCGAGCCGGGCAAGGCGATCAGTCACTGGTCTGCCGCAGTCCTGCATGGACTGCCGGCGCTCGATGGTGACCGAACCCGGGTCCACTTCACGGCAAACCGAATCGGAGGTGGACACCGGAAGGGTCGGGCATGTGTCGTGCACGGGGCGAAATGGGAGCCCGACGAGGTGATCACGGTTGGTGAGTTCCTGGTGACCTCGCCGGCGAGGACGGCAATCGATGTCGCGCGCTGCGGGACGTTCTTTCAGGCGGTGTGTGTGCTCGATGGCGCGATGTACGCGGGGGTGTCGCGATCCGAGCTCGATACCGTTTTACGACGGAGCGCAGGGAGGACCGGCGTCTCGATTGCTCGCGCCGCACTCGCGGTGGCCGACGGGAAGTCCGAAAGCATTGGTGAATCCCTCTCTCGCGCATTGATGTTGAGCTTCGGCGACATACCGGTTCCGCGTCTGCAGCACAGATTCCTGACCCCAGATGGAACCTTCGTGGCCCGCACCGATTTCGACTGGGGTGGTCTGGTGGCGGGCGAGTTCGACGGCTACGCAAAGTACATCCGCTACCTCCGTCCCGGTGAAACGACTGAGCAGGCGTACGAGCGGGAGAAGTGGCGTGAGCAGAGGCCGCGAATTTGGAGGTGGGGGTGGGGGACGGGGTCACGAGTTGTCGCGGTAGGGCAGGTATTGGATATTCCAGGCGTTGCCGTCGGGGTCGGTGAAGTAGACGAAGTGACCCCAGGCCTGGATGTCGACTTCGCCGGGGTCGACGCCGACGGACAACAGTTGGTCCCGAGCTTTGTTGATGTCGGAGACACAGACCTGCAGGCCTCGCACCGAGCCGGGCTCGGCGTCGGTGACCCCCTTGCCGAAGGCGATGGAGCAGGCCGAGCCGGGTGGGGTCATCTGCACAAAACGGATGTCGTCTGACACGGTCTGGTCGTGGTCGACGTTGAAGCCGATCTTCTTGTAGAAGTCCCTGGCGCGATCGACGTCGGTGACCGGCAGGATGACGAGTTCGAGTGTCCAGTTCATGGCGGTTCCTCCTGGTTGCGGGCTATCTGTGGGCTGAAATCAGCTTCCCAGCTATTGCGGACAGATCGGGTCCTTTATGGTTCGCAGATCTCGAATCCGGGTACGCGACCACATATGGACAGCAAGGACGTACTGATCATCGGTAGCGGCCCGGGGGCGGTGGCCGCGGCGGATTCCTACCGGGACAACGGTGGCAGCGCGCATGTTCTGATGGTCACGACCGACGCCGACGCCCCCTACTTTCGTCCGCCCCTGAGCAAGGACTTCCTGCAGGGGAAGAGCGAGTTCGATGACATCACCCAGCATCCGCAATCGTGGTACGCCGACCGGGACATCGAAATACGCACTGCCACATCGGTTGTCGGCCTGGACATCGACGCCCGGACCGCAAAACTTTCGACCAGCGAAACCGTCGACTTCGGCACCGTGATCGTGGCAACGGGTGCCAGGCCGGCGACGATACCGGTGCCCGGCGCCGGGAATGCGCTGATACTGCGGTCCTTCGCAGAGGCCAAGGCCCTGCGCACCACTGCGCAGCAGGCCGGTTCGGCGGTGGTCATCGGCGCCGGTTTCATCGGATGTGAGGCGGCTGCATCGTTGTCGGCGCGGGGGATCACGACGACCCTCGTCGCGCCGTCACAGGTGCCCCAGGCACGTCGGCTCGGTCCCGATGCCGGGAGGAAGATACTCGGGATGCTCGAAGATTCCGGTGTTCGCTACGTCGGTGGGGCGAGGGTCACCCGACTCGATGACGGGGTTGTGACCCTGGATGATGGCGTACGTATCGACACCGACCTGATTCTCGCGGCGACCGGCATCACGCCCTGCGTCGACATCGCGCATGACGCGGGGCTGACCACCGAACAGAACCGGATCGTCGTCGATGAACACATGCGCACCAGTGCAGACGGCGTCCTTGCGGTCGGTGATGTGGCTTTCGCCCACAACCCGACCGCGGGCCGCCGGATCGCGACCGAGCACTGGCAGGACGCCGCCGATCAAGGCGAAGTCGCCGGTGCCACGGTCGCCGGGGTCGAACGATCGTGGAGCGCGGTGCCGGGCTTCTGGACGACCATCGGCGATCACACTCTCAAGTACGCCGCCTGGGGCGACGGCTTCGACACCGCGCATCTGATCGAAGAAGACCAGGGTTTCACCGTCTGGTACCAGAGCGCCGGAGTGACCGTCGGAGGTCTGACCTACAACAGCGACGACGATTACGAGTTGGCGGAAAGGCTCGTCGCCGACCACAAACCGGCACCGGCCTGACGGTCCCCATCGAGGACTATTTGCACTATGCGAACGAGATTCGGCAACTTGCCACCAGCTTGGTGATTCGGCTGACGTGACTCCCCGGCCTGGGTTGTAATCCGTCCATGACCTACGACACCGTGATCCGTCGCGGCCGGTGGTTCGACGGCACCGGCTCCGCGTCAGAGATCCGCGACATCGGGATCCGCGATGGCCGCATCGTCGAGATCTCCGCTGAATCTCTCGACGCGGACGGTTGCTCCGACGTCATCGACGCAATGGGTTTGTGGGTCCTCCCCGGGATGGTCGACATACACACGCACTACGACGTCGAGGTGCTCGGGGGTCCGGCGCTGAGCGAGTCGCTTCGCCACGGCGTCACCACGGTGCTGCTGGGTTCCTGCTCGCTGTCGACGATCCACGTGGACGCCGACGTCGCCGGTGACCTGTTCGGGCGGGTCGAGGCGATCCCGCGTCAACATGTCATCTCGAACATCGAACAACACAGAACATGGCGGACCGCGGCCGAGTACGTCGAGGCGCTCGAGTCCCTCTCCCTTGGCCCCAATGTCGCGGCGTTCATCGGGCACTCCGACATCCGCGCCGCGACGATGGGCCTCGACCGCGCCACCCGAGGCGACGTCAGGCCCACGCCTGCGGAGCAGCTCCGAATGGAACGCATGCTCACCGAGGCGCTGGATGCGGGCTTCCTGGGGTTGTCCTCGCAGCAGCTCCTCTTCGACAAACTCGACGGCGATGTTTGCCGGTCCCGGACGCTCCCGTCCACGTATGCGAAGCGGCGCGAGTTGCGGAAGCTCAACGCGATACTGCGGACACGGGCGCGGGTGTTGCAGTCCGGGCCGGACATCTCACGTCCACTCAACGTGTTGTCGCAGGTGCTCACATCACTGGGATGGGGCCGGCCACAACTGAAGACGAGCCTCCTGTCCGCGGCGGACATCAAGGCTCGCCCGGAGGTGATCCACGCAATGGGTCCCATCGCGAGGGGAGTCAATCGGCTCGGCGCTGACTTCCGGTGGCAGCACCTGCCCGTTCCGTTCGAGGTGTACGCCGACGGCATGGAACTCGCCGTGTTCGAGGAGTTCGGATCCGGCGCCGCAGCGCTGCACTTGCAGACCGAGATCGACCGCAACGAACTCATGCGCGACGAGAACTACCGCCGCGCGTTCCGTAAGGACTACGACAAAAAGTACGGGCCGCGGGTCTGGCACCGGGACTTCTTCGACGCCGAGATCGTCGAGTGTCCGGATCAGACCGTGGTCGGCAAGACATTCGGGCAGGTGGGTATCGACCGCGGTGGGGTTCACCCGGTCGATGCATACCTCGACCTCCTTCTCGAGCACGGGACGAAGGTACGTTGGCGCACAACCATTTCCAATCACCGGCCCGAGCTCCTCAAGAAGCTGGCGAAGGAACCGGGGATCCAGATCGGATTCTCCGACGCGGGCGCACATCTGCGGAGTATGGCGTTCTACAACTTCGGACTGCGGCTACTCCGGCACGTGCATTCGGCCGCCGAGGCCGGTGAGCCGTTCATGACCGTCGAGCACGCGGTGTATCGCCTGACCGGCGAGCTTGCCGACTGGTACGGCATCGACGCCGGACACCTGCGCGTCGGTGACCGGGCCGACCTGTTCCTTCTCGACCCCGAGCATCTCGACGCATCGCTCGAGGACTACCGGGAGGCCGAGGTCGAGCAGTTCGGCGGGCTGTCGCGGATGGTCAACCGCAACGACAGCACCGTCCGCACCGTCATGGTCAATGGCGAGACGGTGTTCACCGGTGGCCGTCCGGCAGAGGTGCTCGGACACAAGAGGTTTGGCCGTTTCCTACCCGCGAGAACAACTGAAAAGAGGTCTGAGCGTGTCAGATGACAACAAGTCCACGGTCCTGGGTCTCTGGGCCGCATTGAGCAAGCGGGATTGGGAGGGGGTCAAGCGATTTGTGTCCGACGACTGCATCTACGTCGACATGCCGCTCGGGCCCGCCGCCGCGGCGCGTGGGCCCGACGACATCGTCAAGCGGCTCAAGGTGGGCCTGGAACCACTGTCCGACTACATCAACCACGACGGTCTCCTGATCTCCAGCGGCCCCGACGTGATGTACGAGCACAGCGAGACCTGGTCCTGGCCCACCGGCGAGACCGCGACACTGGCTTTCGTGACCGTTCACAAGGTGTCGGGCGGCAAGATCACCCTGTGGAAGGACTACTGGGACTTCGGCGGGTTGGCCTCCACGGCTCCGCCGGACTGGATGGAAAAGCTGGCCGCCTCCGACATGTCCTGGATGTACGACGCCACCGGACAGATCTGACGGCTAGCGGGCCTCAGTAGTACACCGGCCCCGGCACACCACCCCCGACCGCGATCGCGTCCCCGGTGATCCCGATGCTGCGTGGCGACGCCAGGAAGGTCACCACGTCGGCGACCTCGCTCGCATCGACGATTCGCCGGATGGAGTTGGTGGCCAACGCTTCTTCCAGTTCTGCGACGGGGGTGCCGGTCTCCGCGGACTGGGCGGCCAGTTGCTCGTCGAGCCGGGCGGTTCGGGTGCGACCGGGATGGACAACGGTGACGTTGATGCCGTGCGGCCCCAGCTCGTCGGCGAGATTCTTGGTCAGCGCCGACACACTCACGTTGCGAATGGTCTGGGCGATCGAATTCGCCTGCCGCGCACCGAGACCGCTGATGTTGATGATGCGGCCCCAGCCCTGGTCGATGAGATGCGGCGCCACGGCTCGCGCGGTGCGCAGATAGCCGAGGACTTTGATCTCGACCTCGCGACGCACGATGTCGTCGGTGGTCGCGGCGAAGTCGGTCGGCTTGCCCGCGCTCCACGGGGTCGCCGCCGAGTTCACCAGGATGTCGACGCCACCCAACTCTGCAACCGTGCGAGCCACCAAGTTCTGGACCGAGGCGTCGTCGCCGGTGTCGACAGGGATGGCCAGGACCCGGCGGCCGGAACGTTCGGCGATGTCAGCGGCGGACTTCTCGAGCGCCTCGACACCACGGGCGGCGATCACCACGTCGGCGCCTTCGGCGGCCAGCGCGTAGGCGATCGCCAATCCGATGCCCTTACTGCCGCCGGTGACTATCGCTCGTCTTCCGATCAATCCCAGGTCCATCGTTTCGCTCCTTGTTTCTGTTGATACGGGTGTATTCCGGAACATACTTGCTCAGGAGTCCGGCGCCCGCCGCGGAAAGTCCCGCTGCCGCAAATGCTGCGGCCGACAGTGGGAAGATCGCTGCCGACACCGCGACCGACAGTGGGCCGGTCAGAAATCCCGCATCGTGGGTCAAGCGCCATGCGGCAAGGAACTCGGCCCGTCCCGACTCCGGTGCGACGTCGGCACCGATGGTCATGATCACCCCGTTCCCGAACCCGTTCCCGATGCCCATCACGACGGCAACGGCGGCAAAACCGGCCGCGGTCGAGGTAAGCGGAAGCATCAGATACGCCACCGCGAGCACCACGATCGAAGGGATGGCCACAAACGTGCGCCCGAAGCGGTCCATCAGGTGACCGGCGGGGTAGGCGCACAGTACGTCCGCGGCGGCGCCGACACCGAACAACAGGCTGGCCACGGCGGGGGACAATCCGATGTGGTTGGCCCACAACGGCAGTATCGCGTCTCGCGAGCTGCGGGCCACCCCGAGCAGTAGCGATCCGGCACCGAGGGTGGCCAGCAGGCGGCCATGTTCGGAGAACACCCCTCGCAGGCTCTGCGGTGAAGCCACGGCACCGGCCCCCGGCGGATCCGGCAGGCGCGCCATCATCAGTCCGGCGACGACGATCGCCGCCAGTTGGACAACGAATCCGCCCCTCGACCCCATCAGCACGATCGCGCCTGCCCCCACCAGCGGCCCGACGAAGAATCCGAACCGCATGGCTCCGCCGAACAACGACATCGCTCTCGCGCGCCAGGCGAACGGTACGGCCAGCGACAAGTAGTTCTGTCGCGCCAAACCCCAGACCGCGTTGGCCAGGCCCACGAGGAGGATTCCAAAAGCCAACAGCCACACGGTGTTCGCCAGCAGGCAGGTGAGTGCACCCGTTGCCGCAACCGAACTGGCGGCGATGATCGACCGTCGTTCACCGATCCTCGCCACGATCTGTCCCGAACAGGTATCGCCGATGACCTGACCGAGCCCGACGATGGCCACCGTCAACCCGGCGACCGCAGCCGAGGCGCCGAGCTCGAGGGCGGACAACACCATGACCGGTGCCGCCGCCCCCTGCCCGATCCCGTAGGCGGCCGCAGGCAGATAGACGGTGCCGGCCAGTGACCGCAGTGGGCGCTCGACGGAACGCTGTCCAATCGGGTCGAGCTCCGCAGGCTTCGTCTCCCGCTTCCTCGGGTCGAGCTCCGCAGGCTTCGTCTCCCGCTTCCTCGGGTCGAGCTCCGCAGGCTTCGTCTCCCGCGCGGGCTCGCCGAGTGACGTCATGCCGACGTGGACGCAGTCTCCCGAATCCGGTTGGTGGTCGACGGCAGCTCGATGCCGTAGTGCCCACGCAATGTCGATGCGGTGTAGTCCTCGCGGAATCGGCCGCGCGCCTGCAGGATCGGCACCACGTGGTCGACGAAGTCCTCGAGTCCGCCGGGTAGGTAGGGTGGCATCACGTTGAAGCCGTCGGCTGCCCCGGCGTCAACCCAGTCGATCAGGTTGTCGGCGATCTGTTCGGGTGTACCGGCGATGCTGCGATGACCGCGACCTCCACCGAGGCGCCCGATGAGTTCGCGAATCGTCAGATTGCCGTTGGCGGCGAGCTGGCGCACCAGCGTCGACCTGCTCTTGTGGCCCTCGATCTCGGACTCCGGTGGCAGGTCGGGGAGCTGGGCGTCGAGTGAGAGCCCGGTGAGGTCGACGTTGAAGAAGTTCGAGAGCTGGCCGAGCGCATAGTCCGGGGAGATCAGGTCGGTGAACTCCCGCTCGAGGTCAAGGGCCTCTTTCTCGGTGCTCCCGATGAACGGCACGATGCCGGGGAGGATCTGTAGATCATCGAGACTTCTGCCGTAGCGAGCCAATCGGCCCTTCAGGTCGCGGTAGAAGTCCTGGCCTTCGGTGATGGTGCGCTGCGCGGTGAACACCACCTCGGCGTACCGCGCGGCGAGTTCTTTGCCGTCCTCCGACGATCCGGCCTGGACCAGCACCGGCCTTCCCTGCGGAGATCGCGGTGAGTTCAGCGGACCGCGTACCGAAAAGTGCTCGCCCACATGGTGGATCGGACTGACCAGATCTGGATTCGCGAACTCGGCACGCTCGACGTCGAGCACCACGGCATCGTCGTCCCAGCTGTCCCACAACCGATTGACGACGTCGACGAACTCTTGGGCCCGCCGGTATCGGCCGGCGTGATCCGGGATCGAGTCGTAGCCGTAGTTCAGTGCTTCCAGTTCCTGCCCCGACGTCACGATGTTCCAGCCTGCCCGCCCACCGCTGATGTGTTCGAGCGAGGCAAACGCCCTGGCCAACGTGTACGGATGGCTGTAACCCGTTGAGGCAGTGGCGATCAGGCCGACCTTGCTGGTGCCGCCTGCGATGGCGGACAGCAACGTGATCGGCTCGAAAATCGCCTGAGTGTTCCGGCGGATGTTGGGTCCCACAGCCAGGCCGTCCGCGAAGAACACGGAGTCGAGGCGGCCGCGTTCGGCGATCTGACCGAGCCTGACGAAATGGCCGACGTCGAGAATGTCCTGTTCGTTCGTCCTCGGATGGCGCCAGGCGGCCTCGTGGTGTCCGACTCCCATCAGGAAGGCGTTCAGATGTAGTTGACGAGACATGATGATTTCCTTTGTTGGTGAGAGTGATTCAGACGTTGGCGGGTGTGCGCCAACGTGAGAACCGACGTTCGAACAGAACCAGGACGAAGTTGAAGGCCAACCCGACCAGTGCAATGGTGAGGATGCCCGCGTACATCTGCGGGATCTGGAAGTTCAACTGGCTGGCCATGATCAGGTAGCCGAGCCCGGACCGCGCCCCGACCATCTCGGCGGCGATCAGCACCAGGATCGACGCGGCCGCCGACAACCGGATGCCGGTGAAGATGGTGGGTAGCGCAGCAGGCAGGATCACCTTCTGGAACAGTCGATAGGACGGAAGTCCCAGGGAACGAGCAGATTTGATCAGCAACGGGTCGACGGTCCGGACCCCGGAGATCGTGTTGAGCAGGATCGGGAAGACGCAGGCGTAGATCACCAGCGCCACCTTCGAGGTCTCGCCGATGCCCAGGATCAGGACAAAGACCGGCAGCAGGGCGAGGGCTGCGGTGTTGCGGAACAACTCGAGCACCGGATTGAGGTACTGGGCCACCGGCCGGTACCAGCCGATCACGATGCCGAGCGGCACCGCGACGATCACCGCGATCACGAAACCTTTGAGGGCTCGGCTCAGGCTGGCGGAGATGTGCTCCCATAACTGGCCGCTCTCGGCAAGATCCACCAGTGCTTTCACCACCACCGAGAACTCCGGCAGGAACGTCCGGTCGACGAGTCCGGCGCGTGGTGCTATCTCCCAGAAGGCGATCAGCAACGCCAGCGCGATCGTCGAACGAAAGATCAACTTGCCTGATTTGGTTGCGCCACTGAATATTCGGCGGCCTGGCGATTGGGTCGATGCCGGCGCCGAGTCGGATGGTGCCTCGACCGGTGCTGCGGTTACTGCCTTCTCCAACGTGACACTAGACATGGGTTCCTACTCCGATCAGTGGAATGGTCGAGCTCCGCTGCGCTTCGTCTCCGTGGAGACTGTTCTGGACTTCCGGCCGCAACGACAACCAGATGCGGTGCCGGTAGTCGCGGAATTGTTCTGATGACCGGATGTCGTCTGTGGAGTCCCGGTCGATGCTGATCGAGAGGACTTCCTTGATCCGGCCCGGACGTTCGGTGAGGACGGCGACGCGTTGGCCGAGGTAGATGGCTTCGTCGATGCCGTGTGTGATGAACAGGATCGTTTTGCCGGTTGCCCGCCAGATGCGAAGAAGCTCGTCCTGCAACGATTCTCGGGTCTGCGCATCGAGTGCGGCAAACGGTTCGTCCATCAGTAATACCTCGGGGTCGTATGCTAGGCTCCTGGCGATCGCGACCCGCTGTTTCATGCCGCCGGAGAGTTCATGTGGATAGTGGTCGGCGAATCCGCCCAGACCGACCAACCCGAGGTACTCGTCGGCGATCGCGCGGCGCTGCCTGCGGGAGATCCCTTTGGCCTCCAGCCCGAATTCGATGTTGGCGCGGGCTGTGCGCCACGGCAGGAGAGCGTACTGCTGAAAGACCACGCCGCGGTCCAGGCCCGGACCCGTGATGGTTTTGCCGTCCAGCAGGATCTCGCCGGCGGTCGGCCTGGTGAGCCCGCCCACCAGGTCGAGTAGCGTGGATTTGCCACTGCCGCTTGGCCCGACGAGCACCAGGAACTCGCCTTCGGCGGATGCGATGCTGATGTCGTCGATGGCGACGAAGTCGGGTTTTCCGGGGGAGGAGAACGTCTTTCGTACGCCTCGCAGTTCCAGTTTCGGAGTTGTCATCGCGCTGCCACCACCGCTTCGCCGTCCGGGCCCGAGTCGGGCTGGTATGTGCCGTCGGAATAGGGGTTGTCGGCGTTGGTGTACAGATCATCCGGCGTCAGCCGACCTTCATCCAACTCGTTATTGCGCACGAGCCAATCGATCCAGAGCGCGAACTCTTCGGGCTTGATGACTCCGCCGGGGGTCGGGATGGACGAGCTCTGCCAGTAGTCGGCCAATGCCGGGTCTTCACCCTTTCCGCGTTTGGTGATGATGTCCTTGTACCGGGCGACGACCTCGTCGCGTGGTGTCACCTGCGTCCAGCGGATGGCACGGGCAGTGCCCTGGGTGAAGTCCTTGACGGCCTCCGGGTTCTTCTTGATGAAGTCGTCGCGCAGGACGAAGGTTCCGTAGCTGAAGTCGCCGAACACCGCATCGGTGAACAGTTCACGCAGGCCGCCTGTTTCAAGAGCCTTGTCACGGAAGATGTTGTTGAAGGCCCCGGCATCGATCTGGCCTTCGCGAAGTGCCGACTCGGTGTTGATCGGCGGTACGACCAGTAGCTGCACCGAGGCGATCTCGTCCTTCGAAAGCCCCTCTCGGGCAAGCCATTCACGGATGACGAACTCGGAGTGTGCACCCAATGTGTTGATGCCGACCTTCTTGCCGATCAGGTCACGCGCACCGCGGATCGGAGATCCGTCGACCACATAGAATCCGTTGTACGTCTTGTCGTCGGCGCCGTAGGAGTCGACAACCGCGGTGATCGGCGATCCAGCCGATTTCAATTTGACGATGGCGCCGTTGAACGCCGAACCGAAGTCGGAGTCACCCGTGGCGGTGGCCTGAATCGACTGGGGGCCACTGGTTGTCTCACCGACCGACTTCAGCGATACCTTGGTGAAGTAGCCCAGATCGGCGGCCAGCTCCGGAAACTGTACGGTGGCAGGCGAACCGAGGTAGCGCAGTTCGGTCTTGCCGTCCGCGGTGACGGTTGCCTCGTCGGACGAACCGCAGGCAGCAGCGCTCACTCCGACGGTCAATGCAAGTGCGGCTGCGACGAGAACGCGCCATTTGTGAATGTGACTCACTGCTTTCCTTTCGATTTGTCCGATTTATTGATGCGCTCGAGAACAACGGCTGAATGCGGACACAGAATTGGTATGTGGACCGATTCTCAGGCTCGGGCCCCCCTGGCCCCAACAACGTATTTCACATTGTGGAAGATTTGCCTCGATTAAATCGTGGCGCGTATAAGTTGATCGATATTGGTCCGTACCGGACCATCGGCCACCACACCGCGCAGCAACTCGGCGGTCTGCCGCATCGCGGGGTGGATCAGGTTGATCAGTTCGTGGTTGAGCCGAACACTTCGTGCTTGTACGCCGATGGATGCCCGGACCTGACCGTCCGCGTCGAACACCGGTACCGCGATCGCGGTGACGCCGTCCGCCGAGGACACCGAGTAGCCGCGCCGTCGCGATGCCTGTACGTCAGGAATGGCTGCGATACGCCGGTCCCGCCGTTGACCGAAGGCCACAATCGCCTGCCCCATCGCGCTGTCCTCGAGCTTGGACCGACGGTTGGGCAATTGATGACCACAGAACATCGACGGTGGCCGCGCTGAATAGACCGTGACGGCCTCGCTGTGCTCAACAACCCCGAGGCTGGCGGTGATCCGGATTCCTGACGACAATCCGTGCAGGTGAGGGGCCGCAGCTTCGACGTCGATCTGGCGGGCCGCTGTTTGTGCGAGGGCGGTGATCCCGTCGCCGATCCGGTACGAACTCGGCCCTTCCCGTGCCAGCAGCCGGCCACGGACAAGCGCCTGCGCGATGCGGTGCGTCGTACTCACCGGGAGCCCAACACGCCCCGCCAGTTCGCTGATCGCGAGTGAGTGCTCCGCACCTTCCATCGCGTACAGCACCGAGATCGCGCGCTCAACCGACTGCGATCCGGTTCGCCCTGATTGCTCCGTCCCGGTCAGTTCGGTCACCTGGTGGTCCTCCCCCTGGAGTGTGCGTGCAGTCCTTGGTTGACATGGTGGTGCCACCGCCGTCTGTCGCAAACATTTGTGCGCGCAGTGAACCTATCTAGCCCGGGATTTCACATTGTGGAAGGCGTCCTTGCCATCAACTGCACCCTCGATGATCAATTGAGTTCCATCACAGAAAGCGGATAGCCCGCCTATCGATTAGAGAAATGGAACAATTATGACGGCAATTGCAGACACCCGGGAATCTGTGTCGACGAGGTTGTCGGTGGAGCCGATTGCCGGCTATATCGGCGCCGAGGTCTCGGGATTGAGCCTGACCGAGGAGTTCGATGTGCGGGCGCAGCAGGAACTTCGGGATGCGCTGTATGAGTACAAGGTCTTGTTCTTTCGGGATCAGAAGATCGATCATGCGCAGCAAGTCCGGTTCACGAAGTACTTCGGACCGGTCACCGATGCACATCCGCTGGGGTACACCGACAAGTCACCTGCCGGTCATCCTGAAGTGCTGGAGGTGGATTCACGTACCTACGCCAGCCGTGGTGGTTCGCGGCGGTACAGCTACGCCAATTTCTGGCACCAGGATGTCACCGCGCTGATCAACCCTCCGGCGGTGACCGTCCTGCGGGCCGAGCTGGTTCCCGAGGTCGGCGGTGATACGACGTGGGCGGATCTCGGTGCGGCATATGACAACCTGCCGCCCTCGCTGCAGCGGTTCCTTGAAGGTCTGTACGCCGAGAACCGGTTCGGGGGGCGCGAAAAGCGTTGGGAGAGTGGCTCTGAGTCCGAGGCGCTGACGACGCAGACCCCGATCATCAGCGAACATCCGGTTGTCCGCGTGCATCCGGTGACCGGTCAGCGGCTGATCTACGTCAACCCGGGATTCACCAGCCGGATCCTCGGCGTCAGCCCGTCGCAGAGCGACCGGATCCTGGACCTGCTGTTCGAGGAGATCACCAACCCGGCCATCACCGTTCGAGTTCGCTGGACGCCCGACAGCGTCGGTGTCTGGGACAACCGGGCGACCATCCACCAGGCCCCGACTGATCTGGATCATTTCGACGTCGTTCGCGTTCTGCACCGCACCACCGTGGAAGGTGATGTGCCCGAAGGGGTTGGCGGCCAGCGGTCCCGATCCGTCTCGGGTGAGCCATTCTTTGCACGCAAGAGCGCCTGACCAACAACCAGAAGGGCAACAACAGCCATGACGATCACCGAGAACATCAGCGAGAACACCACCAGGGCCGATCTCCGGTTCTTCCCTGTCGCCGGACACATCGGAGCCGAGGTCGACGGAATCGACTTGCGAGACCCGCTGACACCGGAACAGTCCAGGGCCCTGGCCAAGGGGCTGCACCACTACAAGGTGCTGTTCTTCCGCGATCAGGACATCGATCACGCTGCGCAGATCGCGTTTTCGCGTACGTTCGGCCGGGTCACGGCATCACACCCCTACGACGATGATGCGCCCACCGAGTTCCCCGAGATCCTGAAGGTCGACAACCGGGACTACGAACGCAAGTTCGGGATCAAGGCGGCCAGCTACACCAACGAATGGCACACGGATGTCACGGCTTTGGTGAATCCTCCGGCCGTGACGATCTTGCGTGCCGACGTCGCGCCGGTGCGCGGGGGTGACACCAGCTGGACCAACCTGGCCGCTGCCTACGAAGGGCTGCCGGACTCGTTGAAGGAACTCGTCGACGGATTGCGTGCCGAGCACCGCTTTGGTGGACGGCACCCGATCTTCAAGTCCGACAGCAGCTATGGAGAGAAGGTGAGCAAGGCGCCACTGATCAGTGAACACTCGGTGGTGAGGGTCCACCCGGTGACGGGGGAGCGGATACTGTTCGTCCAACCCGGATTCACGAACCGGATCATCGGATACAGCCGACGTCAGAGTGATGCGCTCCTCGATCTGCTGTTCGAGGAGGTGTCCAGGCCCGCGTACACGGTGCGTTTCCGGTGGTTGCCGGGCAGCATCGCGGTCTGGGACAACCGCGCGACCGCGCATCTGGCGCCGGGCGACATCAATCACCTGGACGTGACGCGGACGCTGTACCGCACCACCATCGAAGGCGATGTGCCGATCGGCGTCGACGGCAGGCCATCGGTGTCCATCTCCGGCGAACAGTTCATCGGCTCATAGGCCGCGCCCGCACTCGACAGAGAGATATTCCATGACCAATCGACCACAGGTCGCCACCAGCGCCGTTGTTGCGGTTCTTGCCGCCATCACGATGTTGCTCGCGTCGTGTTCGTCGGGAGCCGCCGCCGAGGTGGGTGAGGACGGCAAGGTCTCGGTGCGCTACCAGGGGTGGGCGTCGCAGGTCGGATGGTCGGAGCTCGCCGAATCACTCGGGTACTTCCAGAAGGTCAAACTCGAGTGGGTCGGCGACACAACCAGTGGGGCCGCAGGACATTCAGGCGGTCGCGACCGGTGAGGTCGATACCGGTGGCGCGTTCAACGGGTCGGTCGCCAAGCTCCAGCAGGCCGGGTCGAAGGTGACCGGGGTTATTTCGACCAACGGATCCGACGATCAGACGTTCCACGGCTACTACTCCCTGGAAGGCAGTGGCATCGAGACGGCGCAGGACCTGGTGGGAAAGACCGTCGGTATCAACACCCTTGGTGCCTATCACGAGTACGCCATCAAACAGTGGCTGCATCGTGAAGGTGTCTCGGACGCCGACATCAAGAAGGTGGCGCTCACGGTGGTGCCGCCGATCAACACCGAACTGGCGCTCCGTCAGGGTCAGATCGAGGCGGGGAACCTCGGGACGATCTTCAAAGACGTTGCGCTGGAGAAAGGTGGCCTGCACGAGATCTTCCGGGACACGGACCTGATCGGCAGCCTCTCCATCGCCACGCAGGTCTTCCGGGACGACTACATCGCCGAGAATCCGGAGGTGGTCCGGGACTATGTGCAGGGTGTGTCGCGCGCGATCCGGTGGGCGCAATTGCGTCCACGTGAGGAAGTGGTCAACCGATTCGTCGAGATCATCGACGCCCGCGGGCGCAACGAGAACACCGAGTTCGTGAAGAAGTGGAAGAGTCCGGGCATTCCGGTGCCGGGCGGCGTGATCAAACCCGAAGAGTTCACCGTCTGGGTGGACGAAGCGGTTCGACTCGGCGAACTTCCGGCCGGAACCAAGGTGGAGGACCTCTACACCAACGAGTTCAATCCGTACGCGAACGGAACGTATCCGCCGGACTCGAATGAGGACGGTGTGTAGGCACACACATCGCGGGGTGGTCAGGCGTCTGGGGATTCCCCAGGCGCCTGACCTCGTTGTCGAATATCGTCGGCATCGATGACATCACCCCCGATCCGCCGGTTTCGCGCGATCATGCACGTCGACCTGGATCAGTTCCAGGTCTCGGTGGAGCGCCGCCGGAACCCGGATCTGATCGGTGTACCCGTGATAGTCGGGGGCACCGGGGATCCCATGGAGCCGCGCAAAGTTGTCACGTGTGCGTCTTACGAAGCCCGTGACCTCGGGGTTCGGGCAGGTATGCCGCTGCGGTCGGCGTTCCGCAAGATGCCGGAGGCCATCTACCTCCCGCTCGATCACCCGTCGTACGACGTGGCCTCGGATGAGGTGATGGCGACGCTGCGCAGCTTCGGATATCCGGTGGAGGTGATCGGCTGGGACGAAGCGTTTCTCGGTGTTCCGGCCGACGACATCGACGTCGACCTCCGCGGGCTTGCCGAGGCGATCCGTCGGCGCATCCTCGATGACAACCAGCTGTCGTCGGCGGTGGGGATCAGCGACAACAAGCAACGGGCCAAGATGGCCACCGGTTTTGCCAAACGCGAACCAGACCATGTCTTTTCGCTGGACAACCAGAATTGGATGCCGGTCATGGGGGCGCGTGGCGTCGGCGACCTGTGGAGTGTCGGACCGAAGACAACGGCAAAGCTCGAGAAGCTCGGCATCATGACGGTGGCGCAGCTGGCGGCGGAGGACCGCGGCCGCCTGATCGCAGAATTCGGCCCGCATCTGGGCAACTGGCTGAACCTGCTCTCACGCGGCGGCGGCGACATCAACGTCAGTACCGAGCCGTTCATCGCGCGCTCGCACAGCAAGGTCGAGACCTTTCCGACCGACCTCACCGATCCTGTGGAGATCGACGACGCCGTTCGCCGGCTCACCCGGGAACTGCTCGATCAGGTGATCTCCGAGCAACGCACACCGTTTCGCGTGGCGGTGACGGTGCGAACGAAGACCTTCTATACCCGCACGAAGTCGCACAAATTGCCGACACCGACCACCGACCTTGCCGTCCTGGAATCCGAGATGCTCGATGTTCTGCACAAGTTCGAACTCGATCGCCCGATCCGTCTACTCGGGGTGCGCTTCGATCTGCTGATGCCTGCCGAGGACTGAAGGTTCAGTGCTAGCTTCGAAAAGTGCGAGAACCCGGAAGGATGGATGTCATGCGGTGGACATTTCGATCGGTGCTGATCACGACAATCCTGCTGGTGGTCGGGGTCGGTGTGGCGCCGGCCGCGCAGGCCGCACCGCTGCCGGTGACCTACAACTTCCTGGCCGGAATCCCGGCCGAACTCGCCAACCCGGGTGGATCACTGCCCGGATCGAACGACTACAGCTGTAAGCCTTCTGCCGAGCATCCGAATCCGGTGGTGCTGGTGCACGGAACCGCAGGCAGTCAGCAGACCAACTGGATCTCGATGGTTCCGACGCTGAAGAACGACGGCTATTGCGTCTTCGCGTTGACGTACGGAGAGTTGTCATCGGTTTGGCCGGTGTCACGGGTCGGTGGTCTGGGTCCCAAGGATGTCAGCGCCTGGCAGCTCAAGGTGTTCGTCGACAACGTCCTGGCGAAGACCGGTGCGGAAAAGGTTGACATCGTGGGTCATTCGCAGGGGACTCAGATCCCGACGTACTGGGCCAAGTACTACGGGGGCGCTCCCAAGATCGACAAGTATGTTTCCTTGGCGCCCTACTGGCAGGGTTCCGACGACGGTGCGAGTTATTCGGACTTCACGACGGTGTTCATCGAAGGCCTGGGCCTGCCGCCGATCGCGATCCCGGACACCGACTGCCCGGACTGTATTGCCGCACCCGGTGACGAGTCCTTTGAAGCTGCCATCGATGCCGGCGGCGGACCGTATGTCGAGGGCATCACCTACACCAACATCGTCACCCGCTACGACCAGTTGGTGGTGCCGTATACCAGTGGGATCCTGGCTGGTCCGGCCGGCACTGACGTGACGAATATCGTTGTCCAGGACACCTGTTCGGCTGATCGGTCCGACCATCTGTCGATCGTCGCCAACCAACGTTCGGCCGCCATGGTACTCAATGCACTTGATCCACAGCACCCCCGTGCGGTGCCCTGTCTGGCGGTGCCGCCCTACACCGGTGCGTGAGCGAGGGCGAGGAACGCGTCGAGGAGGTTGCCGCAGTTTCTTCGGGACTCTTCGGCGCGCGCGGAGATCTCGGCGGTGATCTGTTGCAGGTCGATGCCGCGTTCGACCACCAACTGTCCCTCGCGGGTGGCCGCCCAGCTCGCCTGCCACGTCGCCCAGACCGCCGGTGAGATCTCCGGATGGAACTGGACGCCCAGGCTTTTCCCGAACGTGAAAGCTTGCAGCGCAGCGCCGTTGCGGGCAATCTCTCGTGCGCCGGGTGGGAGTGTGAACCGGTCGAAATGCATCTGCATCCATGGTCCGCGGGACACGAGATCCGGTGCGACGGTGTCCATCATGACGTATCCGTGCTCCGGCATCTCTGAACGTTTGACCTTGCCGCCGAGAACCCGGGCCAGCAGCTGTCCGCCGAAGCAGACACCGAAGATCGGCACGTTGGCGGCCAGAGCTATGCGGAGGTAAGCGATTTCGGCGGCGAGCCATGGAACGGAATCGTCGTACGCCGCTTCTGCCGAACCCATGACGATCACGAACTCGTACGCGGTCACATCGGGGAACTCATCCGCCGGATGGATGATGTCGATCTCGTATCCGCGCTCGGCGACATGTTCGCGGAGGGTGCCGGTGTCGGCGATCCCGCGATCGGTGTCGTTGTCGTGGACAAGAAACAGCGCGCGAGCCGGATCGGTGTCTGCGTGGGCATTGGCCCTTGATGCTGAGAACTTCACCTGCTGCACTCCTGATCGCTGGTTGCGTCATGTTCAGTATGGCCGGAACCGCCGACACCTCGCCGGACGAAAACCGTGCAAATCGCACAATAGCGGCGTCCGGAGGGTTTCGAAAACGGACCAATTCGTTTGGTGGGACGATGGTGTGATGGTCGATACACACGAAGTGATCAATCAGGTTCCACCGCTGGTCGGATACAACCCGGCAACCAGTCCGGCGTTGTCGGAGGCGCTGGTTCGAGAAGGTGGCGGGTGGGGTTCCGACGAGGTCATGGCCCTCGGTGCCATCGCCGCATCCGCGCAGGCGCAGCGCTGGGGTGAGCTGGCCGATCGCAACCAACCGGTGCTGCGGACCCACGACCGATACGGACATCGCATCGATGAGGTCGAATACGACCCCGCTTACCACCAGTTGATGGAGGTGGCGGTCGGGCACGGACTGCACGGTGCGCCGTGGGCCGAGGCCCGGGTCGGTTCCCATGTGGTGCGCGCCGCCAAACTCGGGGTCTGGAACGTCGAAGCCGGGCATGTCTGCCCGATTTCGATGACCTACGCCGTGGTGCCGGCACTGCGCCACAATCCCGAACTCGCCGCGATCTATGAGCCGCTGCTGAGCTCGCGTATCTACGACCCGACGCTGTCGGTGCCGTCGGGCAAGGCCGGCCTGATCGCCGGGATGTCGATGACGGAAAAGCAGGGCGGCTCCGACGTTCGGGCCAATCAGAGCACTGCGCAGCCGAATTCGGACGGCAGCTACACCGTGACCGGGCACAAATGGTTCACGTCGGCGCCGATGTCGGACCTGTTCCTGGTGCTTGCCCAGGCGCCGGGCGGACTGTCGTGTTTCTTCTTGCCGCGCGTGCTGCCGGACGGGACCCGCAACCGAATGCGTCTGCAGCGGTTGAAGACCAAGCTCGGCAATCATGCCAACGCGTCGTCGGAGGTCGAGTACGACGGGGCCACTGCCTGGCTGGTCGGGGATGAGGGCCGCGGTGTGCGGACCATCATCGAGATGGTGAACCTGACCAGGCTCGACTGTGCGCTGGCCAGTGCGGGCAACATGCGACACGGTCTCACGCAGGCGATGCATCATGCCCAACACCGCAAAGTGTTCGGTGAGTATCTGATCGACCAGCCGCTGATGCGCAATGTGCTCGCCGATCTGGCCATCGAGTCCGAGGCCGCGACGATGGTGTCGATGCGGATGGCAGGGGCAACCGATGCCGCCGAACGCGGCGACGACACCGAGACGATGCTCCGGCGCATCGGGCTGCCCGCCACAAAATACTGGTTGTGCAAGCGGGCCACCGGGCATGTGGCCGAGTCGATGGAATGCCTTGGTGGCAACGGGTATGTCGAGGACTCCGGTATGCCGAGGCTCTATCGGGAGGCGCCGCTGTACGGGATCTGGGAGGGCAGCGGCAACGTCAGCGCTCTGGACACGTTGCGCGCCATGGTCACCGCCCCGAAGTCGGTGGACGCGCTGTTCGACGAACTCGACCGGGCCGCCGGACTCGACGAAAGGTACGACGGGTACCTGGCCGGCTTGAAGAAGCAACTGGTCAACGCATCCGAACCCGCCGCCCGTCGAATCGCGGAGTCGATTTGTATTGCGCTGCAGGGATCATTGCTGCTGCGGCACGGTCACCCGGCCGTTGCAGAGGCGTTTGCCGCCACGCGCCTCGGTGGCGACTGGGCAGGCGCGTACGGAACCCTGCCGGATGGACTGGACCTCGCGCCGATCCTGGAGCGCGCCCTCGTCAAGTAGGGCCCGACGCGACCGAGTTCAATCCCTCGGTACCACCATCTTGACCATTCGGTTGCCGGGATCGGGCGTCAATCCGACCTCGGCCCAGGGGGTCTCGATGTGCAGGACGGCATACGCCGAGGTCGGGAACCGCGGGATGTCCGCGTCGGGATCCAGGGCGAACGCAGTCGCCGGCATCCCCGGTTCGTGGCCGACCACCAAGACCGTCGCAGCGTCGGCCGGGACGTATATCCGGATGGCCTCGCAGACGTCGTCGGGATCACCGCCGTAGATATCGTCGAGGTAGGTGGTCGGCGCGTTGATACCGGTACGTTCCAGCGTCTGACGGGTTCTGGTGGCGGTGGAGCAGAGCACGAAGTCCACGGACAGTCCGGAGTCGACCATCCACCGTCCGGCGAGTGCGGCCTCTCGACGACCGCGCTCGGCAAGGGGACGTTCATGGTCCACAACACCGTCGGGATAGCCCGATTTGCCGTGCCGCATCAAAATCAATGTGCCTGTCACGTTTTCGACGGTAGCCTCACCGCGGTGAACGCACAAAGGTTCTTGGTGGTGAAGGGATATCACCCGGTTGCGACCGGGCCCTACACCGAGTGAACCGCTCAGGCGGTACGGCGATGCCGACCGGTGGATGCGCGGCGGGCCTCGGCCAGCGCGGTACGGAGCAGGCGGACGGTGGCGTTCCAGGCGGACGCTTCTTGTTCGAGGTGTTGTGCGCACTCGGAGTGGCCGCGGACCCATTCGAGTTCGGCGTTCTCGCGCAGTTCGACAACCTCATCGAATCCGAACTCGATCAGTTCGGCCAGCGCGGTGGTGTCGGAGCAGGCCCATTCGATCTGGTCTCGGCTCAACGTCATCAGCCGTTCGAGGTCATCACGAAGCATCGTTCGCGTCGGTGCGGAAAGGCCACTCACCTGAACCAGGGTGCCCTACTTTGCGACCAACTGCCAGTCGCCGCGCCGACCAGGCCCTTTGCCGGCGGCCGTCCCGGGCGATGCTGTTGTGTTGACCCCGCCACGCGGTAGGTTCGGGCGATGGGCCGGGCTGCGGTGGTCGGGGGTGGTGTTGCGGGATTGTCGACAGCGATCGGTTTGGGTCGGGCCGGCTGGGACGTGGTCCTGTTCGAGCGTGCAGACGCGTTCGGTGACGTCGGTGCCGGCATCACGCTGTGGCCGAATGCGCTTGCAGCGCTTGATGATCTTGGTGTCGGAGCACAGGTCCGGCATCGGGCGATCGCGGCGCGTGCCGGTCAGGTGAGGGCCCGCGACGGCAGGACGCTCATCAATGCGCAGCTCACGCAGGTGACCGGACCGGATTCGGATGTTGTTGCGATGCACCGCGCCGATCTCATCGATGTGCTCGTCTCGGCGGTGCCGGGGACGATGTGTGTGGGCGAGCCCGTCAACGACGTGCACCCCGACGGTCGGGTCCGAACCGGGCGTGGCGTGAGCACATTCGATCTCGTGGTGGCCGCAGACGGCGTGCACAGCACGATCCGTCGAACGTGGTGGCCCGACGACGGGCGTCCGCGGGATACCGGAATACGGGTGTGGCGTTGGATCGTCGACCGACCGCCAGGCGACTTCGTGGGCACCATCTGGGCGCAGCGCGCCGAGTTCGGTGTCGTTCCGTTGCCCGGCGACCGCACGTATGTGTTCGCTGCCGCAAGCGGCGCAGGCGACCTCGCCGATTTCGCGCTCTGGCCGGAGCCCGTCGCCGCTCTGGTCGCAGAGGCCACCGGGGTCATCGAGCATCGGCTTCTCGACCTGGCGGTTCCGAAGAGCCTGGCACGCGGCCGTATCGCGTTGGTCGGGGATGCGGCACACACGCTGCGACCCCACCTCGGGCAGGGTACCGGGCTGGCCATCGAGGATGCCGTGGTCCTGGCGTCCTGCGCGCCGGACCTCGATTCTTACTCGCGTGGCCGCAGGCGACGTGTTCGGGCGGTTGTGGCGGCGGCCAGAGCTGCCTCACCGCTGCTGATGCCGCCGGGTTCGGCCACGACCGCTCTGCGCGACGCCGTCGTGCGGGTACTGCCGGACCGATTGGTTCTCGCGCCGCTCACGGCCATCAATCGCTGGCGTCCACCGGTTTCATGACCCGGTTCACCACCGACCGTCACCCGTTCACGTGGTAGGACGGCAGCGCACCTTTGGTACCGCCTGCCAGATCGGCGATGGTCAGCAACATCTTTCGGCTCATCACAAAGGAGATCGGTTCCAGGAACGTCGGAGAGAACCCGACCCGGCCGGCGAGTTTGTCGCCGTACGAATAGCGTCCGCGTTCGATCAGCCGACTGCGGCCGTTTCCGGTATCGACGATGTGAAAGGCCCACAGCGACTTTTCGGGTGAACTATCCGTGCCGCCGAACAGAACCAGCGACTTGTTCGGTTCGGCCACCTCCACCCGCAGGCCAGGGGCCTTGACGTGAAGCTTCACCTCGTCGCCGACCATCAGTGACTGGAATTCCGGGAGGATCGCCGTGGTGTTCCGCATGTTGCAGCCGACCAGGTTCTCCAGGCCCTCATAGCTGTAGAACCCGCCGCGGCCCTGTCCGAGCTGCACCAGCCACGGCCAGACCCGCTCGGGAGGTGCAGCGATATCAATCGCGTGGGTGTAGCCCCATTTCGGTTGCGGTACAAGCTCATCGCCGGGATAGGTGGCCGTGATCTCGGTCGCGGTCGCGCCCCAGGTCGTCCGCTGTCTCCGCAGGGGCCGGGCCAGCAGGGCCCCGGCGATGCGAACCGCTCCGTCGACTGAACTCAGGACCATTGCCACTCACGGATCTCGGGCAGATCTTCGAAATGCTCGCGGACGTAATCGTGGTGTCGCTGCAGCTGTTTTTCGCAGTACTCGGCGAGTTCGGCCGTCTTCTCGGGCACTCGCCTGGTGCGTCGCAGAGCTTCGAGCACCAGGTGGTAGCGACTCATCTTGTTGAGCACCACCATGTCGAAAGGTGTTGTGGTGGTGCCCTGTTCGCTGAACCCGCGGACGTGGAACCGATCGGCGTTGGTGCGTCCGTGGAGTTGTTGGTGGACTGCGCGCGGATAGCCGTGGAATGCGAAGACGACGTGGGTGTCGGCGGTGAACAGGTCGATGAATGCCTGCTCGGGCAGACCGTGTGGGTGATCGTTCTGTGGCAGAAGCACCATCAGGTCAACAACATTCACCATTCGGACACGCAGCCACGGCACCCATTCGCGCAGCAGGTGGGCCGCGGCCAGGATCTCTTCGGTGGGTACGTCACCGGCGGCGGCCAGCACGATGTCGGGCTCGTCTTCGGTGCCAACCACCGAAGTCTTCTCGGTACCTGCCCATTCCCAGATCGACGCACCGGCGGCACAGTGCTCGTTGGCTTGCTCGAGTGTCAGGTACTGCGGATGTGACTGCTTGTCGACAACCAGGACGTTCACGTGGTCCTTGCTGCGGAAGCAGTGGTCGGCAACCGACAGCAACGTGTTGGAGTCCGGCGGCAACCAGACCCGGACCACCTCGGGTGAGAGCGGGATGACGGCGTCGATCATTCCCGGGCCCTGGTGGCTGAATCCGTTGTGGTCGTTGCGCCAGCAGGTACTGGTCAGCAGGATGTTCAGCGAGGCGACCGGCTCGCGCCAGGGCAGGGCCACCGCATGCTGCAGCCACTTGGCGTGCTGCACCAGCATCGACACACTGACCATCGCGAACGCCTCATAGGTGGCGAACAGACCGTGCCGTCCGGTCAGCAGATAACCCTCCAGCCAGCCCTGGCAGAGATGTTCGCTGAGAACCTCCATGACCCGGCCTTCGGGGGAGAGCCCGTCGTCGAACTCGGTGCGCGGTAGTTGCCAGCACCGGTCGGTCTCCTCGAAGACGGCCTGCAATCGGTTCGATGCCGTTTCGTCCGGAGAGAACAGCCGGAAGTTGCCACCGTGGTTGGCATCGGAGTTGTCGCGGTAGATGTCACGCATCAGTTCACCGAGCACCCTGGTCGTCTCGTACGACGTGGCGCCGGGGGCATCGATCTGCAGTGCATACGACTCGAGCGGAGGAATCCTCAGCGGGACGAGGTTGCGGCCTCCGTTGGCGTACGGGGTCGCTCCCATCCGCAGGTCGCCCGCGGGTGCGAGTTCTGCGAGTTCGCGCACAAGCGTCCCGTTGTCGTCGAACAGTTCATCCGGGCGGTACTTGCGAAGCCAATCCTCCAGGAGGGCAAGATGTTCGGGATTGTCACGAACCCCGGACAGCGGAACCTGATGACTCCAATGGGTGCCCTCGATCAGTTTGCCGTCGACCGTGTGTGGGCCGGTCCATCCCTTGGGGGTCCGCAGGACGATGGCCGGCCACTTGTTGCCGCTGGGCGCCCCGCCACGGGCGTCGGCCTGAATGTTCGCGATCTCCTCGTGGGCGTCGACCAGTGCCCGGGCGAGGTCGGTGAAGACCTGGCGGGGATGGTGGCCTTCGACGAACACCGGAGCCCAGCCCTGGCCGGACAAATACGCTTCGATGTCGCGGTCGCTGGTCCGGCCGAGCACTGTCGGGGCGGCGATCTTGGCTCCGTTGAGATGAAGGATGGGGAGCACCGCACCATCGCGTACCGGATTCAGGAAGGCCGGGATCTTCCACGACCCGGACAACGGGCCGGTCTCGGCCTCACCGTCGCCGACCACACAGGCGACCACCAGTTCGGGATTGTCGAAGGCCGCGCCTGCGGCGTGGATCAAGGCGTATCCGAGTTCGCCGCCTTCATGGATCGACCCGGGGGTCTGGACGCTGACATGACTGGGGACACCGCCCGGTGTCGAGAACTGCCGACACAGGGCGCGCACACCGGCCGCGTCCGGGGAGACATGCGGGTAGATCTCGCTGTACGTGCCCTCGAGGTACGTCGACGCCACCAGCGCCGGACCGCCGTGTCCGGGCCCGGTGATGTACAGCCAGTTCGACCCGGTGTCCCGGATCCGGCGATTGATCAGCGTGTAGATCAGGGAGAGCCCGGGGCTGGTGCCCCAGTGCCCGAGGAGCCGCGGCTTGATGTGTTCGTTCTTCAGCGGGTCCCGCAATAAGACGTTGTCCTGCAAGTAGATTTGCGCGACGGTCAGGTAGTTGGCAGCGTCCCACCAGCGCAGGTCGAGGTCGAGTTCTGTTTCGGTGTAGTCGGCCAAGGACATGGTGGCACCTCTCTGATACGGACAGTGCTTCTCGATTATCAGCCGCCGCCGCATCGGTTGCAGGATTACCAGTACCCAAATGTCCCAGTGTTCATCCGGAAGTCGCTGCCGATTGCCTCACAAGAGGCCGCCGCTCTCAGCTTTCTGCCACCCTCGGCAAGTAATGTCGAGGCCGTGCACTTGTTCCTCCCGGCGCTGTTGGCGACGCTGTCAGCTTTGCTCGTCGCCAGCGGAACTCTCGTGCGCCAGCGCTCGTCGACCCCCTCTGGTGGCATCACCAAACGGTGGTGGCTGGGAGTGGTGATCGCGGCGGGCGGTTTCGCATTGCAGGCCGCGGCGCTGGGCATGGGATCGCTGCTCTTGGTGCAGCCGCTCATCGTGCTGTCGGTGCTGTTCGCCTTGCCGATGGAGGCCTATCTGGACCATCGACGTCTCAATTTCCACGAGTGGAAATGGGGCATCATCCTGACGGTCTGCGTTGCGGCGTTTGTGGTGATCGCGCAGCCGGAAGCGGGCTTGGGCCACGTGTCGGTGGGTACGCTCGCCGGCACGATCGTGGTGGTGATCGCCGTCCTGGCCGCGTTGGTCGTGACTTCGCGCTTCGTGTCCGCCCATCATCGAGCGCTCCTGCTGGGTTCGGCATCCGGCTTGCTCACCGGCGTGCAGGCGTTTCTGCTCAAAGGTGTGATGACCCAGCTCGAGGATGGTGTTGTCGAAATCCTCGTCCACCCCGAGGTCTATCTGATCCTTTTGGTCGCTTCCGGGTCGGTGGTCACTCAGCAGCTCGCGTTCGCAGCCCATGATCTGCAGACGTCGTTCCCCGCGATGACGGTGTGGGAGCCTGCGGTCGCCATGGCGATGGGTGTACTGATCCTCGGCGAGCGGATCGACGTCAACTGGATCGAAGGCGTTGTGGCCGGAATCGCTCTGGTGACGATGTTGCGGGCGGTCTTTGTGCTGGCGCGTCATGCTGCCGAACGCGAAACCGAGTTCGAAGTCGACCTGATCAAGAAGGTTGCTCCCGCCTCCGGGGGCAGCGCCATGGGTCCACCGGACCACTGAACCGCCCGTAGGTCTGGAACACGTTCACCTCCAGTGGCAAGGTGGGGTGATGGCAGAGACCGAGTACGACGTCGTGGTGATCGGCGGCGGCCCAGCCGGAGAGGTGGCTGCGCAATACGCCATCGCCGGATCCTCACGAACCGCAGTGATCATCGAGCACGAACTCCTCGGCGGCGAATGTTCCTACTGGGCCTGTATGCCCAGCAAAGCGATGCTGCGACCGGTCGCCGTCCACGCCGCCGCCCGCCACCTCGATGGCATCAAGGTCGGCAAGAAGATGCTCCCCGAAGAACTGTTGCGCCGTCGCGACGACTGGGTGAACGACTACGAGGACGAGGGTCAGGTGAAGTGGGCTCATGGGCTCAACATCGACGTCGTCCGGGGTCACGGGATCCTGGTCGGGAAGCGCACGGTCGAGGTCGACAACGGTGGACGCAGCAGGACCATCAAGGCCCGGCAGGCGGTGGTCGTGGCCACCGGGAGTACGCCGATCATCCCGAGTATCTACGCCACCGCGCATCCCTGGACATCCCGCGATGCGACCGGTGTCCGGGATATCCCGGCGTCACTGATAGTGGTCGGCGGCGGTGTGGTCGCCTGTGAATCCGCGACGTGGATGGCCGCGCTCGGTACCAAGGTCACGCTGTTGGCCCGAGGCACGCTACTGGGCAAATCCGAGCCGTTTGCCGGTGAACTGGTTGCGCAGGGATTGACCAACAGCGGCATCGACGTGCGGCTGGGCGCGGAGGTGACCGAGGTGGTCCGTCCGGTCGCGGCCGATACCGGGGTGGGCCGGATTCACGGTGATGCGGTGACGGTGACGGCAGGCAGCGAGTCGATCACGGCCGACGAGATCCTGGTGGCCACCGGAAGGCGTCCCGCACGCGCGGGAATCGGGCTCGATTCGGTCAAGGAAGATGCGTCGTGGCTGTATTGGGTTGGCGATGCCAGTGGCGGTCCGGCGCTGACACATTGGGGTAAATACCAGGCCCGCAATGTCGGTCACGCCATCGCCGCCCACGCCGAGAATCGGGTCCCACCTGCGGCGCCCGTCGACGTACCGGTCCCGCAGGTGGTGTTCACGGATCCGCAGGTGTCGAGCGTCGGGCTGACCGAACGTGAGGCGCTTGCCAAGGGAATCGACGTGAAGCTCGCCGATGTCGACATGTCGTCTGTTGCCGGGTTCGGGTTGTTGCGGGACGACGCCACCGGGCGGGCCCGACTGGTGATCGACCGGAGCGCCGACGTCATCGTCGGGGCCACGTTTGTAGGACCCGAGGTCGACGAACTCGTCCACGCCGCGACCATCGCGATCGTCGGGCGAGTGCCGATTGCAACGCTGTGGCACGCGGTGCCGTCATATCCCTCGGTGAGTGAGGTCTGGCTGCGGCTACTGGAGTCGCTCGACTGACTCCGTTGGATTCACACGCTGACCGCGAACCAGCCCTCGGCCTTCTCGATGGAGGTGTCCAGGGGTTGTGGCGTCACGGTTTCGTTGCCGTCACGGCTGAAGGGTCCGTCGCCGAGTAATGCCACACCGGTGCAGGTGAATGTGCCGGTGATCGTCTCGTCGTCAAAACCGGTCAGGGTGACATCGCAGCCGGTGTGCATGCTGTCGGCGAAGTAGCCGCCGTCGACCTGCAGACCCATGAAGGCGTCTTCGAACTGGTGGGGATCCTTGCTGGGCAGATTGCCGTCGGTCTCGCCGTCGATGGTGATCAGGATGCCGGCCGATGGGTCACCGAGCCGGATCTCGATCTCCTTGTCGGTGGCGTCGTATTCGCCTGCGCTCGAATCGGTTTCGACGGTGATGCACTGCGTGGTCCCGTCGGACAATGTCACCGAATATGCCGCTGTGCCGGTGGTGTATTCGACTGATGATGTCGGTACCGCGAGGCGATCGGCGGGTGCGGCAACACCGCACCCGGTTGCGATCCTGTTCGTCGCTTCGGTCGTGGTCGATTGGGCGACGGGGGCGCCGTCTTCAGAGCTGTCCGAACAGGCGGTGAGCAGGCCCAGGCCAAGGGCGCCCACGCCGAGTGCAGTGGCCAGACGGCGTGCAGATCGGTTGGCGGACACGAGGGTTCTCCTTGAACGATGTGCGGATCGATCAAGAACGTAACGCCCGCAGGGCGACTGCGGCCAGCAGATGAATTCGTTTGAATGTCAGCGGTCTACAGCATGGTCCCCGGATTGAGGATGCCGAGGGGATCGAGGGTGTCCTTGATGCGCCGGGTCAGTTCGATGACGTCGTCGCCCAATTGATCGGGTAGCCAACCTTTTTTGAGCCTGCCGACACCGTGTTCGCCGGTGATGGTGCCGCCAAGCGCAATTGCCAGATCCATGACCTCTCCGAATGCGGCATTGGCCCTTGCGGTCTCGTCGGCGTCGGTGGGATCGTGCACGATCAGCGGATGGGTGTTGCCGTCGCCTGCGTGTGCGATCACGGAGATGAGCACCCGGCGGTTGGCGGCGATCGCCTCGATACCGTCGATCAGGTCGGGCAGTTTGTGCAGCGGTACGCCCACGTCCTCGAGGAGCAGTTGTCCGATCTTTTCGATGGCGGGGATCGCAAATCGGCGGGCGGCGGTGAATGCCTCACCCTCGTCGGGGTCGGTGGTGGAGAACACCTCGGTGGCCCCGCAGTCGGTGAAGGCCTGTTCCATGACGGCGACCTCGGCGGCCGCAGCGGCACCGGGTGCGTCGGACTGGGCGACCAACAGTGCTCCGGCGCTGCGGTCGAGCCCCATATGAAGGTGGTCCTCGACGGCGTTGATCGCCACCTTGTCCATGAACTCGAGCATCGCCGGGCGGATGGTCGAGGTGATGGCCAGCACCGCCTTCGACGCGGCATGAACCGATTCGAACGATGCCACCACCGTGGATGCCGGCGGTTGCGGCGGCAACAGTCGCAGGGTGACCTCGGTGATGATGCCCAAGGTGCCCTCGCTGCCGACGAACAGCTTGGTCAGCGACAGCCCGGCGGTGTCCTTCAGTCGCGGTCCACCGAGACGGACCGCGCGCCCGTCGGCCAGGACCACTTCGAGTCCGAGGACGTAGTCGCCGGTGACTCCGTATTTCACGCAGCACAGGCCACCGGCGTTGGTGGCGGCATTTCCGCCGATGGAGCAGATCTCGAACGAGGACGGGTCCGGCGGATACCAGAGTCCGTGTTCTTTGGCCGCGGCTTTCACCTCGGCGTTGAGCAGGCCGGGCCTGCAGACCGCGGTCCGGGTCACCGGGTCGATGGTGATGTCGCGCATCTTCTCGGTGGTCAGCACGATGCCGCCGGACAGTGCCGTGGCGCCGCCGGACAGGCCGGTACCGGCGCCGCGGGGGATCACCGGGATCTGATGCTCCGCGCACCAGCGGACGGTCGCCTGGACGTCGGCGGTGCTGGTCGCCCGGACCACAGCGATGGGGGTGCCCGCATCGGGATCGAGGGCCCGGTCTTGCCGGTAGCCTGCGACGATGTCCGGATCGGTGACCACCACGCCCGCGGGCAATGCGGCTACCAGCTCTGCCATCACTGTTGTTGTCGACATGTTCGCAGCGTAATCGGCGACGCCGGACGCGGGGTGGAGAGAAGCGCTCGACCTATTGGGCGGAGACGAAGCGCAGCAGAGCTCGACCTATTGGGCGGAGACGAAGCGCAGCGGAGCTCGACCTATTATGAACTGACGACTTTGCTGATGCCCTCGGCCCATTCTTTGGCCTGCACCCTCGCGGCAACCTTCGACGACATGTCGTGACGTCCGTGCTCGCCGACCTGGCTCGCGCCGAGTTCGGTCAGCTTCTCGGCGATGATCTCGCCGCCGCGGTTGAAGGTCGCGTCGTAGACGCTGTCGCCGAGTCCGAATACGGCGAAACGCAGTCCGCCCAGCTCGGGCTTTTCCTCGTCGAGGCCTTCGGCGAATGGTTCGGCACCGGTCGGGAGCTCACCCTCGCCGTAGGTGCTGCAGACAACGACGAGGAAGTCGTCGGTGTCGAGATCTTCGACGGCGAAGTCGCTCATGTCGTACATCGAGACATCGTGTTGTTTGGCCAGGACGTCGGAGATCGCATCGGAAACGAGTTCCGCCGTGCCGGTCTCACTGCCGTACAGGATCACAACAGACATGTACATCTCTTTCTACGAGGATGAGGGCCGACCGAGGTTACCCTAACGGCCGGTCTTTTCGACCATCGGGCAAGCCGTACCCAGTCCGTGATGCTAGCGAATCCGATCCGGTGGTCATAGACAACCCGTAATGCTCGGTAGCCTGGGGGGATGAAACCCGACGCTGGCCAGCAGCCCGAGAATGCCCGTGACCCGAAGGGTCACAAAACCGGACTGTGGCGCGAGGCCGACGCGCGAAAGGGTGATTTCATCGGCAGTTACCACAACGGTCGTCGAGAAGGATTGTGGCGGCACTACTTTCGTGACGGCACAGTCCGCTCGGAGTCGAACTATCGTTTCGGCATCCTCCACGGCGAGAGCGTCTGGTATCGAGAAAACGGAGGTCTGCTGCAAAAGGGGACCTTTGTCGACGGTGAGAAGACCGGCCTCTGGGAGCGGTGGAGTCCCGAGGGGAACCTCATCGATCGTGGACATCGAGAGGACGGCAAGAAGACGGGGGAGTGGCAATACTTCGCCGCGGACGGATCGGTGGAGCGCACCACTGTCCATCGGCCCCATTCTGGCTGAACCGGACCGCAAGAAAATCGCCTGACATCGCATTCTGTGATGATTAGGCTCGTAGATGGACCCCACATGAAGGGATATGGCATGGCTGCCGATTCAGAAACCAAACGTAAGTTCCGCGAGGCCCTCGATCGCAAGAATCAGAAGGGGAAATTGGCGGAAGATCACAAGGACGCCGGCTCGAAAGCCGGTGGTCAGCACGGTGCAGAGGGTGGCCCGCACCAGTTCCGCCGCAAGACCGGGTAGTCCTTGCGCAGGTCATCTACGAACCCTCGCATTACTAGGAAGTCCTAGTATATAGTGATCGAGACAACACGTTCGTAGATGACTTGTGAGGACCCCATGACCAGGCAAATCGAACACTTTGTGGACGGCGTCCGCACCGCTGGAACCAGCGGCCGCACCGCTGATGTGCTGAACCCGAGCACCGGCAAGGTGCAGGCCACCGTACCGATGGCAAACCAGGCTGACATCGATGCCGCAGTCGCAGGCGCGGTCGAGGCGCAGAAGGTGTGGGCTGCGTGGAATCCGCAGCGTCGCGCTCGCGTGATGATGCGATTCGTTGCCTTGATCAACGAGAACATCGAAGAGCTTGCCGAGTTGCTGTCCATCGAGCACGGCAAGACCGTCCCCGACGCCAAGGGCGACATTCAGCGCGGCGTCGAGGTCATCGAGTTCGCCATCGGCATCCCGCACCTGATCAAGGGTGAGTTCACCGAAGGTGCCGGCACCGGCATTGATGTCCACTCGATCCGCCAGCCCCTCGGAGTGGTCGCAGGCATCACGCCGTTCAACTTCCCGGCCATGATCCCGCTGTGGAAGGCAGGCCCCGCGCTTGCCTGTGGCAACGCGTTCATCCTCAAGCCCAGCGAGCGCGACCCGTCGGTGCCGGTTCGTCTGGCCGAGTTGTTCCTCGAAGCCGGTCTGCCTGCCGGTGTCTTCCAGGTCATCCATGGCGACAAAGAAGCCGTCGACGGTCTGCTGCACCACAAGGACGTCCAGGCATTCGGCTTCGTCGGCAGCTCCGATATCGCGCAGTACATCTACTCCATTGCAGCGGCCAACGGTAAGCGCGCACAGTGTTTCGGTGGCGCCAAGAACCACATGATCATCCTTCCCGACGCCGATCTCGATCAGGTTGTCGATGCGCTGATCGGTGCCGGCTACGGCAGTGCAGGCGAACGTTGCATGGCTATCTCGGTTGCCGTTCCGGTCGGAGAGGCCACAGCAAATCGTCTGCGCGAGAAGCTGATCGACAAGGTCAACGCGCTGCGCGTCGGCCACAGCCACGACATCAAGGCCGACTACGGCCCACTGATCACCAAGGCCGCCCTCGAGCGCGTCAAGGACTACATCCAGCAGGGTGTGGACGCCGGCGCCGAGCTGGTCATCGACGGCCGCGAGCGCGCTGCCAACGACCTGACCTACAACGGTGAGAGCCTCGAAGAGGGCTACTTCATCGGACCCACCCTCTTCGATCACGTGAAGAAGGATCAGACGATCTACACCGACGAGATCTTCGGCCCCGTCGTCTGCATCGTCCGTGCTGCCGATTACGAAGAGGCACTGGCACTTCCGACCGACCACGAGTACGGAAACGGTGTCGCAATCTTCACCCAGGACGGCGACGCCGCACGCGACTTCACCTCGCGGGTTCAGGTGGGCATGGTCGGCGTGAACGTGCCGATCCCGGTGCCGGTGGCCTACCACACCTTCGGTGGTTGGAAGCGTTCCGGATTCGGTGACCTCAACCAGCACGGAACCGCGTCGATCAACTTCTACACCAAGGTCAAGACCATCACGACCCGGTGGCCGTCGGGCATCAAGGATGGCGCCGAGTTCGTCATCCCGACCATGGACTGAGGCTTTTCGATGTCAGTTGAGACCTTTTCGCCGTTTGATCTGAATGCGGATGACAAGGTCATCGTCGACACCGCGGCGGCCTTCGCGCGCAAGCGGTTGGCGCCCAGCGCCCTCGACTGGGATGAGCGCAAGCACTTCCCGGCCGCAGAACTTCGTGAAGCCGCCGAGCTCGGTATGGCCGGGATCTACACCAGCGAGGATGTGGGAGGAAGCGGACTACGTCGTCTCGACGGTGTCCGGATCTTCGAGGAGTTGGCCAAGGCCGATCCGACCACCGCCGCGTTTCTGTCGATCCACAACATGTGTACCTGGATGGTCGATTCCTACGGCACCGAATCCCAGCGCCAGACTTGGGCGTCGAAGATGGCGTCGATGGAAGCCATCGCGAGCTATTGCCTCACCGAGCCGTCCGCGGGAAGTGACGCTGCGGCGTTGCGTACCAAGGCGGTTCGGGACGGCGACCATTACATCCTCGACGGGGTGAAGCAGTTCATCTCCGGCGGTGGTGTCTCCGACGTGTACATCATCATGGCGCGTACCGGTGCCGAAGGGCCGCGTGGCATCTCGACGTTCATCGTGCCGTCGGACACCCCCGGGCTGTCCTTCGGTGTCAACGAGCAGAAGATGGGCTGGAACGCGCAGCCCACCGCGCAGGTCATCATGGAGGGTGCCCGGGTGCCTGCCACCAATCTTCTCGGCGAAGAAGAGGGCAAAGGCTTCGGGATCGCCATGAACGGCCTGAACGGCGGCCGCATCAACATCGCGGCATGCTCGCTCGGTGGCGCACAGGCGGCGTACAACAAGGCGATCACGTATGTCTCGGATCGAGAAGCCTTCGGCGGCAAGCTGATCAACGAGCCGACCATCCGGTTCACGCTCGCCGACATGGCAACCTCGCTCGAGACGTCGCGGCTGATCCTCTGGAAGGCCGCCGCCGCACTCGACGCGGGCCATCCGGACAAGGTCGAACTGTGCGCGATGGCCAAGCGCTACGTCACCGACACCTGCTTCGACGTCGCCGACCAGGCGCTGCAGTTGCACGGTGGTTATGGGTACCTGAAGGAATACGGTCTGGAGAAAATCGTCCGCGATCTCCGGGTGAACCGAATACTGGAAGGCACCAACGAGATCATGCGGGTTGTGATCGGCCGGGCAGAGGCCGACAAGTCGACAAAGGGGCAATATCTATGAGCACCATCGCGTTTCTGGGCCTGGGTCACATGGGTGGACCCATGGCCAAGAACCTGGTCAAGGCCGGACACACCGTGCACGGATTCGATCCGTCGCCCGAGGCGTCCGCGGCCGCAACGGCCAACGGCATCGAGGTGTTCGCCGGTGGGATCGAAGCAGTGGCAGACGCCGACGTCGTGATCACGATGCTGCCGCACGGCAAGGCCGTCGTCGACTGCTACTCGCAGATCCTTCCCGGAACCAAAACCGGTGCGCTGCTCATCGATTCCTCGACGATCTCGGTCGAGGAGGCACGCAAGGTGCATCAGCAGGCGGCCGACCACGGCTTTGCCCAGCTCGACGCCCCCGTCTCCGGCGGTGTAAAGGGTGCCGATGCCGGCACCCTGGCCTTCATGGTCGGTGGCAGCGACGAGGCCTTCGTCGCTGCGCAGAGCATTCTGGATCCGATGGCAGGCAAGGTGATCCACTGTGGTGGATCGGGTGCGGGTCAGGCGGCGAAGGTCTGCAACAACATGGTGCTCGCGGTGCAACAGATCGCGATCGGTGAGGCATTCGTGCTCGCCGAGAAGCTGGGCCTGGAAGCTCAGGCACTCTTCGACGTGATCACCGGTGCCACCGGTAACTGCTGGGCGGTCCATACGAATTGTCCAGTGCCCGGACCGGTTTCGACATCGCCTGCGAACAACGACTTCAAGCCGGGGTTCGCCACCGCACTGATGAACAAGGATCTCGGCCTGGCCATGGCCGCGGTCGAGTCGACCGGTGCGATCGCCCCGCTCGGCGAGCACGCCGCGACGCTCTACGCCGACTACGCACAGGAGAACGGCGCCAAGGACTTCAGCGCCATCATCGAAACCCTGCGCTGATCGACGTCGGACCACCACTTCGCTCACTGAACTCACGCCCGCGCAGTCTGCATTGCAGGCCGCGCGGATGTGAGAACAGTGAGCGGAGTTGTTTGTATCGGCGCCGATATTGGTAGAGCGGCCTGCCACTGGTAAAGAGATAGGTAACCAGTCCAGGTGCGAGGAGAAACCGATGACGCCCGCCAATGCCCAGAAGTTCTACATCGACGGTCAGTGGGTCGATCCCGTCGGGGCAGCGACGCTCGACGTCGTCGATCCGGCAACGGAGCGCAGTATCGCCACCATCGCGCTCGGTGATGAAAAAGACGTCGAACGGGCCGTTGCCGCGGCCCGATCGGCCTTCGACGGATTTGCCGCCACCACCCGCGACGAGCGAATTGCGTTGCTGGAACGGGTGATCGAAGTGTACAAGTCGCGGCTCGCTGATCTGGCTGCCGCGGTGAGCGCGGAAATGGGTGCACCGGCGAAATTGGCCGCTGCCGCCCAGGCGCCGTCCGGGCTCGGACATCTGAAGGCCACGCTCCGGGCGCTACGGGACTACGAGTTCGAAGAGAAGCTCGGTTCGACCACTGTTGTCTACGAACCGGTTGGCGTCTGCGCCTTCATCACCCCGTGGAACTGGCCGTTGAACCAGATCGTGGCGAAGGTGGCACCGGCGCTGGCGACGGGCTGCACCATGGTTCTCAAGCCGTCGGAGATCGCTCCGCTGAACGCTCTGGTATTTGCCGAGATCATGCATGAGGCAGGCGTGCCTCCGGGTGTGTTCAACCTGGTCAACGGTGATGGTCCGACGGTGGGCGCGGCCCTGTCGTCGCATCCCGAGGTCGACATGGTCTCGTTCACCGGTTCGACCCGCGCCGGTATCGAGGTCGCCAAGAACGCCGCACCGACGGTCAAGCGGGTGGCGCAGGAACTCGGTGGCAAGTCGGCCAACATCGTCGTCGACGACGACGCGTTCGCCGGGGCCGTGGCACGCGACGTCGCCGCGATGGTGGTGAACTCGGGGCAGTCCTGCAACGCCGGCTCACGCATTCTGGTGCCGGCATCGCGGATGGACGAGGCTGCAGAGATCGCCAGGGCGACGGCGGCAACGATCGTGGTCGGCGCACCCGATGGTGCCGATACCGTTATCGGGCCGGTGGTTTCGAAAGCGCAGTTCGACAAGATCCAGCGGTTGATCCAAACCGGCATCGACGAGGGCGCGACGGTGGTGACCGGTGGCCCGGGCCGCCCGGAGGGCATCGAGGTGGGCTACTTCGTCAGGCCCACGGTGTTCGCCGACGTCACCAATGACATGACCATCGCCCGCGAAGAGATCTTCGGTCCGGTGATGACACTCATCGGCTACCAGGACGAGGACGACGCCGTCCGCATCGCCAACGACTCGAATTATGGTCTGGGCGGGCTGGTTTCATCGGCCGACCCGCAACGGGCCCGCCGCATCGCGCGCCGCATGCGGACCGGCACGGTGCACGTCAACGGGGCCCCGCTGGATCGCAGCGCCCCGTTCGGTGGCTACAAGCAGTCGGGCAACGGCCGCGAGTTCGGCAAGTTCGGGATCGAGGAGTTCCTCGAGGCGAAGGCAATCTTCGGCGACAACGACTGAGTGATACCGAATTCACTCCGGCGGCATCGGTTCTCAGATGTCGCCGGAGTGCTTGCGTACCGCGTTGATCGACTTGACCAGTGAATTGGCCTGGGACTCGGTCATTCCGACGTCGCCGAAGACGTCGCTGTTGAGCGCGAGGGTGGCTTCTTCCACCGTCTCGCGCCCGGAATCGGTGATCTCGACGAGTGTGGTGCGACGGTCCGTCGGGTGCGGTACGCGGCGGACCATGCCGGCCTCCTCGAGGCGGCGGATCGCGTGGGTCACCGAGGTCACGTGCACCTGGAGTCGGTCGCTGGCCTTGGTGATCGGTAGCGCGCCTCGCCTGCTGAATGCCAGCAGTCGTAGGAGTTCGAACCTGGAGAAGCTCAGCCCCCAGGGCTTGAGTACCGATTCGACCCGGGCGAGCAGGATCTGATGGACGCGCATCACCGATGTCACGGCCTGCATGCCGACTGCAACGTCACCCCATCCGGCCGCCTCCCAGTTTCGGCGAGCCTCGGCGATGGGGTCGTCGTCTGGGAAGTCGCTCGGCATCCTCCTATTCAACAGCAGCGGCAGCGCGCGTCCCGGTAGGTCCCGACCCCAATGTCGACACCGGTTTATGTGACAGTGAGCATTGACACATTGTGGGGTGGCGCATAGCGTCGGGTTCAGCGAACACAACGCCACCAGGAGGCCCGATGTCAGCCCCATCCCGATCCCGTTCCGCATCACCGAAGGCCGAGGTGTCCGGCGGCCGTGAGGCGATCGCCGCGAGATTGCTCAGCGGTTCGGTCAAGCGGTCGTATTCACCGATCGTCGACCTCGACTGGGACGCCCCACTCGATCCGGACAAGTACTTCTTGCCGCCGCGGGTGTGCAGTTTGTACGGCACCGAGTTGTGGACGGGCCTGTCCGAGGAGCAGCGGATCGAGGTGTCCCGCCAAGAACTCGCCAACATCCTCTCGATCGGTATCTGGTTCGAGAATCTGCTCAACCGGTCTCTGCTGCAACGACTTCTCAAGCAGGATCCGGCGTCGTCGGTCAGCCACTACGCCCTGACCGAGATGGGCGACGAATGCCGTCACATGGTGATGTTCGGGCGCGCCATCGAACGCAGCGGCGCGCGGGCCTACGGCTTGGCGGGGTGGGAGCGAATGATCATGCTGGCGCTCCCGTTCGGATTGCGGGGCTCGATGATGTGGGTTGCCGCGCTGGTCGGTGAGGAGATCTTCGATGCGCTGCAGCGCGAGATGCTCGACGATCCCGAGCTGCAGCCGCTGGTCTCCCGGCTGATGCGGATCCACGTCACCGAAGAGTCTCGGCACATCGGGTTCGCCAGGGACGGCATCGTCCGTCGTCGCAGTACCCGCGGGCGCTGGGAGACCTTTCTGGCCGCGAACCTGCACGGACTGGCCGCGCTGCGATTCAAATACCTCTTCACCAATCCGGCCATGTACGCCCGGGCGGGTCTGGACAAGCACGAGGCCACCCGCGTCGCCCGCAGCAATCCGAACTTTCACCAGATGCAGCTGCTCGGGTTCGCCGATCTCGCGCAGTTCCTCGAGGACAACGGTCTGATGACCCGGTTCTCGCGCGGGGCGTGGCGCAAGGCGGGCTTCCTCGAATGAGCCGGTTACGCGTGGGTCTGGTCGGATCGGGACCGGCCATGTCGGCGATGGTTGCGCGATTGCGCAGATCGCCCATCGACGTCGAGTTCTCGACTGTGGCGGCGGTCGGGGAGTTCGACGCCACCAGCGACCTCTGGGACAACGACGGACGCAGCCGGATCCTGATCGCCTCGGACGCTGCGCCCGACGACAACTACCTCGGAGTCGTCAGCAGTCGGCAGCCCAACCTTTTTCACGTCGATGCTCCTGCGGTCGACTACATCGGTGCGGCCATCGACGAACTCGTCTTGTCCGGCTCGACCCGGGTGCAGGTGCGGATACCGATCGAACGGTCATGGCTCGGGTACGTCCGCGCCAACGGCGGTGAGCGCAAACGCGCCCGTGAGCTCAAGCGGTTCGATGCCTCCGACCATGACTTCAGCTCTGCCGAGATCCGGGACGAGGGCGTCTACGACGGACCGGCTTCCATCGGTCACGAAGAGGATCAGGTCACTTCCCGGATCCGGGTCCAGGGTTACGTCGATCCCCTCGACGGCCAGTACCACTGGGCCGGAATCGCCTTCGGTGACGAGGTCCGCGCGCTCAAGGATGCGAAGGTCGCCGCGGTGGAGGTCGTGGTCGGCGATGGCGAACCGGTACCGGCCCGCCTCACGGAGATCACCCCGTGGGGGACCGTACGGATCACCGGTGTCGGAGCACCGCCCTATCCGCTCGACGACGCCGAGCTTCTGGTCCGAGGCGCACAGCCTGGTTCGCAGTTGATTCCTGCGCCGAGCAATTCTCCGTAGACTGGGCACCGTGCGACCGCCGAGGTCGCGCCAGGTCGAGGAGGAACCATGGCCAAAGAAATCGACAGAGACCGTACCCGGGCGGTCAAACAGACCGTCTCCGCCCATCCCGGCATGGTGTTGTTCGCTCTGGCCCCGGCGGTGATCGTCTTCGGTGTCCTGTGGCTCATCACCAATTTCTGGATTGCCCTGATCGTCGGTGTGGTCGCCGGCGGCGCCGCCTTGTGGAAGCTCCTCAGCAATTGATGTCCCGACACTGATGTCAGGCGCGCAACCCAGCACCAGGGTCGACAGCTGGATCTGGTCGGTACGGCTGACCAAGACCCGATCCGCCGCTGCCACCGCCTGTCGCGGTGGGCACGTCAAGGTCAACGGAACCCCGGCCAAGCCTGCGCAACATGTGGCGATCGGCGACGAGGTCCGGATCCGGGCTGCCGGCCGCGACCGCATCGTGGAGGTCGCCCGAGTCGTCTCCAAGCGAGTTGGCCCACCCGTTGCGGTGGAGTGTTTCATCGACCGCAGCCCACCTCCTCCTCCCAAGGAACTGCTCGCCGCGCTCCCGTTGCGCGATCGCGGCAGCGGTCGTCCCACCAAACGTGAACGGCGCGAGACGGACCGGCTGCTCGGCCGACCAGATGTCAGCTGATCAGTCGGCCGCAGGCGGGCACTTCTCTACACTGCAATCTGTGATGACCTCGGCGCGCAAGAATCGGATCGGGGCGGTGATGGCGGCGGCGTTCGCGGCGATGCTCATGGTGGTGGGTTGCTCCGATGACAGCTCCGCCGACACCGACCGGACAACCAAGGCGGACGCACCCAGCGGCAAGGCCGGGGAGGGTCCGTTCTTCGGTGAATGTGGTGGCGTCACCACCGAGGACGTCACTGCGGTCTCCAAGATCGGTGGCCTGACGAACACGATCAACAATCCATCGGTCTGCGAATGGGTCACCGCGCAGGATCAACTCGGTCCGCAGTTGTCGTTCAACTGGTACCGCGGCAGCCCGATCGGCCGCGAACGCGCCACCATCCAGCTCTCCCGAGACGTGGTCGAGGACATCACGATCGACGGCCACACCGGCTTCATCGGCTCGAGTGAGGGTATCTGCGAGATCGGTATCGACTTCGGCGCCGATTTCTTCGAGTGGTCGGTCACCTACGGCCTGGCCTCACCGGGTCAGGCCTACCCGAGCCGTGCCGAGATCTGCGAAGTGGCCAAAACGCTTGCCACCCAATCCGTCGAGAACGCCAAATGACGGGCCGCCGAAAGACGGGCCGCCCCAGCGGGGTTCGTCGCCGTGTCGCCGGGCCGGCCCTGCTGGCCGTGCTGGCCACTGTCGCCCTGCTGGCGGGCTGTACCCGGGCGGTCGACGGGGATGCCACCGCGATCGGTGGAGGTAGCGGCACCGCCGACGGAAACGTCGACACCGACGACTACAAACGCCTGCTCTACGAGTGCGAGATCATCGCCCCGGAATCCATCGCGAACGCGGTCGGCGGCACGGTCGCCGAACCGGGCTTCTATGGTGCGATCTGCCGATGGACGGTCAACGGCCCGGTCGTCACCGAGGTCACGTTCAACTGGTTCGAGTGGGGCGACATCGAGGTCGAGAAGTCGACGGCCAAACAACTCGGCTACACCACCGAGAACGTCAAGGTCGCCAGCGTCACGGCCTTCACACAGGTCAACCCGGCCCGTCCGGCGTCGTGTGGGATCACCGCCAGGGCGCCCGGCGGCGGGATCTACACCTGGTTCGTCGAACCGCGCAGCACGACACCGATCGGAGATCCCTGCGCGGCACCGACCAAGCTGATGGAGATACTGCTCGGCGGCGGACAGTGACGGGCCTCGAACGATAGATCAGACGGGGCGTTTGGTGATGGTGACGGTCGCTGCCACCTTGTCGCCGTCGATCATCCACATCTGGAGCTGATCGGCCTCACGCCGGCGCCGGATCGTCACCGTTGCTCCGGGTTGGATCGCGCGCAGGTATTCGATGACGACGCGATGTGGGCCCTTGACGAGGTCCTCGTGGTCGAGGACTTCATCTTCGACAACGGCGAAGTATGCGGCGTTGTTCAGATGCTTGAACGGATCGAAGTCGGTGGCCCGGAGAACATGCGGGCGGTCGGCCTCAGACGGCTCGGGCGCGGTGGCGGTGTTCATCGTCTTCCAACGCAGTCGATGTTCGTCGGTCGACCGGCTCAGCAATTCGAACGCCTCGTCGGTCAGCCGTGAGGGCAGACCCTGATCGTTGACGTTGATCCAGAACGCCTCGGTCTCGATGAGTCCGTCTTCGCGAGGCTCCGGGTTGAACCGATTGGTCTCGTGGGTCGAGGTCACCCGGACCCGCATGTTGGTCCAGCGGGTCGACAGCGCGCCGCACCAGCGCTCGAGTTTCACCTCTGCAGGCCAGGAGATCGGGCGGATCACGTCGATCACCGTGCGACGGACGATCCAGAACGGATCGGTGGTGTGGAAGTCGGTCGCCTCGAGGTTGTCGTTGGCGATGTCCTGGAGGTAGCGGGTCAGTCCGTCGAATCGCAGGCGCATGTACTGGTCGACGTCACCCGTGCGGACCCGGTAGTTCGATTCGAAGTGGCGGGCGCCTTCCTTGAGATCTGGCAGCTCGAGGGGGTGCAGTGCGGCGTCGATCGGCGAATCCGGCATATCGGGTCCTCTCGTTTTCCGCGGTGGCAAGCGGGTGTCGCGAAGGTCCGCACCAGGATCGCAGCATATGGGCTTCTCGTAATCGGGCGGGTGGCATTACCTTTGTGGGACCGGCGTAACAAAAAGTGTCGAATGATGACCTCCGACACGTCTACTCGGCCGCGGGGACTCAGCCATAACTCCTCGTCGCGGCCTGGTAGTTGGACGCCGGGCAAATTCAGGGTAAAAATTGGAACAGGTTCCATTTTTGGAACGAAGAGAGTAGTCGAGGTAGGGGCCGTATGGCACACGTGATCACGCAGCCTTGTTGCAACGATGCCAGTTGCATCAGCGTATGTCCGGTGAACTGCATTCACCCGACGCCGGATGAGCCGGAGTTCGCCAGCGCGGAGATGTTGTACATCGATCCGGATACATGCATCGACTGTGGTGCATGCATCGACGAGTGCCCGGTGGAAGCGATCTTCCCGGACGATGCGCTCGACGAAGGCCAGGAGCGTTACCTCCAGATCAACGCGGACTACTACACCGACCACGACGTGTCGGGTGGTCTGGTCGCACCGCGCAAGAAGCCGCCGCTACCTGCTGACAAAGAACTCCACGTTGCGATCGTCGGCGCCGGGCCCGCTGCCTTCTATGCGGCCGAGGAACTGGTTCGGCACAGCTCGATCCGCGTCGACATGTTCGACCGCCTCCCGACCCCGTACGGCCTGGTGCGGGCCGGTGTCGCTCCGGATCATCCGTCGACCAAGGGCGTGGAGAAGACGTTCGCGTCCACCGCTGCCAAGCGGACGTTCGAGTACTTCCTGAATGTCGAGGTCGGCAAGCACCTCGACCACGGTGACCTGACCGACCACTACGGCGCCGTCATCTACGCCCATGGTGCGTCGACCGACAAGCACCTGGGTATCGACGGTGAGGATCTGTCCGGCAGCATTGCCGCGACCGATTTCGTTGCTTGGTACAACGGGCACCCCGATTACACCGACAAAGACTTCGACCTGTCGGCGCAGCGTGTGGTCGTGGTCGGCAACGGCAACGTCGCCCTCGACGTGGCCAGGATCCTGCTGGACAGCCCAGACAAGCTCGCCAAGACCGACATCGCCGATCACGCCCTCGAGAAGCTGCGGAGCAGCAATGTCTCGGAGGTCGTCCTGCTCGGCAGGCGCGGTGTGGCCCAGGGCGCGTACACCAACTCGGAGTTCCTCGCGATGGGCGACATCCCCGGTGTCGACGTGATCGTCGACCCCGAAGAGCTCGTGCTCGATGCGGCGAACCAGGCCGCGCGAGACGCCGGGACCCTCGACTCGACGATCGCCACCAAGGTGCGGATCGCCGAGGAGTTCGCCGCGCGCGTGCCCACCGAGGGCAACAAGCGGGTGGTGTTCCGCTTCCTGGTGTCGCCGCTGGCGATCAAGGGTTCGGGTGAGGGCGTCGAAACGGTCCGTTGTGCTCGCAACGAGTTCATGAACGCCCCGGATGAGTCCGCGGACAACTCCGGCGATTCACCACGGCCGGCATCGAGCCGGGTTGCGATCAGGCCGACGGGTGAAGAGTTCGATCTGCCTGCCGGCGTGGTGATGCGGGCGATCGGTTACACCGGTCTGCCTTTGCAGGGTGTGCCGTTCGACGGTGGTCAGGGCGTGGTGCCCAACACCGGAGGGCGTGTGCTCGAGACACCCGGCGGTGAACGGCTCGAGGGCGTGTACGTCACCGGCTGGATCAAGCGCGGGGCCACCGGCGGTATCGGCATGAACCGGTTGTGTGGTCAGGAGACCGCACTCGCGGTCATCGCGGACTTCACGGAGGGCAAGCTCTCCGACCCGGTGAAGTCGCGTGAGGAGATCCCCGCTCTCATCGCGGAGCGCGGCGCCGACCGGATCGATGGCGCCGGCTGGAAGAAGATCGATCTCGCCGAACGCACCGCGGGCAAAGCGGCGGGACGACGGCGGATCAAGCTCGTCAGCATCGAGGCCATGGAGGCTGCCGCCAAGGCCTAGGCACCCGAAATGGGGCCGGCCGGGTGAATCCGGCCGGCCTCGGCAGTGTTCTGCCGAACCAGCAAGGCACGTTCTGGACGGATACGGTTACGGCCACCAGGCCCGGTACGAAAGGTCACAATGCGCGTAGCACTGCTGTCTTACCGAAGTAAGCCTCATTGTGGTGGACAGGGCGTGTACGTGCGTCACCTGTCGCGGGAACTGGCGCTGCTGGGACATCAGGTCGAGGTGTTCTCCGGCCAGCCGTATCCCGATCTGGACGACAAGGCGATCGCCGCGGGTGTCACGCTCACGAAGGTGCCCAGCCTGGATCTCTACAACGACGAGAATCCGTTCCGGACGCCGTGGCCGTGGGAGATCAAGAGCTGGATCGACGCCCTCGAGGTACTGACGATGTGGACCGCGGGATTCCCGGAGCCACTGACGTTCAGCCTGCGCGCCGCGCGGCTCCTGCGGAACCGGACCGAAGATTTCGACGTCGTCCACGACAACCAATGCCTGGGCTACGGACTGTTGCAGATCGAGCGCGACGGGTTACCGGTCCTGGCGACCATCCACCACCCGATCACGCGGGACCGGGAACTCGCGGTGAAGGCGGCGAAGGGGTGGCGCAAGATCACCGCGCGACGCTGGCACGGCTTCCTGGCCATGCAGGGCCGGGTGGCCCGTCGGATACCGCGCCTGCTGACGGTGTCGCGCAGCAGCGAGGTCGACATCCGCAAGGCCTTCGGCATCCCCGAAGGTCGCCTGACAACGATCCCGCTCGGCGTCGACACCGAACAATTCCGGCCAGGGGCGCAGCGGGTGCCGGGCCGCATCGTGTGTGTCGCCAGCGCGGACGCCCCACTCAAGGGTGTGTCGTATCTGCTCGAAGCGGTGGCGAAGTTGCGCGCCGAACGGAATGTGGAGCTCAAGCTGGTGTCGAAGTTGGTGCCCGGCGGACCGTCTGACACCCGGATCGACGAGCTCTCGATCCGAGATTCGGTCGAGGTCGTCTCGGGCCTGGACGACGACGAGCTCGCGGCGTTGCTGGCCTCGGCCGAAGTCGCCTGTGTGCCGTCACTCTACGAGGGCTTCTCGTTGCCCGCGGTCGAGGCGATGAGCTGCGGGACACCGTTGGTGGCAACGCGCGCCGGTGCCATCCCCGAGGTCGTCGGGGAGGCGCAGGAAGCGGCGCTGTTGGTGCCACCGATGGATTCGGGTGCATTGGCAACGGCTCTGGGGTCGCTGCTCGGTGACAAGGAGTTGCGGGATCGACTCGGCGCAGGTGGTCGCGCCCGGGTCGAGGACCGGTACAGCTGGTCGGCCGTCGCCGCCAAGACCGCACAGAACTACCAGCTCGCGATCGACGAGTTCAATCAATCAGAAACGTTCGGGCACTAGGGGGCAGAGTTGTTAACCGTTGATTTTGATCGACTCGGAGTTGGCGCGGGGTGCAAGGCGATCGACATCGGGGCCGGGCAGGGACGGCACTCGTTCGAGATGTTCCGGCGTGGTGCCGACGTGATCGCATTCGATCAATCGGAAAGCGACATGGCCGCGGTCGCGGAGATGTTCGACGCGATGATCGCGGAGGGGCAGGTTCCGGCCTCGTCCAAGGCCCGCGCCGAAGTCGGTGACGCACTGCGACTTCCGTACGCCGACGGTGAGTTCGATGTGGTCCTGATGTCGGAGATCCTCGAACACATCCCGGACGACACCGACGCCATCGCGGAGATGGCGCGCATCCTGAAGCCCGGGGGGCTGGCTGCGGTGACGGTCCCGCGGTACTGGCCGGAAAAGGTCTGCTGGGCTTTCTCGGACGAGTATCACGCCAACGAGGGTGGGCACATCCGGATCTACAAGGCGTCCGAACTGGCAGCCAAATTGCGCAATGCCGGACTCGAGGTGACCGGAACGGGACATGCGCACGCACTGCATGCGCCATATTGGTGGCTCAAATGTGCAGTGGGCGTGGAGAAGAACGACAACCCGCTGGTGAAGGCCTACCACAAGCTGCTGGTGTGGGACATGATGAGCGCGCCGAAACTGACGCGGGTTGGCGAGCAGATCCTCAACCCGGTGATCGGCAAGAGCGTGATCTTGTATCTGCAGAAGCCCGCAATTGGGTCGAGCTCCGCCTCCGGCCCCGGGTCGGCCTGATCCATGGCCGACCTGCCGAACCTGACGGACGCGCCGAACACTGTTGAACTGCCGAACAACCTCGACCTGCCGAACCTCGCCGGGATCCTCACGGTCGACGAGTGGCTGGCGACCGGCCGGGCCATCGCGGCGATGCAAGAGCCGACCGGCGCGTTGCCGTGGTTCCCGGGTGGACAGACCGACCCGTGGGACCATATCGAGTCGGCAATGGCGTTGTCCGCCACCGGATTGATCGCGGAGGCGGAGGCGGCCTACGAGTGGTCCCGGCGGCTGCAGCGCGAAGACGGTTCATGGCCGATCCGGTTGGTGGTGGGGGAGGTGACCGACGCCAACACCGACAGCAACTTCTGCGCGTACATCGCCGTCGGTGTCTGGCATCACTACCTGATCACCGGGGACATCCGATTCCTGGAGAAGATGTGGCCGACGGTGTCGTCGGCGATCGACCTGGTTGCCGAGTTCCAGGCACCGGGCGGGGAGTTCTATTGGGGCGCAACCCATCCCTTACCGCCGCAGACCGGTGCCCACGAGGGGATGTACCACAGCGCGCTGATCACCGGGAACGCCAGCATTCATCAGGGGCTGGGGTGCGCGATCCTGATCGGCAACGAGTTGGGCAGGCCGGTCGGTGATTGGGAAACCGCACTGCTGGCCCTGGGTCACGCGCTGCGTAGTCATCCGGAACTGTTCGAACCCAAGCCCGAATACTCGATGGACTGGTACTACCCGGTGCTCGGCGGCGCGATCCGTGGTCGCGCCGGACAAGAACTGATCGCCGCACGGTGGCACGATTTCGTGGTCACCGACCTGGGCATCCGATGCGTGGATCACCGGCCGTGGGTGACCGGCGCCGAGACCTGTGAACTGGTGCTGGCCCTGGATGCGTTGGGCGACACCGCCGATGCCACGCTGCTGCTCGGTGACATGCAGCATCTACGCGACCCCGACGGCTCGTACTGGACCGGGCTGGTGTTCGCCGACGGCAAGCGCTGGCCGGTCGAGAAGAGTTGCTGGACGTCGGCTGCGGTGGTGCTCGCTGCAGATGCGCTCAGTCGCACCACCGCAGGCAACGGCATCTTCCGGGACGCCGATCAGGTGGCGGCTCGTATCCGGGTCACCGGTTCGGACGGATGTGGTTGCGCCACTGCGTGACCGGGTTCGGCTATCCGCGGCGCGGTGCGGTCATTCGCGCCCGATAGTGTCCAGCTCGGCGAGATCGTCATCGGACAGTGTGAGCCCGGCGCCTGCGATGTTCTCGCGGAGGTGCGCGATCGACGACGTGCCGGGAATCAGCAGGATGTTCGGTGATCTGTCCAGCAGCCAGGCCAGGGCAACCGACATCGGACTCGCGCCGAGCCGGGTGGCCACGGAGGAGAGCGCCGAGGACTGGAGTGGGCTGAACCCGCCGAGCGGGAAGAACGGCACGTAGGCGATGCGCTGCGCGGCGAGCCGGTCGATCAGCTCGTCGTCCCGGCGGTGGGCGAGGTTGTACATGTTCTGCACGCACACGATCGGTGCGATGTCCTGTGCTTCGGCAACCTGTTCGGGGGTGACGTTGCTCAGGCCGAGGTGACGGATGAGGCCCTGCCGCTGGAGGTCGACGAGCGTCGTGAACGCTTCATCGACCGGGTCCGCCGCCGTCCCATCGGCGGTGCCGAGTCGTAGGTTCACCAGATCCAGGGTCTGCAGTCCGAGCGATTCGAGGTTCTCCTCGACCTGACGACGCAGCTGATCCGGCTCTCGTGCCGTCGGCCAGCCACCCTGATCGTCGCGCTGCGCACCGACTTTCGTCATGACGTGCAGCGAGTCCGGGTAGGGATGCAGTGCTTCGCGGATCAGCTGGTTGGTGATGCGAGGCCCGTAGACGTCGCTGGTGTCGATGTGGGTGATGCCCAGGTCGACGGCCTCGCGCAGGACGGCGATCGCGCCGTCGGGATCGGCGGGCGGGCCCATGACCCAGGGGCCCGCGAGTTGCATTGCGCCGTAGCCGAAGCGGGTGACGGTCAGATCGCCCAGCGCCCAGGTGCCACCGGGCAGTGTTGCGGAGAGTGTGCTCATGTGGATGTGTCTTTCGTGTCGATCGCGCGTTGGTGCCTCGTGGCGCCTCACTTCACAATCGTCCTGTAACTTCCTATTGGGAAGTGGGCACTTTCGAGTGCCTTTGTCACCCGTAGGTGAGGGAGCAGACGATGAGCACGACAACGGCGGCCGATAAGCGCGCTCAGGCCAAGACCGAATACGACGCATTCCTGGATGTCTGTCCGAGCCGCAAACTGCTCGATCGGCTGTCCGACAAATGGGTCACCCTGATCCTGTGCGCGCTCGGCGGCGGATACCAAGCCGACGAACCCCGTCCGATGCGCTTTTCGGAACTGTCCCGGGCGCTTGCAGGCGTCAGTCAGAAGATGCTCACGCAGACACTGCGTTCGCTGGAGCGGGACGGCTTCATCACGCGTACCGTCACCGCCACCGTCCCCGTCACGGTCTCCTACGAACTCACCGATCTCGGTCTGTCACTGCGTCACCTGATGAGCGGCCTGAAGAACTGGGCCGAGACGCACATGGACGAGGTGGACCAGAACCGCGCAGCACACGATGCCCGCACGGCCGACGGCCCGATCGCCGCGTACTCGATCAGTTGAACTGGCAGCCAGACAGGGGCTTTCCGGCGAAGCGATCGAGGAGGTAGTCGACGCCACCGCCGGGCAGTACACCGTCGGTGATCATCGGCAGTGCGTGATTGGCCGCGGTGCCAGACAGGATCGGCGGGATCCCGTTGCTGCGGAACTCCACCGTTGCGCCCTGGTCGCACCAGTTCTGTGCCAGCCGTCGGGCCTGCGCGTACGGGATGACGTCGTCGTTGAGGCCGTTGGTCACCAGGACCGGTGCGGTCGGGGTGAGTTTGCCGATCTCCTGGTCCTCGATCACCGCGAGCGCGGTGGGGCTGTCCCTCACGTTGTCCAGCATTGACCGTCCGTCCTTCGTCAGCGATGTTGTCGACATGAACGGGTGGGACAGGATGCTGTCGCCGATGCACTCGGTGGAGATCCGCTTCAGGACAGCTTTTCCGGCGTCCGTGAACTTGTTGTCGACCAGGTCCGCCAGCACCGGATGACGCTCGACGAAGCCGTTCAACGCGTAGCCGATCGCTCCGGCGATGAGGTTGTCGTCGATTGCGGGCAGGACGTCGAGAAGGTCGGCGGGTGGTGCGCCGGCGAACGTGCCCTTGACGTTGAGTTCCGGTGCGTAGGTGGGCTGGAGTTCTGCTGCTGCGGCCGCAGCGCCACCGCCCTGCGAGTAACCCCAGAAGGCGATGGGCGCGTCAGCGTCGTCGCCGAGCGACAGTGCCGCCCGCGCGCCGTCGAGCATCGCGTGTGCTTCCTCGGCGCGGTTGACGTAGGTATGGGTGCCGGGGGTACCGAGCCCGATGTAGTCGGTCATGAAGACCCGGGCTCCTTCGGCCAGCCAGCGGTCGGCGGCGATCACCTCGTAGTTGATCGATGCGGAGAGTGGATCGTCGCTCACGCGCAGTGCGGTGGAGAAGTTGCGGGAGGGCGCGCATTGGTCGCCCTGGCCGACGGTTCCCGGGCCGATGACGATCGTCGGCCGGTCACCTTCACCCCGCCACGGGACCGCGGGTTCGACGAAGCTGCCGGTGACGGCGGTGGCGGTGCCGTCCTGGAGTGCGGAGGTGTACATGATCCGCTGTCCTTCGCCCGGCCACGAACCGCTGCGGCCGGGTATCGAGGCGTACAACGGCATCGACTGGGTTTTCAACACGGTCCCGGCGTCGGCGCTGATATCTGCAGGCGGCGTGTAGAAGCCACCAAAGGTGTCAGGTTCGGCCTGCGCCACTGCGATCACCCCAGCGACCTGCACCAATCCCGCAATCGCAATCGTCGATATCAACCGTGACATCCGCATTCATCGCCCCCGTTGGCGTTCCGCCGACGGTATTACCCGCCAGTAACTTATGTGAGTCGGGACGCTATCAGAAGTGTGTGTGGTGGCGAGCACAAGGATGTCTTACGCGTCGCTAATTGTTGTTTTCGGGTTGGGTGAACGCCGGTCTGGCGAATCTGGAACGTGTTATATTTCTGAGGTTCGCCGGACTGGTGTCCAGTCACCAGTCCATATTGCTTCGGAATGTCGGATTCTTTTGCGGAAAGGCTGCAACCATGGACTTCGGGATCGTCCAGTTCACGAGCGATCGGGGCCTTGCGCCGTCGGTGCTCGCTCCGCTCATCGAGGAGGCGGGATTCGATGCGTACTTCGTCCCCGAACACAGTCACATCCCCACCCGGCGGGACGCGGCCCATCCGCAGACCGGTGACTCGTCGCTGCCCGACGACCGTTACATGCGCACGCTCGATCCCTGGGTTTCCCTCAGTGGTGCTGCCGCGGTGACCTCGCGGGTCCGGCTCGGCACCGCAGTTGCGCTTCCGGTGCAATCCGATCCGCTGACACTCGCCAAGAGCATCGCAACACTGGACCACCTGTCCGGCGGTCGGGTGACCCTCGGCGTCGGATTCGGTTGGAACCTGGACGAACTCGGCGATCATCACGTTCCGCCGAAGCGTCGCCGGACCATGTTGCGCGAGTACATCGAGGCCATGCGGGCGCTCTGGTCGCAAGAGGAAGCCGAGTACAGCGGGGAGTTCGTCAACTTCGGGCCCTCGTGGGCCTGGCCCAAGACCGTCCAGCAGCCCGGCCCGCCGGTACTGGTCGGGGCCTCGGGCAACGAAAAGAATTTCAAGTGGATCGCCCGTAGTGCGGACGGTTGGATCACCACGCCGGGGGAGCAGGACATCGAGGGTTCGGTGAGGCTGCTGCAGCAGATCTGGGCTGACGCCGGGCGCGAGGGTGCGCCGCAGATCGTGGTGCTCGACTTCAAGCCGGTCGCCGAGAAGCTCGACCAGTGGCGCGAACTGGGCGTCACCACGGTTCTGTACGGCGTGCCCGACGACAACGCCGAGAAGGCCGGTGCCTATCTGGCGAAGCTCGCAGGCAAGCTGGGCCTGCGCCCGGTCGGCGTCTGACTGTCGACCGGCTGTCAAGACCGCCGACCGTGCCCTCAATACCGCCGAACGTGCCCGTATTGCCGTCGAGCATGCCAAAGTAGCCGTAGCCCAGGGGAATTCACTCAACACCAAGGATGCTGCAGATGGATGCTCACGTCGATTTTCCGGAACTCGGTTGTTATGGACTCGCCGGGCATGCGAACAGCCCGCGCGATCTACTCGGTGAGGTCGAGCTCGCCGAACGCCTGGGCATCGGGTCGATCTTCCTGTCCGAGCGGTTCAACACCAAGGATGCCGCAGTGATGGCCGGTGCGGCAGGCGCGGTCAGTCAGCGGATCGGAATCGCCTCGGCGGCAACCAATCACAACACCCGTCATCCGCTGGTCACGGCAACCATGGCCACGACCCTGCATCGGCTGACCGGGGGGCGCTATGCGCTGGGTCTCGGGCGCGGCTTCGACATGCTCTTCGATGTCATGGGTCTGCCGCGGGTGACCTCGGCGCAGTTGGAGGATGTGGTCGGTATCTACCGGACGCTCTGGTCCGGTGGTGCGGTGGCAGGTCACGACGGGCCTGCGGGCAAATATCCATTCCTCATGCAGGATGCGTCGTTCGATGAAGACATCCCGATCATGATGGTGGCCATCGGTGAGAAGACACTCAAGCTTGCCGGGCGGATCGCCGATGGTGTTGTGCTGCACACCTTTTTCAGTGATGAAACGCTGCACAATGCGGTGCAGACGATCCGGAAGGCTGCTACCGAAGCAGGGCGAGACCCGGCCTCGGTGCGGATCTGGTCGGTACTGGCGACGATCGAGGATTCGATTCCAGAGGAGCTACGCCTCCGAAAACTCGTCGGACGGATGGCTACCTACCTGCAGGGCTATGGCCAGGTCCTGGTCCAGATGAACGGCTGGGATCAGGCAGACCTCGACCGGTTCCGCAATGACGAGTTCGTGCAGAACTTCGCAGGTGCCTTTGATGCGATCGGAACGGTCGACGATCTGAACCGGGTGGCCGAATTGCTTCCCGACCACTGGCTTGCCGCATCGGCGACAGGTAGTGCCAAGGCGTGCGCAGCCCGGATCGCGGACCAATTCGATTGTGGTGCGGACGGAGTCATCATGCACGGTGCGACACCCACAGAACTCATCCCGGTCATCGATGCCTGGCGCCGCGTGCGGCCTGCCGGCCGTTTCGACCACCTTCCCGCGAACCCCGGACGGGTTGCACCATGACACATGTGACCGCGCCCATCGTCACCTCACCTGATGAGCTGACGGCCCGATGGCTCTCGGCTGCGCTCGGAGCGACCGTGGATACCGTCACGGCTGTACCGGTCGGGACCGGCCAGATCGGGACCTGTTACCGGTTGGAACTGACCGGAACGGCTGTGCCGCAGCGACTTCTTGCCAAGTTGCCTGCCACCGACCCGGCGACCCGGGAGATGCTGTCCGGGGTGTACCGGTCCGAAGCCCGCTTCTACACCGACATCGCATCGACCGTCGTCGTCAAGAGTCCGCACTGTTACTACGCGGCGATCTCTGACAGTGGCGCCGATTTCACCCTGTTGCTCGAGGACATGAGCCCGTCGCAGCAGGGTGATCAACTCGCCGGATGCTCGGTTGCGCAGGCCCGGGATGCGGTGATCAATCTCGCGGGGCTCCATGGGCCGCGGTGGTGTGATCCCACACTCCTCGACATCGACGGACTCTCGGTCAACAGCCCCGACAATGCGAAGCTGCTTGCAGAGATGTACGGTCCGGCGACCGAGATCTTCATCGACGCACTCGGAGACCTGATCTCCGATGATGACCAGGAGACGCTCTGGGGTTGTGTTGAGGTGGCGCAAGGTTGGGCCCTGGGCCGCGCCGAGCGGTTCGCGCTGGTCCATGGCGACTACCGGCTCGACAACCTGCTCTTCCCGCCCGGTGGCGGTCAGGGCGTCACCGCCATCGACTGGCAGACCCTGAGTCTGGCCCTGCCCGCGCGCGATCTCGCCTATTTCATCGGAACCAGCCTGTCGCCGGATCTCCGGCGTGAGCACGAATCCGGGCTTGTCGACGACTACCGCCGAGCGCTGAGCGGTTACGGCGTGGCGGACTACAGCGCCGACGATTGTTGGGATGACTATCGATTCGCCATGATCCAGGGTCCGCTGATCTCCGTTTTCGGATGTGCCTACGGCACCCGGACCGATCGTGGCGACGCCATGTTCGCGGCGATGGTGGCGCGATCGTGTGCGGCGATTCGAGATCTGGGCACCCTGGCGCTGGCGCGCTCTACGCACTGATCCAAGCGTCATCGGCGAACTCGGCGTGTTACCACCGAGGAACGCCACGGTTAACGCTGTAATGCCCGATTGACAGCCCTTCAGCAGCTTGGCACTATCGCATAGTGCGAGATGGCGTTCCGCAATGTCGTGTGATCGCCGCTCAAGCTGACATCAATCTGAAGGATTACAGATGACAACTCGAATACTGGAGCCGATCACCGGCCCGAGTGCCTGGCGCGGCGACGAGCTCATGAAGACCGATGAATGGATCTACCGGCTCTCCGACGCCGAGCGGACCGAGCTCGAAGAAGTCGGCCGTGCGTTCGTCTCCGACGATCCAGATCTCCGGACCGTGAGAGCCGAGCAGTATCCGTTGCCGTTATGCGCCAAGGCGATCGAGGTCTTCGCCGCTGCGATGGACTCGGGTCGAGGGTTCGTTCTCGTGCGGGGTCTGCGTACCGATGAGTATGGCGACGCGGTCGCCGGGGCGATCTTTTTCGTGATGGGTCTGCATCTCGGGGTGCCGATGAAGCAGAACGAGGTCGGCGATCTGATCGACCACGTGATCGCGACCTCGAACAAGATGTGGTCGGATCCATCCGCGCTACCGTCGCGCGTGCGGGACCGGCTGCCCTTCCATTCCGACAGCTCGGACGTTGTTGCGTTGATGTGTCTGCGCGGTTCGAAGTCGGGCGGCGCGAGCAGCCTGGTCAGTGGCACCACGATCTACAACGAGATCCTCGCGCGCAGGCCGGATCTGGCTCCATTGCTGTTCGAGGACTGGTACTTCGACTGGTACCGGCAGGATCACGACGCTCCGGCAAAGTTCTACGTGAGCCCGATTGCGAGCTACGTCGACGGTATCTTCTCCACGTACGCGGGCAGTTCGATCATCTTCACGGCGCAGGACTACCCGGAGGTGCCGCGGTTGACGCCTGCCCAGATCGAACTCCTCGAACTGTATGACGAGATCGCGCAGGAACCGGGTCTGGCCATCGACATGGACTTTCAGCCCGGCGACGTGCAGTGGCTGCTCAATTACGCTGCGCTGCATTCGCGTACCTCGTTCGAGGACCACCCCGAACCGGAACGTCGACGTCATCTGCTTCGCCTGTGGCTCAAGCGCGATGTCGGTCGCCCGATGGTCGAGGGTTTCGGTAAGAACGTCGTGCAGGGAAGAGATGAGGCGCGTGGCGATGCCGATTCCGCGGTTGCGAGCCGGGTGAAGCACATCGCCGAAGCGGTTGTCCCTGATCTTGATTGGGGTGCATGACCGCGCTGAGATCTGAGTTCTGAACACTCGGGGCGCCCACACGGATTCTTCTCCGGGTGGGCGCCCTTGTGTTTGCAGGGGGTCACTCCATGATGAGCACGGCCTTGCCGACGGAACCCTGTCGGACCGCGTCGATGGCCTTGTCGATGTCGGCGAACGCGAACTTGGTCATCAGTTGGTCGACCGGAAAGAGCCCGTCGTGGTGGAGCTCGAGGAGTCGTGGCAGGAATGTCTCCGGAACGCTGTTGCCTGCGGTGATGCCGGTCACGCTGCGGCCTGCGAGGATTGAGCGCCATTCGAACGACATCTCGGCACTGGCGCCGACGCCGACAACGCCGCATCGACCGAGCGGCGCCAATGCCGACACCGCGTTGCGGACGACATCGGCACGACCGGTGGCCTCGACCGTGTAGTCGAAACCGCCCGGTGCGATCTCGTCCAGGATCGTCAGCAGGTCCGGGTCGTCGCTGCGGACCGTGTGCGTGGCGCCGATGCGGGCGGCCTGAGCGAGCTTCGCGTCACTGACGTCAACGGCCACGATCGCCCCACACTTCTCGATGGCTGCGGCCATCACCGCTGCCGCTCCGACGCCGCCGACCCCGAACACGGCGATGGTCGAATCGGGCTGGGGGCGCAACACATTCATCACGGCCCCGGCGCCGGTCTGGAATCCGCATCCGAAGGGTCCGGAGGTGTGGAGGTCGGTGTGGTCGGGGACCCGGACGACGCTGCTCCGGCGGGCGACCACTCGGGTGGCGAAGGACGACTGTCCCAGGAAGTGCCCACCGACAGGCGAGTGCGGGTACGCGCTGCCGCTGTAGGACAACGCCTTTGTGCCGTCCGGTCGGGAACCGATGAAGTTGTGGGTCCAGAATTGCTCGCAGTAAGCCGGAGCGCCGGATCGGCAAGGCTTGCACGTGTCGCATCGCGCGAACGTCATCGTGACCTTGTCGCCAACGGCGAGATCGGTGACACCGGCGCCGAGGGCCTCGACGATTCCGGCACCCTCGTGTCCGAGGACCACCGGAGTACTCATCATCGTGGCAAACTCGAGGTCGGTGCCGCAGATGCCCGAACTCGACACCCGGACGAGTACTTCTCCTTCTGCGGGACCTTCCAGGACGAGTTCTTCTAGTTCGAAGGGGCCGCCCTCGTGGCGGACCACAGCGGCGGTGACGGCGTAAACATCAGGTTTCATTGTCTTAGAATAAGAGATGCCGTCTTGACTTGCGCGATCAAGCTGCGACTATTTGCTTATGGTAATCGAAGTACCCGAAGCTTCTCATTTCATCGCCGGTGGCTGGGTTCCGGGCGGCGGCAACCCAATCGAGCTGATCGACCCCTCGACAGAAGCCGCCTACTTCACTGTGGCGCGTGGAGACGCCTCGACGGTCGATGTGGCCGTTGCCGCGGCGCGCGAGGCCGCACCCGCATGGGCGGCGACCTCGGCCTCTGATCGTGGTGCCGCTCTGGCGAGATGGGCACGTGCACTGGAAGAAAACGCGGACACGCTGGCCGCACTCGAATCCCGCGACGTCGGCAAGCCGCTGTGGGGTGGTTCGATGAACATCGCCATCGCGACCTCGATCGTCAACTATTTCGCCGGTGCGGCAGACAAACTCACCGGTGCCACGCTGCCGACTCGCACGCCCGACTTCCACGGCTACACCCTGCTGCAGCCGCTGGGGGTGTGCGCGGTCATCACACCGTGGAACGTGCCGGCAGTGCTGGCCGCTGCCAATGTTGCGCCTGCACTCGCCGCGGGTAACACCGTCGTACTCAAGCCCTCCGAAGAGGCCCCGCGGGTCATCCTGGCCATGGCGGCGCTTGCTGCGCAGGCCGGCCTCCCTGCCGGTGTGTTCAACGTGGTCACCGGACTTTCCGACGCCGGTGCCGCACTCACCGCGCATCGCGGTATCGACCACATCTCGTTTGTCGGGTCGACGGCGACAGGTCGCGCGGTCATGCACGCCGCTGCGGAGTCGTTGACACCGGTGAAGCTCGAATTGGGCGGCAAATCACCCAACATCGTGTTCGCCGACGCCGATCTGGATGTCGCGCTGCCTGCCATCGTCGGCTCGATCACCGAAAATGCGGGCCAGAACTGTTATGCCGGTTCGCGATTGGTGGTCAGCGCCGAGATCGTCGGCGAGGTGCGCGAGCGGGTCGTCGAGCTGATGCGGGGCGTGCGGGTCGGTGACTGGGAGGCAAACCTCGACATGGGTCCGCTGGTCAACCGCGTTCAGTACGAACGGGTTCAGGGATTTCTCGACGCTGCGCCGGACGAGGGCGGGAAGATTCTCACCGGTGGCGGCAGGCCGACAGGAGTCGGGGACACCGGCTGGTTCATCGAACCGACGGTGATCGACAACGCCGAGTCGTCCTCGCGGATCATTCGCGAGGAGGTCTTCGGGCCGGTACTCGCGCTGCAGACCTTCTCCACCGATGCCGAGGCGCTGTCGATCGCCAATGACACGGATTTCGGTCTGCTGGCATCGATCTGGACCGGCGATGTCTCCCGCGCACTGCGGATGGCGGCGTCCGTGCAGGCCGGTCAGGTGTCGGTGAACCAGTTCGCCGATTCCGGGGTCATCGGATTCCCGTTCAACATGAGCAAGGACAGCGGCTTCAGCAGCGGCGGGGGCTATCGCGCAATGCGCGAGTACACCCAGGAAAAGGGCGTGGCGATCCGGCTACTACCGGCCTGACCCGAGGCGAACCCCGGTGGCGCGGCCGGGAAACACCGCGCATGAGATTCGATGCCTGAAAGTCAATATCATGACCGCACAGCTTGGCAACATGTCATTCGACCACCACTCCGACGAGTGCAACTCCGATCCCGTTGCGTACTACCGTGATCGGCGATCCGGCTGCCCGGTCGGGTGGACGGACGCACACGAGGGCTACTGGTACACCACGCGGTGGTCCGACATCGCGGCGATCGCCCGGGACGATGAGGATTACTCCTCGGAGCGCCAGAATCCCGGTGACGGGGTCTCGTTTGTCATACCCCGGGGCGGCGGCCTGGTGCAGTACCCCATCGAACTCGATCCACCGGCGTCGCAGCCGTACCGAGACCTGATCAATCCGCTTCTCACCCCGGACGCGGTGCATGCACTGAAGCCGATGATCGCCGAGCTGACGACTCGCGTCATCGACCGGTTCATCGAGTCGGGTTCTTGTGACCTCGTCACCGATCTCACGAATCCGCTGCCGACGGCGGTCACCCTGACCTGGGTGGGATTTCCCGAGGAGGACTTCCCGCTGCTCGCCGGTCCCGTCCACGACATCTTCGCGGCTCCGGCAGGCAGCGAGCGCAGCATGCGTGGGGTCGCCGGACTGGGTTACCTCGAGCAACGGGTGCGCGAATTGCTCGCCGCGCGGCGAGCGGAACCGGCCGCGGATGTCCTGACCACACTGGTACAGGCCGTCCACCCCGAAGGACGGCCGTTCACCGACGACGAATTGGTCTCGGTGACCTACCTGCTGGTCGCCGGAGGGGTGGACACCACTACGTCGCTGACCGGATCGACGCTGGTCTGGTTGGCCAGGAATCCCGCTGAGCGTGATCGCCTGATCTCGCAACCGGAGACCCTGGAGAACGCGACAGAGGAGTTTCTCCGGGTCTTTGCACCCTCGCAGGCGATGGCCAGGACCGCGGTCACCGACACCACCGTCGGTGGTTGCCCGGTGCAGGCAGGCCAGAGGGTGCTGCTGCCCTGGGTGGCGGCCAACCACGATCCAGAGGTCTTCGACGAGCCCGAGTCGGTGCGGCTCGACCGCGATGCGCGCAGGCACCTGTCATTCGGAATCGGCAGCCACCGTTGTCCGGGAGCGCATTTGGCGCGGGCGATGTTCACCGAGATGATCACGCAGGTCCTGACCCGGCTGCCCGATTACGTGATCGACGAGAACGCGGTGGTGCCGTACCCGACGCTCGGGAATCAGGCGGGCTGGGATCGGGTGCCTGCCACCTTCACACCCGGCCCGGTCGATCCGTCCACCACATTCGCACTCGGAACCGTTCGGGTGGAATCCGTCCGCCAGGTCGCCGACGGGGTCGTCGAGTTGACACTGCGGCATCCCGCGGAGCAGCGACTACCGGAGTGGACACCCGGTGCACACCTCCCGGTGACCCTGCCATCGAGTACGCGCAGACATTACTCGCTGTGTGGTGACCCGCAGGACCTGCGCAGCTACCGAATCGCGGTGCTGCTGGAGGAATCCGGGCGGGGTGGCTCCGCCGAGATCCATCAGCGACTCGGTGCCGGATCAACCTTGAACATCGAACCTCCGCGCAACAAGTTCCGGCTCCAGGACGCGCCGGAGTATCTCTTCATCGCCGGTGGCATCGGTGTGACCCCGATACTGCCGATGGTGAAAGATGCGCTGGCGCAGCAGGCCCGGGTCACGATGCTCTACTGCGGCCGCGGCCGTGCTTCGATGGCCTACGTCGACGAATTGCGCGAGCTGCTCGGCGAGTCCCTGACGATCGTGGACACGGCCGAAAGTCTCCGCCCGGACATCGCGTCATGGGTGAGCGCGATCGGCGATGATGCACTGATCTATTGCTGCGGTCCGTATTCGATGACCGCAGCAGTCGAGAATGCCGCCCGCGGCGCGGGTTCGTCGAAGAGATTCCGGAGAGAACACTTCGGCACGGTTCCGGAGAACTCGCTCGGCACGGCGCCGAGCGTCCCGGACCGGGAGTTTGCGGTGACCCTGGCGCGCAGTGGGACAACCCTGACCGTACCTGTCGGCCGAACGCTGCTCGACGCCATATCCGAGGCGGTTCCTGGCATCTCGCGCGACTGCGAGGAAGGGTATTGCGGCGCCTGCGAGACGCGGGTACTCGCCGGCAAGCCATTGCACCGGGATTCGGTGTTGACGGAAGAAGAACGGACCGCGAACCGATCGATGATGGTCTGCGTCGGGCGGGCGTGCGGCGAGGATTTGATCCTGGATTTGTGAGTTCCTCACAGCAGGTAAGAGATATTCGGCAGGCATGCATCGTTCGGTGCCGCAGAGACGAAGGTCCCCTCCATACTTCAGTGAAGAAAGTCTAAAAGAGCGTGAATAAACACGAATACGGCATATTCCTACCCATCAGCAACGGCGGTTGGATCGTCTCCGACACCGCGCCGCCCATCGAGGCCACTTACGATTACAATCGCGAAATCGCTGTGGCGGCAGACCAGCTCGGTTTCGACTTCATCATGTCGCAGGGAAAATGGCGCGGATACGGTGGCCGGACCGATCATTGGGGCAGAACCCTCGAGTCGATGACGATGATGTCGGGCCTGGCCGAGGCGACAGAGCGGGTCAAGATCTGGTCGACAGTGCACACCATCTTGTTCAACCCGGCGATCGTCGCGAAGATGTTCACAACACTCGACCAGATCAGCGGCGGGCGTTGCGGCATGAACATCGTGGTCGGCTCGTTCTCTGAAGAGTTCGCCCAGATGGGTATGTGGCCCGAAGAGCTCGATCATGCGGCGCGCTACCGCTATTCGGAAGAATGGGTTCAGGTTCTGCTGGCGTTGTGGAGCCAGGACGAGGTGACCCACCACGGCGAGTTCTTTGACATGAATGCCTGCTCGTCGCGGCCGCACCCGCCTGCAACACCGACGCTCATCTCGGCAGGACGATCACCGGCCGGTCTGGAATTCCAGGCGAAGTATTGCGACGCATCGTTTCTGTCGGCGCATGAGCTCGACGGCCTGCGAAAGGTGAGCAGGGAAGCGAAGGCGGCCGCGGTGGACCAGGGACGGAGTCTACGCACCTACGCGATGGCGACGATCGTGATGGGTGATACGGACGCGGACGCTCAACGCAGGTTCGATGTGTACGGTGCGGGCGCGGATCAAGAAGCTCTGCGCAACATGGCGATCGCTTATGGCATGCCGGTCGACAAGAACGACGCACCGGGGGCGAAGGCACTGGAGCAGAGCGGCTTTCAGACCGAGGTCATCAAGGGTTCGGCGTCGACGGTCACCGAGAAGATCCACGAGATGGTCGACTACGCCGAACTCGACGGCCTGATGTTGATCTTCCCGGACTACGTGCCCGACATGAACGCGTTCGCCGAGGCTGTTCTTCCCGCGCTGTCCACGGTGGTGACCTCGTGAGCGCGCTACCCGGGCCGATTGCCGACGGCGCACTGCTCGTGATCGACGTGCAGAACTCCTTCGCTGATCCGGCGGTCCTCGACTGGGTTGGCGACGAGGGTCGCGCGGCGGTCGCGGCAGCCGTCGAGCGAACCGGTGCGCTCGTCGAGGCGGCCAGGACCGCGGGCTTGCAGGTGATCTGGGTGTCCTTGGTGCAGGATCGTGAGAAGCCCTGGGCGGCATCGTTGTGGCTACGCGACATCGAACCGGAGGATTGGCCCGGTCCGGCCGAACCCTGTGTCGCCGGGACATCGGGCACCGACATCTACTCGCTGCGCCCGGCGCCAGGGGAATGGCATATCGCCAAGCGGCGATATAGCTCATTCTTCGAGACGGACCTGCACGCCCGGTTGAGTGAAGCCGGAGTGCAGTGGCTGCTGGTTGCCGGAGTGACAACCGAATGCTGCGTTTTGGCAACGGTTTTCGATGCCGCGCAACTCGGATACCACGTCGTTCTGGCCGAGGATGCAACGGCCAGTTACGAGCTGTCGACACATGAGGGCGCGGTCACCGCACTGACCTTGCATGCGGCGAAGAAGATCTCCACAGCCGACGCTGTGGATGCGCTGTCGACACACGTCGCTGCGGGATCGCGGTGAACGTGAACGAATCGGCGCAGATGGCATTGGCCTTCGATCTGTCGTTCACCCACACGGAGGGTCGCTGGGCGGTTCCGGGTTCCTGGGTCGGCTCCGACTATCCCGACGTCGGTATGTTCACGGAATTGGCCAGGACCGCCGAACGCGGCGGCATCGACATGCTGTTCTTCGGCGACGGGGTCGGGATCCCGGATACGTGGGAAGGTTCGGCCGACGCCGCGATCCGATGGGGGATCTCGTGGCCCCGCCATGACATGTCGCCGATCATCGCCGCACTCGGCCAGGCGACATCGCGGATCGGCTTCGGACTGACGTACTCCTCGACGTACATGCATCCGTTTTACGTAGCGCGGCTGCTCAATTCACTCGATCACGTGACCGGCGGGCGGATGGCGTTCAACGTGGTGGCCTCTGCCCGGACGTCGGATGCGGCGAACTATGGTTTCGACACGTTGATGGATCACGGCACCCGGTATGAACGGATGGAAGAGTTCGTCGACGTCTGTCAGCGCTTGTGGGACTCGGTCGAACCGGCAGCGATCGTGCGCGATCACCAGACCCGGGTGTTCGCCGACCCGACCAAGGTCCACCGCCTCGACCACGACGGCAAACACTTCAAGGTGCGGGGTCCACTTCCGAGTGTGCCCAGTCCCCAGCGCAGACCTGTTCTGGTACAGGCCGGTTCATCGCCCAGGGGGATCGCGGCATCCGCTGCGTTCGCCGACGTGGTCTTCGGCTCGGGCGGACACCTCGACTCCCAGCGGCGACACAGATCGGAGTTGGACAAAGCTCTGGACAAGGCCGGGCGGGAGCCGGCGTCGGTGGGCATCCTGTGGGCCATCCAAGTGGTACTCGGTGCGAGCAGAAGCGAGGCGATCGCCCGGCGTGAAGAGCTGCTCGGGATGCTTCCCATGGAAGGCGTCGGAGCCTATCTCTCCTACAACACCGGCTATGACTTCTCGGTATTGCCTGCCTCCTTCGTACTCGGCGAATTGCGGCAATCGATCGTCGACGCGCAGGGCACACAGTCGGGCTTCGTGGATCGGCTGATTTCCGACCATGGTGCCCAAACCCGACTCAGCAGAAAGGAATTCTTCGATGAGGGCTGGCGATACTCCACCGGGTACGACCAGACCATCGCCGGAACAGCCGCTGACGTCGCCGACGAGATGGAGGGCCAATTCGAGGCGACGGGTTCACTCGGTGGTTTCATGATCTCTAATCCGCTTCGGACACCTGGGGCCGTCAACGACGTGGTCGACCATCTCGTTCCTGAGTTGCGCTCGCGCGGACTTCGTCCGCCCGACTACCCGGGAACGACGTTGCGTGCCAACCTGCTCGGCGCCAATCTGTTGGGGGAATCCGAGAACAGCGTCTCGGTATAGGCGACACTTCTCGCCGAAATCGAAGAGGCCGCCCATTGCCAGTTCAATGGGTGGCCTCTTCTTTGGATTCTGGCCCAAATGTGCCAGATCCTGCCTGTTAGCAGTGTCTTTCGTTACTGATGCATTACGTCTCTTAATACTGTGTTTCGTCTTTCGGTAGGCGTCCGCTGCCGATTGACACGGCCACGAAAACCGGAAACCATCTCATAAAGCGGTACGCCATCCCGTATTGAGTCAAAGGACAAACTCTGTGAACGCCTCCCAGTCATCTACGAGCAATCGCTCGTCCACCCGGCAGGTCGTCGATCTGGCTGGTCGAACCCCGGCTCAGAAGCAGGGCTTGCTCTCGCACCTGATCATTCCGCGGCCGATCGCCATGATCACCACCGTCTCCGCCGACGGCACGGTCAATGTCGCGCCGTACAGCTACTACATGCCGGTCTGTGGTGAACCGCCGACGATCGCCATCACGATCGGAAGCCTCCGCGAGGCAACGGATGGACCGAAGGACACCTGGGCCAACATCGAACGCACGGGTGAGTTCGTCGTCAACGTCACCGGCGGTGGCATGGCCGATCACATCGAGGCGGTCGCGCGCGAATACCCAAATGACGTGTCGGAGTTGGATATCACGGGGTGGGGGACAACCGAATCGCAGGTGGTTGCCGTGCCGTCCCTCATCGACAGCCCCGCCAATCTGGAATGCCGTGTGCTCGACGTGATCCATCGGGGTGAGCCGGAGGTCCGATTCTCCGGGGTACACATCGTGCTCGCCGAGGTCGTCTCGATCACCGTCGACGAATCGATACTCATAGAGCCGGATCGCATAGACCCCACACGTGTCGCGCCGGTCGGCCGGATGGGCTTCCCCCACTTCGTCCGGGCCGAAGGCGGCGCGCTGTTCCAGCAAGAACGTATTGCCTACGCCGACCTGTGATCTGCCCCCATTCCTGATCCATCTCACTCCCTTGGAGGGATTGAACAATGTCAAAATCGCGCATCATTCAGGCTGCGGCGGTCGCTTGCGTCGCGCTGGCCGCACTCACCGCGTGCTCGGACCGCGGCAACAGTGACACCAGCGGCGGCGGGTCTGCACAGTCGACATCCGGATCTCAACCCGACGTGAACGGCGATGGCAAAGTTGTTGTCGGCGTGCTCAGTCCGGGCGACCTAAACGACAACGGGTACTACGAGACGTTTGTCGCCAGTGCACAGGAGTTCGTCGACGCGAACGACTGGACCCTGATCAAGGTCGGCTCGGTCAATCCGGCAGCTGTGCTGGAACAGGCCCGTAACCTGTGCAGGCAGAATGTCGACCTCATCGCGATCGCCGCGCAGGAACTCAAGGATGCGCTGCCTGCCGCGGAAGAACCGGTCTGCGCCAACACCAACTGGTACTCGCCGGCAGGCACCGGGATCGAGCCGACAGCCAACGTGACCGTGTCGAAGGATTTCGTCAACGAGGCGATGCTCGCCGCCGGTTACGCAAACGGCATCCTGATGCGCGAGCGGAACGCCACCAAAGCCGGTTACATTTCCGGACCCGAGCTCGATTTCTCGGTGATGGCTGCCAAGGCGTTCGAAGTGGGTATCAAACAGTTGATCCCGAATGCGACTCTGGCGACCACGTATACAGGTGACTTCAACGACTCGGCGAAAGCGCGGGAAGCGGCTCAGGCACAGATCAGCCAGGGCGTCGAGGCTCTCTACCCGTATCTGGGTGGCGCGACGGACAGCGTTGGCGAGCTCGGAACCAAGGCAGGCGTCATCCTGTCGACCCCGGGTACCGACCGCTGCGGCGAGACGGCCATCAAGTGGGGTGTCTCGGTGATCTTCGATCCGGGTGCGTATTTCGCAGCCGCGCTGGAGAAGTTCAAGAACGGTGAGCTCACGATGGGCGAGGTCCGTGAATGGCACATGGGTAAGGACTCTGTTCCGACCGTGAAGCTGTGTAACGGCACCGACGCCCAGAACGCTGAACTGGCCACCTTCATCGAGAAGATCGGCACCGGTGAGATCGTGCCGGACGACGTCATCGCGAAATCGGGCGTGTAGAGCATGACCGGTGAGCAGGTGCGGGCGCCAGGGGATCGGACGCCGCTGGTGCGGGTGGTCGAAACCGGACCGCTCTCTGAGGTTTTCGAAGTGGGAGCTCCCCCGCCTGCTCTGGCGGCCCGCGGAATCACGAAGTCATACGGGTCGGTTGTGGCCTGTGATGCCGTCGATCTGTCGGCACGAACAGGTGAGATCCACGGTCTGCTCGGTGAGAACGGTGCAGGCAAGTCGACCTTGATGAAGGTGCTGCTCGGGCTCGTACAACCGGACGACGGAACGATCATGCGCAGCGGCAAGCGGGTCGAGATCGGGTCACCATACGACGCCCTGCAACTGGGAATCGGCATGGTGCATCAGCACTTCAGCCTCATCGATGCCCTGACCGTCTGGGAGAACACTGTTTTGGGCGAGCGCGGTGCGATTGACCGTGATCGGGCATGCAGTGAGGTCGAAGCGGTCTCGCGCCGATATGGTCTCCCGATCGATCCGTTGGCGGTGGTCGGAGAGATGTCCGCCGGGCAGCGTCAGCGGGTCGAGATCGTCAAGTGTCTGCGCCGGGACCCGCAGATCCTGATTCTGGACGAACCGACATCGGTGCTCACGGCGGCCGAGTCGGCCGAGTTGTTCGAGGTGCTACGCACGGTGGTCTCCACCGAGAACCGTGCCGTGGTCCTGATCAGTCACAAGTTGGCGGAGATCTCGGCCGCCACCGACCGGGTGACCGTGCTGCGCAAGGGTCGGGTGGTCTTCCGTGCCGCCACATCCGACACGACCCCGCAGATCTTGGCGAGGCAGATGGTGGGCCGGGACGTCTCGCTCGACCACTCGGCCCCCGCACTCGGGGTCGCACTCGATGGCGTTGCCACCCGATCTCTCGGGGTCGATGCCCCCGATGTCGAGGAAATCGATTCGGAGCCTGCGGCTTTGGAACTCGATGGCGTGACGATGAAGAATGCCGACGGTCGGGCCGTGCTCGACGGTGTGTCGCTGCAACTTCGCAGGGGAGAGATCGTCGGGCTCTACGGCGTCGAGGGCAACGGTCAGGCAGAGCTCGGTGACGTGCTCTGTGGACTGGTTCCCTCTGTGGGAGGCGAACTCAAGGTGGCCGGACGCACGGTCTCGATGTCGAAGCCGGGCGCGCTGCGCAAAGCCGGAGTCGGTGTCATCCCCGAGGACCGGCACCGTTGCGGCGTGGTACTCGATCTCAGCGTTGCCGACAATCTCGTGTTCAAGGACCTTGACACGCTATCGAAACGAGGCTGGTTGCGACGCAGGGAGATTCGGAAGCGTGCCGAGGAACTGGTTGCCCGTCACCGGATCTCGACCCCGTCGATCGACACGCCGGTTCGCAACCTCTCAGGTGGCAACCAGCAACGGGTGGTGCTGGCGCGTGAACTGGCGGCAGGTCCCACCGTGCTCGTCGCGGCACAGCCGACACACGGACTCGACATCGGCGCGATCGAGGACATGTACATGCATTTGCGTAAAGCCGCAGAACAGGGGGTCGCGGTGTTGCTGATCAGTACAGAACTCGAAGAGGTCACCGCGCTGTGTTCCCGGATCGCGGTGATCTCCGATGGTCGGATCGTCGGCGTGATCCGCACACCCGACGCCACTGCCGAGCGGCTCGGAATGCTTTTGGGTGGTGAGGAGGCAGCATGAGTACCACGTCGATTCTGGACAAGGAGCCCGCGCCGCCACCGCCGCCGAGTCCCCGGCCGCCTTCGGAGTTTCTCCGACGCGCGGTGATACGGATCGCGCCGGGGCCTGGTGCGTTTGCGCAGGCGTGGCTGACAATCCTCGCGCTCGCTGTGGCGCTACTGCTGTCGACCATCCTGGTGGCGGCGACCGGCGGCTCGCCGAGTGCGGTGGCGGTTGCCCTGTTCAAGGGCAGCATGTCCGATGCCGCATCGTGGTCGCAAACACTTCTCGCCGCGGCTCCACTGCTGATCGTGGCAGTGGGTGCCTGCGTCTGTAACCGGGCGGGCGCCTTCAACATCGGTCAGGAAGGGCAGGTTCTGATCGGCGCCCTGATGGCGATGTTCATCGGGCTCCGCATGTCCGGTCCGCCGATACTGGTGATCACCGTGAGCATCGTGGTCGGCGCGATCTTCGGTGGGCTGTGGGCCGGGGTCAGTTCTCTCCTGCATCGCATCCGTGGTGTGAACATCGTCGTCAGCACGTTGTTGATGTCGTTCATCGCGGTCCAGGTCGTCAGTTACATGGTCAGTGTTCCGTGGCTGTTGCAGGAACCGAAAGCCGACGCCTCTAGCACAGGCGCCAACCAATCGGCGCTGTTGCCCAAGGACTATCGGTTGCCTTCTATCGGGCAGTATCCCGATCTGAGCGTCAATGCCGGACTGATCATCGGCCTTGTGCTCACCGTGATCATCGCGGTGGTACTGGCCCGCAGCCGATGGGGTTTCACCATGGGCATCGTCGGTCTGAACCCGTTGACCGCACAGCATGCGGGCGTACGGGTGGCCCTCGTAGGCGCGGTGGCTCTGATGATCTCCGGCGCCTGCGCCGGACTCGCAGGCGCGGTTGTGGTCGAGAGCTCGGTTTTCCGGCTCCAGCCCGCGGTGGCCAACAACATCGGCTGGGATGGCATGCTCATCGCACTGATCGCCCGAAACCGGCCGATGGTCGCGATTCCGGTCGCAATCGTCTTCGGCGCCTTGCGAACGGGGTCGGCGTTCCTGTCGGCGACCGGCGTGCCCATCTATCTGGTGAACGTCGTCCAGTCGCTGCTGGTGCTGGCATGTGTTATCGCCCCGGCACTGTCGTTCGCCAGTGACAAACTGTCGAAGAAAGCGCAGCAAGTGTCATGAGTCCAGACGACATCGGAATCATCCTGTCCAGCGCGATGCGGCTCACCGCACCACTGGCATTCGCCGCCTGCGGCGAGTACCTGGCGGAACGAGCAGGTACCCAGAACATCTCGGTCGAATCGATGATGTTGGCAGGCGCCTTCTCGTCCATCGCGATCGCCAGTGAAACGGGCAGCGCGACCATCGGTTTGTTCGGTGGTGCGATCATCGGCATGATCGTCGGTCTGATCCACGGCAACCTGTCACATCGCCTGAACGTCAACACCTTTGTTGTGGGTCTGGTGCTGAACACGCTTGTCCTCGGCCTGACCACGTACCTGATCTCACTGGCCGACTTCTCCAATCATCAGGTGTCACTGATGAGTATTCCGATACTGCGGGACATACCGGTGATCGGGCAGGCGTTGTTTGTCGAACGCTGGCCGATGTATCTGTTGGTGGCTCTGATCCCACTGACCTGGTGGTTGGTCGAACGTAGTCGCTGGGGCCTCAATCTGCGCGCCATCGGCGACAACCCGCAGGCCGCCGACGCGACCGGTCTGGACGTGAACAAGCTGCGTAGGCAGGCATTGCTGTGGTGTGGGCTCTGCTCGGGCCTGGGTGGTGCGTATCTGGCCGTCGGCGAAGTCGGTTCGTTCAACGCGAACATGACCGGAGGCCGCGGCTTCATCGTTCTTGCCGCCGTCATCTTCGGTGCGTGGCGGTTGCGCCGCACGCTGCTCGGATGCCTGCTCTTCGGACTTGCCGATGCGCTCCGGCTCGCACTGCCCGCCTTGGGATTCGAGCTCAACTCGCAGATGTTGATCGCGGCACCGTATGTGCTCGCGCTGGTCGCGATGGTGGTGATCAGCGGCGCGCTACGAGAACCGAGAGCGCTGGGCAAACCATTCGTTCGAGGCATCGTCTAGATGTAGGGGTCGGCCCTTGACGGGGCCGGCCCCGGCCCGTATCTGATGCGAATCAACCGATTGTAAGGCGACCAACGCGAATGTTGGCCCTGGCAGCGGTGATTCGACGCGGGCCAACGACCCCTGACGTCACTCAACGAGGAGTATCACGCAGTGCATCATGATTCATGAGATGGGCCGATTCATGAGATGGACCCCAGGGTTTATGAGTTGGGACGGCCCGACATGACCCATACGGAAGAACAGGCGTTCGTTCCGATGCCCGGCGACCGCCCGGCCCGCCGATACCGGTGGGTCGTCCTGGCTGCGGGCGTCTTCGCCCAGGCGTCTGCGGCCTCGGTGCTGCAGGGTATGCCCAGTCTGTCGCCGATTCTGCGTTCCCGGTTCTCGTTGTCGCTGACCGAACTCGGGTTCGTGTTGGCTGCCAGCACGATCGGGTTGCTGCTGTTCCTCGTGCCCTGGGGCCTGCTCGCCGACCGGATCGGTGAGCGTCGGGTGATGACGGTCGGTCTCTTTCTCAGTGCCGCGGCCCTGGTCTGTGCCGCCGTGTCGACAACGGTGTTGGCGTTGATGGCGTCGATGGTTCTCGCGGGCGCCGCCTGCGCGAGCGTGAACGCTGCCAGTGGGCGTGCCGTCATCCTGTGGTTCCCGCGCTCCGAGCGTGGTCTGGCGATGGGGGCGCGGCAGACGGCGATCCCACTCGGTGCGGCAGTGGCGTCGCTGACTTTGCCTGCCGTCGCGGGGATGTGGGGGCTCACCGGTGCTTTGCTGGTCGCGGCGGGAGCCTGTGGTGCAGGCGCAATCGTGGTGTGGGTGTTCGTCCGCGATCCGGGTGGGCCCGTCGAAGCGCCCTCCGGCGCAGACGGATCCGAGATCCGCACCGGCAATCGCCGTGCCGTCGTGCAGTTGTGTCTGGTCTCTTTCCTCCTCGTTGTGCCCCAACTCACGGTCGTCGGGTTCCTGGTCGTCTACCTGGTCGACGGGCATGCCATGTCGGCGGTGGCTGCCGCCGGACTGCTGGCGCTCGTTCAGCTCGGTGGTGGTGCGGCTCGTATCGGACTCGGGGTCCTCTCTGACCGGCGAGGTGTCCGCATCGCCCCCTTGCAGTACGTCGCGGTGATGACCAGTGTGCTGTTCGCACTGGCGGTTGTCGGCGAACTCGTCGGTGGAGTGGTCGCGGTGATCGTGCTGGTCTGTGCGGGATTTGCGGCGATCAGTTGGAATGGGCTCGCATTCACGGCGATCGGGGAGCTGGCCGATCCGAAGAAGATCGGTCTGATCCTGGGTGTTCAGAACACGGCCGTCGCGCTCGGGATGGCCATCACGCCCCCGTTGATGGGCGTGGTCGTCGAGGCGACGTCGTGGCCGCTGGCCTTCGGTATCCTCGCCGCGATTGCGGGGGTTGCGGCCGCGTTGTTGCACCGGATCAGGACCGGCGGCCGGACCGGCAGGTTACGGCCGTGAAACATGCTCGTAAACCTCACTTTCCGGCTCTCCGGGCGAATTGACAAGGCATCAAGGGCTTGATCGAATATCTCGTAGTGCGAGACGATGTCTCGCACTGAACAACCACAACGAAATGTGAGTGCACCATGACCACTACGCTGCCCGCAGCGGATGCTGGACGTCTGGACGTCGGGAACTCGTTGATCGCGCAGGATTGGGATGCGCTGACCTTCAAAGTTCACCGCGGCGCCTACCGAGAAAATGCCGTCTTCAATCGGGAACGTAACGAGATCTGGGGCCGTACCTGGCTCTATCTGGGCCACGAAACCGAGATCCCGGTCGCCGGGGACTTCAAGACCCGAACACTCGGCGGCCGCCCCCTGATCTTTGTCAGGGACTCGAACGGTGTTGTGCAGGCGTACCTCAATGCGTGCCCCCACCGCGGAACCATCCTCTGCCGGGAAGCCGAAGGGCGCACCAAGAACTTTCAATGCTTCTATCACGCCTGGACTTTCCGCAATTCCGGTGAACTCGCGGCCCTGCCGGACAGTGACGCCTATCCGGAGGCAAGCGAGTTCGTCGATTCGCTCTCGCTGCGCCGGGTCCCGCGTCTGGACATCCACGAGGGTTTTGTCTTCGTGGCCTTCGACGAGGGCGTCCCGCCACTGCTCGAACATCTCGGTCCGGCTGCGGATTACATGACCATGACCGCTTCGATCGGTAAAGAAGGGATGACCACCCTTCCCGGCGTGCAGAAGTACAGCGTGCGCGGCAACTGGAAGCTCGCTGTCGAAAATGCCATGGATGGCTATCATTTCGCGCCGACGCACAACACCTTTGTCGGCTATCTGCGGGAGACGGGCTTCGCCGTCACCGACCACGACCAGTACGCCCATGATCTCGGACAAGGCCACGGACTGCTGATCCTGACCGGCCACAACGGCCGTATCGGCATGATCTGGGAACCGCGCTTCGGTGAACCAGAGAAGACCCGTATCGAGAGCAAGCGCGCGGAGATGGCGGAGCGCCTCGGTGCCGAGCGTGCGGACGACGTGGCGAACGCCTCACGAATCCTGTTCGTATTCCCCAATCTTCTGCTCTTCGACCTCGAATCCCTGACCATTCGGCAGCTCGAGCCGGTGGAGCCGGGAGTGACCGATGTCCGCGCCTGGCAGTTCGTCGAGAATGGCGAGCCTGCGGATGTACGGGCGTTGCGGCTCAAGACGATGGCGAGTTTCGTCGGACCGGGCGGACTGGCGACACCGGATGACATCGAAGCGTATGAAGCGGTCCAGCGTGGAGTATCCGCCACTGCCGGCTTCGATTCGGTGGACCTGGACTGGAGTGACATGTCCCGCGGTATGGGAGACGACCTCACCGGCCCGCGGGGACGATCGATCGACGAAGGTGCGATGCGCAGCTTCTGGAGGCACTGGAGTAAGCGCGTAGGCGAGATCGACGGCGTCAGCGGAAAGGTCGGATGATGACTACTGCAATCGAATTGGATGTGTCCACCGGAAGTGACCGGGCGGTCTCCCGTGCCGAGGTCGAAGAGTTCTTCTACGACGAGGCGGCACTGCTCGATGACTGGAAGCTAGAAGAATGGTTGACGCGGTTTGTCCCCGGGGCGTCGATGTTCGTACCCACGACCGACGCGCGCGGTCTGGGCCCCGAGGAGGCGGGCTACTTTGTAGCCGATGACTGGGATCTGCTGAACGCGCGGGTCAAACGCCTCAAGAGCCGAAAAGCGCACGCCGAGAACCCGCATTCGCGAACAACCCGCTTGGTGAGCAATGTCCGGATCCTCGGGCGTGACGGAGCCTGCTTGCAGGTGAGCGCCAATTTCGTGATCCACCGTTTCCGCGATGGGGGCGCGTTTTACTACGTCGGTCGCTACGATCACCAACTACTCGTGACCGACGATGGTCTCGCGTTCACGTTGCGGCGCGCCACGCTGACGAACGAGGCGATGGACCCCGGTGCACGACTGAGCTTCATCCTGTGAGGGGTTATGTCCCCTGAGGGCCGGCACTGACGAGAACCCCTGATGACGGCGAGTTGTGGTGAACGTGACCACAACTCGCCGTCGTCGTTCTTTGGGGTTGCAGATCTAGCTGTCGGAAGAGTGTCCCGGCGTCACGGACAGGTTCGCGTCGACCAGCGGCGCGAGATTGTTCACCGCGGCCGCCGCTTCACCGAAACCGACACTCATCAAACGTGTCTTGCTCGGGTACTCGCTGATGTCCCCGGCTGCGAAGACCCGGGGGATCGACGTCTGCATGTCGCGCCCGACGACGATGCGACGCTTGTCCTGTTCGAGGCCCCAGGAATCAAGTGGGCCGAGATCGGCGATGAAGCCCAGGGCTGCGACTATCGAGTTGGCAGGCAGGGCAACGGTTTCTGAGCTCTTCGCGTGCCGGACCGTCACCTCGGCAACGTCGTCCTCGCCGGTGACGGCCGCGACTTCATACGGCGTCATGACCGTGACCGTCGACTGCGCGAGCAGAGCGATACTGCGTTCGTGTGCGCGGAACACCGGCCTGCGGTGCACGAGGGTCACCGACGCCGCGATCTTCTCGAGCCCCAGTGCCCAGTCGAGGGCAGAGTCGCCGCCGCCGACGATGACGACGTCGTGGCCGGCGAGGTCATTCAGACGTGGGACGAAGTAGCGCAGGCCGCGGCCCTCGTAGTCGGAACCCACCGGCAACTGGCGAGGTTCGAAACTTCCGACACCTCCGGTGATGAGAACGGCTTTCGCGTGCACGGTGGTCCCGGCGTCGGTGGTGACCGAGACACCGTCGGGATGGGTCTCGAGTTTCGCTGCGGTCTGGCCGAGGAGCAGGATCGGTTCACTCTGCAGTGCCTGTGTGTACAGGGAATCGATCAGTTCCTGTCCTTTGACAGCGGGGAAGCCGGCGATGTCGAAAATCTGTTTCTCCGGGTACAGGGCCGCAACTTGTCCACCCACCTGCGGGAGCGAGTCCATCAACGCGACGGACATCCCCCGAAAGCCGGCGTAGTACGTCCCGTAGAGACCGGCCGGTCCGGCCCCGATGACCAACAGGTCCACCGTGACCGGCGTTGGTGTCGTGGATGTCATTCGGTGGCCTCCCACGCGGCGATCGTCGGATGATCCTTGCCGATGACCCCGACCTTTCTGGCACCACCGGGTGATCCGATGTTCGCGAAGAACTGTTCGTTGATGCCGATGAACACGGTTCGATCTTCGGGTACGTCCTCCTCGTGGAAGATCGAGATCACCGGGCAGACCGGTTCGCAGCGACCGCAATCGACGCATTCGTCGGGGTGGATGTACATCATCCGATCGCCCTCGTAGATGCAATCGACGGGGCATTCCTCCATGCACGACTTGTCTGTCTCGTCGATGCACGGGCTGGTGATGACGTACGCCATGGCGCTCCTGTCCTATCCGTCTCTGTATGCAAGCTAGTGACTCGCAATATGAGACAGAATCCTGGCTGGATCAAGGTCTTGTCAACGCGAACTGCACCTGATCTATGTCTCTTCATGAAGACTTAACACTGTTGCCCGGAGTCCGAAGTCTCTCGTATCGCAAGATGGTGTTTCACATTGACGAGAGGACGCAGGCGATTTAGTCTTCTCTTCAGGCTGTGGTGCCGAGAATCGGCCGTCCGCGATCAGGCCAGTTCGTCCGCGAAAGAAGATCTGAGGAGTACGCCATGGGTGCGACCGTGAACCTGCTGGACGGCAACATGATTCCGGCCGTCGGCTACGGGGTCTATCAGGTGGCCGATGACGCCGCCGAGGAGGCGCTCACGCACGCAATCGGGTGTGGCTATCGCAGTGTCGACACCGCGGCAATGTACGGAAACGAGGCCGGGGTCGGCCGGGCCGTTCGGGCATCACCGGTTCCGCGATCCGAACTCTTCGTGACCACGAAGTTGTGGAACGACGATCAGGGCTACGACACCACGATGAGAGCCTTCGAGAAGTCGCTGGCCACTTTGGGTCTCGACTATGTCGACATGTACCTGATTCATTGGCCGCTGGCGAAGGAGGGCAAGTTCGTCGATACGTTTCGGGCCTTCCAGAAGCTGAAGGCCGACGGGGTGATCCGTTCGATCGGAGTCTCCAACTTCACCCGCGCGCATCTCGAGGAACTGATCGAGGGAACCGGTGAGGTCCCCGTCGTCAACCAGATCGAGTTGCACCCGAGACTTGCCCAGAACGAACTGCGCGAGTTCCATGCATCGCTGGGAATCGTCACCGAAGCCTGGGGGCCGCTGGGGCAGGGAAGTACCCTCGCCATCCCGGAGATCGTGGATATCGCTGCAGCCCAGTCGAAGACGCCGGCCCAAGTGGTCCTTCGCTGGCATCTGCAGCGCGATACGGTGGTGATCCCGAAATCGTCGGCACCCGACCGTATCGAGTCGAACTTCGGCGTATTCGATTTCGAGCTCACCGACGACCAGATGGCGCAGATCGATGGGCTCAACACCGGCGACCGGCTCGGCGCCGATCCGGACATCATGTGGTGAAGGAAAGCGTCCGGAACCACTCCTGACCCGTATCCACCCGAAATCTATTGTGCGGGAGCGGCCCGCAGTCCTGGCATCACGTAGCGCCGGAAGTAACGCCTCACCGCGGTTTGGTCGTCGGGGTCCAGGCTGGGACTGGGAACCGTTGTCAGATTGATGAGCACCCGGGCCACCCACTCGGAGGCCTCGGCGATGTCGGTCTGCGGATGGATGTCGCCGCGGTCGCGGGCAGCGATCACATAGTCCTGCCAGAACGCCGCCAGGTCCGGCACCAGACCTTGGACTCCGATACCCGCGCAGGCAGCAAACTCCTCGGGTTCACTCATGCGAAGTTTCATCATCAGCGCCCCCGGCGAATCGTAGGCGCTGCGGCCGTGGGCGACACCCGCGGCCATTTGGGCGTCGAACTGGTCAAATCCGGCCAGTCTCTGGTGCGCATCTGCCCAGAATGCATCGTTGAGTCGCACGATCGTGGCACCGAGCAGCGCCGACTTGTCCGAAAAGTGCCGGTACAGCCACGCCCGCGACACGCCTGCGGTCTCGGCGACCTCCAGCACGGTGGTCGCCCGAATGCCCTTGGCCGCGAGACATACTTCGGCGGCGTCGAGGAGTCGATCGTGAACGCTGCGGGCATCGATGGAATCTGTCACGGGGCAAACATAGCAAAACTGGTAGACACATTCTCCGATCTGTGTACTCTCGGGTCAACAGATTGCAGAATGTGTCAACTAGATGCTTCAGGAGCTCTCATGCAGGGTCCGACCACGGCTGTCATCGGCGCCGGTATCAGTGGATTGACAGCCGGAAAGATTTTGAACGACTACGGCATTCCGTACACGTGTTTCGAGGTCTCGGATCGGGTCGGCGGCAACTGGGCGTTCAAGAATCCCAACGGGTACAGCAGCGCCTACCGTTCACTGCACATCGACACCTCCAAACATCGTCTGTCGTTCAAGGACTTCCCGATGCCGGAGGACTATCCCGACTTTCCGCATCACTCCCAGATCAAGTCGTATCTGGATGCCTACGCCGACGCGTTCGACCTCAAGGACAACATCGAGTTCCAGAACGGGGTGACCCACGCCCGCAGGCTCGACGGCGGAGGCTGGGAGTTGCAGACCCAGGCAGGCGAGACCCGAAGGTTCGACCTGCTCGTGGTGGGCAACGGACATCATTGGGATGCGCGCCGCGCCGATTTCCCGGGAACCTTCAGTGGCGAGTCGATCCATGCGCATCACTACATCGACCCGCAGGATCCGTTGCCCCTGACCGGCAAGCGGATACTCGTTGTCGGACTGGGCAACAGCGCGGCCGACATCGCTGTGGAACTGTCGTCCAAGACATTGCGCAACGAGGTGACACTGTCGACGCGATCGGGCGCCTGGATCGTCCCGAAGTACATAGCAGGCAAACCTGCGGACAAGTACTACCAGACCACGCCTTATCTGCCCCTGTCCTGGCAGCGCAAGCTGGTCCAGATGGGCCACCCGATGCTGTCGGGTCGGCCGGAGAACTACGGACTGCCCACGCCCAATCACAAACTGTTCGAGGCACATCCGACGCAGTCGGTGGAGCTGCCACTGCGACTGGGCTCGGGTGATGTGATTCCCAAGCCGAATGTTCGCGAACTCGACGGAGCCACCGTACATTTCGAGGACGGCACCAGCGGTGATTTCGATGTGATCGTGTATGCCACCGGGTACAACATCACCTTCCCGTTCTTCGACAAAGACTTCATCAGCGCGCCCGACAACCACATTCCGCTGTACAAGCGGATGTTCAAGCCGGGGATCGACGACCTGGTGTTCATCGGATTCGCGCAGTCGACCCCCACACTGTTCCCGTTCGTAGAATGCCAGTCCCGGCTACTCGGCGCCTATGCCGCAGGCAGATACCGGTTGCCGACGCCCGAGGTGATGGAGGAGGTGATCGTGAGCGACCAACAGAAGTACACCGGTCACATGCTCGATCGCCCGCGGCACACCCAGCAGGTCGACTACTTCATCTACGAGCACGACATGCGGACCAAGGAGCTGCCGGATGGTCTGGCCCGGGCTGCCGACCTCGGTGCGCCCCGTTGGGCGGTGTCCGCATGACCGCGCAGACGGTAACCCCCGGCACCGGCAGTTCGGATTCCGGGCATTACCTGACCCGGACGTTTTACAGCGGCGGGGTCGAATGTGATGCCTGGTACTTCCGGGCAGGCACCGACGCTCTCAAGGGTCCCGCCGGTACCCCGATTGTGGTGATGGCGCACGGGCTCGGTGGGACAAAGGATTCCGGCCTGGAACCGTTCGCCACAGCGCTGGCCGCAAGTGGCCTCGATGTGTTCGCCTTCGACTACCGTGGGTTCGGGTCTTCGGGTGGCCACATTCGGCAGACGGTGTCGATCGAGGGTCAGCTCGAGGATTACCGTGCCGCCATCTCGGCTGTGAAGGCGATTGAGGGCGTCGACCCGAACAGGATTGTGTTGTGGGGTGTTTCGTTGTCGGGAGGGCATGTCCTCTCCGTGGGAGCCGGGCGCGACGACCTGGCCGCGATCATCTCGATGACGCCGTTGGTCAACGGTCTTGCGGCGGGACGGCTGGCGTTTGCGAACCTGCCGGTGTCGGCGATCGCCCGATCGACCGCGCTGGGATTGCGGAGCCGGGTTCGCAAGGCCGCCGGTCGGACACCGAAGATGATGCCGATCGTCGCCGAGCCGGGTGAGGTCGGCGCCATGACGCTGCCGGGCTATCGACAGGACTACCTCGCGATCGCTGGTCCGACCTGGCAGAACACGATCGATGCGGCGATCGGTCCGGAGATCGGTGGCTATCGGCCAGACCGGGATGCCGGCGACATCGGATGCCCGGTCCTGATGCAGATCGCCGATTTCGATCGGAGTGCGCCGACGCATCCGGCGGCCAACGCCGCAGTGAAGGCCCGAGCCGAAGTGCGCCACTATCCTTGCGATCACTTCGGAATCTATTCCGGGCAGCCTTGGTTCGAAGCCGCTGCGCGCCACCAGATCAAGTTCTTGGCAAGGCATCTCGGCAGGCAGTCGCCCGGGGTATGACGGTACGGCGGTCCCCGCAGACCGAACGCCTCGTCGACGTGGTCGAAATGCTCAGTGATCCACCGGGCCGGCGCTGCAGTCTCACCGACATCGCAGCACTCCTCGGGCTCGACAAGGCCACCGTCTATCCGATGCTCACCGAGCTCACACGGGTCGGATGGGTGGTCAAACATCCGAGCAGCAAGGCCTATCGGCTGGGTCCGGCGCTGGTGCGCATCGGTGAAGCGGCCGGGCGCAGTATCGCTGAACTGGCGCCGACCTCACGCGCGATCGCAGAGCTCGTCGAGATGACCGGCCAATCATGTTGTGCTGTAGTACCTTCCGGTGACGACCTGTTGATAGCAGGTGTTCAAGATGCCGGGCAGGTCAATGGAGGTGGGCTGAATCTGCGATCAGGTGACCGGATCACCTTTCGGCCCCCGCTGGGTTCGGTTCTGGTTGCGTGGTCGGATGACCTGGCCATCGCCGACTGGCTTGACCGGAGTCCGGTGCAGGCACAGCACGATCAACGCCTTACCGACCGTCTTGCCGCGGTGCGCGCCCGGCGTTTTGCGGTCGAGCAATACCCGATGGATGCGGGGCGCATTCATGACCTGGCCTCGGCTGCGACGGGTTCCGGTGTTCGGGGTTCGCGACGTACCGCCGCGTTTGTGGAAGGTCAACAACAGAATCTGGATGCCGATGTGCTGGTGGGTGCCATCGACGAGAGCGCCTGGTATCACCCGTTGTCGGTGAATGCGCCGATCTTCGATGCCGGAGGTGAGGTGGTCGGGGCGCTCTGTGTACTGGGTTGTTCTGCACCGATGGCCGGTGCCGAACTGAACAGGCGGGGCGCGCTCGTCAGTTCGGTTGCCGACGACGTGACCGGCCAGCTGGGCGGTTCGGTTCCCTGGGATTGATGTTCACAAACCCATTGCAGCAACATGTTTGAGCAGATCTGGATAGCGTTTGGTGTGGGCGCCGCCGTTGATGTCGAAGGCCGAACCGGTGATCCAGGATGCCTCGTCGGACAGCAGGTATGCAACCATCGCGGCAATCTCTTCGGGTTTGCCACTTCGCCCGAGTGGGGTGTTCTCGATGTAGTCCTCGGTCATCCCCGGGACCAGGGACAGTCCGGCGACCAGTGGTGTGTCGACCAGGCCGGGGGAAATCGCGTTGACCCGGATGCCGCGCTCGCCCAGTTCGAGGGCGGCAACCTGGGTCAGCATCAGTGCCGCAGCCTTTGCCGCGCAGTAGGCGCCCAGGCCGGGCGCGGGTTGACGGCCGTTGAGTGAGGCGATGGTGACGATGGAACCGCCGTCGGCGATATGGCGTGCAGCATATTTGAACGTGAGGAACGTGCCGGTTTGGCAGACGGCGATGGTGGTGTTCCAATCGGCCAGGCTCAGGTCTGCCAGCGCGCCGGGGATGGTCAGGCCTGCACAATTGACCACCGAGGTCAGTTGGCCTTGGTTCGTGCTCACGGACTCGAACAACGCACACACCGAATCCTCGTCCGCGACATCGACGGTGGCGGCCATTGCATCACCGCCGAGTTCGGCCGCGCGTTCGCGCGCGGCGTCGGCGTTGATATCGGCGATCACCACTCGAAATCCTCTGGTGCTCAGTGTCTGTGCACTGGCCCATCCGATGCCGGAGGCGCCGCCGGTGATGATGGCAAGCGGGCTTGATTCCATGGTGCACTCCTAAGGCGTGATGATGACCTTTTGCTGGTCACTCGGATGGGATAGACCCTCGACAACGTCCTGGAGGTCGTCCAGGGTCGAGTAGCCGCTGATGAAGCCGTCGAGCCGGAGGCTGCCATCAGCCAATGCTGCGGCGGCGGTGCGGAATTCGTCGGCGGTGTAGTAGCTGACAAAGCTCATGGTGACGTCTTTGACGATGGCGCCCAGTGGCATGAACGTGTCTGGTTCCATGCAGACCCCGGCAATGACGATCCGGCCGCGTGGCCCGGCCGCGTCGAGGCAGGTGGCGATCATTCCGGTCTTGCCAACGCATTCGACGACGAGATCGAAGCCCGTTCCGACATCCTCGCCTGCGGGGTCGAAGGCGTGGGCGGCACCGAGATCGAGTGCCGCCTGCCTCCGCTGTGCCACCGGATCGCAGACGGTGATGTCGGTGATTCCCTGCGCACGTGCCCAGATCACCACGGACAGTCCGACCGGTCCGGATCCGATGACCAACAGGCGGTCGCCGCTTCTGGCACCGCCCCGGTTCATCGCGTGCAGGCCGACGGCGAGTGGTTCGACCAGTGCGCCGGACCGCAGGTCGACGGCCGGATCGAGTGCCACGGTGCCGGATGCGGCAACGGTGACGTATTCGGCGAATCCGCCGGCCCGGATCCCGAGTCCGAGGGCCTGCGGTGTGGCGCATCGGGCCGGGTCGCCTGCCACACAGTGCTGACACGTACCGCATCCGATCACCGGCATCGACGCGACCGGGGTGCCTTCGGCCCACTGATCGGCGACGGCGGATCCGGCGCCGACAACCTCGCCTGCGAACTCATGTCCCATGATCGCGCCGTCGGGCAGCAGGGGATAGGTCTTGAGGTCCGAGCCGCAGACTCCGCAGCCGCGGACCCGGATCAACAGCTCATCGGGTGCGGGTTCCGGTTCGGCGACGTCGCGGACGACAAACCTTCCACCTTCGATGACGGCTGCGCGCATTGCTGCAGATTAGCCGGGAGCAGCCGGATGCGTTGACGAATGGTGCAATTGGCAGACGTTGTCGCCCAAACACTTTCGCCTCTGTTTGCACAGTGCAAATCCTTGCAGAGTTCGACGCGATCGATGAGACTTCCATCCATGTGCCCCGCAGATGCGAAGGTTTCCCCTGTTTCCACGGTGTCCACTGTGTCCACCCGCGACCTCGAGTTCACGGTCACCTCGTGGACGCCGCCGGCGGGGTCGGGTGACGTGGCGGTCCTGCTGCACGGATTCCCGGAGACGGCCGCGTCGTGGTCGGCGGTCTCGGAGCTACTCGCCGGCGCCGGGATCGCCTCGGTGGCCCCCGATCAGCGTGGCTACTCGCCGGGAGCGCGTCCCGGGTCGATCAGCGACTACCGGTTGCCGGAGTTGGTGGCCGACGTCATCGGACTCTGCGATGCCCTCGACCTGGCGAAGGTGCATCTGGTCGGACACGACTGGGGTGCGATTGTCGCCTGGGCGGTTGCCGCTGCGCATCCGGAACGGCTGCATACATTGACCGCCGTGTCGGTGCCGCATCCGACGGCGTTTGCCTGGGCGCGCGAAAATGATCCGGACCAGCGGGAACGATCGGGCTATATGGAGTATTTCGCCACGCCTGACGAGCCCGAGAAGGCGTTCCTGGCCGACGACTGCCTGGCCCTGCGGTTGGGGTACGGCGATGCCGTTCCGGCCGAGGCCGTCGAGCGGCACCTCGCGGTGTTGTCCGAGCCGGGTGCCCTGACCGCTGCGCTGAACTGGTATCGGGCCATGCCGCTCGACACCCATGACATCGGCGACGTCGCAATCCCGACGACGTTCATCTGGAGTACCGATGACATCGCGATCACCGCTGCCGGTCCGGCGCGTTGCGCACAACATGTGAGCGGGCCGTATCGGTACGTGGAGGTCGCAGGCGGCACCCACTGGATACCCGAAGAGTTTCCGCGGATTGTCGCCGACGCGATCATCGAGCAGGTCTGCTGATGCGGGTTCTGGCTTTTCTTCATAAACTAGAACCTGTTCTCATATGCTCGGTGACGTATGTAGCCAAGGAGGTAGCCGAACGTGACCGCAGTCCTCGAACCGATATCCCTCTATCGCAAGCTGGAAACTGAGCTGACCGGGCGAGATGGTCCGTTTGCGCTGGCAACGGCCACGGTCCGCGGGGAGTCCATGCTGGTCTATCGTGACGCTCCGGCGTCGCTCGACATGGTGTTCCGTGAGCTCGTCGAAACCTATTCCGACAACACCCTGCTGGTCTCCGATGGCGTCGAGTACACCTATCGAGAGGTTGCGGAGCAGGCCGGACGGCTGGCGGGCGCGCTCGTGGCCGACTATGGCGTCGGACCCGGGAGCCGGGTTGGCGTGTTGATGAAAAACCAACTGGCGTATGTGGTTTCGATCATGGCCATAGCCCGTTGCGGTGGCGCGGCGGTGCTGTTCAACAGCCGGGAGTCCGTCGCGGAGATCGGTCATGCGCTGGCCGATGCCAACTGCGTGGTCGTGATCGCCGATGACAGGCGAGCTTCGCTGGTGCGTTCGGCGGGCTCAGACGTGTCGCTGTTGGTGGTTGGCGACGAGCTGCCAGGCGGGCCCGCCCGCTCGTATGCCGATGTCCTGGGGGAGTCGTTCGCTCCGCCGGCGCCGGTCTCGGTCCACCCGGAATCGTTGTGTTTGATCCTGTTCACCTCGGGCACTTCTGGCCGGAGTAAAGGCGTTCTGCTGACGCAACGCAACATCTGCACGATGGTCATGAACCTGCGGATGATCAAAGAGGTCAATATCCTCACGAACGCCCACAAGTACGGGATGGAGCCCGATGCGCTGCGCGGGTTGATGCCGAGTCTGTCGGCGCTGCTGGTCTTTCCGCTGTTCCACACCTCTGGCCTGGTCTGCATCCTGACCTCGATGACCTCCGGTGGGTTCGTGGTGATCCAGAATCGGTGGAATGTGGAAACCGCGATCGGATTGATCGCCAAGCACAAGCTGGCGATGCTGGCGGGCCCGCCGATGGTGATCACCGACCTCCTGGCCGCCAACCCGCCGCCAGAGGCCCTCGCAAGTCTGGTCAATGTGGCACCTGCCGGGCAGGCCACGTCACCTGACCTGGTGAATCGAATCAGTCAGGTACTCCCATCAGCTGGTCGGAGTGTTGGCTGGGGGATGACAGAGGCAGCCGGCAGTGTGTGCACCGCGGGTGGTGATCTGCTTGCCACATACCCGGACTCGTCCGGGCCGTTGAGTTCGGTGATGTCGGTGCGGGTTGTTGATGACACCGGAACGGTCTTGCCCGCAGGTGAGGTGGGTGAGCTGGAGATCCGCGGCCCGCTGGTGATGGCGGGATATCTCGACCGACCCACCGAGACGGCCGCGGCCTTCGATGGATCCTGGTATCGCAGTGGCGATCTGGGCTACCTCGACAACAACGGCCTGGTGTTCGTTGTCGACCGGAAGAAAGACATGGTGATCTCGGCGGGGGAGAACATCTACTGCGCCGAAGTCGAGCTGGCGTTGATGGCTTCCGACAAGTTCACCGAGGTCACGGTGTTCGGTGTTCCCGATGAGAGGCGTGGTGAGGTGGTGGTCGCCGCGGTTGCGACACGGGAGGGTGTGAACCTGACGGAGGCCGACGTTCAAGACATCGCGCGCGGCGCACTGGCCGACTACAAGGTGCCCGCAGCCGTGGTGTTCGACCTTGCGCCGTTTCCGCGTAGTGCCACCGGGAAGATCCTCAAACGAAAAGTGCGCGAGCAGTATTCGGGTTGAGGCCGGGTAGCGGGTTACGGTTGAGGTGTGGACCTCCTCCTGATCTCTGACACCCACATCCCCAAGCGGGCCCGCGACTTGCCGACACCGGTATGGGAGGCGGTGGAGCGCGCCGACGTGGTCATCCACGCAGGCGACTGGGTGAATGTGGCGTCATACGAAGCCCTCGCTGCGCGCTCGACGCGTCTGATCGCGTGCTGGGGCAACAACGACGGTGACGATCTGCGCGCTCGGATGCCCGAGCGCGCAGATGTTGTGCTTGGTGGCCTGCGGTTCACCGTCACCCACGAGACCGGGGCCGCGACGGGACGGGAGAAGCGGATGTCGGCGGCCTATCCGGATACCGACGTCCTGGTGTTCGGCCACAGTCACATCCCCTGGGACACCACATCCGACACCGGTCTGCGACTGCTGAATCCGGGGTCACCGACCGACCGCCGACGACAACCGCACTGCACGTACATGACCGCCACGATCGGCGACGATTCTGTGTTTCACGTGCAACTGCACCGATTGCCCCGACCAACCCAGAACAGACCCACCTAGACAGACCTGTCTAGAACAGGGGCTGACCTGGACTTCCGGCGTCGCGTCGCAGAACCCGCAGTGAGCCCTGCACGCCGACCTCGGTGAACTGGCCCGTCTTGAGCGCCTTCTCGTAGATCTCGAAGGGGGGTCGGCCACCGTCGGCGGGATCGGGGAATACATCGTGGATCAGCAGTGCTCCGCCGAGACGAACCCATGGTGCCCATCCGGCCAGGTCGTTTTGTGCGGCCTCGCTGCTGTGCCCGCCGTCGATGAACACAAAATCCGCCGGTCGGCCCCAAATGCGGGCTGCCGCTGTTGAGGTGGCCAGCAACCCGATGACGGTGTCTTCGAGTCCGGCATCCCACATCGTCCGGCGGAACCGGGCGGAGGTGTCCAGCGTGCCGGTGTGCGGGTCGACGAGGCTGATGTCGTGGTACTCCCAGCCCGCCTGGTGTTCTTCGGATCCGCGGTGGTGATCGATGGTGGTGATCACCGCACCGAGCGGTTGCGCCGCGGCACCGAGGAAGACGGTGGATTTACCGCAATAGGTGCCGATCTCGACGCCGATCCCCACAGCGTCTGGGGCTGACAGATACTGCTGCGCAACCCGATAGAGAGCGATCGCCTCGTCGATCGGCATGAAACCGGGCGCGTCTTTGGCCGCTTGGAGTTGGAGCTCACTGGGCTGGTCATCGTGCTTCTGTGGAACAGATGTCATACCGGTGATCCTATCGGCGTCCCCGCGTAGGGTTGGGCGATATGAAGGCTCAGATACTGAACGAAGAGACCGGTCCGAGCGGATTGACGTTGTCAGAGGTGCCTGATCCGGTACCGACCGACAACCAGCTGCTCATCGACGTGAAGTCCTGCGGGATCTGCTTTCCCGACCTCCTGATGAGTCAGGGCAAATACCAGCTCCGGATCCCGACCCCGTTCACACCCGGCACCGAGGTGGCCGGCGTGGTCGCCAAGGCGCCGGCGACGTCCCGATATTCCGTAGGCGACCGTGTTCAGGTGATGTCGGTGGTCGGTGGATTTGCCGAGCAGGTTGTCGCCACCGACGAGCAGTTGCTTCCGATTCCGCCGGAGCTGAGTTTCGACGAAGGCGCGGCGATGGGCATCAACCTTCAGACGGCCATCTTTGCGCTGAAGATCAGGGCCAATCTGCAGCCCGGTGAGACCGTCGGTGTGCTCGGCAGTGCCGGTGGCGTCGGCGTTGCGACCATTCAGGTGGCAAAAGCGATGGGCGCGAGAGTCATCGCGATCGTGCACCGCAAGGGTGCCGAAGAGTTGCTGCGAAGCGTCGGGGCCGACGAGGTTGTTCAGCTCGAAGAAGGCTGGGGCACAAAGATCAAGGAACTCACCGGAACCGGCGTTGATGTCCTGATCGACCCGGTCGGCGGCGAGGTGTTCGACGAGGCCCTGCGTCAGGTTGCCCCGGACGGCAGGTTTGTGGTGATCGGATTCGCGGCAGGGGGGATTCCGTCGGTGAAGCTGAACCGCGTGCTATTCCGCAACATTTCTGTGGTCGGTGCGGCGTGGGGTGAATACGTGCGAACCCATCCGGGACTGCCCGCACAGCTTCACGAAGACCTCACGGCCATGGTCGCCGCCGGTATGCGCCCGCCGGTCAATCGCACCTATGCGCTGGCCGATCTCCCGCAGGCCCTGGACGATCTGGCGAACGGAAAAGTCCTTGGCAAGGCGGTTGTCAAGATAGCCGAATGATCAGATCGAGAACCATGAGGAGTTGAGCCCATGTGCCGCAACATAACCGAGCTCCGAGGGCTGGAGCCTCCCGCAAGTGACGTCGAGATCGAAGCGGCGGCGCGACAATATGTGCGCAAGGTGAGCGGCGTACAAAAACCGTCGGCGGCGAATGTCGAAGCCTTCGAACTCGCCGTCGAACGGGTCACGGCAGCGACCATGGAATTGCTGCAAGCGCTGCCGCCACGACGGCAGCCGCCCAAGACGGTGCCACCGCTGCGGCGCCCCGAAGTGCAGGCGCGGATCGCGGCGCAGGCGGCTCGGCAGAGTTAGCTGGGAAGACGAGTTAACTGGAAAGAAGAGCTAGCGGTCGAGTTCGGAAGTTTCAAGACCGAACAGGCGTGCCGCGTTGTGGTGCAGGACGCCGCGTACCCAGTCGTCGCCCAGGCCGAGTCCGGTAACGGCTTCGAGGGCACTGGTGTAGGTATACGGAATATTCGGAAAGTCGCTGCCCCACAAGATGCGATCAGCCAGGTCTATCAGTTTGTGCCTCGATTCGACCGGGAACGGTGCGCCTTCCTCGGCGAATGCGGTGAACGCCATGGTCGTGTCGAGGTGGACGTTGCCGTAGGTGCCTGCGAGGTCCAGGAAATCGTTGTACTCGGGCATGCCCATATGGGCGATGATCAGTGGCAGCTGCGGAAAGCGTTGCAGTAGTTCGGCGATGGGCTCGGGGCCGGTATACGTCCCCGGTGCCGGTCCTGACCCGCAGTGGACCACCACGGGTACGGCAGCGTCGGAGATCGTGCCCCAGACATCGTCGAGTAGTGGGTCGACGGGACTGTAATCGCCGACCTGGATATGCGACTTGAACACTGCTGCACCGGATTCGATGGCATCGGCAACATACTTCGGCGCCGATACCTCCGGGTAGAACGTGGCCGTATGCAGACAGTCGGGTGTGCGGGCCGCAAAATCGGCGGCCCAACCGTTCAGCCAGACAGCCATGTCCGGTTTGTGTGGGTAGATCATCGACGTGAATGCACGGACGCCGAAGTCCCGCAGCGTCTCGATCCGTTGGTCTTCATCGGCGCGATAGGTGATCGGCCACTCACGGCCGACCAACGGGCCCACCGAATCGAAGTAGCCCCACACCTTGTCCATCACCGATTTCGGCATGAAGTGGGTGTGTACGTCGATGAGTCCAGGCAGATCGAGCTCCTGCCAGATCGACTGGACGGCTGACGCCTCTGCGACGGGAAGGCCTGCTACTTCACACACGACCTTCACGTTACCCATGGCGAGGCCGGGGTGGTGCTGCCGCCCAGCTCGTCCGGTCGATGGAGCGGACTTCGTCCGGCCAATGAAGCGGACTTCGTCCGGGCGGCAGCACCGTATGCGTTTCACACTATGGAGTTGTCAAAGATGCGTGCGCGGTCCCGACAAAGTCTCGGGTGCGCTGGTGGTGGAGAGTCGGTGACGGTAGTGAAGTTGGATCAGGCGGCGAGGGTGAGGGTTCGTCTGTTGTAGGCCGGTAGAGGTCTTCGCTGCGGATCGATATCGGCGGGCGGTATCAGCCACGGGTGCCCGTCGGAGCCCATGATCACGTCCCAGTCGGTGTTGTGAACCGCCATATGGCAGGTACGGCACAGCAGGCAACCGTTCTCCAGGGTGGTAGCACCTCCATCGGCGAAGTGCACGATGTGATGGCAGTCCGACCAGCCGGCTTTTGCACCACATTTCACACAACAGGTATCGCGGATGATGATCGCTTTACGGACCAGCCCTTTGAACAGCCGTTTCGGAGGACTCATATCGATCGGTACGTCCTGCCCGTCCAGGGTGATCGAGGTGATCGATGAATCGCACGCCAACGCAGCGGCGGTTGCTTCGGTGACCGGACCCATCCACGGCAACGTGGCAGCCTCGGGATGATCGGCCGGCACGGTCACGATCACCTCGGTTCGCGGCGCCGACACCAGCGTTTGCCCGCCACCACCGCAATCCAGCAGCTGGTGCAAGGCATCGGCGCGGCGTTGGGTAGGACTTCGACTGTCATCCGAGCCGTCGGGCTCGGGACGGGCCCTGGACCAGAAGTCCAACGCGGAAAACAACTTTTCCCCGATCACCGCATCAACATCGAACGTACCGACACATCGACCCTCACGGACTGCATAGTCCAGACTGTTCAACGACCGGTCTTCAGCCGGCGGCGGACCACCGGTGTCCCTGGCGACCTCGTTGCCCAGCATGCGGGCAGCCGCACCGATCTCAGCCGGTGGACATCCGGAGATGGCGTGGCTCAACAGTTTCCGCTCGAACTCGACCTGCTGTTCGGCGGTGATCGGATCCTCGGACCGGCCGACGACATGGGCGACACCTTTGACCACCGCGTCGATATGTTCGGAGGACAGGAACCCGTCCCGCGAATACCCGGCGGTACGATCCAGACCCGTCAAACCTGCGCTGATGCGTAACCAGCGGTAGGCAGATACTGGTGCAGCACCGTTGGCCTGCAACAACTTTGCTGTTGTCGACCCAGCCTTACGCGCCATACCCGACTCGTCGATCACCGCAGCGCACACCGCTAGTTGATGCTCGGTCGCGTTACGCAGGGTTATCAAATCCTTCGCCATACCCAGCGTCACAGTTGGATCATCGGGTATGACCAGGTCGACCAAATCGTCGACCATCTCGAGAAGTCGCATAGCACAGCACCTTCCAAGGAAAGAGCAAACCGGGGGCGTCGACCGGAGTGTCTCTGCGGGGAAGGCGTCAGATACGTCGTGCTTGTGGTCGACTGACTCCACTGTACCAACTCGAACACATGTTCGCAAGGTTCAAAGTGGTGTATCTAGCTTGACTACAACATCTTTCGGAAGGCGGACGAAACAACTCGTGTGGGGTCGCCGCCTCGCTGAGACCACGTTGAGGGCATTCGGCGCACGCCCCACGGAAGTGGGCTAGTGGCGTCGACATGATCGAGTCTGCGCCGAAATCGGTGACACCCAGAAGGCGAACGAGCGAAGCCCGCGCTGAGCTTTCGCTGTCGGCGTCGGCGACGGCGGCGAGCACTTCGTGACTTCGCGCGTGCGCAGCCACCAGAGCCCTCATGAACTCGAGGCGCTGGTCCTCGTTGTCGTCAGACTCTCGATGACCTCGACGGTTCGCGCGCGGTCGTTCGACGGCGGGTGAGCCAGGACGGCCTTGATGTGTGGCGGGAGGCTGGGTTCTCGTGTGGTCATGGGTTATTGGCTGCTGGCGGGCCAGCCGGGGCTGGGGGTGTGGATGTCTTGGGAGATCGGGGCGGGTGGGGTGTTGCATCGTTCGGCCCGGTCGATGTGCCGGTGATCTGGGTGGATGGTGTCGAGGATTGTCCAGTCGCCGTAGACGGTGCGGGTTGGGGCTGGCTGGTTGCCGCGTTGGTTTGCCGGGGGTGCGGCACCGGCGCGTTGGTAGGTGAAGATCATGGCGTAGTCAATGTTCTGGCTGGTTCGTGAGCAGATCATGACTCTGCCGACAACATTTGAGGGTGGAGTCCAGTCGGCGATTCCGGCAGGGTCTGGGTCGATGAAGGGAGCAACCCAGGCGAAGATGGTGAAAGGGGGGCCATTGCGAGGGCCGTTGCTGCGTCTATTGGGCCAGTGGTACCAACTGTCTCCGGTGGCGTCGGCCCAGCCTGGGAAGTATGCGGACGGACCGAGTTCTGATCGCTGTATGTACGACTCGAAGATGGCTCGGATGAACGTGCCGTCGGGGGTAGTGAGGTCGAGGTTGTCGGTGTTGAACCAGACGACCGGGTAGTCGTCGGCGGTGCGTAGCGAACTTGGCGGGGCCGAAGTGTCGCCGGCCTTCTCCGTGGGCCCCGCGCAGCTCGAGATCGCGAACGTGAGCACAATTGCTATGGCCGCGCCGCGCAGTAGAAGGGCTACCGGCCGTTGGCTACGGGGGCTGGCAACCGGCCTATCGAGGTTGTTTGGCAGGGGCATTGGGATTCTCTGGTTTTGCTCCGTAGGTGTAGATCATGGCGTAGTCAACGTCCCGGCTCACTGGTGGGCAGACGATGCCTCTGCCGATAGGGTCGGAGAGCGGTACCGAAGGTCCTTCGGGCGAATTGGCGAGTCGGCAGCCGGCGATGGTCAGCGCGAGGGTGATCGCTGTTGATGCGTGTGTGAGGGTGCGGATCATCGTTGTTCCCAGGCGAGTTCGTCGCGGACTTGTTGGGCGAGTTGTTCTCTGGTGTCTGGTGGTATGTCGGTGTGCCAACCGTGGTGGCGGTGCCAGTCGTCGTGTGCTTGGTGTAGGCGGGCGTTGAGTTCGTCGTGGTCGATGGGTGGGAGTGTGTGGGTGGGGCGTGCGTCGGGGAACTGCCGGTAGATGTCTTCGGCGGTGGTGCCTTCGGGTGAGCGCAGGGCAGCCATGATGTGTGGTGGGAGGCTGGGTTCTTTTGTGGTCATGGCTTATTGGTTGCTGGCGGGCCAGCCAGGGCTATGGGTGTGGATGCCTTGGGAGATCGGTGCGGGTGGGCTGTCGCAGCGGTCGGTGCGGTCGATGCGGTTGCCAGTTTGGGTGATGCTATCGAGGAGTGTCCAGTCGCCGTAGACGTTGCGGTTCGGGGTTGGCTGGTTGCCGTGTTGATCCGCTGGTGGTGCGGCGCCGGTGCGTTGGTAGGTGAAGATCATGGCGTAGTCATCGTCCTGACTGTTCCGTGAGCAGATGATGACTCCGCCGACAGCGTTGGAAAGGGGTGTCCAGTCCGAGATTCCGGCGGGGTCTGGGTCGATGAATGGTGCGACCCAGGCGAAGATGGTGAACGGGGGGTTGTTGCGGGGGCCGTATCCGGGTCTGTCGCCCCAGTTGTATCGGCTGTCCCCGGCGGCATCGGCGAAACCTGGGAAGTATGCGGACGCCCCCAGTTCTGAACGCAGGATGTAGGACTCGAAGATGGCCCGGACGAACGTGCCGTCGGGGGTGTCGAGGTCGATGTTCTCGGTGTCGAACCAGACGACCGGGTAATCGTCAACAGTGCGTACCGAACTTGGCGGGGCCGAAGTATCGCCGCCTTTGTCTGTGGGCCCCGCGCAGCTCGAGACGGCGGACATGAGCGCCATCGCAATGGCCGCACTGCGAACTAGCCGGGCAAAAAGCCAACCGCGTCGGCGGCTTGCCGTCGGGCTATCGAGGTTGTTTGGCGGGGGCATTGGGATTCTCTGGTTTTGATCCGTCGATACTCTTCATTGGCCAATCGGGCGCTTGGGTTCCCTTATCAAAACCATCTTCCCAGTCGCTTTTCATGTCGCCCACCGAATCCGTGAAAAGGTTAGGATTATCGCCACTGTTGAGTGCATTCCAGTCCAGTTTTCCGCCTCGAAATAGATCGTCCGGCATAGTATCTGCGAACTCTGGGTGAGACGCAATGTATCCCTGGAGTTCATAGAAATCGCGGATCTTAGGGTCGTTGAGTTGGGCTACCCAGTTGGGATCGTTTCCTTGGTTGGATTCATCCTCGAGTGTGGGCGCTTCGCCAAAGATTGCGTCGGCGAGCGGTTGTTGCATCGCTATGCCCGCTTCGCTACCCACCGGCAATAGTCCGGTCAGATCCTTAACGGTGGAGAATAGCGCCATCTTGTTGTTGTAACTCGCCGTTCGTTCTGCTAGATCCGTCTCGGAGAGATGGTTTACGGCCTGGCCATTTCCATCGGTCATTGCCTGGCTGAGAATTCCGGCCAATTCTGAGAAGTGGGCCTGGTCAGTCACTCCATACTGCAAGGCCATCAGATTCTGCCACTTATATGCTTCGGAGTTCATGGTTGCGGCGGCCTCGCCGTCAGTATTCAGAGAGCGGAATATGTTTTCCAGTTCTCCAGGGTTGAGGCGGTCTGCTCCGTAGCTCGGTGCACCCGTGCTGGTCGCGTCGATTCCGGTGAAGTCTCCCAGATAGGGGCTCAACGCGTTTGCGTAGATGCGGGCGAGTTCGGGGTTGGTGATGCCAACGTCGTCATTGGTGGCCATGTCTCCCGGTGACCCGAGGTAGTGAGCCAGCGCGCTGGCGTTTTCTCGGGACATTTCCGCGTAGAACGGATTGGACGATCCAACGTCTTGGCCGATGGTGTCAAACACGGTGTGTAGGCCACTGGTGTCTGTCCATTTATATTCCGAGATGTTGTTGAGATGAATTCCAGCATTGTACTGTCCGCCATTGTCGCAGGTGACGTTCATATTTTCGCCTGTGATGAAATCGTGGGCGGCTATCCTGTCGGAACCACCGACGTTCAGTGCGGTATTCAAGAGCGCGTCGATGGTGGCCTGGCCGCCGGGATTAGGGTTGATCGCGCTGTCGGCGCCAGCAATCTCAGATGATTGCTTGAGCAATCCTCGATTCACATCCGACCCGTGACGCGCGTTCTGATCGCCCGACGCGACGAAGTCGACGAATGATGAAAATTCTGGGAAGTGTGAAAAGAGATATCCGTTGTCATCCACTGGATTTGTGGTCAGGATTCTACGCATATTCGCTGGTAACGCTGCCATGCCACCGCGGTCTCCGCTGGAGGTGCCCAGATTTGGGGTCCCCAGCAGCTGAGTCGCGTTCGCGAGATTGCTTTGAATATCGTTGTGGTGGGCGCCCACTCCGAGTTCGGCTATTTCATCCATGGACAGCCCGTCGAGGTCGCCAACAATTTCCTTGAGGAAATCGAACTCGCCCTGGGTCATCGTGGCGGGCTTCCCATACTTGAGTGCTTCCAACTCGTCTGCGTCGAGATTGGTGCCGGCCTCCAACACCCGCCGCTCGAAGTCGCTCAGCTGCTTCCCGTCTCGGAGCTTCTCTCCGATTCGATCCGCGACGCCACCACCGAGTGCAGACTCCAATGGTGTCAGAGTGGAAATCGAAGCACTCGCTGCACCGATGGCCGCGGCGCAATTGGTATCTGCTACTTCGAATTCGCCGGCCAAGCGCTGCAGTTGTGTCGTTGACGTGGCGGCGTTGTTCGCCCGCGTGGCCTTCATGGTGGCGAGGAGCTCTAGCGCTGCATCGTCATCCTTGTACATAGACTCGGCCAAGGCGTAGTTGTAGCTGTCCGTGACCGTCCAGTCTTCGGCCACAACGTAGCCCGTTGCCTCGCACCCCGCGGCTCCGGTTTTGAGTCTCTCGGAGATGTGGCTCATCGACGTGTGGCCATCGGTGATGGCTGTTGAGAGCTTCTCGAAGGCATCATCAACCCTGGCGAACTGCACTCTCTCACGATCGGCGCGCGTTACGGCAGCATTCCGAAACTTGCCAGACCAGTCCATTCCGCTGATGGTGCGCTGAATATTCAGTCCGTCCCCATCGATCTGGTCGCCAATGGTGGTGGAGTCGGTGGCAGCAGCGGGCATGTTGCCGAAGTCGAAGGCGGAGACTTGACTCTTGGTCGGTCGCACGGGTCAGCTCTGCGGGCGCGTATTGAAGTCGCCAAGGGCTTCTAGACGTCGTGTGCTGTCTTCCTCAGTTGTTTGAAAGGTTTCAGCTGACGTGGTCAGAACCGTGTTCCATTCGCTGACTCGCGAACGCACCACCTCGATTGCCGTCGCGGCGGCGCCGGCTGCTGTGGTCAAGGCCGCTGATGTATCCGTGCCCGGTATGCCCGTTCCACCGAATCGCAGGGAACTCGTCGCTGTGTCGGGCGTGGCACCACCATATGAGGTGGTGCCGGTCATGCCGCCCCCGATCTGTCGCGCCGCAGCACGCAGATCTTCCGGATCTACCTGTGTTGTCATTGCATCCCCCTATGTGTGTTAACACATTCCCTCTGTGAGAGTAGCGCGACGATACCGGGGCGTGACGATAGGTCCGACTGTGACGGAAGACCGCGAGCGCGGCCCCTGAATCAACTATCTGGGTGGGTGCGCAGGGTCGGGATGACCTTCTCTCCGATCAACCGCACGCTGTCCCAGGATGGCTCCTCCGGCATGCCGCCGCAGAGCGGGTGACTGGTCACGAGCCGGAACTCTTTGCTGAGGCAGCGTTCGATGAGCTCGTCCGGTGTGCAGACGACATATCCTGTGCCGCTTCGAAGTTCGTCAACGCTGGTGGAGCTGTCGCGAACATGAGAAGCGTGATCACCGTGCCAGGCGTCGTAGGCGCGGGCGTCGGCGAGGAGGTATTCGCCGTAGGCGTGCCAGAACTTGTCGGGGTCTTCGGCGCAGAAAACGGTGGACGGTCCTGGTGGTGGTGTCATGACAAAGCCGGGATTCCGGCCGTGGCTACGGCATTCGTCGTCGTAGAGTTTGCGGAGTTCGGGGTCGGCGACCTGCGGTGCGAATCCCAGATCGAGTCGGGCGGCGCGGCGTGCGGCGGCCCGAGAACCGCCGCCGTAGAACAAGAATGGATGTGGCTGCGACAGGGGAGTCGGTGTGACGCGAACCCGTCGGCCGTTGTACTCGAACTCCTCGCCAGTCCAGGCCTGACGTAATACGCCGACGGCGTGTTCGATGTCGGCGCCCCGAGTGGTCCAGGATTTGCCGAACTGTTCGTATTCCTCTCGCCGGTAACCGAGGCCGAGTGTGTACGACACCCGGCCACCGCTCAGGTTGTCGAGGAGCGCGATGTCCTCGGCCAGTCGCAGTGGATCATGCAGGTTCACCACGATCGCCGAGATGGTGATCTGGATTCGGGTGGTACAGGCGGCAAATGCCGAGCCGACGATCAGTGGATTCGGCAGATAGCCATCAGGTGAGCCGTGATGCTCAGAGAGCATCACGGCGTCCTGGTCATGGTTTTCGAGATACGTGACCTGCTCCACGGCGCGCTTGAATAGTTCGGCCCGCCCCTGCGGTGTGGCCCCGGGCGCACGAAAGTCGTAGCGCGTCGCGAAGAAGGTCATGTCGACTTGTTCTGCTTTGCGAGTTTGGCCTCGTGCTTCTGGATGACAGAACCGAACATCATATTCATTCTCGAACCCTGCGGCCATCCCACGTAATAGCAGAGGAACAGGGCGATTTCGAGAAGTTCATCGCCGGTGAGTTCACCGTTGGCGAGTGCGGCACCGGCCTGGATCTCGGCAACATCGATCTGACCGGTTGCGGCCAGGACGCCGAAGATCAGCAGGCGACGATCACGGAAGTTCAGACCTTCCCGGTTCCAGACGTCGGCGAAGAGATGCTCGGTGAGATAGGCGTAGAAGTCACCCGGCCCGTCCTGCATCTCGAAGCCGTACACCTTGGCCATCGTGTCCATGCCCTTTTGGCGTAGCTCCGATGTCGGTGGCAATTCGCCATTCGAGGAGCTCTGGTCGGTTGTCATTTCTTTTCCTTTCCAAAGGTCGAGCTCCGCTCCGCTGCGTCTCCGCCCACGCCGAGACCGTCGGCGAAACGGTCGAGAGCTACTTCGCCCAAAGGGAGTTCGATGCCGAGTTCACTACCCAGGGCCAGCGCCAGACCGAGGTCCTTTTCGCCGAGGTCGCGGACGTGGCTCAAGATGTCGTACCAGAAATCGTCCGGTGGGATGGGGGCTGTGGTGTCCCGCAGGATGATCGAGCCTGCGCCCCCGGTGATCGCATCGGTGTGGCGGACCACCTTGCCGAGTTTGACGATGTCGATGCCTGCAGCTTCGGCGAGCCGGGACGCCTCTGTGGCGGCGGTGAACGAGATGAAATGCAGTAGGTTGCGGGCCAGCTTCATCTTGGTGCCGGCTCCGATCGGGCCGGCGTGGATGAGCATGTCGGACATCAGTGAGTACGGCGGCTTCAACCTCAGGTAGGCTTCGCGCTCACCGCCAACCATGATGGCAAGACGGCCCTCTTTGGCGCCACCCGCGCCGCCGGAGACAGGTGCATCGACCAGCGAAACCCCCTGTGCGGCACATACCTTCTCCAGATCGATCGCGGTCTGCGGCCCGATTGTGGAATGGATGGCGATGACGGTTCCCGGTGCGGCCGTCTCGAGGATGCCGTGTGACCCGGCGACCACGGTGTTGACTTGCTCGTCGTTGAGGACGGTCACGCCGATGACGGTGGCGGTCTTGGCCACCTCGGCGGGGGTGTCGGCGCGGGTGGAACCTTCGATCGTGGCCTCGGGGCGCGTATCGCAGACCACCAGGCCGCCCGGCCATTTCGCCAATCGATCGGCCATCGGTGCGCCCATGTTGCCGAGTCCGATGAACCCGACAGGTGCGCTCTGGTCCGACGCGGTGTCGGATGCCTGTTGTTCGCTCATGATCGGATGATCTGTCCGCCGTCGACGTTGAAGATCTGCCCGGTGATCCAGCCGGCCTCGTCGGACAGCAGGAACAAGCACATGCCGACGAGGTCGTCGGGGGTTCCCATGCGCGACAACGGCAGTTTGCTGACCATGTCCTTGACCATGTTGCTCGGTGTCGTCGACCTGGTGGCCTCGGTGTCGATCGGGCCGGGTGCGATTGCGTTGACCCGAATGCCGGATCCGCCGAGCTCGGTGGCGAGCTGCTGGGTCAGGCCGTTGACGCCGACCTTCGCCAGACCGTAGAAACCGCTGTACAGCCATGCGGCCGTGGAGGACTGGTTCACGATTGCGCTGCCGGGCTTCATGTGTCCGTAAACCGCGCGGGTCACGTTCAGTGCGCCGTCGAGGTTCACGCTCATGAACTTCTTGTAGTAGTCCCACGGAACGGTGATCAGGAAGTCCAACTGCATGCCACCGTAGATCGCCGCGTTGTTCACCAGATAGTCGATCTGGCCGTAGCTTTCCAGCGTTGCGGCGGCCAGTGCCTGTGCCGATTCGGGCTCGGCGACGTCGGTGTTGACGTACAGCCCGCCGATGTCGGCTGCCACCTGTTTGCCTGCCTCGTCGTTGAGGTCGGCGACCACCACATTCGCGCCCTCGGCAGCGAGCCGGCGGGCATAGACCTCGCCGATGCCACCCGCGGCTCCGGTGACTATCGCGGTCTTGCCTTCAAATCTGTTGTTGCTCATAGATCGATCTCCTTATGCAGGTGTCGCTACCGCTTTGATTTCCAAATATTCTTCGAATCCGGCCACGCCCATCTCGCGCCCGATGCCGGACTGTTTGTAGCCACCGAACGGGACGTCGGCGGAGTACCAGATACCGCCGTTGATGCCCATGGTTCCGGTGCGTACGCCGTCGACGACCTTCTTGATCCGATCCGGATCGGTGCCCCACACCGCGCCCGACAAGCCGTAGGGGGAGTCGTTGGCAATGGCGATCGCGTCGTCGTCGCCGTCGTGCGGGATGATCACCAGAACCGGCCCGAAGATTTCTTCCTGTGCCACGCGCGCGGAGTTGTCCAGCCCCGAGATCAAGGTCGGCTCGATGAAGAAGCCCTTGTCCTTGTCGGCCGGACGCCCGCCGCCGATCTCGATGGTGCCGCCTTCGTCGCGGGCGAGTTGTAGATAGCCCTCGATCCGCTCGCGCTGGACAGCGGAGATCACCGGACCGCATATGGTCCCGGGGTTGGTCGGGTCGCCGGCGGGGAGCCCGGCCAGACCGGCCTTGACCAATTCGATTGCCTCGTTGTACTTCTCGCGGGGCACCAGCATGCGGGTGGTGAGTGCACAGCCTTGGCCGGCGTGGGTGACCACGGAGAACGCCGCCATCGAGCAGGCGGCCCCCAGATCGGCGTCGTCGAGAACGATGTACGCCGACTTGCCGCCGAGTTCGAGGAAGACCCGCTTGAGTGTCTCGGCCGCGGCGACCATCACCTTCTTGCCGGTGGCGGTTGAACCGGTGAAGGAGACAACGTCCACGCGCGGATCGGACGATAGCAACGCCCCGACGCTGTGATCACTCGACGTGACGATGTTGATGACACCTGGCGGGAAGTCGGTTTCCTCGGCAATCACCTTGCCGACCAGCGCCGCACACCACGGAGTGTCGGGGGCGGGCTTGAGCACCACGGTGCAACCCGCGGCCAGTGCGGGACCGATCTTCGCGAAATTGATCTGGTGTGGGAAGTTCCACGGGGTGATCGCACCGACGACACCGGCCGCCTCACGCTGCACTGTGCGATGGGTCTTGATGCCCATCGGCTTCGCGCGGCCGAGGTCGGTCTCCCATTCGTAGCTCTCGGCCAGATCGGCGAAGTAGCCGAGATCGGCGATCGGGCCTTCGAGCTGTGGGCCGGAGGTCAGGAATGCCGGGGCACCGACCTCGGCGATGGTGATCTCGCGGAGTTCTTCGATGTGGCCCTGCAGCGCATCCCGGAGTTGGCGGAGGCAGTGTGCCCGGAAGGCATGGTCGCGGGGCCACGTGGTGGTGTCGAATGCGGTCCGGGCGGCGCCGATTGCGGCTTCCATGTCCCCGGTTGTGCCGTCGGCGGCGTGGCCGATGAGCTCTTCGGTTGCCGGGTTGATGATCGCGAATGTGCCCCCCGATCCAGGCACCAACTTCCCATCTATCAGCAGCTCGGAGCTGGTTTCTGGTCTGAGCGACATTGCTGACCTCTCCTTCGTGGATGACTGGCTGGACACGTGTCTGGACTGTGGTTTGAACGTAGTGTAACGTCACTGTCCATGTCCAGTCCGGTTTCTTTCGAATCCACTCGCCGCCGACTCACGACCGCGCAGGCCGAGACCGTCGCCAAGCTCACCGAGGCGGCGGTCGAAGTACTCCGTGAGGTCGGCTACGACGCCCTCACCGTGCGGTCGGTGGCCAAGCGTGCCGGGGTTGCCCCGGCTACCGCCTACACCTATTTCAGCTCCAAGGGGCACGTCGTCGCCGAGCTGTTCTGGCGCCGGCTGGCCGAGGGCATCACCGAACCCGATCCGTCGGCACCGCGCGCAGACCGGGTGGCCGTGGTGTTGCGGTCGGTGTCCCTGGCCGTCGAGGACGACAGCCATCTCGCGCGCGCGGTCACCGCATCACTGCTGGGGTCGGACCCCGACGTCGAACATCTCCGGCTGCGGATCGGTTTGCTGATCCGGCAGCGAATTTCGGATGCGCTGGTCGGCGACTCGGGCGAGGCCGTCAACGAAGGGGAGCTCGAAGCCCTGGAAATGCTGTACTCCGGCGCTCTGGTCCGCGCCGGTATGGGTTACGAATCGTATTCCGCCATCGCCGATCGGCTCGTCGCCGCGGCAAAACTACTGCTGGAGCGCCGATGACTGTGCCGACAAAGCTTTCGTTTGATCCGTACGACTACAACTTCCACGAGGATCCCTATCCGACCTATGCGCGCCTGCGGGCCGAGGCGCCGGTCTATCGCAACGCGGATATGGACTTCTGGGCGTTCGCCAAGCACGAGGATGTCCGCAACGGCTTCCGGGATGCGGCGCGGTTGTCGAACAGTTGGGGCGTCTCCCTCGACCCGGCAGCCTATGGACCCGATGCGCACAAGTCGATGTCCTTTCTGGCACTGGATGATCCGAAGCACATGCGCATCCGGAAGCTGGTGTCGAAGGGCTTCACCCCCAAGCGTGTTGCCGAATTGGCCGACCGGATCGGTGAACTGACGCAGCAACATTGGAGTCGTTGCCTGGAGATGGGGGAGTTCGACTACGTCACCGAGTTCGCCGGTCTGTTGCCGATGGACGTTGTCTCCGAGCTGCTCGACGTGCCGGTGAGCGACCGCGCCAACTTGCGGACCCAGTCGGATCTGCTGATCCACCGCGACGAAGGCGTGTTCGACGTTCCTGAAGCCGCGGTCTACGCCTACCTGGAATTGCATCGGTACTACTCCGAATTGCTGGTCGATCGCCGAAAGAACCCCGGCACCGATTTGGTCTCGGCGCTGCTCGACGCAGAGATCCTCGACGACGAAACCGGCGAGAAGACCAAGCTCACCGACGACGAGATCATCGGCTTCATGATCCTGATGATCGTTGCGGGCAACGAGACCACCACCAAGCTGTTGTCCAATGCGGTGTACTGGGGCTGGCGTTTCCCGGATCAGCTGGCGATTCCGATGGCTGATCACGAAGCGGTTCCGCAGTGGACCGAAGAGACTCTGCGATACGACAATTCAACTCAGATCGTGCTGCGACGCGTGATCGAGGACGTCGAATACGGTGGATACACCATCGCTGCCGGACAGCGGGTGCTGTTGCTTGTCGGATCGGCCAATCGTGATGAGGACGTCTTCGACGAGCCGGACCGTTACCTGATCGGCCGGGACAGTTCGCAGACGCTCACCAGCTTCGGTCTCGGCACCCACTTCTGCCTGGGGGCGCACCTGGCGCGTCTCGAGGCGAATGTTGCTCTCTCACAGATCGTGCAGTCGATCAATCAGGTCGACATCGACATCGACAAAGCCGTCCGCGTGCACTCGGTCAACGTTCGCGGATTCGCGTCGCTCCCCATGAAGGTGAAGGTGCGCTGAATGCCCCGTTTTCCCGCTCATCCCGATCGTCGCCCGGTCATCGTCGCCGGCGCATCATCCGGAATCGGTGCCGCCACAGCAGTGATGCTGGGCGCGGCCGGATACCCGGTTGCACTGGGCGCCAGGCGAGTTCAGAAATCTCAGGAGTTCGTCGATCAGATCAACGCGGCGGGAGGCGAGGCGGTGGCACTGCCGCTCGACGTCACCGATGCGGCATCGATCGATGAGTTCGTCACAAAGGCAGAAGCCCAGTTGGGCCCGATCGAGGTGGCGGTCTCCGGTGCAGGCGACCTGGAGCCCGGACGTGCGCACGAGCTGAGCAACGACGACTTCGCCGCTCAGGTCAACATCCATCTCCTCGGTGCCCAGCGTCTGTTCCGCCGGGTCGTCCCCGAGATGATCAAGCGGCAACGTGGCGACTTCGTGTTCGTGAGCTCCGACGTCGTCACGTGGCCCAGGCCGCAGATGGCCGCATACGTCGCGGCCAAGCGCGGTGTCGAAGGCCTGTCTGACGTGGCCCGAATGGAGCTCGAGGGCACCGGCGTCCGCTCCAGCCTGGTCCGACCGGGCCAGGTCATGACCGGGATGGGCATGAACTTCACGGCCGAGGTCGCCGAATCGGTTCTCAACGACTGGGTTCCGTGGGGCCTGGCCCGGCACAGCAACTTCTTGAAACCCGAACATCTCGCAACAGCCATCGCAACCATCGTTTCCATGCCTCGGGGGGCCCATATGCGCCTGGTCGAGGTCGAGGCAGAAGCCCCGATCGCACGCAGTGGAGGAGAGAGCAAATGACCCTTACCAAGCCCAAGCGCGTATCCGGTGGTGAAGGCGAGCACGGCCACCTCGACGAACTCTCGACCGACCCGATCGGCCTGTTCTGGCGCGTCCGCGAAGAGTGCGGCGACGTCGGTGTCTTCCAACTCGCCGACCGCGAGGTCGCGCTGGTCTCCGGTGCCGCCGCCAACGAGGCGTTCTTCCGTGCCTCGGAAGAGGATCTCGATCAGGCTGCCGCCTATCCGTTCATGACACCGATCTTCGGTGAGGGCGTGGTGTTCGACGCCAGCCCCGAACGTCGTTCGGAGATGCTGCACAACCAGGCGCTCAAGGGCGCTCACATGAAGCAGCACGCCATCACGATTCCCGAGGAGACCGAGCGCATCATCGCCAACTGGGGTGATGAGGGTGAGATCGATCTGCTGGAGTTCTTCGCCGAGCTGACCATCTACACCTCGTCTGCCTGCCTGATCGGCAAGAAGTTCCGGGAACAACTCGACGGCCGATTCGCGCATCTCTACCACGACTTGGAAAAGGGTACCGACCCGATCGCCTACGTCGATGCCTACGCAGACATCGAGAGCTTCCGTAAACGCGATGCCGCCCGAGTCGGTTTGGTGGAGCTGGTCCAGGGGATCATGGACACGCGTCTCGCCGGAGAGCCGGCGACGGACGAGGATCGGGATCTGCTCGATGTCCTGATGTCGATCAAGGACGACGAAGGCAACCTGCGCTTCACCGCCGACACGATCACCGGCATGTTCATCTCGATGATGTTCGCCGGCCACCACACCACTTCGGGCACGGCCGCCTGGACGCTGATCGAACTTCTCCGCCATCCGGAGTACATGGATCAAGTCACCGCCGAACTCGGCGAAATCTACTCCGATGGAGCCGAATACAGCTTCGGCGCGATGCGGCAGATCCCCAAGCTCGAATCGGCACTCAAGGAAGCCCTGCGTCTGCATCCGCCGTTGATCGTGTTGATGCGCGTGGTGCAGAACGAGTTCGTGGTCGAAGGCGTCCAACTCGAACCCGGACAAGCGATTGCGGTGTCGCCTGCGATCTCGAACCGCCTGCCCGAGGATTTCCCTGAACCCGACAGCTTCGACCCGGACCGCTATCTCGAACCCCGCCAAGAAGACCTCGTCAACCGGTGGACGTGGATTCCGTTCGGTGCGGGCCGGCATCGTTGTGTCGGTGCGCAATTCGCGATCATGCAGCTCAAGGCGATCTTCTCGGTGCTGTTGCAGAACTACGAGTTCGAGATGGCCCAGCCGCCGGAGTCGTACAAGAACGATCACTCGAAGATGGTTGTGCAGCTCGCACAGCCGTGCAAGGTCAAGTACCGCAAGCGCAACAGGTAGTGCCCAGAGCTGCGGTGGAGGTGGTTCCTGTGAAAATCGAAGTAGATCTGGACCTGTGTCAGGGGCACGGCATGTGTGAGATGGAAGCACCCGACATCTTCGAAGCCGAACGCGAATCGGTGAAACTGCTTGATTCCCAACCGGATAGCAGTCATATGGCAGACGTGGAGCGCGCGGTGCGTTACTGTCCGACCCAAGCCCTCAAAATTGTTGAAGAATGAAAGTTGGATACTCCCATGTCATTTGAACGCGCTGAACTCGACGAGATGGTGGAGCGTTGGCTGCAGGCCAACATCGATTGCGAGAAGACCGGCGATTGGCGGCCGCTCGCGGAGTACTACACCGAAGATGCCACCTACGGGTGGAATTACGGTGCCAAGCACGACTTCATGGCCATCGGCCGCGAGCAGATCCGTGACTATGCAATCGGTTTCGAGATGGACGGACTCGATGGTTGGACGTACCCGTACCAGACCTGGGTGATCGACGAGAAGACCGGCGACATGATGGGGCTGTGGAAGCAGATCTTCGAGGCCACCCGCGACGACGGCACCCACTACGGACTCGAGGGCATCCAGGGCAGCTGGTTCAAATATGCCGGAAACTTCCAGTGGGGATGGCAGCGCGACTTCTTCGACTACGGAAATGTCACCGCACTGTTCATGGAGATGATGACCGACGGTGTGATGAGCAAGGGGATGCAGGGCCGGATCGACCGGGTCATGAACGCCAAAGAGCTTCTGCCGGGCTGGTATCCGCTGGGTAAGACGCCTGTCGAGATGTGGTGATGACTCGATGTCGTACGCAGACCTCGACCGCCCGACATTGGCCAGACTCCTGCCGGAGCTGCTGCTGTCGGGGCAACTGATCGACCGTTCCGGAATGGCCCACTGTATCGGTGCTTTCGGGCGGGAAACCATGGCCCAGATCGCGATCGAAGAGTGGATGGCGGCCAGCCCCGTTTACACCAAACGGATGCGTACCGCGTTGCAGATCGACGGTGATGGCGTCGCGGACATGTTCAAGTGCTTGCAGCTCGACATCGGAGCACCACCGCAGTTCATGGACTTCCGGTACACGATCTTCGACGAATATCACGGTGAGTTCGTACTGAATCATTGTGGCGCACTGATGGATGTCGAGCCGATGGGCGATGACTACGTCACTTCGATGTGTCACGACATCGAAGATCCGACCTTCGACGCGACCGCGATCGCCACCAACAGGCGGGCGCGGATCCGCCCGATCCACCGGCCACCACGACGGCCGGCGGATCGGCATCCCCACTGCGCGTGGACGGTGACCATCGAACCCGACCGTGACGAACTGCCGTTGCCCGAGCAGTCGATCATCATGTCGGCGACGCGGGCAGCGAACGTCGAACTGTCGCCGATCATCGCCGGAGGCGAAGGCCACGACGACTACCGCGGCCCGGTCTGGGATGATCTGCGGTTCGCGGATTGGTCACACTCTGCGCTGATTCGGATGGCGGAAGAGGTTGCGCTGCAACACCAACTTCTGGCACTCGGGTTTGCGATGTCGGTGCGGGAGAAGTCCGAGGACGAGGGTCAGGCCGACAGTATCTTCCGAAAGCAGCTGACCGGCATCTCGGGTCTGACGGCTGATCGATTGCGCCACTGTCTCGGCGTGGAACAAGACGCCGAGGGGCTGGCAGCGGTGTTGCGGGTTCACCCGATTCTCGGGCCGGAGCAGTATGTCGGCGCGCAGGTGTCGATCCACGGCGCGGGGGACGACGTGACGGTTCGGTTGCGGTTGCCGGGGAACTCCGCTGCGATTGCCGACAACGGATGGATCGCCTACATCGATCCCGAACACCTCGAGCCGGTACTTGCGATGTCGTCGGCTGTGCATCCCACGTGGTCCTCGGTCTCCGGTCATCTCGAGGGGGATGACGTGGTGATCGAGATCGCTCGCGGGGAGGCGATCAAGGAGTCCGGCGAGGTCGCCATCGCACGCTTCAGCGGCGGCGCGACATTCGAGTTCGCGGACCGCGGGATTCCGTTGTCGATCACACCGGTCTCAGCAGTGTGAATTCGCAACACCTGCAGGGCAAGCGGGCCGTGATCGCCGGATCCAGTCGTGGCATAGGCCTGGCCGTCGCGAGCAAGCTTGCCGCGGAGGGTGCGTCGGTGGTGGTCAATGGCCGCGACGACGCCACAGTCAAGGCTGCCGCAGCGCAGATTGTCGAGGGTGGTGGCATTGCGGTTGCAGTGGTCGGCAACGTCGCGGAGGAGGATGTCGCACAAGAGGCGGTGTCCACCGCGATGCGTGAGTTCGGTGGGCTCGATGTGGTGATCAACTGCGCAGGCGTTGCCGAACCGGAGGGATCATCGATCCTGACCATGAGCACCTACGAGTTCTTTGCCCAGCTCGATGCGCATCTGGTGAGCACGTTCGAACTGGTGCGCGCGGCTGCGCCGATCCTCGTGGAACAGGGCTCCGGTGCGATTGTCACCACCGGTTCGGCGGCGTCGGCGGGCAACTTCGGAGGAACTGGGTACCCGGCCGCGAAAGGTGGGGTGAACAGTCTGTCGCTGGCGTTGGCCGCGGACCTGCGTCCGCACGGTGTGCGGGTCAACGTCGTCTGCCCGGGTGGCAAGACGAGGTTGTCGACGGGTGCCGGATACGAGGCGCACATCAGAGACCTGTTCGAGCGTGGTCTGCTCGACGAATTCACCCGCGATGCCGCGCTGGATCCGGCGCCACCGGAGTACGTGGCACCGCTGTATGCCTATCTCGCAAGCGATCTGGCCGACGGCATCACCGGCCAGATATACAGTGCAGCAGGTGGTTTCATCGGAAAGTATCCGGCGTTCGAGCCGGCGTTCGTGGCCTACCGCGGGCGCGATCCCGAACCGCCGTATTCGTTGGCCGAACTGCAGGCCATCCTCGCCGATTGAATGTCGGTGCCGACTGCGTGATAGGCATGTTTTCATGACGCAGACGAAAGACCCCATGGAAGTACTCGGCATCGAACACGTTGTCGACGACCAAGGGGCTCGGACGTTCAGCCAGTTCCTCGGGACCGATGTCGTCGATCACCGCGGGATCGCCGGTATGTCTTCGTATGCCACGTTGGCGGAGATCGTCGGCGGCAATGCCTTCTATCGCTCCCATCCGGAGGGTTCGGCGACGGTCCAGGCGCGGTTGTCGTTGTCCGCCCCCGTCCCGGCGAGATCTGGCAGTCGCGTGCGAGGCACAGGCCGCCTGGTCGGTGCCACCGGTGACCACGGGGTCACCTCTGCCGAATTGGTCGACGATGCGGGCACCGTGGTCTGCGTGGCGACCGGGCGGGGCGTCCTGGTCCGCCGTGCCATCGGAGAAATCCCGGAGCTCGAACTCGGCAAGCAGGCCGGTACGAGCGAGAATCACGAGCAGTCGCCACCACCGGAGGGCCTCGACCCGGATCTGACCGGCAGACAGATCCTGGCGGGTCTGACGGACGGTTCGATTGCTGCCGGGCCGATCCAGCGTCTTCTGGGCCTGCGCGTCGTTGCTGTTGGTGACCACGAAGTCGAGATCGCGGTGGCGCCGTGTCCCGGGATGGCGAATCGGATGGGCACAATGCATGGCGGGATCGTGACGTCGATCATGGCCGAAGGTTGCTCGCTCGGCGCCGAGTTGTCGGCCAGAGCAGGCGGGCGTTACCAGGTCTCCGACCTCACCGTGAGCTTCCTGCGTTCACCCGCTGTCGATCAGGGCAACCTGACCGTCGTGGTGAAGCAGGTGAAGTCAGGTCGTCGCATCTGTTCTGTCACCGCAACCATGAGTCACCCGGACGGCACCGTCGTCGCCCAGGCCACCGCCGACGCCACCGCCGTTTGATCGGTCGGGCGACGGTGGGTGCCGGGGAGAAGGCGGGCGATCACCCGACGACCAGGGTGCGGAGTTCTTCGGCGAGATCGGGTGTGGCTGCGACGATTCCGCTCCAACGGCGGGTGAGGTCGGTGTCGAACTCGATGTCGCGGCCGTAGGCGTCGATCACGGCCCCTCCGGACGACTCGACCAGGACAACTGCGGCCGCGATGTCCATGAGACGGTGGGTGTCGCTGCCCGCATCGAGAAAGGCGTCGACGGCTCCGGTGGCCACGAATGCGGAATCGATGGTGCTGCAACTGAGGATTCGGACCCTGGTGGCGCGCTTGGCAACCCGGGACCAGGCGTCCCAGTTACGTTCGTGGGGACGTAGCACGGAGACGGCGGCATTGGCGACGCTGGTGCACCCACTGGTGCGGTAGGGCGCAACAGTTCTCGACGCCCACCAGCTCTCACCGGTGTGCAGCCAGGTGGTCATGGCCTCGACGAACGCACCATCGACGACCACTGCCGCGCTGAAGCAGGCCAGGGGCACTCCGGCGGCGGCGTTGGCAGAGCCGTCGACGGGATCGATCACCAGAGTGACGGCCGAGCCGACATCGATCCAGCCGCGTTCTTCGGTCAGTACGTTCACGCCCGCCGCGGTGGCGACGTCGATGATCGCGTTTTCGACGAGTTCGTCGATGAGCATGGTGGGTGTGCCGTCGGCGCCGGTCATCACGGTTGCCCGCAACTCTTCTCGGGTGTGCGACTGCACGGCGCTGCGGTGTGCTTCCATCGCGGCGTCCGAAGCCGCCTGCAGAGCGGAATTGGTTCGGGTTCTGACACTTTCGACTGAACTCACGGTATCTCTTTCATCAATTGGGATTTCACGACATTGCGCGGCGCATCCACATGGCGATGCCTTCGACGACCATCACCACGGCGAAGACCATCAGGACGATGGTCGTGACCACATCGAATTGCATGACGCGGGCAGCGTTCATCAGGTAGAAGCCGATGCCACCTGCACCGACGACGCCGAGGAGTGTTGCCGCGCGGATGTTTACATCGAGTTGGTAGAACAGGTGCGCGATCAGCGCAGGCGCGGACTGGCGCAGGGTGGCCGCCACGAACACTTGGCTGCGGCTGCTTCCCCCTGCGGTGACCGCTTGTTGCACTCGGACGTCGGTCTCCTCGAGTGAGTCGGCGATGAGTTTTCCGAAGAGGCCGACCACACCGACCGACAGTGCCAGCGCACCCGCGGTGGCGCCGAGGCCGGTGATGACGATGAAGATGATCGCGATGATGAGGTCGGGGATTCCGCGGACCAGGACGATGATGATGCGGAACGCTTTGGCAATACCGGGTGTCGGGGACACGTTGCGTGCGGCCAGTACTCCGATGGGTATCGCGAGTAGGATACCGAGAAAGGTTGCTGCCAAGGCGATCTGGACAGTGACGATCAGCTGTTCGAGCAGTTCGTCCCAAATGCCACCGGTGCCGGGTGGGAAGAAGAGTTCGAGCGTGGTCGATGTCGTCGCCAGGCCGTCGAGCACGCGAGAGAAGTCGATCTTCGCGCCCCAGGTCGCCAGGATCAGGGCAGCCACGGTGAGTCCGATGTAGAGAGTTCGCCGAATGCGTTCGCCGGTCCACGGTGGGCTCACCCGGTACTCGCCGGTTTTGGTACGCGCGGCGGTTTGCGCGGTGCCGACCTCGGCTTCGAGCCAACCACCTGAGGATCGGGTCACGCGCCGTCGCAGCCGTCCCCAGAGGGAGATGCGGGTCGGCATCTGTTCTCCGAGCAAAGATTTTCGGATCGCACCGGAGATCATCTCGACGGCGACGCAGAGGGCAACCACAAAGAGCGCCAGCGCCATCCCTCGTTGATAGTTGAGGGTCTTCATTGCAAGAGACAGTTCCATGCCGATGCCACTGACCCCCACGTAGCCCAGAATCACCGAGGCGCGCAGGTTGATGTCGAAGCGGTGCAGGGCAATTGCGACAAATGCCGGCAGGGCCTGCGGGATGACGCCACCGGTGATCTGTTGCCACCAGGTGGCGCCTGCGGCACGGAGGGCGTCACGGGGGCCGGCATCGGTGTCTTCGATGGCGTCGGCGTACATCTTGCCGATCATGCCGATCGAGTGGATTCCCAGTGCCAGGATCCCGGCGACGGCACCGAGGCCGAACAGGCGCAGATACAGGATGGCCAGCACGATCTCGGGAACCGCGCGGGTGATGACGATGATCACCCGGGCGCCCCACCGCAGCGGTGTGCCGGCGGTGGTGTTGCGGGCAGCCATCAGGGCGACGGGCATGCTGAGCGCGACACTGAGGGCGGTCGCGCAGGTGACGATGGCCAGGGTCTGCCCGGTCATGGTGAGCATCTCGCCGACCGGCGGGAAGTCGAGCGGGAACATCCGGGAGATGAAGTTCGCGGCGTTGTCGAGGCTGTCCACGAAGGTTGCGAGGTTGATCTTCAGAGCCGCGATGGACCAGATGGAGGCGATGAACCAGACGGTCATCACGACCCACACGCCGATGGAGGTCAGCGATGGGCGAGGAAGGGTGCGCTGCGACGGTTCGCGGGTCTTGTCGGGTCGCGCGGGTGACAGAACGGACACGGGCGTCAAACCAACTGTGGTGATGTCGGTGAGGCGACGCTGGTGTAGATGCTCATCGCCTCTTCGCGACTCATGCCTTCGACCACCTTGTCGAGTACGACTCGGCCCGAGCGCAGTCCGATGAGGCGATGCCCCCAGGACAGCGCGAGTTCGACCTGGTGGAGACTGCACACCACGGTCAGGTTGTCCTCGGAGGCGATACGCGAGATCAGTGCCATCACCTGGACAGAGGATTCGGGGTCGAGCGATGCCACCGGTTCGTCGGCAAGAAGTATCTTCGGCCGCTGAATGAGCGCCCGCGCGACCGCAACTCGCTGTTGCTGACCGCCGGACAAGGTGTCGGCGCGCTGAAACGGCCTGTCGGCCAGCCCGACTCGATCGAGTTGTTCCATGGCGGCCAGGCGTACCGATTTCGGATAGCTGAACAAGCCGAAGCGTGGTCCGCGCAGAGCGCCGAGAGCACCGGTGCACACGTTCTCGAGGACAGACATGCTGCCGACCAGATGGAATTGCTGGAACACAAATCCCACCTGACGGCGCAGTTCGCGCAACTCGCGCCCGCGGGCGGTGCCCACGTTGCGCCCGAGTACGGTCACGGCGCCGTCGGTGGGGAGATGCAATCCGTCCAGTAGCCGCAGCAGGGTCGACTTGCCCGACCCCGACAAGCCGAGCAAGGCAACGACCTCTCCCGGGTGTATCCGGAGTGATACGTCGTCGAGTGCGTGTACCTGCGGGCCGAAATCCTTGGTCACATTCTCGAGAACGATCGATGGTGTGAGGATGCGGTCGATGGACGCGCCGAGCGCGGCATGGTCGGAGTCGGTCATCGGGTTCTCCCTGCTGTGGAGGATGTTCGAAGGGGGATGGTTCGGTGGGACTGGCCTTGATCAGCCCTGGCAGGCTTCGGCTTTGGTGGCCTCGCAGACCTTGCGGACACCGTCGTAGACGGCGTCGTTCACGGCTACGTAGCCGTACTCGACGTCGTCGGGGAGCGGGCAGGATGCCTCCTCGGCGCAGTAACCCGCCGTCACCAGTGCCGGTCGGGTGAGCTTGTTCTGGAAGATGTCGGTGAGTTTGGCCTGGAGCTCCGGTGAGAGGTCGCCGGAGATGGCGATCGGGCTCGCGGCGATCAAGTCGGACTTCCACAGGGTGGTGATGTCGCCGGGCTTGATCTGGCCCTTTTCGATGAGGACCTTGTCGACGATGGTGTCGTAGGCGAACCCGGCGTCGCACTGGCCACTGTTGACAGCCAGTACAGACGCGTCATGGCCGCCTGCGAAGACCGGGGTCACGTCCTTGACGGGGTCGATGCCCACCGCGAGGAGTCCGGCAGAGGGGTACAGATAGCCGGAGGTCGAGGACGGGTCGACGAAGCAGATGGTCTTGCCGCGGAAATCTTCGAGGCTCTTGATGTCTGACCCGGACTTGGTGATCGCGTACGACTGGTACCCGGGTTCCTCGTCGGCGGCATTGACCGGGACGGCGACCGGAATGGTGTTGACGCCACTGTCTTTTGCAGTGACGTACGAGAACGGCCCGTACGCGGCGATCTGGATCTTGCCTGCGCGCTGCCCTTCGATGACCGCGGCGTAATCGGTGGCGTTCTGGAACTCGACCTTGAGACCCGTTTCCTTTTCGATGACCGAGCCGATGGTGGCGTACTGCTGCTGAAGGCTCTGTGAGTCCTCGGAGGGAATGGACGCCAGGACCAGCGTTGTCGGATCAGAGCTCGTCGAAGCGTCCGAAGATGAGGTGTCCGCTGCGCTCGAACCGCATGCGGCGAGCGCGATCAGCGCTGCGCCGCCGCAGGCGATGGTGGCCAGTGAGCGGTGTAGTTGGCTGCCCATGAAGGTGTGCTCCTTGTTTTCTGTAATCAGGTATTGCTGAACCCGGATTCAGGAGGGAAGTCGGGCAAGGGACTGGAAGGACCCGCGGTGGGTGTGAAAACGCGGTCGGAACTGAGCGTCCTCTACCGCGGCAACGAGTGGGACAACCCTGGATGAACCAGACGAAACGGCCAGGCGTCAGTAACCGAAGGTTGTCCCACAATGCGCTCGGTCAGATCCCGCGCAGCACGGAACGGACGACGGGACAGCCGTGTTCGACTCCGACCAGCACCATGTCGGCGCGCTGCCCGGGTTCCAGAGCACCCCGGTCGGACAGGCCGACGGCGGTGGCGGGACCACTGGTGATCAGCGAGACCGCATCGTGCAGAGCCATCGTCTTGTCGGTGGCGAGACTGAAGGCGGCACCGAGGAGCGATGAAGGCAGGTAGTCCGATGCCAGTGCCGTGACCAATCCCAGCCCTGCGAGCTCTACGGCGGAAACGTTGCCGGAGTGGGATCCTCCGCGCAGGACATTCGGGCCGCCCATCACGACGGACATACCCCGGTCACGCGCTTCTCGAGCTGCTTCCTCGGTGGTGGGGAACTCGGCCACATTGCCGCCCCGCCGCGCCAGGTCGGCGATCTCGACGGCTGATTCGGGGTCGTGCCCGAAGATGCGAACGAAGCCGGTCGCCGAACTTCCGGCCAGCCAATCCATCGCCTCTTCACGAACGCCGATGTTGCTTTCCCGTTGGTGCGCAACCTCATCGACGATCGCGCGGGCGGCGTCGTCGGAGATACCGCGCATCCCGGCGATGTAACGCTCGTAGAAGGTGCGGTCGGCGTACTGCCCTATGCCCGGGGTGTGGTCTTCGTGAGAGATGACCGCAGGCAGGGTGTCGCTGATCTGACCGACAACGCATTGTTGGTCGTACCGGTGGCGCAAGGCCGCGAGTCCGGCAGCGGAGCGCACGTCGAGGCGATGCAGGACCCGGTGATCGACCAGCCGTCCATCACTCTCGCGGCCGTTCCAGGCATCGATGGCCTCGCACATCGACACCGCGGCATGGACGCTGCGCTGCTGAGCCGACTCGCGGTCGGAGAACGATGCCCCGTGGAAGACGGTGGTGACGCCTGCGGCGCGCAGCTTGCCCTCGAAAGACATCATCGAGAACATCCAGGGCAATTCGGCCCCGGGACGTGGCATCCGTTCACGCTCGAGTCCGTCGGAGTGCACATCCACAAGTCCTGGAAGGCAGTACAACCCGCCACCGTCGACATCGATCGGTGATCCGGTGACCATGGGTCCGGCCTCGACGATCCGTCCGTCGCGCACCACGATCCGGGCGTCGTCGAGGACCTCGCCGGGCAGGATCGCCCGGACGTGTCCGAGCACATAGTTGCTCGGTGCCTGTGGCAGTGACCAGGCCGTGGGCCGGGAGAGTGTCTGAGTTGATTCGGTCATGCTGCTGCCTCCAGGACTTCTGCGGGGGTACCTTGCTGGGCTATGCGACCGTCACTGAAACGGATGACTCGGGATGCCAACTGCCGCATGGCATCCAGGTCGTGAAATACCGCGAGGACGGCAACACCCTGCGCCGACAGTGACGCGATGAGTTCGAGCGCGAGTTCACGGTTGGCGGGGTCGAGGGCAGAAACCGGTTCGTCGAGGAGTAGTAACCGGGGTGGATTGACCGTTCCGGCAGCAATATTCACCCGTTGGCGTTCTCCGCCGGACAGGACGCTACAGTCGACGTCCCACAATGCTTCGTCGAGGGCGAGTCGTCGCAGCGACGCCGCGGCGGCCTCGCGGGCTTCCTCGCGCGACATTCCGCGCCGACGGCCCGCTGAGGCAACAACTTCCAGTGGAGCGGTGCGGGGAGGGGCGGACAAGAACTGAGAGACGTAACCCAACTCTCGGCCCCTTATCCTGGCCATCTCCCGGTCTGGCAAAGAAGTCAATTCCACCGTCGTCGACCCGGTGTTCAGGGCGACTGTGCCGGAATCGGGGAGGTAGCTGCGGTGCACACATCGCAGCAGGCTGGACTTGCCTGCGCCGCTGGGGCCTGCCAGCGCCACATGTTCCCCGACTGCGACGTCGAGGTCGACGCCGTGCAGTGAGGTCACGGTGCGACCGTCAATGGTGTGCAGGGTGAACGTCTTACGTAGATCCCGGACGGACAGTACCGGGGTGTCGGTGGCCGGATTCAATGCCTCATACATCGTGGGTGTCACCTTCGTGCGGCCGCAACGAGCCGCTGAGTGTAGGGGTGGTGTGGATCTTGGAAGAGCTGATCGGTCAGACCGTTCTCGACCACGCGGCCGACATTCATCACCAGGCAGCGATCGGTGAGGGCTTCGATCACGGCGAAGTCGTGGCTGACCACAACGGCTGCGGTGTCGCGCTCGGCGAGGAGCTTGCGCAGCAGGTCCAGCACACCCGCCGCGACGGAGGCGTCGAGGCCGGTGGTGGGCTCGTCGAGCAGGAGAACGCGCGGGTCGGTGGCCAAGGCCTTTGCGATCTGAACACGCTGCCGCATGCCACCGGAGAAGTGCTTGACCGGATCGTCCATCCGGTCGAGCGGGACCTCCACCTTCTCGAGCAGATAGGCTGCGCGGTCGCGGATCTCGTGATAATTCCGCCATCCGGCCGCGGTCAGACGCTCGGCGATGTTTCCGCCTGCCGATACGTTCATCGTCAGTCCGTCGGCCGGATTCTGGTGAACGAGTCCGAGGGTGTCGATCCGCAGGGCGCGGCGGGCGGCCGCGTCGAGACCGAAGATGTCGGTGCGGCCCCCGTCCACGGAGGTCAGGAACATCGACCCGGATGTGGCGATGTCCTCGCCGACCAGGCAACGCAGCACGGTCGATTTACCCGAGCCGGATTCGCCGATCAGACCGAGTGCTTCGCCGGGTGCCACATCGAAGCTGACATCCCAGGCGGCGACGATCGCGCCGGTGCGTGGGCTGATTGCCGTGCCGGCCTCGGGGCCGGTGCCGGGTACCGCCTCGGCGCCACCAGGTCCGTGGATCTTGCCGACGCCACGCGCTGCCAGGGTCCAGCCCTCGGCGGTGGCCTCGGCCGGCCGGCTCACCGGCTCGCGGCGCTCGCGCACCGTGGTCGCTGCGCTGCCGCGGACTCGACGCGAGGTATCGGGCAAGAAGTGCAGCGGCGCGTTATCCGTGTGCAACTTCTTGTCGACGTCACCGTCCAGTGTGCGTGTGCACCATTCGATGTCGCTACAGGCCAGGCGGCCGCCGGGTGCCTCGACCAGGAATGTGTCAGCCGAACCACAGCGGGCACAGCTCTGGGTGCTGTTGCCCTCGACCTCGAACGGGACATCATCGAAGGTGATCGGCTCGACCGTGGTGTACGGCGGCACCGCGAAGATCCGCTTCTCTCGGCCTGCACCGAACAGTGTGAGGTGGGGTGAGTCGTCGAGGCGGGGTACATCCCAGCGCGGGATCGGGGTGGTGATCATGATGTAACGGCCGTTGACCAACACCGGGTAACCGGTGGTCTTGGTGATGACGCCGTTGCGCACGAGGTCCTCGTAGAGGCTGACCCAGATCATCGAATAGTCCGCTTCGGCGTGCATCCGTGCACATTCTCGAACCGACTTCTGCACTCCGCGAAGCGGTTCGGCGACGGGAACCTGGAGTACCAGGGTCTGGCCTTCTGCCATCGGCTCTTCCGGGATCCGGTGACGGCTCTGGATGACGGTCGATTCACGGGTGTCCTGGGTCTGCAGGCACCGTTCACTGTTGACGATCAGGCGCCGGAGATTGGTGGCGTTCACGCCGTCGTCGTCGCCCTGGTCGATGACTTTGACGGTGTCGTCGGCACCGAGCATGCCGAGGGTGACCTGCAATCCGCCCGACCCCCAGCCGCGGGCCACGGGCATCTCCCGGGAGCCGAAGGGGACCTGGTAGCCGGGGACGCAGACCGCTATCAGTGTGGCGCGGCGGATCTCACGCTTGGAACCCTCGTCGAGAATGCCTTGCGGAAATGCGGCGGAGTCGATGGACGCCAGCACATCTGAGGTGGTGACGGTTGGCGTTGTGGCGACGGTGTCGGTGAGCGTCATCAGCAGGTCCTTCCAATGGGTTCAGCGGGGCGGGCGAGGTCGTCGTCGACGCCGCGAACGGCCCGTTTGCGATCGATCATCGACCGGAATGTGACGTAGTGCGGGAGCTTGAGATGCTCGAGGAATCCACAGGAGTCGAGTCCATCGGTGGTGAGCAACAGCACCTGTTCGAGACCGCCGGTGTCTCCGTATCGTCGGCTGGCGATATCCAGGTTGGCCATCGCGATGGCCTTGCGTTCGTTGTGACCGAAGCAGAGGCCGTACCCGACGTCGAAGCGGCTACGGTCCTCGTCGGGGCCGTCCAGGTCTTCGATCGCTTCGCACTCGGATGCTCGAATGTGTCCGAGCTGCACCGGGTTTCCGGTGTGGGGATGAAGGACTCGGAGGGGGAGCCGGCCGTGGCGGACCTCGCCGAGCGTGACCTCGTGGAAGTTGCCCTCGGTACCACGGATCGAGCGGTACCAGGTGCCGATGAGTGAACCGGTCTCCGCCCGCGCCATGCTCGCGAGAATCGCCGAACGAGGAGCTGGTGGACGGGCCGGATGACGCGAGATGTCAAAGGGCGGCTCATCGGTGTCGTTGTCGCCGGGCCGGTTGTCGACCAGCAGATCCATCTCGCGGAGCATGTCGGAGAAGCGACGTGGGTGGCGCTCGGATTCGGTTCGCTCGGACTGCCCGAGCTCGTCTTGCCCGATGACAGCTGCCGATGTCTCCTGATCCCGGTCGAGCATGCGACCGGTGTAATCGCTTGTGCGGCCGAGGAGCTGGGGGCCGTCGGGAACGCGATGAGCGGGGACGATTCGCCGCAGTACCACCATCTCGTCGGGGTCGATCGGCTCGCTCACCGCCAGTCGCGGCAAGGTCGACTGGTGTGCGCGGACCAGGTGGGTGGCCTCGATGACGTCACCTTCGGCCTGGCGTAGCGCGTCCGCAGCCGTCTCTTCGTGGTACAGGCTGCCTTCGCCCATCACACGGTCGACGGCCAGGCGCATGCGGCCGGTGATCTGTTTGGTGGTCAACCACGGCGCCGGGTCCTGATTCCTGGCACCGCGGACCAATGACTCTGCGGCGAGGATCGCATCCAGACCGCCTCGTGCTCCCGAATATCCCATTTCAGTTGGCCTTTGCGGTCGGTGTGTGGTGGCCGACGTTTGGAGTCGGGTTGTTGTGGCCGACGTTTGGAGTCGGGTTGTTGGGGTCGACGTTTGGAGTCGGTGTGTGGTGGTCGATGGTGTGGACCACGGTGGTGCGGGGTATTCCGACAAGCTCCCCGTCGGCACTGACGAACAGCAGGTCCGCACCGGTGGGGAAGTCCGAGACCAGCCGCCGCCGAACGTTCCAGAAATCAGCGGAGATCCCGCGCGGTGCGAAATCGATCGGCGAGGCGATGCCGGGGCCCTCGATCGCCACCCGCGTTCCACCGGACAACGCGTCGACGGAAAGGATCACGGTGGCACCGGATTCCGGACTCAGCGGGCTACCCACCGCCACCGAACCGAACTCGTGATCGGTCAGCGGCCGGAGTGCTGTCACGAACTTGGCTGTGTCCAGGGAGAGCGCGGGGGCTCCGGTCGCGACGGACAACACCGAAGCCCATGTGCCCGGGGACTCTTCGATCAGGTGCGTGCCCGTCTCGAGGTCGGCCAGGGCCAGAGCAGGCAACATTGCGGGCGGGTAGGTGGTCCGGGGCAGGGTTTCGACGATCCCCGGTCGTGCGAAGGCGTTGAGGATGGCGCGGAAGATGCTCTGCGACATGAGGGGATCAACGCCCACGCCCAGGGTGCTTCCGGTGAACAGGTCGGTCATCAGGTCAGCTCCTCGAATTGGACGACGGTGGGCGCCAATTGGGCCCACTCGCCACGGTCTGCGAGCTCGAGATCGGTTTCGACGCGGTGGCACAGCTCGATCACCCTCGAGCTGTTCGGACCGCCTGCCTGGACTTCTGCATCGCAGACGGCGGCGGCCAGGGTCGCGGCCCTGTTGTCTCCCATGCGCATTGCCCAGCCGTGGGTTCCGGCCAAAGTGACCTCGGCGCGACACGCGAGGACGTCGCCGAGAAAGAACCGGTCATAGGCGATGGGCTCACGGACCTGCGCGGCGATCGTCCCGATCTCCGGGGCGGTGAGAAGCCTGAACTCGGCACCGGTGGCCAGGGCGGCGTCCGCGAGCTCGACGAGTTCGTCCTCCGCGGCCGCGGCGAGTAGCTCGGCGATCCGTTCTCGGCTGTATCCGGTGGATGTCATTTCCATGCAACTTCTTTCGTGTCGGTGGTGAGGTTGTTGGTGTGGCTGTCAGCGGGCGACGTGCCGATTTCCATGACGACCCGCACTGAATCGCCCCGCATCCAGGCCTTGCTGTAGGTCAGTGCCCTGCCGGAATCGGCGTCGCGGTTCACGCTTTCGACCACCCAGGCCGGGGTTGCGGTCACCAGTTGCAGTCGTGCCTGGATCTCGGGTGGTGGAATATCGGAGGCGGTCCGGCACCAGGAACGAACCGAGCGGACGTGGCCCATCTGGCGCAGGACCTCATCGAGTGATTCCTCGACCCGCATACCGTCGGCCAAGTGGGGCACCACATCGTGAGAGATCCACTCCGAGGCGAATCCGGCGACCATGTTGTTGATGTAGTTGAGCCGGATCATGTGGTGTGCCGGCGTGGCGGGCGCCAGTTCGAGCATCTCGGCACATTCCGGTGGCAGGGGTGCCAGAGAATGTTCGAGCAGCACGGTACGAGGTTCGGCGCCCGCGCTACGGACGGTGCGATGCCATGACGGTCGGCGGTCGCGTGAGATCACGTAGTCGATGCGATTGCTGACAAACGTGCCGCTGCCCTGGATTCGCCGCACGAGTAGCCGTCGTTCCAATTCTTGGAGAGCGGCGCGAGCGGCGGCGCGGCCGACATCGAACCTCTGCATCAACGTGTGTTCACTGTCGAGCTTGGAGCCCGGTGCCAAGCGGTTGACCTCGCATTCGAGCTGGTCGGCGATGATGCGATATCTCTGCTCGGTCATGCCATCACTGTGTCGGCCCCAGTTGTACGGACAACCACACGACAGGTAACCGGGAGGGAAACACAGCTGAACGTGTAGGCAAGTTGTCCGGCATCCGGGAAAACAAGCACCAGCGCTTGCTTTTGTGAGTGGCCCGTGTCACGCTGGCCGCGTGAGCATCGTTGCCGAACTTGTGTCTGTTCTGTCCGCGGAAACCGACGTTGTCGACCAGATGGTTTCAGATCTGGACGAAAATGGCTGGGCTACACCAACACCCGCGGAGGGGTGGGCCGTGAAAGAGCAGATCGCGCATCTGTCGTGGACGGACGCGGTGGCCACTGCTGCGGCCACGAATCCGGCGGAGTTCGAGCGCGTTCTGGTGCAGGCCTGGCAGAACCCGACCGGATTTGTCGACGTGGCGGCCAGGGAACGGGCACAGAAGCCGCCTGTCGAGCTGCTTGAACACTGGCGGCAAGGGCGGCGTGTGCTGGCCGAGGCTCTCCTCGCAGTCCCAGCGGGGCAGAAGTTGCCGTGGTTTGGTCCACCGATGTCCGCGGCCTCGATGGCGACCGCCAGGTTGATGGAGGTCTGGGCTCATGGCCTGGACGTCGCCGACGCGCTCGGAATTGTCACCAAGCCGACGGCAAGGCTGAAACCCATTGCACATCTTGGTGTTCGGACACGAGACTTCGCCTATCAGGTCAACAACCAAACCCCGCCGACCGACGGTTTTCGGGTTGAACTGCATGCGCCTGATGGCTCGACCTGGACATGGGGTCCCGGCGATGCCACCCAGCGGGTTACCGGCTCGGCCCTCGACTTCTGTCAGCTCGTCACCCAGCGCCGCGGCCTGCGAGACCTTGACATCCGCGCGACCGGTGACGATGCCCGCCACTGGATCACGATTGCGCAGTGCTTCGCCGGACCTCCCGGGGGTGGACAATGATTGGCACCATTCGGATCGGCAATGCCTCCGGGTTTTACGGCGACCGATTCTCGGCGATGCAGGAGATGCTCACCGGCGGCGGACTCGACTGCCTGACCGGCGACTATCTGGCCGAGCTGACGATGCTCATCCTGGGTCGTGATCGGCTCAAGGATCCCACTACCGGGTATGCAAAAACCTTCCTGCGACAACTCGAGGTCAACCTCGGTACCGCAATGGATGCGGGGGTCACGATCGTCAGCAACGCCGGAGGGGTGAACCCGGCCGGCCTCGCCGCAGCGATCGGTGAGCTGGCCGAGAAACTCGGGCTGGCGCCGAAGATCGCCTACGTCGACGGTGACGACCTCGGGTCCCGGGCCGCCGAACTCGGACTCGGAACGCCACTGACCGCCAATGCCTATCTGGGCGGCTTCGGGATCGCGGCCGCCCTGCGATCGGGCGCCGACATCGTTGTCACCGGCAGGGTCACCGACGCCTCTCTGACCGTCGGACCTGCCGCCGCCCATTTCGCCTGGGGCCGCGATGATCTCGACCAGTTGGCCGGGGCCGTGGCGGCCGGGCACATCATCGAATGCGGCACGCAGGCCACGGGCGGCAACTATTCGTTCTTCACCGAGATCGGCGACATGGCGCACCCGGGCTTCCCGATCGCCGAGATCTCGTCCGACGGTGGCTCTGTCATCACCAAGCACGACGGAACGGGCGGTGCGGTCACCGTGGGTACGGTCACCGCGCAGCTGCTGTACGAAGTCGGCGGTCCGCGCTATCTCGGTCCCGACGTGACCACCCGTCTCGACACCATCACACTCACCGATCTCGGACACGACCGCGTTCGGGTCGGCGGTGTTCGCGGTGAGGCACCTCCGGAGACCCTCAAGGTGTCGCTCAATCACCTCGCCGGGTTTCGGAACGAGGTCACGATGGTGTTGACCGGCCTCGACATCGAGGCCAAGGCCGAACTCGCGCGCCGCCAATTCGAGGTCGAATTGAGCACCAGGCCCGCCGACCTCACCTGGACGCTGACCCGTCTCGATCAGGTCGACGCGCCCTCCGAGCAGCAGGCCAGTGCGTTGCTGCAGTGTGTTGTCAAGGATGCGGACCAGAAGGTCGTGGGCCGCCAGTTCTCCTCGGCTGCAGTTGAGTTGGCGTTGGCCAGCTATCCCGGTTTCACCATGACCGCACCGCCAGGGTCGGCCTCGCCGTATGCGGTGTTCGAAGCCGGATACGTGCCGGTGGGCGAGGTCTCGCACACAGTGCACCATGCGGACGGGTCCACGCAGGTCATCGAACCCGGCCTTCCGGTCGAGGTGGCTGCACCTGTGGAAGAGGCTCGGGCCACAACTCCGGAGCCGGTCAGTTCGTGGGGGCCGACACGTCGCGCGCCGCTGGGTGAGATCGCAGGCGCCCGCAGTGGTGACAAAGGTGGCAACGCGAATGTGGGTGTGTGGGTGCGTAATCCAGAGCACTTCGATTGGTTGTCGGCGACTCTGAGCACCGAACTGTTCAAACAGCTGATCCCGGAGGCGGCCGACCTCGAGGTCCACCGCCACGAACTCCCCAACTTACTCGCCGTGAACTTCGTGATCGAAGGAATTCTCGGTCGAGGAGTAGCAGACAACGTTCGATTCGATCCGCAAGCTAAGGGGCTCGGAGAGTGGCTGCGTTCGCGTCACGTCACGATCCCGATCCGGTTTGGAGAATAGATGAAATCCCTTGAGTCCAAGGTCTGGCACACCCCGGAGCGTCAGCAGCTGCGCGACTCCGTCAGGACATTCGCGGAGCGGCACATTCTGCCATTTCAGGATGAGTGGGAGCGCAGCGGCGAGCTGCCCCTCGATCTGCACAAGCAGGCCGCCGAGGCCGGGTTGCTCGGGCTGGGCTTCGCCGAGTCTGTCGGCGGCAGCGGCGGCGATCTGATCGACGCCACCATCTGCGGTGAGGTACTACATGGTTCGGGTGTGGCCGGTGGCGTCTTCTCGTCTCTCTTCACCTGCGGAATCGCGTTGCCGCACCTGATTGCGGCCAATGATCCCGAGCAGATCGAGAAGTGGGTGACCCCCACGCTGGCCGGTGAGAAGATCGGCAGCCTCGCCATCACAGAACCCGGCGGCGGCAGCGACGTCGGGCACCTGACCACCTCGGCTGTTCGCGACGGCGACCACTACGTCGTCAACGGATCCAAGACGTACATCACCTCCGGTGTCCGCGCGGACTTCGTGGTGACCGCGGTCCGCACCGGCGGTGCGGGTGCCGGTGGCGTTTCGTTGCTGGTGGTCGAGAAGGGTACGCCGGGCTTCACAGTCACCCGCAAGCTCGAGAAGATGGGTTGGCGCGCATCGGATACCGCTGAACTCTCGTATGTCGACGCGCGGGTTCCGGTCAGCAACCTTGTCAATGCCGAGAACTCGGGGTTCTTCCAGATCGCCGGAGCATTTGTCACCGAGCGGGTGGGACTCGCCGTTCAGGCCTACGGATGTGCGCAACGCTGCCTCGACCTGACCCTCGAATGGGTGCGGAGTCGAGAGACGTTCGGCAAGCCGCTCATCGCGCGCCAGTCGGTGCAGGAGACCGTGACCGAGATGGCCCGCAAGATCGATGTCGCGCGGACCTACACCCACGCAATCGTAGACGCCGCAATGGCCGGGGAGACCGACCTCATCGCCGAAGTCTGTTTTGCCAAGAACACCGCGGTCGAGGCCGGTGAATGGGTGGCGGACAGGGCTGTTCAGCTCTTCGGTGGCGCCGGCTACATGACCGGTACCGAGGTGGAGCGGCAATATCGGGACATGCGGATCATCGGAATCGGCGGCGGTACCACCGAAATCCTCACCGGTCTCGCAGGCAAGCGTCTGGGCTACCACCCGTGAGCGCCACCGGCACCGGATCTGCCACCGAGACGATGCTCACCAGGATCGGTGAGATCGAGGAGTTGTTCGCCCTGGCGCTGGCCGGGGGTGGCGAGAAGAAGGTCGCCCGGCACCGCGAGCGCGGCAAACTGCTGGCCCGGGAACGGATCGAGCTGCTCATCGACGAGGACAGTGCGTTCCTCGAGCTCTCCCCGATCGCGGCATATGGATCCGAGTTCCCGGTGGGTGCGTCCATCGTGACCGGCATCGGCGTGGTGGAGGGGGTCGAATGTGTTCTGGTCGCCAACGACCCCACCGTCCGCGGCGGCACCTCCAATCCGTGGACGTTGCGTAAGGGTCTGCGGGCCAATCAGATTGCGCTGGAGAACCGGCTGCCGCTGATCAACCTGGTGGAGTCCGGTGGCGCTGATCTGCCGACGCAAAAAGAGGTCTTCATTCCCGGTGGGGCGATGTTCCGCGACATCACCAGGTTGTCAGCGGCCGGGATCCCCACCATCGCATTGGTATTCGGAAATTCGACGGCAGGCGGTGCCTATCTTCCGGGTATGTCGGATCACACGGTGATGATCGAGGGGCAGTCGAAGGTGTTCCTCGGTGGTCCGCCGCTGGTGAAAATGGCCACCGGTGAGGTCAGCGACGACGAGTCATTGGGCGGCGCACAAATGCACGCCCGTCAGTCCGGTCTGGCCGACTACTACGCCGCCGACGAACAAGATGCGATCCGCCTCGGACGGCGGATCGTCGCCCGGCTCAACTGGCGCAAGCAGGGTCCGGGTCCGGTGGCTCCGTCCATCGAGCCGAAGTATCCAGCCGGGGATCTGTTGGGCATCGTCCCGGGTGATCTGCGGATCCCGTTCGATCCGCGCGAGGTGATCACGCGGATCGTTGACGAGAGCCTGTTCGACGAGTTCAAACCCGAATACGGTTCGTCGTTGTGTACCGGATGGGCGCGCATTCACGGGTATCCGATCGGGATCCTGGCCAACGCCCAAGGTGTGCTCTTCAGCGCCGAATCGCAGAAGGCCACCCAGTTCATCCAGCTGGCCAATCGGTCGAATACGCCGTTGCTGTTCCTGCACAACACAACCGGCTACATGGTCGGGCAGGAGTACGAGCGCGGTGGCATCATCAAGCACGGCTCGATGATGATCAACGCGGTGTCCAATTCCACGGTCCCACATATCTCGATGCTGATCGGTGCGAGCTACGGAGCCGGGCACTACGGGATGTGCGGACGGGCATACAATCCGCGCTTCCTGTTCACCTGGCCCAGTGCAAAATCTGCGGTGATGGGCGCAGCCCAGCTTGCCGGTGTGATCTCGATGGTCTCGCGCAGTGCCACCGAAGCCCGTGGCGGCACCGTGGACGAAGAAGCGGATGCCGGCATGCGGGCGATGATCGAGGCCCAGATCGAAAAGGAATCGATGCCTGCCTTCCTGTCGGGCATGTTGTACGACGACGGCATCATCGATCCGAGGGACAGCAGAACGGTTCTCGGCCTGTGTCTCTCGGCGATCGACAACGGGCCCGTAGAGGGTACAAGCAACTTCGGCGTATTCCGGATGTGATGGGTGATGAACAAACCGAACGTGACCAGTGTGCTTGTTGCCAACCGGGGCGAGATCGCCTGCCGGGTGTTCGCCACCTGCCGCCGGCTCGGGATCGGCACCGTGGCGGTGTATTCCGATCCCGACGCGGGAGCTCCCCACGTGGGCGAGGCCGACGTGGCGGTCCGATTGCCGGGCAATACTTCCGCTGACACGTACCTCGACGCCGCGAAAGTGATAGCCGCGGCCCGGTCGGCCGGCGCCGATGCGGTCCACCCGGGGTACGGATTTCTCTCGGAGAACGCCGAATTCGCTCAGGCGGTACTCGATGCCGGACTGACCTGGATCGGTCCGGAACCCGCGGCCATCGTCGCGATGGGATCGAAGGTCAATGCCAAGGCGATGATGCGCAAGGCGGGCGTTCCCACGCTGGACGATCTGGACCCGGCCGCGGTGACGGCCGACCAGTTGCCGGTTCTGATCAAGGCCTCGGCAGGCGGCGGCGGGCGCGGCATGCGCATCGTCCGCGACTCCGGCCAACTTGCCGAGCAGGTCGAAGGTGCTCGCCGTGAGGCACTGTCGGCATTTGGTGACAGCACGGTGTTCTGTGAACCGTTCATCGAACGGGGCCACCACATCGAGGTGCAGGTACTCGGCGACACCGCAGGCACCATGTGGGCCGTCGGCGAACGGGAATGCTCGATCCAGCGCCGGCATCAGAAGGTCATCGAAGAGGCGCCGTCACCGCTCGTGCAGCGGATCGGAACCGGACTGCGGGACAAGCTGTTCGACGCTGCGCGCGCCGCCGCCTCGGCAATCGGTTACACGGGGGCCGGGACCGTGGAGTTCCTGGCCGATGACGACGGTCGATTCTACTTTCTCGAGATGAATACCCGCCTGCAGGTGGAACATCCGGTGACCGAGGAGACCACCAAGCTCGATCTGGTTGCCTGGCAGCTGCAGATCGCCCGCGGCGACCTGCTACCTGCGCATCCGCCGGAGCCGCAAGGACATTCCATCGAGGTTCGGCTGTACGCGGAAGACCCGGCGGTGGACTACCAGCCACAATCGGGACGGTTCCATCGGTTCGGGGTCGATGCTGATGTTCGGTTCGGACGGCTCACCGAGCCGGGCGTGCGGGTTGATTCCGGCATCACCGATGGCGGTGAGGTGTCGACCTTCTACGATCCGATGTTGGCCAAGGTCATCAGCTGGGCACCCGACCGCGACGCCGCGATCAACATCCTGGCCAGGGCACTGGCCTCGGCCCGGTTACACGGTCCGCGGACGAACCGGGACACATTGGTGAATATGCTGCGCCACCACGAGTTCCGCAGTGGCAACACGACAACCAAGTTCATCGAGGAGATCGGTCTCGATGTACTCTCCGCGCCACTGGCCGGGCAGGATCAGGTCCGCCTCGCGGCCGTCGCCGTGGCACTCGCGGATGCGGAGACGAACCGGCAGCAGTCGGGCAGGCCGCTGCCCTCGGGTTGGCGCAACCTGGCGTCGGGCCCGCAGTCCAAGTCCTACCTCCACGGCGAGCACGAGATCACGGTTCACTATCGGCACGCCAGGGACGGTGTGGTCTTGGCGGATGACCCAGATGTCACGGTGACCCGAATCGATGCCGATGCGGTCGTTCTCACCGTTGCCGGAGTGGACCGCAAGTACACCGTCGACCGATATGGCGAGGGTGTGTGGGTGGACTTCTCAGGAGGATCGGTGGCGCTGATCCGCAAGCTCCGGTTCGTCGACCCCGCCGAGACCAACACCCCGGGTTCGTTGCTGGCGCCGATGCCGGGTTCGGTGATCCGGATCGCCGTGGCACCGGGCCAACGAGTGACCCGCGGTGAGCCACTGATGTGGCTCGAGGCGATGAAGATGGAACACACGATTGCTGCCTCCGCAGACGGCATCGTGGAAGAGCTACCCGTGGCGCCGGGGCAGCAGGTGTCGGTGGGGGAGATCCTCGCCGTCATCACCGAGCATGAACTGGCCGAAAGCAACTGAGGGAGAAGGCATCGTGAGTTTTGTGGAAACGGATGAACAGAAGGCCCTGCGCAGTGCGGTGGCAGGCCTCGGTGGCCGGTTCGGGCACGAGTACTTCCTGGAATGCGCGCGCAGCGGACGAAAGACCGACGAGTTGTGGTCGGAAGCAGGCAAACTCGGCTTCATCGGGGTGAATCTCCCGGAGGAGTACGGGGGCGGCGGCGCCGGGATGTACGAACTGTCGATTGTCATGGAAGAACTCGCCGCCATCGGTAGCGGTCTGCTGATGATGGTTGTCTCGCCTGCCATCTGCGGCAATGTGATCGCGCGGTTCGGTACCGACGAACAGAAACAGACGTGGCTGCCGGGCCTGGCCTCCGGGACGATCACCATGGCCTTCGGTATCACCGAACCCGACGCGGGTTCGAACTCACACAACATCACCACCACTGCTCGGCGTGACGGCGAAGAGTGGTTGCTGTCGGGACGAAAGATCTATGTCTCTGGTGTGGATCAGGCACAGGCCGTGTTGATCGTGGCACGAACCGAGGACTCCAAGACCGGACGACTCAAGCCGGCACTGTTCATCGTGCCCACCGATGCGCCGAACTTCGAGTTCAACCAGATAGCGATGGATCTGGTCAACCCCGAAAAGCAGTTCCTGCTCTTCCTCGATGACGTTCGCCTGCCGTCGAACGCACTTGTCGGATCCGAGGACGCTGCGCTCAGTCAGTTGTTCGCCGGACTGAACCCGGAACGGATCATGGCTGCTGCCACCGCGGTCGGCATGGGCCGGTACGCGTTGGGGCGGGCAGTGGAATACGTCAACGAACGGACGGTCTGGAAGACGCCGATCGGTGCCCACCAGGCAATCGCGCATCCGCTCGCAGTCGGCAAGATCGAGATGGAGCTGGCCAAGCTGATGATGCAGAAGGCCGCGACCCTGTATGACGCCGGCGATGATTGGGGTGCCGCCGAACCGGCCAACATGGCGAAATATGCGGCCGCCGAGGCCTGCGTGAAAATCGTTGATCAGGCCGTACATTCGTTGGGCGGCAATGGATTGTCCACCGAATACGGGCTGGCGCCGCTGCTCAACCTCTGTCGTATCGCACGGGTCGCACCGGTGAGCCGGGAGATGATCCTGAACTTCGTGGCGCAGAACAGCCTGGGCCTTCCGAAGTCGTACTGAGGACGCACTGACAGGATGAGCAGATGAACGAGGTTGTCCGATATCGGGTCGATGCTGGGGTCGCCACCATCACGCTGGACTCGCCTGCCAACCGCAACGCGATCTCGATGTCGTTGGTGGAGCAGCTCTTTGCGCGGCTGCGCGGAGCTGCCGACGACCCGCAGGTGCGGGTGGTGGTGTTGACGCATACCGGTGGAACCTTCTGCGCCGGAGCTGATCTCAGTGAGGCGGGACAGTCACGCCCGGAGGTGATGATCGACCTGATGCGCGCGATCCTGGAATTGCCGAAACCTGTGATCGGCCGGATCGACGGCCACGTGCGGGCCGGTGGATTCGGTTTCGTCGGTGCGTGCGATCTTGTTGTCGCGGGCCCGACGAGCACATTTGCGCTGACCGAGGCCCGGATCGGCGTGGCTCCTTCGATGATTTCACTTGCGGTCCTGCCTCGACTGACCTCACGCGCAGCCGGTCGGTACTTCCTCACCGGTGAGAAGTTCGATGCGAATGTCGCAGATCAGATCGGCTTGATCACCGTCGCCGCTCCCGACGCGGCAGCCGTCGACCAGGTCGTGGCCCGGTGGTGCGCTGACCTGCGCAAAGGTTCCCCGCAGGGACTGGCTGCCAGCAAGAAGCTGACCACCGCCGCCATCTTGGCCGGATTCGATGCCGACGCGCAGCGCCTGGCGTCGGAGTCGGCGGCACTGTTCGGCTCCGACGAGGCCAGAGCCGGCATGATGGCGTTCCTGAACAAGCAGCCCCCACCGTGGCTGGCGGACCGATGACCCGCGGTGCCACGCGGTCACCGCAGCAGGAACGCAGCCGGGCGACCCGTCAGCGCCTTCTCGACGCCACCATCGATGTCCTGGCGACCGACGGATGGGCCGCGTGCAGTGTGGGCGTGGTGGCCACCCGCGCGGGCGTGTCCCGGGGCGCGGCACAACACCATTTCCCGACGCGGGAAGACCTGATCACCGCGGCACTCGAGCACGCGTTCGAGCTCCTCACGCTGCGTGCCGTCGAGGAGACCAACCGGCTACCGCAGGGCGAGGGGCGAATAGAGGTCGCGGTGTCGACCGCGGTGGAGTTCTACACCGGCGTGGAGTTCAAAGCGGCATTGCAGGTGTGGTGTGCGGCGGCGTCTGACCAGGCACTCAAGGAGCTGATACTCCCGCTGGAAGGCCGATTCGGTGTTGCGGCACACCGGATGACAGTGCAGATGCTCGGTGTCGACGGTACCGATCCGCGCATCCACCGGCTCGTGCAGGCAACCCTCGATTTCGCTCGGGGGCTGGGGTTGGCCGACACCTTGTCCGACGACTCGGCGCGACGCAAACAGGTGGTTGGCACCTGGGCGCAGGTGCTGCAGGCGTCGTTGTCCTGACTCGGGTGAACCGATGAAGTGCAACCTGTTGGTTGCATAAATGGCGATGGATGTGCAATCCTTTGGTTGCAGGAAGAAAATCGTCGACCTTGAGGAAACCATGACAGTGGAACTTGATCGCATCGAAAAGCAGATCGACATCGACGCGCCGGCCGGGCGCGTCTGGACGCTGATCTCGGAACCTGGTTGGTTCATCAACAAGGAACAGATCACCGAGCATCGGATCGAGAAGTCAGGGGATGTCAGCATCATCCATGATCCGAATCATGGGGCTTTTGCGTTCCGGACGGTATCGCTCGACCCGCCGAAATACGCCGCCTTTCGTTGGCTCGCAGATGTCGACGATACCGAGAGCGCATCCACACTCGTCGAGTTCTGGATCGACGAGAGGTCCACTGATTCAGTGACTCTCAGGGTTGTTGAGAGCGGCTTTGCCTCGCTCCCCGGTGATGCGGCCGAGCGGCGCAAGAAGCTCGACGACAACACCAAGGGCTGGAACGTTGAGCTGACTGTTGCCAAAGGCCATGTTGAGGGTGTGCACGCCGATGCCAATGGCTGAACCAGGTCTGACGGTTGTCTTTGCAGCACTGGCCGACGATACCCGGTGGAATCTGTTGGTGCGGTTGGGTAAATCGTCCGCATCGGCCTCGTCGCTTGCCGCCGAGTTCCCGGTGTCGCGGCAGGCCATCGCCAAACATCTTGCGGTACTGGAGGAAACTGGCCTCGTCTCCTCGGAGAAGGTAGGTCGCGAGGTGCAGTTCACCGCTGTTGGTGCCCGGTTGAGCATGATCGGCCGGGAACTGGCGAGTATCGCATCAGGTTGGGATCGCCGTCTGGCCGATATCAAGGTGCGTGCCGAAAACCCTTGACCGTGCTTTTAGACCCGTCGGCGAGCTCGGGGGAGGCCGGCGCCGCCATGTCGGAGAACGGGGCCGGTCTGGTAGGAACGGTTCATGACGCAAACTCCGAACACGCAAGCTGTGGTGACGTGCGATGTGCACGATGGGATCGCGCAGGTGCGTCTCAATCGCCCCGACAAGATGAACGCTCTCAACGGTGCGATGTTCGAAGAACTGGTTGCAGTGGGCCAAGACCTGATCGCACGGACCGATATCTCGGCGGTGGTGCTGGCTGGTGAGGGTCGCGGGTTCTGCGCGGGCCTGGACATGGCGGAGTTCGAACGGATGGCATCGGGAGCCGATGCGGTGGTGATCGAACGCCCACGTCTGGGTGCTGCGGCTGCACTGGCCCAGCAGGCCGTGCATGTCTGGTCGCTGGTGCCGGTACCGGTGATCGCAGCTGTGCATGGGGTGGCGTTCGGTGGGGGATTGCAGTTGGCGCTCGGCGCAGACATCCGGATCGTCGGACCGGAGGCCAAGCTGTCGATGATGGAAATCGTCTGGGGCCTCATTCCGGATATGACCGGCACCCAGCTGCTCCCTGAACTCGTCGGACGAGACGTGGCCAAAGAACTTGTCTTCACCGGCCGTCAGATCACCGGAACCGAAGCCGTGACACTGGGATTGGCCACACGTATCAACTTGAACCCGGTGCTCGCGGCGACCACACTCGCCACCGAGATCGCCGGAAACTCCCGCAACGCGCTGGTACATGCCAAGGCGCTGTTGGATCTGGCAGGCCGTACCGATCTGGCAGCAGGTTTGGATGCCGAGCAGGTCGCGATCCGGGAGCTCATCGGATCTCCTGAGCAGATTGCGGTGGTCCGCGAACGCCAAGAAAGCCTGGCCCGCAACAAAAAATGAACTCTGCCCCGCCGGTCGGCGGGACAGAGTTCACTCATCGTGATTGTTGGATGAAACTGCGGCTACGCTGCCGAGCCCCAGGAAGAAGAACCGGACGGCGAGGAGCACGGATTCTGGATCTGCTTGAGGCTGATCGTGTTGGCAAGGATCTGATATCCAGCGGGAGTCAAGTGCAAACCGTCGCCACCGTCGAGATCAGCTCTGATGTATGAGGGTTTGGCAGGATCGGCGATGGCCTTGTCGAAGTCGACGACGCTGTCGGCCGGGCTGCTTTTGAGGATCCACTCATTGACGCGGATACGTAGGGGATTCAATGTGGGATCGGTGGAATCGCCGTAGGTTGCGTTGCCGCCCGACGGCGTGATGGTGCCCTGCACGACACGGATGCCACGTTTGTGCAGCGATGCGACGATGGATTCGTAGCCCTGGGTGAGTGATTCAAACGTTGCACCGTGGCCCAGATCGTTGATGCCTTCGAACAGCACGACAGTACTCACATTCGGCACCGACAGCACGTCTCGGCTGAGCCGGCTGAGCGCTGACGGCCCGGCGGCCGGGTTGGAGCTCGCATCCATGGTGACCATGTTCCCGGTGATCCCGGCGTTTACGACGGTCAACGGGAGCCCTGTGGCATTGACGCGGGCGGCGAGGAAGTCCGGCCAGCGGACGAGTTCGTCGAGCCCTACTGCTGATTCAGGGTAATGCGGTGGCGTTGTGGTTCCCCGATAGCCGTCGGTGAGTGAGTCCCCGAGCGCTACAACCGCCCCGACACCGGGCGTGAGGACGTCCATTCCGGTCGTGAACAGCCGTGACGTGGTGGCGTTGTCGAAGGGCGCTTCACCGACCTCAAAGGTCTGATCCCCAGCGCCTGCGTCCGTTTGGTAGGAGTGCTGACGGGCCGCGAAATGGCGCGTCGGCACAGTGACGGATGCGGGCAGGAAGGTGCTGATCGCCAGGGATTCGCGGGCGGCGAATGGCAGAACGGTGGGGTCGCTGACGACATCGACTCCCACCGGCACCGTCACCGACGTCTGTCCATTGAAGAGCAGCGGGACGGGATTGGCGATTTTCGCGCCTCCGGCTTGTTTTGCCACGCTCGCCCGCCCGATCGTCAGGGGCGCTATTCCGAACAGGTTCGAGAGATGTACACGTAGGACCTCGCCACCTCGAGTGGGGGTGATGATCGAGCGAACGGTCGAGTTGTCAACCGCGACCGCAAAATTGCCGCTGGGGTCGGTAGGGATGCTGCGAGCGCTTGAATCCGACGCGGGTGCGCCCCACGCACCTACCCAGGGTCCCGGTGCCGGACAGTTGATCGGCGCGGGTGCCGCGGTCGCCGGGCCGGATGGTGCGACAGTGAGAGCGGCACCGACCGTGAGGGCGACGAGGGCTGTTCCGGAGAGGCGTTTGGCCGCAGGCCAAAACGCCCCCTTGGTCGGATGGGCCCGAAATTCAGATGACATGAGCGCAACACTAAGTCACGTGGGCCATCAATGAAGGGTGAACGGTGTTTCGTCTAACAAAGTGCCTCGTTGGCCCCTTTAAGGATGGTTCGAGCCGAGGATCGTTGTGGATCAACAGATCTCGCGCAAGCAATCCTTCGCGGCAAGTCACCTCACACCGTCTGTCATGTAGTCAAATGTCTCCTGGGTCATGGATGCCACCTCTCCGAGGTGCTTGCGCATCGCTTCTCGTGCTCCGTCTGCGCTTCCGGCGGAGACGGCCGCCAGGATCGACTTGTGGCCGAGGTACGAGACTTCCCGCGCATAGCGGGTCGAATGTGACAGAACGCGTGTGGTGCAGGTCCATGATCCGGCCAGGGTGTTGATGGCCGACATCAGTGGATTCTGCGATGCCGCGGCGAGCAGCATATGAAACTCGAGGTCGCAGCGCAGCGATTCGTCCGGCGTTGCATCGGTGACTGATCGGCGCAGAACCTCCTCGAGTGCAATGAGATTGGTCGGTGTTGCGCGAAGTGCGGCGAGCGCTGCCAGCCTGGGTTCGATGGTCTCCCGCAGCTCCGCAACATCACGGAGTTGATGCTCGGCATCGGAGAGCTCGGCGTACAGGGTCTGGACCCGTTTGGGCATCGGCATCACGGTTGTACCGCGTCCTGGTCGGCGTTCCACAAGGTGCTTCGACTGCAGTTCATGCATCGCCTCCCGCAAGGACGCGCGTGATATGCCCATGTGAATGGCCAGCTCTCGTTCGGATGGCAGTCGGTCGCCGGGGACGAGTTCACCTGTGGCAATGAGCTTTTCGAGATGTGCCGCGATCGCGGCGCTGACGCTGTCGCGACCGGTGGAGGTGCTGTAGCCGATGGAAAGTGCCTCGACGGGTACAGTCCGTCCGCCCGAGTTCCCAGACCCGATCGTGGGTGACAAATCATGCCTCGCTCGTCCTCGGAATTGTCGACTTGGCCTGACCAATCCGGTTGAATTGGTCTGACCTTAGCCGGGTTCACGAGCGGCCCGCCAGGTGAGGAGGCGATCTGCAACGGGCTGTTAACAATTGCGGCAAATCGAAATCCCAGAACCGGCAATCCTCGTGAATCCACTGGTAGAAGGTCTATTTCGCGTCTTTATGATCCCATTGAGTGGGACTTCGATGTCGCCGACAGGATTCTCTGTTTCATTGGTGTGAACAAGTATCGCCTGCAATTGACGGCGGAATCGCGTCGGCTCTACGGTCGACTTGGTCGGACCAAGTGGTCCCGATTTTCGAGCTGACAATCCGTCAGCGTTCCCTGAAATCTCTCTTTTGGAGCCGCCATGCGCTGGGTTATCCGTTCACGACGTCGTCCGATGGGCCTGACCGCAGCGGACACCGTTGTCGGTCAGGTCGTCGACGATGTCAAGGGCGTCCACTGTCGGATCAGAAAGGCGGATTTCGCACCATGGCACTGAATTCGGGGAGTTCAGGGGCGGGGCGCCTGCGGGGCTTCGACGCCGCGGACATCCGGACGTTCTGCATGCTCGCCCTGACCTTTTCTACGGGTATCTCCGATGCTGTCGGCTACCTCGCGCTCGATAAGGTGTTCACCGCGAACATGACCGGCAACGTCGTGATCATGGGTATGGGCATCGGGCAGGCCGACGGGTTGCCGGTGCTCGGACCCATTCTCGCGCTGGCCGGCTTCATGGCGGGTGCGGCAATGGGAGGGCGGTTCGTCCGTCACGAGAAGGCCAAGTGGACACCGAGGGTCACCGGCGCATTGTTCGCGGTGGCCGCGGTGCTCTGCGCCACCGGCGTCATGCTGCTGGTCGTGCCGATCGACCACGGGCTCACCAAACCGTTGGCAACGGTCCTGCTCGCCACCCCGATGGGGCTTCAGGCGGCAGTGGCCCGGCACGTGGCGGTTGCCGACGTGACAACCGTGGTGGTCACCTCGACGATCACGGGGCTGGCCTGCGATTCGCGGTTCGGTGCCGCGCGCGAGCAGTTGTGGGTGCGACGACTGCTCGCCGTCCTCGCGATCGGCGTCGGTGCACTGGTGGGTGCGGCGCTGCTGTTCATCGATGTCAGCGCCGGGGTCCTGGCATCTGCGGTCATCACAGTTGTGGTCGCGGCGATCGGACACCATCGTCATTCCGGAGAGGACGACGACGCGGTCTGAGTCGACGGTGGATCTGGAATTGCTAAATCGTTCGTCGGAAGGCATCTTTTGGGCTGACAATGATCGCGTGACCCATCCGGGCCGGGTCTGAAGCAGTCGGACGTTCGGGGTGATGTCATGGGAAATGTTGTGACGGATGGCTTTGCCAAGTTGCCGGGAGTTGCGACTGCGCGGTCCTACCGCCGCGAATGGTTGCGGCCGGACATCACCGCCGGGCTCGTTCTGACCGCACTGCTCATCCCGGCGGGAATGGGATACGCCGAGGCGGCGGGGTTGCCTGCCTACGCGGGCCTGTACGCCACCATCGTCCCGCTACTGGCTTACGCGGTGGTGGGACCGTCGAAAATCCTTGTCCTCGGTCCTGATTCGTCCCTGGCACCGCTGATCGCGGCGGCTGTCGTGCCGCTGGCGGTCACCGATGATCCCGAGAGTGCGCTCGCGTTGGCCGGCGTTCTGGGTGTTCTGGTCGGCCTCATCCTCCTGCTTGCCGGCTTCCTGCGTCTCGGATTCGTCACCGACCTCCTCTCGAAACCCATCCGACTCGGCTATCTCAATGCGATCGCCCTGATCGTGGTGGTAGGCCAGTTGCCCAAGTTGCTCGGGTTCTCCGTCGACGCGGACAGCTTGCTCGGCGAGATCTGGGAGACCGTAAAGGCCATCGCGAACGGCGACATCGATCTCCTCGCCGCCACAATCGGTTTCGGTTCGTTGGCCATCATCATCGGATTTCGCATCGCAGTTCCGCGTATCCCCGGTGTGCTCGTCGCGGTGGTCGCGGCGATCATCGTCTCGGCTGCGCTGGGTCTGACGGACGACATCGGGATGGTCGGTGCACTGCCAGAAGGGATGCCGCTGCCGTCGTTCGGTGGCGTCGACTGGGGGGACGTGGCCGAACTCATCGGGCCCGCCGCCGGTATCGCATTGATCGCCTTTGCCGATACCGGTGTTCTCTCGCGCACCTTCGCGGCCCGTCATGGCGAGGACGTGAATGGCAGCACCGAGATGAAGGCGATCGGGGTCGCCAACATCGCAGGCGGAATGTTCAGCGGATTTCCCATCTCCGCGAGTGGATCTCGGACCCCGGTTGCCGAACAGAGCGGTGCCAAGACCCAATTGGCCGGTGTTGTCGGTGCGCTTGCGGTCCTGGTGTTCATCCTCGTCGCGCCCGGCGTCACCGAATATCTTCCCGACGCGACGCTGGGCGCCGTGGTGATCGTCGCCGCGACCGCGCTGGTGGACGTCAACGGGATGATCCGGATGTGGCAGATGAGCCGGACCGAGTTCGGTCTGGCCTCGGCGGCGTTCCTCGGCGTCGCGCTGGTGGGTGTCCTGCAGGGTGTCCTGGTGGCGATCGCACTGTCCTTCATCGCAGTGGTGGCCCGGTCGTGGCAGCCCTACCGCACCGAACTCGTCCAGACGCCTGGAGAACCGGGCTTCCACGACATCGACCGTCATCCCGAAGGACATCGAATCCCGGGACTGGTGCTGGTGCGCTTCGACGCCCCGCTGTTCTTCGCTAACGGAGACGTCTTCGACAACTTCGTGCGATCGGTGGTGGCGGATGCGAAGACGCCCGTCGAATGGGTCATCGTCGCTGCGGAGGCCCTCACCGGACTCGACACCACCGCAGTCGACGAACTCGTCGACCTCGACACGTATCTCGAGGGCAAGGGCATCCATCTGGTTTTCGCGGAGATGAAGGGTCCTATCAAAGACCGCCTCATCCGGTTCGGGGTGGGCGACAGGTTCGGCGCCGGACACTTCTATCCGACCATCGACGCCGCCGTCGCCGCCTTCCGTGATCGTTGCGCCACCTGAGCCTGCGCGGCTTCGGGTCAACCCGTCGTCGAGACTCGGTTGGGCAATTTCCACAGCTCAGTTCACGCCGGTCGTACCCGGAATGATCGCCGAGGAATAGACTTCCGTAAAGGGTGGTTGACGACGCCGAATCCCGCCCTGGGCAGTCGGTTGTCGGCCTCTTCACGAGACCGGCGGAGACCTGCAGAATTGCTTTGGTCTGCGCTGGTGCCGGACGATTTTGACCTGGGCACACCGGGTCGGTAGACTTGACCGCTGGTGCTCGGCCTCCGCATTAATTCAAATGGCCGGGTCCCATCTGCGTGCCTTCACCTGCCACGCTGGGCGTTTTCGACACGCCCGACTAAGGGGTAGGGAAGGCGTTACCTGACCAGGGCTTTTCAACTGGTGGGGCGTACTGCGGAGGTTCCGAGATTTATCGGAAACTTGCCCGGAGCAGAAACCGCAGCAGAGCAGCAAAGAAGACCGCCAACCAAAGGAAGACTCTCAGTGCCAACTATCAACCAGCTGGTCCGCAAGGGCCGTCACGACAAGCCTGCCAAGCAGAAAACGGCAGCGCTGAAGGGCAGCCCGCAGCGACGCGGTGTGTGCACCCGCGTCTACACCACGACCCCGAAGAAGCCGAACTCGGCGCTTCGTAAGGTCGCCCGTGTCCGCCTCACCAGTTCGGTTGAGGTGACCGCATACATTCCCGGTGAAGGCCACAACCTGCAGGAGCACTCGATGGTGCTCGTTCGCGGTGGTCGTGTGAAGGACCTCCCGGGTGTGCGTTACAAGGTCATTCGTGGCTCGCTCGACACCCAGGGTGTCAAGGCCCGCAAGCAAGGCCGCAGCAAGTACGGCACGAAGAAGGAGAAGGGCTGATGCCACGTAAAGGACCCGCACCAAAACGCCCACTCATCAATGACCCCGTATACGGCAGCCCGCTGGTCACCCAGCTGGTGAACAAGATCCTGCTGGACGGCAAGAAGTCGACCGCCGAGCGCATCGTGTACAAGGCTCTCGAGCAGGCCCGCGAGAAGACCGGCACCGACCCCGTCGTGACCCTCAAGCGTGCGCTGGACAACGTCCGCCCCGCCCTCGAGGTCAAGAGCCGTCGTGTCGGTGGCGCCACCTACCAGGTGCCGATCGAGGTCAAGCCCGGTCGCGCGAACACCCTCGCTCTGCGTTGGCTCGTCACCTTCAGCCGTCAGCGTCGCGAGAAGACCATGGTCGAGCGTCTTGCAAACGAGATGCTGGACGCGAGCAATGGTCTGGGCGCTGCAGTCAAGCGTCGCGAGGACACCCACAAAATGGCCGAGGCCAACCGGGCGTTCGCGCACTACCGCTGGTGATACTCAGCAACAGCTGCAAAAACTTTCAATTCAGAGTGAGGAATTAAGTGGCACAGGAAGTGCTCAGCGACCTCAACAAGGTTCGCAATATCGGCATCATGGCTCACATCGATGCCGGCAAGACCACAACCACCGAGCGAATCCTCTTCTACACCGGTGTCAACTACAAGATCGGCGAGACCCACGACGGCGCCTCGACGACCGACTGGATGGAGCAGGAGAAGGAGCGGGGTATCACCATCACCTCCGCTGCGGTGACCTGTTTCTGGAACAAGAACCAGATCAACATCATCGACACCCCCGGGCACGTCGACTTCACCGTCGAGGTGGAGCGAAGCCTGCGTGTGCTCGACGGTGCGGTTGCGGTGTTCGACGGCAAAGAGGGTGTGGAGCCGCAGTCCGAGCAGGTCTGGCGGCAGGCCGAGAAGTACGACGTTCCGCGTATCTGCTTTGTCAACAAGATGGACAAACTGGGCGCCGACTTCTACTTCACGGTGCGCACCATCGAAGAGCGTCTCGGTGCCAAGCCGCTGGTTCTCCAGCTGCCGATCGGCGCCGAGGATGACTTCGACGGCGTTGTCGACCTGGTCGAGATGCGTGCCATCACCTGGCGCGGCGTTGTCCCGTCCGGTACTGAGCCCACCATCGAAGAGATCCCCGCGGATCTGCTCGAAAAGGCGAAAGAGTACCGCGAGAAGATGATGGAGACCATCGTCGAGACCGACGAGGTGCTTCTGGAGAAGTACTTCGGCGGCGAAGAGGTCACCATCGCCGAGGTCAAGGCTGCGATTCGCAAGCTGACCGTCAACCGCGTGCTCTACCCGGTGATCTGTGGTTCTGCGTTCAAGAACAAGGGCGTTCAGCCCATGCTCGACGCGGTCATCGATTACCTGCCGAGCCCGCTCGACGTTCCCTCTGTGGAAGGTCACGCGCTCGGCAACGAAGAAGAGATCCTGTCGCGTAAGCCGTCGGCGGACGAGCCGTTCGCGGCGCTGGCGTTCAAGATCGCCTCGCACCCGTTCTTCGGCAAGTTGACGTTCGTGCGGGTCTACTCGGGCCACATCACGGCCGGCACCGGCGTGCTCAATGCCACCAAGGGCAAAAAAGAGCGCATCGGCAAGCTGTTCCAGATGCACGCCAACAAGGAAATGCCGGTTGAGGATGCCACGGCGGGCCACATCTACGCGATGATCGGCCTCAAGGACACCACCACCGGCGACACCCTGTGTGACGCGGCAAACCCGATCGTCCTGGAATCGATGAGTTTCCCGGACCCGGTCATCAACGTCTCGATCGAGCCGAAGACCAAGTCGGACCAGGAAAAACTGGGTCTTGCGATCCAGAAGCTGGCCGAAGAGGATCCGACGTTCTCGGTCAAGCTGGACAACGAGACCGGCCAGACCGTCATCGGCGGTATGGGCGAGCTCCACCTGGACATCCTTGTCGATCGCATGAAGCGCGAGTTCAAGGTCGAGGCCAATGTTGGTAAGCCGCAGGTGGCTTACCGAGAGACCATTCGCAAGACGGTCGAGAAGCACGACTACACCCACAAGAAGCAAACGGGTGGTAGTGGTCAGTTCGCCAAGGTCATCGTCAAGCTCGAGCCGCTGGTGGATGCCGAAGATGGCGCCACCTACGAGTTCGTCAATGCCGTGACCGGTGGTCGCGTTCCGCGTGAGTACATCCCATCCGTGGATGCCGGCGCGCAGGATGCGATGCAGTACGGCGTACTGGCCGGTTATCCGCTGGTCAACTTGAAGTTCTCTCTGCTCGACGGCGCGTACCACGACGTCGACTCGTCGGAGATGGCGTTCAAGATCGCCGGATCGGCTGCCATGAAAGAGGCAGCCAGGATGGCGGGTCCGGTAATCCTCGAACCGTTGATGGCCGTTGAGGTCACCACACCTGAGGACTACATGGGCGACGTGATCGGCGACCTAAACTCACGCCGTGGTCAAATCCAGGCCATGGAAGAGCGCAGCGGTGCCCGTATCGTTAAGGCATTGGTTCCGCTGTCGGAGATGTTCGGCTACATCGGCGACCTTCGGTCGCGGACCCAGGGCCGGGCAAACTACTCCATGGTGTTCGACTCGTACGCCGAAGTTCCGGCGAACGTGGCGAAGGAGATCATTGCCAAGGCAACGGGCGAGTAATCACCCGTCGCCTCGGCGATAGCGCCATCGGCGCACAACAATTAAGAGATCGCTTGTGCGGGGAAGGGTTTTGAAAAGCCCTTCCCCGACCAAGAACTAAACACACAGTGACCGGGATTGCCCCGGTCGCTCGACAGTCCAGGAGGACAATCAAGTGGCGAAGGCGAAGTTCGAGCGGACCAAGCCGCACGTGAACGTCGGCACGATCGGTCACGTCGACCACGGCAAGACCACGCTGACGGCGGCGATCACCAAGGTGCTGCACGACAAGTACCCGACCCTCAACGAGAGCTTCGCGTTCGATCAGATCGACAAGGCTCCCGAAGAGAAGGCTCGTGGTATCACGATCAACATCTCGCATGTTGAGTACCAGACCGAGAAGCGTCACTACGCCCATGTCGATGCTCCTGGTCACGCGGACTACATCAAGAACATGATCACCGGTGCTGCTCAGATGGACGGCGCGATCCTCGTGGTTGCCGCCACTGACGGCCCGATGCCGCAGACTCGCGAGCACGTGCTGCTCGCCCGTCAGGTGGGCGTGCCGTACATCCTTGTCGCGCTGAACAAGGCCGACATGGTTGACGACGACGAGATCATCGAGCTGGTCGAGATGGAGGTGCGTGAGCTCCTCGCCGCCCAGGATTTCGATGAGGACGCCCCCGTCATCAAGGTCTCGGCACTCAAGGCTCTCGAAGGTGATCCCGAGTGGGTCAAGACCATCGAAGAGCTCATGGACGCTGTCGACGAGAGCATCCCGGAGCCGGTTCGCGAAACCGAGAAGCCGTTCCTGATGCCCGTGGAGGACGTGTTCACGATCACCGGTCGTGGAACCGTTGTCACCGGTCGTGTGGAGCGTGGCGAGGTCAAGGTGAACGAGGAAGTCGACATCGTCGGCATCCGCGAGAAGACCACCAAGACCACCGTCACCGGTATCGAGATGTTCCACAAGCTGCTCGACTCGGCACAGGCCGGCGACAATGCCGGACTGCTGCTGCGTGGCCTCAAGCGTGAGGACGTCGAGCGTGGACAGGTCATCATCAAGCCGGGTACCACCACCCCGCACACCGAGTTCGAGGGCCAGGCTTACATCCTGTCGAAGGACGAGGGTGGACGGCACACCCCGTTCTTCAACAACTACCGTCCCCAGTTCTACTTCCGTACAACTGACGTGACGGGCGTTGTGACCCTGCCCGAGGGCACCGAGATGGTCATGCCCGGTGACAACACCGAGATGACGGTCAAGCTGATTCAGCCGGTCGCCATGGACGAGGGCCTGCGCTACGCGATCCGTGAAGGTGGCCGCACCGTTGGTGCCGGTCGCGTCACCAAGATCATCAAGTAAGCAGTAGTACCCAGCTAGAAGCGAAAGCGCCCGATCCCTTTGGGGTCGGGCGCTTTTGTCTGTCCTGGACCGGAAAACTATCTGTTTACACGGTTTACAAGTACCTACCTCCAAAGATACGATTAGGAAAATTCGTTCCAATGGAGGTTCTCGGACCATGTCCACAAAGTTCTCGGAGATACCCGCCGGTTCCGACCTCAAGGAGATCCCGTTCTCGACGCGCAACGGGGCGCTCGAGGTGCTTGCGATGCGGCGGGATCCCTTCAAGCATGCGGACGAGCGACATGCGAAGTTCGGCAGGGTTTCCGGGATCAATGCGTTCGGCCAGAAGATCGTCGTGGCGTCCGGGCCTGCGGCGGCCGACGAGCTGCTGATGAACAAGAAGAAGGCCTTCGCCAACGGGCCTGCGTGGTCCTATCTGATCGGCCCATTCTTCAACCGGGGCGTGATGTTGCTCGACTTCGACGAGCATCGCCATCACCGCCTGATCCTGCAGCAGGCCTTCAACACGAAGGTACTCAAGGGCTATATGGATGCCATGCAGCCGATGATCCGGCGGCGGATGGAACAGTTCCCGACCGGAGATGTGCTGCTGTTCAAGGAGTTCAAGGCGCTGACCCTTGATGTGGCCCTCGAGGTGTTTCTCGGCATGGAGCTGTCGAAGGCCGAAGCCGACCGGATCAACAAGGCATTCCTGGAGACGGTGCAGGCAGGCACCGCGGTGATCCGTAAGCCCGTCCCCGGAACCCGGTGGTGGCGCGGAGTGCGGTCTCGCAAGATCCTCGAGGAGTTCTTCTACAAGCACATCTCCGCAAAACGATCCGCCCGGACACCGGATCTGTTCTCCCAGCTGTGTTTTGCCGAAAGCGAAGAGGGGCATCGGTTCACCGACGAGGACGTCGTGAACCACATGATCTTTGTGCTGATGGCCGCACATGACACGTCGACCATCACGATGACCCAGATGTGCTACCAGATGGCGAAGGCGCCGCAGTGGCAGGAGCGGGCCCGTTCGCAGTCACTCGAGCTGGGGTCGGAGTTGTCCTATGAGGATCTCGCGGCGCTGACCGATCTCGACTTCGTGATGAAGGAATCGCTGCGACTGTGTCCGCCGGTGCCTGCTCATCCACGAACCGCCATGCAGGACACCGAGATTCAGGGCTATTTCGTTCCGAAGGGCACGATGGTCGCTGTGCCGAGCCAGGCGAACCACGTGGACGCGGAGTATTGGAAGGATCCGTGGACCTTCGACCCGGAACGGTTCAGCAAGGAGCGAGCCGAGGACAAGGTGCACCGGATGGCGTGGAGTCCGTTCGGCGGTGGCGTACACAAGTGCATCGGCCTGTATTTCGGTCAGATGGAGATCAAGACGATCATGCATCATCTGCTGCGCAACTTCGAGTGGTCGGTGCCCGCCGGCTACGAGATCCCGATGGACTACAGTTCCCTGCCGATCCCGAAAGACGGACTGCCGGTGACCCTGCGCCGCAGGTGACCGTCGAGCGTGCCGAACCGACCATCGAGTGGGCCGAGCTGCCGACGGCAGAACTGCTGTGGGCAGCAACCTCTTTCGTGGATCGGCGCGATTCGGCACGCTGGGCGACATGAACAATATTCAGAACGGCAACAGCACGATCGACGACGAATTGGTGAGCAGGCTCTTTCATCAACGCGTTGTCGTGCTCGGTGACCAGCTCGACCAGACGTTGGGCAACCGGCTCTGCAGCCAGCTACTTCTTCTGTCTGCCGAGGATCCGCACAAGGACATCAGCTTCTGGATCAATTCGCCGGGCGGTTCGGTGCCTGCGATGCTCGCGATCATGGACGTGATGCGGGCCATCCCGAATGACGTGAGCACCTTGGCAATCGGGATTGCCGCCAGTGCGGGCCAGTTCCTGTTGTCGGCAGGCACGCCAGGCAAACGATATGCGCTCACGCACTCGCGGATCCTGATGCACCAGGGATCATCCGGTATCGGTGGTACGGCCGTTGATGTGGAATTGCAGGCCGACGATCTGCGGCATACTCGCGACACGGTGCTCTCGCTGATCGCAGCCAACACCGGAATGCCGCTCGAGCGGATCGTGAGCGACTCCCTGCGTGACAGGTGGTACACCGCCGCGCAGGCTGTGGACTATGGGTTCGTCGATCGGGTTGTCGACGGCGTCGAAGACATCTACCCGGCATTCGCGCGTCCGGTTGCGTTGGGCGGCAAGCGATGAGCAGCTACACCGTGCCTTACGTGATCGAGAAGACCGCGGGCGGCGAGCGCTCACTGGACGTGTACAGCCGGTTGCTCTCGGAGCGGATCGTCTATCTCGGAACGGAAATCGATGACGGCGTTGCGAACGTGCTGATCGCCCAGATGTTGCACCTCGCATCTGACAGTGCCGGGCAACCGATCAACCTCTACATCAACTCGCCGGGTGGTTCCCCGTCGGCAATGCTTGCCGTCTACGACACCATGCGCTTCATCACCTGCGATGTCGCGACGACGTGTGTGGGTCAGGCCGTCGGTGCCGCGGCCGTCCTACTGGCCGGAGGTACTGCCGGACAGCGGGGGATTCTCCGCCACGGACGAGTGGTGTTGCATCAGCCGGCCATCGAGGGGAAAGGATCGATCCCGGACCTGATCATCCATGCCGATGAAGTACTTCGCGTGCGGGGTGAATTGGAGGAGTTGTTGTCCCGGCATACCGGAAAAGACCTCGAGACCTTGCGGCGCGACACGGACCGGGACCTCATTCTGCGCGCCGACCAAGCAGTCGATTACGGTCTCGCCGACGAGATACTCCAGGCCCGTTTGTAGGTGCAATTCACCGGGCGGGGCCTTGTCGTACCGGCGCTGTCATGAGCTGTTTCGGTGCGGGCGCTCCACGCCCGCCGCAGCCTGACCTCCGAATACGCCGCCGTCACAGGGCCCTTCCGGATGGTGCTCAGGAGACCATCCGGAGGCTCACGTGGCCGCCGGGGCGGCGCATCGTTGCCGTCGTGCGCTGAACTCCGCCGACCGCGGTAACGGCAGGCCGTGGCCGGGCGAGGTCTTCGAGTACCTCGGCGACGCCGCGGGTGACCTGCAGGAGTGAGAGTCCGAGGGCGCCGCTGACGGCGGCCAAGATCTCGGACGATGGTTCCTTGCGGCCACGCTCGATCTCGGACAGATATTGCGGTGAGACCCCGGCCTCTGCGGCGATGTCGGTGAGTATGCGTTGTTGTTCGGTGCGTACCCGCCGCAGGACAGTGCCGAGTGCTTCACGCCAGAGCAGCTCGATCGACACGGGGTCGGGGTCGGCAACGCGGGTGAGATATGGGCCCATGGGTTCGACGATAGTTGGCACGCTCGCCGGGCGGTGGCGGGATCTGCTGTGGGCAGAATCCGGAAATACATAGCGAGTGATTGCTCGCGATGTTAGATTGTCCGCAAAGTTCGTGATGGAGGTCACTGATGAGCGTGCAATTGGACAACACCCGGGGTGCCGAGGATACCGGCGGGCGGTCCTACGACCTCGTGGTTCGTGGCGGGACCTGGTTCGACGGAACCGGGGCGCCGGGCCTGGCTCGCGATCTCGGGATCCGCGACGGTCGTGTAGTGGAGGTATCGGCCCGGCCGCTGCCGGTCGGGTCGAGGACACGCGTGATCGAGGCGGGCGGCCAATGGGTGATGCCGGGATTCATCGACGTCCACACCCACTACGACGCCGAGGTGCTGGTCGCCCCGGGGCTGGGGGAGTCGGTGCGCCACGGAGTCACCACGGCGTTCATCGGTAACTGTTCGCTGTCCACCGTCTATTCCAGCCCGATCGATTCGGCGGACCTGTTCAGCCGGGTCGAAGCCCTGCCGCGGGATCAGGTCATCGCCGCGCTCGAAGGCGGTAAGACCTGGACCGATCCGGCGTCGTATATCGAGGCGATCGAACGGCTGCCGCTCGGCCCCAACATCGCAGCCTTCCTGGGTCACTCGGATATCCGCGCCGACGTCATGGGTTTGGGACGGTCCACGGACCGCGCCCACAGGCCGAGCCGGGGTGAGATGGCCAGGATGCTCGAAGCTGTCGAAGAAGCGCTGGACGCGGGCTTCCTCGGGGTCTCGGCGATGACAAATCCCTGGGACAAGCTCGACGGAGACCGCTACCGGTCGCGATCGTTGCCGTCGGTCTACGCGCGCTGGGGTGAGCGCCGCAAGATCAACAAGGTGCTGCGGCGGCGCGATCGGGTGCTGCAGACCATTCCTAACCTCAACACCAAATACGACATCCTCTTCTTTCTCGCCTCGAGTACCGGACTGGGCCGCAAACCACTCAAGACCTCGGTGCTCGCCGCCGCTGATGCGAAGTCGGATCGGTGGGTGCGCCGGATATTCGGTCCGATCGCCACGGTTGCCAACTCCTGGGGACGGGGGGCGCTGCGGTGGCAGCATCTACCGGTCCCGTTCCAGGTGTACAGCGACGGCATCGACCTGGTGGTATTCGAGGAGTTCGCGTCGGGCCGGGCGGCCCTGCACCTGCGAGAAGAGATGGGGCGCAACGACCTCCTGACGGACCCCGAATACCGACGTTGGTTCCGCGAGGACTTCGAGAAGAAGTTCAGCCCGCGGATCTGGCACCGGGACTTCGACGACGCGGAGATCACCGACTGCCCCGACGCCTCGGTGATCGGCAAAACCGTGGAACAGGTGGCGCGTGAGCGCGGCATCCACAACACCGATCTGTTCCTCGATCTGGTCGTCGAACACGGCACTGCATTCCGGTGGCGCACCGTGATCACCAACGACCGCCCGGACATCGCCGACTGGCTGATCAACCAGAACGGCGTGACCGTCGGCTTCTCCGACGCCGGCGCGCACCTGCGCAACATGGCGTTCTACAACTACGGAATCAGGTTGCTGCAAAGGGTGAAAGAAGCCCAGGGCGGAGCGCGGACCCCTTTCCTCACGGTTGAGGCCGCCGTCCACAAGCTCACCGGTGAACTCGGTGAGTTCTACAACCTCGACGCCGGATTCCTGCGCGTGGGTGACCGTGCCGATCTTGTGGTCGTCAACCCGCACGGGTTGAATGATGAGAGCAAGCAATATGCGGAAGAGCCGATGGCTGAGTTCGGGGGGATCAAGCGGATGGTCAACAGGAATGACGACGCGGTGAGCGCGGTGGTGGTATCCGGCGAATACCTATATGGCCGTGGGCAATTCGCGCCCGGATTCGGTACCAGTACGCGTAATGGACAGTTTTTGCGGGCCGGGGCCGCCGGTGATAAGAAGTCGACCGTCGTCGAGGTTGCTTCGTGAGTTCTACCGCAGGCACTGAGCACGAGATCATCCCGCCACCACGGCGTACCCAGGAGCAGCGACGAAACGCCACGAAGGGCCGGCTGGTGCAGGCCTGTGTGGATTCCTTGTGTGAACTCGGCTATCAGCGCAGCACCATCAGTGAGATCTGTGCCCGCAGCGGAGTGTCGCAGGGTGGTCTGTTCCGGCACTTCCCGACCCGACTGGATCTGGTCATCGCGGCAGCGGACGACGTGCGGCAGAAGCAGTTCGAGGCATTCTCGCAGTCATTGGCGTTACTGGGGGCGGGGACGCTGTCGGACTGTATGCGACTGCTGCGTGCGGCTTGCCGGGCTCCGATCAACGGCGCCTGGTACGAGCTGCTCGTTGCGGCCCGCACCGATGCCGCATTGCGGGAACAACTGGCGCCCTTGGCATCCGAGTATCACGACCAGATTGCCGCCTTTGCGCGTACGTTGCCTGCGGTCCAATACCTTCCGGAGGGGCAGATCGAACTGATCGTACTGACGGTGGTTCATCTATTCGACGGTGAATCTGTCATGGCTACGGTCAATCCGCAGCCCGCGCGCGATGAGGCACGGCTCGAACTGCTACTCCGCTGGTTGTCGGGGCCTTCGGAATGACGGTCGGATGATGGGACTTCCGTCCTATGCGGAATTGGCCGAGGAGGCCGTTGTTGTCTCGTTGCCGATGAACGTGCGGTTCCGGGGCATAACCACCCGAGAAGTGCTGTTGTTCCGAGGTCCGGCGGGGTGGGGCGAGTTCGGCGCCTTTCCCGAGTACGACGATGTCGAGTCGTCGGCGTGGCTGGCGGCCGGTATCGAGGCCGCGTACCTGGGGCCGCCGGAGCTGATCCGGGACCATGTCACGGTCAACGCCACGGTGCCTGCCATTCCCGCGCACGAGGTCGCGGCGCTGCTCGCTCGGTTCCCGGGCGCCACCACTGCCAAGGTCAAGGTCGCGCAGGAGGGGCAAACCCTCGACGACGACGTCGCGCGGGTGGCCGCGGTGCGCGAACACATCGGCTCCGTGCGGGTGGATGCAAACGGGAAGTGGACTGTCCCGCAAGCGATCACGGCGTTGCGGGCGCTCGGCGAACTCGAGTATGCCGAGCAACCCTGCGCCACCTTGGAAGAACTGGCGGCAGTGCGGGCGGCGGTGCGCACTCCGATCGCCGCCGATGAGAGCATCCGCCGGGCCGAGGATCCGTTGCGGGTGATCGAGGCCAAGGCCGCCGACGTGGCGATCCTGAAGGTCGCACCGCTGGGCGGGATGCGACGGGTCCTGGATCTGGCTGCTCAGATCCCGATCCCGGTGGTGATCTCCAGCGCACTCGATTCGGCGGTGGGCATGTCCGCCGGGGTTGCCGCCGCAGCGGCGCTGCCGCAGGCACCCCCGGCCTGCGGCCTGGGAACAGGAGGGCTGTTCGTCACCGATGTGGCCGAGCCGTTTGTGCCCGACGGCGGGATGGTGACACCCCGGCGGGTTGAGGTCGACATCGCGTCCGTCCCGCTCGCTTCCGAGGAGCGTCGTCGCTGGTGGCTGGACAGATTGCGCCGATGTCATGCGGTGCTCGCAGCGAGCTGAACGCGACCTGGGTCTGGATCGCCGCCGACTTTGAAGATACAATTTCTTCAAAACGTTCCATTAGCGGAGGTTTCAACCCATGACGGTCATCCTGGCACCGGTACCACCCGACAGTGATCTCAAACCCGTTCATGGGTCAACCACCAACGGCGTGATCCAGATTCTCAGGATGCGCCGCGATCCGTTTGCCTTTGCTCGGGCGCAGCAGGCCGAGTTCGGCAACATCTCCTTCATCAACGCGTTCGGGCAGCAGATGGTCACCTGCCGCGGTCCGGTGGCGGCCGACCAGATCCTGATGAACAAGCAGAAGGCGTTTGCCAACGGGCCTGCGTGGAGCTTCTTCATCGGACCGTTCTTCAACCGCGGTGTGATGCTGCTCGACTTCGAAGAGCACCGGCACCACCGACTGATCTTGCAGCAGGCCTTCACCCCGCCGGTTCTCAAGGGCTACATGCAGGCCATGCAGCCGATGATCGCCGAGCGCATCAAACAGTTCCCCGTCGGTCAGGTGAAGCTGTTCAGTGAGTTCAAGGCGCTGACACTCGATGTTGCCCTCGAGGTGTTCATGGGGCTCGAACTCCCGCAGGACGAAGCCGACCGGATCAACAAGGCGTTCATCGAGACGGTGCGCGCCGGTGTGGCGATCGTTCGCCGGCCGGTTCCGGGCGGTCGCTGGTGGAAGGGTCTGCGCTCGCGCAAGATCCTCGAAGAATTCTTCATGAGTCATATCGCAGCCAAACGTGCGACCGAGACCCCTGACCTGTTCTCGGTGCTGTGCCATGCGGAAAGCGAAGAGGGGCACCGGTTCACCGACGAGGACGTCGTCAACCACATGATCTTCGTGCTGATGGCCGCGCACGACACCTCCACCATGACCATGACCCAGATGGCCTATCACATGGCGAAGTCGCCGCAGTGGCAGGAACGGGCCCGCGCGCAATCACTCGAACTCGGACCGGAACTGGCATACGACGATCTGGCGAAGTTGACCGACATCGATCTGATCATGAAAGAGTCGCTGCGGATGTGTGCACCGGTTCCGGGCCAGCCGCGGGTTGCAGTGAAGGACACCGAGGTCTTGGGGCACTTCATCCCCAAGGGTGCGATGGTCTCGATCCCCGGACTGACCAACCACTACGACCCCGAATACTGGAAGGATCCGTACACCTTCGATCCCGAGCGGTTCACTTCGGAACGGGCAGAGGACAAGTCGCATCGGATGGCATGGCATCCATTTGGTGGCGGCGTGCACAAGTGCATCGGGCTGTACTTCGGTCAGCTGGAGATCAAGACGATCATGCATCACCTGCTGCGCGGCTTCGAATGGTCCGTCCCGGATGATTACACGATGCCGATGGATTACAGTGCGCTACCCGTCCCGAAAGACAAGTTTCCCGTCACGATGCGGCGAGTGTGATGGCGCAGCGCACTTCGGGCACGGCGGGCCGTGTGGCCGGTGGCCGGAAGGTACGCAATACCGAGTCGCCAAAGGAGCAGGAGGACGCGATCCTGACGGCGGCCCGAAAAGAGTTCGAAGAGAACGGGATCCGAAAGACCGGCGTCGACGATGTCGCGAAGCGGGCCGGCGTGAGTCGTAGCACCCTGTATCGGCGTTTCCCCAACAAGGAGGCGCTCCTGTTGGGTGTGGCCGAGTACGTCTACCTCGACGGTATGCGCATGCTCGAAGCCGCAACCGTGGGCCACGGCGCTGCGGACGCGGTGGTCGAAGCCTTTGTTGCCGGGGCGCAGATGGTCAATGACGACCCGCTGATCCGGCGGATGATGCTCGATGAACGTGATGCGCTGCAGGGGATCACCAAGTCGGTGACCGGTCTGTTCATCGAGATCGTCACCGGCCGCATCATGCAGACGCTACGTGGCGCCGGAGCACAGATGCCGGACGATGATCTGCATGCGGTGACCGAAATCCTTGTGCGTCTGGTCATCTCATTCCTCGATACGCCGCCGCTCGATGAAGGGCGGCAGTCCCCGGAGTCGGTGCGCGAGTTCGCGCGCCGCTACCTCGCACCCATGGTCAGGTAACCGCTCGATGTCAAAACTGCAGAAGATCCGGACCGAGTTGCTCGCCGTCCGGGAGTTGTCTCGTGCCGGCGCACTGCCGAGTCTGAAATCGTTGCCGAAGATCGGTAAACTGCGTCGTGTGGGCGGGGAGGCCGCAAGCCCGTCAATATATGGGTTGATGTACGGCGATCGGGTGGCGATCATCGATCCCCGCGGACCGTTGACCTACGCCGAACTCGCGCGCACCTGCAACGGGGTGATCAACGGCCTGCGGGCGGTGTTGCCGACCGGCAAGCAGCCGACCGTGGGCGTGATGTGCCGCAACAGCAGGTTTGCGGTCATCGGCCTGCTCTCGGCCACCGGGCTCGGCGCTCGGGTCGTATTGCTGAACACCGACCTCGGTGCCAAGCAGATGGCCGAGGTGGTCGAACGTGAACGGGTGGACGTCATCCTGCACGACGCCGAGTTCACCCCGGTCCTGGCGTTGATCGATCCGACTGTGCGTCGCTACCTCGCGTGGTCCGGTGAACCCGGCGATAACAGTGCGATCGACGCGCAGACAATCGATGAGCTCGTGGCGCGTTCATCCACCGGTTTGCCGCAGGCACCGGCATATTCGTCCTCGTTGGTCATTTTGACCAGCGGCAGCACCGGCGCGCCGAAAGGTGCGCCGCGCGAAGGCGGTCTGGCGATGTCGCTGCCCGCGGGATTCGTGTCGAAGATCGCGGTCCGGGGCACCGATCGCGTACTGATGTCGGCTCCGGCCTTCCATGGATGGGGCCTGCTGGCGACCATGGTCTGCCTGCTCACCGGTGCGACCGTGGTCATGGACCGGCGCTTTTTGGCTCCGAACTCCCTGGAGCTGCTGATCGAGCATCGTTGTACCGCGGCGATGATGGTGCCGACCATGTTGCGGCGGTTGATGGATCAGGGCGACGACGAGCTGTCCAGGGTCGATCGTTCCACGCTGCGGATGATCGCGTCGGGCGGAGCCAAACTCGATGAATCCCTGGTGCTTTCGGTGCAGAAACAGTTCGGGCATGTGCTGCACAACCTCTACGGCGCCACAGAGGCCTCATACATCACGATCGCGACCCCGGAAGATCTTGCGGTCGCCCCGACGAGCGCCGGGCGACCGCCACTCGGCGTCGAGGTTGCCATCATCTCCGGTGGAGTCCGGGTACCCGAGGGGCAGTCGGGCCAGATCTATGTCCGGTCGGGCAGCCAGATCAGCAAGTACACCAACGGAGCGTCCAAGGAAACGCTCGACGGGATGCTCAACACCGGCGACACCGGACGGATCGATGCCGCCGGTCGACTGTTCGTCGAGGGACGCAGCGACGGGATGATCATCTCCGGCGGTGAGAACGTCTTTCCCGAAGAGGTCGAACTCGCACTCGGCCGTCATCGGGACATCATCGATGCCGCGGTGGTGGCAGTTGCCGACGCCGACTTCGGTCAGCGCTTGCGTGCTTTTGTCGTCCCGCGTGACGGGGTGACGATCGATGAGGCCGATGTGAAAACGTATGTCGGCATCGAGCTCTCGCGCTCACGTGTACCGCGGGACGTGTTCGTGGTGCCCGAGTTGCCCCGCGGTGCGCAGGGCAAGGTCACGAAGCTGACGCTAGATGCTCTTGTTGCCGCGCGAAGCGCCCCCGGTGTCGAGCGTTTCGCCGGTGAAGTTGAGCAGTGAGTGCTTTCGGCCGTAGATGAGGTAGTAGGTCACCACCACTGAAACCCACAGCAAGAAGAACATGTATGTGTACCAGTGCAATCCGTAGAGGATGTAGATACATGCGGCGATCGCCAGGATGGGTGTGAGGGGATAAAGCGGCACCTTGAACGGCCGATAGAGATCTGGTTCGCGTCGGCGGAGGATGATCACACCGACGCTCACCACGGTGAAGGCTGTGAGGGTGCCGATCGAGACCATGTCGACCAAGTAGTGGAGCGGGACGAATCCGGCAAGTAACGCAACGATGATCGCGACGACCACGGTGTTGTTGACCGGCGTCATCGTACGAGGGTCGATCCTGGTGAAGAACTTCGGGAGCATCCCGTCGCGACCCATGGCGAACAGGATGCGGGTCTGTCCGTAGAGAGTCACCAGCGTGACCGAGAAGATCGAGATCACCGCGCCGAGCGAGAGCACCAGCGCCGGCCACGACTGTCCGGTGACGTCTTGGAGGATGACGGCGAGACCCGCCTCCTGACCCTCGAATTTCGACGCCTGTTGAGCGCCGACCGCCGCCAACGCCACCAATACGTAGACCAGGACAACGACGACCAGTGCGGCCATCAACGCCCGCGGCATCGTGCGTTGTGGATCTTTGACCTCTTCACCGGCAGTGGAAACCGCGTCCAGGCCGATGAAGGAGAAGAAGATGACGCCGGCCGCAGCGGTGACGCCGTTGGCGCCATCGGCGAAGAACGGGGTCAGGTTGTCGCTGCTGAACGCGCTGAAGGCGATTGCGCAAAACATTGCCAGCACAGCGAGTTTGATGGCAACCATCACGGCGTTTGCCTTGGCCGACTCACTCGCACCGCGGATGAGCAACAGCGCGCAGAGCCCGACGAGGACGACGGCAGGCAGATTGACCCAGCCCGCCTTGTCGTCCCATGGCGCGGCCGACAGCGCCTGCGGTATGGCCGGGATGTGCAGATGGGCGAGTAACTCGTTGAGGTACTGACTCCAGCCCACCGCAACCGCCGCCGTCGACACCCCGTACTCCAGGAGCAGGCAGCCGGCCACCGCCATGGCGACGAGTTCACCGAGTGTGGCGTAGGCGTAGGAATACGTGGATCCGGAGACCGGTACCGACGACGCCATCTCGGCGTAGCAGATCGCGGCCAGGCCGGCGGCGATGCCTGCGACGATGAACGCGACCACCACCGACGGTCCGGCTTTGGGTACGGCTTCGCTCATCACGAAGAAGATGCCGGTACCGATGGTCGCGCCGATACCGAAGCAGGCCAGTTGTGTGGTGCTGATGGTGCGTTCGAGACCGGTATCGGCCTCTGCCTCATCACCCTTCGGAATGGGCTTGCGGCGCAATAGCGTTGCTGCGGTCAGTGCACCTGGTTGCGCCTGCTTCTTGTTCATGTCCATGTGTGCGCCCTCAGCCTGGAAAAATGATCGTCGGAACGGTCGCGGAGGCAATGATTTTCGCGGCCCGAGAGCCCAAGAACACTCGCTTGATCGGATCGCGGGGTGTGGTGCCGATGGCCAGCACCTCACCGCCGCGCCACTCGATCGCGTCGAATGCCGCGTCCCAGTCACTGCCGGTACTGATCGTGGTTGTTGTTGTCGGGTCGATGATGTTGGCGGTCACCAGCGCGTTCATCGCGTCGGCAATCTGTTCTCGCCAGGCGTCCATCACGCTGCGTTCGATCTCCAATCCGATCTCCGGTGGAAACATGTCGGCGGGCCGCACCCCAAAGGTGGCCACCCGCAACGGAACCGCCATCTGTTTGGCCAGGTCACGGGCCGCCACCACCACGTCGATGCCGTGTTCGTCACCCGAGTAGGCACAGGTGATGCCGGTGATCTGCGAGCAGGTGTACCCCTTGGGGGCCAGGGCCAAGGGGATCGAACTCGAGTGCATGAGGCGGCTTGTGGTCGCGCCCAAGGACATCCGGCCGCTCTCTGAACTGTGACTGGTGCCCAGTACGAGAATGTCTGCGTCGTGTTCGGCGAGAACCTTGTGCAACGACGTGGAGACGGACCGCTCACTGACCCGAAGGAACGTCGCCGGGGTCTGCGGGAAGCGCTGGTCGAGGTGTGCGCGGGCGGCGGATTCTGCGTCGTCGCCGTAGCGCCGGGCGTAGGCTCTGAACTCGGCGTCGACCCGGGCCATCGACGGAGTGGTCCAGGGCTTGGGGGTGGCGGTCACGACGACCACGTCGGTTGCCATGGCATCGGCAAGACCGGCGCCGAGTTCGATTGCCTCATCGCCGCCGCGTCCTGGTTGATACCCGACAACGATGCTCATGCAAGGCAATCTATCGCTCGCCGGCGCAGTTCGGCAGGCCGAGCACTCGTATTGCCTGCGGACGTGCGCTGCGCCACTACGATGAACCGATGCCCAATGTTCGCGCGTTGCTGACGGCTGCTCCTGCATCGGAACGTGCGCTGATCAAGGCCGATGCAGCGGCACAGGCAGAGTTGCGTGCCGCCGACGCCGCGTTGGCGGAGCTGGAAACCGACTTCGGTGAACGCCGGCGTGAGACACGCCCGAGATGGCTGTTGGTTCTGGCGGCGTTGGTGGTGGTCGCGGCGGTGGCAGCGGTGGTGGGCGGAGTCCGCTACGCACAGTCCGACCGCGGCTACAGCGACGATGACTACATGCGTGCGGCGGCGGCTCGGGTTCAGGTGCTGCTCACGCCCGACGGCGGTGACGAGGGACGTCGATCGGCACAGATCCTGTCTGGGGCGACCGGTGAGTTCGAAGACGAGTTCGCGCAATCGGTCGACGCATATACGCAATTCGTCACGCAGATCGGTGCGGTGGCGACCGGCACCGTCGACGGCGTGGGTATGTCGACGAGGTCGGGGGACCGGGCGACTTTGATCGTGACGGCTGCGATCACGGTGCGTAGTGATCTGACCGATGCCGCGTCGACAGACCCGGCGCCGCGCCGATTCCGGGTGCAGGTGGAGATGGTGCCGGACGACGGTTCCCTGAAGATCTCGGCGCTGGAGTTCTTCGGATGAGTCTTCGTGGACCGATCACCGCTGCCGTCATCGCAGTGTTGGTGGTCGTGGCTTGCGCGGTGGGGCTCGGTGTCGCGTGGCAGGCGCATGCCGACGATCAGCGACTCGACAAGAATCGCGCCGAGGTCGCTCGGGCGGCGGGTCCATTGGTGGCCCAACTCTTTTCCGCTGACGCGGCAAATCCGGCCGGTCGTGAGCAGGCCCGGGCTGCGGTCACCGACGAGTTCGCGCAACAGTATGCCGACGTCCTGGACGTCGAACCCCCAGCCGGTGTGACGATCGTGTGGAAACCGGTGCACACCGGCATTTCCGGCGTCTCGGAGAACCATGCCGACGCGGTTGTCTCTGCGCTCGTCACCGAGGCCGTGCCCGGCACCGAGGCCACCGATGTCACCAAGGTGGTCGAGGTAGAACTCGAACGAATCGGTGATCAGTGGAAGATCGCCCGAGCGGACGAGGTGTTGTGAGCGAACAACCCACCACCGCTGCCTCACATCGGGTCGACAAGGCGCGTGAGCGCGTGGTCGAGGCGGGTGCGGCCGCAAAGCAGGCCAGGGCCGCGGCGGCGCCGGCACTGCAGGCGCGCGCCGAACGTCGGCGCGGACGTCTGATGTTGGTCACCGTCTGTTGCGCCGTCGTGGCCGTGGTGCTGTTGTCCATCACGGTGGTTCTCGTCATCGCACACCGAGGCGCCGAGGCTGATCGCGAACGCGACGCGACCGTCCTCGCCGACACCCGCACGGCGGTGACGACGATGCTCACCATCGACCCGGCACGGCCCGAGGAGTTCGTCGATCAGGCGATCGCGGTCACCTCCGGCGAGCAGCGCAACCGGTTGGAGGCGTCGCGTGAACAGCTGGTCGAGGTGATCGGCGGGCTTCGGGTGCCCAGCACCGGACAGGTGCTCTCCGCCGGGATCGTCGGCGAGGTCGGCGGTGGTAGCGCACAGGTGCTGGTGGTCGCCGAGGGAACCAACCCGGCGGTGCTGGGAGCCGACCCTTCGCAGAGCCGGGTGGCATTGCTGGTGACCATGAACGATTCCGGTGACCACTGGACCATCGATCGAACAGAGCTCCAATGAATCGGTTCTTGCGCGCGATGTCGGTGCGGCACCGGATCGTCGGTGGACTCCTGGCCGCTTCGTTGGCGATCCTGTCGGCGATCGCGATCGTCGGGTTCATCGGTCCCTCCGAGTCGGGGCGCGGTGACGATGGCGAGCGCCGAGCGGTGCAGTCGGCCACTGCCGACGCGGTCACCGCACTGATGACCTTTCGGCCCGACACCTTGACCGCCGCACAGGAGACCGTCGGTGCCCGTCTCACCGGACGTCTGCTGTTGCAGTTCCGGAGCCAGGGCCCCGGGGTGGTCCTACCGACCGCGGTCGAGTCCGGCGCGGAGATGACTGCGCAGGTTCTGGCGACGGGAGTCGAGGACATCGATGACAACAGCGCTCGGGTGCTGGTGTTCGTGAATCAGGACATCTCGTTACCTACGGCACAGCCGCAACAACAGGTGGTGGCTGTCACAAGGTGGGCGGACATGCGTAAGGTCAACGGCAATTGGCGCCTTGCCGGGCTGCAACCTGTTGGGCCGGGCTAGCGCGGGCGGATCAACTCCAAGTAGGGATGCGAGGTGTGGCGATGAGCGCCGCGATTGTGATTGTCGGAGCCGGACTCGGCGGCGCGCGGGTGGTCGACGACCTCCGCAGCGAAGGTTACGAGGGCGACCTCATCCTCATCGGCAAAGAGGACTACGCACCGTACGACCGCCCGCCGCTGTCCAAGGCCGTGTTGGTCGGGGAGCAAGATCGGGTCGACCTCAAGCCCGACGACTTCTACGTCGAGAACAAGATCGATCTGCGGACCGGAACCCTGGTCACCGCAATCGATCCGGCTGCACACACGATCACCGTGCAGCCCACCGGCGGTGGCGAGTCCGAGACGATCTCCTACAGCTCATTGGTCCTGTCGACCGGTCTGGATCCCCGCACCCTGCCTTTCGCCGACGGACTGTCCGGCGTCCACGTGCTGCGCACCGTCGACGATGCTCACTCGTTGCGTTCGGAGATCGACGGTGCCACCCGAGCGGTGGTCGTCGGGGCCGGATTCATCGGCTGTGAGGTCGCCGCGAGCCTCAAGACCCGCGGTCTCGACGTCACCGTGGTCGAACCGGCACCTGCACCGATGGCTGTGGCGCTTGGCGAGAAGGTCGGCAACATGGTCGGCCGCATCCTCACCGACCGTGGGGTCGAGGTCCGCACCGGCGTCGGCGTCGCCGATATCGTCGGCGAGGGCGGCAAGGTGACCGGCGTCGTACTGGCGGACGGGACGGTGGTGCCCGCCGACATCGTTGTCGTGGGCATCGGGTCGACACCGGTGGTCGGCTTCCTCGACGGTTCCGGCATCGAACTCGCAGACCGCACCGTCGGCGGCGGTATCGCCTGTGACTCCGAAGGCCGGACCAGCGCAGCCGACGTCTACGCACTGGGCGATGTCGCGAACTGGAAGGACGCGGCCGGGGTGCCGTCACGAGTCGAGCACTGGAACAATGTGGTCGAGCAGGCGAGCAAGGTCGCCAACGCGATCCTCGGTGTCGTGGTCGAGAACCCGCGCCCTGCCGTTGCGTACTTCTGGAGCGATCAGTTCGAGGTGAAGATCCAGGCGCTGGGTCATCCGTCCGGCCTGGACGATGTAAACGTGGTCCTCGAAGAGGACGGCAAGTTTGTGGTCTATTACAGCCGCAGCGGCGTCTTCACCGCGGTGGTCGGTGCTGGTAAGCCGGCAGCAGTGATGAAGATGCGCGCCAAACTGCTTGTCCCGACGCCGATTTCGGAACTCTTGGGCTGATGCCGCGGGGTGGCGCCGGGAGCCCACGACCCACCGCTGCTGCGGTGATGGCGGCGCTCGATGCACTGGGTGATCCCGATCGCGCCCGGAGTTCGGCATCGTTTTTCAAGACCGGTCCCGGCGAGTACGGCGAAGGTGATTTCTTTGTCGGGGTGACGGTCCCGGAGCAGCGACGGGTCGCCAAGGAGTTCCGCGGCCTCGACCGGGCGGGTGTCGCGGCGTTGCTCGACAGCGATGTCCACGAGCATCGCCTGACCGGATTGTTCTTGCTGCGCAGCGGATTCGAGAAGGCCGCGACCGTGGGGGACCGTCAGGCCTGGGTGGATTTCTACCTGCGGGCAGTGTTCGACGGCTGCGTCAACAACTGGGATCTGGTGGACAGCTCCGCCGAGTACATCCTGGGGGCCTGGATGCTGGATGGGGACCACGGGTTACTGCTCGAACTCGCCGACCACGAAGATCTCTGGGTGCGCCGGGTGGCGATCATCGCGACCGCGGCCTTCATCAAGAGCGGTGACCCGGTGCCGATTCTGGATGTGGCGCCGCGGGTTCTGGCCGACCGTCGCGACCTCATCCAGAAGGCGGTCGGCTGGATGCTCCGGGAGATGGGCAAGCGCATCGACCGGGCGTTGCTGCTGGCCTTCCTCGAAGCCCATGCCGCCCAGATGGGCCGTACCGCACTGAGTTACGCGACCGAGCACCTCGATCCCGAACAACGGGCCCACTACCGTGGGCTCAGGTGACCGCGTTCAGAACTCGACCTTGAGGACCGGTGATGTCGGCCGTGCCTGGCATCCGAGGATGTAGCCGTCGGCGACGTCTTCCTCGTCGAGCGCTCCGATGTGTTCCATGTCGACGGTTCCCTCGGTGAGTGTGCAGGCACACGAACCACATTCGCCCTCGCGGCACGAATAGGGCACGTCGAGGCCGGCGCCGAGCATGATGTCGACCAGCGTTTGGCTTTTGGGCCAGGACAATTGGTGGATTTCACCGTCGAGCTCGACCTCGACCGATGCGGCGTCGGCGAGCTGCTCTTCGGTGAGCTCGGCAGGTTCGGTGTCTTCGAACGGGTCGCCCGACAGCGACGTGAACACCTCGGCGTGCACCTGATGGTGCGACATCTCCACCTCGGCGAGGGCTTTGTGCACGGCGTCCATGAACGGTCCGGGACCGCACATGTAGGCGTGATACGCCTTGAACGGGCGGAGCAGTGTGGCGAGCTTGTCGGACGACGGAAGCCCCTGGACCGATTCGAGCCAGTGGACAACGGTGAGTCGCTGCGGGTATCGGTTTTGCAGGTCTTTCAGCTCGCCTGAGAAGATCACGTCGTTCTCGCTGCGGTTCGCGTAGACCAGGACCAGGCGGCCGCTGCCTTTGAGTAGTGCGGATTTGAGGATCGACATCACCGGGGTGATGCCGCTGCCCGCTCCGAGCAGGAGGATCGGCGCGTCGAGATCGGCCGGTGTGAAAACTCCGGAAGGCGGCAGGACCTCGATCTGGTCACCGGCGCCGACGTGGTCGCAGATCCAGTTCGATCCATAGCCGTCGACGGTGCGCTTGACGGTGACCTTGGGCTTCTCGTCACCCAACGGCGACGATGCCAAGGAATAGCAGCGGGCCACCGATCCGGTTTCGTCGCTGGGGATCCGGAGCGTCAGGAACTGGCCGGGTTTGTAGGCGAACCGGCCGGCGGCATCGTCCGGGATGTCGAAGACCAGCGACTTTGCGTCGCTCGTCTCGTCGATCACCTCGGCCACGGTCAGCACAACACTGCGCGTGCTGTGTGGGGTGACGGTCACCGGCGTACCTCCTCGATGCAATGAACATTCAGATGCAACAAAACGAGAACACGTTCTAGTTTAGATTACCAGCAGCTGTGGTCGACCCCAACTCGCTGTTGAGGCCGTTGCTCAGCAGGCGGGTGCCTCGCGTGAGCAGTTCGTCGAGGTCGGAATCCGGGTCGTCGAGCCACTGCTGATATGCGGCCAGGGCGGTGGCCAGCAACGTCCACGCGACGGTCTGCGGTAGATGGTCGCCCGGCTCGGTACCGGTGCGCGTGGCCACGAACTCGGCGACCACCTCGCGCCAGCCGGTGTACATCAGCATCGAATGTGCTTGCAGTGCAGGTACACCCAGCAGCAGGCGCATCCGTTTACGATGGTGCTCGCGGTAGTGCGGCGGCACCCGGTTGAAGGCCAGTAGGGCGCTGCGCAGGGCCTCGGAGACAGGCATGTCGGCCGGGACATCGGCCAGCAGGCGACGCATGCCGTGGAGATGCTCGTCGAAATCACCCCACGCGATGGCGTTCTTCGACGGGTAGTACCGGAACAGCGTGCGGCGGGCGATGCCGGCCGCTGCGGCGACGTCGTCGACGCTGGTCTCGTCGAATCCGGCCTCGGTGAACAGGTCGATGGCCGCGTCGGTGATCTTCGACTTGGTGGTGGTGGGCCGACGTCCGATGGGGGTGGTCATGGCAACCGTGATGCGTTGATCAACTCATCATCTCCGTTCGCCTGACCTGCAAATTGTGTGGAAGATCCATGGTAGATCGTCATCGATCGATGAAGTCGATCACCGCCGAGGTGAAGGCGTCGTTGCTGTCACCGGCCGCGGTGTGCCCGGCGCTGAGCAGTTCGGTCACCTCGAGATTCGGGATGAGTTCGCGGAACGCATCAACCGACTCCTGGCTCACGACGTCCGAGAGACGGCCGCGGATCAACTGGATCGGGATCGTGAGCCCCAGCGCCTGTTCCTCGAACATGTCGCTGGGCAGCACGGCCGGACCGCCGGTGACGCTGAGGAACGCCGGGTCCCAGTGCCAATACCACCGGCCGTCCTCGCGGCGGCGCAGGTTTCGCTTGAGGCCCTCGGTTGCTCCGGTGGACGGGCGGTGCGGCAGGTACTCGGAAATGGCTGCCGCGGCTTGTTCGAGATCGTCGAATCCGTCACCGCCTGATGCCATGAAATCCCGGATCCGCGTGGTGCCACGCTCTTCCGGCCGGGGCACCACGTCGACGAGGATGAGGCGGTCGACCGTGTTCGGCGGCGCCATCGCGGCCACCCCGATCCCGGTCAGGCCGCCGAGGCTGGCACCGACGATGGTGACCGGCAGTGTTCGGCCCGTCACGGCGGAAAGCTGTTCGAGCACCCCGAGTCCGTCGGCCTGCAGGGCGGCCGGGCTGTAGTCGCCGTCGGGGGCCCAATCACTTTCGCCGTGCCCGCGGGTATCGAGAGAGATCACCTCATGGCCGTGGGCAGCCAGCAATGCGCCGGTGTTCTTCCAGGAGAACCGCGTCTGGCCACCACCGTGCATGAGGAGAACGATCCGTGGTGACGACGTGCCGATCGCGCCGTCGGCTGCCCGGGCCGGCGATGCGGGGGACCAGTGGTCGGCCACGAGTCGAATGCCGCCTGACCCGGTGAACTCGACTTGCCTGGGCTGCGGTGGTGTTGTTGTCGGCACGGATACAACTCCTCTCGGGGGGATCACTTCGACTGTGTCACCTCGGGTCGCCCCATGGTCGGCAGGGTAGGTGTCCCGGGTTCACGCTCGGGCGGTCGCCCGACCGGGGGCGATTTGATTCTCGCCGAATCGCCCGTGACCAGCATCTTCAACGTCTACCATGGCAGCCGATGCCGAGGTCACACATCCGAAGACATCGGTACCCGGGTGAGGGGCGGAAATCAATGCGCAGGATCGTCTTCGAGACCGAACATGAACAATTGCGGGATACCACAAAGCAATTCATCGAGCGTGAGATCGCACCCCATGCGGCGCAATGGGAATCCGATCGGCTGGTCGATCGATCCGTGTACGTGGCCGCGGGCAAATACGGGCTCATCGGGTTCAATCTCCCGCAGGAGTACGGGGGCGGCGGGGTCGACGACTTCCGGTTCAACGCCGTGATCGTGGAAGAACTCGCGAAATTCGGATCCGCATGTCCAGCGCTGAGCCTGCAAAACGACATCGTCGGCCCGTATATGGCGAACCTGACCACCACGGAGCAGAAAGAGCGCTGGGTACCGGGATTCGCTTCGGGTGAACTGATCGGCGCCATCGCCATGAGTGAACCCGGCGCGGGCAGTGATCTGGCGGGCATCAAGACCTCCGCGGTCCTCGATGGCGACCACTGGATTCTCAACGGTGCCAAGACATTCATCTCCGCAGGCATCAATTCGGACCTGGTCATCGTGGTCGCGCGCACCGATCCCGAAGCCGGGCACAAGGGATTCTCGTTGCTGGTTGTCGAGCGAGGGATGTCCGGATTCGAACGTGGCCGCAAGCTCGACAAGATGGGCCAGCATGCCCAGGACACCGCCGAGTTGAACTTCACCGACGTGGCGGTGCCGGTGACCAACGTGCTGGGGGAGGTCGGCAAGGGCTTCTATCACCTCATGCACAACCTTCCATCTGAACGGTTGTCCATTGCGATCGCGGCCGTCGCCGGCGCCCGGAAGACCTTTGCGCAGACCCTGCAGTACGCCAAGGACCGCAAGGCTTTCGGTCAATCCATCGGGTCCTTTCAACACAACCGGTTCCAGCTCGCGGAGATGGCCACCGAACTCGACATCGCCGAGCAATATGTCGATCGCTGCCTGCGGGCGGTGGTCGACGGTGAACTGACGGCCGTGGATGCGGCCAAGGCGAAGTGGTGGGCGACCGAGCTCGCCAAGCGCGTCGTCGACAGTTGCGTGCAGCTACACGGCGGGTACGGGTACATGAACGAGTACCCGGTTGCCAAGGCCTACGTCGATGCCAGGATCCAGACGATCTTCGGTGGCACCACCGAGATCATGAAGGATCTCATCGGGCGGGATCTCGGAGTGTAGGCACGGAGCCCCCGGACCTGGGCTGATGGTCGTTTTTCAAAGATTTAACAGAAAGAGCGGGCAGAAACCCTGGTGTTTATGCACTCAGTGCCATTATGGTGAGCCTCACACCAACAACCAGGAGGTAACCCAGATGGCAGCCCAGAATCCTTCCGTGTCGGCCGACACCACCGGCACCGAGAACGATCTCGTCACCGAGTCGCTGGTCGAAGAAGTGTCCATCGACGGCATGTGCGGCGTTTACTGACATGTCAGTTTCGACGAGTCGAGCTCCGGCTTCGCCTTCGTCTGCGCCCATGACTCCGGCTTCGCCTTCGTCTGCGCCCATGACTCCGGCTTCGCCTTCGTCTGCGCCCACGACACAGGTGGTCGCATTCGATATCGACCGGGCGTGGGTCCTGAACTCTTCGGTCGCCCTGCGACCCGAACCGTTCGGCGCGCTGCTGTACCACTTCGGCACTCGTAAGCTGTCGTTTCTGAAGAATCTGACAGTGGTCGAAGTGGTGCAGTCGCTCGGTGACCACGACAACGCCGCTGACGCAATCGCCGCTGCCGGAATCGCCGACAGCGACCGCTCGTTGTATGTCAATGCGCTTGCCGCGCTGGCAACTTCGGGAATGATCGTCCCCAAATCCTGAGTTCTCCCGTGCTGCTCGGCGCCGCAGCCCTCGGTCCCGAGCAGCACGACAGGCGTCAGCCCACGCCCCCATGTTCACTTGTGAGGAATCCCAATGACTTCCATTTTGGAGCGCCCCGCGGCGCCTCGTCAGCCGGTCGGCCGTCTGGTTGATCAGTTCGAGAAAGGCCTCGACGCACCGATCTGCCTGACGTGGGAGTTGACCTACGCCTGCAACCTGTCGTGTGTGCACTGCCTGTCGTCCTCGGGTAAGCGCGACCCGCGTGAGCTCGACACCGAACAGTGCAAGGCCATCATCGACGAGCTGCAGCGGATGCAGGTCTTCTACGTCAACATCGGTGGCGGCGAGCCGACGGTGCGCTCGGACTTCTGGGAACTTGTCGACTACGCCACTGATCACCAAGTGGGCGTCAAGTTTTCGACCAACGGTCTGAAGATCGACAAGAAGGTGGCGCAGCGTCTGGCTGCCAGCGACTACGTCGACGTGCAGATCTCGCTCGACGGCGCCACCGCCGAGGTCAACGACGCGGTGCGTGGTGCGGGATCGTTCGACATGGCGATCAAGGCCCTCGAGAACCTGCACGAAGCCGGTTTCGCCGATGCCAAGATCAGTGTGGTCGTCACCCGCCAGAATGCAACGCAGCTCGACGAGTTCAAAGCGCTCGCAGACAAGTACGGCGCCACGTTGCGGATCACCCGTCTTCGTCCGTCGGGCCGCGGCGCCGACGTGTGGGATGACCTGCACCCGTTGCCGGAACAGCAGCGCGACCTCTACAACTGGCTGGTCGAACACGGTGATCGGGTTCTGACCGGGGATTCGTTCTTCCACCTGTCTGCCTTCGCCGAGCCCGGACAGGGTGCCCTGCCCGGGCTCAACCTCTGCGGCGCCGGACGTGTTGTCTGCCTGATCGATCCGATCGGCGACGTGTACGCCTGCCCGTTCGCCATCCACGAGAACTTCCTCGCCGGAAACATTCTGTCGGACGGCGGATTCAAGACGATCTGGCAAGAGTCGGATCTGTTTCTCGAACTGCGTGAACCGCAGAACGCCGGAGCGTGCACCAAGTGCCAGCACTTCGACGCCTGCCGTGGCGGTTGCATGGCAGCGAAGTTCTTCACCGGACTTCCGCTGGCCGGCCCCGACCCCGAATGTGTACAGGGCTTCGGTGAATCCCTGCTCGCCGAAGACCGCAAGGTGCCTTCGGCCAACAAGGACCACTCACGCGGCGTGCCGCTGACCCTGATGACCAGGCCGCCCTCACGCGACTGCGACGAAAACCCGCTCGCCGGGTTCCTGCCCGACGATCTCAAAGACGGTGCCGGCCTCGAGCCGGCCGGTCTGACCCCCGCCAAATAACGAAGAACCCCCGGCAGCGTTGCCGGGAGAGCAAAGGATGAAGTAATGGCGAACCCCTGGTTCGAGACGGTGCTCGAAGCCCAGCGTCGGGCGAAGAAGCGGCTCCCCAAATCGGTCTACTCCTCGCTGATCGCGGGCAGTGAGAAGGGCATCACGCTCGCCGACAATGTCGATGCGTTCTCCGAATTGGGATTCGCACCGCACGTCGTCGGCGCGCAGGCGCAGCGCGAGTTGTCGACATCGATCATGGGGCAAGACATTTCGTTGCCCGTCATCATTTCGCCGACCGGTGTACAGGCCGTGGACCCGGAGGGCGAGGTCGCCGTCGCACGTGCAGCGGCGGCGCGTGGCACTGCGATGGGACTGTCGAGTTTTGCCAGCAAGCCCATCGAAGAGGTCACCGCGGTCAATGACAAGATCTTCTTCCAGGCCTACTGGCTCAACTCCCGCGAGGACATCCTCAAGCGCGCAGAGCGGGCCCGCGAGGCCGGGGCCAAGGGCCTGATCGTCACCACCGACTGGTCGTTCTCGATGGGACGCGACTGGGGCAGTCCGGAGATCCCCGAGAAGGTCGACTTCAAGGCGCTGCTCAAGCTCGCGCCGGAGATCGCGATGCGCCCGCGCTACGCGCTGGACTGGTTCAACAAGGGCAAGATCAACATCCCAGACCTGACCGCCCCCAACGTGGTTGACAAGGGTGAGCAGGGTCCGACGTTCTTCGGTGCCTACGGACAGTGGATGCAGACCGCGCCGCCGTCCTGGGAGGATCTGGAATGGCTCCGCAAGGAGTGGGATGGCCCGTTCATGGTCAAGGGCATCACCCGACTCGATGACGCCAAGCGTGCTGTGGACATCGGTGCCACCGCGATCTCGGTGTCGAATCACGGCGGCAACAACCTCGACGGCACCCCGGCCACCATCCGGATGCTCGGGCCGATCGCCGACGCCGTCGGTGGCGACATCCAGGTGCTGCTCGACGGTGGTATCCGCCGCGGCAGCGACGTGGTCAAGGCGCTGGCTCTGGGTGCCGACGCCGTCATGATCGGTCGCGCATACCTGTGGGGCCTGGCGGCAAACGGCCAGACCGGTGTCGAAAACGTTCTCGACATCCTGCGTGGCGGTATCGACTCGGCGCTGATGGGGTTGGGACGCAAGAGCATCCACGACCTCACCCGCGACGACATCATCATCCCGGAAGGCTTCGAGAAGCGGTTCGGCGAGATCACCGGATAGGCATCACGAACAGAACCACCCGTTCCGGACAGATCCAGCAGTTGCACGGCACCTGGGTATGACTGCAACGGGTGGTTTTGTCTGTCCGCGGATTGCTGGGCAACAAGACTAGAACACGTTACAGTTCGTCTATGGGAGATTTTGACGGCAAGGTCGTCTACATCACGGGCATCGCCCGTGGGCAGGGTCGTAGCCACGCGATTCGGTTCGCGGAGGAAGGGGCCGCGGTCATCGGACTCGACGTCTGCCAAGCGGTCACCGCCACCGGATATCCACCGGCCACCGCGGAGGATCTCGAGGAGACGGTCCGGTTGGTGAAAGCGGCCGGAGGCAGCATCCTGGCGCGGCAGGCCGATACGCGCGATCTTGTTGCCCAGCAACAGCTCGTGGCCGACGGGGTGGCGCAGTTCGGTCGCCTCGACTACGTGATCGCCAATGCCGGCGTCCTCACCTGGGGTGGTGTCACCGAGCTGCGCGAGAGTCAGTTCACCGACGTCATCGACATCAATGTCAACGGCACCTGGAAGACGCTCAAGGCGACCATCCCGGCCATGATCGAGGCCGGCAACGGCGGTTCGATCGTGATCATCTCCTCGGTCGCGGGGATCAAGGCGATGCCGATGCAGGCGTCGTACTCGGCGTCCAAGCACGCACTGGTGGGTTTGGCGCAGACCGCGGCAAAAGAGCTGGGACAGCACCGGATTCGCGTCAACACCGTCCACCCCTACGGCGTCGACACCCCGATGTGTCTCGAGGACACCGATGCACTCGCTGTCTTCGAGATGCCGCAGTACAAGGCGCACTTCGAGCCGATCCTGACCGGGATGGCCAAATCGGTCGACATCACCGATTCGGTGATGTTCCTGTGCTCGAAGAAGGCCAAGTTCATCACCGCGTCCTCGATCGAGGTCGACATGGGTGCCACCAAGGTCTGACCCCTCACAAACGCTCCGGAAATACGAGGACGCTCCACAAATATGTGGAGCGTCCTTGTATATGTGGAGCGTCTGGCTGGTGTCAGTCGAGCCAGAGGGTCGCCGGGTCGGTCGCGGTGCGGGCCGGCGCGGCCGGGGCGTCGGGGACCGACCGGGAAAAGCGCGGGGCCACAGCAGGTTGCGTGACACCGTCGAGTTCGATCAGGGTTTGGCGTGCCACCAGGTGCTTGTTCTCGGTGGCCTCCTCCCAATCGAGAACGGGCGACGCGCAGGCATCCGTGCCATCGAAGATCGCGGTCCACTCATCGCGCGTCTTGGATTTGAATACTTCGGCGAAACGGATCTTCATCGCGGGCCACTGCGGCATGTCGAGTTGGTGCGGCAGTGTGGTGTCGTCCGTCAGGCCCATGCCTTCGAGGAGCAGGGCGTAGAACTGTGGCTCGATCGCCCCGACGGCGAAGTACTTGCCGTCCGCGGTCTCGTAGACCTCATAGAACGGTGCGCCGGTGTCGAGAAGATTGGAGCCGCGCTGGTCTCCCCAGAAGCCGGTACCGCGCCAGGCCCACATCATTTGGCCGAGCACGGACACACCGTCGACCATTGCGGCGTCGATGGTCTGGCCCTTCCCGGACTTCTCGCGTTCGAGGAGGGCGGCCAGGATGCCCTGCACCAGGAACATCGATCCACCGCCGAAATCGCCGAAGAGGTTCAGTGGGGGAGTGGGAACCTCGTCCGCGCGACCGACCGCGTGCAGCATGCCGGTCAGGGAGATGTAGTTGATGTCGTGGCCCGCCACGTTCGCCAGCGGTCCGTCCTGGCCCCATCCGGTCATGCGGCCGTAGACGATGCGTGGGTTGACCTTCGCGACGTCCTCGGGCCCGAAGCCCAGCCGCTCGGTCACGCCGGGCCGGAAACCCTCGATCACCACATCCGCCTTCGCGATGAGGTTCATGATCGCCTCTTTGTCGACGGGGTCCTTGAGGTTCGCTTCGACGACGGTCCGGTTGCGTAGCAGTTGGTCGGCCACCTCGCCCTGCGCGGGCAACTTGCCCGCGCGCTCGATACGCACGACATCGGCCCCCAGGTCTCCGAGCATCATCGCGGCATGCGGGCCCGGCCCGATCCCCGCGAACTCGATCACCCGTGTCCCGCTCAACGGTCCGTTCTTCGTCATTCGCTGCCCCTCATCGTTGAATGGTCGTGCGCCGCGTCTCGCGGGCGCGATCTTTCGCAACCAGATACGGTCGGTTTCCCAGTAAACCAGGTACCGAGCGATTGCTCGGGCGGTAAACCCTTCAGGCGTCGACCGATACGGTCTAACATGGTCGGAATGACACCGGCGGGCGAGCTCGGACTTCGGAGCTGGACCGAGCTCAACGAGCGATCAACAACCCTTGTCGTCCCATTGGGATCCATCGAACAACATGGACCACACCTGCCCCTCGACACCGACGTGCGGATCGCGGTGGCGGTGGCGGAGGCGGCAGTTCGACCCGGCAGCGTCGACGACCCGGTAAACACCGCTCACGACCTCTTGCTCGCCCCGCCACTGAGCTATGGTGCCGCCGGTGAGCACGAAGGCTTTCCCGGCACGATTTCGATCGGTCAGGAGGTTCTGCATTCGGTGCTTGTCGAGTACGGTCGAAGTGCCTGCCGTTGGTCTTCGCGATTGCTGTTCGTCAACGGGCATGGTGGTAACGGTCGGACCCTGGTATCCGCGGTCACGCAGCTACGTTCGGAAGGACGTGACGTCGCTTGGTTTCCTTGCGCCACGACCGGTGGCGATGCACACGCGGGCCACACCGAAACATCGCTACTGCTTCATATTTCACCGTTGGTCGTGCGGTCCGACGAGATGGTCCGCGGCAACGTGGCCCCGGTGTCGGAGCTGATGGCGTCGATGCGTACCGGGGGTGTCGCGGCGGTGAGTGACAACGGAGTACTCGGGGACCCCCTGGCCGCCTCGGCGGCCGACGGAAGGCGAATGTTGAACGAGATGGCCGCGAAACTGTCCGACGGACTCGAGCGGTGGCAGGCCGATGCGAACGGAATGCTGCAGTGATCTCGGAGCAAGACAACCGCCCCGATGAGTGTGTGGCCCCGGCAGCGGCAGATCCGGCGGCGCAGTTTCCGCCGGTCGGCTTCCAGGTGCAGATCGACTCCCACTGCACGGTGACTTCCGATCGCCGCCATATCGTCGGCGGCTCTCCGGTGCGACTGCTGAACCTGTCCGAGGTCGCCGGAGGCCTGCTCGATGCCGACGGCCGGCTGACCGTGCGCGATCAGCTGACCTCCAGTCTGGCCCGCAAACTCCTCGATGCCGGGGTAGGGCATCCCCGGCCGATGTTCGGACCCACGGATTCCGCTGTCACCGTGGTGATCCCGGTGCGCGACAACCAACCCGGTATCGATCGACTGTTGGCTGTGCTCGACGGCCACAAGGTCGTCGTGGTTGACGACGGTTCGGCCGTTCCGATCACCGCGCCAGGCGCGACCGTGTTGCGCAACGAGAAGAGTCAGGGTCCGGCCGCGGCCCGCAATCGTGGTGCTGCGCAGGCCGATACCGAACTGGTCGCGTTTCTCGACTCGGATGTCGTTCCCGAGCACGACTGGCTGACCAAGCTGCTCGGTCATTTCTCCGATCCGAAGGTGGCGCTGGTGGCGCCGCGGATCGTCGCCCTCGACCCCGGTGGCGGCGCGATGTCGCGCTACGAGGCGCTGTGCTCGTCACTCGACATGGGTTGGCGGGAGGGGCAGATCGCGCCCCGGTCGCGGATCCCCTATGTTCCGAGCGCCGCGATGGTCTTGCGGCGCAGTTGTTTTGACGGTTTCGACGAGTCGATGGAAGTGGCCGAGGACGTCGACCTGTGCTGGCGGCTACATCAACGTGGCTGGTCGCTGCGGTACGACCCGGTGGCCACGGTGGCCCACGATCATCGGCAGCGGCTGTCGAAGAGTCTGGATCGCAAACGATATTACGGAACCGGGGCAGCGCTGCTGTCCGGTCGCCACCCCGGCATGGCCGCACCGCTGGCCTTGACCGTCCCGATGGCGGCAGCGATGGCTGCACTGGTGACCGGTACCGGCTGGGGTGTCCTGGTGGCATTGGTTGTGTTCGGTGTACTGGGCGGGCGTCTTCATCGCAGGGTGTCGTCGATGCCGGATGCGGCCCGGATGGCGGCCAAGCTGACCGCCCAATCGGTGGGATTCGGATTGTTGCAGTCGGCGTCGGCGATGTGCCGGCACTACTGGCCGCTGTCATTCCTGCTTGCACTGGTGTCCAAGCGATTCCGGACACTGCTCCTCGCGGTTGCAGTGGGTGAGGCTGCATACGAGTGGGTGCGGCTGGAATTGGTCAACCCCACCCCCGGCGCCAGGGTCGGCTGGTGGCGGTTCATGGTCCTCAAGCGTCTCGACGACCTCGCCTACGGGACCGGGCTCTGGCAGGGTGCATTGACCGGGCGCAGTATGGAAGCGCTGTACCCGCAGATCGGTAACTCGGCCAACGCCAGGCCGCGTTCACCGGACGTGCCCGCCGCCGCCGGGTGAGTTCGGTTGAGCCGGGGCGATCCCGGTTGACCCCGAACGGTGCGGACGTGATCGTTGTCGGTGCCGGTAGCAGCGGATGTTTGGTGGCCGAACGTCTTTCGCGCGACCCCGAGCGCACGGTGCTGTGGCTGGAGGCCGGTCCCGGAATGCCGGAGGCGGCCTCGTTGAGGCTGGATCGACTGCCGGTGGAGGCCGGTTCGGGGCGCGTGGTCCACTTTCCGAGCCGCCAGGGTTTTGATCTGCCACGAGGACGGGGTCTGGGTGGTTCGTCGGCGGTCAACGGTGGCTACTTCATGCGCTGGCACGAATCCGATTTCGCCGACTGGCCATGGCAGCGATCCGGGATCTCCGCGACCTATGACCGGCTCGACGGAGGCAGTCCCGGGGGCGGCAGCATGCATGTGTCGGCCTTTGGTGACGACGAGTTGCACGACTATGCGCAAGCATTTGAAAGTCATTGGCATGACGAGGGTTTCGGTGACGTTGTATCGCCGTGGCCGGATGTGGGTGTGGTCCGGGTGCGATCGAACCGCGACGGCGGTCTGCGGTGGACCGCGGCGGAATCGATCGCGCCGCGTATCGAGGGCCGCTCCAATCTGCAGTTGGTCACCGACGCCGAGGTGACGCGATTGCGGCGCTGCGGCGACCGCGTCACCGCGGTCGTGGTCGGGGAGCAGGTCATCGCTGCCGACGAGGTGATCCTGTGCGCGGGAACATTGGGCACCGCTGCGCTCCTGGCCCGGTCCGGGATCCTCGGCACGCAGAACGCCGGCGTCTGGGAGCATCGCGAGATGCTTGTCCGGTTCACACCGGCCGATCCGGCGGTGGGTGTGGCGCGCGCGTTGTTGCAATCGGTGTTGCATACCGACGACGGAATCGAAGTGCGCTGCTACAACGGAGATTTCGCGGACTTCATCACCGGGGTCCCGGCCTCTGGTCCGGCGATGGGGGTTGCCCTGATGCATCCCGAGAACCCCGGATCGATCGAGTGGGACCTGACGAGTGGTCTGGTTGTCGATCTCGGTGAGGTGAGCCGATCCGACGTCGAGAAGCTCGAGGTATGGGCCGAGCGCGTCCGCGAGATGCTCGATGGCCCGCGCTTTGCCGGCCTGGCCGATCGGAGCCGGGGTGGTGCGGTGGCCGACCCGGTGATCCGCACGTCCCAACATGCGTGGGGGACACTTCCGATGGGTGTCGACACCGATTGGCACGGCGCGGTGACCGCGGTCCCCGGATTGCGGGTCCTCGATGCATCGATTCTGCCGACCGCGGGGTCGAGTGGTCCGCATGCAACGGTGATGATGGTGGCCTCGCACATCGCAGACCAGATTGCCTGAGTCCACAGAATATTTGAGATCAGAAGTGGAATCGTGGGTATCGTGAAGCGATGACCTCACTTTCTGATCCCGCGATCCGGGCGTTCCTCGAGGATGGAACGAAGACCGGTCACCTCGGTTTCACCGCATCGGATGGCAGACCGCTGGTGGCCCCGGTCTGGTTCGTGGTCGACGGTGACCGGTTCGCGTTCAACACCGGAGCGGGTACGGCAAAAGGTAAGGCACTTGTCCGCGACGATCGGGTTGTGATGTGCGTCGACCTACAAGAACCGCCCTACGCCTTTGTCCAGGTGCAGGGCATCGCCCATGTCAGCGATGATCTGGCCGACGTACATCGAATCGCAACGGCTTGCGGGGCGCGCTATATGGGCGCCGATCGCGGAAAAGAATTCGGCGACCGCAACGGCGTTCCCGGTGAACTGGTGGTCTGGATCGAGCCGACGAAAGTCATTGCAGCGCTCGATATGACGGCCTAGCCGTCAGGCGCGGGTGGCTGCAGCCCTGCGGAATCCACGGACAGCCGGATAGAAGAAGATCGCAATGACGAGAACTGCCCACAGGATGGTCTTGGTCAAACTCTCGGCCACCGGACCACCGAGGGCGAGCGCACGCATACTGTCGATCGCACACGTCATCGGTTGCTCGCGCACGATCGGCTGTATCCACGCGGGGTAGGCGTACACCGGTGCGAAACCGGAATTGAAGAACATCAGCAGGCTCGAGAACAGCGACATGAGTTGTACCAGTGGCAGGTTGGTCGACGACATCGCGACCGTCAGCATGACTGTCGAAAATGCGGCACCGAAGAGCAGTGGCACGAGAAAGATCCCCAATGCGGGCAGCAGTCCCTGGTCGAACCGCCACCCGATCAGCATGCCGAACGTGGTCAGAGCGATTGTGGCGACTAGGATCCGGGCCAGTTCTGAGATGAGACGCGCGCTCAGGTCGGCTCCCTTGTGAACCGGCAGGACGTAGAGGCGGGTCAGCAGTCCCGTGCGTTGCTCACGCCGAAGTCTGATGCCGGCGATGAGCGACCCGAACATCGCACCGACAAGGACCACGAGGGGGACGGTGCCGTATGCGCTGTTGATACCTGTGGCAGCCGTGATCGCGTCGCCGAGTACCACTTTGAACATGATCATGCTCAGTGCGGGGAAGACGATGCTCTGGATGAGGACCTTCTTGTCACGGGTCCACACCGTGAGTTGCCGGGACGAGAGGATCGCGGTGTGCAGTAGGTAGGCCCGAAGACCGGTCTCTTGCGCATGGGTGTCGGCGGGGAATGCGGTTGCCAGTGCCACCAACCGCTCGTCGGTCCGATCTCCGGCCGGTGAATACTGCGGCCGGTCGGCATCCTCGAGGGATTCGGATGTCACGACACCGGTCCCGTCGGCATCGCCCGGTCGTGCGCTAACCCAGGGCCCCACCGCATTGCGCAGCGACCCGGTCCCCGGAAAGTTGATCGTCTCATCTTCGTCCCTGTCGACCGCCCGCCTTGTTCGCGCGCGCTCCGGGTCCAGATGGGCCCGCCACCAATGATCCTGTTGATCTGTACTGGCGGCCCGATGCCGTGGGGTCGTCGACTCCGACATCGAATTCTCGGTTGTTGTCATGCGCGTGAGGTCCGGAAGGCTGCCAGTACGATCCCGGCGACTGCGAGTGCGATCAGCCCGGCAGCCCAGCACACCGCTGGGATCACCTGTCCGGTTGTCACCGCACCCTCGTCGAATTGTCGCATCAGAGCGGCGAATTGAGAGACGGGCTGATTGCGGGCGAATGGTTGTATCCATTCCGGGAACTGGGACTCGGGAACGAACCCGGTCGACAACATGCCGAGGATGAGCGTGGGCAGTGTCATCGCTTGGCTCGTTGATTCCGGGTTGCCCGCCAGCGTTCCGATCACGTCGGCCCCGAAGGCGAAGACCACACCGACCACAAAAGCGACCGCAAGGAATCCGAGCAGGTACCACGGCCCGTGGTGTGCCCGCCACCCGATGACCAGCCCCGAGATCATCGCCGACGTCAGGGAGACGACAAGCAGAACGGTGTTCGCGCCGAGCCGTGAGAGCGGCGAGACCATCGGGTTGATGGGCACCGTTCGCAGACGGGTGGTCACACCGATCGTGAGGTCGTTGGCCGAACGCATCGCCGCAGAGGTTGCCACGAAGCTCGTCGACTGCAGACAGATGATGGGCATGAGGAACTGGGCGTAGTCGATGCCCGCGTACAGGCCCATGACCTTGTTGAGGGGCACAAAGAAGCAGAGCGTCAGGAGTATCGGGGCCAGGACGCACAGCGCGAACTCGCCGTGGCGCCACATCGTGGTCAGGAACCTCCGATTCAGCGCGAGCCATTGGCTGATCGGTTGTATCTGTGGGCGCGCCGAATCGAGGGTGCCGGGATTGATGACGGTACTCACGGTTTGTCACCCTGCTGAACGTGCGAGTGTTCGGTCAGCGTCAGGAACACGTCGTCGAGAGAGGGTCGGCGTAGACCGATGTCGGTCAACGTGATGTTGGCTTCGTCGGTGCGGCGGACGATTTCGACGAGCGTTGCTGCACCCTGGGGCGCCGGCACGATAAGCGAGCTCCCGGCCGCGTCGGCCCGGATCGCATCATCTGCCACGAGGCCGGTGAGCAACTCGCGGATGCGCGGTAGATCGGCGGGCAGCTCCGGGAGGATCTCGCAGAATGTTCCGGCGACCTGTTCCTTCAGTTCGGCGGCTGTACCCTCGGCGATCACTTTGCCTTTGTCGATGACAATGATGTTGTCGCTCAGCAGATCTGCTTCCTCGAGATACTGGGTGGTCAGAACGGTGGTGATGCCTTGTTCTCGCAGGGCATTGACGATCTTCCAGACCTCCTGTCGGCTCCGGGGGTCGAGCCCGGTGGTCGGCTCATCGAGGAACACCACCTCCGGTCGAACCACCAGGCCGCAGGCGATATCGATTCGGCGGCGCATTCCACCGGAGAACTTACCGACGCGCCGGGAGCCGGCGACCTCCAAGTCGAATGCGACCAGCAATTCGTCGGCCCGCCGGGTCGCAGCCTTTTTGGGTAGGCCCATCAGCCTGCCGAACAGGACGAGATTCTCACGGCCGGACAAGGATTCGTCCAAGGCTGCGAACTGACCGGTCAGCATGATCGATTTGCGAACGGCTGCACGGTCTTTGGCGATGTCGTGGCCGGCAACGAACGCTTGACCGTCGTCGGGACGCAAGAGTGTGCACAACATGTTGACCATGGTGGTCTTGCCCGCGCCATTCGGGCCGAGGAGCCCGAGGACCTGACCGCGCGCGACCCGAAAACTGATGCCGTCGACAGCCGTGAAGTCGCCGAACCGTTTGACCAGTCCGTCGACCACGACCGCATCGTCGTCGGCAAGGGTTGGTGCCGGTGTTGGTGTCGGTGTTGGTGCTTCTGACCGGTCACCAGATCCGCTGTCCGTACCGGTGTGATCGACAGGGTGCCCGATTCCGCCGTCCTGCGAGTGAGGGGCCTGTGTTTCACCGACCTGGGTTTCACCGACCTGTGTGCCCTCGGTCGGTGTCGGTGGACCCGGATGCGATTCCGGCGCCCGATGACGCGCGCCTGTCACGTTGGTCTGTGGGCCGACTTCCGAGTCGGCCGTATCAGGTTGCGCCTGCACCTGCATTGTCCAGTCCGTTCTAGTTTGCGTCGCACGAGCTGTCGGGGCTTCTTCGTCGCCGACAGTCATCGCCAGGTCGGTTCTGCCATGCTTGCGGCCCACCCTCTTTGATTCCACAAATACCATGCCGGTCAGCTGTCCTATTCATCGTGCCGGAGGTGTCGCCGTTACAACTAATGCTTAGCAGAGCTTTTAATTGCTTTAGGTAAGTTTTATCTTGCGCCCGCAGTGTCTTCTATGCAAAAAATAGGGCGCCCAGGGTGGCGAAAAGAACGAAATCGCTCACGCCGCCACCGAATCGGTGCGCGTCCGATGGCCTAAGATTTCGCCCACGCGGCGACGCGGCGGACGGGACTTGATCGTAGTGGAAAGAAGCAAAGAAATACCCAGGCGTGGTGATTTATTTCCACGTCCACATACGGTCACCAAGGTTAGTGCAGGAATTTCGGGTGGTGCCGGATTCGGAGGATTCGTTCGAAATGTCCGCTTCAAGCCACTGTCCGGATTCGGGTCGGGGTGGCAAGCGTCTGGGGGTCCGCGCACGTACTGGCCGCGTGAAAGTCCTACTCGCATGGCGGTGTTGAGGGACTGAGATTTTCGGGTACCCGGCTACTCGTGTTCGCGGCGACCTGCGGCGATACCGTTACTGTATTCGCCGCCGACTGCCCAAAGATACGAGCACCAACTCGAAACCGGGCACGGCTGCGAACGTCTGGCACGGCGGATTCGGCGAGTTCGTGATCGGTCGTGATATCCACCGGATCGATGGGCAAATCAGTCGATTGACTGACTGTTGCCCCGCAGGGGACGGAGGTTGGGCGATGAGATCTCGCGAGTGTCGTAACCATTTCGGGCTCCGGTCCGATAAGGGCATTATGAAGCTGTTCGGTCATGTCGCCGAATAGGTGTGTAACGCCTGGGGGATCCGGGGAGATATTGCAAGAAGCATTCTTTGGTGATCCGGAGAATGAATTGTCGTCCCTTCAACCTAACGCGCCTGCAACCGGCCAGATGGGCCAGTGGGTTTGGATACCATTTCATTCTCGTGAGTTTTGTCGGAAAAGATCGGGGGAGTGTTCTGCGATGACGTCATGGACATCTGGTCCGGGATCGGAGCAGCGGTGGGTGTGACTGATGCAGTTACGGGTTCACAGCGCGATCTTCGCGACAGTGCGTTTCCAATTTCTGCAGCGCAACGCGGAATATGGTTCGCCCAGCACGCTCTGGGGGACACCCCTATCAACATTGCGCTTTTTGTTGATCTGTCAGGTCCGGTCGATCTGGGACTGCTGACGGAGGCAACCCGCGCCGTTGCTCACGAGACAGCTTCGGGATATCTCAAACTCATCGAAACCGATGGCCTTCCGATGCAGGTGGTGGACCGCCGCTTCGACGACACGATCGAATTCGTGGACTTCGTCGGAGAGCCCGATCCCCGTGCGGCGGCCATGGCATGGATGCGTGCCGACTATGGTCGTCCGGTCGCTCTGTTCACCGACCGCCTCGCAGTCTCCGCGCTCTTGAAGATCGGCACCGACAGGTTCTTCTGGTACATGCGCAGTCACCACATCGCCGCGGATGGATTCTCCGCGATGACCGGTTTACGCCAGGTCGCCGACGTATACAGCGCAATGGCGGAGGGGCGGAACCCGTCACCGGGCAAGGCGCCCGATCTTCCGCAGATCGTTGCCAATGAGCAGAAATATCGGGAATCGACGCGGTTCGCAATGGATCGTGAGTACTGGTCGGAGCGCACGGCCGGGCTCTCGGCCGCGCTATCGCTCAGTCCGAAGGTCGCCGCCCCCGGCGCCTATTCGCTCGTGGCGTCCACGGAATTGGACACCGAGACCGCGCAGCTGCTCTCGCGCTCGGCCGAGTCGGTGGGCGGTGCGGCACCAGTGGTCGTCGCAGCGTTCGCCGGGTACCTGTCCCGGATGTGCGGAGCGGACGACGTCGTCCTCAGTCTCCCGGTCTCGGCCCGCCACACCGCGGCGCTACGGCGTTGCGGCGGTATGGTTTCCAACATTGTCCCGCTCCGCCTCGGGGTGGCGCTCGATCGTTCGGTCGGCGAGTTGCGAAAGGCGGCACAGACCGAGCTGACCGGCGCGCTGCGTCACCAGCTGTATCGGCACGAGGACATGCGTCGGGACATCGGTATCGCCGGTGAACACGGACGTTTCGGCCCGGCGGTCAACATCATGATGTTCTCGCCGACTGTGGAGCTGGGAACGGCGACCGGTACCACTCAGGTACTCAGTACCGGCCCGGTTCTGGATCTGTCGCTGAACATCTATACGGGCGAATCGGATAATCTGCGAATCGATTTCGAGGCGAACCCGAATCTCTACGACGCTGATGAACTGGCCGATCACCACAGGCGTTTCCTGGCTTTCCTGCACAGGTACCTCGAAGCGGGGGACGATGCCGCGGTCAGCGATCTCGAGCTGCTCGACGAGGCCGAGACCGGGCGGATCCTGGAGTCCGGCACAGGCGTACCCGTCGTGGTCGATCCGAGTCCGCTGAGACTGTGGAATCAGCAGGTCTGCGCCGGACCGGACCGAGTCGCCGTGGTTGGTGCCGGAGCCGGCCTGTCGCGCGCCGAGCTCGATGAACGTGCGAACAGGCTCGCCAACGAATTGATCTCGCGTGGAATCGGGCCCGACGATGTCGTCGGCCTGATCTTGCCGCGTGGTACGGACTGGGTCGTGTCGATGTTGGCCGCGTGGAAAGCCGGCGCCGCCTACGCACCCATCGACCCCGATGTCCCGCGCAACCGGGTCTCGGCGATTCTCGACGATTGCGACAGCAGGGTTGTGGTCACCACCGCGTCGTGGAAGGACGCGGCAGCACCTGCCGCCGCGAACAGCCACATCATCGTGCTGGACGACCCGCAGTGTGCTGCGAGCATCGCCCGGCGTGACCCCGCAACGCCATCGGACCGGTGGGCGGAGGCCGGCGCCGGCGCGCGCCTGGCGTACGTCATCTCGACGTCGGGCTCCACCGGGCGCCCCAAGCCGGTACTGGTGCCGATGACCGGGGTTGCCAACACGCTCGGCTGGTACCGGCGGACGATGTCACTCGGTGACGGCGACGGTGTGCTGGTTGCCTCGTCGCCGACCTTCGACCTCACCCAGAAGAACATCTGGGCGGCGCTGGCAGACGGCGCGACGATCAGTCTGGCGAATGACGGATTCGATCCGGACGACATCTCGGCCCGTATCGGTGGTGGTGCCGATGACGTGTTGAACATGGCGCCGAGCGCGTTCGCTGTTCTCTCCGAACACGATCCGTCGAGGATGACCACGTCGGTGAGGTCGCTGGTACTCGGTGGCGAGCCGGTGAGACCGGACCAGGTGCGTGAGCATCTGGCAGCAGGCACGGCGATCTATAACAGCTACGGACCGACGGAATTCTCGGACGTGGTCACGTTCCACCAGATGGACTCTGCACCGGATGCCTATGCCGCCAGAGCGGTGCCGATCGGTGGTCCCATCGACAACATCTCGCTCTATGTGCTGGATTCACGACTGCGCCCGGTACCGCAAGGGGTGGCAGGCGAGCTCTACCTCGCCGGTGTCGGCGTGGGACGGGGATACGCGAATCGATTCGGGGCGACGGCCGCGAGCTTCGTCGCCAACCCCTACGGATCCGGCGAGCGCATGTATCGAACCGGCGATGTTGTCAGCTGGGATCGGCAGGGCGAGCTGCGGTATCTCGGTCGTGCCGACCACCAGGTCAAGATCCGCGGTTTGCGGATCGAGCTTGGCGACATCGAGTCCGCATTGCTTTCACACCACGATGTGGCGCAAGCGGTGGTGACCATCGACACGAGTGGCCCGAGCACCCGATTGATCGGTTACGTGGTGGCCACCGAGGGCACCGACCCCGATCGGTGGGCGGTGATCGAATACCTGGCCGAGACCCTGCCCAGCTACATGGTTCCGGCAGCGGTGGTGGTGCTCGATGTGATGCCGCTCAGCGGCAATGGGAAAGTCGATCGAAAGGTATTGCCGGAGCCCGACTTCGGTGTTCGCTCGACCACCTTCGTTGCCCCGTCCACGCAGCTCGAAGAGACCATCGCAGGCGTTTTCGGTGAGGTGCTCGGGTTGGCGCGAGTCAGTACGGCTGACAGCTTCTTTGTCCTCGGTGGCGACAGCATCATGTCGATCCAGCTGGTCTCTCAAGCGCGGGAGGCCGGCATCGCCCTCACCACCCGTGACGTCTTCGATTGCAAAACTGTTGCCGGACTGGCAGATCTGATCGCCCAGCGAGCAGCGACGGACTATGTGGTGGAGGTGCTCGAAGAACTACCGGGCGGTGGCGGCGGCGATTTGCCGCTGCTTCCCATCGGACACTGGATGATCGAGCAGCAGCACTGGACGCGCCTGTCTCAGGCGACGGCGATCAGATTGCCCGAAGACCTGCGCACCGAAAGCCTGGAACCGGCGTTGCAGGCGATCATCGATCATCATGACGCAATTCGTTCGCGCCTGATCGACGTCGATGATCAATTGCGGATGCACGTCCGCGAGCGAGGCGCAGTTGATGCACGCGATGTACTGAGCGCCGTCGTAGATGACCACACCACCTCCGGCGTTCTCATCGCAGCCGAGCTCGAACTGGCCGCAAAACGGCTGGATCCGGGCCGGGGAGTGATGTTCCAGGCAGTACATCTGCCGGACTCGAGTGGTACCGGCGGTCTGCTGCTCCTCGTTGCACATCACCTTGTGGTGGATGGCGTTTCGTGGCGGGTGCTGCTGCCAGATCTGGCGATTGCCTGGTCGCAAAGTGCTGCCGGGCTTCCGGTTTCGCTCGAACCGGTGGGGACATCGCTGCGCAGATGGTCGCACGCGACCACAGAGATCGCGGCGGCCGCAAGCCGCCGAGACGAAATGCCACTGTGGCTTCGAACAGTCCACTCGCCGCAGGAGCCGTTGGGATCGCGGCCGCTGAACTCCGACGTCGACAAAGCGGCGACAGCGGCGACAGTCAAGGTGACGGTTCCCGCGGATGTCACCGGAGCGATGCTCACCCGCCTGCCCGCTGCGTTCCGAGGTGGTGTCAACGACGGATTGCTGACGGCGTTGCTGCTCGCGGTCAGCCGCTGGCGACAGTTGCGCGGCGACGATTCGGACTCGGTCCTGGTCGCTCTCGAAGGACACGGTCGCGACGACGACATAGTCGCAGGCGCCGACCTCTCGCGCACGGTCGGCTGGTTCACCAGCTTGTTCCCTGTTCAGCTGACCTTGCCCTCGGCCACCGACCTCGACGACGCACTGCGCGGCGGCCCCGATGCTGCTCGTGCGATCAAGGCGGTGAAAGAACAACTACTCGAGATCCCGGATGGCGGTGTCGGTTACGGTATCTTGCGCTACCTCGATGCCGATGGGCGCCAACAGTTGTCGGGTGGCGCCGAGCCACACCTGATCTTCAACTACCTCGGCCGCCGAGCGGTCGGCGGCGCCGGAACGGACTCTGGTGCCGTGGCCTGGATGCCGGAGGAAAGCGTGGGGATCTGCGGGTTCATGGCGACCGTGGATCCGGACGCGCCATTGACGGCTCCGCTGGAGATCAACGCCGGTGTGGAGGGTGATGGAGCCGCCGCACGACTGGTGGCTTCGCTCACCTATGCCACCGGAGTCCTGTCCGAATCAGATGCACTGGAGATCGGCGCGCTGTGGGTCGAGGCGATGACCGCGCTATCGCACCACGCAGGCGATACCGGAAGTGGTGGACTCACGCCGTCCGACCTGCCGCTGGTCGAGTTGGACCAACGCCAGATCGGCGCACTGGAGGACCACTACCCGGGATTGACCGATGTCTGGCCGCTGTCGCCGCTACAGCAGGGGATGTACTTCCACTCCCTGTTGGCAGACGGCGGCGACATGTACACGGCACAGATGGTGCTCGAACTCGAGGGCATCGTCGATCCGGATCGGATGCGGGCCGCCGGTGAGGGCCTGCTGGCGCGACATGACGTGTTGCGTACGGCGATCACCCAGGATGCCGGCACCGGAGAGGTCATCCAATTGGTGCGCCGCGAGGTCGAATTGCCTTGGCGCTTCACTGATCTCAGTACCCTCGCTCCGGCGGATCGTGCCGCAGCACGCGAGGGGTTGCTCGATACCGAACGCGCCGAGAGGTTCGATCTCGCGTCCGCTCCTCTGACCCGGATGCACCTGATCCGGCAAGACGAGGGCCACTGGGTCCTGGCGATCACCAATCATCACGTGATTGCCGACGGGTGGTCGACACCCCTGCTGATCCGCGATCTGCTCACGATGTACGCGATCGGTTCGGCGGATGCGCTGCCACGAGTCCGCTCCTACGGCGATTTCCTCGGCTGGTTGCAGACGCGCGACAAGGAAGAGGCCACGCACCGATGGGCGGAGGCGCTGCAGGGCTCCGAACCGACGATGCTCGTCGAGCGCTTCGAACCGGACGGCTCCGACGTGCCGATCGACATGACCCGAACGCTGGACCCCGAATTGGACGGGGCGCTGCGCTCGATGACGCGGGCGCTCGACATCACCGCCAACACGGTTCTGCAGGCGGCCTGGGCAATGGTGCTGGCGTCGAAGACCGGTCGGTCGGATGTGGTGTTCGGGTCGACCGTGTCCGGCAGGCCCGCGGAGCTGAGCGGGGTCGAGACGATGGTCGGCCTGTTCATCAACACCGTGCCGGTCAGGGTCCGGCTGGAACCAGACGAGTCCGTAGCGGCCTTCCTGACCAGGCTGCAGCGCGAGCAGACCGAAATGCTGGACCACCAGCACCTTGCCCTCAACGAGGTCATGGCCACTTCGGGCGGCGGAAACCTGTTCGATTCACTGCTGGTGCTCGAGTCGTATCCGATCGACAAGCAGGGGTTGTCCGAGGACACCGACATCGCGGGCATGCAGCTGCGGGGCGTGGGCGTGCGGGACGGTTCGCACTACCCACTCTCGGTGGTGGGCATGCCGGGCGAGCGGCTCGAGATCAAGTTCAAGTATCTGTCGTCCGGGCTGGATGCCGCGGTCGTTGCGGACCTCGCCGACCGGATGCTGTCGGTGATCAAGGGGTTCACCGAGGACCACGAGCGCCGGATCGCGCAGCTCCCGGTGATCGGCGAAGCGGAACGGCGGCTTCTGATGCCGGTGCGCGGAAGTGCTGCTGAACCGGTCACGACCTTGCCGGACCTACTCAGGACCGCGGCCCGGAACGCCCCGGATGCCATTGCCCTCGTGGCTGCCGACCGGATCGTCAGCTACCGAGAGCTCGATCAGCTGTCCAGTTCGCTGGCGCGGGTGTTGCGCAGCGAAGGAGTCAAACCCGACGACTTCGTCGCAGTCGCCATAGGCCGTTCGGTGCAATCGCAGGTCGCCCAGTGGGCGGTCGCCAAGGCGGGCGCGGCCTTCGTACCCGTCGATCCGGGCTACCCGGCCGATCGCGTGGCACACATGATCACCGACTCCGGCGCGACGATCGGGCTGACGACCTCCGCCCATGTCGCAGCGCTTCCGGAGAATGTGACGTGGCTGGAACTCGACCGCCCGGCACTCCGCGAGCGGTGTGCGATGCCCCGCACGTCCCAGATCGGGCCGATCAGCCGTCGACCGGTTCTGCCGCATCAGGCGGCCTACATGATCTACACCTCGGGCTCGACCGGTGTGCCCAAGGGCGTGGTGGTGACGCATGCCGGTCTGACGAATTTCGTCAATGACCAACGCGTGCGTTACGGGCTGACCGCGCGATCACGCACCCTGCACTTCTCGTCTCCGAGTTTCGACGCCTCGATTCTGGAATTGTTCCTCGCGACCGCGGCATCGTCGACGATGGTGATCGCCGACCAGACCGTCTACGGCGGTGAAGAACTGCATCAGCTCCTGGCCGGTGAGGAGATCACGCACGCCTTTGTCACACCTGCCGCCCTGGCCACGGTTGATCCCGAAGGTTTGCCACAGCTGCGCACGGTGATCGTCGGCGGCGACGCATGCGGCGCCGATCTGGTGGCCCGTTGGGGCGTGGGACGGGCAATGTTCAACGCATACGGACCCACCGAGGCAACAGTGGCCACCAATGTCAGCGAGCAGCTGACGGTGGACGATTCGCCGGTCACCGTCGGCGGTCCGATCGGGGGTGTCGCCGAGGTGGTGCTCGACAGCTGGCTGCGGCCGGTACCGGTGGGCGCCGAAGGCGAATTGTACGTAGCCGGTGCGGGTTTGGCGCGTGGATACCACGGTAAACCCGGTCTGACCGCGGGACGGTTCGTCGCCGATCCGAACAACCCCGGTGGCCGGATGTACCGCACCGGTGATGTGGTGCGGTGGGTTGATCGTGCCGGCGCCGGAGAAGCTCCGCGCCTGCAGATCGAATACGTCGGACGCAGCGATTTTCAGGTCAAGGTGCGTGGATTTCGCATCGAGCTCGGCGAGGTCGACGTGGCGCTGGCAGCCCACGAATCAGTCGACTTCGCGACCACGGTCGGGCGCCGCGGCCCGTCGGGGACCACGGCCCTTGTCTCGTACATGGTTCTCGTTCCGGGGGCGTGCGTGACCACCGGTGAACTGACAACATTTGTCGCACAGACACTTCCGGCTCACATGGTGCCGTCGAGCATTATGGTGCTCGACGCGGTCCCACTGACGGTCAACGGCAAGGTGGATCGCGCGGCATTGCCCGAACCCGACTTCGGCGATTCCGCGGAGGCGATATACGTCGCCCCGACCACACCGGAGGAGATCGCGATAGCCGGGGTGTTCGCCGACGTCCTGTCGATCGAGCGGGTGTCCGCAGTCGAGTCGTTCTTCCGTCTCGGCGGCGATTCCTTGTCGGCGACACGCGCGGTCGCCCGTGTCACCGCGGCCACCGGTCGGCAGCTCGGGGTACGCGACCTCTTCGAGGCGCCGTCACCCGCAGCGCTCGCCGCCCGTCTCGCAGCGGCGCCGGATGTTGGTTCCCGTCCGGAGCTGACAGCGATGCCGCGTCCCGAGTTCTTGCCGTTGTCACTTGCGCAACAACGTATCTGGCTCATCAACCGCCTCGATAAGAGTTCGCCTGCATACAACATCGCCGGCGCGCTGAGGTTGCAGGGGCAACTGGATGTCGAAGCGCTGGAACACGCGGCCCGCGATGTGATCGGCCGTCACGAATCGTTGCGCACCCACTACCCGGAGCGTGATGGGGTCCCGGGCCAGGTTGTCCTGGCGCCGTCGGAGTTCGTGGTCTCCCTCGATCCGGTCCCGGTCGACGTCGAACGTCTCGATGCCGAGCTCATCGCCTTTGCTGCACAGGGATTCGATGTGACGGCCGCACCCCCACTGCGGATGCGACTTCTCCGGGTGTCCGATGATCATCACGTGCTGGCGGTTGTGGCACATCACATCAGTGCCGACGGTGAGTCGATGGGTCCACTCGCACGGGACCTGATGGTCGCGTATGTCGCTCGCTCGCGCGGCGAGGCGCCGGCCTGGCAACCGCTCGCGGTGCAGTACGCCGACTACACGCTGTGGAAGCGGGATCTGCTCGGTGACGCCGACAATCCGGCCACGGTCGCCGGACGCGAGCTGTCGTACTGGGAACGCGCGTTGCACGGCATGCCCGAACTCCTCGAACTGCCCGCCGACCGTCCGCGTCCGCCGCAACAGTCGATGCGCGGCGCGCGGGTGGACTTCGAGATCGGCGAACAGTTGGTCTCCAGGCTCAATCGCATTGCGGCCGGTCATGGAGCCACACTGTTCATGGTCATGCACGCCGCGTTCTCCGCCCTGTTGTCGCGATTGAGCGGACGCGATGACATCGCCATCGCAACGCCGGTCGCGGGGCGTGGTGAAGAGGCTCTCGACGATCTCATCGGAATGTTCGTCAACACCGTGGTCCTGCGGGTCGAAGTCGATCCCGGCGCCGAGTTCATCGATCTGCTGCACGGTGCCCAGAAGACCGACCTCGAGGCCTACGCCCATGCCGACGTGCCGTTCGACTCGGTGGTCGACCAGCTCAAACCGGTTCGCAGTGAGGCCTTCTCGCCGCTTGCGCAGGTGATGCTCGCGATGGAGAATCCAGCCGTGTCGGGGCTGCTCCTGCCCGGACTGACCGTCGGTGAATACGACTGGGGAGTCGTGCCCGCGAAAATGGACCTGAAGTTGACCTTCGCGGACAACCGTGAGGACGGCAGTGTTGTCGGTCCGCTGAACGCGTCGTTCGTGTACGCGACCGACTTGTTCGATCGGAGCACGATCGCGCGATTCGCAGACCAATTGATCCGGATTCTCGACGCGGTCGCCACCGATCCGCGTGCCGTGGTGGGAGACATCGACATCTGGTCTGCCGCAGCACAACCCGAGAGTTTGCGTGATTCGTTGGTGGAGCCGACGACGGTGGCCGACCTGCCGGGGATGGTGGCGCTGGTCGCCGGCGAGGATCCTGACCGGCCTGCCTTGCGATCAGGGGCGACCGAGGTGACGTTCCGGGATCTGCATGACCGGCTGTCGATCCTGCAGGAATCGCTGGCCCCCAGCGGAATCGGCATCGATGCAGTGGTGATGACGGCGTTGTCCGGACTGGCGCCGGATCTGCTCCTACCAGGCACCGGACCCAATCTCGAGGAGATCGTGGACACCCTCGTTGCAGACGTCTCGCTGGCAGCGCAGACGGTGGCAAGGATGTCGTCGAACCCTGCCCGAATCGCCTGACCGATCACATACAAAAACAGGGCAATGCGCATCCGAGACCGCAATCATCGAGTTCCACCAGGAGGTCAAATTGTCGTTCGCGCAGTTGCTCGATGCGATCAGTCGACTCACAACGCGTGATCCCGGAGCCGTTGCGTACGAACACGAAGGGGTCGGGGTCACCTGGGTAGAACTCGACACGCGCCTGGGTTTGCTGGCCGCACCGTTGGCGGATCGTGGAATGGGCCCGACCGAGGTGTTGTCCGTCGCCATCTCCGGCTTGTCCCCGACGATTGCCGCTGCGGGCGGTGCCTTGACGAGGGCCGTCGGGGAGGTGCAGGCGGTGGTCGAGGCGGAGTCCGCCGCGACCACGACCGCGACCCTGCCCGATCTGTTCGACACTCAGGTGGGGGCCACACCTGATGCGGTGGCGCTCATCTGCGAAGAGACAACGTGGACGTATGGCGAGTTCGATCGGCGGGTCAACCGGCTGGCACGCCACCTCATCGGGATCGGTGTCGGCCCCGAAATCCCGGTGGTGATGGGCGTTCGACGGTCACTGGACATGATGGTGGCGATCTACGCGATCGTGAAGGCCGGTGGCGCCTACGTGCCGGTCGACCCGGATCATCCCGCGGCGCGAGTTGCGGAGGTCATCTCGTCGGTTGCCCCGCTCTGCGTGGTCGCCCGGGATGTTGACGGTCTGACGGTTCCTGCCGGAGTGACTGTCGTCGATCCGGATCTGCTGGATCTGTCGGCTCACGACGACGGCCCGATCGCCGACTCCGAGCGCCGAGCGCCGCTGCGGGCGGACAATCCGGCGTACGTGATCTTCACCTCCGGGTCGACTGGTCGTCCCAAAGGTGTTGTGGTGTCACACCGTTCGGTCGGGGAGTTCTTGTCTCGGCGGCAGCAGGTCTACGGTGTCGGACCGTCCGATTGCATGTTGCAGAAGACCCCGGTGACGTTCGACGCCGCGGTGCGTGAACTGTGGTGGCCATTGGTCAGCGGAGCGCGGCTGGCAATCGCCACCGCCGACGGGCAGCGGGACCCGAGATACCTCGCCGCCGCGGTCGATCGTCACGGCGTGACAGTGATGCACTTCGTGCCGTCCATGCTGGCGGTGTTTGTTGACGCACTGCAACCGGGGGAGGGGCAATCCCTCCGCGAGATTCTCAGCGGCGGAGAGCAATTGACGTCGCAACTCCTCGGACAGATTCGTGCCAAACTGGATGCCTCGGTGAGCAATGAGTATGGCCCAACAGAGTTCACGGTGTCGGGCACCCGGTATGCGAGCGCCGACGACGACTTGTCGCTACCGGTGGTTGCCATCGGCACCCCGTACGCGGGTCTGCGTGCTCACCTGCTCGATCGCCGACTTCGGGAGGTCCCACCCGGCATTCCAGGCGAGATCTATCTGGCGGGTCCGCAGATCACGCGGGGGTACGTCAGCCGCCCGGACCTGACCGCCGCACGCTATGTGGCCGATCCGGCGGGTCCGGCGGGCGAGGTGATGTACCGGACCGGTGACGAGGCCCGGCGGCGACCCAACGGCGATCTCGAGTACCTGGGGCGCACTGACTTCCAGGTGAAGTTGCGTGGGTTCCGGATCGAACTGGGTGAGGTCGAGACGGTACTCGCCCGGGTGACCGGTGCGGTCCGAACCGTGGTCGTGGTCAATACGGACGACTCGGGATTCGAGCGACTGATCGGCTACGTCGTCCGTCCGACCTCGGATGTCGAAGACACCGACGCTGTGCGAAGTCACCTGGCAGAGTTCCTGCCGGACTACATGATTCCGGCCACGATCGTCGCGCTCGACGAGCTGCCGTTGACCGCGCACGGGAAGCTCGACCGAAAAGCATTGCCGCAGCCGCACGCCGCGAGATCGACCACCCCGTACCGGGAGCCGAGCACATCAACGGAGATCGCGGTCGCCGCTGTCTTCGCGGAAGTCCTCGGCGTGGACCGGGTGGGTGCGGACGACTCGTTCTTCGACGTCGGTGGAAACTCGCTGTCTGCGACGCGGGTCGTGGCCCGGGTCAATTCCATGCTCAACTCGGATATCGGGCTGGCCGAGCTGTTCAAGAACCCGACCGTGACCGGCTTCGCCGTCGTGGGCGAATCGGCGGCGGGCACGGTCGATCGCCCACGCCTGGAACCCCGAGCGCGCCCTGATCATCCGCCGCTGTCGCTGGCCCAGTCCCGAATGTGGTTCATCAATCAATTCGACACCTCCTCGCCCGCATACAATCTGCCGTTGGCGGTGCGGTTGACCGGCACGGTCGATCTCGACCTCATCGCGAATGCGGTCCGGGGTGTCATCGAGCGCCATGAGTCATTGCGCACTGTTTTTCCGTCGGGTGAAGACGGACCGTGGCAGCAGGTTCTCCACCCGACCCAGGTCGATCTCGCCCTCGACCCGATCGACGTCGCCGACGAGGAAGAACTGCGGAGCCGGTTGGCAGCGTTGGCATCTCAGGGTTTCGACGTGACCGCTCAGGTTCCGGTTCGACCGGCCATCTTCCGGCTCGGACCGACCTCGCACGTGCTGGTCCTGGTGTTGCATCACATCGCGGCCGACGGTGCGTCCATGTCGCCGCTGGCGCGGGATCTGGTCACCGCATACCTGGGGTGTTCGGACGATGACGGCCCGCAGTGGGAGCCGCTTCCCGTGCAGTACGCCGATTATGCTCTCTGGCAACATGAACTGCTCGGGTCGGAGTCTGATCCGGACTCGCTGGTCTCGCGGCAGATCTCCTATTGGACCGATGCCCTGGCGGACATACCTGCGGTACTCGAGCTTCCGGCCGATCGGCCGCGGCCCGGCCGCCCCTCGATGCTCGGCGGTCGTACGGAGTTCACCATCGACGGTGCCCTGCACCAGCAGATCGCCGCGGTGGCGCGGGAGCGCGGCACCACGGAGTTCAGTGTGCTCCACACGGCGTTCGCGCTGACGCTCTCGGTGCTGTCCGGGATGGACGACATCGTCATCGGGACACCGATCGAAGGCCGCGGAGAACGCGAACTGGACGGGCTCGTCGGCATGTTCGTCAACACCCTCGCGCTGCGCACCAGGATCAAACCAGGGGCCACGTTCGCAGAATTGTTGCGGTCCACCGCCGACTCCGACCTCGGCGCCCTGGCCCATGCTGATGTTCCGTTCGAGCGGTTGGTGGAAGTGCTTGCGCCAGAGCGCACCACCGCATACACCCCGATCTTCCAGGTCACGCTGGCCCTGCAGAACAACGAACCCCCGGTCCTGGATGCGCCGGATCTGTCGATCGCCGAGTATGACAGCGGTGTCACGTTTGCCAAGTTCGATCTGCAGCTGGCGCTGAACCCGACGAATGCGGGCGGCCTGGCGGGGTTGTTTGTCTACGCAACGGACCTCTTCGACCAGGCATCGATCCAGAAACTCGCCGAGCGCTTCGTTCGGATCCTGAATCAGGTTGTCGCGCAGCCCGACGTCATCGTCGGACGGATCGGCGTACTTTCTGATTCCGAGATCGCGGAATTGTGTCCGGTTGTGGGCCGGGCGGGTGAGACTCCGGTCACGCTCGGCGAACTTCTTCATTCGGCAGCGAGCGTCGATGAGAATGCGGCTGCGGTGATCTGTGACGACGAGGTCCACAGCTACCGTGAACTCGACCGACGGTCGAGCGCGCTGGCGCAGATCTTGATCTCCGAAGGAGCTCGCGCCGATCAGTTCGTCCCACTGGCACTTCCGCGTTCATTCGACGAACAGGTCGGACTGTGGGCGGTGGTCAAATCTGGCGCCGCGTTTGTTCCTGTGGACCCGGCCTACCCGCGGGAGCGCATCGAGCACATGATCGCCGACTCCGGAGCGGCAATCGGCGTCACCCTCGCAGAACATCGCTCGCAGCTGCCCGATTCGGTGCGATGGGTGGTCCTGGACGACTCGGAGACCCGGCAGGTGTTGGACGAAGCGGTGGCAACAGACGGTGGCATCCCGACTCGCTTGTCACCGCAGCGCATCGACAATGCGGCGTACATGATCTACACCTCGGGCTCGACCGGAGTGCCCAAGGGCGTGGTGGTCACGCACCGGGCCATGGCGAACTTCGCCGCCGAACTGCGAGAGCGATACTCGGTGACCTCGCAGGCCCGGGTCCTGCATCTCTCGTCGCCGAGCTTCGACGCGGCGATGCTCGAATTGCTGTTCGCGGCGTCGGCCGGGGCCGCCCTGGTGATCGTGCCGCCCGGGGTTTACGGCGGCGACGAGTTGACCCGGGTGATCACCGAGGCCTCGGTGACCCACGCGATCATCACGCCGGCTGCTTTGGCCACCGTCAACGCCGGCGAAGCCGATTCGCTTCGGGAGTTGGTGGTCGGCGGCGAGGCCGTGCCCGAGAGTCTGATGAGGGATTGGGCGCCGGGCCGGCACTTCTACAACGGCTACGGCCCGACCGAGACCATCATCATGGTGACCATGTCGCGGCGGTTGCAGCCCGATGACGCCATGACCATCGGCGGCCCGATCCGCGGTGTCGAGGCGATGGTTCTCGACCGGAGCCTACGTCCGGTACCGGTCGGGGTCAGCGGTGAGCTGTACATCAGCGGACTGCAGATGGCCCGTGGATACCATTGCCGGGCGGGTTTGACCAGTGATCGGTTCGTGGCGAACCCGTTCGGCGATGGCGGGACCCGGATGTACCGAACCGGTGACGTCGTGCGGTGGATGAGTGATCCCGCAGGGGAAGCGAACCTGGAGTATCTGGGCCGCAGTGACTTCCAGGTGAAGGTGCGCGGGTTCCGGATCGAACTCGGTGAGATCGACGCAGTTCTGCAGAGCCACAAGACCATCGATTTCGTGGTGACCCAGGGGCGCACCGGGCCGACGGGCACGACGGTCCTGGTGTCGACGGTCGTTCCGGTCAAAGGCTTTACCGTCGACACCGACGAGCTGCTGCGACATGCCGCCGAGTCCCTTCCCGAGTACATGGTCCCGTCCGTTGTCATGGTGCTCGATTCGGTACCGATGACGGTGAACGGCAAGCTCGACCGGGCAGCCCTGCCGGAACCCGACTTCGCGGCCATCGCGACCAAATCGTATGTCGCGCCGTCCTCGGTGCTCGAAGAGATCCTGGCCGGTGTGTTCGCGGAGGTGCTGGGGGTGCCGAGGGTCGGCGTGACCGACTCCTTCTTCGCGCTCGGCGGCGACAGCATCGTGTCCATCCAGCTCGTTTCGCGGGTCAAGGCCGCGGGTGTCCAGATCACCGCGCGAGATGTGTTCGAGCGCAAGACAGTTGCCGGATTGGCCGAAGTGGCCGTTCTACAGTCTGCGGACATGACACCGGTGCTCGAGGAGCTCGACGGAGGTGGGGTCGGCGAGATGCCGCTGACCCCGGTCATGCATTGGGCTCTCGAGCGTGGAATGGGCGATCGCTTCTCGCAGGCGGTGATGCTCACATTGCCGGTGGGAATTGATCACTCCACGCTCGTTGCGACACTCCAGCGGGTTGTCGACAGCCATGACATGCTTCGCGCCCATCTTGTTGCCGCGGAGGCGGCGGCTCCGAAGCTGGTGGTCGCCGAGGTCGGTGGAATGGAGGTGGAACCGGCGATCACAAGGGTGGAGTTCGACGCCGACGCGAGGCCGTCATCCGAGGGCTTCGCCGCACTCGCACGCACGGCTCTCGATGAGGCCGCGGACCGGCTCGATCCTGCCGGAGGCGCCTTGGCCCGGTTCGTATGGTTCGAACCGGCCGCGGGTGTCGACGGAAACGGACGCCTGCTGCTGGTGCTGCATCACCTCGCGGTCGATGGGATCTCCTGGCGGGTACTGGTTCCCGCGTTGGCCGGTGCCTGGGCCGAACTGACGGCTGATGTGACCCTCGACCTCGGCGCAGAGGTGACATCGATGCGGCGGTGGTCCCATGCGTTGACCGCGCAGGCGACCGACCCGGGGCGCATCGGGGAACTGCCCTACTGGCAGTCGATGTCCGATCCCGTCGAATCAGCCATCGGTGCACGTGTTCTCGACCCGACGACCGACACCATGCGGACCGCACAGAAGCATTCGGTCACCCTGCCCGCAGAACTGACCGAGGCGTTGACCACCGCGGTTCCGCGCGCATACAGAGCAGGCGTCCAAGATGGTCTGCTGGCCGCGCTCGCGCTGGCGATTGCCGCCTGGCGCCGTGACCGCGGCGTCACCGAGGAGCGGGCCCCGTTCGGGATCACTCTCGAGGGCCACGGCCGCGAAGAGAGTGTGGCCCCGGGCGCGGACCTGTCGAAGACCGTCGGCTGGTTCACCACGGTGTATCCGATCCGCCTGGACATCGGTGGTGTGGACATCGACGAGGCGTTGGCAGGTGGCCCCGCGGCAGGCGGGGTGATCAAGGTGGTCAAGGAGACCCTGAGATCGGTCCCCGACAACGGGATCGGCTACGGCCTTCTGCGCTATCTGAACCCCGAGACCGGGCCGGTTCTTGCGGCAGCGTCCGACCCGCAGGTCAGTTTCAACTATCTGGGGCGGTTCGGTGGTCAAGAGATCACCGACGAGATGACCGAGCACGGTTGGGTTCCGGTGGTCGAGGGCCAGAACCTCGGTGGTGCGACCGATCCCGACATGGCGCTCGGCGCCGCGATCGATGTCAACGTGTCGGTGCTCGGTGGCGGAACACTGTCCACAACCTTCACCTACGCCGCGAATCTGTTCACCGAACACGAGATCGTTGCTCTGGCCGAGCACTGGACCACCGCGGTCTCGGCCATTGCCCGCCACGCCACACAACCCGATGCGGGCGGATTGACTCCCTCTGATCTGTCCCTGCTGACTGCGACCCAGGCGCAACTGGATTCACTGGAGAAGGGCCACCCCGGCATCGCCGACGTGTGGCCGCTTTCGCCGTTGCAGCACGGAATGCTGTTCCATGCGTTGATGGCTCGCGAATCGACGTCGGTGGTCGATGTGTACGTCGCGCAGTTCGTCCTCGGTCTCGACGGGCTGCTCGATGTCGAACGGCTCGGCCGAGCCTGCAATGCGCTGTTGGAGCGGCATCAGAGTATGCGGTCGACGTTCGTCATCGACGAAGACCTGGGCGCGGTCGCGCTGGTACGCACCGATCTGAACGTTGTTGTCGAGGTTCATGATCTGAAGATGATCGACGACGCCGAAAGGGTTGCCGAGCGCGACCGGATCCTGTCTGCCGACCGGGCGACCGGTTTCGACATGTCGGCGGGCCCACTGATCAGACTCGCCGCATTGCGTTTGGCCTCAGATCGCTGGGATGTGGTGATCACCAACCATCATGCGATTCTTGATGGTTGGTCGACGCCCCTCGTGCTCCGCGAGCTGATGGTGCTCTATGCCACCGATGCCGACCAATCGTCGATGCCTGCCACCCGCCCATACAGCCTCTACCTGCATTGGTTGCAGCAGCAGGACCGCGCCGCCTCGACGGCGGCCTGGCAGCGGGCACTGTCCGACGTCGACGGACCGACGTTGCTCTCACCACAGTCACGAGGCCGTGACCATGCCGCGGTGCCGGGCGTGGTCAGACGTGAACTCACCGCCCACGAGACGCAGCAGGCCGCGGCACTCGCCGGCCGACTGGGTGTCACGATGAACACCCTCGTGCAGGGTGCGTGGGCAATCGTGCTGAGCGCCATGACGAACCGTGCCGACGTGGTCTTCGGATCAACCGTCTCCGGCCGGCCCCCGTCGATCACCGGCGTGGAGTCGATGATCGGTCTGTTCATCAACACCGTGCCGGTGGCGGTCCGCGTCGACAACGCGCTCGAGGTGGCCGAGTTCCTGCAGCGGTTGCAGAGCGCTTCGTCGAACATGCTCGACCATCAGTACCTGGGGCTGGCGGACATCCATCGCCACGGTGGCACCGGGGCGGTCTTCGACACCGCGGTCCTCTACGAGTCCTATCCCGTGGACAGTGCCGGGGTCGGCGGTGGTGTGGACATCGCCGGCGTTCGGCTGCGCAATGTGGAATCCGCTGCCGCGAGCCACTTTCCGTTGTCGATCGTGGCGGCGAACACCGATCGTCTGCACTTCGCCGCGAAGTTCGCGCGCGAGAGTTTCACCGAGGCCGTCGCCGACTCGCACCTCGATCGACTGCTGCGGGTGCTGAGGTCGTTCATCGCTGATCCGGTGGCGAGACTGGCCGCGCTACAGCCGGTCTCGCCGGAGGAACGGATCGCGGAGCTCCGGTGGAACCCGTCGCCGGAGCCGATCGGGGGCCGGACGCTGGTCGACCTCTTCGAGGACCAGGTTGCCCGAACGCCCACCGCCACCGCACTCATCGGCGACGGCGAGGTCCTGACCTACGCGGAGTTCGACTCTCGCGTCAACCGGCTTGCCAGAGTGCTGATCGGCCACGGAGTCGGCCCCGAGAAGCGGGTCGCGCTGGTCATCGAGCGGTCGACGGAATTGATGATCGCGATCTATGCCGTCGCGAAGGCAGGTGCCGCGTACGTCCCGGTCGACGTCGACGCCCCGCCGGAGCGCATCGAGCACATGATGCGCGCGTCGGAAACGATGTTGACTCTCACCACCTCGAAGCGACCACCGGACGTCCCCGGCGACAGTCCGGTCCTCGAGATCGACTCGCTGGCAGATGAACTCGCGCGCCACGCTGATGCGCCGATCGGTGCTCTCGAACGGCACTCGCCGCTGCGCTCCGAACATCTGGCCTACGTGGTGTTCACGTCCGGATCAACAGGCCTGCCCAAGGGGGTGGAGGTCACCCACGGCTCCGTGGTGAACATGGTGCAGTGGCGGCAATCGGTCTATCGGTTGGGAGCCGATGATCGGCTTCTCCAGAAGACGCCGTTCACCTTTGACGCGTCGGTGCGCGAGCTGTGGTGGCCCCTGACGCACGGTGCGGCGCTGGTGATCGCGACCCCGGATGGCCATCGCGATCCGCGTTACCTCGCCGAGGCGGTATCGCGCCATCGGATCACCGCAATGCACTTTGTCCCCTCGATGCTCGACGTCTTTCTCTCCGCCGTCGAACCAGAAGAGATCTCGGCGTTACGAATGGTCTTCTGCGGCGGTGAAGCACTGTCGGTGACGTCCCTGAACCGTTTCCGGTCGATGTCGAATGCGTCGCTACACAATGAGTACGGGCCGACCGAGTCGACGGTGACCTCCACCCGACTGCAGACCACCGCCGACGACGTCTTGCACGGATCGGTGGGAATCGGGTTCCCGGTGGCGAATGTGGTCGCGCGCGTGCTCGATCGGGCGCTGCGCGAAGCTCCTCCGGGTGCGGTGGGAGAGCTCTATCTCGGCGGCGTTCAGCTGGCCCGCGGATATGCCTCGAAGCCGGTGCTGACCGCGGAACGTTTTGTTGCCGATCCGCAGGGCGAGCCCGGTGCGAGGCTCTATCGCACAGGCGATCTGGCGATGCGTCGATCAGATGGAACCCTGGACTACCTCGGCCGGGCCGATCTGCAGGTCAAGCTTCGCGGCATCCGAATCGAACTCGGCGAGATCGAGGGTGTACTCGCCTCCGACGACCGGATTCGGCATTGCGCCGTGGCGCTCAAGACGAGTCCGCAGGGTGTTGATCGGCTCGTCGCCTACGTGGTCCCGGAGACCACGGGGAGTGAACCGGTGGATCTGCTCGAACGTGCACGAGCGGTGTTGCCTGCGGCCTTGGTCCCATCGGCGGTTGTCGTCCTGACCGAACTGCCGCTCACCGTCAACGGCAAACTCGACCGGCGCGCCCTTCCCGATCCGCAGTTCGGCAGTGCGGCAGCCGAATATCGGGCACCGGTCACCGTGTACGAAGAGATGGTGGCGTCGGTCTTCGGTGAGGTGTTGGGCCTCGAACGGGTGTCCGTCGACGACCGGTTCTTCGACATCGGTGGTGACTCGTTGATTGCGACCCGGGTCATCGCCCGCCTCAACGCCGCCGGCGATGCGCGACTGGGGCTGCGCGATCTGTTCGAGGATTCGTCGGTCGCCGGACTGGCCGCCCGACTCGGCCGCAGCGCGGGAGAAGGGCGATCGCGGACACCGCTGATCGCCACCGTGCGACCAGCCGCGATCCCGCTCTCACTCGCACAGCAGCGGATGTGGTTCCTGAATCAGTTCGACACCGCCTCACCGGTCTACAACATCCCGGTCGCGATCAGGCTCACCGGAAGCCTCGACATCGACGTCCTCACGGCGGCGTTGCTCGATGTGCTCGGGCGACACGAATCGCTGCGTACGGTATTCCCTGATTCCGAGTCCGGACCACACCAGCACATTCTCGATGTGGTCGATGCGGACATCGATGTCGCCCGGATCAATTGCGGTGAAGATGACCTCCCGTTGCGGATGATCGAGTTCTTCTCGCAGGGGTTCGATGTCGCGAAACGTATTCCGTTGCGGGTTGCGCTGATCGAGTTCGATACTGATGAGCACGTGCTGTTGATGTCGATCCATCACATCGCCTCCGACGGAGCATCTCGCGCTCCGCTGGCCAGGGACCTGGTCACCGCCTACGTCGCGCGTATGCAGGGCGGCGCGCCCGCATGGGTGCCTCTGGCAGTGCAGTATGCCGACTTCAGCGTCTGGCAACGGAACTGGCTCGGTTCCATCGACGACCCGGCATCGGCTGCCACCGAGCAACTGGATTTCTGGCGGGCCGAGCTCGCCGACCTGCCGACGGTGCTCGAACTGCCCACCACGTACCCACGTCCACCGGTGCAGTCGTTCCGGGCGGGCACCGTCGACTTCACAGTTGACGCGGCGACCAGGGCCGGCCTCAGCACAATCGGTACCGACAGTGGTGCAACACTTTTCATGACCGTTCATGCCTGTCTGGTGGTGCTGTTGTCTCGGCTCAGCGGTGGTGACGACATCGCGGTGGCGACCCCGGTCGCCGGGCGTGGCGAACGTGAACTCGACGACCTGATCGGGATGTTCGTGAACACCCTGGTGCTGCGAACCCGCACCGATCCCGATCTGCGCTTCATCGATCTGCTGCAACAGGTGCGGGAGTCCGACCTGGCTGCCTTCAGTCATTCCGAGTTGCCGTTTGAACAGCTGGTCGAGGCCCTGAACCCGGAACGTTCCCGGTCGCACTCACCGTTGGCGCAGGTGGCGCTGGCGTTCCAGAACGTCGAACGGGCTGAGCTGAACCTCCCCGATCTCGTCATCAAGCCGGTCGAATCCGGCTTGGAAACAGCGAAATTCGACCTCCAGCTGATGATGATCGAGCGTGACACCGAGGACGGTCCCGCGCTGGACGCGACGCTCACCTATGCGGCCGACCTGTTCGATCCGGCGGCCGCGAAACGTTTCACCGATTACTTCGTGCGAGTGTGTCGCGCCGTGGCCGATGACATCACGGTGACCGTCGGAGCCCTCGAACTTCTCGACGGGGCCGAACGCAGGGAAGTTGTCCCCTATAGCGCGGGTCCGGATCCGGAGCCGATGACGCTTGACGCCCTCATCTCGCGGGGCGCCGATCTGTACCCGGATTTGCCCGCCGTTCTCGAGAACGATCGGTCGATCACCTATCGCGAACTCGACGCCGAGTCGAATCGGCTGGCTCGCGTGCTCATCGAACGCGGTGCCGGGCGCGAGAAGTTCCTTGCGGTCGCGCTTCCGCGGTCGATCGAGTGGGTCACCACGGTGTGGGCGGTCGGAAAGGCGGGTGCGGCTTTCGTCCCACTCGACTCGTCGTACCCGATGTCGAGGATGCAGTTCATCGTCGCCGATGCCGGGGCACGGTTCGGTATCACGACCGCACAGTTCCGGGACTCGTTGCCTGCCGATATCGAGTGGCTCGTCCTCGATGATCCCTCGACGCTGCAGGAACTCGAGCACCTGTCGAGCGCGCCGCTGACCGATGCCGATCGCACTGCGGCGTCGGTCGACAATGTGGCGTACACCATCTACACCTCGGGCTCGACAGGGAAACCAAAGGGCGTGGTCGCCACCCATCGGGGCCTGTCAGGTGTTTTCGAAGCCATAAAGAAACGGGTGACCCGTGGTGATGCGGCGGTCCGTACCGCCCTGTTCTCCTCTCCAGGGTTCGACGGCGCGATCTTCGATCTGCTGCTCGGCGCGAGTGGCGGCAATACGATGGTTGTCGTCCCGCCGGGGATTTACGGCGGCCGAGAATTGGCAGGCCTGCTGCAGGACAAGGCCGTTGAGATGGCGTTCATTCCGCCTGCCGCGTTGGCGACGGTTGATCCGGCTGGTCTGGACACCTACCGAACCGTGGTCCTCGGCGGTGAGACAACACCACCGGAACTGATCGAGGCATGGGCCGAAGGCAGGGATGTACTCAACATGTACGGCCCGACCGAGACAACCATCATCTGCACGGTCAGCGTTCCGTTGCGCCGCGATCGCCCGGTCGACATCGGAGCACCGTTCCGGGGTATGCAAGCCGTGGTGCTGGACTCCCGGCTGCGCCCGGTGCCTATCGGTGTCAACGGCGAGCTCTACATGATCGGCGGCGGACTGGCCAGGGGATACCAGAACCGCCCCGGCCTGAGCGCCGGCACCTTCGTCGCGAATCCTTTTGGCCCTGAAGGCAGCCGGATGTATCGGACGGGCGATGTGGTCCGCTGGGTGATCAACGACGACGAGTACGTGATCGACTACATCGGCCGGGTGGATTTCCAGCTCAAAATTCGCGGATTCCGTATCGAGTTGAGTGAAATCGACTCTGTGCTGACGCGTCATCCGAATGTCGGGATGTCGACAACCGTGGATGTGCGGACTCCCAGCGGGTCGGTTGCGTTGGTCGCCTACGTCACGCGCGCCACCGGTGTGGCCATCGATCCGCAGGAACTGCGGTCGCACGCGCGGCGAGAATTGCCTTCGCACATGGTGCCCGCCGCGTTCGTCGAGCTGGACTCGATGCCACTGACCACCAATGGTAAGACCGATCGCCGGGCGCTTCCGGCGCCGGTATGGGAGACCGACGGAGAATTCCAGATTCCGCGGACACCGATCGAGGAGATAGTCGCCGGGGTGATTGCCGACGTGCTCGGTGTCGAACGGGTCTCCAGCGATGCGGACTTCTTCGAGCTGGGCGGGAACTCACTGTCGGCGACCCGCGTCGTCGCCCGGGTCAACCAGGCCCTCGACGTCGAACTCGGGGTTCGGACCATCTTCGACGCTCCGACAGTGTCCGGAATCGCCGCCGCCGCATCGGTTGCGACCAAGCGTGAGTCCGGTCATCCACCGCTCACGCGACGGACTCGTCCGGCCCGGATCCCGTTGTCGATGGCGCAGCAACGGATGTGGTTCCTCAACCAGTTCGACACCACGTCGGCGGCTTACAACATTCCGATGGCGGTCAGGTTGACGGGAGCGCTCGACATCGACGCGCTACGTGTTGCGATGGATGACGTTCTGGCCCGCCATGAATCGCTGCGAACGGTGTTTCCCTCCGGTCCCGAGGGCCCCGAGCAGCGGGTGTTGTCCGTGGTCGATGCCGGGGTGTCGCTGAAAATCGTGGAGATCTCCGAAGACGAGGTGATCGCGGCGGCGATTGCGTTCGGCCGACAGGGTTTCGACGTCACCGAGTCGGTGCCGTTGCGTGCCGCACTGTTCGGTATCGGTCCCGACGACCATGTACTCGTCGTGGTGGTGCACCACATCAGTGCCGACGGCGCATCGATGGCGCCGCTCGCCCAGGACGTGATGTTGGCGTATCTGTCACGCGCGCAGCAGGGAAGCGATCCCGATTGGCAGCCGATGCCCGTGCAATACGCGGACTTCAGTCTGTGGCAGCAAGAGGTGCTCGGCTCGGAAACCGACACCGAATCGGTGATCTCCCGGCAAATAGCATACTGGCGGGGGACTTTGGCCGATCTCCCCGATGTGCTCGAACTGCCGACGGATCGACCTCGGCCACCGGTGCAATCCACCACCGGGCAGCGATTGCCGTTCTCGGTTTCGGCGGAGCTCGCGAAGGCGGTCGAAGGCATCGCCCGGAACACCGGTACCACCCCGTTCATGGTGCTGCAGACGGCATTTGCGGTATTGCTCGCCCGGATCTCCGGGTCCGGCGACATCGCCATGGGCACCGCGATCGCCGGGCGGGGTGAGCAGGCGCTCGACCGACTGGTGGGAATGTTCGTCAACACGCTGGTGCTGCGGACAACGGTGGACGGCAATTCGACGTTCACGCAGACGCTCGCGGCCGTACGGGATGCGGATCTCGGCGCGTTCTCTCACGCCGACGTGCCGTTCGAGCGGGTGGTCGAGGTCCTCAATCCGCAGCGGTCCACGGCCTATGCGCCATTGGCTCAGGTGTCCTTCGGATTCGAGAACGTCGAGCGTCCCGCACTCGACCTGCCGGATCTGAGTATCAGTCCCTTGCCTGTCGAATTGTTCGAGGTGAAATATGACCTGGAACTCTCGCTGTCGCCCAAGGTCGACACCGACGGTACGCAGTCGGGGTACTCAGGTGTATTCGCTTATTCCACTGCGCTGTTCGATCGGCCGACGATTGCGGCGATGACCGAGCGCTTTCTTCGCGTGCTTGCAGCCGCAGTTACCGAGCCAGACCTGCGGGTCGGGGACATCGACATCTTCGACGACCGCGAGCGGGCTCTGGTCCTCCACGAGCTCAACGACACCGTGACCCCGGTGGCCGAACGCGTACTGACCGACTTCCTCAGTGCCGGAGTCGATGTGGCACCGCAGGCTCCGGCAGTCACGTTCGAGGACAGGACCCTGGACTACGTGTCGTTCTCCGCCCGGGTCAACGCACTGGCCCGACTGCTGATCACACAGGGTGTCGGACCAGAGGTGACCGTGGTCGTGGCGGTGCGCCGGTCGATCGAGATGATGGTCGCGATTTACGCGGTGATGGAGTCGGGCGGCGTGTACGTGCCGGTCGATCCCGATCAGCCCCGAGAGCGGATCGCCGAGGTCGTCGACCAGGCTGCGCCGGCCTGCGTGCTCACCAACGCACCGGACCAGATGGAACCGGTGGTCGACTGCACCGTCATCGATATCGACCGGGTGGACCTGTCAGGGTTCGACGACGGGCCGTTGGACGATACCGGACGCCGAACTCCGCTTCGTCCGCAGAACTCCGCATACGTGATCTTCACCTCGGGTTCGACCGGTAAGCCCAAGGGTGTGGTGGTGACCCATGCGGCCGCGGTGAACCAGATTCGTTGGATGAGTGCCCGGCTGGAGTGCTCCGCGCAGGACACCTTCCTCCAGAAGACCCCGCTCGTGTTCGATGCGTCGATCTGGGAGTTGTTCGTGCCGTTCGCATGTGGCGGACATCTCGTGATCGCCAGGCCAGACGGTCACCGGGATCCGGAGTACCTGATCGAGATCGTCCGCCGGTGGAATGTCGCTCTACTCGATTTCGTTCCTTCGATGCTCGCGATCATGCTGAGCGAGAAGCAGCCGGCACTGCCCGAATCGGTGCGCGGTATCGCGGTGGGCGGTGAAGCCCTGCCGGAGTCGCTGGCACAGCGATTCCTCGAACACAATACGGCGTACCTCGACAATCAATATGGACCCACCGAGGCGACCGTCACCGCGACAACTCATCGGCTCGACGGCACGGAGTCGGGCGCTGTACCGATCGGAACACCGGTGTGGAACACCCGGGCATACGTACTCGATGCCCGCCTGCGGCCCGTGGTGCCGGGAACCGGTGGTGAGCTGTATCTCGCCGGAATCCAGCTGGCCCGAGGCTATCTGGGGCGGCCAGATCTCACGGTAGACCGGTTCGTGGCCGATCCACTCGGTGATGCAGGTACCGTCATGTATCGCACCGGCGACCTGGCGCGGATCAATCGGTACGGCCAACTCGAATACCTCGGACGGACCGATCACCAGATCAAGATCAGGGGTCTGCGGATCGAGCTCGGCGAGATCGAGGCGGCGGCGGCCCGGCATGACTCTGTCGGGCTGGTTGCGGTCCTGGCTGTGCAGAGTGAGCACGGACGCAGGCTGGCGGCATATGTGACGCCCGCCGACGGTGCCGCGATCGACGTGGCCGCCCTGCGCACTGCGATCGCCGCGTCGTTGCCGGACTACATGGTCCCCGATTCGTTCACGGTGCTCGAGAGCATGCCGATCTCGGCCAACGGAAAGTTTGATCGCAAGGCGTTGCCCGAGCCCGTCTTCAACGTCGAGAGCGCTGCTTTTGTGGCGCCCGCATCGGACGCCGAGGTCAAGATCGCTGCGGTGTTCGCCGAGGTGCTTGGCCGGGACCGGGTGAGCGCGGTGGAGTCATTCTTTGCCCTCGGCGGCGACAGCATCATGTCGATTCAGCTGGTATCCCGCGCGAAGGCGCTCGGCATCGGTCTGACCGCACGGGATGTGTTCGAACACAAGACCGTTGCCGCGCTGGCGACGGTGGCGACCGATCTCGCAGACGATCAACGGAACATGATCGCCGAACTTCCCGGTGGCGGTGTGGGGGAGCTACCCCTGACACCGATCATGGCCGCGTTCGGGTCCGCACCCGGCGGGCACAAGCGTTTCTCGCAATCGAATTTCGTGACCCTGCCGCACGGCATCGATCAGACGACCATCGAATCGGTGGTCGATGCGGTGGTATCGCATCACGATGCACTGCGGCTGCGTTGGGTGCGGGGGGACGACGGCACAGTGGGGCATCTGCGTGTCGAGGAACCGCAACCCGAACAGGGTCGGTCGATACTGCATCGAGTCCGGTTCGAAAGTCTGCCCGGTACAGACGATTTCGAGGCCCTGGTTCAGCGCGAGTTCAGCTCGGCCGCCGATCGATTGGATCCTGAGGCGGGAATCGTCGCTCAGTTCGTATGGTTCGACCCGGCCGCCGAATTGCGCAGCAATGGACGCCTGTTGATCGTGATCCACCATCTGGCGGTCGACGGTGTCTCGTGGCGCGTCCTGTTGCCTGATCTGGCTGCGGCCTGGGGAGGCATCCTGGCCGGTGACGGACCCAGGCTGCAACCGGTGGGTACGTCGCTGCGCAGATGGGCGCACGGGCTGGCCGAGATGGCGAACACACCTGACCGGCTGGCCGAATTGGGCTTCTGGCGCACCGTGATCGACGTGGACGACCCGTTGCTGGGGCAGCGGGCCCCCGACCCCGGTTCCGACACGGTCGGAACGACCGAGCGCGTGCGGTTCGAGCTCTCGGAGGAGGCGACGCGAGTGCTGATCACCGCGGTCCCAGAAGCCTTCGGCGGCAGCGTCAATGACGGACTGCTGGCCGGATTCGCGTTGGCTCTTGCTAAGTGGAGGTCGAGGCGGGGCCGGTCGGCCGATCACGTCTACCTGCAGCTGGAGGGCCACGGTCGTGAGGAAGGGGCACTGCCGGGGGCCGAGATCGGCCGCACGGTCGGCTGGTTCACCACGGCATACCCACTCCGTCTCGATCTGGCCGGACTCGATGTCGACGGCGCGCTGGCCGGCGGTGACGATCTCGGCCGGCTGATCAAGGCAACGAAGGAAAATCTCCGATCCGCACCCGACAACGGCATCGGCTGGGGTCTGCTGAGGTATCTCAACGACGAGACGGCCGCAGAATTGACCGGACCGGAGCCACAGATCAGTTTCAACTATCTCGGTCGCACGTCGGCGATCGAGTTCACCGACGAGATGCGGGAGATCGGTTGGGTTCCGGCCCGCGACGGCGGTGAACTGGGATCGTCGCTCGACCCGGACATGCCGGTCCCCGCTCTGGAGATCAACGCTGTCGTGTCCGAGCGCGAAGGCGCGGAACGGCTGTCGGCAGCCATCGACTTTCCCGTCGGTTTGTTCACGCGGACCGAGGTCGGGGAGTTGGCTGCGGCGTGGTCATCGGCGCTCGAACAGGTTGCCCGATACGCGTCCGCACCAGGGGCAGGTGGCCGGACGCCGTCCGACTTCGGTCTGGTCACGCTGACGCAAGGTGAGATCGAGGCGCTGGAACGGGCGTTCCCGGATCTCGAAGACATCTGGCCGCTCTCACCACTGCAGCGGGGCATGCACTTTCATGCCTCCCTTGCCGAGGGGGCGGTGGACGTGTACTCGGCGCAGATGTCGCTCCACCTGGCCGGAACGGTCGACCCCGAGCGGCTACGTCGCAGTGCACGGGCATTGATCGCACGTCATCAGGCCTTCCGAACCGCCTTTGTCACCGACGGGACCGGAAACACGGTGCAGGTCGTCCTCGATGACGTTGACATCCCCTGGCGCACAGTGGATTGCACGGATCCTCTCGGTGCCGGGGTCGAGAGGACCCGGGCCGACATGGCGGCTGCCGATCTACGGGCACCCTTCGACATGGAGAAGCCGCCGTTGATGCGGTTCACGCTGCTCCGAACCGCCGCCGATCGGTACGAACTGTTGGTCACCAATCACCACATCGTGATCGACGGTTGGTCAACACCATTGGTCATCAAGGAATTGCTCGTCCTGTATGCGACCGGAGGCGACGCCTCGGTCCTGCCCGCGCCACGCTCGTACCGTGACTTCCTGTCGTGGCTGGCGGGACGGAAGCCGGAGGAATCGCGGCAGGCTTGGGTCGATGCCCTGGGCGGTGTCGAAGGGCCGACGCTGCTGATCTCCGGTGATCGCGGTCGCAGGCAACACGAAGGTGTCGCAGAACTCCATGCGAGCATCACCGAGGAGACCACGACGATGCTGCAGGCCCGGTCCAGGGCGCTCGGTGTCACACCGAACACATTTGTGCAGACCGCCTGGGCGATCGTGCTGAACGCGTTGACCGGACGATCCGATTGCGTTTTCGGAGCGACGGTTTCAGGTCGGCCCGCCGATGTGGCGGGCGTCGAGTCCATGATCGGGTTGTTCATCAACACGATTCCGGTTCGGGTGCGGGTCAAGGCCTCGGAGACGGTCGATCAGCTGCTCGCCAGGGTGCAGGTCGAGCAGTCGACATTGCTCGATCATCAGCACGTGGGGTTGGCCGACATCCAACGGGCGGTTGGCGAGGCCGCGCAGTTCGACACGTTGGCCGTCTTCGAGTCGTTCCCCGTCGACATGGCCGGTGCCACAGCCGAGACCGACATCGCCGGAATGCGGGTTACCGGGTTCAGCGGACAGGACGCCGCCCACTATCCGGTGACTTTGACCGCCAGCATGCGCGGAGCCTTGAAGTTCAAGTTCAGCTATTCGCCCGAACTGGTCGATGAACCCACCATGGAGCGCATCTCAATGCGACTCCTCGCGGCACTGACGGCCCTGATCACTGCGCCCGACGTGCCGGTCGGAGCGATAGATCTGCTCTCCGGTGACGAACGCGCCCAGTTGCAGCAGGTCAGTGGCGCACCCGCCGAACCGGCTGTGGTTCTGCCCCAGATGCTCGCCGCAGCGGTTCAGGCTGCCGGAACAGAGTCCATCGCCCTGGTACTCGGTGACAGACGAGTCACCTACGGGGAGCTGGATCGCTGGTCGAATCGCCTTGCGCGCGAGCTCATCGCGCTCGGGGTCGGCCCCGAGGTCGCAGTTGCCTCCGCACTGCCGCGTTCGGTGTACTCGAATCTTGTGCTGTGGGCTGTCGCGAAGGCCGGCGGCGTCCTGGTCCCGATGGATCCGGCCTACCCGGCCGACCGTATCGAACACATGGTCCGTGATTCGGGTGCCCGGATCGGTTTGACGATCGAGGCGCATCGCACCCACCTGCCTGCCGCCACAGAGTGGTTCGTTCTCGACGATCAGCAGTTCGAGATGCAGTGCTCGACGCGACCTGACGAGCCCCTCCTGCCGGAAGAACGTCCGCGCGGGCTGCAGATCGACAACGCCGCCTACATGATCTACACGTCCGGATCGACCGGCCTGCCCAAGGGCGTGGTGATGTCGCACGCGGGTCTGGCGAACTTCGCCGCCGAGCAAGCCGCACGATACGCGCTGACCAAACGTTCACGGGCACTACATTTTTCGTCACCCAGCTTCGACGCGTCGATGCTGGAGTTGTTACTTGTCGTCCCGGTGGGTGCGGTGCTGGTGATCGTGCCTCCGGGTGTCTACGGTGGCGACGAACTCGCGACGACCATCGCGGAGCACCGCGTCACGCACGCGTTCATCACACCGGCCGCCCTGGCGACGCTCGATCCCGCTGGGCTGGACAGTCTGCAACACCTGGTGGTCGGCGGTGAGGCCGTGCCGAACCGGTTGGTCGAGATCTGGGGACCGGATCGGCAGTTCTACATCGGTTACGGCCCGACCGAGACCCAGATCATGGTGACGATCAGCGATCGGATACTCCCCGGTGACCGACCAACGATCGGTAGCCCGATCCGCGGTGTGTCGGCTTCGATACGGGATGGGTTCCTGCGCCCGGTGCCGGTCGGTGCGCCCGGTGAGTTGTACATCTCCGGGATACAACTGGCACGTGGCTATCACGCCAGGAGCGGGTTGAGCGCAGAGCGTTTCGTCGCCGACCCCTCTGATCCCGGTCGGCGGATGTATCGAACCGGAGACGTGGTCCGTTGGGTCCGAACACCATCCGGCGCGCTTGAGGTCGAATACATCGGCCGCAGCGATTTCCAGGTCAAGGTACGCGGTTTCCGCATCGAACTGGGGGAAATTGACGCGGTCCTCGCCGAGCACGATTCGGTCGAGTTCGTCACGACCCAGGGCGTCCAAGGTCCTTCGGGGGCAACGATGTTGGTCTCGTACGTGGTGCCCTCCGTTGGCACGACGGTGGGTTCGTCGGCGCTGATGACGTTCGCCGGCCGATCGCTGCCCGCGCACATGGTGCCTGCGGTGGTGATGGTGCTCGACGAGATGCCGCTGACCGTCAACGGAAAGGTCGACCGAAAGGCGCTGCCGCACCCGGCTTTCGAGGAGTCGGCCCAGGAGTATGTCGCACCGAGCACGCCAACCGAGGAGATCCTGGCCGCCGTGTTCGCCGATGTCCTCGGTGTCGAACGGGTCGGTGTCACCGACTCCTTCTTCTCCCTCGGCGGCGACAGCATCATCTCGATCCAGCTGGTATCCCGCGCCAAGGCGGCCGGTGTCCTGATCTCGGCGCGCAACATATTCGAGCACAAAACCGTTGCCGAAATTGCCCGGGTGGCGACCATGAGTGCCGACGCGGCGGTCACGGTTCTCGAAGAGCTGCCCGGTGGTGGCGTCGGTGAGATGCCCGCAACCCCGATCGTGCGATGGATGATCGAGCGAGGTGGCGGGCACAACCGCCTGATCATGCCGCTGTACGTGGCGCTGCCTGAATCCATCGACCACGCACAACTCGTGGACACACTCGCGGCGGTGGTCGATCACCACGACATGCTCAGGGCCTCGCTCTCATACGAGGACGGCACGATCAATGTCCGGGATCGTCAGGTGCTCGATATCGCAGGCATGATCGAACGCGTCGAGTTCGGCGCTTCGGCAGCTCCCGGGACGCCGGCGTTCGCCGAATTGGTCGAACCTGCCTTCGATCGTGCGGCCGCCCAACTGGATTTGGCCCGGGGGCAGGTGTTGCGGCTGGTGTGGCTGCAACCCGAACCCGATGTGTCCGGTGGCGGCCGGTTGTTGATCGTCGCCCATCACCTGGTCGTCGACGGTGTGTCCTGGCGGGTTCTCGTCGAGGATCTGGTGACGGCATGGCAGGCGGTTTCGCAGAACCAGCCGCCGCAACTGAAACCGGTCGGTACCTCCATGCGTCGTTGGGCGCACGCTCTGTCGGAGCAATCCGTCGATCCGGACCGGGTCGCCGAACTCGGCTTCTGGTCGAATCTGCTGGAACAGGGCAGCGCCGATATCGGCGGGCGTCCGCTCGATCCGGCTCTGGACGTGTTCGGCACCGTGGAATCGGTGAAGCTACAACTACCCGAGCATGTGACCGACGCGCTTCTCACCACGGTCCCAAGGGTTTTCGGTGGCGGGGTCAACGACGGTCTGCTGGCCGTCCTCGCGATCGCATCGATCGCCTGGCTACGCGACCGCGGGGTCCACACCGACGCAACCACGATCAAACTCGAAGGTCATGGCCGAGAGGAAGAGGTCGTCTCCGGAGCCGACCTGTCGCGGACGGTGGGATGGTTCACCACCATGTTCCCGCTGGGGCTGGATCTGACCGGCGTCGACATCGATGACGCGCTGGCAGGTGGGCCTGCGGTTGCCGATGCCGTGAAATCGATCAAGGAACAGCTCTTGGCGGTACCCGACAAGGGCATCGGCTACGGGATGCTGCGATACCTGAATGCAGATACCGCGCATCACTTGTCGGCCTATCCGCAACCTACGATCGGGTTCAACTATCTCGGCCGGATCGGTACCGAGAGCGCGTCGGGTGCAGTCGGATGGTTGCCGGCGCCAAGCGGTGAACTCGCCGCATCGGCAGGCCCGGATCCAGACATGCCGGTGGCCGCCGCTATCGACATCAACGCCGCGGTGACCGGCGATCGACTCGAGGCGACGTTCGCGTTCCCGAACACACTGCTGCGCGAGTCCGAGGTGCGATCGCTCACCGATTTGTGGATCCGGGCCGCGAAAGCAGTTGCCGAGTGGTCGTCGAGTGCGTCCGGCCGGGTGTTCACACCGTCGGATCTGCCGCTGGTGAATCTCGATCAACGCGCCGTCGACATGCTTGCGATCGACTATCCGTCGATGACCGACGTGTGGTCGCTGTCGCCGTTGCAACGTGGGATGTTGTTCCACGCCAGGCTCGCCGAGGGTTCGCTCGACGTGTACACCTCGCAGGTGATCCTTCGATTGGGGGGTACCGTCGACATCGGTCGGTTGCGCGCGGCGGCTGCGGCGCTGCTCGATCGCCATCCGAATCTGCGTGCCGCGTTCCGCGATGATCTCTCCGATGAAGCCGTCGCGGTCATCGTCGAATCCGCCGTGGCTCCGTTCGCAGAGCATGATCTGCGCGCCGATCCCGATGCCGAGGACGTCCGTGCTGCGATCCTCGACGAAGACAGGAATCGCCGATTCGAGATGCACGCGCCACCGCTGATGCGGTTCACGGCAATCCGGCTCGATGCCGATCGGGTCGACTTCGTGATGACGAGCCACCACATCCTCCTCGATGGCTGGTCCATGCCGCTGATACTGCGTGAGCTGTTCACGCTGTATGCCACCAGCGGCGATGCCACGGTGCTGCCTGCGCCTCGTTCATACCGGGGGTTCCTGCAGTGGCTTGCCTGCCGGGATCTGGCGGCGTCGGTGGAACATTGGGCTGCGGCGTTGTCCGAGGTCACCGAGCCCACGTTGCTGGCGCCGGCAAATCGTGCCCGCGAGCAGCAGAGCATGCCCGGTGAGATGCTCCTCGAGATCAGTCCGGAGCGGACGACGGAGCTCGATGCGGTCGCCAAACGCCTTGGGGTGACGATGAACACGGTCGTCCAGGCGGCCTGGGGTCTGGTGCTTTCGCGACTGACCGGCCGGGATGACGTGGTATTCGGTGCCACTGTTTCGGGTCGGCCAGGCCACCTCGAGGGTGTGGAGTCGATGATCGGCTTGTTCATCAACACACTGCCCGTCCGAGCCCGGATCAACAGGTCCGAGACACTCGCCGACTTCCTGGTGCGGTTGCAGGTCGAGCAGTCCGAACTGGTCGAACACCACTACGTGGGGTTGCCGGTGATCGCCGGACGCGTCGGGGCCGGAGCCGGTTTCGACACGCTGACGGTCTTCGAGTCCTACCCGGTCGATGCCGTGGCATCAGGCTCGGTCACCGACATCGACGGTTTGCGGGTGCTCGATGTGTCCGGTGTGGACGCGAACAACTTCCCCCTGTCGCTGTTCATCACTGCGGGCGACCGAGTGCGCCTGCAGGCGAAGTTCCTCGCCGATGTGTTCACCCATGACGAAGTCGATGTCATCCTGGCGCGGGTTGATCACATGCTCGCCCAGATCGCCGCTCAGCCCGACGTCCCGGTCGGCCGGGTCGACGTGCTGGTCCCGGCCGAGCGCGAGCAACTCGCGGGATTCAACGCAACCGAGGTCGACGTTCCGGACCGCACTCTGGTCGACCTGTTCGATGCACAGGTGCTCCGCACCCCGGACGCCGACGCCCTCGTCTTCGAAGGCGAGGTGCTGAGTTACGCCGAATTCGATTCCCGCGCAAACCGTCTCGCGCGCCATCTCATCGGGATGGGTGTCGGGCCCGAATCGAAGGTCGCCATCGCAATGCGGCGGTCACTGGACCTGCTGGTGGGGATGTACGGGATCATCAAAGCCGGGGCGGCATACGTCCCGATCGACCCCGACCACCCGGCGGATCGGACCACCTACGTTCTGCAGATCGCGGATCCGGTGTGTGTGCTGACGACCGTCGGTGACGGAATCGACATCTCGGCGGATTTCGCGGTCGTCGAGATCGACACCCTTGATCTCTCCGATCTGCCCGCCGGCCCGGTCACCGATGTCGACCGCATCGCGTCGCTGCGGCCCGGCAACACCGCATACGTCATGTTCACCTCGGGTTCCACCGGAAAGCCGAAGGGTGTGGTCATCACCCATCGCGCGATCGTCAACCAGTTGCTGTGGAAGCAATCCGAGTACCGGCTCGGGACCGACGACGTGGTGTTGCAGCAGATAGCGATGACGTTCGACGTGTCGGTCTGGGAGTTCTTCTGGGGACTGCAGAACGGTGCCACCCTGGTGATCGCCAAACCCGACGGACACAAGGACATGCGCTATCTGGCATCGCTCATCGAGCAGTACGGGATCACGACAGCAACGTTCGTCCCGTCCCCGTTGGGAGTGTTCGTGGCCGAGGCGGATCCGTCCGCGCTGCGCACCTTGCGCCACGCGTTCGTGATCGGTGAGGCGCTGCCGCCGGAGACCGCGGAGCGCTTCCGTGAACTGTGTTCGGCGAGCCTGAACAACATGTACGGTCCGACCGAAGCGGCCGTCAGCGTGACGAATTGGCAAGTTGGACAGGCGGATACGCAGACAGTTCCCATCGGTGTGCCACAGTGGAACGTCACCGCCCACGTGCTCGACTCCGGTCTGCGACCGACCCCGGCCGGTGTGGCCGGTGAGCTGTACCTCGGTGGCACCCAGCTGGCACGTGGCTATCTGCAACGTCCGGGGATCACCTGCGACCGGTTTGTCGCCAATCCGTTCGGGCAGCCGGGGGAGCGGATGTACCGGACCGGCGACCTGGTGCGCCGCCGGGCCGACGGGGCCCTGGAGTACATCGGACGCACCGACTTCCAGGTCAAACTGCGCGGCCAGCGTATCGAACTCGAGGAGATCGAATCGGCGGTGCTGGCCTATACCCCGATTCGCCAGAGCGCGGTGCTGGTACACAAGGATCCGCGGACCGGGGACCACCTGATCGCTTACGTGATCGCGCACCGGGGCGCCGACCTCGACACAGAACAATTGCGAGCCGTTGTGGGTCGTTCGCTGCCGAAGTACATGGTGCCCGATGCGGTTGTCGTGCTCGACGAGTTCCCGCTGAACCCGAGTGGCAAGCTGGACCGGAAACTGTTGCCGCTACCCGAGTTCCATCGGATCGGAGAGTACGTGGCGCCGGCCACCGAGATCGAACGCATCGTCGCGGACGTGCTGGCCGAGGTTCTGGGGCTCGAAAGGGTGTCGGCGGACGCGTCGTTCTTCGATCTCGGCGGTAACTCGCTGTCGGCCACGCGACTTGTCGCGCGGCTGACCGACGCGCTCGGTACACCGATGTCGCTGCGGGCGATCTTCCTCGATCCGACCGTGACCGGGATCGCGGCAAGTGCAGAATCCGGAGGTGGTTCGTCCGCCGGTGTATTCGATGTCATGCTGCCGATTCGAGAGCAGGGCGCCGGTAATCCGGTGTTCTGCATCCACCCGGTGCTCGGGCTGGCCTGGGCGTATCGGGGGCTGATCGACGCAATGGATCCCGCGATCCCGATCTATGGTGTCCAGTCACCGGCAGCGACCGGTCAGTGGAATCCGGAATCGGTCGAGGAGATAGCGGCCAGATATGCCGATGAGATCCGCGCGATCCGGCCTGATGGTCCGTACCGGTTGCTGGGTTGGTCGCTCGGTGGCGTGATCGCTCACGCGGTCGCGGCACGACTGCAGGACGAGGGGCAGCAGGTCGAGATGCTCGTGATGTTCGACAGCTTCCCAGGGGAGTCGGCCAAAGTCCTCGGGGAGGAGGGTGTCGCACCCAGCGAGATCATCGCCGGGCTGGGACTGCCCGCCGAGATGGGGGTCGATCCGGTTCTGGATTCTCCCGACATCGTCGCCGGGAAACTTCGGGAAGCCGGCGGTCCGGCATTTGCAGATGTCACCGCGGAGTGGCTCGAGAACATGATCGCGACGGCCACGCAATCCATGACGTTGATGCGCCGCTATGAACCGCGGACCGTCGACGGCGATCTCCTGCTGTTCACGGCGGGCTCGGGGCGCGACGACGACACCATCGCACCGCGCGCATGGCGAGGCGCCGTGTCGGGAGAGGTGGTTCACCACAGCGTCGAGGCCACGCACTGGGCGATGATGAGCGCGGACGCGCTGGCACAGGCGGGCCCGATGTTGGCAGAGTTCCTCGCCGACAGGTCGAGTAGTGTTGACCGGTGATGGTCGATCCGATGGGCGTGGGTGGCGGAGCAAGTCAGAGCGGGGTCTTCTACACCAGATCCGGCTAACAACAGGATCCGACAGAACGACAAACAGGCGACATCACTCTCGGTGCATCCGGAGTGGAAGGGAGTATCAACATGACCAACCCATTCGACGACGAGGACGGCCGTTTCTTCGTGCTCGTCAATGACGAGAATCAGCACTCGCTGTGGCCGACCTTCGCCGAGATCCCGGCGGGCTGGAACAAGGTTTTCGGCGAAGATTCACGGGCTGCCTGCCTCGAATACGTCGAGCAGAACTGGACCGACCTGCGGCCGAAGAGCCTGATCGACGCGATGAACGCGGACCAGGCGAACAAGGACTGACAACGCGCACGAGGGGGACCGTCCGACGGACGGTCCCCCTCGTCGGTGTGTCCGGACCGGGTTGTGACATCAACCCCGCGCCGCGGCCGCCCGGCGGTAGGACAGAAGTGCCGGATAGGCGAAGACCACCAGTATGCCGACGGCCCAGATGAGGGTCTTGATGAGATTTTCTGCCACCGGACCGCCGATGGCCAACGCCCGCATCGTTTCTATCGCGCATGTCATCGGTTGGTTCTGGACCAATGGCTGCAGCACTTCCGGGTAGGCCTCGACCGGCGAGAACCCCGAATTGAAGAACATCAGCAGACTGGTGCACAGCGACATGATGGGCACCAGGGGAGCGTTTGACGCCGACATCGCCACTGTGAGAACGATGGTCGAGTACGCCGCACCGTAGAGAAGTGCCACTGCGAAGATCCCGACGGCCGAAAGCAGCCCTTCGTCGAAACGCCAGCCGATGAGCATTCCGGCCGTCGTGATCACGAGCGTACCGACGAGGATCCGCAGCATCTCCACGGTGATCCGCGACGTCAGGTCGGCCCCGCGGTGGACCGGCATGACGTACAGGCGCGTCAGCAAGCCGGTTCGGCGTTCACTGATCAAGCGGGTCCCGACTGCCAGCGAACCGAACATCGCCCCGACGAGCACCACCAGTGGAACAGTGCCGTATGCACTGTTCTCCCCGGTCGCACCGCCGACCGCATCACCGAGCACCACCTTGAACATGACCATGCTCAGCAACGGGAACAGCAGACTCTGAATCAGGGTCAGCCGGTCCCGGGTGACAACTCGGAGCTGTCGTCCGGTGAGGATTTTCGAATGCGTGAGATAGGCGCGAAACCCTCGCTCGTCGGTGGTCCGGGCGGCGGGGAATCGTGTCGCGGCCGTCGTGGACCTCCCGCTGAGCGCGGCCGCTTGTTCCGTCGCGGCTTGTTCCGCCGCGATCTGTGCCGCCGCGATCTGCCCGAGATCCAGCCGGACCGTGGGCGCCTGCTGCATCGCCGGGGTCAGTTCCACCGGGTCCAGGGAGTCCCGGTCGGTGATCCGGGTCATTGGGCGCCCGGTCTGTTCGGGTGCCTGCGGGTATCTCACGGCCGAATGTTCGGAGGTCCATTCGGCTGCCGCGGCCCCGGGGGAAAGCAGGGTCCACGGACCGACGAGGGTCTGATGGGAGCCGGACTGGCCGGCATCGGCCCGGTCTTGTTCCTCCTGGGAAAAGCGTGTGGTGGGCTGATCGCCGGTGCGGACGCGGCGCGGCGAGGGACTCGATCCGCCGGTATCGCTGCGCCACCAGTGCTGTTGGGGGGCGCCGTCGTCTCCTCTGTGCCTGCTCATCGTCGGCTGCTCCGGATCGTCACGAGGGCACCGGCGGCCAGACCCGCCGCGGTGATGCCTGCCGCCCAGCAGATGGACGGCAGCGCCAGTTCCCAGGACACATCGCCCGCGTCGAATCCACGCATCAGTTCGGTGAACTGTGAGATCGGCTGATTGCGCGCAAACGGCTGGATCCATTCGGGAAAGCGCTCTTCGGGCACGAAACCGGTCGAGAGCATTCCGAGGATCAACTGGGGGAGGGCCAGGGCCTGGCTGGTGGCCGCGGGGTTCTTCGAGACGGCGCCGATCGTATCGGCGCCGAAGGCGAGAATCACGCCGACGACCATCGCGACCCCGATGAACCCGATGAAATCGAGGAGCCCGGCGGTGGGCCTCCAGCCGATCACCAGACCCGAGATGATCGCCCACACCAGTGAGATCACCAACAGCACGACGTTCGAGGCCAATCGGGCCAACGGCGGGACAAAGGTGTTCACCGGCATACTGCGTAACCGGTTGGTCAGCCCCGTACTGCCGTCGTTCGCCGCACGCATCGCGGCCGACGTCGCGACGAAGCCCACCGACTGCAGGCAGATGACGGGCATGAGGAACTGCGCGTAATCCATTCCGGGATAACCATCCATGATGGTCCGCAGCGGAATGTAGAAGCAGAGCGTCAGCAGCACGGGTGCGGTGATGGACAGGAAGAACTCGCCCTGTCGCTTCATACCGATGATGGAACGTTGGGTCAGGGCCAGCCACTGACGGCCGGGTCTGACCGAGGGGCGGCGACCGCCTGCGGAAATCGCCACCCGCGTGGCGTCGGTCACTGTCATGCGTGCTCCGCGCCGTCGGCCGGGCCTTCCGTCAGCTTGAGGAACACGTCGTCCAGTGACGGTCGCCGCAAGCCCACATCGGTGAGTTCTATGCCGGCCAAATCGGTGAGACGTACGACATCGACCAGAGTCTGCGTCGAACGCACCGCAGGCATGGTCAGCGAGTTGCGGTTCAGATCGATCCGTATCTCGTCCGCAGGAACGAGTTCGGTCAGCAACGCCTTGATCCGGGCGAGGTCGTCCGGGTTGCTCGTGACAACTTCACAGAACGTCCCACTGACCTGTTCCTTGAGTTCTGCCGCGGTGCCCTCGGCGATGACGCGGCCCTTGTCGATCACCACGATCCGGTCGCTGAGGAGGTCTGCCTCTTCCAGGTATTGAGTTGTCAGCAATGTGGTGATCCCCAGGTCTCGCAGCGAGGTCACGATGTTCCAGACATCCTGGCGGCTACGCGGATCGAGTCCGGTCGTGGGCTCGTCGAGGAAGACGACCTCGGGCCGCACCACCAAACCGCACGCGATGTCGATTCTGCGGCGCATGCCGCCGGAGAATTTTCCGACGCGTCGCGACGCGGCATCGACGAGATCGAAGGCATCGAGGAGCTCGGCAGCGCGCTGCGCCGCCTCGGTTTTGCTCAGGCCCATCAACTTGCCGAACAACACCAGGTTCTCGCGGCCGGTCAAGGACTCGTCCAGAGCCGCGAACTGGCCCGTCAGCATGATCGAGGCGCGAACGGCGGCCCGGTCCCGGACGACGTCGTAGCCGGCGATGCGCGCAGTGCCCTCGTCCGGTGTGAGCAAGGTGGCAAGCATGTTGACCGTCGTCGTTTTCCCGGCACCGTTGGGACCCAGTAGGCCGAGCACGGTGCCGGTTGGCACCTCGAAGCTGACTCCGTCGACGGCCGTGAAGTCGCCGAAACGCTTCACCAGCCCGTCGGCAACCACGCCGTGCGTATGCGCAGCGACCGACACGTCGAACTCACCTGACCGGCTCGTTCGGGCACCACCACTGTGCTTAGCTTGCATTTCGATCCCGTCGTCATCTTGGTCACGCGGCGACGCGATCGCCCTTACCTGACGTCATCGAACGTATCGCAGAATCCAGCAGTAACACCAAGTGGTCATCCGGCGATAACCCTCCCCAGAAAAGGAAAAATTCCGTTTTGCTTGGTAATAGCCTTCAAATGCATAGTTTAGCGACGGCGTTATGGGGGAATATCCCAGGGGTGCAGGCGGAATGTCGTGTGATAGGTGCAGTTTGATTAGCAGGTCGCGGAAAGGGGTGGGCGTTGTGGTGACACAGGTCCGGGGTGATGACAAAGAGATGTATCCCATAGTTGGGGTACAGACCCTCCGAGGTCGGCGAGACCCCCGAGCCCTGACCGAACTGCTGGCCGTCGCGGCCGACGCCGCGCCCGACCGGCCCGCAGTGAGCGGAAGTGACTTCACGGTGACGTTCGCGGACCTGCGGGCACGCGCCCAAGGGGCCGCCACCGCCATGACCGGTTCACCACGCATCGACGACTCCGCCCTCACAGTCGCGTTGATGACAACCGTTCCAGGGCTCGCCGTGGCCGGCCCTCGTGCCCTCGAGGAGACGTTGGGCGCTATCCGGCTCCGGGCCCTGATCGTCCTCGCGGAGGGCTGAGCCGCGGGCGGTCCGCCGCACCCCGCCATCGACATCTCGCCCGAGGGTGGGAGAAATCCTGCGGCGTTGGGCAATCTGCTGTTCCGGTGGCACCGAATCCCTTAAATCCGGTTCCGGCCGACGTCGGGTCTTGTCCTCCGTACGTCCAGTTGTCTGATCTTGACGATCAAATGTGACGGGCTGCACATTTCGGTGATGTAACGGCTTTGCTCGAAACCTTTCCTTATGGTGTTTGTCCTGTGACCATGGGCTGTGCAAGGCCCTCTCAAGTCGCTGGAGGGCCCAGGTTTGGAGTGCAAATGGCTACCTCAACTGTTCGGTCCCGCCACCAGGTCGCGGACGAGACTTCTGGACCTATCGAACTGCCCGACGCTGTCGCCCGGATCGCCGCCGCGACACCAGAACGCGTGGTGGCCCGTTACCGCGAGCGTGCGCTGACCTACCACGAACTCGATGCCGCGATCAGGCTGATGATGCCGGTGATCCGGGGTCAACGGATGGATGATCGGTCCGCGGTGGTGGCGGCGATCTTCGCGGGCCTGCCTGCTCTGGGCGGCGAGCCCGATCCGGCCGTGGTGGCATCGGTCGTCGACGGAGCCGTCAACGGTATATCCACCGACGTGGTCGACCTGCACAACATCATCGCGCCCGTTGCGCCGATGCATGCCGGCGGCACAAATGAGATCGACCTCCGCGTCGTCGCCAGCCGGTTGTCCGGCGCCTGACCGGCTCCCCGATCCGCCGTGTGTTTCTCCGGCGACTCCTTTAGTCCGCTGCCCTGCCGCACCCGGTGGGGCTCGTTGGCGGATCTGTTCGTCCCTGCGCGGTCGCGCTGTGCCGCCCGGTTCCCCGACGTGGGACCGCGCTGACAGATTTTCCTGTCTAACTACTCATTCACGAAAATTTATTTAGAGTGGTAAATAACCTCCGATCAGGCGAAATGCGGAATAAGCAGGGCCGTGGACTTTGGCATCGCCAGATGCATGTAAGCTGAGTTCTTTGTGTCCCGAGGCGAGCATTTCGTTCGAGAATGGAGCGAGAGCTTTTGATTGCTGGCCGCTCCGACGAACCAGTGAATATACCCGGTGGCGCAATATTTGAGCTTTCGGCCGCGCAGCGCGGAATCTATTTCGCCCAGCAATCCCTGGGTACGATTCCGATCAATATCGCCCAGTACGTCGAATTGGTCGGGCGCATCGATCCAGATCTGCTGAGCAGGGCCTCCCAGGTTGCCGGCCGGGAGATGGGCTCGGCTTATCTGAGCCTGGTCGAGACCGACGGACTACCGCTCCAGTTCGTCGACAAGTCGATCGACGACAGCATCGAGTTCGTCGACCTGTCCGGGGAGCCCGATCCGCACGCCGCCGCACAACGGTGGATGCGCGAGGAGTACCGGCGCCCCGTCGACGTGCTGGCCGATCGACTCACGGTCAGTGCGCTGCTGCGCCTCGGCGAGGACCATCACTTCTGGTACGTCCGCACTCACCACATCGCCCTCGACGGATTCGGTTCGATGGCCACGGTCACCCGGATCGCCGAGGTGTACTCGGCACTGGTGGCCGGACGTGAGCCGGCGCCGTCCAAGGGCGCCGCACTGCCCGACATCATCGCGGACGAACGCAAGTACCGGGACTCTGATCGCTTCGTCAAGGATCGCGACTATTGGTCAGAGCGCACGGCCGACCTGCCCGGCCCGCTGTCCCTGTCTGCGCACCGTGCTGCCCCCGGCGCCTATTCACAACTCGCCTCGGGCACCCTTCCCGACGACATCGCCGCAATGCTCGACGAGGCGGCCGAGAAGTCCGGAGGCAGCACCGCGCCGACGGTGATCGCCGCCTTTGCCGCCTACCTGGCCCGGATGACCGACAGCGAAGACGTCGTGTTGAGCCTGCCCGTCTCGGGGCGCAACACCGCCAAACTCCGCCGTGCGGGCGGCATGGTCTCCAACATCGTCCCGCTGCGCCTGACGGTGGCGTCGGCCACGACAATCGACGAGCTCATCACAGATGTGCAGACCGAACTGACGGGCGCGCTGCGGCGGCAGCTCTATCGGCACGAGGACATCCGCCGCGACATCGGGCAGGGCACCGGCAGGCGTGGTCTGTTCGGCCCGTCCATAAACCTGATGATGTTCCATCCCATCCTGGAACTCGGCGATGTCGTCGGACATCTGCACGTCCTCACCACCGGTCCTGTCGAGGACCTCTCGATGAACCTGTATCCGGGTGTGTCGGGCTCGAACCTGCGGGTTGACTTCGAGGCGAACCCGCAGTCCTACTCCGACGCCGACCTCACCCGGCACCACGAACGCTTCACCCACTTCCTCGGCCGGCTGCTGCAGGCCGCCCCTGGAACGCCGGTCGGATCGCTCACCCTGGGCTCATCGGCCGAGATCGCGGCGACGACGGTGGAACCGAATGACACCGAGCACGAGGTCGATGCCACTGACCTGATCGCGATGTGGCGCCGCCAGGTAGAGCGGACCCCGGATGCGACGGCCTTCGTCGACGGGTCCCGCCGGGTGACCTTCGCCGAGTTCGACGCCTGGACCAACCAGCTCGCACGACATCTCATCGCCGCAGGCGTGGGACCCGACGTCCGCGTAGGGGTGGCCCTGCGCCGCGGCCTCGAGCTCGTGGCAACCCTGTACGCGGTCCTCAAGGCCGGTGGTGCCTACGTACCCATCGATCCGGACCATCCGCGAAGCCGGACGATCGACGTCCTGCAGACCGCTGCGCCGATCTGTGTTGTCGTCGCCGGCGCCGATCGCGCCGTGGTCGCGGACACCGGCGTCGAGGCCGTCGAACTCGAGCAGATCGATCTCGCCGGTTACCCGGATGCGCCGCTGACCGACGGAGAGCGCCGGTTGCGCCCGGACTCCCTGGCCTACGTCCTGTTCACCTCCGGCTCGACGGGCAAACCCAAGGGCGTTGCGGTTCCGCATCGCGCCGTGGTCAACCAGATGGCATGGCTGGCCGGGCACTACGGAATCGGGCCCGACGACGTTGTCCTGCAGAAGACGCCGACGACGTTCGACGTCTCGGTGTGGGAGCTGTTCGCACCGACCGTGGGCGCACGGGTGGTCATCGCCCGGCCCGACGGGCACCTGGATCCGCAGTACCTGCTCGACGTGATCACGTCGGAGCGGGTAACCGCGACCTCGTTTGTACCCTCGATGCTGCAGCTCTTCCTGGGCGAGAACGGACCCATCGACCCCGCCGCCCTGCGTCTGCTGCTGGTGGCCGGTGAGGCCTTCGGCGAGCGGCTGGCCCATCGGGCGAGTCGCGAGCTACCCGCCGTCCGGATCGAAAACCTTTATGGCCCGACCGAATTCACCGTTCATGCCACATCCGCGTCGGTCGGCCCGGACATCGATCGCGGTGTCCCGATCGGCCGTCCGGTGTGGAACTGCCAGGTCTGGGTCCTCGACCGGCAACTGCGGCCGTGTGTGGTCGGCGCCGTCGGCGAGCTCTACCTGTCGGGTGAGCAGCTCACCCGCGGCTACCTCGGCCGCGCCGATCTGACCGCGGAACGATACGTGCCTGCCGTCTTCGGACCTGCCGGAACACGTATGTACCGCACCGGTGATCTGGTTCGCTGGTCGGCAGACGGAGCACTGGAGTACCAGGGACGCAGCGACTTCCAGGTCAAGGTCCGCGGACTTCGCATCGAACTCGGGGAGATCGAATCCGCGGTGCTGTCGGACGCCACTGTTCGCGAGGCAGTGGTGACGGTCCACGAGAGCGAACACGGTCAGCGCCTGGTGGTCTACGTGGTCGGTGCCGCCGGGCAATCGTCGATCGACACCGCCGCCCTGACCAACACCGTCGCGGCCTTGGTTCCCGACTACATGCTGCCCGATGCGTTCGTCGAACTACCGCAGATGCCACTGGGGCCCAGCGGCAAGATCGATCGTAAGGCGTTGCCTGCACCCGACTTCACGGTACGCACCACCGCATTCCGCGCTCCGACCACGGACGCCGAAAAGGCCATCGCCGGACTCGTCGGCGACCTGCTCGGACATCCGGAGGTCGGACTCGACGATTCGTTCTTCGGTCTCGGTGGCGACAGCATCATGTCCATCCAGCTCGTCTCCCGCGCCCGAGCGATCGGTCTGCACTTTTCGTCGCGAGAGGTGTTCGAGCACAACACCATCGGCGCGCTGGCATCGGTCGCCAGGGACGAGGGGTCGGCAGCCGTGGTCCACGAACTGCCCGGTGGGGCAGTGGGCGAGGTGGCGCTGACGCCGATCATGCGGTGGATGACCGCCGAGCCCGAGAATGCACGAGCGTTCTCCCAGTCGGTGGTGGTACCTGCCCCCGAGCCCTTCTCTGTCGACACTCTGAACCGCACGCTTGCCGCCGTGGTGGCCCACCACGACATCTTGCGATCGCGCCTGTTCGGTGACGATGCGGGACGCCTGCACCACGTCATCGATCCCACCTCCGACGCCAGAGCTGTTGCGGTATCGGAGATCACGGTGAACCCGGCGCCCGGGACGGCGGGGTTCGACGACGCCGTTGCCGCCGCTGCGCTCGATGCCACCGAAGCGCTCGATCCGGCCACAGGGTCGATCATGTCGGTGACGGTGGTGACCGGCGACTGGGCTCCCGAGCTCGGTCGGCGTCTGCTGATCGTGCTCCATCATCTCGCGGTCGACGGGGTCACCTGGCGAATCCTGTTGCCGGACCTGGCCATCGCCTGGTCGGCGGCCGCCGCAGGTGATGAGGTGGTGCTCGCGCCGACCGGCACCTCGATGCGCCGCTGGGCTCACAATCTGACCGAACTGGCCGCGCAGCCCGAGCTCACCAGCGAACTCGGCCACTGGCGTTCGGTGCTCTCTGCGATCGACGATCAGAGCCTGCGGGTCGATCCCGCCCGCGATCTGGTCGGGACCCTGCGGCGCCGGGAGTTCACGATCTCGCCCGCGCTCACCGACGCCCTGCTGACGCGGGTGCCGCAGGCCTTCCACGGTGGTGTGAACGACGGGCTGCTCGCGGCGCTGTCGCTGGCCGCGAGCACCTGGCTGGGTGAACGCGGCGACGCCGAGACGGAGACGCACGGCACGCAAGCGCTCGGACGGTCAATCGTCGTGGCACTCGAAGCGCATGGCCGCGAGGAAGAACTGCTCGCCGGATCCGACCTCTCCCGGACTGCCGGCTGGTTCACCACCGCCTATCCGGTACTCCTGCGCACCACCGGCATCGATGTCGACGATGCGATGGCCGGTGGCGCCGCCGCGGGTGATCTGGTCAAGTCGATCAAGGAACAGCTCGCCGCGGTACCCCGGCGCGGTGTCGGCTTTGGCCTGCTGCGGTATCTGAACGAGGCCGGTGCCGCCGAACTGTCGCAGTTCGCCGAACCCGCGATCGGTTTCAACTACCTGGGCCGGCTGTCCGGTACCGGGATGTCAGGTCCCTGGATCCCGGACGGCGAGAGTGCCCTGCGGGGGACCCGCGGCACCGCGGTGCCTGTTCGGACCGCACTGGACATCAACGCGATGGTGACCGAATCGGCGGCAGGCCCGCAGTTCTCGGCCACGATCGAATATCCCGCCGCGCTGCTCGATGACGCCTCGGTGGACCGCTTCACAGAACTGTGGACCCAGGCGCTGGAATCGATTGCGCTGCACGCGGCGTCGCCAGGGGCGGGTGGTCTGACCCCATCCGATCTGGCGCTGGTGGACCTGCGGCAGCCGCAGGTCGACGAGCTCGAGCAGCGATTCGACGACATCGTCGACGTGTGGCCGCTGACACCCCTGCAGGAGGGGCTGCTGTTCCATGCCGAGCTCGCCGCCGACGGGATGGATGTCTACGCCGCTCAGATGGTGCTCGATCTGACCGGTGTCGATCCCGACCGGATGAGGCGCAGCGCCCAGGCGTTGATCGACCGACATCCCAACCTGCGCAGCGCATTTGTCACCGACAGCGAGGGCACGGCTCTGGCTGTGGTCCCGTCACGCGTGGAGGCACCCTGGAGCGAGCACGACCTGACCGAGGTCGACGAGAGCGATCGCGAGACACGTGTCTCGGAGCTGACACATCAGGAACGGATCGCCCCGTTCGAGATGGACGCTGCGCCGCTCATCCGGTTCACGATGATCAGGCGCGGCGCCACGTCGTACCGCTTCGTGGTGACCAATCACCACATCCTGCTCGACGGCTGGTCCATGCCGATCTTCATGGGCGACCTGCTCGAGATCTACCGTGCAGGCGGCGATGCGAAGGCGCTGCGCCCCGCAGCTCCCTACCGGAACTATCTGACCTGGCTGCGGTCGCAGTCGACCGACGCGGCGCTGTCCGCATGGACCGCGGCCCTGGCCGGCGTGACCGAACCGACCACGCTCTTTCCGGCGGCCTCCGCGCACAGTGCCGGTCAGGTGCCGCATGTGGTCGACGTCGATGTCGCCGACGACGTCTCGCGCCGGTTGACCGAATACGTTCGGAGCGCCGGCACCACCCTCAACACCGTTCTGCAAACGGCCTGGGGAGTCGTGTTGGCGCGGTTGACCGGTCGCGACGACGTGATCTTCGGGACCACGGTGTCGGGCCGGCCGCCGCAGGTCTCGGGCATCGAGTCGATGCTCGGGCTGTTCATCAACACGCTGCCGGTGCGGGTGCGTCTGGACAACAACTCAGATCTCGACGGGCTGATCACCCGGGTCGCCAACGAGCAGACCGAACTGCTCGACCACCACACCATCGGCCTCGCAGCGATCACCGCGACCACCGACGCCGACGCGCTGTTCGACACCATGATGGTGTACGAGTCGTACCCATTCGATCGCAGCGCGCTCGCCGCCGCCGCCGCGATCGACGGGATGGCCGTCGCCGACGCCGACATCCTCGACGCCACCCATTACCCCTTGACGCTGATCGCGACAACCGAACCGGGACTGCGACTCTCGGCGAAATACCTGCCGGCGACCGTCGACCGGGATCAGGCCGAGCAGATCCTGCAGATGTTCCTGCGGGTACTGGGTGAGATCTCCACGGATTCCTCGGTTCCGGTGGGTCAGGTCGAGGTCCTGTCTGCGCCGGAGCGGACCGAACTGCTCGGCAGGCAGGGGTCCGGCGAGACCGCCTTCGACACGCTCCCCGAACTGCTCGCCGCTGCGGCCGCCACGGGCGGCGATCGCGACGCCGCCGTGTCGCCGACCGGCTCGATCACCTACCGCGAACTCGACGCACGGTCGAATGCACTGGCGCGGATCATGATCTCCCGTGGGATCGGACCCGATCAGATCGTGGCGCTGGGGATGGGCCGCTCGATCGACTTCCTGGTGGGGCTGTGGGCGGTGGCGAAGACCGGCGCCGGCTATCTGCCCGTCGACATGCAGTACCCGGCCGAGCGCATCGAACACATGCTCGCCGATTCGGGTGCGGCTTACGGGCTTTCGACGTCGACCTGGCGATCGGCGCGACCGGAGACGATCGACTGGCTCGAACTCGATTCGCAGGAGACCGCCGCCGCGATCTCGCGGGAATCGGACGCACCGGTCACCGATGCCGACCGGACCACCCCGATCCGGATCACCAACCCGGCCTACATGATCTACACCTCCGGCACCACCGGGGTCCCCAAGGGCGTGGTCGTCACCCACGGCGGCCTGGCGAGCATGATGGGTGAGCAGTCGGATCGCTTTGTGCTGACCCAGAATTCACGCACCCTGCACTTCGCTTCACCGAGCTTCGATGCGTCCGTGCTTGAGTTGTTGCTGGCGCTGGCCCACGGATCGGTGATGGTGATCGCGCCGACGGAGATCTACGGCGGCGACGAACTACACGACTTCCTCGCCGAATACGGCGTCACCCACGCCTTCATCACACCTGCCGCGCTGGCCTCGGTCGATCCCGCGGGCCTGGACTGCCTCGAATCCGTTGTCGTCGGCGGTGAGTCCTGTCCGCCCGAGCTGGTCGCGCGTTGGGCCCCGGGCCGACGCATGTTCAACGCCTACGGACCCACCGAGACAACGATTGTCGCGAGCATCGCGGGACCGATGGACCCTGCCGGTGAGATCACGATCGGCTCACCGGTGCGTGGGCTGACGTCGCTGATCCTCGACCGCCGTCTGCAGCCGGTCCCGGTGGGCGTCGACGGTGAGTTGTTCCTGAGCGGCCCGGCGGTGGCCCGCGGCTATCACAACCGCGCCGCGCTGACCGCCGAACGCTTCATCGCCGATCCGCATGGCGCACCCGGTGCCCGCATGTACCGAACCGGTGACGTGGTGCGGTGGGTCCGCACCGAATCCGGTGGCCTCGAGGTGAAGTACGTCGGACGCAGCGACTTCCAGGTCAAGGTTCGCGGCTTCCGCATCGAACTCGGGGAGGTCGACGCCGCATTGGCCGCGCACCCCGACATCGACTTCGCGGTCACCTCCGGCGCCCGGATGCCCTCGGGCGTCACCACCTTGGTGGCGCATGTGCTGGCTTCGAAGCCGTTGGACACCAAGGCTGTTCGGGATTTTGTCGGCGAGCGGCTGCCCTCGCACATGGTGCCCGCCACCATCGTGTTCCTGGCCGAGATCCCGCTGACCCAGGCAGGCAAACTCGACCGATCCGCGCTGCCCGAACCGGACCTGGCTGCGCTGGCCTCGGCCGGTGCGGCGCCGTCGACGGAGACCGAGCGGATGCTGGCCGCGGTGCTGGCGGAGGTCCTCGGACTGTCATCGATCGGCGTGAGTGACTCGTTCTTCGATCTCGGCGGCAACTCGCTGGTGGCCACCAAGGCGGCGGCCCGCATCAGCGCGCTCGTCGGTCGCCGCGTGGCGGTGCGCGAGATCTTCGAGAACCCGACAGTGGAAACGCTGGCCAGGTGCCTCGACACCACGCCGATCGAAGCCGACCTGCCCGAACTCGTGGCAGGCGGGGCGGGGGAGCGGCCACCGTTGTCGCTCGCCCAGCAGGCCATGTGGTTGCTCAATCGTCTCGATCCGCAGTCCCCGGCCTACAACATCGTGCTGCCTTTGCGGCTGTCCGGCGCACTCGATGTCGAGGCCCTGACGGCCGCAATCGCAGACGTACTCGAGCGCCAGCACACGCTGCGCTCGGTGTTCCCGGACACCGCCCACGGCCCGTACCAGCGGGTGCTGTCGGCGGACGATGTCCAGGTCGATCTCGACCCGGTGGACGTCGCCGACGAGGGTCAGATGCTCTCCGCTGCAGCAGATTTCGCCGCCCGCGGTTTCGATGTCACCGAAGCGGCCCCGGTTCGGTCCCGGTTGCTGCGTGCCGGCGGCGAACACCTGCTGATCGTGGTCGTCCACCACATCGTCGCCGACGGCGCCTCGATGGCTCCGCTGGCCCGTGATCTGGTGACCGCCTACGCAGCCCGGACCACCGGTACCGATCCGCAGCTCACCTGGGCGCCGCTTCCGGTGCAGTACACCGATTACGCGCACTGGCAGCGGCAGGTGCTCGGTTCGCCGGATGATCCCGCGTCCATCGCCGCCCGCCAGCTCGACTTCTGGCGCACCACATTGTCGGGTGTGCCCGAGGTCGTCGATCTGCCACTGGACCGCCCGCGCCCGGCCAGGCGGACGATGCAGGGCGCCTCGGTGCCGTTGGTGATCTCCGGCGATGTGGTGGCCGCGCTTGACGCCTACGCGCAGCGCCGGCAGGCATCGGTGTTCATGGTGGTTCACGCGATCGTCGCGACTCTGCTTGCGCGGCTGTCGGGTTCATCGGACATCACCGTCGGCACGCCGGTCGGTGGACGCGACCACGTCGCTCTCGACGATCTGGTCGGCATGTTCGTCAACACCGTTGTGCTGCGGTCTGCAATCGATCCCGCCGATCGTTTCGACGATGTGCTCGCCCGGGTACGGGTGGCTGATCTCGACGCCTTCGCCAACGACGACATCCCGTTCGAGACCGTGGTCGGGGCGCTGGTGCCGCGCAGGCAACAGTCCCATTCGCCGCTGTTCCAGGTGCTGCTGTCGTTCGAGAACAACGAGACCGCCTCGATCGACCTGCCCGGACTGCGCGTGGGCGTCGTCGACGGGATGATCCAGGGCGCCAAGTTCGACCTCACGTTCACCATCGACGACACCATCGGCGCCGACGGCCGTCATGATCTGCGCGGCCGGATCACCTACGCCACAGACGTTTTCGAGCACGAGACGGTGGCCGCCATCGCCGAACGCTTCGCGATCCTGGCGCGCGCGGTCGCCGCGGACCCGACCACCGTGGTCGGGGACATCGACATCCTCACCGCGGCCGAACACCTCGAGGACGAGCTCGTGGCGCAGGACCCCGAGCCCGCGACCGTGCCCGCCCCGGCATACAGCGCCGCGGACCTCGCCGCGCTCCTCGCCGCCGCGGTCGACATCGATCCCGATGCGGTGGCACTCGACGCCGACGGCGCCGCGATCACCTACCGCGACTTCAGTGACCGCTTCGGCGCGCTGTCGGGTCCGCTCGGCGAGCGGGGCATGGACGCCGATGCCATCGCGTCGGTGGTGCTCACCAGCCTGGTTCCCACCATCGTGGCCATCCCGGACGGCTTTGCTGTCGCTCTCGACAACGTCATCGCCGATGCCGCCCGCCTGCTCGGTGGCCGTGACCTCTCCGGCTACCGCAGTACGCCTGCGGTGTCGCCGGCCACCACCGCTGCCGTCGCAGCCGCCGCGACCCCGCTCACCGACTGGGATGCGCGCGTCCGTGAGAACCCGGACGCCCCGGCGGTCCGGAGCCCGGAAGCGTCGCTGACCCGCCGCCAGCTCGACCGGTCGGCCAATCAACTTGCCACCGAACTCATCTCGCGAGGTATCGGCCCCGACGATGTCGTCGGACTGCTCACCGCACGGTCGGCGCACTGGGTGATCGGGCTGCTCGCCGCATGGAAGGCGGGCGCGGCGTATCTTCCACTGGATCCGGCTGCACCGGCGGAGCGGGCGTCGTCGATCGTCGCCGACGCCGGTACGCGCGTGGTTGTCGCGAGCCACGATGTCCTCACCGACGATCTCCGTGCCGGGATCATCGCTGCCGGGGCGGCCCTGATCGAGCTCGGCGACACCGAAACCGATGCCGCCCTCGGCGGGCTCGACGCCTCCGGCCACGCAGATCGCTGGGCCGAGCCCGGCGCCGATCTGCGGCTGGCCTACGTGATCACCACGTCCGGGTCGACCGGACGACCGAAGCCGACCCTGGTGCCGGCAGGCGGGCTGCTGAACATGTGGGGCTGGTACCGCGATCAGCTCCGGTTCTCCGACGGCGACACCGTCATCATCGCGTCGTCACCGCGTTTCGACCTCACCCAGAAGAACATCTGGACCGCGTTGCGCGTCGGCGGTGTGATCCGCCTGGTAACCGAAGGCTTTGACCCCGAAGAGATCCTCGGCATCATCGGATCCGAGGACATCTCCCTGCTGAACGTCGCGCCGAGCGCGCTTGAGCTGCTCACCGAGCTCGACGCGGGGAACGTACTGACCACCCTCGACACGGTCGCGACCGGTGGCGAGGCCTTGATGCCGCGCGCCTATCGCACCCTGCTCGGGACCGACACCGCGATGCTCTCCATGTACGGGCCCACCGAGGCCGCGGCCACCACGGCGGCGCGGTGGGTGCCACTGGCCGATCACGCGGCCAACGCCGAGGGCGAGACCCGCGACATCGGGCCGATCACACTGGGGCACACCATCCCCAACGTGACCCACAAGATCCTGGATCAGCGCCTGCGTCCGGTACCCATCGGTGTGGTGGGCGAGCTCTACATCGGCGGTGTCGCGCTCGCCCGCGGTTACGGACGGATGCCGGGCACCACCGCCGCCCGATTCGTGGCCGATCCCGCAGGCGCTCCCGGCGCCCGGATGTACCGCACCGGAGACCTGGTGCGACGCCTTCCCGGTGGCGACGCGATGTTCATCGGACGTAGCGACTTCCAGGTCAAGGTCCGTGGTCTGCGGATCGAACTCGGTGAGATCGAATCCGCGCTGACGGCCCTGGCCGGTATCCGCCAGGCCGTGGTGTCGGCGCACGGCGAGTCCTCGGACCGTCGTCTGGCGGCCCACCTGTCCGCCGATCCGGGACTCGACGTCGCATCGGTCCGGGCCGAACTGGCCAAGGTGCTGCCGGACTACATGGTTCCCGAAGCCCTCGTGGTCATGGAATCACTGCCGCTCAACCCGAACGGCAAGGTCGACCGAAAGGCGTTGCCCGCCCCCGAATTCGGGCAGGACGCCGGGGAATCCTTCGTGGCTCCCAGGACACCGCTCGAGGAGATCATCGCCGGGGTGTTCGCCGACACCGTCGGCGTCGATCGGGTCAGTGCCACCGCATCGTTCTTCGAGCAGGGCGGCAACTCGCTGAGCGCCGCTCGGCTGGCCAACCGGCTGTCCGATGCCCTCGGTACAACCGTCGGGCTGCGCGATGTCTTCGACGCGGTGACCCCGGCTGAACTCGCCGCTCTGGTGGAGCTGCGCCGCACCGATGGGTCCGGCCGGTCCGGTCATGCGGTCACCCGCTTCTCGAAGCCCGAAGGCTTTGCGCCCGAGCGGATACCGCTCTCACTCGCACAGCAGCGGCTTTGGTTCATCAATCGGTATGACCCGGAGTCCGGTGCCTACAACATCCCGATGACGCTCCTGCTCACCGGTGAACTCGACGTCGAGGCGCTGAGTGAGGCGTTGGTCGATCTGGTCGATCGTCAGCACGTGATGAGGACTGTCTACCCACAGGGCCCCGACGGACCCGAGCAGGTGGTGGTTCCGGTGATGGATGCCCTACCGCCTTTCCGCCTCGATGTGATCGCACGGGACCAGGTGTGGGAACGCATCCAGACATTCGCCCGCATCGGTTTCGATGTCACGACAACGGTGCCGTTCCGTTCGGCCCTGTGGCGCATAGAACCTGACGATGGTGTCAGCAGCGGCGACACCCGCGAACAGCACCTGCTCGTGATTGTTGTCCATCACATCGCCTCGGACGGATTGTCGATGCGTCCGATGGCCTCCGACCTGCTGACCGCCTACGAGGCCCGTAGCCAGGGCCGGGCGCCCGGTTGGGCACCACTTGCGGTGCAGTACACCGACTTCGCGATCTGGCAGCAGGAGAACTTCGGCGCGGCCGATGACCCCGGTGGCGCGGCAGCGGCCCAACTGGACTTCTGGCGAACACAATTGGCAGGCATGCCCGAGGTGATCGGTCTGCCCACCGACCGTCCGCGGTCGAATGTGCGCAGTGACGTGGGTGGCAGTCATCTGTTCTACGTGCCCGCTGATCTGCATCAGCAGGTGGTGGCTCTGGCCGGGGCCCGCGGGCTGTCGAGCTTCATGGTCCTGCATGCCGCCGTGGCAATTCTGCTGGCCCGCAGCGGAGCTGATCGGGATGTTGCCCTCGGGACCCCCGTCGGTGGGCGCGGCGCCGCAGAACTCGATCCGGTGGTCGGGATGTTCGTCAACACCCTGGTCCTGCGGACCGATGTCCCCCTGGACCGGTCGGTCGGCGACTTCCTGTCCGACGTCCGGGCCCGCGACCTGGACGCATTCGACCACAGTGACGTTCCATTCGAGCAGATCGTCGACACCCTGACAGTGAGTCGATCAACGGCACATACACCGCTGATCCAGGTGGTGTTCGGGTTGAACAACAACGCCCGGCCCACGTTCGAACTCGAAGGACTCGAGGTGACCCCGGGTGCGGTGGACACCGCATTCAGCAAGTTCGACCTGTCTTTCGAACTCACCGAACAGTGGGGCGAGAGCGGAGCGGCAGCCGGGCTGGCCGGCTTCCTCGGTTACGCCACCGACATCTTCGATCCGTCGACGGCGCAGGCCTTGGCAGATCGGCTCCTGCGGATCCTGCAAGGCATGGTCGCAGACAACGATGTACTCATCGGTGAGATCGACCTGCTCGACGAGCAGGCACGCACCGACCTGGCTCCCGTGCGCGGTGTACCCGCGCCGGATCCGGCAACCCTGATCGATCTGCTCGACCACGCAGCCGCCGCTGACCCGGATGGTGTCGCGCTGATCTGCGGCGAGCAGGCCATGACCTACCGTGAGCTCGACAACCGATCGAACCGCCTTGCCAGGGAATTGATCTCGCGCGGTCTGGGACCCGAAGACGTGGTGGCACTGGGCATCACCCGCAGCATCGAATCGGTGCTTGCGGTGTGGGCGGTTGCTCGAAGTGGTGCGGCGTTCGTGCCTGTCGACCCGAACTATCCGGCCGATCGGGTGGCGCACATGCTCGCCGATTCCGGGGCGCGGATCGGTATGACGCGTCGCGTCGACGCCATGCGGCTGCCGGAGACGATCGACTGGCTCGACATCGACGATCCGGCGTTGCACCGTCATGCAGGTGATCCGATCACCGCCGCCGAACGCCGCGGCAGTGTGCGGGTGTCGAACTGCGCGTACATCATCTACACCTCGGGTACCACCGGGAAGCCGAAGGGCGTGGAGGTCACCCACCGCGGTCTGGCAGCTTTCAGCGACGAGCAGCGGCGCCGTTACCGGACCGAGAGCTCCTCGCGCACACTGCACTTTGCGTCACCGAGCTTTGACGCGTCGATCCTCGAACTGCTGCTGGCCGTTGGTGCAGGCGCCACCATGGTCATCGTGCCGCCCGGGGTGTACGGCGGTGCCGAGCTCCACGCACTGCTGGCCGAGCATCAGGTCACGCATGCGTTCATCACGCCTTCGGCCCTGGCGTCGATCGACCCGCAGGGTCTTCCGCACTTCTCCGATGTGGTGGCCGGCGGCGAGGCGGTGCCGTCAGATCTGGTGCAGCGCTGGGCTCCCGGCCGTCGCCTGTACAACGGTTACGGCCCCACCGAGACCACGATCATGACCAACATCAGTGATCCGATGACGGCCGGTGAACCGATCACCATCGGTGCTCCGATCGCCGGCGTGAGTGCGCTGGTACTCGACAGCCGATTGCATCCGGTGCCCGTCGGTGTCCCGGGCGAGCTGTACATCAGCGGACCCGGTGTCTCCCGCGCCTACCGCGCCCGGCCGGATCTGACCTCGACCCGATTTGTCGCCAATCCGTATGGCGCCCACGGTGAGCGGATGTATCGCACCGGTGACGTCGTCCGGTGGGTTGCGGTCACAGGTCCGGACGGACACGTCGGCTACGAAGTCGGCTACATGGGCCGGTCTGATCAGCAGGTCAAGGTGCGCGGTTTCCGAATCGAACTCGGTGAGATCGACGCCGTGCTCGCCGGTCATCCCGCAGTGGACTTCGCCGTGACCATCGGTGTCGACGGCCCCGCCGGTGACACCGCGCTCGCCGCATATCTGAAACTGAAGCCCGGCGCCACCATCGACTCACGCGATCTCGGTGACTATGCCGGTGGATTCCTGCCCAAGTTCATGGTGCCCAGTTCAATGGTGTTCCTCGACGACGTGCCGCTGACCCCGGTGGGCAAACTCGACAAGAGGGCTCTGCCCGCACCCGAGTTCGCGTCCGCGGCGACCGAACACCGGGAACCGTCCACACCGATGGAACATGCGATCGCCGCGGCCTATGCCGACGTCCTCGGGGTCGAGGCAGTGGGCGCCGACGACTCGTTCTTCGATCTCGGTGGCAATTCCCTTGCCGCCACCCGGGCCATCGCGAGGATCAACGAGGTTCTCGGTGTGCGTCTGGGCGTTCGGATCCTGTTCGAGGCACCCGTGGTGGCAGATCTCGCCGAGGCGATCAGTGCCTCCCCGGACCTCGATGGCATGCCCATCCGGCCGTTGACGCCGCAGCCGCGGCCCGACCGGATCCCCCTGTCACTCGCGCAGCAGCGGATGTGGTTCGTGAACCGGCTCAATCCTGATGCCGCGGACTACAACATCCCTCTCGGTCTGCGGCTGCGGGGACGGCTCGACGAGAGCGCGTTGACCGCTGCTCTGCTGGACGTCATCGACCGGCAGCAGATCCTGCGTACGGTCTATCCGGATTCGGTCCAGGGGCCCTACCAGAAGGTCTTGACCGTCGATGAGGCTGCGCCGGCGCTGATCTCGGGGACCGTGGGCTCCGAGGACGAACTCCTGGCGCTGTGCCTCGAGATGGCCACCGAGGGATTCGACGTCACCGCGGCGCCTCCGTTGCGCGCGTTGTTGATCGAGGTCGGACCTGATGATCACGTGGTGCTCCTGGTGATCCACCACATCGCGGCGGATGGTTCGTCGCTGGTGCCGCTGGCCACCGATCTGATGTCCGCCTATACGGCGCGCGCCGCGGGCAGCTCACCGGTGTTCCGACCACTGTCGGTGCAGTACGCCGATTACGCGATCTGGCAGCGCTCTGTGATGGGGTCCGAAGAGGATTCGGATTCGGTTGCCTCGCAGCAGATCTCCTTCTGGCGGCAACACCTTGCCGGGCTCCCCGAGCTGCTGGACATCCCCACCGATCGGCCGCGTACCGACAAGCGGTCGGTGGCAGGCGGTGAGGTTCGGTTCACGATCGGAGCCGAGCTGCAGCAGCAGTTGTACACCATCGCCAAGGACAACGAGAGCACGCTGTTCATGGTGGTCCACGCCGCCTACGCGATCTTGTTGTCGCGGCTGAGCGGTTCTGCCGATGTTGCCGTCGGCACCCCGACCGCCGGACGCAATGCCTCGGCCGTCGAAGGACTGGTCGGCATGTTCGTCAACACCCTGGTGATGCGTAGCCGGGTGGATTTCTCGGCGTCCTTCACCTCGATGCTCGCCGAGACGAAGGCGTCGGACCTGGCCGCGTTCAACAACGCCGACCTGCCCTTCGAGCAGGTTGTCGAAGCACTCGCGCCGGTGCGCTCGCGTAAGTACGCGCCGCTGGTGCAGGCCATGCTCACGATGCAGAACATCGACATCCCCACCGTCACGCTGCCGGGTCTGCAGGTCAGTGAACTCGAGTCGCCGTTGCGGTACGTGAAATCCGATCTGGGACTGTCCGTCTCGGAGTCCTTCGGTACCGACGGCCGTGGCCGTGGCATCGATGCGGTACTCGACTACGCGGTGGACATCTTCGATGAGTCGACCGTCGAGTCGATGGCGCAGCGATTCTTGTCGGTGCTGACCGCGATCGCGGCCGATCCGGCCGTCGTCGTCGGAGACATCGACATCCTCACCTCGGCCGAACGCCGATCGCACGATCGATCGACCGGTGGTGCAGAGGCAGAGGGCTTCGGATCGGCACTTGCCGAGCTCAAGGGCAAGTCGCTCTCAGAACTGCTGGAAACCGCGGCGCGGATCAATCCCGATGGAATCGCGCTCTCGCACAATGGCACCGATGTGACCTATGGCGCCCTGCATGCCAAGTCGACCGAACTCGTGGTGACACTGGCGGCGGTCGGTGTCGGTGCCGAGGCCGCCATCACGGTCGCGTTGTCGACGTTGCTTCCCGGACTTCTCGAAGGCGACTCCGCCGTTGGCTTTGCCGAACAGTTCACGGGCATGCTCGCCTCGGTCATCATGGAATCGGGGGAGGGGTCGGCACGTGGCGCCACCCTGGTGCGGCTGTTCGACGAACAGGTCGTGCGCACGCCCGGCAATCGCGCTCTCATCGACGGTGACGCGGTCTTGACGTACGCCGAACTCGATGAGCGCGTCAACAAACTTGCCCGACTGCTGATCGCCCGCGGTGTCGGACCCGAGAATCTGGTGGCGATCGCACTCGATCGAACCGCTGATCTGGTGGTGGCGTTGCTGGCGGTGTTGAAGGCCGGTGGCGGCTACCTGCCCATCGACGTCAGCCACCCGGCTGAGCGTGTGCAGTTCGTCTTCGATGATGCGGCGCCCGTCCTGGTGCTGATGACCGAGAAGCACCGGGCGGCGTTGCCGTCGGAGTTGCCGACGACCGTGGTGCTCGACGCGCCCGCTGTTGCCGACGAACTCGCGACCCTCGACGGATCCCCGGTGGCCGAGGCCGAGCTCGCCGGGCCGCTCGTACCCGCGAACACCGCGTACGTGATCTACACATCGGGTTCGACCGGACGTCCCAAGGGCGTGGTGATCACGCACGAAACAGTGGTGGCCCTGTTCCGGAACACACAGCGTGACTTCGGTTTCGACGAAACTGACGTGTGGACGATGTTCCACTCGTACGCCTTCGATTTCTCGGTCTGGGAACTGTGGGGCCCGCTGCTGTACGGCGGCGCGCTTGTCATGGTCGACTTCGCGACGTCTCGATCGCCGCACGAGTTCCGCGAGCTCCTTGTCCGGGAACAGGTCACGGTCCTCAACCAGACACCGTCGGCGTTCTATCAGTTCGCCGAGGCCGATCGGGTGGCCGAATCGGGCGATCTGGCGTTGCGGTACGTGATCTTCGGTGGCGAAGCACTCGATCTCGGACAGCTGGACCGGTGGTACGCCCGGCACGCCGACACCGCTCCGGTGCTGGTGAACATGTACGGGATCACCGAGACCACCGTGCATGTCACGAAGATGCGTCTCGATCGCGAGTTCGCCGCGCAGGCAACGTCGTCGGTGGTCGGTGAGCCCATCAGCGGTCTGCGGGTCCACATTCTCGACGGCCGCCTGCACCCGGTGACCACGGGCGTCGCCGGTGATCTGTACGTCTCGGGCGTCCAGCTCGGCCGGGGTTATCTGGATCGGCAGGATCTGACCGCCCATCGTTTTGTCGCCAACCCGTTCGGCGCTCCCGGTGAGCGGCTCTACCGGTCCGGCGATATCGCGCGCTGGAATACCCACGATCAACTGGAATACCTGGGGCGTAGCGACTCCCAGGTTCAGCTTCGCGGTTACCGGGTCGAGCTCGGTGAGGTGGAGGCAGCGCTGCTGAGGACCGACGGCGTGGCCTCGGCAGTCGCGATCGTCGAGGGCGCAAACGGGCAGGGCCTGTCCACCGGTGAACGTCTGATCGCCTACGTGGTCCCCGAGTTCGGAGCCGCGTTGAGCACCACCGGGGTTCGCGCTGCGGTGGCAGAGTTCCTGACCAGTTACATGGTCCCGGATGTGGTCATGATCCTCGATGAGCTCCCGCTCACGGTCAACGGCAAACTGGACCGCGCTGCGCTACCCCGACCGGAGTCGGGTGGCGACGACACCCAGCACGTCGAACCGCGGACAGCAGGCGAACGCGCCGTGGCCGCAGTCTTCGCCGACGTCGCCAGGGCCGCACAGGTGGGCGCCACGGACTCGTTCTTCGACATCGGTGGCACATCACTGGGGGCCACCCGGGTGGCGGCGCGGGTGGCAACAGCACTCGGTATCGAGATCAGCGTCCGCGACATCTTCGACCATCCGACGGTTGCGGAATTGGCGGAGCTGGCAGCTTCACGTACGGGCGCGGTCTCCACCCGCCCGCCACTGGGGCCGCGCGAACGACCGGACCAGATCCCGCTCTCGCTGGCCCAGTCCCGGATGTGGTTCATCAACCAGTTCGACACCAGCTCACCGGCATACAACCTGCCGCTGCCGCTGCGGTTGTCCGGTGAACTCGATGTCGCCGCCCTACGCGCCGCCATCGGCGATGTGGCGCAGCGCCACGAGTCGCTGCGCACCACGTTCCCGGATTCGCCCGATGGTCCCCATCAGGTCATCCATCCGGTCGATGCCTCGGTCACCGACATCTACCGTGAGATCGAGGTGCGCTCCGACCAGGGCGCTGTAACGGAGGAGCTTCGCAGGCACGCGGTCGCCGGATTCGACGTGACCGTCGAACTGCCGATCCGCATCGTGCTGATGCGTCTGGCCGATACCGAGCACCTGCTGATGATGGTCGTCCACCACATCGCCGCCGACGGCGCCTCCATGGCCCCGCTGTTCGCCGATCTGCTGCGCGCATACGAGGCGCGGCGGTCCGGTGCGGCTCCCGACTTCGAACCGTTGGCCGTGCAATACGCCGACTACTCCCTGTGGCAGCGCGAGGTTCTCGGCGACGAGAAGGATCCCGAATCGCTTGCCGCGCAGCAGATCGGCTTCTGGCGCACGACCCTGTCGGGGCTGCCGGAATCGGTGGATCTGCCGACCGATCATCAGCGTCCGGCGACGCAATCGCTGCGCGGTGGGGGCCACGAGTTCGAGGTGCCTGCGCAGACCCGCGAAGCACTGCAACAAATCGCCCGCACGCACGGCGTCAGCATGTTCATGCTGATCCACGCCGCACTGGCCGTGTTCATGGAACGTCTCAGCGGCGTCACCGACATCGCTGTCGGTACCCCGATCGCCGGCCGCGGTGAGCAGGCGCTCGATCCACTGGTGGGCATGTTCGTCAACACCGTGGTGCTGCGGACCGAGGTCGACCCCGCGCAGACGTTTGCCGATCTCCTCGCGGCTGTCCGGACGGCCGACATCGACGCGATGGCGCACGGCGACATACCTTTTGAGCGTCTTGTGGAGGTGCTCGATGTCCACCGTTCGACCGCGCACCATCCGCTGTTCCAGGTGGCGCTGTCGTTCGACAACAACGAGGTCCCCGAACTGACACTCCCCGGATTGCGGGTGTCACCGGTACGTGCCGACTTCGACGTCGCGAAGTTCGATCTGCAGTTGTCGATCGGTGACAACGACGAACCGGGCGCAGCGATGCGCGGCCTGCTGACCTATGCCAGCGATCTGTTCGATGCCTCGTCGATCAGCGCATTCGCCGACCGCCTGGTGCGGATCCTGAGCGCGGTGGCCACCGATCCCAACGTGGTGGTCAGCGACATCGACATGCTTTCGGGCACCGAGTCCGCCGATCTGGTGTCGATCTGCGGTCCAGCCGCCATCGAGCCGGAGACGTTGCCCGCACTTCTTGGTCGCGGCGCGGCCCTCAATCCGTCGGGTGTCGCGGTGTCCTACCGCGGTCGCACTCTGACCTACACCGAACTCGATCACCTCACCAACCGTGTCGCGCGCCGGCTGATCGCCGCCGGTGCCGGACCGGAAACCGTGGTGGCGCTCGGTATTCGCAGATCGCTGGCATCCGTTGTCGGCACTTGGGCGATAGCCAAGACCGGTGCGGCCTACCTGCCGATCAATGTCGACTACCCGCGAGAGCGGATAGTGGAGATGCTCGAGGATTCGGGTGCCCTGTTCGGGCTCACGGTTACCGACGACGCCGGCGACCTGCCCGCAGGGCTCGAGTGGCATGACCTCGATGCGCTGTCGGCCGATGACGAGTCCGACGCCGTCATCACCGACGCCGACCGCACGACGGCGCTGCGTGTCGATCACGCCGCGTACCTGATCTACACCTCCGGATCGACCGGCAAGCCGAAGGCCGTGGTGGTCACCCACCGCGGGCTGGCAAACCTGTCCGCCGACGTCCGGGAGCACTACGACGTCGCCGCGGATTCCCGGTTCCTGCATGTCGCCTCACCCAGTTTCGACACCTCGGTGGGTGAACTGCTGGCCGCGTTCACCGCCGGTGCCGCGGTCATCGTCGCCCCGCAGGACGTCTTCGGTGGCACCGCGCTGTCCGAGCTGGTCGCAGCGCAGCAGATCACGCATGTGGTGATGACCCCGACCGCCTTGATGACCGTCGATCCGGCCGGCCTGGACTCGGTGCAGTCTGTGGTTGTCGGCGGCGACATCTGTCCTCCCGAACTGACCGAGCGGTGGCCGGACGCGCTCCGAAATGCATACGGACCCACCGAGGCGACGGTCATCGTCACCATCACGCCGGCCCTGGCCGCCGGCGACCGCGTGACCATCGGCGCCCCGCTGCGTGGTGTCACCACCCGCGTCCTCGACTCGCGTCTGCGGGTGGTCCCGCGCGGCGTGGTCGGTGAGCTCTACCTGTCAGGTCCGGGTGTGGCCCGGGGCTACCACGATCGCCCGCAGATCACCGCGCAGCGGTTCGTGGCCGACCCCTACGGCGAACCCGGGGCGCGGTTGTACCGCACGGGCGACCTCGTCCGGTACAGCACCGATCCCGACGTGGCCCCGAACTCGCTGGAATACGTGGGCCGCAGCGACTTCCAGGTCAAGATCCGTGGCTTCCGGGTGGAACTCGGCGAAATCGACCGGGTCCTCGACGGCCATCCCGACATCGACTTCGCGGTCACGATCGGTACTGCCGGTCCGCAGGGCGACAACGTCCTGGTCTCTTATGTCCTGGCCAAGGGCAAGCGGGACCTCGACATCGAAGCACTCAAGCGCAGTGTCGGAGAGCAACTTCCGCAGCACATGGTGCCGACGGTTGTCATGTTGCTGGACGCGATCCCGCTCACGCCGATCGGTAAGCTGGATCGTCGGGCCCTGCCGGAGCCGGTCTTCAGCGTGGGCGAGCGGACGTACATCGCGCCACGCAATCAGATCGAGGCCACCCTGGCCGAGGTCTTCGCCGAGGTGCTCGGTGTCACCGAGGTCAGCATCGACGAGAGTTTCTTCGATCTCGGAGGCAACTCGCTCAGCGCCACCAAGGTGGTCGGGCGCGCCGGAGCCGCCCTCGGCGGCAAGATCGGAGTCCGTGAGCTGTTCGCGGCGCCCACCGTCGCCGAACTCGCGCAGCGACTGCAGTCCGAGGTCGGCGTGCGCACGCAGCGACCACCGCTGGTGGCGCGTCCGCGACCGGTTCGGATCCCGTTGTCGCTGGCGCAAACCCGGATGTGGTTCCTCAACCGATTCGATCCCGACTCGACCGCCTACAACATCCCGGCGGCGCTCACCCTCGTCGGCGAACTCGACCTGCCTGCACTACGGAAGGCCATCGCAGACGTGGCGGCCCGGCATGAGTCGCTGCGGACGATCTACCCCGATTCACCGTCCGGTCCTCATCAGGTGATCCTCACGCCGCAACAGGCGACACCTGAGATCGAGCTCCTCGAGACGGCCGAAGAGATGGTCGACGAGACGATGCGCGAGTTCGTCTCGCGTGGATTCGACGTGACCATCGCGGTGCCGGTGCGGATCGGCCTGTTGCGGGTCGACGCGACCCGGCATGTGCTGGCGATGGTCATCCATCACGTGGCCGCCGACGGTCAATCGGTGGCACCGTTTGTCGGTGACCTCGCGATGGCGTACGCGGCGCGGTCGCAGGGACAGAGCCCACGCTGGACACCGTTGGCGGTGCAGTACGCCGACTACTCGATCTGGCAGCGCGAACTCCTCGGCGACGAGAATGACCCGACCAGCCTGCTGTCGACGCAGATCGAGTTCTGGAAACGCAATCTCGACGGTGTACCCGATCAGCTGGAACTACCCACCGACCGGCCGCGGCCGCCGGTGCAGTCGCTGCGCGGTCGACAGCACGCGTTCACCGTCTCGGCGGATCTGCATCGCGGTATGGCCGACCTGGCACGCACGCGCGGCGCGAGTACCTTCATGGCCTTCCACAGCGCTTTTGCGCTGCTGCTCGCCCGTCTGAGCGGCAACACCGACATCACCGTGGGCACACCGATCGGTGGTCGTGGTGAGAGTGAGGTCGAGGGTGTCATCGGCATGTTCGTCAACACGCTGGCGTTGCGGACCGACATCGATCTCGGAGCGAGCTTCACCACGTTGCTCGACGCCGTCCGCGGCCGGGACGCAGAGGCGTTCTCCCACGCCGACGTACCTTTTGAGCGTTTGGTGGAGGTCCTCAACCCGGTCCGGTCCACCGCGCATCACCCGATCTTCCAGGTCGGTCTGTCGTTCCAGAACATGGAGCGGTCCAGTCTGGAACTGCCCGGTCTGAGCATCGAACCGGTCGAATTGCCGGACGGTGTCGCGCAATTCGATCTGCAGCTGATCCTGTCCGACAACTATGACGACGCGGGCAGGCCCGTCGGCCTCGACGCGGTGTTCACCTATGCCGACGATCTGTTCGACGCGCAGACGGTCGACACCTTCGCAAGCCGTTTCGTCACGCTGGTCGGTGAGATCATCGCCGAGCCGTCCACCGCCGTCGGTGATCTGCCGATGTTGACCGAGCGGCAGCGTCACGAGGTACTGCGGGGTCGCAACAACACCTCGGTGGTGCTCTCTCCCGGAACCCTGCCCGGCTTGTTGCAGCAGTCGTGGGCGTCGAACGCCGATCTGGTCGCGATCGAGGGCGAGCACGGTCTGTCGGTGACCTACGCCGAACTCCGATCGCGGGTCAACGCCACAGCCCGGATTCTGATCGACCGCGGTGTCGGTCCGGAAACGGTTGTCGGACTCGCCATCCCGCGTTCACTCGACCTCCTGGTCGGGATGTACGCGATCTCGATGGCCGGTGGCGCATACCTGCCCATCGATCCCGATCATCCCCTCGACCGGATCTCCTTCATCATCGACAGCGCGCAGCCGGTGATGGTGCTGGTGGCGGGGGAGCGGCCATCCGGTCTGCCGGAGGACGTCGAGGTACTGGATCTGACCGCGCTCGACACCTCGTCGGTCTCGGCGGATGCGATCGATGACAGTGCGCGGTTGGCGCCGCTGCGTCCGGAGAACACCGCGTACGTCATCTACACGTCCGGTTCGACCGGACGGCCCAAGGGTGTGGCCGTATCGCATGCGGCAATCGTCAACCAGCTCAACTGGATCAACGCCCAGTTCCGGCTCGGCACCGACGACGCGGTGCTACTGCGTACCCAGGCCACCTTCGACCTGTCGGTCTGGGAGTTCTGGTGGGCACCGGCCGCAGGCGCCCGTCTGGTGGTCGCCGAGCCGCAGGGGCATCGGGATCCGGTCTACCTCGCCGGGCTCATCGAGCGCACCGGCGTGACCGCTGTGACCTTCGTACCCTCACTGCTCGGGGCTTTCCTGTCGGACGCCCGGTCCGCGCAACTGACATCGCTGCGCCACGTGCTCTGCATCGGTGAGGCATTGACCCCCGATGTGGTGCACCGGTTCCGGCAGCTGACCGCCGGGGCCACCGCGCCGGAGTTGCACAACCTGTACGGGCCGACGGAGGCCGCTGTCAGCGTCACGCACCAACCGGTGCCTGCCACGATCGGTTCCGCGGTTCCGATCGGCCGTCCAGAGTGGAATACGCAGATCTACGTTCTCGACACCCGCCTGCAGCCGGTGCCCGACGGGGTGACCGGTGAGTTGTACCTCGCAGGCGCGCAACTCGCCCGCGGGTATCAGGGACGCAGTGACCTGTCCTCCGAACGGTTTGTCGCCAACCCGTTCGGCGGCAACGGAACCCGGATGTACCGCACCGGTGACCTGGCCCGCTGGGTCACGGTCGCCGGCGATGCCCCCACGCTCGAATACGTCGGGCGCAGCGACTTCCAGGTGAAGGTCCGCGGATTCCGCATCGAACTCGGCGAAATCGAGCGTGTCCTGCTGCAGTCGCCGCAGGTCGAGGCCGCCGTCGTGACCGTCCACAGCGATCCCCAGGTGGGGGAGCAGCTGGTGGCGTACCTGGTCACCGAAGGCACCGGAGCGCCGGACACCGGCGCGATCCTGGCGGCCGCCGCCGAGGAATTGCCCGCCTACATGGTGCCTGCGCTGGTGGTATCGCTCGACGGGCTGCCACTGAACATCAACGGCAAACTCGATCGAAAAGCGTTGCCGGAACCGGTGTTCGCCAGCACCGAGGGCTATGCGCCGCCGCGCACGCCGGTCGAAGAAATCGTGGCATCGATCATCGCCGACCTGGTCGGTGTCGAACAGGTCGGAGTCCACGACAGCTTCTTCGTGCTCGGTGGCAACTCGCTGACCGCCACGCGTGTGGTGGCCCAGATCAACGCCGCAGTGGGATCGAATCTCGCCGTCCGTGACCTGTTCGTCGAACCGACTGTCGCCGGGTTGGCTGCATTGGCCGAGCGGGCCGACGGTGGCCGCGACCGACCACCGCTGGTGGCCGGGCCGCGTCCGGACCGGATTCCGCTGTCTCCGGCCCAGAGCCGGATGTGGTTCATCAACCAATTCGACACATCGTCACCGGCGTACAACATCCCCGCCGCGATCGCGATGTCGGGTGAGCTCGATGTGGCAGCGCTGCGCGCCGCTGTCGCAGACGTGGTGTCCCGCCATGAGATCCTGCGGACCCGGTACCCCGACGACGGCCACGGACCGCAGCAGCTGATCGTCGACGTCGACGACCTGCCCGAGTCGGCGTTGGCCCTCGAGCTCCACGATGTCGCCGACGACAACGATCTCCCCGTTCGGCTGCGGGCCCTGATCGGCATCGGATTCGATGTGACCGAGTCGATTCCGGTGCGGATCGCACTGCTGCGGCGCGAGGAGACCGAACACGTACTGGTGATGGTGATCCACCACATCAGCGGCGACGGCTCGTCGGTCGCCCCGCTGGCCCGCGACATCATGGTCGCCTACACCGCCAGAACTGCAGGCAGCGAGCCCAGCTGGTCGGCGTTGCCGGTGCAGTATGCCGACTACGCCCTGTGGCAGCGCGCGGTACTCGGCGAGGAAACCGATCCCGAATCCCTCGCCGCACGTCAGATCGGGTACTGGACAGAGCAACTCGACGGCATCCCCGATGTCATCGACCTGCCGCTGGATCGACCCCGGCCGCCGGTGCAATCGACGGCCGGAGCCGCCTTCGAGTTCGAACTCGATGCGACTGTGCGTGGCGGACTGCAGCGAGTGGCAGCGGGGCACCAGGCGACGATGTTCATGGTCTGCCATGCGGCGTTGGCCGTGCTGCTGGCCCGCTCCGGCACCACTGACGACATCGTTGTCGGTACGGCGATCGCCGGGCGCGGTGAAGCCGAACTCGATGATCTGGTCGGCATGTTCGTCAACACCCTGGTGTTGCGGACGCCCGTCGAGGCGGGTGAGCGGTTCAGTGATCTGCTGGCCCGGACCCGCAGCACCGATATCGCCGCGTTCACGCATACCGAGATCCCATTCGAGCGTCTGGTCGAACACCTGGCGCCGGAGCGGGAGACGTCCTACGCGCCGCTGTTCCAGGTCGCTCTGGCATTCCAGAACAACGAGCGGGCTGTGCTGGAGCTTCCGGGTATGCGCGTCTCGGGACTCGAATCATCCACACCGACAACCAAGTTCGACCTGCAGCTGACGCTCTCCGATACCGTCGACGAGGACGGCAACACCGGCCTGTCCGCACAGTTCACCTACGCCACGGCGTTGTTCGATCCCGAGACGATTGCGGCCCTGGCGCAGCGCTTCAGTGCGATCGTGGCGGCTGTGGCCACCGATGCCGACATCCGGGTTGGCGATATCGATCTGCTCGGGGCCGAGCAGCGGGCCGCGCTCTCGCCGGTCACCGGGGCTCCGGATGTACCGCCGCGCACCATGATCGAGATCTTCGACGATGCGGTGGCCGCACACCCCGACGGTGTTGCCCTCGTCTGTGGCGACACCTCGGTGACCTACCGTGAACTCGACCGCCGCGCCGGCCGCCATGCCGCCCGGCTCCGCGATCGCGGTGTCGCCCCGGGTACGCCGGTGGCGCTCGCCATCGGCCGCTCCATCGAGTCCATGACCGCCTTCTGGGCGATCGTGAAGTCCGGCGGCGCGGTGCTGCCGATCGACCCGAATTATCCCGCCGAGCGCATCGAGAACATGGTCGCCGACGCGGACGTGCGGATCGGACTCACCACGGGCGACCTCGTCGACCGGCTTCCGCAGCGCACCACGTGGCTGCCGCTGTCAGAAGGTCCCGAGACCGATGACGGCGAATCTGCAGGCGCACCTGTCACGGTGTCGCTGGACGACCTGTCGTATGTGATCTTCACGTCCGGTTCGACCGGTCGGCCCAAGGGTGTCGGCACCACACACCGTGGACTGGCCAACCTGATCGCCGAGATGGCGCCACGTTTCACCGTCACGAAGTCATCGCGGGTCCTGCACTTCGCGTCCCCGAGCTTTGACGCGTCGATCTTCGAGATCATGATGGCCGTGACATCTGCCTCGACCCAGGTGATCGCACCGCCGACGATCTTCGGTGGCTCCGACCTGGCGCGGCTGCTCGCCGACAACCGGGTGACACATGCCTTTGTGACACCCGCAGCCTTGGCCACCGTGCCGGCCGACGGCCTCGATTGCGTCGAGATGATCGCTGTCGCAGGCGATGTGTGCCCGCCCGAGCTGGTTCGGCGCTGGGCGCCGGGCCGCTCGATGTTCAACCTGTACGGACCGTCGGAGGCCACCATCTGGTCGACCTCGACCGCATCGATGGATCCGGAGATGCCGGTCACGATCGGCGGACCGGTCACCGGTGTCCGTGCGCTCGTGGCGGATTCGCGGTTGCAGCCGGTGCCGCTGGGCGTGGCCGGGGAACTGTATGTCTCCGGTGCCTCGGTGGGCCGCGGATATCTCGGCAGGCCGGAACTGACGGCCGGTCGTTTTGTGGCCGATCCGTACGGTGAGCCGGGGGCGCGCATGTATCGCACCGGCGACGTCGTGCGGTGGAAGCAGCTGTCCTCGGGCCGGCTCGAGCTGGAGTTCCTCGGGCGTAGCGACCACCAGGTGAAGATCCGTGGTTTCCGGGTCGAACTCGGCGAGATCGATGCCGCGCTCGGCGATCACCCTGATGTCGACTTCGCCGTGACCATCGGGCACCGCCATCCGCACACCGGCCAGACGGTGTTGGTGGCATACGTGTGCCCGCGCCCCGGTCGGAGCGTGTCGGTGGCAGATCTCGGTTCGGCTCTGGGGCAGCGACTTCCCGGACACATGGTGCCCTCCTCGATCACAGTCCTGGACTCGGTTCCGTTGACGCCGGCAGGCAAGTTGGATCGCCGAGCGCTACCCGAACCGGTCTTCAACGCGGACTCCGATGCCTATCGGGCGCCGAGCACCGACATGGAACGGCGACTGGCAGAACTGTTTGCCGACGTGCTGGGTGCCGAGCGCATCGGCGTCGACGACTCGTTCTTCGCGCTCGGTGGCGACAGCATCGTCTCGATCCAGTTGGTGTCGCGGGCCCGGGCCGCGGGCATCGTGTTCACCCCGCGTGATGTCTTCGACCGGCGGACCATCGCCGAACTGGCACACGTGGCCCAGTTCGAGGCAGACGCACAGATCCAGATGCTGGCCGAATTGCCCGGCGGTGGTGTGGGTTCGATGCCACTGACCCCGATCATGCGGTGGCTCGTCGACAGTCGGCGTGAGTACCGTGAGTTCTCACAGGCCAGCTTCCTAACCCTGCCCGCAGACCCCGGCGCCGACCGGTTGCTCGCCGCGCTCGGCGCAGTACTCGACCGGCACGACGCGCTCCGGTCCCGCCTGGTGTCCGGCGACGGACCGGCACATCTCGAGATCGGGGCTGTCGGCTCCATCGATCCGCGGTCGGTGCTGACCCGGGTCGAGTTCACCGCCGTGCCAGGGAGTCCCGAGTTCGTCGAGACGACCCAGGCAGCGGCGGCCGAGGCGATTGCGCGCCTCGATCCGGCGACCGGCTCGATGATCCAGGTGGTCTGGTTCGATCCCGCCCCGAACAGTCCGGCCGGTGTCACCGGACGGCTCTACGTACTCGTTCATCACCTGGTGGTCGACGGGGTGTCGTGGCGGATCCTGCTGCCCGACCTCGCTGTGGCCTGGGGCCAGAGCGAAAACGGCGGCACCCCACAGCTGGCCGAGGTCGGTACCTCGCTGCGCGCCTGGGCCACCGCACTCGTCGATTCCGCCACGCAGCACAGAGACGAGATCGACTACTGGACAAAGATCGTCGAGACCGAAGATCCGGTCCTGGGTACCCGGCGCATCGATCCCGACCGGGACACCGCGGGCACCATCAAGCGAATCGACCTCGAGTTCCCCACCGCGGTGACCGAGTCGATGCTCACCGGCGTGAGTGCCACCTACCGCGGTGGCGTGAACGATGCGCTGCTGACCGCGCTGGCAATGGCCGTGCGGGCCTGGCGGTCTCGTCGCGGTTCGGATGCCGGCACCATCCTCATCGATCTTGAGGGTCACGGTCGGGAAGAAGATGCGGTGGGCGGTGCCGACCTGTCACGTACCGTCGGCTGGTTCACCTCGATGTACCCGCTCGCGCTGGATCTGACCGGAATCGACCTCGAAGACGCGTTCGCTGGAGGGCCCGCTGCCGGCGGCGCCGTCAAAGCGGTCAAAGAGCAGCTGCTCGCGGTCCCGCAGGCCGGTATCGGTTTCGGTCTGCTGGAGTACAGCGGTGATGATCGGACCCGCGGGCTCGCCGACTACCGTGGTGCCCAGATCGGGTTCAACTATCTCGGCAGGGTAGCCGCCGGACAAGACGACAACACCGATATGGCAACCGATTTCGGGTGGCAGCGGGCGAAAGATGGTGGCCCGCTCGGCGGTGCGCAGGATGCGGGTATGGTCGCGCCTGCCGTGCTCGGCATCAACGCCGTCACCACCGATCACCCCGACGGTCCACGGCTGTCGGCGTCCCTGGCCTATGCCGGCGGGATCCTGGAATCCGACGACGTCCGCGAACTGGGTGACCTGTGGGCGCAGGCGGCCGCTGCTCTCGCGGTGCACGACCAATCTTCGGCCGCCGGCGGCCTGACCCCGTCCGATGTGCCCCTGGTCCGGATCGGACAGGACGAGATCGAGGCACTCGAGGGAGATTTCCCCACGATCGAGGACATCTGGTCGTTGGCGCCGCTGCAGATGGGCATGTTGTTCCACGCCGAGGTCGCCGATCAGCACGTCACCGACATCTACACCGCCCAGATCGTCTTCGACCTGGCAGGCGCGGTGGATACCGATCGGATGCGCAAGGCCGTGCGCGCGCTCATCGATCGAAACCCCAACCTGCGGGTGGGTTTCCGGCACGTCAAGGACGGTTCGCCCGTGCAGTTCGTGGCGGCCGGTGTCGAGGCACCGTGGCAGCTCGTCGATCTGTGCGCCGAATACGGTGACGATCGCGCCGCTGCCGACCGCGAGGCCGAGCGCCTGCTGTTCGAACATCGCAGCGCCCGGTTCGACATGTCGGCGCCGCCACTGGTGCGCGTGATGATGTTGCGGATGGGGCCGGACGAGGGCGGCCAAGAGCGTTACCGGATGTCGATGACCAACCATCACATCCTGCTCGACGGTTGGTCTGGGCCGTTGCTGATGGAGCAACTCTTCGTCCTCTACGCCACCGGTGGGGACGACACCCATCTGCCGCGGAACCGGTCGTACCGCGACTTCCTGGTCTGGCTCGCCAAACGTGACCCGACCGCGGCGATCTCGTCGTGGCAGCAGGCGCTCGACGGACTGGAGTCGCCGACGCTGCTGGTCGCCGACACCGTGGCCGCCGATGCCGGTGACACCGTGCCGATCGAGATGGCGCTCGACATCAGTCCGCGTACGTCGAGCGGTCTGGCCGACCTCTCGCGGGAGCGCGGCATCACGATGAACACGTTGGTGCAGGCTGCCTGGGGCATCGTGCTCGCACGCACGCTGGGTAGCGACGACGTGGTCTTCGGTGCGACGGTCTCGGGCCGGCCGCCTGAGGTGACCGGCGTGGAATCGATCCTCGGACTGTTCATCAACACGATCCCGGTGCGGATCAGGCTGGGCGAACGCGAGACGATCCTCGGACTGCTCGAACGGATCCAGTCCGAGCAGGCAGGGCTGCTCGACGCCCACCATGTCGGTCTGCCGACCATTCAGCGTTCCGCCGGCCTGCCGGTGCTCTTCGACACGTTGACGGTCTTCGAGTCGTACCCGGTCGATCGGACCCGTCAGCAAACGGAGTCCGGCATCGATGGCATGTTCATCGCGGGAGCACAGATCAACGACGCCTCGCATTACCCGGTTACGGTTCTCGCACAGTCGGATCCGGATCTGGCGCTCACGCTGAAGTATGTCCCGGCGCTGGTGGCCGGTGACCGGGCGGAGACGCTTGCGCGCCGGATCGCGGCGGTCCTCGACACCATCGCGCAGGCGAGCTGGACGCCGGTGCGTGAGCTGGACTTGCTGGACCAGGACGAAGTGACTGCGCAATTGCAGACCTGGAACGCCACCGATCGGCAGATCCCCGACCGCACCGCGATGCAGCTGTTCGCCGATCAGGTGAAGGCCACGCCTTCTGCAATCGCCTTCCAGGACAACAGCACCGAACTGACATTCGCCGAGTTCGACGCGCTGACGAACCGGCGTGCCCGGGCCCTGATCGCTCAGGGCATCGGACCCGACAGCATTGTCGGCATTGCGATGCAGCGCGGGCTCGAACAGGTGGCGACGGTCTACGGAATCCTCAAAGCCGGCGGGGCGTACCTGCCGCTGGACATCGAGGGCCCGGACGACCGGTTGCGGACCGTGGTGAGCGATGCCGGCGTGCGTTGCGTCGTCGCAAGCGCTGATCTGCTGAGCCGTCTGCGGTCAGCACTGCGCGGTGTTGTCTGCGTGGATCTGACGGCACCCGATCTGCAACCATCCGATGCGAGTGCACTCCGGGACACCGAGCGGCGTGGACGCATTCATCCGGAATCGCTTGCGTACGTCCTGTTCACCTCCGGGTCGACCGGTCGCCCCAAGGGTGTCCAGATCACTCAGCGGGCGTTGGTCAACCAATTGCGGTGGATGGCCGCCGAACACCACTTCTCGGCCGACGACGTCGTGCTGCACAAGACGCCGTTCACCTTCGACGCCTCGGTGTGGGAGATGTTCGCACCGGCTCTGGTGGGTGCCCGCACGATTGTGGCCCCACCGCAGGCACATCGGGATGTCGACGAGCTCGTGGCACTGATCGCCCGCCATGCGGTGACGATCGTGCAGTTCGTGCCATCGGTGCTGACAGTCTTCTCACAGCTGGCCACACCCGAGACCGTCTCGACACTGCGGCTGGTGTTCAGCGGCGGCGAGGCGCTGCCGCTGCCGCTGGCCACACGGGTTGCCGCACTCGCAGATACGCGAGTGATCAACCTGTACGGACCCACCGAGGTCACCGTTGATGCCACGTCGCAGGTCGCGGCGACCGGTGCCACTGAGCAGACCATCTCGAATGTCGAGGCCGACATCACCCCGATCGGCGCGCCCGTGTGGAACACCCGGACCGTGGTGCTCGATCGCTGGTTGCGTCCCTGTGTGGTGGGAGCTGTTGGTGAGCTTTATCTTTCCGGGCAGCAGCTCGCCCGCGGATACCTCGGACGGCCGGATCTGACCGCTGAGCGGTTTGTGCCGTCGGTCCACGGCCCGGCAGGTTCGGTGATGTACCGGACCGGCGACCGGGTGCGGCGACTACCCGACGGCACCCTCGACTACGTCGGACGTGTCGATTTCCAGGTGAAGGTGCGCGGCCTGCGCATCGAACTCGAAGAGATCGAAACGGCGTTGGCCCGCCACGACACGGTCGAGCAGGCCGCTGCCGTCATCCATACCGACGGGGGCCGCCAGCAATTGGTGGGCTACGTCAGTCCACGCGCCGGACACGATGTCGACCCGGCCGCGATACGCGAACACGCTGCGCGAATGTTGGCCTCGTACATGGTGCCCGAGACGATCGTGGTGCTCGACGAGTTCCCGCGTGGACGCTCCGGCAAGATCGCCCGCCGCGAATTGCCGTTGCCCGAGGCCGTCTCGACGGCCGGGCGCGCCCCGGAGACCGAGTACGAACGACTGCTCTGCCAGATCGTCGCCGACGTCGTCGGGGTCGACGAAGCCGGAGCCGATGACTCGTTCTTCGAGCTCGGAGGCGACAGCATCATGGCGATGCAACTGGTGAGCCGGGCGCGCAGTGCCGGCCTGAGGTTCACCGCCCGGGACGTCCTGGAGTTGCGCACCATCGCCGCACTGGCCGCGGCCGCATCGACCACAACTGCAACAGCAACTGTCGGCGAGATCCCGGGAGATGTTGCCGCCCATACGCGTATCGCACCGTTGAGTCCGGTTGCCGCGAAGATGATCGAACGCGGTGGCGACCACCGCCGGTTCGTGATGCCGATGGTTGTCAACCTGCCCGTGGGTGTGACCGAAGACGACATCGTCGCGACGATGAGTGCGGTGACCGATCAGCACGACGCGCTCCGCTCGCGGCTGGACAGCGATGAACGCACTCTGGTGATCGCTCCTGCCGGTGGCGTCGACGTCAGGTCGCTTCTGTCGCGGGTGGAGCTCGCCGGTGATGCACGTCCGGGGGAGCCGGGATACCAATCCGCACTGCGTGATGCGCTGTTCGACGGTGTCGACCGCGTGGATCCCGAGGCCGGGGTCATGCTGCAGTTCGTGTGGCTGGACGCGGGTCCGGACGCCACCGGCCGGTTGCTCATCGTCGCCCACCACCTCGTCGTCGACGCGGTGTCGTGGCGGATCCTGGTCGCCGACATCGCAACTGCGGGTTCGCAGGTCTCTGCCGGTGGGGCAGTGGATCTACCGGATGCCGGCACCACCTGGACCGAGTGGTCCGTCGCACAGCACGCCCAGGCCGGATCTCGCCGCGGCGAGCTCGACCACTGGTCGGCGGTGCTCGGTGGGGAGGACCCGGCTCTGGGTGCGCGCCGTCTCGACGTCACCCGGGATCGGGTGGACCTGCAAAGCCGCACGGAGGTCGAGATTCCGGCCGAGATCGTCGAGCCGCTGTTGGCGGCGGCAGGCGCCGATGTCACGGTGGCCGACCAGTTGGTCGCCGGACTCGCGGCAGCCGTTGTCGGGTGGCGACGCGATCGTGGTTACCAGATCAACAACGCCCTGCTCACACTCGAGGGTCACGGCAGGCAGGAAGCGGTTGTGCCGGGTGCCGACCTGTCCCGGACCGTCGGCTGGTTCACGTCGATGTTCCCGACCCGGATCGACCTCGACGGCATCAACATCGAAGAGTTGTACGCCCGGGCAGAAATCGCCGAGGACGTACTCACCCGCACCCGGGAGGCCATGGCGGCCAACCCGGAGCGCGGGATCGGATACGGGATGCTGCGCTATCTCGATACCGAAGGCGCCCAGGCTCTCTCGGGGTTCGCCGACCCGCAGATCGTCTTCAACTACATCGGGTTGATCCCCGGCGGCGGTGACGTGCCTGCCGAGGTGGCCCGCGCGCCGTGGTTCCCCGACGTCAACGGTCCGGATCTGGGCAGCACCGATGACGCCGAGGTGATCGCACGTGGCAACCGGATGCCGGCGCAGGCAGAAATCGACATCCAGTCGATGGCCACCGCAGGGCCGGACGGGACCGTGGTCCGCGCCTACGTGACCTATCTGCCGGACGTACTGGACCGCGACGATCTCGATGAGTTGGTCGCGCACTGGATATTGGCACTGCGGGCCCTGGCCGAACGCTCCGTTCACTGACCCTGAGGTCCGGTGCGGACGGCGACAACGCCTAGTAGGTCGGTGGCGGTTCGTTCCTTCCTCGCTCGTCGCGCAGTGCCTGGTTGTGTTGTTCCTGCAGTTCGCGCTGTCGACGGTTTGCCAACCGTTCCTGTTGGCGGCGTGCGTGTTTGGTAGCGGTCCGTGTCTGCGGCCTGCGCGATGACGGTGGTGGCGGTGTCCGTGGCGATGATGCGCCCGGTGAACCGCGTTGATCGAAGACGATCAGCCTCAACGTCGGGAACAAATCATTACCGGTCCAGGCCGGGCCGTGGTAGTGACGGCTTTCGGGGGTGGTGACGATCAGGCACGTTCGCCCGGTCGTGGGGTCGGGGTATTGATCATCAAGCCAATCGGAGTAGGTCTTGAGTAGATGGTGAAAGCGGCACAGTGTCTTCATCTCCGAGGGATGGGTGCAGCCACCCGCATCTGGACAGGCGTGGTCGTATTCGTGGGTGTGATCCAGGTCGGCGCCCCAGGCTTTGTGCTCACAGCCGGGCCACATGCAGTAGATGTCGCGGATGCGGAGGTAGCTGTCCAGGACTGCCGAAGGGCGGTACTTGTCGCCGGGTTGGGTGGCCGGCAGCGGGACTGCTTGCAGGAACGGTGCTTCGGTCACGTCGGCAGTGTCAGGGAACTCGTCGAGTGTGGGGTTCTGTGGCCCACGCATGTTCACCGTGCGTCGAGCTTCGGCAGGTGGTGGCGGCTCGGTGACCGGTGGTTGCACGGGCCCTGTATCCGCAGATGCTGGTGCAGGTGCAGGTGGTGCCGACTGTGGTTGTGCTGGTTCCGATTGTGCCGGGCTCGGTTGTGCAGGTGCAGGTGCAGGTTCGGCAGTGTGCGGCTGGACAGGTTCGGTCTTGTTGCCCATCGGGCGGGTGACGGTTTCCGGACGAGCCGCGATATCGCGCACATGGTCGCCGGAGATGACGCCATGCCCGTCGAGATAGCCCGGATCCTCGGCACGGCCGTCGAGGGTGGCCTGATCGGTGATCACATGCATCACGATCTTCACATCCACACCGGAGATGACCTGATCGGCGGGGACGGTGATGATCTCGGCGGTGCAGGGATGTTTCGGATCGTTGGGGCATTGACAGTAGAACTCGCGGCCCATCACCGTCGCGAACAGAGCATCGGCCATCCGATCAGCTTTGCGGCGCGGATCAGCTTTACAGGTCGCCATGGCCAGCTTTTCCAAGCGGGCCATGATCATCGTGATCTCTTCAGCCGTGCCGTGCGCGTCCATCACCGCCATCCCATGGTCGGCATTCGACCCCCACACCCCACGATTCTTCTTCGCGTCTTCGCGAGCCTGCCGTACCAGGTCGGGGTCGCGGCGGAAGATGATGGCATCAACCATGTCTCGCATCCGGCCCTTCGACCACGATCCCTGACGAGCAAGCGCTTCGGCGATGGCCTGATCGATTTCGGCGCGATGGGCCGACCCGTCGATCAACTCGGTCCGAGCAATAATGTCGGGAATGTGATGGGCGGCAACCCGTCCCGCCCGCAGTAGCGCGTTGACCGCGGGCAGACGATCGCGCAGCGCCACCCCGCGATGGACTTGCAACTCTGCGGCCTGCTGGGTCAGCCCCTGAGCTATGGCCAGTCTCGCCGCGCATTGGGTGAACGGATCAAGGGCCCGCAGTTCATCGTCGGTGCCGACTGTTGGTTCCACCAGCTTGCGATGGACCATGGCCGCGGCGGCATATCGCTGCCATTCCATCCGGCTTTGCTGTGCCATCGCGAGTGTGGTGGTGTGCAGCAACTCGTTGACGTCCAGCGATCGACAGGGCCGATTTCGTCGTCCCCACCTGCATCTTCGATCTCCCCTTCGAACATACATGCGAGCATAAACGAGGGGTACGACACATCGATTGTGATGTCTCAGGACATCGGTGACAGTTGTTGTGTCGGGACATCGGTGACAGTTCACCGGGTTTTGGGTTGCAGGCCGCTGGGTTTGCCGTTGCCGACGTATTTCATTCCTGGGGCGGGTCGGGGTGTGCTCGATGGTTTTCGGGCGACGCGAGCGCGGTTCCAACGCTGCCGCGTGTCCTTCAGTGGTGATGCGAGCGCGGATGGCGTAGAACGTTTTCCGACGCAGGCCATGCTCGGCGCAGAAGGTGGTCACCGCCCCACGTGGGGCATCAGGGGGCCATTGCGTGATCGCAAGACGAATACGGGGATCGATGGGTTCATTCCTCGGCACCAACCCAGTCGAAGCGTCGGCACCAGACCTCGATTACCCGGGGCCAAGTGTCACCACCAACACCACTAGAAGTGTTACCGATGTACTGATGTAGAACTGTCACCGATGTCCCGAGACATCACAGGTGCGACAGGCGATTTCGCTGCGGCGAGCGGACTGCGGAACACCGGCGCTTGGCTCGTCCTGCTGCTGGCCGGAGTCTTCGAAGTCGGCTACGCACCGAGCGTCGGAGGCAGCCAGGAATTCAGCGTCGTGGGCTGGTCAGTATCCGCGCCGTCCCCACCCCTGCGACACTAGGGGCAAGGGGCGGGATGTGTCGCGGCGTATCCCGGATCCAACGCGTCGAGCGTGAGCCACATCGCGCGGGGGTTGCTGGTCATCTGCATGTGGTCGACTTCTGCTGCGGGGCAGCCGTCCTGAACCCAGACGTTCCGCACTGTATGGCCGGGGGAGGGCATGAGGAAGGCGTTCTCGGCCGGTGTGACCATCATGTCGTCACGCGTCGCGATGGCGATGTACTCGACGCCGGGCCGGGTGTCGCCGCCTTCATTGAGGTCGCCGAGGAACGGCGAACCGGCCATCTGTTCGACGTAGGAGGGACCGACTGCGACGTTGGACAGCGCGATGACCGGGATCCCGAGCAACTGCGCGATGGCACCGAGTCCCTGGTTCAAGTGGAAGCTGGTGCCGTGATTGGTGCCGGCCAGACTAATGAGCGTGTGCACCGAGTTCTGCGCCGGATTGTCGATGTCGGTGCCGCCCGCATTCTTCAAGTATTCGCGGGCCACCAGGGCGCCCTGCGAATGGCCGATCAGATCGACCTGCGCGGCACCGGTTTGCGTCCGGACCTGTGCGACGAAGCCGGCGAGCGTCTGCGCGGACCGGACCACGGTGTCGCCGCCGACCAGATCGAGAAGGTTCTGGCCGGAGCCCGGAACACTCTTCCCGTAGTTGAGGGCGTAAACGCAGTAGCCCTCGTCTTTCAGTATGGGGGCCAGGGTCTTCCACGTGGTGTCCATGTCGGCCCAGGTGCCGTGCACGAGAACAACCGGACGAGGGTGCTCTGCGGACGGAACGCACGATGGGTCATTGGCGCCCTCAGGTGATCGCGCAGGCGCGGCCTGCGCAGGCGCGCCAACGCCGACGTGAGCGCCGATGCTGAGCAGGACAGCAACAGCCAACGCGCCGATCGGGCGCCGCCAATCACGCATCAATGTGCTACCTCCAGCTGCGATATGTCTTCGAAGAATCGGTTGTTCCCTGTATTTCATGATCGCACGCCGACTATTCGGGGTTACAACTCCCCTGGTTGCGGATTTGCTGTTGTGCATTTTCGCTGCGAAGGTGCCGCTATTGTCAGTATTCGGCTTCCGCCTATTTCTGATGACAATCTTTCGCGTCGACACAGTTTTGAAACTGTGAGCGAATTGACACCACGAGCCCTTCGCCCACGTGACCGAAAGCCCTGCGCGTCCGGTACGCGGGGTCAACCCGTCCGATCCACCGTGGTCGGGCTGCTGGAGTCGACTCAGTCGGAGCCGTAGGGCAGGACGCGCTGCTGTCGCTCGGAGAAGAGTTGTCGTGGAGAGTACCGACCCTTGATGGGGTCCCAGGCCCGCGCGGGCACCCAGAAGAGCCGGTGGAGCAGTCGCATCGTGCGCACGTTTGCCCATGACCGCTTCGCCGCCTCGGGCATGCCGCGGGCTTCCAATGTGGCCGGCATGTATGCGGTGAACTGCCGATAAATGGCGGTGCTCGACAGCATGCGCCGCCCCGAGGCGCCGATCTCCATGTTCGGGATGAACACGCTGCGCTGTCCGGTCTCTTTGGTACACAACGTGATATCGAGGTCGTCGAAGATTCCGTCCTGTTCGAGCAGGATCGGCCGGATCTTCTCCCAGGTCGTGCGGCGGATTGCCATGTTGGCCCCGAAGAGCGACGGTATGTCGCCACCATTGCGATCGGCATTCGACATCGCCAGCTTGACGAGACGCCGGTGAAGCCACTGCAGTGGCATGTCGTACTGGTCGAAGAGCCCGGTGCCGGCTCCGACGGTCTCGTCGGCGCGGGCGAAGAAGTCCCGGACCGCGGCCGCCCATCCGGGCTTGGCGCGGGTGTCTGCGTCGAGGCGGCCGATGATGTCGCTGGTGACGTCGTCGAAGCCCGTATTTCGTGCGGCGATCACACCCCGCCTGGTCTCTTTGACGAGCCGCAGTTGCGGGATCTGCTCGCAGAACGAGGTGGCGATCGCTGCGGTGTCATCGGTCGAATTGTTGTCGACGACGATGATCTCGTCGAGTTCGTCGAGCTCGGTTTTCAGCGAGTCCAGTAACCAGCCGATTGTCTCGGCCTCGTTGTAGGCGGGTATTACCAGTGACATCGTCGGCTTATGCATTGACGTCCAGTGTGCCTGAATATTGAACGCGGAGACAAAACACTATCAATGACAGGCTTTTCTCAGGTAGAGATATTCATTGGACTGAGACGGGTGCAGAATCCGACTGCTACGCGCAGTCATCGGGTGTATTCCGAGCCGGGTGAGTGTCCGGGATGCCAAACGGAGCGAGCAGGCCCGCATAGTGTTTGGGTCGCGGGGGCGCCAATTCGCCGACACATGCCGGCGCCATGCCGAGGGTGATCAACGACTGCAGGAACGCTGTCCCGGCGGCGACCCCGTCGATCACCGGTAGTCCGATTTTTGCGCTGATGGTCTTGGCCAGATCTGCCATGCCGGCGCACCCGAGCAGGATTGCGTCGCAGCCATCGGCTTCGGCAGCCGAGCGGCAGGCCTCGATGAGAATAGGGGCGGTCTCAGGGTTGGATTCGAGCTCCAGTACCGGGATCTCGCACGCGTGGAACCCGATGCAGTGTTTGCTCATCCCGTATCTTTCGGCCAGTTCGTCGGCCCGGCCGATCGTCCGGCCCAATGTGGTGACCACAGAGAATCGCCGCCCCAACATCGATGCCGCGTGCATACCGGCTTCGGCGATCCCGAGTACCGGACCCGACGAGACTTCTCGCGCCGCATCAAGCCCGGGGTCACCGAAACAGGCCAGCAGATACCCGTCCGCGCGGCGCTCACTGCGTTCGGACGCCAGGATTGCCTCGAGCACGCCGGGTACCGCGAGTGCCTCGTCGTAGTGCGACTCGATCGAGGCGGGCCCCATCGTCGAGGTGAGCGACACGATCTCCGTTCCGGGCCCGGCCACCGACCGGGCGGCGGTGGCGATCTGGTCGGTCATCGACGCCGACGTGTTCGGGTTGATCACGCAGATGCGCATTGCTTCATGCTCCTCGCTACACCGATGATGTGGCCTTGTGGCGTCCGTGACCTGCGGGTTTGTTGGCCAGAAGGCCACATCATCGGAGGGCTCAGGCCGCGGCCGGGGCCGGGCGGGTTCCGTAGATCAGGTGTTGCGGCAGGTACTTCATGCCCGCCATGTACAAGACGAATCCGATGCCGGCACCGATGAACCACGTGAAACTTGCCTGATACGCGGTACCCCAGATGACAACACCGATCGGGACCAGCGCTGCGATGACCGTGGACACGACCGCCACCGGGTTGACGCCCCCGCGGAAGTAGTACTGCGAGTTCTCATCCATCGTGAACAGGTCGTCGATGTCGATCTTCTGCTTCTTGATGAGGTAGAAGTCGGCGATGAGGATGCCGAACAGCGGTCCGATCACCGCACCGAGCGTGTCCAGCGTGTAGTGGATCGCGTCCGGATTGTTGTAGAGGTTCCACGGCGTGATCAGGATCGAGCCGACTGCGGCGATCATGCCGCCGGTGCGCCAGGTGATCTTGGTCGGTGCCACATTCGAGAAGTCGAATGCGGGGGAGACGAAGTTGGCCACGATGTTGATGCCGATGGTCGCGATGGCAAAGGTGAGTACGCCGAGCACTGCCGCGGTGGTGTTGTCGATCTTGTCCACGATGTGGACCGGGTCGGTGATGATGTTGCCTGCGTCGTCCTTGCCGATCACGGTGGCACCGGCGGAAACCGTGCACACCACCAGGATCGAGAAGAACAGGAAGTTGACCGGCAGACCCCAGAAGTTGCCCTTCTTGACCTCACTGAACGACTTGCCGTAACGCGAGAAGTCTCCGAAGTTGAGCATCGGACCCGAGAAGTACGACACCACAAGGGCTATCGCCGAGATGAGTGCGGTGATCGAGGCCCAACCGGTCTTCGATTCACCTACCGAGAGGTCGAAGCTGACGTTGTCCCAGCCGGCCTTCCAGATCAGGTAGCCGGCCAAGATGACCATGACGACGTAGACCGCGGGACCACAGAAGTCGATGAACTTGCGGATCGTTTCCATACCGTTCCAGAAGACGACCGCCTGCAGTACCCACATGAGCATGAAGCCGGCCCAGCCGAGCGGCGAGAGTCCGAGGAAGGACATGTCGCCGCTCTCGCTGTACTTGTCGAGTGACGGCCAGAACTTCAGGGCCAGCAGTCCGAAAGCCACTGAGGCCAAGTATGTTTGGATGCCATACCACGCGACCGCGATGAGGCCGCGAATGATGGCCGGAACATTGGCACCGCGGACACCGAATGCGATGCGGGTGGTCACCGGATAGGGAACCCCGGCCTGCTGAGAGGGTTTGGCGACCAGATTGCACAGCAGGTTGACGATCACGATGCCGACGACCAGGGCGACCAGCACCTGCCACGCGGCGATACCGAGGGCAAACAGGCTGCCCGCGAACACATATCCGCCGACGCTGTGTACGTCGGACATCCAGAACGCGAAGATGTTGTACCAGGTCCAGGTCTGATTCCGCAGCGGAGCCAAATCCTCGTTGGTCAGCCGCTGGTCGTAACTGAGCTTGATGACGCTCTCGCCTGCGGCATTGTGATGATTTGTCGGGACCTCTGAATCGGGAGATTGAACATCGGTCATGGGCATTCCTTCAGCGTCGGAACGGAACCTGGATTCGGGCTCCTCGTAGGACTGAGGAAAACTTAAGATCGCGATATTTCCCGGGGATTACGTGCGTGACAATTAGCGCGGGTCCGGCCCAGGGAAGTGGATATATTCCGGGAAGGCGGTGAATCGACTGCGCCATCGTGTGGCCTTCAGTCCATCACCAAGAGGATGCCACGTGGCTTCCCGAGCGATCGGGCGCTACGTGGGTGGGGATTCTTCGCGGGCGACGTTCAGTTCGGCGGCAGTTTCGATGATCACCGATTCGAGTCGCTGATGGTGTTGTTGCGCAACGGCAACAAGTTCGGTGGCATCGCGCCGGGCCATGGCGTTGATCATCTTCTCGTGATCGCCGTGCAGCTGGAGCTGGGTGGGGCCGGTCGCCCGCTGCATCACCTGGAACGGTTCGGTGATGTCCCAGGTGGAGTCGAACATGTTGAGTAACCGATGCATTCCGCAGGGGCCGACCAACGCCTGATGGAAACGGCGTGAATGCACGTGATAGGCCTTGCGGTCGCCGGCGATGGTGGCCTCTTGTAGCGCCCGGTGTTCGGATCGGGCGCGGTCCAGGTCGGCCTCGGTGGCCACCGCGCAGGCCCGGGTCAGTGCGGCTTGTTCGAGCACGCCGCGGACGAAGTAGATCTCTCGGAGTTCGGTAAGCGTCAGTTGTGCGACGTAGTACCCGCCGCCGGTCCGGTGACCCACCAGGCCTTCGCCGACAAGGGTTTTCAGGGCTTCTCGTACCGGTATCGCACTCACGCCGAACAACTCGGCAACACTTCCCACCGGGATCGCCGACCCGGGGGCTGCGCTGCCGTCGAGGATGACGCGGCGCAGTTCATCGAACACACTGGCCTGTGCGCTGCCCGCGAGTTCGCCGTTCAGGTAGCTGATCAGTGGACGGTTCGGTGGTTGTGATGGCAAGGCGACCTCTGCGGTGGACGGTCGGGGCGGGGGTATCGGTGGATTCTAGGCGCCGATGACGCAGTTGGCTTCTCGACCGTGCCCGCCCCCGACCGTGCCCGTCAGCCCAGGAGCCAGTCGTTGGGTGAGAAGAGCTCGCAGTGCAACCGCCCCGATGCCACACCCCGGGCGAGGAGCTGGCCTCGGACGGCTTGGACGAAACCGTTGTTCCCGCAGAGGAAGAACTCTGCGTCCTCATCGAATGTGATGGTGTCGACCTGCATCAGACCATGATGGATCGTCGGCTCGTCTTGGCCGGGGATCTCGTACCAGAGGTCGAGGCTGCCCTCGGCGAGTTCGCCGATCAGCTCACGCTGGCGCTGCCGGAGTGGATGCGCGTCCGGCGACCTGTCGGCGTGCAGGGCTTGTACCCGGCAGCCCGGGGCGTTCGCCGCGAGGTGCTCGAGGATGCCGATCATCGGCGTGATCCCGATGCCCGCGGAGATCAGGACCAGCGGCCGCGAACCGACACTGTCGACGGGGAGATCGCCGAACGGGATGCTGACGTCCAGCAGGTCGCCAACGGCCACATGCGCGGCGATATGTGTCGACACCTCTCCGGCGGGTGCGTCGGCGGAGGCGACAACAGGACGGACGGCGAACGTGAGCTCACCGGATCCGGGAGTGTTGATCAGGCTGTACTGGCGGATCTGCCGGGCACCGTCGGGGAGTGTTGTACCAACCGAGATGTATTGTCCCGGAAGGAAATTAGGAAATGTGTCGACTGTGGCGGCGACGGTGAGCACGACTGTGCCCGATGGGTCGTCCGTCCTTGCGGTCACCCGCGCGCGGCGGAAGACATCGCCGGCCCCGACTTCCGCGTCCGCATAGAGGCGGTGTTCGAGATCGATCAGTGTGTTCGCCATCAACCAGTAGACCCGGTCCCACGCGGCCGCGACCTCGGCCGTGACGGTCTCGGCTCCCAGGACGTCGACGATCGCGGCGAACAGATGGGTATGAACCAGCGGGTACTGATCGGCCGTCACCCCGAGCGATGCGTGCTTGTGTCCGATCCGGCCGAGCAGTTCCGCGGGATCCTCCAACGCCGGATCGATGAGGTGCGTCGCGTACGTGGCAATGGATGCGGCCAGTGCGCGCTGCTGCGTGCCCTGGGCCTGGTTGGACCGGTTGAACAGATTGCGGAGCAATTCGGGGTGATCGGCGAACAAGCGCCGGTAGAACTCGGTGGTGATGGCATCGATGTTCGCGCCGACCAGTGGCAGCGTCGCGGCGATCATCTCCGCGTGATGCGGTTCGAGGGTTTGTGCCCGGGTTGCGGTGAGCCGCTCGGGGGCAGAAGTGGATGCAGTGGTCATGGATGTGTCCTCTCGATGGGTGACAACAGTTGTTCGGTGGAAGAGTGGGGAAGCCGGACGAGGGGGAGAAGCGGTATCTGCGTGCCTTTCACCAGGTCGCTGACGACGTGCTGGTCGAGCGCGGCGTAGAACGCTTCCTTGGCGTCGGCGAGCGCACGCCGCAGGCGGCAAGCGGGCAGGAGCGGACAGGGGTTGTCCCCGGTGCAGTCGACGACCTCCTTGTCGCCTTCGAGCTCGCGGATCAGTCGACCGACCGAGGCGCGGCGGCCGGCGTCGGTCAAGGACAGCCCGCCGCGCCTGCCCCGTTGGGAGTGCACCAGGCCGAGTTCTGAGAGTCGGGCCACGGCCTTCGCGACGTGATTTTCAGAGGCGGCGACGCTGTGCGCGATTGCGCCGGTCGTGACCCGATGGCCGTCTTCCTCGGCTGCGGCGAGCAACATCAACGCCCGCAGACCGAGGTCGGTGAATCGGGTCAGCTGCATACGACTCACCGTAGTAATTCCGCATCAGAGATGCGCATATTCTTGATGTGTGGTCAAACACTGTGTGACGTGCGGTTTTTGTACCTGCGGTTACGTGGTGAGGGTTGGGAAAACCCGGGACCTTCGACCCCCCCCAAGACGAAGCGCAGCTACGCCGGGGTCACCCAGGTGGTGATGTCGCAGTGGACCACTTCGACGCCGTGGGTGTCGGTGATCTTGATGTCGACGACCACGTCGCGGCCCTCGGTGATCGTGCCGAAGTCGAGCGGTTCGCGCAGGGTTGCGACGGCCTGTAAGCCGGTTGTTGCCTTCTTCAGGTACTGGCTGGTCATCGCTTTCGGGATCCAGCGGTGGGTAGAGGGGACTGTGGCCTCCATGAGCATGCCCATCGCGGTCTCGGCCAGGTTGCACGCGGCGATGGCATGGAAGGTGCCCAGATGGTTGCGGATGCCGTACCACTTGGGGGCGGTGACCTCGCATCGTCCGGGTTCCATGGTTTTGACATAGGGCAGGATCGTCGCGAAGTACGGAACACGGACGCAGATCCCCAACGAGAAGAGCACGGAGCCCAGACGTCCGGCAGGCAACTTCTGGCGCAGGCGGTAGGTCGGGCTAGTGCTGGTCAGCGCGTTCTCAGTCGACATATTCGATATCCTACCGACCAGTAAGATGTGCTGTGGATGGCGCACTCGGCCGAGGTGGAAGTCGAGGTCGGGGCGCAGATGAAGGGGCCGAGCGGACGAATTTGGTCCTGAGCCGGATCTATTGCATACTTGTCGGGTTGCCTTGATTGGCAGTGCGGCCCTGTATGTCCCGGCTGGAAGCTATATGCGTCCAACCGGCAGCAGAGCGCCTGTCGACCGAAGAGCATCACCGGACGAACTAAGCGGCTTGCGAACTGGTTCGAGCTTCCGTTGTGATGCACAACAAGCAAAGATAGACCCGAGTTCAGATAGATGCAGTCGGATACAAGCGGTAAGCGCATGCGCATAAGCGTGTGTAGCCACCGCGACACACCCGAGTGCGTGGACCGGAGGCCCGCAAGATTTGGGCGCAGTACGACGACTCGTGCAAGCGGGTTTTGAACAATGACAGATGAACAGCGTCGATCACCACCGTGAGGTAATGGTCACGAGGATGCGACCACAGTCGTTTCCACGAGGTGTTCATCTGTGCAGCCGAATATGACGGAAGAGGACACAGCGTGGCGGGACAAAAGATCCGCATCCGGCTCAAGGCCTATGACCACGAGGCGATCGACGCGTCGGCGCGCAAGATCGTGGAGACCGTGACCCGTACGGGTGCACGTGTCGTTGGCCCGGTGCCGTTGCCCACCGAAAAGAACGTGTATTGCGTCATCCGCTCGCCGCACAAGTACAAGGATTCGCGCGAGCACTTCGAGATGCGTACACACAAGCGACTGATCGACATCCTCGATCCCACGCCGAAGACCGTTGACGCCTTGATGCGTATCGATCTGCCGGCCAGCGTCGACGTCAACATCCAGTGAGTGGCGGGATTTAACAGATGACTCAGACAAATGTGAAGGGAATCCTGGGCACCAAGCTCGGGATGACCCAGGTATTCGACGAGGACAACCGGGTGATCCCGGTGACAGTCGTCAAGGCGGGACCCAATGTGGTCACGCAGATCCGCACCGAGGAGATCGACGGCTACAGCGCCGTGCAGCTCGCCTACGGCGCGATCGACCCGCGCAAGGTCACCAAGCCGGTTGCCGGTCAGTTTGCCAAGGCCGGGGTCACCCCGCGCCGGCATGTTGCCGAGATCCGCGTCCACGACGTATCGCCGTACACGGTCGGACAGGAACTGACGGCGGAGATCTTCGCCGACGGTGCCCTCGTCGACGTGACCGGAACCTCCAAGGGCAAGGGCTTCGCCGGTGTCATGAAGCGTCACGGCTTCAAGGGCCTGGGCGCGAGCCACGGCGTGCACCGCGTGCACCGCTCACCCGGTTCCATCGGTGGCTGCGCCACCCCCGGTCGCGTGTTCAAGGGCATGCGGATGGCCGGTCGGATGGGTAATGACAAGGTCACCACCCAGAACCTGAAGGTCCACAAGGTGGACGCTGAATCGGGCCTGCTGCTGATCAAGGGAGCGATCCCGGGTCGCAAGGGCGCGGTTGTCATCGTCCGTGACGCCATGAAGGGTGGTGCGAGCTAATGACTGTCAACACCGAGAAGCAGCAGACCCGCACGGTCGATGTGAAGAGCTTCGGTGGCAAGACCGACGGAACCGTCGAACTGCCCGCCGCGATCTTCGATGCGCCTGCGAACATCTCGCTGCTGCACCAGGTCGTCATCGCCCAGCTGGGCGCTGCACGCCAGGGCACGCACTCCACCAAGACGCGGGCCGAGGTCCGCGGTGGTGGCGCAAAGCCTTACCGCCAGAAGGGAACCGGTCGCGCTCGTCAGGGCTCGACCCGCGCCCCTCAGTTCGCCGGTGGTGGCATCGTCCACGGCCCGCAGCCGCGTGACTACAGCCAGCGCACCCCGAAGAAGATGAAGGCAGCCGCCCTGCGCGGAGCCCTCTCTGACCGGGCACGCAACGAGCGCATCCACGTGATCACCGAACTGGTTGCCGGGCAGGCCCCGTCGACCAAGACGGCACGACTGTTCCTCGAAGAGCTGTCTGATCGCCGGAAGTTCCTGTTGGTGGTCGGCCGCGAGGACACCGCCGCATGGAAGAGCGTTGCGAACCTGCAGCACGTGCTGCCGATCGCTCCGGATCAGCTGAACACCTACGACGTCCTTGACGCCGATGAGGTTGTCTTCAGCCGCGAAGCTCTGGGTGCGTTCCTCGACGGTGCCAACAAAGAGCAGAAGGAGGCCTGAGGAACATGACAGTTCAGGCAAACCCCCGCGACATCATCCTGGCCCCGGTGATCTCCGAGAAGTCCTACGGACTGATCGAGGACAACGTGTACACGTTCTTCGTGCATCCGGAGTCGAACAAGACCCAGATCAAGATCGCCATCGAAGCGATCTTCGACGTGCAGGTCACGAGCGTGAACACCGCCAACCGTCAGGGTAAGCGCAAGCGGACCAAGTTCGGCTACGGCAAGCGCAAGGACACCAAGCGCGCGATCGTGACCTTGGCCGCCGACAGTAAGCCCATCGAGATCTTCGGAGGCCCGGTCGGCTGACGCCGGTCGGACTCAGAAGAAGTAGAGGACAAGAAGACTCATGGCAATTCGTAAGTACAAGCCGACGACTCCCGGTCGTCGTGGCTCGTCTGGCGCAGACTTCGCCGAGGTGACACGTAGTACCCCGGAAAAGTCACTCGTTCGTCCGTTGCACAGCACCGGTGGACGAAACGCGCACGGTCGCATCACGACCCGTCACCGGGGTGGTGGCCACAAGCGGGCTTACCGTCTCATCGACTTCCGTCGTAACGACAAAGACGGCATCAACGCCAAGGTCGCTCACATCGAGTACGACCCCAACCGCACTGCGCGGATCGCGTTGCTGCACTACGTCGATGGCGAAAAGCGTTACATCATCGCCCCCAAGGGCCTGAAGCAGTTCGACGTGGTGGAGAGCGGTCCTACCGCCGACATCAAGCCGGGCAACAACCTGCCGATGCGCAACATCCCGACCGGTACCCAGATCCACGCTGTGGAACTGCGTCCGGGTGGCGGAGCCAAGTTGGTCCGTTCCGCCGGAGCCGGCGCGCAGCTGCTCGGTAAGGAAGGCGCCTACGCCACAGTGCGTCTGCCTTCCGGTGAAATCCGTCGTGTCGACGTGCGCTGCCGCGCAACCGTCGGCGAGGTGGGCAACGCCGAGCAGAGCAACATCAACTGGGGCAAGGCCGGCCGCATGCGCTGGAAGGGCAAGCGCCCAACCGTCCGTGGTGTCGTCATGAACCCGGTCGACCACCCGCACGGTGGTGGTGAGGGTAAGACCTCCGGTGGTCGCCACCCGGTCAGCCCGTGGGGCAAGCCCGAGGGCCGCACCCGCAAGAACAAGCCGAGCGACAAGCTCATCGTCCGCCGCCGCCGCACCGGCAAGAACAAGCGATAACCCAGGAGGGAGTTAGAGAATGCCACGCAGCCTCAAGAAAGGCCCGTTCGTCGACGACCACCTGTTGGGCAAGGTCGATGTTCAGAACGAAAAGGGCACCAAGCAGGTCATCAAGACCTGGTCCCGTCGGTCCACCATCATTCCGGACTTCATCGGACACACTTTCGCCGTCCACGACGGTCGCAAGCACGTACCGGTGTTCGTCTCGGACTCGATGGTCGGGCACAAGCTCGGCGAGTTCGCGCCGACGCGCACCTTCAAGGGACACATCAAAGACGACCGGAAAGCGAAGCGTCGGTAGATGACTATTGAAACAACCAACCCGACCGCCAAGGCCACCGCTCGTTTCGTGCGTGTGACCCCGATGAAGGCGCGTCGCGTCATCGATCTGGTTCGCGGCAAGAACGTGGACGAGGCACTCGACATCCTGCAGTTCGCACCGCAGGCTGCGAGCGAGCCGGTGGCGAAGGTGCTTGCCAGCGCCGTTGCCAACGCCGAGAACAACCTCGACCTCGACCGTCGCACCCTCGTGGTGGCACAGGCGTTCGCCGACGAGGGACCGACCATGAAGCGGTTCCGTCCGCGTGCCCAAGGGCGTGCGTTCCGGATCCGTAAGCGGACCAGCCACATCACCGTCGTCGTCGAGAGCATCGCCGACAAGGGTGCGGCGACCAGCCGCAACCGCCGGAAGGGAGCTCAGTAGTGGGCCAGAAGATCAACCCGCATGGCTTCCGTCTCGGTATCACCACGGACTGGAAGTCCCGTTGGTACGCAGACAAGCAGTACGCGGAGTACGTGAAAGAGGATGTTGCCATCCGCAAGCTCCTGGCCACCGGCCTCGAGCGCGCCGGCATCGCCAAGGTGGAGATCGAACGTACCCGTGACCGGGTTCGCGTCGACATCCACACCGCCCGTCCGGGCATCGTCATCGGTCGCCGCGGCGCCGAGGCCGACCGGATCCGTGGTGACCTGGAGAAGCTGTCCGGCAAGCAGGTGCAGCTGAACATCCTCGAGGTCAAGAACGCCGAATCGGAAGCTCAGTTGGTGGCACAGGGTGTCGCAGAGCAGCTCAGCAACCGCGTGGCATTCCGTCGGGCGATGCGTAAGGCCATCCAGTCGGCCATGCGTCAGCCCAACGTCAAGGGAATCCGGGTCCAGTGCTCGGGTCGCCTCGGCGGTGCGGAGATGAGCCGTAGCGAGTTCTACCGCGAAGGTCGTGTGCCGCTGCACACCCTGCGCGCTGACATCGACTACGGCCTCTACGAGGCCAAGACAACCTTCGGCCGTATCGGCGTGAAGGTGTGGATCTACAAGGGCGACATCGTCGGTGGCAAGCGCGAGGCACTGTCCTCGGCTGCTGCTCCGAGTGAAGACCGTCGTCCGCGTCGTCCCGCACGTCCGAAGCGAAGCGGTTCGTCGGGCACCACAGCGACCAGCACTGAAGCTGGACGCGCCGCAACGGCCGGTGCTTCTGCGGCTGCTGACGCTCCAGCGACAACGCCTGCGCCCGCGCAGGCTGAGAACCAGGAGGGCTGAGGCATGTTGATCCCTCGTCGGGTCAAGCACCGCAAGCAGCACCACCCCAGCCTGAAAGGTCAGGCCTCGGGCGGAACCAAGGTGACGTTCGGTGACTACGGCATCCAGGCACTGGAGAGCGCGTACATCACCAACCGTCAGATCGAGTCAGCTCGTATTGCCATCAACCGGCATATCAAGCGTGGCGGCAAGGTGTGGATCAACATCTTCCCCGACCGCCCGTTGACGAAGAAGCCTGCCGAAACCCGCATGGGTTCCGGTAAGGGTTCTCCCGAGTGGTGGGTCGCCCCGGTCAAGCCGGGTCGCATCCTCTTCGAGATGAGTTACCCCAGTGAGGAGACTGCTCGCGAGGCCTTGCGCCGCGCGCAGCACAAGCTCCCGATCAAAACCCGCATCGTGACCAGGGAGGAGCTGTTCTGATGAGTATCGGAATCGCCGCCGCCGAGCTCCGCGAGCTCAGTGACGAAGAACTGGTTGAGCGTTTGCGTGAGTCGAAGGAAGAGCTGTTCAACCTTCGGTTCCAGATGGCCACCGGTCAGCTCGACAACAACCGCCGGCTGCGTACCGTGCGTCGCGAAATCGCGCGCGTGTACACAGTCATGCGGGAACGTGAGCTGGGCCTGGCCGCCGGACCCGAAGCTACGGACGGTGACGACGCATGAGTAAGGACCAGGAAGTGACAGAAACGTCCGCCGAGGACCGTGCACGGCGCAAAGAGCGCATCGGGTACGTCGTCTCGGACAAGATGCAGAAGACCATTGTGGTCGAGCTGGAAGATCGTGTGAAGCACCCGCTTTACGGCAAGATCATCCGCACCACCAGCAAGGTCAAGGCTCACGATGAGAACGAGACCGCCGGTGTCGGCGACCGCGTTCGGCTGATGGAGACCCGCCCGACCAGTGCCACCAAGCGCTGGCGTCTGGTTGAGGTCCTCGAGAAGGCCAAGTAAGCCAAACGTTTTCAACAAATGCGGCCCGTCCCTGTAAAGGGGCGGGCCGCATTTGCGTTGTTGCGCCAGAACCGCGCCGGGATGACTTCGGACGGGGTCACTGCCTGCTGAGAGCGAGCACTTCCTCATCGGATAGCGGCGACGACGGGTGAAAGCTCAAGCACATCGAGGTGTTCACCTTCTGGAAGGTCCCGCCATCGGGGGCCACGTAGAACTCGCCGGTGCCGAGGCGCCCGATGTCATTGATCCGGCTCCCTTTGGCTGAGGCCATCTCGTTCGCGGCGTTGATCTGTACCGGTGTGTTGAGGCGGCCGAAGAACTGGGTAGAGGCGTTGCCGACGATTTTGGCGTCGATGCCCTTGGGTGCCTGTGTCGCGAACACCAGGCCCAGTCCGTATTTGCGCGCCTGCGACGCGAGCGCAACGGTGCTTCGCGTGCACGGGGTCACTCGTCCCGACGGAACCAGGGTCTGGGCCTCGTCCATGACGAACAACGCGCCGAGTGGGCGATCGCCGGCTGGGTTCTTCTTGATCCAAGCGAACAGGGCGAGTTCGAGCTGATTGACGAAACCCTGTCGATTGCCTTCGTCCGGTAGGCCGATCAGGCTGATCACCGAGATGCGGGCGCGTTTGCCTGCGGTCGGGGTGAGGAGGACCGATGGGTCGACCGGTGTTCCACCGCCGCCCAGCATGGGATTGATGATCATCGCCGCCTTGAGGTTCTCAGCAAGAATGCCGGCGAGCTTCTCGGTGTCGGTCAGACCGCTCATGTCGTCCGTCATCTCTGACAGAAGGGCGACGTACCCGGCAAGTGACCCGCCGCCTTGTCGGCCGTACAGCGCCATGGATCGCTTGAGAATGGCTTCCTGGAGAGCTGCTTTCGCGCCGCTGACCCCGGCATACGGCTTGAGCGCGGACACTGCGGCATCGACGGCCAAGTCGAACTCGTCGGGGTTCTCTTGGACGGCCACGAAGTCGGGCAGTGGCTGAAAGCTCAACGGACGACCGCCGTTGAGTCGAGGTGTCCAGATCACGGTCTCGACGTTGTCGATGTAGTCGGCAGCTTTCGCGGCGTCGTCGCCAGACCAGCCCGCCGGTGGTTCAGGCCAAGCGGTACCGAGCCGTGCGAGGTCGTTGTTGGGATCCAACACGATGGCCGAGACACCCTGCAGAGCACATTCTTCGATGAGCCGACGGATCATCACCGTCTTTCCCGAACCAGATCCCGCGAAGACGGCGGTGTGTTTGCGGAGTGCCTCGAGATCGACCGTCGCTGTCTTGCCCGATCGTGAAACGCCGAGGCTGATGCTTGTCGGGGTGGTGGGCGTCGAGGTAGTGGACGGTGGGGCGGCGACTTCGGGCTGGACCGTCGGATCGTATATCGGTATCTCGGTGGTGATCTCCGCCGACAACTCGCGGGTCGGCGCTGCGGGTGGCTCGTCGAACGCGGGTGTCTGATGCTCGGCCGGGATGGTTGGCGTAGTCCAGTCGGTGTGCTCGGCCGGGATGGGTTGGCGCGCAGGGGTGGTTCCGGCATCACCGAGTGCGGCGCTCAAGAACTCGATGCCGTGGGCAGGTCGATGCGTTCGGAGCCAGGTGTCGAACCCCGCGAGCATGGCCTTGGTCATCTCGTTGAGCGCGCTGAGTTTGGCGAGGTCGTCGTACGACATCGCAAGTACCTGGCCACCGTTCGCGGTGAACTCGTCGACCATGTCGGCCGTTTTGGGTCCGCCCGGCCAGTCGATGTTCCGCAGGATGAAGAGTTGACGACGGGGGACCGATGAGGACAGACCCGCATCGATCGAAGCATTCCGCAGGCGGGACTGTACGGCCCCGGCGTGTGTTGCCGAGATCGCGCGAAATGCCCAGTGATGTTCGTCGTCGGTGAGGGAGTCGAGGCTCTGGCGCAGTCTGGCATGGAGGCGGAACTGACCTCCGACCTGGTCGATCGTGAAGTCGTCAGAACCGGATTCGACTGCCCAGGCGCGCAATCCGGCGTTCAGCAGCGCCGGCATGACGTCGTCTTCCTTCTTCGGGTCCACCGCGGTAGCAGTGAGGGCATTGCGGATGTGGCGTTGGTACACCTCGTCGAGGTCGCCAGCAGGCGGCTCGTCCGTGTCGGTGTTCTTCGGCCGTGCGGGCGGGAGGACGACGCTGGCTGGTTGATCCACCAGCGATCCGAGTTCCGTCACGGCTTCGTTGTCGAGACAGTCGTTGATGTGCCGGTCGACGCGTTTGATCAACAGCCGGGCATTGAGGGAGGTGGCGGCAGAAAAGGCAGGTTCTTGGATCGGCCACGTCGGGTAGGGCGGTGTGAAGCCGAGCACCGCAAATGATTTGGACAGCCGACGCTCGACGAGTGTCCGGGCGAAGGCCCCATCGGGGAGCCCTTCGAGGATGAAGTTGGCGCGGAATCGATCCGGTACCGAGGCCGTTGCCTGGAGTTCGATGATGGTCCAGACGGACGGAAGACACGACACGACAGTCACGGTGCGCAACAGCACTTCACGCACTGACATCAATCCGTGGGCCACTTGGTCGACCACGGCGTCGGCATATGAGTCAGCCGAGGTGGTGGCGTCGGTGCCGGAACGCGACTGGGCCAGCAGCGTATCGATCTGGTCGACGGCAAGGACAGTGGGACCGGTAGCCGCCATGTACTCCGAGATCGCCCGCACGGTTCCCTCGTAGGGAAGCGCCCGGGGTGGCAGTTGCCATTCGCTTCGCTCGGCCGGATCGATCTCATCGATGTTGTTCTCGAGATAGGCGATACCGAGATCGTTGAGCCGCGATCTCGGCGCTGCGGACAGCACAAGTGCTCGCAGGGTGGCATGGTGACTGCGGATGAGGGCAGGCAGTGGTTTGCGAAGGCTGTTGACGAACTCATCGAGAATCGCGGGTGTGACGAGGGTTTCGCCCGAGATGGCCCGCCGCGCGACTCTGGAGGTTCCCGCGAGGTCGGCAAGGCGCTGCATCACGTCGTGGAGTTGGGTCTTGTCCACCGGTGGCGTGATCTGGCGGTTCAGAGAATCGAGCAACGAACTGAGCAACGTGCGCCAGAAGTCGCTGGGGTCGAGCAGGTCCAGCATCACGAAGTAACCCCGCTGAGCCTGTACGTACTCGCGGACCTGTCCGAGTAGGTGTGTCTTGCCTGACCCGGCCGGCCCCTGCAACACCACACCGAGCGGGCTCGGACCGGTGCTTTCTTGTGCATCGGCGACGGCGCGCTCGATGGCGCGCCAGGCGTTGGCGTGAAGTCCGTCGACGTGGATGTCGTTGTGCGAGAGCCACACATCGTCGCGGGTATGGGCGGAGTTGGAGAATCCGGTTCGCGCCTTGGCGAGCGCGTCGAGTTGCGATACCGATGTCACGTCGGCTCCATGCTGATGAGGTGTTTGTCCTGATTGCCGATCGATACGGCGGCGGCACGCGCCTCCGGCGTCAGCGCCTTACGGTTCTCTTCCGGAATCAGCCGGAACCCTGACCGGCTGTACAGCGACTGGAGCACTGCGTCCAGGTCGGGCCGTGCGACACTGCGCAGGTCTGCCCGAAGTTCGGCCAACCCGACCCACGCACCGGGTTTGCTCGCGAGTGTTCGGTAGGTGTCGATGACGCGGGTTTCGATGTCCGGCGTCGTCTGTTCAGATGGTTCTTTGCTGACCGAATCTTCCGATGGCAGAAAGACATCCGCCAGTCGCAGGTCCGATCGTTGGAAATGGCGGCCCAAACCTGCGAGGACGGTGAAGAGTGCCTTGCCCTGCGGGGTGGTGCCTGCCGGAGGTTTGCTGCCGAGGAGTTCGTTGCACTTGGCCCAGCCGCGGTCAGACAGTGAATGGTGGTGGGGCACTTTCGACGTGTCGCTGTCGACCAGACCCAATGCGTTGAGTTTGCGACGGCTGGGGGCTTCGAGCTTCGGTCCACGCTCTTGGATTTCTCCGTTTGTGAGGCCACGGGACTCGGCCATCAAGACCAACAAGACGATCATTTCGGTACCAGTCAGGTCCGACGCGGTCACGGAAGCTCCTTTTCAGCCAAGCGGCGAGCACGCAATCTGTGGATTATGTCCACAACCTGCGTGCTGTCGCTCAGTACCTGTTCATTTGTGAAGCGCGCCACCATATAACCGGCGAGTTGCAGGGCGACATCCCGTCGCCGATCGTCTGAATACTTGTTTGCGGTTCGATGATCGGCGCCGTCGATCTCGACAACCAGTCTCGCATCCGGCCACAGCAGATCGGCTCGTACGAACGGTTGAAGTTTTTCGGTGGGTACCAGCTGATTCCATCTGCGATCCGCGGCCCAGGGGAGGCGGGCCAGGTGCGATTCGAGTCGTTGTTCGGCTGCGCTTGCAGGATGTGGCCGGCCCGATATCGGTGGGAAGGTCACGGCGGGCAGAACCCACAGGGATTCGTCGACGCCGCTGGCCGAGGTGAAACCACCGGAGCGCATGGGCGCCGTCGGGAAGCGGTCGATATCCGCCGTGATGCCGTCCAGAAGCCAGATGCCGACATAGCTGCTCAGCCAATCGCACACCGCCGCAACGTAACTCTGCTGATCTCGCGGCAGCGGACTCGGGGAGTACAAGGCGAGGACCACTTGATCGCGGGCGAAGCTGGCCTTGATCACCCGGATCAGTCCGGACATCCGGGTGGTGTCGGAGTATTTCTCCGCCAGGACGAGCTGCTCGGTCTGGGTTTGCGCGGCGATGGCATTGGCGGTCAGATCCATCAGAAACGGACGGTAGTGGTCTGATCGTGCAGCCAGTTCCGAAGCGAGCGCTCGGGCAGCGACGCGGTCGATGGTGGCGCGCCCAGGTGATATTTCGGCGCCGGGCAGCCACGCCGGATACAGGTGGAAGGTTGTTGTCTCGAGGTCGGCAACAAGATCGCCCAGCACCTGTGAGATATCGATGACCTTGTCGAGTCGTATCAGTAGGACCGCGGGTGCGTCGTCGGGGAGGGCGTCCAAGGCGATCGCCAGGTCTGTCGGGCCGAGGCCGGTCAACGCTGTGATCCCCGATGCTGGTGCCGCCGACCAATCCATGGCCAGAACCTACAGCCAACTGCTCGCGGCGGCAGGCTCACTCTGGCCCGCGGATCGCCCGGGGCCGGTGACCTCGTTGTGTAGCGGACCGAACAGTCTGTCTAGTTTGTCGGGGATCGAAGGGGTGTGGTCATCATCGATGTGAGCATGTCGATGATCTCGTCCGGTTCGGATTCCGACTGATCGCCGGGTTCGGTTCGACGTTCGAAGTCGGCGATCAGCGCGAACATCGCAGTGGCCACCGCGGCCACCCGGCGATGGCGGGTGGCGGTATCCCCAACGAGTGATTTGTTCAGCTGTTCAAGAACTTTGGGCCACTCGGTGTACCCGGTGGGTATGGATTCATCGGGCCACGACGGGCGGGTCACCTCGAGGAACCGGGCATAGTGGGTGCCCTTCATCTCCAGGATCGGTAGCACCAGCACACTGATGAGATCTCGCACCGTGGGCTGCTTACCTTGTGCGGCAAAGATTTCCAGCATGCGCGCGCGTTCGCGCTCCATAGGGCCCAGGCGCCGGGCAACGATCGCTGCGATCAAGCCCTGGCGGTTGCCGTAGTGATATTGCACAGCCGAGTTGTTGCGGTGCCCGGCGGCGACCGCGATGTCGCGCAGGGGGACTTCGTATCCGCGGGTTGCGATGAGCTGTTCGGCTGCATCGAGCAGTTCGCGCTTGCCTCGGTCCGGACCGGTGTCTGTCATCGATAAAGATCCTATAGCCCAGGGACGTTGAACAGGTTGTGGACCGGACAGGTGAAACCGGTGATCCATACCGGCGCTCGGAGACACCCCGCGTAGTTCGGCGACCGTAATATCGACGCCCCGTTAAGCGTGCGTGCTTAAATGGTCGTATGGCGGAGTCACGAGGGGACACGAATACGTCGGGTTTCGGCGGGAAGGTCGTTGTTGTCACCGGCGCCTCATCGGGACTCGGAGCGGCAGTGGCTCGAATCCTGGCCGAGCGCGGGGCCAGGGTGTTCGGGCTGGCGCGTGACGAACGACGTTTGTCGGAAGTGTTCACCGCGGTGACGGACGGCCGATTCCGCATTACCGATATCGCCGACCCGGACGCCTGCCGCGATGCAGTGGACGGCTGCATCGACGTGTTCGGCCGGATCGATGCGCTGGTGAATGTGGCCGGCGCACACACCATGCGACACACGCCCTCGGTGACCGACGAAGAGTGGCAGCAGGACCTCGCGATCAACCTGAGCGGGCCCTTCTACCTTTGTCGCGCGGCGCTGCCGCATCTCCTCGAGTCCGGAGGCAACATCGTCAACGTCGCCTCGACGGCGGGGACCCAGGGCCAGGCCTATTCGGCCGGCTACTGTGCAGCCAAGCACGGATTGGTGGGACTGACCAGGGCTCTTGCAGTGGAGTTTGCGCACACTGCGGTTCGGGTCAACGCGGTATGCCCAGGGGGCATGCTCACCCCGCAGGTCAGCGATTTTGTCGTACCCGACGGGGCGGACTTCGAACTGATAATGCGGACCGCGTCACCGCGGGGTATGTCGGAGCCTGCAGAGGTGGCCAAGTTGATCGCATTCCTCGCCAGTGATGAAGCCAGCGCAGTCCACGGCGCCGTCTACGCCGCCGACAAGGGCCGCTCGGCCGATTGAATCGGTATTCGGCCCCTCAGCGATTCCAGGGATTGACCGATCCCTCGGGCACCAGCCCGTCGAACAATGCGCGCATCTCGTCGGAGAGCTTCATGAGTTCGACATACGAACCGATCGGCCCTCCGTCGATGTACGCGAATTCCATTCCTATGCCGGATATTTGGCCGTCCTGAAGAATCGCCACTCCGTTGCTGCGTAACTGCGCCAGAGTGGCATCGAAGTCGTCCGGAATCCAGGCGACGTGATGCAGCCCGGGGCCGTGGGCTGCGAGTGCTTCGGAATACAGATTCGTCCCCGTCACGGGCTGGATCAACTCGAGTTGCTGGCCGCCGGCGTATGCGAGTGATACATGGATCGTGTAGTCCGCCGGTACGCCGCGGTAGCTGCATGCGTCCGGTGTGAATATGACATCCGGTATGCGCAGCCAGGATTCGACTCCGTAACGGTTGGTGAACTCCTCTTCGGCGGCAGCGATGTCATCGACCACCCACGCGACCTGGAAGATAGGTCCGCCGACAATCGGCATCTCAGTTGCCCACGATGAACGTGATCCAGAGCGTGGCGAGAAGAACACACAGTGCGGTGAGAAGACCGCCGACGATGATCCCGGCCCAGGCCTGCCCTTCGCCGGTTTCATACGGACGCTCTTTGATCTGATTGAGGCCGATGATCCCGAGGATGACACCGACAGGTGCGACCAAGACGCCGACGAAGCAGAAGAACATCGCAGGTATCGCGACTATCGAGCAGATCAATGCGCCGGTGGCCATCGAATTGGTTCGTTTCGGGGCCATCAGATAGGGGTTGGGGTAATACATGGCCGGATATGGACTCGGCGGGTACGCGACGGGGTAATGCGGATAGGCCGGGTCGAGGCCTGCCAGGGGACCGGCCCCGGGTTCGTACGGCTGCCAATATTCCGCACCGACCGACGGCAGGGTCGGCGCCGTCGGATACGACGTGGGGTACGGGCTCAGCGGCGCTGTGTCGTGGGTCGCGTTGCTGTTCGGGCCGTTGCTATCTCGGCTGTTGACGTCTTTGGTCAGGTCGAACTGGTCGCGATCGGCAAAGTCCTTGTTGTCGGTCATGGTTCGCCTCTCTTGGAAGAGTTGATTCCACCTTAAGGGAGACGAAGTGGTCGACCGTATGACTTGTAGCACGTTCGAGCAATGGTGCGATTGGTGACCGGATGCTCCAGGGCCGAGTCCGAATACAAAGATGCCCGGCCGCTGATGCGGCCGGGCAATTTTGTGTTGTACAGACGGTCAGTGACCACTACCCATCGACGTGAGATCGGTGATGGCCGCAGGCGCGAGCTTCCACATGCCGTCCGCATAGACAAAGGCCATCGGCATGGCGACCGGCTCCGGGGCATGAGGGGTCGCGACCTCGACGGTCGCGGTGGCCGCGTTGTCGCCGTCAGCGGTCACTTCCGTCACAGTGAACTTGTCGGGGGTGTATCCGGCGGCCGAGAAACCCTTGGCGAGTCCGGCGAGCTGTCCGGCGACGGCCGGCTCGTCCGAGTCGACCAGGTCGGTGTACGTCGCCGGGTCGGTGTCGGGGGACAGGACCGCGACGATGATCTCCTGCGCGGCGCCGACCTCGAGCGCGGCGTCGGCCGCGGCGTCGGTGCTGGTTGCGCTGCCCGAGGTCGCGGCTGAAGTCTCGGCGGCGGTTGAGGCGGTGCTTGTCGATGAGTCGGAATCGCTGTCATCACTGCATGCGGCCACACCGAACACGGCCAAGCCGATCAGGGCCGCGCCGGCCACGCTCTTGCGAATGTTCATATTTTCTCCTCGGAGACCAATTTGTTAGCTAACACTAACCTAAGTTACTGGGCCGATCCAGAGCGTGCCGGGGCCCGGCCTCCAGCGCCCGCCTTGTCCCCCTAGAACTAGGACTTACCGATCTGGCCTGGGCTTTCTACGCTTTGATGACGTCGGGCGGCTTGTGCCATGACTTGAACAGACCAGACGAAAAGGGTCGTCCCATGACTGTTGACATCTCCATTGCGCCCACTGCAGCTCGGATCCCGGTCTTGTCGCCCCGTGAGGTCGAAGTCCTGTTGGCCTGGTTTGCCTTCGATTCCAAAGGGAAGGCCGCGGCGAAGCTGTACATTTCGCAGGCGACCGTCAATACCCACATCACCAGGATTCGATCCAAATACGCTCTCGTGGGCAGGCCGGCGCGGACCAAATCGCAGCTACTCGCCCGCGCGATCCAGGACGGGTTCACCTCTCTCGACGATTGGTGATGGTCGCGACCAGGGGTGATTTGTATCCGACCTGGTCTTTCACCTATGCTTGACCGGTTGCCCGCGGCACTTTTGTGTCCGCACATCGAGCAGCGAACCCCCTGTGGTGGATAACTGCAGGCAGGCGCGCCACCGATGGCAACGGACCGCGTGTGTCGGGACGGAAATCCGCCACACATATTTACCAGCCAGGTCAAGGAGAAAAAGTGATCCAGCAGGAATCACGCCTGCGGGTCGCCGACAACACCGGTGCCAAGGAAATCTTGTGCATCCGCGTGCTCGGAGGCTCGTCACGGCGTTACGCCGGCATTGGTGACGTCATCGTCGCCACTGTCAAAGACGCCATCCCCGGCGGAAACGTCAAGCGGGGAGAGGTTGTCAGGGCGGTCATCGTGCGCACCACCAAGGAGCGCCGTCGTCCGGATGGTTCGTACATCAAGTTCGACGAGAACGCTGCCGTCATCATCAAGAACGAGAGCGATCCGCGCGGAACCCGCATCTTCGGCCCGGTCGGCCGCGAGCTGCGTGAGAAGAAGTTCATGAAGATCGTCTCGCTGGCTCCGGAGGTGCTCTGATATGAAGGTTCACAAGGGCGATACCGTGATCGTCGTTGCCGGCAAGGACAAGGGCGCAAAGGGCAAGGTCATCGAGTCCTACCCGCAGCGCAACCGGATCCTGGTCGAAGGCGTCAACCGGATCAAGAAGCACACCTCCGCCTCGCAGAACGAGCGTGGCGCATCCTCGGGCGGCATTGTCACCCAGGAAGCCGCCATCCACGTCTCGAACGTGATGGTCGTTGACTCTGACGGCAACCCCACGCGCATCGGTTACCGCACCGACGACAACGGCAAGCGCGTGCGCATTTCCCGCAAGAACGGGAAGGACATCTGACATGAGCACCACTGAGAAGATCCAGCCTCGGCTGAAGCTCCGCTACCGCGCGGAGATCAAAGACGCTCTGAACGAGCAGTTCGACTACGACAACGTCATGCAGATCCCCGGCGTCGTCAAGGTTGTCGTGAACATGGGTGTCGGCGACGCCGCCCGTGACGCGAAGCTGATCAACGGTGCGGTCAAAGACCTCGCCCTGATCACCGGCCAGAAGCCCGAGATCCGCAAGGCTCGCAAGTCGATCGCGCAGTTCAAGCTGCGTGAAGGCATGCCCATCGGCGCGCGCGTCACCCTTCGTGGCGACCGCATGTGGGAGTTCCTCGACCGCCTCGTCTCGATCGCACTGCCGCGTATCAGGGACTTCCGTGGCCTGAGCGATCGCCAGTTCGACGGCAACGGCAACTACACCTTCGGTCTCAATGAGCAGTCGATGTTCCACGAGATCAACATCGACAGCATCGACCGGCCCCGCGGTATGGACATCACCATCGTCACCACCGCGACCAACGATGACGAAGGTCGGGCACTGCTGCGTCAGCTCGGCTTCCCGTTCAAAGACTCAAGCGTGAAGGACAACTGACATGGCAAAGAAGGCGCTGGTCAACAAGGCCAACAAGAAGCCCAAGTTCGCTGTGCGTGGCTACACCCGCTGCAACCGTTGCGGCCGCCCGCACTCGGTCTTCCGCAAGTTCGGCCTGTGCCGTATCTGCTTGCGCGAGATGGCACACGCGGGCGAGCTGCCCGGCGTGCAGAAGAGCAGCTGGTGATCTTTTAGCCCTCGGCTAAACGCTCCACTTCTACAAAGACGCTCCACCTATAGGTGGAGCGTCTTTGTGTTTGTGGAGCGTTTGCTGGTTCAGGGTCTGTTCTTGCGGCGTTGCATCTTGCGTCGCTGCGCCCGGTTCAGGCCCGAGGACGGAGTCATGACTTGCCGACTTCGCGGCCTGTTCTGCGCCGACGGAACCAATCCCTTGAGTTGCTGGTGGTCGGGCAGCAGCGAATAACCATCCATCCACGGGTACTTTCCGTATTGGTCAGGCCACACCACTTGTAGCGCAGGTGCATTGGGGAACAACGCGTTGGTGATCAGCAGGTCATTCTTGTCGATCAACTCGATCAGTCGGACCCGGGTGTCGATGGATCGCAGCGTCAGTCCGAGACCGTGGTCGACGATGTCCACCCACTCATAGCGGTGCAGCAGATCGCCGAGCTCGTTGAGGACTCGGTTGCTCGTGCCCGGGTCGAGGCCATAGACCGCCAGCTCTGGGATCGAGTGCAGCCCAAGGCCGGTCGTGTACGCGAACGCACAGTCGGGTGGTACGCAGTCGGCCGATTCGCACTCGCACTCGCACTCGTCGCTGACGGCGGTGACTGCCCATCCGTGTGCTCGGATCCTTCCGATGGTCGCGTTCACCAATGGGTCACGATGCCTGCGGGGTAGTCCTGCGATGGCGGATGTGTAGTCGGACATGATTCGCTCCTTTGTTCGAGTTGAACCATTGGAGCAGCGTTGTCTGACAACCGTTTTGGGACACGAAAGAAGCACTCGTTCCAGTCAAAATCACCTGCTGCAACAGGTGATTTTGACTGGAACGAGTGCTTCTGCTGGGAGGGGGAGTTACCGGCCGAGCAGGCCGCCGAGTCCGCCGGAGGAGCCGGCCTGGCTACCGCCACCGGTGCCGCCGATGAAACCACCCGGCGGGAGCTCGGAGGGCTGGACGACCACAAAACCCTGGCCGCTGAAGGCGAGGGTGAACCGTTCGCCGGTGCTGCGACCCATCAGGGTTCCGAGGTTGAACGAATCATTGCGCTTGATGCTGGTCTGCAGGCTCGACGACCACGCGACCGCGGCATTCGGATCGGCGAACGTCTGCTGATCGACGGTCAGGACCACCGGGTTTCCGTCGGTGGTGATCGCGATCCGGCCGCGGCCGGTGAACACGCAGTTGAACAGACCGGCGTTGCTCTGAGAGGCTGCGCCCTGGACCCGCTTGACGTCGTAGGTCAGTGTCGAGTCGAAAGCCAGCACGTTGGCGCCGTTGATGGTCAGACCGTCGGAACCGTCGAGGTCGATGAGGTGGACGTCGGCGGCCGCGTCCGCCAGGAACAGGTCGCCCTGGCCGGTGACCTTCATCAAAGGCACACCTTCTCCGCTCAGGGTGTTCCGGATGGCGCGGCCGATGCCGCCGGCGCCCTGGGCCTCGAAGGTGAGATTGCCCTGGTAGGCGACCATCGATCCGGAGCGGGCCATGATCTCGCCGTTCATGCCGACGCGACACATCTTGCTGCCCTGCTTCTGGATGCCGCTGCCGGACACCTCGGCGTGGGCCGGTGCGAAAAGGTCACTGTTCATGGCGGGAACTCCCTGATGCTGTGCTGGGGGTGGGGTCTGTGAGTACGTCTGGGCGGCCGGTGGTGGCGGTGGCGCGCCCTGGCCGGCCGGTGGCCACGGCAAGGGGTCCGGCGTCGATGGCGCCGGCACCGGATCGTCGTCGACCTGGATGCCGAAAGCTGTTGCCAGACCGGCCAACCCGTCGTCGTAGCCCTGTCCGACCGCGCGTACCTTCCAGGCGTCGCCCCGCCGGTAGACCTCCATGCAGACAACGCCGGACTCCGAGGTCAGTCGCGCCGGGGTGAACGACACGGTCGGGTGGCCTGAACCGTCACGCAGTTCGGCACGCAGCGTGCCTGCCGTGGCGAAGGTGGTCGGACCGGTGCCGTCGAGGCTGGCGGTGATCGCGATCGTCTCGATGTCGCCGGGGACCCTGGTCGTGTCGATCGTGATGATGTCGCTGCGGGCGTCACTGCTGTAGACGACACCCGGACCGAAGGATTGGTTGTAGAAGATCAGATCGTCATCCGAGCGGACCCGGCCGTTCGACGCCAGCAACACCGCCGATGTGTTCACCGGGGACGCACAGGTGACGGAGACACTGATCAGCTGCGAGGGCAGTGGAGTATTTTCTCCTGGAGCAAGTTCTCTCATGGCCTTGTCCATTGTTCCAGGCCGGCTGGTTCGGGGTGGGAACCGGCAGCTGGTATGGCGGCAATTTGGCCTGAGCAGCTGTGTTCCCTACACTGGGACAGTTGCCTCGGCAGAGCCGTGCCTTCGGTCGGTTTGAAATGCCCAGGTAGCTGAGAATTTTCTTGGCCTTTGAGCTTTGAAAACTCCTGAGTGCACCTGTGCATTCGGGGGAGCACCACCCCTGACCGGCAACGGTCGGTCAGGACAGTACTCACTTCGTTGTAGGCCCACGATGTGACGTAACAGGCCCGAAGAATGCCTTGGCATTCGAAGGAACCGGTGCGCGCATGCTGCATGGGAACCGCTGCGAGAAAGGTTGACGGTCTGTTATGACCATGACTGATCCGATCGCAGACTTCTTGACACGTCTGCGTAACGCCAATTCGGCGTATCACGATGAGGTGACCCTGCCCGCGTCGAAGATCAAGGCGAATATCGCCGAGATCCTCAAGCGCGAGGGCTACATCACCGACTACCGCACAGAAGATGCTGCAGTCGGCAAGAGCCTCGTCGTCTCGCTCAAGTACGGCCCCACCCGCGAGCGGAGCATCGCCGGCCTGCGCCGCGTCTCCAAGCCGGGCCTGCGGGTCTACGCAAAGTCCACAAATATGCCAAAGGTGCTCGGTGGCCTCGGCGTGGCGATCATCTCCACGTCCTCGGGTCTGCTGACCGATCGCCAAGCCGCCAGCGCGGGCGTGGGCGGCGAAGTCCTCGCGTACGTCTGGTAAGGGGCAAATACTATGTCGCGTATTGGAAAGAACCCGGTCGCCATTCCGGCCGGAGTAGACGTGAAGATCGACGGCCAGACCGTCAACGTCAAGGGCCCCAAGGGGCAGTTGTCTGTGACGCTCTCGGAGCCGATCGCTGTCGCCGTTGAGGAGGGGACCGTTGTTGTCACCCGTCCCAACGACGAGCGCCGCAACCGTGCACTGCACGGCCTGAGCCGTACCCTGGTGGCCAACCTGGTCACCGGTGTCACCGAGGGATATGTCCGCAAGATGGAGATCTTCGGTGTCGGTTACCGTGTGGCACTGAAGGGCAGCGACCTCGAGTTCGCGCTCGGATACAGCCACCCGGTGCCGATCAAGGCGCCTGCCGGCATCACTTTCACGGTGGAATCGCCCACCAAATTCTCGGTTTCGGGAATCGACAAGCAACAAGTCGGACAGATCTCGGCGAACATCCGCCGCCTGCGCCGCCCGGACCCGTACAAGGGCAAGGGCGTTCGCTTCGAGGGTGAGCAGATCCGTCGCAAGGTCGGAAAGACGGGTAAGTGACATGAGTGAAGCAACAGTGACTAAAACTGCGGGAAAGCCAAAGCGCATTCCCCTCGGCAAGGACGCATCGACCCGTCGTCGCGTCTCCAACGCACGCCGTCACTTCCGGCTGCGTAAGAAGATCAGCGGCACCCCCGAGCGTCCTCGCCTGGTGGTCAAGCGGAGCTCGCGTCACATCCACGTGCAGCTCATCGATGATCTCGCCGGTAACACCGTGGCCGCAGCCTCGACCATCGAGGCCGATGTCCGCGCAACCGGTGGCGACAAGTCGGCACAGAGCAAGAAGGTCGGCGAACTGATCGCCGCCCGCGCCAAGGCTGCCGGTGTGCAGGCTGTGGTGTTCGACCATGGTGGCCACGGCTACCACGGCCGTATCGCCGCATTGGCGGATGCCGCCCGTGAGGGAGGGCTCGAGTTCTGATGTCGACCACAACGATTTGCAATGGAAGGACCATCTGATGCCGGGACGTCAGCGGCGTGATGGCGGTACCGGAAGCGGACCCGCCGGAAGCAACAGCAATGACCCGAACGCAGCCAACGCAGGCGGCGACCGCCGCGGCGGCGGTGGCGGTAACCGCGATCGGCGCGACAACCAGCGCGGTGGCGGTCGGGAAGACAAGAATCAGCTAGAGCGTGTTGTTGCCATCAACCGCGTCTCGAAGGTGGTCAAGGGTGGACGTCGGTTCTCCTTCACCGCTCTCGTGGTCGTCGGTGACGGCAACGGACTGGTCGGTGTCGGCTACGGCAAGGCCAAAGAGGTTCCGGCCGCGATCCAGAAGGGTGTCGAGGAGGCTCGTAAGAGTTTCTTCCGCGTCCCGATGATCGGCGCGACCATCACTCACCCCGTGCAGGGCGAAGCCGCTGCCGGTGTTGTGATGCTGCGTCCGGCCAGCCCCGGTACCGGTGTGATCGCCGGTGGCGCGGTGCGTGCCGTGCTCGAGTGCGCGGGTGTCCACGACATCCTCGGCAAGAGCCTCGGCTCGGACAACGCCATCAACGTGGTCCACGCGACCGTTGCAGCGCTCAAGATGCTGCAGCGCCCCGAAGAGGTTGCCGCACGTCGCGGTCTGCCGATCGAGGATGTCGCTCCGGCCGGTATGTTGCGCGCCCGTGCAGGACAGGGAGCTTGATATGGCCGAGTTGAAGATCACCCAGGTGAAAAGCACCATCGGGCAGAAGAGCAATCAGCGTGACAGCCTGCGGACTCTCGGACTCCGAAAAATCCGCCAGACCGTCACCCGCGAGGACAACGCCCAGAACCGCGGCTTGATCAAAGCGGTTCGGCACCTCGTGACCGTCGAAGAGGTTTAGTCACAATGACAATCAAATTGCATCATCTTCGCCCCGCCCCCGGGTCGAAGACAGAAAAGACCCGCGTGGGTCGTGGTGAAGGTTCCAAGGGTAAGACCGCGGGTCGCGGCACCAAGGGCACCAAGGCACGCAAGAACGTGCCTGCCGGCTTCGAGGGTGGGCAAATGCCCATCCACATGCGGCTGCCGAAGCTCAAGGGCTTCAAGAACCGCAACCGGGTCGAGTACCAGGTTGTCAATCTCGGCGACATCGCCCGGTTGTTCCCCGAGGGGGGCACCATTGGTGTCGAAGAATTGATCGCCAAGGGCGCGGTTCGTAAGAACGAACTGGTCAAGGTGCTCGGCGAGGGCGAATTGTCGGTGGCCGTGCAGGTCAGCGCCAACAAGTTCTCGTCGTCGGCCAGCGAGAAGATCGCTGCTGCCGGCGGTACGACGACTGTCCTGTAAGGCAGCCGCAGTCCATCGACCACCCGGACTCGCTACAGTGGCGGACGGCGCGGACATCATTGCCGCGCCGTTCGTCACTTCAGTGGTCACCGCTCGGTCCCCCGAACCGGTGACTGTTAGAGTTCAAGAGTTGTTCGTAGCCCGGTGCAACGCTGCTGCCGGAGCGACTTTGCCCAGGAGGAGTTAGTGCGTTCCGCCGTCATATCGGCCTTCAGGACACCCGACCTGAGGCGGAAGATTCTCTTCGTTCTGGGAATCATCATCCTTTATCGTCTCGGTGCGACCATTCCGTCGCCCGGCGTCGACTATCAAGAAATTCAGCAGTGTCTTGACGATGTCTCGCGTGGAGATTCCGCGGGCATCTATTCGCTGATCAACATGTTCTCCGGTGGAGCTCTGCTCCAGCTGTCCGTGTTCGCGATCGGCATCATGCCGTACATCACCGCGAGCATCATCGTGCAGCTGTTGACCGTGGTCATCCCGCGCTTCGAGCAGTTGCGCAAGGAAGGCCAGTCCGGTCAGGCCAAGATGACGCAGTACACGCGCTACCTCACGGTGGCGTTGGCGCTCCTGCAGTCCACGGGCATCGTTGCACTGGCGGCCAGGGGCAATCTGCTGCCCGACTGTTCGAACAGTGATCAGATCCTGAACGACCAGTCCATCTTCGGGCTGCTCATCATCGTGCTGGTCATGACGGCCGGCGCCTGTGTGGTGATGTGGTTCGGTGAGCTGATCACCGAGCGCGGCATCGGCAACGGTATGTCGCTGATGATCTTCGCCGGTATCGCCGCACGTATCCCGTCCGAGGGCAAGACCATCCTCGACACCCGCGGTGGCCTGGTGTTCTTCCTGGTGATCCTGGCCGCGCTGGCGATTGTCGCCGGCGTCGTCTTCATCGAGCAGGGCCAGCGCCGGATTCCGGTGCAATATGCCAAACGCATGGTCGGCCGGAAGATGTACGGCGGCTCGTCGACGTACCTGCCGTTGAAGGTCAACCAGGCCGGCGTCATCCCCGTGATCTTCGCGTCGTCGCTGCTGTACCTGCCCAACCTGATCCTGCAGCTGACACAGAGCCAGACCGAGGAACCCTCGTGGTGGCAGCGCGCGATCCAGACATACCTGGTGGACCCGAGCAATCCGGCCTACATCCTCATGTACTTCTTGATGATCATCTTCTTCACGTATTTCTATGTGGCTGTGACGTTCAATCCAATGGAACGTGCAGATGAGATGAAGAAGTACGGTGGCTTCATCCCGGGCATCCGGCCGGGTCAGCCCACGGCCGATTACCTCGGCTACGTGTTGAGCCGGATCACCCTGCCCGGATCGATTTACCTGGGCACCATCGCCGTACTGCCGAACCTTTTCCTGGAGATCGGCAATTCAGGTGGCGTCCAGAACATTCCGTTTGGTGGTACCGCGGTGCTGATCATGGTCGGCGTCGGTCTGGACACGGTCAAACAAATCAATTCGCAGCTCATGCAGCGCAAGTATGAAGGGTTTCTCAAGTGAGACTGGTGTTTCTCGGCCCACCCGGAGCAGGCAAGGGTACACAGGCCGAACTGCTCTCGGAGAGCATTGGTATCCCGCACATCTCGACCGGCGATCTGTTCCGCGCGAACATTTCGCAGGGAACCCCGATCGGGCTCGAGGCCAAGAAGTATCTCGATGCCGGCAACCTGGTGCCGTCGCAGATCACCGTCGACATGGTGCGCGCCCGCGTTGCCGAGCCGGATGCGGCGAAGGGTTTCATCCTCGACGGGTTCCCGCGTTCGACCGAGCAGGCCGACGCGCTGACCGAGATCCTCGCGGATCTCGACACCAAGCTCGACGCCGTGCTGTCGTTCAGCGTGGACGAGGACGTCGTTGTCAAGCGGATGCTGGCCCGTGGCCGCGCCGATGACACCGAAGAGGTGATCCGCAACCGCATGCACGTCTACGAAAAAGAGACGTCACCGCTGCGTGACTACTACGGCGATGCGGTGAAGTCGATCGACGCCATGGGCGACGTCAACGAAGTGCATCAGCGAGTGCTGCGCGCCCTCGGCGCCTGAGCGCACCTCAACTTCGAATCAGTAGGTGATCATGGGGTTTCGTAAACCGAAACCGGTCCCATTCCGTAGTCCCGGTGAGGTGGACGCCATGGCGGCCGCCGGCGCGATCGTCGGCCGTGCACTGGTGGCGGTCCGCGAGGGCGCCAAGCCCGGGGTGAGCACGCTCGAACTCGATGCGATCGCCGAAGCCGTCATCCGTGACGCCGGGGCGGTCCCGTCGTTCCTCGGGTACCACGGGTTCACCGGTTCGATCTGCAGTTCGGTGAACGAGGTCGTGGTGCACGGCATCCCGTCGAAAGACGTGGTGTTGGCCGAGCACGACCTCGTCTCGATCGACTGCGGTGCGATACTCGACGGCTGGCACGGTGATTCGGCGTGGACCTTCGGTATCGGTGAGTTGTCGCAGGCCGACTCCGATCTCAACGACGCCACCCGCCTGGCTCTCGAAGCCGGTATCGCGGCGATGGTCGATGGCGGGCGTCTGACCGACATCTCCCACGCGGTCGAGACCGCGACGCGGGCCGCGGAGAAGACCTTCGGCCGCGAGTTCGGAATCGTGGACGGCTACGGCGGTCACGGTATCGGGCGCGAGATGCACCTCGATCCGTTCCTGGCCAATGAGGGCAAACCCGGGCGGGGCCCGGTTCTGGTGATCGGATCGACGCTGGCCATCGAGCCGATGTTGTCTCTCGGTACGGTGGATACCACTGTGCTCGAAGATGATTGGACCGTTGTCACGAACGACGGCAGCCGCGCCTCCCACTGGGAACACACCGTTGTGGTCACCGGCGACGGACCGCGGATTCTCACCACCCGGCCGTAACGCCGGGGCCTACACCTCGAGCGCGACGGTGACCGGACCGTCGTTGACCAGTGCCACCTGCATATGGGCCCCGAAGCGTCCGGTTTCGACGTGGGCGCCCAGCGCACGTAGTGCGGAGATGACCTTCTCGACAAGTGGTTCCGCGACGGGTCCGGGTGCGGCCGCATTCCACGACGGCCGTCGGCCCTTGGCCGTGTTGGCGTACAACGTGAACTGACTGATCGCCAGAATCGGGGCATCGAGATCTGCGGCGGAGCGTTCACCGTCCAAAATGCGCAGGCGCCATATCTTTTCGGCGAGGGTGGCGGCCTGGGCGTCGGTGTCGTCGTGGGTGACGCCGATCAGTGCCACCAGTCCCTGTGCGCCGTCGCTCAGTGGTAGCGCGCCGACCGTTTCTCCATCGATGCTGACCGAGGCCGAGGTGACGCGTTGCAAGAGTGCCTTCACCCGGTCAATTCAACCAGTGGCGAGTTGGTAGGCGACGAGGACCTCGACCGGTCCGGTGGGTGCGCTCTCGTCCCCGCCCTGCACGGTCCACAGCGCGGTTGACGTGTCGATGACATCCCGGACCGGATTGCCGATCCCGGGGAGGGGCTCGGTGTACACGCCCTTTGTTGGACCGCCCGTGCAGCCGTAGACATGCACATACTGCATGTCGCCGGTCGCCATCGCCATCGGGTTTCGTCCGAGGGTGCACCGGGATCCGTCGACCAGGTCGAGTCCGGCCGGGATATAGGGACTGACGTCGGACATCATCACGAACGTGGCACCCATCGTGCCCAACTCCCGATCGCGTGGGTCGGCGAGACAGGCGGCGGTGTTCTCGGCGGCCTGCCAACAGAATCTGAGTCCTTGCGGGGTCTCCGAACAGCGGTAACCACCGCTGATGTCCGTGAAGCACTTCAGCGGAGCCAGGGTTGCGACGTCGTGGGTGCTGTAACCGTCCACAAGCATGCCGTCGCGGTCGGGTCCGAACGGGTTGATCGTGCGGACCTCGGTGGCGGCCACGGGTGTGGTCGACTTCGTGGAGCGTTCGGGACCGGGATTCTGCGTGGTGCAACCGCAGAGCAGCGCAATCGAGATTGCGATCAGGGCCACGGCAGTCCGCATGAGTGCGACACTACGTTCGTCGACTGCCTGTTTGAAGCCCGGCGAGATCATTGACGGCTTTTGAATGACCCTCCAATGGAATGTTGTGGTGGGTGCGTCGGGTTGGACTGTCGTATGAGCAGTTTTGGAACGCATGGGGTGTGGGCGGGTTCGTCGGCACTGTCGCAGGAGCAGGCACAGCAGATAGAGAAGCTGGGCTACGGCACCATCTGGCTGGGGGGTTCGCCTCCTTCGCTGAGCCCGGCCCGGACGTTGCTCGAGGCCACCGATTCGATTCGCGTGGCCACCGGGATCACCAGTATCTGGAACACCGACCCGGCCGATATCGCGGATCAGTTCAGCGCCTTGGAGGACGATTTCCCGGGTCGCTTCCTGCTCGGCGTCGGCGTCAGTCACCCGGAGGCAGTCGATGAGTACAAAAGTCCCTACGACGCGCTGTGTGCTTACCTCGACGGGCTCGACAAGGGCGGTGTTCCGGTTGATCGTCGGGTGATCGCCGCACTCGGCCCGCGCATGCTGCGCCTGGCCGCGGAACGTGCATTCGGATCTCACCCCTATCTGGTTCCGCCTGCGCACACCGAATACGCCCGAATGATCCTCGGCCCGGAGAAGTTCCTCGCTCCCGAACACAAGGTGGTGCTGACCGAGGACGCGCAGTTGGCACGTTCTGTCGGCCGCCCGTACGTCGACCAGCCGTACCTTCACCTGCAGAATTACACCAACAACCTCAAGCGCTTCGGCTACACCGACGCCGACTTCGCCGATGGCGGCACAGATGCGCTGATCGATGAACTCGTGGCGCACGGCACCGCCGAGGTCGTCCGCGAGAAGATCGACGCCCACCTCGGGCAGGGCGCCGACCACGTGGCCATCCAGGTCCTCGGCGACGTCGACATCGTGGAGGTTCTCAGTCAGTTGATCTGAGTGCGGCCGGCTGTGCGGTCTGCCCGGCCAACCGGGCGCGAATCGACGTATCGAGCGCGCGGACCTCGATCGGCACACCGGTCATGTTCGCCATACCGGCCAGCCGTTCGAGGTCGTCGGGATCAGACGAGATCAGCGCGTTGACGTTCGCGCCTCCGGTTCCCAGGTCATTGGCGGACGCGGTGTTCGCCTGGGTCCAGCCGCCGCTGCCGTTGTGACCCCAACCATGCGGTATCGCAACGACTCCGGGCTTGATGTCTTCGGTGAGCATGACGGGCAGCGCTATCTGTCCGTGACGCGAGCGGACGGTGACGAGTTCACCCTCGGCGATGTCGCGGGCCTGGGCATCGACCGGGTGCATCCGAGCCGCATGGGTGCGTCCGCCGCGTAGTAGCAGGGGAGCGTTGTGCTGCCAGCTGTTCTCCGAACGGATCTCCCGCATACCGATGAGGCGCAGCGGAAACGACGGGTCGGATGCATGGTCGAGGCGATCGATCTCGGCGATCAATTCGGGTGCGTCCAAACGGATCTTGCGACTTCGGTGGGTGATGATCCCGCGAAGTTGTCCGGGTTCGAGGTGATCGGCGACGATCTTGCCGTGTGGAAAGTTCGTGACCAGCTTGTGTAGGTTCAGACCCGGCCTGCGCAGTCCGAATCGATCTCCGCCGGTGCCGATCCGGATCAGCAGATCTGACAACCGATCCGGAGTCAAGGGTTTGCCGATGCGGTCGGCGAGCCGGTTCCACAGGTGCAGTGCACCGAGCAGTGGGACCCGGGTTGCCAGTGCGGCAACGAGTTCGTTGATGATCACCCATTCCTCGCGGGCCTGCCCGCGTGGTGCGATCACAGCGTCGGTTGCCTGCTTGAACGGCGTGGTGAACAGCGCCTGGAATGGCAGCAGGAAGTCCGACCGCTCATACATCGTGGTCGTCGGCAGGATGTAGTCGGCGTGTGCGTTGGTCTCGTTTTGGTAGATATCCAGTGAGACAAACAACTCCACCTCATCGAGCGCCGCACTCAATTCATCGCCGTTGGGTACCGAGAGCACCGGGTTGCCTGCACTGATGAACATTGCCTTGAGTTGGCCCGGTCCCGGAGTGGTCATCTCCTTCGCCATCACCGATGCCGGAGCGGTCCCGAGTATCTGTGGTAGGTCGCCGACCCGGCTCCGCCGACCGGCCCAGGCGAACCGCGGAACACGCTGCAGCGCTGCGACACCCAGGCGTTGACCGGGGATGCCGAGGTCGCCGAACATCGACCCGCCGACCTCGTCGAGGTTGCCCGCCACCAGGTTCACCATGTCGAGCAGCGCTGTGGTCAGGGTTCCGGTGCGACCGAGCGACGTTCCGACCCGGCCGTACACCGCGGCCCTGTTGGTCGACACCAGGTCCCGGGCGAGCCCGCGGACCGTCTCGGCGTCGATGCCGGTGTGTTCGGCCGTTGTCTCGGGTGAATAGGCCTGTGCCACATCCTTGATCGTCGCCAGGCCGGTGCTGCGGCCCTCCAGGCGGTGATCGTCGGCGAGGTGTTCATCGAACATCACGTGAAGGAGTGAGAGCAGCAGGAGTGCATCGGTGTCGGGCACGATGGGCTGCCACTCGAACTCGCGGGCCGTTTCGGTGCGGCGGGGGTCGATGACCAGTACCCGACCGCCGCGTTTGGTGATGGCGGTCAAACCCTCCCGGATGCGCGGAGAGCTCATCACGCTGCCATGGGAGACAACGGGATTGGCGCCGATGATGACAAGGAACTGCACCCGGTTGATGTCGGGGATGGGGGCGGTGAGCGGGTTGCCGTACAGGAAGTGACTGGCGCTGAACCGATTGTTGACGTCCTGCGAGCCGGCCGAATAGATGTGGGGTGTCCCGAGGAGATTGAGGAACATGCCCGCCCACGTGACGTGTCCGGCGCAGAAGGTCGCCGGATTACCGAAATACCAGCCGATCGACGATGCGCCGTCGCGGCGGTGGATCGCGGACAGTTTGCCGGTGATCTCACCCATCGCGGTCTCCCAGGAGACCTGCTCGAACTCGCCGCGAGAGTTCTTCCGGAGGGGATGCAGTACGCGGTCGGGGTCGTTGACGATCTCACTGAACGCAATGCCCTTGGGGCAGGCGAACCCCTTCGACAGCGGGTTGTGCGGATCCGGTCGCAGCGAGAGCAGCTTGCCGTCTTCGACGGTCGCGATCATCCCGCACAGTGGTTCACAGATCCGGCAGTAGGTGGTCTTTTCCTGCGCCATGAGACATCTCCCTGGTGACCGGCTTTGGCATCTGGCCACGAGTGTTGCACGTCTCGGTCGTTCGATGCAGGGAGTTGGCAGTGGTCGGGAATGGGGGTGCTCAGGCCGGGGCAGTGGACGCGCGGACGACCAACCGCGGTTGGAAGCGAATGTGCCGGGGTGGGTTGTGCGGGCTGCGGGTGGCCTCGCCGACCAGGAGATCGATGGCGCTGGAACCGAGCTGCCTGCTCGGCTGGCTGATCGAGGACAACGGCACCACCGCTGCCTTGGCGAAGTCGATGTCGTCGTATCCGATCAGGGCGATGTCGCCGGGCACCGAGACATCGGCGAGCATCGTCAGGGCCTGCAGGACGCCCATGGCGAGTAGGTCGTTGGCGCAGAAGATGGCGTCGGGGCGCTCGGCGGCAGGCCGTCTGCGGATCTGTTCGCCTGCGGCTCGTCCGGCCAGGACGCTGAGCGAGCGGGTCTCGATGACCTCGAGGGTGGCGCCGGGTACCTGTTCGATGGCCTCGCGTGCGCCTTGCAGACGGTCGGCGACCTGACGGATGGCCCGCGGGCCGCCGACGAAGGCGATCCGCCGACGTCCGGTGTCGCACAGGTGGCCACAGGCCAGGGCGCCGCCTGCGACGTCGTCGACCGATACGGAGGGAAAGGGTGTCTTTTCGCCGTTGCGGTCGACCAGGACCACGGGCGTGCCGCGCAATTGCAGCGCTTCGAGCCGGCTCAGATCGTCACCGACCGGTGAGACCAGTACGCCGAAAACCCGTTGCTCGTCGAAGGTTTCGAGGTACGTGTGCTCGCGGCTGACGTCGTCGTCCGAAGTGCCGAGCAGCAACGTGAGGTTGTTGTCGGTGGCCTGTCGTTCGGCCGCCCGGGCCAGATCGGTGAAGAAGGGGTTGCCCACATCCAGGACGATCAGCCCCACACACCGCGACCTTCCGGCCTTGAGTTGGCGGGCGGCGTCGTTGCGGACGAAGCCGAGTTCGGCGATCGCCTTGTGTACCCGCTCGACAGTTGCCGGGGCGACCTTGTCGGGGGAGTTCAGCACATTCGAGACGGTGCCGATGGACACGGCGGCGCTCGCCGCCACGTCGCGCATACTCACCACCATTGGTCGCCTTCTTTCTCTCTCCAACCCTGACACCGTGGACCCGCAGTCACCAGGTGACGGACAGTCAAGAGGTGAAGGGGTCCACGGATCAATGGGTCCAGGGGGTCAGGCTAACGCGGGTTCAGTCGCGTTCGGTGTTCATCGCGCGGGGCGCCAGGCGTGTCAGCTGCGTGACGTGTGCGGGTGCCAGCTCTTCGAGGGCGTTCACACCCAGCAGTCGCATGGTGCGCTCGACCTGCTCGGAGAGGATCTCGATGGCGCGATCCACGCCTGCCTCGCCGCCGGCCATCAGGCCGTAGAGGTAGGCCCGGCCGATCAGCGTGAAGCGGGCTCCGAGTGCGATCGACGCGACGATGTCGGCGCCGGACATGATGCCGGTGTCGAGCACGATCTCGGTGTCCTTGCCGACCTCGCGGGCGACCTGCGGCAGCAGATGGAACGGGATCGGTGCCCGATCGAGTTGGCGGCCACCGTGATTGGAAAGCACGATGCCGTCGACACCGAGATCGACAACTGCTTTGGCGTCGGCGACGGTCTGGATGCCCTTGACCACGACCTTGCCCGGCCACTGATCGCGGATCCACGCGAGATCCTCGAACGTGACGGTCGGATCGAACATCGTGTCGAGGAGTTCGGCCACCGTGCCCGACCAGCGATCGAGCGAGGCGAATGCCAGCGGTTCGGTGGTGAGGAAGTCGATCCACCACTGCGGTCGTGGCAGCGCGTTGATGACGGTGCCCGGTGTCAGTGCAGGCGGGATGGACATGCCGTTGCGCTTGTCACGCAGACGTGCGCCCGCGACCGGCACGTCGACCGTCACCAGCAGGGTGTCGTAGCCCGCGGCGGCCGCACGCTCGACCAATGCCATCGAGCGCTCGCGCTCTTTCCACATGTAGAGCTGGAACCAGTTGCGGCCATTGGGGTTGGCCGCCTTCACATCTTCGATGGACGCGGTGCCCATCGTCGACAGCGAGAACGGGATCCCGGCCCTGGCCGCCGCGCGGGCGCCTGCGATCTCGCCCTCGGTCTGCATCATCCGGGTGAAGCCGGTGGGCGCGATACCGAACGGCTTTGCCACCGGGGCGCCGAAGACGTCCCAGCCGGTGTTCACCTTGGAGACGTCGCGCAGGATCGCCGGGTTGAACTGGATGTCGTTGAATGCCTCGCGGGCGCGGCTGATCGAGATCTCCGCTTCCGCCGACCCGTCGGTGTAATCGAAGGCCGGGCGCGGGGTCCGCCGCTTGGCGATCTTGCGCAGGTCCTCGATGGTCAGTGCCGAGTCGAGTCGCCGCTTCTTGGCATTGATCTCGGGTTTTTTGAACTTCATCAATGGCGCCAGGTCGTGGACCTTGGGGAACTGCCGTTTCATCGTGATACCCCTACAAAATCGTTGCGATGCCGGCCGGTCGTACGTGGCTCGTATCGCTCTGGTGGGAATGTTGCGGCGACCATCGCGCGTGCGCTCTCGAGGTCGTCGGCGATCAATTGCTGGGCCCGGGCGGTGATCAGGACATTACCGATCGCCGTCGCCTCGACGGGTCCGGCGAGGACCGGCATGCCGAGTCGGTCCGCGGTGAGTTGGCACAACAGCCGGTTACGGGCTCCACCGCCAACCAGGTGGACGGTGTCGACCGCGGTGCCGGACAGCGACGCCGCCTCCTGCACCCGCCGGGCAAAAGCGCCGGCGAGGCTCTCGAGGATGGCCCGCACCATCTGCGCCGGTTCGATCGGTGCAGGCAGGCCGCGGGCGGTGTACCACCGCGCGATCCGGGCCGGCATGTCACCGGGGGAGAGGAACTCGGGGTCGTCGGTGTCGAAGAGTTCTGCCGGTGGTTTCGCGGCGGCGGCCTGATCGAGCAGTTCGGCCAGATCGATGGTGGCGCCGGAGCGTTCCCATTGCCGCACCGATTCGCTGAGCAGCCACAGACCCATCACGTTCCGCAGGAACCGGATCCGGCCGTCGGCCCCGACCTCGTTGGTGAAGTTCGCGACCCGGGCAGCCGGTTCGGTGACCCGCGAGGTCAACTCGACCCCGACCAGGCCCCACGTGCCACACGAGATGTACGCCGACGACTCCGGCCGCATCGGCACGGCGACCACTGCGGACGCGGTGTCGTGGGATGCGACGGCATTGACGGACACCGACGACGACAGACCCAGCCCGGATGCGACGTCCGGCAGCAGCCGGCCCAGTTGCGATCCGGGTTCGATCAAACCGGGGAACAGGTCCGTCGGCAGTCCGAGGATGCGGTTGAGTTCGTCGTCCCACTGCCCGTCGGCACCGAGCAATCCGGTGGTCGAGGCGTTGGTGCGCTCGGTGGCCATCTCGCCGGTCAGCCAGTACCCGATCAGGTCGGGGACCAGCAGTGCCCGATCGGCCAGTTCGAGGGTTCCGGCCTGCTTCTCGGCCATCAGCTGATAGACGGTGTTGAAGGGCAGGAACTGCAAACCGTTGCGGGCGTAGAGATCTGCCGGGTCGATGGAGCTGTGTACCGCCGAGACGCCACCGTTGTTGCGGTCGTCGCGGTAGTGGTACGGCAGTCCCAGTAGGCGCCCGCCGCGTAGCAATCCGTAGTCGACCGCCCAGGAATCGACGCCGATCCCGGCCAGGTCGTCGGCCTCGCGGCCGGCCGCCGCGAGCCCGCCGCGGATGTGCGCGAAGAGCCCGGGGACATCCCAGTGCAGCGCGGTCCGGTGACCGTCCCAGATCGGGAGCGGACCGTTGGCGAACCGGGTCACCTCCCGGATCTGCAAGTGATCCGGGCCGACCTCGGCCAACATCACCCGGCCGCTGGTGGCGCCGAGATCGACGGCCGCCAGCTTCCGGGTCCGAGTTCCGGAACTCATCGCAGGAATGCCGCGGCGACACCGGCGTCGACCGGCACGTGCAGTCCGGTGGTGTGGGACATGTCGGAGCTGCAGAGCACAAACGCGGCGTTGGCGATGTTCTCCGGCAGCACTTCCCGCTTGAGGAGGGTGCGCTGCGCGTAGAACTCGCCCAGCTCCTCTTCCGGCACGCCGTAGACCGCGGCGCGCTTGGCGCCCCAGCCGCCTGCGAAGATGCCCGAGCCGCGGACGACGCCGTCGGGGTTGATGCCGTTGACCTTGATCCCGTGCTCACCGAGCTCGGCGGCCAGCAAGCGGACCTGATGTGCCTGGTCGGCCTTCGTTGCGGAGTAGGCGATGTTGTTGGGTCCGGCGAACACCGAGTTCTTCGACGAGATGTAGAGGATGTCGCCGCCCATCTGCTGATCGATGAGGGCCTTCGCGGCCGCCTTCGACACCAGGAACGAGCCGCGGGCCATCACGTTGTGCTGCAGATCCCAGTCGGCTGCACTGGTTTCCAGCAGCGACTTCGACAGCGACAGACCGGCGTTGTTGACGACGAGGTCGATACCACCGAAGGCGAGCACGCAGGCATCGACCGCGGCCTGGACCTGGGCTTCGTCGGTGACATCGGCGCGCACGCCGATCGCGACGTCGGACGATCCGATCTCGGCGGCGGCGGCCTTGGCCTTCTCCTCGTCGAGGTCGGCGATGACCACGCAGGCGCCTTCGGCGGCCAGGCGGTTCGCGATGGCCTTGCCGATGCCCGAGGCCGCGCCGGTCACCAGGGCGATACGGGTGGCAAGCGGCTTGGGCTTGGGCATCCGGGCGAGCTTGGCCTCTTCCAGGGCCCAGTACTCGATGTTGAACTTCTCGACCTCGTCGATGGGCAGGTACGTCGAGACGGACTCGGCGCCGCGCATCACGTTGATCGCGTTGAGGTAGAACTCGCCCGCCACCCGTGCGGTCTGCTTGTTCTTGCCGTAGCTGAACATTCCGACACCCGGGATGAGGATGATCGCCGGATCGGCACCGCGCATCGCGGGGGAGTCCTCGGTGGCATGGCGGTTGTAGTACGCGGTGTAGTCGGCCCGGTAGGACTCGTGCAGTTCCTTCAGGCGGGTGATGCAGTCCTCGACCGAGGCATCCGCAGGCAGATCGAGCACCATCGGCTTGACCTTGGTGCGCAGGAAGTGATCCGGGCAAGACGTGCCGAGCGAACAGAGCCGGGGATGCTCGGCGGCGGTGAGGAACTCGAGCACCGGATCGGAGTCGTTGAAGTGCCCGACCTGGGCGTTGTCGGTCGATGCCAGTCCACGCAGCGTTGGCGCGAGGGCAGCGGCTTTGGCAGCCCGCTCGGCCGGACTCAGTGGGCCGAAACCGCGGAGCGGGGGACCGAAAGGCGCCGACTTGCCGTTGACGGCGAGGTAATCCTCGGCGGCGGAGATGATCTCGAGCGAATTGGCCTCGGCCTCTTCGGACGTCTCGCCCCACGCGGTGATGCCGTGTCCACCGAGGATGCAGCCGATGGCCTGCGGATTCTGCTTCTTGACCTCGGAGATGTCGAGGCCGAGCTGGAAGCCGGGGCGACGCCACGGCACCCAGATGACCCGATCGCCGAAGATCTTCTTGGTGATCGCCTCGCCGTCGGATGCCGTCGCCAGGGCGATACCCGAATCGGGATGCAGGTGATCGACGTGCGCGGCGTCGACCAGTCCGTGCATGGCGGTGTCGATCGACGGCGCGGCGCCACCGCGGCCATGAAGGGTGTAGTCGAATGCGGCGACCATCTCGTCTTCGCGATCGAGACCCGGGTAGACGTCGACCAGCGCCCGCAGACGATCGAGGCGCAGCACCGCGAGTCCGCCCTCGGTGAGGGTTCCGAGATCTCCGCCCGACCCCTTCACCCACATCAGATCGACGTCCTGGCCGGTGACGGGATCACGGTCGACGCCCTTGGCGGAGGTGTTACCGCCCGCGTAGTTCGTGTTCTTGGGATCGGCGCCGAGGCGGTTGGAGCGTTCGATGAGTTGTTTGACGGTCGGGTTGGTCATTGCATTCCTTACAGATATCGACAAGACAGAAATTGAAAACTGAAAAATCTCAGGCTAAAACTCAAGCGCCCCAGGACGATTGGGTTCCACCGACGCGCTCGGCCACGATCTTCTCCCGGTAGCCCGACTCGGCGTATGCGGCCATCGGATCGGCGGGTAGTCCGCGCTCGGCACGCCAGCGTGCGAGCTCGGGCCGGACATCGGTGTAGAACGCGTCCATGAAGATCCCGTTGGCGCCCAGCACATCTCCGGCATCTTGCGCGGCGGCCAGCGCCTCGGTGTCGACCAGCAATGCGCGGGCCGTCATCTCCTGGACGTTGAGCACCGAACGGAGCTGACCGGGGATCTTCTCCTCGACGTTGTGACACTGGTCGAGCATCAGCGCGACGGGCGAACCGGTGGCCAGGCCACCGCCGCGGATCACCTCGAACATGATGCGGAACAGCTGGAACGGGTCGGCGGCCCCGACGATCAGGTCGTCGTCGGCGTAGAACCGGGAGTTGAAGTCGAACGAACCGAGCTTTCCCAGACGCAACAGCTGGGCGACGATGAACTCGATGTTGGTCCCTGGCGCGTGGTGGCCGGTGTCGAGGCAGACCAGCGCCCGCTCACCGAGTGCGCTGACCTGGGCGTACGACGTGCCCCAGTCCGGAACGTCGGTCATGTAGACGGCCGGCTCGAAGAACTTGTACTCGAGCACCATCCGCTGCTCGTCGCCGATGTGCTGATAGATCGTGGACAGCGATTCGGCGAGCCGGTCCTGGCGGCCGCGGATGTCACCCTGGCCGGGGTAGTTGGTGCCGTCGGCGAGCCAGATCTTCAGGTCGCGCGAGCCGGTCGCGTTCATGACCTCGATGCAGGCGAGGTGATGATCGATGGCCTTCTGTCGGATGCTCTTGTCGGTGTGGGTCAGGCTGCCGAACTTGTAGTCGTCGTCCTGGAAGGTGTTGGAGTTGATCGTTCCCAGGCCCACACCCTGATCTTCGGCGTAGCGGCGCAATGCAGCGAAGTCGTCGACCAGATCCCACGGGATGTGCAGCGCCACGGTCGGAGCGAGGCCGGTGAAGCGGTTGACGGTGGCGGCGTCGGCGATCTTTTCCTGCACCGTGCGCGGGGTTCCGGGGGTTCCGAACACCTTGAATCGGGTGCCGGAGTTGCCGAATGCCCAGGAAGGGAGCTCGATAGCTAGGTTCTGAAACGTTTCAATCTTGGCGGCGTCAAAGTTTTTCATGTCAGTTGCTCCCAGCATTGCCGGTCGTTTGTGCGGTGGTGGTTGTTGCGGTGGTGGTTGTTCCGACGAGCTCGGGGCTGATGGGCCGCCCGTACCGCTCGATCTCGATGTCCTTGAGTTCCTTGCCGCGGGTGTCCGGGGCCCAGATGACTCCGATGATCAGCGCGATGGTCAGGCAGGTGATCAGCAGGAGTCCGACCCAGGCGAGCCCGACTGCCGCCAGCAGGGTGGGGAAGAAGTAGCTCAGCGCACCGGTGGCCGTGCGGACGGCGAAGAACATGACGCCCTGCGCGCTGGCGCGGTACGGGGTTGCGAACAACTCGCTGGCCCACAGGCTGTAGAAGGCCTGCGCTCCGACACCGCTGGAGATGCCCCAGCAGATCGCGAAGATGAGCATGGTTGTCATGCCGCCGTCGGTGAACATGACCAGCACGCCCCAGGCGAAGATGCCGGGGATGGCGCCGAGGGCGAACAGCAGTCGCTGCGACATGTGGTCGGCCAGGCGCATGAAGACGAAGTAGGTCGACAGCACGGTCATGCCCCAGACCAGGACCTGGAGCAGGTTCTGCTGGACTTCGCTGTGGAGGCCTGCGGTCTCGTAGACGCGCGGCATGAAGATGCCTGCCTGACCGGCGACGGTGTTCCAGAAGCCGTAGATGCCGATGAGCACCAGCAGCGCGGTGATGTTGACCTTCTTCGAGAACAGGCCGCGCAGACCTGCGCCACCCGAGGTGGCGACCGGGGCAGGCGTCGAGCCCGTGTTCGCGTCCGTGTTCTCCAGATTGTCCTCGGTCCAGAGCTTCGACTCGGCCAGGCCCTGGCGAATCCACCAGACCACCGCGGCAACCACGAACAGGTGCAGGAATATCAGTCGTGAACCGAGCAACCCGAGCGGCGCGAGCGCGGCGGCCAGGGCGAAGCCGACCAGAGGGCCGACCGACCAGGCGAGCTGGGCGGTACCGACGTGTTTGGCCCGGGCACCCGAGGGAGCCTGCTCGGCGATGTAGGTCCACGACGCCGGAACGCCTGCGCCGACCGCCAGACCGGTGATCACAAACGCGATCATCAGCATGCCGAAGTTGAGGGCAAAGGCCGCGATCAGCACGCCGACCATGTAGACCATCAGGTCGTATGTGTAGATCGCCTTACGTCCGTAGCGATCACACAGCGGACCGCCGATGGCTGCGCCGACGGCCGCGCCGAAGGCGTTGGCGCTGAGTGCGGCGAGCAAGCCGACAGCAAAGTTGCTGATGCCGAACTCGTCTTGCCAGAAACCGAGGCTGGTGGCGATCGCGATGATCGATCCGGCCTCGATGTAGTTGGACATGGCAACAGAGATCGTTGCCTTCCAACCGGTGGTTTTCTTGGCCCCGAGTTTCATGGTTTCTCCTCATGGGGTGTGGGCGCAGGGTAATTGGTCCGGCTCGGGCGACTCGTTCGGGTGGGTGCCGAATGTGACACCGCCGATAGATCCGATCCGGATGAAGAACCGATCAGGCGAGGTGGAAGTAGTGGTCGAGCTCGGTCATCGTGGTGTCGGGTCCAGCCGTGGGATCGGCGAAGTACTGCGCCATGGTGGCCTGCCACCGGGTGTTCACCGCGGTTTGGGCCATCAGTTCGCGCGCCCGGTCGAAGTCCTCGGTTTCCACGTACCCGACCACCAGTCCGGTGCCGGGCTGCAGGAACAGCGAGTAGTTGGACCAGCCGGTCTCGCGCAATGCGTCGAGCATCTCCGGCCAGACGTCCTCGTGGGCAGCGAGGTAATCATCGATGCGGTCGGGCCGCAGGTTCATGGTGAAACACACCCGCTGACGTGGAGTGTCGGCTGATGTCTCGGTAACCGTTTCCGGTTGTTCGTGCTGCATGGGCCCGTCGCCAATCGATAGTTTGAAACGTTTCAATCCGTGAGTGCGGTCACCGTAAACTGAACTGAAGGATCGCGTCAAGGCCAGATTCCGGCCGATCGGGGGAGCTTCGGGGGCACGCGGGTCCGCCGGAGAATGCGCTTATTTGTCCTGAGCTGCGCGGCAGCGTAATGTTGATCAACGGTGCGTACGCGCGCCGGATTGTTTTTGTGCCCAGATTTGCAGAGCTTGCTCGAATCGCCTGCCAACTGCCGCTGAAAAGAACCCGGTCACGTGCGTGTCATGACGGTAATCGAAGACAACTGTTCAGGTGTGGTCAACACACCAGAATCGTGGAGGCTATGGCCAAAGAAGGCGCCATCGAGGTGGAGGGCCGCGTTGTCGAACCCCTGCCCAATGCGATGTTCCGCATTGAGCTGGAGAACGGCCACAAAGTACTCGCCCACATCAGCGGCAAGATGCGGCAGCACTACATCCGCATCCTGCCCGAAGACCGCGTGGTCGTGGAGCTTTCGCCCTACGACCTGACTCGCGGCCGGATCGTTTACCGATACAAGTAAGACCCAACAGACTTCCCGGACCCCTCCGGGTAGGACAACCAGCTGGGGTGCGGCTATAAGGCTGTGCCCTGTGCTTTGAAGTAGATCCGTGCTGAGCGACCAAGGTCGGTCTCAGCACAGGCAAAGGAGAGAGTGACGTGAAGGTTAAACCGAGCGTCAAGCCGATCTGCGAGAAGTGCAAGGTGATTCGGCGTAACGGCCGCGTCATGGTGATCTGCGAGAACCTGCGTCACAAGCAGCGTCAGGGCTGATCAGCACTTCGACCCGATCGCTTGTAAGAGCGACACAACTTCATACAGGCAACAAAAGAAGACCTCTCAACACCAGCGGACTCACACAGGAGTCCGCCTACCCCCGGCACGGAGGCCGGGGCCCTGCAAGAGTCGGGGACGGATTGGGAGCAGACCTCCGAGAACCAAAGGAAACGCCACATGGCACGTGTTGCTGGTGTTGATCTTCCGCGCGAAAAGCGCCTGGAGATCGCACTCACGTACATCTATGGAGTTGGTCGTACCACCTCCAAGGAGATCCTTGCTGCCACCGGCCTCAGTGCCGACCTGCGCGCCAAGGACCTCACTGACGAAGACGTCCTGAAGCTTCGTGAATACCTCGAATCCTCGGTCAAGGTCGAAGGTGACCTGCGCCGCGAGGTGCAGGCCGACATTCGTCGCAAGATCGAAATCGGCTGCTACCAGGGTCTGCGTCACCGTCGTGGCCTGCCCGTTCGCGGACAGCGCACCAAGACCAACGCTCGGACCCGCAAGGGCCCGAAGAAGACCATCGCCGGGAAGAAGAAGTAATCCATGCCTCCTAAGTCACGTAGCGCCGGCCCCAAGAAGGGCACTCGTCGTCGCGAGAAGAAGAACGTCCCGCACGGCAGCGCGCACATCAAGAGCACGTTCAACAACACCATCGTCTCGATCTCTGATCCTGCCGGAAACGTCATCGCCTGGGCTTCGTCCGGACATGTCGGCTTCAAGGGCTCGCGTAAGAGCACCCCGTTCGCGGCACAGCTTGCTGCCGAGAACGCTGCCCGCAAGGCACAGGAACACGGCGTCAAGAAGGTCGACGTCTTCGTGAAGGGCCCGGGTTCGGGTCGTGAGACTGCTATCCGATCACTTCAGGCCGCTGGCCTCGAGGTCGGCACCATTTCCGATGTCACCCCGCAGCCGCACAACGGCTGCCGCCCGCCCAAGCGGCGCCGGGTTTAATCGGAAAGAAGAGGACTTTAAAAAATGGCTCGTTATACCGGACCCGCAACCCGCAAATCTCGTCGTCTGCGCGTCGACCTCGTCGGCGGAGACCAGGCGTTTGAGCGTCGCCCCTACCCGCCCGGCCAGCATGGTCGCGCGCGGATCAAGGAGAGCGAATACCTGCTCCAGCTGCAGGAGAAGCAGAAGGCTCGCTTCACTTACGGCGTCATGGAAAAGCAGTTCCGTCTCTACTACGCAGAGGCCAACCGTCGTAACGGCAAGACCGGTGACGAGCTGCTGCGTCTGCTCGAGACCCGTCTTGACAACGTCGTCTACCGCGCCGGACTCGCCCGTACCCGCCGCCAGGCGCGTCAGATGGTCAGCCATGGCCACCTCACCGTCAATGGTGTGAAGGTCGACGTGCCCAGCTACCGCGTCTCTCGCTACGACATCATCGATGTCCGCCCGAAGTCGCTGCAGACTGTTCCGTTCCAGATCGCCAAGGAGATCCAGGGCGATCGCAAGGCTCCGGGTTGGCTGCAGGTCGTGCCCGGCACGCTGCGCATCCTGGTGCACTCGTTGCCCGAGCGCGCACAGATCGATGTGCCGCTCTCCGAGCAGCTCATCGTCGAGTTCTACTCGAAGTAATCGCCGGTTGTCGGATCCATATGTCCGGCAGCACATTCGGCACCTAATCGGCCGTCATATAGCGGGCGTCCAAGAGGAGAAGAAGATTCAATGCTGATTTCACAGCGACCCACACTGTCCGAAGAGATCATCTCGGGAGATCGCTCGAAGTTCGTCATCGAGCCGCTCGAGCCAGGTTTCGGGTACACGCTCGGCAACTCGCTGCGCCGTACCCTGCTGTCGTCGATTCCCGGAGCCGCTGTCACCAGCATCCGGATCGACGGAGTCCTGCACGAGTTCACCACCGTCCCCGGAGTCAAGGAAGATGTCACCGACATCATCCTGAACCTCAAGGGCCTCGTCGTGAGCTCCGAAGAGGACGAGCCGGTCACCATGTACGTGCGTAAGCAGGGCCCCGGTGCTGTCACCGGTGCCGACATCGTGCCCCCGGCCGGTGTCACCGTGCACAACCCGGACCTGCACATCGCCACCCTGAACGACAAGGGCAAGTTGGAGATCGAGCTCGTCGTCGAGCGCGGTCGCGGCTATGTCCCCGCCGTCCAGAACAAGGCGTCCGGCGCCGAGATCGGCCGTATCCCGGTCGACTCGATCTACTCGCCGGTTCTCAAGGTCACGTACAAGGTGGAGGCCACCCGCGTCGAGCAGCGCACCGACTTCGATCGGCTCGTTCTCGATGTGGAAACCAAGAACTCGATCTCCGCGCGGGACGCACTGGCCTCGGCCGGTAAGACCCTCGTTGAGCTGTTCGGTCTGGCCCGTGAACTCAACATCGAAGCAGAAGGTGTGGAGATCGGACCCTCGCCCGCCGAGGCCGATCACATCGCGTCGTTCAGCCTTCCGATCGAAGACCTCGAACTCACCGTTCGGTCGTACAACTGCCTCAAGCGCGAGGGAGTGCACACCGTCGGCGAGCTGGTGGCCCGGACCGAATCGGACCTGCTGGACATCCGCAACTTCGGTCAGAAGTCCATCGACGAGGTCAAGGTCAAGCTGCACGCACTCGGCCTGGCACTCAAGGACAGCCCCGCGAGCTTCGATCCGTCCCAGGTGGCCGGATACGACGTCGCGACCGGTACCTGGACCGATGACACTTCCTTCTCCGACGCCGATGCCGGCGAGGATTTCGCAGAAACCGAACAGCTCTAACAAGACCCCCAGCTCACGGCCGAGAGGTCGAGAGCGAACCCTAGGAGTTCGAAATGCCCAAGCCCACAAAGGGTACCCGCCTCGGCGGGTCGGCTTCGCACCAGAAAGCGATGCTGGCGAACCTCGCCACCTCGCTCTTCGAGCACGGCCGGATCACCACCACCGAGACCAAGGCAAAGCGTCTCCGCCCGTACGCGGAAAAGCTGATCACCCACGCGAAGGCCGGTAACCTGGCTCATCGCCGTGAGGTGCTGAAGGTCATCCGCAACAAGGACATCGTGCATGCCCTGTTCGCCGAGATCGGCCCGTTCTACGCGGACCGCGACGGCGGCTACACCCGCATCGTCAAGACTCTGCCGCGCAAGGGCGACAACGCCCCCATGGCAGTGATCGAGCTGGTTCGGGACAAGACCGCTTCATCGGAAGCCGATCGCGCCACCCGCGCAGCGGCCTCGAAGAAGAAGTCTGAAGAAGCCGCAACCGAGGAGAACGTGGTCGAGGCTGTTGAAGCCGACGCCACCGACGCCGAGGTCGAGAACGCTGAAGCTGTGGCCGAGGCTGTCGACGAAGAGTCGACCGCTGCCACCGCTGTTGACGCCAAGGCCGACGAGAAGTAGTCGACTGAACGAGTCAGTGACCCACGAGCCCGCCACCGGAATTTCCGGTGGCGGGTCTCGTCATTTCGAGGGACCACTCGTCCGGCTGCGGATGCAGATCGGTTACGACGGAACCGACTTCGCGGGTTGGGCCAGACAGCCCGGCCAACGAACAGTGTGTGGCGTGCTTGAGGAGACCCTCGGCACGGTGCTGCGGGAACCGGTGACGCTCACGGTTGCAGGCCGCACCGACGCCGGCGTGCACGCCACCGGCCAGGTGGCACATTTTGATGTGCCAGAGTCGGCCTTGCAGACCCGGTCGATCGACGGGGATCCGACCAAACTCGTTCGGCGGCTTGCCAAGATGCTGCCCACCGATGTGCGGGTCAAGGACATCGAAGAGGCGCCAGGGGAGTTCGATGCGCGCTTCTCTGCCCTACGCCGCCACTACGAATACCGATTGACCGACGACCCCTGGGGTGCTGAACCGGTTGTCGCCCGCACCACCGCTGCCTGGAGTCGGCCGCTCAACGCCGACCTCCTCGAAGAGGCGGCCTCAACTTTGCTCGGACTCAACGATTTCGCGGCATTCTGCAAGCGGCGCGATGGCGCCACGACAGTCCGGGATCTTCAGCAGTTCACGTGGATGCGCGACGACTTCGGCGTTCTCGTCGCACAGGTGAGCGCGGACGCGTTCTGTTGGTCGATGGTCCGCTCACTGGTCGGGGCCGTTGCGACGGTCGGTGAAGGGCGTCGCTCAGTGGAATGGTGCGCCGGATTGCTGCAGCAACGGGCGCGCGCGAGTGAGGTCCCGGTGGCGCCCGCGTGTGGATTGAGCCTGATCGGTGTCGACTACCCGGCCGATGGTGCGCTGGCACAACGCAATGCGGTGACCCGCGAGACCCGGGCCGCGATCGAACCATCCGGCTGCTGCGGAGGCTGACCCACCCCCGATGATGTGCCGTTTTGGCGGGCGTGACCTGCGGGTTTGCTCGCCAAAAGGGCACATCATCGGGTCAGGACGTGTAGTACGGGTCGCCTCGCCGCATCGTGGTGGAGGGGAAGTCGTCTGCCACGGTCGCAGCCATCTCGACGAGTGCGCGACGGGTGTCCTTGCCGAGGAGATCGAGGTCGACCTCGGCACCTTCGGCGAGGTGGTCGTCGAACGGGATCTGTTGTACCGCACGGCATCGGGTCAAGAAGTGGGCGCTGAGCTGATCGGTGTCGATGGTCGATGCGCCGGGTCGTGACGAGCTGAGCACAACCACCGCTCCCGACACCAGATGCCCGAACCCGTGGGCCTGCAGCCAGTCGAGTGTCGCTCCGGCGCTGCGTGCCCCGTCGATGGCGGGCGAGGTCACCAGGATCAGGGAGTTGGCCATGTCGAGCACCCCGTTCATCGCCGAATGGCTCAGTCCGGTACCGCAGTCGGTGATGATGATGTTGTAGAAGCGCTGCAGCACCGTCATCACGCCGCGGTAGTCCGCTTCGCTGAATGCCTCGGCCTTGGCCGGATCACGTTCGGATGCAAGGATTTCCAGACGGCTCGGCGCCTGGGAGGTGTGGGCGCGGACGTCGGAGTATCGGTAGATCGATTCGTCGGCGAGCAGATCGCGCACCGTCGAGCGGGTCTGCTGCGGAATGCGTTGCGCGAGAGTGCCCAGGTCGGGATTGGCGTCCACGGCGATCACCCGATCGCCGCGCAGGGATGCGAATATCGAGCCCAGACCGACTGTGGTCGTGGTCTTTCCGACGCCGCCCTTGAGCGAGAGAACCGCGATCCGATAGTCGCCGCGGACGGGCTGATTCACGCGTTCGAGTAATTGTTTGTAGACGAGGTCGTCAGGGGACTCTCCAGGATTGATGGTGCCCGCCGACAGCTTGTGTACGGTCCGCCGCCACCCGCTGGCCGGTGCCCGGCGGGCCTTTCGGAGCAGCGCCACCTCGTCGAGGCTTGTCGGTGCGGGCGGTTGCCCGGGGGCGTACTGCTGGTGCGGGGGCATCGGCTGCTGTCCCGGAAAGTACCCGGGTGGTGCTGCGGGATTACCCTGCGGCGGGATTCCTGCCGGCGGAAAGCCTTGGGGCGGTGATGATTCGCCGTACGGGTTGGTGCCGCCGTAGGGGCCCGGTCCCGTCGGGTAGGCCGGCCCGGCCGGTGGTTGGTGCGGTGCAGGCGGCGTGAAACCGCCCGCTGCCTGCGGCCAGAACTGTTGGTCGAGCGGAGGCTGTGGCGGGGGAGCGGGTTGCGACGGTTCCGTGCCGTGGGCATCGGACGCCTGGCCATGGCGGCCCGAGTGCACCGTTGCCGGTGGTGCATCGGGTCCGGGTGGGCCCTGCGGTGAAGGCGCTGCATCGGGTGGTCCGGGTACTGATGCCGATGCCGATGGGGCTGCCGGTACTTCCGGAGTCGCAGGCGCCGTAGGTGATTGATCGGCGCGCTCGAACGATGCGACATCGATGTCCGCCGCGGTCTGAAGCCATGGTGGTGCCGCAGGCACGTCGGCATTGTTGTAGCTCACAGAAACAGCCCCCCCGTTGTTGCACTTCGTCTAACCAGTTGCAATTTGTCTTGTCAGTGGTGAAAACCCAGGCGTTACATATATCGAATCCACCCCGCCACCCCTGGATAACGGCGATGATAGACCACCACGATCTCCGGTGGTCGGGTAGCGCGGATGTCCATGCCGTGCGGTATCTCCGCAGTGTCACAAGTTGTGGGTACTATCTGTCGCCAAGGGGAGTTCTTGAGGGGGAACCATGGCTGCTGCAACTTCACGCACCGGAGGCCTGTCTGTCGTCACGACAGAACAGGGCCTGCCGATGTCGGTACGGATCGAACCTGCCGAATTGCACAAGGATCCGGCGATACTCGCCGCTGAGGTGCTCCGGCTGTGCCGGCAGGCGGCGATGCACGCCGGCGTCGCGCGCCGCGAAGAGTTGCGGGCCGCGGGCGTCGGCGCCGACATCATCGAACAGATGAATCTGCCTCGGCCTGATGATCTCGCCAGGGCCGAGTACGAGGACGACGCCACCGCAGGCGCACCCGGCAGCTGGATGAGGTCGGTATGAGCTCTGCGATGGATGAACTCGAGGCCAGGGCCCGGGCACAGCTCGATCGGTTGCGCGAGGTCAATGAACGTTTGGCCGCCATCTCCGCGCGTGAGACCTCGCCCGGAGATCATGTCACCGCAGAGGTCAACGGTATCGGCGAGCTGACCGGGTTGTGGTTCGCGTCAACGGCTCCGCAGCTCGGGACCGGCCCACTTTCAGAGCTGATCGTCTCGACGGCCGGTGTCGCGGCCGGCCGTGCGTTCGCCCGCCGCGGCGAGATCCTCGAGGAGTTCAACGAATCGTTTGCGGATCTGGTGAACAGCCGGCCGACATGACCGGTCCGCCGACACGGGAGGGAACCGTCTCGGCTCGGTGGGCGTCTTATCGCCGGACTGTGGGAGTGACGGGTTGCGAGGGTCGGGCAATCCGAGGGTTGGGGCAGTACACATGTTTTCGAAGAAACGGGGGGACAAATGTCTGAGGTCACAGCGGTACCGGCAGCAATCGAAGCGTATGGGGACACGGCTGCATTGATGTCGGCAGCGGTTGCCAGTGCGGGTTCGATCAACGCCGCCGCGAACATCGCTCAGATGGTGCCCGTATTCGGGTTGATCGGGCAGGAGTTCCTGCTGGCATTCGCGCAGGCGCAGGCGAGTCATCTGTTCGGGGTCGGGCAGCTCGCTGCGGTCCACGCAGGCAGCGCGGCAGCCGCGTTTGCCACGGCCGCGCAGATCGCCGAGGCGGACGACGGCAGCGGCCGGGGTTTCGCCGCCGTGCAGGCCGCGCTGTAGACCGGATCGGGTCACGTGAGTTTTCCGACGATGCCACCGGCACCGGCAACACCGCCGCTTGATCCAACCATTCGCCAATTGGTCGAATCGAGTCCACTCGGGCCGATTCTCGACACCCCGGTCAGCCAGGTCTTGAAAGACCTTGGCCTGCCAGGGCTTCCGGTGCTGTCGGGCATGCCGCCGTTGCCAGATCTGCCACCATTGCCGCCCCTCGACCTCGACGTCCTGCTCAAACCGTTGACCGATCTGGTGGGCGGCTTCGGCTCGGGCAACCTCGGTGGGGGCGACTTCGACCCCACGATGATCTTCGAGGCGCTGTCGCAGATCCTGGACACGTCGATGTCGATGGGTTCGGGCGCATTGAAGGTTCTCGATCAGGTGTGGAGCGGGCAATCCGCAACGGCGGCGACCGTAAAGGGGATGCAGGCAGGCGCCGATACCGCGGCCTTGTCCACGCAGGGCACCACGATGTCGGCCGACACCCAGGGAGCCGCGGCGATCGTGGGCGTCGGCCTCGGCCTCGTCCAGGGAATCGTCGCGAAAACGGTTGCCATCATCACCGCCTCGGCGCCGTTTCTGGTGACACCGCCCGGCCAGGCCGTTGCGTTGGCAGCGGCCGCTGATGGCCTGGCCGAGGCGACCGCGGTGGTTGCCGCCACCCGAGCGCAGTTGCTGGCGCCGACAACGCACATGCTTGCAACCGGGCAACCGGTGCCCGTGACCGGTGCTCCCGCAGCGGGAACATCGCCGTTCTCGATTGCCGGCACAGTGCTCGACTCGGTCGGCAAACCGATGATGACCGGTGTGGGGCAACTCGGCACGATGTCGTCAAAGGCCGCGACCGAGCTCATGAAATCGCACCAGGCTCAACTGCAAACCGCGTACGACAGCAAAGAGATCGATGAAGCCAAGACTGTTCCGACGGGTCTCGGTGGCGCGATGTCCGCCGGCCGTGGGGGCGGCGGTGGCGGCGGAGGCGGTGGAGGTGGGGGTGGCGGTAGCGGCCCCAGCCCGCTGAGTGCGCGGACAACGCCGGGACTGCTCGGCGGATCGGCACCGGAATCAGGTGGTGGACCGGTCAACAGGAATCAGAACGCGGTGGTTCCGGCAGGCATGACCGGGCCGATGGCACCGATGGGCGGCGGCGGGATGGGAGCCGGCCGCGGCGCCGGTGCGTCTGATGATCAGCACGAGGCCGCGGACTACCTCGTCACCGAACTCAACGGCACCCGGATCATCGGCGAGATGCCGGCTGTTGCTCCTGCGGTCCTTGGCGAAACCCAGGCACCGGAGGCGACTCCGACCCCGGACGTACGTCTGCGGTTGGGTCCGCCGGACCGCAACCAGCCTGCCCACAACCAGGAAGCCTGACACGAACATGGGGGATACGATGTCCACAGGTGAGTTGAACGTCGACTCGGATGAATTGTTGCGAGCTGCGGTTGATCTCGATCGGCTGGCAAATGAGCTCGAACAGGGTGTGGCCGTTCACCGTCCGGCACTCGTTGTGCAGGCGGCAGGTCGCGACGAGGTGTCGACCACTGCTGCCGCCACATTCGGCTCCGTCGCGGAGACGTTCACCGATACTGCGGCGGCCGGTGTGCACGAACTCCGGAAGATCGCTGCGGTGCTGCGCGCCCAGGCGCGTGATTTCGGCACGGTCGAGGCCGACATCGAGGAGACCTTCCGGCTCTGACGCCGGGGACACGATGATGATCGGATTCACGAATGTCGTGTGGGAGGCAAGGCCCACCAAGCAGTTGGCAACCGATCTTGGTGCCGGTGCCGGTGACGGCCCACTGATCGCTGCCGCGCACGGCTGGGCACAGGTCTCAACGCTGCTCGCAGACGCCGGTCTCGACTACGTTCGGATCTTGGCCAAGCTCGGCGTCTCCTGGGAATCGGCCTCCAGTGATGAGGCTTTCGGGAAGTTGGCCTCGTTCGCCGGTTGGTTCTCCGATGCGGCCGCTGCCGCCGCAGACAGTGCAGCGCGTGCGGGCGCACAGGCGGCCGCGACCACGGTGGCCCGGATCAGCATGCCGGGATTACCAGAACTGCAGATCACCGAGGACATCCACACGGCGGCCGTGACTGTCGGTGCCGCGACGGGCGCGCCCATCGGCGGTGTGGCAGCCGATGCCGAGCGTGCCGCTGCCGATCAGAAGCAACGTGCCGCACGGGTCATGGAAACCTACGAGGCGGCCACCGAACCCGTGTCGCGCGGGTGGTCGGTACCGCGCCCGGCCGAGATCGTCTCGCCCGATGCGCTGGCTGCCGAACAGGCGGTTCGCGAGGCAACCCGGGCGGTGCCGGCACGCCCTGCGTCGGCGGCCGGGGCAATGCCCGGTGGTATCGGTGGATACGCGCCGGTTTCCATTCCTCGTCAGCAGACGCGTTATGCCACAACCATTCTGGCGGGGTCGTCGGCGTCGCCTGCAATCGTGCAACCGGCGTCGACATCGGCAGGCGCTCGACCGTCGGTGCCCGCGGCGCCGATGGCACCCATGATGGGTGCTCCCGGTCATGGTGCGGATTCCGTCGTGCGCAGAGCCCCCGCACACGCCGGAGCCGGCATCGATCCAGCGGCCGAATCGGGGGTGGGCGACGAGAGCTCCCACGATGCGCCGATTGCTGCCGCAGTCAACCTCGGCGATCATCCGGATCCGCGGTACCGCAACGGAACTCTCGACCTGCCGCCTGTCACGTCGGTGCCTGCGGTTCTCGGCGCCACGGAACAAGGACGGTGAGCGATATGTGGGCTACACCGGTGGTATGCGAATTCCGCCTCTCGCAGGACCAGATCGATTATCTGGCAGGCGTTCTCGATCTCCAGACGTGGCCGTCGGTGCTCGCGGTCGGGCCTCGTCACGAGTACGTCGACGAGCGTGAGAAGGCGCGCGTTGCCGCGGCGGCGGAGTTGAGCGCTGCCGGATGGCTGACCGCCGATCCGGACCCAGCTGTCGGGGTGGGTGTCACCGACGCCCTTGCCGAGGCGCTGACGATACTGTCGGGCCCGGACGTATTACTCGAGATCCGTTGCCACCAAGACACTTCGACTCGCCGGATCTGCCTTGCGCGGCGCGGTGATCACCACGTGCTGGCGACCAAGACCGAATCGGGCCTGGTGCTTCGCGACATTGCGATCGGCAGTGACCTGGAGGTGGGTCAGCTCGTTGCACGTTTGCTCGAACCGGCCGAGGACAGGCATCATCTTCCGATGAGCGTTCCGTCGGTCAGCCTGCCCGCCGGTGAATTGCAGAATCGGCTCGATAAAGCGCAGTCCGCAGCCGATTACGCCGATGCCCTCCATGCGATGGGTGTTGCGGCCGGCGACGCGGCGACCTATGCGGTGGCGTTTGATACCTGCTGTGCACACGCGGAAATCGTTGCCATCGAATGCGCGCCGGGGCGGATGCGCCGCTCGGAAGGTGCGGTGGCGGTCTACGACACAGCCAAGGGCCGGATTGTGGCCGGCCCCAGTATGTCTCCCGATGGCCAGATCTGGTCGACATTGTCGACGGGAACCGGTCATCGGATCTCCCAGGCTGTCACGCTCCTGATGGAGACGTTGCCGGCCCGGAGGTGGTTGCCGTGATTCGGCCAACCGGAGGGGGCCCACCCGGTGAGAAGCCGGCGTGGTACCGGAGCAGATTACAGAATCCGCGGATATCAACCGATATCGCGGCAATCACAGAAGGGGAATCACCATGACTTCCGACGGCGGTAACAGCGGGTTGAAACTCGACGTCCCAGACGCGTTGATCACGACCAAATCGGTGGGGCAGCTCATCGAGGACATGGGTGTTGTATTGCAACGCCTGAACAAGAATGCCGAAGACGCGCAGGCGATGTGGCAGGGCACCGCCAGCAAGGCATTTCAAGATGCGGCAGCTGCGTGGCAGGCCGAGGGGGCTCAGCTCAAGACTGCTCTCGACGGTCTGAAGGCGTCGTTGGAGAGCGGATTCAACGGTTACGACAACGAAGACCAGGACCTCGCAGGAACCATCGGCTCCGTCATGGGTGGGGGATCCGGTCTGAGCCTGTGATTCTCGGCCCCTCCAATCATCGTCCAGAAAGGGAACAACACCATGATCAAGTACAACTTTGCCGCGATCGAGGAGCTGTCGGCTCAGCTCGATTCCGATTTCAAACAGCTCGAGGAGCTGGCCGGGACGCTCAAGTCTGAAGTTGGCCGACTGCACTCGAACTGGGAATCACCGCAGGGCGCCGAGGCTTACGCTGTCGCGCAGCAGCGCTGGGATACAAGCTTTTCGGACTCCCGTCTGCTGTTGAACAACCTGTCGACGAAGGTGCGTGAAGCGGGATCGACGATGCAGGGCGCCGACAAGCGCACTGCAGGCTACTTCACCTAGATCGCCCAACCGCGATCGCTCGACCCCCGAACCCGCCGGAAGAATGTGCCGGCGGGTTCGGCCGTTCAGAACGGTCGCAGGGGGTGTCGTCCGGCCGGAATCATCGGCTGGACGATCACCGGGTTGCGCGGATGATCTACCTCGAACCCGATATCGGTCGAGGATCCGTCTCTTGACTTGATTGCCTGCGTCGTTCGCCGGGGGCGAAAAATGATCGCGCCATCCCGGGGGGATTAACCAGTGTTGGCAGGGTTGGTCGGATAGTTTCTCAGGCAGGCTGCATTCCACCGCAATGCACGCAAGTCACCAGAGGAGTTGTGATGAGCAATCCGCTGACACGGACAAAATCCGTGGAGCAATCGATGGCTGACACCGAAGAACCCGGTTCTCAGCTGAAGAAGAGTTTGACCTGGTGGGATCTCACCGTTTTCGGTGTCTCGGTGGTCATCGGTGCCGGTATCTTCACCATCACCGCGTCGACGGCCGGAGATAAAGCGGGACCAGCGATTTCGCTGTCCTTTGTGATGGCAGCGGTGGCCTGCGCGTTGGCTGCACTCTGCTACGCCGAGTTCGCTTCGACCGTTCCGGTCGCCGGATCTGCCTACACGTTCGGATATGCCACCTTCGGTGAGTTCCTGGCCTGGATTCTGGGCTGGGATCTCATCCTCGAGTTCGCGGTCGGTGCGGCCGTGGTCTCCAAGGGGTGGTCGAGCTATCTGGGTACCGTCTTCGGATTCTCCGGTGGCACAACCGAAATCGCCGGTGTCGACGTCGACTGGGGTGCACTGGTGGTGGTCGGGGCGATCACGGTCCTACTGGTCATCGGCACGAAGTTGTCCTCCCGGTTCAGTGCTGTAGTCACCGCCATCAAGGTGACGGTTGTCCTGTTGGTGATCGTCGTCGGGTTCTTCTACATCGACACCGACAACTTCAAGCCGTTTGTGCCGAAATCAGAGCCCTCTGAGTCCGGCGGCAGGTCCGTCGAGTCGACCCTGTTCTCGCTCATGACCGGCGGCGGTGATTCCAGCTACGGCTGGTACGGCATCCTGGCCGCGGCCTCGATCGTCTTCTTCGCGTTCATCGGCTTCGACGTGGTGGCAACCACCGCCGAGGAGACCAAGAATCCGAAGAAGGATGTGCCGCGCGGGATTCTCGGCTCGCTGGCCATCGTCACAGTGCTGTACATCCTGGTCACGATCGTTGTCACCGGCATGGTCAGCTACAAGGATCTGGCCACGTCCGCAGGCGACGGGGAGCCCAAGAACCTTGCCTACGCATTCGGCCTGAACGGGGTCACCTGGGCCGAGAAGGTGATTTCGATCGGTGCTCTGGCAGGTCTGACCACGGTTGTCATGGTGCTGATGCTCGGTCAGTCGCGTGTCTTGTTCGCGATGTCGCGAGACGGTCTGCTGCCTCGGTCATTTGCGAAGACCAGTCGGTTCGGGACCCCGGCCCGGATCCAGATTCTGGTTGGCGTGGTCGTCGCGGTGGTGGCTGCTTTCTTCCCGATCACCAAGCTGGAAGAAATGGTCAACGTGGGCACTCTGTTCGCGTTCGTGGTTGTTGCGGCCGGTGTGATGGTGCTGCGGAAGACCCGCCCGGATCTGCCACGTGGATTCACGGTTCCCTGGATGCCGGTGATCCCGATCCTGGCGATCATCGCCTGCGTGTGGTTGATGCTGAACCTGTCAGCGCTGACCTGGTTGCGATTCCTGGTCTGGATGGTGATCGGTGTCGCCTTCTACTTCCTGTACAGCCAACGCCATTCGATGGTCGGAAGACGGGCTCGTGGTGAGATCCCCGATCAGGTCGGCGACGATATCCGCGCAGGTGCGGGCAAGGGCGGGATTGCGCCCGAGTAAGCCCTGAGGTGGCCGACACCGGACCTGATATGTGAAAAAGACCCCGATCCGGGTTTCGATCCCCGGATCGGGGTTTTTTTGTGAGTTGCGCCGCTTTACAAATCTTTCTAGATGTATAGACAGGCGACTTCAACATCGGTAGTGTCCACAACAGGTTCTAGTTCGAGGAAGCCAGGAGGGTGATGATGAGCACTGCAGAATCGTCGACCGTCGAGCAGTCGGCGGCGCAATGGCGGGACAAGAAGCGTCACCTGTGGCTGCTGGGGCTCATCCCCCCGACGGGTCTCTTTCTCGCGACCGCACTGGTGGCCGGGTTCAATTGGCTGGGCGCAGACGTTGTTGCGCCCGTCTGGTGGTGGATCGGTCCGCTGCTCGTCTACGGTCTGCTGCCGATCATGGATCTGTTCTTCGGGCCCGACGGGCAGAACCCGCCCGAGGAACTGATGGAAGAGCTGGAGAACGACAAGTACTACCGCTATTGCACCTACGCGTACATTCCTTTCCAGCTCGTGAGTGTGGTCTTCGCCTGCTACCTGTGGACCGCGAGCGACCTGAGCTGGCTGGGGATCGATGGGGGCCTCGGGCTCGCTTCGAAACTGGGCATCGCCCTGACCGTCGGTGTCATGGGTGGCATCGGGATCAACACCGCCCACGAACTCGGACACAAGAAGGATTCGCTCGAACGGTGGCTCTCGAAAGTCACCCTCGCGCAGACCTTTTACGGGCACTTCTACATCGAGCACAACCGTGGCCATCACGTGCGGGTGGCCACCCCGGAGGATCCGGCCAGCGCCAAATACGGCGAGACCTTTTGGGCGTTCCTCCCGCGGAGTGTGTGGGGGAGTCTGAAGTCGGCCTGGCATCTCGAACGCACCCGCATGCAACGGCTGGAACGTCCGGTCTGGAACATCCGCAATGATGTCCTCAACGCCTGGTTGATGTCGGTGATCGGGTGGGGCGTCCTGACTGCGATCTTCGGCTGGCAGATCCTGCCGTTCATGGTCATCCAGGCCGTGTACGGGTTCGGGTTGCTGGAGACGGTGAACTACCTCGAGCACTACGGATTGCAGCGGCAGAAAACCGCCAGTGGTCGCTATGAGCGCGCCCGTCCGGAGCACAGCTGGAACTCGGATCACATCTGCACCAACATCTTCCTGTACCACCTGCAGCGCCACAGCGATCACCACGCCAATCCGACCCGTCGGTACCAGGTGCTGCGCAGTTTTGAGGACGCACCGGGTCTGCCGAGCGGCTACGCCAGCATGATCACGCTCGCCTATTTCCCGCCGCTGTGGCGAAAAGTGATGGATCACAGGGTGATCGAGCACTATGAGGGCGACCTGTCGCTGGCGAACATCGTGCCCCGCCGGCGAGAGAAGATACTCGCTGCGCACCGGCTGTCGATGCTCGGTGAAGCGAACGGAACCGTGAAATGAGCGCATATCGCTGCCCGGTCTGCGACTTCATCTACGACGAGGCGACCGGCGCGCCGCGCGAAGGTTTCCCGGCCGGGACCCGATGGTCCGACGTCCCCGACGACTGGCCCTGCCCCGACTGCGGCGTCCGGGAGAAGATCGATTTCGAGGAGACGGTGGCGTAAGTGAACTTCAAGTTGTACGTCTGTATGCAGTGTGGATTCGAATACGACGAGGCGAAGGGCTGGCCCGAGGACGGGATCGTCCCGGGAACCCGTTGGGAGGACATCCCCGACGACTGGAGTTGCCCGGATTGTGGGGCCGCCAAAGCGGACTTCTACATGGAGGAAGTCACCCGCACGTGAACCCCGTGGCCGACGCGACCGATACCCTGGCCGACATGTCAGAGGTTCCGGAACCCGCATCGGCCACAGTGGGCTCGGCTGTGCCAATTCCGTTCGCGCAGGCCACCAAACGATTGCTGCGCGGCAGTCTGCTCGACGGAATGCGAGAGTTGTTGCGGTCGAAGGACTGGTCGGCGGTCACGATGGCCGATGTCGCGGCCGCGGCCGGGGTCAGCAGGCAGACCGTCTACAACGAGTTCGGGTCCCGGCAGGGTCTGGCGACCGCGTATGCGCTCCGCCTGGCCGACGAGTTGGTCGACTTGATCTCCGATGCGGTTCTGGTCCACGAGGGGCAGACCAAAATAGCGTTGGCAGAGGGCTTTTCGGGTTTCTTTGCCTCTGTTGCCACGGACCCGCTGATCCAGTCGTTGTTGACAGGGCAGGCGAAACCGGATCTGTTGCGGCTGATCACCACCGATGCCGGGCCGCTGATCGACCAGGCCAGCAGCAGGATCAGCGAACTTCTGCAGCACAGCTGGGTCGGAGCCGACGAGACCGCGGCTGTGCGGATCGCTCGCGCGATGGTCCGGATGGCACTGAGCTATGTGTCGATGCCACCGGAAGCCGACCGTGATGTCGCAGACGATCTGGCCGAGATCTTCGAGCCGGTTGTCGATGCCGCAGCCGGGGGTGGCGCTCCTTCGGCCACGGGTTAGCCTGGTAGGCAATATCCAGTGGGACTTTGAGGAGTGGTATATGACATCGGTCCAGAACGGCACGCTCACCGCGGACAGCCGCAACGGCATCGACTTCAAGGTGGCGGATCTTTCGCTGGCCGAATACGGACGCAAAGAGATCGGCCTCGCGGAGCACGAGATGCCGGGTTTGATGTCGTTGCGTCGGGAATATGCGGATGTATTGCCGCTCAAGGGTGCTCGCGTCTCGGGCTCTCTGCACATGACGGTGCAGACCGCAGTGCTGATCGAGACCCTGGTGGCACTCGGCGCCGAGGTGCGCTGGGCGTCGTGCAACATCTTCTCCACCCAGGACGAGGCTGCCGCGGCCATCGTCGTCGGGCCTTACGGCACCGTCGACGAGCCGAAGGGTGTGCCGGTCTTCGCGTGGAAGGGCGAGAGCCTCGAGGAGTACTGGTGGGCTGCCGAGCAGATGCTCACCTGGCCCGGTGAACCGGCCAACATGATCCTCGACGACGGCGGCGACGCGACCATGCTGGTTCTGCGCGGCGCGCAGTTCGAGAAGGCGGGCGTTGTGCCTCCGGTCGAAGAGAACGATTCGGCCGAATACAAGGTTTTCCTGTCGCTGCTGCGTGAGCGTTTCGAAACGGACAAGACCAAGTGGTCGACGATCGCCGAGTCGGTCCAGGGCGTCACCGAGGAGACCACCACCGGTGTGCTGCGGCTGTACCAGTTCGCCGCGGCAGGCGAATTGGTGTTCCCGGCGATCAACGTCAACGACTCGGTCACCAAGAGCAAGTTCGACAACAAGTACGGCACCCGCCACTCGCTGATCGACGGAATCAACCGTGGCACCGACGTCCTGATCGGTGGCAAGAAGATCCTGATCTGCGGCTACGGCGATGTCGGCAAGGGTTGTGCCGAATCACTGGCCGGCCAGGGTGGACGCGTGCAGGTCACCGAGATCGATCCGATCAACGCACTGCAGGCGCTGATGGACGGCTATGACGTGGTCACCGTCGAAGAGGCGATCGGCAACGCCGACATCGTCATCACGTCCACCGGCAACAAGGACATCATCACCTTCGATCACATGAAGCAGATGAAGCACCAGGCGATCCTGGGCAACATCGGTCACTTCGACAACGAGATCGACATGGCCGGCCTCGAGTCGTCGAAAGAGGTCACGCGGATCAACATCAAGCCGCAGGTCGATCAGTGGATCTTCCCTGAAGGCAATTCGATCATCGTGCTGTCGGAAGGTCGTCTGCTGAACCTGGGCAACGCCACCGGACACCCGTCGTTTGTGATGAGCAACAGCTTCTCCAACCAGGTGATCGCCCAGATTGAGCTGTGGACCAAGAGCGACGAGTACGACAACGAGGTCTACCGGCTGCCGAAGGCACTCGACGAGAAGGTCGCCAAGATCCACGTCGAGGCGCTCGGTGGCACTCTGACCAAGCTCACCAAGGAGCAGGCGGAGTACATCGGCGTCGATGTCGAGGGCCCGTACAAGCCCGAGCACTACCGCTACTGAGTCTTCGGACCGCAAGGTACTTCTGAACACCTGAAATGGTGGGTACGGGCGAACGCCCGTACCCACCATTTTTGTTTCAGCCGTTTCAGCCGTTTCAGCCGGTGATGATGTCGTCGTCGCCGCTGGTATCCGACGTCGGGCTCTGGGACAGGCTCGGACAGAACCGCCACTCGCCGTCTTCTTTCTTGAACGGCCAGGTGATGTCGCCGGTGTCCCGATCAATCGACATCACACCCTCGACCGTGCCGAGGGAGCCGTCCACAACCACATCCTCAACGTCGATGGACGCCGAAATCGGCCCGTTCTCGTCGAACAGATCCTGATATCCGGCGGTGGATTCTGTGCGTGAATCGGCCTCACAGGCCATCCGGTGCAGACCCACCGCGTCCTGGGTGTTGATCAGCTCGACGCGCTTCTCGGCCGCGGCCTCGAGGTCACCCTCATCGGCCGAGGCAACGGAACTGCTCGCGGTCGACGTGGCGGTGGATGGATCGGCCACCACACCTTCGTCGGTGTTGTCAGGGCCTGCCAGCACGGCCGCGGTGATCACCACGCCGACAACGACCACAACAACCGCGACGAGCGCCCCGATGATCAGCCCGGTCGAGTTTCTCGGCGGACGCGGTGGCGGAGTACCCCATGAGCCGGATGGGCCTGATTGCCCCCACTGTGGTGCGCCGTGACCCGGAGCCCATGATCCTGGTTGTGGTGGCGGGTACTGCGGTTGTAGGTGTTGCGGATTGTGACGAGGATCGGGGTTCCCCCATCCCGATGGGCCCGTCGGCGGATAACTCAAGAATTCCTCCCCTGAGGGTTGACCGTGTTGTCAGATCCTGGTGTCAGATCTCGCGGGTGTCACAGATCTTCCAGGTATCCAGTCGATTCTCCATGGTGAACGTGAAGCGGCTTGTCTCGACCGGGCTCTGGTCGGCCGGGTCGACGTATGTCAGAGAAACCGTTGCCTGAGCGGTGTTGCCGTCGACCTCGATCCCGGTGATCGAATTCAGTTTCATCCCGTTCAACTGGACACCGGTGTCTGATTGGAGGTCGCGGATGATGTCCTGCTCGGCGCCGCAGGTGACCGACAGCGCGGTCTCCCAGTCGGCGTCGCTGAACGCGATCGTGTACGTCCGGATCGCGTCCTCGATCTGTTCTTCGGCCTGTGCCGTCGACGATTGCGATGACGTTGTGGTCAGTGGTCCGGAGTCGACGATCGGGTTGGCGTCCTCGTCGTCGCCGAGGGTCACGAACAGGACGACCGCGAGTACCACCACAAGCACTGCGGCGGCGGCGATCCCGGCGATCCACGGTGTTTTGCTCGGTGGTTTCGGACCTTGGGGTGGGGGGCCGTACCCGGCCGGTCCGGCCCCAATCGGTCCGGCCGGTCCTGCAGGCGGTGGCGTCGCGCCGGCGCCGTACTGATCAGGTCGGTACTCGGTGGTCGGCTCGTACCGGGGTTGCTGGTTCTGGCCCCAATCGGCCCCGGCGCCCGGCGCCCCGCCCCAAGTGGGTTCGGGCCCGGCCGCACCACCCCAGGTGGGTTCGGGCGGCGGCTGATCGCCCTGACCCGGTTGATTCGGTCCGCTGCCCGGGCCCTGGCCCCAACCCTTGTCGTCCTGGTTGTCGCCGGATCCGTATGGACCGTTGGGTGGTTGCGTCATCAAGGCCTCCGGGTGGTTTCAGGGCAGGCAGAATCAGGGCAGGCCGGATCAGGGCAGGGCGTGATTGAACCGGTGGGATTGCTGACTGCGAACACTACGTCGGGAGGCCCGTGCCGAACACCTTCGACGATGCCCTCCGTCGATCGGGTCACCGGGTCGTCGATCATCTGTTTCAGAGGCGAATCGGGCGATCAAAGATATCGCGTGGTCTGTTGCGGATCGTTCTGTTGGCACATCTTCCAGCCGGTTTCCTCGCGCTTGAAGTACGAGACGGCCTGGGGCTGTGTCGACAATGCCGGGTTTTCGGCGCCGATGACGGTCAGCGTGATGCTTGCGGTCGCCAGATCTGCCGGTGGTGAACCGATGAACCGAATGTCGGTTATCTGGGCTACAGCGATGGTGCTGCCGACGTCTGCGGGACCCAGACCCTCGACAATCTGCGCGCCGATCGGTCCACTCTCGGCGCAGTAGGTGAGTTGCAGGGCGGCCGCGTCGCGGTTGTTGAGGGCGGTGATCTGCTGATGCACGAGTTCTTCGATCTGCTCGGCATCACTCGTCGGGCCGGTGCGAAGACCGAAAGCCAGCCAGAGGAGCGCGATGTTCACCACCAGCACACCTGCCGCGATCGCGACGGTGGGGCGGACGGGTATCGGCGGGATGGAGTGGGATGCGCCGTGGCCGACATGGATCGGGAGATGAATCATCAAACCTCCCATCAGTGCGACTACACCTGACGTTAGTGATCTGGCGTCGTCGATCCGTGAACGTCACGGTCAGCGTTACGGTCTCTTGATGGGGTTGTGACCAAACCCGGCCGGTTTCAGATGGAGATGAGCCGATCGGCCAGGGTTGGGTCGGGTTCGGAACCAAGTCGTGACCACGGTGACATCCAGCCGCGCTTGGCCAGGCCGCGGTACACCAGCGCGGTGCGTTCCTGTAGATCGTGATCGCGTTCGTAGTGGTCCCGGCTGCGCGTGATGTCGGCCTCGGCACGTGACTTCGCCCGGCCGATCGCGAGCTCGGTTGGGACGTCGAGCAGTAGGTGGTGGTCGGGCACGGCCAGACCGAACCGCCCGAACTCGAGGGTCGTCACCCACTCGACCACGTCGCCGTCGGCAGCTTCGCCGAGTCGGGCCGCGCTATAGGCGGCGTTCGAGGCGACATACCGGTCGAGGATCACGGCGTCGTTGGCGGACAACAACTTCCGCAGCTCGGCGTCGGCATCGCGGCGATCGAGCGCAAATAGCAACGCCATTGCGTTCACGCTGGACCGCAGATCGCCGTGTTCGCCGTGCAATGCCTCCGCGGCGATGTCGGCGGTCACTGATTCTGAATACCTTGGGAAGGTCATGGTTGCAACGCGATAGCCCTCTGTGGCCCAACGGTTTACGAGACCCGTGACCAAAGTGTGTTTACCGGCGCCGTCCAAGCCTTCTACTGCTATCAATACGCCCACACCAACGAGCGTAACCGTCGGGGGACTGCTGGTGTTGCAGCCGGGCCGTGGCGAAGTCGGCGCGTCAACCACACATTGCAACGATTCGGTGACACGATGTTGCAATGAAACCCAGGATTCTGGTTGTGGACGATGATGCGGCATTGGCGGAGATGCTGACCATCGTGTTACGCGGAGAGGGGTTCGAGCCCTTTGTTGTCGGCGACGGCACCCAGGCCCTGACGGCGGTCCGGGAGATTCGGCCCGATCTGGTTTTGCTCGACCTGATGTTGCCCGGCATGAACGGCATCGACGTGTGCCGGGTGTTGCGTGCGGATTCCGGTGTGCCGATCGTGATGCTGACGGCGAAGTCGGACACCGTGGACGTGGTTCTCGGGCTCGAATCCGGTGCCGACGACTACATGATCAAGCCGTTCAAGCCCAAGGAACTCGTCGCCCGGGTACGCGCGCGGTTGCGGCGCACGGAGGATGAACCCGCCGAACTGCTGGCCATCGGTCCCATCGAGATCGACGTCCCGGCGCACAAGGTCACCCGCGAAGGCGGGCCGATCTCTCTGACACCGCTCGAGTTCGACCTACTGGTTGCGTTGGCGCGTAAACCACGGCAGGTTTTCACCCGTGACGTGCTGCTCGAGCAGGTATGGGGTTACCGGCATCCGGCCGACACTAGGCTGGTCAACGTGCACGTGCAGCGCCTGCGGGCCAAAGTTGAAACAGATCCGGAGAACCCTGAGGTCGTCCTGACCGTGAGGGGGGTCGGCTACAAGGCCGGACCGCCGTGATCGGACGCCCGCGGCGTCGCATCAACGGGACCTTCGGACCGGCGATGCGTCGGGTGGGCTCGGTCGGCAAGTACGTCGGCCAGGTGTGGCGTCGATCGCTGCAGCTACGAGTGGTCGTGTCGACCCTTGTGCTGTCGTTTGTCGTGGTGTTGATCCTGGCGTTTGTGCTGACCAGTCAGATCACGGACCGTTTGCTCGACCTCAAGCTCCAGGCCGCCACCGAAGAACTCGAGCGCACCCGTCTGGCCGTCGAGCGTGATCTGTCCGGGGCCGACTCGGATGCGTCGTTGCTCAACCGGCTGCGCCAGACGCGATCCATCCTGACCGACCGGGGCATCGATTCCGGCGACAGTTCAGGTGTGGTCGGTACGTTTGACACGGTGTTGCTGGTGCCGAGTTCGGGCCCGACCGGTCCGACCGGTGTCGGGCCGATCGGTGAGATACCCGAAAACCTTCGCCAGATGGTTCAGGGCGGCCAGATGGCGTACCGGTATTCGTCGGTCACCGGGTCGAACGGACAGCAGAACCCGGCGCTGATCATCGGCACTCCGACCAACACCGACATCCCCGGCCTCGAGCTCTATCTGGTTTTTCCGCTGACCAACGAAGCGAGCACCGTCGCCCTGGTCCGCGGCACGATCTTCACCGGTTTCCTGGTGCTGCTCGGTCTGTTGGCCGCGATCGCAATCCTGGTGTCCCGCCAGGTGGTGATCCCGGTCCGTTCCGCGTCGCGGATCGCGGTTCGCTTCGCCGACGGCCGGCTCAAGGAACGAATGCCGGTCCGCGGCGAGGACGACATGGCCCGATTGGCGATGTCGTTCAACGACATGGCGGAAAGTCTCTCGAAACAGATTTCCCACCTCGAAGAGTTCGGTGGGTTGCAACGGCAGTTCACCTCCGATGTCTCCCACGAACTCCGAACGCCGTTGACGACGGTCCGGATGGCAGCCGATGTCCTGTTCGAGAGTCGAGAAGAGCTCGAACCGGTTCTGAAGCGATCCGTCGAATTGCTCGACATGGAGCTCGAACGGTTCGAGACCCTGCTCGGCGAACTGCTGGAGATCTCCCGCCATGACGCCGGTGTTGCCGAGTTGTCGGCCGACAAGCTGAACATGACCATTCCGATCGACGCCGCGGTGAAGACTGTCCGGCATCTCGCCGAAGAGACCAACACCGAACTGATCCTGGATCTGCCGGACGAACCGGTCATCGCCGAGGTCGACCCGCGCCGGGTCGAGCGAATCCTGCGGAACCTGCTGGCCAACGCCATCGATCACGGCGACCAGAAGCCGGTGACACTGACCATGCGAACCGATGGCGACGCGGTGGCGATCACGGTGCGTGATGGGGGCATCGGTCTGCGGCCAGGGGAGGAGAAGTTGGTGTTCAATCGGTTCTGGCGTTCTGATCCATCTCGATTCCGCAGGTCCGGCGGCACGGGCCTGGGGCTGGCCATCAGCGTCGAGGACGCGCGACTGCACCAGGGCCGTCTCGAGGCGTGGGGCGAACCGGGCAAGGGTGCATGCTTCCGGTTGACCCTGCCGCTGGTTCGCGGCCACAAGGTGCTGGGGAGCCCTCTGCCACTCAAACCACCTGGTTCACGCCGCGCACCCCGTGATCCGGGGCCCACCGATGAGTGAGGTCCAGCGCAGTGAGGTTCAGCGACATATGGCAGCAGGACGTGCAAGGCGTGTGCAGGTGTCGGTGAGTGGTGTGACACGTCGTCGCGCCGGTCGACGCAGACTGTATGCCGGGGTGATGGTGATCCTGGTGTCGCTGTTGTCGGCCTGTGTCTCGATCCCGAACAACTCCAGTCCGCAACCACTCGGTTCGCTCGAGCGCCAACCGCCGAGTACCAACATCCCGACACCGAGCCCCGGGATGGACCCGGAGTCGCTGGTCCGTAGCTTCCTCAAAGCGTCGGCGCAGCCGGGTTCCGGTCACCTCGCAGCGCGACAGTTCCTGACCCAGGACGCGTCGGACTCGTGGGACGACCAGGGCGGTGCCCTGTTGCTCGACCAGATCAACGTCCTGAGCGACAAACGTACAGACGACACGATCACCGTCCGCGTCAACGGGGAAGACACCGGTGAACTCCAACCGAGCGGACAACTGATCCCGAGTTCGGGGCGCATCGAGATCCAGTTGTCGTTGATGCGGGTCGACGGGGAATGGCGGATCAACGGGCCATTGCCTGCCGGTGTCCTGATGGACCGCGAGCAGTTCGAGATATCGTACCGGCCGCACGTGCTCTACTACCCGAGTTACGACGACCAGCACCTGGTCGCCGATCCCCGCTGGTTCTACACCGGCGGAGACCAGTTGGCGGACCAGCTGATCGGGCTGCTGATCGCCGGACCCGTCGACGATCTGCGCGGTGCGGTCATCAACGAGTTCCCGGCCCGGTCTTCGTTGCGCGGCTCGATCGAGTCGCTCAGTGGGGGCGGTATCCGGATCGATCTGGTCGGTCTCAATGGCTTGGGCGGTGCCGAACGTAACCGCCTGGCGGCGCAGATCATCTGGACGCTCAGTGACGCCGACATCAGTGGTCCGTATGTGATCGACGCCGATGGTGCGCCGCTGAACGAACGTCACGCAAACGGCTGGCAGACGAACGATGTGGAGTCGCTCAATCCGAATCCGCCCGCCAGTCCCGTCGGCCTGCACGTCGTGGAAGGTGGTTCGTTCCAGATGGTCGTGGACGACGCCCTGACCCCGGTTCCCGGCACGTTGGGGGAATCCCGGAATCTGGTCTCCGCGGATCTCTCGGCAGACGGTGGGCGGGTGGCGGTGGTGTCGCAGAACCCGGCACCGGGTCCGGCGCCTGCACTGGCGCTCTCGATCGGTGATTACGGTGCAGGCGTGACCCCGGTCATCGAGGGCGGCACGATCACACGGCCCTCGTTTGCCGGTGATTCTCAAACGGTGTGGGCGGTGGTCGACAACACCCGGGTCACCCAGGTCACGCAGATGTCGGGCAACAGTCAGGTCACCGAGCGGGAAGTGGACTCGTCGGCGATCCGTGCGGTCGCACAGGGCCCGATCACCGAATTGCAGGTTTCACAGGACGGTGCCCGCGCCGCGCTGATCGTCGGTGGACAGGTGGTGCTCGCGATCATCGAGGACCGGGCCGACGGCAGACTGCTGCTGGCCAACCCGCTCGGGGCCGGGGCCCTGAACATCGTCGGCGCGGTGTCGCTGGACTGGCTGAGCAGCGAAGTGTTGGTGGTCGGCCGCAGCTCTGCCGAAGGGCCGGTTGTGCAACTGCGGATCGACGGAATGCCACCTGGTGCGCTGCCCAGCGGCAACCTCACCCCGCCCGTGACGGCGGTGGTGGCGAGTCCGTCGACCATCTTTGCCGCCGACAGCCGCGGCGTCCTGCGCCTCGGTGGTACCAGCGACGAACCGGACCAGTACTGGAGCGAAGTTCCTCCGACGATGGGTTTGTTGGCGATACCTGTTCTGCCGCATTAGATTCGGCCGCATCGGGTTCTGGCGGACCAGATCCGCGATACCTGTGGACTGCGTGGCGAACTGTGCATGATCCTGCTGCCCGAGGCCCGCGGGTCGGCGCCGGTTCCGGCGTTCACGGCATCATTTCCGACCATGGTCGAGCGGGTGTGGCCGGCACTGGTGGATCTGGTGGTCCCGTTGCACTGCGGTGGATGTGCCAGACCCGGGACCCGGTGGTGCCGGGCGTGTGCTGCCCAGATCGCCGATGCCCCGATCGAGGTGCGGACCCGGGTGGGCCTATCGATCCCGGCATACGCATTGGGGCGGTACACCGGCGTTCGCAGGCAGGCGATCCTCGAGCTCAAGGAGCGTGGCCGCAGTGACCTGGCCGTTCCGTTGGGCCGGGCCGTCGCCACCGGCTTGCTCGCCCTCGATCGGTGGTCCGAACTGCCCAACGCGGACCGGCTGGTGTTGATCCCGGCGCCTACCCGGCCGATGTCGGCGCGTCGTCGCGGCGGCGATCCGGTGACGGCGATCGCCGTTGCCGCGGCCCGGTCGTTGGGTGGTGGGGCATCAGGTGGCGCGGTGACGGTGACGCCGATGCTCGCCACCTCGATGTGGGCGCGTGATTCGGCACGACTGTCGGCCGGGCAGCGGAGCGACAACCTGCACGGCGCGATCAGGCTCCGCCGAAGTGTCGGTACGGGCGCCGCGGCAGCTCACACTCGCGACGCCGCGGTGGTCCTACTCGATGATGTCTTGACGACGGGCGCAACCGCGGCCGAGTCCGTGACGGTTCTCGCCCGTGCCGGAGTCGAGGTGCACCTCGTTCTCGTCGTTGCCGCAGCGTGAATCGTCGGCGGGTCCAGGCCCGACATTTCCCACGCCCGGCACTTCCGCCGAAACGATTTGGTGGCCAAAGTCATTCAGATATTCCGAAAGTCGGCGTATTGGATTATCCGGTCAAAGCGCCGATGAACGGCCGGAGGCGAATATGTGGCGAACAGTTGGCCGGAGGACTACGGTCAAAGGTGCGTCAGTTAGCCGCACAAAGGTTGCCGAAGCAAGTGGTGGCCGGGGGGAGGTGAGAGCCCAACTCATAGACCGGTTGCCTGAGCGTGTGCGCTGCGGTGGCCGGGATCTCTAGTTCACCGATCCAGGAGGTATCGCAAGTGACGACAAGCGTCGGCAAAGTAGCCGTTTCCGAATCTGAAGAAAGCACAGATTCCAGCACGAGTCCCGACACCATCACCCGAACCGATCCGTTTGATCCGGGCATCTACGTCCGAACCGATTCGTCCGATGAACTCTCCCGCCCTGACGCCGAAGTGCAGGTCAGTGGCCGTAATGTTGAAATCCCCAACCACTTCCGCATACACGTGATGGACAAACTGTCCCGCGTGGAACGGTTCGACCCGACGATCTTCCGATTTGATGTCGAACTTCACCACGAGCGAAATCGACGTCAGTCCAAGATCTGCCAGCGACTCGAGATCACCGCGGTTGGCAAAGGCCCGGTGGTTCGAGGAGAGGCCTGCGCAGACAACTTCTACGCCGCACTCGACGCCGCCCTGGCAAAACTCCAGTCGCGGCTCCGCCGGACCAAAGATCGTCGCAAAGTCCACCACGGATTGAGAACGCCCATATCCGTCGCCGAGGCCACGGCCGCGTCCGATCCGACGCTGAACGGCCAGGCCCCGGATCGCCAGAGCGACGAAGACCGCTGGGCCGCGGAGAATCCCGAGTCAACCGGTCCAGGACACATCGTCCGCGTCAAAGAGCACCCCGCTGTGCCGATGACAGTCGACGACGCACTCTACGAGATGGAACTGGTCGGGCACGACTTCTTCCTCTTTCATGACAAGGAAACGGACAAACCAACCGTCGTATACCGCAGGCATGCGTTCGACTATGGCTTGATCCGGCTCGCCTGACGCTCTTGATCGGCCCCACTCAAAGAGCGGCGGGCAGCTCGAATTGCCCGCTCTGAAGGCGCGGCCGAATGCCTTGATTCGCCTCGCGTGAGTCAGGCGGCCGGGGCGCTCGCTACCATGGAGTCCGACCTGCGGGAATCTGCAGGTCGGATTTCGTGTGTATTCGACCGGATCGAGGGAATTACCAGTGCTCAACAAGCTGCTGCGCGTCGGCGAAGGCCGGATGGTCAAACGCCTGGATGCAATCGCTACGCATGTGGAGACGCTCGACAAAGCGACCGAGGCCTTGTCAGACGCCGAACTCCGGGCAAAGACCGATGAGTTCAAGGAACGGCTCGCCGCCGGTGAGACCCTCGACGATCTGCTGCCCGAGGCCTTTGCCGTAGCCCGTGAAGCTGCTTGGCGGGTGCTGTCGCAGAAGCACTTCCACGTCCAGATCATGGGCGGTGCCGCGCTGCACTTCGGCAACATCGCCGAGATGAAGACCGGTGAGGGCAAAACCCTGACCTGTGTTCTGCCCGCCTACCTCAATGCGCTGGCGGGTGAGGGCGTCCACGTGGTCACCGTCAACGACTACCTGGCCAAGCGTGACTCCGAGTGGATGGGCCGCGTCCACCGATTCCTGGGCCTCGAGACCGCGGTGATCCTCACCGGGATGCCCCCGGCCGCACGTCGTGAGGCCTATGCCGCCGACATCACCTACGGCACCAACAACGAGTTCGGGTTCGACTACCTGCGCGACAACATGGCCCATTCGCTCGGTGACCTGGTCCAGCGTGGCCATCCCTTCGCGGTGGTCGACGAGGTCGACTCGATCCTGATCGACGAGGCCCGGACCCCGCTGATCATCTCGGGGCCCACTGATTCGTCGAGCAAGTGGTACGCCGAATTCGCCCGCATCGCACCGCTTTTGAAGAAAGACGTCCACTACGAGGTGGATATCCGCAAGCGCACGATCGGTGTGCACGAAGCGGGGGTGGAGTTTGTCGAGGACCAGCTGGGCATCGACAACCTGTACGAGGCCGCCAACTCGCCGCTGGTGGGCTACCTGAACAACGCGATCAAGGTCAAAGAGCTCTTCGAGCGCGACAAGGACTACATCGTCCGCAACGGTGAGGTGCTGATCGTCGACGAGTTCACCGGCCGTGTGCTCGACGGCCGACGCTTCAACGAGGGTCTGCACCAGGCCATCGAGGCCAAGGAACGGGTCGAGATCAAGGCCGAGAACCAGACCCTGGCCACGATCACCCTGCAGAACTACTTCCGTATGTACGAGAAGTTGTCGGGCATGACCGGCACGGCACAGACCGAGGCCGCAGAGCTCGACCAGATCTACAAGTTGGGTGTGCTCCCGATCCCGACGAACAAGCCGATGGTGCGCGTGGATCAGACAGACCTGATCTACAAGACCGAAGAGGCAAAGTTCGATGCGGTGGTCGACGACATCACCGAGCGCCATGAAAAGGGTCAGCCCGTTCTGATCGGTACCACCAGCGTCGAACGGTCGGAGTATCTCGCCAGGCAGCTCAAGAAGCGTGGCATCCCGCACAACGTGCTCAACGCGAAGTTCCACGAACAAGAAGCCCAGATCATCGCCGAGGCCGGTCGCAGTGGTGCGGTCACCGTCGCCACCAACATGGCAGGCCGTGGTACCGACGTCGTGCTCGGTGGTAACCCCGACATCCTCGCCGACATCCGTCTGCGCAAGGCCGGCCTGGATCCGGTGGAGACTCCGGAAGACTACGAAGCCGCCTGGGACGAGGCGCTCGCGACGGTCAAGGCCCAGGTTGCCGAGGACGCGGAGAAGGTCAGGGAATCCGGCGGTCTGTACGTTCTGGGAACCGAACGGCACGAATCACGGCGCATCGACGACCAGCTCCGTGGTCGCTCCGGCCGTCAAGGTGATTCGGGAGAGTCCCGGTTCTATCTGTCTCTCGGCGACGAGCTGATGCGCCGCTTCAACGGCGCCGCACTCGAATCGATCATGAACCGGGTGAATCTGCCCGACGACGTCCCGATCGAGGCGAAGATGGTCACCAAGGCCATCCGCAGCGCGCAGACGCAGGTCGAGCAGCAGAACTTCGAGGTCCGCAAGAACGTCCTCAAGTACGACGAGGTGATGAACCAGCAGCGCAAGGTCATCTACGCCGAGCGTCGCACGATCCTCGAGGGTGAGGATCACAGCGAACAGGTCAAGCGGATGATCGAAGACGTTGTCGGTGCCTACGTCGAGGGCGCCACGTCCGAGGGCTACACCGAGGACTGGGATCTGGATCAGCTCTGGACCGCCATGAGGACGCTGTACCCGATCGAGCTCGACTACAAGGACCTTCTCGAGGAGAACGAGTTCGGCGAGCGGAAGGACATCACCTCCGAGGAACTGCGCGAGCTCCTGGTGGCCGATGCTCTCAAGGCGTACAAAAAGCGTGAGGGGGAGATCGAGTCGATCGCCGGTCCCACGGCGATGCGTCAGCTCGAACGCACCATCCTGCTCAGCGTTCTCGACCGGAAGTGGCGCGACCACCTCTACGAGATGGACTACCTGCGTGAAGGCATCCACCTGCGGTCGATGGCGCAGCGCGATCCGGTCGTCGAGTACCAGCGCGAAGGCTACGACATGTTCATCGGCATGCTCGACGGACTGAAAGAGGAGTCTGTCGGATTCCTGTTCAACGTCAGTGTCGAGGCAACCCCGGCCCAGCCGGCCGCCGCAGCAGCAGCAGCGGCTCCGGCATCGATGACAAAAGCTCAGGCGGCTCCGGCCCCGCTGCCCACCGAACAGGTCGCTCCTGCTCGTCCGGCAGCACCGGCGGCTCCGGCAGCATTGCGGGCCAAGGGAATCGACGACGGCTCGGCCAATGCCGGACTGACGTTCAGCGGACCATCCGAAACCGGTGGCACCACGGTGCGCCGGTCGAGTGCGTCCGCAGGCGGATCCACTGATGGACAGGCAGGCAGCCGCAAGGAACGCCGCGCAGCTGCGCGGTCGGGATCGAAGGGCGATGCGAAGCCGCCCAAGACGCGCAAGAAGCACTGACCCTGCCAAAGCGGTGCTGAACGACCAGCTCTGAAGGCTCGAACGCTCGACAACCCGGATACCACCGTCTCCGGTTCCGAAGGAACCAGGAACGGGCAGTACACGTCGTACTGCTGGTATCCGGGTTTTCCGGCTATCGGGCCGGCCGTCGCCGGTCATGGGCGGACACAGCCGGGGGCGCCATGACAACAACGGATATCGCCGAGTCCGGCCCGGGCGCGGTTGGGGCAAGTGCCCTCGGGGTCGGTGGTGGTGGCCGCGGTGGCCTGCGGATCAGCCGGGTGCCCTTCAGCGAGACACCACCGCTGGGCCCGGGGTCGAGTGCCGCTGCACCGGTATCGGGTACCGGGATCGAAGTCCATGCGGCCCACCGCACTCCGGTTCCGCAGACCGAGCCCGTCGACGTCGAGCTGCGCCGGTTTGCCATCAACGCGACCACGGTGCTGCTCGAGGTCATGGGCGGTCGGCGGCCGTTTGCACAACTGGCGGAGGTGGCGGTGCCGAAGATCGCCGATCAATTCCGGGTGTTGCTCGCCGCCGATCAGTCGAGGGGACCGGCCTGCACATTGCTGCGCTTGCACACTCAACACACGAGCCCCGACGTTGCCGAGATCACCGTCGTCTACCGCAGAGGTGAGCGCGTTCAGGCGATGGGTGCTCGTGTGGAGCGCCGGCTGATGCCCATCCGCCCCATCACCCCCGGGGGCGCTCGGCGCAAGGCCCGACGGTGTGTCCTGGTATCGGTCAGTGTTGGATGATGCCCGGCGCCGCCGGCGGTCGGTTGGCGACGAGTGCGTAGGCGGCACTGTGCGGGTGGTTCGCGGCGACCGGGCGAGGACGCGGCGGTTACGATTGGCCCTGTGAACCGGCTGTCGCCTCAGGATTCGATGTACTACTACCTCGATGACCGCGGTTCGACAACCCAGGTGGGTTCGCTGCTTATCCTCGAGCGCCGCGCCGGGGGCCTGGACTACCAGGGGCTGCTGCGTACCGTCGAGAGCCGGTTGCAGCTGGTTCCGCGGTACCGCAAGAAGATCCGTGAGGTCACGCTCGGTCTGGCCCGTCCGGTGTGGGTCGATGACCACGAGTTCGACATCACCTATCACGTCCGCCGCTCTGCGTTGCCGAGTCCGGGCGCCGACGATCAGCTCCACGACCTTGTCGCCAGGCTGATGTCGCGTCCACTCGAGCGCACTCGGCCACTGTGGGAGATGTACCTGGTCGAGGGTCTGTCCGATGGCCGGATGGCGATCCTGACCAAGACCCATCGCGCGCTGGTCGACGGGTCCGAGGCCTTCGAGATCAATCAGATCATCGTCGACGACACCCGCGAGTCGCCGTCGATGCCCGAGGATCTGTGGCTGCCCGACCGGGAGCCGGGCAGTGGCGAATTGGTGGTGGGTGCGATCACCGATGTCCTGACCCGGCCGTGGGAGATGGTCGACCAGGTGCGGGCGGCGTCCAATCAGCTGGCGTCTGTCGGCCAGGCCCTGTCCGGTACATTTCGCCGGGTCGAATCGGTGATGAAGATGGCCACCACCTCGGCGCCGTCGAGTCCACTCAACGGCGCCACTGCCCCGACCCGTCGTTTCACCGTGGCATCCTGTTCGGCCGAGGACTGTGTGGACATCGCCGAGCGCCACGGTTGTACCCCCAATGATGTGCTCCTGGCGGCCATCGCAGGTGCGATCCGGCGCTGGCTGCTCTCGCGGTCACTGGCCGTTGATCAGGTGGAGACCGTGCGTGTCATGGTGCCGCTGTCGGCCTACCCGGCAGGGGAGGACGAACCCGAGTTCGACTCGGACCTCGATGCGCAGGGGGAGTCGTCGTCGGCGTCGTGGATGGTCGGCGGGCTACAAGGATTTGTCACCGACCTTCCAGTGGGAGAACCGAATCCGGCCGTGCGACTGTCGCAGGTCGCGCAGCTGGCGGAGCGGCACTCGCATTCGAACCGGAACTGGTCGGCTGCGGTCGAACCGTGGATTCCGGAAATCGGGCCTGCGACGTTCCATGCGATGAGTGCGCGGGCAGCGGCGTCGTTGTCGCGCCGGTCGTTCAACGTGCCGGTCACCATTGCGCGCGGACCACGCTCGGCGCAATACCTCGGTGGCAACGAGGTCCTTGCCATTTATCCGGTTCCGGTCTTGGTCCGCAAACGTGCCCTCGCGATCGGGCTCACGTCGTACAACGGCCGAATCTGCTTCGGTTTCAACGCCGATCGCCGGGTGATGTGGGATCTCGGTGCCATGGCCGAGTACCTCACCGACTCGTTCGAAGAATTGCTCCCACAACGGTGACATCCCCACCGAGTTCACACCCTGGAAAGGCCCGATGAGAATCTATCTGCCCGCCACCCTGTCGATGCTGACAGATCTGAACACCACCGGTGAGTTCGTGCCCGTCGGAGGAACGGCGTTTGCACTGACACCTGCGCTACGCGAGTCGTATCTCGACGGCGACGACGAGGAGCTTGCCGAGGCCGCGATCCGGGAGGCCGCGCGCGCCTCGCTCCGGCTGCTCGCCGCCGAGCAAGACGAAGACGGCTCCGCCGAGCAAGACGAAGACGGCTCCGTCGACAAGGACGATGAGGCAGGTGAGACGACGCCGCTTCCGCCCCGGCGAGTGGTGATCGCCGCCGACGTCGACGAGGTGAAGCTTCGTCCCGATATCGATGTCGCGGTAGTGAAAACCTTTCGGGTGGTGCCGCTTTCGGCGGTCGCATCCCTGTTGGTCGACGGCAGCGACGCCGAGGAGAAGGTCCTGCGGGCCATGGAGGTCGTCGATGCCGCGGATCTGGGCGACGAGGATGCAGAACTGGCCATCGGCGACGTCGAAGACTTCGACCTGGGCTGGTACGCCACCCAGGAGCTCCCGTTCCTGCTGGAACTTCTCTGAGCGCGTTGCCTGCGCAGTGACCCCGGCCTCTCGCGCTGTGTCCGGACCTTAACCTACGGTAGCGTAAGTTAGCAGCATCTGAGCTGAGACGAAGCCGAAGGCGGAGCTCGACCATGAGTCGATGCGAAGCCGAAGGCGGAGCTCGACCGTAGCTTGTCGAATGGAGGCACCTGATGGGTTGGCGTGAACGATTCGAGGAGCCGGTTCGCGATATCGCGAGCCGTAGCCGGGCGGTCAACTTGGTCCGTGCCGCGGCGGCGCGTGTCACCACACCGTTGCTCCCCGATGATTACCTGCACCTGGCGAATCCGCTGTGGTCGGCGCGGGAACTGCGCGGCAAGATCGTCGAGGTCCGGCCCGAAACCGCCGACTCGGCAACACTTGTCATCAAGCCGGGCTGGGGATTCTCGTTCGACTACCACCCCGGGCAGTACATGGGCATCGGCATTCTGGTCGAAGGCCGCTGGACCTGGCGGTCGTATTCGCTGACATCGGTGCCGCAGACCACGTCCGACACCCATGGCAAGGTCGTGTCGATCACGGTGAAGGCGATGGCCGAGGGTTTCCTGTCCGGACACCTGGTCAATGGTCTTGCGCCCGGCACGGTGGTGCGGCTGGCAGCGCCCCAGGGGGAGTTCGTCCTTCCGGCGGAACTGCCCGAGAAACTGTTGTTCGTCACCGCGGGCAGCGGCATCACGCCGATCATGTCGATGCTGCGGACGATGTCGTCGCGCAAACAGCACACCGACGTCCAGCTGATCCATTCGGTGCCCACCGACAAGGACCTGATGTTCGCCGACGAACTCAAGCAGTTCGAGGCCGACGGTCTCTTGCGAGTGCACATCCAGCGCACGCGCGTCGAGGGCAAGATCGACCCGGAGGCGCTCGACGCACTGTGTCCCGATTGGGGTCAGCGGCAGACGTGGGCATGTGGTCCGGCTGCGCTGCTGGATTCGCTGACCCAGATGTGGACGCAGGCCGGGTTGCGCGATCATCTGCACATCGAGCGATTTGCCCTCGAGCGTGGTGAGGTCGGTGCCGAAGGTGGCACGGTCACATTCTCGAAGACCGGGCGCACCGCCACCGTCGACGGTGCGACCACGTTGATGACCGCCGGTGAGGATGCCGGCGTGCAGATGCCATTCGGTTGCCGGATGGGTATCTGCCAGAGCTGTGTTGTGATGCTCGACAAGGGCGTTGTCCGGGATTTGCGCAGCGGCGCCGAACATGTTGCGGGCGAACGTATTCAGACCTGCATCAGTGTCGCTGCAGGAGACTGCACGTTGGAGGTCTAACTCTCCGGCCACCAAAAAAGGGGCACCAACCATTTCTGGTTGGTGCCCCTTTTTGGGTTAGAGACTAGCGAGACGGGCTGCGACGTCCACCCTGCGACGATCCGCCGGCACTGGAGCCGGCATATCCGCGACTGCGGCCGCCTTCAGAATGGCCGGCTGCCGCGCGTCCGGCCTGTGACCGTGCGCTCTGTCCGCGACCGCGGCCCTCGTACGGAGCTGATCCGTCCGCAGTCGGGCGTGCGCGGCGAGGTGCGTTCGAGGAGCGACCATTGCCCGACCGGCTGCCCGGAGCGTTGGCCGACCGGTTGGGAACCGAGCTGATTGCTGGCGGCGTTACCAGTTCTGCGGTCTCGCCGACCAGTGTCTTGAGCAGCTCGGAGTCTGCGGTCACCTTGACCGGGGTCGCCTTGATGGCGGCCTTGCGCAGCAGCTGCGACATGTCGCGGCGCTGCTCCGGCAGTGTCAGGGTGACGACGTCACCGGCGCTGCCTGCGCGCGCGGTACGGCCCGAACGGTGCAGGTAAGCCTTGTGCTCGGCAGGCGGGTCGACGTGGACGACGAGTTCGACGTCATCGACGTGCACACCGCGGGCGGCGACGTCGGTGGCGACCAGGACGCGCGCCTTTCCGCTGGAGAACGCGAGAAGGTTGCGGTCGCGGGCACCCTGCGAGAGGTTGCCGTGCAGGTCGACGCTGGGGATACCGGCGTCGGTCAGCTGCTTGGCCAGCTTGCGGGCCTGGTGCTTGGTCCGCATGAACAGGATCCGGCGGCCCTTGCCCGAGGCGAGTGCGAAGACGACGCCCTTCTTGGCGTCGGCGCCGGCGACCTCATAGATGTGGTGGGTCATCGCGGAGACGTGCGAGGTGGCCTCGTCTACCGAGTGCATGACCGGCTGGTTCAGGAAGCGCTTGACCAGCTTGTCGACACCGTTGTCGAGGGTTGCCGAGAACAGCAGTCGCTGGCCGCCCTCAGGGGTGGCGGTCAGGATGCGGGTCACGCCGGGCAAAAAGCCCAGGTCGGCCATGTGATCGGCCTCGTCGAGGATGGAGATCTCGACCCGGTCCAGACGCACGAGACGCTGGCGCATGAGGTCTTCGAGGCGGCCGGGGCAGGCCACGACGATGTCGACACCGGCGCGCAGTGCCGAAGCCTGGCGACCCTGGGGGACGCCACCGAAGATGGTGGTCACGGTCAGGCCGAGGGCCTGGGCCATCGGCTGCACCACGGCGGTGATCTGGGTGGCCAGCTCACGGGTCGGAGCCAGGATCAGGCCACGGGGGCGGCCTGCGCCGGCAGACGAGCCGGCTGCGAGGCGAGCGACGAGCGGGATGGCGAAGGCCAGCGTCTTGCCGCTGCCGGTCTTTCCGCGGCCGAGTACGTCCCGGCCCGCAAGGCTGTCGGGCAGGGTGTCTGCCTGGATGGGGAAGGGGGAGGTGATGCCACCGGCCGTCAGCGACTTGACCAGGCTCGGGGGTACGCCGAGATCAGCAAAAGTTGTTGTGGCAGGACTAGATACAGAATTCAAAGAATCACGTTTCTGATTTACGCGGCGTCTCGAGCACGATTCACCGCTGGGTGGCGCGACTGCCCTGATCTGCTGGCCGACGGAAGTCGGACACCGCAGGCCGGTGGGCAGTAACGATCGCCGTGTGAATAGCTCAGTGGGGTTGATCAACTCGCAATGAGTGTGGTCCGGGTTTCCCTGGGGGCCACGTCACGAGGAAGCAGTTCCACGACGGTTCCGCGCATCTTGCGCGAAGTACCCAATCAGCATAGCCCGGGCGACCCGTTTTCCGCCCATCCGAAGCCAGGTGAGATCAGTCTCACCCACCTCTGGACACCTCCCGGGACGTAACCTACGATTGCGTAAGTTACGTGTCCGTAGGTTGGTTGTCGTTAGCACTGACCTCGGATTATTACCCCCGACGAGAGGTTCGAAGCGGTGGCAATTACCGATATCCCGGAGTACGCACACCTGACCGACGCCGACGTCGAGGCGCTTGGCCGCGAACTCGACACCATCCGGCGCGACATCGAGAACGAGCGCGGTGAACGTGACGCCACATACATTCGCAACGCCATCCGATTCCAGCGCGGGCTGGAACTTTCGGGGCGTGCGCTGCTGTTCGGCGCCGCCAACCGAAAGGTCTGGGCGCTCGGTGCCGGAGTGCTCGGTGTCTCCAAGATCGTCGAGAACATGGAGCTCGGCCACAATGTGATGCACGGACAGTGGGATTGGATGAACGATCCCGAGGTGCACTCCACCGGATGGGAATGGGACAACACCGGTCCATCCGCGCACTGGAAGCACACCCACAACTACATCCATCACAAGTACACCAACGTGCTCGGTATGGATGACGACGTGGGCTACGGCCTGATCCGGGTGACGCGCGATCAGCGCTGGAAGCCCTTCAATCTCGGCAACATCGCCTACAACACCCTGCTGATGCTGTTCTTCCAGTACGGCGTTGCGGTGCAGCACCTGGAGCTCGGACGTGCGGCCGCGGGTAAGCATCCGAACAAGGACGCCTTCAAGAAGGATCTGCGCGACGTCGGTATCAAGGTCGGCAGGCAGGTCGGCAAGGATTATGTGGTGTACCCGGCGCTCGTCGGTGCGGTGACGCGTTCGCGCACGAGCTGGGCCCGGGCGATCACCGCGACGTTTGCAGCCAACACGATTCGCAACATCTGGACCAACGCGGTCATCTTCTGTGGACATTTCCCCGATGGGGCCGAAAAGTTCACGAAGCAGGATCTCGAAGACGAGTCACAGGCCCACTGGTACCTGCGGCAGATGCTGGGCAGCGCGAACTTCAACTGCGGCAAGCCGCTGGCGTTCATGAGCGGCAACCTCAGCTACCAGATCGAGCACCACCTGTTTCCCGACCTGCCATCCAATCGGTACGCAGAGATCGCCGTCCGCGTCCGCGCTCTGTGCGACAAATACGACCTGCCGTACACCACCGGGCCGTTCCTCCTGCAGTACGCGAAGTCCTGGCGGACAATCGCGAAGTTGTCGCTGCCGAACAAGTACCTGAAGGGAACCGTCGACGACGCCCCCGAGACGGCATCGGAGCGACGCTTCAAGTCCGATCCCGAGCAGCGGCTTGCCACGACGGTTGATCCGGCCACCGGTCGTCGGAAAGGTCTGCGCACCGCGATCGGCAAACTTCGTCGGCGGCGTTCATCTGTGGCAACACTCGGCGGTCAGCGCCAGTCGAAAGATGCGCGGGCACGGGCTGCCTGATCGGCTTCCGACGCCCGAACACCGTACTCTGGAGAAGGACAACAATGGCGGTTGGCCGTGAGCTCAGCGCTCACCCGGCCCGAGGATCAACGCCACCAAGGAGTTACCAGGCGCGATGGCAATCACTGATATCAACGAATACACGCATCTGACCGAGTCGGATGTGGAAGCACTGGGCGCTGAGCTCGATGCGCTGCGCCGAGAGATCGAATCCGACCGCGGACTACGCGATGCCACCTATCTTCGACGCACCATCCTGGCTCAGCGTGTCCTCGAGGTCAGTGGCCGGATTGCGTTGCTGGGCAGCCGCAACCGGTTCTTCTGGTGGTCGGGCACGGCGCTTCTCTCGGCGGCAAAGATCATCGAGAACATGGAACTCGGCCACAACATCATGCATGGCCAGTGGGATTGGATGAATGATCCCGAGGTCCACTCCACGTCCTGGGAATGGGACATGGTGTGTTATTCGGGCCACTGGAAGCACTCCCACAACTACATTCATCACAAGTACACCAACGTGATGGACATGGATCACGACATCGGCTACCAACTGCTGCGGGTCACCCGCGACGAGGAATGGCAGCCGAAGCACTCCTATCAGGTTGTGGCGAACCTGTTCTTGGCCGCGACCTTCGAGTGGGGGATCGGGCTGCATGATATCGAGCTGAAGGACTATCTGGAGGGTAAGAAGCCGGCGGAGATCGCGGTTCCCCAGATCAAGGACTTCGGTAAGAAGATCATCCGGCAGATGGCCAAGGATTTTGTGATCTTCCCGTTGCTGTCGGGCAAGGCGGCGCGAAAGACGCTGACCGCCAACCTGACCGCCAATCTGGTCCGCAACGTCTGGGCCTACCTGGTGATCTTCTGCGGCCATTTCCCCGATGGTGCAGAGAAGTTCACCGAGGAGTCGATTGCCGATGAGACGCAGGGGCAGTGGTACCTGCGTCAGATGCTCGGATCAGCGAATTTCAACGCCGGGCGTCCGATGGCGTTCATGAGTGGCAACCTCTGCTACCAGATCGAGCACCACCTCTTTCCCGACCTGCCGTCCAACCGGTACGCCGACATCTCGGTCCGGGTTCGGCAGTTGTGCGAGAAGTACGACCTGCCGTACACCACGGGTCCGATCCTGGTGCAGTACTGGCAGACATTCCGGACGATCGCGAAGCTGTCGTTGCCGGACAAGTACCTGACCGCCACTGCCGATGACGCACCGGAAACGGCCTCGGAAAAGAAGTTCGCCGGTCTGCGGGCGGCCGCGGCCGACCGCGGAAAGCGGATCGTGGCGGCGGGCGAAGGCAAGCGTGAGGGCTTGAAGACCGCGATCGCCGAGGTCAAAGCGCGTCGAAAGACCTTGCGAACCAGGTGATTCCGGGTTGCCGGTTAGTCCCAGTGATTGGCGACGCTGAGCGCGGCGATGAGTTCGCGTACGGCCATGGCCCGTCGATGGTGCTGGCCGGTCAGGGAGTCGAGGGCGCACTCGGGATCGGCAGGCGGTCCGAGGTGGGTGCAACCGCGTGGACAGTCCTTGATGGTCTCGCTGAGATCGTCGAACGCCTTGATCACGTCTTCGGGACCGATGTGCGCCAGGCCGAACGATCTGATGCCGGGGGTGTCCACCACCCACCCGCCACCGGGTAGTGGCAGGACCACCGACTGGGTGGACGTGTGCCGTCCCTTGCCGACACCGGACACCACTGCCGTGGCCCGATAGGCGTCGGGCACAAGACGATTCACCAAGGTCGACTTGCCGACGCCGCTGTGGCCGATGAGTGCGGTGACCTTGCCCGCGAGGAGTTTTTGCGCCGGCTCCAGGGGGTCGTCACGACCGGCGAGGAGTACCGGTAGATCCAGGTCGGCAAACGATGAGCGGAATGATTCCGGGTCGGCCAGGTCGCTCTTCGTCAGACATAGGACCGGTTGCAGTCCGCCGACATAGGCTGCGGCCAAGGCGCGTTCGACAAATCCGGTGCGCGGCGGCGGATCGGCCAGGGCTGTGACGATCAGCAGTTGATCGGCGTTGGCCACCACGATCCGTTCATACGGGTCGGTGTCATCTGCAGTGCGCCGCAACACGGTTCGCCGGGGCGCGACCCGAACGATCCGGGCCAGGGTGTCCGGTTTACCCGACAGGTCACCGACGACCGACACATCGTCGCCGACGACGATCGGGGTCCGGCCGAGTTCACGGGCCCGCATGCAGACAACGCGGATGTCCTGGTTGTCCTGGAGTACACAACCCCAACGGCCCCGGTCGACGGAGACCACCATCGCGGTGGCCGCGTCGTCGTGGGTGGGCCGGGTTTTGGTGCGTGGTCGACTGCTCCGGCCCGGGCGCACCCGGACATCGGTTTCGTCGTACTCCCGTTTGCTCAAGCGCTGATCATCCTTGCCCACATAGCCGGAAAGTCGGGCAGGGTCTTGGCAGTGGTCTCGATGTCGTCGACATCGACATCCTTGGTGACCAGCCCGATCAACGCTCCCGCGGTTGCCATCCGGTGATCTGCGTACGACTGCCAGAGGCCGCCGTGCAATGGTGCCGGCTCGATGATCAGCCCGTCGTCGGTTTCCCGGCAGGCCCCGCCGAGGCGATTGATCTCGGTGCGCAGCGCATGAAGACGGTCGGTTTCGTGTCCGCGAAGGTGTGCCACACCGGACAGTGTCGAGGTGCCCTCGGCCAGTGCGCACATCGCGGCAACCGTCGGGGTCAACTCTCCGATGGCGCTCATATCCCAGGTGATACCTTGCAGCGCTTGGGGTCCGGTGACGGTGAGCAGCCCGTTGGTCAGGTCGGCGCGAGCGCCCATCGCCTCGAGAATGCCGACGATCGCGGCTCCTGGCTGCGTGGTGACGCTCGGCCACCGTGGGACGCTGACGCTTCCGCCGGTCACCGCAGCGGCGGCGAGGAAAGCCGCCGCGTTCGACAGGTCGGGTTCGATCTGCCAGTCCACCGCGTGAACCGGTGCCGGATCGATGTGCCAGCGGTCGGGGACCGAGGTGTCCACGACAACGCCGGCTGCCGCGAGCATCTCGATGGTCATCTCGATGTGGGGCATCGACGGGACGGGTTTGCCCGAATGGGTGATCGTGATGCCTTCGGTGAAGCCGGCACCGGCCAGGAGGAGCCCGGAGACGAATTGTGAGGAAGCCGACGCATCGATGGTGACGGCTCCGCCGCGTACTGATCCGGTGGCTTCGACGGTGAACGGCAGCGCGTTGCCGTCGACCCGGACGCCGAGGTCGCGCAGCGCATCGAGAATGGTGTGAAGCGGCCGCGACCGGGCCTGCTCATCACCGTCGAAATGTACTGGCCCACTGGCTGATGCGGCCATCGGCGGCACGAAGCGCATGACAGTTCCGGCCAGACCGCAGTCGATGGTCGCCGAATGCATCGGTGCCGGTGTGATGGTCACCGTTGTCGGGTCGTCCGAGGCGGCCTCGACAGCGACCCCGAGGGCGGAAAGTGCCTCGAGCATCAGGTCGGTGTCGCGGCTGCGGAGCGTTCCGGACAGGGTGGACGGCCCGTCGGCCTGGGCTGCGAGGACCAGTGCGCGGTTGGTGATCGACTTGCTCCCGGGCAGCGTCACCGTCGCCTGTAACGGGTCGGGCGCGAACGGTGCGTTCCATGCAGTCACCCAGACAGTCTTTCATGTTGCTCGCGACCCGCTGTTCCCCTGTTCACCTGGACTGGATCCAGGCCGATCCTGCGGTCGGTCAATTAACGGACAACAGGTGTCGGGGGGCCTTTTTGGTCGCTATGTTCGATCCATGAACATGAGACTTTCACGCAGCGGAGCAGTCGTTGCGCTCTGCGCGGCAGCGCTTTTGACATTGTCGGCCTGTTCGGATGACTCGAACGACAGCGCCGACTCCACCACGAGTGCCGCGGAGTCGACCTCTGCGGAAGCCACAGCGGCGCAGCTCGACGTCCGCGTCGAAGATCTGATGCTGCCCGAATCGGACTTCCCGGGCACCGGCGAGTACGTCGTCCTCGACAAGGCCGCCATCGACGCGGACAAGTCGAGCGACCCCGAGGTCACACCGGCCAATTGTGCCGCGATCGTCGAGGAAGAAGACGGCACCGACGACTACGACCGCGCTCGGGTCGACTTCGACATGGAAGACGGCACCTCCATCGAGACCCAGGTGATCCTGGGCGAGACCAGCGACCTCGAGACCGTCGCGAGTCAGGTCGATGCCTGCCCGGCCATGACCATGCGGGGCCCGCTCGACGACGGCACCGAGCTTGTTGCCGAGATGGAGAACTCGGTGGAGGACGTCGAAGGTTCGACGGTTCCGGCCAAAACCATCATCAGTACGGGTACGGCAACGGTGGGTGATCAGACTGTTCCGATCACGATTCGTTCCACCGGTGCTTACGTCGATGGCACCACGGTGAGCGTTCAGATCACCCTCACCGGTGAGAATGCCGCGAGCTGGAACAACTCGGACGAGGCATTCCTGGTCGATTTGCTCAACAAGCAGATCGCGGTTGTGCAAGACGCTGCGGCGCAATAGTCATCGACCCCGACAAGCTCGAACGATGCGTACCGCCCCTGGTGACCACCGGGGGCGGGTTCGATTCATGTGGCTCCTGGCCGGTTGGGTGGATAATGACCGCCATGTGTGGGCGATATGCAACAACGGCGAGTACTTCGGATCTGGTTGCGGCATTTGATGCCGCGTTGGCGGAGGACGACGCAAGCAAACTCGAGAGCGCTTCCTACAACGTTGCACCCACCCAATCGGTGCCGGTGATCCTGGAACGGCCATCGCGCCCCGATCCCGACAGCCAAGAAGACGCCGAGCCCGAGGTCATCCGAGCGTTGCGCGCGCTGCGATGGGGGCTCGTTCCGAGTTGGGCGAAAGATCCGGGGATCGGCAGCCGGATGATCAACGCACGCTCGGAGACGCTGACCGAGAAGCCTTCCTTCAAGGCGGCCGCGGCCCGGCGCCGGTGCATCCTTCCTGCTGCCGGTTTCTTCGAATGGACGAAGGACCCGGAAGGAAAGAAGTTGCCCTACTTTCTGCACGATCCCGACACCCCGATTCTGGGATTCGCCGGCCTCTACGAACTGTGGCCCGACCCGGGCAAGGCGAAGGATGATCCGGATCGCTGGCTGTGGACCACCACGGTGATCACCCGTCCGGCAACCGACGCGCTCGGCCACATACACGACCGCACCCCGGTGATCGTCACACCGGATCTGCGTGACGACTGGCTCGACTGCACGAGCGGAAAGCCCTCGGTGGCAAAGGATCTGCTCGAAGCCCTTCCGGAGCCTGTACTGGTGCCGTATCGGGTGTCGACCGATGTCAACAGCGTTCGCAACAACCGCGCCGATCTCATCGAGCCGGTGTGAGCGGCGACAAGGTCCGTCCCAACCCAATCCAGGTGATCAAGTACCTACTCGGCCGACCACTGCCTGCCTCGATGCGGGACTGGGTGATCCGGGACGTCACCGGTCCGGGATGTATGCGCCGCTACATCATCCGCGGGGTCTTGCCGTTCCTGCCGATCTTCATCGCCTTCTCGTTTGTGCCAGGACCGGTGATGTATCGCCTCGGAATGATTGCGCTGTTGCTCATTCCGCTGGTGTACTTCGAGATCGCGTTGATGAGCATCTATCGCAGACACCTGCTGACCACCAACGGCATCGACGGAGATCTGATCGGGGGCAAACGTCGTGCCCGACAAGAGATCACCAAAAGCGAGTACGAGGCGAAATACCCACGAACACCCAACTGAACGGGGCGCAATGGCACACGAACACGAGAAGCCGGAGCCGAAGGTCGATGCCGAGACCCTTCGTGAGCAGTGGCTGGCGCGGGCTGCCCTGGCGGCAGTGGTCGCCGCGGCGGTCGTGCTGGTTGTGTTCGCCGGCTTCAAGACCCTGATCGTGTTCATGGCGACGGTGGGTGCGCTGGTGATCGGCCTTGCCGCGGTCTTCTGGTTCCTCGCCGTACGCGGCCGGATCCGGTGGCTGGCGCTTGCGATTTCGGTCGTGATCCCGATCGTGTTGCTGATCTTCCTCATCAGCGAACATCTTCTGTGGGTGGTGCTGGTGGTGCTGGCCCTCGCGCTGCTGGCCGGCGGCTGTGCCCGCGCCGCGCTGGTCCGCGACCGTGACGACTGGAAGATGCCCGAGCGTGATGTCCCGCCGCCGAAGCATCCGTTTGTGGTGATGAATCCGCGGTCGGGTGGCGGCAAAGTGGAGAAGTTCGAATTGCAAAGGCGTGCGCAGGCATTGGGTGTCGAGGTGGCCATGCTCGACGGTCCCGAAATGATTGACATCGCGGCACTGACCCGGCAGGCGGTCGAGCGCGGCGCCGACCTGCTCGGGGTGGCAGGCGGCGATGGCACCCAGGCGTTGGTGGCCGGTATCGCGGCCGAACACGACCTGCCGTTCCTGGTGATCAGCGCCGGAACCCGCAACCACTTCGCGCTCGACCTCGGCCTGGACCGCGACGATCCGTCCACCTGCCTCGAGGCGCTCACCGATGGGGTGGAGGTCAGGGTCGACCTCGGCTCGGTCAACGGCAGAACATTCGTCAACAACGCGTCCTTCGGTGCTTATGCCGAGGTGGTGCAGAGCCCGGCATATCGCGATGACAAGACCGGCACGATGCTGGCGATGCTCCCGGATCTGATCTCCGGCTCCCGCGGTCCACGTCTGCTCGTCCGTACGGACGATGTGACCATCACCGAGCCGCAGGCCGTCCTGGTCAGCAACGGCGCCTACGAGATTCACGATCTGGCCGGCCTCGGCCGCAGGCCCCGCCTGGACACCGGCACCCTCGGGATCGTCGTGGTGTCGGTGAGCAGCACCCTGCAGGCGGTGGGTCTGCTGCGCCGGACACGGCAACACGGTCTGACGCAGCACACCGGGTCCGAAGTGGTCGTCGACGCCGACCAGCCGCAGATCCCGGTCGGGGTCGACGGGGAGGCGCTCATCCTCTCGACCCCGGTGCGGTGCACGATCAGTCCGCAGGCCCTGCGGGTTCGCGTGCCACGGAACCGCCCCGGCGTCAGGCCACCCAAGCGCCCGATCGACTGGGTGCGTCTGCGTCAGCTGGCGTGGCTCTGAGGATCAGGCCCGGAGCAGCCAGCGGCCGGGCACCGACCCCGGCCGGGTCGAAGACGGCATCGAAGCGCATGCCGGCCAGATCGGCGACGGCGGTCGCCACGGTGGTGGCACCGTGGTGGTGCAGTTCATCGACATCGTCCTTGAACGCGATGGACTCCTCACGCGGGAGGTGACGGTGAGTGTTCCAGTGCGAGTCGACTATTCGCTGACGCAGCTGGGTCTTTCGCTCCGAGAGCTGATGCGTGGGGTGAAGGACTGGGCCGAGACACACATGGACGAGGTCTTCGAAGCCCGCGAAGGCTACGACCGTCGCAGGCAAGAGCAGTCCTAAAGGCGCCGCCCTCAGGAGAGGACGTCCGCGACCACCGCGCCGGTGACGGCGACCAGGTCGGCCGGGGCGAGTTCGATCTCCAGTCCCCGTTTGCCGCCGCTACAGAACACCGAATCCCACAGGTCGACGGTTTCGTCGATGACCGTCGGCAGCGGTTTCTTCTGCCCGACCGGAGAAACCCCGCCGAGGACATAACCGGTGACCCGCACCACCGCCGCCGGGTCGGCCATGACGGCCTTTCCGCTCAGTCCCAGCGCGCTCGCCGCGGCTTTGGGGGAGAGCCGCTCGGGTACCGGGATGACCGCCACCGCCAATGTGCCACCGACGTCGATCACCAGCGTCTTGAAGATCTGCTCGGGCTCGGCGCCGATCGATATCCGCAGGTGTTCGGCGGCTTCGGGACCCCAGTCGCCATCGGATCGGGTCTCGTATTTGTGGACCTGATGCCGTACCCCGGCCTTTTCGAGAGCGCTGATCGCCGCGGTCGCTGCCATGGCTGTCGATTCTCTCAGATCAGACCGGGGTGATCGATGGCAAGCATCGGCCCATGGTGGGCAAAAGAGATGCGGTCTGGAACAAGTCGCTCCGAGTCGTTGTTGACCTCAGCTGAAGGAGGTGTGGTGTGTACAGCAACTCGCAGCAGCCCGGGTCGGTAGGCTTGCTCGACAGACCTGATTTTCCCGCAGGTCTCGAAGGGATTGTCGTGACCGAAGCCGAAACACCCGAAGTCAACCCAGAGACATCGGAAGAACGTTATGCGCGGTTCGAGCGTGATGCATTGCCGTTGCTCGATCAGTTGTATGGCGGTGCACTACGGATGACGCGGAACCCAGCCGATGCCGAGGATCTCGTCCAGGAGACGTATGTGAAGGCTTTCTCGGCCTTCCAGTCGTTCAAGGAGGGGACCAATCTCAAGGCGTGGCTATACCGGATTCTGACCAACACCTACATCAACGGGTACCGCAAGAAGCAGCGTCAACCTGCGCAGTATCCGACTGATGAGATCACCGACTGGCAGCTGGCCGCCACGGCCGAGCACACGTCGCAGGGTCTGCGATCCGCGGAGATCGAGGCGCTCGACGCACTGCCCGACGACGAGATCAAGGCGGCGCTACAGGCGCTCCCCGAAGATTTCCGGATGGCGGTCTACTACGCGGACGTCGAGGGATTGCCGTACAAGGAAATCGCCCAGATCATGGACACCCCGATCGGGACCGTGATGTCGCGACTGCATCGTGGCCGCAAACAGCTGCGAGAACTGCTCGGCGACGTGGCTCGCGAGCGTGGATTCAACAGAGGAACTTCCGGCCGGTCGGCCGATGGCCAATCCGGCCACAAACAGGAGGTCGCCGGATGAGTACCGGAGAAGTAGCCGGCGGGTCGAACGCCGAACAAGAATTTGATGAGGCCCAGCAGCTCGACTGCTCGGCGGTCATCGCCGATGTCTGGCTGTTGCTTGACAACGAGTGTGACCAGCATGCGCGAGCCCGCTTGCAGTCACATCTGGATGGTTGCACGCCGTGCCTCGAGCACTACGGCATCGAGCAGCAATTGAAGTCCCTGGTGAGCCGCAAATGCGGCGGAGATCAGGCGCCCAAAGGACTGCGGGAACGGTTGACCCTGGAGATTCGAAAGACGGTCATCGTCCGCGAAACGCGGGGATAGAACCTCACTTACGAATCTGCCAGGGATCCAAACCCGGTAAGGGCCTCAACGCTCAGGCGTTGGGGCGCTTGCCGTGGTTGGCCGCATTCTTCTTGCGAGCCCGCTTCTTGCGTCCACGCTTTCCCATGGCAGTCTCCTTTCGACAGCGCTCCATTGTGACACGAGTGTGGCGGTTGATCAGAATCGCCCGGGCGCAAGGTGCTGCGCTAGGTTGATACCCGGCGTAACCGAACACCTGGAGGATGGCGATGGCAGAAGAAGTTGTGGCGGAAATCGTTGCAAGCGTTCTCGAGGTGGTTGTCAGTACCGGTCAGACCGTTGAAGTCGGTGACACGCTCGTCTTGCTGGAGTCCATGAAGATGGAGATCCCGGTGCTGGCCGAAGAAGCAGGCACGATCACAGTGGTCAAGGTCAAGGTCGGAGACGTGATCCAGGCCGGTGACCTCATCGCGGTCATCGACAACTGACGCTGGGACATTTGGCGGATAGACGGGCTCGGCACTGATGTCGACTCTTTCGGAGTTGCTCGCGGAACACACAGAACTGTCCGGCTCCGCAGGCGGACACCTGCAACGTGTGGTGGCCGAATGGCAATTGCTTGCCGACCTGTCGTTCGCAGATTTCCAGATGTGGGTGTTGTCGCAGCATGCGGCTGATGGAGAGCCCGGCGTTCCCGGTCCCCAGATGGTTTGTGTGGCCCAATGTCGACCCAACACCGCACCTACAGTCTTCCCCGCCGATGGCGTGGGCACGTTGATCTCAGAGGCAGACAACCCGCAGGTCTTCGGATCCCTCGGGCATGGCCGAATCCTTCGCGAAGAAGATCCGACGTGGGTCGGTTCCGTGGCGATCAGGCGTGAAGCCGTACCCGTTCGTTTCGAGGGTGCGGTGGTCGCGGTCCTCGCTCGCGCGATCAATCTGACCCAGCCGCGGATGCCGTCCCCTCTGGAACTCGCCTACCAGGACTGCGCGTACGACCTGTGTCAGATGGTGTCCGAAGGGACGTTTCCTCAGAACGAGGGCAACCCGAGGGGACTGTCGACACCTCGGGCCGGCGACGGTTTCATCCGGGTCGATGAGCGTGGGGTTGTGCAATACGCCAGCCCCAACGCGCTGTCGGCGTATCACCGCATGGGCTGGACGTCCGAGCTCAGCGGCAACGACCTCGCCGAGGTGACGGTCAGTCTGCTCAGCGATCCGTTCGAGTCCGAGGAAGCCGCCGCCATGTTGCGGGCGGCGGTCGAGGGTGAAACGGGGATGCGGATCGAGGCCGATGCCCGCCGCGCGACCGTCCTGATCCGGGCGGTACCCCTGCGACCGCGTGGTGAACTCGTCGGAGCCGTGATCCTGGTGCGCGACGTCACCGAGGTGAAGCGTCGCGACCTCGCATTGATCAGCAAGGACGCCACGATCCGCGAGATCCACCATCGCGTCAAGAACAATCTGCAGAGTGTGTCCGCGCTGCTGCGTCTGCAGGCGCGGCGCACCACCAATGATGAAGCCCGACAGGCCTTGGGGGAGGCGGTCAGGCGGGTTGCAGCCATCGCCCTTGTGCACGAACTGCTTTCGGGCAGTGTGGATGAGGAAGTCGATCTCGACGTGGTCATCGACCAGTTGGTGCCCGTGATGGCCGACGTGGCATCGGGCGGCACTGCGGTCACCGTGCGACGAATCGGCAAAATCGGGGTGCTCAAGTCTGATCTGGCGATGCCGGTGGTGATGGTGCTCACCGAATTGATCCAGAACGCCGTCGAACACGGCTTTGCGCCAGAACAATCAGGTCGAGTGTTGATCGACACATTCAGGAGCACAAGGGAACTCGTGATCACCGTGCAGGACAACGGAGTCGGCATCGACCCGGACTTCGATCCGCGGCAATCCGATCGGCTGGGCCTGCAGATCGTTCACACGTTGGTGCGGATCGAGCTGGCCGGTGAACTCGAACTGCGCCCGGGTGCCACCGGTGGCACCGACGCGATCCTCACCGTCCCGCTGGGTTGAAAGACCCGACGGGAGAACGGATTCTGCGTGGTCGGTGCGCCGAACTGTTTGTGACGGGACACGGGTCAGCCCCGGATGCTTTGTCGAAATAATCTGTACCGCATCAGAATTCGTGACCTGTGACACCCCGTGCCCATAGACAACACAAACCCGGTGGCTTGATGCCACCGGGTTGGTTTGTCGTCGAGGTGGTCGCTTGGCCGCGACCACCCAGATTTCTGGGGTCTAGACCGAGCTGCGAGTGCGGCTGCGGGCATTACGCCGCTTCAGTGCGCGTCGCTCGTCTTCGCTCATTCCGCCCCAGACGCCTGCATCCTGTCCCGACTCCAGAGCCCACGTGAGGCAATCTGCTGTAACCGGGCAGCGGTTGCAGACGAGCTTCGCATCAGCAATTTGCGCGATGGCCGGTCCACTGTTTCCCACCGGGAAAAACAGCTCCGGATCCTCGTCGCGACAAATTGCGTTGTGACGCCAGTCCATCCCACTGCTCCTTCAGGCGCTTCTATGCGCCGCTCGTAACCGTCTGTTCATTTGTGCGTAGGTTTTGTTTCCGCACTGTTGCTTGTGAATACTTTCACGAATCCAGATGATGTCAATGATGTTCCCTTAACACGTGGGCAACATCACTGTGTAGGGGGTGCCTCTATATGCCCTTACACCGTTGTACTACTGTGCGGCGAACTTATCCTGAGAATCACATACGAATGTAGATGTGACCTGGATCTCTCTTACTTCGTAGGATCGTAACTTCACGATTTGGGAGATATAACCTCTAGCACCGCTGGACGGCAGCCAAACCTCAGCGCCGTCCGGGTGCCAAGGTATTCGCCATCCATCTGCATGTCGATGGGTTCGGAGCTGTGAATCTCGACATATTCGACATCGTCGGCGCGCAATAGGTGCTTGGCGTGCGGTCTTGCCTTCGCCGACAGCAATTGACGGACCAAGGGCAGATTGCGGATCGGGGCCATCGACGTCGAGGCGAATACGCCGAGTCGGCCATCGAAACTGGTGTCCGGATTGGTTTCGATCGGCCGGGTACCGAGATATGTCCAGGGGCTGGAGTTCGAGATGAAGGCGAAATGGGCGCCCTCGAGGGGCGTGGCGTCGGGGATGGTGACGGTCAACGTGGGCTTGCTCCGCGCTGCACCGATGAACGTCCGCACCGCGGTCCACAGGTAACGGGTGGAGGTCGCACGCCGTCCAGCGCTGCGCTGCTCCTCGATGGACTTCACCACCCGGGCATCGACACCGAGTCCGGCGTTGAACAGGAACCACCTATTGTCGGTGTGCCCCAAGCTGACTCGACGGCGCTGCCCGGTCGAGAGGAGCTCGACGAGCTGTCCGGTGGCCTTGAGCGGATCGGCGTCGATACCCAGTGCGCGCGCGAATACGTTGGCGCTGCCGCCGGGGACCACGGCCAGTGCCGGGGAGGGATTGCCACTCTCGGGCGCGGACGGGGGATCGAGCAGCCCGTTGACCACTTCGTTGACGCTGCCGTCACCGCCGTGAACCACCACCACGTCGTATCGCTCGGCGCGGGCCAGCGCGGCGAGTTCCCCGGCGTGACCGCGGTGAGTGGTGTGTTCGACCCGGACATCGACTGTTTGGCCGTCTCCACCCGGGCGGCGCAGCGATGCGGAGAGGGTATGTAGCAGCGCGTCCCGGCCGGCCTCGGTGGTCGAGGTGGCAAAGGGATTGACGATCAGCATCGCGCGCACGAGAACTGAGCCTAGTGCCAGAAGGGTCGATCTGGCCCTTCGAGCCGGTCACGGTGCCGGGAAGGACCTGGCAGCGCCTCGCGCGGAACGACCATTAGGCTGGCCAGGTGTCTGAATCCACTCCACCGATCAATGTTCGTCGAGCCGGCGCGATAGTCGCACTCGAAGGCGCGCTTGGCGTCGCGGCCGCGATCTACATGGTTGTCCGGGAGTTGATGGGTCATGAAGACGGCGACTACATCAGCGGCTACGGCACCGCGGCCTGGTTCGCGATCCTCGGCGGTGGTGTCATGGCCGGCGGCATCGCGCTGCTGACCGGTCGCCGCTGGGGCCGGGCGATCGCGGTGATGACCCAGGTGCTGCTCGTGCCTGTGGCATATGCCTTGATAACGGACAGTGAGCTTCCGATCATCGGTACGCCGGTGCTGGTCATTCTTGTGATCGCACTGTACTTCCTGTTCAGCCCGAGTTCGATGAAGTGGTTTGCGCAGGCCTATGCGATCAACCCGGGTGACGAAGACGAAGCGGACGTCGAACCCAGGCCCGTTGCGAAGACCTTCGAGCGGCGCAAGAAAAAGCGTCGCTGAAGCACCGTGGCCGCCGAAGATCTGGCCACGACACCGATTGGGATGTCGTCGCCGAGGATCTCCTGGCTTCGGCCGCAGCGCCGATCTCGTAACCCAGGACGCGGAGTCGGCGCCGGTATCAGTGCCCCGTGCGTACATGTGCCGGTCGGCCGGCGTCGACGTAGTCGGCGCTGCGATATCCGGTGACGCCCAGAGATTGGATCTGCCGGGTCTCGCCGTCGAAACCGAGGACGGCGATCGAGGCGGGCAACATCGCAAAGTGGGCGCCGAAATGTACGGGTGCGCCGATCCAGCGGGCCAGCAACGCCCTCGACAGGTGCCCGTGCCCGATGAGGACAACCGATCGGGTGAGTAGATCGTCGAGTAGATCGGCGATCACCGCATCCATCCGGTCGCTCATCTGCTCGGGTGATTCACCGCCGTGCCCGCCGCGGGACCACACCGTCCAGCCCGGCTCGGTCTCCCGGATCTGCGGTGTGGTCAGGCCCTCGTAGATGCCGTAGTCCCATTCGGAGAACTTCTCGTCGGTGTGCGAGATGCGCAATCCGGCCAGTTCGGCGGTGTGGATGGCCCGTATTCGCGGCGACGACAGCACCAGGGGGTCGGTCAGCAGTAGGTCGTCGAGCGGTTTGCGCAGGCTCGCCGCCTGCTTCTCACCGAAAGGCGTCAGCGGGATGTCGCTGGTTCCGGTGTGTTTTCCCACCTTCGACCACTCGGTTTCGCCGTGACGGATGAGAATCAATCGGTGGATTGCCGAGTTCATGGTGCTCACCCCAGACATTCTGCACTGCCTGCGCATAGGGTCAAGGAAAGCAAACTGCGGTAGAGCGTTCGGCATGCTCGACTTGGAGGGAGTCAGCAATGAGCAAAGTTCTTGCGGTGGCCAATCAAAAGGGGGGCGTCGCGAAGACGACGACGGTCGTCTCGCTGGGCGCGGCGTTGGCAGCCAAGGGGTTGTCGGTTCTGGTTGTGGATCTCGATCCGCAAGGCTGCCTTACCTTTTCGATGGGTCACGACCCGGACAAGCTGACGATCTCGATACACGATGTACTGCTGGGGGAGGGGACCCTCGCCGAAGTCCTGCTCGACACCGATGACAATGTGACACTGCTTCCGGCCACCATCGACCTCGCGGGCGCCGAAGCGTTGCTGCTCATGCGCCCGGGCCGCGAGTACGCGCTCAAACGCGCTCTCAAGACTGTTGAAGAAGACTACGACGTCATCATCATCGACTGCCCGCCCTCGCTCGGGGTTCTCACGCTCAACGGGCTGACCGCCGCTGACGAGGTGATCGTGCCGTTGCAGTGCGAGACGCTGGCCCACCGGGGGGTGGGGCAGCTGCTGCGCACGGTCACGGAGGTGCAGCAGATCACCAACCCCGACCTGAAGTTGCTCGGCGCCCTGCCCACCCTCTACGACGCCCGAACCACCCACAGTCGCGACGTCATCGCCGATGTCGCGGACCGCTACGATCTGCCCGTTCTGGCACCGCCGATACCACGCACGGTCCGTTTCGCGGAGGCGTCGGCTTCGGGTGTCAGTCTGCTTGCCGGCCGAAAGAGCAAGGGCGCGCAGGCATATCGAGATCTGGCCGACAATCTCTGGAACCACTGGACCGAAGACGCAGAGCTGAAGACCTTCGAAGCGATCTGACGCAGGCGTCGCCACACCGGTGCCGGGATGGCGTCTGGGGTCAGCCCGTCGGTGCCAGCACGGACACGGTGGAGTCCCATTGCTGCACAACGTGATCGCCGCTGTCGGCAAGTGTGATGATCCCGCCGGTGTATCCGTTGCGCTGCACCGGTATCGAACCGATCGGCTGGCCGTCGGTGAGGCTGTGTTCGCTGATGCCGGTGGCGCTCGGCAGCAGCAGCGACCCGGCCATGACAACGCCGGGACCCAGTGTTTCGGGTACCTGGAACCGGGCGGCGAGGGTGTCGGGATCGATCACCACCGTCGCCTTGCCCGTCCAGAATGTGATCACGTCACCGCTGGTGATGGGCTTGCTCTCGATGCCGACCGCTTCGCCGAGGACGGTGGTGCGGTTCTTGATCGTCCCGTCGATTCCATAGGTTTCGAGCATGGGGTTCGGTGACGACAGATAGATGGCCACGCCGGTCTGATTGACGGCAACAATTCTCGGCGGGGTGCCCAGTTCGCCCGTGATGATCGTCGACGCGAACTCTTCGAGCTTCTCTTCGCTGTCGAGCGTCGCGCCGAGAATGGTCAGGCGATAACCGGGTTCGATGCCGCAGCGTTCGATGACCGCCAGGCGTGAAGCGCCGATCCCGCTGGAGACGAACTCGCAACCCGATCGGGGTTGCGTTTCGGGGTTCACCGGGGCGTCGACACGGCCGTACTCAATCGTGCGGACAAGGTCGGTGCGCCAAACCTCTAGGCGCGTATCACCTTGGGCGACAACATAATCACGGTCGATACTGACGTCGAGGGAATTGTCCGCGTCGCTGCTCCGCGACGAGGCGCGTTTGCCGGTGGCGGCATCGAGTGCTGTCACCTCACTGCAACCGCGGTCATTGCGATAGATCGCGAGGGCGTAGTCGCGGCCCCCGGCGTCCCACCCGGTGACCGTGCACAGCGGCAGGTCGCGGGTGTACGACCAGAGCGCGGCACCGGTGGAAGGGTCGTGACCGACCACGGCTCCGTCGTCTCCGGTCACCACCACCCCGCCGATCGCGACCGGTGTGGGGGTGGCCGAGCTCGTGGCGCGCCAGGCCTCGGTGAACCCGCTCGGAACCGCAGTGGCCTCCGCGACCGGAGGTGCGGCCACCACTGCCGGATCCGACTCGGTGTTCTTTGCCGAACTGGTTGCCCAGATGGCCACAGCCGAAGCCGCGACCACCAGAACCAGCACAACAACCACCACGATGTCGAGCGGTGTCCGCCGCTGCGGCCTGAGCACCGTCAGCTACTCCGAAGCGTTACCCGCGGTGTCGCCGGCGTCGGTGTTGCTGCCGGCGCTCGACCGGCGACGACGTCGACGACGGGGACGATCGCTGGTCTCTGCACCACCGGCAGGCGTGGCCGCCGGGGTGTCGGTCGCAGCGGTGTCGGTCGCCGGGGTGGCCTCTGCGGCAACAGCCACGGCCGGGTCGACACCCGCACCGTCGCCATCTCCGGCACGGGTGCGCCGACGCTGGCGAGACGGGCGCTTGGTCGCGTCCCGACGTCCTGCGACCACACGCTTCTCGTCGTCAGATGAGCGTCCACCCGAACGCGGCGCGCGTTCTTCACGGGCGGGTTTGGCGGAACCGACACGTCCGGTCGCCGACTCCGGGATGCCCAGCTGTTCGCGCAGATGCGGTGAGCTGGAATAGGTTTCGGCCGGCTCGTCCATGCCGAGATCGAGCGCCTTGCTGATCATCTCCCAGCGATGGAGCTCGTCCCAGTCGACCAGCGTGATCGCGATGCCGGTGCGTCCGGCGCGGCCGGTACGCCCGATCCGGTGCACGTAGGTCTTCTCGTCATCGGGGCACTGGTAGTTGATCACGTGGGTGACGTCATCGATGTCGATGCCGCGGGCGGCGACGTCGGTGGCGACCAGCACGTCGACACGACCCTCACGGAAGGCGGTCAGAGCCTTCTCGCGGGCTACCTGGCCGAGGTCACCGTGGACGGCGCCGACGGCGAATCCGCGCTCGGCGAGATCGTCGGCGACTTTCTGTGCGGTCCGCTTGGTCCGCGTGAAAATCATTGTGGCGCCGCGACCTTCGGCCTGCAGGATGCGGGCGACGAGTTCGGCTTTGTCCATCGCGTGGGCCCGGTAGACGTACTGGGCGGTGCGATCATGGATGGCCGAGTCGTTCGCGTGCTCGGCCCGGATGTGGGTCGGCTTCGTGAGGAACGTGCGGGCCAGGGTGACGATCGGTCCGGGCATGGTTGCCGAGAACAGCATGGTCTGGCGGGCATCGGGCAGCGAACTCATGAGGCGTTCGATGTCCGGCAGGAAGCCGAGGTCGAGCATCTCGTCGGCTTCGTCGAGGACGAGTATCTGCACCTTGCCCAGGATCAGATGGCCCTGGCGGGCGAGGTCGAGCAGGCGGCCGGGGGTGCCGACAACGACGTCGATGCCGATCTTCAGCTCGCTGATCTGATGCTCGAACGGGCGCCCGCCGAAGATCGAGAGTAGGCGGATCGGCCGGTTCTGACCGTCGACGGTGTCGACGTGCAGACCTTTGGCCGCGATTTCGAGGTCATCGGTGACCTGGATGCAGAGTTCGCGGGTCGGCACGATGATCAGTGCCCGGGGGGTGCCGTCGAGCTTCCAGATCCCGGGTTCGCCGGCCTCGGCCTTGGCCTGCGAGACGCGCTGCAGCAGCGGCACGCCGAAGCCGAGGGTCTTGCCCATGCCGGTTCGGGCCTGGCCGATCAGGTCGTCGCCGGCCATTGCCAGCGGCAAGGTCAGTTCCTGGATCGCGAACGTGTTTACTTTTCCGTCGGCGGCAAGTGCGTCGACGATCTCCTTGCGGACGCCGAGTTCGGCGAACGTGGGGGAGACGTGGTCCTCCGCGACGATGACGTGCTCTTCTTCAGCGACGTCGAGTACGGGGTTCTGGGTGTCATTTTCGATGTTCAGTTGATTGCCTTTCGCAATGTGCTCCCGCGCGCACTGCAAGGGTTCAACCAAACAGGTCAGCATTCCGGCCTCGAACAACCGAGGACTCTGGCAACCGGTATCTGGCTAAATCGGGCCCGATCGACATCGGGCCGCCGTCGGTGCGCGCACAAATTCGGTGCAAGTCAGCGTTGAGCATGACTCACCTCTGGCAGTGTACGTGTCGTTTGACGGTCTCGAAGAATCGACGCTCTCGGGGAATGCTCCGGCAAAACGCCGGTGGGCGGGCGCACTACACTCGAACGCATGTCTTCTGGTTCACAAACCGAACCGCCGGCAGCCGCGGTCTCGACCTCGGTTTCGGCCGATCATCCCGGAATCACCGAGCTCTTTGGTGTGCTGGCGTGCGGCGAATTGGCCGCGTTCTATCGCCTCACGTCCGAGGCCCTGATGGCTCCGGGTGCCCGGGGCCGGGTGGCCATGGCGAGCATGGCCGCGGCGGAGATGTCGCACTTCGAAACGCTTCAGAACGAACTGCTGCGCCGCGGGGCCGATGTCTATCGGTTGATCGCCGCGTACGAGGAGGTGCTCGACCGCTACCACGCCTCGACGGTGCCGAGTACGTGGGAGGAATCGCTGGTCAAGGTGTATGTCGGTGACGGGCTGGCAGCCGACTTCTACCTCGAGATCGCCGGTACGTTGCCGTCGGATGCCGAGGCTGTCGTCCGTGCGGTGATGGCGGAGACCGGGCATTCGGACTTTGCCGTGGACGCGATCCGCGACGCCGTTGCCGCCGACCCGAATCTGAAATCGCCGCTGACGTTGTGGGGACGCCGGCTGCTCGGTGAAGCGATCACCCAGACCCAGTACGTCCTCGCCGGGCAGGAGGATCTGACAGAGCTGCTCTTCTCCGTCGAGACCGACCTCAACGGAATCGCCGGCTTCTTCGATTCGATCCAGGAGCGTCACGCGCGCCGGATGGCCGACATGGGCCTGGCATGAGAATCAGACCCGGTCGCGCCAGGACCCTTGGTTTCGACAGGACATGGCTCGCCTCGCGGTCGTCGGCCTGAATGCCGGTCCGGCCGGGTTGCGGGATAGATTCACAACCGTAGGAAATACACCGCCGAAGATCTATGGAGGATATCTGTGGCCGTTGATGTGAAGATCGGTATCACCGACAGCACGCGAGAGCTGGTTGTGCACATCGACCAGAGCAGCGACGAAGCCCATGCCGCGGTCGAGGCCGCATTGTCGGGAAGCGATCAGCTCCTGCGCCTGGAGGACGACAAGGGTGCGCGGTACCTGATCCCGGTCACCAAGATCGCTTATATCGAGGTCGGCACCTCCGAATCCCGCAAGGTCGGGTTCGGCGCCATCTAGTCGGGCCTGCTTTAGGCCTCGGGGTCCAGTTCGGAGTCGTTCGCGTGCTGCATCGGCACGCGGGCGAGTCCGCCCCACAACATGGTGACGGTGATGTCGATGGCTTCTTCTTTGGTCATCGGCCGCTTGGCATCGAGCCAGTGGCGGGCATTGACCTGACTCAGACCCACCAGTCCCGCCGCGAGCATCCGGGATCGGTGCGGATCGAGTCCCGAATCGTGCATCACCAGTCCGTATACGGCGTCGACACAAGCCTCGGTCGCACCTTCGACGCGACGGATAGCCGCCGGATCGAGAGCATCCGACTGGAAGATCAGCCGATATCCCTGGTTGTCCTCATCGATGAAGTCAAAAAACGCCTCCACTGCAGATCGGACACGGTGCCGGTTGTTCGTGGAGGTCAGCAGTGCTGCGGTGACCCGGTTGACCATTGACTCGGCGTGCAGATCCAGGACTGCGAGATAGAGGTCCAGTTTGCTCGGGAAGTGTTGGTAGAGAACGGGTTTGCTGACCCCGGCGTGTACTGCGATCTCGTCCATACCTGCCGAGTGGTAGCCGCGTTCGACAAAGATCTCGCTGGCGGCATCCATCAACTGCAGTCTGCGTGCGCTGCGTGGCATCCGGACGCTCCGGCGTCCAGCATTGGCGGAGCTCGCCTTCACTCCAGTGCCCGCTGCGACCGATTCATCCATGGATCGAGGGTATATCTGTCCTGGCGGGCCGCCACCGGTGGTTGCCTACAGCTGATTCGGGGATGCCTGTGAGAAGGTTGAACGGTGACTGATGCGGGAGGCTCGGGGACCAGAGGGACGCGACGTTCGCCGCGGGTGACCTCGGACCGCTCCGGCCAGGGTGACGAGACCGCGAGTCGTCGATCATCTGGCCGTCGAACAGCAGTCGCGGACGGAAACGAACATTCCGACCAGGCCCGACGCGCCGCCGAGAGGGCCCGCCGGCTTGCCCGCGCCGAGGCCGAGGCAGACGCGCGGCTGGCGAATCAGCGCACGGACATCCATCCTCCGGTGTCATCGGGACGTCCCGCCCCGGATCAGCCGCTCCGGGCCCGCTGGGATCCGACCGGTGATCCCGGCAGGCAACGCGCAGAACGTGACACAGATCGTAAGAAGCAGAGCGCGGTGGGACGTTTCGTCACCACATATGGCTGGCGTGCATACGCGATCCCGGTTCTGGTGGTGCTCACGATCGTGATGATCGTGCTCACCGTGCAGTCGGAGCAGGGCGATTCGCCGGTCACGACCACCGCCGATTCCGATCCCGACGCGGCCCGCAACACCGACGTCAAAAGCGTGACCACCGCGATCGGTGCACCACCGGCCGAGGTCCAGGCAGATCAGCTCCCCGCAGGCACGCTTCCGGAAGGCGGCCCCTTCACCGAAAGCGGCGACCGCACCTATCGAATCGTCCGTGGGACCACGCCGCTGATCGGTACCGGTGGCCAGGAGTACACGTACACCATCGAGGTGGAGAACGGACTCAACTCCAGCGACTACGGTGGCGACCCGACGTACGCCAAGTTGGTCGACGCCACCCTGGCCAATCCGAAGAGCTGGATCGGCGACGGGCAGTTCACGTTCCGGCGGATCGACGAGGGCACGCCGGACTTCCGGGTCACGCTGACCTCGCCGGTGACCACCCGGGAGCTGTGCGGCTACGAGATCAAACTCGAATCGTCCTGCTACTACCCGCCGGAGGGCCGGGTGACCCTCAACGAGGCCCGCTGGGTTCGCGGCGCGTTGTCGTATCAGGGCGACGATCTCGGTTACCGGCAGTACTTGATCAATCATGAGATCGGCCACTCGATCGGGTTCGTCGGTCACGAGCCGTGCAAGGTCAACGGCGGACTCGCCCCGGTGATGATGCAACAGACCTTCGGAACCGCCAACAGCGAGATCATGGCCTTGGACCCGGACATGAAGGCCGACCGGAGCTACGTCTGCCGGCCCAACCCCTGGCCTTTCCCCGAGCGGTGAGCGGAGATCCGCGGTGAATTGACCGCGTGGAATCTTCGCCCCCGTCCGCTCGTTATTAGATAGAGCAACAGGGCAGGTGGCCGCTGCGAGGCCATCGCGTGTTGCGTTGATCGTGAGGAGACCTCGTGTCACAGTTGCCGCCGTTGGTTGAGCCCGCCGCAGAGCTGACCCGCGAAGAGGTGTCCCGCTACAGCAGGCACCTGATCATTCCCGACATCGGTGTCGACGGACAGAAACGCCTGAAGAACGCGAAGGTGTTGGTCATCGGTGCCGGTGGGCTGGGATCGCCAGCATTGCTGTATCTGGCGGCCGCCGGAGTCGGCACCATCGGGATCGTCGAGTTCGATGAGGTCGACGAATCCAACCTGCAGCGTCAGGTCATCCACGGGCAGTCCGACGTGGGCAGGCCCAAGGCCGATTCGGCGAAGGACTCGATCCTCGAGATCAACCCCAACGTGACGGTGCACACCCACAAGTTCCGGCTCGACAACAGCAACGCCGTGGAGCTCTTCGAGCAATACGACCTGATCGTCGACGGCACCGACAACTTCGCCACCCGTTACCTCGTCAACGACGCCGCCGTTCTGGCGGGCAAGCCGTATGTCTGGGGTTCGATCTATCGCTTCGAAGGCCAGGCCTCGGTGTTCTGGGAGGATGCGCCGGACGGGCTCGGCCTCAACTATCGCGACCTGTACCCGGAGCCACCGCCGCCGGGGATGGTGCCGTCGTGCGCCGAAGGTGGTGTGCTGGGCATCCTCTGTGCCTCGATCGGTTCGATCATGGGTACCGAGGCAATCAAGCTGATCACCGGTATCGGCGAGACGCTGCTCGGCCGGCTGATGGTGTACGACGCACTCGACATGCGCTATCGAACCATCAACCTGCGCAAAGATCCCGAGGCGCCGAAGATCACCGAACTGATCGACTACGACGCGTTCTGCGGTGTGGTCTCGGACGACGGGGTGTCGGCGGCCAAGGGCTCGACCCTGACCGCAGTCGAACTCAAGCAGCGTCTGGATTCCGGCGAGAAGATCGCCCTGATCGATGTCCGTGAGCCGGTGGAGTGGGAGATCGTCAAGATCGAAGGTGCCACCCTGATCCCGAAGGGCGACATCGAGTCCGGCGTGGGCCTGTCCAAGCTGCCGCAGGATCGACCCGCGGTTCTGTACTGCAAAACCGGGATCCGGTCTGCCGAGGCGCTGGCCGCGGTCAAGAAGGCCGGTTTCGCCGACGCCACACATCTGCAGGGTGGGATCACCGCCTGGGCCAAGCAAGTTGACCCCGCGCTGCCGGTCTACTGACGTCTCGGCCCGTCCACTGAGGTGCCGCCGCGCTCGAGCGCGGCGACACCCGGACGTCCTGCGGTGATTCTCGCGGTCACGCCGGTAACGTTGGCCCCGTGATCTCTGACTTGACCTCCGTCGAGCCGCCCGAGCATGTCCTCAAGACCTTCGGGTTGACGCAGCAGCCCGTGGTGGCATTGGGCGACGGTTGGGAAGGTGGCTGGCGGATCGGTGAGACGGTCCTGTCGCTGGTGCCCGATCACGCCCGGGCCGCCTGGTCCGCGAAGGTCCGGGAGTCGCTCTACGTCGATGGTGTTCGGATAGCCCGGCCGGTCCGTTCGTCCGACGGTCGCTATGTCGTCTCGGGGTGGCGGGCCGATACCTATCTCGCCGGAACACCCGAACCCCGCTTCGATGAGGTCGTCTCGCTTGCCGACCGTCTCCATGAGGCCACCGCAGAGCTGGAGCGCCCCCGCTTCCTGATGCAGCCGCCGGCGCCGCCGTTCAGCGACGTCGACGTGTTCACCGCCTCTGATCGGGCTGCCTGGGATGACGTCCCGATGCGATCGGCACGGGCCGCCGGGATGGGGGACCCGACCTCACCCGACGGCGTGACCAGCCTCGCGATGCTCCAGACCCTGTCCACTCTGCGTAAGAATGTGGAATCGCCGTCGCAACTCGTGCACGGCGACCTGTTCGGCACAGTCCTGTTCGCAGGCGCCGCCGCACCGGGTATCACCGACATCACCCCGTACTGGCGACCGGCCGCATGGGCTTCGGCGGTCGTTGTGGTCGATGCCCTGGCCTGGGGTGGTGCCGACGACGGACTCGTCGAACGCTGGGCGGATACGCCCGAATGGCCGCAGATGATGTTGCGTGCGGTCATGTTCAGACTGGCTGTTCACGCGCTGCACCCACGGTCGACTTCTGGCGCACTGCCCGGTCTGAAGCGGGTCTCCGACATCGTCAGATTCCTCGTTTAGTACCGCTGATCAGGCGTTTTGGCGCAGTTGAATGCGCTTTTCGGTCCTGTTGGTGAACACTTCTCACGTTCTGGTGGGGTGAGTTGTGAGAACACTGTGACTGTTCGGTCACTGGTTGCAAAACTGCGGCAACACCAATTTTCTACGGTCTCTTCAAGTCATCCGGTAACTCACCCGGACATACGAGGAGGGGCTCGACGTGACTGCCAAGGCCACCAAGCGAAAGCACTACATCACCGACTGGGATCCAGAGGACGTGCAGGCGTGGGACAAAGGCAACGCCGCCATCGCCAAACGGAACCTTGTCTGGTCCATCATCTGTGAACACGTCGGCTTCTCGATCTGGTCGATGTTCTCCGCCCTCGCCCTGCTGATGGGCCCCGAATACGGCATCTCCCTCGACCAGAAGTTCGTCATCGGCGCCACCGCCACGTTTGTCGGTTCGTGCCTGCGCATTCCGTACACCCAGGCAACCGCCATCTTCGGCGGTCGTAACTGGGCGATCTTCTCGGCGTTCGTCCTGATGATCCCCACCGGCCTCACATTGATGTTGATGATGAACCCCGGTGAGTTCGGATTCGGCTGGTTCCTCTTCGTGGCCGCACTCACCGGTTTCGGTGGCGGTAACTTCGCGTCCTCCATGACCAACATCAACGCCTTCTACCCGCAACGACTCAAGGGCTGGGCCCTCGGACTCAACGCGGGCGGCGGCAACATCGGTGTGCCTGCCATCCAGCTCGTCGGCCTGTTGGTGATCTGGCTCGCCGCTGATCAACCCGAGATCGTCTGTGCGATCTACCTGGTGCTGCTGGCGCTGGCCGGTATCGGTGCCGCGATCTACATGGACAACCTCGACCACCAGACCTCCAGCGGCAAGGCGATGCTGGAAACCCTGAAATACCGTGACACCTGGATCATCTCGATCCTGTACGTCGGCACGTTCGGCTCGTTCATCGGCTTCGGATTCGCCTTCAGTCAGGTACTCAACATCTCGTTCACCTCCTCTGGTGCTGCCAAGCCGGCGCTCGCCGCAGCCCAAATCGCCTGGATCGGTCCGCTGTTGGGTTCGATCAGCAGGCCGTACGGTGGAAAGCTCGCCGACAAGATCGGTGGCGGCAAGATCACGATGTACTGCTTCGCCGCGATGGTTGGCGCGGCGTCGATCCTGGTCGCCGCGAGTGCGCTGTCGGACGCCAACGACAAGAAGATCACCGGTGGAACCCTGACGGCGTTCGTGATCGGATTCGTGCTGCTGTTCATCATCTCGGGTATCGCGAATGGTTCTGTCTACAAGATCATTCCGGCGATCTGGGAGCACAAATCCAAGATCAACACCGGACTCAACGAGGTGGGCAAGGCAAACTGGTCGCGGTCGATGTCGGGTGCGCTGATCGGTATCGCCGGTGCCTTCGGTGGTCTCGGTGGTGTGGCCATCAACCTGGTCTTGCGGGACAGTTACAAGTCCAACCAGTCCGCGACGCAGGCCTTTGTGATCTTCCTGGCGTTCTACATCATCGCAGGCATCATGACTTATTGGTTCTATGTACGGCGTTCGATCGAGATCCCGGGAGCTGTCGCCGTCGGATCGGTTGTCGACGAATCCGACTCTGTGGCCGCCTCTTCCGAGCCTGCACCGCAGGCCGGACCGGCGCCGGTTGCGCCGGTGGCGCAGCCGTGAGCACACAGACGATTCCGCTGCGCCGCAACGCCGACGGGTCGGTCGGAACCCGGACCCATTGCCCGTACTGCGGACTGCAGTGCGCGATGGCCATCACCGGTACCGACGCCTCCGACGCCGAGATCGCCCCGCGGCAGTTTCCGACCAACAAGGGCGGGCTGTGCCAAAAGGGCTGGACCGCTGCCGAAGTCCTGCGCAACCCGAACCGGCTCACCGAGCCACTCGTCCGGGTCGACGGGGAGCTGATGCCGACAACGTGGGACAACGCGCTGGACATCGTCGCCAAGGGTTTTGCCCGGACCCGGCGTGAGCACGGTGCCGATGCGGTTGGGATCTTCGGTGGCGGCAGTCTGACGAACGAAAAGGCATACCAACTCGGCAAGTTCGCGCGGGTGGCATTGCAGACCTCGAACATCGACTACAACGGCCGGTTCTGCATGAGTTCGGCGGCCGCTGCCGGGATCAAGTCGTTCGGACTCGATCGGGGACTGCCGTTCCCGTTGGCCGACATCGGTTCTGCGCAGTGCATCGTGATGCTCGGCGGCAACGTGGCCGAGACGATGCCCCCGATGGTCAGCCACCTCATGACGGCCGCCCGCGCAGGCGGCCTGGTTGTCGCCGACCCGCGTCGGACGGCGACGGTGGAACGGGCGGTGGCCGATGGTGGTGTGCACCTGCAGCTCTCACCCGGTACAGACCTCCCACTGGTCTTGGGCATGGTTCATATCGCGGTGACTGAGGGGTACGCCGATCTGGACTACATCGCAGACCGCACCAGCGGATTCGACGAGTTCTGGCGAATTGCCGGACAGTGGTGGCCCGAACGCGCCGAGCGGACCAGCGGCGTTCCGGTGAGCGCGATGCGGCGTACGGTCGCGCTGCTGGCCAGCTCCCGCGACCGCGGCACCGGCGCGTACGTGCTCACCGCCCGTGGTGCCGAACAGCATTCGACCGGCACCGACACCGTCAGTGCGGTGATCGGGTTGTCCCTGGTCCTCGGGCTGTGTGGGCGCCGTGGCAGTGGCTATGGCTGCATCACGGGTCAAGGAAACGGTCAGGGTGGTCGCGAGCACGGCCAGAAGGCCGACCAGCTTCCTGGCTATCGGAAGATCGCCGACCCGGCAGCGCGCGCGCACGTCGCCGCAGTGTGGGGGATCGATCCCGACGACCTGCCCGGCCCCGGCCGCAGTGCGTACGAGCTGCTCGAATCGCTGGGTGGGCCCGACGGTCCGAAGATGCTGATGGTTCACGGTGCCAACCTGGCGGTGTCGGCGCCGCGGGCAGGCCACGTCGTCGAACGGTTGCAGTCGCTGGACATGCTGGTGGTCAACGACTTCCTGATGTCGGAGACAGCGGCGATGGCCGATGTTGTTCTACCCGTGCTGCAGTGGGCAGAAGAAGAGGGAACGATGACCTCCCTCGAAGGACGGGTGCTGCGCAGGCGCCGGGCGATCCCGGTTCCCGACGGTCCGCGTAGCGAACTGGAAGTGCTGTCGGAGTTGGCAATCCGCCTCGGCCAGCCCGCCGAACGGTTCAAAACCGATGCACGCGAGGTCTTCGACGAGCTGCGCCGGGCCTCCGCCGGTGGTCCGGCCGACTACACGGGCGTCACCTACGAGCGGCTCGACAACGATGAGGCGATCCACTGGCCCTGCCCGGAACTCGGTCACCCCGGGACCCCGCGGATGTTCCTGGAGCGCTTCGCCACCGACGATGGGCGGGCCAAGTTCGTGGCCGTCGACCATCACGGCCCCACCGAGCCGGTGAGTTCGGACTACCCGCTGATCTGCACCACCGGGCGGGTTCTGGCCCACTACCAGTCGGGAGCCCAGACCCGCCATGTGAAGGCGCTGGCCGATGCCGCCGGTCCGATGTTCGTCGAGGTCAACTCGGACACCGCCGAGCGGCTGGGGATTGCGCACGGGGACCAGGTGCGGCTGACATCGCGCCGAGGTTCCGTGGTTGCCGCGGCCCGGTGCATCGACTCGCTGCGGCCCGACACCGTGTTCCTGCCGTTCCACTATGCCGGCGACGGACGCGCCAATCTGCTGACCAACCCCGCCCTCGATCCCACCAGTCGGATGCCCGAATTCAAGATCTGCGCCGTGCGGATGGAACCGACGGAGTCCACATGACCAAGCGTGTGTTGATCATCGGCAACGGCATGGCCGGTGCGCGCCTGCAGGAGGAACTGCACCGGCGCGACCCCGGTGGCGAGCATGTCACCAGTGTCGTCATCGGCGAGGAGCCGACCGCGGCGTACAACCGGATCCTGATGTCGAATGTGGTGGCCGGCCGGATCAGCTCCACCGACACCATGATTCGTGCCGCGAACTGGTACAGCGAACGGAATCTGCAGACCCACGTCGGTGTGCGCGTCGAACGGGTCGACCGTGCTGATCAGAGGGTGCATTGCAGCGACGGAACCGTCCACCACTACGACAAGCTCGTATTCGCCACCGGTAGCCGCGCATTCATCCCCCCGATCTCCGGTGCGCTCGACGACGAAGGCAAAACGCTGCCCGGAGTGGTCACCTTCCGCAACCTGCGAGACTGTGAAGCGATCGTCTCCGCGCTCGGTGAATCATTCTCCGGCAACAACATTCGGGTGGTGGTGGTCGGAGGCGGTCTACTCGGCCTCGAGGCCGCCCGCGGTGCACTCCTGCAGGGTGCCTCCGTGACGGTTGTGCACCCGCGCTCGCATCCGATGGAAAAGCAGCTCGACAGCGCGGGTGGGGCGGTTCTGACCCGGATCCTGCGTGAGATCGGGATGGACGTGGTGCTCGGTGGACGGGTCAGCGCCATCCGTGACGATCCGCAGACCGGCCGCGAAGTGGTCCTGACCGACGGCTCCACCCTGGGCGCCGACCTGGTCATCGTGACCGCCGGTATCGCCCCCAACGTCGACGTCGCCGCCGATGCCGGGCTGTCGGTGGATCGCGGGATCGTGGTCGATGACGAACTCCGCACCAACGACCGGTCGGTGTACGCGATCGGCGAATGCGCCCAGCACCGCGACATCGTCTACGGACTGGTGCAGCCGGGCTGGGAGATGGCAGAGACCGTGGCCCAGAACCTGATCGGCGACACCGCGGTCGGGTATGAGGGCACACAGCAGATCCTGCGCCTCAAGGCCCACGACATCGATTTGGCGTCCATGGGTGAGGTCGACACCGACCCGAACGACCTCGAAGCGGAGGTGTTGACACTGTCCGATCCCCATCGGGGTCGATACGCCAAGGTGGTCGTGCGCAAGGACCGTGTGGCCGGGGCAGTTCTCCTTGGCAACCCGGAGGTGGTCGGAACCATCTCGCAGCTGTTCGATTCGGGGGCCCCGGTGCCGAGCGACCGGATGCGGCTGCTGCTCGGTCACCTCACCGCAGGCGCCACCGAATCGGCGAGCCCGGCGCAGATGCCCGGCGACGCGATCATCTGCCGGTGCAACACCGTGTCGAAGAAGAACCTGACCGACGCCTGGCGAAAAGGTGCCCGGAGTAGGGGTGCGATGGCCGATGCCACCCGGGCGACAACAGGTTGTGGCAGTTGCGAATCCGTTGTCGAGGGCTTGTGTGAATGGCTCAAGACGGCAGACGCATGACAGAGACAGAAGACTTGAGAGGGAGGGCCCAGGTGTCCGCTAAAACCGTTGTGGTGGTTGGTCATGGGATGGTCGGCCATCGTTTTGTGCAAGAACTGCGTCAGCGCGACGTCACAGATCAGTGGCGGGTCGTGGTCGTGTGTGAAGAACCGACCGCGGCTTACGATCGGGTGGGATTGTCGTCCTATGTGAACAAGTGGGACCGGCAGGCGTTGGCCCTGGACGGGAACACCTACCCGGGTGACCCGCTGGTGTCCCTGCTCCTGGGCCGGTCGGTGAAACGGATTAATCGGGTCGCGCGGACCGCGGTCCTGGACGACGATTCGAGCGTTGTCTTCGATGCGTTGGTCCTGGCCACGGGTTCGTATCCGTTTGTGCCACCGGTGCCCGGTTCGGACTCGGAGAACTGTTTTGTCTACCGCACGCTGACCGACCTCGATCAGATCCGGGCCGCCGCCGAGGCCGCCCCGGCCGGTGCGACGGCCGTTGTGGTCGGTGGTGGACTGCTCGGCCTGGAGGCGGCGAACGCTCTCAAACTTCTTGGTCTCAAGCCGCACGTCGTTGAGTTCGCGCCGCGGCTGATGCCGTTGCAGGTCGATGCCGGTGGCGGTGCGTTGCTGGCGAACCTGGTCGAAGAACTCGGGGTCACCGTGCACACGGGTGTGGGGACTTCCGCCATCGAACAGGCCGAGAGTGGTTCCCTGACCATCACGCTCTCCGATGAGAGCACGATCGATGATGCTGCGCTGCTTGTCTTTTCCGCCGGAGTGCGGCCGCGCGATCAGCTCGCCAGGGACGCCGATCTCGCGGTCGGGGAGCGTGGCGGTGTCCTCGTCGACAGCAGTTGCCGCACCCACGATCCGGACATCTACGCGATCGGTGAGGTCGCCGCGGTGGACGGTCGCTGCTACGGGCTCGTGGCTCCGGGCTACAGCACGGCCGAGGTGGTCGCAGATCGGCTGCTCGGTGGCCGGTCGGAGTTCGCCGGTGCGGACCTGTCGACAAAGCTCAAGCTGCTCGGGGTCGACGTCGCCAGCTTCGGTGACGCGATGGGCGCCACACCGGGTTGCCTCGAGGTCGTCTTCAACGACCCGGTGGCCGGAACTTACTCCAAAGTTGTTGTCAGCGATGATGCGAAGACCCTGCTAGGTGGTGTGCTCGTCGGTGATGCAACCCAGTACGCCTTGCTCAAACCGATGGTCGGTGGTCCGGTTCCGGGCGATCCCGCGGCGCTGATCGCTCCGGCCGCCGGCGAAGGTGTGGGGCTGTCCGCCTTGCCGGACAGCGCCGAGATCTGCTCGTGCAACGGTGTCGACAAGGGAACCATCTGCGGTGCGATCGCCCATGGGGCGCAAGACGTCGAAGCGGTCAAGGCCTGCACCAAGGCGGGCACGACCTGTGGTGGCTGTGTCCCGTCGATCACCCGATTGCTGGCCGAATCGGGCGTCGCGATCTCGAAGTCGCTGTGCGCACATTTCTCGCATTCCCGTGCCGAACTCTTCGAGATCGTGCAGGCGACCGGCATCCGCACATTCAGCGAACTCGTCGCCAAGCACGGAACCGGTCTGGGTTGTGAGATCTGCAAGCCTACGGTCGCATCGATCCTGGCATCGACCTCGAGTGATCACATCCTCTCGGATCAGCAAGTGGCACTGCAGGATACCAACGACCGGTTCCTGGCGAACATGCAGAAGAACGGCACCTACTCGGTGGTCCCGCGGATGCCCGGCGGCGAGGTGACCGCCGATCAGCTGATCGTGATCGGCCAGGTCGCCAAGGACTTCGATCTCTACACCAAGGTCACCGGCGGGCAGCGGATCGATTTGTTCGGCGCCCGGGTCGAGCAGCTGCCACTCATCTGGAAGCGGCTGGTCGATGCCGGCATGGAATCCGGGCACGCGTACGGGAAGAGCCTGCGGACGGTGAAGAGTTGTGTCGGAACCAGCTGGTGCCGATACGGTGTGCAGGATTCGGTGGGGATGGCCGTCGACCTCGAAAATCGTTATCGGGGACTGCGATCGCCGCACAAACTGAAGTTCGGTGTCTCCGGCTGTGCCCGGGAGTGCGCCGAAGCCCGCGGTAAAGACGTCGGCATCATCGCCACCGAGCACGGCTGGAACCTCTATGTCGGCGGCAACGGCGGGCAGAGTCCGGTGCATGCGCAGTTGCTGGCCTCGGGCATCGACGACGAGACGCTCGTCAAGTACATCGATCGATACCTGATGTTCTACATCCGTACCGCCGACCGGCTGCAACGAACCGCGCCGTGGCTCGCGTCGCTCGAAGGTGGTCTCGAGCATCTGAAAGATGTTGTGTGTGAGGACAGTCTCGGCATCGCCGCCGAGCTGGAGGCGGCGATGAGCGCCCATGTCGCCGGATACAAGGACGAGTGGGCAGGTGTGCTCGAGGACGAGGACAAACTCGCCCGCTTCGTGTCCTTTGTGAATGCGCCCGAACAACCCGATCCCACCATTGATTTCTCGGAGAGTGGCGGACGCAAGGTGCCGGTACTCTTGGGGACACCGCAGCCCGGTGCAGCGCGCCGGGGAACGGAGGAAACGCACGATGAGTCTCGTCGATGACACCCGCGTTGAAGCACTCAACGCGACCTGGACCGCAGCCTGCCCCTTTGACCGGCTGGTCCCGGGTTTCGGGGTCGCGGTCCTCCTTTCGGGAGGTGCGCAAGTGGCACTGTTCCGGATGATCGACGGCACGCTCTACGCCGTGGGCAACATCGACCCGTTCGGCAATGCGGCAGTCATGTCGCGCGGACTGGTCGGTGACCGCGACGGTGAACCAACCGTCGCATCACCCCTGCTCAAGCAGGTGTTTTCCCTGGTGGACGGACGCTGCCTCAGTGATGAGAATGTATGGTTGCCCGTCTACGAAGTACGGCAACGAGCCGGCCTGGTACAGGTTCGGCCGCGATAGCGTGACACATGGAGGCGTAGTGAGTTCGGGTGGTCGCACGCAGGGTGAATCAGGCCCGTTGACCGGCTTCACCATCGGGATCACGGCGGCACGCCGGGCCGATGAGTTCGCGGCATTGCTGGAGCGGCGTGGCGCGGTGACCGAGCGGGCACCGGCCATTCAGATCATCCCACTCGCCGACGATGCGGAATTGCGGAGGGCGACGGAGAATGTCGTCGCCGATCCACCTGAGATCGTCGTTGCCACAACAGGTATCGGGTTTCGTGGCTGGTTGGAGGCCGCGGAGGACTGGGGGATGGCCGAGTCGCTGGTCGAGGCATTGGGGCGGTCTCGGGTCCTGGCCCGTGGTCCGAAGGCCAAGGGCGCGATCCGGGCCGGTGGCCTGCGCGAGGAATGGTCGCCCCCGAGTGAATCGTCGAGCGAGGTGCTCGAGCACCTGCTCGCCGAAGGTGTCGACGGAGTCCGGGTGGGTGTTCAACTGCATGGCGCGACGACCGAGTGGGAGCCGTTGCCAGACTTCTGCGAGGTGCTCAGGGAGGCGGGGGCGCTGGTGCTGCCGATTCCGGTGTATCGGTGGCTGCCACCGCACGACCCAACGGAGTTGGACCAGATGATCTCGCAGATCATCAACTTCGACATCGATGCCGTCTCGTTCACCAGTGCGCCCGCGGTCGCCTCGATGCTCGGCCGGGCACACGACACCGGCCGTCTCGATGGGCTGCTCGAAGCGTTGCGGACCGATGTCGCGGTGATGTGCGTCGGACCCGTCACGGCGGGACCGCTTGCCGCACTGAAGGTTCCGACGTCGCGGCCGGGTCGATTCCGGTTGGGCGCGCTGGCCCGCCACATCGCCGAAGAAATGCCGCGCCGGGTTCCGACCATGCGGGTCGCCGGGCACGACATGAGCATTCGCAGTCGTGCGGTGATGGTCGACGGTGAGTTGCGGCCACTATCGCCTGCCGGGCTGACATTGCTCAAGGCGCTGGCGCAGAATCCGGGCCGCGTGGTGTCGCGGCAGGCGCTGCTGGCCCAGTTGCCCGGCGGGGGTGGGGACACGCATGCGGTCGAGACCGCGATGGCCAGGCTGCGGGCCGGCCTGGGCGACTCGCGCATGATCCAAACCGTGGTCAAACGCGGATACCGACTGTCGATCGATCTCGAGTACGAGGAGGGTGAGAACGCATGACGATCAATCATCTTGGTGCGCAGCCCATCCTGGTTGCCCATGGGACACGTTCCGAACATGGTGTGGCGATGATCGCGGATTTGGCCGACAAGGTCTCGGCGCTGATCGGACGAACACGGGTCGCATTTGTCGATGTCCTCGGACCGTCGCCGTCGGAAGTGCTGTCCGGCGTCGACGGACCGGCAGTGGTCGTCCCGGCGTTCCTTGCGGAGGGCTATCACGTTCGCCAGGATCTTCCCGAACACATTGTGGCCAGCGGTCATCGGGCCACCTCGGTCTCGCGGGCATTGGGTCCCGATCCCGAACTCGCCCGGGTGCTGGCCCAGCGACTGACCGAATGTGGCTGGAAGCGTGGGGATTCGGTGGTGCTCGCCGCCGCGGGATCGTCGGACGCCTATGCGCTGGGCCAGGTGCGTCGAGAGGCCAACCTGCTCGGTTCGATGCTCGGTGAGCGGATACCGGTGGGCTACATCGCCACTGCGCAGCCGCCGATCGCCGATGTTGTCGCCCACGTCCGGGCCAAGACCGGACGCCGCGTCTTTATCGCGTCATATCTGTTGGCACATGGTCTTTTTCATGATCGTCTGTTCGAGGCCGGGGCCGATGGTGTGAGCGCGCCGCTCGGCGCCGACCCCCGCGTCGTCGACCTGGTGGTCCGCCGCATGCGCTCGGTCCGCGTCCCCGTAGCCCCCTAGCCCCCCCGGCCCCCGATGATGTGGCCTTTTGGCGAGCAAAAGCCCAGGTGAGGTCCACCAAAAGGGCACATCTTCGGGCTAGGGGAGCGTTAGGCGGGCGGTTTTCAGGTCGACGCGGCCGTCGAAGACCGGGACGCCTTCGGCCTGAAGGCGTTCGAGCTGACTGGTCCGTAGATGGGGCGCAGGCCTGCCGCTGGCCGCGATGACGCGATGCCACGGCAGGTCGGCCGAATCGGTGCGCATGATCCAGCCCACGATCCGGGCGCTCGACAATCCGGCCGCCGCGGCCACATCGCCGTATGTGGTCACCTTGCCTGCCGGTATCGCTGCGACGATTTCGCGGACCCGTTCGACCTGGTCTTCCGTCACCGGCGCCATATCAGTTGCGGGCCAGCGCTTTCGCGACCAGGGTGGCCGTCAGTTCGGCTCTGGCAAACGGAACCATGTGATCGCAGTCTTCTTCGAACACTGTCAGCAGATCGCCCAGCTGCTCACCGAGCGCGGAGCGGAATGCGTCGGTGACATAGGGCGGCTGCACGCGCATCGCCTGCACCAGATCGACGGGTATACCGCTGGGAGGGAGCACCCATGGGAGACTCAGCTCACCCCAGGTGGTCACGACCATCGCAGGATTGATGCGCCAGTTCACCCGGTCGCCGACCGGGACCAGGTGATCGCCGATCTCCCGGTCCAGGATCTCGGGTGCGAGTTCGGACCACGATCCGCCGAGCTTTTCCTCGCGGGCCGCGGCCTCGTCGGGGTAGTCGTAGTGCGACATATAGCTTGCGGCCACCTCCTCGAGCCACTGCGGATCGAGCCCGATTGCCGGATCGAGCAACACCAGCGACCGGATGCGCTCACCGAGCGACTGCGACAGATGCAGCGCCAGGGCTCCGCCGTAGGAATGGGCGACCACCACCATCGGTCCGTCGATGTACTCGTCGGCGACCTCGCGCAGCGCCGCGGTCTGTGCCTCGATCGACCACGGCGGTGTCCACGGTGAGAAACCGTGGCCCAACAGGTCCGGTGCCACGATCCGGGCATGGGGCAGGGCATCGGCGAGATCGGCCCAGCGCTTGCCGTGTCCGGTCAGGCCGTGCAGGGCCAGAACCGGCGGACCGTCGACGGGTCCGAACAGTTCCACGTTCAGTGCAGACATGGTCGCAATCTTGCCCGACGCCCCGGTGTTCTGCCCGCGTAGAAGTGAGGTTCGGGGTGGACTACGACGTTGTGGGGCGTGAACTCGGTGGCGGGGGGTGCACCGGTCCGGGCCTGTCGGATGCACATGACACCATCAAAGCCAGTCGAGAGAAAGGACTTGTGCGTGCCCGCATTGACCACGCGATTGGTATCCGCGCCGATCGCCGCAGCGCATCCACGCACCTGGCCTGCACACGTACAGGCACTCATCGACGGTGACTTCACCGCGCCCGGGCGGTTTCGCCCCTACCGGGTTCATGGTGGACCGGGTACCGGGAAGACCTCCCTGGTTGTCGACATCGCGGTCGCGCGACTGTCCGATCCGGACACCGACCCGGAATCGATCTTGGTGCTCGCCTCGAGTCGTCGGGCAGCCACCGAACTGCGTGAACAGATCACCTCCCGTCTGCTCTCGACGGGGGCGGGCCCGGCGCGTACGCCGCGGGCCACGCGGGAGCCGATCGTCCGGACACTGCATTCCTACGCGTTTGCGGTCCTGCGTCTGCAGGCCGCGGCCCACGACAATCCGCCGCCACGTCTGATCACCGGCGCCGAACAGGATGCCGTGCTGCGTGAACTACTGGCAGGCGACATCGAAGACGGTGCCGACTACTGGCCGGAGCGACTGCGACCGGCCCTGGGTACCAACGGTTTTGCCCAGGCCCTGCGCGACATGATGATGCGCGCCGCCGAACGCGGCGTCGGTCCCGAAGACCTGATCGCGCTCGGCCGCACCCATCGTCGCCCGGAATGGCAGGCGGCGGGCAAGGCCTACCGCCAGTACGAGCAGAGCGGCCTGCTGCGCGGCGCGGTCGGGCTGGAGGCTCCGCAGGCCACGGCCCCGGCGGTGGATGCGGCCGAGCTGGTCGGCTCGGCGCTGACCGCTTTTGCCACAGATCCGGAATTGCTGCGCAGCGAGCGCGCCCGGGTGCGGTATCTGTTGGTCGACGACGCCCAGCACCTCGATCCGCAGGCCGCCACGCTGATCGAGCTCGTGGGTGCCGGAACGCGGCAGGCCGTGGTTGCCGGTGACGGCGATCAGTCGATCTACGGTTTTCGTGGTGCCAGTGCGCGGTTCCTCGACGAACTCGACGATCCTGAGCGGGACATACTGCTGGACAACAACTTTCGGTCAACCGCGCCGATCAGCAATCTCGGCGGTTCCATCGCGGCACGGCTACCCGGCCGTCGTCGGCACAAGCTGTCCCCGGTGCCTGAGCGGGCCGATCATCCCGGCGCCCCGGCCCCGGTGGTCCGCATCTACGGCTCGTCCGCGAAAGAGGCAACCGCGATCGCCGACATGATGCGTCGCGCCCACCTCTACGACGACGTGCCGTGGTCGCAGATGGCGGTGATCGTCAGGTCGGTCCCCCGGGCGATGGCACCGCTGCGCCGCGCTCTGCGGTCGGCCGGTGTCCCGGTCATGACCCCGGCCAGCGAGATACCGCTGGCGCTGGCGCGTTCGGTGTCCGCGATGTTGCTGGCGTTGCGTGCGGTGGAGATGCCGCTGGATCCGGATTCGGCGCTGGAGTTGTTGTCCGGTCCGATCGGCGGCGCCGATCCGGCTGCGTTGCGGCGCCTGCGGCGCGGCGTGCGACGGATCGAGACCGAGTCGTCCCGCGACCGCGATTCGGCCACCGTGATCGCCGAACTGGTCAGTGCCCGGCCCGCGCCGGAAGGTAAGGCACCTGATGACAGCGAGCCCGCCATCGACGTCGAGCACTACCTCAGCGGGCTGACCGACGCCGAAAAGCAGCCTCTGGTTCGGGTGTTGACGGTCATCCGGGCGGCACGCACTGCCGCGGCGAGCCGTCGCAGTATCGAGGAGATCCTGTGGGAGGCATGGCAGGCAAGCGGATTGGGGCCGCGATGGTCCAATCAGGTGATGCGCCGCGACCACGGTCCGGGCGGTGCGCAGGCCGATAGAGACCTCGACGCGATGGTGGCGCTGTTCGACGCCGCAGCCAACTTCGCCGACAGCCTGCCCGCGGCCACCCTTGGCGGATTCATCGACTATCTCAGTGCACTGCAGATCCCCACCGAATCGAGGATGGCCCAGACCTCGTCCGATTCGGTGACGGTGCTCTCGGCGCACGCCGCGGCAGGTCGCGAATGGGATGTGGTCGCCGTCGCCGGGGTGCAGGACGGGCTGTGGCCCAGTCTGCGCAGTCGCGGCAGCATCCTCGGTACCGGTCAGCTCGTCGACCTGCTCGACGGTGTGTCGGCCGACGCCATCGACACGATCTCGCGGACCGCGGTCGCGCTCGCCGAAGAGCGGCGACTGCTACTGGTCGCCTGCAGCCGGGCCCGTCTGCGGTTGATGATCAGCGCGGTGGACGACGGCAGTGGCGACGCTGCGCCATCCCGGTTCGTCGGTGAACTGGCAGCAGTGGTTTCCGGTGCCGAGGAGGAGGGTGAACCCGAACTGGAGTTGCCCGTCGAACCCGGTCTGCGCCGGGTGCTGTCGCTGTCGTCACTGGTTGCCGAACTCCGGGCTCAGGTCTCCGACAGCACCGGTCAGGACGATCCGCGGACGCGGGCCGCCGCCGACATGCTGGCCGAACTGGCCGATGCCGGAGTGCCCGGAGCGCACCCCGACGAGTGGTACGGGCTGGCCGGGCCGAGCACCACCGAGCCGCTCTGGTCCGAGGCGTCGGGCCCGTTGACCTTGTCGCCGTCGAGTGTCGAATCGCTGGGCACCTGCTCGTTGCGCTGGATGCTGGAACGTTACGGCGGCCGGGACGGGGACTCGCGTCCGGCCGTTGCCGGAACGCTCGTACACACCCTTGTGCAGGCTGTTGCAGGCAAGATCCCGCCGGAGGACGTCACGGCGTCACTTCGCCGGGTCTGGGATCAGGTCGATGTCGGCGCACCCTGGTTCTCGCGCCGTGAACTCGAGCGCACCGAGGAGATGCTGACCAACTTCCGGCAGTGGCTCAAGATGTCTCGCGAGGGATTGACCGAGGTCGCAGTCGAGATAGATGTCAACGCCCGGGTGGAACCGGCGCAGATGACCGACGCCGACGGCGACGTGCTCGACATCCCCGAGGTACGGCTGCGCGGACGCATCGACCGGCTCGAATCCGACAGCAAGGGTCGGCCGGTGGTTGTCGACGTCAAAACCGGCAAGACCACGATCTCGGTGGCCGCCGGACAAGACCACGCCCAGCTCGCCACCTATCAGCTGGCGCTGACCCTGGGTGGGGTGCCGGAGCTCGGCAACGTCGAACCGGGCGGCGGATCGCTGGTGTACGTCAACAACGCCAACGGCAAGACCGGTGCGGCCCAACGCAATCAGGATCCGCTCACCGAAGAGCAGGTCGAGACGTGGCTCGCCGTGGTCCGGTCGGCGGCCTACCGCAGTATCGGGCCGACGTTCGAGGCGACGATCAACGACGGCTGTGGGCATTGTCCGCTGACATCTAGCTGCCCCGCCCAACTCGACGGACGGATGGTCACCGATGGCTGAATCTGCGGTTCAGACAAGGATTTCCGCGCGGGTGCTGGCCGGCGCGCTGGATCAGCCGCCGCCGACCGATGAGCAGGTCGAGGTCATCGAGGCGCCGTTGGAACCGGTGCTGGTGGTGGCGGGAGCCGGTGCGGGCAAGACCGAGACGATGGCTTCCCGCGTGGTCTGGCTGGTCGCCAATCGTCTGGTCGAACCCGACGCGGTCCTCGGTCTGACCTTCACCCGAAAAGCCGCACAGGAATTGGCCGCGCGGATCCGGCGGCGACTGTCGATGCTGGCCGGTTCGTCGGCGATGTCGCGCTGGGATCCCGACGGCGAGCTGCGCGTCAAGCTGCGCTCGGCAGATCCGCAGGTCAGCACCTACCACGCCTATGCGGGCCGGTTGATCGCCGACTACGGATTGCTCCTGCCGGTGGAACCGTCGGCGAGATTGCTCAGCGAAACGGAACTATGGCAGCTCGCGTTCTCGGTGGTCGGCGGCTGGTCCGAAGATCTCGACACCCCCAAAACGCCAGGGGGCGTGACGGAATCGGTTCTCAAGCTGTACGGAGAGTTGGCCGAACACCTGGTGAGCCTCGAGCAACTCGCCGCAGCAGGCGACGACATCTACCGTCTGATCGACACACTGCCCCCGGTCGGGCGGCAGAAACCGACGCCGCCTGCGAAGCTGCGGGACATCCAGGCCGCGATCGATGAGCGTCGTGCGCTGGTACCGCTGGTGGCGGCGCTCGGTCAGGCGATGATGGACGCGAACGTGCTCGATTTCGGCAGCCAGATGTCGCTGGCGGCAAAGCTTGTCACCTCGCACCCGGAAGTGGCGCAGGCCGAACGGGCCGCCATCGGCGCGGTTCTTCTCGATGAGTACCAGGACACCGGACATTCGCAGCGGGTGTTGCTCTCACAACTGTTCGGGACGCCACCCGGTGTCCTGGCGGGCGCCGGGATCGCGGTCACCGCCGTCGGTGATCCGATCCAGTCCATCTACGGTTGGCGTGGTGCATCGGCGGCGAACCTGCCGCGGTTCACCTCCGACTTCCGGTGCAGCGACGGCACCCAGGCGCCACGACTCGAACTGCTCACCAGCTGGCGCAACGCGCGCTATGCCCTCGACATGGCCAACGCCGCCTCCGACGAACTACGCCGCCGGGGTGTGCCGGTGAGCATCCTGCGACCCCGTGACGACGCCCCTCGCGGCACCATCGACATGGCGCTCACCGACACGGTGGCCGATGAACGCACGTGGATCGTCGATCAGATCGAGCGCGAATACAACCAGGCCGACGGCAAACCGCCCACCGTGGCGATCCTGGTGCGGCGCAACCAGGATTCGGCGCCGCTGGCCGCGCAGCTCGCCGATCGTGGGATCGCTGCCGAGGTCGTCGGCATCGGTGGGTTGCTCGGCGTGCCCGAGGTCCAGGACGTCGTCGCGATGTTGCGGCTGATGTCGGACCCGATGGCCGGGACCGCTGCGGTCCGGTTGCTCACCGGCCCCCGCTGGCGGATCGGAGCCAGGGATCTCGCCGCGCTGTGGGCGCGGGCGCGAGATCTGGCGGCAGGTGCCAACGCCGTCTCGGGCACCATGACCAGTCTCGAAGAACTCGACAGCGCACTCGATTCGGCGGTGCCCTCGGAGACGGTGGATCAGGCGGGGCTGGGCGATGCACTCGCCGATCCCGGTCCGGCAGCCCGGTATTCGCCGGACGGATACCGCCGGATCAAGTTGCTCGGGCATCAACTGTCGGTGCTGCGGGCGCGTATGGGTGGGCCGCTGCCCGAACTGGTGGCCGAGGTCGAGCGCGTCACCGGGGTTGATGTGGAGGCGCAGATCCGGGCACGTGGACTGCGCGGCAACATCACCGGGCGCGAACATCTCGACGCCTTCGCCGAATATGTTGCGAACTATGCGGAGCGCTCCGCGGCCACCCTGCCCGGGCTGCTGGCGTTCCTCGCATCGGCCGCCGACATCGAGAAGGGGCTCGAGCCCGGCAAGGTCGAGATCGCCGAAGACCGGGTGCAGATCCTGACGGTGCACGCGGCCAAGGGGCTCGAGTGGGATGTCGTGGTGATCGCGCACCTGTGCACCAACATCTTCCCTGGCGGCAAGGCCGAGGGCACGTGGCTCAAGAGTGCCCGGGAATTGCCTGCGGAATTGCGCGGCGATCTCGCGGACTCGGCTGAAGGCGAAGGCTTTCCGCCATTGGTGCTCGATGGCCTGGAGAACCGCAAGGAGCTCGAAGAGTCGATCGAAGCGCACCAGGAAGCGCTGCGGGGACGCAAGCTCGAAGAAGACCGCCGGCTCCTGTACGTGGCGCTGACCAGAACCAAACGTGCGCTGATCATCAGTGGGCACCATTGGTCGGCCGCCGGTGACAAACCCAAGGGTCCGTCGGTGTTCCTGACCGAACTCCACGAGATCGCACAGGAATTGATCGAGACCTCGCCGGACGGCGCACCGGGATTGACCATCGCGCAGTGGGCCGCCGAACCCGAAGAGGGGGCCGAGAATCCGCTGGCGATGCTGGCTGCCGGGGCGTCCTGGCCTGCCGATCCGCTGGGGTCGCGGCGACCCGGAACCGAGCGCGGCGCCGACCTCGTCCGGGCGGCGTTGCGTGCGCGCGGTGAACCTGCGTTGTTCGACTTGGGGGAGGAGACCGACGCCGAATCCGGGTCAGAGGTCGATGACGGCGATCCGCAGATTCGGGAGTGGGCCAACGATCTGGCGGTGCTCCTGACCGAGCGATCGGAAGGCCTGGGCTCCGACATCGAAGTGATCATGCCGCAGCACCTTTCGGTGAGCCAATTGGTCGAACTCGACAAGGACGAAGATGCGTTCGCCCGCCGCCTTCGCCGCCCGCTGCCGTTCAAGCCGAACCCGCTGGCGCGCCGGGGTACGGCATTCCACGCCTGGGTGGAACGCCGATACGGTGCCACCCGGCTCCTCGACATCGACGAGCTACCGGGCGCAGCCGACGCCGAAGGCGGCTCCGATGCCGACCTCGAGGTCTTGCGAGAGGCGTTCCTGCGATCGGATTGGGCGGCCCGCAACCCGATCGAGGTCGAGGTGCCGTTCGAGACCGTCATCGCCGACACCATCATTCGTGGACGTATCGATGCGGTCTTTTCCGAACCCGACGGCGGGTACACGGTGGTCGACTGGAAGACCGGTTCGAAACCGACGCAGGCGCAAGAGCACTCGGTCTTTGTGCAGCTTGCCGCCTACCGGGTGGCGTGGGCAGAGCTCACCGGCACCGACCTCGAAAAAGTTCGGGCGGCGTTCCACTATGTGCGGTCGAACTCCACCCTGCGGCCGCGCGACCTACCGGACCGGGCCCGCCTCGCCGCACTGATCCGTCGCGAGAAGGGTGCCTCCTGAGTCGGACAGCTCCGCAGAGCGAAGGCCGCGCGCTGATCTGCTCAACGTTTCGGCGCGGACTTCCAGACCCGCCACCCGGCCCAGATCATCGGAAGCTGAAGGGGCAACCTGCCCCAGGCGACGGCGCGCTGCGGCAACGGCTTGTGCTTGTACAGGCGGACCATGTTGATGTTGCCCGGATACACGCCGACGAACAGCGCCACGGCTGCCAGGCCGCCGTACCGGCGCGTCTTGGGGGCGAGCAGTGCCGCACCCACCGCGAGCTCGACCACCCCGGAGCCGTACGTGTAAGCGCGTGCGCTGCCCGGCAACTCGGCGGGAATCAGCTGGTCGAAGGGCTTCGGGGCGACGAAATGCAGAGTCCCCATACCCAGCAGTCCGAGGCCCATGCGAGTGGCCAGCTTCTGCTCGTCCGGAAACGCCAACTGCGGCAAGCTCTGTTTGGTTGCTGTCATCCCTCCACCATGCCTCATGATGTCGCAGGGCGACGGCCTGATGATGTCCCGTCGTGTCCGTCGCTATGACTGCCCGGCGGCCGATAGGACTACAGTCCCACTTTGTGCGTACGCAAACTCTGCAACCGGTAGGTCGCGGCGAGACAGGGGTCGGATAGATGGCTGCGGGTCGGCTACGCCGGCGGTTCAAGGACGATGAGCTGACAGATATGCCCGACCACGCCCTGGTCGGTGTGGTCCGCATCCCGGAGATGCAGTCGAGCCCGGGCCGGGCGATCAGTCGCCGCGTCGTCTTTGCTCTGACCGCGTTGTTTGCCGCGGTGTTCATCGTGTATCTCGACCGGGACGGCTACCGGGACGTGCAGGACAGCCCACTGTCGTTCCTGGACTGCCTCTACTACGCGACGGTGTCCCTGTCCACGACGGGATACGGTGACATCACGCCGTACACACCGTCGGCCAGGCTGATCAACGTGCTCGTCATCACGCCGCTGCGGGTGATGTTCCTGATCGTGTTGGTCGGTACCACCCTCGAGGTCTTGACCGAACGGTCGCGGCAGGCGCTCAAGATCCAGCGATGGAGGAACAAGGTGCGGAACCATACCGTGGTCATCGGCTACGGAACCAAGGGCAAGACCGCTGTGAAGGCGATGATCGCGGACGGACAGAAGCCCGCCGAGATCGTCGTTGTCGATGGCGATCAGGCCGTGCTCGACAACGCCGCGGCCAAGGGGTTGGTCACCGTGCGCGGTGATGCCACCCGATCGGATGTCCTCCGACTGGCCGGCGCCCAGCATGCGTCGGCGATCATTGTCGCCACGAACCGCGATGACACCGCGGTACTGGCGACGTTGACCGCACGAGAACTGGCCCCGAAGGCGAAGATCGTCGCCTCCATCAGGGAAGCGGAGAACACCCACCTGATGAAGCAGTCGGGCGCCGATTCGGTGGTGGTGAGTTCGGAGACCGCGGGCCGCCTGCTGGGGCTGGCGACGATCACCCCGACCGTCGTGGAGGTGATCGAAGATCTGCTCACACCCGACCAGGGATTTGCCATCGCCGAACGCGATGTGGAACCAGACGAATACGGTGGTTCACCGCGACACCTGCCGCAGATCGTGCTCGGTGTCGTGCGTGGCGGAAAACTGCATCGCGTCGACGACAGCAAGGTCGATGCGATCGAACCGGGCGACAGATTGCTGTATGTCCGGCAGGGTAACTCGGACTAGTTCCTGGTCCCGCGATAGGTCGTCGACGTCCTCGCCGGCGAGAACATCTCGTCCAAAGTGCTATGTCGGCAACCTGGGGGGGCCGGACATCAGGACGGCATCGCGGTGGTAGGAGTCACCGCGATACCGGCGACGAGAGCCCGGATCGCCCAGGCCATCCGGCCCGCCGGAGTCCCCGACATCAAGGCATCGACATTCGCTGCGACGTGAGGTGCCTCGCGCGGATCAGCCTCCCGCAGACGGGATTCCAACGCCACCAGCTTCTCCGCGCTGGAGCGCGAATCGATGTCATCAGCGCTGGGTGGAGTGTGTTCGGCAGCGGCGGCAGTGACCAGTTGCATCAACAGGTCAACTCCCCAGGCGGCCCGTTCCACAGCGATTCCACCTTCGAGCAACAGCCCCAACAACCGATCCACCAACGCGATGGTGTTGCTGCCCATCGGGCGCAACACCATCGCGGAACGTGCCAGGCCGGGATAGCTGAATAGCACCTCGCCATATGCCTGCAAAAGCGCTTCCAGACGTTCATCCCACCGACCGGGTTGATCCTCGGGAAGCGTTCCGGTGAGTTCGTCCAACACCACCGAACGCAATTCAGCCGTGTTGGCCACATAGACGTACAGCGACGCCGGTCCGGTATCCAGGGCCTGCGCCACCCGACGCATCGTCGCCTTCTCCAGTCCCTCATCGCGAATGATCGCGATGGTCGCGGTGACAATGGCCGCCTTGGACAACGGCGGCTTGGCGGGGCGTTCCCTACGACTACGGGGCGGGTTGCTCATGACAGACAACAGTAACGAACACGTTCGTGGCCCGCTTGCGAGCAGACAGGTACGAACGAACGCATTCGTAGCGAACGTGTTCGTGATCGGCTACAGTCGCTGACGAACATGTTCGTCGATGCCTTTCCGGGGAACCGACGAACACCCGACTTCCAGCGCGAGGAACCCAGACCATGACTGTCACGGCAATTACCAACGCGAAGATCTTCGATGGGGAACAGACACTCGGTGCCCGCACAGTGCTGATCGAAGACGGCCTGATCTCGGCCATCGGTATCGGCATCGACGTCCCGGCCGGAGCAGATGTCGTACCCGGCGACGGAGCGACACTGATCCCCGGCCTCATCGACGCCCACGTACACACCAGCAGGGAGGCGCTCGGGTTGGCGTTGCAATTCGGGGTCACCACCGAACTCGAGATGCAGGGCGCCAATACCGCCGCTCGCCGCGCCGAGATCTCCGACGACGACTCGGTGGCCGACGTCCGCTCGTCCGGATTTGCGCTCACCCCTCCCGGCGGCCACCCCGACGAGCTGTTCCCCGAGGACTTCCACCATGGTCCGCCTCCCGGGGCGCCGGCGCCGAGCGGTCCACGGCCGGTACCGGCCAACGTCAGCACCCCAGAGGAAGCGCGAGCGGTCATCCCCGAACTAATCGCCGACGGTTCGGACTACATCAAATTCATGGTCGATGACGGGTCCGTGGAAGGACACCCGGGCATCCCGATGCTCGATCAGGAAACACTGAACGCCGGTGTCGCGGCGGCACACGAACATGGCATGCTCACCATCGCTCACGCCCTCACCATCGACGCCACCCGGATGGCCATCGACGCCGGCATCGACGGGTTTGCGCATCTGTTCATGGACCGGCCCCACACCGACGAGATCATCAGCGCGATCAAGGACAGCGGCGCGTTTGTCGTCCCCTGCGTTGTCCTGAACGCCTCGCTGATCGGTATCACCGGACAGGAACTCGCCGACGACCCACGGGTGGGCTCGCGTCTCGATGCAGCATGGGACGCCACGCTGCGCTCGAGTTTCAACACCTACCCCCAAGGCAATATCGACGATGTCCTGACCTCGGTCAAAGTACTGCACGATGCCGGCGTCGATATCCTGGCCGGCACGGATGTGTCTGTCCCACTGCCGTTTCTGGGCGGACTTGCGCATGGCGCCAGCGTTCATCACGAGCTCCAGTACCTGGTGCGCGCCGGCCTCACCCCGGCCCAGGCGCTCACCGCCGCCACCGCGACCACCGCCAAGCGATTTGGCCTCACCGACCGTGGCCGTATTGCCGAAGGTCTGCGAGCCGACCTGTTGCTGGTCGACGGCGATCCCACCATCACCATCAGCGACACGCTCAACACCCGCGCCGTCTGGCGCAGGGGAAACCGGCTGAGCTCCTGATCCACTGCGTGCCGATGCCAGATCTTTCCGGTGGTCGGCGCCGTGCTGCTCGCTGACGGGACCTCGCTGCCGGTGACGATGGACACCGGGACGCGTCGGTTCACAACCGGAGTCTTCCTGGCAGTCGGCGGTGCCGGCATCGGCGACGAGGAGTCGGCGCGGCGGGTTCAGCCGGTCATCGAATATGCACCGCAGTCGCCGTTCGCCAGTGGTGCCACTCAAGAAGCCGGATCCAGGCTTAGGGTGGGGGTGGTCCTCACCGGCGACCGGTGCCGAACGGTCCGCCGCGTCGCTGGTCACCCTGGTTGGCGCGGTGAGGATCGAACAGTGGGATTCGAGAAGGGAAACCAGTGCGGCGCTTTGAGTTCGAACAGCCCCCGATGTTGTCGCGGGCGGTATACAACCGCGCCGACGAGATCCGCGAGGACCATCAGCGACTGAAGGACGGGTGGGCGCGGGCACTTCTGCTGCAGATCGACCCCTCGGGGCGCTATCCGGTGGGGGAGGACGGTCTCGGCTGGATCATGGCGCTCGACGTCGGCGACGAACCGCCGCCGGAAGCGGTGTTCCTCGGCCTGCATCCCGAAGAAGGTCACGACATGTGGGCGATGCGGTTCGACGTCATCGACGGTCCGAAGGACGATCCCCGGCGGGGCGCCCAGCTACTCGGACCGAACGAGGCCGGGATTCTCTCGACCGCACTCGGTGTCCTCAATTGGCATGACACGGCCCGGTTTTCGCCGGTCGACGGTGCTCATACCGAGCCGATCAAGGGCGGTTGGGCCCGCCGCAACATCATCAGTGGCCGCGAGGAGTTCCCTCGAACAGATCCCGCGATCATCACGGTTGTCCACGATGGCGGCGATCAGATCTTGCTCGGCAGGCAGAAGCAATGGCCCGACCGGTGGTTCTCGACGCTCGCCGGATTCGTCGAACCCGGGGAATCACTCGAGCAGTGCGTGCTCCGCGAGGTCCACGAAGAAGTCGGTCTCGACTGCTGGAATCCGCAGTACATCGGATCGCAGCCCTGGCCGTTCCCGCGCTCGTTGATGGTGGGCTTCGAGGTCACCGCAGACCCGGACCAACCACTCGACTTCATCGACGGTGAGATCGCGGCAGCCGAGTGGTTCGGTCGGGCAGAGGTGATCGAAGCGATTGAGGCGCAGCAGGACTGGATGAGTCCGGACGGAGACCCGATCGTCGACAACGCGCGGTTGCGGTTGCCGGGATCGATCTCGATCGCCAGCGCGCTGATCCGGGCCTGGGCCTACACCCCGGCAACCGGGGTGCGCTGAACCACCGCGTCCGGCTTCTTCAGACGCCCAGCTTCTTGCGGACGTCGGCCACCGTCGGGTTGGTGGCGGTGCTGCCGTCCGCGAACTTGACGGTGGGAACGATGTGGTTGCCACCGTTGACGCTGCCGACGAAGTCGGCGGCCGACGGATTTTGCTCGATGTCGATCTCCACCCACTCGATACCGGCAGACTTCAGGCCCATCTTGAGGCGTTTGCAGTATCCACACCAGGTGGTGGAGTACATGGTCAGAGCAGCGTTGTCGGTAGTCACGCATACATAACATCACGAGGGCCGACGGTGTTCCCGTACCCACCTCGATGTCCCCGGCGGAGCCGGCCTGATGTCCCCGGCGGAGCCGGCTGATGTCCCCGCTGAGCCGGGTCGAGTTGGTGCGAGACCGTCCGGCCGAACGTCTGTCGGTGGCCGTTGGGATACTGATCGCCATGGATGCCTCACTTGACCCGCAGCAGCAGGCCGCTGTGCTCGCACCCCGCGGGCCCGTCTGTGTCCTGGCCGGCGCAGGCACAGGCAAGACCCGCACCATCACGCGCCGGATCGCGCATCTGGTCGGCGATGGGCATGTGCGGGCCAGTCAGGTCCTGGCCGTCACCTTCACCTCACGCGCCGCCGGTGAAATGCGCACCCGACTCCGTTCCCTGGGTATCTCCGGACAGGGAAATGCGGTGCAGGCGTTGACATTCCACGCCGCCGCAATGCGTCAGCTGCGGTACTTCTGGCCGCAGGCCATCGGTGAAAACCAGTGGGAGCTGCTCGACAACAAGTTTCCCGTGGTCTCCCGCGCGGCGCGGGCCGTCGGAGCGCCGACCACCACCGAATCGTTGCGCGATCTCATCTCGGAGATCGAATGGGCCAAGGGCTCGTTGATCGGGCCGTCGGACTACCCGGCGGCGGTGGCCAAAAGCCGTCGTGAGTCACCCATCCCGGCCGAGCAGGTGGCACTGGTCTACGAGCGTTACGAGCAGGCGAAGGTCTCTCCGGCGGGCGATCAGCTCCTCGACTTCGACGATCTGCTGCTGATGACGCGGGCCATCCTCGACGATCATCCGGTGATCGCCGAGGAGTTCCGGGATCGCTACCGCTGTTTTGTCGTCGACGAGTACCAGGACGTCACCCCGGCGCAGCAGTCGCTGCTCAACGCCTGGCTGGGGCCACGCGACGATCTGACCGTGGTCGGTGACGCCAACCAGACCATCTACTCGTTCACCGGGGCCACACCCCGTTATCTGCTGGATTTCTCGCGGCGGTTCCCGGACGCGACGGTGGTCCGCCTCGAGCGCGACTACCGGTCCACCCCGCAGGTGGTGGAGCTGGCCAACAGCGTCATCGGGGCCGCGCATGGGCGGATCGCAGGCACGCGCCTGCAGTTGATCGGGCAGCGAGATCCCGGTCCGCAACCCGACTTCGCCGAATACGATGACGAACCGGCCGAGGCGAAAGCCGTCGCCCGCTCGATCAAACGGTTGATGAAGTCCGGTGTGCCCGGTTCGGAGATCGCGATCCTGTACCGGATCAACGCCCAGTCCGAGGCACATGAGCAGGCGCTGACCGCCGCAGGCATCCCGTACCAGGTGCGAGGTGGCGAGGCGTTCTTCTCGCGGTCGGAGATCAGGCAGGCGATGCGGGCGGTCAGCCAGACCGCACAGCGCGATGATCTGCCCGCCGAAGCGCAGACGCTCACGCTCCTTCGGGCGATCCTGGTCCCACTGGGCCTGACCGAAGAGCCGCCCGCCGGTGCACAGGCCCGCGAGCGCTGGGAGTCCCTGCGGGCGCTGGTGACGATGACCGAGGACATGCTGGCAGAGAACGCCGACCTGACCCTCACCGAGCTGTCCCGCGAGCTCGCCGCGCGAGCCGAGGCCAGGCATCCACCGACGGTTCAGGGAGTGACGCTGTCCTCACTGCACGCCGCCAAGGGCCTGGAGTGGGATGCGGTTTTCCTGGTGGGCCTGGTCGACGGCTCGATGCCGATCAGTCAGGCCATCAAGGCAGGTGACGACGCCATCGAAGAAGAACGTCGGCTGCTGTACGTGGGTGTCACCCGTGCGCGGGAGCACCTGCAGCTGTCGTGGGCGTTGTCGCGGAACGAGGGTGGCCGGGCCTCTCGGCGTCGCTCTCGCTTTGTGATCAATCTGGTACCCGACGATTCGCCGGCCTCGAAGATCGCCGAGCCCAAACGAACACGCTCCGGCCCCAAGTGCCGGGTCTGTGGAAAACCGTTGTTGGGCAAGACCGCAACGCTGCTGGGGCGATGTGAACGATGCCCCTCAGACCTTGACGAAGGGTTGTTGCTCGCGCTCAAGGAGTGGCGCAGCGGACGGGCCAAGGAGCAAAAGGTTCCCGCATACGTGGTGTTCACCGACAACACGCTGATCGCGATTGCCGAACAGCAACCCGGCGATGTCACGGCATTGGTCGGCATCCAGGGGATCGGGCAGAAGAAGCTCGATCAATACGGGGAAGACATCCTCACGCTTGTCCGGGGTGGGAAAACCGCAGGTCAAAAATAGGTTGTGCGTTTTCTGGGCAGCCCCTACTGTGGACAACATCATTGTGTGACACAGCGAACAACACCATGCGCGACTGCGGTCGCGCAGAGGAGCAGGAGAGGAGAGGTTCGATGATTGATTTTTACAACGCCGAGAGAGCAGTCGACCATGCCGTCACGGCATGTGCCTCATGGCATCGCGAACCGCCCCTCGCTGCCCGCCCGAAGGCTGTTCATACTGCGCACGCCGCCGCCATCAAGCCGGAATTCCTGGCTATGACAGCAGCAATTCCGGCGTTCATGCCGCCGACGGTGGTAGCAGTCCGTCGCCGAGCCCGCCACGCGTTTCCCGTGTTCTCTCAACGAATAGAGATCTGACACAGTTCAGACTCCAGATGAGGCCACGGCGAATCGCAACAGCGAAACCGTGGCCTCTTTTGTGATCTGAGAACAATGCTTGTTCCACCACAGTCGAGGCCCGGGTCCCAAATCAATCCGAGCAGCACATTCGACAGTGGAGGAACCCCAATGACCGAGTTACTCGAGTCATACCGTGACAACAGGTCCGGCGACAACAGTATCGGGGCCTGCGGACTCGCACTGGATGCATCCAAAACGGAGCTTCCGTGCCAGATGGTGGACAGCGACCTGTGGTTCTCTGAGAACCCTGGAGAACTCGAGCAGGCCAAGGCGCTGTGCATCGACTGCCCGCTGCGGCGCGAATGCCTGGCCGAAGCGCTCGAACGCGCCGAGCCGTGGGGCGTCTGGGGTGGCGAGATCTTTGATCAGGGCGTCGTCATCGCACGCAAGCGTCCTCGTGGCCGACCGCGCAAGAATCAGGCCGCGGCATGACAATTCCCCTTCCGTATGCGAAAAGCGGGCGGGCACAAGAACTCTTGTGTCCGCCCGCTCTTTGCTGTGTAAGCCCTATTCGGTCAGGCCGGGAACCCACTTCTCCATGATGGCGCGGTAGGGCGCTTCGGCGTCGAGTTGGGCTGCGATGCCCACACATCCGCCGAGCACCCGGAACACCATCACAAACTCTTTGGGACAGTTCAGGTTTCGTGAGGTCTTGTAGACGTCACCGCGCGGGTCGGAGGCGGCACCCGCGGCGCGCTGCAACCATTTCCGGGTGAAGTGGAACGACTCGCTGTAGAGCGGATCGACGTACGGGCGCAGATACGCCTCGAGGTCGGCGGGGGTCACCTTGTCCTGGTGCGAACGCTGAATGAAGTTCGCGCGCACCATTTCTTCTTTGAGCTCGTCGTATTTCTTGTCGCGGCACAGACGAAGGATCGGCCCGGTGGCCGCAGGCAGTCCGTCCGGGTAGTGGCCAACGGCGCCGAAGTCGAGGATCGCCATACGGCCGTCCGCGAGGAACTGGAAGTTGCCCGGATGTGGATCGCCGTGGACCAAACCGACACGACTGGGCGAACTGACCTCGAACTCGGTCATCTTGGCGGCGGCGTCGTTGCGTTCGTCCACGGTGCCGTTCTTGATCACCTTCGACATCGGTGTGCCGTCGATCCACTCGGAGACAACAACTTTCGGCGCAGAGGCAACTACGCGCGGAACCACGAAGTTCGGGTCGCCTGCAAAGGCCTTGGCAAAGGCCCGCTGGTTGTTCGCCTCGAGGGTGTAGTTGAGCTCGTCCTCGGTGCGCTCGATCAGCTCATCCATCATCGACTTCACGTCGGTGCCGGGGGAGAGTCGTTTGAGCAGGCCGGTCATCCGCGACAGCGTTTTCAGGTCGGCCTTGAGCGCGTGATCCGCGCCCGGGTACTGAACCTTGACGGCCACTTCGCGTCCGTCGTGCCAGATCGCCTTGTGTACCTGGCCGATCGACGCGGACGCGGCCGGTTCATCGGAGAAATCCTTGAACCGCTCACGCCATTTGGTGCCCAGTTGGTTGTCCAGGACCGCGTGCACCTTGTCGGTCGGCAAGGGCGGTGCCTCGGCCTGCAGCTTGGTCAGCGCGTCGCGGAAGGGCTCCCCGAACTCCTCGGGAATCGCGGCCTCCATGATGGAGAGCGCCTGCCCGACCTTCATCGCCCCACCCTTGAGCTCGCCGAGTACTGCAAACAGCTGCTGCGCGGCCTTTTCCATCATGTCCGCGGTGATCTCGTCTTTGTCCCCACCTGCGAGCCGCTTACCGAAGCCCGACGCTGCTCGTCCCGCCACCCCTAACGGAAGCGCGGCGAGCTTGGCGTTTCGCCGCGCCCCGCCGCGTGTGATCTCAGCCATTGAGTTTCCCCTTTCCGATGGACCCGAGCTTAGTGGACGACTGTTGGTTCATTGCGGTAGCCGACAGCCGCACAATGGATGTGGTGACCAGCCCCGGATGACAAGCGATGACGGGTCCGCACGGAACTCGATGGTGGCGTCGAGGCTGGTCGGTGCAGGAAGCGGTTGGGTGCCGCGCCGATCGGGACGGGTTGCCGCTGCCACGTGTTCGACCTCGGCCTGCACGATCGCGGCGGTTCCGGCGATCGTTGCCGACCCGGCCCAGCCGCTCTGACCCAGAAGCTGGGCACTGACGATCGGCCAGTCCCGGTCCCGATCGCGGCGGTGATGGTCGGCACAGTGCAGACAACTCGACAGCCCGGGCAACACCATCGGACCGATCACCCCGGTCCCGTCGCGTAGACGGACCATCAGGTGTGGGATCCGGTGCCGCATCAGACACGACACCAGCCACGGATCGTGACTGAGGAAGTCGGTCAGGATCACCAGATCCGTGGCCCAGGTGACCATCCGGTCCTCGTGGGTGATCGGATCGACCTCGCCGTCGAACAATCGTGGCCGCCGGACCGACTGCACAACCGAGAACTCCGGCTGGGCAAGCGCGTTCGCCGTTGCGTCGGCGAGTGGGCCGGCACCATGGATCCTGATCTGCATCGGTGTGATCGCAGATCTGCTGTGGTGGGCGGTACCGGCGTCGACCAGCGCATCGAGCAGCTCGCGGACCTCGTCGGCCGTCAGTCCCGCCGCCGCTGCCCGGGCGGCGGTGTCCTCGGGGGGCTGTGGACCCGTCAACGACCGCAACAGCGCAGCAAGCCGGTCCGGGACAACATGTGCGGGCGGGTCGATGATCACTGCCCGGTCGGGGTCGTATCCGACCTGGATACGGCCGCCGGGCCGGAGCAAGATCACCGCTCCGGCGCGGAGCAGCGGCAAAGGCGCGAGTGTCATGGCAACACCGAACCAGACCGGTGACCGTCCGGGCGCCCGTCAGCGGCGGGTTATCCACAGGTTTTCGGGGCCGGGACCAGCCGAAACGCGGCCTGTCGGCGTTTGATCAGGATTGGCGGTCCATCAGGCGGTGGGGGTGTCGCCGTCTGCCGGACCCTTGCCTTCTTCTTCGCGCTTGCGGGCCTCGTCGGCGATGGTCTTCTCGAGCTGGGCCATCGGATCGTCGAACGCGTGGCTGCCGCCGCCGATCACCCGGTCGATGAAAGCAGCGGGATGATCGAGATCATCGGCATCGGGCATCAGATCCGGATGTGCCCAGACGCCGTCGCGGGTCTCGACATCTGAGGACTCGGCCAGCTTGCGCCACAGGTCGGCGGCTTCGCGGAGCTTGCGCGGGCGCAGTTCCAGTCCGATCAGCGTGGCAAAGGTCTCCTCGGCCGGACCGCCGGTGGCGCGCCTGCGACGCATGGTCTCGGTCAGTGCGGCCACCGACGGGATCCGATCGGAAAGTGCCTGGGACACGACCGTTTCGACCCAACCCTCGATCAATGCGAGGAGCGTTTCGAGGCGGGTGAGTGCGTGTTGCTGCTGCGGGGTGGTCTTCGGTTCGAACGCCGCGCCACCGGACATCAACTCTTCGAGCTTGCTCGGATCCGACAGCAGGGTGGCGGGGTCGATGCCTGCGGCCGCGTCCTGGATGCCGGAGAAGTCGATGCTGATCCCGCGGGCGTACTCCTCGACCGTCGCGAGCAGTCGCTGGCGCAGCCAGGGCACGTGGGAGAACAGCCGGACGTGCGCGGCTTCGCGGGCGGCGAGGAAGACAATGATCTCTTGGCTTGGTTGTTCGAGGCCCTCGCTGAAGGCGTTGATCGCCTCGGGCAGCAGAACCGCGGTTCCGGTGGGCGCCAACGGAAGACCGATGTCGGTGGAGGTGAGGACCTCCTTGGCGAGCTGGCCGAGGCCCTGACCCAGCTGGGTCCCGAAAGCCATGCTGCCCATCTGGCTGACCATGCCCATCATCGGACCGGCGAACTGTTTCGCCTCGTCCGGAAGGTTCGTCGACCAGCTGCCTGCGATCTGTTCGGCCACCGGATTGCACAGCGACTTCCACATCGGCAGCGTCTTCTCGAGCCAGTCGACGGACGTCCACGCCTCGGTGGTGGTGACCCCGGCAGGCAGAGTGGTCACGTTGTCGAGCCACACCTCGGCCAGGCGCACGGAGTCGGTGATCGCCGACAGCTCACCCTGACTGACAGGGGAGTGCTTGCCGATCTGCTGGCGGGCAAGGCTCGTCGCGACCTGGTAGTTGACCGGTTCGCCGGTGCCACCTGAACCCATGCCCGCGCCCATGCCCGACAGCATCTGCCCGAGCTGCGAGAGCATCTGGCCGAGCTGGTTCGGATCGAAGTCACCGGGCTTCTTGCCAGGATCACCATCCCCGTCGTCGCCGGACGAAGGGGAGAAACCGAAGGGCAAGTCATTCATGCCTCCACGGTACCGGCGAATCGGTCGGTACCCCGAACGTCATGATCAGCTCTGCGCGAAACCGGGGCAGCCGGTCAACCGGCGGCCCGGTGGGGCGGGGTCCCGGGGCGCCGACCCTCTACGCTGGGCTGGTGAAACTGCAGTCCCTCAGAATCGGTCCGGGATACCGGCGGATTGTCACCCTCTTGGTCGCAATGGCATTCCTGATCGTGTTCGTCCTGATCGGAACTCTCGTGAAGGTGCCCTTTGTGGCGCTCGGTCCGGGTCCGACCGTCAACACCCTGGGATCCGTGGACGGCCGCGAGGTGGTGAACATCACCGGCGCCGATCTGGATCCGACCAAAGGCAACCTCAACCTCACGACGGTGTCGGTGACCGACGGCCTGACCCTGTTCCAGGCGATCGGCCTGTGGGTGTCGGGCGACGACGAACTGCAGCCGCGTGACCGGGTTTATCCGCCGGGTAGGTCCAACGAAGAGGTCGACAAAGAGAACCGCCAGCAGATGACGGGGTCGGAGAACTCGGCCACCATCGCCGCGTTGGACTATCTCGACCGTCCCATCGACCTCGAGGTCGCCGGTGTCGCCGAAGACGGCCCGTCCGTCGGCAAGCTGCAGTCCGGTGACGAGATCATTGCGATCAACGGCACCTCGGTCGCCACGTCCGTGGCGCTGCGTGAGGCGCTCGCCGAGATTCCGCCGGGAACCCCGGTCACCATCGACCTCATCCGCGACGGTCAGCCCGTGACCGAGATGGTGATGCTGCAGCCGGATCCCAAAGACGAGACCAAGGGGATTCTGGGGATCACGTTGTCAGAACAAAATGGTGATCCCAACCTGGACATCAACTTCGATGTCGGCGACATCGGGGGACCGTCGGCGGGCCTGATGCTGACCCTGGCCATCATCGACAAGCTCAGTCCCGGTGAGCTCAACGGCGGCGAGTTCATCGCAGGCACCGGCACAATCGATTCGTCGGGCGATGTCGGGGAGATCGGCGGGATTCTCCACAAGATGCGTGCCGCGCGAGATGCCGGCGCCACCGCGTTCCTGGTCCCGTCCGGAAACTGCGCCGAAGCCAAGACCGATGCCCCGGATGGATTGACCCTGGTCAAGGTCGACACCCTCCCCGACGCGATCAACGCGTTGGCAGATATCGACGCCGGCAGGACCCCGCCGACCTGCTGATCGGATTCGGGCCCGGATCAGGCCCCTGACGGGCTCCGGAGGGCGTGTTGCCCTCCGAACCCGTTACCGTCCGAACCCGCTGGTGGGGACGATGTTTGACCGATCAGTCGTCGAACGGGACGTTTTCGAGCGTCGCGGCCAGTGCGGCAACCAGATTCGGTGCCAGCTCCGGATGTTGCAGCAGTTCTATCGGTCCGTCAGATTGTTCGTCGTCGTCCGGTGCCAGTTGCAGCAGACACAGAGACCTGCCGTCGCGGAGGACCGCGGCAGCCAATCGTGCGGTCCGGCTGTCGGGGAGGGCTTCGGCAGCGCTGCGGGCGACGTGATCGCCGGAATCGGGGTCGGACACCAGGGGCCCGACGGCGTCGTCGAGGTCGTGCTGCGCCTCGGGCGGCAACACGATGATCTCCTGGACCAGCGCACATCCTTCGACCTCGGACGGCCAGCTGGTGGTGGCCAGGACGTGTTCGAGCTCGGCCATCCCGCTTTCGGGGGAGACCGGCAGGGGCTCCTGCTCGATGAGCGTCAATTCGGAGGTGTCGTGGTCGTCGACCCAGTCGGGTTGGGTGTCGGCGAGCAGCGCGGTGGGCACGAGGGCGAACAGCTGCGGAGGTTGTCCCCAGCCGGCGGCATCGACGAACTCGATCACCTCGCGGATCGCGCTGCCCAAGGCATCAGGGGAGAGGATGGGTGGCTGCGAGTCGGTCACAACTCCATAGTCGCATTGCCGACGGGGCTTTTATGCAATGCCTCGGGAACCGGTGTGGTGGATCGTCCGTTGGCAGTGACAAGAACCACACAAACCGTCGGAAGTTCGCCGTCGAAGCCGGTCTGCGCAGGGATAGGTAGTGTTCTAAGCGAATGCACAGTACTTGCGGGCCGCCCGCAGTAGCCCCCGGCTATAACCACCTGCCGACTGCGGTTTTTCGATAAGTAAAGTGTTCGTCAAGGACCGGCCGCGGTGCGTCCGGCAAAAAGCTGGGAGTAGTTCACGTGGGAATCCGGGGTCCGGCAGCGATGCCATCGCTGTCGCGACGTAGCAAGGCGCTCATCGCAGTCGCAGTAGCCGTACTGCTGATCTTGTTGGTGGGTCCGAGGTTCATCTCGATCTACACCGACTGGCTGTGGTTCGACGACATCGGCTATCAGTCGGTGTTCTCCAAGATCATCTGGACGCGCATCGCGGTGTTCGCGATCAGTGCCGTCATCGCCGGTCTGATCGTCTTCGGCGCGCTCTGGCTCGCATACCGCAGTCGGCCGGTCTTTGTGCCGACCAGCGGGCCGGGAGATCCGATCGCCCGCTACCGCACGGTCGTGATGAGCCGGATCCGCTGGTTCGCGATCATCCCGTCCGTCCTGGTCGGTCTTCTCGCCGGTCTGGTGGCACAGGGTTCGTGGGCGACGATCCAGGTGTTCCTGCACGGTGAGTCGTTCGGGATCAAGGACCCGCAGTTCGGACTCGACGTCGGTTTCTACGCATTCGATCTGCCGTTCTACCGGTTTGTGCTGAACTTCCTGTTCGTCATCGTGGTGATCGCGTTCATCGTGAACCTGGTGACCCACTACATCTTTGGCGGGATCCGCCTGGCCGGACGTGGGGGATCGCTCACCAACGCGGCCCGCGTCCAGCTCGCGGTCATCGCCGGAACCTTCTTGCTGCTCAAGGCGGTTGCCTACTGGCTCGATCGGTACACCCTGCTCAGCAGCACCCGAAAGCAAGAGATCTTCACCGGCGCCAGCTTCACCGACATCAATGCGGTGCTGCCGTCGAAGCTGATCCTGATGGCGATCGCGATCATCTGTGCACTGGCATTCTTTGCCGGTGTGGTGCTGCGGGATCTGCGTATCCCGGCACTGGCAACCGCGATGATGCTGCTCTCGGCACTGGTCATCGGTGTCGGCTGGCCCGCGGCGATGGAACAGTTCTCGGTCAAGCCGAACGCGGCAGAAAAAGAAGCCGAGTTCATCAGCCGTAACATCACGGCCACCGAGCAGGCGTATGGCATCGGTGCGGACAAGATCAACTACCAAGAGAACTGGACCGGTCAGCCGGTCAACCAGACGCAGGTCGATCAGGACGAGCCGACCCTGTCCAACATTCGAATCCTCGATCCGAATATCGTGTCGCCGGCATTCACCCAGCTCAAGCGGCAGCAGAACTTCTACGGATTCCCCAGTCAACTGGCTCTGGACCGGTACACGGTCGACGGTCAGCTGCGCGATTTCGTGGTCGCGGCGCGAGAGCTCGATCCGAGCAAGTTTGAGGCAAACCAGCAGAACTGGCTCAACAAGCACACCGTGTACACCCACGGCCAGGGATTCATCGCCGCGCCGGCAAACACCGTCAACGAAGCGGTTTCGAACGAGAACGATGTCACCAGCGGTGGCGGCGAGCCGGTGTTCTACGTCAGCGACCTGACCAACTACCAGACCGAGGAATACAAGAAGACCGCCCCGATCCAGGTCTCCCAGCCGAGGATCTACTTCGGCGAGCTCATCGCCAAGGTCAACCCCGATTACGCGATCGTCGGTTCGGACAACGGCCAGGCGCGGGAGTTCGACACGGCCGACTCGACATACACCTATCAGGGTGATGCCGGTGTGCCGCTGTCGAATTGGTTCAATCGGATGGCGTACTCGATCAAATACACCGAACGCAACATCCTGCTGTCCGGTGCGATCAACAAAGACTCGAAGATCATCTACAACCGTGACCCTCGCGACCGGGTGAAGAAGGCGGCGCCGTGGCTCACCGTCGATTCCAAGACTTATCCCGCCGTGATGGCGGACGGTTCGGTCAAGTGGATCGTCGACGGTTACACCACCCTCGATGCCTACCCGTACGCACAGAAGATGTCGCTGGACGATGCGACTTCTGATGCGCAGGAACTGAATCAGGGCCAGACGGGTCGATCACAGGTCAACAAGCAGATCTCCTACGTACGCAACTCCGTCAAGGCGACGGTTGATGCATATTCCGGCGAGGTCAAGCTCTACCAGTTCGACGAACAGGATCCGGTACTCAAGACCTGGATGAAGGTCTTCCCCGACTCCGTCGAGTCGCGCGCCGAGTTCGACAAGAACGTCAGTTTGAGCGAGCACGTGCGGTACCCGGAGGATCTGTTCAAGATCCAGCGGTCGCTGCTGACCAAGTACCACGTGGACAGCCCTCAGACGTTCTTCCAGGGCGACGCATTCTGGTCGGTGCCTGCTGATCCCACCGACAGCGCGGCAGTCACGCAGGGCCTCGATCAGCCGCCGTACTACTTCGTCGCGGCCGATCCGGAGTCCAAGGAGCCGTCGTTCCAGTTGACCTCGGTGTTCAACGTCTTGAAGCAGGAGTTCCTGTCGGCCTATCTGACCGTCTCGTCTGATCCCAAGAACTATGGGCAGATGACCATCAAGACGTTGCCGGCGAATACCCAACGTGAGGGTCCGAAACAGGTTTTCAGTGCGATGGAGACCGATGGTCGCGTCGCCGAGAGTCGTAAGAACCTCGAGAACACCGCGAATGTCACGTTCGGCAACCTGCTGACATTGCCGGTGGGCGACAACGGCATCTTGAGCGTGGTCCCGATGTACGCCCAGGCGAAGAGCACCGCGGGTACCTTCCCGCGACTGTTCAGGGTGATCGTTCGGTACAACAACAAGATCGGGTACGCACCGACGGTTGCCGGTGCCCTCAGGGGCGTCGGGATCGATCCGTCGTCGGTGGCCGACATATCCGAGGCCGACGTCGAACCGACCACTCCGCAGCCGGAGGGACAGACATCGGCAACGCCGGAGCAGACACCGGCGCCGGGGAACACTCAGGGAGCCGTTCCTGCCTCACCCGAGCGCGATGCGGTCGTCAATCGGATGAATACGGCGATCGGTGCGATGGAGGAGGCGATGAAGTCGGGCGACTTCACCGCCTACGGAAAGGCGCAGTCTGATCTGCAGGCGGCCATTTCAGATTATGAGGCATTGCCCACGAGCTAGCGTTCGCGCAGTTCAAGGCAGGTGATGCGCGTTACAGGCCGGCGATTTGGAGCTGGAAGGACCGGCCTGTAACGTTGTATTCACACCGCGGGGTGGAGCAGCTCGGTAGCTCGCTGGGCTCATAACCCAGAGGTCGCAGGTTCAAATCCTGTCCCCGCTACGAAGGTCAAGAGGCCCTCGAGACAATGTCTCGAGGGCCTCTTGCTTTGTCCGGACCGCGCCCAATGGCATGGCGACACCCAGGCCGGCAGCAACACCGGCGCAGGCGGGAACGAGGTACTCATCGAGCATCAGTCGAGTATCACCGCCGCCACGGTTGTGGGCCTCTTACGTTGGTAGATAAGGCGATTTGGTTTCAGATGCACTGGCCTGTAACGTTGTATTCACACCGCGGGGTGGAGCAGCTCGGTAGCTCGCTGGGCTCATAACCCAGAGGTCGCAGGTTCAAATCCTGTCCCCGCTACGAAGGTCAAGAGGCCCTCGAGACAATGTCTCGAGGGCCTCTTGCGTTGCATTTCCAAGCGCGCATTCTTTTCGCGACCGCGCTGCTTGCGGAGCGCGATCGGTGGGAAGGATGCGCGGCGCCGATCCTGGTGGCATCGTGGGTAGATGACCAACATTCCTGACGGCACGCCGGAAGGTTCGACCGGCGAGTACAGCCTGGACGAGGACGATCAGCTCCAGCCTGAAGACACCCTCGACTACCGCGGTGTCGACGACATCCTCGATGAGGGCTACTCACCGCCGGAACGACCGCTGGGGACGGACAAGTTCGGTCTGACCCCCGCCGAACAGGCCGCCGGTGAGAGTCTGGCCCAACATCTGGCCGAGGAAGAGCCCGATCCCGCCTCGAAGGCCTACCAGCCGGAGAAGCAAAAAGAAGACTGGCGCAGTGACGAGTTCGATTCGGATCCGGAGTTCCCCGTTGACTATGAGGTCGGAAATCGGCGGGCCGGACGGTTGGTCGCCCCCGACGAAGGCACCGCGGTCCACGACATCCAGGAACGGGTGGCGACCGACGCCGGTATCGATGGCGGGGCGGCCTCGGCCGAAGAAGCCGCCGTGCACGTGATCGACGACGAGGACTGATCTGTAGGCCTCTGCAGCCGGGACCAACCGTTGTGGAGTGCGTCGACCAGGTCTCGCCGGTGTTCCGGGGGTAGGTCCTGACCCGTCGTCGTCGATGAGGTCGAACATCCGCGGGTGGTCACCGGTCCTGGCAAGCGTTTGGAGTGTGCCCTGGAGCTCGGGCATCCGGCCACCTCCGGGACGGGCCGATAGGCCGGTGTGGAGCCGTAGAAGGCCAGCAGCGTCCGCACGCCGGCGACGGCGGTGGCGAGTTCGGATTCGGTGCGTCCGACACCGCAGATCACCTGCGGGGTGAACAGCCCGTCGATGATTGCGGTGGTTTGGTTGATGTTCACGTTGTGATCGTCGATGTGCCGCACCAAACCGGACACGGTGTGCCAGGCTGTGGATATGCGTGCTTTCGACTGTCCCGAGTGCGGGGGACCAGCCCCGTTCGAGGCACAGAGCTGCCCCACCTGTCAGGTACCGCTGGCGTTCCACCTGCCCTCGATGCGACTTGTTGCCATCCCCGGTGACTCGGTCACGGTCGACGGCACCCGACTGTTGCGATGCTCGAACTGGGCGTGGGAGTGCAACTGGCTCGTTGCCGACGATTCCGGCAGTGGACAGTGTTTTGCTGGATCCTTCATCCGCACTCGGCCGGACGCCGACGACACCCTGGCTCTGGAGAAATTGGCGCAGACGGCGAAGTCATTGCGCCGGTTGCTTTTTCAGTTGCTCGACCTGAACCTTCCGGTTGAGCCCTACTATCGACATGACGGTGGACTGGCCTTCGATCTGCTCTCGAGCCGAACGTCGGGTACCCCGGTGGTGATCGGGCATGCCGGTGGTGTGATCACCATCGACCTCGCTGAATCACTTGACGCGCACCGAGAATCGTTGCGGGTGCGCCTCGGTGAACCGTATCGGACGATGCTCGGCCATTTCCGCCACGAGGTCGGCCATTACTACCAGAGCATCTTGGTGGAAAACGGTCCGATGATCGACGAATGCCGAACCCTCTTCGGGGACGAGCGAACGAGTTACGCCGATGCGATGAACCGGCACTACAGGTTTGGGGCTCCACAGGGCTGGGAGCAGTCGTACATCTCCGAGTACGCGACGATGCATCCGTGGGAGGACTTCGCCGAATGCTTTGCCCACTACCTGCACATCACGGACACGTTGGCGACGGCATCCGAATCCGGGTTGGCCGTGCACGCCGACCGGGTGCGGTGGAAGCCGGCGGCCGATGTCGTACCCCGCACTGACTATTCGGGTGCCGGTATCGACGAGTTGCTCGGGGACTGGCACATCCTGTCCGACGTGTTCAACCGGATCAACCAGTCGATGGGCAAGGGCGATCTGTACCCGTTCACGATCTCAGAGCCGGTGGTCCGCAAACTGGAGTTCGTACACCGGGTGATCGTCACCGCCGGAGCCAGGCGTTCGGCTCCGGCGGTGACCCACAGTTCTGCTCAGGCTTAGAGATTCTGTCCGCAGACCGGCCATGCGCCGGCACCCTGAGTGGCAAGGACGTTCTCGGCCACGCGGATCTGTTCTTCGCGACTGTTGTCGGAGGCGCTGCCGACACCGCCGTTGGCCTCCCAGGTGGACTGGGAGAACTGCAGTCCGCCGTAGTAGCCGTTGCCGGTGTTGATCGCCCAGTCGCCGCTGCTCTCGCACTGGGCGACAGCGTCCCAGTTGTGCTCACCCTCCGCTGAGGCGTTGGCGGCAAAAGCGCCCAACGGCGCCAGGGTCAGCGCGCCGGTCACAGCGGTCCGGACGGCAAGCTTACGAATATCGGTCATTGGTTTCCTCCTCGCACCGCAGCTCCCCGGATTTCGGGCAGCAGGGGATCGGTGATTTTCCGTTGACATGCCCAGGTCGTCCTGAGCACGTGGCGACAGTACGGGTGGATCACGGAAAGGTCACGCTGGTGGTGTTTCAGCGCTAAAAGACCAGTGCTGCATGCGGTTTGGGTCCGCGCAGGTCAGTCGGGAGAAAACGCGTCGATTTCAATTGCCTGATTGAACGAAGATTGTGACGGGGAACACAATTATGGCGCCGGGTATGCCGGATTCGGTCACAGCGCCGAAAGTCGTTGGGCCCCAGAGCGCAGAGAGCCCCGCAGGCAACCCCTCGATGCCGCGGGACTCTCTGATGTGCGAGTGGTGAGCTCGCCGGGTGCCTACTTGAGTTGGGCGCTGCTCTTGCCGAGAACCCGGCGGGCGATGATCAGGTTCTGGATCTGCTGTGTGCCCTCGAAGATGTCGAGGATCTTCGAGTCGCGGGCCCACTTCTCGAGCAGGAGCCGCTCTGAATAGCCCAAGGTGCCGGCGAGTTCCACCGTCTTGGTGGTGACGTCGGTGACGGTGCGACCGGCCTTGGCCTTGGACATCGAAGCCTCTTTGGAGTTCGGCTCCTTGTTGTCGGCCATCCAGGCTGCCCGCAGCGAATGCAGGTACGCGGCTTCGTAATCCGCCTCCATGCGGATGAACTCGGCGGCCGCGGCGTGCTGGTTGTTGACCGGCTTGTCGTAGTCGATCTCGACGCCGGCTTCTTCGAGCAGCCTGCGCAGCTCTTCGAGTGCGGCGCGGGTGACACCGACGGCCATCGCGGCCACCAGTGGTCGGGTGTTGTCGAAGGTCTGCATGACCCCGCCAAAGCCCTTCTTGACATCGACTTCTGGTGAACCGAGCAGGTTTTCGGCCGGCACCCGGACGTTGTCGAAGCGCAACACGGCGGTGTCGGAAACCCTGATGCCGAGCTTGTGCTCGAGGCGCACCACTGTGAGGCCTTCGCTCTCGCGCGGCACCACAAAGCTCTTGATGGCCGCGCGGCCCAGGCTCTTGTCGACCGTTGCCCAGACCACGATGTGGCTGGCGCGTGAGCCGGCCGTGACGAAGATCTTCTCACCGTTGATGAGGTAGTCGTCGCCGTCGCGGGTGGCCGTGGTGGACACGGCGGCCGAATCGGATCCGAAACTCGGTTCCGTGATGGCCATCGCGGCCCATACTTTGCCGAACTTGGCGATCTGCTCATCGGTTGCCACTGCGGCGATCGCTGCGTTGCCCAGGCCCTGGTAAGGGATCGTCAACATCATTCCGGCGTCGCCCCAGCAGGTTTCGAGTGCATTGAGCACCGACTGCATGTTGCCGCCGTTGACAACCGCGCCCGCAGGGAGTTCTTTCTTGTCCTTCTTCTGGCTGCGGCCGCCGTCGGCGCCCGCGCCTGCTGCGCCGGCCTCGGACAAGCCGTCGTACAGGCTGGCGAGGGTGTCGAGTTCGACCGGGTAGTCGTGCTCACGCAGGTCGTACTTGCGGGAGATGGGCCGGAAGATCTGGGCAGCGGCCTGGTGGGCCTGATCGACCGTCGCGTTCAGCTTCCGGGGAAGCTCGAGATTGATAGCCATATCTGTTGTCTTTCGGTGAAAGTCGACGTCGTAGACGTGGAGAAGGTGACGTCAGGGGCGAATGGGGGAGGCGTGGGCGGTGTCCCTAGAGGACAACGATGCCTTCGCCGATGGCGGCGCCGCGCAGGTCGCGGAACCAGCGTTCCACCGGATGCTCCTTCGTGAATCCGTGTCCGCCGAGCAACTGCACACCGTCCGAACCGATCTGCATGCCCTTGTCGGCGGTGAGCTTGCGGGCCAGGGCGGCCTCGCGCGCAAACGACAAGCCCTGCTCGGCGCGGGCGGCCCCGCGCAGGGTCACCAGGCGGATCGAGTCGAGCTCGGTTGCCATGTTGGCCACCATGAATGCCACGGCCTGGCGATTGGAGATCGGTTCGCCGAACGCCTCACGCTCGTTGACATACGGGATGACGTAGTCGAGAACCGCATGTGCGGTGCCGACAGCCAGCGATGACCAGCCCAGGCGCGAGAGCCGGACGACGTCGCGGTAGGCGTTGTAGGCGGCCTCGCCCTCTTCTTCACCGAGCAAGGCACCGGTGGGCACGGTGACGTCGGTCAGCAGCAGTCGGCCCATTCCGGCGGCGCGGACGCCCATACCCGGATCGGCTTCTACGACAAGGCCATTGGTGCCGGACTCGACGATGAACAGCGCGGGCCGGCCATCGAGTTGTGCGCCGATGATGAACAGCTCCGACGAACCGGCGGCCGGGACAAACGACTTCACTCCGTTGAGCCGGTATCCGCTCGGTACGCGAGTTGCCTTGGTCGCAGGCGACAGAGCGTCGAACAGTGGCCGCGGCTCGGCGATGACAACCGCCGACTGGGGCACATTCGCGCCGGCGTAGGCGGGCAGGTAGGTCTTCTGCTGGGCATCGCTGCCGAACTGCGTGAGAGTGGTGGCCACACCGCTCGGGGCGAGGAGCGGCAGCGCCAGGCCCATGTCGCCGTACGCCATCGCTTCGGCGACCAGTGAGTTGGTGACCACACCGCGCTCGCTGGCGGCGCCGTCGAACTCCTCGGGGACATTCACCATGGTGATGCCCAATTCGGCACTGCGGGTGAGGATTTCCGCAGGAGTGGCGGCGGCGGCATCGGCGTCGTAGGCGGCAGGCCGCAGGATTTCGATTGCGAACTCCTTGACGGTGTCCGCGATCATCTTCTGTTCGTCATCGGGATACAGGTTGAAGTAGTCCTTGGGGGTGGTGGCCAGGCGCTTGGCCTTGCCGCCGCCCTGCGCTGCGGCAAATGCGCGGTTCGCGGCACCGATCGTCTTGAATCCGGTTTTGGTGCCCTCGTACGCAATTCGGTTGAGTGGCTCGCGAATCTTGTACTTGTCGGCGAACTCAGAGCCCGTCACCGTGGTCAGCACGCGCATAGCGGTACCGATTGCGGAGCGTCGACGGGGGTTCTTGCCAACAGCGGACGTGTCGCGGGGCTCGGTATGAGTACTCATTCTCACCAGCTTGTCTCGTGCGTGTGTGGGCGTGGCTGCTGTCCGGACGGTGCCCGGACACAGTTGATCTTACTCAACAGTAAGAACGACCTTACTCCGGAGTAAGGTCGTTTGTCACGCCCCTTCGCTTTCGCCTGGTTTGCCGGCACCTGGGACGGCGGTGCTGTGGCAGGCGCAGTGGATCCACCTCGTCGGATGCACCCGAAAACGTCTCGATGAGCGGGACAGCCGCACCGGCTTCACCAGCTCGCCGAGGAAGATGAAGCCATGCACGAGCCTCTTCGCGATCGCTTCCAGATCATCGACAGTCTGCACCACGTGGCCACCCTGCTCGACGCGAAGGACTGGCCGGGTTTCGCCGCGGCGCTCGCGGAGGACGCCGTGGCCTACGGCCGGACCGGGGCCGCCGAGGTGGTCGCCCGCGTTCGCTCCCACCTCGACGTCTGCGGTGCCACTCAACACATGCTCGGCAACATCGAGATCGAGATCGACGGTGACGCGGCAGGAACGCGATCGTACTTCCGGGCCTTTCACTGCGGCCTCGGAGATCGTGCCGGGGTGACGTACGAATGTCTCGGCGAATACCGGGACGAGTGGCGTCGCGGACCGTCTGGCTGGTTGCTGTCCGGGAGAGTGATCGATGTCCGTGCCGAGATCGGCGACCGGGGTGTCATCGCGCCCGCCTGAGCCGAGCGGTTAGATGGCTCGTCGCACGCATGAAGCATTCTTCATATCGTCGCTGCTCACGTGGGGTGTCTCCGGGCGTCATTCAATCAAGCCAAATTTTCGCGTGGTTCCGATCTACACCCGTCCGGTGTCATAGCCTTCCCCTCATGACGCAACCTCCTCCCGGCTTCTCGCCGCAGCCGCCCCAGCCAGTGGGCGGCCCCCAGAACGACACATTCATCGTTTCGCTGTTCGGTCAGGAACAGGGCCCGATGGGCTACCAGGATCTGGCCGGGTTGGTCCGCTCCGGTCAGGTCAAGCCCGAGACCCAGATTCGTACCCAGACCAGCAGCTGGTTCCCGGTGTCGCAGGTGCCCGGTCTGTTCTCCTCCAAGGAGTGGCTGACCGCCCTGCTGATCTCGGTGTTCGTGGGTGGATTCGGTATCGACCGCTTCTACCTCGGATACACCGGCCTGGGAGTTGCCAAGCTCCTCACCTGTGGTGGGCTGGGCATATGGACGCTCATCGACATCGTGCTCATCGCGATGCGCAAGGTTCCCGACTCGGACGGCCTGCCGCTGAAGTGACGGCCTTGCCGACCCGACGGCGACCCGAACGAGCTGTTCGGGTCGCGGCCGGTGTCGGTGCCGCGGCGATCGTCACGGCATTCGCCGTCACCCCGGCGCTGAGCACGTCCGGTCCCACGCTCTGCCCGATGCGGCTGGTCACCGGTCTGCCTTGTCCCGGTTGTGGTTTGACCCGCAGTTGGACCGCTGCGGCACACGGACACTTTGCCGACGCCTTCTCGTACAACCTCTTCGGCCCGATCAGCTTGATCGCTGTCGCCGCATTTGTGATCGCGGTTGCCGTATTGCAAGTGCGGAAGCGCCCGATGGCACCGATCGTTCGGGCTCTGCGCAATCCCATCGTGATCGCCGCCGTAGCACTCTGGGTGCTCTACGGGATTGCCCGCGTGATCGATCAACTCGCCGGCACCGGGATCTTCCCCGACATCGCGTAGCGAGGATCGCCGCCTAGGTGAGTGTCAGTGCGTCCTGGTCCGGGAGGACGATGAATTCGGTTGCCGGATCGCTCATTTCGGACAGCCGCGCATAGTGCAACTTCAGTCCGACATTCGACAGCAGGCCCTGATGGATCGGGAAACTCAGGCGCGGGCTCACCGAGCGGAGGTAATCAATGGCCTCGCTGATCTTCATCCACGGAGCCATCGCAGGCATCGCCAGTACGTCGACCTTCTCGTCCGGGATGAACAGCGAATCGCCCGGATGCATGAGCTGGGCCGGATTCTTGTTGTCGCCCAGCAGGTATGCGACGTTGTCGATGGTGGGGATGTCCGGGTGGATCACCGCGTGGGTGCCGCCTGCGATACGTGCGGTGAGTGCGCCGATGGCGAACTCATCGCCCGGGTGGGCGGCGGTCCACGTACCTGCGACGTCGTCGCCGTTGAGCTGCGCAGTGGTCTGCGGATCGGCGTACAGGACCGCATCGGGGTTGCCTGCCACCAGATCCGGCAATGCCGCCACGTCGACGTGATCGGGATGCTGATGGGTGATCAAGATGGCGTCGAGGTCGGTGACACCGGTGAATCCGTGCGAGAAGTTGCCCGGATCGAACAGAACCTTGGTGCCGTCGAGTTCGACGAGGATGCAGGAATGCCCAAAATGTGTGATCTGCATGAGATCAAGTATGCGCCTCGGATGGGCACCAAGTAGGAATCAGGCAGGCGTCAGCGCCGCCAGAACCTTCAGCTGCAGGATCCCGTTGGAGGCGACGGCGCTGCCCCGGTGTGGCCCGGCGATCCCGTCGAGTCCGGTGAACGTGCCGCCGGCCTCGCGAACCAGGATGTCGAGCGCGGCCAGGTCCCACAGCGACACCTCGGGCTCGGCGGCGACGTCCACCGCACCTTCGGCGACCAGGCAGTAGTTGTAGAAGTCGCCGTAGCCCCGGACCCGCCAGACAGTGTCGGTCAGATCGATGAACTCATCACGGATACCCCGGTCGCGCCAGCCCGACAGACTCGAGAAGGCCAGGCTCGCGGAGGCGAGGTCGGACACCTGCGACACCTGGATACGCCGGACCGAACCGTCGGGGGACTGGGCGAAGGCACCGTCGCCGGCACTGGCCCACCATCGGCGGCCGAGCGCCGGTGCGCTGACAACTCCGACCTGGGGAACCCCGTCGACGAGCAGTGAGATCAGGGTCGCCCACACCGGAACGCCGCGGACGAAGTTCTTGGTGCCGTCGATCGGATCGATCACCCACTGGCGTCCGGTCAAGGCCACATCGCCACCGAACTCTTCACCGAGGACCGCGTCATCGGGCCGAATCTGCTGGAGTTCATTGCGCAGGCTTGTCTCGACCGCCAGATCGGCATCGGAAACCGGCGTCAGATCGGGTTTGGAATCAACCTGCAGATCCATGGCGCCGAACCGGTCGATGGTGATGATGTCGGCGAGCTCGGCCAGCGACAACGCGAGCTCCAGGTCGCTCGAAGCGTTCGGCAGGCCACTTGAGTCGGTCACGGTTTGCCACGCTACCCGGCACTAACCTGGAACCCACCGACCCCACCATCTCAGGAGCCAACCGGCCATGTTCGAGATCATCATCATCCTCATGTTCGCGGCGATGCTCGGCGCCGTCCTCGTCCAGTGGCGGCGTTCGCGTCCGGGCCGGCCCACCGGCGGCGCGCCAGGAGACCCACGTTTTGTGAACCGGGTGCCGGGCACGTTGAAGGTGACGGGGGTGTCCGACAAACCCGTCGAAGGGGACAAGAACAACCAGGTCTTCTGTACGGTCTCGGGAACCATCACCGGCCCGGACACATCTCCGACCGACGTCTACGGCCGTTTTGTGGTCACCATGGCGATGAGTTGGCCGTCGATCGGGGACGAGATCCCGGTGACCTACAAGCCGGGCAAAGCCGAGTCGACGTGGGAGATCGCCGGCCCGATCGGTGACGAACCCGGCGGCGCCGGACCCAACCTGCGCAAAGACTGAGAACTACGCAGATAGGACTCTGTCCCCAAGACCGGTAGCCTGAGTGACCGTGCATCCAGACGTTTCAGCAGACATCGACGCCCTCGATTCGACCCTGACCACAGTGGAGAAGGTTCTCGATCTCGAGGAGCTCCGGCGACGGATCGACGAACTCGAGCATCAGGCCGCTGATCCGGAACTGTGGAACAACCAGGATCACGCCCAGAAAGTGACCAGCGAGCTCTCGCACGCGCAGACCGAATTGCGGCGCGTCTCCGAATTGCGCCAGCGTGTCGAGGACATGCCGCTGCTCTATGAGCTGGCCGAATCCGAAGAAGGCGACTCCCAGGTCGAGGCGCTCGCCGATGCCGATGCCGAGCGTGCCTCACTGCGCGCCGACATCGAGGCGATGGAAGTCAAGACCATGCTCGCCGGTGAGTACGACCACCGTGATGCGCTCGTCAACATCCGGTCCGGCGCCGGTGGTGTGGACGCCGCCGACTGGGCCGAGATGCTGATGCGCATGTACATCCGCTGGGCCGAGAAGCACGATCACAAGGTGGAGGTCTACGACACCTCTTACGCCGAAGAGGCCGGCCTCAAGTCCGCGACGTTCGCCGTGAAGGGGCCGTACATGTACGGCACACTCTCCATCGAAATGGGGACCCACCGGTTGGTGCGGATCAGCCCGTTCGACAACCAAGGGCGTCGCCAGACGTCGTTTGCCGAGGTCGAGGTGCTACCTGTGGTCGAAACCACAGATCATATCGACATCCCGGAAACCGAACTGCGCGTTGATGTTTACCGATCGTCCGGCCCCGGTGGGCAGTCTGTGAACACTACGGACTCCGCTGTACGGCTCACACACATTCCGACCGGTATCGTGGTGACTTGTCAGAACGAGAAGAGCCAATTGCAGAACAAGGCAGCCGCCATGCGCGTGCTGCAGGCAAAGCTTCTCGAACGTAAACGCAAAGAAGAGCGCGCCGAGATGGACGCTCTCAAGGGCGACGGCGGGTCCAGCTGGGGCAACCAGATGCGGTCATATGTGCTGCATCCGTACCAGATGGTCAAAGACCTGCGGACCGAGTACGAGGTCAACAACCCGACTGCGGTGCTCGATGGTGACATCGACGGATTCATCGAGTCGGGTATCCGGTGGAGGATGGCGCAGAACGCGAGCGCCTGAATCTGACGGCTACCCGATCGTCGGAGATCACGCAGCAGCCGCCGCCGCCATCACACGACCTGGAGGACCACCCGATTGATGCATGACTTCAATGCGCTTGTCACGGCTTCCCCGGACGGTCTGGCCGGATCGGATCGCTTGATCCGATGGCTGTCCCTGCAGGGGCTATCGATCCTGCTGTGGGTGGTCGGTGCTCTGTTGGTGACCCGGTTCATCCAGTGGATGGTCAACAAGATCACCACCCGGATCGACGCGGGCTTCGCCGAATCCGACGCCCTGGTGCGATCGGAAGCCATCAAACATCGCCATTCCGTTGCGCAGGTGATCGCGTGGGGTGCCATCGCGATCGTCTACATCATCGCCGGTTTCAGCATCGTCCGTGAGCTCGGCGTGCCCATCACCGGGTTCGTGGCGCCGGCAACAGTGCTCGGCGCGGCTCTCGGTTTCGGTGCGCAGCGCATCGTGCAGGACCTGCTCTCGGGATTTTTCATCATCACCGAGAAGCAGTACGGATTCGGTGACGTCGTCAGTCTGGCGATCGTGGGTTCCGCGGAACCGGCAGAGGGCACCGTCGAAGATGTCACCCTGCGGATCACCAAGCTGCGCTCGGCGGACGGTGAGATGATCACGATTCCCAACGGGCAGATCGTGAAGGCCGTCAACCTGTCGAAGGACTGGGCCAGGTCGGTTGTCGACATCCCGCTACCGATCGGGGTCGACATGGGCCGGGTCAACGACCTGATCGCCCAGATCGGGGAGCAGGCGTTCAGCGACGCCCGCATGGGCAAGTTGCTGCTCGACGAACCGACCGCGATGGGCGTCATCGACATCGAGGTCGACACGGTGACCGTGCGGATCGTGGCGCGAACATTGCCCGGCCGCCAGTTCGAGGTCAGTCGGGACCTGCGATCGCGGCTCGTTCGGGCGTTCAGCCGGGCCGGTATCGCGCTCGCTCCCGGATCGGTCATCGAAACCAGCGCGGTGGATCCCGCCGCTGCCGAGGAGGCAAGCCGATGAGCGACGAGACGCCGACCAACCCCACTGCCGCACAGCCGGCCGAACCGAAAAAGTCGCTGTGGGAACGCATTCCGCCACGGTTGTTCCACGGGAAGGTCCGGACCACCACCGTGGTCCTCGGTGTGCTGTTCCTCGCCGCGCTCGTCCTGTACGGCCAGCGGTCCGACCACTATGCGCAGGTGGACGAGCAAGACCGTCAGGCCAGGGTAGAGCAGGTGCAACAGCCGCGAACCACCACTCCGGTAACCGAGACCCCCGTGCCGGAACCGGAGTACAGCGAAACGCCGGAGTCCACGCAAGAACAGTCGACCACCACGACCCCCGAGACCGATCAGACCGTCGAGACGACAGAGCAAGAGCGAAACGGTCCGCAGACCCAAACGGTGCCGCCGCCGGCGTCCACGTCGGAGTCGACCCGCGGACTCCTGCCCGGACTGGAATTACCGACGATGAGTATCGCCCCGTGAATCGGGCTGTCGGGAACTGTGTCCGGCCCCGCCGGGCACGCCTGAGCGGTTTGTGGCACATCCGTGGTTACACTGGCAGACCGTGATCAGCGTCAAGAATGTGACGATGCAGTACAAGGCATCGACCCGGCCCGCACTGCGGGATTTGTCCCTCGACGTCGACAAAGGCGATTTCACGTTTCTCATCGGGCCCTCCGGCTCGGGCAAGTCGACGTTCTTTCGGCTGCTGCTGAAAGAAGACAAACCCACCACGGGTGATGTCTACGTCGGCGACTTCCACGTCAACAAGCTGCCCAGCCGGAAGGTGCCGAAGCTCCGGCAGTCGGTCGGATGTGTATTCCAGGACTTCCGGCTGTTGCAGCAGAAGTCGGTGGCCGAGAACGTGGCATTTGCCCTCGAGGTCATCGGAAAGCCGCGCAGCACCGTCGACAAGGTGGTGCCCGAGGTCCTCGAATACGTCGGGCTGTCCGGCAAGGCCGACCGCATGCCGTACGAGCTATCTGGTGGCGAGATGCAGCGCGTGGCGATAGCCCGCGCCATCGCGAACCGGCCGCTGCTCCTGCTCGCCGACGAGCCGACCGGAAACCTCGATCCCGACACCAGTCGCGAGATCGTCGAGGTCCTCGACCGGGTGAACCGCCGCGGAACCACCGTGGTGATGGCAACCCATGACCGGGCGATCGTCGATTCGATGCGCCGCCGGGTCCTCGAGTTCAGCAACGGACGCCTCGCCCGCGACGACGAGCACGGCGTGTACGGCCTCGGCGGCTGAGTAGCAGTCTCACCCTCAAGACTTTCGTTTCTGCAGTCCCGACCGGGAGGACACCCCAACTCACATGCGTGCGAGTTTCATATTGAGCGAGGTCCTCAACGGACTGCGCCGCAATATCACCATGACCATGGCCATGATCATCACCACTGCAATCACCCTTGGCATGTTCGGTGCCGGTCTGATGGTGGTCCAGATGGCCGACAAGACCCAGGAAATCTTCCTCGATCGGGTGGAGATGCAGATCTTCATCTCCGATGAGGTCACAGATGCCGACCCGAACTGCCAGAGCGCGCCGTGCCTGACGCTGCGGGAACAGATCGAGGCGGCCGACGGGGTCGACTCGGTGCAGTACATCGACCGGGCCGCGGCATTCCGTGACGCCACGACCAAGACCTTCGCCAACAACCCGGACATCGCCGCGCTGGTCCGCGAGGACACCTTGCCCGCGTCGTTCAAGGTCCGCATGGCCGATCCGGACAAGTTCGGAGCCGTGCTCGACGAGTTCCGCGACGCCGAAGGCGTGGACAGCGTGCTGGACCAGCGGGAACTGGTGAGCCGGATCTTCAGCGTGCTCGACGGCGCGCGCAACGCCGCATTCACGATCGCCCTCGTCCAGGCGATCGCCGCGATCCTGCTGATCGCGAACACCGTGCAGGTGGCCGCTTACACCCGCCGAACCGAGGTGGGCATCATGCGGTTGGTGGGTGCCACCCGCTGGTACACCCAGCTGCCATTTCTGCTCGAGGCGGTGATCGCGACACTGGTGGGTTCGTTGCTGGCGGTCGGCGGACTCTTCGGGGCCAAGGTGCTGTTCTTCGATAAGGCCCTCGAGGACCTGTACGGGGTCAACATCCTCGCCAAGATCGAGATCTCGGACGTGCTGTTCGTGGCGCCGTGGCTGGTCATCATCGGCGTGGTGATGTCGAGCCTGACCGCTTACGCGACGTTGCGGTTCTACGTCCGCGAATAAGGATGCGACACCCCCGCCTACTGCTGTGTATTGTTGCGGGGCCATCGATGACGCCGCCAGGCGCCGATGTGATCGACGAACTGAGAGTAGGTGAAAAGGATGAAGGAAAAGGGCCGCAAGGCAATTGCGACGAACCGTAAGGCGCGGCACAACTACGCCATCCTCGACACCTATGAAGCCGGTATCGCGTTGGTGGGAACCGAGGTGAAGAGCCTGCGCGAAGGAAAAGCCTCGTTGGTGGACGCGTTCGCGACTGTCGACAACGGTGAGGTCTGGCTCCGCGGACTGCACATCCCGGAATACGGCAACGGTACGTGGACCAACCACGCGCCTCGGCGCAGTCGCAAATTGTTGATGCACCGCAAGGAGATCGACGGCCTGGTCGGCAAGATTCGGGACGGCAACCTGACCCTGGTGCCGCTGTCGATGTACTTCAACGACGGCAAGGTGAAGGTCGAACTGGCGCTGGCGCGAGGCAAACAGGCCCACGACAAGCGCCACGATCTGGCCAAACGCGACGCCGAACGCGAGGTCACCCGGGAGCTGGGGCGTCGCGTGAAGGGTATGCGCTGACCTACGGTCGAGACCTCGGTCCTCGGCCCGATCTCAGCCCGGCACCGACTCGTACCCCGAGCACGTCTGGCGGTAGGGGATGTCGGGCAGGAGGTCTTTCCACTTGCTCTCGGTCATCCCGCCTGCCGTGGCCTGGCAGAGCCCGGTGTCGGCCGTCACCTGATGGGTCCACCAGCGCAGCGCACCGTTCTCACCCGCGCCTGCCAGATGTTTGCCATCCGGACTGAAGGCAACCTGCCAGCGCACGGTGCCCGGAGGCGTCACCGTTCGGCCGATCGCGGTGGGATGGGTCATCTGGCGTAGGTCCCACATGCGCACGGTCTGGTCGTCGCTGCCCGTGGCGAGCATGGAGCCACTCGGGTCGAAGGTCACCGACCGCACCGTCGACTCGTGTCCGGTCACCTTCACCGCGTTCGAATCAAGGGCGTCGAGATTCCAGAGCCGAACGGTCTGGTCGTCGCTGCCGGTCGCCACCCACTGTGAGTCCGGACTGATCGCCACCGCGTTGATGGGTCCACTGTGCCCCGGGTAGATCTGCGACAGCGGAGAGCCCTTCTGCAGGTCCCACAGGTGCAGGTTCTTGTCGCTGCTCGCGGCGGCCAGATAGCGCCCATCCGGTGAGAACGCCACGTCGTTGATCCACCCCTGAGGTCCGGTCAGCGGCGCCCCCGCCGCGACCGGTTTGCGCCGATCGGTCAGGTTCCAGATCTGCACGCTCTGATCATCGAAGGCGGTCGCCAACGACATCGAGTCGGGGGAGAAGTCCAGCCCGTGGGTGTACCGCGCGCGGGAGTTCAGCGGCGCGCCGAGCGGTCGCGGGGAGGCGGGGTCGGCGACGTCCCACAGGCGCACCTGGCCGGTACCCACGCCGGTGTACGCCAACGTGCGGCCGTCCCCGGACAAGGCGATGGTCTCGACCTCCTGAGGTCCGGCCGGGTCGACCAACAGAGCTATCGGGCGCGGGGCGTTGCCCTCGGTGGTGTCCCACATCCGCACCGTGCCATCACGCGACCCGGTTGCCATCAGTGACCCGGATGCGTTGAAGGCCGGTTGCGCGACCCGCCCCGTGTGGCCGAGGACGGTTGCGGCGGGCAGGGTCCAGAACCGGATGGCGCCGTCCTGTCCTCCGGTGATCAATCGGCCGTCCGGACCGCCGAACGCGACGGTGGTCAGACCACCGCTGCTGCCGGTCAGCGGCTGTCCGAGAAGCACCGGACGGGCCGGATCGGTCAGGCTCCAGACCTTGGCCGTGCCATCCCAGCTGGCCGTGGCCAACAGCGAGCCGTCGTGATTGAACTCGAGCGACCAGATCGCTGCGGTGTGCGCTTCGGAGGGAGCGCCCATGGCCTTGGGTGCGGTCCGGTCGGACATCGACCACATCCGGATGGTCTGGTCGTCGCTTGCGGTTGCCAGCAGTGATCCGTCCGGGCTGAACCTGACCGCGTGCACTGTGGCGTCGTAGCCGGTGAGAGGCGTGCCGAGTTGCTCGGGAGCCGCCGGATCGGTGGTGTCCCACACGATTGCGGTCCGGTCGTCGCTGCCGGTGACGAGGGTCTTGCCATCCGGTGAGAACGCCAGGGTGCGAAGTGCGTCGTCGTGCCCGGTCAGCACCTCTGTCTGGCCGGTCTCCAGGTTCCACAGGCGCGCGGTGTGGTCGTCGCCTGCGGTGGCGATCCACCGGGTGACGCCGTCGGCTTCGGGTCGCACGGCGATCTGATAGACGGCCCCGGTGTGTCCGGTCAGCGGCGTGGCCGTGCGTAGATGTGCATTGGCCGGGTCCGTGACGTCCCAGACCTGAACGACGCCGTCGCCGTCGCCGGAGAACAGGGTGTCGCCGTCGGTGGAGTACTCGACGCTGGTGATCCACGACTGGTGTCCGGCCAGCGGCTGACCCATCGGGGTCGGCAGACCGGCTCCCGACTCCTGCCATAGCCGGACGGTGCGGTCGTAGCTTGCCGTCGCGACCAGGTTGCGGTTGTTGACGGCGATGTCGTACACGGCGCCTTGGTGTCCGTCCACCACACTTGCCAGCGCGGACGTCTGGGTTCCCATCAGCAGGGCGCTGGGCCGCGGGTCGTCGGGACGTTGCTCGGCGGCGGCCAGGGACAGGCGGGCCGAGACCGTGGGATCGACCGATTGCGTCAGCGCGGCCTGCGCCAGCAGCGCGTTGAACTGGGCGTCGGAGCGGTCGGCGTCGGCCTGGCGTTGCTGCTGCACCGCGACCAGCGCTGCCATCGCCGTGGTCAGCAGCAAGATCACCAGGAGCAGGACCAGGCCGCGGCGCAACCGGGAGCCCCGGCGTGAGGATTCTCGGGCCGCACCGAGGAACTCGACTGTGATCGGTGAAATCGGACTGCGCGAGTCCTTCTGCCACTCGGTTGCCGATGCCAGGCGGGTGCCGCTGTAGAGCAGCGACCGTTCGTTGTCGTTGGCTTGCCATTCGCGCGCGTCCGCGTCGATACGCTGCCGGCGCAGGACGTCTTCGCGGTCGTCGTCGAGCCATTGCGACAGGCGCGGCCACGCCTCGATGACGGCCTCGTGGGCCAGGGTGGTCCCGCGTTCATCATGGACGACGATGCGGGCCTGGCCGAGTGCGTCGAGGATCGCCGGGGCCTGCGGATGGCGGTTGCGCAGTTCGACGGTCGGGACGTGGCGCCGGGTGCCGCGCCCGTCCTCTCCGATGTGGATCATGTGCAGCAGCAGGTCGCGGGCGACATCGCGCTGGACGTCGGTGAACTGCGACCAGCGCTCTTCGGCGCTGAGCGTGATGGCGCCGTGGACGCCGCCGGTTTCGCGGTATCCGGCGAGGGTGAGGACGTTGCCGGATCTGGCTTCCCAGGTGCGGTGAAGAGCGTGCGCCATCAGGGGGAGCACGCCCGGATCGGAGGGGACCGCGGTTGCGCTCCGCGAGGCGACACCGAGGTCGGACAGGATGACGTCGACCAGTCCGTCGGCCACCGAGAGTCCCACTGCGCCCGCTGGACCGACGATGGCGGAGGTGAGATCTGCGCGCGACATCCGGCCGAGCACCATCTGGTTGTGCACCAGCGAGTCGGTGAGGGCAGGGAGTTCCACGCACTGCTGGTAGAAGTCCGAACGCACCGCGACGACCACACCTGCGTAACTGCCCGGCGCGCAGAGCTCACTGTCGGGCAGTTGGGTCAGCATGGAGATGAACTTCGAGCGCTCGATATCGTCGCAGTTGGTGAACACCTCTTCGAACTGGTCGACGATGAGTACCCGCGGCGTGGCGGCACTCGCGGAACCCAGCGCTTCGGTGAGTGTCTGCGTGGGTCGCGAACCCGGGGTCATCGATGCGACCGTGTAGTCCGCGCCGATCGCCACGGCGAAGCCGGCCTGCAGGAGCGAGGATTTGCCCGACCCCGAGGCGCCGACCACAAATGTCAGTCGCCGGGATCCGAGGTTGGCGGTGAATCGCTCGACGAGTATCGAGATCGCCTTGGCTCTGCCGAAGTAGAAGTCGGTGTCGCAATCCGACAGTGGTGTCAGGCCGGGAAACGGGCAGACGTTCAGCCGCTCGAAATCAGGCTTCTCGACCGGCTTCGATCGGGTTTCCTTGCCCTTTTCCGGAATGGCCGGTGAGGTCAGTGCCTGGTTCCACAGGTTTTGCCATTCGACCATCGAGTAGAGCCCGCGGGACGGTGGTTCCGGACATCGTTTCCGGGCGGCGGCGATCAGGACGCGGAGTGTGGCCGCGAGCCCGTCGAACTTGGCGGGAACATTGCGGCCGGTTCGCCAATCGGACAGACGTTGTGGGGAGACAGCACCGGGACGGGGTGAATCGCCGGTGAGCATCGATGCGGAGGCGCGCGAGGCGAGGGTCTTGAGGGCCGGAGATCCGGCGATTTCGTGCAGCAATCGAAAGCGCGCGGCGAACTCGAGGCGGGCGTCGCGGGCCGCGATGCCCGGTGTCACTTCGTCCAACCCCGGTTCTGCCGATCTGTAGGAGAGCTAAATGATTGTTGATTGCGCCAACTGTTTTCACAACGAAACGAGATGTAGGTCATACGGCTCCCTGACTGTACGCAAAACGGTCTGGTTTGTTCAGGATCCGGACCGGACAGGGATTCATGCCCTGTGAACAGTACCTTTCAGCTCCGGAGAGTTTCCACAGGAGTCAAACATGAGATTCACATGAAGGATTAGGGATGCCTAACTAACGAGGAATTGGCCGCGGGTCCGGTCTGGCTCTGAGTTGGGGGCAACTCACAAGTCCCACGCGCACTGTCCATACGGACGTGAGCCTCAACAGGAGCATTCGAACAATGACCCGAAAACGATCTAGGGCCGGGGGTGGTGCCACGATCCTGATGGATCGTCGGCATCGTCGATGGCGCCCGGTGGTGGCGATGATGTTCGCCTCTCTCGCGGCGACCATGACAATGGGTGTGATGCCGGCGCTGGTTCAGTCGAACGTGTCGGCACGACCGATCAGCGACTGCCCGGACCTCCATGTGGTGGCGGTCCCGGGAACGTTGGATTCGAGTAACAGTCGGGATCCGCATGATCAAAGTGGCGTTCTCGCCCCAGTGATCGCGGATGCCGAGCGGGATGCGCCCGAAGGGTCGATGCAGACGACCTACGTGCCGTATCCCGCAGACTTCGGCTACACGTCGGACGGCACACCGTATGCACAATCGGTGGATGCCGGTGTGGCGGCGACGGAAGCACAGATCGCCCAGATCGAAGAGCAATGTGGATCCGACACCGAGATTGCGATTGTCGGATACAGCCAGGGCGCGGATATCGCCAGTCGGGTAGCGGCCGATATCGGTGCAGGTAATGGACCCGTACCGGCATCGCAGGTGCGTGGTGTCTACCTCATCTCCGACCCCAACCGGGGTGCGGGTGCAGATCTGGTTCCGGGTGCACCGGGACTGTCGGCACCGCTGAACGGTGCGCGGACCGCTGCGTCGAGTTCGGACGCCGCACTGGGCGCCGGCATGGACTCGCGACGTGGTTCCGAGTTCGGTGAGCTGACCGGGCGCGTTGTGTCCCTGTGTATGACCGGCGATTTCGCCTGTGCGATCCCTGACAATGCTCAGGTGGTCCGGATCGGTGCCAATGTGGCCGAACAGATCCACATCGACACGACCGATCCAGGACAGATCACGACAGATCTGGGGTCAGTGGTACTGCGGTCGGCGTTGCTGACCGGACTCCACGTGGTGACGACGCCGCACTGGATGCTGTCGTCGGAGACGTTGGGCGATGTGGTCGCAGCGACCACCGATCCGCACTACACGGTGCCGGACTACACGGACCCGTTGGTTGTCTTGCAGTCGGCTTACGGTGTGGCGACGTTTGCATCCGAGGTCTCGTCCGCCTGGGAAGCAAAAGTGGCGCAAGAGTTCGTCCTCGGTATCAACAACAACGTCGGGGTGCTGCTCATGGCGGTGCACCCGGAGTACTGGTACCCGGGTATCTCGCACACCAGCTATTTCACTGATCCGGACGAGGCAGGCCTCACCGGCGCGAACTACGTGAGTTCGTGGCTGCGGGAGTCTGCGGTCAGCGACGCGCCGTCGGGAAGTGTCGAACCTGTTTCGGCTCCGGCGGAGACAACGTCGTCGACGACCGATCCGGTTGCCAACGGCGTGACCACCGGAGTTGCGGTTGCCCAGGTGGGCGCAGTAATCGTTCGGCAACTGCCAAAGGTTGCCGACGCGGTCACCGACGAGGTCGACAACGTTGCTCGGGGAACCGCGGTCGAGACCCAGGTCACCGATGTGACCGGGGCGATCGATCAGGGTGCGGCCGTGGTGGACGAGGTGTTCGACGGTATTGATCGGACTGTTGCCCAGGCCGAGCAGCGTCTCGACACGATCAAGCAGACGGTGTCCGATACCGTCGCACCGATCGTCGAGAAGGTCCGACCTGTCATCGAGATCGTCGACGCGGCGCAGCAGGGACCCGCTGGGCTCCTGCAGCTCGCCGATGCGATGTCGCAGAGCGGTACTGCCGACACGGTGTCGCAGACCGGGACCGCTGCAGTCGACTACGGAAAGTAGAGATCCGATCGGGGTACGTCCTCGACGAACTCTTGAGAGGGCCTCATCCCCGCGTGGTACGCGGCGATGAGGCCCTTTTCGTATGTCCGGCCTGCCACGTCCGACAGGCAATTGGGAATGACAAGCGCGACAGGCTTGTTACAATGACTTGTCCGGTCGCTGCCAGCGGCTGGATCCTGCTAGAGATTCACCGACCAGGGGCTGAACGGTTTCGACTTGGTGCGTTGAGGTAGGGGAAGCGTGTCGGTGCAGGCTAGAGACCACCGTAAGCGTCGTAGCAACCAATTAAGCGCCGACAAAAATCAGCGCGACTACGCCCTCGCTGCCTAAGCGAAGGCTGGTCTGTCGGCCCGGGTGTGCTTCCGCCCCGGGTACCGGCATCATTCAGGGAGCTCACCACTGCGGTCGGTCGCGGACCACAGTGGGACATCCAACAGCGACTGGGATCGTCATCTCGGCTTGTTCGCGTGACTGAGAGATCCGAGTAGAGACTTAGCGAACTGCACACGGAGAAGCCCTACTGACACGGCGAAGGACCCGGGTTCGATTCCCGGCAGCTCCACCGTCTCGCAGAAGCGGGGAGAGGACCAGAAAAGGTTCTCTCCCCGCTTTTGTGTTCAGGGCTCCGATCAACAGTGGATTGGACGACGATGACTCAGGTTCCGAACATCACACTCAACAACGGAAACACCATCCCGCAGCTCGGATTCGGGGTGTTCCAGATCAAGCCGGAAGACACCGCCGACGCTGTGAAGACCGCACTCGAGGTCGGCTACCGCCACATCGACACCGCCGAGATGTACGGCAATGAAAAAGAGGTCGGCGAAGGGATCCGCGCGTCCGGGATCGCCCGTGACGAGATCTTCGTGACCAGCAAACTGAACAACACGTTCCACGAGCCCGATGCGGCCCGCAAAGCCTTCGACACCACGCTCAAGGACCTCGGACTCGAGCAGATCGACCTGTTCCTGATCCACTGGCCGCTGCCGACGCAGTACGGCGGCGACTACGTGTCGACCTGGAACACCCTGATCGAGTTCGCCGAGGACGGCCGCTCGAAGTCCGTCGGAGTGTCGAACTTTCAGCCGGCTCATCTAAACCGACTGGCTGCCGAAACATCTCTGGTGCCCGCGGTGAACCAGATCGAGGTACACCCGTACTTCACCAACGAGGTCGCCCGGCAGTACGGCAAGGATCACGGCATCGCGACCGAGGCCTGGTCGCCCATCGCCCAGGGCAAGGTTCTGGGCGATCCGGTGATCACGGAGATCGCGAACAAGATCGGGAAGTCGACCGCGCAGGTTGTCCTGCGCTGGCACATCCAGCGCGGCGACATCATCTTTCCGAAGTCCGTCACGGCAAAGCGCGTCGAAGAGAACTTCGCGATCTTCGACTTCGAACTCGACAGCGACGCGATCAGCGCGATCGATGGACTCGACAAGGGAGAGGACGGCCGCAACGGCCCCAACCCGGACACCTTCGACTGGGTGGGCTGACTCAGCCGGGCAACTCGAGGCGTTGCATCAACCACGGGGTGGCATCGGCGAATGCCTGCGACGCGAATGGCCAATCGTGGCGGCCGGTGACAGGCCGCATCACCGTGGTGATGTTGTTGGCGTCGGCGACCTTTGAGAGCTTTTCCGCAGCCCGGAGCTGTGGGGAGGTGAGACCACCTGTCTGCTTTGAAGGGTGTCCTTCGGATTCAAACCAGCCGGCGGTGTCGGTGTATCTGCCGTGTTCGGCCATCGCTGTTGCGGGATCGCATTGAGCCCACTCTTTCTCGCGGCCTCCGTACAGGGTTTTGATGGTTTGCCGCCGATCCCCGAGGTTGGGGCCTTCATCACCCGAGATGTCGATGAAGGTGCTGAATTGATCCGGGTGTCTGACAACCAGGTTCACGGCACAGGTGCCGCCCATCGACCAGCCGGCGACCGCCCATCGGGCTGGTGAGTCGGAGGCGCCGAAGTTCGAGATCACGTACGGTCGAACCTCTTTGGTGATGTGGGTGTCCACGTTTCCGTGCGGGCCGTCCACGCATTCGGTGTCGTTGGTCAGCGATCCAGTCGGGTCGATCATCACCAGGATGGGTGCCTGTCCGCCGTGTTCGTCCGCGTACTTGCGCACGGTGGTGGGGGCATCGCCGCTGCGAACCCAGTCCTCGGGCGTGGTGACCACACCGCCGATCATGACCACCACCGGTAGTTGCGGTGGTGTCGTTCCGTCAAACCACGCCGGTGGCAGGTAGACGTACTCGGTGCGGTGCCGAAAGCCGCTGACAACATCGGGAATTCGGACCGGGACGACCTTTCCGTCGGGTTGTGGTGCGCCACGTAGCCCGGACAGCGTGTTCAATCTGGCCTGATCGGGAAGTGGTTGCGACGACAACGCCTGCCACGCCCTGCCAGTTGTCGGAAAGAAGCCGGCCCACTGGTTGGCGGCCAACCCGACCGCGGCCGCGGTCAGCAGTACCGCCGTCAGACTCAGCGCACGGCGCCACCAGCCGGTGCCCATCCAGCCGACCACCACCAGAACCGCCATCATCACGGTGGCGGACAACCAGATCCAGAATGTCAGCGGCGCCGCTTGTGGGGCGAGGTCGCGGTGGGCCAGAATCCAGTAGGTTCCGAGGGCGGCGACCACTGCAACCACCGTCGAAATCGGAACCCACAACAACCGCCACCGACGATTTCTCCAGCCGATCGCCGTCAGCATGGCCGCCACCGCCAGACCCTGCACCGCCGGTGGGAACCAACCACCGAACAGAGACACCCCCGCTAGATTCACAGGTCTGATCGTCCAGATTCTTCCTGTGGGTTCGCTGTGTAGTCAGCTGCAAACGCCCAAGAAAGCCCAGTCCCGGGACATTTACGGGCAAATCGGCCGATGCCGCCCGTGACACCGACTCAGCCGAAGCTCCGGACGAACCGCACCGCGGTCGATTGCCAGGTCCATACGTGGTCGAGGAGGGCATGGCCGCCGCCCTCGATCGGCACGTAGGTCGCATCCACGCCGCGTTCCTGCAGCTCGGCGATACCCTTGGCGGTGCGACTCGGATACGTTCGGATGTCCGCGGTTCCGTGTAGCGCAAGCACTTTCGCGTCGATGTTGATGTAACGCCAATCTGCGTGCTGCCACCACGGTGCCAACGCGAGTACTCCGGCCACCCGTTTGTCGGCGGCCAGCCGAGCGGCCACGCGGCCACCCATCGAATGCCCGATGACGATTACCGGGGCGTCGGGTGCGGCCTGCAGCAGACGGTCGAGTGCCTGCTGGGCCCTGGCCATCGGGCTGTTCTCGTCGCCGTTCCAGCCGTATACCTCGTACACGGCTTGGCGGACGGCCACATCCGGCAGCGCGGTGAGCGACAACGTGAACGGGTACATGCGCAACGCCGCAGGTTGTTTCCGGCTGTACGGCTCGCGGGACGAGTCGGTGCCGCCCGGCAGCACCAGGACCGATGCCCTCGGTTTTCGGCCGGGGATCAGCACGTGCTCGGTGCGGGCGCGCCCGTCAGTCGATCGTTGATGAACGCCAAGGCAAACGGCACACCCGTTGCGATCGTCGACCCGTGGTCGCCGGGCAGGATGAGCGTCTGCACCCGGGTGCCCTGGCTGCACCACTTCGCGGCGGTGGCGAGAACTCGTGAGGTGGGGGTGAGTTGATCGTCGGCGCCCTGATACAGCAGCACGGGAATCCGCGGTACCTCGGGAACCATCTGCACACTGTTCAGGTTCAGGGCGGCGGTACCGGCCGGATCATCCGGCAGACGTCCGCCGGTCACGACATCGGAGATCTTGAGTCCTGCCCCGGCGTCGATGATCTGTTGGGTGCAGGCATTACGCATTTGGTTCGCCAAAGCCGTACCCCGTCCGTTGAGTTGTCGGGACAGGGGGAGTTCGGCCGGGTATTCGCGTTCCAGACCGACCGACGCGGCGAAGCCCAGCCCGAACAGCGGGTTGGCGGTGACGCCGAGGGTGCGGGCGATGGCATCGAGGTTGACGGGGGTTCCGCCTGCGGAAAGTCCGACGAGGTTCAGTTCAGGGGCATAGGTCGGTTCGAGGACCGCGGCGAACGCGCTGGCCATCGCGCCACCGGAGTATCCGGCGAGCACGGTGGGGGTCGTGCCGACCCGGAATCGGGCGTCGGACTGCACCGCGCGGATGGAATCGAGCGTGATGGTGCCGCCCAGCCTGGCCGCGCCGTACGCGCTGGTGGGGCCCAGGTGGTCGGGCACGTTGACCGCGACACCCCGGGCCAGGGCCAATGCGATCAGCTGTTGTTCTTGCAACCCGCCGGAGAACAGCTGGTGCGACGGTGCGCACTGCAGACCGAGGGAGTTGGTGAACGGCTGGTAGGAGAGCAGGTCGTGGCGGCCACCGCCGTCGGGGACGAGGAGTGTCGTCACCGCGGCGATCGGGTCACCGGCGGAGTTGGTGGTCCGGAACTGGATCTTCTGGGCGGTGGACCCCGGGAACGGGCTGCTCAGGTTCTGCACCTTGAGTACCTGTCCGTTGGCTGCCGAGTTCAGATTGCCGGGCGCGGCATAGAACGGGTCGCTGTTGGGGGCCGGCATGAGCGGTGCCGCGCCCGCCGGGGCCGCGGTGAAGCCGGCGACTGCTGCGGTGGTGAGTGCAACGGCGGCAAGGCTTCGCAGGATTCGCCGTCTCATCGGTTTCCGAACACGCATGGTGCCCCTCCGTCCCCCAACCGAGGTTTCGTCGGACCGGAATGCTACCGAGCGCGACATTTCTACGGTGGAGTGTAGCCCGCTCACCCGACTTGCAAGGACGATCGGTGGCAGAATTCAGGGCGTCCAGTCGAAGTCGCCAGGACGCAGCGGACGGTTCGCCGCTTCACTGCAGCACAACCGGAAGGAAAGACCAATGGCTCATCCGCGCGCGGGAACCGTGGCGTTGCCGGAAGATCTGATCGATGTGTCGGCTGTGTTCGATGCCTACTATTCCGGCAAACCAGATCCTGAAAACCCTTTGCAGCAAGTAGTTTTCGGTACTTCCGGCCATCGCGGATCGAGTCTGGACAACGCGTTCAACGAAGATCACATCGTGGCGACCACGCAGGCCATCGTCGAGTACCGGGCCGGTGCAGGCATCACCGGGCCACTGTTCATCGGCCGCGACACCCACGCCCTCTCACTGCCTGCCTGGCAGAGCGCGATCGAGGTCCTGGTTGCAGCTGGTGTCCGGGTCCTGGTCGACAGCCGAGACGGTTTCACTCCGACGCCGGCGTTGAGCCACGCGATCCTGACCCACAATCGGGGCAGTGGCCCGCAGGCCGACGGCATCGTTGTCACCCCGTCGCACAATCCGCCCCGTGACGGCGGTTTCAAATACAACCCACCCAACGGTGGCCCGGCGGACACCGACATCACCGGCTTGGTCGCCGCCCGCGCCAACGAGCTGCTCCGCAGCGGATTGTCCGGTGTGAAACGGATCCCCTTCGAGCGTGCCCAGAAATCGGAGTTCTACGGAACCTACGACTACCTCGCCGCGTACGTCGACGACCTGGCGTCGGTGATCGACATGGCGGCCATCCGGACCGCAGGTGTCCGAATCGGTGCCGACCCACTCGGTGGTGCCTCGGTCGGTTACTGGGGAGAGATCGGACGCCGCTACGACCTGCCGAACCTGACCGTGGTCAATCCCTCTGTGGATCCGGCATTTTCGTTCATGACCCTCGACACCGACGGCAAGATCCGGATGGATTGCAGCTCACCGAACGCGATGGCCTCGCTGATCGGTGCGCGCGATCAGTACGACATCGCCACCGGTAACGATGCCGACTCCGACCGGCACGGCATCGTGACCCCGGACGGTGGATTGATGAATCCGAATCACTTCCTGGCCGTTGCCATCGACTATCTGTTCACCCATCGCGGCGGTTGGTCGCCGAGTGCGGCGGTGGGCAAGACGCTGGTGTCGTCGTCGATGATCGACCGCGTTGTTGCCGGTATCGGGCGGAACCTGATCGAGGTGCCGGTCGGATTCAAGTGGTTTGTACCCGGACTCCTCGACGGCTCAGTAGGTTTCGGTGGTGAGGAGAGTGCCGGGGCGTCGTTCCTGCGCACCGATGGCACTGTGTGGACCACCGACAAGGATGGCATCATCTTGGCTCTGCTGGCCTCGGAGATCCTGGCGGTGACCGGCAAGACGCCTTCGCAGCGTTACGCGGAATTGGCGCAGCAGCATGGTGGTTCGCCGTCGTATGCGCGCATCGATGCTCCGGCCGACCGGGAGCAGAAGGCCAAGCTGGCGAAGCTTTCGGCGGCTCAGGTCACCGCGACCGAACTCGCCGGTGAGCCGATCACCGCGATCCTGACCGAGGCGCCGGGTAACGGGGCAAAGATCGGTGGATTGAAAGTGACCACCGAGAATGCCTGGTTCGCCGCGCGGCCCTCGGGTACCGAGGACGTCTACAAGATCTATGCCGAATCATTCAACGGGCCGGAGCATTTGGCGCAAGTGCAGGCGCAGGCGCAGGAACTTGTCGATGGTGTCCTGGGCTGAGCCGGTGCCCTCAAATCAACCGGATGCCGGGACGCCGATCAGGTAACCGACGAGATAGGTTGCAGCGGCGGCGATCACGCCGAAGGCGAGTTGTCGCAGTGCACCTTTCCAGATCGGCTGGTTGGTGAACTGTGCGGCAATTCCACCTGCCAGGAGCAGTCCGATCGCGCCGACCACGAGGGCGGCGGTCAGCGACTCGAATCCGAACAGGTAGGTGATCAGCGGGACCACCGCACCGACGGAGAACATTGCAAACGATGAGACGGCCGCGACGATCGGCGACGGCTTGTCCTCAGGGTCGACGCCGAGCTCGTGGGTCAAGTGCAGATACACGGCCCGCTCGGTGTCTTCGTGGACCTCGGTTGCGGCGGCTTGTGCGGTGTCCTCGCTCATTCCCATGTCGACAAACGTCTCGATCAGTTCGTTCAGTTCGGCTTCGGGGTGTTTGGCGAGTTCGCGGCGTTCGACCGCGACTTCGGCGTCGATCTGTTCGTTCTGGGTGGTCACCGAGGTGTATTCACCCAGCGCCATCGAGAAGGCGCCTGCCGCGAGGCCGGACACCCCGCTGAGGATGATCGTGTGGCCCGACGCTCCGGCCGCACCGACGCCTGCGACCAGGCTGATGTTGGTGACCAGGCCATCCATCGCACCGAAGGTGGCCGCGCGTAGGCGTCCGCCTGCGACGTCGGCATGGGTGTGAGTGGCCTCGCTGCGCCCGGATTGGGGCGGATGGGGTTGCTCATGCGGAGGTATTCGCGGCGACACCTCGCGATCGTACGCCGGGCCATCGGCGGATCTGCTCAGATTGTTCTCAGGCGTCGCTCGATACCCTGGTAGGCGATGCGCGTGTGTCGCGCGGTGACTTCAGTCGGTGAGAATCGGTTCGGTGAGGACAAAGTGAGCAACAAGAAGAAGCAGTCGGTGCCCAAGGTGTCGGGCGGTAACTACCAGCCCCGTGCACAGTCGAGCACCACGACGTACATCCTGGCCGGACTGGCCGTGGTGGTCATCGCCGCCGTGGTGATCGGCGGGATCATCTGGAACAGCAACCGCGACAGCGGAACTGCGGACGTCAATGCCCTGGCATCGAGTGCCACCTTCACCGCGGGTGACGCGGCGGCACCCACGACGATCGATTTGTTCGAAGACTTCCAGTGCCCCGCCTGCCGCAACCTGGAGGAGTCCTCGGGTCCGGCGCTGACCGATGCGATCAACAGCGGCCAGCTGCAGGTCCGCTATCACATGCTGAACTTCCTGGACAAGCGATCCGGGTCGGGTGACTACAGCTCACGCGCCGCGGGGGCGATGAAGTGTGTGGCGGACGGTGAGGACCAGAACGTCCAGTTGGCCTTCCATTCGAAGCTCTTCGAGGAGCAGCCCGCCGAAGGTGACGTCGACCACGACAATAAGGCGTTGGCCGCCTACGCAAAAGATGTCGGTGCCAATGAGGCGACGCAGCAGTGCATCGCGGACGGCGCTGAGGTGGCCGCTGCGCAGGCTTCTGCCAAGCAGTCGCAGGAAGAGCTGTCCGACGCGCTCGGCGGTCAGGTGGGCACACCCAGCGTGCTCCGCGACGGCAAGCAGGTCACGGTCACCAGTGGACCGGAATGGGTCGAGCAGCTGATCAGCTCCGACAACGGCTGAGCGGTGGGGCCCGACCGGGTCCGCCGACGAGCGGATTTGGTCGGGCTCACGCTGATGGTGTAATTTCGGTCGAGCAAGCAGAGCGGAGAAATTAGCCGCAAAGCTTGCGAAAACCGAATACGGGGCTATGGCGCAGCTGGTAGCGCACCACACTGGCAGTGTGGGGGTCAGGGGTTCGAATCCCCTTAGCTCCACCCATAAGAGGCAGGTCAGAGGATATTTTCTCTGGCCTGCCTTTTTGTTGTGGGTTGGGCGGTGGCTCAGGTGGTCAGTACCACTTTCAGTGCTTTCGTCTCCGCGGCCCGCCCGAAGATGTCGTAGGCCTCGAGAATGTCGTTCAGTGCGAACGTGTGGGAGACAAACGGTGTCGCGTCGAGCTTCTTCGAAGCGACCATCTTCAGCAGGGTGTCGGTGGTGTTCGTGTTGACCAACCCCATCGAAATGGCGATATTCGAAATCCACAGGGTCTCGAGTGGGAGGTTCACCCCGGTGCCGTGCACGCCGACGTTGGCGACGGTGCCCGCCGGGCGAACGATGTCGAGGCACATCGTGAAGGTGGCGGGGATACCGACGGCTTCGATCGCGACGTCGACCCCGAGCCCGTCCGTGAGCGCCACGACCTGTTCTTTCCAGTCCGCGTCGGAGGAAACCACCCCGTCGGTCGCCCCGAACTTCTTCGCCTCTGCAACACGGTTCGCGTCCAGGTCGATGGCGATGATCCGGGAGGGGCCGTAGAGGCCGGCTGTGAGCATCGCGGCCAGGCCGACCGGGCCTGCGCCGACCACCGCCACCACGTCACCGGGCTTCACCCGGCCGTACTGAACGCCGATCTCGTGACCGGTGGGCAGGATGTCCGACAACAGCACGCCTTCGGCGTCGCTGACCCCGTCGGGCAGCTTGTACACCGAGGTCTCGGCGAACGGCACCCGGACGTATTCGGCCTGGGTTCCGTCGATGAGATGTCCGAAGATCCAGCCGATCCCGGGCGCCCCCTCATCGGCCTGGCAGTGGGAGTAGACACCGTTCTTGCAGAAGCTGCACCGTCCGCAGGCGCTCACGCACGACAGGATGACGCGATCGCCCACGTTCAGTGTGGTCACCGCATCGCCGATCTCGGTGATGGTGCCCACGCCTTCATGGCCGAGAATGCGGCCCTCGACGACCGCCGGCACGTCGCCCTTGAGAATGTGGAGGTCCGTGCCGCAGATTGTGGTCGTATCGATTTTCACGATCACGTCGGTCGGATGTTTGATTGTCGGGTTGGGGACGTCGTCCCACGATTTCTTGCCGGGTCCGTGATACACAAGCGCCTTCATCAGTGCCTCCTATGCGGTATCCGGTCCTCCCGTTGAGGGCTGGACACTCCCCATTGTTCGTCGGCACAGTGTCGTTCGCAGGGCCTTGGGAACTCTGGCAACCCGACCGCTCAAGGAAACTCGGACGTGCCTACATCGTGGAATCGAGTTGGGCAACGATCAGCCGGGCCATGTTCGACGACCCCAGCGGTGTCGGGTGCCGGACCTGGGTCGCTGATCGGGGTGCGTTCCCTTCGAACCATCTCTTCGCCCCGGTGCACACGTCATGCCCGACCGCCGCCGCCACGATGTCGACATGGGTCGCGGCGGCCCTCTGCGCGGCCGACGACAGCACACCGTCGAATCGCTCGAAGAACCTGCCGACGAACATCGAATCGGCGGCCGAGATGTTCGCCTGCGGCACGCACCCCCGCGGTCCGAAGTATCCGAAATAGCCGCCATGGCCGACGACCACAACGCGCGCCTTCGGCGATCGGCGGCCGATCTCGGCGAGTACTGCATCGAGCTTGGCCGGTAGTGCCGCAAGTTTCGTGTCGATCGCCGCGCCGACAGCGGCGCTGGTGCGGCAGCGAGCGTCTGCAATGGGCAACGACGGGAAACAGGATGAGATCAACCCCCACCAGTCAATGTCGTTGCCCCCGATCGACAGCGTGACGAGTTTCGTGGTCTTCGACAGCGCATCGACTTGCGGCGGCAGCGGCCGAACCGCGAGCATCTGCTGCCCTTCGAGGACGTTGGTGGAGGTGGCGCCGATGCAGGCCACCGAGCGGTAGGTGAGACCCATCACGGCGGCCACTTTCACCGGATAGGCATCCGCGGTCCGGCCGCAATGGTCGCCGATCAGAACCGACATCCACGTCGGCGCGGCGGCACGCGAGTCGCCGAGCGCAACGTATTCCGCCCCTCGGGCGTCGGCGGTTGCCACCCCTGTGCCGGCGAACATCAGTAGGGCTACGAGTACTACGACCAGGATCTTCACCGGCGCAGCGTATGGGTGGCCGATCCCCATGAGGTGGCAAATCAGCAGCGCTCATACGAACGCGTGAGTGTTGTTTTCGGCCTCGCGTCTCGGCGCGGTCACCACAGGTGCATTTCGGACCGTCGCACTCAATTCATGTACGGGAGTTGAGTTCTCGCCCTTCACGCTCGGGGGGATGCCCCTGAAGAACCGGCTTGTCGCGCTCCCGGCTCTCGGTTCGTCGACGCGGGCGTGAATTGAGGTAACTCCAGTCGCCGGATCGAGTAGTCGAGTACTCACGATGCGCCGCAGGCAATCGACTACCGTCGGATTCAGTCGACTGCGCCGCATGTGCAGGCTGGGCGCTTGGCTACGGATCGGGATGGCCGTGTCGTGAGCTTGCACCTACGCACAGGGGTCCGACAATGAGCGCTCAAGAACAGCAAGCCCTCGATTCCCTCTACGCGCTTGACAACGTGTTGACGATCAAGATTTCGATGTCGCAAAACGACTGGGATGCAGTGCGAACCGAGCAGCCGGCCGGTGGGAGGTGCAACTTCGACTGGTCCGGCGGCAGCCGGTACACATGGCAAAAGGCAATTTCGGTCGAGATTGAGGGAACCCGTTTCCCCGCTCGAACCACCTTCACCGAGGTCGGCATCAAGAAGAAATCGTTCTGCGGCTCGATCAGCAGCGAAAAGCCGTGCCTTCACATCGACTTCGGAAAATTCCGTAAGGCCAACGTTCCGGTCATCAACCAGCTCATCGGGTCACGCTATCTGACCCTCAACAATTCCATCCAGGATCCCTCTTACATTCGGCAGCCGCTGGGCTACAAACTGTTCGCCATGGCCGGCCTGCCCAACTCGCGATGCAACTTCGCCCGGGTCTTGGTGAACGGCAAGCCAATCGGCCAAGGGTTCGCGGGCGTCAACAGTCCGGGCGTCTTCGTCAACGCAGAACCGATCATGCCGCGCTATATCGAGCGCAACTTCAACGGCAACATGAAGGGGAACCTGTACGAACTCGAACACAACGACGATTTCGTCAGCAGCCGGTTGCAGTTCATCGGGGTGGAGTCGCTTTCCGAATTCGAGGACAAGGCCGACCTACGGGTCGCCATCGACCATATCGACGAACACGGACTGGCCGGGGCGAGCGAGGTATTCGACCTGGATCAGTTCATCCGGATCAATGCGATGGAATTTTTTCTGAAACATTGGGACGGCTACTCCAGAAACACCAACAACACCTATGTCTACAACGACACGGAAGCCGTGGCCGTACCTGGTGTGGACAACGTCAAGTTCAAGATGATCCCGTGGGGCCTCGACCAAACTCTCCAACCCACCAGACATTTCAAGCTCGACACCAGTGGGCTGATCGCGAAGCTGGTGCGCAACGACCCGGCGCGCCGGGCGCAATTGATCGGTCAAATCAGGACCTATCGAGACACTGTGTTCGGTCGCGCTACCCAGGAGGCCGTGCTGCATCCGATGATCGAAAAGATGGAGGCGCTGCTGAACGGATTCGGTGTGCCCAACGCGTCAGCGGAGTTGGGGGTGGTTCGGAAGCAATTGCGATTGGCCGGATCGGCCGGCTATCTTTGCGCCGGACTGCCGGACGCAGACGGGGCCTACATTCGCGACGACGTCACCAACGACTGTCTGCATGCCGGCAATTCTGAGGGGATTCCGGCGGGTACACCGAATCCGGTGAATTTCGAGGTCGTCCATCGCCGACGTCCGCCCGTTGTCGACGATTCGGATCTGTGGTGCTTCGACGATCTCGGATCGGGAAAGTCGGTTACCAGTAAGGCTTTCGACCGTTTGCTCCATGCTAGCTCGATTGTGTCGAGCCAAGGGCACAAGTTGCTCTACACCTGTGCGGCGAATAACAACGAAAGCGCCGAAGAGTTTTCGGTAGTTCCCATCGATACGCCGGACACGTTCACCTTCAGTGGCTATTTCAACTTGGTCAGCATAAGGACCGGTCTGAGTACGAAGTTCGGGTCCGACCCCACGCCGTCAGGCGAACCGAGAGTTCATCAGGATTCCGGCGAGTCCAAACTCTTCTTCACGTGATCGGTGCGACCGAGTACCGCGTACCCGCCATCGTCGTCGACAATGAGGATCTTGTTCGCGCCGCCGCTGGAAAACGTCGTGATGCCTTCCGGCTTCATGGATCGATGGAAGTCAACATCAAGCAGCAGGACCTCGTCGCTCCGGCCGTTCCACCTGCACAGCTGAAACGGTTCGTTGTCTCGACTGATCGCACGCCCCAACAGAATCAGGAAGTCGCCGGTTCGCTCGTCATAGGAAATATCCCGGATGCCCTGTCTCGCGCTCGAGCGCGCGACGCGTGCGCGGAGGATGGATGGAGCCTCGAGCGACGCCGTTGTCCACGAGGCTGCGCCGGCAGCGACGCGGATCACCACGACCGCGATTCCTCCGGGATTCGCGGGACCTCGCAGCCCGAACACGAGCGTGCTCGCGCGCGGATCCCAGGCCAGGCCTTCAACGTTGAGTCCGCCCGCGTCCGGTTCGCGGTCGCCGAGTACGGCGAGCGAGGGTTCGTTGGCCAGTAGCCACGCGCGGAATCCGTGCATGGCATCCGCGTGGAGGTCACCATCAGAGGTGTAGCGGACTCGCACCAACCCGTCGTTGACCTTTTCGCGTCTGGACCCGCCGCCGCCCGCGACACTGAATGACGACGCGATGACAAGGTAGGTCTCGCCCTGGCATTCGATGCTGGTGAGGCCTTCGGGATCGCGCAATATCCCATCGGCAATGCCGACCAGTGGGCGCCGCCGAACTTTGTCGACCTGTGCACCGTCGACGTCGAGCGTGAATTCGAAGAGCGCGCCCGGGTCCCGATTGTCGACGAAGACGAAGCGGCGCGGACCCACCTGCGCGACCCCCGAGGCGTTGAACGGCTTGGTGCCGTTCTTCTCACGGAACGGCGTCGACCTGACCTTCTTCCGTCTCCGGCCTGAGGCGACCCACCGCTCCACGTGATCCTTCCTACCACCGCACGCCGAGTCGCGGACTTGCATGCACTACTCCGGCCCAACTTCATCCACCTCGGTGACCTCCGAGGGCGTATTGCCCTTCGGCCCCGCTCTCGGGGCCGAAAGTGGTCACCGAATCAGGGTGTGTTGGCGCCGTCGACGGACCGGTGGACGTCGGACGCGTTCACCCTCACCCACGTGGGGTGTTTGGCCGAGCGATTGTCGCCCGATGACCTGCCACGCAGCCGTCTGATCGCCCACGGCGCCAGATGACTGCGGACAAAGCGCATGTTCTCGATGACCCGTCGCTTGTCGGCGTCGGTGGGTCGGTCGGGTACCGGGATCGTGTGGACGCCGAGCGCGCGAAGGATGTGGGCCGCCACCCGTTGATGCCCGATCGGGTTCAGGTGCAGACGGTCATCAGACCAATAGACCGCGCGGCGGATCTCGCTGTCGTGGAACATGTCCACAAACGTGATGTCTTCGGCGTGGGCGAGGGCGGCGACCCCGGTGGTGAGGTACTCGCCGCGTCCGCGGATCTTGTCGCGCATCGGCAGCCCATCGGACGGGTCGGCGCCGGCGAGTAGGACGACCTCGATCCCGGCATCGCGGCACCGCCGCACTGCGGTGCGGGTCAGTTCGATGAGGCCGGGGAGGTCGCTGCCTCGGCGCAGCATGTCGTTGCCGCCGCCGTTGAACGTGAGCAGCGTCGGCAGCGGGTCCATCGACAGTGCCGCATCGATCTGCTCGGTGGCGATGGGCGCGAGCAGGCGACCGCGGATCGCGAGATTCGCGTAGTCGGCGCTGCCGTGTTCCGCGGCAAGCCCTGCTGCGACGAGATCTGCCCAACCACGCGGGTTCACACCGTCGGGTTCGTCGCCGACTCCCTCGGTGAAACTGTCTCCGACTGCAACGTAACGCATTGTGCTCCTGTAACTCTCGACTTCGGCGGTGGCGGTGGCGTCACCGATTGACATCTGTGCCCGATCGCCGGTCAGAACCAGTCCGGCCGGGCATCGAGGGTGGTGCGGTCGAGCGCGGCGACCAGCGACAGCTGTGCGGCGGTCTTGGGCAGCTCGTAGCGGAAGAAGTATTGGGCCGCAGCGCGTTTGCCGTCGTAGAAGTCGCCGGTCTTGGAGCCGACCGCGAGCAGCTGTTCGAGCCACATCCAGGCGATCACGATGTGGCCGGCAGCCTCGAGGTAGGCGGTTGCATTGGCCAGCGCGAGTGCGGGATCGCCCGACGACCAGACGGTTGTGGTTGTGGTGACCAGCTGGTCCAGGGCGGTTCGGAGGTCTGCCGCGTACACGGAGGCGGCATCATCGTCGGTGGCACGGTGGATGGCGTCGCCGATGGTCTCGGCGAGCTGCGTGAGCCCGGCACCACCCTGCATGACGACCTTGCGGCCGAGGAGGTCGAGTCCGTGGATGCCGTGCGCGCCTTCGTGGATCGGGTTCAGCCGGTTGTCGCGGTAGTACTGCTCGACGTCGAATTCCTTGGTGTAGCCGTAGCCGCCGAGGACCTGGATCGCCAGGCTGTTCGCCTCCAGACACCACTGGGATGGCCAACTCTTTGCGATCGGGGTGAGGACGTCGAGAAGAAGGCCGGCGCGATCCCGGTCCTCTCCGGTGCTGGTGCTCTGCTCGTCGACCAGTTTGCTGCAGTACAGGCCGAGAGCGAGAGCGCCTTCGACATAAGACTTTTGGGCCAGCAACATCCGCTTGACGTCGGCGTGCTCGATGATCGGGACGGGCCGCGACGCCGGGTCCTTCTGATCGACCGGTCGGCCCTGTGCCCGCACCTTGGCGTATTCGAGCGAGGCGAGATAGCCGGCGTAACCCAGTGAGGTGGCGAGGAAGCCGACTCCGATCCGGGCCTCGTTCATCATTTTGAACATATACGACAGGCCGCGGTGCTCCGTGCCGACGAGATAGCCCACCGCGCCCGATTCCGGTGTGGGAGAGTGGGTTCCGTCTCCGAAGTTCAGGAGGGTGTTCGTGGTCGCGCGGTTGCCCATCTTGTGATTGAGGCCGACGAGCGCAACGTCGTTGCGGGTACCGTCGGTCAAATATTTGGGAACGATGAACAGCGAGATCCCCTTGACCCCCGGGCCGCCGCCGGGCGCTTTGGCGAGGACCAGGTGGACGATGTTCTCAGACAATTCGTGATCGCCTGCCGAGATCCACATCTTGGTCCCGGTGATCCGGTAGGTGCCGTCGGACATCGGTTCGGCCTTGGTCGTGATGTCGGCGAGCGACGATCCGGCCTGCGGTTCGGACAGGCACATCGTGCCGAAGTATCGGCCTTCGACCATGGGTCGCACCCAGGTGTCGATCTGCTCGGGGGAGCCGTACTCGGCGACGAGATTCGCGTTGCCGACGGTGAGGAACGTATACGACGACATCGCTGCGTTGGCGGCCTGGAACCACGCCATCGCGGCCCTGTTGACAACGGTGGGCAGCTGCATGCCGCCCAGTGATTCATCGAACGAGCCCGACAGCAGTCCGGCTTTGACGAACTCGTCGATGCCGGCCCCGATGCCGTCCGGCAGCACGACCTTGCCGTCGTCCCCGATGAACGGTTCGTTCTGGTCGCCGATCTTGTTGACCGGGGCAAAGCGCTTGGTGGCGAGGTCTTCGCTGAGTTCGAGGATCGCGTCGAAGGTCTCCCGGGAATGCTCTGCGAACCGGTCACGGGTTGTCAGCTTCTCGACATCGAGCCATTCGTAGAGCATGAACTCGAGGTCGCGACGGGACAGTGGGGTGGCCATGGGACTCCTTCAAACCAAGCGATCGCTTATTTACTAAGCGTTCGCTTATGATGCCCTCGACAATGCGATCGGGTCAACCGGGCCACGATCGGGAGAACGAGGTCGCCAGATGGCTGTGACGAACGCCCGCGGCTCGGCTGCAGCGGAACGGATCCGCCAGGCGGCGATCGCCTCGTTCGCCGAACTGGGCTATGCCGGCACGTCGACCCGCGAGATCGCCAAGCGGCTTGGCATGAGTCCGGCGGCGATGTACCCGCACTTTGGGTCGAAAGAGGAACTGCTGTACGCGATCTCCTTGGAGGGGCACCGCGGTGTGCTGGCCGCGCTGCGCGCGGTTGACGAGCCTGTTTTGTCTGACAGTGATCGGCTCCGGGCTGTGGTGGGCGAGTTTGCGCGATGGCAGGCCGAGCAACACGAACTGGCGAAGGTGGTGCAGTACGAACTGCACGAACTCACCCGCGAGCACTATCTGACGATCACCGCCATCCGCCGCGACACCTCGGCGGTACTCGCGGCGATCGTGCGCCGTGGTGTCGACTCGGGGGAGTTCTCCGTCGCTGCCGCCGACGATGCGGTGCTGGCGTTGTCGTCGTTGTGCGTCGACGTGTGCCGATGGTTCCCGACCCGGAGTCATCGCGATCCGGTGGCGCTGGGTCAGGCGTACGGCGAACTGGCCGTGCGGATGGTGCGTTAGGCGCCGCGGGCGTTCATGGATCATCTACCTCCAATATTGATGCTTCGCAACGCTTTTGAGCTGTTCAATAGGAATCTCGAAGGTTGTCGATACTCGCTCGATACTGGTGCCGAACCGGTTTCGCGTCGTTGTCTGTAGCGTGTGGAGACCGTAAGATCAAGGCCGTGCCAGAAACCTCGTACGCGCCCTGCGGCGATCTGAGTCTGGCTTACCAGGTGTTCGGCGATGGACCCGTCGACCTCGTCTTTGTCGGGCCTTTCGTCAGCCATATCGAGCTGTTCTGGACTCTGCCCGAATTCAAGGCCTTCTTCGACCAACTCGCCACGTTCTGTCGCGTCCTACTGTTTGACAAGGCAGGGGTCGGGCTGTCGGATCCGGTGGCGAAAGTTCGTACATTGGATGATCGGGTGACGGAGATCGAGGCCGTCATGGACGCCGCCGGCTTCGGAAAGGCCGCCGTATTCGGTATGAGCGAGGGAGGCACGGCCTCGATCCTGTTCGCGGCGAAACGGCCAGAGCGAACACGGGCGTTGATCCTCTACGGCGCTTACCCGTTCATGGCAACCGGTTGGGACGACCTCGATCGAGATCCGGCGGAGGTGCGGAAGCGCTTCGTTTTCGACGCCGGTGAGGATTTGTCCGGGACCGGTGCGGACTACCTTCCGTCGACCGAGCAGATCGTCCGCCTTCAGAAATTGGGACGCGCGACCCGCTCGGAGTGGGGCACCGGTGCGGCAGCCAAGTGCATGTTCCCGTCAGTCCGGTCGATACGCCAGCTCGCAATGTTCGAGCGGATGAGCGCAAGCCCCGGGATGGTGCGGGCAACGGCCGAATCGGTTTTTCGGATCGATATCCGGACCATCCTGCCGACGATCACCGTGCCTTCCTTGGTCATTCATGCCCGTGAGGACTGCATGCCGGTGCAATGCGGCCGCTATCTCGCCGACCACATCCCGGAGGCGCGGTGGCTCGAAGTCGACGGCATGGACCACGCGCCCTGGATCACCGGTCCCGACAGGATCTTGGCCGCGATCGAGGAGTTCCTCACCGGTAGCCATGCCGCGCCTGCGCAATCCCATCGCGCGCTGCGCACCGTGTTGTTCACCGACATGGTTGCCTCGACCCGACACGCTGCGGCAGCGGGTGACGAGCGGTGGCGGGCGGTGCTGGCACGCTTTGGTGAGATGACCATCGCGGTCACCCAACGTTTCGGCGGCACGCTGGTCAAGAACACCGGCGACGGGCACCTCGCCACGTTCGACGGTCCAACGCAGGCGATTCGGTGTGCCGAGGCATTGCGTTCTGACGCCGAGACGCTGGGCATCGAGATCCGCGCGGGAATCCACACCGGCGAGTGCGAACTGCTCGACAACGACATCGGGGGACTCGCCGTACACATCGCGGCGCGGATCCTCGGCCAGGCCGGTGCCGGGGACATCCTCGTCTCGGGCACCGTCCGTGACCTGGTCGTCGGCTCGGGCACAGGCTTTGAGGTCCGCGGCAGCGTCGAGTTGCGCGGCGTGCCCGGCATGTGGCAACTCCTGGCGGTCGATCGGCATGATGCGCGGAAGAGATCGGCCGAGGCCGTACTCGCGTCCGCCTCGACCCCCGGCCCTCGTCTCGCGATGCGCCGAACGGACCTCGCCGTGGGGATGATGGCGAGGCGGACACCGTGGATCCTTCGCGGGATGGCCCGCCTCGCCCCGACCACCCGTCGCAGCTGAACGCTTCCGAAGTCAGCGCGATCGCAAGGATTCGCACGCCGAGACGTAGCGCAGCGGCGGCGGCCGTTGTCGCGGCTGGGCGGGGCTGCATTTCGACATCCGGTGAGCGGTGTGGTCGGGGAGGTACTTGACAAGCCGGTGTGATTGGTCGCACAGTGTGAGTACGCAATGCGATCCAGACGTACGCAATGCGTACACACAAAGTCTGCGACCTGGGAGACCCTCATGACAACCACCGATTTCAACAGCCCGTCCGCGGTCGGTTCCGGCACCGCCGCCACCGACAAGTTCAAGAACGAGCGGGTCAGTGCTGACACCTCACCCGAGCGGGTCGCCGCCATCGCCAAGGATGCGCTGTCGGCCCTGCACAAGGTCATCCTCGACCACAACGTCACCTATCCCGAGTACCGCGTGCTCAAGCAATGGCTGATCGATGTCGGTGAGGGCGGCGAATGGCCCCTGTTCCTCGACGTCTTCATCGAGCACGCCGTCGAAGAGGTGCTGGCTCGAAGCCGTAAGGGCACCAAGGGCAGCATCGAGGGTCCCTACTACGTCGCGGATGCTCCGGAACTGCCCTCGGTCTGCACCCTGCCGATGCGTGATGTGGACCGCGAGCAGACGCTCCTGGTGTTCGGCGGCCAGGTCACCGATCTCGATGGCAAGGGCATCGACGGCGCGATCATCGAACTCTGGCACGCCGACGCCGACGGCTACTACTCGCAGTTCGCCGATCATCTGCCGCAGTGGAACCTGCGCGGCAAGATCATCACCGATGCCGAAGGTCGCTACGAGATCACCACGATTCAGCCTGCGCCGTACCAGATTCCGACCGATGGGCCGACCGGTGCATTCGTTCTTGCCCAGAATGGTCACCCGTGGCGTCCGGCGCACCTGCACCTGATCGTCTCGGCCCCGGGCAAAGAGTCCGTCACCACCCAGCTCTACTTCGACGGCGGAGAATGGATCGACAGCGACGTCGCATCGGCCACCAAGCCCGAGTTGATCCTGTCGCCGACACTCGGTGACGACGGCAAGAACCACGTCGGCTACGACTTTGCGCTCGATCCGGCGGGAAAGTAGCGCCCAGTGCCTGATCTGAAGATTGTCGAGGTCGCAACCCGGATCATCGACGTCCCCCTGGTCCGCAGCCACAAATTCGCGACCACCTCGATGGACGCCCAGCCGATCCTGCTGGTGTCGATCAAGACCGATGGTGGAGTGGTCGGTCACGGCGAAGGTGTTGTCCCGGGCGGTCCGTGGTGGGGCGGTGAATCGGTCGAGACGATGCAGGTCATCGTCGAGAAGTACATCACCCCGATTCTGTTGGGCCGCACCGTCGATGACCTGACCAAGATCATGCTCGACATCGAGCGGGTGGTGGCAAATGCACGGTTCGCCAAAGCCTCCGTCGAGATCGCCTTACACGATGCATGGGCGCGGTGTCTGAATGTCCCGGTGCACACATTGTTGGGCGGAGCCTTTCGCAACAGCGTCGACGTGACCTGGGCGCTCGGCGCCGCACCGGTCGCAGAGATCCTCGACGAGGCGATGGAAAAGCTCGATACCCGAATGCATTTCAGCTTCAAGCTGAAGATGGGTGCCCTCGAACCCGAGGTCGACACCCGGCGGATTCTCGACATCGTCGACGGACTCGGCGGGCGCGCGGGCGTGCGCGTCGACGTCAACGCTCGCTGGGATCGGTTCACCGCGTTGAAGTATCTTCCGCGTCTGGCCGACGGTGGTGTCGAACTCATCGAGCAGCCGACGCCGGGGGAGCAGATCGACGTCCTCGCCGAACTGAATCATCTTCTGCCGATACCGATCATGGCCGATGAGAGTGTCAGTACGCCGCATGACGCACTCGAGGTGGTCCGCCTCGGTGCCGCCGATGTCATCGCCATCAAGACCACCAAGTGCGGTGGCCTGGCGCGCAGTCGTGAAATCGCTGCCATCGCCAAGGCTGCAGGCATCGCCTGCCACGGGGCGACCTCAATCGAGGGACCGATCGGAACCGCGGCATCGATCCACTTCGCTTGCAGTGAGCCGGGCATCAACTTCGGGACCGAACTCTTCGGGCCGCTGCTCTTTGCCGTTGACATCCTGCAGGAGCCGCTGCGGTACGGCGACGGCCAGGTTCGGTTGCCGGAAGGCCCGGGACTCGGCGTAGAACTCGATATGGACATGGTCGACAAATTGACCCGGGACTGATCCGCGGAAAATCCGAAAGGTACACAGCAATGGCACTATTCCATGTACGCATGGACGTCGACATCCCCCGCGACCTCGATCCGGAGGTCCGGGCGCAGACACTCGCGAAAGAGAAGGCGTACTCGCAGGATCTGCAGCGTCAGGGCAAGTGGGTACACATCTGGCGGATCGCCGGAAAGTACAGCAACGTCAGCATCTTTGACGTCGAGACCCCGGACGAACTCCACGACCTGCTGTGGAACCTCCCGCTGTTCCCTTACATGAACATCGACATCCATCCGCTGGCCAAGCACCCTTCGTCGATCAAATAGACTGCGCCACAACCCAGAAGCACACACTCCAGTCATAAGCACACGTTCAAACATGTGTTTATGACTGGAGCGTGTGCTTTTGCCGTTGTCCCCAGTCGGCGGGGTGATCCACAGTCGCGACGAAACCGAAGAACGTCGCAGGTTTCGGTACTGGTGATCGACCATCATCGGCTTCTATGGACCTCACCCCCGATTCAGATGGCCTCGTTCGCCGGAACACATTTGTTCACGGCGGTGGAGATGAGGCCGAACTGCGGCGGGCGAGGCGCCAGGGAAAGCTGGTACGGGTAACCCGTGGGGTGTACCGGCCTGTCGATCCCGACGAGAACGCCGACGACCCGATCTACGACGAGGCCTACCGCGAACTGGTGAAAGCGGTTGCCGGCAGATCGACGACCCGGGTTGTCAGCCACTCGTCGGCCGCGGTGATCCACGGGCTGAATCAGTTTGCGCCTGACCAGAGTCGCGTCCACTTCTACGTCCGCGCCGGCGGGCGCGTCGGCCGTGAGGTGCACCTGCACAAAGGCGCAGGAATGTTGACGACGTCGGATGTGGCCATCGTGGACGGGGTGCTCCTGACCAAGTTGGCGCTCACTGCATGCGACATTGCGCGTCAGGGGTCGTTCACGCAGGCGGTGGTGGTCCTGGACCATGCGCTTCGTCTGGGCGTCGACCGCCGAGAACTCGAAGCAGTTGTGAGCAGGTTGTCGAACACCAGCGGCATCGCAGTACTGCGCCGGGCGCTCGACGTCGCGGATCGAAACGCGGAGTCCGTCGGCGAGTCCGTGAGCCGGGCCCTGTTCATCGAATGGGTGGGCGTTCCGGTTCCGGCGCTACAGACCGAGTACCGCGACGAGTCGGGGAGATTGATTGCCCGAGTCGACTTCGACTGGGACGGAAAGGTGGTCGGCGAGTTCGACGGTCGGGTGAAGTACGAAAAGCATCGCCGTCCCGGCGAATCGGTGGCGGACGCCGTGGTCCGGGAGAAACGCCGCGAGGATCGGCTACGTGAGGAAGGTCTGCTGGTGATCCGTTGGGTTTGGGACGACTTCCGAAATCCTGAGCAGTTGCGTGCGCGGATTCGCAGAGCACTCACCATCGCCGGTGTGATCTGACGACAGAAGCACACGTTCCAGTCATAAGCACACGTTGCAACATGTGCTTATGACTGGAACGTGTGCTTCTGTGGGGTCAGGCGGGGACGTCGGCGTCGACGAGGATGGTCGTGCCGGTTTTTGACTGGAGTTCGTCGTAGGTCACGTCGGGGGCGAGTTCGACCAGGCGCAGACCGGCGGGGGTGACGTCCAGGACCGCGAGATCGGTGATGATCCTTTGGACGCAGGCTTTTCCGGTCAGTGGCAGGTCGCAGGTGTCGAGGATCTTCGGGGCACCTTTGCGCGTGAGGTGATCCATCATCACGATGACCTTGCGGGCTCCGTGGACCAGATCCATCGCACCGCCCATGCCTTTGACCATCTGGCCGGGGACCATCCAGTTCGCCAGATCGCCGCAGGCACTGACCTGCATGGCGCCGAGCACTGCGACATCGACATGTCCACCGCGGATCATCGCAAACGAATCGGCCGAGTCGAAGTAGGAGGCGCCGGGGTTCACAGTGATGGTCTCTTTGCCCGCGTTGATGAGTTCCGGATCGAGTTCTTCCTCGGTCGGGTACGGACCCACACCCAATACGCCGTTCTCCGAATGCAATTCGACGGAGATGTCCGGCGGGAGGAAGCTCGGGACGAGGGTGGGCATGCCGATGCCGAGATTGACGTATTGACCGTCCTCGAGTTCAGCGGCCACCCGGGCGGCCATCTGTGCGCGTGTCCAGCTCATACTCGTACCGTCCTGTTCTCTATGCCCACTTCGACCTTGCCGACGTGAACCACGCGTTGGACGTGGATACCCGGGACATGTACCTGATCTGGATCGATGTCCCCGGGCTCGACAAGCTCCTCGACCTGGGCGATGGTGATTCGCCCGGCGGTCGCGGCAGGCGGATTGAAGTTGCGTGCGCTGCGACGGAAGACGAGATTGCCGTGGCGATCGCCCTTCCATGCGTGCACAAGTGCGTAGTCGGTGACGATGCCACGCTCGAGGACGTACGTTTCGCCGTCGAATACCCGGGTTTCCTTGGGCGGACTGGCCAGGAGGACGCCCCCCGATCCGTCGTAACGCAGTGGCAGTCCACCTTCGGCCACCGCAGTGCCGACACCGGCCGGGGTGAAGAACGCGGAGATACCCGCACCACCGGCGCGGAGGCGCTCGGCAAGCGTGCCCTGCGGGGTCAGTTCGACCTCGAGTTCGCCGGACAGATATTGCCGGGCGAACTCCTCGTTGGACCCGACGTAGGACGAGATCGTCCGCCGGATGCGGTGGTCATTGAGGAGCAGGCCGAGACCGAATCCGTTGGTGCCGCAGTTGTTGCTCACCGTTTCGAGGTTGGTTGCGCCCTGTTCGAGTAGGGCTTTGATGAGGACCTCGGGCACACCGACCAGACCGAAGCCGCCGACGGCGAGTGATGCGCCGTCAGGGATGTCGCTGACGGCCTGGGCTGGGGTGCTGATGACTTTGTCGAGCATATGGACACCGTAGCGCTTGTACGCATATAGTACAAGTGTACGATCAGCGTACAACGAAAGGGTGATGATGCCTGTCCGGTTAGGTCATGTGGTGAGCGGTGCCGGCGACGCCGCACAGACGGTTGTATTACTGGGGTCTCTCGGTTCGAACCGTTCGATGTGGGATCCGCAGCGAGAGGCCCTGGCGGGTGCCGGGAATCGGGTCATCGCCCTCGATCTCCGTGGGCACGGAACCTCGCCGACGCCGGTGGGACCGTACAGTGTCACCGACCTTGCCGACGACGTGATCGTCACCCTGGATGAATTGGGTGTCAACGAGTTTCACGCCGTGGGACTCTCGCTCGGCGGTGCCATTGCGCAACAACTCGCCATCTCCTGTCCGGTCCGAGTGAAGACATTGGCATTGCTCTGTACCGCGGCCAAGTTCGGTGAGCCCGACGCCTGGTTCGAGCGCGCGGCGACCGTCCGCGCACAGGGCTCCGCATCCATCGCCGAGGCCGTTGTCGACCGTTGGTTCACGAGCGATCTGGCAGCCTCTGATCCCGCGTTGGTGCAAATGGCTCTGAAGATGGTGCAGGGCACCGACAATGAGGGCTATGCGGCCTGCTGCGAGGCGTTGGCACACTGGGATTCTCGCGATGAACTCGCAAAGATCACCGCGCCTACGCTGGCGGTCGCCGGAGCCCAGGATCCCTCGACACCACCGTCGACACTTCAGATTCTGGTCGACGGGATCGAAAGATCCCGACTCGAAATCCTCGATCCCGGAGCGCATCTGGTGAATCGGGAGCAGCCCGCCGCGGTATCGGCGCTCCTCCGCGACCACATTTTGCGCTCATGACCGCCGGCTCCGGTGATCACGTCCAGTCACTTGCCCGCGGGCTGGCGGTGATCCGCGCGTTCGATGCCGACCATCCCCGGCAGTCCGTCAGCGAGGTGGCGGCGTCCACCGGGCTGTCGCGGCCGGCTGCCAGACGGTTCCTTCTGACCCTCGCCGATCTCGGGTACGTGCGATCTGACGGCACTGCTTTCTGGCTCACCCCGCGCGTGCTGGACCTCGGTTACAGCTACTTGTCCAGCCTGTCGCTGCCGGAGGTCGCCGGACCCCATCTCGAAGCGCTGACTGCCACGGTGCACGAATCGGCATCGGTGTCGATACTCGACGGCGACGACATCGTCTACGTGGCGCGCGTGCCGGTGAGCCGGATCATGGCGGTGTCCATCACGATCGGCACCCGATTCCCGGCATACGCGACGTCGATGGGGCGTGTCCTGCTCGCGGGTCTGGAACCGTCGGACCTCGACGATTACCTCGATCGGGTGTCGCCGGTCGCCCTGACCGAACGCACCAAGCTCACGACCACCGAACTGCGGGACGAGATCGAGCGGGTCCGGCACGACGGGTTCTGCATCGTCGACGAGGAACTCGAATTGGGTCTGCGTTCGCTGGCGGCACCGATCGATGGGCGTGACGGCTCGGTGATCGCTGCGGTGAACATGTCCACCCAATCCGCGCGGTACAGCCTCGATGCCGTGCGCGGCGACCTGCTTCCCGAACTGCTGAAGACCGCGACGGCCATCACCGCCGACGTGGCCCGTGCAGCATCCGCACGCTGATCGACAACAGGAGAATCCGCGCCCTGACGGCCCGCCGTCTGCCCGCAATGCGTACGGTGGATCCCGCGGACAACCGGGAGGGACACCTGTGACCGAGATCGGTGTGGACAGAGATCGGGACTACATCCAGAGCATCGAGCGCGGCTTTGCCGTACTCCTCGCTTTCGATGCCGATCGGCCGAACCCGACGTTGGCCGAATTGGCCACCGCCACCGAACTTTCGCGGCCTGCGGTGCGCAGAATCCTGCTGACACTGCAGCGTTTGGGTTACGTCGCCGGAACCGGCGGGCGGTGGTCCCTGACCCCTCGCGTGCTGAGCATCGGGCAGCATTACACCGCGTCCCACTCGCTCGCAGACACCGCGATGCCCCACCTGCTGCGAATCGCGGAGACAACCCATGAGTCGGCATCGTTGGGTGTGCTCGACGGGTCGGATGTGGTCTACGCGGCGCGTGTCCCGGTCCGTCGGATCATGAGCATCAATGTGTCGGTCGGGACGCGGATCCCGGCGTACGCCACATCGATGGGCCGGGTTCTGCTGGCCTGGGCATCGCCGGCCGCTGTGGAGTCGCTCATCGAGCAGACCGACTTCGGGCACCGATTGACGGAGTCGACGGTCGCTTCCGGCGCCGACCTCGAACGCGAGCTCGAAAACATCCGGACGCGCGGATACGCGTTGACCGAACAGGAACTCGAAGTGGGGTTGATCTCGCTCGCGGCACCGGTGCGAGATGCCGGCGGAACGGTGGTCGGCGCGCTGGCCTGCTCGACGTCATCGGCGCGGTCGACTGCCGAATCCTTTGCGGCAGAGACTGCTGACTTCCTCGTCGAGGTCGCGGCCGATCTGACTACCGATCTGGGCGGCAGACACCGCTGAGGGCTAGTGGTACCGATTTGCCAGCTCGACGCGCGACCGCAAGCCGAGCTTCGAATAGATGCGGGTGAGATGGTACTGCACCGTTTTGGGTGAGACGTAGAGCTCTGCGGCCACTTCTTTGTTCGTAAGTCCTTGGGAAACAAGCTTTATGACCGCGCCTTCTTGGGGTGTCAGCCCGGCGTCCGCGCGTGAAAGGGTGGCGTTCACGCCCCCGGCCCGCAGTTCCCGGTCGCAGCGTTCGGAGTATGTTGTTGCACCCAATGACGCGTAGATGTCGCGCGCGGCGGACAGGAGTGGGTCCGCTGACCGCCGCTTACCTGCCCGGCGCAGGGTCTGGCCGTAGGCAAAATTGACGCGCGCCAAGTCGTAGCGCAGCGGTAGGCCGTCAAGCAACGACAGTGCCTTCTCGAAGGACCGCCGTGCGCCTGGGAGATCGCCAGACGCTCCGAGAAGTCGCCCGCGTGCGTATCCGAGTCGGGCCAGTGTCGACCGGTGATCGGCCTTGCCTGCGAGTTCTTCCTGTGTGTCCAACAGGGATTGGGCGGCGGCGAATTGCCCGTCTATCACCAGGGCATTGGCCAGAACATCGGCCCACGGCCAGAAGCCGGGCTGTTCGAGCGCGGTTCCCGGCGCCATGGCGCGGACCGGATCCAGTGCGCGGATCACGGCTACGTAGTCGGCGTTCGCCTCGGCGATCTGGGCCCGGGCGATCAGCGTCGGTGCCCGCATGATCTCGTAGTCCCGCGTGACGGTCTCGGCGGCACGCAGGGCATCGTGGGCGTGGTCCCAGGACCCCCGCAACACATGGACCTGGGCTGCAGTCCATTCCAACAGTGGTGTGACCAGCACGATTCCGCTCGCATCGGCCAACCGGCGACCATCGGCAACGGTGCTCAGCGCCTGGTCCCAATCGCCGGTGAGGAACTGCAGTCGGGCCAGCCAGCCGTAGGCCCACATCGAGATTCGCGCGGAACCGCCCATATGGGCGGTGGCAACGGCGGTTTCGAGATTGGTACGGGCGCCGTCGATGTCGTCGTTGGCAAGTTGGAGCCAGCCTCGGCCGAGACTGACACGCTGTGCCTGGACGCCGGGGTGCACGCGCTGTGCCAGGCCTCGATAGGCATCGTCGGCCAGATCCGGCCGGCCTGCCGACGCGAGACCCAGGCCGCGGATCGCTTCCGCCTCGATGGCGGCGGGGGAGTCGGGCTGCGCCAAAGCCAGTGCGCGGTCAACCCATTCGACCACCTCGTGGCCGCGGCAGCGACTCAACGAATGCAGGACGTGGCGCTGGGCGATGAGTGCTGCCACCTCGGGGTCGGTGCTGCTGTCGACGATGTCCCACGCCCGCTGCATCCGGATCTCGGCTTCGGCGGCGCGGCCACGAACGATCGCGAGATAGGCGAGCACCGCATTACCGAGTGCTGTCTCGGGCATTGCCTCGATATCAGGGACCAGCGAGAGGGCCGCCGCGGTATGGCCTGCTGCCACCAGTGAATCCGCGGTGCGGGTCAGACGGTCTTCGCGCGCCGACTTGTCGGTCGAGAGGCGACTGGCGGCCCTGAAGAGTTCGGCAGCTTCCGACCAGGCGCCTGCCATGCCGCGTTGGCGTGCCAGAACCTCGGCCTCGTCAGCCAGCTCCTCATCGGTGGTGGCGGTGGCGGTCACGCGGTGGATCAGGCTGCGGACCGGATCGTCGACGATGTCGGCGGCCCGCAGGTGGGCGCGGCCTCCCGAGGCGGCGCCCATGATGTCGAGGACCGCGACCCGGGTCAGCCGATCTCGGAGTACGGCGCCGTAGGAATGCCGGAGTTCGGATGCATCGATGAGCAGGCCCGCGGCTTTGCCCTCGTCGATGGCGGTCAGCGGTGACGGCGAATCAGCAAGTGTCACAGCCTCGGTGAACGAACCGGATCCGCCGAGGATGGCCAAGGCCTCGATCAGTGACCGTCCCTCCGGCCCGCACTGGCCGAGCTGCGCACGCACCCGCGAGACCACCCGCGGCGGTGCGGGCAGCGCTGTGCCCGGATGGGCCCAGGCCCCGGCGGGTAGTTCATCGAGCAGCTCCGTGACATGCCGTGGGTTGCCACCGGTGTGCTCGGTCAGCTCCGCGACCATCGCCGGATGGATCACCACTGCCCGGTGACACGCGAGCTCATAGACGGCCGCGGCGTCGAGGCCGTCGAGCACCACGATGTCGGAGGCGAGCTCGGTCGCCGGTGATGTCAGGTCGGTGATGGTCAGGACCACAAGCAGCGGCACACTGCGATGATGGCGGACCGCAGTTGTCAAGGCCTGCAAAGACTGTGTATCGGATTGCTCCGCGTCGTCGATGATCACCACACATGGTCCGGTGGAATCGGCTGCAGCCGAGGCATATTCGGCGATCTTTACGGCGGCCTCGCGAGGGTCGTGCGGCAGGTCTTGCCGGAAGAGTTGGTGGAGAACTGCGCCGGCGCTTGCGGACTCCCACGGCGCAGTGCTGGCCGACCACACCGATCCGTCGTGTGCTTCGGCGAGGGCTTGTACGAATGTGGTCTTCCCGATGCCTTCGTCGCCGCACACCGCGACGATCCGCGCGCCGTCGGTGGCGGTCGCTGCGAGTTGTGCAGCGATCGCCCCGAGTTCCCGGTCCCGCCCGACACAGACCGTCGCAGACCTCATCGGTCCATTCTAGGACCGGGTCGACCTATGTCCGGGGAGATTCACCCACAGTCTCCGCCCGCAACCGGGAGGACCGTCCCGGTGATGTACGACGCCTCGTCGGAGGCCAGGAAGCAGATGGCCGCGGACTGTTCCTCGAGGGTGCCGTACCGCTTCATGAGCGATGATCCGATCGTCTGATCGACATGAGCTTGCTGCCATGCGCGTTGGGTCTCATCCGCCGGTAGCGGCGTGCCGCGCGAGATGCTCCGCGGGGGAGCCTCGGTGCCGCCGGGTGCGGTCGCCACCACGCGGATACCGGCTTCGGCATACTCCATCGCCAGGGAGGCGGTGATCGCATTGATCCCGCCTTTGGCTGCCGAATACGGGATGCGGTTGATACCGCGCGTGGCGGCGGAGGAGACGTTGACGATGACACCACTGCCGTGGTCGACCATCGTCGGCAGGGCTGCGCGGCAGGTGTACAGGGTGGTGAGCAGCGAGCGGTCGATCTCCGCGCGGATCTCGGTGTCGGTGAACTCGATGAACGGTTTGAAGTTGATGGCGCCGCCGACATTGTTGATCAGGACGTCGACGTGGCCGAACGCCGACAGTGCCTGGTGGACAACGCTGTCCGCACCCGCCCAGTGTTCCAGGTCCGCGGTGACGCCAATGGCGTTGGCACCGCCTGCAGTCAGCTCGTCGGCGAGTTCTTTGACGAGTTCGGACCGGTCGACGAGGACGAGTTCGCCGCCCTCGGCACTGATGCGGCGTGCGGTGTGCTCGCCGATGCCCTGCGCGGCGCCGGTGACGACCACAACCTTCCCGGTGAATCTGCCGGGCGTGACGAAGCGTGGCGCGCGGGCTGCTCGGGTATCGGCCATGGCCCGGCGCATCGTCTGCTTGGATCTGTCGGCATGGGCGATGATCAGCGAACGTGCGGTGGCGCGGTCGCCGGCCTCGAAGGCGGCAACGATGTCCATGTGGTCCTGAGCGCACAGCGGATGGCACCAGGTCGCGTTACGCAGTACCTCGCTCATCCGGCCTTTGACCCCCAGTGCCGTGTAGGCCTGCAGCAGGTGTTCGTTACCTGTCAGGGTGAACAGATAGTCGTGAAACGCGGCGTTGGTCTCCGTGTATTCGGCCGCGTCGACGAAATGATCGCCCGCCACGTGCGGCAGTGTGGACTCGGCGAGCAGTCGGTACCCGGCCAGCTGCCTGGTGCTCAAGCGGCCCAAGGTGACCTCGAGCGCGCCGAGTTCCAGAGCCGAACGCGCCTCGAAGATCGCATCGGACTCGTATACGGCCGGATGATCCTCGCCGATCTGGTAACCGCCGGTGCCCACGGTGACAGGGCTCGTCACCGGCACACGCGGGGCCGTCGTGACCGCCGCCTGGACGGATTCGAGCTCTGCCGCGTCCGTATCGGGGACCCGGGTGTGGGGTTCGGTCACGGGTTCGGCGGGGAACATGATCTGCGCGGCGATCTGCCGCGGCGCGGTGCCCTCGTCGATCACCTCGACCGGCGTCGGCCAGGGTTCGATCTGCGCGGCCGGCAACATCGTCTGTGCGGCGATGGCACGTGCCTCCGGTGCCGGGATCAGTTCCTCGTCGGAATTCGGTTCCTCGGCCGGTGATTGGGTGTCCGCGGGTGTGGTGGCGGCCGGTACCGCGAGTGCGAACTTCTCGTAGTAGAAGCCGGTCGGTTCGATCCCGGCGTCCTTGACGTGGACTCGCACCGACTCGACCATCGGCGGTGGACCGCAGAGGTAGAGCGCGACATCTCCGTCGTAGAGATGTTGCGGCGCAATGAGGCTCGTGACGTACCCCTTGTTGGGCGCGGCGCTGGTCGGATCGGTCACGCAGTGGTCCCAGGTGAATCCATCGAGCCGGGTGGCCAGTGCGTCGAGTGACGCGGTCTCCACCAGGTCGTTGTCGGTGCCGACACCGTAGATCAGGTGAATCTTGCGGGTGCTGCCCTCGGTGTCGAGCTTGCGCAACATGGACAGGATCGGTGCCAGTCCGGTACCGCCTGCCAGAAGTAGTACGGGACGGTCGCTTTCGCGGAGGAAGAACGAACCGTGAGGCCCGGTGAAGGTGAGGGTGTCGCCGATTGCCGCCCGGTCGGCGAGGTAGTCCGACATCGCGCCGCCAGGGTTGAGTTTGACCAGGAAGCTCAGCCGCTCATCGCCAGGGTCGTTGCTGAATGAGTAACTGCGAGTGACGTCGGTGCCGGGCACCGAGATGTTGACGTACTGCCCGGGTAGGAAGGCCAGTGCGGATCGCTTGGCGATCTCCACGCCGAACCGCACCGTGGTTGGTGAGATGCGTTCGAGTTCAACAAGTGTGCCGGTGTAGGTGGCCGCCTCGGTTTTGGCGATCGCGGAGGTCGCGGCGATCTGGAGCACCAGATCCGACCGTGGCTTCATGCTGCACGGCAGTGCGTACCCGGCCGCTGCCTCGTCTTGCGACAGGGCGTCGTCGATGTAGTTTCCACCGTCGTAGTCGCCGGACTCGCAGAGTGCCTTGCAGGTGCCGCAGGCCCCATCGCGGCAGTCCAGCGGAATGTTGATGCGCTGACGGTACGAGGCGTCGGCCACCGTCTGGTCTTCCCGGCAGGTGATGAAACGGGTGACGCCGTCCTCGAATGACAGCGCGATCTGATGGTCGAGCTCTGTGGCGGCCGCCGAAGTGGGCGCCTGTTCGGTGGTTGTCATATCCGGATCCTCTAGAAGTGGTAGACGTCGACGACGTGGTGGATGTAGTCGTTCTTCAACACCACGGTCTTGCGCCGGATCAGGGGTTGCTCTCGGGAGAAGTCGATCGTGTAGAACGAGGTTCCGTAGTAGGGATCGACGGTCTTGTACCGGAAATACATGGTGTGCCAATTGAATCGAACATCAACCAGATCGCCGCGCCTTTCGATGACCTCGACGTTGCTGATGTTGTGGCTGGTGCGGGGTTCGGGAAGCGATGTGGCAGAAGAACGTTCGGTTCTGATTCGGAACACACGGTCCTCGAGGCCGCCCTTGTTGCCGTAGTAGATCAGCGAGATGTCGCGCTGTGGATCCTCGACCAGGCGATCGTTGTCGTCCCAGGAGGGCATCCAGTAGACGACGTCGTCGGCATAGCAGTCCAGCCACTTCTCGAACTCACGGTCGTCGAGGTATCGCGCTTCTCGGTAGAGGAACTGCTCGATGATGTTCTGCGTGATCAGGGCATTCCCGGTTTCGGTGCCCAGGGCTTTGCCCGTGTCGATACTGGTCATCGGCTTGCTCCCGTCTCGGTCTGTTCTTCTGCGGCCAGCGCCGTGCGCATGGTGTCGAGCCAGTAGCCGTGCTGGACCGGGTAGAGGCCTTCGTCCTCGTTCTTGACACCCGCCGAGACGATGTTCTCCATCCCGAGGGAGATGGCGACCTCGTCGGGACCGGTACGCCAATGCTGTGCACCGCGGCTCATGTCGTTCCAGGGAGCGGCCTGCGCCCGGAACGTGAGCTGGCAGGACCGGAACTCTTCGAGGTCGTCCGGGGTTGCCATGCCCGAGGCGTTGAAGAAGTCTTCGTATTGCCGGATCCGGTGCGCGCGGGCCGCATCGCTTTCCCCCTTGGGCGCAATGCAATAGATCGTGACCTCGGTCTTGTCCGGAGCGATCGGCCGGAAGTGTCGGATCTGCGTGGAGAACTGGTCCATCAGATACACATTCGGGTAGAGGCACAGGTTGCGTGAACCCTTGACCATGAACTCGCCCTTGGCATCTCCGAATTCTTCCTTGAGCTCATCGAGCTTGTCCCAGAGCGGTCGGTCCTGCGGATTTCCGGCCCAGGTCCACAGGCAGAGATGGCCGTTCGGATACGACCAGTACCCGCCGCCGGTCTTGCCCCAGCTGCCGGCGTCCAGCGCTTTGGTGTCGTTCTTCGACTCGCCGGTTCCGCGGCGCGATGTGGTCGCGGCATAGTTCCAGTGGGTCGCGGTCACGTGGTAACCGTCGGCACCGTTCTCCGCCTGCACCTTCCAGTTGCCGTCGTAGGTGTACGTCGAGGTGCCCCGCAATACCTCGAGGCCCTGTGGGGACTGATCGACGAGCATGTCGATGACGGTCGTGGTGTCACCCAGATGTTCACGGAGTGGCAGCACGTCGGCGCTCAGGCTGCCGAACAGGAATCCTCGGTAGCTGTCGAACCGGGCGACCCGGGTCATGTTGTGAGAACCGTTGACGTTGAACGACTCCGGATATCCGGCCCCTTCGGGATCCTTTACCTTGAGCAGTGTTCCGTCGTTGCGGAACGTCCAGCCGTGGAACGGGCAGGTCAACGTGGTTCGGTTGTCGGTCTTGCGCCGACAGATCATGGCACCGCGGTGGGCGCAGGCGTTCACCAGGCAGTGCAACTCACCCTGCTTGTCCCGGGTGATGACCACCGGCTGCCTGCCGATGTTCGTCGTGAAGTAGTCGCCGGGATCCGCCACCTGACTCTCGTGGGCGAGATAGATCCAGTTGCCCTCGAAGATGTGTTTCATCTCGAGTTCGAAGATGTCCTCGTCGGTGAAGATGCGTCGATTGGTACGGAATACCCCGGCCTCGGGATCGTCGATCACCGCATTGGCGAGGACATCCGCCACGTGGCCACGTTCGTTGGTTGTCGGTGCGCTCATCAGTGCCTCCAGGTGTGGGTTCTCCTGACACCGTCACACGAAGTGGCCTACATCACACTAGGCAAAGGCCTAGTGCTATCCAAGGGGGAGGGGCTGATCAGCGTGTTTGGCCGGCGAGACGGGCCATGATCCGCGACATCAGTTCCAGGTCAGAGCGAGGACCGCCGGGGGTTTCGGCGCCGTATCGCTCGATCTCGGCGGCGAGGTCGAGGGTGCGGGTCGGCGCAACACCGGGCACGATCTCTTCTTCGAGGCGGGAATCGGGCACCAGCCAAGTGACCTCGAATTCGATGCCGTCGGGGTCCCGGCCGTACAGGGCCTTGGTTCCGGCATGATTCGCCGCTCCATGCAGTGCGCCTGCAGCCTGGAGTCGATCGCGGGTGTTGGCGAGTTCGCGTAGGGTCTCGACCTCCCAGGCCAGGTGGTAGAGCCCGACCGAACCGTCGGCGGGACGGGGGCCGGTGGCCTGGAACAGGCCGAGATCGTGGTCGTTCGCGGAGTTCGAACCCCGGAGAAAAGCGCCGCCAGGGAAGTCGATCGGAAGCCGTTCGAACCCCAATACGTCGCAATAGAAGACCGCGCTGCGCGTGACGTCCGAGACGAACAGGACAGCGTGATTCAAGCTGAGAATCGACATTGGAATTCCTTCGGTTGGCTCGGGTGGGGGGGGGCGGGCTCGACGCGCGCGGACTGATTGGACTTGAGCATATGTTCGGTGCGTCGACGAACCGCCGATGTGACCCGCTACATAGTGTTTTGAGTGACCTACGCGTTGTTTGAGTGACGTACGACGACGGCGTGCGCTGATGCTGAACTGAGAGAAAGCCGGGCTACTCCATGCAACTGAAAGACAACACCTTCTTCGTCACAGGCGGGGCCTCCGGTCTCGGCGCCGCGACCGCTGCCGCCATCGTCGAAGGAGGTGGGCGAGTGGTGATCGCAGACTTGCCGGCATCAGACGGCACGACGACCGCCAAGAGCCTCGGCGACGCGGCGCTGTTCGTGCCCGCAGACATCACGGACGAGGTGTCGCTCACCGAAGCGCTCGACGCAGCCGAAGTTCACGGGCCCCTACGCGGAGCTGTGCACTGCGCCGGTCGCGGCGGAGACCGGATGCGGATCCTCGATCGGGACAAGAACCCGGCCCCGCTCGACAGTTTTCGACATGTCATCGAGGTCAACCTCATCGGTACGTACAACGTGCTGCGGCTGGTGGCCTCTCGCATCGCGCGTAATGAACCGATCGACGGTGAACGGGGCGCAATCGTGCTGACTGCCTCAGTCGCGGCATTCGATGGGCAGATCGGGCAAACGTCGTATACCGCATCCAAGGCCGCGGTCCACGGCATCACTCTCGTATCGGCACGTGACCTCGCCAGTGTGGGTATTCGGGTGAACACCATCGCCCCGGGTGTATTCGACACCCCGATGGTCGCTCGCCTCCGAGAGGACATCCGGGACGGGCTTGCCGCGGACGTTCCGTTCCCCAAGCGGCTCGGCGACCCCGGAGACTACGCGGGAATGGCACTTACCTTGCTACAGAACGGATATGTCAACGGCGAGACCATCCGCCTCGACGGTGCGATTCGGATGGCTCCACGCTGAAACTTCGTGGGGCGACACTCCTGATCGTGTCTACGGAAGTGGGTCTGATCTATTGCTTGCCGCATCCCGGCGAGGTAGGACTCCGAACGCTGATACGTTGTTAAGCGATGATTTGCCAGAGAAAACATTGACTGATTTTGGTTTGAACCCGACGAAGCTTTCGGACAACCACTTGAGGACGCGATATGGCCATTTCGACCGATAACCCCCAGAGTTCGGCCCCATCTGAAGGCTCTGACGCATCGACCAAATCGCCGCAAAAGGTCTCCGTGAACTGGCCGGTCTTCATCGGTTCCAGTGCAGGCATCATCGGGATCATCGTCTGGGCGCTGATCGATCAGGAGGGCGCCGACGACGTCATCGGCACTGCGGTGAAGTGGGTCGCCACCAATCTCGGCTGGTTCTACATCCTGCTGGTCACGGTTGTCCTGGCCTTCGTGGTGTGGGCTGCGCTGTCATCGGTTGGCCGGGTCAAACTCGGGCCCGACCATTCGAAGCCGGTCTACAACCTGTTCTCCTGGACGGCCATGTTGTTTGCCGCCGGAATCGGTATCGACCTCATGTTCTTCTCGGTCGCCGAACCTGTCACGCAGTACCTCGCGCCACCGGAGGGTGAGGGTCAGACAACCGAGGCTGCTCGACAAGCGTTGACGTGGACGCTGTTTCATTACGGGATCATCGGCTGGGCCCTGTATGCGCTGATCGGCATGGCGCTGGGTTATTTTGCCTACCGGCACAACCTTCCGTTGAGCATCCGATCGGCCCTCTATCCGATCTTCGGGAAGCGGGTCGAGGGCGGCCTCGGCAATTTTGTCGACATAGCGGCGCTGCTCGGCGCGATCTTCGGTTTGGCGACCAGCCTGGGAATCGGTGTGGCCCAACTGAATGTGGGGCTCGACGAACTCTTCGGCATCGAACGAGGCACCTGGGCGCAGGCCGGACTCATCGCGGTCGCCGTTCTGATCGCCACGGTGTCGGCGGTTTCCGGCATCGACAAGGGGGTGCGTCGACTGTCCGAACTCAACGTGATCGTCGCCGTTGGCCTGATGCTCTTCATACTCATCGCCGGATCCACCGCGTACCTTTTCGATGGCATCGTGCAGAACACCGGCGACTTCATCAGCCGGTTCCCCGGGATGACCCTCGATACGTTTGCCTACGACCGGCCAGATGAATGGCTGTCGTCGTGGACCCTGTTCTTCTGGGCCTGGTGGATTGCCTGGGCGCCGTTTGTCGGCTTGTTCCTGGCCCGGATCTCGCGTGGACGAACGATCCGCCAGTTCGTGCTCGGTACCTTGACCGTCCCGTTCATGTTCATCCTGCTGTGGATCTCGATCTTCGGAAACAGTGCGATCGAACTGGTCCGTGGCGGTAACACAGAGTTCGGCGACACCGCGGTGAATGTGCCGGAGGAGGGTTTCTATGGCCTGCTCAAGGAGTATCCGGCCGCACCATTCCTGATTGTCGTCGCCACCATCACCGGGTTGCTGTTCTATGTGACCAGCGCAGATTCCGGGGCACTGGTGATGTCGCATTTCAGCTCGCGGATGCCGGACAACGAGTCCGACGGCCCGGCCTGGGTGCGGATCTTCTGGGCCGCGGCCACCGGCGTGCTGACCTTTTCGATGTTGTTGATCGGCGGCATCACCACGTTGCAGAACGCAACGATCATCATGGGTGTTCCGTTTGCCATCGTGATCGTCTTCATCATGCTGGGTTTGTTCAAAGCACTTCAAGTGGAGCAACACTGGGTCGAATCGGCGCGTCTGTCGATTCCGAAGGTGCTGTCCAGCCGGTCGGCAGGCGGGACTCCGCTGCACTGGCGTCAGCGCATCGCGCGTTCGGTGCGATACCCCGATGCCGCCGCGACCGAGCGGTACGCCAAGACCGTGGTCGGTCCGGCACTGCGCGAGGTCGCTGACGAATTGACCTCTGCCGGAAGGGAAGCGACGGTTGGTGAGCAACTGGTCGAATCGAGTGGCATCCACGCGTACCACCTCGATGTGCTGTATGTGGGGGAGCGGGGCTTCCATTACCAGGTCTATCCGACCGAACATCTGATCCCGCAGTACGGACGGCTACCGAAGAGTCCGGGCAAGTTCTTCCGACTCGAGGTCTTCACCGCCTCCGGCAGCAGCGGGTTCGATGTCTTCGGATTCTCCAAAGAACAGCTCATCAGCAACGTGCTCGATCACTATGAACGCCACCTCGAGTTCTTGCGTCGTTCGGTCGGCGGCGATTCGACAACGGTCGACGCCGCACCGGTCATCGACTGGTCCACCGACTTCGAGTCGATGCCCGACGGCGCAGATGACAAAGACGGCACGACACCGACCAGCAAAGAGGAGCCATGACCGCACAAACCCTGTTCATCAACGGCACGTGGGAATCCGCGGCCGACGGGGGCACCCGCGACATCGAGTGTCCCGCAACGCGCGAGCTGGTCGGCACGGTCAGCGAGGCAGGCCCGGCCGACACCGAGCGGGCGATCGCGGCGGCCCGAGCGGCATACGATGACGGCCGGTGGTCGTCGGTGCCCGCTGCTGATCGCGGTGCCTTCCTGCTCCGGGTGGCCGCGACTCTGCGGGAACGAAAATCGGAGTTCGCGCGCGCGGAAACCCTCGACACCGGCAAGCGCCTGATCGAGTCCGACATCGACATGGACGACATCACAGCCTGTTTCGAGTACTTCGGTCGTGCCGCGGCGCAGGATGCCGGTCGCCTCGTGGACGCCGGTAGCAACGAGGTCGTCAGCCGGATCCAGTACGAACCGGTGGGCGTCTGCGGGATGATCACGCCGTGGAACTACCCGCTGCTGCAAGCCGCATGGAAGATGGCACCTGCCCTGGCGGCCGGCTGCACGTTCATCCTCAAACCTGCTGAACTGACGCCACATACCGCGATCTTGATGATGCGGGTCTTCGACGATCTGGGGCTGCCCCCGGGTGTGGCCAACCTGGTCACCGGCACCGGACCCCAGGCCGGCGCGGCTCTGTCGGAACATCCCGACATCGACATGGTCTCGTTCACCGGTGGCCTGGTCACCGGACGGGTCATCGCCGCTGCCGCTGCCGCGACGGTGAAGAAGGTCGCCCTCGAGTTGGGTGGCAAGAATCCGAACGTGATCTTCGCCGATGCCGATTTTGACGCCGCCGTCGACAACGCGCTCAACGGGGCATTTGTGCATTCGGGGCAGGTCTGCTCGGCGGGTGCGCGAATTGTGGTGCAGGACAGCATTGCCGAGAAGTTCACCGATGCGCTGGTCGCCCGGGCGAAGCAGATCCGGCTCGGCGGACCGTTCGACGACTCAGCTGAGACCGGCCCGCTGATCTCGGCCGCGCACCGGGACAAGGTCGACGCGTACATACGCAAGGGTGTCGCAGAAGGCGCACGGTTGCGTTGCGGTGGTGAATTCGGCACCGGCACATCGGGCGAATCCGATCTCGATGCCGGCTATTACTACCTGCCGACAGTTCTGGATCAGGTACGCCGGGGCATGTCCGTGGTGGTCGACGAGGCATTCGGCCCGGTGGTCACCGTCGAGACCTTCACCGACGAAGACGACGCCGTGGCGATCGCCAACGACACCGTGTACGGCCTTGCCGGCGCTGTCTGGACTCAGGACGCAGGCAAAGCGCAACGGGTGGCAAATCGGTTGCGGCACGGGACGATCTGGATCAACGATTATCATCCGTATCTCCCGCAGGCGGAGTGGGGCGGCTTCGGTCAATCAGGTGTCGGACGGGAGTTGGGGCCCATGGGCCTTGGTGAGTACCGCGAGGCCAAGCACGTCTACCAGAACATCGCGCCGGCGGTGACCGGCTGGTTCGAGGACACGAGTTCGGAGAACAGCAAATGAGCACAGAGCGGGTTTTCGACTATGTGGTCGTCGGCGGCGGATCGGCCGGTTGTGCTGTTGCGGCACGACTGTCGGAGGATCCGTCGATCAGTGTTGCGCTGATCGAGGCCGGCCCCGACGATCACGGCATTCCTGAAGTGCTGCAACTCGATCGCTGGATGGAGTTGCTCGAGTCCGGCTACGACTGGGACTACGTGGTGGAGCCGCAGGAGAACGGCAACTCGTTCCTGCGTCACGCTCGGGCGCGGGTGATGGGTGGATGCTCGTCGCACAACTCGTGTATCGCATTCTGGCCACCCGCCGAGGACATCGACGAATGGGAATCGAAATACGGTGCGACGGGGTGGAACAAGGAGTCGGTGTGGCCGTTGATCAAGCGGCTCGAGACCAACGAAGATGCCGGCCCGGAGTATCCACACCACGGTGACAGCGGCCCGGTGCATCTGATGAACGTCCCACCGGCCGATCCCTGCGGTGTGGCATTGCTCCAAGCCTGCGCCGAAGCCGGGATCCCGACCGAGAAGTTCAACACCGGACCCACGGTTGTCCACGGCGCGAACTTCTTTCAGATCAATCGCCGCGCGGACGGCACCCGCTCGTCGTCGTCGGTGTCGTATATCCATCCGATCGCCGATCGCCCCAACTTCACACTGCTGACCGGGCTGCGGGCCAAGAAGCTCGTCTTCGACGGGACCCGTTGTGTGGGCGTCGATGTGGTCGACAACCAGTTCGGCCACACCAAGACGATCCGCGCGAACTCCGAAGTGGTGTTGTCGGCCGGTGCGGTGGATTCGCCGAAGCTGTTGATGTTGTCGGGGATCGGCCCGGCGGATCACCTGCGGGAGTTCGACATCGACGTGCTGGTGGATTCACCGGGCGTCGGATCGCATCTGCAGGATCACCCCGAAGGTGTGATCTCGTGGGAGGCGAAGCAGCCCATGCCAACTGAGTCAACCCAGTGGTGGGAGATCGGCATCTTCGACACCGTCGACGACGGTCTCGATCGTCCGGACCTGATGATGCACTACGGATCTGTGCCCTTCGACATGCACACCGTTCGGCAGGGGTATCCGACGTCGGAGAACGTCTTTGTACTCACCCCGAACGTGACACATGCCCACTCACGCGGGTCGATCCGGCTACGGACCCGGGATTTTCGGGACAAACCGCTGGTCGATCCGCGCTACTTCACCGACCCCGACGGCTACGACATGAGAATCATGATCGCCGGGATCCGACGCGCCCGCGAGATCGTTGCGCAACCGGCGATGGAGCCGTGGGCAGGGGCCGAACTGTTCCCGGGCATCGACGTCCAGTCCGACGAGGATCTCGCCGACTACATCCGCCGTACGCACAACACCGTCTACCACCTGGCGGGCAGTGTCCGGATGGGCGCCGTCGACGACATCGACTCGCCGCTCGATCCAGAACTGCGGGTCAAAGGTGTGCAGGGGCTGCGGGTGGCGGACGCCTCCGTCTTCCCCGAACACACCACCGTGAACCCCAACATCACCGTGATGATGGTCGGTGAGCGTTGCGCGGACCTGATCCGCGCTACCCGCAGCTGACTCCCAAGTGAGCCGGGGGGTCTCGGGGCAGGGTCAGAGCTTGGGCTCGGGACACTCCGGGTTCGTGCACGCCGGCTCTGATTTCGTTTTGTGGATATCGCCCCCGAACGTGCGGAACTCGTGCACCTCGACCTCCATGTGTTGGCCGCAGGCAGGGCAGTGGTGAACGACCTGCTTTCTATATGTCTTGGTAGCCATACCCCACCGTAAAACTGTGACCCCGGTCACGTCCAGTGGAGTGTGGTACCGGTGTCGAAACGTGCTGATCATCAAGGTCTATCGGTGTTGGAACACCGTTCTCGATTCCGAGAAGGGTGCTCTTGGCCGTGTTACGTTGAGTGACCCGACACACACTCAGGAGTCCCATGACGACGTCGCATGCAGAGCCCACCTACCGCGTGATCCAGTGGGCCACCGGAAAAGTCGGCCGCCAGGCGATACGACATTTTGTGGAGAATCCCGCTTTCGAGCTGGTCGGCGTCCTGGTCACCAACCCCGACAAGGTCGGGAAGGACGCCGGTGAACTCGTGGATCTGCCGGACACCGGTGTGATCGCCACGGACGACGTCGATGCCATCATCGCGCTGGACGCTGATTGCGTGCATTTTGCACCCCGAGGAACTCTGCCGGACCTCGACATGGTCTGTCGGCTGCTGCGATCAGGTAAGAACGTGGTCACCCCGATGGGCCCGTTCTTTCGTACAGAGCGCACCAGTGAATTCCTCGACACGGTCGAGGCCGCCTGCCAGGCCGGCGGCACCTCATTCCATGGGTCAGGCCTGCATCCGGGATTCGCGAGCGACCTCCTGCCGCTCACCTTGCTTCGCCTGATGAGCCGGGTCGACAGGGTCCACGTATACGAGACCGCGGACTTCCTCGCCCATCCGTCCAACTACATTCCGTCCCTTGGCTTCGGGCGCGCTCCCGACGATGTTCTCGCCAACCCGAGCCGTTCTCCGGACACCCATCACATCTATGCGCAGTCGATGGAGATGATCGCCCAGACCCTGGGCGCGACGATCACCGACATCACCACCACGCTGGAATTGGCCACCGCCACCAAGGACATCGCTTATCCCGGTGGCGTTGTCGAGGCCGGAACAGTTGCAGGCCAACACTACGAATGGACCGCGTGGGCCGACGGCGCGCCACTGATCACGTTCCACGGTTTCTGGGTCATGGGAGCTGACATCGAACCCCGTTTTGATTGCGGGGACGACACCAACTACCGCGTGGTCATCGAGGGTGATCCGGGGCTGGATCTGAGCCTTTCCCGCGGCGTCCGCACCAACGACGACGACGGTAACGGCGCTCTGCCGTGGACGGGGTATATCGGCGCCAACGCCATCCCCGATGTCTGCGATGCGCAACCCGGCGTGATCACCCATCTCGAACTCGGCATCGTTCGTCCGCGCGGGCTGGTGCGGCCCGCTTCGGCGCCTGCCGTGGCGCGCTGACCGCACCACCTCGGGGTCTTCGTCGGCCCCGAGTTTGCGGCGTCACCGGCGCGGGTACCGAAAGAACATGGCACATGAACTCGACGGACAACAGATCGCGTTTCTCGTGGCACCCGAAGGTGCCGAACAGGTGGAGTTGACGCAGCCCTGGGAAGCGGTCCGCAGCGCCGGTGGCACGCCGCATCTGGTGTCGACGGAAGCCGGGAAGATCCAGGCCTACAACCACCTCGACAAGGCCGACACCTTTACGGTCGATGCCGTGGTCTCGGAGGTTCCATCTGCCGATTTCGATGCGCTCGTGCTACCCGGTGGTGTCGCCAACCCGGACAACCTGCGAACCGACCCCGACGCGGTGCAGTTCATCGCGTCGTTCTTCACCGAGGGCAAACCGGTGGCGGCGATCTGTCATGCACCCTGGACGCTGGTGGAGGCCGACGTCCTCGGTGGGCGCACCCTGACGTCGTACCCGAGCGTGCGCACCGACATCACCAACGCCGGAGGCCAGTGGGTCGATCGCGAGGTCATGGTCTGCACCGAAGGCCCCAACGTGCTGATCACCAGCCGCAATCCCGACGACCTGCCGGCATTCGACGATGCCCTGGTACGCGAGTTCGCGGCCGCCAAGTCCTGACCCGGGTCCGAGGTCTGTCCCATCGGCGGGCGGGTGTGTAAGGGTGGGCAGTCATGACGACAGTCCGGCGCCTCGGCGCGCACCTGGCCCGCTTCGGCCTCGCCCGTCCGCATTCGCTCGGCGACACCTTCATGACCGGTACGCCCGCGCCGATTCGTGGTCGCAAGATCGTGATCACAGGTGCATCGTCGGGGGTTGGTGAGTCCGCCGCACTGGCACTCGGGAAGCAAGGCGCCGAACTCATCCTGGTTGCCCGTGGCGCAGAGGGTTTGCAGGCAGTCCGGGATCGCGTTGTTGCCGACGGCGGTGTTGCGCATTGCCATCCCGCGGACCTGGCCGATGAAGCCGACGTCCGGCGGCTCGTCGATGAGATCCTCGCGGAACACGGCACGCCAGATGTGTTGGTCAACAATGCCGGACGGTCCATCCGGCGTACCGCCATCGACTCGGTCGACCGGCTGCACGACTATCGCCGCACCATGGCGGTGAACTATTTCGGTCCGGTTGGCCTGATGCTGGGGTTCCTGCCCGGCATGAAAGCGCGTGGGAGCGGGCACATCATCAACATCTCGACGTGGGGCGTGCCCGCCGGATCGATGCCGAAGTTCTCGGCATACGCGGGTTCGAAAGCCGCCCTGAGCATCGTCGGCCGGAGCATCGGAACAGAACTCGCCTGCGACGGAATCGTGGTCACCACGGTCTATTTCCCGCTCATCCGGACACCGATGATCGCACCCACCGCCGAATACAACGGGCTGCCCGCGCTGACGGCGGACGAGGCGGCGTCGTGGATCACCCACGCGGTCCGCCATCAGCCCGCCGAGGTGATGCCACGGTATGCGCGGGTCCTGCAGCGGGTGTCGGCGATTCGCGCCGCCGGAACAGACCGGTTGCTGGGCCGTGGCCTCACGTGACCACTTCTGACCAGATCGGCCGGTCGGGCTGTGCCGGGCCGAGTTTGCCAGGCATGCTTGAGTGATGACCGCACACCCGATGTTCCCGCTGGGAATCGCGTTGCTGCCCGGCGAACCGCTGAGTCTGCAGGTATTCGAGCACCGATACCGGCAAATGGTGGCCGACTGTACGGCGATCGACGGAACGAACAGCTTTGGTGTCGTGCTGATCTCGCGCGGCAGCGAGGTCGGTGGCGGCGAAGAACGAGTCGACGTCGGGACACTTGCGCAGATCGAAGAATGCACTGCCCAACCCGATGGGCGCTATCACCTGACGTGCGTCGGCACCGACCGCTTCCGGGTTCGGTCGTGGCTGCCCGACAACCCATATCCGATGGCAGACATCACGATGTGGCCGAGCACCGATCCCATCGCGTACCCGGCAGATCTGACGCCCCTTCGGGAGAGACTCGACGGTCTGTCGTCGGTACTGTCCCGTGTGCGCGGAATCGTTGTCGAAGACCGATTGGTCGAACCGCTGAGCGGCGATGGACCCATCGATGCCAAGGTCTACGACACCGCGGTCCGACTGGGTCTGGGGCCTGCAGACCGGTTGAAGGTCTTGTCTGCACCGGGCACTGTGGAACGGATCATCGAGTTGTGTCAGGCTATCGACGACCTGACCGCGGTTATCGAATTCTCCGGTCTGCCAGAGGATTAGTCACCGGAAACGGATGAGGGGACTGCGACGTGGGTTTGGCGACAGCAGCGGTATTCGTGTGGATCGGCATGGTGTTTGCGATCTCGTTCATCGAGGCGCCGCTGAAATTCCGCGCGCCGGAGGTGACGCTGCGAATCGGACTGGGCATCGGTCGACTCGTGTTCCGCGCGTTGAACATTGCCGAGGCGGTGCTTGCCGCCGCCCTGGTGGCCGGGCTCATCATCGGATCGCCGACGTCGGCCACCGTGGCGGCGGCCGCTGTTGCCATCGGCGCGCTGGTCATCCAGATCGTGGGTGTGCGGCAGGCACTGACCCGTCGCTCGGACCGCGTGTTGGCCGGGGACGAGAGCGGGGCGGGCTCGCGCGCCCACCTGGTTTACATCGGTTTCGAGGTGGTCAAGTTCGCCGCACTGATCGCCTGCGGCGTGCTGTTGCTGTCCTAGAGTCGGATCAGTTCGACGACGCACCGGCCGCGATCAGCAGGATCACGAACAGGGCGATCCCGATCGTCCACAGGGCGACGGCCGCCCATCCGATGATCCGTCCGGCCTGGGCCATCCCGAGTCCGTCCTGGGTGCCGCCCGACGCGTTGATCTCGTCGATTGCCTTGTTGCCGAAGATGATCGCCGGGATGGCGCCGAGACCACAGATCACGAAGGCGGCAATGCCGCAGACGAGCGCGATGATGGCGTTCGAGTTCGTCTCCCGATTGACGGGATATCCGTAACCGCCTGCGGCAGGGTAGCCGGGCTGCTGGTAACCGGGTTGCTGATAGCCGTAGCCCGGTTGCTCGTAGCCGGGCTGAGAGTAGTTCGGCTGCTGATATCCGGGTGCTTGGTATCCCGGTTGTTGATACCCGGGCGCTTGATACCCGGGCTGTTGGTATCCGGGTTGCTGGTAGCCGGGCTGTTGGTACTCGTCACCCGGGGCCGGGGTGCCGCCCTGGGCGTCGGAATTGTCGTCGCGCTTGCGCAGCGGGTCGTTGTTCGGGTCGTACGGCGGGGGATAGGTCATGACCTTCACCTTTCACAGACGTCAACTTCGCCTCCAGCCGAGGCCACATGTGATTCGTTGAAGTCTATAGCCGTTTCTTCTCAACCGGCCGGTGTGGCGATCGGCTCGCCCGGCGCCGGGATCTCGGTCAGCGCCGCAGGTGCCGGGTCGGCCCCGGAGATTGCCCGATATGCGCCGTCCCGCACAGCAAAACCGTTGTCTGACCTGGTATTCAGGCAATACAACCCGCTGGGGGTTGCCAGACACTGGAAGTTCCCGACCGAGATCGTCGAGCCGGACAACAGCGGCTCGCTGCGGACCCATACCCACGGCGTGTCGGTGCAGGTGCCCTGGGTGGACGTCTCCGTCAGCACCACGTAGCCGCCCTCCCAAGTACAGGCAGCCGGCGTCGAGTTCGGTTCGGGCCGCGCGTCCTCCCCGGCCACGTCACACGCCAGGGTGGCGGTGTCGCGGTCCACGGTGGAGCAGTGCACGTCGCCGTCGGCGGTACTGAAGTGGAACTCGGAGGTGTCCTCGACCGGCTTACCCGCGGTGGGGGCCGCCTCGTGGAAGTCGGTGTTGTCGACGCGAGGTGCGATGCTGATCACCTCCCCGATCGTCAGGGCACCGGATCGGGTGGTGGTGGTCAACGTGCCGCGGGAGGACGTGGTGGTCGTGGACGTCGGCCGCTCGGTGGACAACTCGTCGGTGGGCGGTAGCTCCTTGGTACTCGGCCCGTCCTCGGCAAAACATCCCCCGAGGGTGACGATCGCCGCGGCGCACACCAGCACCATCCCGATCGGTGATTTCCCCATGTCAGTACCCTTACCTGTGTGTCGACACCCAAGATCGTGCTGTTTTATGTCTTCACGCCGATCGCCGATCCCGAGGCAATACGGCTTTGGCAGCACACATTATGCGAAGCAGTCGGGGTCACGGGCCGGATCATCATCTCCGAGCACGGAATCAACAGCACGGTCGGCGGCGACATCGGTGCGGTCAAACGCTATGTGCGCGGAACGCGGGCCTATCCGGCGTTCAAGAACGCCGACATCAAGTGGTCCGACGGACTCGGCGACGACTTTCCTCGCCTGAGCGTGAAAGTGCGCCCCGAGATCGTCACCTTCGGCGCACCCGGGGAACTGCAGGTCGACGAGTCCGGAGTGGTCGGCGGCGGCACCCACCTGAGTCCGGAGGGCGTGCACAAGCTGGTCGACGAGCGGGGCGACGACGTGGTCTTCTTCGACGGCCGCAACCATCTCGAGGCCCAGATCGGCCGGTTCCGCGATGCCGTCGTGCCGCCGACCGAGACCACCCGCGACTTCATCGACCTGATCGAGCGTGGCGAGTACGACCACCTCAAGGACAAGCCGGTGGTCACCTATTGCACCGGCGGCGTGCGCTGCGAGGTGTTGTCGGTTCTGATGCGCAATCGCGGCTTCAACGAGGTGTACCAACTCGACGGTGGCATCGTCCGATATGGCGAGAAGTACGGCGACGACGGTCTGTGGGACGGTTCGCTGTATGTGTTCGACAAACGGATGAGCCTGGACTTCTCCGACCACGCGAAGGTTATCGGGGCCTGCACCCGCTGCGGCGCGGAGACGAAGAACGTCGCGAACTATCCCGATCCCGGCGGCCGGGAACTGGTGGTGGTCTGCCAGCAGTGTCAGGCCGACGCCCAGGTATGAGGGACGCGTGAGTGCGATACCGGTTCTGCTGGTCGCCGGATTTCTCGGTGCCGGGAAGACGACGCTCCTCAACAACCTGCTGCGCACGCGGTCCGGATTGCGAATTGGCGTGGTGGTCAACGACTTCGGGTCTGTGAACATTGATGCGATGCTGGTGGCCGGTCAGGTGGACGGCGCCGTCGCACTGGGGAACGGCTGCATGTGTTGCACCGTCGACGACGACGGACTCGATGCGACATTCGAGGCGTTGACGGCACCGAAGGCGGGGCTGGACCTGATCGTTGTCGAGGCGAGCGGGCTCGCGGAGCCGCGCAATCTGATCCGGATGGTGGTGGGTAGCACCAATTCTCGCGTTGAATACGGCGGTTTGGTGTACCTGGTGGACACCGCGAATCACGCTGACACCCGCGCTCAGCACGCCCGCATCGATCAGCATCTGGCACTTGCCGACCTGATCGTGCTCAACAAGGTCGACCTCGCAGACCCCGAGACGATCGACAGGGCACGCGAGGTGGCCCGCAGCCACAATCCCACTGCGCCGATCATCGAAACCCGCGACTCCGCAGTCGATTTGGGATTTTTGACTGATCTGACCCCGCGTCAGGTGCCCGACGACGGTCCGCGCCAACTCGGTCTGGACGAGTTGCTGATGGAGGTCGCAGGCGAAAACGGCGCAGACGACCACTGCGAACACCTGCACCACGACTACCAGGCGGTCACCTTTGCCGAGTCGGCTCCGATGGAGCCCCGATCGCTTGCGGCATTCCTGGAACAACCGCCGACCGGGGTCTTCCGAATCAAGGGATTTGCACATTTCGATGTCGCAGGACATCGGCGCAAGTACCTCATTCACACCGTCGGCAATTACGTCAGTGTGCATGCGCAGAAATGGGAACCGGGGGAGTCGCGGCGCACCGAGATCGTGATCATCGGCGCGGGAATCGATGAGACACAAGTGCTTTCGGGGCTCAGCGGATGCCGCATCGAAGGCGACGTCGACGAGCAGTCGATGCTCAGCATCACCCGCTACCTGCGCTAGGCCGGCCAGGGGCGCCGGGTCACGGCACCAGCACGATCCGACCGAACACCTCGCCTGCATCCATGAGCCGGTGCGCATCGGCAGCAGAACTCAACGGCAGGACGTCCTGGACCACTGCGTGGAGGTCACCCCGAACGGCCGCGTCGAACTGCTCTGTGCGAACGCGTGCGAGTTCGTCGCGGGGCACCGTGTCGAGACTCAGGGTGCCGAATGAGATCGATTTCCGGAACGCGCCGAGTAGCGCGGTACCGAAGTCCACCGGCGGAAACCCGCCGACAACACCTACGGCGATCAACCTGCCGTTCGGGGCGAGCCGGTCGATGAAAGCAGGCAAGGCCGGGCCGCCGACGATGTCGAGGATCACGTCGAACTCGGTGGGCGCGGTCGCATCGCCGTGTCCGGCTCGATCGAGCAGATGGGTGGCCCCAAGTGTGCGAAGTCGTTCTCCGCGTTCGGTGGACGACGTGGTGACCGCGACCGCTGCGGCGCCGGCCCGGGCCGCGAGTTCTACGGCTGCGATGCCGATGCTGCCCGCCGCCCCGCGCACCAGCACGGTCTCACCCTTGGCCAGGTGTGCGCGGCCGAGGCCGAAATGCGCGACGGGCGCGGCGCTTCCGAGGGCCACGGCGTCTACAGACGTGAGGTCGGACGGAAGCGGCACGATGTTGCCAACGGCAGCCACTGCCTGCTCGACGTATCCACCGGTGGTGCCCGTGAACGCCCAGACGCGTCGGCCGATCCACGACGAGTCGACCCCGTCGCCGACCGCGGTCACGGTACCTGCGACCTCACTGCCCGCGATCATGCCTTCGGCGAAGTCGGGCCCGCCGAGCGTGCCCCGCCGGATCAGGACGTCGACACCGCCGACCCCGATCGCGTCGGTGTGGATCAGTACTTCGCCGGAGGCCGGGTGCGGCTCCGGCAGATCGACGAACTCCATGCCGTTCGGGTCGCCGAAGGTTCGAATGGTCACTGCGCGCATTGGGTTGCTCCTCAACTGATTCCGCGAAAAGTTGTCGGGGGGATGCCCCCGGATCGAAAGTTAGTGGACGCAGGCGTCCGCATCGTTAAAGTGAGAGAGATGGACGAGACATTGCCTCAGGTACTTCGCGTAGACGCGCAAGAGAACCGGGATCGCGCCTTATCCGCGGCGCGCGAGCTGTTCGCCCGCGATGGACTCGATGTCACGATGGGCCAGATCGCTCGCCACGCCCAAGTCGGTCCGGCGACGCTCTATCGGCGATTTCCGACCAAGCACGCGCTCATGGTCGAAGTCTTCATGGACGAGCTCGATGCTTGTCGCGGGATCGTTGGCGACGCCGTAGATGATCCCGATCCGTGGCGGGCATTTTGCACAGTCATCGAGCGTCTCGCTGTCCTCAACGCACAGAACCAGGGGTTCACGGATGCGTTCATGTCGGCCCAGCCGGAGCTGTTCGACTTCGCGACGCATCGCCGCGAGGTGTTGCACCAACTGGCCGGTATCGCCCGTCGAGCCAAGGATGCCGGCGCGCTTCGCGCCGATTTTGTCGTCGACGATTTTGTCCTGGTCCTGCTCGCCGGTCGGGGACTGGCCACGGCGCGAATGGAGGGGCGGACCGCTGCCGCCCGCCGATTCGCCGCTCTCGCGATCGACGGATTTCGAGCCGCGGATTCGAACAGCCCGCTGTCCGCGCCCGCGCAGGCTACCCGGTGACAACCGCGTCGTCATCGGCTGCGACCGAACGATTGAGCATCGGCAGGGTCACGACCTGACAACGGTTTCGGGCGTATCGGACACCCATTTCCCAAAAGTCTCAAGGACTGGTTCACTGTTACAGAAGTGAATTCTGTGACTGAAGTTGCGTAAGTGGCGTCCGAGTCGAGTCCTGGCCGGCCACACCATCAACCGATCGGTCCGAAGGCCGCGCCGGCCCTTTTCGGCGCACGCGAAAGGAACACCGTGACCAAGAAGAACATGCGCGCCGCCGGGCTCACCACCTTGGCCCTCGCCGCTTCACTGATCGCGATGCCGACGACGGCGTCAGCCGAGCCCGCCCCGGCACAGGGCGATTCGCTTGTCGGAAAGACAATCTTCATCGACCCCGGACATCAGGGGTCGTCGGCGGGTCAGGACCTGAACAAACAGGTACCCGACGGTCGGGGTGGAACCAAGGACTGCCAGACGACCGGCGCCACCAGCCCGAATGGGGTGGCCGAACACAAGGTCAACTGGGACATCTCGCAGCTCGTGAAGGCCGGTCTGGAAAGCCAGGGCGCCAAGGTGGTCCTGAGTCGCCAGGACGACACCGGCTGGGGCGGGTGCATCGACGAGCGGATCAACGCCGCCAATGCCTCGAATGCCGATATGGCAGTCAATGTTCACGCCGACTCGACCTCTCCCGGAGTCGACGAGAGCAAGAGTGGCTTCCACATCATCGTTCCGCAGCTCCCGGTGCCCGATGCCACGGTGCAGCAGGTGCAGTCCGGTCCCGGCCTCAACGCCGCCGGACTGATGCGTGACGCGTTCAAGGATGCCGGACTGGCGCCCGCGAACTACGCCGGTGCGCAGGATGGCCTGCAGACCAGATCGGATGTCGCCGCGCCCAACCTCACCAAGGTGCCCAACGTCTTCGTCGAGCTGGGCAATCTGTCCAATCCCGCAGACGCCGCGGCTCTCACCGGTCCAGATGGCCAGCTCAAGTACGCCATCGGTCTGATCGACGGAATGATCAGGTTCTTGCTGACCGGGGACTCGGCCACCGCAGCCCCGACCACCGCCGCACCGACCACCGCCGCACCGACGACTGCAGCACCGGCAGCACCAGCACCGGCCGCAGCCGCGCCGACGACCGCTGCACCGACCACCGCAGCGCCGACAGCACCAGCGCCGACGACCGCAGCGTCGAGCCCGTCCGCCGCTGCTCCGGCACCGAAGGCTTCGACACCCACGACCGCGGCACCCAAAACGACAGCACCCAAGACCACGGCACCGACACGCACGGTCGCTCCGGGTATGGGCCTGCCGAGCCAGCCGCTCGGTACTGAGAACGGAACGACGGCGCCGGGGTCCGCGGCCGGGTCCGAAGGAATCGATCTGACCGGTCTACAGTCGCTTCTGCCTCTGATCAGTTCGCTGCTCGAGGCCGAGGACTCGGAGGGGATCGAGGGGTTGTTGGCGACGCAGGGCAACGATGTGGCGTCGCAGGTCCTGGAGGCGATGCTCTCGGTCGTCTACGAGATCTTTGGCGGCAAACTACCCATCTGAGTACAGGTATGACCCGTAGGGTTGAGGCATGAGTGTCAAAGACCTACTGGTGATGAAACCTCCTGTGAAAGACCTGCGAGCCAAGCGGGTACTGATCACCGGTGCCGGAAGCGGGATCGGCAAGGCCACCGCGTTGGCGGCGGCCAAGGAGGGTGCGGCACTGGTACTCACCGACATCAACGTGGCGAACCTCGACGAGACGGTTGCGCAGGTGCGTAGCGCCGACGGCAAGGTTGTCTTCCACCGCGCCGGCGACGTCTCCGACTACGAGTGGGTCAAGCGGTTCGCCCAGCAGGTCGACGCCGAGGTCGGCGTGATGGACGTCGTGATGAACATCGCGGGTGTATCCGCTTGGGGCACAGTGGAAAACCTCGAGCATCGCCATTGGAAGCAGATGGTCGATGTCAATCTCATGGGGCCGATCCACATCATCGAGTGCTTTGTGCCGCAGATCGTCCGGCGGGGTCGCGGCGGCCATCTGGTCAACGTGTCATCGGCGGCGGGCCTGTTGGCACTGCCGTGGCACGCTGCCTACAGTGCAGGCAAGTTCGGGATCCGCGGTGTGTCCGAGGTTCTGCGAATGGACCTGCGGCGGCACAAGATCGGCGTCTCGCTCGTCTGTCCGGGTGGGGTCGACACCCCGCTGGTCAACTCCGTCGAGATCGCCGGGGTCGACCGTGACAACCCGGTCATCGCGCGGCAGATCGGGCGATTCCACAAGGTTGCGGTGACCCCCGAGAAGGCGGCAGACGCCATCCTCAAGGGCGTTCGCAAAAACCGGTTCATGGTGTACACGTCGTTCGACATCCGGTTCGGGTACTGGATGTCCCGGAAGTTCGCGTTGCCCTACGAGATCGTCATGCGGATCGCGAACAACCAGTTCGATCACATTGCGCGGGTCAGTGCGCGGAGCCTCGAAGCGTCTGCCGCTGCGTCGGATTCGGGTGCTAGCTCTTCCACCAGTCGTCAAAAGGGGTGACCGGAACGGTGCGTTTGTGCGCCGAGCGCAGGAACAACGATTCGATGCGTTCCGCGACCGCGGCATCGACCTCCAGGCCCTCGAGATAGTCGTCGATCTGGCTGTATGTCACTCCGAGGACTTCTTCGTCGGGCAGTGCCGGACGGTCGTCCTCGAGGTCGGCGGTCGGGACCTTGGTGGTGACCGATTCGGGGGCACCCAGATGCCAGAGGATCTGGGCGCCTTGACGTTTCGTGAGGCCGGTCAACGGCGTGACGTCGACGCCGCCATCGCCGTATTTCGTGAAGAACCCGCTGACCGCCTCAGCGGCGTGGTCGGTTCCGACCACCAGGAGGTTCTCCTGCCCGGCAACCGCGTACTGCAGGATCATCCGTTCGCGGGCCTTGATGTTGCCGCGCACCAGGTCTCGGAGAGGCTCACCGAGGGTCTGCACAACCACTTCGGCGGTGGCGTCGGAGCCGGGCTTGACGTTGTAGACCTCTGAGCGATCGGGGTCGATGAACTTGAGTGCGATCTGGGCGTCTTCTTCGTCGGCTTGTTCGCCGTAGGGCAGCCGCACCGCGACAAACGTTGCGCTGCCACCCTCGGCACGCACGGATTCCGCGGCCAATTGGCAGAGTCGGCCGGTCAGGCAGGAGTCTTGCCCGCCACTGATACCGAGGATGAACCCGCTGGTGCCGGTGCTCAGCAGGTATTGCTTGAGGAAGTCCACCCGCCGGTCCACCTCCTGCTGTGGGTCGATGGTCGCGGAGACGTCGAGTTCGGCGATGATTCGCTCTTGCAGGCTGGCCATTCACAAATGGTAGTGGGACCGGTACCGTTCCGGCACGCTGGAGCCGTGACCCCACGCGAATTCCGTAAACATCGATCCGACGCACCCCGCGACTTCTTCGCTGCCGAGGCAGCGGGCCTCCGATGGCTTGCCGATGCCGGGGCCCCCGTCCCCGAAGTGCTCGACGTCGGGGACGACCACATCACGCTGCGCCGACTGGCCACTGCGGCACCGACGCCGCGACATGCGCAGGAGTTCGGCGCGGTGCTGGCCCGGATGCACGGATGTGGTGCCGATGCGTTCGGTAGTGCTCCGGCCGGATTCACCGGTCAGATGTTCATCGGGAACCGGCCCATGCCATCGACCCCGACCGCGCACTGGGGTGAGTTCTACGCCCAGCAACGCGTGCTTGCCTTTGTCGATGATGCAGTCGCTGCCGGGAACCTGGGCCGCGCCGACGAATCCGACACCCGCGAGGCCTGCGAGCTCATCGCATCCGGGGTGTTCGATGACGGGCAGCCGCCGGCCCGTATCCACGGTGATCTGTGGAACGGCAACGTGATGTGGACACCCGATGGCGTGGTGATGATCGATCCGGCGGCCCATGGCGGGCATCGCGAGACCGACTTGGCGATGCTCGCGCTGTTCGGTTGCCCGGCCCTCGATGCGGTCATCGCGGGCTATGAAGCGGAGTACCAACTGGTCGACGGTTGGCCCGAACGCATCGCGCTGCACCAGCTACATCCGTTGGCGGTACATGCGGTTGGCCATGGTCCGGGTTACGGCGTCGAGCTGGGGCGGGCGGCTCGGCAGACTCTCGAACTGGCGGTCTGACCTGAAGAGGGCCGGGCGGCCACGCGTCAGCGCAGGTCGCGGTCGCGGATCCGGGGTGGTGGCGCGTAGATGATTTCCTCGGGCGCACGGTAGGCCCGCGCGCCGGGCGGCGGCGGCTGCCGGTCGTCGTACGGTGCTGCGCGACGAGTGCGGGCCTCGGGTACCTCTGGGGCCGCGCGTCGGCGCCGCGGCGGGCCGCCCAGATCGTCTCCGCGTTCAGGGATCCGGGATTCAGGGATTCGGGGTTCGGTTGCCCGGGGGCGTGGATCGGTGGTGCGGACGGGCGGCCGGGGAGCCTGGGGCACGCGGGACCTGGGTGTCGCGGTGGGTGCCGATCCGTCGCCGTCGATCACTGCGGGACGGGGTTGCGGTCGGGGCGCCTTCGCGGCACTGCTTCGGGTCTTGTCAGTTCGGGTCGTGCCGGGGACAGGCCGGGCTTTGTGTGCGGAGCGTGCCGTCGACTTGTCTGCGCTCTTCTTCGGCGACTTGGACGCGGAGGTCCTGCCGTCGCCGGTCTTGACTACCTTCCCGGCGTTCTTGGGATGGGTCAGCCAGACCCGCGCGGCGGCGATGGCCAGGACGATGAGGAACGTCCACCCCATCACCGGGAACAGTTTCGCCACGGGCAGAGCCACATTGAAGACGAGCTTCTTCAGTCCCGAATCGGCGGCCGACACCAGGAAGTACAGCGTGATGACTGCCACACCGAACAGAACCAGCGGTGGCTGTGCGACGGCGGTGAACAGTGCTCGGCGCCGTACGGCAAGCACCGCAGCGACGCAGCCGATCATGTAGAGCGCCTTGAATGTAAAGCCGAGTGCAACGTCGTCACCTGCGACCACGATCACTGCTCCGACCGAGGTCAGGCCGACTGCCAGCAGCACAGCGCCCCACCATGGCACACCGGGTGCGGTGGGAAGTGCGGATTGCTCGTCGAGGGGAACCCCCGAACGCGAGCGTGGCCCAGAAATCACATACCGACCGTACCGGTAAATCCTGAGAATTCTGGTACCGAACACAGGTGATGCCGTGGGTCACTTCACCGCCGGTTCCGTTTGGACGGGACGTGAAGCCCCGGCCGCCCGGCCCGATGAGGGTGCAGAGACCCCGCTGAGGTTCAGCTTCGGTGAGGAACCAACGCGGCACGCCGAGGCAGTGATCCGGGAGATGCTCGCCCCGCTGTGGATGTGGGTCGATCGGGACGTCAGCTCGCGGTCGCTCACCCGCTGCACACTTTCGGTGGTGGAGGTCGTCGCGCCCGCACCGCAGGTTCCCCGGGGAGCAGCGGGTGTGGCAGGCGTTTCCGGGTCCGGGGTAAGGGTGTTGTCCAGGCCGGTCTCGTCGATGCGTGGTGAGGTCCGGCGTGCGGCCGAGCGGGTGGCCGACAGGCTCTGGTCGAAGGAGGCACCCGATTGGCTCACCAGGACTGCGTCGTGTCCGTCGCGCAGGGTATCGCCGGTGGTGAACGCAAATGCCGCGACGGCGGCCATGGTGAGGAGCCATCCTCCGACCACAACACTGCCCGAGCAGGTGCTGGCCGTGACATCGGACCGACGATCGTGGCTGACATACATGTGAACGACTCCAGGTGTGAAGGGCGACTGGAATCAGGTTGTCCCGAGCCGCTTGGAGTGGGCTTGAAGTTCACTAGGAGAATCAGGGCCGCGCATCCAAGTTGCTCAGTCAAGTGGCTTGGATACGACGAAATCCGCAGCCGATCGGGTCAGCTGAGGCCGATTCCGGCACGCCGGGGCTGCGCGTCGATGGCCACCGGAGGCTGCAGGTCGTCAAGATCGGAGAAGGCGTCGAGGTCGGAGAGTTTGCGCGCAGTGACCGTGACGCGCGAATCGATGGTGCCGATTGCGCTGTTGTACGACTCCACAGCTTTCGTGAGCGATCCGCCGAGTTTGTCCATGTGCCTGCTCACCATGCCGATGCGCTGATACAGCTCTTTGCCGAGTTGATGGATCTGTTGGGCATCGCGGGTCAGCGCCTCGTGCCGCCAGCCGAGCGCAATCGTGCGCAGGAGCGCCACAAGACTGGTGGGGGTGGCGATCACCACGTTGTTGGTGAAGCCGTAGTCGATCAGTTCGGGATCCGAGCGGCAGGCCATTTCGAGGATCGCCTCACCCGGGACAAAGAGGACCACGAACTCCGGCGAGCTCTGCAGTGCTTCCCAGTACGCCTTGGACGAGAGCTGCTGGACGTGTGTACGCAGCGCTTTGGCGTGTGCGCGGTAGGCCTTCGCACGTACGGCGGGATCGGTGCTGTCGGAGGCTTCGAGGTACGCAGACAGTGGGACCTTCGCATCGATCACCACATCGCGTCCTCCCGCGAGGTGCACCACCAGGTCGGGGCGCACCCGCGCGGAATCGGCGGTGGTGCCGCTGACCTGCGTCGTGAAATCGCAATGCCGTTGTAGCCCGGCCGCCTCGATGACCCGCTCGAGGTGGAGTTCGCCCCACCGTCCGCGGGCCTGAGGTGAGCGCATCGCGCCTGCCAGTTGCTGCGCTTGATGTCCGAGGTGTTCGGAGGTCTCGCGCATACCGCTGACCTGCTCGGTCAGCCCCGCATACGCGGCGATCCGATTGTGTTCGGTGCGCCGCAGTTCCCCGGCCAGCGAATCGAGCGTCTCGCGTAGCGGTCCGACGATGTGGGAGACCTGCTGCCCGATCGCGCCAGACTGCCGGCGTGCGGCGTCTTCACTGGCGGCCGACAGCGATCGGACCAGGAGTTCGTGGTTGGCGTGGGCGGCGTCGGCTTCGGCGCGGGCGACAGCCACCTCGGTCCCGGACCTGTTGGCGTGGACCAGCCAACCCAAGGCGAACCCGACTGCCAGTCCGACGATCAGCAGTACGACTGCGGTGATACTCATGGTGTTGATGGTGCATCAGAGGTCTGACACACCCCGTCGCGACTGGTTCGAGATTGCAGTTGTGAAGAGATCTACTCGGCCGATGCCTTCACAACTGCGGACTCGGGGTGTGTGGTTCCTCGTGAGCCAACAACCAGGACTTGATGGGAAGGCCGTAGCGGAACCCGCCCAGCGACCGGTCGGAGCGCAGTACGCGATGACAGGGCACAAACAGGGCTGCGGCATTGCGGGCGCAGGCACTCGCAGCTCCTCTGATCGCGGCCGGACGACCACTGAGGGCGGCGTATTCGGTGTAGCTGACCGGCGATCCGGCCGGGATCGTGCGCAGCACCTCCCAGGCGTGCTCGAGGAACTCGCCCGACCGTTGCCGGACGGGAATGTTGTCGATGGCGGCCAGGTCGCCCTGGTGGTACCGCTCGGCGGCGGTGGTGACCGCGCCCAGGTCGGGCTTGTTGACGAGCGTCAAGGGACGAATCGACTTGTGTATCAGGACATTGAGGTACTCGGCATCGTCGGACCAGCCCGATGCGAGGACCTCGGCGTCGTCGTTGACGATCATCGTGAACGGACCGGTGGGGGTGGCGATGGTGGACCAGGCTGCGGTGCTCATGAGACCTGCTTTCGTGGTGGAACGGATGTCGAGCCGTTTGAGAGGGAGGGTGAATTGCGGGCGATGATGTTGTGCCACAGATGCATCGACACATAGGAGCGCCAGGGCGACCAGTGCGCAGTGTTGTCGAGGTCGATGCCGAGTTCGGCCGCCGACCGTCGGACCACGAGGTCGGTATGCAGCAGCACGTCCGGATCGTTCAGCAGGCGCATCGCGACGTAGTCGGCTGTCCAGATACCGATTCCGCGTTGTGCGACGAGTTGGGCGCGCACGTCGGCGGCGGGCATTCCGGCATGCATCACCAGGGCTCCGTCGGCGATCTCGCGGGCGACGCCACTCACGGAGGTGGTCCGCGCGGCCGGGCCCGTCAAGACCTCGCTTCCGTGTTCGGCGATCGCCGCGGCCGTGGGGAACAGGTGGGTGATGTCGCCGAGCGGATTTTCCAGCGGCTCGCCGAGCGCGGCCACGAGCTTTCCGGTGTGGGTGCGCGCGGCAGGCAACGAGATCTGCTGGCCGATCATGGTGCGGATCAACAACTCTGTCGGATCGATGCTGCCGGGCACGCGGATGCCGCGCATGCGCTCGATCAGGGGGATCAGCGAGAGGTCGGCGCAGAGTGCCTCGTTGGCCGCCGCCACATCGGCGTCGAGATCGAGGAGTTGGCGGATCCGGTGGACCGCGACCCCGAGATCCCGCATGTCGTGCAGTGCGATGTCGGCCCGGACGTGATCAGGGTTGATCTGCAAGGCGACCACGCCCGGTCCGTGGGGTAGGGCCATCGAACGCCGGTAGAACTCACCGTCCCAGCTCTCGATGCCCGGCACCGCGTGCGCGGACAGGAACCAGTGCAACCAAGGCGGTGAAAAGGGTTGCCGAACAGCAAGCTTGAGGGTCACCGCAGCGCCGGTGGCAGCCGCTTGACGCGGTGCGCCCTTCGCGCGCAACTGGGTGGGTGTCTGCGCGAAGACCTCTCGAATGGTGTCGTTGAACTGGCGGATGCTGGCGAATCCGGCGGCAAAGGCGATGTCCGACATCGACATGGTTGTGCACTGGATCAGCATCCGGGCGGTCGTCGCGCGATAAGCGCGGGCCAATACGAGGGGTCCGGCCCCGATCTGTTCTCCCAGCACCCGGCCCAGCTGACGCGGCGAGTAACCCAGGTGGTCGGCCAGGCCGGTCACGCCGGCGCGGTCGACCAGACCGTCCTCGATGAGGCGCATCGCGCGGGATGCCAGATCCGAATTGACGTTCCAGCGCGGCGACCCGGGCACCGCGTCGGGAAGACAACGACGGCAGGCCCGGTAACCCTGTTGTTGGGCAACGGCCGCGGTCAGGACAAACGAGACGTTCGTGGGCTTGGGGGTGATGGCCGGACATGAGGGCCGGCAATAGATGCCGGTGGTTCGGACGGCGACAAAGAACTGACCGTCGAATCGTGCATCCCTGGCCTGGAGGGCACGAAAACAGGCATCGAAATCGAGCTGCCTCGGATTCGTCGCGGTGTCGGTGGGCATGGGACCACTGTCCCAGTCTTCGAGGCGCAGGACTAGCGGAAATCGGACGCGACAATTCGAGCATCTGGAGGCTGGACAGCACCCGCAAAATGTGCTGTGGCGCACATCACAATGAGACCTCGCCCCGATCTGGGACCTCCGTCCCGGATTTAGACTCTTTCCGCAGGAAAACGGGGACAAAGCGCGTATGAGCGTGCCAGGGTGGTCACATGTACGTAACACGATGGGGACGCAAAGAAGCGCCGTTGTCGCAATTCCCTGGTTGGGGTGTGGAGATCATGATGGGTCTCTACGGCGAACAGTCGGTGCGGACGGCGATCGAAGCGGAAAAGGGTCTGTCCACTCAGCCGGGGGTCGCCGACGAGGTGTCCGCTCAGCCGGGGGATCCGAGCTCGCCGACACGCGATGACGATGCCGTCGGCGGAAAGCTTCGCTGGCTGCAACGCCGCCGCGGCTGAGGCAACTACCGGGACTCGACCGCGCCGCGAAACTCGGCGGCATCGCGCAGCCAGGAGCCGTTTTCGGGTAATTGTCTGCATACCTGCCTCCCTCGCGGTCGCGGTACAAACTGTGGCGGACATCTTGTGCGACTCGGCAGGTCGAAGTGTGTCCGGGCGAGCGGCATGTGAACATCAACGCATGGCAACAACACCGGCGGGCGAACCGGGCAAGAAGCAGCCCGAGAATGAGAAGACGATCGTGTCCGGCGTGCAGGATGCGACGAAGAAGAATCGCGGCAAGATCATCGGGGACGGTGGCCAGTGGCTGGCAAAGCACAGCCTCCGTCTGATCCTGATCGCAGGCGGCGGGTGGGTGCTGGCGTGGATCATCGGCGAGGCCTGGGTCGTCTTGTTGCCGACGGTGCTGGCGATCATCGTTTGCACGGTCCTGTGGCCACCGGTTCGCTGGCTCCGGAAGAAGGGCATCGGCCCGGCGACGTCTTCGCTGCTGGTGGTGTTCCTGGCGATCGGGGTGGTGGCAGGCGTCATCAGCGCGATCGCACCCTCGATTGTCGAACAGTCCGGTGATCTGGCGTCGCAGGCCATCGACGGCGTCGAAGAGATCGAGGAGTGGCTGCAGGGACCACCGTTCCGGGTCAGTGACGAACAGTTGAATACTGCGGTCGACGCGATCACCGACCGGATCCAAAAGTCCAGCACCACGATCGCCTCCGGCGTCTTCACCGGTGTTACCACCGCGACATCGGTACTCATCACGTTGTTCACGGTCTTGTTCCTGACTTTCTTCTTCCTCAAGGACGGACCGAAGTTCCTGCCATGGTTGCGCCGGACCAGTGGCGCGCCGGCTTCCGAGCACATCGCAGAGGTGCTGTCCCGGATCTGGGCGACGCTGGGTGGTTTCATCCGTACACAGGCCCTGGTGAGCCTGATCGATGCGGTACTCATCGGCGCCGGCCTTGTCATTCTCGGGGTGCCGCTGGCGTACGCCCTGGCGATCATCACGTTCTTCGGTGGTTTCATCCCGATCGTCGGCGCCTTTGTCGCCGGCGCCCTGGCGGTGCTGGTGGCGCTGGTCGGCAATGGACCGTGGACCGCCTTGATCGTGCTCGGCATCATCGTGGCGGTGCAGCAGCTGGAGGGCAATGTGCTCCAGCCGTGGTTGCAGTCGAAGTCGATGAATCTGCACGCGGCGATCGTGCTGCTGTCGGTGACGGCAGGCGGCACGCTCTTCGGCATCATCGGCGCCTTCCTCGCCGTCCCGGTGGCGGCGGTGGTGGCCGTTGTGTTGCGGTACCTGAACGAACAGATCGGGATCCGCGCGGGCGAGACAGTGGTCGCCAACGGCAAGGACGCGAAGCTGATCCTTCCCGACGACAACGGCAACGCAGAACCCGAGACGAGCTAGCCGGCGCCGACCAGCGGCCCCCGATCGGGTCGCTGGTCGGACGGCCCGCAGGTGACTTGCGGCGGCGAACTAGACTGGCTGCTCGTGAGCCTTACCCTCGGAATCGTCGGATTGCCCAACGTCGGCAAATCCACCCTGTTCAACGCACTGACCAACAACGATGTGCTGGCTGCGAACTACCCGTTCGCCACCATCGAGCCCAACGTCGGTGTGGTTGAGCTGCCCGATTCGCGGCTGAACCGCCTGGCCGAGATCTTCTCGAGCGAGAAGATCCTGCCTGCGACCGTGTCGTTCGTCGACATCGCCGGCATCGTCAAGGGTGCGTCTGTTGGTGAAGGAATGGGCAACCAGTTCCTGGCCAACATTCGTGAGGCCGACGCCATCTGTCAGGTGGTCCGGGTGTTCTCCGACGACGACGTGGTGCACGTCGACGGTCGCGTCGACCCGGTCTCCGACATCGAGGTGATCGAAACCGAGCTCATCCTCGCCGACATGCAGACGCTGGAGAAGGCGCTGCCACGGCTGGAGAAGGAATCGCGCAAGAACAAGGAACTCGTCGAGGTCCTCAATGCGGCGCAGGAAGCGCAGAAGGTCCTCAACGAGGGCAAGACGCTGTTCTCGCAGAAGGATTCGCTGGACTTTGCGAAACTGCGTGAGCTGCACCTGATGACCACCAAGCCGTTCCTGTACGTGTTCAACGCCGACGAGTCGGTGCTGACCGATCCCGAGCGCGTCGCAAAGCTCAAAGAGCTTGTGGCACCGGCAGATGCGGTGTTCCTCGACGCCAAGGTGGAGAGCGAACTCCTCGAGCTCGACCCCGAAGATGCCCAGGAACTCCTGGACTCGATTGGCCAGGACGAGCCCGGCCTGCACGCACTGGCACGCGCCGGCTTCCACACCCTGGGTCTGCAGACCTACCTGACCGCCGGACCAAAAGAGTCCCGAGCCTGGACAATTCACAAGGGCGACACCGCTCCCAAGGCTGCAGGCGTCATCCACACCGACTTCGAAAAAGGCTTCATCAAAGCCGAGATCGTCTCCTTCGCTGACCTCGACGCCGCCGGTTCGATGGCTGCTGCCAAGGCTGCAGGCAAGGTCCGGATCGAAGGCAAGGACTACGTGATGGCCGACGGCGACGTGGTCGAGTTCAGGTTCAATGTCTGACGTTCTACCTCCGTGTCCGGCCTGTGCGAGTGAGTTCGCGTACGAGTCCGGCGCGTTGCTGGTCTGCTCGATGTGTGGTCACGAGTGGGCGCCCGGTGCGGACGATGCTGCCGATGTGGGTGGCGTCGTCACTGATGCGGTCGGGAACGTCCTCGCCGATGGCGACACCGTGACCATCGTCAAGAGCCTGAAGGTCAAAGGTGCCGGTGGTGGGGTCGTCAAGATCGGCACCAAGGTGCGCGGCATTCGGCTGATCTCCGATGGTGTGGGCGATCACGATATCGATGCGAAGGTGCCGGGTTTTGGGCAGATGCAGTTGAAGTCGAGCGTGGTGAAGAAGGTTCTCTGAGCGTTGGCGGCGAAAGCGCCTGTCGTGTAGGAGGTCTGGATACCCCGTCGAGGGCCTGACGGGTTCGGCTTGTTGCCACGGCCGCAAAGGTCTCACGCTCGAAACCGCGAGAATCCGCTGTCTGCATTGTGGCGTCCTTCGCGGGCCACGACAATTCAAGGCGGCTGGACTCGTCGCATCGCACAACATCGAGTGGCTCTGGTTCTGGAGGGTCTACGCGGGGGGCTTTCGCGTACGAGGTGATGCCGGGGTTATTAGCGGCGCTCATGGCGTCTTCACATTCAATGTCGGTGATGCTCGGTGACGGTGGTGCTCGTCCTCGCCCGTGTGGCCTTTGGCTCACATGCAGGGGGCCGTCTCAGCAAAGCAAGATTTGCGGACGTGTGCGTGTCTGTCGGCAGGGTCGACGAGGTGATGACCTACCCCGGAATCCACGGAGGCCGCGACGACCAAGCCACTTACACCACGTCGCCACCAGAGTTTGTCGATGTAGTTCGGTCGCCACTTGACGGCTAACTGTGTTAGCCATACCGTGTGGCTAACGGTGTTAGTCATCACGCGAGAATCGGCATGAGTCACGAGGAGTCGCCATGTGCAGCACGCTTTCCCCGAAGGGTTCCACCACCTCCGGTGCCACCCCGGGCCTGCATGCTCGCCGTGCAGGATGGGGCCTGTGGGCCGCGTTTTTACTTGCATTCGCGATCCTGGAGGGCGTCAACCACGGCGCAGGCGCCTGGATCGCGCTCGCAGTGGGCATGATCGCCCCGGACCTGACCTTCTTCGCGGCGATGGGCGCTCCGAAGCCCACCCATCAGGGACAGCTACCGGCCCGCGCTGTCCCCTGGTACAACACCGCGCACCGCACCGCGATCCCGCTTGCGCTGGCCGTCGCCTACTCCGTCGGCCCGTTCCAGCTCCCCGTCCTGTTCACCTTCCTGCTGGCCTGGATGCTGCACATCGCGGTGGACCGGCTGGCCGGTTACAACCTTCGCACCAAGGAAGGATTGGTTCGTGCCTGACGCACATACTCGCCTGGAGCAGATCGCCTGCGAGGCACGCAGCCTCCTGGAGGCGGAGGGCCCAGTGGCGCTGACGATGCGCCGCGTCGCCGACGCCGTCGGCATCCGTGCGCCGTCCCTCTATAAGCACCTGCCGGACAAGGCCGCTCTCGAAGCGCTGGTGGTGGCGGATGGCTTTGCCGAGCTGGCCGAGGCCTTGGAGAAGGCTGCCTCCGACGCAGGCTCGTCCGACGGCCGCCGGGGGCAGGTTCTTGCCGCCCTCTGTGCCGCCTACCGCCGCTACGCGCTCGCTCACCCCCACCTCTACCGCTTGATGAACTACCGTCCACTCCGCCGCGATCTGCTGCCTGCCGGTCTGGAGGAGCGCTCGGCTCGCCCGCTGGTCGAGGCGGTCGGTGGAGATGAGGACCGTGCCCGTGCGATCTGGGCGTTCGCCCACGGCATGGTCTCGTTGGAGATCGATGAGCGGTTTCCGGACGGCGTTGAGCTGGCCGGAGCCTGGCGCGCCGGCCTCGCTGCCTTCGCCTGAGGTTTGGTCTTGAGCCTGCTCGAGAAGGAGATTCCCGAGGGGGCGCGGAATCGTGGCAGTTTTCACCGCCGATGAGTGTCAGATTCCCGATCGGCCCACAGGACCCGAGATGTGCGGTCCGAGACTCACGAAGGCCAGTTGAAGTCCCTGCGCTCGCCGTAGGAATCCCGGCGGGCCGCGTAGGCCAGAGCGGCATGATCCCGCGCGTCGTCGCCGATCAGTACCCGCAACGGGTGGTCGGGGTCAGCCAGGTGCGCGAGCAGCGCGTCGGCGGCCAGGCGCGGATCGGCATCGGTCGACGGTGAATCGGAATCGGCAGTCGGCCAAGGGATCTCGGGAGTTCCGAAGAATGCCGTGCGGAGTTCATCGTATTCCGGTTTCGGCGCGGCGAACGACATGCTCGACCCGGCCCAGTCGGTCGCGAATCCGCCGAGCTGGGCGATCGTCACCCGGACCCCGAATTGCGCGACCTCAGCGGACAGTGCCTCGCTGAATCCTTCGAGGGCCCACTTGCTCGCGTTGTACAGTCCGAACATCGGCATCGAGCCGATGGCGCCGACCGTCGAAATCTGCACGATGTCGCCACCACCGTTCGCCCGCAGGTGCGGGATTGCGGCCTGGGAAACCCACATCGCACCAAACAGATTCAGGTCCAGATGATCGCGGGCCTGCTGCTCATCGACCTCTTCGAGGGTGCCGACGAAACCGGCGCCGGCGTTGTTGACGACGACGTCGAGGCCACCGAAGGTTTGCACAGCGTGATCGACGGCTGCGGCAACGGCGCTGGCGTCGCGCACATCGAGCTGGATCTCTTGCACCGAGTTCGGGTGTTCGGCCTGTAGCTTTGCCAGCGCTCCGGGGCGACGGACCGTCCCGGCGACGCGATCACCTTGCGACAGGGCGGCCTGTGCAAATGCCTGACCTAGACCGCGGCCTGCGCCGGTGATGAGCCAGGTACGAGTAGTGCGTGATGCTTCGGTCATGGTGTGAATACCTCCAGCGAGACGGTGCGTCTCGTCATAATTGCACAAGGTCTTACGACAGTCAAGACGATGCGTCTCGTCTCGTTGGGGGTAGGCTGACGGCATGACAGCGACCCCGCCGGATCCTGCGCGTTCAGATGCGTCCGGCCCCGACGCCTCCCGGCGCAGCGACCGAGCCCGTCGAGCGATCCTCTCCGCGACGCGCGACCTCGTCGCCGACGTGGGATACACCCGGCTGAGCATCGAGGGAATCGCGGCCGCCGCCGGAGTGGGCAAACAGACCATCTACCGCTGGTGGAAATCGAAGGCCGCCGTGGTCTTCGACGCGATCTTGGAGGCCAACTCCCAGGATGGGGGTTCGGTTGTGCTGCCGGACACCGGCGATCTCGAATCCGATCTTCAACTCGTGCTCCGGGGAACCGTTGCCGCACTGACCGATCCGGCCAACGACCGCCTACAGCGCGCGATCACCGCCGAGATTCAGATCGACGTTGCCGTCGCCGACGAACTGGTGCGACGTCTGCTCCGCCCGCAGCTCGATGCGACCGCCGCGCGCGTCACGGCCGGTATCCGGGCCGGCCAGGTCGACGAGTCTGTGGACGCGGGACTGGCAGTCGAGTTGCTGTTCGGCCCTGTCTTCCATCGCTGGCTGCTGCGAACCGGTGAGCTGGATGACGCATTCGCCGATGGCGTGCTCGCTATGGTCCTGACGGGTATTCGACCTCGCTGATACGAACGTCCGCGGACCGATTTCGCTACTGTGACCCCATGGGTGGCGATTGGCGGGAATCCCGGGTCGACGAGGTGCGGTCATTGATCATGCGGGCCGAGCCCGACATCGTCGAAGAAGCGAAGTGGCGTAAGGCCTCGAATCCCGATGGCGTGCCGACGTTCTCGCTCGACGGTCTCATCTGCACCCTCGAGACCTACAAGGACAAGATCAAGGTGACCTTTGCCAAGGGCGCCTCCCTCCCGGACCCGGCGGAGCTGTTCAACGCAAGTCTCGGCGCGGGCGTCCGGCGCGCCATCGACATCAACGAGGCAGACGCACTCGATGCTGATGCCTTCGTGGCGCTGGTTCAGGCCGCAGTCGCGCTGAATCGGGGATAGCGGCCGCGGGGTTAGCGACGATCAACTGTTGGAGTTCGCTCAGCGCTCCGTCACCGGCGCCTCGGACAACGTCCGGCGGGTGATGAAGCGTTGTGGCAGTCCCGACAGTGGATCGGTGAATTCCAGTTCCCGCGCGAGTAATTGGAGGGGAAGGGAATGATCGTCCGGTTCCTCGGTGAGCAGGTCGGGATACCAACTGTCGCCCAGGATTCCGATGCCGAGTGCCGACAGATGCACCCTCAGCTGGTGCTTGCGGCCGGTGTGCGGACGCAGGACCGTGTGCAGCACGCCGCGTCCTGAAGCGCTGACGCCGTGACCCCGCACCTCGACCACTGTCTCGGCGTTGGGCTCGAGGAGGTCGTCGACGGTGACTCGTAATTCACCGCGCCGCGCTGCGATGTGGTTCCGGTAGATGACGGGAACCGTGCGCCCGGCAATTGCCGGTGCGTCGGGGTTCCACCCCGGCGGCTGCGCCGACACCGCCTCGTAGACCTTCACGACCCGCCGCTTTTCGAAGAGGGACTGATAGGCGCCACGGGTGGCGGGCCGGGCCGAGAACATCAACAGGCCGGCCGTCGCCCGGTCGAGGCGATGGATCGGCGTCAGGTCCGGATTGTCGAGGCGGGTCCGCAATCGGACGAGCGCAGACTCCCGCAGATATCGCCCGCCCGGAGTGGTCGGCAGGAAGTGCGGCTTGTCGATCACGACGAGGTCGTCGTCGACGTGCAGGATCTCTTCCTGGAACGGCACCGGCTCCTCCGCCGGTAGATCGCGGTAGTACCAGACGAACGGGTCCGCGCCCAGCGCTGTGCCGCGACCGATCGGGCTGCCGTCGGTGCCCACGATCTCGCCGTCGTCGAACCGGCGGTACAGGTCGTCGGAGTCCAGGTGGTCGAACGTCGCGACCATGAACTCGGCGACCGTCGTCCACGGCCCCGACGCGGGGATGCGCAGCCTCGTCGGTCCGACCCCGTTCTTGACGGGTAGTGGTGCGGGCATCGGCATGTGGGTCATCATCCCACCGACCTCCGCAGCAGGCCCATGGACATGGGTCTGCTGCGGTCGTCTGCGCCTGAAGGCATCACCTGGTAGGCAGGATGCCGGACTCCCGATAGCGGCTGACCTTGTCGGCAAAGCTCTCTACCGTGGAACGGAAGCCGAGGAACCCGGCCTGCTTGCTCTTGTTCATGTCTGTGAGGCACTCGATGTCGCGACCGAGGTCACTGTCTGTATGCCACCACGACGCGAGCCGTCCCACGTCCGGCTCGGCAAGACCGTACCGCTGCGCGATCTTGGCCCATACCTGCGGTGCGTCGCCCATTCTGTCGTCGAGCGGTCGCGGCGACTGTTCGAACCCGACAGGCTCCACCCCGAACATCTCGGCCACCTGAGGCCACAGCCAGCGCCACCGGAACACGTCGCCGTTGGCGATGTTGAAGGCCTCGTCCTTGCCGTTGGGATCTGTTGCAGCCCAAAGCATCTGTTCGCCCAGGAGGTCCGCGTCGGTCACATCGGTCAACCCGTCCCACTGCGTTTTCGAACCGGGGAACACGAACGGCGCCCCGGTTTCGCGGCAAATCTCGGCGTACACGGACAGGGTCAGCACCATGTTCATGGCGTTACCAACGGCATAGCCGAAGACGGTGTGGGCACGGTGCACACTCCAGCCGAAACCGTATCGCTCGGCGGCTGCAAAGAGCTCGTCTTCCTGGGCGTAATAGAAGTTCGGAGTGTTCAGCCGCGGCTCGTACTCGTGAAAAGGAGTATCGGCCATGACGCCGGTCGCATAGTCGTCGAACGATCCGAGGTAGTGCTTGAGTCCGGTCAGAAGTGCAACGTGGCGTACCGAGTCCTTGTCTCCCAGTACACCCAGGACGTTTCGAACCGTAGCGCTGTTGACCTCGATGTTCTTTTCCTCGGAGTCCTGCTTCATCCACGCTGTGAGGAAGACGACGTCCGGTCTGACATCGGCCAGCGCCTCCGTCAGTGATCCGGGATCAAGGAGATCTGCGGCAACCGGAATGACACCATCCACCGGGTTACGCGATCCCCGCGCCAAACCGTAAGTTGTCCAGCCATTGTCAACCAGCGCAGCGCTGATGGTCTGCCCGGCGATTCCGGTTGCGCCTACGACGAGGGCAACACCGGGCGTGCTGTTAGAAGTCATTTGATCGATCCAATCCGAGATCTGCCGCCCACGAGGACCGACCCACTCGACGAACATTGAACTCGACGTTCTCGGATGCGGTTTTACGCGTCTGGCTCACTGCGGAACCCGTTGACGAGCATGGAGGCGTGCTGGCTGAGAAGATCCCAACAGATCCACTGTACATGCGAACGCGCCGGTGATTTGGCACACATGACACACCCGTATTTGGTGCCACTTCTACTTCGCCGCAACAGGTTTGGGGATAGCGCCGAAGCCATCTCTAGAAGGGGAGAAGGGAATTGGTTCTGCGCCGCGGCTCCCGGGGGAACCGCGGCGCAGCGTTGTCGATCGCCTCAGGCAGTGACTACCGTTTTCGCAGTGGTCGAGTCCTCGGTCTTGTCCCAGCGGTCGTCTCCGTCGTCGACCATGGACAACTCGTCGAAGGGATCCTTGCCGGAGAGGACATTGCCGACCTTCTCCATGTCGACGGTCTTCGTCCAGGAGCCGACGAGCATCGTTGCGACGGCATTGCCGGAGAAGTTGGTGACCGCACGGGCCTCTGACATGAACCGGTCGATGCCGACGATCAAACCCACTCCGTCGAGGAGTTCGGGCCGGTGGCTCTGCAGGCCACCGGCGAGGGTGGCCAGTCCGGCGCCACTGACCCCGGCTGCGCCCTTGGAGGCGACGATCATGAACACCAGCAGCGAGATCTGCTCACCGAGGGCGAGCGGGTCACCCATGGCTTCGGCGACGAACAGCGATGCCATCGTCAGGTAGATCGCGGTGCCGTCGAGGTTGAACGAGTATCCGGTCGGGACAACCACGCCGACGGTGGTGCGCTGGACACCCAGATGTTCCATCTTGGCGATCAACCGCGGCAGGGCCGACTCGGACGACGAGGTGGCGAAGATCAACAGGTACTCGCGGGCCAGGTAACGGACCAGCTGGAAGATCGAGACTCCTGAAACCAGACGCAGCAGCAGGCCGAGGATCACGAAGACGAAGATCGCGCAGGTCACGTAGAAGCCGAGCATCAGGGTCAACAGCTCGGTGATCGCGCTCCAACCGGTTTGGCCGACCACGTTGGCGATGGCGCCGAATGCGCCGATCGGGGCGAGCCACAGGATCATGCCAAGCACCTTGAACACGACCTTCTGGATCAACTCGATCGCCCGCAGGATCGGGTCGCCGCTGCGGGTGGGCAGAGCCTGGATCGCGAAGCCGACGAGCAGAGCGATGAAGAGGGTCTGCAGGACGCTGCCCTCGGTCAATGCCGACAGCATCGAGGTCGGGATGATCGACTGGATGAAATCCATGGTGCCGCCGGCTTCATGTGCCTTGTCGGCGAGTTCTGCGCCGGTGCCCATCTTGGATGGATCGATCGTGAGCCCGCTGCCGGGGCTGAGCAGATTGCCCACCACGAGCCCGATGGCCAGCGCCACCGTCGACATCAGCAGGAAGTAACCGAACGCCAGGCCACCCACTTTGCCGACCGTTGCTGCCGCCCGCACCGAGCCGATGCCCAGGACGATGGTGCAGAAGATGACCGGGCTGATCATCATCTTGATCAGGCTCACGAACATGGTGCCCAGAACACCGAGGTCCTCGCCGACACCGGGGGCGACGAGTCCGACGATCACACCTGCGAACACCGCGATGATCACCGCGATGTACAACCAATGCGTCCGGTCACGCCGCTTGGGAGCCGGTGGCTGCTCTTGTGTCGGACGGTCTTCTGTCGTTGTCATGATCGACTTCCTTTGTGAAGCAGCGAGGAACGGGTCTGAAAGAATGGTGTTCGCCAAAGTGAGCGAGGTCACGGTTAAGTTCATTTCGTTCAGGCGGAGAGGTCGATGACGAGGTTGGTGCCACGCTCTCTGGCAGGTCAGGCGATCGTGTTGCAACTCGTGGTGGTCGCGGTGATCGTGCTCGCGGGGAGTGCGCTGGCTTTCCTCGACGCCCGCCGTGACAGCGACTCGGCAGCGCGCCAACAGGTCCTCGGTATCGCCAGTACCCTGGCCCAGTCGAACTCGACGGCAGCGGCCATCGCATCCGGTACCGCGCCGCAGATCCTCCAACCGGTGACCGGGCGCATTCGCGAGGACACCGGGATCGGATTCATCACGATCATGGCGCCCGATCGGACCCGCTTCACCCACACCAACCCGGCCCTCATCGGCCAGGACTACCTGGGCACCATCGGACCGGCACTGGAAGGCCGAACCTTCACCGAGGTCTACACCGGGACTCTCGGGCCCTCCGTCAGGGCGGTGGCCCCGGTCCGTTCGTCGTCGGGGGAAATCATCGGCCTGGTGTCGGCGGGTATCACCCAGCAGACGCTCGGGCAGCGCTGGCGGGACGAGCTTCCGCAGATCATCCTGGTCGCGCTCGCCGCATTGGGGGTGTCACTTATCGGGATCTGGGCGATCGGGCGACGGTTGCTCCGGCAGACCCACGGACTCGGACCGACCGAGCTCCAAGTGATGTACGAGCACCACGACGCGATCCTGCACTCGGTCTCGGAGGGACTGATCGTGCGCGACCGCCGCGGTGTCGCGTTGGCGAATGACGAGGCCCGGCGCTTGCTGTCGCTGCCGTCGGGCGAGATCGACAACGAGTCCCTGCCGCTCTTCTTGCGCTCCTACTCTCCCGGTGCGCGCGACGAGGTCCACGTGACCGGCGACCGGGTGCTCGTGGTGAACCGTTCTCACGTACGCGGTGAGCGGTCTCCCGACACCGAGGTCGTGACCATCCGGGACCGCACCGAATTGCAGGGCGCGCTGGGTGAACTCGACTCGATGAAGGTGTTTGCCGAATCGCTACGCTCCCAGGCCCACGAATCCGCGAACCGGTTGCACACCATCGTGACGCTCGTCGAGATGGGCCGCGCCGATGAGGCCGTGAAGTTCGCGACCACCGAGTTGGAACTGTCCCAACGTCTGGTCGACCGTCTGTCGGAAGCCGTCGGCGAACCTGCGCTCGCGGCGCTGTTGCTCGGCAAGAGCGCACAGGCCGACGAGCGGGGTATCGGATTCACCATCACCGATGACACCGAATTATCTTCGGACGCAGAGGAAGTGCCGCTGTCAGGGCCAGAGCTGGTCACCATCGTCGGCAATTTGATCGACAACGCTTTCGACGCCTGCGATCGGGACGATCCGTGGGTGGAGGTCACGGTCCGTCTGGGCGGGGACGACCTGCTGATCCAGGTCGCCGACAGCGGCCCCGGCATGGACCCCGCGGAGTTCTCAAAGGCGATGCAGCGCGGCTATTCGACGAAGGGCGGGAGTGAGCACGGGCGGCGTGGACTGGGTCTCGCACTGGTCGCCCAGGTCGTCGATCGGCACCGCGGCACGCTCACCGCGGAGATGACATACGGTTCGGTTGTGACGGTGCGCATCGGTAAGGCGGCGCGATGATCAACGTGCTCATCGTCGAAGACGAACCATTGATCGCCGAGGCTCACAGCACCTATCTGGGGAGAATCCCCGGATTCACCGCGGCTGCGCAGGCCCATACGGCCCGGGATGCAATGCAAGCCGCCGTCGCGGCATCGGCCAGTGGAGCCCCGATCGACCTGGTGCTCCTCGACATCGGCTTGCCCGACGCCACCGGCATCGACCTCGCCTCTGCATTGTCCGGCCTACGCCCCGCGCCGGACATCATCGCGATCACGTCGGAACGCGACCTGCAGATCGTGCGCGCCGCAGTCGCCAACGGGGCGCTGGCCTATCTGCTGAAGCCGTTCACCTTCGCGGCCTTTCGCGATCGGCTCGAGCGCTATCAGCGCTACCGCGCGGCCCTCCCGGCCGGTACCGACGCCGCCAGTCAAGCAGAGGTGGACCGCGCCTTCGCCGAATTGCGCACCGGCGCAGACCGATCCGCCGCACCGAAGGGTGCTGCGCCGGGAACCGCAGACGAGGTGGCAAAGGTTGTCCGCGACACTGTCGGTGGCATCACTGCAGCCGACGCGGCCAAGATCGTGGGGGTGTCGCGGGTGACGGCATGGCGTTACCTCGAACGGCTCGCCGAAGAAGGAACGTTGTTGCGCCACACCGACTACGGCCACGCCGGGCGGCCGAAGATCCGGTATCAGTGGCGTCGTTGATCGGGTGATCTGAACTGGCGGTAGTTCGAGTTGCTTCGGCAAACTATCTAAATATGCTGGTGGTCAACAGGTTTCGCTAAAGACTCCCTTGCGAACATGCGTTCGAGCCGGTACGGTGGAGTCATCGACCACAAGCATCACGTATCTGACGCCTTCCCCGCAGAGACACCCTGGTCGACGACCCCGGTTTTGCTCTCCTTGGAAGGTGCTGTGCCATGCGACTTCTCGAGATGGTCGACGACCTTGTCGACCTAGAGATTCCCGATGACGCGAACGATGCGCTGGGGGTGGTGAAGGATCTGATCACTCTGCGCAACGTGGCCGAGCATCAGATTGCGGTGTGTGCGGCGGTGATCGACGAGTTGGGGATGGTCCGTAAGGCCGGTTCGACTACATCAAAGTTGTTGCAGGCCAACGGTGCGGCGCCGGTGTCGGCGTATCGGTGGTTACGTATCGGTCCGGGTCTGGTCGGTTTGGATCGTACTGCCGGGTATTCGAGGGATGGGTTTCTCTCGTCTGAGCACGTCGATGCGGTGGTCAAAGGTGTCGGGCATGTTGTCGGGCGGTCCGAAGAAGTTGTCACGGCCGAGCAGCGGATCGGGTTCGAGCGGAAACTGTTGAGCCACGCCATCTCCGGAGCGCCACCATCAGAGATCAATGCCGCCGCCCGCGCGCTGGGTAACGAGATTGCCAAAGACACCGGTGGGCCGCCGCCGGCCGAAGACCGGTCACTGAACAGCCTCGAATACAAAGTCCGTGAGGGTCGCTGTGTCGGGACGTTCGATGTGGATGCGGTGATCGGTGAAAAGTTGTTCTCCGCGTTGGACTTCTGGTCCAGAGCACGTCCCGAACCGGATGGTTCCGATGATCCGCGTTCTCCGACGCAGCGCCGGGCTGACGCCCTGCATCAACTGTTGGATTGCGGTGGGGGTGGGCAAACTCTGGTGTCGGCGCCGCGAACCGAAGTGATGGTCACCGTGCCCGCCGATCATCCCGAGGCTGCCACGTTGCCGTGGATGGGCCCGGTCACCGAGGCGACTGCCGCGATGTTGGCCTGCGATTCATCAATCAGCTCGATCACCCTCGACGGGCAGGACGTACCGATCGATATGAGTCCACCGAAACGGTTGTTCAAGGGGTTGGTCCGTAAAGCGATCATCATCCGCGACACCTGCTGTGTGAAATGCGGGGGACATGCGAGTTGGTCTGACTGCCACCACATCGTCCACTTCGTTGACGGTGGTCTCACCACGCTCGAGAACGGGTGCTTGCTATGCCGCACCTGCCACATGGCGGTCCACAACACCGATTGGGACGTGATCATGGGATCGGATGGGCACCCGTGGTTGATCCCACCGGCCGACGTCGATCCGCAGCGAAAACCGTTACCGGCCTACAACCGCCGAACCCTGACCCTCGCGGCCTGATCCTCGCCGCCTGATCCAACCAACTCTTTACTCCCGCACACCCGAGATCTTTCGGGACCGTGCATGCATCCTTGACAACTCCATAGTGTGAAAAACACGGTGCTGCCGTCCAGGCAACTGGGCGGCAGCACCGGTTGCAACACCGGCGATACGGCGCCGGATTCGGTCCAAATTACCCGGAACGCGTGACCGAATGCCCTCCACAAAGACTCCTGTCAGGGGTAGACCTGGCTGATGGACCCAGCACATCGGGACGGCGGGGGTGATCCAGGCGCCGAGGCGGCCGCCGGCCCGGCTGTCGATCACGCCGACCATCCTGACCACGACCACGGTGCCGGCATGCACCCGGCCGGGCACGCCGACCACGGCGGTCCAGGTGGTCACGCTCATCACGTTGCGCAGTTCCGTCGGCTGTTCTGGATCATGTTGATCCTCGCCGTCCCGGTGGTCCTGTGCTCTCCGATGTTCGCCTCGCTGCTCGACTACGAACTGCCCGACTCGGAGGCGCTCGAATGGGTGTCGCCGGTGTTGGGCACGGTGATGTACGTATGGGGCGGGCGCCCGTTTCTCACCGGTGCGGTCAGTGAGATGCGAGCGCGTGCCCCGGGCATGATGCTGCTGATCGCCCTGGCCATCACGGTCGCATTCATCTCGTCATGGGCTGCGAGCATCGGGCTCGTTCATCACCAGCTCGATTTCTGGTGGGAACTGGCGCTGTTGATCGTGATCATGCTGCTCGGCCACTGGATCGAGATGCGTTCCCTGGCGCAGACCACCTCGGCCCTCGATTCGCTCGCCGCGCTACTTCCCGATGAGGCCGAGAGAGTTGACGGTGACACGACCGTCGTCGTGGCGCCGTCCGACCTGCTCGTGGGCGATGTGGTCCTGGTGCGGCCCGGGGCCTCCGTGCCCGCTGACGGAACGGTTGTCGACGGTACGGCCGAGATGGATGAATCGATGGTCACCGGCGAATCGCGCACCGTGGCGCGTGGCGTGGGGGACACGGTGGTCGCAGGCACGGTTGCCACAGATTCTGGTCTGCGGGTGGAAGTTACGGCCATCGGTCAGGACACCGCGTTGGCCGGGATCCAGCGGCTGGTCTCCGAGGCGCAGAACTCATCTTCGCGTGCGCAGCGCCTCGCCGACAAGGCTGCGGGGTGGCTGTTCTGGTACGCACTCGGCGCTGCGGTGATCACCGCAGTGATCTGGACGGTCCTGGACAAGACCGACGACGGGGTTGTCCGCACCATCACGGTGCTGGTCATCGCCTGCCCGCACGCGCTGGGTCTGGCGATCCCATTGGTGGTCGCGATCGCGACCGAGCGTGCCGCCCGTGGCGGTGTGTTGGTGAAAGACCGCCTCGCGCTGGAGAGTATGCGGTCCGTCGACATGGTGCTCTTCGACAAGACCGGGACCCTGACCAAAGGTGAGCCCACAGTGACCAGCCTCCACTCGGTCGGCGCGAACTCCGACAACGACGTGCTCACGCTCGCGGCGGCCGCCGAGGCAGGCAGTGAACATCCACTCGGCAAGGCGATCGTGCGCGCGGCAAATGAGCGCAGCTTGCCCATCCCGCCGGCGAAGGACTTCACTTCCGCCCCAGCAGTTGGTGTTTCGGCGACCGTAGACGGGCGTCGGATCCATGTGGGAGGCCCTCGTCTGCTGGAGAACCACGGGCGCACCGAAGTCGAGGTGGCGGACGCATGGCGGGCGGACGGATCGATCATCCTGCACGTCCTGGCCGACGACGATCTGATCGGGGCAGTCCGCCTCGCCGACGAGATCCGCCCAGAATCCCGGCAGGCAGTCGATGCGCTCCACGACATCGGCGTGACCGTGGTCATGATCACCGGGGATGCCGAGCCCGTCGCACGGTCGGTGGCCCAGGCACTCGGTATCGATCGGTACTTCGCCGGTGTCCGGCCGGAGGACAAGGCGTCCATAGTGCAGGAATTGCAGCACGAGGGACACGTCACGGCCATGGTCGGTGATGGGGTCAACGATGCACCCGCACTGGCGCAGGCCGATGTCGGGATCGCGATCGGTGCAGGCACGGACGTCGCGATCGGCTCTGCGGGAGTGATCCTGGCGAGCGACGACCCGCGGTCGGTCATCTCGGTGATCCGGTTGTCCAAGGCCACCTATCGCAAGATGGAACAGAACCTTTGGTGGGCAGCGGGATACAACCTCATCTCGGTTCCGCTGGCTGCCGGTGTCCTGGCGCCGATCGGATTCGTCCTGCCGATGTCGGTCGGCGCCATCCTGATGTCGGTGTCGACCGTTGTGGTGGCTCTGAACGCTCAGCTCTTGCGTCGTCTGGATCTGCGCCCGGAGGTGAGTGTCGGTGACGAATTGCGTGGTCACATGTACGAGTCGCCGTTGGACAGGACTGTCCGATCCGGCACCTGATAGCGACCAGTGACCGTCTTGCGGTTTCGGCACGTAGAACGGACAACGAGCATGTGACCCCGTGGCATAGTGCTCGCATGCCACGTTCTCTGGTCCGCCGCATCAGCCTTCGATTCGCCGGGATCCTTGTCGCGCTCCTGACAGTCGTCGGCACGGGCACCGCCATCGCATCGCCCTCTGCCGTCGCCGGACCGGCGGGGTGTGTTCCGTTCGGGACCGCACAACTGCCGCCGGGGGCGCCGTCCACCGGTGATCGCACCGGGTTGAACACCTTCGGCACGTACCGCGGTGCAAATGCCCCTACTCGTGTCGATCTGCGTACCGAGCGCACGCAGTTCAACCACTACTGGGAGTTCGCGCTTGTCGACGGGGACTTGCTAACCCGACCGCGGGATGCGGGTGCCCCTTGGCGGATCGTTCGGATGCCGTCGTGTCTGAACGGCGCGATCACCGCCATCTCACTCGATGACGACGAGCTCGTCGGCATTGATCGCGACGGCTGGATCTACACCATGGACAACGTCACCCAGTCACCGTTGCTGTGGAACTGGACGTCGGGTTGGGGCGCGTTGCTGTGGCTGGGACCGGGTCGTACGCTGCCGGACACGCGTGTCGGCGGGTGGGCGCTGAGTGTCACGTCGCCGACTGCTAACCGCGAGTACGCCGACATCGCCGGCCGCGTGCATCCCAGCGGCCAGGCCAAGATGACGATGATCCCGTCGCTCACCGGCGACGGTAGCCGCATCACCTACGCCGATCCGTGGCTACCCAACGACAACAGCTATGAGATCGGTAGCCCGCTGGGTGGACGCTTCCAATCGGTGTCGTTGTCGGCGGCGGCGTCCACCACCTTCGTGATGAACCGCTACGGCGACATGTACACGCGGACCTTCGATTTCGATTCCTCGGGGTCGGACTCGGTGTTCTTCCGCTACAGCTGGGAGCCGCAGACCGGTAAGCCGAGTGCGACGGACCTCAACCAGGAGACCTGGGATCGTTCGACGGCGGCGGTGCAATTGCCCGCGCCGGATTGGACTCACCAACCGAAGATTCCGGGTGAGATCACCTCCAGCATCACCGCGATCTCCACCGGGCCAGGCGTCGAAAAGCGTGAGTTGCGAGTCGAGGGCCGCGACAACGGCCGTACCGGCTTCTGGCGTAAAGATATTCAGGCCTCGTCATGGACGTTCGAGCCCACCGATTCGCCTCTGCAGGGCAGCGCACTCGAGAACTCTGCAGCCGATCGTTCCGCCGATACATTGGCCCCGCCCAAGCCGTGGAACCTGTCGGCGTCGCTGCCGTCGCGTGACGCCGCGGTCGATGGTCAGACACTCATCGACATCGGCCTGCCCTACAGCGTGGTCGACCCGCGGTTGCTCGACGAGGTGGGATTGCACGCCGGACCATCCGGGTACCGGTTGGAGGTCGCGAACTTCGACCCCGCGGTGACCACGCGCGACGCCGTTGTCGTCACCGGGACCGGTACCCGGATACCGGTGCAGTTGCACACTGCGGACGGCATGCGGATGACGCCGGGACACGTGGGCCTGACTTCGACGCCGCGCCATCTCATCGGTGCGATCGAGATCCCGCACGCGGCATACACGCAGCGGGCCGACGACCCCGAGCTGGCACAGTTCGTGAGCACGTGGATGCGCGGAAAGTCGATCGCGCCGATCACCCTGAGTGCCACAACCTCTGATCTGGTGATTCGCTGACGATCCCTGTTCCTTGGGGGCGCACGCGTTGGGCGCAGCCGCTCACGCGGCGAAGGCTGTTTCACTCGCGAACCGATCACAATGGCCGCAACGTGTGCGACTCGGAACACCAAGGACTTCGCTCACACTGGGGTCGAGCTGGTGAACCCATGGATTGCCTGACCGCTCCACTCGACGACGCAGGGGAAATATTTCCTAACCGCCGTGACGCGGTTGAATTCCGTTGAGCGCCATAGCCGGGCCTGTTTTCGCCTTGCCACGCACTCATCGCTCCACCGGATCCAAGCAAGAAACTTTCGCCACTAGGCGCCGAACTTGTGGCCCATCACGCGCTCATATTCACGTTCCCAGATCTGGACGCGGCGTCCGCAATAGATGCACCAACTGGCCATCGCCAGCAGCACACCTAGGAAGCACAACATCACCACGATATTGGTTGTGGAGTTATTGGCTGCGTAGACGTATGCCAATGCTCCGATCAGCATGACGAAGAGCACGATGAACACGGTCAAGCCGTAGAGCCCGCGAGAGCTGTAGATCACCCGCCCGGTGCGGCGGAAAGGAAATGGGGGTGGAGTGGGTGGGTTGTGCATCGTGCTCAAGCGTATGTCGCCGCACCAGACCCGAGTTCCGCGGCTCGGATGGAGCCGTCAGAATCTGAGATCGAGAAACTGTCGCTGCCGTAGTCAAGATACTGAGGCTCAGGATTTCGAGGAGAACCGGCGGAAGAGCCCCTCACACCAGGGCGGGCAGCCGGCGTGTGGCATCGGCGACGTGGGTCACGAATCGCTCTACCCCCGACCGCACATGCGCGTCACCCATCCGCTCGACGAGCCCGCGCATCAGATTGAGGCGACTGCCGTCGATCCAGTGCTGGATGTCTGATTCGGTCTGCCAGATGCGGGCGCCGGCCCAGGTGCGGGTGAGCATGTTCGCCATGTCGGCCGGGGTGCTCGGGAACGGATTCGGACGGGCCAGCCGGTTCTTCTCGGCATCGTCGTCGCGGTGCGCCTCGATGAATCCGAGCAGCGCTGCGTTGAACGTGGGGGAGTTGTGGCGCACCTGCTGCAGCCGGATCGTGTCGCCGTCGAAGATCGGCGCCGCAGGCGAGGGCGCGAGGCCACGTGCGGAACAGTCGACGACGAGCGTGTCCGGCTCGGTCGGGATCTCGCCATCATCGAGCCGGATGTGGCTCGGGCCCACGGCGCGCACGTGCCCGAGCCGAACCACGTCCTCGATGCCTCTCAGCTCATCCAGCTCCCGCCGACTCAGCATCGTGCCCCGGTACATGGTCGGCTCCACGTCGGGATCGAGTCGCATCAGCCGGCCGACGTCCTCGAGCAGGCGGCACAGGTCGATGAGGTCGTGCGCCTGGGCGCCTGCCTCGGCCTCATCGGCCAAGCCGTGCATGAGTGCACCGACCTGATCGAGCGGCTGCAGCCCGGCCCGGTCGTTGAACCACATGTCGCGCGGCCTGATCCAGCGGATCCGGTCGGCAGCGATGCCGTGATCGAGTAGCCAGAGGCCGGCATCCGCCGCAGTCTTGCCGCCGCCGATGACTGTGAACCGGCGATGGTCATCAGCCCGCTCCGGTAGCAGCCCGATCGGAACGAATCGAGCATCCGGCTCGACGCTGAACGACGGCGTGTGCGTCGCAGGCACGGAGGCCTCTTGATAGCGCGCGTCGACGACCCGTCGGCGCACCGTGACATCGGTGACGGCTCCGGTCGCCGTGTCGCGGAGGTGTGCCACACCGTCGTCGCTGCCCACGAAGTCGTGTCGTCCCAAGAACGCCACCCGTCCGGATGGCGCGAGCCCTTCAGAGAGGACCCGCGCGAAGTAGTCCTGGATCTCGGGGCCGGACGCCTGCTCGTAGAATCCGCTGTTGCGGCCGGACCCGATGATCCGGTCTTTCCCGAGTGGCCTGGAACCGACACCGTAATACGCCGACGGCGAATGCAGCTGTACGAACGGGTAGGTGTCGCGCCAGTGCCCGCCCACTTCGGTGCGTCGGTCGACGAGCAGCATCTCGGCATCCGATTCGTTCAGCAGGGAATCGGTGAACGCGAGCCCGCTGGCGCCCGCCCCCACGACCAGATAATCGGTGGTATTCACAGGACCTCCTGCTCGGATTCTCCCACTGCCGCGTCACGGAGATAAGGAAACTCTGCGCACAGGCGGATGGGCTCCGGCGTGGTCGTCAGTTGGCGCGCGCGATCCTGGGCGAACTTCTCGCCGCCACTTGCTGACGGCGAGCGAGATTGTCGACGCCGCGACCAATGTGAACATGGTTGTTGCCAGGACGATTTCGAAGACTTCGACGCTCATGATTGACAGTGTGCAGTCGGCAGGATGCCGACACCATTGGCTGAAATGACAACCTTCGAAAAGATTCAGCCAAGGGCCTGTGGTTGCCGATTCGATTCTGTTGAAGCCGAGAATCGCCGCAGGTCCGCAGGTAGCCTCCGCCGTGTGGAAGACACTGGTGCACCGGGTGTGCACGCGGGCATCAGTCGGCGACAGGCGATTGCGGGAATCGGTCTCACAGCGGCGGCGGGGGCTCTGTCGCTGTCGGGTGGCACGGCTGCTGCCGACCGATTGATCTGGTGGACGACGGTCAAGGTCTGGTCACCGTGGGCAATGTCCGGCTGACCGTCATCACGCCAGGTCTGGTCCGATACGAATACTCGCCGAACAGGCAGTTCGAGGACCGTCCGACGATGCTGGGCCATCACCGCGACGCGCGGACGCCGGAGTATCGGGTACGGCAGTCGGGAGATGCCGTCCGATTCGAGACCGACGTGATGACGATGAGGTGTCCGGTGTCGCGGTTCGAAGCCGATGCGCCACAGGTCGATCTGGTGCATTCGGGTGAGACAGTCACTCCCACATGGCTTTCTGAACAGTATGTGCCGGAAGTGACTGGCATCGTCTTTCTCGCCAATCTCGAAGTCTGGACCGCGTCGATCCCGCCGCTGCCGCCGGACAACCTCGGCGGCTGGCTGCGTTGCCTCGACTCGGTTCGTGGTGAGACGTCGCTGCAACCGGGACTGCTCTCGCGCGCCGGATGGTTCTTCATCGACGACACCCGATCCGTCCTCGTTCCTGACGACGGGGACGAATATGTCCCTCGCCGCAGCGTCGCGGGATACCGCGACGGATACATCTTCGCCTACGGCGCCGACTACAAACAGGTACTGGCGGACTACCGAACCCTTTCCGGGGCAACACCTCTGCTGCCGCGACAGGCCTTCGGGAATTGGTTCTCGCGGTATGCGCCCTACGACGAACACTACTACCGAACCGAACTGGTGCCGAAGTACAAGTCGGTGGGAGCATCGCTGGACGTGCTGATCATCGACACGGACTTCAAAGAACCCAACTCGTGGAACGGGTGGGGCTGGAATCGCAGACTGTTCGCCGACCCGCAGCGGTTCCTGGCCTGGGCGCACCAGGAGAAGATGGCGGTCGGGTTGAACATCCATCCCAGTATCGCCGGCAACGACAGTCGTTTCGGTGACGCCTCGAGTCGGGCGGGCGGCACATTGCAGCCGGCACTGACCCCCGCGTCCCGGTTCTTCTCCGCGCTGGAGCTCGACGTTGCCGGTGCATTGGGTCCCTCGTATGTCTGGGACCTTGGCAAGCGCGGCCATATTGATTCCTTTATGCGGCTGCATGATTCGTTCGAGGCCGACGGTGTCGACTTCTGGTGGCTGGACTGGATCATCGACGAGTCGTGTGTCGGAGCGGGTCCAGCAGAAATCGCTGACGATGTATGGATCGCGCGGGCGTATGGCCGCCGACCGAAAGCGTCGACAAACCGATGGCTACTCCTGGCCCGCAACGGTGCATCGTACTGGGACATGGTGGGTACCCGGCCGGGACCATGGGGCGGGCACCGGCACACAATCCATTTCACCGGCGACACCTATTCGACGTGGGAGACCCTCGCATTTGAAGTGGTCTTCACCCACGCCGAGGGCAACGTCGGTATGGGTTACGTGTCGCACGATATCGGCGGTTTCAAAGGCGACACCGATCCCGAGAGATACGTTCGCTGGATGCAATTCGGCGCATTCTCGCCGATCATGCGAATCCATTCCCAGAACATCGGCACCCCACGCCTGCCGTGGGAGTTCGCGCCGCCCTTCAACGATGCCGCCGCAGAGACATTGCGGATACGGTCGGCATTCGTACCGTATCTCTACACAGCGGCGCGGGTGATGCACGACACCGGATTGCCGATGGCCCGTGGCATGTATCTCGACTGGCCAAAACACCAGCAGGCGTACGAGTTCCGCCATCAGTACATGCTCGGTGATGATCTGCTCGTGGCCCCGGTGGTGCGGCCGCGCAGCGCCGGCGGCGGGGTGAAACGCATCTGGTTCCCGGAGGGTGACTGGGTCAACATCTTCGATGGTTCAGTGATCGAAGGTCCCGCGGTCAGAGATGTTGCCGTCACGCTGTTCGACATCCCGGTGTACGCGCGGGCCGGGGCCACGGTCCCGACACTGGCCAATGCCGCGGCTCCGGCGGCCGACAGTGCGGAACCGTTGTCGCTGAAGGTGGTCGCCGGTGCCAACGCTTCATCGCGGCTGTATCAAGACGACGGCCACTCGAACGAGCATCTCGTGGAAGGGTACTCCTGGACAATGTTCAGCTGGGACGATGCCACCCGTGAACTCACCGTCGAGACGTCGTCGCCGGGATCCGGTACTCGGACACCCAGGCCGCCGATCCGCCGCATCGAACTGATCGGCGTCGACGCGGCGCCGACGGGTGTGCGGGTCAACGGAGTTGCGGTCGCGAACGGGCGGTGGCGCCACTTGCCAGAGAGACGAACCGCCATTGCCGAGGTGGGCATTCCGGACACTGCCGATCTCAGATCTGTGTTGTAAACGCTTTCTCTTCACAGCGACTGCCGCAGCCGGTTTCTCAAATCTTGCTTTCCGAAGTGTGGTTCGGTCGTAGGGTTGTTTCACGGGGTCTGTGTGGTAGCAACGCCGCTGCCGACGGCGCCCGGGTGTGAACCCGTAGTCGGGCAAATAGGGAAGGACCATCCCATGGCCATCCACGACGACATCGCGATCGATCCGGCGCTACAGGACCTGTACAAGGATATCCATAGCCACCCAGAACTCGGTTTCCAGGAGCAGCGCACCTCCGGGATCGTGTCGGATCGGCTCAGCGCCCTTGGCTTTGAGGTCACCACCGGGATCGGCGGGACCGGGGTCGTCGGGGTGCTGAAGAACGGGTCAGGCCCGGTGGCATTGCTCCGAGCCGACATGGACGCTCTTCCGGTGAAAGAGGATACCGGGCTCGACTACGCGAGCACTGTCACCGCGACCGACGAGCACGGCAAAACCGTTCCGGTTGCGCATGCCTGCGGGCATGATCTGCACACCACGTGCCTGCTGGGCGCGGCGCAGGTCTTGTCGACCGGAACCGACACGTGGCGAGGCACATTGGTACTCGTCTTCCAGCCGGCCGAAGAATTGGGTGCCGGCGCGCAGGCCATGGTCGACGACGGGTTGTTCGACAAGATCCCGAAACCGGATGTCGTTCTCGGCCAGCATGTCGCCCCGCTGCCTGCAGGGAAGATAGCCGGTCATGCCGGGGCCTCATACGCCGGATCGGATTCGCTTCGAGTCCATCTCGTCGGCAAAGGCGCGCATGGGTCGATGCCGGAGGCCTCCGTCGATCCGGTGGTCCTGGCCGCCGCAACGGTGCTTCGGCTGCAGACGATCATCTCCAGGGAGATCCCGAGCACCGCGACCGCAGTCCTGACGGTCGGCTCCATTCACGCCGGTGACGCTGCGAACGTCATCCCCGGCGACGCCGAATTGCAGCTTAACATCCGGTCCTACGCCGAACCGGTGCGACAACGCGTGCTCGACAGTGTCGACCGGATCGTCAAAGGTGAGGCTGCGGCTGCCGGGGCACCGAAGGAACCGACGATCACGGAGATCGAACGATTCCCCGTTGTCACCAACGATGCGGCTGCATTGGGTAAGACCCTGGACGTGTTCGCCGACTGGCTGGGAGCGAGCAACATTCTCGATCCCGGAGCCGGTGCGGGCAGCGAGGATGTGGGGATCTTAGCCACGAGTTCAGGTGCGCCGCTGTCCTATTGGCTACTCGGCGGGTCCGATCCGTCGTTGTTCACGACGGGCGACATGACGGATCCCGCGCTGCTCAAAGTGCCGTCCAACCATTCGCCGCACTATGCTCCCGTCATCGATCCCACCTTGTCGATCGGGGTCAAGGCGCTGGTTGTGGCCGCTCGTACCTGGTTGCCGGCCGCGGCTTAGGCGGAAGGAGGGTACCGCGATGGGCAACGTGAATCTGAGCAAGCAGCACCCGGACGCGTATGCGCTCGTCGCCGAACTCGACAAGGCCGCCGTCGGGGCGGCAGCCGCTGCAGACCTTGATCCGCTGCTGATCGAACTGGTGAAAATCCGTGTCTCACAACTGAACGGGTGCGCGTTCTGCCTGCGGATGCACACCCGGGATGCACTCGCGAAAGGTGAAACCGCCGATCGCCTCGCGGTCATCGCGGCATGGTGGGAGTCGCAGTACTTCAACGACCAGGAGAAGGCGGCCCTGGGTCTGGCCGAGGAAGTCACCAGGCTGTCTGTTCCGGCGCGCGATGATTGGGACAACGGGGCGTTGAACGACGAACAGATCTCTGCCGTCAGCTGGCTGGCAATCGCGATGAATGCGTGGAATCGCATCGCAATTCGAAGCCACTATCCGGTGAGGCCCTGACGTTCAGGCAGTCGCTTCACGAGATCCGCACTGCCCCAGTTGGTCTGCCATCACATCGTCACCGACTGTCGGGCAATACCCCGTCCGCCTCCTTCCTGTCCCGGCGCGAGCGCCGACGTGCGACGGCCTCCCCGGCGAAGGGCAGTATCGAGATCGCCGCGATGAGGATGAAGATGGGTTCGATGAGGTTCTGGATGAAACCGAATTGACCGAGCCAGTATCCCAACAGCGTGATCCCGCAGCCCCACACGACTGCCCCCACGACGTTGTACAGGAAGAACACGCGGTACTTCATCTGTGCGGCACCGGCGACCAGCGGTGCGAGCGTCCGGATGACGGGCACAAATCGAGCCACGACCACGGTTGTCGGGCCGTGCTTGTCGAAGAACTCATGGGACTCGTTGATGTACCTCTTCTTCAGGATGCGACTGTTCTCGGTGAACATCGTCGTACCCGCGTACCGGCCGATCCAGTAGCCGATCTGGCCACCGATGACGGCAGCGAGGGGTACCAATATCAACAACTGCCACAGGGCGGCAAAGGAGTCGATGCCTCGGGCACCTCCGGATGCCACCAACATTCCGGCGACGAACAGCAATGAATCCCCTGGCAACATCGGGAAGAGAACGCCGGATTCGACCAGGACCACAACAAGCAGGCCGACCAGGGCCCATGCGCCGAAGTGTCCGAGCAGCGTGAACGGATCGAGAAACCCCGGAAGCAACGCCACCGCATTCGATTTCGCGGCGGCCGTCTCGATCGCCGCATCGACGAATGTCAGCAGTGGGTCAGTCATGACTGCTGTCCGGCGAGCAGTGGACGGTCACCGTCCTGTTCGAGCCGATCGACCTTGCTGTATGACAGGTATCCCACGAGGGCCACGATGACCGCGAGGAATACCAGATTGACCGCCGCAGTTCCGATGCCGAGTCCGCCGTTCTCGGTGGGCTGGGTCAACAGATCGCCCAGTGAGGCGCCCAGCGGTCGGGTCACGATGTACGCAGCCCAGAACGCGAAGACGGCGTTCAGTCGAATGCCATAGTGCATCACGGTGATAACCGCGATGACGGAGGCAAAGATGACAAGCGACGCGGTGTAGCCGACCGCGAGCTTCTCGGCGATCAGATCGCCGGCGGCGGTACCGAGGGCAAAGGTCATCAGGACTGCGAGCCAGTAGAACATCTCCCGGCGGGGAGTCCGGATGGAATGGATCGACAGGGTGCCTTCGACGAGATACCAGGCTGTGAAGACAACCATCAGCGCGAGGGCAAAGATCGTGGTGGTCACCACCAACGAAATGCCGAGATTGTCAGTCAGATTGTCGGTGATGAGCGTTCCCGTGACGCTGATGACAACTACGGTCCACCAGTAGATGACCGGCACATAGCGGCGGACCGAGAATTGCGCGACGAGACTCGCGATCAACAGCACCACGGTGATGATCGTTGTCGACGTCAGGCCCCACCCGAGGGTGGTGTTGAGGTAATCGGCAGCCGTTTCCCCGACGGTGGTCGCCAGGATCTTGATGATCCAAAAATAGATCGTGACCTCGGGAACCTTGCTCCATGCACAACGCAACCGTGTCGAGTTGTCCGATGATGCAACGGAATTGTGTGAGGCGGCCTCTGGTGTCGATGCCTGCGCACTTCTATGACGGAGTTGCATGGTGCTTGCCTTCCGGTTGGTGCTGCGGAATTGTGGCTGCATCGGCGGAAGCGATGTACCTGCGCGAAGTTGGCGGTAGCCGACCTTGGATGCCGTCCAATGCGCGAGGCACCAACATCGCAACGACCAGGGCAACCGATAGGGACAGTGCGATTGCGGCCAGCGTGTCCGAGAGCCAGTGGACACCGAGATACAGTCGTGTCGTCGCGGCGATCACCGAGATGGCAAGGGCCGCAGCCAATGCAATGTTCTGAAGTAGCCGGGTCGAGGTCGCGGTGAGAGCCAGCGCGATCGCGAAAACCAATGCGGCGGTGCCGATCACGTGACCCGACGGGAACGAGTGCGCGGCCTCGTATGCGGTTGCCTGATCGGAAAAAGGTGGTCGTGGCCGGTTGAAAACCAACTTCAGAGTCCATCCAAAGATCCCTGCGATCGCCACCGTTGCGGCCACCGCCGCTCCACGACGCACGTTCTTGTCGAACAGGATGAAGGCGATGACGGTGGCCGCGGTCCAGACGAACACCCACATCGGTCCGAACAGATTGGTCACGCCCGCGACCGCACTGGTCAGTGCGGGCGTGCGATGAGCGACCATCGCATCGAGCACCGTCCGGTCGATCCAGCTCAACGGGTTGTGGTGTGTGGTCACGATGGCAACACCCAGAACAAGGGTCAGGCAGAAGAGCAGCAGGCTGGTCGCCGAACGCGAATGGTTGCGGTGCACAGGACCAAGGGTGGCGGTGTGGTCCTGTGAGGACGCTGCGATCTCCTGAGCAGACGCTGAGTCCGGTTCCGTCGATCACCGCTGCACGTATAGATTTCGGGAATGGATGCCCGGCGGATCTTCGGTTGGACCGCATCCGCTGTGGCCAGCGTTCGGGGTCGGCTGACCATCCTGGCCACCACATTGCTGGCGCTCGCTCTGGCATTGGCAGCTGCCATCCTGCTGTTCGTCCTCTATCAAACGCTGCTGAACTCCGCAGATTCCGCGACGTCGGCACGCGCACATGAAGTCGCAACCACCATCGAGGACGAAGGCCTTGCGGGCTTGGACGAGTCGGTCCTTCTGCCGACCGAGAACCTGGACGTCATCCAGGTGATCGACAGCAGCGGGCGGGTGGTCGCGGCCAGTCCCGGCACTCCGCACGTGCCGCTGGTCTCGCCGCTGGCCGTCGACGTCCGCCGCACCGCCGACGGTGTGACCTTTCCGGGGCGCGATGCCGAATATCGGGTCACGGCGATGGGTGTCGCGTCCGGCAGTGGTGACGTGACCGTGGTGGTCGGTGCGGCCGAAGGTCCGATCCACAAGGTTCTGGCAACCGTGGCAATTCTGCTGTGCCTGGTGTTTCCGTTCCTCTTGTTGTTGATCGGCGTTGCGACTTACTATCTGGTCGGCCGAACCCTTCGCCCCGTCGAAGAGATCAGGGCGCAGGTCGCCGCCATCACCAGTACCGATCTGCGCAAACGAGTGCGGGTTCCGGGTACCAGGGATGAGATCTCGACCTTGGCGACGACGATGAACGACATGCTCGGTGGTCTCGAGGACGCCAGACAGCAGCAGCTCCGGTTCATCGGCGACGCCTCTCACGAATTGCGTAGTCCGTTGATGACGCTGGTTGGCCTACTCGATCTCTCACGGACCACGGGTAATTCGATAGATCCGGACACCGTGGAAGACATCTTGCTGCCCGAGGCGAGACGGCTTTCTCAGATGGTCGACGATCTGTTGTTGCTGGCCCGATCCGACGAATACGGCGTCCCGGTCAGTGCCGAAGACGTTGATCTTGACGAGATCGTGGACGCCGAAGCTTCCCGGCTGGAAGCTCTCACCTCACTTGATGTGCAGGTCGACATCACGCCCATCAGGGTTTGCGGTGACGCCGACAAGCTGACCCGCGCGGTGCGCAACATCGCCGACAACGCTGCCCGGCACGCCGACGGGGTGGTCCGCTTCGAGATGGAGATCGATGAGAAGTCTTGTCGGGGTCTGCTGAGAATCATCGACGACGGACCCGGTATCCCGGATTCGGACAAGGCCACCGTGTTCGATCGGTTCGTCCGGCTCGATACCGATCGGGATCGGTCGCGTGGTGGAAGCGGGCTTGGGCTCGCGATCGTCGACGAGATCGTCCGCGCGCACCATGGGACCGTCGAGATCAGCGATACCGCCGGGGGCGGCACCACGGTGACCATTGCCCTCGACATCGACCGTCCAGACCGTTATTGGCCCGCGGCCCCGGAGTCGTTCTAGCCGAATCAGGAGACGAAGACATGCGAGTGCTCGTGGTCGAAGATGATCGCAACGGCGCCGAGACACTTCGGCGGACATTGGTCGCCGAAGGCTGGGTTGTCGAGGTGGCCCACAACGGCGAAGACGGTCTCGCGCTGGCGATGCAGGGCACCTACGATGCGGTGGTCTGCGACATCATGATGCCCAGACTCAACGGTTATGAACTGGTGCGCCGCCTCCGTGGAGAATCCGTGTGGACTCCGGTACTGATGCTCACCGCCAAAGACGGGGAGTACGACCAGGTCGATGCCTTCGACCTCGGCGCCGACGACTACATCGTCAAACCGTTCTCCGTCGCGGTCCTGGTGGCGCGGCTGCGTGCCCTCGTTCGGCGGGGGGCGCCGGAACGCCCCACCGTGCTTGCAGCGGGCACCCTGTCACTCGATCCGGCCGCACATGTGGTCAGACGCGGCGACACCGAGATCACGCTGACGCCGCGAGAGTTCTCGATGCTCGAGTTCCTCATGCGGAACAGGGGTTCGGTGGTGAGCAAAGCGGAGATCCTGCAGGCGGCGTGGGACGTCAACTATCGGGGCGATGAGAACGTGGTGGAGGTCTACGCCGGGTATCTGCGACGTCGAATCGATACGCCGTTCGGCTGCAAGTCAATTCAAACAGTTCGGGGTGTCGGGTATCGACTCTCCGCATCCGGTGAATGAGGACACCGATCAGGTGCGGTCGACCCAGCGCAGCAGGGCGTACAGGAACCGCGTCGAGCCAGGCATGAAGTTGTTGCCGTGGTGGTAGGTCGGATCCAACGTGGTGGCGATGATGCGGCCGCGGGTGGAGGTGGTGTCCTCGAAGAGCATCATCCCGGCGTCGTGTGAATCACCTTGTGCATCGGGTTCTTCGGAGACCAGTAGCGGCACCACATCGGCATCGGTGTGCAGCAGTCCGTGGTGGTGCCAGATCACCGCCTTGGTGGTCAGGAACTTCCACGCCTCGTGGTCTTGGCTGCGGGTACGGATCAACGGATCTTCACCCGTGCGCCACCACCAGAAGTTGGTGGGGCGCGGACTCCACGAGACACCGGGCAACCATGTGTGCGCGGCATTCTCACCGAGGACCACGAGGGTTCCGCCACGTTGTGCGACGGCCAAGAACTCGTCGGCGTGCGCCCGCAGGAGTTCCGGATGCAGACGGTCGGCCAGGATCAGCGTGGTGACGCCGTCGAGGTCGCCTGGCTTGATGTCCGGTAGATAATGGAATTCCGGCTGAAAAGCCTTGACCGCCGGGTCTTTGATCGTCTGCAGATGGAAATGGGATCCGCCGTGGACGATCGCCAGCGTGCCGGTCGACAGGGGAGCGCGGTCAGTGCGGTTGAAGGGTTCGACGGTGGTCATCGGTTGTCCTTTCCATCAAGTCGGGCAAGCCAGGTCAGCAGTTGACCGAACACACGCGACGATGTGTTCGGATCATCCTGGTAGACAGCGAGATCGATGCCGCCGTGGACCAGGACCTCGCCGTCGCCGAGTGGGTACACGTAGTCGACCGGAAGGAGGTGCCTGCCGATGAAGTTCGTGACGATCGCACCTTCCGGCAGTTTCTGGCTGTATCCGCGACCGTAGAATCCGGACACCTCTCGCCGGAAGCTCAGGTCGGCAGTGTCCACACCTGCCCAGACCGGATGGGGGGTACCGGCGTGGATCGCGAGGTCTTTCGGGCCGGAATATTCAAACTTGCGCCATTGTCCGAGTCCGGGAAGGAAATCGGTCAGTGGATGGCCCATCACGGCAACGCGGCCGCCGGTGGTGACGAAGTCGATCAGGATGTCCCGCTTGCGTTCGAGGAAGATCTGATCGCAGTTGCCGTTGATGATCAGTCCGCGTACCGAACTCAGGTCGACCGATCCCAGTGAGTAGATGTCGATGTTGGACGTCAGTCCGGAGGTGGTGGGTCCCCCCGACATCCCGGTATTGGATCCCATCACCAGATGTAGGACGGGGGTGGTGGTCAGGGCGTCGGAATCGGCTGAAAAATCAGGGGCCGTCAGACTTTCGGCTGTCATTGCAGTGCACTTTCCTTGGTGCGGTGGCCATTGTCGGCCACCGCGATGTTGTCGTAGCGGGTGTACACCACCGTCCGCGGGTTGCCCCGGTCGATGATGGTCTCGGTCGCGACGTCGATGTCGTAGAGCCGCGAGAGGTTTTCGCCGGTCACCAGATCTTCCACGGTGCCGAGTTCGATCTCTTCGGCGCTGTACATCACGATGGCGTCGCCGCTCAGATGCAGCGCATGGTCGGGGTGATGGGTGGTCAGCAGAATCCCCATTCCTTCTGTCGCGAGTTCGCGAAGCAGTTGCAGAACCCGGGCTTGGTTGTTCAGATCGAGCGCGGAGACCGGCTCGTCGAGGATCATGAAAGTGCACCCGGTGGTCAGGGCGCGCGCGATGAGTACCAATTGTCGTTGTCCGCCAGATAATTCGGCGAAGCTCAAGTCGGCGAGGTGCTCGATCCCAACCCGTTGTAGGGATTGGCTGGTCAGCGCCAGATCAGCCTTGCTGGGCGTGCCGAATACCGACACCTTCTTGGCGCACCCCATCAGCACCATGTCGAAGACCGTGTATCCGACATTCGACAGTGTCGCCTGCGGTACGTATCCGATATTCGCATCACGGACCACGCTGCCCTCCTGCGGGCGGGCGAGACCGGCGATGCACCGGAGCAGCGTGGTCTTTCCCTTGCCGTTGGGACCCAGGATCGAGGTGATCGCACCGGACGCGATGGACACATTGGTATGACGGAACACCCAATCTTGCTGGGGGTAGTGAAATCCGAGATCTTGTAGCTCAAGCACTGATGAATGCCTGCCTGTTCGATTTGCGGAGGAGGACAACAAAGACCGGCGCACCGATGACCGCGGTGAGGATCCCCAGGGGGATTTCGCTGGGGCTGATGGTGCGTGACAGTGTGTCGATGATCGTCAGGTATGCGGCGCCGAGCACAAAGGTTGTCGGCATGGAGATCCGGTGATCGGGTCCGACCCAGAGCCGGGCCAGGTGGGGGATGACCAGTCCGACCCATCCGATGACGCCGGAGACTGCCACCGCGCCCGCGGTCATCAGGGCAACCATGACCAGCAGCAGCATGCGCATCCGGTGTGGATTGACCCCGAGTGTTTCGGCGTCGTCGTCGCCCAGTGAGAGCACGTTCACGCGCCATCGCAAGCCGAGGATGACCGTGCTGCCGAGCAGGATCGGGATGGCCGCGATGACCACCTTGCCCATATCGGCGGTGGCCAGTGATCCCATGAGCCAGAACACAATTGACGGTAGTGTGCTGTAGGGGTCGGCGAGGTAGGTGACCAGCGAGACGAGCGCTGCGAAGAATGCACTGGTCACCACGCCGCCGAGCACGATCATGAGAACGGAACTGCCCGTGCGGGTTTTCCCGATCGCCATGACCATCATCAACGCGGCCATGCCGAACAGGAATGCGCCACCGACGAGAAACACCGAACCCAGGCCGAGCATGATCACCAGGACGCCGCCGAATGATGCACCCGACGAGACGCCGAGTACCTGCGGACTGACCAGGGGATTGCGGAATACGGCCTGTAGTGCCGAACCGCCCAGTGCCAGTCCACCTCCGACCAGCATCCCCAGGAGCAGGCGCGGGAATCGAACGCCCAGGACAACCTGTTCCTCGACCGCGGTCCACGTCTGATCCAGCGGGACGACCTCATTGATCATGATGCGCGCGACCTCATTGACCGGAATTGTGTAGCGGCCCAGTGCAAGTGCGGCCAGCGCAACAGTGATGAGGCCGACGGTCAGGACAACCGGTACCACGAAGGTGTTGAGATTGCGCGCCCTATTCGGTATGAATTCAGGAGCTCGGGCCTCAAGCGTGGAACGTGTCATAGCCCGTGCTCACCGAATTCTTCTCCAGGTGCAAGATGCCGTCGATCTGGGTTTCGGACACGTCGAATGCGTAGAGCGACTTGTATGTTTCGCGAATACGGGCGCGGAGGTCCAGGTCGAGATCGGTGTCGGGGTAGAAGACCTGAGCCACCCACAGCCACATCAGGTTCGACTCGTTGCATGGCGGGTCCCATGAGAAGCCGCCGATGGGTGCCTTGTAGACGCGCTTGTTCTTGACCGCCGTCAGCGACGCCCAGGTGGAATCGTTGTAGATGTCCTGGGGTGTTGTGGGGTCGAAGTTGCCGAGGACGACGATCTCCGGATCCCAGGTCAGGATCTGTTCCTTGGTGACGGCGACGCTGGTGCCCTTGCCGGCTCCGAGGGCGACGTTCTTTCCGCCGGCCAAGGTGATCCAGAAGTCCATGTAGGTGTTGTCTGCCGACACCTTGGTCTCGGGTGTGTTGTAGAAGTACATGACGCGAGGCGCTTTGGCGGTGTTCGCAGCGGCGATGGACTCGACGGTCTTGCGGTCGGTGGCCATGGCCGCGAGGATCGCCTGGGCCTGCGGCTTCTTGTCGATTAGGTCGCCGAAGATGTTGATCCAGGCCTCGAGGTCTTCCTGGGTGCCGTATTTGAGCAGGATGACCTTGAGCCCGGCATTGCGCAGCGGCGCCACGATGTCATCGCCTTTGTCGCCCCACTGGATCACCACGTCCGGGTTGAGCGAGAGCACCTGCTCGACGTTGGGAACGAAGTCGGGGCCGGAAACCACTGGTGTGTCGAGGAATCCGGGGAACATGGTGGCGAGCATGCCGTTCTTGGCCAACGCGATCGCGCTCGAGTTCACACCCACGTTGCGGGCGATCGACTGATCGGAACCGGCGATCATGGACGGCACCGGGATGATGATCGAGACGATGCGTCCGACCGGGGTGTCGAAGGCGATGGTGTTCTGGTACTGATCGACCACCGTGAAGGGTGTGAAGGGCCCGCCCGCGCCACTCGAGGCCGCGGCCTCGTTGACCGGTGTCCGATTGGAGCATGCAGCCGTCGCGCCGAAGGCCGCGAGTGCGGTGGCCGCCACACCCAGCGATTTGATCATCTGGCGACGCGACATCGCGCCGCCCAAACTGGGAGTGTTCTCCGACAGGCGCATTTGTTCTCCGGAACGTGTTGTCCCCGCGGCATTTACCGTGGTGGGGCTGGGGCAACCCAGCAGTTGTTAGGCAACCATAACTTAGGTGAGCCTACGCTACTGGTTGGGGGCCGCAGGGACAAGTGGGGGTTCGACGCCGTTGGTCCGGTACCGGGTTTGGAATCGGTTTTCTGGCATATGCGCCGCGGCTACCTGCGAGACTCAAGAGGTCAATACCGGGTCGACGAGGACAGGACCGGAACATGACCGAAGCCAAGAGTGCGGACGCGGACGCGCCCACTGGTGAACTCGAGAAGCGGAAGATCTACGCGATCTTTGGCGGACTGATGTTGGCGATGCTCCTGGCGGCGCTTGACCAGACAATCGTGTCGACCGCGCTGCCGACAATCGTCAATGATCTCGGTGGAGCCGACCACCTCACCTGGGTCGTGACCGCGTACATGCTCGCCACCACCGTGACCACACCGCTGTGGGGCAAGCTCGGAGACCTGCTCGGACGCAAGCCTCTGTTCATCCTCTGCGTGGTGATCTTCCTGGTCGGTTCGGCTCTGTGTGGTCTCGCCGGCTCCATGTGGCAGCTGATCGGCTTCCGGGCACTGCAGGGTGTCGGCGGCGGCGGCCTGATTGTGCTGGCGCAGGCCATCATTGGTGATGTGGTCTCTGCGCGTGAACGTGGCCGCTATCAGGGCATGTTCGGCGCGGTCTTCGGATTGGCCAGTGTCGCCGGACCATTGCTCGGCGGCTTTTTCGTCGACAGTCTCAGCTGGCGGTGGGTCTTCTACGTCAACCTGCCGATCGGCGCGATCGCTCTGGTTGCGGTCTTCTTCGTCCTGCCGAACACGACAGCGCAGGTCAAACCGAAGATCGATTATCTCGGGGTGTTCCTGCTCGCTGCTGCCGCGACCTCCATCGTGCTGGTGACCAGTTTCGGTGACCGCTGGGGTTGGACATCGGCGCTGATACTGGGGCTCAGCGCACTCGGAGTTGTGTGTATTGCGGCGTTTGTGTATGTCGAGAAGTACGCGACGGAGCCGGTGATCCCACTGCGGCTGTTCGCCAACCGGGTGTTCGCGGTGGCGTCATCGGTGAGCTTCGTGGTCGGGTTCGCGATGTTCGGAGCCATCACGTTCATGCCGTTGTTCCTGCAGACCGTGCGTGGGGAATCGCCGACCGAGTCGGGTCTGAACATGATCCCGATGATGATCGGCTTGTTGATCACCTCGATCGGCAGCGGTCAGATCATCAGTAGGACGGGACGTTACAAGGTGTTCCCGATCCTCGGCACCGCCGTCTTCACCGTTGGTCTGTACCTGCTGTCCACGATGGAGCGTTCGTCATCGGATATCGCGATCGCGCTGTACCTGTTCGTGCTCGGTCTCGGCCTCGGCATGGTGATGCAGGTCTTGATCCTCGCAGTTCAGAACGGGATCGAATATCGAGATCTCGGGACCGGGACCAGCGGCGCGACGTTCTTCCGCACGATCGGCGCAGCGGTCGGTGTGGCCGTTTTCGGCGCGGTCTTCAACTCCCGATTGAGTTCGGAGCTGGCAGGCAGCTCGCCCGAAGGTGCCGTGGGCCGATGTTCGGGAGAGGTTCTGGAAGCATCGTCGTCGGCGCTGCGCAGTTGTCCACCAGGCGTTCAGAATTGGTTCCTGGATGGCTATACCGACGCGTTCGGAACGGTGTTCATCGTGGCCGTTCCGATCGGCGCGCTGGCGTTTGCGCTCTCCTGGCTGTTGCCCGAGGTTCCACTGCGTGAGGTCACCAAGATGCCGGATGCCGGGACATCGTTCGGCATGTCCGGTGAGAGATCATCCCTGGAGGAGTTGCGGCTGCAGATCTGGCGCACACTCGCCCGTGAGGACAAGCTGCGGGCGTGGGAGGTGGTGGTCGATGCCGCGAACAGCCCGCTGTCGCGCGGCGAGGCGTGGATGGTCAGCAGGGTCGCAGAGGAAGGTACCCGCGACATCCGTTCGATGTCCGAGGTCTCGCAGACCCCGCTGCCCAAGGTCGAGGAGACAGCGCGTCATCTGGAGGAACGCGGACTGATCACCGTGGGCCACGGCCTGGCGGTGATCACCCCGGCCGGGTTGAAGGAAGCCGAAAGACTGTTGGCGGCGCAGCGGCAACGACTTGCGGAGTTCGTTGCCGACTATCCGGGTGGCGAGAACGCGGACGTCGGCGAGTTGCTCGACGAGATAGCCCGGCGCCTGCAAGCCGAGGCACCTGAACCTGAACATGCACCCGCTTGAGCCGCGCCGTCAGGCGAGCGAGGAGTTCGTCCCGCCCGGGTTCGGAGGCAGGGCCTGCCCGTCCTTCACCAGGGTGATCGTCCCCATCTCCGCAGGTGCCTCGACAGTCGGGCCGGCAAAGCCGAACACGCCGTAGATGCCGCCGGGGGATTCCGCAGGCACCGTGTAGGAGATCGCCCTTTCGATGGTCTGGCCGGCCGGGACGTCGACGGTCTCGGGGCCGAAAATCGTTGTCGCAGTGGTACCGCCCGGAGTCAGGACGTTGACCCAGACCCGCCCCGTGTAGGCCTGGTCGGCAGGTGCGGTGATCATCAGCTTGGCGTTGACCGGGCCACCGGCCTCGGGCAGTCGGGTGGGGGTTTGCGGCGTGAGTGTCACGCGGACGGGAAGTTTAACGTCCGGCGATGCCGGCCCGGTGGAGTTCGGCGAACCGTCGCCGACCTCGGGCCATCCGTTCGCCCACACGACGCGGTCGATCATGCCCTCGCGCCGCTGAGCGCCACTGGGCAGTTTCAGATCCGCGCGTGGCACCGCGTGGTAGATCATCCAATCGGTACCGCCGTCGTCGGTGACGACGGAGTTGTGCCCGGGTCCGGCCCAGGCCTGGTTTCCGGCGAGCAGGAGAGCACCGCCGCCGGTGTTGAGGTCGTCGCCCTTGCGGTCGAGATAGGGGCCCGCCGGCGATTGGGACCGGCCGGCCAGGACCCGGTACGCGGTGTCGGCGCCGTTGCAGCAGTTGCCTGCCGAGACGAAGAGGTAGTAGTAGCCATCGTGGAAGACGATTTCGGGACCTTCGAAACGCTCGTCGGCGACCTTGATCGGAGTGCCTGACGGTGCGGTCCCGTCGGCGTTCAGCGGGACACCGTAGATGCCGTGAAAGTTTCCGACAAACAACGTCTTCGACGTTCCGTCGTCCCACAGGAACGGGTCGATGGTGCCCTTGATGCCGACATCATTCGCGCAGAACACGGGTCGGCCGAGATCGGCCCATGGCCCGATCGGGGATTCGGAGGTGGCCATGCCGATACACGGATTGGTCACGTCATACAGCGAGTAGTACAGCGTGTACGTGCCGCCTGACTTGTGTATCGACGGAGCCCAGCCCAGGTTGCCGGGGGGATGCCACGAGGGCGCGGTTGGAAAGACGTCGCCGACGTAGGCCCAGTCGACGAGGTCGAACGAGGTGAACATCGTCATGTTGTGTGCGCCTTGACCGTCGCCCCAGTCATCGGCGGTTGCGTACATGTAGTACCGGCCGTCGTCGGCGCGGATCACGCTCGGATCGGCGGCAACCGGTTGGACGATGGACTGTGCGCTTGCCGGGGAGACCGGCATCAATACCAGGGCGAGAAGGGCTGCGATCGCCACCACCACAGCTTGCCGAGCGCGAATCGAGATACCTACGTGCCCGGACTTGTGCATGGTGCTCCTCTTCAGCGCGCGATGCGCAGGTCCCGGCAAACATATAAGTCTGAACCCGAACTTGAGAGTTTGCGACGCCCGATGAGGCCGGGCTGTGATCAAAACGTGCGAAGTCCGAGATGTCCGGGCGTTTTTGTGGCCCCCTTCGCTGTGCGGGTGACAAGATGGCACACTTTGGTAAAGAATGCAGCGCATAGCTAATTCATCTGAGGGATCGCCAACCGCCGGAGGATGGTCACTAATGTTCGAAGGGGATGGCCCCCAAGGCTTTGATTCGCTGACGCGTATCGAGAGCAGTGGGGGTGATAGGTGGCGGCCGGAATCGGTGGACCTGCGCGGTGGCGAACTGCGGACGAGAGCGTTGGTATCGGTCATTCGCCGCCTGGCATCACCGGCGGCCGATCAGATCGCGTTCCTCGAGCGCCTGGACGTTGGCGTCGACGAACTCGCCCTGCAGTTCACCGAGCTCACCACCTCGATGCCGTGGGGGCTCAGCGAGGCCTGTGGTCGCGATCTGGCGTCCCTTGATCGACTCCTGGCGGAGATCTCCTCGCCGGACAATTCTCACCTGGTGGCCTTCGACGCGCTCGAGTCGGCGCCGGAGTGGACGCGGGTCCGCATCCTCGCCGACAACTTCCTGGCCGACCTGGCGCTTGCAGCGGCCGCAGACCGCTCGTGATCAGCTGATCCGGCGCAGATCGACCGGCATGCCGTCGGTCGGATAAGGCAGTGAAACCCAGCTGAGTTGTGCGGGCCTGTCCGCGGGCACGGTCCACCGGAAGTTGAGTAGGTAGTGGTGCAGCACCGACCGCACCTCGAGATCCGAGAACACCTGACCGAGGCATCGATGCGCGCCACCGCCGAACGGGTTCCACGCGAACTTGTGCGCCTTGTCCTCCTGCCGCTCGTCTGAAAAGCGTTCGGGATCAAAGCGGTCCGGATCGGTCCATAGTTCGGGCAGGTGATGGTTGTGATGCAAACCCAGTGCGACCGGCGTGTCCTTGGGGATGTGATGGCCCGCGATGATGGTGTCCGCGCGGGCTCGTCGCACGATCACCGGGACCGGGGTGATCAACCGTTGACACTCTTTGATCACGAGCGTCGCCGAACGCAGTTCGCCGAGCTGGTCCGGGTTGGGGGAGTCGGTCTGCAGCGCCATCGATTCCTGGCGGCAGCGTTCCTGCCACTCCGGATGCTTCCCGAGTTCGAAGAGGACCGTGCTCAGGGTGCTGGTGGAGGTGTCGTGGGCGGCCATCATCAGGAAGATCATGTGATTGATGACGTCGCGTTCCGACAGTCGCTCACCGTCGGCCTCGACCCGGCACAACACGCTGAACACATCGTCGCCGAGGCCTTCTCGACGCGACGGCAGATACCTCGCGAAGAACTCCTCGAGCGTTGCCCGGCCACGGACGCCCCGGCGCCAGCGGGTGAAGGGGAGTGGATAGCGCACGATCGAGGTCGCTGCCTGGACGCAACCGATGAACGACCGGTTGACGCGGTCGATCTCCCCGGGTTGCAGGTCCTCTGCGCCGCCCATGAACAGTTCGGTCGCGATGTCGAGGGTGAGTTCCTTGAGGGTCGGGTACGCGAGGTGGTGCTCCGACTCGGGCAAGGTGCGTACGTGTTCGGCGATCGTCGGCTGCATCAGTTCGGTGTAGGCGGCCAACCGCTCCCGGGTGAACGCCTTCGCCAGGATGCGTCGGTGGCTGCGATGTTCGTCGCCGTCGAGCAACATGAGGCCACGATCGAAGAACGGACCGATCAGACTGCGCCAACCGGCCCCGTTGACCAGTGCGCCGTCGCGGTTGATCAGGGCTTCCCCGAGGGCGTCGGGGCCGAGCACGAGCGCCCATTTCTGGCCAAGGAACGACAGCTCCGACACCGGACCGATGGTCCGATATTGCTTGTCCATCAACTCCAGTGGCCTGCGGAAATAGGCGTAGGAATGCCCCAGAAACGGCACGCTGCGACTACCGGCGATGGGTTTGGTGCCGACCGGCGCGGGCGATGTTCGATGGGTCATATGAATCACTTTCCTATCTGACAGGCATGCCTTCCTGATTACGTAGCGTGCATCACATGGGGGTGGGGTGTCAACATTGTGCGGTGGCGGTATCAGAGCGAAAGTACGGCGGCGCAAGCGCGCACGAGCGGGTGAGCCGTCGGCGCAGGCAATTGCTCGATGCCGCATTGGAGGTCGTCTCGTCCGTGGGAGCGGAGCGGGCGACGATGACCGCGGTCTGTCGGTCGGCGGGGCTGAGTGAGCGGTATTTCTACGAGAGCTTCGGTGGACTCGATGCGTTGATGGGCGATCTGCTCGACGAGCTCGCCTCAGAGGTCCGGGCGGCGGTCCTGGATGCCTTGTCGGACGACCCGGATGCCGCGCCCGAGCAGCAGATTCGTTCGGCGATAAGCGCTTTCATCGCAATCATGACCGAAGATCAGCGCAAGGGGCGGGTGGTGCTCACCGAGTCTCTGGGCCTGGCCGCCACCCGCGAACATCGCCGCGCGATCGTCAACGAGTTTGCAGGCCTGCTCGCGGCCAGGATTCCGGAGATTTTCGGCGACGACGCGGTGCCGGTGCAGGATCGCCGGCCCTTGGCGCTGTTGCTGGTCGGCGGGATCGCGGAACTGACCGCCGAGTGGGTGTCGGGGGGCTTGAACGCGACACCGGACCGGATCGTCGATGTGGTCACCCGCCAACTGGCGCTCAACCGGGTCGGCTGAACGCACCCGCGATGCGCGATCGAGGTCAATGCGCCAGTTTGAGGCCGACCACGGCGCCGACGATGATCAGGATGAGCGCGATCTTGAGTAAAGACGCGGTCTCTGTGCCGGTGACCATCGCGTAGGCGACGGTGAGGGCGGCGCCGATGCCCACCCAGATCGCGTAAGACGTACCGATGGGGAGTGTGCGCATCGCGTACGCGAGTCCGGCCATCGAGATGATCAGTCCGATCCCGAAGACGATGCTCGGCTGCAGTCGGGTGAACCCTTCGGACTTGCCCAGTGCTGTTGCCCAAATTGCTTCGAACACACCGGATGCAATCAATACGAGCCATGCCATGACGTTTCGGACCTCCCCGAGGAAGTACCGTCTTGTCGCTGCCCGGGTACGGTTTCGATCGTCCGGTATTGATCGTCGTTGATCTCCGATCGACCATACCCACATTTGCGCGGCGTGCGCCATGGCCGCGATCACCACCGGCGACTTCTGCCCGCAGCGACCCCGCAACAGGTTAGATTCGGGGGACACCGGATTTCGTCTGCCACCGGGAAGGGTGCGCTGTGATGCCGGACACCTGTTGCAACTGGAACCTGCGTTCGATGCCGGATCAGACCGGCAAGCGGGTGGTCATCACCGGTGCCAGCAGTGGGCTCGGCGCGATCATGGCCCGGGAGCTGTCCAAGCGGGGCGCCGAGGTGTTGATGGCCGTCCGAGACGTCGTCAAAGGCCAGCGGGTGGCGGAGGCAATTCGGGCGACGCGATCTGATGCGAGGGTGCAGGTCGGGCAGATCGATCTGACCAGCCTGCGGTCGGTCCGCGCCTTTTCGGATCGAATGACCCCCTCGGACAAGCCGATCGACTGTCTCATCCTCAACGCAGGCATCGGCAACCAGCCCCACGTCGTCACTGCGGACGGTATCGAGAGCACCTTCGCGGCCGACGTCGTCGGACATTTTGAGCTGACCGGCAAACTGTTGCCGCTTCTCGAACGGGCAAGCGCGGGGCGGGTGGTCAGCGTCGGCTCCAACCTCTATCGCCGGGTCAAGATGGAGGTCGACTTCAGCGACCTGACCTTTGAGCATGATCATTCGCCGCACGGTGCCTACGTCAGGGCGAAGGTGGCCACGGTGTTGTTTGCTGTCGAACTCGAGAAGCGACTACGCGAAAGTGGTTCGTCGGTAAGGAGTTTCGTTGCACACCCGGGGTTCACCAAGACCCCCATGCACAACACGGTGACCGGTGTTCTGCCGAGGGCGGCGATGGCGGTGGCGCATGCGACGGTGGCGCGTGAGCCGGAGGAAGGTGTCCTGCCGCTCCTTTTCGCCGCGACCAGCGAGCAGGCCGAGACCGACCGGTTCATCGGCTGGCACCTGAGAAGGGGTGACAAGCGGATCTGGAGCGACGAGATCAGGGGCGTCGGCCTCGATCGTGAGTTGGCGCTGCAGATGTGGGAAGCGATCGAGGCGGTGACCGCGGGCTCGGCCCAAGACGAATGACGTGCCGGGCGGGGGTCGATGTCCGGCAGTGACGTTCAGGCGCGTAGCCCTTTGACGAGCACCTGGACGTAGTTGTCCAGTGAGTCACGGCCGGCGGTCCGGACCGCAAACGCGGTGCCGCAGATCAGATGTTTGATATCGGCCGCATCGAGTGTCGCCGATATGACACCCTCTTGCACCCCGCGCGTGAGAACCTGCGAAATCAGTTGTCCCAGTTCGCCGAACAGCTCCTTGGTGTCCGGGCAGGCGGGGGTTTCCGATGCCAGCACCGCGGCCAGGCCGGGGTCGTCGAGCTGGAACTCGATCGCGGATCCGATCAGTTGCGCCAAGGCGTGCACGGTGTCGGGATCCTCGGCGATTTCGCGGGCGATCAGCACCAGCTTGTCGAAGGAGTCGACGGCCAGGGCCTCGAGGAGCACCTGCCGGTTGGGGAAATGTCGGTACGCCGTCCCGACCCCGACTCCGGCGTCTTTGGCCAGTGCGTTCATCGCGAGGGTGTCGTCGCCGCACGCGAGGCAGTGGCGGGCCGCGGCCAGCAACGCGTCGCGATTGCGCACCGCGTCGGCGCGGAGGCCTTCGCCTCGATGTGCGTGCTGGATGTCGTCCACAGGCCGAGTGTACCGGAGGAGAAATCCATTCGGATGATCTATCCACTTCTGCTAATGTTGCCGAAGCGGATCAATTATCCGAATCAGTTCGATCTCGATTCCACGACCAGGAGAAGCGATGAGCGAGAACACCACCCACTGGACGCTGGATCAGATGCCCGACCAGACCGGCAGGCGAGTGATCGTCACCGGAGCCAGTAGCGGTCTGGGCGCGATCGTGGTCCGGGAGTTCGCGGCACGCGGGGCAGAAGTGGTGTTGGCGGTCCGTGATCTCGACAAAGGGGAGCGGGTGGCAGCTGCGGTACGCGTTGCGCACCCGGAAGCGCGCTGCCGGGTCGACGAACTGGATCTGGCCGACCTCGCTTCAGTGGACGCATTCGCTGCCCGGATGCTGGATGACGACATCCCGCTGGACGTCCTCGTCCTCAACGCGGGCATCGCGAACCAGCCGCATGTGGTCACCGTCGACGGCATCGAGAGCACCTTCGCCACCAACGTAGTCGGACACTTTGTTCTGGCCGACCGGCTGTTGCCACTGCTCGAACGCGGTGATGATGCCCGCGTGGTAAGCGTGGGTTCCAACCTCTATCGCCGGTTCCGGGCCGACCTCGAGTTCGGGGACCTGACGTTCGGTCATGACCACTCACCGAACGGTGCGTACGTGCGCTCGAAAGTTGCGAGCGTGCTCTTCGCCGCCGAACTCGAGCGGCGATTGCGTGGGACGGGGTCGTCGGTCCGCAGTTTCATCGCACATCCCGGCATGAGCACCACGCCCATGCACGACGCGGCAACCGGCATCCTGCAGAAGACGGTCATGGCGCTCGCGCACGCGACCATCTCCCGAGATGCCGACGAGGGCGCCCTCCCGATCCTGTACGCCGCGACGAGTGATGAAGCACACGTCGGACGTCTCATCGGGTGGCATCTGCGCCGGTCGGACAAGCGGATCTGGAGCGATGAGTTCGTCGGCGCCGGCCTGGATGTGTCACTCGCGCAGCAACTGTGGACCCGGCTGTCGGCCGTCGGAATCGATGACGACTCCCGATCGTTGTGGAGCGTATGACTCTTCCCGCGCTCTTCACTCCGATCACACTTCGCGAACTGACGATCGCCAACCGGGTGTGGCTGGCGCCGATGTGTCAGTACAGCTGCTTCGCAGAGGACGGCCTGCCCACCGACTGGCATCTGGTCCACCTGGGCAGCCGGGCAACCGGTGGGTTCGGCCTCATCATGACCGAGGCATCGGCCGTGAGCGCTGACGGCCGGATCAGCCCGCAAGACGCCGGGATGTGGAGCAATCGGCACACCGAGGCGTGGCGACGGATCGTCGACTTCGTCCACGATCAGGGATCAACGATCGGGATGCAGCTCGCGCACGCCGGACGCAAGGCGTCGACCTACGCGCCGTTCGCCGAGGCCAGTGGGTCGATCTCGCCTGCGGACGGGGGGTGGGTGACCAGCGCCCCATCGGCGATCGCGTTCGACGGATACAACACCCCGGAGGCCTTGAGCCACAAGGGGATCGGTGACCTGGTCCAGGCGTTCGTCGCTGCAGCCCGCCGCGCCGACGAGGCCGGGTTCGACGTCATCGAACTCCATGCGGCCCACGGGTATCTGATCCACCAGTTCCTCTCACCGCTGTCCAACAAGCGCGACGACATGTACGGCGGCGATTTCGCCGGTCGCACACGTTTTCTGATCGAGGTCGTCGAGGCGGTACGCGCGGTGTGGCCGCCGGACAAGCCGCTGTTCGTCCGGCTCTCGGCCACCGATTGGACCGAGGGCGGCTGGACACCCGAGGACAGTGCGGAGCTCGCAAGCATTCTCGAGACCCGGGGCGTGGACCTCATCGATACGTCGACGGGCGGCAACGTCGCGGCGCAGATTCCGGTGGGTCCGGACTACCAGGTGCCGTTTGCCCGGACCATTCGTGAGCAGTCGGGGGTGCCGACTGCCGCGGTCGGTCTGATCACCGAGCCAGGACAGGCCGAGAAGATCCTCGCCTCCGAAGCCGCCGACGCGGTCCTGCTGGGCCGCGCCGCCCTGCGCGAGCCGGCCTGGCCCCTGCGCGCCGCGCACGAACTCGGCCTCGATACGGCCCAGGCGCCATACGCACCCCAGTACGTCCGTGGTGCGTGGCGGTGACCGAGGTCGGTCAGCACCGGACCTGACGTTTATCGGCGGCGCACCGTTAGCCTTGCGTAGTGAAAACACCGAAACCCATGACTGCACCGCGAATCGGCGGGCGACAACTTTCCTACATTGCGTTCGCGGTCGTCGTCATCGCGTACCTGGTGATCATCCAGTTCGGTGGCCGACTCATCGCGGGTTGGGGTGACGAGGACGACACCCTGACCACCCGCGGGGTCGTCTTCACGATGGTGATCCCACTCGGGCTCGCCCTGGCGTTCACGTATGCCGTTGTCGCAGCGTTGGGTTGGTGGCGACCGGTGATCAAGGACGACCGCCCGGTCAGCCGCTGGGTGTGGGTGGTGCCCATCGTTCTGCTTGTCGCCATCCTGATCGGCATCGACTACAGCGCGCTCGCCGACAAAGGGTGGCTGTTCATCGTTGTGCTGCTCGTTGCGACCCAATTCGTCGGGTGGGGCGAGGAAGGTATGTTCCGCGGTATCGGTGTGACCATGCTGCGCAACCACGGCCTGCGAGAGGGCCGAGTTGCGTTGTGGTCCAGCCTCATCTTCGGTGCAGTCCACCTGACAAACGTCTTCGGCAATGGTGCGTCCGCGATCCCTCAGGCGATCATGGTCAGCTTCGCCGGCTACTTCTTCTATCTGACCCGCCGGGTCTCGGGCAACAACGCCCTCAACTCGATACTGCACGGACTCTTCGACTTCGCACTGCTCAGCGGGTCAGCGATCCTCCTGGACCAGCAGAGCTACGTCGGGGCCTTCGCCCCCATCCTCGTGTACCCGATCCTGGCCATCATCTTGTTCGTCAAACGGCACGACATCGAACCGTCCCGCCGCGACGGTACCGCGGTCAAGTCTGCCGCGTAGCAGGCGTTCTCGCGGTCGCCGACGAATCAGCAGCAGCGGCCTTGCGGATTGTTGTCCTGCGCGGCGTAGCGATGTCGCCAGTAGTCACGCTCGGTCAACGGCGCCGTGTCCGGATGTCGTGAGCGGTGGTATGCGATGTAGCGCTGATAGTCGTTGTCACCCATGACCGACCCGATGTACCAACGCACCGCCCGGATGCCGCGCCGCGTCATCGAACCACTGGTGGTGGCTTCTCCTTGAGGTACTCGTCCCATTCTCGCTGCACCTCCTTTTCTGCCGGTGTTGCGATCATCCCGCTGGGTGCGAAGATGCTGGACTCGGTCGGTTCGTCCTCGGTGGTGGGGAGGCCGCGATTGCGAATCGCCTTGATGGACACGAATATTGCCGCAATGACGACGATCAGGACGAGCACCGCAAACACGATCGACAACGTGCCCTGGATGAACGTATTGCGGATCACGGCATCGATCTCTCCGGATGTTTTCGCGTTTTTGAAGACGGTCAGGCCTGAATCCTTCGCATCGACAAAATCTTGATGCTGTTGCCAATAGCCGATGGCCGGATTGTTCGAAAAGATCTTCTCCCACGATGCGGTCATGGTCACGACCAGATCCCAGACCAGCGGAACACCGGGGATCCACGCCCATTTGAACAGTCCGCGTTTGAGCACGATCACCAGCACCACCGTCAACGCGATTGCAGCCAGCAACTGGTTGGCGATGCCGAAGAGCGGGAATAGGGTGTTGATGCCGCCGAGGGGATCGGTCACACCCATCAGCAGGATCGACCCCCACAGGCCCACCACGATCAGGGTGCACAACCAGGCGCCGGGACGCCACGAAGGATCTTTGAAACGCTTGCCGCCCTTCACATTGCTGAGCCCGTCCGAGAGCATGAACCGGGCGACGCGGGTCCCGGCGTCCACGGTTGTCAGGATGAACAATGCCTCGAACATGATCGCGAAGTGATACCAGAAGGACCGCAACGATTCTCCACCGAACGCACTCTGCATGGTGTCGGCCATGCCCATCGCCAGTGTTGGTGCGCCACCGGTCTTGGAGATGATCGACTGTTCGCCGACTGCTCTGGCCGCTTCCTCCAATTGCGCGGCGGTGGCAGGTTCACCCCGCAGGCCCGGCAGGCCGTTGACGTATTCCGCAGCGGTTTCCGGGGTTCCACCGGTGACCGCCGCCGGTGCGTTCATCGCGAAGTACAGGTGCTGATTGAGGATGCAGGCGGTGATCAACGCCATGATCGCCACAAACGACTCGGTCAGCATGCCGCCGTATCCGATGATCCGCGCCTGACTTTCCTTCTCGAGCATCTTCGGTGTTGTCCCCGAGGCGATCAGCGCATGGAAGCCCGAGAGTGCGCCGCACGCGATGGTGATGAAGAGGAACGGGAACAACGCTCCGGCAAAAGCCGGACCCTCACCGTTGCTCGCGAACTCGCTGACCGCCGGTGCTTGCATCACCGGTCGTGCGATCACGATGCCCAGTGCCAGCAGCACGATCGTGCCGACCTTCATGAAGGTCGACAGGTAGTCGCGCGGTGCCAGCAGCAGCCAGACGGGCAACACCGCCGCGGCGAATCCGTAGATGATGATGCACCAGCTCAGGACCACGGGTGAAAGGCTGAAAAGGTCGCGGCCCCAGCCTGATTCACCAACCCAGCGTCCTGAGATGATCGCCAGTATCAGCAGTGCGAAGCCGATCAGCGAGACCTCTGACACCCGGCCCGGCCGCAGAACGCGCAGATACACACCCATGAACAGTGCGATGGGGATGGTCATGGCGATCGAGAAGACACCCCAAGGACTTTCGGCCAACGCGTTGACAACCACCAGGGCCAGCACCGCGATCAAGATGATCATGATGGCGAAGACGGCGATCAATGCTGCAAATCCACCGATATCTCCGAGTTCGTCGCGGGCCATCTGCCCGAGGCTTCTGCCTCGTCGCCGCACCGAGATCGAGAGCACCAGGTAATCCTGGACGCACCCGGCGAGCACCGCGCCGATGATGATCCAGATGGTGCCGGGCAGGTAGCCCATCTGCGACGCCAGCACCGGTCCCACCAGCGGCCCGGCGCCGGCGATGGCCGCGAAGTGGTGGCCGAACAACACCCGTCGATCGGTGGGCATGTAATCCTGGGCGTTGTCGAGGACCTCGGCCGGGGTGGCGTGATCATCGCGCGGACGGACGATCTTCATCTCGATGAGCCGCGCGTAGAACCGGTAGCCGATGATGTACGTGCAGATCGCGGCGATGACAAACCAGACGGCGTTGACGGACTCGCCACGCACAAACGCGATGATCGCCCAGGCGAACGCGCCGACGATGGCGATCACCGCGAAGATGACCCGCTTTCCGACTGTCATCGGGCTGCGATCGATGACCGCCACCGGCGGTAGATCGGGGTCGGTGCGGATCAGATCGATGTTTGGGTCCGGTCGGCGTTCCTGGGTGTCGGTCACCGTGACTCCTGGGTGCGTTGTGGGCGGTAGGAGGCTACCTCCCCATTGTGACGCGCATCACACAATGCTCGGTCCAGATCAGTGATCTTCACCCTTCCGATCGATGGTCGCTGCGCTCATCGGGTGATGGTGCTCTTGCCGAGCGCCCGCGACGCGGGTGTCGGTGGGTCCCGGGACTGAGCCCCATGCGGATTGTCGGGTGGCCGGATCAGGGAGCGCGGAACCTCGTGTGCGTGCCTCACGGCTTCGGTAGGTTCTCCTCATGGAGCGAATGGCGCCGGTCGACGCCCAGATGTACTGGATGTCGGACAAGATCCCCAACGACCAGTTCCTGCTCTACGCCTTCACTGGCGTGCCGCGCCAGATCGATGCCGCGATCGACGATGTCCTCGAGCGGGCGCGGGCGGTGGCAGATCTGGGTCTTCGGATCGCCGACGTCGACTGCGCTCTCGACTACCCGTACTGGGTCCGCGGCGGCGTCGACCGCGACCAGATCGTGGTGCACAGCGAAGGATCCACCGAGTGGTCCGATTGTCTACGGGTGGTGGCGGGACTGGCCGATGACCAGCTCGACGCACGGGAGTGCACCTGGCGGCTGCATCTGTTCGAGGCCGTGGAAAGAGTGCCGAACTGTGGCCTCGCGGCCACCGTGGCAGTGCTGCAGGTGAGCCACGCGCTGGCCGACGGGCGCCGATCATCTGACCTGGCCCGTGCGATCTTTGCGCCGCAGGATCCCGGCGAATCGGTCACCGCCGAGGTCGATACGCCCTATTCGGTGGTGCACGCTGCTGTGCTTGCGGCCGTCCGCCTACCCCAACAGATCGGGGTGCTGGGCCTGCGGGCGGTGGAGGCCACCCGCACCTATCGCCGGCTGGTCGACGACGTCGCCGCCGGGGCGGTGCCTCCGCCATCGGAAGGTCGACCGCTGCTGTCGACCAACACCCGTCCGGACGGCGACCGGGCGATCCGCACCCTGGTGCTGCGCCGCGACGACTTCCCCGGTCCGACGGTGACCATCAGCGCGCTCACCGCGATCTCGCTGGCTCTGTCCGATCACTTGCGTTCGATCGGCGAGGATCCCACCACTCTCGGCGCCGAGGTGACGATGGAGAAGTTCGGGAAACCGATGGCGCGTAACCACTTTCGAAACGTCGGTATCGGATTGTTCTCGGGGACGGCCGCGCTGGATGATCGGACGGCGTGCATTGCGCAGGCACTGGGGGAGCGGCAGCTGCGTAACAGCCATCCGGCACTGCGGGCCTCCGACGAAGCCTTCGCGGCGATACCGGCACCGCTACTGCGTTGGGGTGTGGCGCAATTCGATCCTGCCGTGGTCCCGAAGACGGTCAATGGCAACACCGTGGTGTCGAGTGTGAATCGGGGTGGCGCCGACCTGAGATTCGGGGGGCGACCAGTCGCGTTCACCGCAGGCTATCCGGCGCTCTCGCCGGTGATGAGTGTGACGCACGGTGTGCACGGCATCGGCGACACAGTAGCGATCAGTGTCCATGCCGCTGTGTCGGCAATGGACGACATCGACGGCTACATGGATATGTTGCAGGCCTCGATCGCTTGGAATCAGATCGTCAGGGCTTCCGGCCGCTAGTGCTGCGAGCCGCTCTATTCGTGGCCGTTCTTGCTGCGCACCAACCGTTTCGGCAACCGTCCGACGAGTTCTCCGAGCGGTGCGACGGCGTCATTGAGCGCCTCAGCGGCAGAATTGAGTTCCAGCACCGTCTCCTGGAGGCTCGCGATACTCGGGGGCAGCTGAGCCAGCATCTCGACGAGTTCGGACAGGCGGTCGATGGGGCCGCCCGGGACGATGGCCCGTTCCAGGGCGCCGCCCTCGCCGACGAGTTGTTCCAGCAGGCCCTCTTCGACGGTCAGCCGATCGAGGAAACCTTCGTCCTCGGAGATCCGGTCGAGTAGACCACCCTCTTTGGTGAGTTTGGCGAGCACCCCGTCCTCGGACAGCAGGCGATCCACCGGCCCGCCCCGCGACAGCAGCCGGTCGAGTGGGCCGCCGGCCTCGGTCATCTGGTCGAGCACCCCATCGTCGGCCAGGACGCGTTCGACCAGGCCGTCCTCGGCGAGCAGGCGGTCGAGTGGGCCGCCGCGCGCGAGGATTCGTCCGAGTGAGCGGTCTTCTTCGAGCAGTTCACCGAGCTGGTTGAGCAGCTGCAACGGGCTGCGGAACGCAGGTGTCTCCCGCATGCCCATCGTGACGGCGATTTCGTGGTGTGCGTTCTCTACGGCGATCCGGCTGAGCGCAACGGTGGCCTCGACGGCGCTGAGCGCGGCGCCTGCCACCGCAAAGCCCAGCCGCGTCGGGATCTCGATCACCAATCTGGCATCCATGACTTCACCCTAGGGGTTCGGCATAACTCGCGGACACATTCACCGCCTTGGCCGGCTCAGTCGGCTTTTGCCGCCTTGGCTGCAGCTTTCGCCTTCTTCTTGAACTCGCGGACTTCCTGCAGGCTCACATTGTCGACGACATCAGCTACCGATCGGCGTTCGCCGTCGTTGCCGTAGTCCCCGGCAGCCTGGCGCCAGCCCTCCGGTTCCACACCCACCTGCTTGCCGAGCAGTGCGAGGAAGATGCGGGCTTTCATGTCGCCCCAGCCAGGCAGCGATTTGAGGCGTTTGAGCACCGTCTTGCCGTCCGGATCGCCCTCAGTCCAGATGGCCGAAGGGTTGCCGTCGTAGTTGTCGACGATGAAAACCGCGAGATCATGGATGCGCTTGGCCATCGAACCGGGGAAGCGGTGGATGGCCGGGGTCTGCGAGCACAGGGCCACGAACTCATCCGGATCGGAGGCAGCGATCTTCTGCAGATCGAAGCCGTCCATCCGCTCGGCGATTTTCTGCGGGCCCTTGAATGCCGCTTCCATCGGGAACTGCTGATCCAGGGTCATACCGACAACCAGCGCGAAGTCGTCGACGGACAGGAGCTTGTCGGCTTCTGGTTCTTGCGCGATACAGATGTGGCGGGTCATGCGGACCTCCGGTGGCCGGGAAAATTCTGCCAGTCCAGCTTATCGGCAGTGCTGCGAGCGGCCCAGAGCGTCCCGGCGAACCGGTTGGATGCACAAGAGTTGGGTCAATCCGCAGTGCTCGGTCGGTGGTGGTCGAGCCAGAGATGGATTGTCTTCTACCGACTTACGGACTCGTAGGGGACTGAGGGCGTAACGTCAGCTGGTGGCGAAACCTGTCAGAGCCGGCAGCCGCCGCCCGGAAGGTAGGTGTGATTCCTATGTCCACTGGTGCTGCGCAGGACCCAAGGTCGGCGGCGGCCGGAGAAGCCCACGTGGCCAAGGTCATCGGGGTCACCGTGGCCGCTGCAGTGGGTGGTTTTCTTTTCGGCTTCGACAGCTCTGTGGTCAACGGCGCCGTCAACTCCATCCGCGACCAGTTCGAGCTGAATCACTTCATGCAGGGTTTCGCGGTCGCGATCGCGCTGCTCGGATGTGCCCTCGGTGCCTGGTTCGCGGGCCGGCTGGCAGACATCTGGGGTCGCAAGAAAGTGATGTTGCTTGGCTCGGCGTTGTTCATCGCGTCGGCGATCGGCACCGGTCTGGCGTTTGCGGTCCTGGACCTGTTGTTCTGGCGTGTGATCGGTGGCCTCGGGATCGGTATCGCGTCGGTGATCGCCCCGGCCTATATCGCGGAGATCGCCCCGGCCCGTTACCGCGGTGCACTCGGATCACTGCAGCAGTTGGCCATCACCATGGGCATTTTTGTTGCCCTTCTCTCGGACGCACTGATCGCCGACAGCGCAGGCAATGCCTCCAACGACTTCTGGTTGGGTCTCGAGGCCTGGCGATGGATGTTCATAGTCGGCGTCATCCCGGCACTGGTCTACGGGGTGCTGGCGCTCCTCATCCCGGAGTCACCGCGTTATCTGGTGGGTAGCAATCTCGATGAAGAGGCCGCGCGCATTTTGACCGAGGTGACGGGGGAGGTCGATCCACTGGCCCGCGTCAAAGAGATCCGGTTGACCCTCAAACGCGAATCTGCGGTGTCCATCAAGGACATTCGTGGCCCGTCGTTCGGCCTGCATCCGCTGGTGTGGGTGGGTATCTGGATTGCTGTGCTGCAGCAGTTCGTCGGGATCAACGCAATCTTCTACTACTCCACGACGCTGTGGCAGTCGGTCGGATTCAGCGAAAGCGAATCGTTCCGGACCTCGGTCATCACGGCCGTGATCAACGTGGTGATGACCTTCGTTGCGATCATGTTCGTCGACCGGATCGGCAGGCGACAGCTGTTGCTGATCGGCTCTGTGGGCATGTTCATCGGACTCGTGATGGCGTGTGTCGCGTTCACGCAGCAGATCGGGTCCGGTGACAACATCTCGCTTCCCGACCCATGGGGTGTGGTCGCACTCATCGGTGCCAACCTGTTTGTGGTCGCATTCGCGGCCACCTGGGGCCCGGTGATGTGGGTGATGCTCGGAGAGATGTTCCCCAACCGCATCCGCGGTGTGGCATTGGGTGTGTGCACGGGCGTGAACTGGCTTGCCAACTTCACCATCTCGCTGCTCTTCCCCGAACTCAACAGCGTGCTGGGACTGGCATGGATCTACGGATTCTTTGCATTCTGCGCGTTCGCGTCCTGGTTCTATGTGCACAGCAAGGTGCCCGAAACCAAGGGGATGGAGCTCGAAGACATGGATACACTCGGAGAGGTGGAGGCAGCTCTCAAGAGACAGAAGAAGGCACAATAGCGCCGCCCCGGCGTGAGTTCACCTGGCGGCGTGGGCGCGTCGGCTGACGCTGTCCAGGCCGTCGAGGAGCAACATCTGTGCCACAAAATATGTCGACAGGACCGATGCCTCTGCGACTGCACGAAGGCCCTTGTTGCGCAGCAGGTATCGACGATTCATCAGGATCGCATCGGAAGCCATGAACGTGATTCCGCCCAGGGCCAGTCGGCGTGTGGGGTCATTAGAGTCTCCACCGGTGAGTACCGGATCGCCTGCGGTCGCCGCCATGGTCGCCAACGTCGCGCCGTATGTTCCCAAGACCGGGAGCAGGCGGGGGGAGTTGAGTACCAGCAGTGCGGTGACCTCGTTCATCAGCCCGAAGCGCGCGAGCAGTCGGCGTTTGTCCGGCCGGGCGCCGTGCCGCGTCAGCAAACCGAGATAGGACAGATGCGCGAGCCCGAACATCGTTGCACCGGTTTGGATTTGCCGATCCTTCTCGGGACCGGTTGCGAACTCCTCGCGGTACATGAAGTAATCACCTGCGGCCGACGCGGCGATCGCAGCGGTCAACAGTGCATTGTCGACCCCGGACCGCTCACGTGCACCGCGCGCTACACCCACGGCCAATGCGGCCAGGGCAGCGGGTTTGGCGACGGCCACACCGGGCCGCCATCCCGCGGCGCCGGCGGCCGAAACCGCCAGCGTCGCAGCGACGAACGCTTTTCGCTCGGGGAGCTCCCAAGCCGGTAGGCGCATCTGCGTGTCTACCTGGCGAACAGTGCGGTCACAAAGGCGGAAGCGTCAGGCAATGCTGCCGCGGCCGTTCCTTGTCCGTCCACCGGGTAGGTACGGATGGTTGTCGACTGGCTCGACGTCTCGACCCGGCCCAGGAAGTCCAGCGTGTACGGCAGGATCACCTGGGTATCGAGCAGGCCCTGGCCGAAGAACACCGGCTTGACGTACCCGGTGTCGGGCACTCCGAGGTAGGCCTCGACGATGGGACGAAGATTCGGGACCGACAGCACAGGCCGGCTGAACAGCTCGTTCAAACTTGTTCCTGCAACATCCCGTTGCAACTCGGCCGAACACATCGTCACAGCTTTGTCGGCCAGCGACTTACCCGCTGCGGTCAGGTACGAGTCGAGGTTCAGCTCGGGATGCGACCCGCGGATACCGGCGATGGCGTACAGCACCTCGGCGGTCAGGTCGGAAGGCAGTGGCACCGGGATGAATTCGGGGCCGGCGTTGAGCACGAGTTCGCCGAGGTTGGCCGGAACACTGGTGACCGTAGCGCCGCGGAAATCCAGTTCCGGACCCTGGATCTGCGTTGCGCTGCGGGCCGTGGCCAGCGCAGCTGTTGCGCCGCTGCCGTTCCCGTTCACAACCCACTGATCAGAGAGATCGTCGGTGATGTCGTGGGCAGCCCTCACGGCATCAACGATGTTGTGGGCCTTGATGGTTGTCTGCAGGTCGGGGAGTGCACCCTCGACGCCGAGGCCGGCGTAGTCGGAGGCGACAACCGCATAGCCCTTCCGCAGCCACGGCGTGATGTCGTTCCAGTTGGCGGCCGATTCGGTTTTACCCGACCACGACGGTGCGCACTTGTCCGCCAATCCGACGGTGTCATGTGCCCAGGCCACCACCGGCCAGCCACCCTCTGGTGCTTCGCCGCGGGGGAGATAGACAGCGGCACTGCTCAACTCGGTGCGGTCGGTGGCGGCATTCGTCCAATAGGTGAAGCGGTCGGCGGATCCCGCGCCGGTCACCCAACGATCGTCGGGCAGGCCGATGTTGGCAAACACCTTGCCTGCGGTTCCACCCGTCGGAACCGGGTCTGCGGTTGCGATACCGGCGGCACCGAGGCCTCCGGCGACCACCGCGGCAAGTGCGGTGGCGGTGAGGCTGCGGGTACCGATCCGGCGTAGTGCTTGCTTGTGAACACTCTTCATGACTACTTCTCCTACCAAGGTCCGCGTACGCGGACTAAACCTGCGTGATCCCGATCATCGGGAGGAAGAAACAACTGCGGCTACCGTTCTGCACGGTGCCGAATACGGCGGAAAGCACGGTGCCGTTGCCGGTCTCGACCGGGGCCAGTCGTGAACCGGGCAGGCTCATGGCCTTTGTCGCAGGGTTGATGAAAGCGCGAACCGTTGCTTCTTCGCCGGGGGTCAGGTTTCGGACCTTCTTGACCTGTTCGATCAATTTGTCGACGATCGTGGTGCCCACCGGGGCCATGTCCTCGAACCCGCCCTGGAGCGTGTTGACGTTGAACCAGGCGACCTGCATGCCGGTGGCTTCGCCGTCGGCGGTGATCCCGGACGGGAAGAAGCCGAACAGCGTTTCACCGTCGTCCACGATGTTGGGTGAGAAGGTCGCGGGAATCAGGCTTTTGAACAGGTCCGGGATCTTCACTCCGGGGATGACATACGGGCCGGGTGCGGCGCCGCCGACGGCGGGCACGAGTCCGAATGGGTTGTCCTCGGTGGCCTCGACACAGTTGAAGGCGACGGTGGGGTTGATGAAGGATTGGATGCCCAGTTTGCGCAGGGCCTCATCGGCCGCTGCCAGTGACCCGGCGATGTCGGTGGCGTCTGCGACCGGCGTCGCGGTGAGCTCGGCGGCCGGTGTGGACTCGATCTGCGAGGTGCCTCCCAGGAGTGCCTTCGCAGCGGCCAGGGCGGCGGGATCGCCCGCAGACTTTCCGAGCTCGGCGATCGCGGCCGTCAGTGCGTCGTCGCCGGGGATCTGGTTCGGCGCGGTCAGCGTGGCCGTCTCGGGTGCGACCGGTTCTGCGCCGGCTACGGCCGGGGACAGCAGGGCGGCGAACGCCACAACCGCCAGTGTGGCGGCGCTGCGGCGAAACATCGTTGAGCTGGGCATGGATCTCCTTGGACAGACGCGGGGTCGCACCTGTTACGTCTGTGACAGGTGTGACCAATGGTGCTCTTGTTACACAAGACCACGGTGTGGGAGCTCTGTGCAAGTTGCGAGTTCAACCTGTGACTCAACCGCGACCGTTCCGGTGTTCGGCTGTGCATCAACAGATCTGGTGTGGCCGGTGGAGTGTGACGGGCCACAAAAAACAGGCGCCGACCCGAAGGTCGACGCCTGCTGTGGAGTACTCCGGTGGCTAGATGACGGCCAGTCCGACTGTGGGAACGATCGTGCAGCTCACGGTCTTGTCCTCGGTCTTGGTGGTCACGTTGCCGTAGATTGCCGAAATCACGCGGCCCTGACCGGTTTTCACGACCGTGGTGAAGGTTCCGGGGCCGTCTGCGGCATTGATCCGGTCATTGCGGCGCAGGTTCTGCTGTCCGGTCTGGCCGGTGTCGATGTTGATCCAGGCAACGGTCAGCGGAGCAGCGTCGTTGTTCAGTGCCGGGCCGGTGCCGAGGCTGGTGTAGACGTATCCGGCCTCGCCCTTCTTGGGGCCGGGGGCCGGCGCCTGCTGCGGTCCGGCGGTCACCAGTGCGGAACCGATGGAGTTGCCGCCGGGGATGCAGCCCTGGCCGATGGTCGGGTAGAGGAACTGCTGGATGACCGGTGCGCCCGGGCCGGACGGGATGTCCGGGCCGCCGCCGCCGGAGCCGTCGAGGAAGCTGACGACCTTGTCCCAGATCACGGCGAGTTCTGGCGGTAGCGCCGGATCGGCCGCGAGCACCTTGGCGTTGGAGAGCAGGCTGGCATCGACCTTGCCGTCGGCACCGGGGGTGGCGACCGAACCGATGATGGCCGGCACAAACGCGCCGAGCGACTGCAAGGTGGCTTCGTCGATCTCGAGGTTGGCGGGTATCGGCGGGAACGCGGCTTCGTCAGCGGATGCGACAGCGGGCAGTGTCAGCGCCGCTGTGGCGGCGATGGCCACGGTCGTGACCGCGCGGCGGACATTCAGGCCTGTCGAGGCCTTGCGGAAGCGCCCGCGGCTGCGGTCTGCCTGCTGATTCAAAAGCACTGTTCGTGGTGTCCCATCTCGCGTGGAGCCCGACTGATCACGGCTCAACATCTCTATCGCCGTGCTGACGGTAACCGTTTCATTCTTCTGCCGCCAGTAGCCCTAGCCAGTAGGCGGACCTGTTCTCGTCGCCCTGGGACCATACCGTGTGACTGGAGTTACCAGTGGTGCCGGTGATGCAATTGTGATGTCACATTGAGGGCACGAAGGAAGAGTCGGCCTGATCCGAAAGTCGCTGATGGCGCATCAGATGTGATCGTCACGCTCCGCTTCCGGACAACCTCCCCGGGCCTGCTTAGATTCACGAAGACAGAACGAACACGCGATGCAGGGAACCAGGCCCGCTGTTCTCACTGAACAAACCCACTTGGAGGGTCGATGCTTCGACGAATACAGCTCGCCGCAGCGCTCGTTGCATTATCGGTCGGGGCCGGTGTCCTGACTGCATGTGGCGATTCCGGTTCCTCGGACGAGGTGGTCCTGCTGACCCACGACTCCTTCGCGCTACCGGACGAACTGCTGGCCTCGTTCGAGGACGAGACCGGGCTGACCCTCAAGGTGGTCCGGGAAGCAGACGCCGGACAGCTGTCGTCGTCGATCGCGCTCACCGCCGGCTCACCCCGGGGTGATGTCGTCTACGGCATCGACAACACCTTTGCCTCCCGGGTCCTCGACGCCGACGCGATCGAGCCCTATACGAGTCCGGACAACAATCTCGGACCGCAGCAATACGCGCTCGGCGAACCCAATCGGCTGACCGCGATCGACCGCGGCGACGTGTGTGTCAACGTCGACACCGATTGGTTCACCGAACGCGACGTCGCACCACCCGCGAACCTCGAAGATCTGACCGACGCCCGGTACAAGGGGTTGACCGTGGTGATGGACCCGGCCACCTCGTCACCCGGCATGGCATTTCTGCTCGCGACGATCGCCGCCTATCCGGCCGATGGTGCATGGGAAGGATATTGGGAGCGCCTGCGCGCCAACGACGTGAGCGTGGCCCCCGGCTGGACCGAGGCTTACAACCAGGAGTTCACCGCCGGGGAGGGGCAGGGCAGCAAACCCATCGTGGTGTCGTATGCGTCGTCGCCTGCCTTCCTGCCGACCACCAAGGCCCTGCTGAACACGTGCTTCGCGCAAATCGAGTATGCAGGCGTCCTGCGCGGCGCGGAGAACGTCGACGGCGCCCAGCAGGTGGTCGACTTCCTGCTCAGCGAACCGGTACAGGCAGCTCTGCCCGAATCGATGTACGTCTACCCCGTTCGTACCGGAACGCCGCTGCCTGCCGACTGGGCGCAATTCGCACCCCAGCCCGAGTCTGCTGCCACGATGCCGCTGGAGGTCATCGCCGAGAACCGGGAAGCCTGGCAGCAGGAGTGGCGCACCGTCATGGGTCGCTGACCGCGGTGCCCCTTCGCGCAACCACCCGGCACCCACCCTCAAGGTGGGGGTCCGGAGCGGGCATCGTGGCCGCCGCGGGCGCGCTTCCGCTGGTGTTCGTGGGGGTGATGTTCGGGTGGCCGCTGGTCGCTCTGGCCGTACGTGCGTTCGGCGATGGCTCGGGCATCGATCTCATCGGGTTGCTCGACGATGCCAATGCCGCACATCTGTTGTGGTTCACCGTTGCCCAGGCCGCGGCGAGCACCGTGCTCACCTTGATCGTCGGCCTGCCGGTGGCTTGGGTTCTGGCAAACTTCGAACTGCGGGGAGCGCTGGCGATACGGGTCATCGTCACCATTCCCTTTGTGCTGCCCACCGTGGTGGTGGGGGTCGCGTTCACCGCACTACTCGGCGACCGTGGCCCGCTCGGCTGGCTCGACATCGGATCGTCGGTGTGGGCGATCCTGTTGGCGCACATGTTCTTCAACGTTGCGGTTGTGGTGCGCACCGTCGGTTCGGTCTGGGGTCAGCTCGATCCGCGTGCCGAACAGGCCGCTCGGACGCTGGGTGCCGACCGCCTGCACGTGCTGCGAACGGTCACGCTCCCGGCCCTCGCCCCGGCGATCGCGTCGGCAGCGTCGGTGGTTTTCCTGTTTTGCGCCACCAGCTTTGGCGTGGTCCTCATCCTCGGTGGCGGCCGGTACAACACCATCGAGACCGAGATCTACCGGCAGGCCATCGGATTCTTCAAACTGCCTGCTGCCGTGGCCCTGTCGATGATCCAGATCCTCGTGGTCGCGGTGGTGGTCGCGATCAGCGCGGTGTTGAGCAGCCGGGCCCGGGGAGTCGGTGCCCCCCGTCGTCGCCGTCGACCGCAAGGGGCGCAGCGCGTGGTGGTCGGCGCCATCGTCGCGTTCGTCCTGGTCGTACTGCTGGCCCCGCCTGCCGTCCTGGTCTGGCGTTCGGTCCGGCCCACGGTCGGTGGAAGCTGGAATCTGGACGGCTACCGGGCGCTGACGGAACCGATCAACGGTGAAACCCCTTGGGAGACCATGCAGTACTCCCTGATCAGCGCGCTCTGGGCGACCGTGATCGCGCTGGTCCTCGGTCTGCTCGGGGCACTGGCTCTCTCCCGTGCCCGTGGCGTGTTCGGTGGGGTCGCGACGGGGGTTGCGATGCTCCCGCTGGGCGTCAGCGCCGTCACGGTCGGTCTGGGCTATCTGGTGATCCTGACCTCGATGCCTCGTGAGGTCGCGAACTCGCCGGCTGTTGTTCCGGCCGTGCAGGCGCTGATCGCGACGCCGCTCGTGATCCGCATCCTGGTACCGGCGATGGGTCTGGTCGATCTGAGGCTTCGGCAGGCGGCGGCAACCCTCGGTGCCGGGCCCCTGCGGGTCTGGTGCACCGTTGATCTCCCGATCATCTCCAGAGCGCTCTGTGCGGCGACCGGTTTCGCGTTTGTGATCGCGATCGGTGAGTTCGGCGCCACCAGCTTCGTGGCGCGGCCCGACACCACCACGGTGCCGGTGCTGATCGGCACGTCACTGTCGCGTCCCGGAGCGGGTAACTTCGGCACTGCGATGGCCTGTTCGGTGATGATGCTGGTGGTGACCGCGGTGGTGGTGGCCCTCATCGAGGTCGTCCGCCGGGACGAGGGAGGTGAGTTCTAGATGCTCGAATTATCCTCTGTGACAGTGAGTTATGGATCAGAAGTGATCATCGACGATCTGGATCTTTCGATCGGGACCGGGGGAGCGACCATCACGGCGTTGCTGGGGCCGTCCGGATGTGGCAAGTCGACACTGATCCGTGCCATCGCCGGTCTGGAGCCGTTGTCCGCGGGAACGATCACGTTCGACGGGATCGATCTCGCGCCGACCCCGACCCACCGTCGCGACTTCGGGGTGGTGTTCCAGGACGGTCAGCTGCTCCCCGGGCGCAGCGTCGCCGACAATGTCGGATACGGACTGCGGGTCCGACGCTGGCGCAAGCCCGCCATCGCACGCCGCGTGGCCGAGCTACTCGATCTGGTCGACCTGCCCGGCCTCGGCAGCCGGAAGGTGGCCGAGCTGTCCGGTGGTCAGCAACAGCGGGTGGCGCTCGCCCGTGCGCTGGCTCCACGACCCCGGCTGCTCCTACTGGACGAGCCGCTCTCTGCGCTCGACCGGCAGTTGCGTGATCGCCTCGCGCTGCAGATCGCCGCGATCATCGGTGCCACCGGCACTCCGACCATCGTGGTGACCCACGACCATTCCGAGGCCGCGATGATGGCCGATCGCATCGCGGTGATGGACGGCGGCCGGATCGTCCAGGACGATCATCCCGAAAAGCTTTGGCGTGCACCGCGGACCGAGCGGATCGCGCAGTTCATCGGCTGCACGACGGTCTGCGAAGCAAACATCTCCGCGGGTGTTCTGCAGAGCCCGCTCGGTCGTGTTGCGGTCGATCTGCCCGACGGCGCCGTCCGGGTCGGACTGCGCCCCGAGGCGGTCCTGGCCACACCGTTAGTCGACGGGGCAGGCGGCGTCGGCGGCGTCGTCCGGCATGTGGCATCACTGCCCGAGGGGACCCGGGTGCGGGTGACGGTCGCCGGTCTGGATGTCGATGCTGTCGGAGATCCGCGGCTCGCGGTCGACGATCAGGTCTCGATCGCGCTCGACCGCAGCCGGATCGCCATCATCTCCGGTCCGCCCGCCAAATCACTCATCGAGACGGTTGAGGAACAGGGAACAGCGGGCCGCAATGCGTGAGGTCGTGGCCGGTGCGGTCATCAGCGAAGGTCGGTTGCTACTTGCTCAGCGCACGTATCCGGCCGAGGTGGCCGGGTTGTGGGAGCTGCCAGGGGGCAAGGTCGAGGTAGGGGAGACCCGGGCCCAGGCGCTCGAGCGTGAACTCGCCGAAGAGTTGGGGATCACGGTCGCGGTCGCCGGCCAGATCGGAGAGCCCGTACCGCTGCGTACAGATCTGGTTCTGGTCGCGATGGCCGCGACACTGCTCGCCGGCCGGCCGCATCCGCATGAACACTCTGCCGTCGGCTGGGTGGATGCCGACGACCTCCGGCGGATGGCCGGCGACGGGGAGCTGGTACCTGCCGATGCGGTGTGGCTGGGCGACCTGATCGCGATGCTCCGCTGATGAGGTCCGATGTGGTGGCGAGGGGCTCAGGCGGCGCGTGATCGAACTTTTTTGAGGGCTTTGGTCAGCTCTTTGTTCGACAGGCCCGCAGAGGAGTATTTTTGCATCTTGTGGATCACAACCGGGCAGCGAAGGCAACGGGTTGAACTGCGGCAGCACTTCTTTTTCGGCTTCATCTCGCAGACATCTGCCGCCTTCTTCTTGCCCATGTATCCGCCTTCCAAAGGTCCCGCACCTAGTGGAAAGTTAGGTTAGCACCACCTTAATTTGTGGGCTTCAGTGGATTGTGACGCCGCTCTCATTGCGGGACCACGTATCCTTGTGTGGTTTGAGCACCAGGCTCGACTGTTTTGACATGCCCACTTCACGTCCGGAGAACTTCAGTGACTTCTGCCCCCAATTTCCGCAACGTTGCGATTGTTGCGCACGTCGACCACGGGAAAACGACCCTGGTTGACGCGATGCTGCGGCAATCGGGAGTGTTCGAAGAACGAGCGGAACTCGTCGACCGGGTCATGGACTCGGGCGACCTCGAGCGCGAGAAGGGCATCACCATTCTCGCGAAGAACACCGCGGTGCACCGTCGGCAGCCCGACGGCACCGAGGTTGTCATCAACGTGATCGACACCCCCGGCCACGCCGACTTCGGTGGTGAGGTCGAGCGGGGCCTGTCGATGGTCGACGGCGTGGTGCTGTTGGTCGACGCCTCTGAAGGCCCGCTGCCGCAGACCCGCTTTGTGCTGCGTAAAGCCCTGGCCGCGTCGCTGCCGGTGATCCTGCTGGTCAACAAGACCGACCGTCCCGACGCCCGCATCGCCGAGGTTGTCGAAGAGAGCCACGACTTGCTCCTCGACCTGGCGTCGGACGTCGATGACGAGGCCGCCGCAGCTGCCGAACTCGCTCTCGATCTGCCGGTTCTCTACGCATCGGGCCGTGCCGGAGTCGCCAGCACCGTTGCTCCCGAGAACGGTCAGGTTCCCGATGCCGAGAACCTCGACGCCCTGTTCGATCTTTTGCTGTCGTATGTGCCTGCCCCCAAGGGTGATCTCGACGCGCCCCTGCAGGCCCACGTCACCAACCTCGACGCCTCGCCGTTCCTCGGCCGGCTCGCGCTGGTCCGCCTCTACGCCGGCACCCTGAAGAAGGGCCAGACCGTCGCCTGGCTACGTGAGGTCGACGGCCAGCCCGTCACCGAGCGCGCCAAGATCACCGAGCTGCTTGTCACCGTCGGCGTTGCGCGAACCCCCGCGGAAGTCGCCGTTGCCGGCGACATCGTGGCTGTGGCAGGTATGCCGGAGATCATGATCGGTGACACCCTCGCCGACATCGACCATCCCATCGCATTGCCGCGTATCACCGTTGACGAGCCGGCCATCTCGGTGACCATCGGCACCAACACCTCGCCCATGGTCGGCCGCGTGAAGGGCCACAAGCTCACCTCGCGCATGGTCAAGGACCGCCTCGACAGCGAGCTGGTCGGTAACGTCTCGCTGCGCGTCCTCGACATCGGTCGTCCGGACGCCTGGGAGGTCCAGGGCCGTGGTGAGCTAGCGCTGGCCATCCTCGTCGAGCAGATGCGTCGTGAAGGCTTCGAGCTGACCGTCGGCAAGCCCCAGGTGGTCACCAAGCAGGTCGACGGCAAGCTGCACGAGCCGTTCGAGCACCTCACCGTCGACGTCCCCGAGGAGTACCTCGGTGCGGTCACGCAGCTGCTGGCCGCCCGCAAGGGCCGGATGGGCGACATGGCCAACCATGGCAGTGGCTGGGTCCGCATGGAGTTCATCGTTCCGTCGCGTGGCCTGATCGGTTTCCGTACCGACTTCCTCACCGAGACCCGCGGTACCGGTATCGCCAACGCCGTGTTCGACGGCTACGGCCCGTGGGCCGGCGAGATCCGCGCCCGCCACACCGGTTCGCTGGTCTCCGACCGGTCCGGAACGGTCACCCCGTTCGCGATGATCCAGCTCGCCGATCGTGGAACGTTCTTCGTCGAGCCGGGCGCGGACACCTACGAGGGCATGGTCGTCGGTATCAACCCGCGTATGGAAGACCTCGACATCAACGTCACCAAGGAGAAGAAGCTGACCAATATGCGTCAGTCCTCCGCCGACGTGATGGAGACCCTGGCCAAGCCCATCAAGCTCGAGCTCGAAGCCGCGATGGAGTTCTGTACCGACGACGAGTGTGTCGAGGTCACTCCTGAGGTGGTCCGGGTGCGCAAGGTCAATCTCGACTCCAACACCCGCGCCCGCGAGCGGTCAAAGACGAAGTCTCGTAACCAGAGCGTGAGCTAGAAGGACGCCATCGGCGGTCGAGTACCGACCGCCGATGGCGCACTGATCTTGACCGGCGGACAGAGGAATCGGGTTTTGGGTAGACGACGGACAACAGCGACTCCGATGGCCGCGGTCGCGCTGTCCTGCCTGCTGTTCCTGACAGCATGCGTCGCTGATCCGCCGCCGCCGGTTCAGCAGACGAACTCGGTCCCGCCGGAGCCCGCCGAGCCCTCGGGCCGGGTGCTCTACGTGGCAACCGACTCGATCGGCAACGGGTTCAATCCGCATCTGGCCGCCGACCAGTCGGCGGTCACCACCGCAGTCGCGGCGATGACCCTGCCGAGTTCGTTTCGGCCGACAGCGCAGGACGGCCGGGTCGCGTGGCTGATGGACGAGGCGTTGCTGACCAGCGCCGAGGTCACCGGTACCGACCCGTTCGCGGTCACCTACAAAATCCACGAAGACGCGCAGTGGTCGGACGGATTGCCGATCACCGCAGAGGATTTCATCTACCTCTGGCAGCAGATGTCCCGGCAGCCCAACGTGACCGCACCTGCCGGCTACCGCATGATCACCGACGTCCGCAGCTCCGCGGGCGGCAAAGAGGTCACCGCGACGTTCGCGGCGCCGTACCCGGCGTGGCGTGAACTGTTCAACGACCTGCTGCCCTCGCACGTCCTCAAAGGCGCGCCCGGTGGCTTCCAGACCGGCATGGACAGCGGTTTCCCGGCCTCCGGTGGGCCCTTCACGATCAGCGGCATCGACCACAGTCGTGACGAGGTCCGGCTGATCCGCAACGACAGGTTCTGGCTGACCCCCGCCGGCGTCGACCGGATGACCTTGCGCCGCGCGGGAACCACCAGCCAACTGGCCGATTCGATGCGCTCCGGCGACACCCGGGTCGTGGCGGTCAGCGCCGGCGAGGCACTCGGCGCCACCCTCGGCAGCATCGGTGGGGTACTGACCGGCCGCGTCGCGCAATCCCGAACCCTGGGCATGACGGTCAACACCCGCACGAAGTCGATGTCGAACATCGACCTGCGCCGTGCGGTTCTGGGAACCATCGACACCGGACTGGTGACGTTCGCCGCCGCCGACGACACCGAGGTACTCCCGGACACCAACTCCGTCTACGCGCCGTCCGACCCGGGTTACTACCCGGTGGCGCGTCCGGCGGTTTCCCCCGAGCAGATCGAAGGGTGGCTGGCCGCAGCGGGATACCAGCGCGGCCCGGCGACACCGCAACCCGATCCGCCCACTTCTTCCGGCGCACCGAGCACCAGCGCGGCGCCCACGACCACGACGACCACCACCGAGGTGACATCGACGACCGCGCCGAGCGATCTGCCGACGCTGCCCGCCGGCACACAGCCGGTCGAGCAGGGCGACGGGCAGCCGCTGGTGGTCCGGGTCGGCTCGGTCACCGGCGATCTTCGGACGGGCGCTGCGGCGGCCAACATCGTCGACCAACTGAACCGCGCGGGAATCCGTGCCACGAGTGTCGCGATGTCGACCGCCGAGTTGTACAGCTCGAGCCTGACCGGCGGAGACGTCGATCTGGTGGTGGGCTGGAGCCGGGCCGGTGAATCACCGGCCACCGCGCTCGCGTCGAACACCGAATGTCTGAGCACCGAAGAATCCACCGAGACGAGTGCATCGCCGGACTCGGACAGCGAGCCGTCGAACACGTCGGCCCCGGAGCCATCGGCCACCTCTTCACAGGCCCCGACGTCGGAAACCGAAGAGGCCGAACGCAACGAACCGCGTTACACGAGCAATGTCTCGGGCCTGTGTGACCCCGAATTGCAGGAGATCGCGACTCGCGCCATCTCGGCGGAGGATCCGGCAGAGGATCTGCGCACCGCTCAGCGCCTGCTCGATGAACGCTCGGTGTATCTGCCGGTGTATCAGGATGTTCTGACCACCGCCGTCTCTCCTCTTGTCGCCGGCGTCCCGGTCACCGGTCCGGTGCAGACCGGCATCTACGGTGACTCCGCCCTCTGGCGCCAGCAGACCGGTAACTGAAAGCGAACCCGAAATCCATGAATCGTCTGTTGCTCGTTCATGCCCACCCGGATGACGAGACCATCACCACCGGCGGCACGATCGCCACATATCTCGACGCCGGCGCCGAGGTCACCGTGCTCACCTGCACGCTTGGCGAGGAGGGCGAGGTGATCGGTGACCGGTGGAGTGGACTGGTCGCCGACGGCGGCGCCGATCAGCTCGGTGGCTACCGGATCATGGAGCTGACCGACGCGTTGGCCGAACTGAGCCCCGATCCGTTTGCCCCGGTGGAACCGAAGTTCCTCGGTGGCGCCGGTCGCTGGCGGGACTCCGGGATGTCGGGCGCACCATCGAACGAGCACAAGCGTGCCTTCATCGCCGCGGGCACCGAGAAGCCGGCGCAGGTGCTGGCCGACCTGATCCGCGAACTGCGTCCACAGGTGGTCGTCGGATACGACCCCGTTGGCAGCTACGGTCATCCCGACCACATCCAGGTCCACGCCATCGCTCACGCGGCCGTTGAACTCGCGGCCACCGGTGAGCAGGGCTGGTCGGTGTCGAAGCTCTACTGGACCGTCACCGAGAAATCCGCACTCGATGACGGCCTGGCCGCGGCCGCCGCGCGGGTCCCGAAGGGCTGGCGGATGCCGGCACCGGGGGAGCTGCCCAGTCATTCGGATGCGGAGATCACCACCGCCATCGACGTCCGTGAGGTCTACGATCGCAAGGTGCGGGCGCTGAGCGCCCACGCAACGCAGGTGACGGTGTCCGCGTCGGGCACCGAATATGCGCTGTCGAACAACATCATCCAGCCGATTTTTGCCGAGGAACATTTCATGCTGGTCGCCGGGGAGCAGGGACCGACCGATGAGTCCGGGCGGGAAACAGACCTCTTCGGTGGTCTGTGATGGCCACGACCGTGATGAATTCAGTCGGGATGCGCTGGGCCCTGCTGGGTCTGCTGTGGGTCGACGGCTTCCTGGTCGGCGTCCTCGCCCTCGCGTTTCTGCCGCTGCACATCGGGTCGGTGCCGTTCCCCATCAGCGCGGTGCTCGCGGCGATCGCCAATTACATCCTGCTGTGGTGCAGCGCCACCCTGGTCGAAGGGTTCGCCCGCTTCGGCGCATTGATCGCCTTCATGATCGCGTTCTTTGTGTTGGCCGCGGGAGGTCCCGGGGGTGACATCGTGGTGCCGCAGGATCTGACGGTGTTCCTGCTCCTCGGCCTGGGTCTGGTGGTGCCGGTGTTCGCCGCGTTTGCCGGCTTGGTTCCCGACCCAGAGTCCGATGCCACGGCCGCTACGAAGCCGGTGGTGAAGGGGTCGGGGGAATGATCCGGCGCCGATGACGCATTATCTAAAGCGTGACCTCCAAGATCCCCGAAGTCCTCGAGACACCGGATCGGATATTGCTGCCTGATCCCGCCATGCCGCCGCGCGTCACCGGAGCCGCGGAGGAGGTGCGCCCTGATGGCGATGCGATCCGGCAGGTGCTCGCCCAGGTGGAGGAGGGCATCGAACTCGATGTCGACCGGGCTGCGACCCTGCTCGCGGCCCGCGGGGACGAACTGGCCGCACTCTGCGCGATCGCGGCGGGTATCCGTGACGCCGGACTGATCGCCGAAGGCCGCGAGCGTCAGATCAGCTACTCGCGCAAGGTGTTCATCCCGCTCACACGGCTGTGCCGGGATCGGTGCCACTACTGCACGTTCGTCACGGTGCCGGGCAAGCTGGCCCGCGACGGCCAGGGCATGTTCCTGGAGATCGAGGAAGTACTCGAGATCGCCCGCAGCGGCGCCGAGATGGGTTGCAAAGAGGCGTTGTTCACGCTCGGTGACCGTCCCGAGGAGCGATGGCCGGAAGCCCGGCAATGGCTCACCGAGCGCGGGTACACCTCGACGCTGGACTATGTACGGGCCGCCGCGATCCGGGTGCTCGAGGAGACGGGGCTGCTGCCGCATCTCAATCCCGGTGTGATGAGTGCCGAGGAGATGGCCCTACTCAAACCGGTTGCACCCTCGATGGGCATGATGCTCGAGACCACCGCGCGGCGACTCTTCACCGACAAGGGCAATGCGCACTACGGCAGCCCCGACAAAGACCCCGAGGTCCGCAAGCGGGTGCTCGTCGACGCGGGCCGGCTCTCGGTCCCGTTCACCACGGGCATCCTTGTCGGCATCGGGGAGAACCTCACCGAACGTGCTGATTCTCTGATCGAATTGCACAAGGTGCAGCAGGCTTTCGGCAATATCCAGGAAGTGATCGTCCAGAATTTTCGGGCCAAACCCGATACCGCGATGCGCGGCGTCGCCGATGCCGAGTTCGACGAATTCTTGGCAGCGGTCGCGGTGGCCCGGATCATCCTGGGCCCGGGAATGCGGATTCAAGCCCCTCCGAACCTGGTGTCGCGTGCCGAATGTGCGGCGCTGGTCGGTGCAGGCGTCGACGACTGGGGTGGGGTGTCGCCACTGACCCCCGACCACGTCAATCCGGAACGGCCCTGGCCTCATCTGGATTCGCTGGCCACGATCACCGCCGAGACAGGTTATGTCCTGACCGAACGTGTTGCGGCCCAACCCAGATACGTCTTGGCGGGCGCCCCGTGGATCGACGAGCGGATCAGCGACCACGTGTGGGCACTGGCCGATCCGGTGACCGGGTTGGCTGCCGATGTGCTGCCGACCGGTCGTCCGTGGAACGAATCGGGCGACGACCGGGAGCCGGTCGACGAAGGTCTGCATACCGCATGAAACTTCCGCTGCCGCCAGTGAAAGCGCTCTCGGACAACGATGTTGCGCGCATGCTCCACCAAGCCACCGGAGTGATCGATCTGCTCCTCGATGCGGTCGACAGTGACCCGCTCGGCATCAAAGGGCGAACGTTCGACAGTGCCCAGCGAGAATCTGACGAATCTGACGAGGCGCTGGTCGCCAAGGTCATCGGCACCATCGACGGCCCCTTGGTGTGGGCAGCCGATGCCACCGGATTACCGGGTACCTCGAAGTGGGCCGACTGGACGCCGGACCAGCGTCGCAATTGGTGGATCGGCCGGGTCGGAGCCATCACAACTGTTGGAGTGGCGTACCCGGGTGTCTTCGGTGCGCTGGTGAACCGCTTGCCGATTCAGACCGTGCTCGGATTCGGTCACCAGGCGATCCTGCTGTGTGCGGTCGCCCGCGCCTACGGCATCGACGACCGGTATCGCCAGACCGACCTGCTGGCCGAGGTCCTGTGCCGCCGAACCCTGAATTCGCGGACGCTGCTGACCGGCGAGACCGAAGGCAGCGAACGCAGCGCCGAAAACGACGCGCTGGTGAAGGAGATGTGGACCGGTCTCGAGAAATCGCGTGCGGTTCTCGGTGAACTGGAGCGACGGCCGTCGTCGAAACAGCCGTGGCGGCTGTTGTCCGGACTGCCCCTGGTCGGTGCGGTCGCCAGTTACATCGGGGAGTCCGGCGCTCTCCGACGGGCATCGGATGCCGTTGTCCGCGAAGTGGTCTGACCACCGCGAGTGTTTGACTACCGCGAGATTCCGCTGATGCCCGCGGCGACCAGCGCCTCGTAGCCGCCGATCACGTCGGTGGCACGGTGTAATCCGAGTAGTTGCAGCGACGCCGCGGCCAGACTCGAGGTGTAGCCCTGCGAACAGATCACGACCCACGGGACGTCGTGGTCGACGGCTTCGGGGATCCGCGCATCGGATGCCGGATCGAGGCGCCATTCCAGGACGTTGCGCTCGATCACCAATGCGCCGTCGAACTCACCTTCGGCGGCCCGCTGCGCCGCAGGGCGGATGTCGACGACCAGTGCACCGCCCGCGAGTGCGGCCGGTAGATCCGGGGCGTTGATCCGGTCGAGACCGGCCCGGGCCCGGAGCAGGAGATCGTCGATGGTGGTCACAGCGCTCATGCTGCCCCACCGTCGGTGAGAACGGTCTTCGTGCGGCCGAGTGACTGCACATTCATGCCGCGCCGCCATCGGTGAGAACCGTCTTGGTCCGGCGAAGTGACTGCGCGTCGGTGACCTCGTAGTAGGACATCGCGGTCAGCGGCGGGGAGTAGGCGTGGACGCTCAGGGTGGGCTCGCTGGTGACCGGGAGGTTCGGGTTGCGGACCACGTCGTGCACCCAGCCGAGCGGGAATGAGGCCTGATCGCCTTCGTCGAGCGTGCGGGCCCGCAGTTGGCTGCCGGTCCAGCGGTATTCGGTCAGTGCGCCGGAGAGCACGGTCAACGCACCGAGGGAGCCGGCATGGTCGTGCAGATCAGTCGACTCGTCCGGGGTCCAGCTGATCAGCCAGACGTCGACGTCGTCGTCGTAGTGCAATCGCGTGGCCCAGCGATTCTCGCGGTCCCAGCGTTTCGGCAGAAGATGGTCGTAGGTGCCGTCGAGCACGTCGGAGGCACTCTGATCTGTCAGACGCAGCAGGTCAGCGGGTCGCAGCCGCGTCGGCAGGTGGCGGTTGGGAAATCCGGCAGCAGACGGCCGGGACAGGGTGGAGGTCATGCGGTGTGGGGCTCCTGGAAGAGGTTCGAATGAGGGGCGATGTTGCAGTCAGCAACAACACATTCGGTTCCACTGGAGATTCGGTCGCACGGTCACGCTCACCACAGTGCCTTTTCAACATGTTCCGGTCGAGATTTACGCCCTCTCTGATTTGAACCAACGCCCGTCCACGGCAGCAAACGTCGTCGCCCGGTGCTGAGGTGGTGGGGCCGGTTTTGACTTGGAATCGGCGACCCGGATACTGGAAGGCGACAAGCGGGCAGCCGTCGTCCTTCGAGTTCGTAAGGCGTGCCCGCTTTTGAGCGCGTACAGCCCACGCGCACTGAACTGAATTGGTGAGGAGGGGTTGTCGGTGACATACATCATCGCTGAGCCTTGCGTTGACGTCCTGGACAAGGCCTGCGTGGAGGAATGCCCCGTCGACTGCATCTACGAGGGTGAACGGATGCTCTACATCCAGCCCGACGAGTGCGTCGATTGTGGTGCCTGTGAACCGGTGTGCCCGGTCGAGGCGATCTTCTACGAAGACGATGTGCCGGATGAGTGGGAGCCGTACGTGAACGCCAACGTCGACTTCTTCGACGATCTCGGTTCACCGGGTGGTGCCGCCAAACTGGGCAAGGTCGCCTACGACTCGCCGTTTGTGAAGGCTCTGCCACCCATGAACACCGAGGAATGACACCAGCGATGCCGTCGATGCGTGGCCGGACCCCGGTGTCGTCGCGGTTGCCCGTGTTTCCGTGGGACACCCTCGTCGAGGCCAAGGAACGTGCCAGTAGGCATCCCGGCGGCATTGTTGATCTCTCGGTGGGTACCCCGGTCGATCCGGTGGACCCGCTGATTCGCGATGCGCTGTACGCGGCCTCGGACTTCCCCGGCTACCCGGTCACCATCGGTACCGCCATGGTCCGGACCGCGGCCTGCGAATCGTTGGCGCGACGGCACGGGGTCACCGGCCTCGACAACTCGATGATTCTGCCGGTGATCGGCACCAAAGAGGTCATCGCCGGTTTGCCTGCCGCACTCGCCATCGGTGTCGGTGACGACGTTGTCATTCCGGAGATCGCTTATCCGACATACGAAGTCGGGGCGTTGCTGGCCGGCGCTCGACCGGTTCGTGCCGATTCCCTGACCCAGCTCGGACCGAGCACCCCCGCACTCATCTATCTGAACTCGCCGTCCAATCCCACCGGCAAGGTGCTGCCCGTCGAGCATTTGCGCAAAGTGGTGCAGTGGGCGCGCGAACGCGGCACGATCGTCGTCTCCGACGAGTGCTACCTGGGCCTGGCCTGGGATGACGAGCCTGTGTCGATCCTCGATCCACGGGTCACCGACGGTGATTTCACCGGGTTGCTGGCCGTTCACTCGCTGTCGAAGACCTCGAACCTGGCGAGCTACCGGGCCGGTTTCCTCGCAGGCGACCCGGCCCTGATCGGTGAACTGCTCGCAGTCCGCAAGCACGCGGGCCTGATCGTGCCGTTCCCCGTGCAGGGTGCGATGGCCGCGGCACTGGATGACGACACCCACACCGCAGCGCAGCGTGAGCGTTACCGGGCCCGCCGCGAGGTCCTGCGCGCGGCAGTGCTCGGTGCCGGACTGCGCATCGACGAATCAGCGGCCGGCCTGTACCTGTGGGCCACCCGCGATGAAGACAGTCGCGCGACCGTCGATTGGCTCGCCGACCGCGGCATCCTGGCGGCGCCGGGTGAGTTCTACGGTCCCCGCGGAACCCGCCACGTGCGGCTGGCACTCACCGCGACCGACGAACGGATCGCTGCGGCGGCCGAGCGACTGTCCGCCTGACCTGCACCGTTCCCGAATCTGCGGCCACACCCACCTGAATTCACTGCGCCCACCGGCAATTGCCGGTGGGCGCAGCCAATTCGGGTGGGGCGATCAGTTGGCGTGCAGGATGGCGTTGAGCTCGATGCCGTCGCCCTTCCACGGCACGACCTCGACGGCACCGGTGGTGCTGTTGCGGCGGAACAGCAGGTTGCTCTTGCCGGACAGGTCACGCGCCTTGATGACGGTGCCGTCCGGGCCGGTGACCTTGCTGCCTGCGGTGACGTAGAGGCCGGCCTCGATGACGCAGTCGTCGCCGAGGGCGATGCCACAGCCGGAGTTTGCGCCGAGCAGGCAGCGCTTACCCAGGGAGATGATCTCTTTGCCGCCCCCGGACAGGGTGCCCATCGTCGAGGCGCCACCACCGACGTCCGAGCCGTCGCCGACGATGACACCGGCCGAGATGCGACCCTCGATCATCGACGCACCCAGGGTGCCTGCGTTGAAGTTCACGAAACCCTCATGCATCACGGTGGTGCCCTCGGCGAGATGCGCTCCGAGGCGGACCCGGCCGGCATCAGCGATCCGAACTCCGCTCGGCACAACGTAATCGACCATGCGGGGGAACTTGTCGATGCCGTTGACGGTCACCTGGCCGCGGGCCTTCAGCTTGGCCCGGGTCACTTCGAAGCCCTCGACCGCGCACGGACCGAAATTGGTCCACACCACGTTCGACAGCTTTCCGAAGACGCCGTCCATGTTGAGGCCGTGCGGGATGACCAGCCGGTGCGAGAGCAGGTGCAGACGCAGGTAGGCGTCGTGGGCGTCGGCCGGGGCGTCGGTGAGCACGATCGACGTGCGGACGGCGACGGTCCGCACACCGCGGTCGGTGTCGGTGCCGACCAGCGAGGTCAACTCGGCGGGGGTCTCGTCGGCGGCGAGCTCGGTGGTCCCGGACGTGGCGACTTCACCCAGCTCGGGTGAGGGGTACCAGGTGTCGAGCACAGCGCCCGAGTCGGTGATGGTGGCGATGCCGATTGCGGAGGCTCCAGATGCATTGGTCACGCGCAGGAGTTTACGCGTGGCATTTGGTGGCGGGATACTGGAGAGCATGTCGCCGGAGACGCAGCGTAGCGGAGCTCGACCAGTCGGACCGGAGACGCAGCGCAGCGGAGCTCGACCAGTAGTTGGCGATTCCGTGGCGACCTATGAGGAGTGGCGATCGATGCTGGTCCCGGCGACGGTGTGGTCGCGGACCGGTGGAGCCGCGGAGACGCAGCGGAGCGGAGCTCGACCAGTGTTGCCGGTGGCGGAGATCTTGCCCGACGGCTGCATGGACCTGATCTGGACACCCGGTGGGTTGCTCGTCGCCGGCCCGGATACGTCCCCGGTGACCGCGTCCGGCGCCGGTGAGATGGTGGCGCTGCGCTTTGATCCCGGAATCGCGCCACTTGTTCTCGGTTGTGCCGCAGACGAATTGGTGAACAGTCGGATCGATCTGGCCGCCCTTGCCGGAGCTGGTCCGGCGCGGCGTCTGCACCAACGGGTGGCGGAAGCCACCGATCGGGCCGCCGCGTTGCAACGTCATGCGGCCGCCGAACTCGAGTTGAGGCCACCGCCGGGCTGGCTGTGGCCGGCCACGGCGCTGCTGGTGGCGGGTGCCCCGATCACGCAGGTGGCGCAGCGGATCGACGCCAGTCCCCGCCAGCTGCAACGCTGGTCGCGACATCACTACGGTTTCGGCGCCAAGTCATTGCAGCGGATCCTGCGGGTCAACACTGCGATGGCGCGGATCCGCGGCGGCCACGCTCTGTCAGACACCGCGCACCACTGCGGATACGCGGACTATGCCCACATGTTCCGCGACTTCCGGGCGGTGACGCACCGATCACCCGCGGAGTTCGGTGATCAGCCGAGCGCGGCGTAGAAGTCGACGCCGTTGCCGTTCGGGTCTTTGAGGGACGCATACCGCTGACCCCAGAAAGCGTCGAACGGTTCGAGTTCGCCGGTGTGACCGGCCGCGGTCAACGCCGCGTATCTGGCGTCGACTTCCGACGGGCCGGAGCACTCGAAGGCCAGAGAGATGCGCTGGCCGCCGGCAGCAGCCGACCAGCCGGGGTTGAATGTGGCCACACTGGCCGCGGTGTCGAAGAGGATCCGGAATCCGCCGGCGGCAGTGGTCTCGGCGTGCGGGGCGGTGTCGGCGTCGTCGGGGAAGTCGAGGCCGCAGGCGCGGTAGAACGCCAGTGTCGCGGCCATGTCGTCGACAACGATCGAGATCGCGTTGAGGGTCGGCACAGGTGATGTGGAGGACGTCATGTCACCGACGTTATCCGTGCCCCCGGTGACGGGTCATGAACATTTCGGACATCGGGGGACTCGTGACCGCCACGGGTCGGCGACTACGGTGTTCACCGTGACCATCTCAGCCTTGGACCTGCATGCCGATCCGATCGAACTGACTGCAGCGCTTGTCGACATCGCCAGTGAAAGCCACGACGAGGCTGCGATTGCCGATGCCGTCGAGGCGGCGCTGCGAGAGCAGACCAAGGGTTTTGAGGTGCTACGCCACGGCAACTGCGTTTTGGCGCGTACGAACCGCGGTCTCGATCGGCGCGTGGTGCTGGCCGGTCACCTCGACACCGTGCCCATCGCCGACAACGTGCCGAGCCGGCGCGAGCGCGACAGCCCCGAAGGCGATGTGCTCCACGGCTGCGGAACCGTCGACATGAAATCCGGCGACGCGGTCTTCTTGCATCTGGCGGCCACGCTCGACGAACCAACCGCCGACCTCACGCTGATCTTCTACGACTGCGAGGAGATCGCGGCCAAGTACAACGGCCTGGGATTCATCGAACGCGAACTACCCGACTGGCTCGCGGGCGACGTAGCGATCCTCGGTGAGCCGACGGCCGGTCAGATCGAGGCCGGCTGCCAGGGCACCTTGCGGGCCCGGCTGACCGCATCGGGCACCCGCGCGCACTCGGCCCGTTCGTGGTTGGGGGACAACGCCATTCACAAACTCGGGTCGGTACTGCAGACGATGGCCGACTACACGCCGCGCTGGGTCGACATCGACGGATGCGAATATCGCGAGGGTCTGTCCGCGGTTCGCGTCGACGGCGGAGTCGCAGGCAACGTGGTGCCCGACGCAGCGAGCGTGGACGTCAATTTCCGGTTCGCGCCGGACCGCTCGGTGGAACAGGCCACGGCGCATGTTCGTGAAGTCTTCGCCGCCGCAATCGATTCCGGCGCCGTCACGTTCGAGATCACCGATGCTGCAGGCGGTGCGCTGCCCGGTTTGTCGAATCCGGCGGCTGCGAAGCTTGTCGATGCGGCGGGCGGCCGGTTCCGGGCGAAGTACGGATGGACCGATGTCTCGCGGTTCTCGGCGCTGGGTATCCCGGCGGTCAATCTCGGGCCCGGTGACCCGAACCTCGCGCACAAGCGCGACGAGCGGGTGCCCACCGCGCAGATCACCGAGGTCACCGACATCTTGCGGCGATATCTGCTCGGCTGAGGTCTGCTGCGCCGGGGTTGCCTGTCGGGCGCGGTACATTGCACATTGCTAGCGTCTTTGTCATGGCACCTCCCGATCGCGACACCCGGTTGAGTTATCGCGGCGCGGCGCGGATCCGTGAAGATCCGCACGCGCTGACCCAGACCACCGACCAGCGTTTGCTGAGGTCGGCGGACTCTGCTCGTGACCCTTGGCGGGTGCTGCGGATCCAGTCCGAGTTCGTCGAGGGTTTCGACAACATGTCGACGGTGCCGCCGGCCGTCACGGTGTTCGGGTCGGCCCGCACCGCGCGCGACACCCCGTACTACAACCTGGGCCGTGAACTCGGTGCAGCTCTGGCCGAGGCCGGATATCCGGTGATCACCGGAGGTGGACCGGGCCTGATGGAGGCGGTCAACCGGGGCGCCTGCGAGGGCGGCGGACTGTCCATCGGTCTGGGCATCGAGCTCCCGTTCGAACAGGTGCTGAACGAATGGGTCGATCTCGGGGTCAACTTCCGATACTTCTTTGTCCGCAAGACGATGTTCGTGAAGTATGCGAAGGCCTTCATCTGTCTGCCGGGCGGCTTCGGCACGCTCGACGAGCTGTTCGAGGCTCTCACATTGGTGCAGACCCGGAAGGTCACCCAGTTCCCGATCGTGTTGCTGGGCACCGAATTCTGGGGTCCACTGCTCGACTGGATCAAGGGAACGCTGACCGAACAGGGCTTTGTGTCCGCGGCGGACGTCGAATTGCTGCAGGTGACCGATTCCGTCGCCGAAGCGGTGGAGATCGTCATGGCGTCGCGGCAGCGGGAGCACGAGGTGCAGAAGCAGGCCGGCATCCCGGAGGACCCGACATGAGCGCGATCTGTGTGTACTGCGCATCCGGCCCGGTCGCCGACCACCATCTGGCGCTGGCCACCGAACTTGGCACCGCACTCGGTGCAGGCGGGCACACCCTGGTCTCCGGTGGTGGCAACGTCTCGATGATGGGTGCGGTTGCCCATGCCACCCGCGCTGCCGGTGGACACACCATCGGGATCATCCCAAAGGCTCTGGTGGAGAGGGAAGTAGCAGATGTCGACGCCGACGAATTGGTGGTCACCGACACGATGCGCCAGCGCAAACAGCTGATGGAGGACAAAGCCGACGCCTTCATCACGCTGCCCGGTGGCATCGGCACGCTGGAAGAGCTGTTCGAAACCTGGACCGCCGGCTACCTCGGGATGCACACCAAACCGGTGGTACTCCTCGATCCCGACGGTCACTACGCGCCGCTGCTCGGCTGGCTGGAGACACTGATCGAACCGGGGTTTGTCTCGAGATCAGCGCTGAACCGATTGGTGCGGACCACAACGGTGACCGAGGCCCTGGCAGGTTGTGCGATTCATCTCTGATTATCTGTAACCTTCATCACCGGGGGTCCTACCGTGATAGTTCAGCGAGCACCCCGACAGTTGGGCCCAGGACAAATCACGAGCATCGGAGCTTATGTGGTCAGCGAGAACCGGACCAGTGTTGGACTAGTCGACGTGGCCAAGGGGGCACTGGCGATGGTCCCGGATCTTCCTGGCGTCATCCGGCACGCGCCGGGTCTGGTTCTGCGACGGCCGAAGGCGCAGGACACCATCGGCTCGGTCTTCAACAAGGTGGTCGCCAAGCACCCGGACCGTCCCTTCGTCCGGTTCGAGGGCGCATCGATCACCTACGGTGAGGCAAACCGTCAGATCAATCGGTACGCAGACTTCCTCTCCCGCAAAGGTGTCGGTGTCGGCGATGTGGTCGGGGTCCTGGCCAAGAACCATCCGCAGACATTGATGGTGATGCTGGCGACGGTGAAACTCGGCGCTGTCGCCGGGATGCTCAACTACAACCAGCGCGGGCAGGTCCTGTCCCACAGCGTTGGGATCCTGGATGCGGTCGTGCTGGTGGTCGACCCGCAGGTTGCCGACGTGCTCGATTCGGTCGACGAGGCGCAACTACCCTCCGTCACAGTCGACTTCACCGAACTCGATGCGCAATCCGAGGGTTTGAATGAGAGCAACCCCGAGATCACGGCCGAGCTCCCGGCGTCGACCAAGGCTTTTTACATCTTCACCTCCGGCACAACGGGTTTGCCGAAGGCCAGCATCATGTCGCACTACCGTTGGATGACGAGCATGGACGGTATCGGCGGGATGGGCGTCCGCCTGCGGCACACCGACACGATGTACTCGCCGCTGCCGCTCTATCACAACAATGCGCTGACGGTCGCGCTGTCATCGGTGCTGGCCTCTGGTGCCTGCCTGGCGATCGGCAAGTCGTTTTCGGCCTCGGGCTTCTGGGACGATGTCGAACTCAACCGGGCCACCGCGTTCTGCTACATCGGCGAGTTGTGCCGTTACCTGTTGGCGCAGCCGGAGAAACCCACCGACGCCACCAACGGGATCAAGACCATTGTCGGCAACGGCATGCGCGCGGAGATCTGGGACGACTTCGCCAAGCGTTTCAGGATCGAGCGGGTGGTCGAGTTCTACGGCGCCTCAGAGCTGAACCTGGCCTTCATCAATGTCTTCAACATCGACCGGACGGCCGGGTTCTGTCCGCTGCCCTTCAAGATCGTCGAATACGATCACGAAACCGGTGAACCCGCGCAGGATGCGAAGGGCCGGTTGACCAAGGTTGCCAAAGGCGAAGCGGGCCTGCTGATCTCGGAAATCTCTTCCAAGGTTCCGTTCGACGGGTACACCGACTCCGACGCTTCGAACAAGAAGATCATCACCAATGCCTTCAAATCCGGGGATCGCTGGTTCAACTCCGGTGATCTGGTCCGCGACCTCGGGATGAGTCACATCGCATTCGTCGACCGTCTCGGCGACACCTTCCGCTGGAAGGGTGAGAACGTGGCCACCACCGAGATCGAGGCCGCACTTGGTGGCGTCAGCTCGATCGAGCACGTGGTGGTCTACGGCGTCGAGGTCCCGGGCTGCGATGGCAAAGCCGGGATGGCGGCCATCACCCTGCGTGACGGCGCGGAACTCGACCCGAAGGAATTGGGCGCCTATCTGTACGAGCAGTTGCCGTCGTATGCGATTCCGCTGTTCATGCGGGTCGTGCCGGAACTCGAACAGACGTCGACCTTCAAGAACCGGAAGGTCGAGCTTCGTGAGCAGGGATTCACCGACGTGGGCGATGACGATCTCTATGTTTTGACCGGACGCGGCGAAGGGTATGTCAAGTTCTACGATGACTATCCAAATGATGTCGCCGGAGCGAAAGTACCCAGAGGCTAGCTTGCGTCCCAGTGATGCTGGGGCGGGTTCCGGCCTGCCCGGGACACCGATATCGGGGGCACCGATGTCGGAGGCTGCGGTGTCACCGACTCTGTGTGGCCGTCCGGTCGCCACCGATCGCGCGCTGGTGATGGCCATCGTCAACCGCACTCCGGACTCGTTCTATGACCGTGGCGCGAGCTTCACCGACGACGCCGCCAAGTCGCGGGTCGATCAGGTGGTCGCCGAGGGCGCCGACATCGCCGACATCGGGGGTGTCAAGGCCGGTCCGGGCGACCTCGTGGACGCCGCAGAAGAGATTCGGCGCGTGCTGCCGATGATCGCCTGGATCCGCGACGCTCATCCCGGCCTCATCATCAGCGTCGACACGTGGCGGGCCGACGTGGCCCGCGAGGCGGTTGCGGCAGGCGCGGACCTGATCAATGACACGTGGGCTGGAGCCGACCCCGATCTGGTGTCGGTGGCAGCGGAACTGTCCGTCGGGATCGTCTGCTCCCACACCGGGGGCGCGGTTCCGCGCACCCGCCCGCACCGCGTGCGGTACCCCGATGTGGTGGCCGACGTCCTCGCCGAGGTGACCGGCGCCGCCGATCGAGCACTTGCGGCCGGCGTGAATCGCGATTCGATTCTTATTGATCCGACTCACGATTTTGGGAAAAATACCCATCACGGGCTCGCTTTGTTACGTCACGTGAACGTTCTCGTTAATACCGGTTGGCCTGTCCTGATGGCGCTCAGCAACAAGGATTTTGTAGGGGAGACTCTGGGTGTAGGCCTGGAAGATCGGTTGGAGGGGACTCTGGCCGCGACGGCACTGGCAGCCTCCTCGGGGGCCCGGGTGTTTCGCGTTCATGAGGTAGCCGCTACACGAAGGGTGGTCGACATGGTGGCCGCGATAGTGGGCACCAGGCCACCTGCCCGAACAGTAAGGGGTTTGGCATGACCGCTGGGAAGCAAGTCACCGGAAAAACCGAACGTGCATGGTCGCCGATCGCATCGGCACCGCAGGACTCACCTTCGGCCCGCTGGGCCGCCGACCACAGTTGGGACCGTCCGGATTGGACCGTCGAGGAACTTATCGCGGCCAAGAACGGCCGCACCGTGTCGGTTGTACTGCCGGCATTGAACGAAGAAGACACCGTCGCGGACGTGATCGCCTCGATTCGCCCGCTGGTCGGCACCCTCGTCGACGAGCTGATCGTGCTCGACTCCGGATCCACCGATGCCACCGCTGAGCGGGCGACTGCCGCCGGTGCCCGGGTGGTCAGCCGGGAAGAAGCGGTCCCGGAGATCGAGCCCGTGCGTGGCAAAGGAGAGGTGCTCTGGCGCTCGCTGGCCGCGACCACCGGCGACCTGATCGCATTTGTCGACTCCGATCTGATCGATCCCGATCCGATGTTCGTACCCAAGCTGCTCGGACCACTTCTCATCAACCCCGAGATCCAGTTGGTGAAGGGGTTCTACCGTCGCCCGCTGCGCACCGGAACGGGTGAGGACGCCAATGGGGGTGGGCGGGTCACCGAACTCGTCGCCCGTCCGCTGCTGGCCTCGTTCAAACCCGAACTGACCGCGGTGCTGCAGCCGCTGGGCGGGGAGTACGCAGGCACCCGCGAGTTGTTGTGTGCGGTGCCGTTCGCGCCGGGCTACGGCGTGGAGATCGGCCTGCTGGTCGACACCTACGACCGTTACGGCATGGCGGGTATCGGCCAGGTGAACCTGGGCGTTCGGACACACCGCAATCGTCCACTGGTCGAGCTCGGAGTGATGAGCCGTCAGATCGTCGGCACGTTGATGGGTCGCTGCGGGATCGTCGATTCCGGCGTGGGTCTGACACAGTTCAAGATCCAGCCCGATGGCACCTTCATCCCGAAGACCACCGATGTCCACCTGACCGATCGGCCTGCGATGAACACGCTGCGCCCACGGGTCCCTGTCCGCAGTCGCCGGGCCTCATAGCGTCGCCCACAAGACGAGCCAGTACTACGAAGACGAGCCGCATTACGTGGCTCGTCTTCGTGTATGTGGCTCGTTTGCCGGCTGAGCCAGCTACCGTAGTTAGAACATGTTCTAGTTCTACGGGGAGTGGGTCGATGTCGGATTCAATGGTGGGTAAATCAGTTCTGGTCACCGGTGGTGGCAGCGGGATCGGCGAGGGGATCGCAGCACTGCTCTGCGAGCGCGGTGCGCAGGTCACCATCGTCGGCCGCGGCGCCGAGCGCCTCGAGAGGGTGGCCGCCACGCTCAACGCGGGCGCCGAAAACGGCGCCGTGTTCGCGCACCCCGCGGACATCACGTCCGAGGAGCAGGTCGCCGGGGCGGTGGCCGCGGCAACACAACGCACCGGCCGCCTCGACGGGATCGTCGCCTGTGCCGGTGGCAGCGAGACCATCGGGCCGATCACCCAGATGGACACCGAGGCCTGGAAGCGAACCGTCGACCTCAATCTGAACGGCACGATGTACACAATCAAACACGGTGCGCGCGAACTTGTTCGGGGCGGTGGCGGTTCCATCGTCGCGATCTCGTCGATCGCTGCGAGCAATACGCACCGATGGTTCGGTGCCTACGGGGTCACCAAGTCCGGGGTCGATCATCTGGTCGCGTTGGCCGCAGACGAATTGGGCGCGAGCAATGTTCGCGTCAACGGCATCCGCCCCGGATTGACGCGGACCGAGCTCGTCGGGCTCGTCACACAGGATCCCGCACTCAGTGAGGACTATCGGATCAGTACGCCGCTGCAGCGGGTGGGCGAGGTCGAGGACGTCGCCGGGCTGGCTCTGTTCTTGCTCGGCGCCGAATCGACCTGGATCACCGGCCAGGTGATCAACGTCGACGGTGGCCAGATGTTGCGTCGTGGGCCAGACTTCAGTTCGATGCTCGAACCACTCTTCGGCACTGAAGGATTGCGTGGCGTCGTCGAAGTTTCGACCGCTTCAGGAGACGAAGCGGAGCGGAGCTCGACCAATTCTGAAAGTGCGGTGACCTCATGACGACGTATGAGGTGCTCGGTACCGAGGTGCAGATGCCGGTCCGGATCCGTCATGCGAGCTGTTTTGTGGCCGGGTTCACAGCGTCTGCCGTTGCGGCACAGGCGATGATCGACGACACCGGGCTCCGGGTGATGCAGGTCAGGCCGGGTAGGACGATGTGCATGCTGGTATTCGTCGACTATGTGGACGGAGATCTCGGCCCGTACAACGAGTTTGGGGTGTGCATGCTGCTCGAGGATCCCGACACGCCCGGGCAGTCGACAATTTTGGGAAATCTCCGGGCGCTGGCGACCGGGCAGGCCCGCGCCCTGGTGCATCGTCTCCCGGTCGACGGAGACTTCACACTCGCCGCAGGCCGTGCGATCTGGGGTTTTCCGAAAACGTTGGCAGACTTCGACGTCGACCATTCGTCGGCAACGAAGCGGGGTGCCGTGAGTGAAGCGGGAAAACTGATTGTCGCGCTCACGGTCCAGCCGGGGTTCAAGGTTCCGGATTCCGATGCGACGGCGGTGCTTCGGGCGTACTCGCACATCGGCGGTGTGACGCGCGAGACGCCCTGGGTGCTCAATCGGACCGCTGATACGCGAACCCGGCCCGGGGGTGCGAGGCTGCAACTCGGATCACATCCGATCGCAGACGAGCTACGGCAGCTGCAGCTGGGTCGGCATGCGCTGATGACTTCGTCGGTCGGTCACATCGAGATGACCTTCGAGAATGCCCAGGAGCGTAGCGGCCCGCGACACCACCTCGGATGACCTGGAATAGTGGATGACGTGCTGACACTTCTGCTGTACCTGCTGATCATGGTTGTGGTGATCGGTGTGGTGTTCGCCGTCGTCTGGTTGGTATTCGGTCGTTCGGAGGATCTTCCCCCGCTGGAGCGGGGGACCACCCTGACCCGTTTACCCCGAGCCGGAATCACCGGTGAGGACGTGCGGTCACTGCGCTTTGCACAGGTGACCCGTGGCTACAAAACCGGTGAGGTCGACTGGGCGCTCGAGAAACTCGCGCGTGAAATCGACGAGCTCCGAAACGCACTGCACGATCTTCAAGCTCGTGAAGAGGCCGAAAGCCCTGCGCAACGGGAAGAATAACGGCTCCGTGGTCCGTAGTATGGAGCGCGACCACGCAGCACCGAAAACATGCGGTGTCAGCAAACACTGGCATCGACCTAATAAGATCAGACTCGACGCCGACTGCGGCAGCGAATCTGAAGGGAGCAGAAATGGCGGCGATGAAGCCACGGACCGGGGACGGTCCCCTTGAAGCAACCAAGGAGGGGCGAGGAATCGTTGTTCGCATCCCCATCGAGGGCGGTGGCCGACTGGTTGTCGAGCTGACCTCGGACGAGGCGGCAGCACTTGGTGAAGAATTGCGCGGGGTGACCGCCTGAGTACCACGCCGTAAAGGCAACTGAAGGAGACGATCGAACGCGTGTTGACCACTGTGGTCGATCTGTTGAGTTGCCCGGTATGCCGAGGATCGCTAGAACTCGCCGACCGCACCCTGTGGTGCCCGGCGGGTCATAGCTTCGACCTCGCTCGACAGGGGTACGTCACTCTGTTGGGCGGGGCCGGTAGCAATTTTCGCTCAGACACCACCGACATGCTGGCCGCGCGAACCCGATTCCTCGACAAAGGATTCTTCGATCCGATCATGTCGGCCGTCGCGCGGCAATGCATTCCGGCGGCAACAATTCTCGACGTCGGTGCCGGCACCGGCCACTATCTAGCCGCCGCCGTCAAAGCTTGTGGCGGACGCGGTGTGGGACTTGATCTTTCCAAATCGGCTGCACGTCAGCTGAGTCGTCTATCCGATTCCATCGGAGCCGTGGTGGCCGACGGATGGCAGCGGTTTCCGATCGCAGATGACTCGATCGACGTTGCGTTGTCGGTCTTTTCGCCCCGAAACGTCTCCGAGTTCGCGCGGGTACTGCGCCAGGGCGGAATGTTGGTGGTTGTGTCCCCGACGCCCCGGCACCTGGGTGAATTGGTGTCGGAGGTCGGGATGATCGGCGTCGACAAGGACAAGTCGGAACGTATCGGCAACAGCATGTCCGGGCATTTCGTCCGCACCGACCGATCGCTTGTGGAATACCAGATCGAACTCACGCACGACGACGTCGCGGACGTGGTGCTGATGGGCCCGTCGGCCTTTCACCTCACCAGGGCCGATGTCGATACGAAATTGGCCGCGTTGCCCGATCCGGTGACAGTCACCGCGTCGGTGACCGTTGCGGTGTATCAGACGGTCTTGCAGACGGATTCGTAGATCCGCAGGGTCTGCTCGGCGATCGAATCCCAGGAGAAGTCGGCAATCGCACGCGCTCGTCCTGCCTCACCCATCGACCGGGCCAGTTCGGGATCGGCGATCACCCGGTTGACTGCATGGGCGAGATCTCGTTCGAAGTCGCGGGTTCTGTCTTCGTCGTAGTGCACCAGCAGGCCGGTGATTTCGTCACGCACCACCTCGGGAATCCCGCCGACATCCGAGGCGACCACCGCAGTCCCGCAGGCCATGGCCTCCAGGTTCACGATGCCCAGCGGTTCGTAAATCGATGGACAGACAAAAACTGTTGCTGCAGAGAGTATTTCGCGGATCTTGTCGGTGGGCAGCATCTCCCGGATCCAGAACACCCCCGAGCGTGCCTGCGAGAGTTGTTCCACGGCCGCGGCGATCTCGGCCCCGATCTCAGGGGTGTCGGGTGCGCCGGCGCACAGGACGAGCTGCAGATCGGGGTCCATGTGATGGGCGGCCGCGACCAGATGGCGCACCCCCTTCTGTCGCGTGATCCGGCCGACGAACGCCGCAATCGGACGATGTGGATCCACACCGAGCGCGGCCAGTGCGGCATCCGATTCCGCCGGATCCACCGGGTGCCAGTTCTCGGTGTCGATGCCGTTGCGAACCACGTGCACGTTTTCCGGATCCAGGCGAGGATAGGCGTCGCAGACATCGATGCGCATACCCGAACTCACCGCGATCACGGCGTCGGCGTACTCGATGGCGTTCTTCTCGACCCAACTCGACACCCGATATCCGCCGCCGAGTTGTTCGGCTTTCCACGGCCGCCGTGGCTCCAGTGAATGTGCCGTCAGTACATGGGGTATTCCGTGCAATTGCGCGGCGAGATGTCCGGCCAGACCCGTGTACCAGGTGTGGGAGTGCGCGACCTGAGCGCCTTCGGCGGCAACCGCCATCCGCAGATCCGATGACAGTGTGGTGATGGCCGGATTGGCGCCGATCAGCGCCGGATCGACGCCGTGGACTTCGGCGCCGGGGCGCTGCGCACCCATGCAGTGCACGTCGACGGTGGCCAGCGTGCGCATGTGCCGGACCAGTTCGGTGACGTGAACTCCGGCCCCGCCGTATACCTCAGGCGGATATTCCCTGGTCATCATTGCCACGCGCATGACCTTGACGCTAGCCGGGTGGACAGAGGTACGCCATCGGTGGCAGGAAAGATCACAGAGCCCGGGGCCGACAAGTGTAATCAGGTGGGGCCAAACGATTTCGAAAAGATCTGCACCTCTCTATGGCCGCACAGTCGGTTGGCGGATAGGTTGAGAGGGTGATTTCTCAGCGCCACGTCCTTGGGATCGTTCTTGCGGGCGGCGAGGGCAAACGGCTCTTTCCCCTGACGATGGACCGCGCCAAGCCTGCCGTCCCCTTCGGTGGCGGATATCGTCTGATCGATTTTGTGCTCAGCAACCTCGTCAACGCCGGGTATTCGCGGCTTTGTGTGCTCACCCAGTACAAGTCGCATTCACTCGACCGGCACATCTCCCAGACGTGGCGGCCGTCCGGTTTCAACGGTGAATACATCACGCCGGTCCCGGCCCAGCAGCGGCTCGGTCCACGGTGGTACACCGGTAGCGCCGACGCGATCTTCCAGTCGTTGAACCTGGTCTATGACGAGCAACCCGACTACATCGTGGTCTTCGGTGCCGATCACGTCTACCGGATGGATCCGGAGCAGATGGTGGAGGCGCACATCGCCTCCGGTGCGGAGTGCACGGTTGCCGGAATCCGGGTCCCGCGTGATGAGGCGACCGCGTTCGGATGCATCGATTCCGATGACAGCGGCAAGATCACCGGGTTCCTCGAGAAGCCCGAGAATCCGCCCGGCACCCCCGACGACCCCGACGCCACGTTTGCGTCCATGGGCAACTATGTCTTCACTGCCGACGCTCTGGTCAGGGCCATCAAGCTCGACGCCGACAACAGCGACTCCGATCACGACATGGGCGGCGACATCATCCCGGCGTTCGTCGCGCGTGGTGAGGCGTTCGTCTACGACTTCAAAGACAATCAGGTACCCGGCGCGACCGACCGGGATCGTGGGTACTGGCGCGACGTCGGAACCCTCGACGCGTTCTACGACGCGCACATGGACTTGGTCTCGGTGCACCCGATCTTCAACCTGTACAACCGGCGCTGGCCCATCCACGGGTCGGCCGATTACCTGGTGGCACCTGCGAAGTTCGTGCAGGGCGGACTCGCACAGGAGTCGATGGTCGGGGCAGGCAGCATCATCTCCGCCGCCACCGTCCGCAACTCGGTGCTCAGTTCCAACGTCATCATCGAGGACGGCGCCACCGTCGAAGGCAGTGTGCTGATGCCTGGTGTTCGGATCGGCAAAGGCGCAGTGGTCCGAAAAGCCATCCTGGACAAGAACGTTGTGGTCACCGACGGCGAGATCGTCGGCGTCGACGAACAACGCGACCGCGAACGTTTCGCGTTCAGCGCCGGCGGCGTGGTCGCGATCGGAAAAGGGATCAGGGTCTGATCCGCAGGACCCGTGGGTCGGGCGGTCAGAACCGGTTCAGGGCCGCGGTGATGAGCTCCGGTATCGCCGGAAGTTCGGTGTTGTCCGGCAGCGCGTCGATCGGCCACCACGCCAGGTCGACCGATTCGTCGCTCTGGACGAACTCGGGCAGTGAGCCATCCGGCAGGTCGTCGGCGAACGCCGCGAAACGCAGATCCAGATGCCGGGTCGGAACGCCGAGTGAACAGGTGATCGGGTGGGTGTGGATCTGCACCAGCTCATCGATGACCTGCAGGTCGCCTATACCGGATTCTTCCCGGGCCTCGCGGGTGGCCGCGTCGGTGATAGTGGTGTCGCCCTCTTCGCAATGACCACCGAGCTGGATCCACTTGCCGACCCGCGGATGCAGCGTCAGCAGTGCGTGGGTGCGCGCCGAGTTGAAGACGATCGTCGAAGCGGTGATGTGGCCGGCAGCGGATTCACGCAGACACCCGTCGGGGGCGGCCGCCAGAAACGCCAGAATCGTGTGCCGCAGCGAATCCTGGTGTGGATCAGGTGTTTGCCAGCGGGTGAGGAGGTCGGTGGCCGAGGCGTGCAGGGTTTTTCCGCTCACAGTTCCACCACCAGTGAATCGATGGCCGCGGCCGGGCGGGGCCGGTCGGTGGGGTCGGTGGGATAGCCGATCGCGACGGCGCCCAGCGGCTCCCAGTCGGCAGGCAGGTCGAGCTCGCTGCGGACGACTTCGGGAGCGAAGATCGTCGACCCCACCCAGCAGCTACCCACCGACCGTGTTGCGAGCGCGACCAGCAGACCCTGGACCGCGGCGCCGCCTGCCACGGTGAACATGGTGTGCTCGGCCGCTGTGCGCTCATCGTCGGGGTAGTCGTGACGGCCGTCGCCGGTCAGGACCGGGATCACCACTTCGGGTGCGGTGTAGAGCAATTGGCCGCGGGCCACGCGCTTGCCGATCGACTCATCGGTTTTGCCGTCGTCGGTCAGATGCTCACGCCAGCGGCGGGCCATCGCATCGAGTAGTGCGATGCGGCGAGCATCGTCGCGTAGCCAGATGAACCGCACCGGGTGACTGTGGTGCGGCGCCGGTGCGGTCAGCGCCTCGGCAAAAGCGGCCCGCATGATCTGCTCCGGAACCCGCTCGTCGGTGTAGGTGCGCACCGACCGTCGCAACAACAATGCCTGCCTGCGCCCGAGATCGAGGGCCTCGGCGGTGCCGAGCCAGAACAGGTCTTCCTCACCTGGACGTACGAGATCCCTTGCCGTGGTCCCATTTTCGCGAGGGTCCAGCCCGCGGACGACGGCCACCGGAATCTCACCGAGTTTGCCCTTGACCAGGTCGGCTGCGGCGGCCAGTTCATCGGCGACCGCGATCTCGCTGACGATGAGTGGGTTCCCGTACTCGTCGACCGCCCCCTCGTAAGGGTGCGTGACTGCGATTCCTGCGGCCCCGATTGCGGCATCGGTCTGTCCGATGCGCCACGCGCGTCCCATCGTGTCCGTGATCAACACAGCCACGTTTACGCCGAGCCGCTCACGCAGTGACGCCCGTAGGGCGGCCGCACTGGCGTCGGGATCGACCGGGAGTAATGCCAATTCGTCGCTGCCGACATTCGATCCGTCTACGCCGGAGGCCGCCTGGATGATGCCGAGTTTGTTCTCGGTGATCAACGTGCGGTTCTTGCGCGCGACCACCCGGACGGCCTCGGAGTCGACCAGAGCCCGGCGCGCGGCGTCCCGTTCGTCGGGATCGGTGGGCGCCGGGACCATGCGGCCCTCGATCTTCGAGATGATCTTGCTCGTGACGACCAGGATGTCGCCGTCACGGATCCATCCGGCGGCCTCGGCCAGCGCCGCGGCGAGATCATCGCCTGGGCTGAACCGGGGCAGACCCGGGATGGGGATGATCTCGATGCTGCCCGGTGCGGCATGATCCTGCGGCGCGGTCTGCGGTGACTCACTCATACGACACACCCACCAGATCGCAGGCGTCGCGGACCATCTGCGCGGTGGTGGCGGGATCGGTCATCAACAGTGGCACCGATGCGACTTTCACGCCGGGGACGTCGGCGGTGTCGCCGGGCGCGATGAGCCAGCCGTCGAGCACACCGTTGGCGCTGCGGGCGCCGTAGTGCCTGCCGACGGCTTCGGCGGTCGTCTCGACGCCGATCACCGACAGGCATTCATCGGCCATGCCGCGCAGCGGGCTGGTGCCGATGATGGGGGAGATGCCGACAACCGGTGCCGATGCGGTGCGCAGGGCTCCGCGGATGCCCGGCACCGAGAGGATGGCGCCGACGCTGACCACGGGATTCGACGGGGCGAACAGGATGATGTCGGCCTCGGCGATCGCCGCGAGCACCCCGGGAGCGGCCTTGGCATCGTCGGAACCCACCTGCGCGAACCCGTGTGTCGGGATCTGTGCGCGGTGGCGAACCCACCATTCTTGAAAGTGGATCGCCACCTTCTCTTCCGACACCTCGGTCCCGATCGCGCTCGTACGCGTGACGACCACATGGGTCTCGTGTCGGTCATCGGTGGCGGGCAGTAGACGTACGCCCGGATCCCACCGCTTGCTCAGGGCCGCGGTGATGTCGCTGAGCCGGTATCCGGCGTCGAGCATCTGCGTGCGGATCAGGTGGGTGGCCAGGTCGCGGTCACCGAGCCCGAACCAGTCGGGGTCGGCGCCGTAGGCGGCCAGTTCTTCTTTGGCATGCCAGGTCTCGGCGCGTCGGCCCCACCCGCGATCGGTGTCGATGCCGTCGCCGAGGGTGTACATGCAGGTGTCGAGGTCCGGGCAGATGCGCACGCCGTGCATCCAGGCGTCGTCGCCGACGTTGACCACCGCCGTCACTTCATGTTCCGAGGGAGGTCGACCCTCCGCTAAAACGTCGGGGAACGACGTGTGTCCAAGGAGTTCGCGAACACCCTGCAAAAATCGGGCGCCACCGACGCCACCAACAAGAACGGTCACCTTCACAAGGAACCACCCTAGTTCTTCCTCCCCTGGACTCGGATTGCCCGCCGCTATCGCTCCCGCATCGCCGCTGAGGGCACGTAGCATCGAGTGGGTCGGCCACAGCGGTTGTGCGGCGTTCGAACTGTTCGAATCGTGACGAGTGTCTTTTTGGTCATCACGCCGTGTCGAGGCTCAGGAATCACCCGATGGGGTGGTAAAGCAATTTCGCTCGCGGCTTGACCTGGACCCCCAAAACCGTGTCTAATCACATCAGTGTCATTCCCAGTTTTGACAACGAGAATTGTTGCGGGGCATAGGAATCGATCACTTGTTCGAATATGACTGACCAACTGCACAATTCGAAGTCCAGATGAGGAGGCGGGGCGATGGCTCTGGAACACATGGCTACCAACAGCCTTGAACCGCAAGTCGATTCGCAATTGAACGCACCCGAGGACCGTCAGAACGAACGTCCCAGACTGAGCTTGGTCACCACTGCATTCGACGACATGTTCGACTTCGTCGAAGATCAGTGGCAGGACCGGGCGCTCTGTGCCCAAACCGATCCCGAAGCATTCTTCCCTGAAAAGGGTGGCTCGACCCGCGAGGCAAAGCGGATCTGCCAGGGGTGCGAGGTACGCGCGGAGTGTCTCGAGTACGCGCTGTACAAGGATGAGCGGTTCGGCATCTGGGGCGGCTTGTCGGAGCGTGAGCGCCGGCGCATCAAGCGCGGCATCGTCTAGTTTGGCGGGGTTCGGTCACCGATCGTCGGTGATGTTCGACGGGGTGATAACAGGGGATGGCTGCGCAGTGTGAACTGTTGCGGCACAGGATTTTTCAGTACAAAACCACTTGCAAGACAATTTCTGCACGCCGTGACCCCTGGTCACGGATATGGCACATGGCGACCCGTTGTCCCTATTGGGGCGGCGGGTCGATTGTGTCTTCGTCGACGCCGAGGTGCGCGGCAACCTGCTGCACGAGTACCTCGTGGAGCAGGTCCAACAGGTCTGCGCCCTTCTTGGCGCGACTCTCGAGCGGTCGCCGGAACAGCAGGATGCGGGCCTTGGTCGCCCGGCCGTCCGCGTCCATGCCCGGTGGGATCAGTCGGGCCAGCGGGATCGGGCCGTCGGCGGTGACCTCGGCGGGCCACTGCACGGTGTCGGGATCCCGGGGAAGCATCCGCGGGACCTCGTCGACTGCGATGTCCAGTCCGGTGAGCCGGTCGTGCCAGCGGGCATCGATCTCGGCAAAGGCTTCCAGAACCACCGCATCAAACGACTGGGACCGGCTCGTCCACGCCGGCACATGGACCGGGAGCAGGGATGATCGCAGGCCGCGACCACGACGATCGCGGACCCGGGGGACGCCTCGAACCGATCGTCGACGCCGTGGTCGGACCAGCGGAGGACGAATGGGTGCCATAAGTCGCAAGTCTAGGCAGGTCTGTGCGGTGTGTCCTACTTCGACCCGCCGGGGGATAGGGATAATCTTCCACCCGTGAGGCTTCCACGTCAGTGTTCCAGGCCCGTCTGCGCCAACCCGGCGGTCGCGACGCTGACTTTTGTGTATTCAGATTCGACCGCGGTGGTCGGGCCGTTGGCGACGTCTCCCGAACCCCACTCGTGGGATCTGTGCGATACCCATGCGACCCGGATCACCGTTCCGCGTGGCTGGGAGATGCTGCGCAGCGCGGGTGGATTCGCCGCGCCGGGACGTGATGAGGACGATCTGACGGCGCTGGCCGAGGCCGTTCGCGAAGCCTCTGGTGGCTCCCTTGTCTCGCACGTGTCCGCCGTGCCCAGCGCCGACTCTGCACCTCATCTGAGCCGGGCGCAGACCCCGGTCAGCGGTCCCGACCCGCTTCCGCGCCCGCGACCGGGTCGACGTGGACACCTCCGAGTGTTGCCTGATCCCGTGGACTGAGCTCCACCGTCTTCGGTTCGGCCACCGGCGGTTCGGTGATGTTCTCCGAACCGCGTCCTTTGCGCCTGTCCCAGGCCTTTTCGCCGTAGTGGCAGATCACCATCACGAACGTGGCCAGACCCCACCCGAAAATCAGGTCGATCACGTAGTGCTCGGCGGAGTACACCAGGGTGAACGCCATCACCAGCGCGTAGCCGGTGAAGATGGTGCGCCCGAACGCTCTTGTCCGGCCCCACATGAACATCGCGAGCAACGCGGTGACCCCGGCGTGCAGTGACGGGATCGCGGCGACCTGATTGGACTTGTCCTGTCCGACCTCGATCACGTCCCGTACCGGACCGATGTGCAGCACGTCCCAGCCGCGGCTGGAGATCCGCTCGATGTAGGGGGCAGCACCTTCGTGTTCGGGCTCCACCTGACCGAGGATGTTGTCGGGCACGATCTGTTCGGGTGTGGTGATGCAATGCGGGAAGGCCGGCCCGCCGACCAACTCGGCCGAGGTGCACTTGGCAGCGGCCCATGGGGGAGCCGCGGGTACCAGCACGTAGCCGATCAGACCAAGGAAGAAGATCATGATGAGCCGCAAGGCGAATCGGCGCCACTGCAAACGGTCGCGGAGCCAGAGGAAACCGGCGACCGCGTAGGGAACGATGAAGTAGGACATGTACACAAAGCTCGTGAACACCTCCCACCACTGGGCGTCGGCCATCTTGAGGTGTTCTTGCAGCCACACGGTCGGCACCACATGGAACATCCAGCGGTCCGCGTCGACCGCGAAATGCCACTGGGTGGGCATACCGAGGAATGCCGCGAGACCGCGCGTGGAGTCATACACCGCGAGCAATACACCGAACGGCAGCCAGTCGCGGATCACCGACAGCAGGTTGCGCCTGCCGATGGACGCGGCAGCCAGGCCGATGGCCATTGCGACGAGCACGTAGGACCGACCAAAAGACATGGTCCGGGTGCCGAGCATGACGAGCAGCGTCAGCGCCCAGATCGTCACGGTCACGCGCCGGATCAGCACCAGATTCAATCGCTCCGCGCCGAGGCGGGCAGCTTTGAACTCAGCGAAACGCAGCCGGGAGTACCAAGATGTTGGAGGGGCGTCGGTCTTCGGGCTGTGTAGATCGGTCATGATTAGGCGTTGACCCCGTTGTCGACCGACCCAGCCGGTGGCACGGTCCGATCGTCAGTGAACGGTCGCACCGGCCATCGTGTGTATGCAAGATCGTGATGCTGTACCGACATAGAAGGAGCCAATCCGTGGATCGTCCCGCGCAACTCTTCAGCCGCGAGCTGGTGAGTGCCGTCATCAAGGCCTACGACGTTCGAGGGCTTGTCGGAGAGCAGATCGATGTCCATTTCGTCCGCGCTGTGGGTGGGTCGTTCGCACGTCTGATGAAGAGCGAGGGCCAATCGGCGCTGGTGGTCGGACACGACATGCGGGAGTCGTCCCCCGAACTCGCTGCGGCGTTTGCTGACGGTGCCCTGGACGAGGGACTCGACGTGACCCTGATCGGCCTGGCGTCCACCGATCAGCTCTACTTCGCCTCCGGAGATCTCGACCGGCCGGGCGCGATGTTCACCGCAAGCCACAATCCGGCGAGCTACAACGGGATCAAGCTGTGCCGGGCCGGCGCAAAGCCGGTGGGCCAGGACAGTGGGCTGGCGACCATCTCGCGTGAATTGGTCGAAGGACCCGACGGCGATGCAAGCACGCCCCTCGCGAGGGGCGTGCTGGACGAACGCGACGTGTTGAAGGACTATGCGGCGTTTCTGCACAAGCTCGTCGATCTTTCCGGTCTGCGGCATTTGACAGTCGCCGTGGATGCGGGCAATGGCATGGGTGGTCACACAGTTCCGGTGGTCCTGGGTGGTTCCGAGGAGTTCACCGTGCGTTCACTGTACTTCGAGCTCGATGGAACATTCCCCAACCATGAAGCCAATCCGCTCGATCCCAAGAATCTGGTGGATCTGCAGGCCTACGTGAAGGAGACCGGCGCGGACATAGGCCTGGCCTTCGACGGTGACGCCGACCGTTGCTTTGTGGTCGATGAACTGGGAGATCCGGTGTCTCCGTCCGCAGTGACGGCGTTGGTGGCCGAGCGTGAACTCGCGAAGCACCCCGGCAGCATCGTCATCCACAACCTGATCACCTCCCGGGCGGTCCCTGAACTCGTCCGCGAGCTGGGTGGCGAGCCACTGGTGACCCGAGTTGGTCATTCGTTCATCAAGGCGCAGATGGCGGAAACCGGTGCGGTTTTCGGTGGTGAGCATTCGGCCCATTACTACTTCCGGGACTTCTGGGGTGCTGATTCGGGCCTGCTCGCGGCGATGCATGTGCTCGCGGCGCTGGGGGCGTCGGATCAGCCGTTGTCGAAGATGATGGCCCGGTATGAGCGCTACGCCAGTTCCGGTGAGATCAACTCGACCGTCGACGATCAGGCAGCGCGTACGGCAGCGGTGCTGGCCGATTTTGCCGACGAGGTCGCCGGTACGACGCAGATGGACGGTGTGACTGTCGATCTCACCGACGGTTCGTGGTTCAACCTGAGGGCGTCGAACACCGAACCGCTGCTGCGGCTCAATGTCGAGGCCGCGACGACCGAGCGGGTCAATGCACTGACCGAACGAATCCTGGGGGTCGTTCGGGGCTGATGACCACTACTGCCGCGAGTCGAAAGTCCTATTGCTGTCTCCGGCGTTCGACCGGATACCTGCAAGAAACTTTCGACTCGCGGCACTAGGCTGGAGCCATGTTGACCGGAGCGCCTGAAATCGACGACGTCGCCGCGCTGCTCGACGCCGACGTCGATGGCCTGCTGCCGGCTTCGGCCTTGGCCGGTGCCCAGTGTCGCGCGATGGCCGCGGCCCGGGCCGAAGGTGTGCTCGAGCCGCTCGAACGACTGCTGCCCCGCGCAGTGGTCGTGGTCTGTGGTGACGGCACTTCCGGTCGGGCCGTGGATCTCGTGATGGCACTGGCAGGCCCGCACATCGATGTCCCACTGATCAAGTGCGGAGCGGTGCCGTCCTGGATCGGGCCGCTGGATGTGGTGGTGATCGCCGGGGACGACGCCGGTGATCCTCGTTTGGCAGATGCGGCGACCCGGGCGGGCAGGCGCCGCGCCGAGGTCGTCGTCGCCGGGCCGGTCGAGGGACCGTTGCGCGAGGCATTGTCCGGTCCGGTGGTGGATCTGTCACCGCGCGTACATGTCCCTGCGCCGTATCGGTTCGCGCACTATGTGGCGGCGATGTTCGCGGTGCTCGACGGGTTGCGTGCGGTGCGGTTCGAGGGCAGGCATCCGGATCTGGCGGCGATGGCCGACGAGTTGGATTCCGAAGCTGCCGGAAACCATCCCGGACATGAGCTGTTCCACAACGCGGCAAAGGAACTGGCGGTTCGTGTTGCGGATCGTAGAACGGTGTGGACAGGGGATACGGCAGCCGGGATGGTTGTCGCGGTTCATGCGTCGCGGACGGTTTTCGCAGGTGCCGGAGTGGTCAGTACCGCAACGGATCTGGGCGAAGTACTCGCTGCGGGCGCATTGCTGGCGGGGTACGGTGGCACCATGCCGGCTGACTACGATCCCATATTTCATGACGCTGCGATCGATGGTCCGATACCGAGCGAACCTGTTCGTGTGCAGTTGCTGACCACCCCGGATCGGGAATGGTTGCTCCGTCGGCGCACCGCATCGCTGGCCGATGTCGACATCCGGACGAGCGGGCCTGCCGAGCAGTCAACCGCCGAGCCAACGGGCCGGGCATCGGGTATGGAAGACCTTGTGCCTCTGATGATTCTCGCGTTACGCGCCGATATGGCCGGTGCGTACCTGCGGCTGGTGGGCAGCCACTGATGCACCTGCTCGACGGTGTGATCAGGCCATACGCCTGGGGTTCGCGAACTGCGCTGGCAGAGCTTCGGGGGTTGCCAACGCCGAGCCCGCATCCGGAGGCCGAACTCTGGTTCGGTGCACATCCGGCGGCTCCGGCACCGGTCGACGGTGGGGCAGAGGGTGAAACCCTGCTCGACGTGGTCGATGCCGACCCGCGGGGTCAGCTCGGTGCGGCGTGTACTGACAGGTACCAGGGGCGACTACCGTTCCTGATGAAAATCCTTGCGGCAGAAGAGCCCTTGTCGTTGCAGGCGCATCCCAGTCTGGAGCAGGCAAAAGACGGATTCGCCAGGGAGAATGCCCAGGGGATCGAGGTCGGTGCGCCGCACCGCAATTACCGGGATGACAACCACAAGCCCGAATTGGTTGTGGCCATCACCGATTTCGAGGCGCTGGCGGGTTTCCGCGATGTCGGCGAAACCGTCGACCTGCTGCGGGCGCTACAGGTGCCCGAGCTCGACGCGTACCTGGGAATGCTGGCGGGACAACCTGATTCGCAAGGATTGCGGGCGTTGTTCACCACCTGGATCACGCTTCCGGAATCGGCGCTGACAACCCTGATCCCGGCGGTACTCGACGGAGCCATCCGCTATCTCTCGGACGGCAACGGCCACTTCGGGGCCGAGGTTCGAACATTTTTGGAGATCGGCGAGAGTTACCCGGCCGACTCCGGCGTGCTGGCGGTATTGCTGCTCAACCGGATTTCGCTGCGTCCGGGCGAGGGCCTGTTCCTGCCTGCGGGCAATCTGCACGCCTACCTGGGTGGGACCGCTGTCGAGGTGATGGCCAACTCCGACAACGTCCTGCGTGGTGGACTGACCCCCAAGCATGTGGACGTGCCCGAGTTGCTCCGGGTGCTCGATTTCACGCCGGTTACCGCGTCCGACGTCACCCCGACGCTGCGCACCCTCAATGCCGAATTGATCTATCAGACACCGATTTCGGAGTTCCGGCTTTCGATGGTGGAACTCGACGGCACCGGCATTCGCAAGCCGTCATCGATCCTGTTCGACGTCCCCGGGCCGCAGATCCTGCTGTGTACGTCCGGTGCGATCGAATTGAGGGGGACAGGCACCAGTCTGTTGGTCCCGCAAGGACACGCGGTCTGGCTTGCCGACAGTGATCCCGACGTCGTGGTGCATGCGGCCAGCGCGCGGAGCGTGTTCTTCCGAGCCCTGGTCCCTGTTCAGTAGACCGGGGAGGCCCCGGCAGCAGTATGCCGGCCGGGCACCGGGGCGCCGTTGGTCGAGGGCAGGCTGCTACCGATGAAGCTGATCTCATCGCCCGTTGCGACCATGGTGACCATCGCCGAGCCTCCGGGTGTCGAGATCCAGATGTCCTGGGGTGCAGCATGATTCTGGACAAGCCTGACGTCGGCGGCTTCGGTGTGGGTTCCGGGAGGTGCCAACGAGATGATCGTCGATGCATCGACAGTGGTCGGGGTCAGGCCGTCGAACATCGCCACGGTGAAATGCCCCGGGAAGACCCGTCCACCGGCCAGCGCCACGAGCCCGGGATCGCCTACCGCCGTGACGAACTGCTGCCAGTCAGTGGGGCGGTCGCTGTAGATCAGTACCCGGGCGCCGACACCGATCGCGCGCAGCAGGACCTGCTGGGCCAGGTGCAACCCGCCGGCGATCGAGACCCGATGCGGTCGGCCGCCCAGTAGGTCGACCGCCACCGCGCGTCCACTGTGGTCGGCCCCGATGAGCTGGCCACATCCGGCTGCGGCCAGAAAGACCTGCGCCAGATCGTCACCGGAGATGGTGTGTTCGGCGATCGGGGGCAGGCGGTCGGCGGCACCGACGGGCAGGCTGGCGGCGAGGGCGGCGCGCTGGCGGCCATGGAGGGGGAGCAGCCCGGCGATCTGGGGTTGCCCGCCGCGCTGGGTTCCTTCGGGGGCCAGGGCGTTGAACCTGACCAGGGTGCGTAGCGAGATTTCTCCGTCCGGTGTCGAACGAAGTCGCGACGTGACGGTCGTCGACACCGACGGGACCGCCCACACCGCGTCCAGCGCGGACGTGAGGTGTTCGGGCGAGACCGCAAATGTTGACATCTGTAACCGGCCGATCGAGACCGACTCCCAGCTCTCGGACACCTCTGCACCGCCGGCGCCATGGGCGAGTTGGGTTGTTGCGGAGGTGATCTCCGCTGCGGTCAATGCGGTCGCGGACAGTCCGCGACCACCGATCCGGTTGGCGACCCGGCGGGTGGCGACGATCGCGGTGCGCAGCGCGCCTTCGGATCCGCCGCCGCGGCGGGCGACCGCCTCCGGGCACCGGGAGGGATCGAGTCGCAGGACCACGAGGACCGATCGGTAGGCCGTGGCCGGGAGCGGGCCCAGTGTGCGCAGGTAGACCTGCGCCACGCGGCCGGTGCCGTGCGACCGGATGCCATGGCTGACGACGTCGATCGATTCGAGTTCGATGTCGAACTGGCGAACGCTCTCGGCGAGCGCAGACAGTGGGACACCAGGGATTCCGGTGCATCCACGGGGGTCGAGCAGTCCGATTGCCGGAGGCGGTGTGTCGATCCGGAGGACAGTGACCAGGGAGGTGCCGTCCCATCGGGCTCCGATGGGCGACTCGTCGGGAACCGGGATGTCGAATGGTGCCTGATCCGGCTTCGATCCGTCCGGTTCGGAGCCGCGCAGCAGGCGGCGACGCCAGAGGCCGAGCCGCAACATCGACAACCGTGCCACCGACGTCCGGCCGGGCAATGCGACCAACAGCGCCGACAGGACAACGGCGCCGACCAGCGCAATCCACCACAGCGCGCCGTTGTCATATGACAGCACGAGCGCGCCTGCGATCAACAGCTCGATCGCAACCACAACAATCATGAATCCCCCCACAGCCATCGGCCCCGATCCAATGGTCGAACTCCGGGCGGTACCCCGGGGCTCAATGCTGCTATACGCTACACCGCGGGAGGATGGGGGGAATGTTTTGCCTGCTCAATTGACGACGAAAGCTCAGGTCAACGGCTATCGCTTTCTGCTACGCCGACTCGAGCACGCGCTGATTCGGCGCGACGTGAGGATGTTGCACGACCCGATGCGGTCACAGGCCCGTTCACTGCTGGTCGGGCTGGTGCTCGCGCTGCTGGTGCTGGCCGGATTCGGCGTGTACGGACTCATCAAACCGCAAGGCACCGTTGGTGATTCGAAAATCATCGTGAGCAAGAAGGCCGGCGCGATGTATGTCTTGGTCGACGACAGATTGCATCCGGTTCTCAACCTCGCCTCTGCGCGGCTGATCAGCGGCAGCGACGAATCACCGAAGTCGATCGCCGAGAAGAAGCTGACCGGGTACCCGCGGGGACCCTTGCTCGGGATACCCGGTGCGCCGGTGGCGTTGCCAGGACCGCGGTCGACCGACGTCTCGCAGTGGACGGTCTGCGACACGGTGTCCGGTGATGATGTCGTCACCACGGTCGTCGCCGGCGAACCCGCACTCGGCGACCGGATTCGGGAGGCGACAGCGGGTGATGCCACCCTGGTCACCGCCGGCGAGGACATCTATCTCATCTTCGAGGGGAAGCGGGCCCGGGTCGATACCGACAGCGTTCCGGTGCGGCGCGCGCTTGGCATCGACGAGGCGTCGGTGCGGACGGTGAGTCCCGGTCTGCTCAACGCGATCCCGGAAGTCGAACCCGTTGTGGTTCCGACGATTTCCGGTGCCGGTGCACCATCGGCGCTGGGGGGCGACATACCCGTCGGATCGGTGATCAAGGTGACCGGTCTGTCCGGTGGGACGACCTATTACGTAGCACTGGCGAAGGGCGTTCAACAGATCGGCGAGGTCGCTGCCGAGGTGATCAGGCAGGCCGACACCGCCGGTGGTGGCAGCGTTCCGACGGTGGGCCCAGGTGCTTTGACCGGTGTCGACACCATCGAGGAGTTGCCGGTGACCGACTTCCCGGCGGTCACACCGGTACTGACCGATGTGGATGTGGACCCAGTGTTGTGCAGTGCGTGGTCGCGGACGAAGGACGATCATCAGGCGGTCCGCGGTGTCCTGCTCGGATCGACGTTGCCGCTCGGTTCGAAAGAGGCACCGGTGGTGCTCGCAGGCGCCGATGGGCCCGGACCTGGACTCGATGCAGTGTTCGTCGAACCGGGCCGCGGGCACTACATCCGGGTCACCGGCTCGGAGCCAGACAGTACCCGGGCCGAATCGCTGTTCTACGTGAGTGATTCGGGTGTTCGGTTCGGTATCCCGGATCAGAACACTGCGATTGCACTGGGACTGGGCGAGAGTCCGGTGCCTGCACCCTGGTCGATCATCTCGTTGCTGGCCGCGGGTCCGACTCTCTCGCAGGGCAATGCGCTGGTCTCGCACGACGGGATGTCACCGGATCTGACCGGAACCCAGATCGGGGCACCCGAGAACTGAACCGCCCGAGGCGAGGTCAGGCCTTCGGTGGCTTCAGCGACCGAACCAGTGATTCCCACTGATCTGCGATCTGGTCGAAAGACATGTGCCTGTGGTTGTGCAGGTGATGAATTGCCGGTGGGTCGAGCGGTGCGAGTACCGCGATGCACATCAACTCGAGGTCGCCCGAAAAGCCCATGGCCTCGAGCAGTGTTCGGGTGTGGATGACCGAAACTATGCGGGTGGGATGCAGGAAGCGTTGTGGCCCACTGTCTTCGGCTTCGAGCAGGACGTCGAGGTGCGCGGCAGTGGTGGTCAGGCGAGCGCGTCCGTATGCGATGAGCCGATCGAGGGGATCGATCTTGTCGCCGGGTGCACCGGGCCCGAGCGGCGGTGGCCCACTCATGAAGGCCTGCTGAAGCGCGGACTCCGAATGATCGAGCAGCGCGATCATGAGGCCGGACCGATTGCCGAAGCGGCGGAAAACGGTGCCCTTGCCGACTCCGGCCTCGCGAGCCACGGCGTCCATCGTGACCGCGGATGCGCCATGGCGGTCGATGAGGCGGGTGGCGGCTTCCAGCAAGAGTTGACGGTTGCGGGCGGCGTCCGCGCGTTCGGACTCGGCGGGCACGACGAGTGACATCGGCGCAGGGTGAGCCGGGCGTGGCGTGGTGGGTGAGGTCAGGAGAGGTAGTGCGGCGTCGGATGTGCCGGTTCGCGACTGGTCTTCACTCGGATTCGAGTGCGCGGGGGGCTTGGACACAGCCATGACTGTAACGGTAGCCACATCGGGAATACGTTCGGACCAGGGTCCGGTTAAATGATGCAGACATATCTATTAGTGATGCGAAGCAACAAGGAGGTTGACCTTGACCGGTACAGCTACTGGCACGAACGAGACATCTGGCGCAACCGCGAAGGTGCTGGCCCTGGTGGGAAGCCTGCGTCGCGATTCCGTGAACAGGGTGCTCGCCGAGGTGGCGGCCGACAATGCACCGCAGGGTGTTGAGGTCGCGGTGTACAGCGGCCTGGAGAAGCTGCCCTTCTACAACGAAGACCTCGACACCGACCAGGTCGATGAGTCCGTGACGCAGCTGCGCGAGGCGGTTTCTGACGCCGACGCCCTGCTCATCGCCACGCCCGAATACAACGGCACCATCCCCGCCGTCCTCAAGAATGCGATCGACTGGCTCTCGCGTCCCTACGGTTCCGGCGCGATCAGCGGCAAGCCCGTCGGTGTGCTCGGTGTGGCGATGGGGCAGTACGGCGGCAAGTGGTCGCACGACGACACCGCCCGCGCGGTCGGCATTGCCGGCGGCAAGATCGTCGAAGACGTCAACTTGCACCTCTCGACCGGCAGCCTCGGCGGCAAGGCCGTCGCCGACGTCCCTGAGGTTGTCGAGATCCTTCGCGCGGCCGTTGCCGTACTGGCCAACCAGACGGCAACCGTCGACGCCTGAGCTCGACAAGATCTAAATCTCGGCAAAGGCACACGTTCCAGTCATAAGCACACGTCGCAACGTGTGCTTATGACTGGAACGTGTGCCTTTGCTGTGGGTCGGTTCTACCGGAGGCCGCGCAGGAATCGGTCCACTGTGCGGGTCATCGTGTCCCGGCGCCCGGTTTTGTCGCGTCTACCGGTGATGCCGTCGAACACCAGGCCTTCGCACAGGCTGATCAGATCGGCGGCGTCCGCCTCCGGCTCTGACGATCCGATCGCCCGCATCAGCGTCAGCGAGTCCTGTTCGGAAAACAGGCAATCACGCAGCGTTCGTACCCGATCCGGGTCGCCCGCCACCTCGGCGAGCAGTGCGTATCGTGCCCGTGCATCCGCGTCACGGTGCGTCAGTAGATCGTCGAGGTAATCGGCGACGGTCTGTGCGGCATCCCTGCCGTCTGGCTTTGGTGCCGCTTGCGTAAACGCCGATTGCGCGCGCCGGGTGATTGCCTCGATGGCGCTGTCGATCAGCGCAGCCCGCGTGCGGAAGTAATAGGACACCGATCCGTTCGGGAGCTCGAGTCGCCGATCGACTGCGCGATGGCTCAGTCCGTTGGTTCCTGCCTCGGCGATGAGTTGGATCGCTGCGTCTGCGATGAGCTCGCGGCGATCGTTTGTCTGGTCCGTCACACGATCAGTGTCCTCTACTTCTGTAGAGATATGCTCATCGCATGTCCGGTGACTCTACGACTGTAGAGGATGAGCTCGATCCCGAGCAGCGCGTCGTGGATGCGCAACTGATGCGTCTGCTTGCCGAACTTCGGGAACCTCCTCACCGCTTTCGGCATCGTCGACCTCGGATGGTCGCGGGTCTCTATCTGTGGGGTGCGCCTGGCCGCGGCAAGACGATGTTGGTGGATCGGATGATCGATCAGCTGGGGTCGATTCAACTGGTGCGCTGGCATTTTCACGCCTTCTTTGACGATCTGCAGTCGGCTGTCACCATGCATTCGGGACGCCAGGGTGCGATCGAGATCGCCTGCCGCCAGGTGGTCGGCGACGGTGTTCGGATCGTGGTGTTCGACGAGTTCCATGTCCACGATCCCGGGACCGCGACGCTGCTCATTCGGCTCCTGCGTGAGCTGCGGTCGCGCGGCATCGTCCTGGTGGCGACATCGAACCTGGTGCCGGAGGAACTACTGCCCGATCCGTTGTTCCGTCCGGTATTCGCGCCTGGTGTTGCGCTCTTGAGAGAGATGGCTGTGGTGGTCGAACTCGCCGGAGATCGCGACTATCGGTTGAGTGAGACCGGGCGACTCGCCGGTGGCTTCGTCGATATCCCTGCCGTCGATGCCCGGGCCTTTGATCAAGTGTGTGGGCAGCCGCTGTCGGCGCGGGATTACCTGTTCCAGGCGGATCGGATGGCCGACTGTGGTTCCACGAGTGGCTGGCATATCCGCGACATACCCCTGCTCGACCGATGCGCCCCGGATTGGTCGGTGCGTTTCACCCATCTGGTCGATGTGGCAGCCGACCGCTCGATTTCGCTGTGGCTGACGACCCCGTACCCGGTCGCCGAACTGCTGGCTTCGTGCTCTGGCGTGCGTGACGGCGCACGACTGCGGAGCCGATTGTCGGGGTTGCGGTGTTCAATCAGGGTGCCCGGTACCGCGCAGTGACGGATGGGACTTGTGGGGACACGCCCGACGCGCCGAGACACGCCGAAATTCATGCTGGTGTAGTTCCCGTGACCTGGGACTTTCACGAATGTCATTCGCAACGTGTTGTGTCGGTACAGTTTGTCAGACACTAGGTGTAGTGTTTGGAACACCGAACGGGACTACGGCGTTGGAACTAAAAGTGCAACGAAGTTCTCCACCGCAGAGCCGCCGGGATAACTATTTGAAAGTCAAGTCTTGCCGCTATCCGGTGCTGGTGTGGGTAGCAATCATCGGTTCCGTCACAAAGGAGTTCTGGGGAATTATGACCACTGCGACAACCGCCACGATCACCGTCTACACAAAGCCTGCCTGCGTTCAGTGCAACGCCACGTACAAGGCCCTCGACAAGAACGGCCTCGACTACGACATCGTCGACATCACCGAGGACTCCGATGCCCGCGACTACGTCATGGCGCTCGGTTACCTGCAGGCTCCGGTTGTCGTCACCGGTGACAGCCACTGGTCGGGATTCCGTCCGGACCGCATCAAGGCTCTGGTCGCAGCGGCTGCCTGATCTACCCGGACCCCGCCCGCGAGGCGGTCCGTAGTTCTAGTTGGTTCAAGCATCACCTGTCAGCAATTTCGTGGAGGTCGGGACATGGGGAAGGTTCCCGAATATGCCGCCGCGGCTGAGTTCGCCGTTGCTGAGCTCTCCGAGACCCCGCTGATCGTCTACTTCTCGAGCGTCTCGGAGAACACGCACCGATTTGTCGAAAAGCTCGGGATGCGGGCACGACGAATTCCACTCATCGATCACGACGGATCCTTCACCGTCGACGAGCCGTACATTCTGATCAGTCCCACCTATGGTGGCGGCAAGGCATCGGATGGCGCGGAAGTCGGCCAGCCGGGACGCAACTCCGGGTTTGTGCCGAAGCAGGTCATCAAGTTCCTCAACAACAAACACAATCGTTCGCTGATCCGCGGCGTCATCGCCGCCGGCAACACCAATTTCGGCGAAGAGTTCTGTTTCGCCGGCAACATCATCTCAACTAAATGCCAGGTGCCCTATCTGTATCGGTTCGAACTGATGGGTGACGCCGACGACGTCGACCGGGTCCGCTCCGGTCTCCACGAATTTGCGCAATCACAGGAGTTTTCACAGTGTCGCCAACCGCAACCCCAGTAACCGACTCAAGGTCAGGGACCTCGGCCAGCAAGTCGGGCGTCCACGCAGATCCCTCCGGCCACCAGCCGGAGGAGATGGACTTCCACTCGCTCAACGCGATGCTGAACCTGTACGACGCCGACAACAAGATCCAGTTCGAGAAGGATCGTGAAGCGGCCAATCAGTACTTCCTTCAGCACGTCAACCAGAACACGGTCTTCTTCCACAACCTGGACGAGAAGCTCGACTACCTGGTGAAGGAAAACTATTACGAGCCAGAGGTTCTCGACAAATACGACCGCGGGTTCGTCAAGGGTCTGTTCGACCACGCGTACAGCAAGAAGTTCCGGTTCCCGACCTTCCTGGGTGCGTTCAAGTACTACACCTCGTACACGCTCAAGACATTTGACGGCAAGCGGTACCTCGAGCGTTTCGAGGATCGGGTCTCGATGGTCGCGCTCACGCTGGCTGACGGCGACACCATCCTGGCGCGGGCGCTGGTCGACGAGATCATCGACGGACGGTTCCAGCCGGCCACCCCGACCTTCCTCAACTCGGGCAAGAAGCAGCGCGGCGAGCCGGTGTCGTGCTTCCTGCTGCGTATCGAAGACAACATGGAGTCGATCGGTCGTTCCATCAACTCCGCGCTGCAGCTGTCCAAGCGCGGCGGCGGTGTTGCCTTGCTGCTGACCAACATTCGTGAACACGGTGCGCCGATCAAGAAGATCGAGAACCAGAGTTCCGGTGTCATCCCGATCATGAAGCTGCTCGAGGATTCGTTCAGCTACGCCAACCAGCTCGGTGCTCGTCAGGGTGCAGGCGCGGTGTACCTGCACGCTCACCACCCCGACATCTACCGCTTCCTCGACACCAAGCGTGAGAACGCGGACGAGAAGATCCGCATCAAGACCCTCTCGCTGGGCGTGGTCATCCCGGACATCACGTTCGAGCTGGCCAAGAAGAACGACGACATGTACCTGTTCAGTCCGTACGACGTCGAGCGCATCTACGGCGTGCCGTTCGCCGACATCAACGTGACCGAGAAGTACCACGAGATGGTCGACGACCGTCGGATCCGCAAGACCAAGATCAAGGCGCGCGAGTTCTTCCAGACCCTCGCCGAGCTGCAGTTCGAGTCGGGCTACCCGTACATCATGTTCGAGGACACGGTGAACAACGCCAACCCGATCGACGGCAAGATCACCCACTCCAACCTGTGCTCGGAGATCCTGCAGGTCTCGACCGCGTCGACGTTCAACGACGACCTCTCGTACGAGCACATCGGCAAAGACATCTCGTGCAACCTGGGTTCGCTCAACATTGCCAAGACGATGGATTCGCCGGACATCGCGCAGACCATCGAGACCGCGATCCGCGGACTCACCGCAGTGTCGGATCAGACCGCGATCACCTCGGTGCCCTCGATTCAGAAGGGCAACGACGACTCGCATGCGATCGGCCTCGGGCAGATGAACCTGCACGGGTACCTGGCGCGGGAGCGCGTCTACTACGGGTCCGAAGAGGGCATCGACTTCACGAACATCTACTTCTACACGGTGCTGTTCTACGCGCTGCGCGCCTCGAATCGGATCGCCAAGGAGCGGGGCAAGGCGTTCGGTGGCTTCGAGCGGTCGAAGTACGCGACCGGTGAGTTCTTCGACAAGTACACCCAGAACGTGTGGGCGCCGGAGACCGACAAGGTCCGAGAGTTGTTCGCGCAGTCCGGGATCACGATCCCGACGCAGGACGAGTGGATCGAGTTGAAGGCGAGCGTGCAGGAGCACGGCATCTACAACCAGAACCTGCAGGCCGTCCCGCCGACCGGTTCGATCAGCTACATCAACCACTCGACGAGTTCGATCCACCCGGTTGCGGCGAAGATCGAGATCCGCAAAGAGGGCAAGATCGGCCGCGTCTACTACCCGGCGCCTTTCATGGACAACGACAACCTGGAGTACTACCAGGACGCGTATGAGATCGGCTACGAGAAGATCATCGACACCTACGCCGCGGCGACGCAGCATGTCGATCAGGGTCTGAGCCTGACCCTGTTCTTCAAGGACACCGCTTCCACACGCGACGTGAACAAGGCGCAGATCTACGCATGGCGCAAGGGCATCAAGACGCTCTACTACATCCGTTTGCGTCAGATGGCCCTCGAGGGGACCGAGGTGGAAAATTGCGTTTCGTGCATGCTGTAAATACCTGTGACACAACACCTTTGGCCACATCACTTTTGAACATCAGGGGAGTACGATGACCTCCACCCATAGCCCCGCAGACGGAGCGCCGATCAAGTTGGTCAGCCGGGTTTCGGCGATCAACTGGAACCGGGTGCCCGATGAGAAGGACGCCGAGGTCTGGGATCGCCTGACCGGTAACTTCTGGCTGCCGGAGAAGGTGCCGGTGTCCAACGACATCCCGTCGTGGGGCACCCTCACCGAGCTGGAAAAGCAGCTCACCATGCGCGTGTTCACCGGTCTGACCTTGCTCGACACCATCCAGGGCACGGTCGGCGCGGTCAGCCTGATCCCTGATGCGAGCACCCCGCACGAAGAGGCGGTGCTGACCAACATCGCGTTCATGGAGTCGGTGCACGCCAAGAGCTACAGCTCGATCTTCTCCACGTTGTGCTCCACCAAGGAGATCGACGAGGCGTTCCGCTGGTCGGAGGAGAACGAACAGCTCCAGGCCAAGGCTCGGATCGTCATGGAGTACTACCGTGGCGACGACCCGCTCAAGCGCAAGATCGCCTCCACCCTGCTCGAGTCGTTCCTCTTCTACAGCGGCTTCTACCTGCCGATGTACTGGTCATCTCGGGCAAAGCTCACCAACACCGCGGACCTGATCCGGCTGATCATCCGCGACGAGGCCGTGCACGGTTACTACATCGGGTACAAGTACCAGCGGGCACTGGAGACGCAGACACCCGAGCGCAGGCAGGAGCTGAAGGACTACACCTTCGAGCTGCTGTTCGAGCTCTACGACAACGAAATCGATTACACCGAAGCGCTTTACGACGATGTCGGCCTGACCGAAGACGTGAAGAAGTTCTTGCGGTACAACGCGAACAAGGCCCTGATGAACCTGGGTTATGAGGCGATGTTCCCGCGGGACGAGACCGACGTGAACCCGGCGATCCTCTCGGCACTGTCACCCAATGCCGACGAGAACCACGACTTCTTTTCGGGGTCGGGTAGCTCGTACGTCATCGGCAAGGCAATCAACACCGAAGACGACGACTGGGACTTCTGACCGTCGCAGACGTGTAAGACAAACAACCTCCGTACCGACTCGGTACGGAGGTTGTCTCTTTCCATCGAGTGGGCCGACGATCAGTCGTATGGTGGTGAGCGGAGGTGGTCACGATGGCGACCATGATGCGGCAGTACCTGATGTCGGAGCTCGGGAGTCTGCGGTACGAACCCACGGCCAAAATGGTGACGGTCTCGTCGGCGGATCACGGCATCGCGCGCACCGATCAGGCCATCCTCGTCTGGGAACCGCAGCGCATCGTTCCCTCGTATGCCGTCCCGGTCGCGGCCCTGCGAACGCCGTTGGAAGAGATCCGTCCATTCACCGTCGGGGAGATGCCCACCGGGATGCTCGATCCGAGCAACGGCTTTGCGCAGCACACCTGTGCGGGTCGCACCGCGGTCGTTCGGGGTGAGGCCGGCCCAGGTGGCGCGTTCCTGCCCGACGATCTCGACGGGTACGCCGTGCTCGACTTCAATCCCTTCGATTGGTTCGAGGAGGACGAGCGGATATTCGGACATCCTCGAGATCCGTTCTCACGCATAGATATCCGGCACAGCGCCCGTGTGGTCCACGTGATTTCCGGTGGTGACATCCTCGCCGAATCCGGGCATCCGCTGATGCTGTTCGAGACCCACCTGCCCCCGCGGTTCTATCTCTCACCCGGGGACGTTTTGGCAGATCTGGTGCGCAGCGACACGTCGACTACATGTGCGTACAAGGGTGAGGCCACCCACTGGTCCGCGCCCAGCCTCGGCGACGCCGGCATCGACATCGCGTGGAGCTATGAGAATCCGCCACCGGAGATGCATCAGATCACGGGGCGGATCTGTTTCTATCAGGAGAAAGTCGACTTCGTCATCGACGGAATCCGGGGTGACCGCCCGGTGACACCGTGGTCTGCGTGAGTCCACCTGCCATAATCTCGGAGTGACGACCACCACCAGCGCGGCAACCGGCCCTGCCGCCCAAGATCATTCGGGACACATTCTCTGGCAGGGCGGTGACGGCACTCTGATCGGCCGTGCCCGGGTTCCGGAGCATCGGGGCGCCGGACGCGACTCACGCAAACTCGTGCCGCGGCGGTCGCTGGGGGAGTGGAACCCGGCAACGCGAGGACACGACTCACTCGAGACCATCCTGGCGCAGAACACGATCCGCGCCGACGACCTGCTGCCGATCCGGCACGGACGTATGAGTCATTCGCCGTGGACGTACTACCGGGGCGCAGCAGCGGTGATGGCGGCGGATCTGGCATCTACGCCCAACACCGGTATCACCGTCCAACTGTGCGGAGACGCGCACGTTCTCAACTTCGGACTGTGGAACACCCCGGAACGCAATCTTGCCTTCGATCTGCGTGACTTCGACGAGACCTTGCCGGGGCCATTCGAATGGGACGTGAAGAGGTTTGTGGCCAGCCTTGTGGTGTTGGCTCGCAGCAACAATGTCTCGAATGCCGATGCCAAGCTGGCGGTGTCGGAGGCGTACCGCGGTTATCGTGAATGGATCGACCTCTACGCGCAGATGCCGGAGATCGATGTCTGGTACGACGGGGTCGACGTCGGGCAGCTCATCGAATACACCGCGCAGGACGACGAAGACCGCCTCGACGCGATGATCGACAAGCAGGCGCGCAAACGATCGAGTCGCGGTGCGTCGAAGAAGCTCACGAATGTGGTTGACGGACAACGGATGATCAGTGAAGATCCACCGTTTCGTACCCACGCGCTCGCCGAGCATGCGGCGATGCTCGACCAGATCATCGGGAAGTATCAGAGTTCGGTGCCCGATCACGTCTCGAGCCTGCTGTCACGTTTCGATGTTGTCGACGCGGTCCGTCAGGTGGTGGGTGTGGGCAGCGTCGGCATGCGGGTGTTCCTGACGCTGATCGAGGAACGCCGAACCCGTGATCCGCTTTTCCTGCAGATCAAACAGGCCGGTCCGTCGGTATACGAACAGTTCCTGCCCGCGAGTCACTACGGCAATCATGGTGAACGGGTTGTACACGGCCAGCGCATGATTCAGAGTGCCACCGACTCCTTCGTCGGCTGGACGACCATCAACGACATGGATTTCTACGTCCGGCAATTCCGTGACGGCAAGGTGATCCCCAAGGGTGAGGTCATCGCCTCCCGGTTGCCGCAGTTCGCCTCGGCATGCGGGCACGTGCTCGCCCGGGCGCATGCCCGCAGCGGTGACGCAGCCGCGATCGCCGACTACCTCGGAACGTCGGACAAGGTCGAAGAGGCGTTTGTGTCATACGCCTTTGCCTATGCCGACCAGAACGATCGCGATCACGCGCAACTGGTGAAGGCCATCGACGACGGTCGGGTGGAGGCGGTCGAGGGCTGGCCGGAATGAGTGACTTGAACGGGCCGGCTGTCGCGAGTTCTATTGCACCGTGGTCTGTTCGATGACAGGGAGTTGAGTCAACAGGTTGTAGCCTTCGGCGCTGTAGACATATGTGCCAAGGCGGTCGCCTCGATCGTGGGAAAAGGGTTGGCGATCCGGGCGAGTTCTTGCGACCGTGAAGGGGTGATCCCATGGGAGTTCGATACGGACCAACTGATTTGGCGATTCTCGGTGCTCGGCGAGGATCTGCCGGTTGATCTGCCCGCGCATTGGACAGATGCATTCAGGGCGGTTGGACGCGATCTCAAGCATCGGCGACACGGCAGGAAGATCACGCTCGATCAGGTCGACTGGGAGCTGCGACTCAACAACGAGTATTGGGTGTCCATCGGCATGGTTTCGACACCGGACGCCGATATCGGCGGATTCTCGATCGGTCAGGGTTTTCGCTTCGACACAACCTTGGCCCAGGCGAGTGTGTGGGTGGCCGAGACTGTGCAGGACGACTTGAGTGGCTACGAATACGTCCAGTGGCCATCCGATGGCTGGAGGTTATTGGAGCCGAGAATTCAGGGCAGTGTCGCGGTGTGGGTGGATCCGTCTTCGAATGAAGTCGTTGCCAGGATTGGCTCCCTTGAGCCTGACTTCTGAGAAATACCATGTCGACAGGGGAGCTTTTCGCACTACCGATGACCAACGTCTGAAGAACGAAAGTCATTGATACACGCGTGCGGAACAACAACGGCGGCAGGCTGAAATCGATCACCGGCGCAAGAGAGTGGCGGGTGAGTCCGCGCCGATGACGGTAAAATGCCTCTGCACCATTGTGTTTCGGATTGCCGCATGAGTTGAGGTCGCGCCGAGGGTGATTCCTCAGGCTGTAGCGGCGCTGCCTTCGATGGCAGAGACCACCAGGTTGCTCTTGGGCAATCCGGTGCCGGCGGAGACAGCCTCAGTCCACGCTGCAGTGGTGCCGACTGCGGCGAAGTTGGACTGCAACAGCACCATGAGGGTGTTGTGCAAGGTCTCGGCCGACACTTTGCCCGCCTCGTTTGCCAGGTTGATCGCGCCGCTGGCGTCGGAGAGGATCTCGGCGGCCAAGCCCAGGCCCTCGGCTTCCACGGCTGATGCCAGGTCGCAGTTGTTGGTCATGAACCCGACCAGGGTGACCGTGTCGATGTTGTTGTCCCGCAACCATGTTGCGAGGTCGGTTCCGGCGAAGACGCTGCCGTACTGCTTGTGGACCGCTTTCCGGGACCCGTTGCCTGCCGCTTCGATGTCCGGATGAAGTGACCATCCCGGCGTCCCTTCGACAAAGACCGGGGCGCCCTCGGGCATGTGATGTTGAACGATGACCACCGGGATCCCGTGTGCGTCGGCGACCTCGATGGCGCCGACGATGTTCGCCAGCGATTCCTCGCGTGGTGGGTACTGGATCTGAAGCGGTCCGTCGAAGTACTCCTGCTGGACATCGACAACAACAAGGGCGCGGTGCGGTGCGGTCATGGTGACTCCTGAATCTCGGGTGCAATTCTCCGGATCGGAACTCGGTGAAAGGGGACGCCTTAGATTGTTCCGCCGATTCAGTACCATCCGTGAGTGGCATAGATGCATAATTTCGATGAGTTCAGGCCAACTTGGGAGTGCATATGCGGATCGCGATCTACGCCTTCGACGGCATCACGATGTTCCATCTCGCAGCACCGCTGATGGTGTTCGGTGAACTCGGGCGTCTCGGGTTGGCGTCGGATTGGGAGACGAGGTTGTGGTCAGACAAGCCCGGGTCGGTGCAGACGGCCGAGGGCTATTCGGTTGGGGACGTAGCGGATCCGAGTACGGTCGGGTGGGCCGACATCGTGATCATCCCGTCATGGCCGCTGCCGCTCAGGCCACTCACGGACACCTTTCGAAGCGACGTGGTGGGTGCGCATGAGCGTGGTGCGGTGATCGCCGGCTTGTGTCTCGGTGCGTTTGCGGTCGCTGATGCCGGCGTGCTCGATGGACGTTCGGCGGTGACGCACTGGGAGATGATGCCGGAGATGGCGCAGCGCAGTCCCGGTAGTCAGATCGACGCCTCGGTGCTCTACATCGATCATGGCGATGTGATGACGTCGGCGGGAACCGCGTCGTCGATCGATGCCTGCCTGCACCTCGTACGCAGGTATCTCGGATCGGCGGTCGCGACGCGCGTCGCCCGCAGTCTGGTGGTCGCACCGCATCGCGACGGCGGGCAGGCGCAGTACATCGAGCGGCCCTTGGCGCGAGCCGCCGAGGACACGGCGATATCGGTAGTACAGGAATGGGCGCTGGGACGGCTCGACGAGACCCTGTCGGTCGACCGGCTCGCGGAGCAGGCCCGGATGAGTAGGCGGAGTTTCGTGCGGCAGTTCCATCAGGCGACCGGAACCACTCCGGCGCGCTGGGTTCTCGAGCAACGGCTCAACGAGGCCCGAGTACTCCTCGAGACAACCGATTGGGGCATCGACGGGATCGCATCGGCGTGCGGATTCGGTAGTGGAGTCACTTTTCGGCAGAACTTCGGATCCGCTTACGCCACAACACCAACGGCCTACCGTCGGCAGTTCGCGAATATCGGTGGGTGATTCCCACAAGCCGACTCAGATTCTCGATCATTCGATCGCCCTGGGTGGGTCTGGAATCTTTCCGATATTGACAGCGTCTGGCTGCAATACTTGGCTGTGACCCAGGTACAGCGAGGTGCAGAGATGACGATTACTCAGGTTTCCCAAGACTCACAGGTCGGCCGCGACTCCCGGGCGCTTGTTCCCCGGCGCGAGTTGGGGCAGTGGGACCCCGCCAAGCGCGGGCACGACGCACTGGCAACGATCTTGGCGCAGAGTGACATTCGCGCCCCTGATCTGCTGCCGATCCGGCATGGGCGAATGAGTCACTCGCCATGGACCTACTATCGGGGCGCTGCTGCGGTGATGGCTGCTGATCTCGCGTCCGCACCGCACACCGGGATCATGGTCCAGATGTGCGGTGACGCCCACATCCTCAACTACGGGATGTGGATCTCGCCCGAGCGGCATCTGGTCTTCGACCTCCGCGACTTCGACGAGACCCTGCCGGGGCCGTTCGAATGGGATCTCAAGCGCTATCTCGCCAGCGTGATCGTGCTGGCCCGGGACAACGGGCTGACGGAATCGGCTGGGCAAGAGGCGGTTCGACGGGCCTACCGCAGTTATCGCAAGAACATCAGGCACTACTCCGAGATGCCGCAGATCGATGTCTGGTATGACCGGATCGAGGTCGAGCAGCTACTCCAGTATGCGAAAAAGGAAAACGAGGAGGCTCTCGACCAACTGATCGAGAGCCGGGCGCGCAAGCGCAGCAGTCGGGGTGCGTCGAAGAAGCTCGTCACTACGGTCGAAGGCCGGCGAAGGATCACCGAAGACCCGCCGTACCGCACCCACCGCTTCGGCGATGCCGCCGAGCAGATTCTGCGGAGCGTGCTCGCCGAATACCACAAGTCGGTCCCGGACCACCTCGAAAGCCTCCTCGCCCGATATGACGCCGTCGACGCGGTGCGGCAGGTGGTCGGTGTCGGCAGCGTTGGGATGCGGGTGTTCTTGACCCTCCTCGAAGAGCAGCGCACCGGGGACCCGTTGTTCCTCCAGATCAAGCAAGCCGGGCCATCGGTCTACGAACAGTTCCTCGGCAAGAGCAAGTACGACAATCACGGTGCCCGAGTTGTGCAGGGGCAGCATCTGATTCAAAGTGCCACCGACATGTTCGTGGGATGGACGTCGTTTCAGTATCCCGAGCTGAACTTGGATCTCGACTTCTACGTCCGGCAGTACCGGGACGGCAAGGTGATACCGAAAGGCGAGGGTGTCGCCCCGGTCCTACCGCGATTCGCCGCTGCCTGCGGACATGCGCTGGCGCGTGCGCATGCGCGGAGCGGGGACGCGGCGGCGATCGCGAACTACCTGGGCCACAGCATCAAGGCCGAAGACGCGCTCGTCGCCTTCGCCAGCGCCTACGCCGACCAGAATGCCGCCGACCACGCCCAGTTGGCCCGGGCAGTCGAGAACGGTGACATTCCGTCGGAGAAGGGCTGGCCGGACATCCCCTGAAGGAATGTCGGCGTCAGCGCGTGACTTCGTTCAGTTTGCCGGTGGCGACATCGAAGACGAAGCCACGCAACGACGTTGTCTTGGTGACGAACGGCGAGTTCTCGATCCGGGCGAGTGATTGCTTGACGTCCTCGTCCAGGTTGGGGAAGGACTCGGCCGACCACGGCGGCTTGACGCCGATCTCGTCCTGGATGCCGCGTTTGAACTCGTCGTCGGTGAACGTCAGCATTCCGCAGTCGGTGTGGTGGATCAGGATGATCTCGGTGGTCCCGAGCAGTCGCTGGCTGATGGCCAGGGATCGGATCTCGTCATCGGTCACCACGCCGCCTGCGTTGCGGATGACGTGGGCCTCACCGGCTCCGAGTCCGAGGATGCGGTAGACGTCGAGTCGGGCATCCATGCAGGCGAGCACCGCGACGTGGCGACTGGGCGGCAGCGGTAGTGGTCCGGAAAAGGTTTCCGCGTATGCGCGGTTGTTCTCCAGGTATTCGTCGGTAACAGTCATGCACTCATGCTGATCGCCGCATGCGCCGGGCACAAGGTTGCGGTCATCGTGATCGCAACTCGATTCATGGCGCTGACCTGTATGAACGGCGTGTCTGGAGAGTTTCAGAGGGAGCCGCGGAGGTTGAGTAGGACGATGTTGGCGGCACAGAGTCCACCGGTGCCGAACCACACCTGATCTTCGACGATCCGCGAGCGTCCCCAAGCGGGCGCACCCATGTCGAGCCAGCGATCTGTCTCGAGGACCGATGTGCCGTAGTCCTGCCCTTCGGGGCCGTCGAAGCCGATGTAGACGATGTCGCCGTCGGCGATCTCGAAGTTCTTGTCGTCGAGCACCGTTGGTTCGGGTTCACGCTGACCAGGGGGCCGCTGCGCGCCGACATCGGTCAGGACCCGCGCGGCAAACGTGTCGGTGCCCATGACGATCGTGGAATCTGCGGTGAACTGCACCAGGGAGACCTGGGTGAATCGCGCGCCGTTACGTTTGCCGATGGTCGCGGCGGTGTCGAGATATCCCTGCAGTCGTTCGTCCCCGGCCTCGGTCCGGCCGACTGCGGCCGCGACGGCGACGAACCGCTGCTTCCAGTCCGCTTCCGGATCGATGGTCGTATCCGGGACGTCACGGAGCGAGGCGGTGAGAGGGGAGTTCCCGACGGTCAAAACGAGATCGGGATCGGCGGCAGCGGCCTTGGCAGTATCAGGATCTCGGACGTCGCCGATGGTGGGCAGTGAATGCACCGTATCGCCCATATAGGTCGGCAGTGTGCCGTCCGCAGTTGTCGTGGCGACCACGCGGTCCTGGAGCCCGAGCGCGCACAGCGCGTCGAGCAGGCTCGGATCGGCAACCAGAATCCGTAGGGGATCCGGTGCGCCCGGGTCGAGCGCGGCAGTCGGCTGACAGGTCGTGCTGGCGTCCCGATCCGGGTCGACCAGATTGACCGCGGCAACGCGTGAGGTGGTCCGGTCGACCGAACCCTCGCCACCGGGCACCGTCGACTCGATACAACCGGTCATGCCGACGCTGACCAACGCTGACAATGCCAAGACCGCCATACCGCGCCGAGCGCGGATCACATCGCTCACTGCCACTCTTTCGATGTCGTCTGGAGGTGGTCGAATTCCCGACCAAACTAGCACTGACCCGATTGGTAAAGGTTGCCCTCGGTGCGCCGGATCGAGAGCACCGCATCGAAATACGACACTTCGTAGGAGCCCGCGCGGCTGCTTCGCAAGAGAGGGTTTACCATCTTCACAGCGCACATTCATCGCCGTGCCCTCATGTCGTGAGCGGAAGATTCTTCGCCGCGGCGGACCGGAGTGGCCACGCAGGTAGGAGGATCAGTGACCGCGGTAGACCAGCCCACCAAGCAGGTGGTTCCGGTGAGGCCTTACCCCGAGCGCACGGGGCCAAAGGGGTCGTTCATCTACAAGATGCTGACGACAACTGATCACAAGATGCTTGGCATCATGTACTTGGTTGTGTGTTTCGCATTCTTCCTCATCGGTGGCCTGATGGCCCTGCTGATGCGAAGCGAGCTCGCCGCTCCCGGCCTGCAGTTCTTGTCGACAGAGCAGTTCAACCAGTTGTTCACGATGCACGGCACCGTGATGCTTCTGATGTATGCGACCCCGATCGTGATCGGCTTTGCCAACGTTGTCCTGCCGCTGCAGATCGGTGCTCCCGACGTTGCGTTCCCGCGACTGAATGCGTTCAGCTTCTGGCTGTTCCTGTTCGGCTCCACCGTTGCGCTGCTCGGCTTCATCACCCCCGGTGGTGCAGCTGACTTCGGCTGGACGGCCTACACGCCGCTGACCGACGCGGTGCATTCGCCCGGCGCCGGCGCCGACCTGTGGATCCTCGGACTCGGCGTGTCCGGTCTGGGCACCATCCTCGGTGCGGTCAACATGATCACCACCGTGGTCTGCCTCCGCGCACCCGGTATGACCATGTTCCGCATGCCGATCTTCACCTGGAACATCCTGGTGACCAGCGTCCTGATCCTGCTGGCGTTCCCGCTGCTGACCGCAGCTCTGATGGGACTCGAGGTCGACCGTCAGTTCGGTGCGAACCTGTACGACCCGGCCAATGGTGGTGTGATCCTCTGGCAGCACTTGTTCTGGTTCTTCGGGCATCCCGAGGTGTACATCATCGCGCTGCCATTCTTCGGCATCGTCTCGGAGATCTTCCCGGTGTTCAGCCGTAAGCCGATCTTCGGTTACAGCGGTCTGGTCTACGCGACGCTCTCGATCGCGGCTCTGTCAGTGGCGGTGTGGGCGCACCACATGTACGCCACCGGTGCGGTGCTGTTGCCGTTCTTCTCCTTCATGACATTCCTCATCGCAGTGCCAACCGGTGTGAAGTTCTTCAACTGGATAGGCACGATGTGGAAGGGTCATCTGACCTTCGAGACGCCGATGCTGTTCTCGGTCGGCTTCATCATCACGTTCTTGTTCGGTGGTCTGACCGGTGTGCTGCTCGCCAGCCCGCCGCTCGACTTCCATCTCTCGGACAGCTACTTCGTGGTTGCACACTTCCACTACGTGCTGTTCGGAACCATCGTGTTCGCCACCTACGCCGGCATCTACTTCTGGTTCCCGAAGATGACCGGACGCATGCTCGACGAGCGGCTGGGCAAGATCCACTTCTGGTTGACCATGATCGGCTTCCACATGACCTTCCTCGTCCAGCACTGGCTGGGCAACGAGGGCATGCCTCGCCGTTACGCGGACTACCTGAGTACGGACGGGTTCACCACGCTCAACGTGATCTCGACCGTGGGTGCGTTCATCCTCGGTGCCTCGACCCTGCCGTTCCTGTGGAACGTCTTCCGTAGCTACCGTTACGGCGAGGTTGTCACGGTTGACGACCCGTGGGGCTTTGGCAACTCGCTCGAATGGGCCACCAGCTGCCCGCCGCCGCGACACAACTTCACCGAGCTTCCCCGGATTCGTTCGGAGCGGCCCGCGTTCGAGCTGCACTACCCGCACATGATCGATCGCATGCGCGACGAGGCACATGTGGGACCCGGCCACGGGAAGAGCAGTGACCACGCAGAGAAAGCGCGTCGCGATGTACTGACGGTCGGCACTCACGAGGCGTCCTCGGATCCGGATCCGAGCTGACCTCAGGTCTCGAACACTCTTTAACGCACTGAAACCGGTCATCTCCTACAGTTCGTAGGAGATGGCCGGTTTCTGTCGTCGTTTGGGTTTACGATCAGATCCAAGAATCGTGCCGAGCTCGTGAGTCGCGGTCGCTGATCAAGGATCGTTGATGTCGCGGCCGACCTGTGCAGGTAGGGGGAACCCGTGACCGCAGTAGACAAGCCCACGACGTCGGTTGTGCCGGTGCGGCCCTACCCCCAGCGCACCGGGCTCAAGGGGTCGTTCATCTACAAGATGCTCACGACCACCGATCACAAATTGATCGGCATCATGTATCTCGTCGTCTGTTTTGCGTTCTTTCTCATCGGCGGTTTGATGGCGCTGCTGATGCGTGCCGAGCTCACCGTTCCCGGTCTGCAGTTCTTGTCGACCGAGCAGTACAACCAGCTGTTCACGATGCATGGCACCGTCATGTTGTTGATGTATGCGACCCCGATCGTGATCGGCTTTGCCAATGTTGTCTTGCCGTTGCAGATCGGTGCTCCCGACGTTGCGTTCCCGCGACTGAATGCGTTCAGCTTCTGGCTGTTCCTGTTCGGCTCCACCGTTGCGCTGCTCGGTTTCATCACCCCCGGTGGTGCGGCAGATTTCGGCTGGACGGCCTACACGCCGCTGACCGATTCGATCCATTCGCCCGGACCGGGCGGCGACCTGTGGATCATGGGGTTGGGTGTGTCGGGGCTGGGCACCATTCTCGGTGCGGTCAACATGATCACCACCGTTGCCTGCCTCCGCGCACCCGGTATGACGATGTTCCGGATGCCGATCTTCACGTGGAACATTTTGGTGACCAGCGTCCTGATTTTGATGGCGTTCCCGCTGTTGACCGCGGCTCTGATGGGACTCGAGGTCGACCGTCAATTCGATGCGGTTCTCTACGACCCGGCCAATGGTGGCGTGCTCTTGTGGCAGCACCTGTTCTGGTTCTTCGGACATCCCGAGGTGTATATCGTGGCGCTGCCCTTCTTCGGCATCGTCTCGGAGATTTTCCCCGTCTTCAGTCGCAAGCCGATCTTCGGTTATAGCGGTCTGGTCTTCGCCACGCTGTCGATCGCGGCATTATCGGTGGCGGTGTGGGCGCACCACATGTACGCCACCGGTGCGGTGCTGTTGCCGTTTTTCTCGTTCATGACGTTCCTCATCGCAGTGCCAACCGGTGTGAAGTTCTTCAACTGGATCGGCACGATGTGGAAGGGTCATCTGACTTTCGAGACGCCGATGATGTTCTCGGTCGGGTTCATCGTCACGTTCTTGTTCGGTGGTCTGACCGGTGTGCTGCTCGCGAGCCCACCAGTCGACTTCCAACTCACGGACAGCTACTTCGTGGTCGCGCATTTCCACTACGTGCTGTTCGGCACCATCGTGTTCGCCACCTACGCCGGCATCTACTTCTGGTTCCCGAAGATGACCGGGCGCATGCTCGACGAGCGGCTGGGCAAGATCCATTTCTGGTTGACGTTCATCGGTTTTCATATGACGTTCTTGGTCCAGCACTGGCTCGGTGCTGAGGGCATGCCTCGTCGTTATGCCGACTATCTCAGTACCGACGGGTTCACCGAACTGAACGTGGTCTCGACGATCGGCGCCTTCATCCTCGGGGTATCGACGTTACCGTTCCTGTGGAATGTGTTCCGCAGCTACCGCTACGGCGAGGTTGTCACGGTTGACGACCCGTGGGGCTTTGGCAACTCGCTCGAATGGGCCACAAGCTGCCCGCCGCCGCGACACAACTTCACCGAGCTTCCCCGGATTCGTTCGGAGCGGCCTGCATTCGAGTTGCACTACCCGCACATGATCGATCGCATGCGCGACGAGGCACATGTGGGACCGGGCCACGGGAAGAGCAGTGACCACGCAGAGAAAGCGCGTCGCGATGTACTGACGGTCGGCACTCACGAGGCGTCCACCGATCCGGATCCGAGCTGACCTCAGGTCTTCAACACACCGTGCAGGTAGGGGGAACCCGTGACCGCAGTAGACAAGCCCGACACCTCGATTCTGCCGGTGCGGCCTTACCCCCAGCGCACGGGGCTCAAGGGGTCGTTCATCTACAAGATGCTCACGACCACCGATCACAAATTGATCGGCATCATGTATCTCGTCGCTTGTTTTGCGTTCTTTCTCATCGGCGGTTTGATGGCGCTGCTGATGCGTGCCGAGCTCACCGTTCCCGGCCTGCAATTTTTGTCGACCGAGCAGTACAACCAGCTGTTCACGATGCACGGCACCGTCATGTTGCTGATGTATGCGACCCCGATCGTGATCGGCTTTGCCAATGTCGTCCTGCCGCTGCAGATCGGTGCTCCCGACGTTGCGTTCCCGCGACTGAATGCGTTCAGCTTCTGGCTGTTCCTGTTCGGCTCCACCGTTGCGCTGCTCGGTTTCATCACTCCCGGTGGTGCGGCAGATTTCGGTTGGACGGCCTACACGCCGTTGACTGATTCGATCCATTCGCCCGGGCCGGGTGGCGACCTGTGGATCATGGGGTTGGGTGTGTCGGGGCTGGGCACCATTCTCGGTGCGGTCAACATGATCACCACCGTGGCCTGCTTGCGTGCTCCGGGTATGACGATGTTCCGGATGCCGATCTTCACGTGGAACATTTTGGTGACCAGCGTCCTGATTTTGATGGCGTTCCCGCTGTTGACCGCGGCTCTGATGGGTCTGGAGGTGGACCGTCAATTCGATGCGGTTCTCTACGACCCGGCCAATGGTGGGGTGATCTTGTGGCAGCATTTGTTCTGGTTCTTCGGGCATCCCGAGGTGTATATCGTGGCGCTGCCGTTCTTCGGCATCGTCTCGGAGATTTTCCCGGTCTTCAGTCGCAAGCCGATCTTCGGCTACTCCACACTCATCTACGCGACCCTTGCGATCGCGGCGTTATCGGTGGCGGTGTGGGCGCACCACATGTACGCCACCGGTGCGGTGTTGTTGCCGTTCTTCTCGTTCATGACGTTTGTGATCGCGGTGCCGACCGGTGTGAAGTTCTTCAACTGGATCGGCACGATGTGGAAGGGTCATCTGACCTTCGAGACGCCGATGATGTTTGCGGTCGGGTTCATCGTCACGTTCTTGTTCGGTGGTCTGACCGGTGTGATCTTGGCGAGCCCACCGCTCGACTTCCAACTCACGGACAGCTACTTCGTGGTCGCGCATTTCCACTACGTGCTGTTCGGCACCATCGTGTTCGCCACCTACGCCGGCATCTACTTCTGGTTCCCGAAGATGACCGGACGGTTGCTCGACGAGGGGCTGGGCAAGATCCACTTCTGGTTGACATTCATCGGTTTTCATATGACGTTCCTGGTGCAGCACTGGCTCGGCGGTGAAGGTATGCCGCGTCGTTACGCGGACTATCTGAGTACCGACGGGTTCACCGAATTGAATGTGGTCTCGACGATTGGTGCGTTCATCCTCGGGGTATCGACGTTGCCGTTTCTGTGGAATGTGTTCCGTAGCTATCGTTACGGCGAGGTTGTGACCGTCGATGACCCGTGGGGGTTTGGCAACTCGCTCGAATGGGCCACCAGCTGCCCGCCGCCGCGCCACAACTTCACCGAGCTTCCGCGCATCAGGTCGGAGCGGCCTGCATTCGAGTTGCACTACCCGCATATGGTTGGACGTATGCGCGACGAAGCCCATGTGGGTCACACCAGTGAGAAAGCCGAAGCAGCCAAGCACGGGCCGCTTGAGGTCGGTAGCCACGAATCCTCCACAGAATCTGATCAGAACTGACGTGACCAGCAACATCAACCCCGGTGCAGGCGCGCCCGCGGGTTCCGAAGGAACCACTGTCCTCATCACTGTCACCGGACACGACAAACCGGGTGTCAGCTCGGTGCTCTTCGGAGCGCTGTCCACTCGGCAGGTCAGCATTCTGGACGTCGAGCAGGTCGTGATCCGAGCGCGTCTGACGCTCGGTGTCCTGGTGAAATGCTTCGGCGACAGCGAAGAACTCCAAGAGGTCATCGAGCAGGCGATGGATTCGGTGGGCATCGACGTCACCGTCGAGGTCGGCGCCGAAAATGCAACCCGGCGGCTCTCGACCCACGCGGTGGTTGTTCTCGGAAGTCCGGTCAGTGCAAAGGGTTTCAGTGCACTTGCCGGAGAGTTGGCCCGCCAGGGCGGCAACATCGACTCGATCCGCGGCATCGCCGACTATCCGGTCACCGGACTCGAACTCCTGATCAGCGTCGACCGCGACAGTGTCGCCGCCGACGCCGCGCTCCGCAAGGGCCTGGCCAGTATCGCGAGTCAGCACGGCATCGACGTGGCCGTCGAACGCGGTGGCCTGGCCCGACGCGCAAAACGACTGATCGTCTTCGATGTCGACTCGACGCTGATCCAGGGCGAGGTCATCGAGATGCTCGCTGCCCGGGCCGGGCGTGAGGCCGAGGTTGCTGCCGTGACCGAGGCTGCAATGCGCGGTGAACTCGACTTCGCCGAGTCGCTGCACGAGCGCGTCAAGGCGCTCGCCGGTCTCGATGTGTCTGTCCTCGATGAGGTTGCGAACGAACTCGAGCTGACACCGGGTGCCCGTACCACCATTCGCACGCTGCACCGGATGGGTTACCACTGTGGCGTGGTGTCGGGTGGATTCCGTCAGGTGATCGAGCCGCTGGCGCACGAACTCGAATTGGACTTCGTGAAGGCGAACACCCTGGAGATCGGTCCGGACAACAAACTCACCGGCCGGGTGATCGGTGAGATCGTCGACCGGCCCGGAAAGGCCACCGCGCTGCGGGCCTTTGCCGACAGCGTGGGTGTCCCGATGGAGCAGACCATCGCCGTCGGCGACGGCGCCAACGACATCGACATGCTGACGGTCGCCGGATTGGGGATCGCGTTCAACGCCAAGCCGGCTCTGAAGGAAGTTGCCGACGCGGCGCTGTCGCATCCGTTCCTCGATGCGGTGCTCTTCATCCTCGGCGTCACGCGCGATGAGATCGAAGCGGCAGACGCCATCGATGGTGTCATGCGTCGCGTACCACTCAATTGACCATGGAACCCGAAGTGCCGGAGGATCCGGACGACGCCGAACGTCCCGACACTTTCGAGCAGCGCTACCAACGCTTGGTCGGATACGTTGGCGGACACAGCGATCCGGACGATCCCGGGCAGGTGCTGGCCATGCAGATGGTGTTGCACATCCCGAAGTCTGAGCCGGTCGACCGGATCGACCTGCTGACCGCGGCCGCATCCGCGGTGGCGCTGTTGTGTCTTGATGAGCGCAGCGGGTCGGGTGGGCCGTGGGCGGCGGCGATGGACAACTGGTGCGATGCCAGGATCCGGAAGATCGCCCGTCGGGCCCGCGGCGCGCATTGGGAAGCAGCTCAGGACGTTCCGGGAGTCACCGCCACGTATGGGTCGGCGCAGGCCCGGGCGATCGTGCCGGGCCCGGTGGGTCAGACCGATCGCCGGATCGCACGACTGCAGATCGGTGGTACCGAGGTCGACGATCGCGGCGACAACCCGCCATCCGATGTCGACGTCGACACTGCTGCCCTCCGTCCGACCCTGTGGGTCAACCCGACGCTGGAGATGTCGGTGGGCAAGCTGGCGGCACAGGTCGGACATGCGTCGATGCTGGCGGTCAAACTGATGGATCTCGGTCAAGCGGCGCAATGGTTTTCTGACGGCTGCCCGGTGCGCGTCCGGATGTCGTCGAAATCGCGGTGGGAACAGTTGGTGTCCGCGGATGCCGGCGGAACGGCGGTCGCGGTCCGCGACGCCGGGTTCACCGAGATCGCACCGGGTTCGATGACCGTGATCGCGGAGACCGGCGGGGTTTAGCGCAAGCTCATGAATCCTGCACTGGCGCTGCGGATCTAGGAGATCAGTAGCGTAAGCGCCCGCTCCTGCGGGTTTCGGCCCGCAGGTTAGCCTGGTACTGGCGGACCTCCTGTTGATGAGGGCCCTGTCTGTTTCGGGATCTGCCCGGCAGGCTGGGGCAATGACAATTTATGTGATCACCGGGGCGAACAAGGGCCTCGGCTTCGAAACAGCCCGTTGCCTGATCGATCTGGGCCACACCGTGTTTCTCGGGGCGCGGGATCGGCAGCGGGGTTCGATCGCCGCGAAGACACTCGGTGCCCGGCCGCTGCTGATCGATATCACCGACGACTCATCGGTGTCCGCTGCGGCGGATGCTGTGCGGACCGAGGTCGGGCATATCGATGTGCTGATCAACAACGCCGGCATCGCCGGCCCGACCGCAGCGACCGGGGATGTGACCGCAGCGGACCTTCAAGAAGTGTTCGACACCAACGTCTTCGGCGCTGTCCGCACCACGCGCGCGTTCCTGCCGCTGTTGGTGGCTTCGGATGCGCCGGCCGTTGTCAATGTCAGCAGCAGTTTGGGCTCGCTGGCCATCAACGCCGATCCTGCCGCGTACACGCACATCCTCGAAGCCTGGGCGCCCCTGCCGGCATACAACTCCTCCAAGGCGGCATTGAACATGCTGACCATCCTGTACGCGCAGGCATATCCGCAACTCACCGTTACTGCGGTCGATCCGGGTTTCACCGCCACCGATTTGAACGGACATCAAGGTGCCCAGAGCGTAGAGGTAGGTGCGGCGGCGATCGTGGCCGCTGCGACAGCCGGACCGGCCGCCCAGACGGCCACCTTTGCCGGAACATCCGGGCTGATCCCGTGGTGAGCGCTTTCGGGCATCGACTCCACCTGCGCTCTTCCTACCGTCCCCGATGTCCCTGGCCTGCGGCATGCGCCGTGGTTGATTAGTCTCGTGCCATGACCGAACTTCCGGACTGGGCCGCGAACCTCGATCTGGCACCTCACCCGGAGGGTGGCTTCTATCGTCAGACCTGGATCAGTGATCTGGCCATCCCGAAATCGGTGCTACCGCAGGGATATCCCGCCGGGCGGCCGGGCGCCACTGCGATCCTCTTCTTGCTCATGCCCGGACAACAATCGGCGTGGCATACCGTGCGCGGATCCGAGATCTGGCTGCATCACCGTGGTGCTCCGGTCGCGTTGGGCCTGGGAGGTCTGGGCACCGCGCCGGCGGGTGAGCACACGGTGTACGTCGGATCGGACGTGCTTGCCGGTCAACATCCCCAATATGTGGTGATACCCGGCGAATGGCAGCGCGCTTCGCCGCACGGCGATGAGGCGTCGTTGGTGAGTTGTATTGTGGTGCCCGGCTTCGACTTTGCTGATTTTGCGATGGTCGAGCCCGATTCCGGGCAGAACTGATTTTCGTTTCGTTTCCCGACACTCCAACCTGGGCGCCCTGTGAGCCGATGCCGTGCGGCACGATAGGGGGGTGCGTGAAACGGATCCGGACCTGCTGATCGACTTTGAAGATGTGGTGCTGCGACGTGAGGGAAACAACCTCGTCGGGCCCATCACCTGGAAGGTGGAACTCGACGAACGGTGGGTGATCCTCGGACCCAACGGTGCGGGCAAGACCTCGCTGATGCGGATGGCTTCCGCCGAAACCCATCCGAGCAGCGGAAGTGCGTTTCTGCTCGGGGAGCCGGTCGGGCGCACCGAGGTGCGGGAGCTGACCGCGCGGATCGGCGTGACGTCGGCGATGCTCGCCGATCGCATCCCCGCCGACGAAGTGGTCAGTGACCTGGTGGTCTCCGCCGGTTACGCGGTCCTGGGTCGTTGGAAAGAGGTCTACGACCAGGTCGATCGAGATCAGGCGCTGGAGATGCTGGAATCGATGGGTGCCGAGCATCTGGCGAACCGGAAGTTCGGCACGCTGTCCGAAGGCGAGCGCAAGCGAGTGCTGGTGGCGCGGGCGCTGATGATCAATCCCGAACTGCTCCTGCTCGACGAACCGGCGGCCGGACTCGACCTCGGTGGTCGTGAAGAACTGGTGGCGCGCCTGGAGGTGCTGGCCGCCGACCCCGATGCTCCCGCGACCGTTCTCGTGACACATCATGTGGAAGAGATCCCCAACGGGTTCACACACGCGATGCTGCTGAAGGAGGGCGTGGTGGTGGCACAGGGACTGGTGGAAGACGTCGTGACGTCGGCGAACCTGTCGGCGGCGTTCAGCCAGTCGATCGTCCTGACCAGGTCGGGTGGCCGTTACTTCGCCAGGCGATCGCGTCGCGCGGGCGGGCACCGGCGGCGAGCAGAATGAGTAGGTTCACCTTCGCGGAGGATCCGGAATCGGTCCCGATCCGCGGTGCCGCGACCGTGGTGCTGATTCGCGAGAATCCGCAACCCGAGACCCCGATCGACGTATTTCTGATGCGCCGGGTCAAAGCCATGGACTTCGCAGGCGGCGTGACCGTCTTTCCCGGCGGCGGCGTCGACCCTCGCGATGCCGAGGCCGACCTTGCCTGGGTCGGTCCGGATGAGCACTGGTGGGCAGAGCAGTTCCACACCGATGCGGCGACCGCACAAGAGTTGGTGTGCGCGGTGGTCCGGGAGCTGTTCGAAGAGTGCGGTGTGTTGCTGGCCGCCGACGCCGATGGGACATTTCCCGACACCTCGGCGCTGAGCGCGGACCGTGCGGCGCTGGTCGACAAGTCGCTGTCGTTTGCCCAGTTCCTCCGCGACCATCAGTTGCTGCTGCGGGCCGATCTGCTGCGTCCGATGGCGCACTGGATCACCCCGCTCGGAGAGCGCAGGCGCTACGACACCCGCTTCTTCCTCGCGGTACTCCCGCAGGGGCAGCACGCCGACGGCGAGACCACCGAGGCGTCCGAGAGTGGCTGGAGCACACCGGCGGCGGCGCTCGCGGACTGGGAGGCGGGCAGCACGCTGCTCTTGCCGCCGACCTGGGCGCAACTGCGCGACCTGACCGAATGCGGCAGCGTCGACGAAGCACTCACCCGTGAGCGGACCATCGAGGCCATTGAGCCCACCCTCGTCTCGACCGGCGAACGCGTCCGGATCGTGTTCGATGAAGAAGATGTGTACGGCGTCGAGCGCACGTTCCTGAAGTGACCTGACCGGTCGATCGATAGGCGCGCATCACCTCAGAGCGCTCAGATCTCTTCCAAATCGTCGGCTGTGTCGAAAATTAGCATTGCGATGACATTCCGCGAGGCCTCGACCGCATCGCGAGTTCGCTTCGGTGTCGTGATTGCCATGACGCCGCCCCCACTGTTCCGAATCGACAAACCGAGCGTGTATGCGGACGTGACCAGAAATGCTCCGACGACAAGCAGGACCGGAGTGAGTACGTAGGCGACCGGGCCCGCCGTGGGCACCGACAACACCGACAAGAGCCCGGTAATCAAGACCAGGACACCGACAGTGAATCTGCGCGCATTGACCGCCACGCCGCTGGCCACCTCACTGACGTCGGCGAGCGGACAGAAAGTCTCGGTGTATCCCGCGGGGAAGACGCCAAGAACGATCTGCGGATGGCGAACGATCACACGGCAATCGGTCACCACCAGTGTCGATTTCAGGTTGGGAAAGATGGTAGAGACCAAAGTCGATTCAACGGGAAAGTCGGCAGAATGTGTTACATCCTCGCCGGGCATCAGGTAAATGTCGCTGGCAGACGCCATCGTGGAACTCACTCTCGATCGGGATGTAAGCGTCGCCGCCATTCCCGCAATCCCATCGGAATCACGCCGATCGGGTCAATCGGACGAACGAACCACTATCTTTAGGCAGTGGCTTCTACTCAATGCCGAGTGGGCCGAAACCGACGCGATCGTCGGTCATTCGGGATCGGGTGTGGGTTCGGCGCCTTCACGCTCGTCACGGTCGGCCCACTCGAGCAGCGTGTCCAGGCGATACGCCTTGTCGTCGATCTCGGCGTGTAGATCGCCGAGGTCGGCAAAGCGGGCCGGGACGGTGGCGATCGTGAACCCCGCAGGCTCGACGTCGTCGATCTCGTCCCAGGTGATCGGTGTCGAGACAGTGCCCTCGGGGTTGCCGCGCACCGAATAGGCGCCGGCGATGGTGTGGTCGCGGGTGTTCTGGTTGTAGTCGACGAAAACAGTTGTCGGGTCGCGGTCTTTGCGCCACCACGTGGTGGTGACCTCGGAGGGCGCGCGGCGCTCGACCTCACGGGCAAACGCGTGCGCCGCCCGGCGGACATCGGCAAAACCCCATTCGGGTTCGATGCGGACGTAGATGTGCAGACCCGAACCCCCCGAGGTTTTGGGGAAGCCGCGGATCCCGAGGTCGGCGAGCACCTCATGGGCGACGTGTGCGCTGCGGCGGACCCGGTCGAATGAACAGTCCGGCATCGGATCGAGGTCGATCCGCCACTCGTCGGGCTTCTCGGTGTCGAAGCGGCGGGAGTTCCATGGGTGGAACTCGACGGTCGACATCTGCACGGCCCAGATCACGCTGCCCAGTTCGGTCACACAGACTTCGTCGGCGGTCCTGCCGAACCGGGGGAAGTAGATGTTGACGGTTTCGAGCCAGTCGGGGGCACCGGCGGGGATCCGCTTCTGATGGACTTTCTGGCCGGCCACCCCCTTGGGATACCGGTGCAACATGCAGGGTCGATCCCGCAATGCGCGCACGATGCCGTCGCCGACCGAAAGGTAATAGTGGACGAGGTCGAGCTTGGTTTCACCGCGCGCCGGGAAGTACACGCGCTGTGGACTCGAGACGCGGACGAGGCGCTCACCGACCTGGACCTCAACCGGCTCGCCGTGCGAGCTTGTTGCCATTACCCGACAGTAGGGTATCGGCGGTGGACCCGGTAGCCTGCCAGGCATGCCTGAGTTCGTATCGTTGCAGACCTCCGAGGACTTTCCCGGGGTCGGAACCATCCTCCTGAATCGCCCGCCGATGAACGCGCTGAGCCGTCAGGTCCAGACCGAATTGGCCGAGGCCGCCCGCGAGGCGACCCTGCGCGATGACATCAAATCCGTGGTTGTCTACGGCGGACCCAAGGTCCTCGCGGCCGGTGCCGACATCAAAGAGATGAACGACATGGATTACGCCGAGATGCGCAAGGTGGCCGGTCGGCTGCAGCGCGACATCGGTTCGATCTCGACCATCCCGAAGCCCACGGTCGCGGCCATCACCGGCTACGCGCTCGGTGGCGGACTCGAAGTGGTGCTCGGCGCGGACCGCCGGATCGCCGGCGACAACGCGAAGCTCGGCGTGCCCGAGGTCCTGCTCGGCCTGATCCCCGGTGGCGGTGGCACACAGCGTCTCGCACGTCTGATCGGACCGGCCAAGGCCAAGGACCTCGTCTTCACCGGACGTTTCGTCGGTGCCGCCGAAGCCCTGGAGATCGGTCTGGTCGATGAGGTCGTCGCACCCGACGAGGTGTACAACGCAGCCCTCAAGTGGGCCTCTCAGTTCAGCGGTGCGGCCAGTGTTGCGATCGCGGCCGCCAAGGCTGCCATCGACGAGGGCCTGGACACCGACCTGACCACCGGCCTGAAGATCGAAGAGCACGTCTTTGCGGCGCTGTTCGCCACCGAGGACCGCAAGATCGGCATGGCCTCGTTCATCGAGAACGGGCCGGGCAAAGCAAAGTTCCTCGGTAAATAGGCACCTCGGTAAATCAGCACATCGATGCGAAAGTGGTTGTAGAGCTATGACTTCGTCTCCCAACGATCCCGCACCCAACCCGCACGCAACCGCGGACGAGGTGCAGGCGGCATTGCACGACAGCAAGCTCGCCCAGGTGCTCTACCACGACTGGGAAGCCGAGTCGTATGACGACAAATGGTCGATCAGTTACGACGAGCGCTGCATCGACTACGCCCGTGGACGTTTCGACGCGGTGGCAGGCGACGAGCCGTTGCCATACGAGCGCGCCCTCGAATTGGGTTGTGGCACCGGATTCTTCCTGCTGAACCTGATGCAGGGTGGCATCGCCAAGAAGGGGTCGGTCACCGACCTGTCGCCGGGCATGGTCAAGGTCGCCCTGCGTAACGCCGAGCACCTGGGTCTGGACGTCGACGGCCGGGTCGCCGACGCCGAGACGATCCCGTACGAGGACAACACGTTTGATCTCGTGGTCGGGCACGCTGTGCTGCACCACATTCCGGACGTCGAGAAATCGCTACGCGAGGTCGTCCGGGTGCTCAAGCCGGGCGGCCGATTCATCTTCGCCGGCGAGCCGTCGACGATCGGTGACTTCTACGCACGCTGGTTGTCCCGGGCGACCTGGGCTGCCACCACCACCGTCACCAAGTTCGGTCCGTTGCAGAGCTGGCGCCGGCCGCAGGCAGAGCTCGATGAGTCGTCGCGGGCCGCAGCACTCGAAGCGGTTGTCGACATCCACACGTTCGATCCGAGTGACCTCGAGAAGATGTCGCGCTCGGCCGGTGCGGTGAACGTCAAGACCGCAACCGAAGAGTTCGCAGCAGCGATGCTCGGATGGCCGGTGCGCACCTTCGAGGCAGCGGTCCCGCCCGGAAAGCTCGGTTGGGGCTGGGCGCGTTTCGCCTTCGGTGGCTGGAAGAACCTCACCTGGTTGGACGAGAACGTCCTCCGCAAGGTCGTCCCCCCGAAGTTCTTCTACAACGTCATCATCACCGGCACCAAGCCCGAGTAAAAACCGGAAGTGGTGGGTTCTGGCGAGTAAATGCGCAGGTCGCGCTCACCAGAACCCACCAACTTCGGTCAGCAGGTAGTCAGGATCTGGGTCATCGCTTCCTTTTCGGCAGCGGTGACCCAGATGTCGTAGCGGGCCTTCACGTCGATCTGGCGGGCGACGTAGGTGCACCGATAGGCATTGCTCGGCGGTAGCCAGGTGGCGGCGTCGCCGGCACCCTTGCGTGAATTGGTGGGACCGTCGGTGGCCTGAAGGTTCATCGGATCGTTGGCGAGATCGGTGCGCTGCTCGGGAGTCAGTTGCTGCGCACCCTTCTGCCAGGCATCTGACAATGCGACAACATGATCGATCTGCACTGCGGTAGAGGTCTTTTCGCCGCGGACGAAGTCGATGGTCCTGCCCGTGTACGGATCGAAGAGCACTCCGGTCAGGATCACACACTCCCGGGTGCCGGGCCTGGCGGTGACCTCGGTGAGGTCGCGGCGCAGGATGTCGTTGCGGGTGTCACATCCGTTGTGGCCGAACTCCACATTCACGTCGTCGGTCCAGGATTGTCCGAACTCGTCACGGGCGTAACCGGTTTTGGGTGCCCGGCCCTTGACCGCCAGCATCTCCAATTGGGTACGGGCAGCGTCGAAATCACTCGATACCGGTGCGGCGGCTTCTATTGGGGTGAGCTGCGGTGTGGCTGAAGGTGGGGCTGATACGAGGGTGTCGCCGGATATTTCCGTACAGGCGACTCCTCCGATCACGGCCGCGATCACAACTGCCAGGATTCCCGCGCCCCGAGATTTACTACTCACGATCTCCTCGAATTCGACATCGTTACAGTTATACCCGTGGGCTACGACTTCTCGATCGACGACGTTGCATATCTGCGTTCCGATGCCGGACGCAGCGCCCTGGCGTTTGCTGATTCGCTTGTGCTGCAACCCGACACGATGCTCGGTGACATCGAGAAACTTGCACGGAGTTTCTCGCCACATCAGGCAGTGCTGGTCGAGACGGTCACGTTGCGGCGCAAGGCCGTTGGCAAACTTCGTGACCCAGAGCGCCTGCTACTGACCGCGGATGCGTTGCAGCAGGCGACCGCCTATCCGGTGGCCGATCACCGGGCGACGGAACTCGCAGCGCGCTATCCGGGGGCCACAGTTCACGACGTCACCTGCTCCATCGGCGCGGACCTCGCCGCACTGGCCCGAGAGGACGGCCTCGGCGAGGTCATCGGCAGCGACCTCGACGAGGTGCGATTGGCGATGGCCGAGAACAACGTCCCCGCAGCGACGCTGCGTCGGGCAGATGCGTTGGTGCCCAGCAGTGATGCCGACGTGTTCATCGCCGACCCGGCCCGACGTAGCGGCGGCCGGCGCAGCTTCCGTATTGAGGACACCGAACCGCCGCTGCTGGACGTCCTCGACGTCTATGCCGGCAAACCACTGGTGGTGAAGTCGGCACCCGGTCTGGACTACGACCTGTTGCGTGAGCGCCATGGATTCACCGGTGAGGTGCAAGTGGTTTCGCTCGACGGGGGAGTCCGTGAGGCCTGCCTGTGGACCGAGCCGACACCTGGCGTCACGCGCCGCGCCACCGTGATCCGCACACAAGGCAACAGCTTTGAGGTCACGGATGCTGCCGATGACAGTGCCGGTGTCGATGATGCCGGCACCTGGATCATGGATCCCGACGGTGCAGTGGTCCGCGCGGGTCTGGTGCGGCACTACGGCAAAGCCCATGATCTGTGGCAGCTCGATCCCCAGATCGCGTACCTCAGTGGCGACGAATTACCGGTCGGGGAGCGGGGCTGGCGGGTGCTGGAACAGCTTTCCTACTCCGAGAAGCAGCTCAAACGCCGACTGGCCGAACTCGACTGCGGCGCAGTGGAGATCCTGGTGCGCGGCATCGACGTCGACCCCGATGCCCTGCGGAAGCGGCTGAAGCTCAAGGGTTCACAATCGCTGGCGGTGGTGATCACCCGTATCGGCCGTCGCGGGGTCATGTTCATCTGCGAGGCAGGCCTTCGCCGCGCCTGACGCGCTGGCAGGGTGGGTCAGTTCTTGGGGGAGTCGAAAAAGAAGACCTCGCCGAGATGGGTGGCAACGGCCACCTGGCCCGATGCGGATACGGCAACACCGGTGGTGAAACCGACTGCGCCCGGAATGTCGAGGGTGCGTTTGGTGGTGCCGTCACGGGAGTTCAGCTCGGTCAGGGTGAGGTTGTCCTCGCCGGGCTCACGAACCACGGTCCACGCGGTCCCCGAGTTGGTCAGCGTTGCCAGGCTGACCGATTGCAGATCGGTGCGCTCCCACACCGGAACGGCCTTGTCGCCTTCGTCGCGGAAGGCCCGGACGGGGGAATTGAGCGGCCCGGTCGGGATGAACAGTCCGTCCGGGGCCACCGTCATCGTGGCGAAGCCGAAGTTGCCGACGAAGTAATCCCATTTCGGCTCACCGGTCTGCGCGTCCAGTGCGTAGATGCTGCCGAGGCGGTTGAACACGTACAGCGTGGAGCGGTCGATGGACAGAGTCGGCGGCCCGATCACGCCACCGGGGATCTCTGCACTCCAGGCTTCGCGGATGGAGCGACTGCCGTCCTGCTCGCCGTAATCGAAAGCGCGGACGCCGGAAGCGATCTCGCCTTTCGGCCAGAAGTTGAGGTAGAAGCGATCGCGGTTGTCGTCGACGGCAGGTGCTGCCTGAACGGGGCACGCCGGCCCGCCCGTGATGCAGTCTCCGAGACCCTCGAGTGGTTTGGTGGGGTCGACGCCGGGCACCAACGCGATCCCGGGGGCTTGCAATTTGCCGGTCTGCGAGTCGAACAGCAGGACCTGTCCGAGGTGACTGACCATCAGTACCGAACCGGGGCCTGCGAACTTGGCCGACACCGGGACCCCGACGACCCCGAACTGCCATCTGGTGTCGCCGCTACCGGTGAGGCCGAAGAACGTCCCGGCCCGGCCGATGTAGATGTTCTCGTATTGATCGACGAGCATCGAGTTCAGGTCGACACCGTCTCCGAGGTATTTGCAGAAGTTCTTGCGACCGGCACGCTGGTCGAACTGGAAGGTGTTGCAGCCGCCGTCGGTGGTGGCGGTGACGTTGACATTGGAACGCCCGGAGATCGTCAGGGGAGCACTGATCTGGCCACCGACCGGCCGCGACCACGACAACGTGAGGTCACTGCGGATCTCGGGGTAGGCGAAGTTGGAGTTCTGCGCGTTGCCGCCGTAGCTCGACCAGCCCGCGCTGGCCACGGACCGGACATCGTCCACACCGTCCGAACAAGAGCTCAGGAGTACGGCGAGAATCGGCACCAACACCGCGGCAGCCCGCGCAATCACCCGGCGCCCGGACCGTTTGGTGGTCGAGCTCCGCCGCGTCTCCATCATCCTCATCGTGACTCTTGCGTCCCTTCGCCTTGATCGGGCCTGAGCCTATCGCGCGGGACCCACGACCTCGGGTATCGGCGTCCCCCGTTAGTCTTCGTAGCCATGACGAGCATGTGGAATGCGCCACTGCGTCGCCGGTGGCGTGCAGGTCTGCGAGGCGATGACGGGCAGGCCCGCTTCCTGACCCGTGATTCGCTGCGCTGGGTGGTGCAGAACAGGGCCTATACCCCCTGGTACCTGGTCCGGTACTTCCGGTTGCTGCGGTTCAAGATGGCCAATCCGCACATCATCCTGCGGGGCATGGTGTTTCTTGGCAAGAACGTCGAGATCCATTCGACTCCCGAGCTCGCCCGCATGGAGATCGGTCGCTGGGTCCATATCGGCGACGGCAATTCCATCCGCTGTCACGAGGGTTCGTTGCGGATCGGTGACAAGGTTGTCTTCGGTCAGAACAACGTTGTGAACGCCTACGTCGACATCGAGATCGGGGCATCCACGTTGGTTGCCGACTGGGTGTACATCTGCGACTTCGACCACAAGATGGACGACATCACCGTGGCGATCAAAGACCAGGGCATCGTGAAGGGCCCGGTGCGGGTCGGCCCGGACACCTGGATCGCGACCAAGGTTTCCGTCCTGCGCAACACGATCGTCGGACGCGGATGCGTCCTGGGAGCCCACGCCGTGGTGAAGGGCACTATTCCGGACTTCTCCATCGCCGTCGGATCACCGGCCCGCGTGGTCAAGAACCGCAAGGATGACTGGGCGTCGAACGCGCAGGAGCGTGCCGAACTCGAGCGCGCCCTGGCCGATATCGAACGTAAAAAGGCTGCTGCGCAGGCATCCCGGAAACACTAGTCGGGCAGGAATCCGGCGCGCGTCGGCGTCAGTCGACCGGGAGTGCGGCGACCACGGGGACCGCCGGGTCACGTTCGGGCAGTGGACGTTCGACGATGTCGGGTCGGCCCATTGGACGCCGGATGCGGCGTTTCGCAGCGAGGTAGACCCCGGCGGTGCGTTCGGCGACCTGGTTCCAGGCAAAACCGTCGGCCACCCGGGCGCGGGCGGCGATGGCACGTTGCTGTGCGGCACCTGGATCGCCGAGGACCCCGCGGATCGCGGCCGTCAGACCCGTCACGTCGGCGGGTGCGAAACTCAGCCCGGTCACACCGTCGGTGACGGCTTCACCGAGCCCACCGGCGGTCGACGTGACCAGCGGGATGCCGGTCGCGGCCGCCTCGAGGGCGATCAGTCCGAACGGCTCGTATCGGCTGGGCAGGACGATCGCATCGCAGTCGTGCATCAGCGTGGTCAGGCCGATCCGGTCGACACTTCCGACCCACCGGATGGCCCGTGACACACGATGTTTGCGCGCGACCTCCTGCAGCCAGTCGAGCTGTGTGCCGTCGCCGGCGACAGTCAGTGTGGTGCCGGGGTATGTCCGGCGGATGCGGGCCAGCGCGGCAATCGCGTCCTGCAAACCCTTTTCGTACTCGAGGCGTCCGGCGTAGAGCAGGCTCGGCGGCCCACTGTTGGGGATGCGCTGAGCGAACGGCCAGGCCTGCACATCGATGCCGTTGTTGATGGTGTGGATCTCCGCGAGTTCCGGGCCGAACAGGCGGTTCACCTCGTCGTGCATCGATTGTGAGCAGGCGATCAACGCATCGGATTCGGCGGCGAGCCACCATTCGACCGAGTGGACCTGTCGATTCACCCGACCGCTGACCCAGCCGCTGTGCCTGCCGGCCTCGGTGGCGTGGATGGTGCTGACGAGCGGGACATCGAAGTGTTCGGCCAGCGCGATCGCCGGGTGGGCGACGAGCCAGTCGTGGGCATGAACCACGTCGGGAATCCATGGGCCTTCGGCGTCAAGGTTCTTCCAGTCACCCAACCTGAGCCCGGCGCGCAGGAGTGAGTGCCCCATCGCGAGGGTCCAGGCCATCATGTCGTCGCCGAAGACGAAGTGCGGCGGATCCTCGGCCACGGCGATCACGCGAACACCCTCGTTGTCGGCGTCGGTGCCGGGATGGGTCAGTCCGTCGCTGCCGCCGGGTTGCCGCGATAGCACCACCACGTCGTGTCCGGCGCGGGCGAGTTCGACGGCGAGATGGTGCACATGCCTGCCCAGGCCCCCGACCACCACGGGTGGGTACTCCCACGACACGATCAGAACCTTCATGCTGCCCCCGCCATCCGAATCTCGTGCAATCTCATAGTGATTCCCGCCCCGCAAAATTCAATCGACGTGCATCGAGTCCGGCAAACAGGTTGTCGGCCCGGTTCCATTGCGACGAAAGTTGTGCCGCAACCGATTCCCGCCCTCGGTCGGCGGCATCACAGATCTCCCGTGTCGCGTGGGCATGGGTGTAGAGACGATTGCGGGCGTAATCGGCCGCGGTCTGTTTGGACACCATGAACGGCCAGTCCGATGACAGGGTCATCAGTGTCTCGCGCAGGATCTGATCGCTGACATGATCACGCATGGGCTGTTGATCGCGGCGCTTCTGGACGGTGGCCAGTGCCGCCGACACCACCTCGGCGTTGATCCTCACCAGGTCTTCGACGACCGGACCGTTCCACACCCGCCAGTCCTTGCCGGAACCCCAGGACGACTCGCTCAGCTCCACCGGCGCCCCGACATAACCCTCGTCGCGTGCGGTTTTCAGTGTGCCGACGGTGATCCCGGCCTCGGGCAGGGCGCGCAGGACGGCTTCGAGCCACTGCGGTCCCTCGTGCCACCAGTGACCGAACAGTTCGGTGTCGAACGCGGCGACCACATGTGCCGGACGGCCGATGCGTTCGCTCTCGCTGATCAATCGTTCGCGGACGCAGGTGACGAAGTCGTCGACGTGGCGGCGAAGCGCGGCCTGTGCGCGGGCCGGTTCGTAGGGCTTCTTGTCGGGGCCTGCGACGGTCCGTCCGGTGACCCGCGCCGGTTTCAGGCCGAATTGATGGTCGTACGTATGGAAGTCGCGGTAGGCGCTGTTGCCCGGGTAGCCCGATTTCGGTGACCACACCCGATAGGACACCTGCAGGTCGCGGCCGAAGGCGACCACATTGCTGTCGCCGACTGTGCGGCCCAGGCCGGTGTCGCCGTGCAGGGCCGGTCCGTCGACCATGAAGTGCCGGACACCGGCGGCCTGGTAGTCCGTCTCCATGCCCGGCGCGTAGGCGCATTCCGGTGCCCAGATCCCCTCTGGGCGAGTGTTGAACCGTTGTTGCGCGTCGTACAGACCTTCGCGGAGCGAGAAATCGCGCAGTCGGGGATCGAGGAGTGGCGCAAACGGGTGGGCCAGCGGTCCGCCGAGCAACTCGATCGTGCCGGAGTCGACCACTGACCGGATCAGCGCGGAACCACCGTGGCGCCAATGTGTTTCGAAGTCGGTCAATGCAGCTGCGGCACTGCGGTATTCGCGGGTACCGAGCTCGTTGATCGATGCGGTGGGACGTGCGGCGCTGCCGGTGTCGGCGCGGGAGACCGCGGCCTCGGCGCCGCGGAGCTGCCAATCGGCGAGCCATTCGTACATCGAGGTCAGGCAGTGTGGATCGTCGAGCTGGGCGGCGAGGACCGGCGTGATGCCCAGCGTCAGCTGGTCGGTGAAGCCGTCGGCGGCGAGCCGTCGGAGCGCGGCGAACACCGGCTGGTACGACGCGGCCCACGATTGATAGAGCCATTCTTCGCCGACCGGCCAGCGACCGTGATTGGCCAGCCAGGGCAGATGGGAGTGCAGCACCAGACTGAACATGCCCGGTGCCGGACTCGCCTTGTCTGGCAAGGCGTTGTCTCTCAAGGCTTCACCGCGATGAACAGCAGGTCGAGACTCGCATCGAGGTCGGTGGCAGTGATGTCGAAGTCGGAGGTCCCGACCCCGGCGACGTCGTCGGTCAGCTCCTGCGGCCATGGCTGCCCGGACAGAGCGCGTTCGATCTGGGCGTCGATGAACGAACCATCCCACTTGCTGTCGAGGGTGCGCATCCCGGCGCCGTGGAAGACCCCGAGTGTTTCGGTGACCGTGAAACCGGCGTCCTCGAGGAGCTCGCGCAGCTCGGCGGGATTCAGTTCGCGGGTATGGAAAGGATTGAGGGGGGTGTCGCGGCCGGGGGAGAAGGTGATCCGGTTGGGGGTCGAGATCAGCAGTTCGCCCCCGCGACGTAGGACGCGCAGACATTCGGCGATGAAAGCGGGCTGATCCCAGAGGTGTTCGATCACCTGGAAGTTCACGACCGTGTCCACCGATTCGGCCGCGATGGGCAACTCGATCAGGTTGGCCTGATGGATGGTCAGCTGCGGATAGCGGGCGCGGGTGTGCTGCACTGCGGACAGGTCGTAGTCGACACAGGTGACACCGGTGGCGACGGTCGAGATCAGGTCGGCGCCGTAGCCCTCCCCGGATCCGGCTTCGAGCACGTCTTTACCGCTGCAACGTTGCAGTATGAATTCATAGGCCACCTCGTGACGGCGGAACCAGTAGTTCTCCTCGTCGATCCCGGGAATCGTTCGTTCGCCGGTGAGGGCAAGCGTGGGCGCCGCCGATGCACCCGTGTCGGGCTGGGTGACGGTGTCCTGCGATCCACGCGTGCGGTTGGCCATTTAGGGGAGCCTAGTGGTCGCGGAGTCGGACCTGAAGGGCGACTTGGAACCGGAGTTCAGATCTTCGGCGCGGATCCGTCATGACGGTCGGAATGTGACGGAGGTCATTGTGACAGAATCGGGTGGTCGACCTCCTGTTAGTGCGCGCTAAGGTGGTACAGAACAAGGCGTACTTACCGACGGGTAAGTTGTCCAGAACCCTACGCAGGAGGTCGACGTAGACCCATGACAAATATTGTCGTTCTGATCAAGCAGGTCCCTGACACGTACTCCGAGCGGAAGCTCAGCGATGGTGACTACACACTCGATCGCGAAGCTGCCGACGCTGTGCTCGACGAGATCAACGAGAAGGCCGTCGAAGAGGCTCTGCAGATCAAGGAAGCCAACGGTGGCGAGGTGACCGTGCTGGCCGTTGGCCCCGCCCGCACCACCGATGCGATTCGCAAGGCGCTGTCGATGGGTGCTGACAAGGCCATCCACGTCCAAGATGACGCACTGCACGGCAGCGACGCCATCCAGACCGCATGGGTTCTCGCCCGTGCGCTGGGCACCGTCGAAGGTGTCGAACTGGTCATCGCAGGTAACGAGGCCACCGACGGCCGCGTCGGCGCCGTGCCCGCGATCATCGCCGAGTACCTCGAACTGCCGCACCTGACCCACCTGCGCAAGCTGACCGTCGACGGCGAGAAGCTGACCGGTGAGCGGGAGACCGACGACGGCATCTTCCACCTCGAGTCGGCTCTGCCCGCGATCGTCAGCGTCGGCGAGAAGATCAACGAACCCCGCTTCCCGTCCTTCAAGGGCATCATGGCGGCGAAGAAGAAAGAGGTTCTCACTCTTTCGCTTGCAGACATCGGCGTCGAACCCGAAGAAGTTGGCCTGGCCAACGCCGGATCGACAGTCACCGCCTCGACCCCGAAGCCTGCGAAGACCGCAGGCGAAAAGGTCGTCGATGAGGGTGACGGCGGCACGAAGGTCGCCGAGTTCCTGGTCGGCCAGAAGATCATCTGATCTTTTCCGCCACACCCCACCACATCGACCACCATCCAAGGAGTAAAAGCCATGGCTGAAGTACTTGTCCTCGCTGAGCTGGACGCCGAAGGGGCCCTGAAGAAGGTCACCTCTGAGCTCATCACCGCTGCCCGCGCACTGGGCAGCCCGTCGGTGGTTGTCGCCGGCAAGCCCGGAACCGCCGACGCCGTCATCGACGGCTTGAAAGAAGCCGGCGCTGAAAAGGTCTACGTCGCAGAGTCCGACGTAGTCGACGGCTACCTCGTCACCCCCAAGGTCGACATCCTCGGCACCCTCGTCGAGCAGGCCGCTCCGGCCGGCGTGATCGTGGCTGCCACGGTCGACGGCAAGGAAATCGCGGGCCGTCTTGCTGCCCGTCTCGGTTCGGGTGTCCTCGCCGACGTCATCGACGTCAAAGAGGGCGGCATCGGCGTTCACTCGATCTTCGGCGGCGCGTACACCGTTGAGGCTCAGGCCGGCGGCGACGTCCCCGTGTTCTCGATCCGCCCCGGTGGTGTCGAGGCCGCTCCCGCGCCCGGCGCCGGTGAGCGTGTCGACATCGAGGTTCCCGAGGTTCCCGAAAACGCCGTCAAGATCACCAAGATCGAGCCGAACGTCGGTGGCGATCGCCCCGAGCTGACCGAGGCCACCATCGTGGTCTCCGGTGGCCGCGGCGTCGGCAGTGCCGAGAAGTTCTCCGTTGTCGAAGATCTCGCCGATTCGCTGGGTGCCGCTGTCGGCGCTTCGCGTGCGGCCGTCGACTCCGGTTACTACCCGGGACAGTTCCAGGTCGGTCAGACCGGCAAGACCGTGTCGCCCCAGCTTTATGTGGCACTTGGCATTTCCGGTGCGATCCAGCATCGGGCCGGCATGCAGACCTCGAAGACGATCGTCGCTGTCAACAAGGACGAAGAGGCACCCATCTTCGAGATCGCCGACTTCGGCATCGTCGGCGACCTGTTCAACGTCGCCCCGCAGCTGACCGAGGCTGTCAAGGCTCGTAAGTGAGCGCATAGCGCCGCCGCACTTCGCAGACAAACAGACGACCCTCCACCTTCGGGTGGGGGGTCGTTTGCTGTTCACCCACTCTGCACCGACACCTAACGTGTGCGCAGCCGCCCGGTACGGCGCGGTCGATACACCTATGCCCATGAGGACATCTGCCGCACCGCGCGACACCGCACTCGTTTCCGGCCCCACCTACAGCCTGTATCTGAGCAACGACCCCTCCGACGTCGACACCATCGCCGCCCTGCGCTACCGCGTCTTCGCCTGCGAACCAGGTTTCACCGCGCCGGCCTCGGCCATCGCGGATCAACGCGACACCGATCGCTTCGACGAACATTGCGATCACCTGGTGGTCCGACACAATCTGAGCGGGCACGTGGTCGGCAGCTACCGCCTGTTGCCGCCGCCGGGCGCGATTGCCGCGGGCGGACCTTATCTCGCAACCGAATTCGACATCACCGAACTCGACGGCATCGCACCACAAACCGTCGAGATGGGGCGAGCTTGCGTCGACGTCGCCCACCGATCCGGCGCGGTGCTGGCATTGATGTGGTCGGGCATCCTGGCCTACCTCGAGCACAGCGGATATCGCTATCTCATGGGCGCCACCTCGGTTCCCATCTCCGGCGATCCGTCGCGGGACCGTCCGGGCGCCCAGGTCCGCCGGATCCGCGATCACGTGCGCAACCGGCATTCCGGACCGTGGCAGGCCTTTCCACACCGCCGCGTCGAAATCGACGGAGTGCGTCTCGATGACATCGACCCGTCACCGAGGCTGCAGATGCCGCCACTGCTCACCGGTTACCTCCGAATGGGTGCGTGGATCTGCGGGGAGCCCGCCCACGACCCGGACTTCGGTGTCGCCGATTTCGTGACGGTCCTCGACGGCCGACTCGCCAACCGCAGATACCTGGACCGCCTGAGGCAGGCGACGTCCGGAACAGGGCGATGACCACCGCCGGTACGGCCATCGTGGCCGCGCCCTCAGCGTCTGCGCCCAGTGTTTCCGAGCCCACTGTCTCCGAACCCGCTGTGACCGGATCGCTGCGGCACGGCTGGTTCCCGGTCAGTGGCTGCGACAACAGCTGCGTCCGCCCAGGCGAGCACCGGGCCGGACGGATTCGGCAGACCCGGCGGATCGTGGCGTTGCCACTGACCATCGGATTGGTTCTGGTGGTCGGTGTTGTCGTGACCTTCCTGCCCAGAGCGCTACGCACCCCGTATCTGCGGTTTGCCGCGCGCCGGTTGCTCGCCGCACTCGGGCTGGCCTTGGACATCGACAATCCGTCCGACGAGACGGCGGGAAGGATTTCAGGTGGCGGCCTCATCGTGGCCAACCACGTCTCGTTCCTCGACATCCTGGCGCTGGCCGCGGTCAGTCCGGCACATTTTGTCGCCAAGTCCGAGGTGACCGGGTGGCCGGTGATCGGATGGCTGACCCGGGGTATCGGTGTCATCGGCCTGAGGCGTGAATCCTTGCGGGAATTGCCCGCGGTGGTCGACGAGGTGCGGGCCGAACTCGTTGCCGGGGACAGCGTCGGGGTGTTCCCCGAAGGAACCACCTGGTGCGGTCGCGGCGGCGGCCGATTCCGGCCGGCGTTCTTCCAGGCCGCGATCGATGCACAGGTGCCGGTGCGCCCGATGGTGGTGAGTTTCCACACATCGACAGGCGACGTCAGCACCGCACCCTGCTTCATCGGCGATGACACCATTGCCGACACCCTGCGCCGGGTGCTGCTCGCCAAAGGCCTGACCGTGCGGGTTCGACTCTGTGAGCTGCAGTTTTCCGGCGGTGATCGGCGTGAACTCGCGGCCCGCTGCGAGCGCATCGTGTTCGGGTTGCCGAATCTGAGTGATCGCGCCGACCGCAGCTCGGACGGTGGAAATATCGAGGGCGATGATGCGGTTATCCTTGGTTGGTTATGTTCTCCGCTGATCGCACGCCCATCTACCTCGACCACGCCGCGTCGACCATCATGGTCCCCGCCGCCGTCGTGGCGATGAATGAGCTCTTGGGGATCGCGGGCAACGCCTCGTCACTGCACGGATCCGGTCGCCGGGCCCGTCGTCGCCTGGAGGAATCACGCGAATCGATCGCGGCCTCACTGGGTGCACGGCCCTCCGAGGTGATCTTCACCGGTGGTGGCACCGAGAGCGACAACCTCGCCATCAAGGGCATTTTCTGGGCGCGCAACAAGAATCCGGAGACTCCGCGCAAGCGGATCATCGCCTCGTCGATCGAACACCACGCGATCCTCGATCCGGTGCTCTGGCTCGCCGATTCTGAGGGCGCCGACGTGACGTGGCTCCCGGTCGATGCCCAGGGACTCGTCGATCCGGCAGTCCTTCGCGCCGAGCTGTCAGCCCATGCCGAGCAGACCGCACTGGTCAGCGTGATGTGGGCCAACAACGAGATCGGTGCCATCGAGCCCATCGCGGAGTTGGCCGCCATCTGCCGCGAGTTCGGGGTGCCGATGCATTCCGATGCGATTCAGGCCGCCGGGCATCTGCCCATCGACTTCGGTGCCAGTGGCCTGTCGGCGATGAGTGTCACCGGACACAAGTTCGGTGGCCCCTACGGTGTCGGTGCGTTGCTACTCGGCCGCGACGTCGATTGTGTACCGCTGCTGCACGGCGGCGGACACGAGCGCGATGTTCGCTCTGGCACCCCCGACGTACCGGCCGCGGTGGGTATGGCTGTGGCGCTGGATGTTTCGGTGCGAGAACTCGATGTCACAATGCCTGCGGTCGCCGCGCTGCGTGATCGACTGTTCGAGGTGCTCGCCGAATCGAGCTCCGGATGTGTCATCAACGGACCAATCGGGCCGCAGCGACTTCCCGGAAATGTTCATGTTTCTTTCCCCGGCTGTGAAGGTGATTCGCTGTTGATGTTGCTCGACGCCAACGGTATTGAATGTTCGACCGGTTCGGCCTGTACTGCCGGTGTGGCGCGGGCGAGCCACGTGCTGACCGCGATGGGTGTGTCCACCGCCGATGCCCGTAGCTCCCTGCGCTTTTCGCTGGCACCGTCGACCACGGTCGACGAGATCGAGGCGGTCGGTGCGGTGATCGGCGAGGTCGTCGCCCGCGCACAGGCTGCCGGTATGGCCACGGCGATGGCGGGTGATCGCTGATGCGGGTACTCGCTGCCATGAGCGGTGGTGTCGACTCGGCAGTTGCCGCGGCCCGCGCCGTCGAGGCCGGACACGAGGTCGTCGGGGTGCACCTGGCGTTGTCGACCGCACCCGGCGCCCTGCGTACTGGTTCTCGCGGATGTTGTTCGCGTGAGGACGCCGACGATGCGCGCCGTGCTGCCGACGTGCTCGGGATCCCGTTCTACGTCTGGGACTTCGCCGACCGGTTCAAGGACGACGTCATCGACGAGTTCGTTGCCGCCTACGCCGCCGGGCAGACACCCAATCCCTGCTTGACCTGCAACGAGAAGATCAAGTTCTCAGCGTTGTCCGAGCGGGCGATCGCATTGGGATTCGACGCGGTGGCCACGGGCCACTACGCCCGGCTCGAGAACGGGCAGCTGCGTCGGGCCGTCGACGACGACAAAGACCAGTCCTACGTGCTGGCAGTGCTGACCGCAGAGCAGCTTTCGCATGCGATGTTCCCGGTGGGCGACACCCCGAAGGATCAGATCCGCGCCGAAGCCGCCGCGAAAAACCTGTCCGTGGCCGACAAGCCGGATTCACACGACATCTGCTTCATCCCCACCGGCGATACCCGGGCCTTCCTGGGCGCCACCATCGGCGTGCGGCCGGGCAAGGTTGTCGACGCCGATTCCGGCGCCGAGCTCGCCGACCACGAGGGCGTCCACGGATTCACCATCGGTCAGCGCAAGGGCCTCGGTATCGAGGCGCCGGCGACCGACGGCAAGCCCCGGTACGTCACCGAGATCGATCCGGATTCGGGCACGGTGACGGTCGGTTCTTCGGAGCACCTCCAGGTGTGGAGCATCACCGCCAACCGCGCGATCTGGACATCCGGCGAGACACCGGCCGGGCCGTTCGAGGCGATGGTTCAGGTGCGGGCCCACGGCGGTCTGGCACCTGCGACGGTCGAGGCGATCGACGACGGCACCGACGGTGTCGAGGGTCCGGGAATCCGGATCCGACTGCAGGCCCCACTGACCGGTGTGGCCCGAGGGCAGGCGGCGGTTGTCTATCTACCGGATTCTGTCAACGGCGACCTGGTGGTCGGCAGTGGCCGCATCGTGGTGACCGGTTCGGTCCGCGGCGACCTGGTCAGCAGTTCCGGCGCGTGAGCATCCTGCCAGTCGGATCGGGAACAGGGGTCGGCTCGATGCCGGGCACCGATCCGCGGGTTGCCGCCGAGATCAGTGTCGGTGAAACAGAGTTCGCATTCCTTCCGGAATTGCCTGCTCGTGGGCTTGGTGCCGACATGGTCGGCCGGGCCGCAGTGCTCCTGGTGGACATGCCGATGGACGTCGTACCGTCGGGCTATCGGCTCTCGGGACGCCCATCGGGTCTGAGTCGCCGGGCCCGGGACTTCCTGGCCGCCGATCTCGATGCCTTCGAAGAAGCCTGGGAGCGGGCCGGCCTGACCGGTACCGACCGCACCGTCAAAGTGCAGGCGTGCGGGCCGTTCACGCTGGCCGCATCGGTGGAACTCGCCGGTGGCCACAAGATCCTCCGCGACGTGGGCGCGTGGTCCGATCTGGTCGAATCGATGGCCGAAGGCCTCCGGGTACACGCAAATGATGTCAGCAGGCGAACGGGCGCAAAGGTTGTCGTCCAGGTGGACGAACCGCTGATCGGCCGGGTGGTCGAGGGTTCGATCGAGCCGTTGACCCGGTTCAACATCATCAACCCGATCCCGGTGCAGACGGTCGCCGAGCACTACGACAACTTCATCACCGTGGTGGACCGCCCGGTGATCATGCACGACTGCTCATCCGCAGTGCAGTGGGATCTGCTGGCGCGGAGCCGCTTTGCCGCGATCAGCGTTGATCTTGCGCAGATCCGGACAGCGGATCTCGACGGGATCGGGCTGTTGCTCGACGAGGGCCGCGAGGTGGTGCTGGGCGCCGTACCGTCCACCGCGCCGGACAAAGAACTCGCTGCCGAGCAGGTGGCCGCCAACTGCGCGGAGCTGATCGACCGAATCGGGTTGTCCCGCAAAGTGTTGGCCGAGCAGATCGTCATCAGTCCCGGATGTGGTCTGGCCAAGGCCGACGCCGAATGGGCGAAGAACGCGCTCGCGTTGTGTGGCAAGGCAGCTCAAGGCCTACACGCCGATCCCACATCTGTCTGACCCCCGAGGTCGGACGGGGTTCGGGAACATTTCGGATCGCACGCGACTCTGATCTACATGAGCAATCACCACGCGCGGGTGTGTGAGCACCCCACGCGCAGCAACCGACGCAGACGCAGATCAGGCAGTGCGCTTACGCGTCCACAACTGCCATCCCGCGGTCACGATCAAGGCGCCGACCAGCGAGCCGATGATGCCGCTGATGTGGAATTGGATCCCGTGGCCCGTGACCAGGCTGATCAGCAGTCCGCCGACGAATGATCCGAGCAGGCCGGCGACGATCGCCAGCGTCCAGTCGATGCCACCGGAGGGCTTGCCGAGGATGAGCTGAGCTCCGGCGCCGATGAGCATGCCGAACAGGATGATTCCGATGAGAAGCATGTGCGGAGTATATGCAGTGCGGAGACCCAGATCGCACATTGGATGTGGTTTTGGTCTCACGCGTCCGGATACAACGGACGTCCCGGCGTCAGTCCAGTTCGGCCGGGCGTTCGCCGTCGTCGAGGCGTGTGACGAGTTTCTTCGGAGCGATCATGCGGTAGCTGGCGTCGAGTAATTCGGCCACCTCGGTCCAATCGGGCTTCTTTGACAGATCGAGACCAAGCCAACCGTAGGGCCCCACATAGGCCGGATAGAAGAACCGGGGATCTTGTTCCAGTGCACTACGTTCGGATTCGTCGACCTTGAAGAGGATCGACGTGTCGAACCTCGGCCCGCCCTTGACGCCCCCGCCATACATGCCGAACATCTTCCCGCCACGAAATGTGGGCCTGCCGTGTGCGACGACCTCGGTGGCGTCGGGAAACGCCAGGGCAACGCCGCGCAGCCGATTCAGGACCGGGTCATCGTCGGAGTACATGATCGGGTGCGCCATGGTGACAAGGGTAGAACGGGCGGCCGAGGTGTTTCGACTATTCGGCCGTAGCCGGAATGGTCTGTCAGCACCCTCGACTATCTTCAACAGTGTGTCCGACAGTGCAGATATCGAAGAGCCGACGCCCGCGAAGCCCACCCCCTCGGACGTGCGCGAGCAGTGGGCGAGGCTGGCCGAAGAGGTGCGTGACCACCAGTTTCGCTACTACGTCAAAGACGCCCCGATCATCACCGACGGTGATTTCGATGCCCTTCTCCAGAAGCTGCAGCACCTGGAGGAGCAGTATCCCGAGCTGGCGGTGGCCGACTCGCCGACCAAGCTCGTCGGTGGTGGATTCGCAACCGAGTTCAAGGCGGTTGATCACCTCGAACGCATGATGTCGCTCGACAACGTCTTCGACGCCGAGGAGATGCGGGCCTGGGTCGCTCGCGTCGAGGCCGATGCCGGCGTCGGCCTGGAATACCTGTGCGAGCTGAAGATCGACGGCGTGGCGCTGAGCCTGGTCTACGAGAAGGGTGTGCTGGTTCGCGGCACCACCCGTGGCGACGGCCGCACCGGTGAAGATGTCACCCTCAATGCGAAAACCATCAACGACGTCCCGCATCGGCTGACCGAATCGGAGAAGTACCCGATCCCGGATCTGCTGGAGGTCCGCGGCGAGGTGTTCTTTCGGGTCAAAGACTTTCAAGCACTCAATGCGTCGTTGGTCGAGGCCGGTAAGGCGCCGTTTGCCAACCCGCGCAACTCAGCGGCGGGTTCGCTGCGCCAGAAGAATCCACAGATCACCGCGCGCCGTCGGCTTGGCATGATCTGCCACGGGCTCGGCCGGGTCGAGGGAGCCACATTCAAGACCCTCCACGACGCATATCTCGCGCTGGGGGAGTGGGGCCTTCCCGTTTCGAAGCACACCACCAAACTTGTTGGCGCCGATGCGATCCTGGAGAAGATCGATTATTGGGGCGTGCACCGCCACGATGTCGAACACGAGATCGACGGGATCGTCGTGAAGGTCGACGACTTCGGATTGCAGCGTCGCCTCGGCTCCACCTCCCGCGCGCCGCGCTGGGCCATCGCCTACAAGTACCCGCCCGAGGAGGTGACGACGAAGCTGCTCGACATAAAGGTCGGTGTCGGTAGAACGGGTCGAGTCACGCCGTATGCCTTTATGAAGCCGGTCACTGTCGCCGGTTCGACTGTGTCGCGGGCGACGCTGCACAACGGGTCAGAGGTGAAACGTAAAGGCGTGCTGATCGGTGACACTGTCACGATTCGCAAAGCCGGCGACGTCATCCCCGAGGTCCTCGGCCCCGTGGTCGACCTGCGGGATGGCACCGAGCGCGAGTTCGTGATGCCCACGCACTGTCCCGAATGCGGAACGGAACTGAAATACGAGAAAGACGGCGATGCGGACATCCGCTGTCCCAACAGCGAGCTGTGTCCTGCGCAGCTACGTGAGCGCCTCTTCCATCTGGCAGGCCGGGGAGCGTTTGACATCGAGGCCCTCGGCTACGAGGCTGCCGGAGCGTTGCTGTCATCTGGGGTTCTGCGCAACGAGGCCGACCTGTTCTCGTTGACCGCCGACGATCTGGCGAGAGTCGAACTGTTCAACAACAAAGACGGTGGATTGTCGGCCAACGGCACGTGGTTGCTCACCAATCTCGAGAAGGCCAAGAAAGTGCCGTTGTGGCGTGTCCTCGTCGGCTTGTCGATCAGGCATGTCGGCCCCGCCGCAGCCCGCTCGATGGCAACCGAGTTCGGCAGTCTGGAGGCGATCGAGGCGGCGTCGGTAGAGCGCCTGTCCGAGGTCGAAGGTATGGGAAATACGTTAGCGCAGAGCGTCGTCGACTGGTTCGCCGTCGACTGGCATCGCGAGATCGTCGACAAGTGGCGGGCGGCGGGCGTCCAGATGGCGGACGAGCGCGACGAGTCGATCCCACGCAACCTCGAGGGCCTGAGCATCGTGGTCACCGGCTCCCTGCAGGACTTCTCCCGCGACGGTGCCAAGGAAGCGATCCTGGTCCGCGGCGGCAAGGCTTCGGGGTCGGTGTCGAAGAAGACCGCGTTTGTGGTGATCGGTGACGCGCCCGGCACGAAGGCTGCCAAGGCCGAACAACTCGGTGTCCCGGTCCTCGACGAGGACGGGTTCAAAAAGCTGTTGGTCGAGGGTCCGCCGGCGACAGACGGTAGCGAATCTGCGTCCGATGCGGGTCCGAGCGCGGAGGAGTCGGTGGACCCGGAATGACCACCCTGCAGGGTTCAAGCGAGCGTGCGCAGGCCACGCGGGCGGCGATATCTTGTGCGGACGCTTGAGCATTCACCGGGATTTGTGTGGTGGTCGTGTTCGGCGGCAGCTACTCCTGCCCGCGGGCATCGGTGCAGACGGTGACACGTGCGTCATGCTCACGTAGTTCACGCAGGACGTCCTTCGATGCGCCGGGATCGGTGATCAGTTGCTCGAAATCAGTCAGGGACGCAGCCCAATGCAACGCGGTTCGGCCGAGTTTGCTGTGATCGGCGAGGGCGATCCGTCGGCCCGATGAAGCAAGCATGGCCTGCTTGCACGCGACGACGTCCTGCTCTTGGTGGTACATCCCACCGGCATCGATTCCGGAGAACGAGAAGAACCCGATATCGGCGCGGATCCGCCTCGCCGCAGCCTGGCAATCGACGCCGAGGAGCGAGGCGAGCCGACTGTTGTACTCGCCTCCGAGTACAACCAGGACCACGTCCGACCACTGCGACGCAGTGGTGATGATCGGGACGAAGTTGGTGATCAGGGTCAGTGGGCGGGTCTCCTCGAGGAGTTCCAGCACGTGGAGATTGGTCGTCGAATTATCCAGTAGCACTGACATTCCTGGCTCGACGTACTGCGCGGCCAACCGTGCAATCGACCGCTTCTCTTCCAGTGCATGGCTCATCCTGAACTCGACACTGCTCTCGAACACACTGGAAGGTTGCGCGGTGACGCCGCCGTGAAACTTCCGGACGACGCGCTTTTTCGCCAGCGCATCCAGATCTCGATGCATGGTCACCAGGCTCACACCGAACAGTTCCGCGAGTTCTTGTGCGGTGGACGTGTTGTGTGTGAACAGATGATCGGCAATGGCTTGCTGGCGTCGTGCCGGCGGGGCGGCTCTGCTCGAGCTCACTGACGGTCTCCTCGATCTGGACACAGGGGATGGATTGGGGATACGCCGAGCCGATCTCCATGACCGTAGCATTGTTCAACGTTCGTCCATGGATGCTTCTCTACCCGACGACGACCGCAATGTGATTGCAGTACAGCTGCTTTCGTGCCGATCTGCGCGAAGGAGTCCGGTAGCCAGACGCGCGAAGTCCGTTAGCGTAACTAATGGTTAAATCTTCATGATTTGGTGAAAACTACCCATTTTCGTGCGACATACTGGGACGGCGGACCCTGGTGTCCGCCTCTCGCCGGTCTGCTCAAGGCCTAAATTCATCCCCTAAAAGAGGAGTGGCTCCGCAATGCGCGGTCTCGTTCGTTCACGTTCAAAAGTTGTGAAATATGCTGGGGCGCTTGCAGTTATCGCCATGATGTCGACCGCTGGATGTTCCGGTGCGGTAGGAGGCGGTGGCAGCGATTCAGCCGCAGGCACGGTGGTCCAGTACAACAGCCCGGACGAGTGGGCAAACTACAAGGACGTCCGAGCGGCATTCGCCGAGCAGACGGACATCACTGTTCCCGCCGATGTCAAGAACAGCGGGCAGAGTCTCTCCGCGCTGGCAGAGCAGAAGGACCATCCGCAGGCCGATGTTGCCTACTGGGGACCGACCTTCGGTGTCTCTGCAGATCAGCAGGGTCTGCTGGAACCCTATGTGCCGGCCGGGGCCGACGAGATCTCGAGCGATCTGAAGGCCGCCGATGGTTCATGGAACGTCGCGCACTACGGCGTGGTGTCGTTCCTGGTGAACAAGAAGGCGCTCGGCGGGCTTCCCGTGCCGCAGAGCTGGGAAGATCTGCTCAAGCCCGAGTACAAGGACATGGTGTTCTACGCCGATCCGGGAAAGGCAGCGATCGGGTATTACACGGCGGCGGCGGTCAATCTTGCTCGCGGCGGGTCCATGACCGACTGGTTGCCGGCTCTCGACTACTTCGCGAAACTGAAGGCGAACGGTGGTCAGGCGCCCGTCAACACCACGCCAAGCAAGGCGGCTTCGGGTGAGTATCCGATCCTCGTCGACGCTGACTTCAACGGTTACGCACAGAAGTACAACCAGAATGCCGACATCGAGGTCGTCCTTCCCTCGGACGGAACCGTCAAGGTCGCCTACGCTTTGAGCCTGGTCAAGAACGGGCCGAACCCGGACGGCGCGAAGAAGTGGATCGACTTCCAGTTCTCGGACGAGGGGCAGAAGCTCTTCGCTGAGTTCTACGTGCATCCCGTTCGAGGTGAGATGCCTGCCGACATCGCGGCGAAGATCGCTCCGAGTGAGGCGTACGACGCGGCGCAGTCGCTTGACATGACCGAACTCGCGGCGGCTCAGACCGATTTCGTCGCCGAATACACCGCTGCAATCTCGGGCTGACCATGCTCATGACCGGCCCGAGCCCCAACCGCACCGGCCGGCCGAGGCCGCGCGTCCCGCGTGGCCTCGGCGTGATGGTGTGTTCCCTTCCCGCAGTCGCCTTTCTGGTGCTGTTCATGGTGGCTCCACTCACATCATTTCTGGTCCGCAGCGTCACGGGATCCGGTGGGGGATTCACCTGGCAGTACTACACGGAGATCTTCACGGTGGCGAATTACCGTACCGCCCTGGTCAATTCACTGTGGCTTGCGATCGCCTCCACCGTGGTCACCCTGATCGTCGCCCTTCCGGCCGCGCTTCATCTCGCCCGACTCAGCGGTGGCCGGGCGGCGGGCTTCGACGCGATCCTGACCTTCCCGCTCTCGCTACCCGGGCTGGTGATCGGATTCTTCGTCATCGTGCTGTTCGGCCGCGCCGGTTTGGCGCAAGCCGCCGGGACCGCGTTGACCGGACAGCAGATGCTGGTCATCGCCTACTCGATGCCCGGTCTGCTGATCGCCTATCTCTACTTTCAGCTACCTCGTACCCTGGGCATTCTCCGCGGTGCGGCCAGCGGCCTTGATACAGACCTGAGTGCGGTCGCCCGCACCTTGGGTGCGTCACCGGTGCGGATATTCACAACGGTGGTCTTGCCTGCGTTGTGGCCGGCCATCCTGTCCGCGGCCGGGCTTGCGGTCGCAAGTTCGCTGGGGGCTTACGGAACCGTGGCCGCGCTCTCCGAGGGTTTCCGGGTCTTGCCGCTGGAAATCGCGGAGCAGGGAACAGCTCTGCAGAACACTGCGCTGGCCGGCGCGATGTCCATCACTCTGGCGGCGGTCGCCCTCGTCTTCACGCTCCTCAACACGGTGGGCGAGCGTCTCATCGCGAAATCGGAGCGTGCAACATGAGTATGCGTACAACTCTGACGGCGCCGGTCGACCCCGTCGATTCGACTACTCCATCCGATCGCCGATCACCCCGCCCGGCTCCACGCCGAGCACAGCGTGCCCGGCGCCGTTGGGTCACCGGATCCGCGGCCTGGTTCTGCGTCGTCTTCTCGATATTGCCGATCGTGGTAACCGTTCTCGTCGCATTCACCGACAATTGGAACAACGGTCCGCTCAGCGGTGGTCTCACCACCAAGTGGGTCGACGAGGCGCTGACGACATTCGTTCCGGCCCTGTCGATCAGCCTGCAGGTGGCGCTCTACACGCTGGTGATCGGCATACCACTCGGGATTCCGCTGGCGTTGCTCTTTGCCCGCAGTCGGCTACCCGGCATCGGGATCGTCAGATGGGTGACAAGTCTCCCGTTGGCCGTTCCCGGAATTGCGGTCGGGTTGGCCCTGAGTGCCATGTATCCACAGATGCAGCGGTCGGGGTGGTTGCTGATTTGCGGCCACGTGGTCGTCACGATGCCTTTCCTGGTCGCCGCCCTCACCCCGGTCCTGCGAGACCCGGACCTGCGTGAGCTCGAACAGACCGCGGCGACGCTGGGGGCAGGGGTGCTACGCCGACTGCGTACCGTGACGCTGCCGCACATCCGGCCGTCGTTGCTTGCGGCGGCGCTGATGGTGCTCACATTGAGTTTTGGTGAGTTCAACTTGACGTACTTCCTCGTCAATCCGGCACAGCAGACACTGCCGGTCGTGCTGTTCAGCTCCTTCGTCTACGGCCAAACTTCCGCTGGTGCGGCGTTGACGCTCTGGTACTGCGCTGCGGTGATTCCGATGGCGATCGCCCTTCACATTCTCGGCACACTGACGGTTAGGAGATCGAAATGACCTCAAGGACAGAAGGATCCGAATCCTCGGTACCCGCCGTCGAGGCCGCCGCGCTGGTCCGGCGCTATCCCAAATCGGATCGCGACGCAGTCAGTGGAGTGAGCTTCAATGTCTCCTCCGGAGAGGTACTGGCGTTGGTCGGACCCTCGGGCTGCGGCAAGTCCACCACTCTGCGAATGATCGCCGGACTGGAGCCACTCGACGGCGGTACGTTGTCGCTCGACGGTACCGATGCCACCGGAACCCGTCCGGAAGGCCGTCGAATCGGTTGGGTTCCACAGAGTTACGGATTGTTTCCGCATATGAGTGTGGCTGCCAACGTGGGCTACGGACTCAGCGCCCGTCGCGTCTCCAAAGGCGAACGTGTCGCTGCCGTCGCCGAGGCCCTGAGGTTGGCCCGTGTCTCGGAGCTGGCCGAGCGGTCCCCGCGGCAGCTGTCCGGCGGTCAGCGCCAACGGGTTGCACTGGCGCGAGCCCTCGCCACCGATCCGCGAGTGCTACTTCTCGACGAACCCCTGGCCGCGCTGGACCCGCAACTTCGCGATGAATTGCGCCTCGAACTTGCCACGATCCTGCGCGCTTCGGGGCGCGCGACGATCCTGGTCACACACGATCAGCAAGAAGCACTGGCCCTCGCTGATCGCATCGCAGTCATGCGCGACGGTCGAATGGAGCAGTGCGCCACGGCTCGAGAACTCTGGCAGCAGCCTGCCAACGCATTCGTCGCGGCCTTCCTGGGACGCGCCGCACTGGTGAGCGGCAGCGTCACACGGAACCGGACAATAGCGGTTCACGGCGGTTGGGAGATCCCCATCGACCAGCTTGCCTCCAGTGGCCTGGTCGCCGGTCAAAACTGCGAACTCGTCCTCCGGACACGCAGTTTCACTCATTGCACCGAGCCAGGGGCCGGCCTGCCGCTGCGCGTTGTCCAGAGTGAGTACCTCGGGGATCTCGTGCGTGTGCACGGCCGGATCGGTCTCTCCGACACTGCGCTGACAGTGGAGTTGCCGTCATCGATTGCTGTCACCGACTGGATCGGACTCGTACCTGTTCCCGGATCGATCACAGTCAATTCTATTGCCGACGAGAGGGTTTCATCATTACTGACACACTAGAGGTGCAGGGCGGCCGGGAGACGCTGATTCTGTGGGACCTCGACCGCACGCTGCTTGACGTAGCGGGCGTCGACCGCGAAGTCTGGTTCGAACTGTGTTCCGAAATAGTGGGCCGGCCCATCGCCGACGCAAAGGTCATCGAGGGAAGCACCATCCGAGGGTTGCTGCGCGCGATCTTGCAGCAGTTCGACGTCCCCGAATCCGAGGCTGACCAACTCCTGCCCCGGGCGTTGGCCCGAGAGGTCGAACTCCTCCGAGAACGCCGTGCGTTGCTGGTGCAACGAGGCCGCGCATTGCCCGGCGCCAAGTCGGCGATCGAGGCCTTTTCGCGCTACTCGCACATATATCAATCAGCACTCACCGGAAATCAGATCGAAGTAGCCGAAATCAAATTGGCGGCGTACGGACTGCTCGACGGACTCGACCTGGAGCAGGGAGCCTTTGGCAAGGACACGATGAAACGACCTGACTTGGTTCCCATTGCCATCGCCAAGGCGGAACGTCGATTGGGTCGGCGCGTCGATCCTGCTGACGTGCTCTTGATCGGCGACACCGTACTCGACGTCGAGGCGGCTCGACGGAACGGTGCCCGGGTCGTGGCTGTGAGCACCGGAACCGCTGATGCAGAATCGTTGTCCGCCGCCGGAGCGGATCTGGTCGTCTCCAGCCTGGAGGATCTCTGCAACACCGTTCGTAACACCCCAACACTGGATGGAATTCTGTAATGCCATACGACAATTGCTACGAACTGGTTCAGATCAGCGACACCCATCTGCTCGCTTCGGGCGAATTGCTCGAAGGGCTCGACACACAGGCCCACCTCGAACTTGCCTGCGACGCGATCCGCGCAGCCGAGACCACGTTCGACGCGATCCTACTGACCGGCGATCTGGTGGATGGAGGCGGACGCGAAGCCTACCAACGACTCTCGTCCCTCATCGGTGATCTGAGTGCGGACTTGGGTGTACCCGCGATTTACCTGTCCGGCAACCATGATGATCCCACCCTGTTCGCCGAAGAGCTGGGAACGCCGGTTTCTGCTCAGGGAACACTCGACTTCACCACGCACGTCCGGGATCTGCGAGTGATCGGATTGGACAGCAACGTGCTGGGCGCCGGACACGGGGAGATCCGTCCCCACCAGTTCGAATGGTTGGCAGAAACGTTGAGCACCAAGGCCGCCGACGGTACGGTGCTGATCATCCATCACCCGCCGATGCCTGCCACGTCGCCGTATCTCGAGGACTACATCCTCGATCCCGACGATCGGGAACAGCTTGGCGAACTTGTTCGCGACTCGGATGTGCGAATGATCGTCTCCGGTCACTACCACCAGCCGGTCGGCGCCGTGCTCGCCGGAATCCCTCTCTGGGCAGGTGGCGCAGTGTCATACACCGGCAGCGCCTTTGCTCCGAGCGGGCTGCATCAGGGGCTACGCATGCCGATGATCTCGAAGATTCAACTGCATCCAGACACCGCTTTCGGAATGGCTCATCCGTTGCTGACGGAGGCGCCGGTCTACACGATGTCGAGCGAGTAGGGGACAACCTCTCGCGCGCGTTCGGCAGTCAGGGCGGGCAGTCGACGGCGGTCAGGGCGGGCGTTCGATCATCAATCGATTCTGGGCGGACACCAGGCCCGCAACGTTCGATGTTGGCGAGGAAATCGCGGCTGGTGGTCACCCGTTTCGGGTGATGCGCGCGGCGCCGCCGCTGCCGATGCTGGTAGTCGGGCGCGTTGTGGGCGTCGGGGCATACCAACCGATTCGGGGGTCCGGCAATCGATATCCGCGGTTCGGTGTGTGATCGGCGAGCGGCTGTCGTGTGGTGTCGGGGCGCGCAGTCATGAGCGACCACCAGGAGACCATCCATTCGGCGGTTCCGCTGGTGCTCGTTGGTTCGGTGTTCGTCTATTCGATCGTGTCGGCGCGCCTGGATCGGGCGCGGGTGAGTGCGCCGATGGTGTTCGTGGCGATCGGGGTGCTGATCGGGGCCTCCGGTCTCGGGCTCGTCCAGGTGGATCCGGGTGGCCACTGGTTGCTGACGGTCGCCGAGTTGACCCTTGCCCTGCTGCTGTTCTCGGACGCCTCGCACTTGCGACTGCGCGACGTCGAGGGCGATTCGGGACCGCCGACCCGGTTGCTGCTGATCGGCTTGCCGCTCACTCTGCTCGCGGGCACCCTGCTCGCATTCTGGATGTTCCCCGATCGTGGCTGGGTGGTGGCCGCGCTGATCGCCGCACTACTCGCACCGACCGACGCCGCACTCGGTGCCGTGGTGGTCAGTGACACCCGGATCCCCGCCCGGATACGCCGGATGCTGAATGTCGAAAGTGGACTCAACGACGGCATGGCCACGCCGGTGGTGATGGTGCTGATCACGGTGGTCGCGTCGGAGGCGGGCAAGCTCGGTTCTCTCGATTGGGTCCTCGATGCCGCCTGGGCGATGTCGGTTGCCGTGGTGGTCGCGATTGTCGTCGGCGGTGGTGGCGGCTGGGTGCTGCGCTGGTGTCGCAGCCGCGGGTGGACGTCACCGTTGTCGGAGCAGGTGGCCGTGCTGACGATGGCGCTGCTGTGTTATCTGGCCGCGACCGAGATCGACGGCAACGGGTTTGTCGCGGCGTTCGTGGGCGGGATGGTCTTCGGATTCGCAACGCCGCCGTCGCTGCGCGTGCGGTCCGAGTTCACCGAGACGATGGGGTTGTTGGCGTCCTATGTGGTGTGGATGGCGTTCGGCGCCACCATGGTCGGGACGGCGCTCGAGCACGCCACCGTGCGGACCGTGGTGGTCGCGGTCGGTGCGTTGACGGTGGTCCGGATGGTTCCGGTGGCCATTGCGATGGCAGGTGGTCGGTGGGGATGGCAGACGATCCTGTTCGTCGGATGGTTCGGCCCGCGGGGGCTGGCGACGGTGATCTTCGTGATGATCGCGGCGCAGGAACTGGGGACGACCGCGGTCTCCGATCACCTGATCGAGGTCGCCTCGCTGACGGTTGTGTTCTCGATCCTCGCGCACGGCCTCAGTGCGTTCCCGCTGGCGGGGCGATACGGGCGGTGGGCTTCGGCCCTGCCCGACGATGCCCCTGAGCGGGTGGCGGTGACGGCGGTTTCGACCCGAAGGGTGATGCTGCACCTCGCCCCCCGCGGTGCCCACCGCGGTTCACCCTCTGATCAACCGTGAACCGAACGGGCCGGTCGGGCGGATTCACGACACGGACATTGTCATTTACTCGACATAAAGCATCTCAAATGTTGCGATGGAGGGACGGAGAAATAACAAAAACATTCCAGGATGGTGAAGGTTATGAAATCTGCACGGAGGGGATTCGTGGTTTTGGCCGCGACTGTCACAGCGTTTACTGCATTTCTGGCGCCTGCAGCAATCACACCGCCGCCCGCCGAGGCCGAACCGGGAGCCTCGACCGACGCATTCCTCGCGGCCGATCCGATCGGTCGCTACATAGTGGTCCTCGGTGCGCGCATGGATCCCGGCGGGGACCCGCCGCCGATCCTGCAGGATCGCCTTGACCGGGCCGCGGCGCTCGCTCGCGCGCACCCACTCAACCGGATCATCGTCACCGGAGGAAACACCTGGACGCTGCCGATATCAGAGGCCACCTTCATGCACCTCCAGCTCGTCGAACGGGGAGTTGCGCCCTGGCAGGTCATTGACGAGCACGCAGCCATGAGTACCAACGACAACGCGATCCGAGTTGTTGCGATGCTCAAAGGCCTCGGAGCCACCGGCGCGGTCATCGTGACCAACGGCTTTCATATGCCTCGCGCCATGAAAGCGTTCAGAACTCAAGTGGCCGAACAGAATGCAAACATCGCGGTCGAACCCGCGTACGCCTGACCGGGGCGCCGCCCGCACCCCCCGCGACCCGCCTTCTCGCGGCTCGCGGCTGTGGCGTCAGCTCTGCGAGAGCACCGTGGTGACGATTTTCGCCAGGTAGCCGATTCGGGCGATTTCGGACGGCCGGAAGTCCGGGCCGCCCGGTCGTCCGAGCAACAGCGCCTTGCCGGGCGTGCCGATCGGAGCGGCGGCCAGCCGAATGTCCATGTCGCGCCACGATTGGGGGACCCAGGGCGCTTCGGGATTGAGCTCGGCGGTCTCGGCGATGGGCAGCCAGCTGGCATCGGTCAGCTGGGTCTCGGGAGCACTCGAGCTGCCGAACAACTGGATTGCGCCGCCGCCACCGCCAGCGGTGATGATGGTCGCCCAGTCGACTCGGAGCACTCGCGGTGCGGAATCGACCAGCACCTGCAGGCGATCGCGGCCTGCGCGGGCGATGTCGTTGACCAGTTCGAGTTCGCGATGGGTTTCGAGCAGACCGGTATACGGCCGGATCGAGTCGACGCGAACCCCGTCCACCTTCTCCGCTGCCGTGATCAATGTGTCGGGCAATGCGCTGCGGGGGACCTCGACAACGATGTCATCGACCGCGTAACCCTCACCTCGCTCGACGACGTCGAGCGAGAGGATGTCGGCGCCGACGGAACCGAGTGACACGGCCAGCAGACCGAGTGAGCCGGGACGATCTTGCAGGTAGACGCGCAACAGGTAGGACACGCCGGTCATTCTCCCACCGGAGTTGGTCCGGCGCTGTTCAGGCGCCGGACATCGAGGTCCAGGGCGCGTGATAGGAGGAAGGGTCAGTTCTGAGGGGGATTCCCGGCGAGCGGTTCGACGACGACTGCGGTGCCGTATGCGCAGACCTCGATGCCGGTGCCTGCATACTCGGTCGTCTCGAATCGGAAGGCCACAACAGCATTGGCGCCCCGATGTTGAGCTTCGGTGGCCAGACGTGAGAGTGCCTCTTGGCGACAATCGTGCAGCAACTGGGTGATGCCCTTGAGTTCTCCACCCACCATCGACTTGAAGCCGGCGCCGATGTTCGATCCGAGGTGGCGTGAACGAACGGTGAGGCCGAAACACTCGCCGATCGTATTGGCGATCTGGTAGCCCGGGATGTCATTGGATGTGACGATGATCATGCGCAACCCTAACTGGTTGGTGTTGTGGCGGCGCAGTTCTGAGTCCACGCGTGTGATCGTCGGTCGGGCGACCGGACGGCCGTGCCTGTCACCGGTCGGCGGCCGACTACTCTGGCCCAAGGGTTTGGCCCACAGTTCGTGAGCCGCCCACACCGACAAGAAAGGGTGCATCTGCGTGTCTGCCATCTCGCGTGATGAAGTAGCGCATCTGGCCCGGCTGTCCCGGCTGGCGCTGACCGACGACGAACTCGACCATTACGCCGGTCAGCTCGATTCGATCCTGTCGCACGTCGCGAACATCTCCGAGGTCGCCGCTGCTGACGTTCCCGGCACCGCACATCCCGCCGACCTGGCCAATGTGCTGCGTCCGGATGTTGTCGTGCCCGGGCTGACCCCCGCGCAAGCCCTGTCCGGTGCGCCCGCAGTGGAGCAGCAACGGTTCGCCGTCCCCCAGATCCTCGGAGAAGAAGCGTGAGCGCCCCCACCAGAGAGTCCGGTGCCATCACCGGGCAGTCCGCTGCCGATCTCGCCGCGAAGATCCACGCCGGTGAGCTGTCCGCGGTCGAGGTCACCCAGGCCCACCTCGATCGGATCGAGGCGGTTGACGGTGAGCTGAATGCCTTCCTGCACGTCGGTGCCGAGCAGGCACTGGCGACCGCGGCCGAGGTCGACAAGGCCGTCGCCGCCGGTCAGGCCCCGGCTTCCCCGCTGGCGGGCGTTCCGCTGGCGCTCAAGGACGTGTTCACCACGACCGATGCCCCGACGACGTGCGGTTCGAAGATCCTCGAAGGCTGGGTTCCGCCGTACGACGCCACCGTCACCGCCAAGCTGCGCGCGGCCGGTATCCCGATTCTGGGCAAGACCAACATGGACGAGTTCGCGATGGGTTCGTCCACCGAGAACTCCGCCTACGGCGTGACCCGGAATCCGTGGGACACCACCAAGATTCCCGGTGGTTCGGGCGGCGGTAGTGCTGCCGCGCTCGCATCGTTCCAGGCTCCGCTCGCCATCGGTACCGACACCGGTGGTTCGGTGCGGCAGCCGGCTTCGGTCACCGGCACCGTCGGCGTCAAGCCGACGTACGGCACGGTGTCGCGGTACGGGCTGGTCGCTTGCGCCTCCTCACTCGATCAGGGTGGGCCTTGTGCCCGAACGGTCCTGGACACCGCACTGCTGCATCAGGTGATCGCTGGACACGATCCCCGCGATTCGACGTCGATCAACAAGCCCATCGCCGACATGGTGGCCGCTGCCAAAGCCGGTGCCGCCGAAGATCTTTCGGGTGTCCGGATCGGCATCGTCACCGAGCTTCAGGGTGATGGCTACCAGGCCGGTGTGCTCGAATCGTTCAACGCGGCCGTGACAACGCTGAAAGAGCGCGGCGCCGAGATCGTCGAGGTCTCCTGCCCGCACTTCACCTACGCACTGGGTGCGTACTACCTGATCCTGCCGTCGGAGGTGTCGAGCAACCTCGCTCGCTTCGACGCGATGCGTTACGGATTGCGTGTCGGCGACGACGGCACCAACAGCGCCGACCAGGTGATGGCGATGACCCGTGACGCCGGTTTCGGCGCAGAGGTCAAGCGCCGCATCATGATCGGTACCTACGCCCTGTCGTCGGGCTACTACGACGCGTATTACGGCCAGGCACAGAAGGTTCGGACGCTCATCGCCCGCGACTTCGCCAAGGCCTACGAATCGGTGGACGTACTGATCTCGCCGACCACACCGACCACCGCGTTCGCGATCGGTGAGAAGGTCGACGATCCGCTGGCCATGTACCTGTTCGACCTGTGCACCCTGCCGGTCAACCTGGCGGGCAACTGCGCCATGTCGGTGCCGTCGGGACTGTCGGTGGACGACGGACTGCCCGTCGGTCTGCAGATCATGGCGCCGTCGATGGCCGACGAACGTCTCTACCGTGTCGGTGCCGCCTACGAAGCCGCCCGAGGCCCCATCGTCTAGCCCGATGATGTGCCCTTTTGGCGAACAAAACCCCAGGTGGGGTGCGCCAAAAGGGCACATTATTGGTGGCACCCGGGCGCTAGTAGACCCTGCTCGGTGCCATATTGATGACCGAATCCGGCGGGGTATGACAGTGCCCCGATGAGGTCGGCGCTGGCCTGAACGAAACCCGCGATCGGGATCCATGGCGGGATGGGCATGTCGGAACGCAGGTCGGGTGGTAGCTGCGGCGATTCCCAGAGCAGTCGCGGCGACCATCGGATGACCGGGTCGGAACCGTTGGCCAGCACCGTGGTGTTGGGTGCGGCGATGGTGGCAGAACCCTCCGGTGCGCCGGCGAGAACCGTGTGGCAGATCGCGTCGGGTGCGACATCGAGGAGGCGGCGCCGGGCGGCGTCGGCACCGATCGCGCCCAGGCTCTGGCCGTAGAGGTAGATCTCGGGGCGGTCCTCCGTCGGGGATCGTTCGACGGCTGACACCACCGCCTCGGTCAGCGCCACAGCACTGTCCCGCGCCGGTTGCGGGGACGAGACAAACGCCTGCCATGAGGGAATGTCGCTGTACTGCAACGTGATCACGCTGACGTCGCTGTCGAAACGGGTTTCGAATCCGGTGACTGCGTCGGAATCCACCCACCCCGATCCGGTTGGAACCGCGATCACCACCGCGCGCCGCTGCAATCCGCCGGACTCCTGCCAGTGCCGTACGGTTTCGGTCGCCCGGACCTGCACATCGCGGTCGTCGAGTTCGCCGTAGATCCGCAGGGACGAGGAAGTGGCATCCGTGCTGACGAACTCCTGCGCGGGACTGTGGGTGGGTCCGGCCGCGCCGGCGGGTGACGGCATCAGCGGCAGTACCGCCACCACAGCGAGTGCGGCGACGATTGCCCGCGTCCGGGCGCGGACGTAACAGGCGGCTGCAATCAGCGCTGATGGACCCAGTGCGCCCAGGATCCACCAGAAGCCGACGGGAGACATGTCGAGGTGTGTACGTAATCCGTTCTGCCACCAGAGCATGTGGCCGAACAGGCCGGTGAACAGTCCGGCGCAGATCCATCCGGTGTACCGCCGCGATCGAATATTGCCCGGCCACCTCCCTCCGGCGACCCGGCCGAACAACGCGCCCAGTCCGCCGAATGCGGCCAGGAGCAGTCCGGCCACGAACGCCCCGCGCGGTAGAGATGCCGGCGCGAGTGCCAGTGCGGCTCCGCTCAATGCGCCGATGCTGGTCAGTGGACGGGGCCAGCTCGGTGCTCTGCGCGCTCGCGTACTCACACGTGGCGTTCTCATGCCAGACCCACCAGCGAGGCGAGGGATTCGCCGCCGCGCTGAACCGAGGTCACCACAATCGATGGCAATGATTCTTTGCTCACGGGCGCACCGGCATGCTGGCGCCAGGTGTTGAACGCCAAACCGATTCGCGCCAGGTCCGCGGCCCAGTGGCAGGACGGGTTGCTGCAGGAGTCGTGCATCGCCTCGATTAGCATGCGATCCAGCGACGTTCGTGCCCAGGGGCCCAGCGGTTGACCGTGGCGCTGTGCGTAGCGCAAGAGGTCGTAGCCGAAGTCATGTGCCTTGCAGAGATCTTCGAAACGATCGGGGAGGGGGATGGGAGACGAACATGCTCCTTCTGGGTTGCTCGGCAGCCCGCCTGTCAACTGCGGCCGATAGTCGAGCAGCGCCGCAAAATCGTCCGGCAGTGACGTGATCGCCTGCTGCGGGTCGGGTCCTGTCAGTGCAGTGACAACCATTCCGGCCGGGCTCTGACGTTCGGCGATCTCGGTTGCGGACATGCCGACGGGCGCCGAGGTGGCGTTCGCTGCGGCGGGCCACATACCCACCGCCAGGACTGTGCTGATCACCATGCTGGACAGGAAGATTCGACTTGCGGCAGCTCGCATGAGATCAACCTAGAAATCGCAGGCACTGCGACACATCGGTCGACCGGGGTGTATGCGTGCGCCGTGTTCGGGTGAGTTGCGCCGCCGTCCGCTACTGCGGGGGCGTCTCGATCTCACTCTCAGGTATGAGGCCCAACCAGGAAAGGGGAGCTAGCGTGGTAGAGGTGAAACTGTGGACAGCGCCTGCCGACTACGTGGTCGGCGAGGTCAAGAAATTGCCGATCGCAGCCGACCCTGCGGTCGCTCGATTCTTGGGGCACCGGATCAACATATTCCTCACGCTGGTCGCGTTGATCATGTATTCGATTGCCTGGCCGACGTTGTCGCAGACACACGATGTGCGGCCTGCCGTCATGCCGATCGTCGCGGCGTTCGCCGCGTTCCCGATCATGCTCGGCTGGTCCAATCCGACCCTGGGCTGGGCGATCTCGGTGGTGTCGGCACAGCTCATCGGACTGACCATCGATCCGGTCAACGACTGGAATTACACGATTTCGGTGGTGCACCTGATCGAGATCCTCGTCCTGACCGTGTTGGCGTATCTGCGGGCGCCGTTGCGATTGCTTCCGGTCTTCTGGGCGGTGTCCAGCTTTGTGATGTATCAGGCGACACCGCCGGAAGCCCAGGTCGGCTGGGTGGTGGGGCTCAGCATCGCGGCCGTCATCTGCATCTTGATCCGGATCATCGTCCGGTCGCGGGTCGCGTTGGCGCAGCAAACAGTGTTGAAGGACACCGAGAAGTCCAAGAATGCAGTGCTTTCCGAACGAACCCGGATCGCCCGCGACCTCCATGACGTTGTTGCACACCGGATGTCGGTGGTGGTGGTGCAGGCGCAGACCGCCAAGTATCGCGTCGACGGAGTCGGGGAGGAGGCGGCTGCGGAGTTCGATGCCATCGCCGATGTGGCCCGGGAAGCTCTCGACGAGGTGCGGATGATGTTGGGAGTGCTTCGACTGGAGGATGATTCGCCGGGTGCCGAGGCGTACGCGCGCAATCCCAACCCCGGATTGGAACAGATCGGCGGGATCGTCGCGGCGACCCGCGGAGCCGGTGTTGATGTCACGTATCACCCGTTGTCGACCGGTGAGCAGGTCGGAGATACCTGTGCTCTGGTTGCCTACCGCATCGTTCAGGAGTCGTTGGCCAACACCACCCGGTACGCCGTCGGCGCCCAGGTCACCGTCGAATTGTCGGTACGCGGTGATGATCTGAACGTCACGATTGCCAACACCGCATCCACCGGGCAGCCGATCAGTCTGGAGTCGTCAGGTGGGCAAGGGATTCCGGGGATGATCGAGCGGGCAAAGGCGGTCGGTGGGGTGTTGTCGGCAGCGCCGCAACCGGGTGGTGGGTTTGTGGTCCGTGCTGCTCTGCCGCTCCGAGTGGTCGGTGCGCCGGAACTTCCCGGGCCGACCAACGTCTGATTGCCCGAGTGAAAGTAGGGTTGGCCGGGTGTCGATCACGGTGTTCATCGCAGACGATCAGGCAATGGTGCGTCAGGGTTTTGGCGCGCTGTTGGCCGCGCAGCCCGACATCTCGGTGGTGGGTGATGCCGCTGACGGTCAGGCCGCGGTGAAAGGTGTCCGCGCGTTGCATCCCGATGTGGTGCTGATGGATGTCCGCATGCCGATCCTCGACGGGTTGGCCGCGGCCGAACAATTGCTCACCGGCCCGCTGCGGGTGCCGAGCAAGATCCTGATGCTCACCACCTTCGACATCGACGACTACGTCTACCAGGCGCTGCGGATCGGGGCGTCCGGATTCATGCTCAAAGATGCACCCGCCGAAGAGTTGGTGCGTGCGGTTCGCGTGGTCTCTGCCGGTGAGGCACTGTTGGCGCCGTCGGTGACGCGTCGTCTCATCGCGGAGGTGAACAGCCGACATCGGCCGCGTAAGGCAGAACCGGGGGAGTTGGCGGCTCTGACACCGCGCGAGCGCGAGGTGCTCGAGCAGGTTGCCGAGGGCAAGTCGAATGCCGAGATCGCCGGCCATCTGTTTGTCGCCGAACAGACCGTCAAGACCCATGTCAGCAACGTGCTCTCGAAGCTGCATCTGCGCGACCGGGCGCAGGCCGTTGTCTACGCCTTCGAAAACGGAGTGCGCTGACCTCCTTGGATGACGTCGTGCAACCGTAGTCCAGCCAGACTCGGAGATCGGTAGCACAATTGACAACGGCGGGACAAACGCCCGCCGTTGTGACAACCGTCAGACGAGGAGCAGGACACCTGATGCGCATTGGAGTGCTTACCGGTGGCGGCGACTGCCCGGGATTGAACGCAGTCATCCGTGCCGTGGTCCGAACCAGCGAGGTCCGATACGGTTCGGCGGTGGTCGGATTTCTCGACGGCTGGCGGGGACTACTCGAAGACCGGCGGATCCATCTGGCCGCCGATGACCGCAACGACCGGCTGCTGGCCAAGGGCGGCACCATGCTCGGTACCGCCCGCACCCATCCCGACAAGTTGCGCGCCGGACTCGATCAGATCCGGCAGACGTTGGACGACAACGGTATCGACGTACTCATCCCGATCGGTGGCGAGGGCACGCTGACCGCGGCGAGCTGGCTGTCCAACGAAGGGGTGCCGGTGGTCGGTGTCCCGAAAACCATCGACAACGACATCAATTGCACCGACGTCACTTTCGGTTTCGATACCGCTCTGACCGTGGCCACCGACGCCATCGATCGCCTGCACAGCACCGCGGAGTCGCACCAGCGGGTGATGCTCGTCGAGGTGATGGGCCGTCATGCCGGATGGATCGCGCTGCATTCCGGCATCGCGTCCGGTGCGCACATGATCCTCATCCCCGAACAGCCTTTTGACGTCGAAGAGGTCTGCCGCCTGGTGAAGCGCAGATTCCAGCGTGGTGACTCGCATTTCATCTGTGTGGTCGCCGAAGGCGCAAAACCCCGGGAGGGGGACGCCTTCGAGATGGTCAAGGGCGGAACCGACGAGTTCGGTCATGAACGTTTCACCGGGGTCGCACAGCAGTTGGCCGTGGAGATCGAACGCCGGATCAACAAAGAAGTCCGGACAACGGTGCTCGGCCATGTGCAACGCGGCGGCAAACCGACGCCCTTCGACCGTGTCCTCGCTACCCGTTTCGGAGTCAACGCCTCCGACGCCGCGCACAACGGCGACACCGGGCAGATGGTGAGCCTGCAGGGCCAGAACATCGGGCTCGTCCCACTCGGCGACGCCGTCAAAGAACTCAAACTCGTTCCCCAGAACCGCTACGAGGACGCCGCCGCCTTCTTCGGCTGACCCCCAACCCCCGATTCTGTGCCCTTTTGGCGAACAAAACCCCAGGTGGGCGTCGCCAAAAGGGCACACTTTCGGGTCAGACGCGGGGTTCGAAGAGTCTCGCTTCACTGTTGAAACGGACTGTGGGGGAGTCGAATTCGGTGGCGATCGTGCCGTCGTCGACCAGTTGATCGGCGGTGGCGGCCACCAGGTTCCCGTCTCGGCGGGCGAGCCAGACCGGGCCGACGATCCGCAGTGCAACCTCGACGTCGTGGGTCGACATCACCACCACGATTCCGGTCTCGGCGGCCAGTTTTCGCAGTACCAACAGCAATTCGGTGCGGGCGGCGACATCGAGGAAGGAACTCGGTTCGTCGAGGATCAGCAGCTGTGGTTCCTGGGCCAGCGCACGGGCGATCAGCACCCGCTGGCGTTGGCCGTCGGAAAGTTCACCGATCCGGCGTTCGGCGAACGCCGAGGCTCCCATCCGGGCGAGGGCTTCGTCGACGATGGGTGCGACCTGTGACGACCGGCCCGGAATCCAGGAGTGATAGGGCGTGCGGCCGAGTTCGACGAGGGCGCGGGCGGTCAGCAGACCGCTGTCGTCGACGCGGTCGGTGAGCACCACCGCAACCTCGCGGGCGCGGGACGCTGGGCTCATCGACAGCAGGTGGTTATCGCCCAGCTTCGCTGTGCCGCCCAGGGCCGGCTGCAGTCCGGCGAGGGTCCGCAGCAACGTCGACTTGCCGGTGCCGTTGGCACCGATCACCGCGGTCACCACACCGGGTTCGGCAGTGATGTCGGCCGCCTGCAGGATCTGGTTGTCGTTGCCGCCGAAACGGTGTCTGCGATATCCGACCCGCAGCTTCGACAGTTCGAGCGAGGTCATCGGGTTGCCCCCGATCGCAATGACCGGATCAGCACCAGGACCACGATCGGTGCGCCGAAGAATGCTGTCAGCACGTTGATCGGCAGGATGCCGTCGCGGCCCGGCATGGTGGTCAGCGCGGCGCAGATCAGAGCGATGACGATGCCCACCAGCGCGGCAACCGGCAGCACCACCCGATGGTCGGACTTGCCGAGCGCGATCCGGGCGACATGTGGCGCCGCGATACCGATGAATGCGATGGGTCCGCAGTAGGCGGTGACCGAACCTGCCAGCAGCGCGGTGGCGACGACTGCGCCCACCCGCGTCAGGTTCATCCGGATGCCCATGGTCCTGGCGTAGGACTCACCGAGCAGGAGCGCGTTCAACGCCGGGATCATCGCGATCGTCACGACGGCGCCGACGGCCACGACCGGGGCCAGGATCTGCAGGTCTTCCCACAACACACCGGAGAACGATCCGAGGCCCCACATCACGAACTCGCGGATGTCGCCGGGGCTGGCGTAGGCGAGCATGAACGACACGATCGAACTCACCACAGAACCCAGCATGACACCGGTGATCAGCAGCCACGACGACGACGTGATCCATTGGGAGAGAATCACAACCACGCCCATCACGGCGGCCGCTCCGAGTGCTGCCGCGACCGTCACCGAGGTCTGGTGATCATCGGCGACCGTGAGGAAGGCGCCACCGGCACCGAGCGTCACCACCGCGACACCGAAGCTCGCGCCTGCCGAGACACCGAGAATGTAGGGCTCGGCAAGGGGATTGGCGAAGATCGCCTGCATCAGCAGGCCGGCCAGAGCCATCGCCAGACCGGCCAGGATCGCGGTGACGATCCGCGGCATCCGGAACTCGTGCAGCAGCGTGGTGTACTCGGTGGCGCCGGCATCCCCGGTGAACAGATATTGAAAACAGTTGCCGATCGGGATGATCGTCGACCCGACCGACATCGCCGCGATCAGCGCGGCGACCACCGCCAGCAGCAGGCCGGCGATGGTCCAGGAGGTCCGGCTCAACTCAGCTTCTTGTAGAAGGTGAAGGTGTGGTCGGGCATCTGTTCCGGGTGCGCGATCGCGATCAGGTCGGCGAGCGTCAGATCCGGCCGGATGGCGCCGAGTTCGAAGTAGTTGTTGGCGCCGGCGTCGTTGACCTGTGCGGACGCGGACCAGGCGTTGTTGTCTCGGTAGGCCGCGAACTGTGCAATCCGTGGATCGGTGGCGATGGCATCGGCCAGTGTGGCGGTGCTCTCACTGCTCAGGGCCAGCGGTGCAGTGCCTGCGCGCGAGTACACGGTGTCGATGTCTTCGGAGATGCTGCCGGTCGAGGGATTGTCGGCCCAGGCGTAGGTGATTCCGGCCGCCTTCATCAGTGTCGCGCCGTAGCTACCACCACCGGGGATGTACCAGGTGCCCTGGTAAGGCAGTCCGAGCGCGGCCTCCACCGGTGTCGAGCCCCCGACCCTTGCCTTGGTGTCGTTGTAATTCTGGGCGACCCCGTCGAAGAACTCGTTGGCGGCTTCTTCGGTATTGGTCAGTGCCGCATACAGTTTGATCCACTCCGCACGGCCCAGTGGATCGACCTCGAGCCAGTCGCTGTTGATCATCACCGGCACCCCGGCCTTTTCGATCTGTGCCAGCGATCGATCGGTCGGATAGTCGGTGATCAACAGATGCGGTTTGGCCGAGACCACCATTTCCGGGTCGATCTCACCGGTCGGCGCGTACTGCGGCAGTGAGGCAACCGCTTTGGTCTCCGCCTCGCCGTAGACGTAGTCACTGTTGGCGAAACCGGTCACTACATCGAGTTGATCGAGCTCTGCCAAAGCGGCGAGCTGCGTGGTCGACCCGAGGAACAGGCTGGACGCGGGGGAGTCGATGACCGTGGCGCCTGCGAGGTCTTCGGTCAGCTCGGGTGTGGGCGCGCCGCACTTGGTGAACACGAACGTGTCCTTTTGATCCGGGCTCGTCCCGTTGACGGTCGCCACGATGTACGAGTCGCGGTAGTCCAGATCGAAGTTGTCGGCGTATTCGATCGACAACTTCTCCGGGTAGTAGTCGGTGTCGGCGTCGAAGTCGACGATGCAATCGCGGTCGTCGACGGCCTGATCGTCGTCGCTGCCACCGTCCGAGCAGGCGGTGAGCAGTGTCGCGACGAGTGCGGCGACACCGATGAGGGCTTGCGGACCCTTACGGGCACGGCAGCTGCGCGCAGAAGATGAAATGGATCGGAATGGCGATGGCACGGGCACGGGCACGGCGTCTCCTCTGCGGGATATACGCGTCCCGCACTCGATGGATATCTACCGTGCTGCGGTGTTCTGACTCATCACCTCTCGGTGATCTCACAGTGGCGCGACCGTCCCGGATTGAAACCGGATTTCCCACTCGCACGGCGAACCGACTATAACCTGCAGGTTCGAGCCGGTTTAAACTACGTGTCATGACTGCTGTGACCACCGAACTGCTCGACTACGACGACGTCATCGCCGACTTCGACCCGGTGATGGGTATGGAGGTGCACGTCGAGCTGGGCACCGAGACCAAGATGTTCTGTGGTTGCCCCACGACCTTCGGCGCCGAACCGAACACGCAGGTCTGCCCGGTGTGCATCGGACTGCCGGGCTCGCTGCCCGTCGTCAACGAGAAAGCCATCGAATCGGCTATCCGGATCGGGCTGGCCCTCAACTGCTCCATCCGGCCATCGAGCACCTTCGCCCGGAAAAACTACTTCTACCCGGATCAGCCGAAGAACTACCAGATCTCGCAGTACGACGACCCGATCGCCTATGAGGGTTACCTCGATGTGGTGCTGGACGACGGCACCACCTGGCGGGTCGAGATCGAGCGCGCCCACATGGAAGAGGACACCGGCAAATCGCTGCACGTCGGCGGAACCGGACGTATCTCCGGTGCCAGCCATTCGCTGCTCGACTACAACCGGGCCGGCGTGCCGCTGATCGAGGTCGTGTCCAAGACCATCGAAGGCGCAGGCGCCCGTGCACCCGAGGTGGCCCGCGCCTACGTCACGGCCCTGCGTGACTTGCTCAAGTCGCTCAATGTCTCCGACGTCCGGATGGACCAGGGCTCGATGCGCTGCGATGCGAACCTGTCGTTGATGCCCAAGGGCGCCACCGAGTTCGGAACCCGCACCGAGACCAAGAACGTTAACTCGCTCAAGAGTGTCGAGGTGGCGGTGCGTTACGAGATGCGCCGTCAGGCCGCGTTGCTCAAGGCCGGTGTCGAGATCATCCAGGAGACCCGGCACTTCCAGGAGACCGACGGGTCGACGTCGGCCGGTCGCCGCAAGGAGACCGCCGAGGACTACCGCTACTTCCCGGAACCTGATCTGCCTCCGGTACAACCGGATTCCGCGTGGATCGAGGAGATCCGGGCAACCCTGCCAGAGCTTCCGTGGCTGCGCCGGGCGCGGATCCAGGAAGAGTGGGGCGTCTCCGACGCGGTGATGCGTGACCTCGTCAATGTCGGTGCCGTGGACCTGATCATTGCGACCGTCGACGCCGGTGCACCGGTCGATGCGGCCCGCAGTTGGTGGGTGTCGTTCCTGGCGCAGCAGGCCAACTCCCGCGGTACCGACCTGGCGGATCTGTCGATCACCCCGGCGCAGGTCGCAACGGTCATCAAGCTTGTCGAGGACGGCAAGCTGACCAACAAGCTGGCCCAGCAGGTGTTGACGGCGGTTCTCGATGGTGAAGGCGAGCCCGAACAGATCGTCGCCGATCGCGGCCTCGAGGTCGTCCGGGACGATTCGGCGTTGCAGAAGGCGGTCGACGAGGCACTGGCCAACAACCCCGACATCGCCGACAAGATCCGCAGCGGCAAGGTCGCGGCTGCCGGAAAGATCGTCGGCGACGTCATGAAGGCCACCCGTGGCCAGGCCGACGCAGGCCGGGTCAAAGAACTGGTGCTCGCGGCCTGCCAGTAGAAGTCTGATGGTCACGTGAACGGGCCCGGCCCGGGGCATTGAAACCCCGGACCGGGCCCGTTTTCACATATTGGTGTGCCTTACATGTTCGTGTTTGCGCTGCCTGCCGGTAGCGGAACGATCACCACGCGGTCGTCGGTCGGACCGGCCGTACCGGTTTGCTTGTTCACCGTTCCGACCTGGAGTAGTCCGGCCGGGACCGCGGTGAGACGACCGAGGGCGCCGTACTTCTTGTCCAGGAACGTGACCGGCGCCTCGATGCCCGGCTTTTCCTCGGTCGGTGCGTTCAGGAACTGCAACGCCTGAGTTCGGGTCTGCGACACCACGATCATCCCGCCGACGGCAGCGCAGCCCGCGGTCTCCGGCTTGTCGGGCCAGGTCCACAGCGTGCGTCCGACCCCGGTGGGGCTGATGATCTGCAGTCGGTCCTCGGCGGGTGCGCGGTCGGTGAGATACAGCGCGCCGGTGACGACGTCGGGGCACAGCGCCGGGTTGGCGCCGAGCCCGGAGGTCAGCACCCGCGGCGGCGTGGTGCCACCCGACGAGAGGTCGGTGACCGAGAGTAGTTTTCCGGCAAGCGAATCCGGATCGGCAGCGGCCTGCGGATCGCCGGCGTCACCGGTCGCGACGAGCAGTTCGGTAGGGCTCTTGAAGTAGATCGTGCCCATATTTCCGGTGGTGCCCTTGGGGATACCGACCACGATCGGTTTGGGGATGTCACCCTTGGCGATCCGGACGACCCGGTTGTCGGTTGCGGTGGTGATGTAGGCGTAGACCAGCTGATCCTGCGCGTAGTCGGGGGAGGGTGCGAAGTCGAGTAGACCGCCGTCGCCGGAGGCATCGACGTCCAACGATGCGACCTCCGTCGTCGGGCCGCCACGTTTGGTGCGCACGATCCTGCCGGTGACACGCTCAGCAACCACCGTCGAGGTGGCGTCGGCGCTGGCCGCGAGGACCCCGCTGGTGGCACCGAGGCAGGTTGCGATGACCGCCGGGTCGGGATCGGGGCACGGGCCGGGGTCGGCTCCGGGGTCGGTCGACGGAACACTGGGCTGGGTTTGGGAGGGCTGTTGCATCTGCGGGTTCTGATTCGCAGAGAAATCCCCGGCTTCGCGGTTGCGGTCCTGCTCGGCAAAACCGTCGTTGCAGCCGGTCACCACCAGGGCCGCCGCCACCAGCGAGACCACAAGGCGGGCAAGCGCAGGCCGGTGGCGCAATGTCATGGCGTCCACCCTACTGATCGCCTCGAACTGGTTGACCCCCGAACTGGTCGACCGCGATGGGCCCGGTGATCGCGACCATCCTCGACACAACCTCTAAGGTCATCGTGTGACCGAACGAGATCCCGACGGCCAAGGGTCGAGCCCATACGACGAGCCCACCGAACAGATCGAGTTGCCCCTGACGCGGGCACACGACCCGCGCAGGGCGCAGGACGAGGGGGATACCGGCGCGTACGGCTATGAGCCCTACCGATCCGCCGGTTTCTCCGACGGTGAGGCCGAACTCGAGGAAACCGAGCAGATACCCACCATGCGCAAACGTCAGTCGAACGAGTCGGTCCCGGCCGACATCGCCGACCAGGACACCGACGTGGTGATGACCCCGGCTGCCGATGCGCCACCGTCGAACGCGACAACGCGGATCCCGGTCGCGGCCATCGACCGGGACGACTTCCACCGTGAGCACGGCCCGCAGCCGCGTTATGACGACGATGACGACTTCGCTTCCGGCGGCCCGGCCGAACCGGAACCGGTGGCTCCACTGGTGACCGAGCTTCCGGCCCGTCGCGGCACGCTCGATCTCGGCCTGCTGGTGCTCCGGCTCGGTGTGGGCCTGATCGCGATGGCGCACGGCAGCCAGAAGTTGTTCGGGTGGTGGAACGGTCCGCGCCTGTCCGGCTTCGAGGATTACCTGATCAATGCACCGGATCCCGCGATCGGCTTCAACTCGGACGCCGCCAAACCCCTCGCGGTCCTCGGGGCGCTCTCCGAGACCATCGGTGGCCTGATGTTGGTGCTCGGTCTGCTGACACCGGTCGCGGGCTCTGCGGTGCTTGGCGTGATGCTGGTGGCGTCGGCCTACAAGGCAACACTTGCCGGCGGTGTCTGGTTCTTCGCCTCCGACCCGGACTACGCAGGCGGCGGCATCGAATTCGAGTTGTTCCTGGCATTGGCCGCTGCGGCGATCATCCTGACCGGTCCCGGCCGTATTTCTCTCGACTTCGGACGAGGTTGGGCCACCCGGCCATTCATCGGTTCGGTGGCGTGGTTGGTGATCGGCATCGCCGCGCCGATCACCATCTGGTTCCTGTTCAACGGAACCAACCCGTTCGAATCCCCGGGCAACCCCGCACCCTGACCTCTGGCCCCACCACAAACGCTCCACCTATACGAGGACGCTCCACAAATATGTGGAGCGTCCTCGTATAGGTGGAGCGTTTGGTGAACGGGGAGGTGAGGTAGTCGACTACCCCATGGGGGCCTGCGCGGGTGGCTAAGACTGGTGAGGTCGACGAACGGTGAAGACATGACTGCAGAAACCAGACTCCCCGAGACGACTGACGGCACCACCGACGTGTTCCTCGGACCCGGCGAGGCCGATCGACTGACGGCTTCGATCACCGGAACCGGACCGCAACTGTCCACATACTCTCCGGCGACAGGGGAGCATCTGGCGACGTTTACTTCGTCCACCGCCGGCGATGTGGCCGACGCCTTCGGCAAAGCCCGCCTGGCTCAGCAGCGGTGGGCCCAGACCTCCCCGCGCGACCGGGTGGCGCCGTTTTTGCGGCTGCACGATGAGGTGCTCGCGAAACGGGAGCTCCTCGACATCGTGCAAGCCGAGACCGGCAAATCTCGGATCAGTGCCTTCGAAGAGACGATCGACGTCGCAGGGGTCGCGCTGTACTACGGGCGTCACGCCCCCGGCTTCCTCGCACCGCGTCGACGTGCCGGCGCGATCCCCGGGGCGACCCGGACCACCGAGTTCCGCCATCCCAAAGGTGTGGTCGCGATTGTCACCCCGTGGAACTACCCACTCGCCCTGGCGGTCAGCGATATTGTCCCGGCGCTCCTTGCCGGCAATGCCGTTGTCCACAAGCCCGACACCCAGACGGTTCTCAGCGCCCTGCGAGGCCGGGAATTGCTGATTGAATGCGGACTCGACGTCGACTTGTGGCAGATCGTCGTCGGTGAACCCGAAACTGTCGGCCAGCCGATGATCGACGCTTGCGACCACATCCTGTTCACCGGTTCGAGCGCCGCCGGACGCCGTATCGCCGAAGCCGTGGGGCGCCGATTGATCGGCTGCACACTCGAACTCGGCGGGAAGAATCCGATGCTGGTGCTCGCCGATGCCGATCTGGACAAAGCTGCCAGAGGTACTGCGCGAGCGTGCTTCTCGACGACGGGGCAACTATGTCTGTCAACCGAACGGCTCTACGTGGCAGCGGAGGTGTACGACGAGTTCCTTGCGAAGTTGATCGCCCGGACTCGCGCGCTCACACTCGGCAAAGGCGCCGGATACGGCTACGACGTCGGTTCCCTGACTTCGAAACGTCAGCTCGACACAGTGGGCCGTCACGTCTCACAGGCCACTGACCTCGGAGCGAAGGTCCTCGTCGGAGGACGTCCGCGACCGGACCTCGGTCCGTACTTCTACGAACCGACCATCCTCGACGGTGTCACGCCCGAGATGGAGGTGTTTGCCAACGAGACATTCGGACCGGTGGTATCGGTGTACAAAGTGGCAAGCGAAGACGAAGCGATCCGGCTCGCGAACGACACCGAATACGGGCTCAATGCCAGTGTGTGGACAAAAGATACGTCAAAGGGGCTTCGCATCGGTGCGCAGCTCCGTTGCGGGATGGTCAACATCAACGAAGGATATGGCTCGGCCCACGCGTCGAACGATGCCCCGATGGGTGGGATGAAGGCGTCAGGTCAAGGCCGTCGGCACGGTGAGGTCGGCATTCTCGAGTTCGTCGACCTGCAGACGGTGGCCAGCCAGCACGTCATCGAGTTCGATCGCCCACCCCAGATCAGCCCCGAGAGATACGTCGCTTTCATCGCCGGGGTCTATCGGGCGATGAAGAAGTTGCACATCAAATGACTTGCAGCGCAACCCAACCAGCCGCAAACGCTCCACCTATACGAGGACGCTCCACAAAGATGTGGAGCGTCCTCGTATAGGTGGAGCATTTGGTGAACGGGGGTCAGTCGACCTTGCGGACGGCGCCCTTGTCGGCCGACGTCGCGAGCTTCGCGTAGGCGCGCAGTGCGGTGGTGACCTTGCGCTCGCGAACCTCACGTGGCTGCCACGGACGTTCGGAGGCATCCATCTTGGCGCGACGCACGGCCAGGGTCTCGTCGTCGACGAGGACCTCGATCTTGCGCGTCTTGACGTCGATGAGGATCTGATCGCCGTCTTCGATGAGCCCGATCACGCCACCGGAGGCGGCTTCGGGTGAGATGTGCCCGATCGACAGACCCGAGGAACCACCGGAGAACCGGCCGTCGGTGATCAGGGCGCACTTCTTGCCCATGCCGGTGCCCTTCATGAAGGCTGTCGGGTGGAGCATCTCCTGCATTCCGGGACCACCGGCGGGACCTTCGTAGCGGACCACCAGGACGTCACCGGCCTGAATGGTCTTGCTCAGGATGGTCTGCACGGCGTCCTCCTGGGACTCGACGACGCGCGCCGGGCCCTGGAAGTGCCAGAGATCTTCGTCGATGCCTGCGGTCTTGAGGATGGCGCCGTCCTCGGCGAGGTTGCCCCGCAGGACGCAGAGCCCACCCTCGACGGTGTAGGCGTGCGCGAGGTCGCGGATGCAACCGTCTGCCGCATCGGTGTCGAGTGAACTCCACCGGTTGGCCGTCGAGAACGGAGTGGTGGTGCGCACGCCACCGGGGGCGGCGTGGAACAGTTCGAAGGCTTCGTCGATCGCCTTGCCGCCGCGGATGTCCCAGTCGTCGAGGAAGGTCCCGATGGTGGGGGAGTGAACCGTGCTCGCGGTGTAGTCGATGAGTCCGGCGCGGCGCAATTCACCCAGGATCGCGGCGATTCCGCCGGCCCGGTGCACGTCTTCCATGTGGTAATCCGAGTTGGGGGAGACCTTCGACAGGCAGGGAACCTTGCGGCTGATCTCGTCGATGACGGTGAGGTCGAAGTCGTCGACCTCACCCTCCTGTGCGGCGGCCAGCACGTGCAGGACCGTGTTGGTCGATCCGCCCATGGCGACATCGAGGGCCATTGCGTTGCGGAATGCGGTGGGGGTGGCGATATTTCGCGGCAACACCGATTCGTCTTCTTCGTGGTAATACCGCTTGGCGGCTTCGACGACGACGGTTCCGGCGCGGGTGAACAGGGCGTGCCGTGCCTCGTGCGTGGCCAGCGTCGAGCCGTTGCCCGGCAGCGCCAGGCCCAAAGCCTCGGTCAGGCAGTTCATCGAGTTGGCTGTGAACATGCCCGAGCACGAACCGCAGGTCGGGCAGGCGGCCAGTTCGACCTCGCGCAGTGCATCGTCGTCGACGGAGTCGTTGGCGGACGCGGAGATCGAGGTGATCAGATCGGACGACGGATGAACCGTGTCACCGACCACGACGGCCTTACCGGCCTCCATCGGCCCACCGGAGACGAACACGGTTGGGATGTTCAGGCGCATCGCGGCGTTGAGCATCCCGGGAGTGATCTTGTCGCAGTTCGAGATACACACGAGTGCGTCGGCGGTGTGCGCGTTGACCATGTATTCCACGGAGTCGGCGATGATCTCGCGGCTCGGCAGGGAATAGAGCATGCCGTCGTGGCCCATCGCGATTCCGTCGTCGACGGCGATGGTGTGGAACTCGCGGGGCACTCCACCGGCAGCGCGGACCGCGGCGGCGACGATTTCGCCGACGTCCTTCAGATGCACGTGGCCGGGTACGAACTGGGTATACGAATTGGCAATGGCGACAATCGGTTTACCGAAGTCGTCATCGGTCATGCCGGTGGCGCGCCAGAGTGAGCGTGCGCCCGAGGCGTTGCGTCCGATGGTGGTTTTCCGTGACCTCAACTGCGGCATGACTATTGGTTCCTCGCCTATCGACCAGCTCCGACCGGGGCTGCGGTGCGGAGAGTTGCGCGGTTTACGCTACGCCGCTATGCGGCGCGGTTTCAAAACGGTGGTCACGAGGCCTTTTTGTCTGAGCCGCTCTCGGACTCGGCGGCCGCGGCGTCCGAGGCCGCATACGGGTCCGGGATGCGGCCCTTGCTGGCGGCAGAGAGTCGGGGCAGGTCCCGGAAGCTGATCGCGGGGAGGGTCAACGTCGAGTCGTCCTGCAGTACCGCCCGCACCGCGCCCCAACGCGGGAACTGCAGTCCGGTGATCTGATCCCACGTTGCGCTGTGCTGACCGCGCAGTGTCCGGGTGGTGAGTCCTTCTTCGGTGACCGTGGTGCGAAGACGGTGTACCCACACCGCGACGACCACGGGTACGGCGAGTGTCCAGCCCAGGTAGGGCAGTGATACCCCGGCCAGCACGAGTGCGGACACCACCATCATGAAGACGGCAAAATAAGAGATGGGATGGATGCGGAACTCCGCGGGCAACTCGATTGCTTCTGGCTCAGACACTCCTACATTGTTCCATCCCTTGGGAGTGGCCTTCGACAGTCCGGTGCGCCGCCCATCGATGGCCTGCTGACTGAGCCCCTGATCCCATCATGTGGGATCGATATGGCATGAGTTTGACTCCTTGAACCCGCAGTTCTAGCCTCTTTAATTGTGATGCAGAAACAGATTCTCGTACTCGGCCGGCGCGTCTCCGCCTGACCGGGTACACGAAGTACTCACAAAGCATCGACGCGCCACCCTCGCACAGCACCGCTGTCGGGGGTTTTTTGTTGTCCACCTACGTTGCGGCCATCGGGCCGAGCGTCTGAGTAGAGGGAAAGTGCAGTGAGCGCACCAACAGCACGCACCCAGCCGGGGCCAGGCCCCCGCGGAACGGGATCGCGCAACACGGGCAATGGCGCCCCGGCCGTACCTTCGCCGCAACAGCGGCGCACGGTCGCGCCCGAGCGTGTCAGTGGAGCACAGGCAGTAGTGCGCTCACTCGAAGAACTCGGTGTCACGTCGGTCTTCGGCATTCCGGGTGGAGCCGTACTCCCTCTTTACGACCCGCTGTTCGATTCGAAGCAGGTCCGCCACATTCTTGTTCGTCACGAACAGGGTGCGGGTCACGCGGCCACCGGTTATGCCCAGGCCACGGGCCGCGTCGGCGTCTGTATCGCGACGTCCGGACCCGGCGCCACCAACCTGGTGACCCCGTTGGCCGATGCTCAGATGGATTCGGTTCCCATCGTTGCGATCACCGGGCAGGTCGGTCGGGCGCTGATCGGCACCGACGCCTTCCAGGAAGCCGACATCTCCGGTATCACCATGCCGATCACCAAGCACAACTTCTTGGTGAACAGTGGCGCCGAGATCGCCAAGGTGATGGCCGAAGCCTTCTACATCGCCGAGAGCGGCCGTCCGGGCGCAGTCCTGGTCGACATCCCCAAGGACATCCTGCAGGCGCAGACCACATTCTCGTGGCCGCCACAGATCGATCTGCCCGGCTACCGTCCGGTGACCAAGCCGCACGGCAAGCAGGTTCGTGAGGCCGCGCGGATGATCGCCGCGGCCCAGGCACCGGTGCTGTACGTCGGCGGCGGGGTCATCAAGGCCAATGCATCTGCCGAACTGCTCGAATTGGCAGAACTCACCGGTATTCCCGTGGTCACCACCCTCATGGCCCGCGGCGCGTTCCCAGACAGCCACAAGCAGCACCTGGGAATGCCCGGAATGCACGGCACCGTCGCGGCGGTTGCCGGTTTGCAGCGCAGCGATCTGCTGATCACCCTCGGCGCTCGCTTCGATGACCGGGTCACCGGCATGCTCGACTCGTTTGCGCCGGACGCCAAGGTGATCCACGCCGACATCGATCCCGCCGAAATCGGCAAGAACCGTCATGCCGACGTCCCCATCGTCGGCGACTGCATGGCGGTCATCACCGAACTGATCGAGGCGGTGCGCGATGAGCGGGCCACCACGACCGGCGCGCCGGATCTGAGCACGTGGTGGACCTACCTCGACGGGGTTCGTCGCACGTACCCGCTGAGCTACGACCGGCCCTCGGACGGCTCGATGTCGCCCGAGTTCGTGATCTCGGCGATCGGCAAGACTGCCGGACCCGACGCGATCTACTGCGCCGGTGTCGGTCAGCACCAGATGTGGGCAGCACAGTTCATCTCGTACGAGAATCCGCGTACCTGGCTGAACTCCGGTGGCCTTGGCACCATGGGCTATGCCGTTCCGGCGGCCATGGGTGCCAAGCAGGGCATGCCCGACGCCGAGGTGTGGGCCATCGACGGCGACGGCTGCTTCCAGATGACCAATCAGGAACTGGCCACGTGTGCCATCGAAGGCATCCCCATCAAGGTGGCCGTGATCAACAACGGCAACCTGGGCATGGTTCGGCAGTGGCAGACCCTCTTCTACGAAGAGCGGTACTCCAACACCAACCTGTCGACGCACAATGCCGATCCGTCGCAGCGCATCCCGGACTTCGTCAAACTGGCGGACGCCCTCGGTTGTGTCGGACTCCGTTGTGAGCGTGAAGAAGACGTCGACGCCGTGCTGGCGCAGGCGCGTGCGATCAACGACCGGCCGGTCGTGATCGACTTCATCGTCGGCGCCGACGCGCAGGTGTGGCCGATGGTCGCTGCCGGCACCGGCAACGACCAGATCATGGCGGCCCGGGGCATTCGTCCACTGTTCGACGACGACGAGGCCGCGTCCACCCATCCCGATGAGATCCACAAGGCGATGACCCGTAGCGTCGAGAAGGGCGAGCAGAAGTGACCACCCACCACACGCTCAGCGTGCTTGTCGAAGATCGTCCCGGCGTTTTGGCCCGGGTGGCGTCGCTGTTCTCGCGTCGCGGTTTCAACATCGAGTCGCTGGCCGTCGGTGCCACCGAACTCAAGGGTGTCTCGCGGATGACCATCATGGTCTCCGTCGAGGACTTCCCGCTGGAGCAGGTGACGAAGCAGCTCAACAAGCTGATCAACGTCATCAAGATCGTCGAGCAGGACCCCGACACCTCGGTGGCCCGCGAGCTCCTGATGGTCAAGGTGCGCGCCGACGCATCCGCACGCGGAGAGGTGATCGAAGTGGTCAACCTGTTCCGCGCCAAGGTAATCGACGTCTCACCCGACTCGATCACCGTCGAGGCGACCGGTACGCAAGACAAGCTCGACGCGCTGCTGAAGATGCTCGATCCCTACGGCATCAGGGAGATCGCCCAGTCGGGCATCGTCGCCCTTGGCCGTGGCCCCAAGAGCATGTCCGCGGCTCGCTGACACAATCTAGACAAACAAAACTGATCCCTGGCCAATGATGGCCGGGAGATTCACCAATGAAGGGAAGTCAAGTGGCAGTCGAGATGTTCTACGACGACGATGCCGACCTGTCGATCATCCAGGGCCGCAAGGTTGCGGTCATCGGATACGGCAGCCAGGGTCACGCGCACTCATTGAGCCTGCGCGACTCGGGCGTCGAGGTCCGCATCGGCCTCAAAGAAGGCTCGAAGTCTCGTGCCAAGGCGGAGGAAGCCGGCCTGACCGTCGGTACGCCGGCAGAGGTTTCCGAGTGGGCGGACGTCATCATGGTGCTCGCACCGGATACCGCTCAGGCAAGCATCTTCACCAATGACATCGAGCCCAACCTCAAGGACGGCGACGCGCTGTTCTTCGGTCACGGCCTGAACATCCACTTCGACCTGATCAAGGCTCCGGAGTTCGTCACCGTCGGCATGGTCGCACCGAAGGGCCCCGGCCACCTCGTGCGTCGTCAGTTCGTCGACGGCAAGGGCGTTCCCGCGCTCATCGCAGTGGATCAGGATCCCAAGGGTGAGGGCCAGGCTCTCACGCTGTCCTATGCCAAGGGCATCGGTGGCACCCGTGCAGGCGTCATCAAGACCACCTTCAAGGAGGAGACCGAGACGGACCTCTTCGGCGAGCAGGCCGTGCTCTGCGGCGGCACCGAAGAACTCGTCAAGGTCGGCTTCGAGGTCATGGTCGAGGCCGGTTACGCGCCCGAGATGGCGTACTTCGAGGTGCTTCACGAGCTCAAGCTCATCGTCGACCTCATGTACGAGGGTGGCATCGCCCGCATGAACTACTCGGTGTCCGACACCGCTGAGTTCGGTGGCTACGTGTCGGGCCCGCGGGTCATCGACGCGGGTACCAAGGAGCGCATGCAGGCCATCCTCAAGGACATCCAGGACGGCACCTTCGTCAAGCGTCTGGTTGCCAACGTCGAGGGTGGCAACAAGGAGCTCGAAGGTCTGCGTAAGCAGAACGCCGAGCACCCGATCGAGGTCACCGGCCAGAAGCTGCGCGACCTGATGAGCTGGGTTGATCGCCCGATCACCGAAACCGCCTGATATTCAAGCGTATTCATAGAAAGGCCCCGGACCATTGGTTCGGGGCCTTTCTGTTGTCCGTCTCAGGACAGGCGAAATCCGGTGATTCGTCGATCTGCAGGATCGCGATGCCCGAACCACCGCCGAGCGGGACCTTCCCCGGAGTCGCCGAGGCGGGGGACGTCACGAGCGAGCGGGTCAGTACACCTTGAATCCGTTGACCCCGCGCAGAGGCAGGTCGTCCAGGATCGGCTTGATGTTGGTGCCCGTCTCGGGTCCGATGCAGCCGACGTAGTAGTAGGCGTTCACCATGCCGATGAGTCGGTCACCGATGACCACCGGGCTGCCCGAGTCGCCCTCGAGGACACAGATCTGACTGATGTGCTCGACGCCGTCGGCGAACCACGTGACACCACAGGTGTTGCCGCTGGTCCGGCCTTCCTTGCAGGCGATGTCCGGGAACTGCGGGGGAGTCGTCTGCACGCTGCGGATGGTCACGTTCCCGACCGTGCGGGTCGGTGCGACCTTCTCCGGATCGAACGCGATGATCGCGTAGTCGAGTTTGTGATTGGAGAACGTGATCCGGCCCAGGACGCCGCGATCCTGATCTTGCTCGGAGGCGACCCGCTGTCCGCCTTCACCACAGTGGCCTGCGGTCAATCCGTAGAGCGTGCCGGTGTTGTCGGTGCCGATGGTGGTCAGCGTGCACGCCGAGGCGCTGTTGCCGCCTTTGAGGATCAGGATTCCCGAACCGCCGCCCAAGGCGACCTTCGCCGGCGCCGCGACCGCAGCTCCGCCCCCGGTCACAAGTAGTGCGGCGGATGCCAGGGCCATGCAGGCCACAAGCAATTTCTTCAGCATCGGATTCCCCAATCATCGGCCGTGGTCTATCCCGGTGTGTCTCCCCCGAAGCCGGAATATCCTCCTTGAAAGATAGTCGCAATCGATCTTCGGGGCGGCATTTCCCAGGTCATCGGGCCGACTGATCCGATTCATGCAGGTCCGCGCCGGGTTCGTCGATATACCCGGGAACGGATCGCTGTGGGCGGCCACTAAGCTGATCGCTGGAGTTGCCACTTCGCTGGCTCCCGGTAAGCGCCGGGCGCTACCCGACCCCAGGAGAATTTTACTGTGAGCCCCACCGGCCGCCCAGTCGTGTTGATCGCCGACAAATTGGCACAGTCCACGGTTGCTGCCCTCGGCGAAGATGTCGAGGTGCGCTGGGTCGATGGCCCCGACCGCCCGAAGTTGCTCGAGGCAGTCAAGGATGCCGACGCCATTCTCGTGCGTTCGGCTACTCAGGTTGATGCCGAGGTCCTCGCCGCCGGACCCAACCTGAAGATCATCGCCCGCGCCGGCGTCGGACTCGACAATGTCGATGTCGCGGCCGCAACCGAGCGGGGCGTGATGGTGGTCAATGCACCGACGTCCAACATCCACACAGCCGCCGAGCACGCCGTCAGCCTGTTGCTGTCCGCCGCCCGCCAGATCCCGGCCGCCGATGCGACCCTGCGCGAGCACGAGTGGAAGCGCTCGAAGTTCAACGGTGTCGAGATCTTCGGCAAGACCGTCGGTGTTGTCGGACTCGGCCGGATCGGACAGCTGTTCGCACAGCGCCTGGCCGCCTTCGAGACCAACATCATCGCGTACGACCCCTACGTGTCGCCGGCTCGCGCCGCACAGCTCGGTATCGAGCTGGTCACCCTGGACGAGCTGCTCGAGCGCGCCGACATGTTCTCGGTGCACCTGCCCAAGACTCCGGAGACCCTCGGCCTCATCGGCGCCGACGAGCTGGCCCGCACCAAGAAGGGCGTCATCGTCGTCAACGCCGCTCGCGGTGGGCTGATCGACGAGCAGGCACTGGCCGATGCCATCAAGACCGGTCATGTGTTCGCCGCAGGCCTCGACGTCTACGCCACCGAGCCGTGCACTGATTCGCCGCTGTTCGAGCTCCCGCAGGTAGTGGTGACCCCGCACCTGGGTGCCTCCACCTCGGAGGCGCAGGATCGCGCAGGCACCGACGTCGCGAAGAGCGTGCGTCTGGCCCTGGCCGGACACTTCGTCCCCGACGCCGTGAACATCACCGGTGGCGCAGTCGACGACGAGGTCGCCCCGTGGCTCGAACTCGTCCGCAAGCTCGGTGTCCTGGTCGGCGCCCTGTCGGGTCAGGTTCCGGCCAACCTCAGCGTTGACGTCCGCGGCGAGATCGCGTCGCGCAATGTCGACGTCCTCGGACTGTCCGCGCTGCGTGGTCTGTTCTCCGCCGTCATCGAGGATCCGGTCACCTTCGTGAACGCTCCCGCCTTGGCGGCCGAGCGTGGTGTCACCTCTGAGGTGACCACCGCGTCGGAGAGCCCGAATCACCGCAACCTGGTGGATCTGCGTGCGGTCTTCGGTGACGGAACCGTCCTCAATGTCGGTGGCACCCTGTCGGGGCCTGCCGAGGTCGAGAAGATCGTCAACATCAACGGCCGCAACTTCGACCTGCGGGCCGAAGGCCTCAATCTTGTTGTCTCCTATGGAGATCAGCCGGGATCACTGGGCAAGATCGGCACCCTGCTCGGCAACGCCGGCATCGACATCGCGGCCGCCGGACTCTCGCAGGACGCCGAGGGTGAAGGCGCGACCATCCTGTTGCGCGTGAGCCAGCAGATCCCCGAGGCCGTCCTCACCGCCATCGGTGAGGCAGTCGGCGCGACGCTCATCAAGCAGGTCGACCTGTCATGAAACTCGCTGTCATAGCCGGCGACGGAATCGGCCCTGAGGTCATCTCCGAAGCTCTGGCGGTACTGGAACACGTCCTGCCGGGCGTCGAGACCACCGAGTTCGATCTCGGCGCCAATCGCTACCACCGCACCGGCGAACTGCTGACCGATGAGGATCTGACCGCGATTCGCGGCCACGACGCGATCCTGCTGGGCGCGATCGGCGATCCGTCGGTCACCCCGGGCATCCTCGAGCGCGGTTTGCTGCTGAACATGCGCTTTGCGCTCGATCACCATGTGAACCTGCGCCCGAGCAAGCTCTACCCCGGCGTCACCTCGCCGCTGGCGGGCAACCCCGACATCGACTTCGTTGTGGTCCGTGAAGGCACGGAAGGCCCGTACACCGGCAACGGTGGTGCCATCCGCGTCGGTACCCCGAACGAGGTCGCCACCGAGGTCAGCGTCAACACCCGGTTCGGCATCGAACGCGTTGTCCGCGATGCCTTCAAGCGTGCTCAGGCCCGTCGCAAGCACCTCACACTGATCCACAAGACAAACGTGCTCACGTTTGCCGGATCGATGTGGAAGCGGACCGTCGACGAGGTTGCGGTTGAGTACCCCGAGGTCACCGTCGATTACAACCACATCGATGCGGCGACCATCTACATGGTCACCAACCCGGGTCGTTACGACGTCATCGTCACCGACAACCTGTTCGGCGACATCATCACCGACATCGCAGGCGCGGTCAGCGGTGGCATCGGCCTGGCGGCATCGGGCAACATCGATGCGACCGGCACCAACCCGTCGATGTTCGAGCCGGTCCACGGAAGTGCTCCGGATATCGCCGGGAAGGGCGTCGCCGATCCCACGGCTGCCATCCTGTCGGTGGAACTCCTGCTGCGTCATCTCGGCCACGAGGCCGAGGCCGACCGGATCTCGCAGGCGGTCGCCGCCGACCTGGCGAGCCGCGGAGAACTTCCGGTCGACACCAAGGAGATCGGGACCCGGATCCGGGCAGCCCTGGGCTGACCCGCCGGCCGGGCACACTCACAAACCCCACCCGTTCCAGGCATTTCCACACGTTGCACCATGTGGTTTTGACTGAAACGGGTGGGGTTTGTCGTTGTAGCCACCGGCCGTCAAGACGGAGTGGTCACCAACGCGTCGCGCTTTTGGTCCGGTGGGACCACTCCGATCGCGGCGGCCGGGGCTGCCGCGGCGATCAGGAACGCGGCCGGGTAGCCGAAGGCACCGATGGCCATGCCGAACAGCGGTGTGGACGCGGCCATCCACAGGTATTGGCCCGTGTTCTGGACCGCCAGTGCACGACCGCTCCATTGCGGCCCGGAGAACTCGGCGATCGCGGTGAACGCCAATCCGTTGTCGGCCACCGTGATCACGCTCGCGATCACCATGACGGCCGCCGCGACGGGGCTGTTGAGCCAATCGGTGAAGGCCAGCAATCCCACCGATGCGGTGGCGCCGATCGAGATCAACCGAATCGGTTTGGTGCGTGATCCCCAGACGTCGGACCATCGGCCGGCGCCGATGCGACCGGCGGCGCCGAGGATCTGACTGATCGTCACCAGGATGCCCGCGGTCATCGGGGACCAGTTGTGCTGCACGATCAGCCAGGCCGGCACAAACGTCCACAGCATGCCCTGGGGGACACACAGCAGAATGCTCACCCCATGGACACGTGGCAGGAACTGGCTTCCGCGATACGGATTCGACGACATGGCGGTCTGGGTGGCCGATGTCGATGGTCGTTGCGGGTCGGCGACCACAACCAGGACGAACACTGTCGCGATCACCGTGACAACCAAGGGGACCACCAGACCGGTTGTGACACCGAACTTTTCGGACAGAACCGGGATCGTCAGGGCGCAGACACCGATGCCCAGCGGTTGCGCCGTCTGCCGGACACCCATCGCGGTGCCGCGTTTCTCGGGCGAGAACCATCCGACGACGATGCGGCCACCGGCCCCGTTGGTGGCGGCCGAGGTGACGCCTGCCACCAACAGTGCCAGGCCCAGGACGGCCTTGGGTGCGTCCCACATGTTGGCCAAACATGCCGTCGACATGGTGACGATGGTCGAGCCCAGTGACAGCAGCAGGATCCGGCGCTCGCCGAACCGGTCGAGGGCGATACCCCAGGCATAGGTCGACAACAGCAGCCCGAAGGTCGGCGCCGCTGCCAGGGTTGACGCCTCGGTCAGTGACATCCCTTCTGAGCGGTGCAGTTCGGGGATGAGGAAGGCGACACCGCTGACGACGCAGGTCGTTGCCATTGCGGACAGCAGGGAGGCGCAGAGCATTGCCCAGCGGCGGGCATTGGTGGGCATATCAGGACCTCCTCGATCGCGTTCTCAACATATGAAATAGAATGTCCATATAGTAGAACGCCGCTGGGGATGGTGCCAAGGGCGGCTCCCGACAGTTGAGATCGTCCGGGTGCGATAGTCTGGCGACCATGCGACTAGGTCGAATTGCCAGCCCTGACGGGGTTGCTTTTGTCAGTATCGAAGGCGACGGCGACGCCGCCACGGCTCGTGAAATTGCCGAACACCCTTTTGGTACGCCCACGTTCACCGGCCGGAGCTGGCCGCTGGCCGATACCCGCCTGCTGGCGCCGATCCTGGCCAGCAAGGTGATCTGTATTGGTAAAAATTATCTGGCTCATGTGGCTGAAATGGCCGAAGACGAAGCGGAGCGGAGCTCGACCCCAGGGGTTGTTGAGGCACCGGAGAATCCGGTGATTTTCATAAAGCCGAACACTTCGATCATCGGGCCCCACGTGCCGATCCTGCGGCCGAAATCTTCGGACCGCGTGGACTTCGAGGGTGAGCTCGCGATCGTGATCGGCCGCCCCTGCCGCGATGTGAAGGCGGCAGCGGCAAAGGATGTGATCCTCGGCTACACGATCGGCAACGACGTCACGGCCCGCGATCAGCAGAAGGCCGATGGGCAGTGGACACGCGGCAAGGGCCACGACACCTTCTGTCCGCTCGGGCCGTGGATCGAAACCGAACTCGACCCCAGTGATCTCGAGATCCGCACCGAGCTCAACGGAGAGGTCAAGCAGCGCAGCCGCACCAGCCTGATGCTGCACGACGTCGGCGAGATCGTCGAGTGGATCAGCGCCGTGATGACACTGCTGCCCGGCGACGTGATTCTCACCGGCACACCGGAAGGCATCGGTCCGATGGCCGCCGGCGACACGGTCAGTGTCACCGTCGAAGGCCTCGGCACGCTGACCAACCCGGTCGCCGAGCGGGGGTAGCAGATGCGTCCGCGGCCGAAAACTGCTCAGGTCAACGGAATCTCGCTCAGCTACGAGGACTCCGGTTCAGGTCCACTGGTTGTCATGGTGATGGGTAGTGGCAGTCCGGGCCGGGTCTGGAAAGCGCACCAGCAGCCGGCGCTGGTCAAGGCGGGCTACCGCGTCGTCATGTTCGACAATCGCGGCATCGCACCGTCGAGTGAATGTCCCGAAGGGTTCACCATCGCCGACATGGTGGCCGATACCGCCGCTCTGATCGAGTTTCTCGGCGGTGAGCCTGCGGTTGTGATCGGAACCTCGCTCGGCGCGAAGGTGACCCAGGAGTTGGCGTTGGCGCGACCGGATCTCGTCCGGTGCGCCGTCATGATCGCGACGTACGGTCGCAGTGGGCCACTGCAGCAATGGATCTCCGAAGGGGAGCGGGCGCTCTACGACCAGAAGATCACGTTGCCTCCTCGCTTCCACGCGGCGATCACCGCGCACCTCAATCTGTCTCGGCACACCCTCGACAACGACACCGCGGTGCGGGACTGGCTCGATGTGATCGAGTTCTCTGGGCAAACGGTGACGCCGGGTATGCGGGCACAACTCGGGCTGCACGACGGAGAGAGTGATCGTCTTGCCGCATATGCCGGGATCACCCGGCCGTCGCTGGTGATCGGTTTCGCCGACGACCGTACGTTGCCACCACATCTGGCTCGTGAGGTCGCAGACGCGATACCCGGTGCGCGGTACGAGGAAGTGGTCAAGGCCGGTCACTACGGCTACCTCGAGCAGCCGGCCGAGGTCAACGCGCTCCTGATCGAATTCTTGGGGCAGCACACCGCCTGAGGATGCCAGGGGACAGCGGCACTGTTACCCCCGCGTAATCTGGGCGCATGAGTGAATCGCAGGTCCGCGTCCGTTTTTGTCCATCTCCGACCGGCACACCACATGTCGGGTTGGTGCGTACCGCGTTGTTCAACTACGCCTACGCCCGGCACAACGGTGGTGCGTTCGTGTTCCGGATCGAGGACACCGACGCCGCGCGCGACACCGAGGAGTCGTACGCCGCGATCCTCGATGCGCTGCGCTGGCTCGGCCTGAACTGGGACGAGGGCCCGGAGGTCGGTGGCCCGCATGAGCCCTACCGTCAGTCGCAACGCAAACCGCTGCATCTCGATGCGGTCGCAAAGCTTCTCGATGCCGGTGAGGCCTACGAGGCGTTCTCGACGGCAGAAGAGGTCGAGGCGCGGCACAAGGCCGCAGGCCGTGATCCCAAGCTCGGCTACGACAACTTCGACCGCGACCTCACCGAAGGGCAGAAGCAGGCATTTCGCGACGAGGGCCGCCGCGCCGTCGTCCGGCTCAAGATGCCCGATCGCGACATCTCATGGGACGACCTGGTGCGCGGCACCACCACCATCCCGGCCGGGACGGTGCCGGATTTCGCGCTGACACGCGGCAACGGAGATCCGTTGTACACCTTGGTCAATCCCGTCGACGACGCGTTGATGGAGATCACCCACGTCCTGCGCGGTGAAGATCTGCTGTCGTCGACACCGCGTCAGATCGCACTCTACGAAGCGCTCATCCGGGTCGGAATCGCAAGCCGGACACCCGAATTCGGGCATCTTCCGTTTGTGATGGGGGAGGGCAACAAGAAGCTGTCGAAGCGCGACCCGCAGTCGAGCCTGTTCCACCACCGCGATCGCGGGTTCATCCCCGAAGGCCTGCTGAACTACTTGGCGCTCCTGGGCTGGGGCATCGCCGACGATCACGACATCTTCACCCTCGACGAGATGATCGCCGCGTTCGACATCTCGAAGGTGAACTCCAATCCCGCCCGGTTCGACCAGAAGAAGGCCGACTCGATCAACGCCGAGCACATTCGCCGGCTCACCCCGGAGGACTTTGCCGGGCGGTTGCGGGACTTCCTCGTCAAGGCGGGCAAGTTGACCGAACCGGTCGACGAGGCCCAGTGGGCGGTTGTCGCCGATCTGGTCCAGACGCGCATCCAGGTCCTCGGGGACGCGTGGGGACTCATCGCATTCCTCTACGTGTCGGACGACGAATTCGCGATCGACGAAGCAGCGGCCCGTAAGAACCTCGGAGCCGACGCGGCGCCCGTTCTGGACGCGACCATCGAATCGCTGGCGGCATTGCCTCAGTGGACGACTGAGGCCATTGAAAGCGCCCTCAAGGAAGCGTTGGTGGAGCGACTCGAGCTCAAACCGCGCAAGGCGTTCGGTCCGGTTCGTGTTGCGGTGACGGGGTCGCACATCAGCCCTCCGCTGTTCGAGTCGTTGGAGCTCCTCGGGGCGCAGCGCAGCCTCGCCCGACTGCGCGCTGCTCGCGCAACGATCGTGTAAAAAGTGCCTCTGACCTGGCGATTACAGGTTAGGGCGCAGGGTTTGATAATCTCTTTCTCGTTGCTTTTCCAGCCGCCACAAGCGACTGGGAGAGCAGCGAATGGGGTATGGTGTAATTGGCAACACAGCGGTTTCTGGTACCGCCATTCTAGGTTCGAGTCCTGGTACCCCAGCGACAACAGCGTAATACTGTGTCAGTTCTGGCCCCGTCGTCTAGCGGCCTAGGACGCCGCCCTCTCAAGGCGGTAGCGCGGGTTCGAATCCCGTCGGGGCTACAACAAGATCAACCCTTCTCCTGCCATGCAGGGGGAGGGTTTTTCTCTGTCCGGACCAAGGCGGTCGGCTTCCACGCAGCAGCGAAGGCCCCCGCTGGAACTGATGTCCGGTAGGGGCCTTCGAATCTTGTTGGGAGCTATAGGCCAAACGCTGCGAGGGCGGCGGCGAGATACACCCCGAGCAGCTGGATTCCGCTACCCAAGATTCCGAAAGCAAGTCCGACAAAATCGGCTGAACCCACTGTTGATACTCCTTCGGTGAACCCTCCACCTGGTTTGAGCGGGGGGACCCGCTGTGGCCGGCAAAAGAGGGATTCTTGTAGCTGTGCCGCGGCGGACGCCTGAGTGTGGCATGAATCACAAGCGGCGATTGCTGCTTACGCCTGATTTGAGTTCGGCATCCGCCGATCGCGCCTATCGGATTTGAAGTCGTCGAGCTTCTGACCCCCGCGACGTAGAACGGCCCCCACATCGAATCGATGTGGAGGCCGTCGCGGGTGTGTCTACTACTTCACGAACTCCGCCGTGGTTCCGGCGAGCGGGACTTCGGGGAGTCCGAGCTTGCGGTGGTCCCAGCTGCGGACGCGGTCGGTCTTGATCCGGATCGCAACCCGCTTGTTCATCATCTGATCGACGTAGGGGCGCATCTCGTCGGTGTACGGGCCGTTGTAGCGTTCCCACACACTGATGCCGCACATCAGGATCGAGTCCGGGTCGTCGAGGATCTCGGCGGTCCCGTCGATCGATACGCCGCGCAACTCGTTGTAGGTGAGGCCGGCTTCGATCATCACGGTGCAGATCGGATTGCGGCGAATGTTCACGGCTTTCTGTGATTTCGCCTTTGTCTCGAACCAGATCTCGCCATCGATGACGCCGTACCACATGGCCACCAGGTGGGGACGGCCCGTGGCGGACACCGTTGCCATCGTGGCAGTGCGGCTGCGAACGATGAATTCGTCGATCTCGTCGTCGCCCATCACGATTTTGCCGCGCTCGTTCGTTCCCATCGGGTGTCCTTTCGTTCTCCTGCCGGGCGCCAACGGAGGCCGGTCAGGTCACTGTCGTTCGAAGATGTGACTTTCGATACCCCACCCTAGAGTCGTTTGTTGATTGCATCCGCCGCGGCCAGTAGGTCGGCGGCCCAGCGTGATCCCGGACGCCGTCCCATCCGGTCGATCGGACCGGAGACCGATATCGCGGCGATGACCTCGCCGGCGTTGTCGCGTACCGGAGCCGAGATGCTGGCCACGCCGGGCTCGCGCTCACCGATGCTCTGCGCCCATCCCCGGCGGCGGACCTCGAGCAGTGTGCGTTCGCTGAAACCGTTCTCACCCAGCAGGAGCCGGGCGGTCGCGGGGTCGGCCCAGGCGAGGAGGACCTTGGCCCCTGAGCCGGCGTTCATCGGCAGCCGGGCTCCGACGGGGACGGTGTCGCGGAGTCCGGATGGCGGCTCGATGGCGGCGACGCAGATCCGGTCGGCGCCCTCTCTGCGATAGAGCTGCACGCTCTCGCCGGTGATCTCCCGCAGTCTGGGCAGGATCAGCGCTGCGGCCTCGCGCACGGTGTCGGTGGCTCCGGCGGCGAGTTCGCCGAGTGCGGGGCCCGGGCACCACAGGCCGGAAGTATTGCGCGCCAACAGTCGGTGGGTTTCGAGTCCGACGGCGAGCCGGTGCGCGGTCGCACGCGGCAATCCGGTCCGCGTACACAGTTGGTTCAGGTTGCACGGGCCTTCGGAGACGGCGTGCAGAACGGCGACGGATTTATCCAGAACACCGATCCCACTGGCCACTGCCGATGCGGTATCATTTCTCACAAGCCGATACTATGCTCTCGCATACTGAGATGCCAGCCCATCTCGTCAGAAGAAGAAACTTGGTGATCATGATGACCGAACGTCCAATGACCTTGGCCGAAAAGGTTTGGGAAGAACATGTTGTGGTGCGTGGTGAAGGTGAGGGATCGGGACGCAACCCCGACCTGATCTACATCGATCTGCATCTAGTCCACGAGGTGACGAGCCCGCAGGCGTTCGACGGCCTGCGCCTGGCGGATCGTCCGGTGCGACGACCCGACCTGACGATTGCGACCGAAGACCACAACGTGCCGACGATGAATATCGACAAGGAAATTGCCGATCCCATCTCGCGTCTGCAGGTCGACACCCTTCGCAGGAACTGCGAAGAATTCGGAATCCGGTTGCATTCCATGGGTGATGCCAATCAGGGCATCGTCCACATCATCGGACCGGAACTCGGTCTGACGTTGCCGGGTATGACAGTCGTCTGTGGTGACAGTCATACCGCCACGCATGGTGCTTTCGGCTCTATTGCGATGGGCATCGGTACCTCCGAGGTCGAGCATGTGCTGGCGACGCAGACACTTTCGTTGCGTCCGTTCAAGACAATGGCGATCAATGTGGACGGCGAATTGCCGCCCGGCGTCACCGCCAAAGACCTCATCTTGGCGGTCATCGCGCAGATCGGGACCGGCGGCGGACAGGGCTATGTGCTCGAGTACCGCGGCCCGGCCATCGAGAAGCTCTCGATGGAGGCCCGAATGACCGTGTGCAACATGTCGATTGAGGCCGGTGCTCGCGCCGGACTTATTGCACCCGATGACATAACCTTCGAATACGTCAAGGGCCGTCCGCATACGCCGACCGGCGCCGACTGGGATGCCGCGGTGCAGAACTGGCGTCAGCTCCGTACCGACGACGGTGCGGTCTTCGACGCAGAGGTCCATATCGATGCGACCAAGCTGACCCCGTTTGTCACCTGGGGAACCAACCCGGGGCAGGGGTTGCCCCTGGGTGCTTCTGTGCCCGACCCCGCCAAGATCGCCGATGCAGCAGAGGCCGAGGCGACCGAGAAGGCACTGCGGTACATGGATTTGACGCCTGGCATGCCGCTGCGCGAGATCGAGGTCGACACCGTGTTCGTCGGCTCGTGCACCAACGGGCGTATCGAGGATCTGCGTGCGGTGGCCGAGGTCTTGTCCGGTCATCACGTGGCCGAAGGCATTCGGATGCTCATCGTTCCCGGATCGGGGCGGGTGCGCCTGCAGGCCGAAGCAGAGGGACTCGGCGACATCTTCGAGGAAGCCGGCGCAGAGTGGCGGCAGCCCGGTTGTTCGATGTGCCTGGGAATGAACCCGGATCAGCTCGCACCCGGCGGACGGTCCGCGTCGACCTCGAACCGCAATTTCGAAGGGCGGCAGGGAAAGGGAGGCCGAACTCACCTCGTGTCCCCAGCTGTGGCTGCTGCCACTGCAATTCGAGGACGCCTCAGTGCCCCGACCGACCTGACCGATTCAGTTCCCGCGGTCTGAGCGCGGACGAGAAGGAGTATTGACGATGGAACCGATCAGCATTCATACCGGAATCGGCGTGCCGCTTCGCCAGGGCAATGTCGACACCGACCAGATCATCCCGGCGGAGTTTCTGAAGCGGGTGACTCGCACCGGATTTGAGGACGGACTGTTCGCCGGCTGGCGCGCGGACCCGGGCTTCATTCTCAATGTCGAGCCGTACAACCACGGATCTGTCCTGGTGGCGGGCCCCGACTTCGGCACCGGATCGTCCCGTGAGCATGCGGTCTGGGCGTTATCTGACTTCGGTTTTCGGGTCGTGATCTCGTCGCGCTTCGCTGACATCTTCCGCGGCAATGCCGGAAAAGCCGGGTTGGTGGCCGCGCAGGTGGACCAGGCGGACGTCGAGCTGATCTGGAAGCGGCTCGAGGAGCAGCCCGGGTTGGAATTGACGGTGAGCCTTGAAGATCAGACGGTCACAGCAGCGGACCTAGTGGTGCCCTTTGCAATTGATGAGTACACCCGGTGGCGTCTGATGGAGGGTCTGGACGACATCGGATTGACATTGCGGCAGGTCGAAGCCATTTCTGAGTTCGAAAAGGCAAGGCCCGTATGGAAACCGAAGACCCTGCCGGAGCCCGCTTCGGGGAGCGCAGCGAGGCCACGGCCGTAACCTGTTAGACGGCATACCTTTCGCCACGCCGAGCGAATTTGGCGTCGATCGTGGACGTTTTGCGATTTGACGTTTACCGTGTTCATTTAGATGGCCCAAAGTGGGTCAACAGTTTGCGGAGGTTGAATCCATGAACAAGGCAGAGCTCATCGAAGAACTAACAAAGAAGTTGGGGACCGATCGCCGTACGGCTACTGACGCCGTCGAGCACATCGTCGACACAATCGTGCGGGCGGTGAACAAGGGTGAGAGCGTGACGATCACCGGTTTCGGTGTCTTCGAAAAACGGCGTCGCGCCGCTCGGGTTGCTCGCAACCCGCGCACCGGCGAAACCGTCAAGGTCAAACCGACTTGGGTGCCGGCATTCCGTCCGGGCGCACAGTTCAAACTCGTTGTGTCCGGCAAGCAGAAGCTGAGCGCATCGGGCCCGGCCGTCAAGCGTGGCAGTGCAACTGTCGCAGCGGCACCGGCCAAGAAGACCGCAGCCAAGAAGGCGGCTCCGGCCAAGAAGGTTGCAGCCAAGAAGGTGGCTCCGGCCAAGAAGGCCGCTCCCGCCAAGAAGGTTGCAGCCAAGAAGGTAGCTCCGGCCAAGAAGGCCGCACCTGCCAAGAAGGTTGCAGCCAAGAAGGTAGCTCCGGCCAAGAAGGCCGCACCTGCCAAGAAGGTTGCAGCCAAGAAGGTAGCTCCGGCCAAGAAGGCCGCACCTGCCAAGAAGGCTCCGGCGAAGAAGGCTCCGGCCAAGAAGCGCTGACGCAGACAAACAAAACCCCGGTGGACCTTCCCTCCACCGGGGTTTGTTTTGCGTTCAAGGCATTTCGGTTACCGGCCGCTAACCCATCGGGCTGTCGACGTGGTGCGCGGCAACGAGTTTTCCGTCGTGCAGCGAGAGCACCCAGAAACTTCCCTTCCGGTTTCGCGACGCCGGGAGTTTCAGCTCGTCCTGTGAAGCCCACCATTTGAGTAGCGGGGGGATCACTTTGCCCTGACTGCACACGACGTGAATCCCGGGTGACTGCGCAATCTCTCGAATCCGGCGGCGCCCGGCCTTCGGATCGTCGGCGTAGGACTCTTCTGACAGTGACGGCTCGGCCTCGACCTCGACGCCGAGTTCGTCGGCCAGCGGTGCCACCGTCTGCACGCAACGCACACGGTCTGCCGAATGAACGTCAGTGGGGCCGAACAACAGCAGTTGCGACATCAATGCCTCGGCTTGAGCCTGGCCCACCTTCTCCAGGGGGCGGAACCGGTCGTCACCCTTGTAGCGGGACTTGCGGCCTGCCTTGGCATGGCGCACCAACAGTAGGACATCAAGCTTTGCCGGTAGGGTCCGAAAGGACTTCAGGACCTTTCGGTCGAGATGATACGAGATCGCCGATTCTGCTGATTCCACTGAAAGCCAACGCAATTCGTCAACCTCGTCGTTGGGCGTGAACTCGCCTGAGACGACCTCGGCCGACCAATAGTGGACGTGCTTGCGGCCGGGACCACGAAGGTCGTAGCTGACCATCCGCACATGCCTGCCGAGCCGAACGCGGTAGCCCGTCTCCTCGGCGATCTCACGGACCGCCGCGCTGAGAAAGGTTTCCCCGGGTTCGACCTTGCCCTTGGGCAGGGTCCAGTCGTCGTACCGGGGTCGGTGGACGATGGCGACCTCGATCTCCCCGGCCGGATCCTCGCGCCAGACCACGCCACCGGCCGCGTAGACCACCGCGCCGTTGCCGCTTGCCGTTTTGCTCACTGGCTCAGGTCAGCCCGACGACGGTTGCGCCGCATCATCTGACGTTGATGATCCCGCACTTCTTCACCCGCAGCGGGTGAAGCCGTCCAGCTGCCGTTCTGCCCGAGTACCCAGCAACGGGTGGTCGGATCCATCGCGGAGGCGAACACGTCGTCGAGTTCGCGTGTCAGTCGCGGGTCGCGTACCTGAGCCATCACCTCGACCCGTCGATCGAGATTGCGGTGCATCATGTCTGCGCTGCCGAACCAGAACTCGTTGATCGACTGGAAGTGGAAGACCCGGGAGTGCTCCAGGAACTGGCCGAGGATCGACCGCACCGTGATGTTCTCGCTGAGGCCGGGAACCCCCGGGCGGAGAGCGCAGATACCGCGGACCACGACATCGACCGGGACACCGGCCTGTGATGCTCGATACAGCGCATCGATCACCTGTTCATCGACGAGCGCATTGGCCTTCAAGCGAATTCGGGCATCGGAGTGTCCGCTTTGCGCCCGCTCGATCTCGGCGCGGATGCGATCGACGATGCCCGCCCGCACACCGTGTGGTGCGACGAGCAGGTTGCGGTACTCGACCTTTCGCGAGTAGCCGGTGAGCGTATTGAACAGGTCGGTCAGGTCGGCACCGATATCCGGCGCAGCGGTGAACAAACCGATGTCTTCGTAGAGCCGTGCGGTTTTGGGGTTGTAGTTGCCCGTTCCGATGTGGCAGTAGCGCCGGATGGTCGAGCCCTCACGCCGGACCACCAGACAAGTCTTGCAGTGTGTCTTCAGTCCCACGAGCCCGTAGACCACGTGGACGCCGGCCTGCTCGAGCTGCCTGGCCCACTTGATGTTTGCGTGCTCGTCGAAGCGCGCCTTGATCTCGACGAGCGCCACCACCTGTTTGCCCGCCGCCGCCGCATCGATGAGGGCGTTGACGATCGGGGAGTCGCCGGAGGTCCGGTAAAGCGTCTGTTTGATCGCGAGGACATCGGGATCTGCGGCCGCCTGTTCGATGAACCGTTGCACGCTGGTGGAGAAAGAGTCGTACGGGTGATGCACCAGTACATCGCCCTCACGCAGCGTGGAGAAGATGCTCTTGGGGGTTTCGCGTTCGCCGAAAGCCGGGTGGGTGGCCGGGACAAAGGGTGGGTCCTTGAGCGCAGGCCGGTCGATGCCTGCGACCTGGAACAGACACGACAGGTCGAGCAGCCCGGGCACCTCGATCACGTCGGCCGGATCGACATCGAGTTCGCGCAGCAGCAGTTCGAGCATGTGCTCGGTCATGTCGCCGGCGATCTCCAAGCGGACCGGTGAACCGAAACGCCGACGGGCGAGTTCGCGTTCGAGTGCCTGGAGCAGGTCTTCGTCGCGGTCTTCCTCGACCTCGAAGTCGGCGTTGCGGGTGATCCGGAATGCGTGGTGCTCCACGATTTCCATGCCAGGGAACAGATGGTCGAGATGCGCGGAGATCAGATACTCCATCGGAAGGAGTATCGGTTTTGCCGGTGCGGTATCGGTTTTCGCGTACAGATGCCGGAACTCGGCAGGCATCAGGCGGTCGACTCGGACAAAACGGTCGACGTTGTCAGGGACCTTCACGCGGGCGAAATGTTCGCCGCCCTTGCCGACGTCCTTCACCGTCACGGCCAGATTCAGGCTCAGTCCCGAGATGTACGGGAATGGGTGAGCCGGGTCGACGGCCAGTGGGGTGAGCACCGGGAAAACCACTTCATGGAAGTACTCGCTCAGTCGGCTGCGCTCGTCGTCGGACAGCGCTTCCCACGTGACGATGTGAATGTTGTTGTCTGCCAGAGCCGGTTGGACCGAGTCGAGGAACACGCGGGCGTGCCTGTCGGCCAATACCTGGGTGCGCTGGGCGATCAGTGACAGCTGTTCATGCGGCGAAAGGCCGTCGGCGGAGCGAACCGATAGTCCCGTCTCGTGACGGCGCTTGAGCCCGGCCACCCGGACCATGAAGAACTCATCGAGATTGGAAGCGAAGATGGCCAGGAACTTGGCACGTTCGAGCAGCGGCAGCGAGGTGTCCTCGGCCAGTGCCAGGACCCGGGCATTGAAGTCGAGCCAACTCAGTTCGCGGTTGAGGTAACGATCTTCGGGAAGATCCGCGGTGCTGGTGGGTAGAGCGGTCGCTGCCGGTGGTGCTGTCGGCATAGAGGGTGGGGTCGACGACTGGCCTGTCGCATCTGCTGTGCTCACGTGACCATCATGGCCCATCGGGCCGGGCTGTGGAATCGCGAGATTGTGATTGTTCACTCAAGCGCAGGCGAGAGACGACCGCGGACGTCGCCGGACCCAGACCGAACCGCGCGGCGGTCAGCAGATCGTCGACTGTGTCGACATCGATCCGAAGGTCCGGCCAGCGGTCCGAGTCGTCGATGAGATCGACGGCGCCGTGGTCGGAATGCCGCTGCGCGGAGTCGGCCCCGAACCGCAAGAAGTCGGTTGTGTGTGGACCTTCGAGGTCGAGAAACAGTGCGGTGGTGCCGGTCCCGGCGTGATCGGGGATGTACGACGACGTCAGCGGTGCCGACTCCGCGACGGCCGCGATCAGACTTGCCGGGGTTGCGGCGGGCAGATCGGCCTGCAGCACCAGGATTCGGCTACCGGGCCATCGGGCCAGCGCGTGATCGATACCCATTGCAAACGCCTGGTTGAGGACGTCGCCCTTGTCGACAACGGTCTCGGCTCCGAATGCGTCGGCGGTGGTTGCCACGGCTTGGTCCGGCGACACCACGACGACACGATCGAGTCCGGTGCCGGCCACTGCGGTGAGGGTGTCCTCGAGCATCGCCAGAACCAGGGCGCGGCGCGCATCGCGGCCGATGGCCGGAGCCAGCCGCGTTTTGGCCCCGCTCAGTTCTTTGACCGCAATGACGACTGCGGTCGGCCGCGTTTCCATGGGGTCCATCATGGTCGGCGCCCCCGCCGGGGTGAAAAGGTACCCCACCTTGGCACCGACCTCTAGGCTTGGAGCGTCGCGGAGAGACCGCACGCAGTCGTGGAGACAGATGGTGGGTGGCGTTATGCGGGCGGTCGTCATGGGCTCGGGTTCATGGGGCACAGCGATGGCCAAGGTGTTGGTGGACGCCGGTACAGAGACGATCCTGTGGTCGCGGCGGGCCGAGCTGGCCGACGCGATCAATCAGACGCACACCAACCCCGACTACCTCGACGACGTGGCGCTGCCGGAGGGCCTGCGCGCCAGTGCCGATCTGGCGGAGGTGCTTGATGGCGCGGATCTGGTTGTGTGCGCGGTGCCGTCGCAATCGCTGCGCACGAGTATGCAGACGTGGCTGCCGTATCTGAGTGACACGGCAACGCTGATGTCGCTGGCCAAAGGCGTCGAGACAGGCACCCTGCTGCGGATGAGTGAGGTCATCACCGAGGTGACCGGAGCGACCGCGGATCGGGTTGCGGTGTTGTCGGGACCGAACCTGGCTCGGGAGATCGCCATCGGACAGCCTGCGGCCACCGTGGTGGCATGCGAGAACGAGGTTCGCGCTCGAGAGATTCAAAAGGCTTGCAGCACCATGTATTTCCGTCCCTACACCAACACCGATGTGGTCGGATGCGAGATCGGTGGGGCAGTCAAGAACGTCATCGCACTGGCCTGCGGCATGGCGTCGGGCGTGGGGCTGGGCGACAACACCCGCGCCTCGATCATCACCCGCGGGCTGGCCGAGACCATTCGACTCGGTGTTGCACTGGGAGCGCGCCCGGAGACGTTGGCCGGACTGGCCGGTATCGGCGATCTGGTGGCCACCTGCTCGTCGCCGCTCTCGCGCAACCGCACCTTTGGCAGCCGCCTCGGCGAAGGTAAAACACTCGCAGAGGCGCAGGAGGCGACCCACGGTCAGGTCGCCGAAGGCGTCAAGTCCTGTTCATCGGTGCGTGCCCTCGCCCAGAAGCATGACGTCGACATGCCGTTGACCAATGCGGTACATCAGGTCTGTCACGAGGGTCTGACCGTCACCGACGCCATCTACTCACTGCTCGGCAGGCGGACGAAACCCGAGTGACTCCGTCACGCGAAACCCGAGTGACTCCGTCACGCGAAACCCGAGTGACTCCGTCACGCGAAACCGGGTAACGGTCGGGGTTCAGTTACCCAAGATCGATCGGGGCTGTCGGCAGGTATTCGTCGATCAACTGTGAAAACTGTTGGATCGGACCGTTTCCCACGTTCTCGGGGAGCCAGATCGCCACGTAGGGGCGGTGATCGACGGCGTACCAGAGGAAGCCCGGGGCGTCGGTGGTCGCCGAGACCAGGAACCACTGCACCGGATCGACCACCTGCAGACCCGAGGTGGGGGACAGTGACTCGGGTCGATCGACGCCGCAGCGCAGCTGAACCGGTCCGGGCACCTGATCTCCCGGCGGCCAGCTGACCATGCCGTCGTCGGACACCGTCTTCTTGCCGAATCCGTCGAAGGTCTCGGGCAGCGCGGCGATGAGTGCCGCGCAGTCCGGTGATGACTGCTCGGGTGCCGCCATCGACTTCAGGGGTGTGTCGGCGGAGGTGCTGTCGTCGGTCTTGACGACCGCATAGGTGATGAAGGCCACGATGACCATCACCGGGATCGTGATGATGGTTGCGATGATCGCCGGATGTAGGCGACCGGGGCGACTGGGGGTTGACTCGCTCACACCAGCCTCGGGATGCCTGTCACGACCGGGCACGTCAGGGTTCGAGTGATCCCATCCACCTGCTGAATCTTCGGAACCACCTCTTCGGTGAGGTGGGCCGCATTGGTCGCGTCGACCCGCACGATGACGTCGTACGGTCCGCTGACCTCCTCGGACGAGGCAACGCCGGCGATATCCGAGATCGCTGCTGCGGCTACCGCAGCCTTACCGACCTCGGTCTGGATCAGTATGTAAGCCTGAACCACGGCGTTCCTTTCGTTCACGACGACGATCAGCGGAGCGGCTGACCCAAATAGACTGGCACATATTGTCACCGACAACGGTGCCGAGTGGCCAATCAAGCAGGCCGACATCCAAACGAAAGGCGCGGTGAGAACGCTGTCCACCGATCCGGTTCCCACGGTCAGTGAGGTCGGCGAGCAAGTGCTGATCGATCTGTTCACCACCCCCGACGACGACGCCCGGGGTGATCACATGGTGCTGGTCGGTCCCGGCGACGACGCCGCCGTGCTCGTCGGCGCCGGCCCGGTGGTGGTCAGCACCGACGCATTGGTCGACGGCAGGCACTTCCGGATGGACTGGAGCAGTCCACAACAGATCGGGTTCAAGGCGGTGGTCGCGAACGCCGCCGACGTCATCTCGATGGGCGGCCGGGTCACCGGGTTTCTTGCTTCGGTGACCTGTCCGAAAGACATTCCGGTAGCCACCTTGGTGGGTCTGCGCGACGGGATGCGTGAGGCTGCCCGGCGATACGGGGCGAACGTTGTCGGCGGTGACCTGACAGCAGGCGATCAACTCGTGCTCGCGGTGACCGCGATCGGCGCCATGGACACCCGCACCCCGGTCCGGCTGTCGACGGCTCAGGTCGGCGACGTGGTGGCTGTCTCGGGGCCGCTCGGGTCGTCGGCCGCAGGCATGGATCTGTTGTCGGCCGGTATCAGCGATTTCGCCGGTCTGGTGCAGGCACATTGCGCGCCGGAGCCGCACCTGGAGCTCGGCGTCGTCGCCGCGGAGGCAGGCGTCCATTCGATGACCGACATCTCTGATGGGCTGATGCGGGAGCTCCATACGATGTCGCGGGCCAGTGGGCTGCGGATCGAGATCGATGTTGCCGCCATCCCGGTGGTGCCTGAATTGCCGGCTGCCGCAGCCAGGCTCGGTGTGGACATGAATGTCTGGACGAGCACCGGCGGTGAAGATCACGAGCTGCTGGCCACGTTCGCTGCCGGAGAGCTTCCGGTCGGGTGGACCGCGATCGGTTCGGTGCATGCCGGGCCCGCTGAGCCCCCGGTCACCGTTCACGGCATGGATACGGTTGATCTCGAGGCGGGTTGGCATACGTTCTGACGGGTGCGTGTGGGGTTCGGCACTACCGATACTGTGGCGTTCATGGCTATTTACGCACTCGATGATCGCGAACCCGAGCTGGGCGAAGGCGCCTACGTACATCCGGATGCTGTGGTGATCGGCGCGGTGAGCCTCGCGGCCGGTGCCTCTGTCTGGCCGGGCGCGGTGCTGCGGGGTGACTACGGGACCATCCATATCGGTGAGAAGACGAACATTCAGGACGGCACCGTAATCCATTGCACACCCGTGCATCCGACGGTGATCGGCGCGCGTTGTGTCGTCGGGCACAACGCGCACATCGAAGGTGCGACCATCGGCGACAGCTGCCTGATCGCATCAGGTTCGGTGGTACTCAACGGTTCTCGGATCGGGGCCGGGTCGATCGTCGGTGCAGGCGCGGTGGTCGCGTACGGCTTCGAACTTCCCGAACGCTCGATGGCTCTGGGTGTTCCGGCGAAGGTCCGGCAGGGCTACGAGGTTGCCGAGGACCATATCGAGATGAGCGTCGAGAACTACGCCGCCAACGCTGCGTACTACCGCACCGCGCTGCGCCGCCTGGACTAGACGGCCATGTCTGACGCACAACCACTTTCGGCCCTGGTGGATCCGGGCTGGGCCCGCGCACTCGCGCCGGTCGCCGACGATGTCACCAAAATGGGAGCCTTTCTGCGGGCCGAACTCGCGGAAGGCCGCACGTATCTGCCGGAAAGCGGAAACGTGCTGCGTGCCTTCTCGGACCCGTTCGACCAGGTGCGCGTCCTGATCGTCGGGCAGGATCCCTACCCGACGCCAGGTCACGCTGTCGGCCTGAGCTTCTCGGTGGCGCCCGATGTGAAACCGGTACCGCGGAGCCTGGGCAACATCTATACCGAATACTGCGATGACCTCGGACTTCCGCGGCCGTCGAACGGCGACCTGACACCGTGGGCGAAACAGGGTGTCCTGCTGCTCAACAGGGTGCTCACCGTGGCGCCGGGGGCTGCGGGAAGCCATCGTCGGAAGGGTTGGGAATCGGTCACCGAGTGCGCCATCAAGGCATTGGCGGCCCGCGACCAACCGTTGGTTGCCATCTTGTGGGGCAAGGATGCCGCGTCGTTGCAGCCGTGGCTACCCGGGGTCGCGACGATCATCTCGCCGCATCCGTCGCCGCTGTCGGCCCGTCGGGGATTCTTCGGTTCGAAGCCGTTCTCCCGGGCCAACACTGCACTGGTGGAGCAGGGTGGCACGGAAATCGATTGGCGCCTACCCTGACCGGATCCGAGATCTGGCGGCATCCGAACACAAAAAATGGCCACCCGCGGAAAAGCGGGTGGCCATTTTCAGGTGTGAATGTGCTTCAGTTCAAAAAGACTCAGCTGTTGGCGTTGACCGCCGCGTAGTCCGGCTTGGTCTTGCCGACAAACGCGTTGACACCCTCGATGCCGTCCGGCAATGCGGACAGTGCAGCGATCGACTCTGCTTCGGCGTCGAGCTGCTCGGTGAGCGAGCGGGTCGCCGATGCGTTCAGGAGCTTGCGCGTGGCCGTGAGCGTGCGCCACGGGCCGGCCGCGATCGAGGCTGCAGCAGCCTCGGCGGTGACCAGCACCTGATCGTCTTCGACCACACGCGAGATCAGGCCGAGGTCGAGTGCCTCGGCGGCGTCGACCGCGCGGTTGGTCAAGATGATGTCGCGTGCACGTGCGGCACCAATGACCCGCGGCAGCGTCCAGGTGAGGCCGCCGTCGGGGGTCAGTCCGATGCCGAGGTATGCCGGACGGAGCTTCGTCGAGGTACCGGCGATGGCAACGTCACAGTGCGTGACGATGCTCATTCCGGCACCTGCGGCCCAGCCGTGCACCGCGGCAACGATCGGTACGTTCGCAGAGTTCAGCGCGCGGATGAAGTCGTGGAAGTCACCGGCCAGTCCGGCCAGGAACTCGGCACGATCGTCGGCAGAAGCGAAGTCGCGGACGTTGCCGCCCGCACAGAAATTCGCTCCGGTACCGACGAGCAGCACCGCACCCGCCTTGATCTCGCCGCGGGCCAACTGACGCAGCGCAACAGCGCCACGATCGAAGTAGACCCGGTCCAGCGAGTTACCGGCCTTGTCTGAGGCGATGGCAATGCGGAGCACGCCATCGATGAGTTGAACTGAGTCGGAATCGGTCGGAGTGGACCGCAACTCGGTCACACTCAGCCCCGAACGACTTTGCCGGCCTTCAGGCAAGAGGTGCAAACATTGATCCGCTTGCGGTTTCCGGGGGCAACCTGCGCACGCACGGACTGGATGTTGGGATTCCAGCGCCGGTTTGTACGCCGGTGTGAGTGCGAGACCGACTTACCGAAGCCGGGGCCCTTGGCGCATACGTCGCAGACGGCAGCCATCGTCGAACTCCTTCAATGAGAAATTAGGTGGTCATCGGCCCAGAGTTGTCGACACGGATGCCGACGCCCAATGGGCAACCCTGCAAGGATAGCTGTCACCGGGCCCGTGATCCAAATGGTGGTCAAACCCCTGGCCAGAGATGGTCACCGAACGACTCTGTCGGCCTCTCAGATTAGTCTGTGTGTCAGACCACAAGATGGAGGTGCGGCACGTGGTGGATCCGGTCGGGGCGCCTGCAATGGACCCAGGTGTGTTGCGGGATTGGATCCATGGTGCCGTGACCAGCCTCGATCTGGTGCGCGCCGAGATCAACGATCTGAATGTCTTCCCGATTCCGGACTCCGACACCGGCAGCAACATGCTGCACACGATGCATTCGGCTGCTCTGGCAGTTGACGCGCTCGACGACGATGCCGACACCCCGGCCGTCGCCCGGGCCATGGCCGAGGGCGCTGTGGCGAAGGCCCGGGGTAACTCCGGGATCATCCTGTCGCAGGTTCTGGTCGGATTGGCCGACGCGGCCGAGATCAATGCCATCGGGGGCCGGGTCTCCTTCAACAAGCTGTGGGTCGCGGGCCTGAGGCTGGGCTCGTTGGCCGCGACCCGGGCCGTCAGCGAACCTCGTGAGGGCACAGTGCTGACTCTGCTGCGGCGGTCGGCGGAGAACGCTGCCGACCATGCCGAGTCCACCCCCGCCGACCTGGCGCGCGCCATCGCCGACGGTTGTTCCGACGACCTCGAGCTCACACAGTCGCAACTGGATGTCCTGGCCCAGGCGGGGGTGGTGGATGCCGGTGGTCGGGGACTTCTGGTGATCTTCGATGAGCTCGTCAAGGTGCTGACCGGTGTGTCGACCCGCCGCCGTCGGTACCAGGGCGCGTTGGTCGGCGGTGGGGATTGGATCGGGCACCAGGTCGGTGAGTCGTGTGACAGCGACGACGAGATGGACTTCGAGGTGATGTACCTGCTCAACGGTGCCGCCGCCGACCAGATCTCGACGCTGCGCACCAACCTCGGCGACCTCGGCGACGCCGTGGTGATCGTCGGCGACAGCGCGGACGACGGTGCGGGCGAGCGTTTTTCCATCCACGTCCACACCTGCGAGCCGGGTGCCGCGATCGAAGCGGGCGTGGCACTCGGCCGCGTGAGCGACATCAGGATCAGCTGTTTCCTGCTCGATGCCCACCGGGGACAAGAAGACAAGGCCTCGCGTCCACCGCGTCGCAGGCGTGCAGTCGTCGCAGTTGTCACCGGCGACGAGGCCGCGGAGTTGTTCGAGCACGAAGGCGCCGTGGTTGTTCGTGCCGACACCGGTGGCGAGGGCGAGTTGGATGCCGAGGTGCTGGCGAAGGCGATCATCGATGTCGACAGTGCGCACGTGATCTTGATGGGTAACGGAGCGCTACCGGCCCAGGACCTGGTTGCCGTGGCCGCGGCTGCGCGCTCGCGGGAACGTTCGGTGGTGATCTTGCCCGGCGGTTCGATGGTGCAGAGCCTGGCGGCGATGGCCGTCCATGATCCCGGTGAGTTGGCCGACGACGACGCGTACGCGATGGCCGATGCCGCCGCTGCCACCCGATTTGGTGCCGTGGTCACGGCCACCGAGCGAACCCTGACGTTCGCCGGAACCTGCGAACCCGGCGACCATCTGGGTCTCATCGGCGATGGCGTACTCGTGATCCATCCCGAGATCATCGGCGCGGCTGCCGGTTTGATCGATCTTCTGCTGAGCACCGGTGGCGAGATGGTCAGTGTGCTCGCCGGGCGTAATCTCGACCCCGAGGTGCTCGAGCAACTCGAACATCATGTGAACACCGTGCACCCCGGAGTCGAGTTCGTGAGCTTTCCGGGTGGGCAGGTGGGCGAACTGCTTCAGGTGGGAGTCGAATAGCAGTGGTGGCATTGTCGGAGTCGCTCGATGTCGTGTTGGGAGCGAAGGCTGCCGATCTGCTGGCCGAGCAGATCAACGTGAACACCGTCGGCGAGTTGTTGCGGTATGTACCCGATCGCTACGTCAAACAGGGTGACCTGTCCGGCGAACGCAAACCCGAGCCGGGGGAACGTCTGACTGTGGTGGCCCGGGTCGAGGACAGCAAAACCATCCCGATCCGGAACTCGCGCCGCAAGATGACCAAACTTGTTGTCTTCGATGGGAATTTCCGCATCTCGGTGACGTTCTTCAATTCGCCGTGGATCGCGTCGAAGCTCCCGAAGGGCTCCCGCGTGATGATGGCCGGTGAGGTGAAGTACTTCAACAAAGAACTGCAGCTCACCCACCCCAACTGGCTGAAGTTGCCCGAAGACGGCACGTCGATCGAAGCGGACGACGCGGTGGGTTCGGCCCTGATGCAGGGTATCGCGAAGGCGTTGGCGACCGATGCCGGTAGCGGTGAAAAAGTCGACGGCACAATCGATTTCTCAGAGTTCCTGCGCGACGTCATACCGGTGTACCGGGCCACTGCCAAGCTGCAGGCCTGGACGATCTGGCAGTGCGTGCGTGCGGTACTGGGGTATCTCGATCCGATCGAGGATTCCTTGCCCGACGACGAGCGCAAGGCCCGCGGGCTGATCGGCGCCGACGAGGCGCTGCGCAAGATCCACATCCCCGAAGGGCAGAACGACATCGACCAGGCGTCAGCGCGCCTGAAGTTCGACGAAGCGCTGGCACTCCAACTGGCGCTGGCACAACGCAGATATGTGGATCGCGGCGCGGAAGGCCCCTCCTGCCCCCACGTGGACGGCGGCCTCGAAGACCGGTTCCTCAAGCGCCTACCGTTCACGCTGACCGACGGACAGAACGAGGTCATCGACGAGATCACCGCGGATATGGCACGTCCGGAATCTGAGGGACTGACCAAGGTCGCGCCGATGAGCCGACTACTGCAGGGTGAGGTCGGATCGGGTAAGACCCTGGTGGCGTTGCTCAGCATGCTCCGGGTGATCGACAACGGCTACCAGTGTGCACTGCTCGCACCTACCGAAGTTCTTGCCGCGCAGCACTTCCGGACACTGGAAAACATGCTGGGCGGATTGGCCAAAGAGGGCCAACTCGAGGGGGAGGAGGGTGCCACCCGCATCGCCCTCATCACCGGCTCGATGAAGACCGCGGCCAAACGCACCGCACTCCTCGAGACGGTCACCGGTCAGGTGGGCATCCTCATCGGCACGCACGCCCTGCTGCAAGAGCATGTCGACTTCTTCAACCTGGGTTTTGTTGTCGTCGACGAGCAACACAGATTCGGTGTGGAACAACGGGATACGCTCCGCTCGCGGGGCCGCGACGACATCGTGCCGCATCTGTTGGTGATGACCGCGACCCCGATTCCGCGCACGGTCGCGATGACCGTGTTCGGTGACCTCGAGACGTCGACGCTGCGGGAACTGCCGCGGGGTCGTCAGCCGATCACCACCAGCGTGGTGCCCAAGGGCAACCCGAAGTGGGTGCAGCGGGCCTGGGAACGTGTCGACGAGGAAGTGCAGGCCGGGCGTCAGGTCTATGTGGTGTGTGCGCGGATCGGCGATGACGGCACCGCTGCCGGCCAGAAGTCGGCGCAGAAATCGAGTGAGGCGGGTGGTGAGCCGGCCATCGCAGCGGTCGACATGTACAACACCTTGTCGACGGGTCCGCTGGGCAAGTATCGAATCGAGTTGCTGCACGGGCGGCTTCATTCCGATGACAAAGCTCAGGTGATGGCCGACTTCACGGCAGGCGATGTCGACATCCTGGTCTCGACCACCGTGATCGAGGTCGGTGTCGATGTCCCCAACGCCACCACGATGGTGATCGTCGATGCCGAACGGTTCGGCGTGAGCCAGCTGCATCAGCTGCGTGGTCGTGTCGGTCGTGGTGGGTTGCCGGGTCTGTGTTTGTTGATGACCGGCGCGGCAGATATGTCGCCGGCCATGGAACGTTTGCGGGCTGTCGCGGCGTCCAATGACGGGTTCGAATTGTCGCTCGTGGATCTGGCTCAGCGAAGGGAGGGTGATCTGCTTGGCTCGCTCCAGTCCGGTCAGACCTCCTCGCTCCGGTTCCTCTCGCTCCTCACAGACGGTGACCTCATCGACGACACGAGGGCCCTGGCCGACGAGGTGGTCAGCTCGGACCTCACCCTGGTCGAGCACAAACCGATGGCAGCGCTTGTCGATTCGATTCTGGGGCCGGTCCGGCTGGCGTTTTTGGACAAGTCCTAGCGGAGGGCAACTCTCGGCCCGGGTGTGGGCGTTACTGGTTGTTTTTGCTGCCTCGGCTGTTGTGGTCGCCGGTGTCGGGATTGCGATCAACCGCCCGCAAGCCATCTCACCCGACGCGCAGCGGCTGCTCGGTGAGCTGACGCTGATTCCGGCACTCGCCGCCCGGCCGGATGCGCCGGACTACGACCGCAGCGCCTTTGGTACCGCCTGGACGGACGACACCGATGCGGGTGGTTCACGCAACGGATGCGACACCCGCAACGACATCCTTGACCGTGATCTTCAGGACAAGACCTTTGCGGTGACGAGTGGTTGCGTTCGCGCAGTCGCCACCGGCGAGTTCCGTAGCCCCTACAGCGGTCGGTGGGTGGTCTTCCGGCGTGGGCAGGGGACCGGCGCCAAGGTTCAGATCGACCACATCGTCCCGCTGTCTTTTGCTTGGGATATGGGTGCCCGGAACTGGAGTTCGCGAGTGCGGCAACGCTTTGCCAATGATCCGGCGAATCTGGTGGCGGTCGATGGCGACGCGAATCAGGACAAGAGTGACAAACAGCCGTCGCGGTGGATGCCGGAGAACGAGTCATTTCACTGTCAATATGCGGCCCAGTTCGTGGTGGTGATGCGGACCTACGGGCTGTATCTCGATGCCCTGTCCGTGCCGGTGTTGAAGTCGGCACTGCGTCGTTGCTGACGTGGTGTCGCGATCGGGCGGCGCCGATTTATTGCATTGCTATAGATGAATTGCAGAATGCAATCGGTAGGAAATTGTCTATCGCCGACAGATTGTTCATTGGAACAAAAGAGAAATTTGCTTTACTCTTCCGGAAACAACCGTTCAGGAGAAGACAATGGCGCAGTCGTACACATTCGTGCTGGTACATGGGGCGTGGCATACCGGAAAACATTGGGCCCCAGTGGTGGAGTTTCTGGAGAAGGCCGGGCATCGGGTGCATACTCCGACAGTCGCCGGTTTCGGCGAGGAGAAATCGACTGCTTCGCACGCAGATGGCGTTGATTCGGTGCTGCAGTACATCAATGATCGTGAACTAACAGATTTTGTTCTCCTCGGACACAGCTTTGGCGGCACGATCATCTCGAAGGTCGCCGAACAGATTCCCGAACGCATTCGACGTCTTGTCTATTGGAACGCTTTCGTCCTCGCGGACGGAAATAGCATCAACGATGAATCTCCGGCGCATTATGGAGAAATGACTCAAGCGTTCGCGGTGGACGGCATGTTTATGCTTCCGTGGGATGTGTGGCGGGAAGCATTCCTGAATGATGCCGATCGTGATGTCGCGTTGCGAGCCTACGAGACCATCTGCGCGACCCCTGTCAGGATGCTGGAGGACAAGCTCGAGCTGAGCAAGTTCTACGAACTCATCGCGGCCGGTCAACTACGCGCCTCTTACTTGAACTGCACCGACGACACCGCCATGCCTCACGGCGAGTTCGCATGGCATCCCAGGTTCTCCAGCCGGTTGGGCCTGTGCCGGATCGTGCAGACGCCGGGGAGCCATGAACTGATGTTCACCGCCCCTGCTCGGCTTGCGGAAAAGATCGTCGAGGCGGGCCGCGACTGACCGGGGCAGCCCGCCGTCGACCGTGCCGAAGTCGTCGTCGAGCGGGCGGTCAGGTCACTCCGCCCGCGATTTTCAGCGTGACGATGCGATCCCAATCGAAGCCCAGCTCGGCGAGAATTTCGTCGGTGTGGGCGGCGAACTCGGGTCCGGGGCCGAGCTCGGGTGCAGTGACATCGAACTGCACCGGGTTGGCGGCCAGTGTCAGTTCGCCCGCCGGCAGCATATATTCATTGGCCACGACCTGCGCGTCGTTGGACACCTGCAACGAATCCTGCACCGGTGCCCACGGGCCCGCCAAGGTGGCGAAACGCTCCGTCCATTCTGCCAGGGTTCGGCCGGCGAGGACTTCACGAAGAATAGTCACTGCCACATCGGTATTGGCGGCGATCAGCGCGGCGTCGGCGAAGCGGGGATCGTCCGCGAGATCGGGACGGTCGATATGGTGGCACACATCGGCCCAGAATTTGGCAGGCTGCAACATGACGAAGGTCAGGTAGCGCCCATCGGCCGTGGCGTACAGTCCGGACAGTGGATTGGTAAGGGCGCCATGCTCACCGGGCACAGGAGCAACCATCGCTTCGCCGACGTGTGCCGACAATGCGAGCCCGTGTCCCATGGCCCAGACGCCGCTACTCAAGAGAGATACGTCGACGACGGACGTAGCACCCGTGCGTTCACGTTTGAGAAGGGCTGCGGCAACGCCGCCCGCGAGGTTTGTGCCCGAGATCGTGTCTCCGAACGCGGGCCCCGGCGGAAAGACCATCCCCTCCATATCTGGAGGTGTGAGCGTGGCGGCGACACCGGCTCTGGCCCAGAAGGCGGTCATGTCGTATCCGCCCTTGTCTGCCTCCACACCTCGCGGGCCCAGTGCGCTGCCCCGTGCGAAGACGATCTTCGGGTTCACGGAGCGCACATCGTCCACGTCGATTCCGAACCTGGCCCGGGCCTGCGGTAGGAAACTGGTGAGGAACACGTCCGAGGTGCGGATGAGCTCGTTCAGCACCTCCTTGCCTTCCGGTCGGCCCATGTCGAGGCCGATGCTGCGCTTACCTCGATTGGCATGTTCGACATTGGGGTTGGGGTCACCCTCGACCTTCATCGGTCCGATCTGACGAAGGCCACGCTGCGGATCTCCGGTGACCGCGTGTTCGACTTTGATGACGTCTGCCCCCCAGTCGGCGAGCACTGCGCCCGCTGAAGGAACGAAGCCGTACATCGCTACCTCGAGAACACGGAAACCTTCGAGTGGCTTCATTTGGTCACCGTCGCAAAGGCTTTGATCTGCAGGAATTCTTCCAGTCCGGCGGTACCCATCTCTCTGCCGATGCCGGACTGTTTGTAGCCGCCGAAAGGAACATCGGGAGAGAAGTAGCTGCCGCCGTTGACGCTGAAGGTCCCGGTCCGGATCCGGCGGCCGATGGCTATCGCCCGGTCGTCGTCGGCGCCCAAGACACCACCCGAGAGTCCGTACTTCGAATTGTTGGCAATCTGCACGGCGTGCTCGTCGTCATCGAACGGGATGACTGCGAGGACAGGGCCGAAGACCTCTTCCTGTGCGAGTTCGCTGTCCGGGTCGACATTCGCGAGCAGTGTCGGCGTGTAGAAGTATCCGGGATTGACCTGCTTGCCACCGGTCACGAGTGTCGCGCCGGCCTCGATTGCCCGCTGGACCAAGGCGTCCACCTTGTCCCGTTGGCGTTCGCTGATGAGCGGGCCCATGTAGGTCGCCGGATCGGACGGATCACCGTAGGGCACATGCTCGAGCAGACCGGCCACCCTGGCAACGATTTCGTCGTGATGGGCCCGCGGCACGAGCAGCCGGGTGGTGAGCGCGCAACCTTGCCCGGCGTTGGAACAGATTGTGAACGCCGCGAATTGTGCGACCGTGGCAAAGTCTGCGTCTTCGAGCACAATCAGCGCCGACTTGCCGCCCAGCTCCAAGAACACCTTCTTCAGACTCGCGCTCGCTGCCGCCATGATCTGAGCGCCAACGGGTGTGGACCCGGTGAAGGTGACGACATCGACATCAGGGTGCGTGGTCATCATCTGACCCACCTCCACCGCAGTCGAGGACAAGACGTTCACCACGCCTGCCGGGATATCGGTGTGCTCGGCGATCAGCTCGCCCAAGGCCAGCGTGATGAGCGGTGTGTCCGGAGCTCCCTTGAGGATCACCGTGCATCCGGCAGCGAGCGCAGGAACCACCTTGGCCAGCGCAAGCTGGTTCGGGTAGTTGTACGCGATGATCGCCGAAACGACGCCGGCGGCTTCTTTCTCGATCCAGCGGTTGTGCTTCTGTCCCTTGATCTCGACTTCGCCGAGCTCTTCGGTCAGCGGGTACGTGCGCAGCAGGTCGGCGTAGTAGCGGACGATCCCGACAGGTGTGTCGAGCTGGCTACCGAGCGTACTGAGGTGGGACGCGCCGACTTCGGCGATCGTCAATTCGCGAAATTCCTCGATGTTGTCGAGCAGTGCTCGGTGCAGCTGGTCGAGGCACGTGATGCGGAACTCGACGTCGGTGGCCCAGTTGGTGGTTTCGAACGCCTTCCGCGCCGCAGCGATGGCTTGTTCAGTCTCGTCGACACCCGCGTCCGGCGCGTGACCGAGGAGCTCGCCGGTAGCGGGATTGATCGACGCAAACGTCTGCGTGGTCGTGACGAGCTCTCCGTTGATGAGCAGGCGCCGATCGAGAGTGCCCGACTGAGGGTTGTCGGGAACTGAGATGTTCTGAGATGTCATACGTTCTCCTGGGTGGATTCGAGCATTCGGTTGATCACTGTCGAAGCTGTGTTGCAGCCGCTTCTGCGACCTCGTCGAGGAGCGGAAGTATGGTGCTCGCACCGGCTGTGGGGATGTCGATGAGTACTCTGTGAACGCCCAGTTCTCCGAGCCGGTCGATGATCTCACCGATGCTCGGCCGGATCTTCTGGAGTACGACCACCTGCAGGTCCGCGAGGTCCCGGCCGGCTCCATTCCACGCCGAATGCAGCTGGGGGAGTTGGGTTCCGAGGGTGTCGACCACATCGTTACCCATCGGGATCCAGCCGTCGCCCCATTCGGCAATGCGCCGAAAGTTGATGGGACTGGCCCGCGATCCCAGCAGTATCGGTGGATGCGGGTCTTGCAGTGGTTTGGGCCAAACCCTGCTCGGCGACAACCGAACATGGTCACCCGCGTAAGTGGCTTCGTCCGCTGTCCAGAGCGTCTTCATGAGTTCGATCTTCTCGGTGACAACCGCGTACTTGGCCTCCGCAGCGAAGCCGTGATCCTCGGATTCGTCGTTGTTCCAACCAAACCCGACACCCATCACGAATCGGCCCCCCGACATCACATCCAGCGTGGCGATCGCCTTGGCATAGGAGATCGGATCATGGCCACCGGGAAGCGCGACGCAGGTGCCGATGACGAGATTTGTTGTCGCGGCCACCTGCGCGAGTCCGACCAGCGGATCCCACAAACGAAAGTAACGCTCCGGCATTTCTCCGCCACCGGGGAACGGTGACCGGCGCGCACTGGGAATGTGTGAGTGTTCAGGCAAGAACAGGGAATCGAACCCGCGCTCCTCGGCGGCCAGGGCCAGATCGACAAGAGGCATCGACTGGTCGGTGCCACCGTAGTGCAGTCCGACCGCAGGCCGGAAAGCGTCAGTTCCGTTGCTTCGCCGACCGGACCTGCTGCCGTCGTGTGACGCGCGGGCAGCGCTGTTCATCGCAGTACCTTCCTGTCTGGGCTCCGGCGAAGCGGCTGCGTGTGCCGGATTCGGTTGTGGGCTCGAAACACGCTGTCCTGGTGGAGGATCGACTTCATTAAAGCTGGTTTGTTGCTTCGGCACTTGTGCGTATGGTGTCCATCCGGCTCTCGATGGTGTCGAGGTAATGCGGGTGAGTGATGATGTAGGGCAGATTCTGCGCTATGCCTCGGGCCACATGGTCGCCCGCTGTTGCCGGATCCATGGCGCTGTTCCCAGTTCCCTTGTTGTGACCGACATCCGTGACATGGCCACCCAAGCTTGCCGTGTTCTGATCGAGGTTCGACACCACCAAACCAGGGCACAGCACGGATACCCCGATACCGTGCGGCGCCATTTCGGTACGCAGAGCCTCGGATAAGGCAATGACAGCGCTCTTCGCCGCGCTGTACGCGCCCCGGCCCGGGGCGCCCGAGAGCAACCCCATCACCGACGCTGTGTTGACGATGTGTGCGCGCCCGCGTGCGCGCATGTCCGGGCCGAATGTTGCGACGCCGTTGAACACTCCGGTCAGATCGATGGCGATGAGCATGTCGAAAGTCTCCGGGTCCATGTCGATCACATCGCACCCATTGAAACCGATTCCAGCGTTGTTGACCAGGATGTCGACTGGTCCGAAGGCAGCTTCGGATTTGGACTTGGCCACCGCCCATGCCGCGCGATCGCGTACGTCGAGCGCAACTCCCTGGAACCCGGACCCACGCGATCCGATAGCCGTTTCCAGCGATTTCCGGTTGATGTCGGCAATGGTGATCGAGATGCCGCGATCGGCCAGTGCACCGGCGATTCCGAGGCCGATACCGCTTGCGCCACCGGTTATGAATGCGTGACGCGCAGAGGATAGATCCATGCTTTGAACTCCGTTCGAGATGTCCATCGGTGTCATGAAAACTACTGGGAATCTGATGGATTGGACATGCTGTTCGATCGCCACGAAGGCTTCGTGGTGCTCTCCGGAACTCGGCTACTCCCACGTCGAGTGTCAATGCGCGGGAGTAACCGAGTTGGATGTCGTGGCGAGCGGTCGGTGCCGCGTTGGGCGCTAGTTTGTCATCCAGATCTTTTCGGGCAGTGGTGAACCCAGGGTGTACAGCTGAACTCCGTGCACGTTTTTGGCGTACATCACCGAAGGCGCCGCCTTGATGTACCACGATGCCGGCACCAATGTGGTGAGACGCTCCTGAACGGTTTCGTACGCCGCCTTGCGCTCGTCTGTCCCTTCAGCAAGGCGACCGGCATCGAGGGCGTCGTTGAGTTCCGGGTCATCGAGGCCGGAGAAGTTCCCGGGGGAGTCGCCGTGGAAGGCGGTCCACAACGCGTAATCCGGATCTTGGGTGACCGCGGACGAGACGATCATGTCGAAGTCGCGGGCGCCGGCCCGTGCGGTGACAGCACCGTAGTCGCCGACCTCGACCTCGACGTTGACATTGTCGAACTCGCTCAGTTGGGCCTGCACTGATTCGCCGGCCCCTTTCGTTTCCGTTGTGGGGTACGCGAGGAACGAGAAGGAGACCGGGTTTCCCTCTGCTGCAAGCTCATTGAACAGCTCCTGGGCAACTTTTTTGTTCTGCTCATTGAGTGGGATATCAGCGTAATAGGGGGATCCTTCAGGGAACAGTGTCTGAGGAACCTGGCCGGTACCGAAGTAGACGGTTGAGTTGATCACTTCCGGATCGAGGGCGAGTGCGACTGCCCGGCGAGCCCGTTCATCTTGGAACGGCGCGCGAGCAGAGTTCATGACGAGGAGCTGACCGCCACCGGCGGACACGATCTCGGTGGAGATTCCGGCGGCTTCGGCCTTGTCCAGGGTGGACCAGCTGGCCTCCATGCTGAGATCGGTGCCGCCTGTCGATATCGCGTTGAAACGCTGCTCGGTGTCGGCCACGGTGCGGATGTTGATCTTGTCGAGATAGGGCCTGGGTGCATCCCAGTAGTCGGGATTCTTCTCGAGTTCGATCTGGTTTTGGCGGCTCCAGCTGGTCAGGGTGAATGGGCCTGCACCGACTGGGTTTTCGTCGAAGGCCTTCCGACCCTTCTGCAGAGCCGCCGGCGAGGCGATCCAGTTCATCGCGGTCGTCAAGATGCCCTGCGCGAAATGTGGATTGCGTGCTGCCAATGTCACTTTCAGTGTGGTGGGGTCGACCACCTCGGAGTTGCTGACCTGTGCCGCCTGTCGGACGGCGGTGGAGCCCAGGTTGGGGTCGCGCAGTCGGTCCCAGTTGAACTTGACGGCCGCGGCGTCGAGCGGAGTGCCGTCGGTGAAGGTGAGTCCGGGCTGCAGCGTGAGGTTGAAAGTGTTGCCGCCATCGGTGGTGGCGAAGCCCGTTGCCATGTTGTATTCGACCTCGAGTGTCTCGAGATTGTTGATCATCAGCGTTCCGTAGAGGGCGTTTCCGAGTATCGGCTGATGCGCCCAGGTGTTCGACAAGGCGGCCGGGTCCAGGCTGCGCGGTTCACCCATCTGAATCGTGCGCAGCGTTCCGCCCGCCACCGGATCGCCGACGTCGGCCGCCGATCCGGAGCCAGAATTCTCGGAATCCGTGCCGGCGCAAGAGCTCAGGAGCAGCGTGGCGGCGCATGCCGCCGCAACTGCAGTAACAACGTATCTGGATCGGAACATCATCGACCTCTCGGGAAAGGTTGGGAAACCACAGGAACCGCGGACTAGAAAAGTGTGAGGTGTGACTGGTGAGGCGGAGTCTCCACACAGACGATTCGTTGGGAGGGCCTGGGAACCAACGGTTCTCTTCTGTGAACCGTGCGCTCCGCCGACCATCCGAATCAAGCGCGTGACCCTAGTAGGAGAACACAACTCTCGAAAAAAAAGAACAGCGGAGTCGAAACTTTCCGAGACTTCGGCGTACCAGGTGGCCTTTTCTGCTTCGTCCGATAATTCCGGATCGAAATCGTTGACAGAACTGTTTCGATAAGACGCCGAATCGAGTTGTGTATGGCTAGTATACGCAATTCACCGGCGAGGTTCTTCGGGGATCTGAGGCCGGCGGAACGATGTTGTAAATTCCGTTCTCAAAACCGAAAAGGGGCTATTCAAAACGTGTTCACATCGGGCATGATTGACCTCTGTGAACACTTTGGAACATCTCCACGACCTGGCCGGAAAAGTTGCGATCGTCACGGGTGGATCCCGTGGCATTGGTAGAGCGGTTGCCCAAATTCTTGCCGAAGCGGGAGCAGACGTCGTGATCGCGTCCCGGAAGCTCGACTCATGCGAGCGCGCCGCCGACGAAGTGATGGCATCGACTGGGCGCAAGGTACTTCCGATTGCGTGTCACGTCGGACATTGGGATGACTGTGAGCGTCTGATCGACCGGACACTCGAACACTTCGGCAGACTCGACGTGCTGGTGAACAACGCCGGTATGTCACCGCCCTACAAGAATCTCGATGACATCACCGAGGACTTGTACGACAAGACGCTCGGAGTTAATCTGAAGGGGCCCTTCAGATTGGCCGTCCGCGCCGGAACCCACATGGCCGAGAACGGCGGCGGTTCCATCATCAATATCGGTACTGCCGGATCCCTCGTCGCCAGCGTCAGGGAGTTGCCCTACGCATGTGCCAAGGCCGGTCTCAATGCCCTGACAGTTGGATTGGCCGATGCATTTGCGCCGACAGTGCGGGTCAACGCCATTCTGCCCGGTCCCTTCCGGACGGATATCTCCAAGTCTTGGGCGCCGGCCGAGGGGGAAGATGCGCCGTTCGTGCCACTTCGGCGCATGGGACGACCGGAAGAGATCGGTCCACTAGCACTCCATCTGGCCAGTGCTGCATCAAGTTTCACCACAGGGGCGATCATTCGTGTCGACGGTGGAGTCACCCGAAAAGTCTGATGAAGAAGGAATCAATGACCGATAATCAGCTGTTGCAAGGCAAAGTGGCCATCGTCACCGGAGCCGGAGGAGGGATTGGCAGTACGTATTCGAAGGGGCTCGCCGAGGCGGGTGCAGCCGTGGTTTTGGCTGACGTGAATCTCGAAGCCGCGACCGCGGCAGCTGAGAAGCTGTCCGCGGCAGGCCATCGCGTCCTCCCTGTTCGTGTCGATGTGAGCGACGAAGCCAGTACAAAAGAGATGGCGGCCACCGCGGCCGATCATTTCGGGTCGGTCGACATCCTGGTGAACAATGCGGGGTTGATGGCAGAGGTGGTCGGTGAAGGGTCCCTCACCATGATGGATCTCGAACTCTGGAACCGCACTCTCGCAGTGAATCTCACCGGTCCGCTCCTTTGTAGTCGTGCAGTGGTGCCGTACATGAAGGAGCGCGGCTACGGCAAGATCGTGAACCAGTCGTCGAGTGGTGCATTCATGGCCGCACAGGCATATGGCGTTACCAAGCTGGGGTTGGTGAGCATGACGGTGTCACTGGCGCGGGAGTTGGCGCCGTTCGGGATTCGGGTGAATGCGATCGCGCCGGGCATGGTCAACACGGAAGCCGGCTCGATCGCATCGCCCCCGGAGCTCAAGGAAATGGTCAAACACGCAATTCCGTTCCCCTTCGGAGAACCGGAGGAGCTGAATCCGGGTCTGCTGTACCTCGTTTCGTCGGGCAGTGACTGGGTGACCGGCCACACTCTCAACATTGACGGCGGCTGGGTTGTACGGGTCTGAAGTCGCTTCTTCACAACACTTCTAACAGTCAGGAATTCGCATGAAGCATTACTTGCTGGTTGAATCACATCCTTCCCATCCTGATCGATTGGACGAATTCAACAAATGGTACGACGAGGTCCACATACCGGAGGTGGTGGCGCTTGACGGGTTTGTCGCCGGAACTCGACTCGTGGCGGCGGATCCAGACGGCGGTCCGTCGGTGACGCTCTACGAACTCGAGGGTGATCCCCACAAGGCGAAGGAAAATGTACATCTCGCGGCGGCGGCGAAGCAGTTGAACATGTCGGATTCGCTGAGTTATGGACCGATCCCGACAATGCGGATCATGGCTGTGAAGTCGGAGTATTCCAAGCCGCGTTGATTGGGTAAAGGGTAAAAGTATTCGAGGCCGTCATCTCCGGATGACGGCCTCGAATGTTTTTCTAGTGTCAGCTCGGCAGGTTCGCCGGAATCCAATTCGGATCACGCTTTTCCATGAATGCTCGCATTCCCTCGCGCGGCTCTTGCGACGTTTCGAGCGCGCCGAACATCGTCTCGTAGTCGAACAGCCCGTATCGCTCGTTGAGCATTCGTTTGACCTGAGCTCGTGCGATCGGCGCCGATTGCAATATCTCACGTGCTGCCTGGAGTGCGGCCGACCGCAGGTCTTCGTGCGGCACCACCCTGGAGATCACCCCGAGTCGCAGTGCCTCCGCCGCATCGAATTTGCGTGCGGACAATATCAAATCGCGTGCTGCCGCGAGTCCGACATGTGCGGGCAAAGCGGCGGCGAAGGTCGCGTCCGGGATTCCGCGCAACAGTTCGGGCACGCGGAACGTGGCCCGGTCGCTGGCGACGGCGATGTCGGACATCATCGCAACCAGTAGTCCGCCGGCCTGACAGATTCCGTTGACGGCGGAAATCACTGGTGCGCGGCTGTCCCGGATGGTCAGGAAGGGTACGACATCGCTGCCCGAAAGGCCCTCCGGCAGGTTGTCACCAGGCTCGGTGCGTCCACCCAGATCGCCGCCGGGTGCAAATACGTCGTCGACTCCGGTGATGATCAGCGCGGCCAGGTCCCGATCGGAGTTGACGAGGCGAACCGCTCGTTTCAAGCCGTAATACATCGCAGGGGTGAATGCGTTTCGAGCCGACGGCCGATCGATGGTGCACCATCCGATGGAACCGTCGCGCTCGAATCGTAAACCGTTGGCTCCTAAGTCATCTCCCATGGGGACACCTACTCCATTCTTGGTTTTGAGAACGATGATCTCGCAAAGGCGAAGCCCGGGAACACCGTTCCCGGGCTTCCCGAAACTGTTGTTGGTGTGGACTGACGTCAGGCAGTCAGGTCGATGAGCACTTTTCCAATCGCTTGACCATCTGCGACCATCCGGAGAGCGTCTGCGGTCTTGTCGAGTGGGAACTCGGCGCCGATGTGCGGGACCGCACGCCCGGAGACGAGTAGATCGGTGAGCTCGGCCTCATTTCGGCGGAACTCTTCCGGCGGGATGTCTTTGAATTGGAAACCGTTGACCTGCACACCTTTTACCAATATCAGGTTGAGCGGAATCTTCGGAATGACACCGGATGCGTACCCTATCGTGATGAAGCGACCGCCCGGGCGTAGTGCCCGCAGAGCAGGCTCTGAGAGATCGCCACCCACCGGATCAGCAACGATATCGGCACCTTGGGGGAGCGCAGCCTTCAATGCCGTTCGCAGATCGTCGGTGCGATGGTTGATGAGGTTGCTTGCGCCGTACGACGCTGCCACGTCGAGCTTTTGGGTGCTCGACGCTACTGCGGTGACCGTTGCGCCGAGTGCAACGCCGAGCTGAACGGCTGCGATTCCGACGCCACCACCGGCACCGAGAACGATCAATTCGTCGCCAGGCTTGAGGTGAGCCACCGATCGGAGCGTGTGGTACGCCGTCCGGTGGGCCACCCCGAAGGCTGCGGCGACGCGCGTCTCTACACCGTCCGGGATCCGGCGGAGCGTGAGCTTGTCGGAGGCGATGATGATCTCCTCGGCGAAGGCGCCGACGAACCCGGTACCCGCAACGCGCTCGCCCACGGCGACCGAGTCGACTCCGTCGGCGGCTTCGGCCACCACGCCGGCGAATTCACTGCCGGGAGTGAATGGCGTCGGGACGGTGACCTGATACTTGTTGGCCACCAGTAGTACGTCCGAGAAGTTGACGGCTGCGGACTCGATGCGGATCCGTACCTGCCCTGCCTCCAATGGGGGTGAGGGGAGTGCTTCGATCGTGATGGTCTCGGGGGTCCCGTAGTCCGAACAGATTGCAGCGCGCATATGAAATCACTTTCCTGGACGGTTGGGGCGTCGCGACGCTCGGGAATTGCCTGTTGCCGTGGCCGCTACTGCGTGGCAGCGAGTTCGTAGCGGCGGCGGTATTCCTCTTTGGACGTCTCGCGGATGTCGACGTCGGTAGCGCGAGCACGGAGTGCGCCCACTGTGGCGTCCTCGCGCGCAATGTGTTTGAACGGATCCCAGCCGAAGAAGTTCGCGGCATTCTGATGGGTGATCTTGTTGATCTCGTCGTCCGAGCACTCGGAATCGTCGAGCTCGGCCTTCAGGATCTCCGGTGACCGGGGCCAGGTGGAGTCCGAGTGCGGGTAGTCGCACTCCCAGGCGATGGTGTCGATGCCCAACTTGTTGCGGTTGCTGAGACCACTGGGCTCGGTGATGTAGCAGGCGAGGAAGTTGTCTCGCCACACGTCGGTAGGTGTTTTACCCCTGGGTAGGAACGTGAATCCGGTCCACGACTGATTGACGATATTGCGCTCCAGCCGGTCGAGCCACGGTGCGACCCATCCGATGCCGCCCTCACTCATGGCAATCTTGAGTTCAGGGAACTTCTGGAAGGCTCCGCTGAGCATTATGTCGGTTGCGGCGATGGTGGAGATCAGCGGTGTCAACACCATCATGCTGTCGATGTTGGCCCCTTCCGGCCGTTGGATCAGGCTGAAGCCGCCACCGATGTGCAGGCTCAGGACGATTCCGTGTTCCACGCATGCGGCGAAGATCGGGTCCCAGTAGCCGGACGCGAAGTCGGGGTAGCCCGACCCGTAGGGCGTCTCCGGGATACTGATCGACCGGCATCCCATGGCGGCCAGGCGGTGGACCTCTTGGACCGACTCGTCGATGTCGAAGAAGGGGAGGATGCCCAGCGGGATGAAGCGGCCGGGATGGGCGTCGGGGACCTCGCCGACCACCCAGTCGTTGAACGCCCTGCAGGCCGCCAGCGACAGGGCCTTGTCGGGCAGGCTCGCCAGGTGGGTGCCGGCGAAGCCGGGGAAGGTGGCGAACAATGTGGAGGCGAGGATGCCGTTGGCGTCCATGTCCCGAACGCGCAGGTCCATGTCGTAGACGGCCGGTCGCATTTCGGCGTACCCGGTGGGGTCCATGCCCCATTCACCCTTCGGCCACGAGATGACGGCGTTGAGTCCGGAGCTGCCGACCACCTTGTCCTGGAACTGCCAGGCCTGGACCCGCGGGTTCCGTGGATTGGCGGTCAGTTTCGGCGCCTGGTCCATGAGGTGCTTGGGGAAGTGCTTTTCGAAGATGTCGGCAGGTTCGACCACGTGGTCGTCGATGCTGACCATCACCATGTCGTCAATGTTCATCGGGGATCGATCCTCTCCATGGTTGCGCAGAGATGTCGGCAACCTCGTCAATTCAGGTGGTGGACTTAGAGCTGTGTCGGTCCTACTTCTGTGCCGTGATCGGTGCGGCGAGCCCCTGCTCGTCGACGATCCGTTGAATTTTCACCAGCGTCTCGTCGAGTCCGGCGCCGATTCGCGGGCCGGGGGTGAAGGTGGCCGGGAGTTGACGCATGCCCTGGATCATGCCGATGGAGTCGTAGTGCACGGCGCCTTCTGGGTCGCAGTGGTAGTCCGGCATCCGATCGAGCACTGCCACGAGCATGCGCTTGAACACTGTTCGCGCCAGGTTCGACCCGATGCAGCGGTGGACGCCCAGTCCGAAACTCAAGTGCCGGTTGGCTGTACGTTCGAGATCGACCTTGTTGGGCTCGTCGAAGACCGATGGATCCCGGTTGGCCATCGCCCACGAGAGGAACAGGCGCTCACCTTCCTTGAACTCGATGCCGTTGATTTCACCGTCTTCGGAGAAGGTGCGGCCGTCACCGGGTGTCGGACAGAAGAAGCGTAAAAACTCTTCCGTCGCCGAGTCCAACATCGTGTCCCGCTCCCGGCTGAGGATCTCGCGTTGGTCGGGATTCTGTGACAACCATTCAATCGAGTGGGACGTCAGTGCTGTGGTCGTGTCGAACCCTCCGCCAATGAGCAGACTGATGACGCCGAGAAGCTCTGCATCGTCCGGCTTCTCGCCGTTGATGGTGGCGCGGACAATCGCGTCGACGAGCCCGGGCCGCGGGTTCTCCCGGATTTCATGGAGATTGAGCAGGAGGTCTGCACCCATGGCTTGGTGCAGGGCACTGATCCGCTGAATGTCGGGCGAATCAGGCGGGGTGTACATGGCCGCGTGCACAGGTTCGCAGTAGGCGGTCCACTTCACAACCGGGATGCCCAGCATGGCCAGCGTGATGACTGCCGGAACGATATTCGCCAGATCATCGATGAAATCGATGCTGCCCGTTTCGATCTTCTCGTCGATGCTGGCTCGGATCACCTCATCGATGATCGGGACCCACTTCTTGATGGCAGCGGGCGACAGATAGGGGTTGAGGATCGCGCGAAATTCGCGATGTTCGGGATCATCCATTTCCAGGATGCCGCCACGGATGCGGCCTGCCGACCTGATCGCAGTCGGGATCATGATCCCCTTGTATCCGCGGCGGACTCCCTTGATGTCGTTGTCGTTTGACAATCCGACCGATCGGGCGAGGGTGAAGACTTCTTCGGCACCTGCGGCAACCCAGTGGCCGTCGTAGGTGTCAGACCAGGCCATCGGGCACTTGGACTGCATCTCCTCGGTGATCTTCGAGAAGTTGTCGCGATAGTCCGCTGCGTGCCGGTCGAACTGGAATACCGGTGCCCTGCGATTGGTCTGTGCTGCAACGTTGTCGGTGCTCATCGCGCTGTCCTCTCTGGTGTCTTGCCGGCGGCGTTTGCGGATTGGGGGTCGCCCGAAAAGGTGCTGATTGCCTGCTCCGGGCAGGAACGGACAGCCTCTCGCACACTCTCCTCGAGATCGGCAGGAACATCACCGTCGATTGCCGTCGCATGACCATCGATATCGCTCAGATCGAACACGTCCGGTGCGGCCATCGCGCACAACGTGTGCCCTTGGCATAGTTCTGGGTCGACCTTTACCTTCACGATTGCCTCAATTCGTAGCTGAATCATTGTGCGATTTCAGACCGTTACGATTCCCGTTCGGTTTCATCGGTTGACTGGCGGTAGACGCTGTCGGTGCGGGCCTGAACACGAAAAACGTTGTAGTGCAACAGTCTTGCAGGGAACCTGTGTCGGACCATGGTGGTCGATGTCTTCAGATGGTGGGGAACGCGCCAGGATTCGCGGCACCCGTGACGCAAATCACTGATCTGGAGAAGACCATACCGCTGGAAGGGTGGAATGTGAAGGTTTCCGGAGAAATCGATCCAAATTGTTTTCGGCGAGAGATGCTCTACCGCAAGAGAGTTGGTGAAACGACGAGGGATTTCCGGGCGATGGTTTCGCGATGATGATGCCTGGGAGGGCATGGCTGATCCGGACCCGTTGCGTGTCATCAAATGTTGTCTGGAGCACGGGGAACGGGACGCATGTACTCAGGTGCGTTCGTTGTTTGCCGGTTCCTATCCGGGCACGCCGGTACACATCGCAGTGCTACCGTCCCTGCCAGTTCGGTTCGCGTTTCTCGATGAATGCCAGGGCGCCTTCTTTGGCGTCGTCGCTGCGGAAGACGATCTCGCGCTGCTGGGCGAGCCGCTTTTCGGCGGCTGCGGCGTCGGTGACCGAGAGTCGGACGAGCTCTTTGCAGGCTGCCAGGCCCAGAGGAGCGTTGGCCGCGACGCGTTCTGCGTAGGCAATGGCGTTGTCCAGCACGTCTTCCGGTGCGGCGACGGCATTGACCAGGCCGATCTGGTATGCCCGGTCGGCGGTGAAATAGTCGCCGGTCATTGTCATCTCGAAGGCGATACCCAGCGGGATGCGGGTTCCGAGGGACGTCCCGCCGCCGGCGGGGAAGAGGCCGCGCTTGATCTCGGGTAGCCCGAACTCGGCTGTGGACGACGCGACGATGATGTCGCAGCCGAGGAGCAGTTCGAGGCCACCGCCGATGGCGGTGCCGTTGGCGGCACCGATCACCGGCACGGAAAGGCCGCCGGCAGCGAGGCGGGTGAAGCCTTCGGAGGTGAAGTTGCCACCGTCGGCGAAGTCGCGGAGGTCCATTCCGGCACAGAAGGCGCGGTCGCCGGTCCCGGTCAGGACGATGGCGCGGATCTCCGGGTCGGCTTCTGCCTCGAGCGCGGCGCTGCCGATACCGCGAAGCAGGCTGCCGGTCATCGCATTTCGGGCCTCAGGTCGGTTCAGACGCAGGACCAGGACAGCCCCGCGCCGCTCTGTGATGAGTTCGTCAGCGCTTTTCCCGGTCCTGGTGATCATGACTTGTAGTCGCTCGATGCTGCGAACTCGGCTGCTTCCCGCATCAGCTTGGTGATGACCGGGCCGTAGGCCTGCAACTTGATGTCGTCACCGGCACGCTGGAAACCCTGCTCGAGGATGATGGCGAGTTTCCACTTGGCCAGCACCAGGTAGTAGTCCAGATCGTCGACCTGGCGGCCCGACACCTTGGAGTAGTGGTTGACTATCTCATCGCGCGAGGGCATCCCGGACAGGTCGACATAGCTCGCCTTCGATGCCTCGGGTGCGTTGGTGTCCTCGGGCCAGCCCTGAACCATCCAGGCCAGGTCCAGCTTCGGGTCGCCGACGGTACCCATCTCCCAGTCGACGATAGCGGCGAGCTGGGCCGGGGCGCCTTCCTTGAACATGACATTGGCGAACTGGTAGTCGCCGTGCATGATTCCGGGGATGAAGTCGATCGGCTTGTGAGCGTTCAGCCAGGCGGTGGCCTCGCTCATACCCTCGAGTTCACGGCCCTTGATCCGATCGAAGAATCGGGTCCACCGCGACACCTGGCGTTCGTGGAAGCCGTCGGGCCGGCCCAGATCGCCGAGGCCCTGGGCCTTCCAATCGACCTTCGACAGCAGCGCGATACCCTCGGCCAGCTGATATGCCAGGCCTTTTCGCAATTCGAGGTCGGAGGTGAAGGGTTCCTTCCACTGCTTGTTGTCCATCGGCGACCAGCCGTCGACGTAGCCCATCAGGTAGAACGAGCGCCCCAGGACCGAGGTGTCGGAGCAAGCAGCAATCGCTTCGGTGTGCGGCACATCGGTGCCCTCGAGGGCCTCGATGATGCGCCATTCGCGCATGATGCCCTCATCGCGGTCGGCCGGCGCGGCGGTCGGCGGCATCCGGATCACCGAAACATGTTCTCCGCGAGTGAGTTTGTAGATTTCGTTCTGCGTTCCGCCGGAGAGGAACTTGGCCTCGAGCGGTTCGCCCTTGCCGGGCAGTCCGGCCTCGTCCATCCAGTCCGCGAGCTTAATCAGGTCCATCAGAGGTTCCCCACTTCGAGTTCGAGAAATTCGGCGTATTTGGCTTTGGCTGCAGCTTGTTTGCGAGGGATCCACTCGGTGGGCCACAGGTCGTCGGTGCCGGTGTAGTCGCGCAATACCTGCTTGGCGACGGTCATCTTGTGGACCTCGGTCGGGCCGTCGGCCAGACCCATCACCGCGGCGCCGTGCACCATGGTCAGGAACGGCATCTCGTTGGTCACACCGAGGGCGCCGTGTACTTGCATTGCCCGCCAAGCGATGTCGTGCAGGACCGTGGGCATGACCACCTTCGCGGTGGCGATGTCTTTACGGACCTTCTTGTAATCGTTGTACTTGTCGATCTTCCAGGCCGTGTTCAGCACGAACAACCGGAACTGTGCCAACTGGGCGTACGAGTCGGCGATGTAGCCCTGGATGAACTGCTTGTCGGCCAGCCGGCTGCCGGCGGTCTCGCGGCTCAGCACCCGCTCGCACATCATGTCGATCGCCTTCTGCGCCAACCCGATCGTGCGCATCGCGTGATGGATCCGGCCACCGCCGAGCCGGGTCTGCGCCACCGCGAACGCCTGACCTTCGCCGCCGAGCAGTGCGCTGTCGGGGACGCGGACGTTGTCGTAGTGGATCAGGGCGTGGGTGCCTTCATCCATCGGCTCGCCGAACAGTCCGACGTTGCGTTCGATGATGACGCCCGGGGTGTCGGTGGGGACCAGGAACATCGACATGCCCTTGTACGCGCTCACCTCAGGGTTGGTGACAACCATGACGATGAGGAACGACGCGGTCTTGGCGTTCGATGAAAAGTACTTGTAGCCGTTGATGATCCAGTGATCGCCGTCGCGGACCGCGCTGGTCTTGAACTGCGTCGGATCGGCGCCGGCCTGCGGCTCGGTCATCGAGTAGCTCGAGAAGCATTCGCCGTCGAGCAACGGCTGCAGGTACTGCTTCTTCTGGTCCGGGGTGCCGTAGTGGGCGATGATCTCGGCGTTGCCCGTGTCGGGCGCCTGGCAGCCGAACACGATCGGCGCCCACGACGAACGGCCCAGGATCTCGTTGAGCAGGGCCAGCTGCAGCTGGCCGTAGCCCTGACCGCCCAGGTCCGGGCCCAGATGGGTCGCCCACAAACCCTGATCACGAACCTGCTGCTTGAGAGGGTCGATCGCCTTGCGACGTCCCCCGTCGAGCGGGACGAACTGCATATGCGGCCACGCGTGATCGAGTGGTTCGACTTCTTCGCGGACAAATTCATCGGCCCAGTCCAGTTTCGCCTGGTACTGCGGGTCGGTCTCAAAATCCCATGCCATGGAGGCCTCCTCGTTCCGTGCGAGAATAGCATTCTGCTCGTTCGGAATGCAATTCTTATAGTTGGGAAGAGTGTTCCATTGGTGATTGAGAAAATGGGCACGCGGGAGCGACCGGCAAGGTCTGGACCAGGCGGTCTGCTGTGATTTGTGTGTTCGCAAGGGGTCGGCAGCGTTCACGTGAAGTTCGTGCGCCGAGCCGAGCCGAGTCGCGGAGCCTCGTTGAGGCGGTCACGGTTTCTGCGCGGTATCGGCGTGGTCGGACAGTGGCGTGCACGCAGCGATGGGGGCGCAAGAATGTGATCTTGAAACCGCTTGAGAGGACCGATTTCAGGGATTATGGATCGCCGAAATCGTCAGAGATCTAGACCTGTGGAGGCGATGGGTGTTCAACACCGACCTCGGCCGACGCCGCGGGTCGAAGAAGCGGCGCCGGCCCGAGTTGGAGCCGTTCAGATACCGGTGGTCACAAACGGAACCGCTGCCTCACCGGTGTAGACGAGGAAGGTGAAGGACTCCTGGAAGTACAGGTTGATTCCGTTCGCATCGTGGGAGTCGTAGCCGATCGAAACGTCTTGTCCGATGGTGAGATCGAAGTCGCCGCCACGGGTGCTCAGCAGGAACGCCTCATCAATGGCAGGGGCCCAGATGATGTCGCCATCGATCACGCGCTGCAGATGCTGGATGATCGGGTAGCCATGATTGGAGGTCTCGTTGACCTTCAACCACACGTCGGCGCTCAGTGCCAACGAGTACGGACCGCTCACCGACGACAGGCGGAGCCGGCTCAACGCCTGGCTGATCGCCTCGGGGTATTCGCGAACATCGCTGGGTAGCTTGATCGGATCGCCCGGGGCCTGGCTGCGGATGCCCGCGATGCCTGCGGCGGAATAGCCTTCGAAGATGGCGCGGTCCTCGGCCTGGGCAAGGCTGCGCGCCGCCTCGATGACCGGATCCCAATCGGAGTCCTGCGCACCGCGGTCGACGTCGTCGACTGCCTGGCGGCTGACCGTGAACGGAACCTTCAATTCGATGATCGACTGCGACGTGCGGGCGCTGGCTTCGATACCAGCGCGCGGTGCGTCGATGGGAAGGCGACGTCCGGTGGTGACCGCGGCGAGTTCCAACCCGTGCGGACCGTTGACGTCGACGAGTCGACGACCGGCACTGTTGCGCTTGAAGGTTCGGGTCGCCTCCTCCTCGATCTCTTTCCAGGCCGCAGCAGAGATCGGCGCGAGTTCGCGGTGCAGGTTGTTCATTTTTCCTCCGTGGTCAACTGCCGGCGCCGGGAGAGGTCGCCGATTCGAAGCGACCCCAAGTCGGGGACCGTGTCGGTGGTGATGGTTTCGGGATCGTTCGTGTCGTCTTCAGCCGTTTCGGATTCACCGGTCGGGAGCTCGGGCGGATCGTCGAGAAATTCGATGGTGGGCGCAAAGTAGCGACTACCGGTGACGGCGGTGGAGAAGTCGAGTAGCCGGTCGTAATTGCCCTCGGGCTTACCGATGAACATGTTGCGCAACATTTCGTCGGTCACTTCAGGACCGGCCGAGTAGCCGATGAACAACGTTCCGAACTCGTCCTGGCCCACCGTGCCGAATGGCATGTTGTAGCGCACGATCTGCACCTGCTCACCGTCTTCGTTTTCGATGACAGTCAGCGCGGTATGGGAATTGGACGGTTTGGTGTCGTCGTCCATTTCGATGTTGTCCCACTTGGTCCGGCCGAAGACCCGTTCCTGCTCGTCGGTGCCTGTCGCCTTCCAGGCAGCCATGTCGTGCAGATACTTCTGGATCAAGACATAACTGCCACCGGCAAAGTCAGGGTCGTCGTCGGCGTCGACGATCACTGCCCGCACGGCCGCGGGACCATCAGGGTTTTCGGTGCCGTCGACGAACTCGACCATCGAGCGCATGTCGAACAACCGGAATCCGTGGACTTCGTCGACCACGGTTACGGCGCCCTGGAGTGCATCGGTGATCTGCTTGGCCATCTCAAAACAGGTGTCCATGGGCCTGGCGCGGATGTGGAAGAGCAGGTCGCCGTCTGTTGCCGGTGCCGTGTGCACCGCACCTTGCAGCGGGACAAAGGGGGCCAGGCCAGCGGGCCGCCGACCGGTGAACAGTCGGTCCCAGACGTCTGACCCGATGCCGACCACACACGTCAGCTGGGAATCGGGAACTCGTGTGGCGACCGATCGGATGAGCCCGGTGACACCGGAAAGGAAATCCCAGACCTGCGCTTCGGCGCCCTCCTTGACAGTGGCAACCAGGAAGATGGAGGTTTCCGGTAGCCGCGTCAGAATGGGTTGCGGTGTCGGGCCTTCAGAATCGATGATGATCGTTGCCTTCCGCCTGCTGATGGACCTATCCGAATTACGTTAGCGTTCCTCGGAGCCGTTGGGTGCGTTGACACCCCACCTGACAATTGTGCACGGACTGCGTCCCGAATACATGAGTCGAATGTCCCGTGTGGGGATGGCGCGCAAAGATATCGTTAGAACTTGGTGCGCGATGTATTCAAGCCCCGGGACGATGGGTAGAACGATAGACGTGAGACCACATCAAAAGCCGCGTCCCAGTGCAGAATTCGATCCCGACCCACTCCAGCAGGTGGATCTGTGACACTCACGACGATCTTGCCGACCCTGCGCGCGAGCATCCCGGACCCGATCAACAGTTCTTTGTGGCCCGACCACACAACCACCACCGTGACGGACGTTCTTGTCGACGGTCTGTCGATGACACACCTCATCGAATTGTCGGGAACGCCCGCGGTCTATCCGAGTCGCACTCCGGGGCGAGGCGTGGTGATGATGCGCGTGGTGGAAGCCCGCACCATCGGTCCACGCCGTCGGATGATCTGCGTCGATTTCGCTGCCGAACGAGTGCAACTGGTCTGGTCCGAGGCCCGCTTGATCGGCCGGGTATCGACTGCACGAGTGGAGTCGACCGACATCGGTTCGAAGGGGCGAGAATGCGCGCTCACCCTGCCGCGCCCGGCGGATATCTTGCCCGGTGACGTGCTGGCCGCACCCTGTGAGATGCCACTGCAGTTGTGGTTGCCCGACCGGCCCGCAGGATTGGCGGCAGAGGTCTTTTCGCCGACTGCGTAACCGGCTACGTTCGGGGGTGACCCGACCCCGGGAGGTGGCCGAGATGACATCCGCGCCGATATCTATGCCGGTGAAGGTGGACCGAGACGGTCCGGTGACCATGATCAGCATCAACCGGCCTGAGATTCGGAACGCCGTTGACGGCGTGACAGCGCAGGCCCTGGCCGACGCCTTCCGGGCCTTCGACGTCGATCCCGATGCGTCGGTGGCGGTGCTGCACGGTGAGGGCGGAACATTCTGCGCCGGCGCCGATCTCAAGGCCGTGGCATCCGGTCGCAACGTGAACCGGGTGGCGGCCGATGGCGACGGTCCGATGGGGCCGACTCGAATGCGATTGTCCAAGCCCGTCATCGCGGCCATCGACGGGCATGCGGTGGCAGGCGGTTTGGAACTCGCGTTGTGGGCAGACCTCCGGGTCGCCGACGAAGGCGCCGTTCTCGGAGTGTTCTGCCGTCGATGGGGTGTACCGCTCATCGACGGCGGCACCGTGCGGCTACCGCAATTGATCGGAATGTCGCGGGCCATGGACCTGATCCTGACCGGACGCCCGGTGTCAGCGGGCGAAGCCGGTCAGATGGGGCTGGTCAACCGGGTGGTGCCGGCCGGCGAAGCGGTGTCGGCGGCCCGGCAACTCGCCCACGAACTGGCCGCGTTCCCACAGACCTGCATGCGCCACGACCGGCTCTCCGTGCTCGAACAGGAAGGGCTCTGTGAAGAGGACGCCATCCTCAACGAGTACGGCCATGGCGTGAGGTCACTGTCGACAGAGACCGTTGCAGGCGCGACCCGGTTCGCCGGGGGAGCGGGTCGACACGGGTCGTTCGACGAAGAGTGAGGACAAGGATCGAAGCCGGTGAGGTGTCGGTCGGCGAGAACGTCGATCTCATCACCACCTATTCTGGATAAATGAGTGCCACCACCACGACTCCGGCCGACATCGAACAGATCGTGCGCGGCCAGGCGACCGCCGCCAAAGCCGCATCTCGCGTGCTCGCGGGCCTGACCACCGATCAGAAGAACCGGGTTCTGCACGACTCCGCCGAGGCATTGCTCAGGCAGGCTGATTCGATCCTGGCCGCCAACGCCGAAGATGTCGCGAGGGCCGAGGCCGCCGGGACCGAGGCCAGCCTGATCGATCGGCTGCGTTTGACGGCCGATCGGATCGACGGCATCGCCACCGGACTGCGCCAGGTGGCCGGACTGCCCGACCCGATCGGCGATGTGATCGCGGGCAAAACCCTGCCCAACGGCATGCAGTTGCGGCAGGTGCGGGTACCGCTCGGTGTGGTGGGCATGGTTTACGAAGCCCGCCCCAATGTCACCGTCGACGCGTTCGGCATCGCGCTCAAGTCGGGCAATGTGGCGCTGCTGCGTGGCTCGTCGTCGGCGGCCAGTTCGAATGCCGAACTCGTCCGGATCCTGCGCGACACCCTGACCGCCGCCGGTCTGCCTGCCGATGCGGTGCAATTGCTGCCGTCGGAAGACCGGTCCAGCGTCACCCACCTCATCCGGGCCCGCGGGCTCGTCGACGTGGTGATCCCACGCGGTGGTGCCGGCTTGATCAAGGCAGTGGTCGAGAACGCCACGGTGCCGACCATCGAAACCGGAACCGGCAACTGCCACATCTACATTCACTCGGCGGCTGATCTCGACATGGCCGAGGACCTCGTCCTCAACTCCAAGACCCGGCGGCCCAGTGTCTGCAACACCGCCGAGACCGTCCTCATCGATCAGGCGATCGCCCCGGCCGCGTTGCCCCGACTGACCCAGGCGTTGCAGAGCGCCGGGGTGATCATCCACGGCGACGAACCGGGCATGGTCCCGGCCACCGAAACCGATTGGGCCGATGAGTACCTGACGCTCGACATCGCCGTGAAGATCGTCGCGGGTATCGACGAGGCCGTCGACCACATCGATCGATACGGCACCAGCCACACCGAGGCGATCGTCACCGCCGACCTGGCTGCGGCCACGGAGTTCACCCAGCGCGTCGACGCCGCAGCTGTCATGGTGAATGCCTCCACCGCGTTCACCGACGGCGAGCAGTTCGGATTCGGTGCCGAGATCGGCATCTCCACCCAGAAGCTGCACGCCCGTGGCCCGATGGGTCTCCCAGAACTGACCTCCACCAAGTGGATCGCCTGGGGCAACGGCCAGACCCGGCCCCGCTAGCCCAAGCCGCCGGCCCTGAACCCGCTGCCCGTCCAACCAGATACCCAGGAGCAAAAACGATGGCCGTAGAGCCCAGTTTCACCGACGTGCCCGGCGTACGCGAGACGCTAGCCGGCGTTGGGTACCTGGCCGACGAGGCAACCTCGACGTCGGTGTTCCTTGCCGACCGGCTGGGTAAACCGCTGCTCGTCGAAGGCCCCGCCGGTGTCGGCAAAACCGAGTTGGCGCGTGCGATCGCGCAGTCCACGGGCGCCGATCTGGTGCGATTGCAGTGCTACGAGGGCATCGACGAGGCCCGCGCGCTCTACGAGTGGAACCACGCCAAGCAGATCCTGGCGATCCAGGCGACCGGCCAGCGCGGCTGGGACGAGACCAAGGCCGATATCTTCTCCGACGAGTTCCTGTTGCCGCGTCCGCTGCTGAAAGCCATCACCCAGCCCGGACCGACCGTGTTGCTGATCGACGAAGTCGACAAGGCCGACGTCGACATCGAAGGCCTGCTCCTCGAGGTCCTCAGCGATTTCGCTATCACGATCCCCGAGATGGGCACGGTCACCGCCGCGCGGCGACCGATCGTGCTGTTGACGTCCAATGCGACCCGCGAGCTGTCCGAGGCCCTCAAGCGCCGCTGCCTGTTCCTGTTCATCGATTTCCCCGACGCGGCGCGTGAGCGGGAAATCCTGGCCAGCCGGGTGCCTCAGCTCGCCGAGTCGGTCGCGAAGGAACTCGTCCGCATCATCGGGGTCCTGCGCACCCTCGACATCCGCAAGAAGCCGTCGGTGGCCGAGACGATCGACTGGGCCAACACGCTGCTGGCCCTGGGCGTCGGCGAGAAGCCGGGAACAGAGATCGACAACGCGCTCATCGCGCAAACCCTGGGGGTCGTCCTCAAGCACCGTCCGGACGTGGCCACCGCCCTCAAGGAACTGAAGCTGAGCTGAGCACCGTGACCGCTCCCTTCATCACCCAGCTCACCGGGTTCGTCGACGACCTCCGGGCCCGCGGGATCGTGGTCGGGCCTGCGAACCTGATCGACGCCGGGGAGGCAACCGCGGTCCTCGATCTTCTCGACCGCGAAAGCTTCCGCGAGGGGATGGCCTGCACGCTGCTCCACGACAACGGGCACCGCAGGGTCTTCGATTCTGTCTTCAACCTGTGGTTCCCGCTCGGCGCCGGCGACCGCAGCGGCGACCTGGACGAGGCGTTCACCCGGGACGCCGACGGCAAGATCAAGACCGAGGCCGTACGTGACCGCCTCGCCGAACTCCTGGCGGACGATTCACCGGAATCCGAGGCAGAGCTGGCCAGATTCGCGGCGATGATCGTCGCGGAGATGGGCAAATATCAGGCGACCCGGGATTCGGCCTACTCCACCTATCAGGCGATGTCGGCGGTTGATCCGCAGACGCTGATCGCCCGGATCGCCGCGGCGATGGCCGTCGCGGGCGGCGGCACCGAGGCCGACGGCAGAGATCCGGTCTTCCGCAAGGCCGCCGCCGACCGGGTCAGGCAGTTCCGGACGTTGATCGACAACGAGACCAAACGCCGGATGGCCGAGCGCAACGGCCGCGAACGGGTGTCGCAGTACGCGGTGCCGAACCTGCCCGAACGGATCAACTTCCTGTCCGCAGGCGCGGCCGAGGTCGCCGAGGTCCGTCGCACCGTCGCACCGTTGGCGCGCCTACTCGCATCCCGACTGGAGATCCGCAGGCGGCGTGCCCACCGCGGCGCGATCGACGTCCGCAAAACGTTGCGCGCATCGATGTCCACCGGGGGAGTCCCGATCGATCTGGTGCGACGCAAGCCGCGTCCGGGCCGCCCCGAACTGGTGGTGCTCTGCGATGTATCGGGCTCGGTCGCCGGGTTCTCCCAGTTCACTCTCCAGCTCGTTTATGCCTTGCGGCAACAGTTTTCGAAGGTCCGGGTGTTCGCGTTCGTCGACACCGTGGACGAGGTGACCGAGTTCTTCGACGGCCCCGACCTCGACGTCGCCGTTGCGATTCACGACATGGTGAAGAACGCCCGGCTGATCACCCGTGACGGTCACTCCGACTACGGCCATGCGTTCGCAGGCTTCGCCGACGGGCATCTGGACGCACTGACGCGACGCGGTGCGCTGCTCATCCTGGGGGACGGCCGCAACAACTATCGCGACCCGAAGCTCGACGCGCTGACCAAGATGGTCGATCACACCAGGCATGCCTATTGGCTCAATCCGGAGGCCGCTGTCAACTGGGATTCGGGGGACTCGATCGCCGCAACCTACTCCGATGTGATTGACATGCATGAATGCCGGAACGCCTCCCAACTGGCAAAGGTGATCGCCAACCTGCTGCCCGTATGAGCTGATCAGTAGACTCAATCCTCATGCCCGAAACGACACCCCTCTCCCGCGCCTCCAAAGGTCGGAAGATCGGTGTCATGGGCGGCACCTTCGACCCCGTCCACAACGGCCACCTGGTCGCTGCGAGCGAGGTCGCGGACCGCTTTGGTCTCGACGAGGTCATCTTTGTCCCCACCGGCCGGCCCTGGCAGAAGTTCAAGACCGACGCCGGGGTCAGCCCGCCCGAAGACCGCTATCTAATGACCGTGATCGCAACCGCGTCCAACCCACGGTTCTCGGTAAGCCGGGTGGACCTCGACCGCGAAGGCGACACCTACACGGTCGACACGCTGCGTGATCTGCGCCGCATGAACCCCGACGCGGAGTTGTTCTTCATCACGGGTGCGGACGCGCTGGCATCGATCTTGTCTTGGCAGGACTGGGAAGTGTTGTTCGAGTTGTCGAGCTTTGTCGGGGTTTCCCGTCCCGGCTACGAACTCGGCGCAGCACATCTGGACAGGCATCTGCAGAAGCTCCCTCCCGATACCCTCCATCTGATGGAGATACCGGCGTTGGCGATTTCGTCAACGGACTGCCGCGAGCGTGCGGCGGCCGGACGGCCGGTCTGGTACCTGGTACCGGACGGAGTGGTGCAGTACATCAGTAAGAGAAAGCTCTACCAATCGAAAGGCACTCTGTGACAGCGTCACCCGAGGCGGTCGCCATGTCCGCCGTCGCCGCCCATGCGGCCGCCGACAAACTGGCCGCCAATGTGATCGTTCTCGATGTTTCCGAGCAGTTGGTCATCACCGACTGTTTTGTCATCGCATCGGCCGACAATGAACGACAGGTCAGCGCCATCGTTGACGAGGTCGAGGAAAAACTGCGCGAAGCCGGCCACAAGGCGGTCCGGCGTGAAGGCACCCGTGAAGGGCGCTGGACGCTGCTCGACTACATCGACGTGGTCATCCACGTACTCCATGAAGAGGAGCGCGAGTTCTACGCCCTCGAACGTCTGTGGAAGGACTGCCCGGTCCTCGACATCCCAGGGCTCGACACCCCCGTGATCGCGACCGGCGGTGACGACGAAGACACCGAAAGCTCGAACAATGAATGAGTTGTTGCGTCCGGACGGACACGACTCCAGCGTTGAACGGATGACGCCGGTCGTGCGTCGGCTCGTGCTGCTTCGGCACGGGCAGACCGACTACAACGCAACAAGCCGGATGCAAGGACAGCTCGACACCGATCTGTCCGAGCTCGGTATCCGGCAGGCCGCCGCCGCGGCCAAGGTGCTCGCCGCCAGAGAACCGCGTCTGATCATCTCTTCGGACCTGCGGCGGGCGCGAGACACCGCGGCTGCTCTGGCCGAGCAGGTCGGCCTCGAGGTCGGGTTGGACAAGCGGCTGCGCGAAACCCACCTCGGCGAGTGGCAGGGGCTGACCCACCACGAGGTCGATGCACTGCTGCCCGGTGCCCGCCGCATCTGGCGCGACGACGCCACCTGGACCCCGCCCGGTGGCGAGAGCCGCGTCGACGTGGCCCGCCGGAGCATGCCTCTGGTGGAGGAACTCGTTGCCGGACTTGGTGATTGGGGTCGCGGCGACAACGCTGACGCACCGGTTGTCCTGGTGGCACACGGTGGGGCGATCGCGGCCCTGACCGCCGGGCTGCTCGGACTCCCCATCAGTCACTGGCCGCTGTTCGGTGGACTGGCCAACACCAGTTGGGTCCAGCTCAGCGGGCACGGTGAAGACAACGACACCACCTGGCGGCTCGACGTGTGGAATGCGTCCGCCGAGGTCTCCGATCTGGCAGTCCAGTGAGCGGCTTGCAATGAGCCTGGACATCGCGTCGCCGGGGGGCGGCAGTCTGTTGGTGCTGTCGGATTCGCTGGCCTACTACGGGCCCAAGGGCGGATTGCCTGCCAACGATCCGCGGATCTGGCCGACCTTGGTCGCCAAAGAGTTGGGCCTGGAGCTCGAACTGTTCGGACGGATCGGCTGGACCAGCCGCGACGTCTGGTGGGCACTGACCCAGGATCCGAACATCTGGGCTGCGGTCCCGAGGGCGAGCGCGGTCGTCTTTGCTTTCGGCGGGATGGATTCGCTGCCGTCGCCGTTACCGACCGCTTTGCGCGAGCAGATCCGCTACGTGCGGCCGCCGTGGTTGCGACAGTACGTCCGTGACGGCTACGGGTGGCTTCAGCCGCGGCTGGCCCGGACCGGCTGGCCGTTGGCACTGCCACCGGCGCTGACAGCTGACTATCTCGGCAAGATCCACGAGGCCCTGACCGCGATCCGGCCCGACCTGCCGGTGGTGGCCTGCCTGCCGTCGACGCATCGCAGTCCCTACTACGGCAACGTCCACAAGGGGCGACCACAAACGGTGGCCGCAATGACCGAGTGGGCGCAGGCGGCGCAGGTGCCGCTCGTTGATCTGATGCCGCCGACCGCGGCGCATTTCGACCGCGGCGAAGGAAATCCGGACGGCATTCACTGGGGCTTCGGTTGTCACCGCGAGGTGGCTGATCTTGTTCAGGCCGCCGTGTCCGGCGCCCTCACGACTTCCGACGCCCTCACGATTCCCGATGCACCGACGACTAACGTGTCCCTGTGACCGTTGTCATAGTGACCGACTCCTCGGCACGCCTGCCGAATGCGCTGCGCGAGCGGTACCGCATCAGGCAGGTGCCGTTGCATGTCTTGTCGGGGGATCTCGATCTGCGGGAAGACGTCGACGAGATCGGTCCCGACATCTACAACAACCCGCAGACGACCACCTCGGGTGTGACACCCGCCGACCTCGAGGCCGCGTACGCGCGTGCCGTCGAGGAAAGCGACGGCGACGGAGTGGTGGCGGTCCACCTGTCCCGGCGGTTCAGTGGCACGTGGGGTTCGGCGCGTGTGGTTGCCGAGAAGTTCCAGGGCCACATCCGGGTGGTCGACTCACGGACGGTCGGGCTCGGGGTCGGGTTCTCTGCCCTTGCCGCGGCGCAGACTGCCGAAGCCGGCGCCGATATGGACCGTGTGTACGAAGCGGCGATCCGGGTCGGGTCGACGACAGAGTGCCTGCTGTGTGTGCAGCAACTGGAGAATTTGCGGTCGAGTGGACGGATCGGCGCCACCACCAGATTGTTTGCCTCGGCGCTCGCGATCAAGCCCATTCTGAGAGTGGTCGACGGGACGCTGGTCCTCAAGGAGAAGCAGCGGACCACGTCCAAGGCCATCGCCAAGATCATCGATTCCGGTGTCGAGATCGCCGACCAGCGGCCCGTGACCCTCGGTGTACAGCATTGTGAGGCACCGGATCTCGCGGCGCAGATCATCGAAGCGCTGCAGTCCAAGCTGACCATCACCTCGCTGGTGCAGTCCGATTTCGGTCCGGTGTTGTCGCGGCATGTGGGTAGCGGGGCCGTGGGTATCGCGGTGGCGACATCACTGGACCCGATCGACCTCCCCTGAGTTTCCCTCTTTCTCAAACGCTCCAACTGTACGAAGATGCTCCACAAATATGTGGAGCGTCTTCGTATAGGTGGAGCGTCTGGAGGCTGATGCCGAGGTTGTCCACAGTTCGCTGCTGTGCCCACAGGATCGGCGTCGGGGCAGCTTTGTCGAGGTGAAGTGGCGGGCCGGTTTCCTACGGTTCGGCCATGAGAAGCAATCTCGATCGCTTGACGGGACCGGATTCACCCGCGGCGCCACCCGAACCGCTGCAGTCACCGTGGGGGCAGTTCGAACCGACCCAGTTCGAACCGACCCAGTCGGAACCGATGCCGTCGGAACCGGCGCAGATCGATGCGCCCCGGTTTGAAGGGGCACGGTCTGAACCTGCTGCGCCCGACTGGTTGGGGTCGGCGCAGTGGTTGCATGGAAGTCAGTCGTACGAGCCTGAGCCCGCTGATCCCGCTGAGGTCGATGACGGGTATCGGCCACGGTGGGCCGAGGAGGGCGACTACCTTGACCCCGAAGGGCCACTGAAGCGTCGGTGGCGCTCGACACCGGCGGCTGCCATCGCGCTGGTTGCGGTGGGGCTGTGCGCCACCGCCATCGCCTTGTACACGGCCTTTGCCAGTGGCGATACGGGTCCGCAGGTTCCGGTGAACTTTCCCGCAACTGCCGGGGTGGCCGCACCGATCACCAGTTCGAGTGCAGGTGTGGCAGCTCCTGAAAGTGCACAGGCCCCAGTCGAACTCGTGGTCAGTGTGGTGGGTCTGGTGCATCGGCCAGGTCTGGTCCGTCTGTCTCCGCAGTCTCGGGTGGCCGATGCCATCAGCAAGGCAGGCGGTGCGAAGAACGGCGCAGATCTGTTGTCGCTGAACATGGCTCAGCCGCTTCGCGACGGCGATCAGATCCTGGTCGGGTTCGCCGATCCGGAGGGTGGAGTGCAGATGCGCAGCGCGGTGATTCCGGTCGACGGTTCCGGGGGCACCGGTGCCACGACAGCGGCGCCTGCACCAACCGGTTCCGCGCCGGCTGGGACCGCACCTGCAGCAGGGGGACTGGTCAACATCAACACCGCGACCGAGATCGAGCTGGACACCTTGCCCGGCGTGGGACCGGTGACCGCGGCGTCGATCATCGCCTGGCGGCAGGCCAACGGCAACTTCGCTTCCATTGACCAACTGGCGGAGGTCGACGGGATCGGGCCCGGGCGTCTGGAGAAACTCCGGGGCAAGGTCACGGTGTGACGGGTTCTGTGGCATCGACTGGTCGGATGCGCACCCGGCTCGACATGCGGTTGGCGCCCGCTGCGGCCGGGAGTTGGCTGATTTCGACTCTGGGAGTGCTCAGTTCGATCCCGGTCACCGCCGCTGCGGCAGGTACGGCTTCGCTGAGCGTGATCGTGATGATCGTCGCGATGATGCGTGGCTCGCGAATGGTGATGCTGCCCTTGCTGATCGGATTCGCCGGAACTCTGGCCGGGTTCGGATGGGCGATGGTCCTCCGGCAGCATCACATCGCGTCGAATCCGTTGGCAGATCATGGCGTGCGGGGGAGCAAGGCAACCGCCACGGTGCGGATCTCCGACGATCCGAAGATCATCGCACGCACCGACCGGGTGGTCGTGGCGGTGACAGTGGTCGGTGTGCGTGGTCGTTCGGTCCCGACAGTCGGTGCCACCGTGCTGGCCCCGATCGATGGATGGCTGGAATTGATTCCGGGGCAACAGGTATCTGCGGTGTTCACGGTGTCGAAGCCTCGCAGGCCAGATCTGACCGTCGCCACACTCACCACCTCTGGCGCGCCGACGAAAGTCCGTGGCCCACCGGCCCATCAGCGTTGGGCGGGTGCGGTGCGAGCGCAGTTTCAGCAGGTGTCGTCGCAGGCGCTGGGGGAGCCCGAATCAGGCCTGTTGCCGGGTTTGGTGCTGGGGGACACCTCGGCATTGAGTGACGACTTGAAAGACAGTTTCCGGGCCTGCGGGCTGACCCACCTGACGGCTGTGTCCGGAGCCAACTTCGCGATCATCATCGGCGCACTGCTACTGGGGGTGCGTTGGCTCGGTGCCGGTCCGCGTCTTGCGGTGGCACTGACAGCCATTGCCATCGTGGTGTTCGTGATCTTGGTCCGGCCGAGCCCGAGCGTCGTCCGGGCGGCGGTGATGGGTGGGGTGGGGTTGTCGGCGCTGTTGATCCGTCGACGCTCGCAGGCCATGCCTGCGCTCTGTGCGGCGATCATGACGCTGCTGATGATCTGGCCGGCCTTCGCGGTACAGCCGGGCTTCCTGCTGTCGGTGATCGCCACTGCCGGGCTCATCGTGCTGGCACCTGTTGTCGCGGAATGGCTGCGGAATCATCATGTTCCGGTCGGTGTTGCCGAACTGCTCGCGGTGGCGGTGGTCGCGCAGGTGGTGACCACTCCGGTCGTCCTGCTGATCAGTGGACAGATCAGCATGATCGCGATCGTGGCAAATCTGGCGGTGGCGCTGGTGGTGGCACCGATCACCGTGCTGGGTACCTGCGCGGCGGTGGTGGCGATGATGTGGCCACCGGTCGCGGCGGTCCTCGCGCGGTTCACCGGCCCCGAACTCTGGTGGATGGTGTGGGTGGCCGAAAACCTCAGCCGCGTTCCGTTCGCGACGTTGACGCTCTGGTAGTCAACCCGTTTCAGACTCCCGCTCACAAATCTCACGCCCGCGCGGTCTGCAGAGCACGCGGGCGTGAGATCAGCGCGCGGGAGCAAGAGCAGTGAGCGGGGACGGGAAGTCGGGAGGTGTCGCAGCTGTCTGGCACGATGAGGCGTGTGAACAGCGTGCATCTGATCCTCGGTGATGACGAATTCCTGGCCGAACGAGCGACGTCCGCGGTGATAGCAGAAGTCCGTGCGACGGTCGACAACCCCGAGGACATCCCGATCACGCGGCTGCGGGCCGGTGATGCGACGGCTCCGGAACTGGCTGAGCTGCTGAGTCCTTCGCTGTTTGCCGAAGACCGGATCATCATCCTGGATGCTGCCGGTGAGGCCGGGAAAGAGCCGGCGAAACTGGTCACCGAGGTGGGTGAGAATCCGCCGGACGGTGTCACGCTCGTCGTCTGCCATTCCGGTGGTGGGCGCGCGAAGTCGATGGTTCCGGCGCTGCGTAAAGCAGGGGCCGAGATCCATGAATGTGCCAAGTTACCGCCGTGGGAGATGGGCACGTTCGTGCGCAGCGAGTTCCTGCGGCTCGGTGTGAAGGCCAACCGCAACGTGGTCGACAAACTCGTCGAGTCGGTCCGTGCCAACCTGCGCGATCTGGCGGCGGCGTGTGCACAGCTGGTCGCCGACACCGGTGGCAAGGTCACCGTCGAATCCATTACGCGGTACTACTCGGGTCGTCCGGAGATCAAGGGCTTCGACGTCGCCGACCTGGCTGTCGGCGGAGATCGGGCCGGAGCACTGGAGGCCTTGCAGTGGGCACACCATCACGGCGTTGCGCACGTGCTCGTGGCCGATGCGCTCGGTGAATCCATCCACGGGATCGCGCGGGTGTACGGGATGGGTAAATCCAATCCGAATGCCATCGCCTCGGAGTTGGGGATGACGCAGGGCCGGGCCAAGCGTGTCCAGGCGCAGGCAATCGGATGGGACGCACCGTCGATCGCGCGGGCAATGTCGGTGGTCGCCACGCTGAACGGCGATGTGAAAGGTCAGGCTGCCGACGCCGACTTCAGTCTGCAGCGGGCCGTGGCCGAGATTGCTGATCTGCGACCGTCGCCGCGTCGCTAGCGCGTCCACCCCAGAGCAGCTCCACGCCACAGCCCCTCCACCTCAGGGCCTGTCACACGCAACTTTCGGATACAACAAACACCCCGACGACTGCGTGGGAGCCGCCAGGGTGATCGCGTCTAGCTTGAAGTTATGATGCCCGGTTAAGGGCGGGGCACATCAGAGCTTGTTCAGCGCCAATGCCATTGCCGACTTCTTGTTGGCGGCCTGGTTCGAGTGGATGACACCCTTGGTGGCAGCCTTGTCCAGCTTCTTGCCGGTGGCAACCAGAAGATCGGAAGCCTTGTCCTTCTCGCCGGACGCAACGGCCTCGCGGAATGAACGGATCGCGGTACGCAAGGCCGACTTGGTCGACTGGTTACGCAGTCGTGCAGCTTCGTTGGTCTTGTTCCGCTTGATCTGAGACTTGATGTTTGCCACGCGTGTATTTTCCTTAGCTCAAAGATGGTCGTTTCGGTGTCAGCACCAGCGAGCCACGTTACCAGCCGGGCCACTGTGACCCAAATTGTCGACCGGGCCCGAGATAGTGACGCAGCCAATAGCGCGCCGTGGTCAGCCGATATTGATCACTTACGGCACCATATGTCAGATGACGGCGGCAACATCAGCAGGTTCGAAGCGTGCGGGAGCATCTCGGGGTAACGGGAGCAAGCCAATCGCGGGGGACACTCCAACAGTCAAGAAGAAGGCCGCGAAGGTGGCGGGCACACGCGCGGCGCGTGACAAGGCGCCTGCGAAGAAACCTGCTGCCGGCGCGACGACGAAGTCGGCGAACGACGCAGTCGGGATCTTCGAGGGATATGAGGCGGGCCCGTACCGTGCGGCCTTTGACGAGATGTTCGACGGCTATGACAGCGCCGAGGTCCGTGGTCCGTACAAGGGCATCCACAAGGCACTCGGCAGCTATGACGGCGCCGATCTGGACGCCCGGGTCGACGCACTGGGCAGGGCATTCATCGACCAGGGCATCACGTTCTCGCACTCGGGTCAGGAACGTCCCTTCCCGCTCGACGTTGTTCCCCGGGTCATCTCCGCTGGTGAGTGGGCAAAGCTCGAACGCGGCATCACGCAACGCGTGAAGGCACTGGAGATGTTCCTCGACGACATCTACGGCGACCAGGTCATCCTGCGTGACGGCGTGGTGCCGAAGAGGCTGATCACCTCCTGTGAGCATTTTCATCGCCAGGCCATGGGCATCCGTCCGCCCAACGGTGTGCGGATCCATGTGGCGGGTATCGACCTGATCCGCGACGAGCACGGTGACTTCCGCGTGCTCGAAGACAACCTGCGGTCACCCTCGGGTGTGTCGTATGTGATGGAGAACCGGCGCACGATGGCCCGGGTGTTCCCCGACCTGTTCGCCTCCCATCGAGTGCGCGCGGTCGGCGACTATTCGTCGCACCTGCTGCGGGCCCTGCGGGCATCGGCGGCGTTCAACGAGGCCGATCCGAATGTTGTGGTCCTGACCCCCGGTGTGGCCAATTCGGCGTACTTCGAACACTCGTTGCTCGCTCGCCAGATGGGTGTCGAGCTCGTCGAAGGCCGAGACCTGTTCTGCCGTGACAACATTGTCTACATGCGCACCACCGAAGGTGAGCAGCGTGTGGATGTCATCTATCGCCGTATCGACGACGACTTCCTCGACCCCATGCAGTTCCGCCCCGATTCGATGCTCGGTGTGGCCGGGTTGTTGAACGCCGCGCGGGCAGGCAACGTCGTGATCTCCAGCGCCGTCGGCAACGGAGTGGGTGACGACAAGCTGACCTACACCTACGTTCCCGAGATCATCGAGTATTACCTGGGGGAGAAGCCGAGCCTGGGCAATGTCGACACATTGCGTTGCTGGCTCGAAGACGAGTGCGAAGAGGTTCTCGACCGCATCGACGAACTCGTCGTCAAACCTGTCGAAGGATCGGGTGGTTACGGCATCGTGTTCGGACCGGATGCCACAGCGGATGAGTTGAATGTGTTGGCCCGCAAGGTTCGTCAGGATCCGCGCGGCTGGATCGCGCAACCGGTGGTGCAGCTCTCGACCGTCCCCACCAAGATCGGGGGACAGTTGGCGCCCAGGCATGTGGACCTGCGGCCGTTTGCGGTGAACGACGGCGAATCGGTGTGGGTGCTGCCCGGTGGGCTGACGCGGGTTGCGCTGCCCGAGGGTTCGCTGGTGGTCAACTCCAGTCAGGGTGGCGGCTCCAAGGACACCTGGGTGCTCGCCACCCGCAGCTCTGCCGAAGAGCGGGAACTGGCCGGCGACGAATTGGTGAGTCCGTCGCACATCTCCACACCCAGCGCGCCGACCGAACAGGGACCCGACATCGCGACACAGCAGGATCAGCAGCAGCAACAACAGCAGCAGCAAGGCGGTGGCCGCTGATGATGCTGGCCCGAAATGCTGAGTCGCTCTACTGGATCGGTCGCTACGTCGAACGTGCCGACGACACCGCCCGCATCCTCGATGTCGCGGTCCATCAGCTCCTCGAGGACACCACCGTTGACCCGGATGCGCGGTGTCGGCTGGTCCTGCAGGTCCTGGGAATGGAGCTGCCCCCGAAAAGTGAGGCACTGGATGCCTGGTCGCTGACCGAGCGCGTCGCGTACTCGAAGACCCTGCCAGGCTCGATCGTCGACAGCGTCGGCCATGCTCGCGAGAATGCCCGCGGGGCAAGGGAAGTCACGTCGAGTGAGATGTGGGAGTGTCTGAACACCACGTACAACGGCCTCGGTGATGCCGAACGGGTTGCCCGCAAGTTGGGACCCTACGAGTTCCTCGCCTACGTGAAGAACCGCGCTGCGATGTTCGCCGGATTGGCCGACGCCACCCTGAGCCACGACGACGGGTACCGCTACCTGTTGTTGGGACGTTCTGTGGAGCGGGTCGATATGACCGTCCGAATGCTGTTGTCGCGGGCCGGGGATCGCTCGGGCTCACCGGCCTGGGTCACCGTCCTGCGTTCGGCGGGCGCCCACGACACCTATCTGCGGACCTACCGCGGCGCCCTCGACGCGACCCGTGTCGTCGAATTCATGTTGCTCGACCGACTGTTCCCGCGGTCGGTGTTCCACGCCATCAATCTGGCCGAACAGCAGCTCCTCGAACTCGACAATCGCCCCAGCCGCGTCGGCGCGCGGGCCGAGGCACAGCGTCTGCTCGGACGTGCACGCAGCGGCCTGGAGTTCATGCAACCGGGAATTCTGTTGCAAGACCTGCAACCTCGACTGGTGGACCTGCAGGAGACCTGCCGGGAAGTGAGTGAGGCCGTGACGGCGCAGTACTTCCACGTCTCGCCCTATGTCGCGTGGGCCGGGGTATCGGCCAGCGATTCCGTAGACCGTTTCATCGAGGAGAGTGAACTGTGAGCTGGCGTCTGCGGGTTGTGCATTCGACGGGTTTTGCCTACAACGCCCCGGTCACATCGTCGTACAACGAGGCCCGGCTCACGCCTCGCAGCGACACTCGCCAGAACGTGATCATCAACCGCGTCGAGACCATTCCGGCCACTCGTTCATACCGCTACACCGACTACTGGGGTACCGCGGTCACCGCGTTCGACCTGCACGCCCCGCACGAGGAGCTGGAGGTCTCGGGGATGTCGGTCGTCGAGACCGAACCCGACGAAATACCCAGCGAGGAAGAACAACTCGATTGGGACGACCTGCACTCCTACGGCGTCATCGACAGGTATGACGAGCTCCTCAGCAATACCGGCTATGTGCCCAACAGCCGTCAGCTGACGCAGATCGCAAAGCGATTGACCAAAGGGATGACTCCGCAGGAAGCGGTACTCGCGGTCTGCCAGTGGGTGAATACGGAAATGGAATACGTGCCGGGCACCACCGGCGTGCACACCTCGGCCGTCGACGCCTGGAAGGAAAAGAAGGGCGTCTGCCAGGACTACGCGCATCTGTGCCTGGTGATGTTGCGGAGCCTGGGTATCCCATCGCGCTACGTATCCGGGTACCTGCATCCGAACCGGAAAGCGGCCATCAACCGAACCGTCGAAGGCCAGTCTCACGCGTGGATCGAATCCTGGACCGGCAGATGGTGGGGCTACGACCCGACCAACGATGTGACGATCACCGAGCGGCATGTGTCGGTGGGCGTCGGTCGCGACTACTCCGACGTGACACCGCTCAAGGGCATCTACACCGGGGCCGGCGCGAAGGACCTCGAAGTGAAGGTCGAGATCACCCGGTTGGCCTGACCGATCTGTACGCCCTGAAAACTGTTGTATAGCGGGTGTCCGAGGGCAAATATCCCTCGGCACCTGCCTATTTCACAGTTTTCAGGGCTGTTGTGTTCAGTGTCGCTTTCAGTGCCAGCCGTATCTGCTGCGCAGGACCGCGGCCACCTGATCGAACTGCGCGCGGGGCACGATGGCGCCTTCGCGGCGGATCCCGTTCTCGGCGATGTCGAGGACACGATCGAGCCGGATGAAGCTTTCCCGTTTCTCTCGATCCCACGATCCGGTGCCGATACTGACCCAGTCCCGGTCGTCGCGACGATGCTGCTGGCTCGAGAGCATCAGGCCGAGCAAGGTGTTGTCGTCGCGGCCGACGACCAACACGGGTCGGTCCTTGCCCTGAGTGGGATCCTCTTCGAATTCGACCCATGTCCAAACGATTTCGCCGGGGTCGGCGTTGCCGTCGGCTTCGGGGGAGTACTCGAGTTTGCGGGCACGCTGTCCGGTGGGACGGGTGGGAGTCGGTCCGGACCTGGTGCCGGGCCTTGCCGCCTGCTTGGGCGCAGGCGAGGACTTCTTGCCCGACGACTTGGTCAGTTCGCGCAGCAGCCTCGGGCCGTGTTGCCGGACCAGCGACATCGCCAGTCGGCTGAATTTTCCTGCCATCGGCTCAGCCTATTGGCCGCGGGCAATCGCAAAGAACTCGAAGATCGCGTCGGCGGCGAGTTGGGGTGCGCCAGAGCGGTCCGGTTTGAGGTCGTGCCCGACTTTCGGTAGGTCGATGAGCCGGGTGGGAGCCGGGATCAGATCGAGCGCGGTGGTGAGTTCGTCGGTGGTGGCAAAGGGATCGCTCGCGCCGTGGACCACCAGGACCGGTCGATTGATCGAAGGCAGGTGTTCGGTGCGCAGTCGGTCGGGTTTGCCCGGCGGATGCAGGGGATAGGACGTCAGCACCAGCCCGTCGGCGACGGAAGGGTCGTCGGCCACGACCATCGAGGCCTGTCGTCCGCCGTAGGAGTGGCCACCGACGAGTAGCGGTCCGGTCGATTCACTTCGAAACGCGGCGCACGCGGCCATGATCCCGGCGCGGTCGGCGGCAGCCCCGGACGGGCTGGGAGGACCCTTCGGCCGCTTCTGCCGGTATGGGAGGTCGATCCGGGCCACTGCGACATCACGCTCGCAGAGCAGTTCGGCCATCGCGCGCAGCATCGGTGAATTGTGGTTTCCACCTGCGCCGTGCGCGAGAACCGCCACCGCGAGCGCGGTGCCGGAGGGGCGGTGCAGGGCCCCGACCACACCGTCGGAATCCCAGTCGATGACAGTCATGAACTCACGCTAGCCGCTGCGTAGCGCACCGAATGCCGACACCGCGGCCCGGCCATGAGAAACTGGAGGTCACGCGCGGCGCCAAGACGCCGGGGCGAGCTCGACCAGCATCACCCGCGTCACCCAAGGAGTGAGTTCAATTCCCAGGCTTTCCGACACCACGTTCACTGATCCGGCCAAGATCAGGAACTTCTGCATCATCGCGCACATCGACCACGGCAAGTCGACGCTTGCTGACCGGATGTTGCAGGTCACCGGAGTCGTCGACGGTCGCGACATGCGCGCGCAGTACCTCGACCGGATGGACATCGAGCGGGAACGCGGCATCACCATCAAGGCACAGAACGTGCGGCTGCCGTGGAACGTCGACGGCACCGACTACGTGATGCACCTGATCGACACCCCCGGCCACGTCGACTTCACCTATGAGGTCTCGCGGGCGCTGGAGGCGTGTGAAGGTGCGGTGCTGTTGGTGGACGCGGCCCAAGGCATCGAAGCGCAGACGCTGGCGAACCTCTACCTCGCGCTCGACAAAGAGCTGACGATCATTCCGGTGCTCAACAAGATCGATCTGCCTGCCGCCGACCCTGATCGGTACGCCGCGGAGATCGCGCACATCATCGGCTGCGAGCCCGACGACGTGCTGCGGGTGTCGGGCAAAACCGGTGTCGGCGTCACCGAGTTGCTCGACGAGGTCGTGAAGCTCATCCCGGCGCCGGTCGGCGATCCGGACGCTCCGGCCCGCGCGATGATCTTCGACTCCGTCTACGACACCTACCGCGGTGTGGTGACCTACGTGCGTGTGGTCGACGGGAGGGTCGTGCCCCGCGAGAAGATCAAGATGATGTCGACCGGGACCACCCATGAACTACTCGAGGTCGGCATCGTCTCTCCTGACCCGAAACCCTCGAAGGGGCTCGGTGTCGGCGAGGTCGGCTACCTCATCACCGGTGTGAAGGATGTCCGCCAGTCGAAGGTCGGTGACACGATCACCTTGGCGCGCAACGGTGCGACCGAGCCGCTCACCGGCTATCGCGAACCGCGGCCGATGGTCTACTCGGGGCTCTATCCGGTGGACGGGTCGGACTATCCGGTCCTGCGTGAAGCACTGGACAAACTGCAGCTCAACGACGCCGCCTTGGCTTACGAGCCGGAGACCTCGGTGGCACTGGGCTTCGGCTTCCGCTGCGGCTTCCTGGGGCTCCTCCATATGGAGATCAGCCGGGAGCGCCTCGAGCGCGAGTTCGGCCTCAACCTGATCTCCACCGCGCCCAACGTGGTCTATCGGGTCGAGATGGAAGACGGCACCGAGCACGTCGTCACCAACCCGTCCGACTGGCCAGAGGGCAAGGCCCGCAACATCTACGAGCCGGTCGTGAAAACCACGATCATCTCGCCCAGTGAGTTCGTCGGTTCGATCATGGAGCTGTGCCAGTCACGGCGCGGTGAGCTCGGCGGTATGGACTACCTGTCGGAGACCCGGGTCGAACTCCGTTACACGCTGCCGATGGCGGAGATCATCTTCGACTTCTTCGATTTGCTCAAGTCGCGGACCCGCGGTTACGCCAGCCTTGATTACGAGGAGTCCGGCGAGCAGATCTCGCAGCTGGTCAAGGTCGACATCTTGTTGCAGGGTGAGGCGGTGGATGCGTTCAGTGCGATTGTCCACAAGGACGGCGCCATGGCCTACGCCACCAAGATGACCACCAAGCTCAAAGAGCTGATCCCGCGTCAGCAGTTCGAGGTGCCGATCCAGGCCGCCATCGGGTCGAAGATCATTGCGCGAGAGAACATTCGGGCCATCCGGAAGGACGTGCTCGCCAAGTGCTACGGCGGTGACATCAGTCGTAAACGCAAGCTCCTCGAGAAGCAAAAAGAGGGCAAGAAGCGGATGAAGACGATCGGTCGCGTCGAGGTTCCGCAGGAGGCGTTCGTGGCGGCGCTGTCCTCGGATGACCCAAGCGACAAGAAGGGCAAGTAGCAGGAGACTTCGGGCGCGCGACACTACGATCGGTCCATGGCATCCAACCCTGTCCTGATTCCCAGTGTGCACCTGCACGGCCTGCCCGACTTCCCGTCGATCAGCGACGACGATTTTCTGCCTGCTTTCGATGAGGCGATGGCCGAGCATCTGCGTGAGGTCGACAAGATCGCCGGGCAAAAGGCCGAGCCGACGTTCGCCAACACGGTGGAAGCGCTCGAACGCAGTGGTCAGGCGCTGGCCAGGGCGGCGGGGATCTTCTACAACCTCACCGGTGCCGATACGAATCCGCAGCGCAATGCGATCTCCACGGAGCTTGCACCGAAGCTGACGGCCCACGCCAACACGATCGCGCTGAATCCGGGGCTGTTCGCGCGGATCAACCAGCTGTTCGAGACCCGGAAAAGTCTCGATCTGGATGAACCGTCGATGCGGTTGCTCGAGAAGCGTCATCGGGAGGCGATCCGGGCAGGCGCCGGACTCGACGTCGAACAGCAGCCACGGATGCGCGAGATCTCGGAGCGTCTGGCCACCCTGACAACCGAATTCGGGCAACGCGTCCTCGAGGGCAGCAACGAGGCCGCGGTCCTGGTCGACACCGAGGACAAGCTTGCGGGACTGTCCGATGGGCAGATCGCGGCGGCTCGCCGGGCAGCCAAGGACGCAGGCCATCCGTCGGGCTACCTGCTTGCCATCGAGTTGCCGACGAGCCAGTCCACGGTTGCCTCCCTGGAGGATTCGGAAACCCGACACCGGGTGTTCGAGGCCTCGGTGACGCGCTGCGCCCAGGGCGGCCCCAACGACACCCGCGACATCGTCCTCGAGATCGTCAGGTTGCGCGCCGAACGCGCACGGATGCTCGGCTACCGCGATCACGCCGAGTTCGTGATCGCAGAGGAGACCGCGCCCAGCCCAGAGGCGGTCGAAGACCTGTTGTCCGACCTGGTGGCATCGGCCATGCGAGCCGGCGGACGTGAACTGACCGCGCTGTCCGTCGAGCACGGTACGGAGATCGGCGCGGCCGACCTCACCTATCTGTTGGCCAAAGCCGATCAGCAACGCGCCGCGGTGCCCCTGGACACGTTCTCCGACTACCTCGAACTCAACTCGGTCCTCACGAAGGGTGTGTTCTATGCGGCCGGCCGGCTCTACGGATTGTCGTTCCGGGAGCTGACGGATCTGCCCGTCTACCATCCCGACGTACGCGTCTGGGAGGTGCTCGACCGGTCGAACACGTCAGTCGGATTGTTCCTCGGCGACTTCTACGCCCGGCCCAGCAAACGCGGCGGGGCGTGGATGAACAACTTCGTCGACCAGAGCTACCTGCTCGACAAGCGTCCGGTGGTGGTCAACGTCCTGAACCTCACCAAACCCGAAGAGGGGCAACCATGTCTGCTGACGATGGATCAGCTGACCACGTTGTTCCACGAGTTCGGCCATGCCCTGCACGGGTTGTTGTCGGCGGTCAAGTACCCGTCGCAGTCGGGAACGTCGGTGCCCAGGGACTTCGTCGAGTTCCCATCCCAGGTCAACGAGATGTGGGCCCTGCACCCGCAGGTGCTCGACAACTACGCGACGCACCACAGGACCGGAGCGCCGATTCCACCCGAGCTGGCGGACGCGGCCCGCGCCGATGCCGACGTCGAATCAGTGCACGGCACAATCGAATACCTGGCCGCGGCTGTCCTCGACATGGCCTGGCATCGGGTCACCATCGACGATGAGATCACCGACGTCGAGACCTTCGAGAAGGCCGCATTGGTGAAGGCCGGTGCGTCGTCCGACCTGATCCCGCCGCGGTACCGCAGCTCGTACTTCAACCACATCTTCGGTGGCGGCTACTCGGCAGGCTATTACTCCTACATCTGGTCCGAGGTCCTCGACGCCGAGACCGAGCAATGGTTCCTCGACGGAGGTGGACTCTCCGCAGAACGCGGTGCCGGCTTCGTGGCAACCACGTTGTCCCGTGGCGACAGCACCGATCCGATCACGGCGCATCAAGAACTCCTGGGCCGTCCCGCCGAGATCGACCCGCTCCTGCGTCGCCGGGGGCTCCTCCCGACCTGACCCCGACCACCCAAACGCTCCACAATTACGAAGACGCTCCACATATTTGTGGAGCGTCTTCGTATAACCGGAGCGTTTGGGGTGGACCGTGGTCAGTTGGCGGGGATGAAGGTGTTGTGGCCCTGGGCTTCTTCGGCCCGGATCACGTGCATCACGGCATTGATCAACGCCAGGTGGGTGAAGGCCTGCGGAAAGTTCCCGAGATGGCGGCCGGTGTGTGGCTCGATCTCTTCGGCGTAGAGCTTGAGCGGGCTGGCGTAGTTCAGCAGTCGCTCACACAGGGTCTTCGCGCGCGGCAGTTCACCGATCTCCACGAGCGCCGACACCAACCAGAACGAACAGATGGTGAATGAACCCTCTTCGCCGGACAGGCCGTCGTCGGTTTCTTCGACGCGGTAGCGGAGCACGAGTCCGTTCTCGCTCAGCTCGTCGGCGATCGCGAGCACGGTGTTGCGCACGCGGGGATCATCAGAGGGGAGGAACCGCAGCAGGGGGACCAGCAGCAGTGACGCGTCGAGCGCGTCGTCGCCGTAGCGCTGGGTGAAGATGCCGCGATCGTTCACACCGAATTCGAGGATGTCGGCCTTGATGTCGTCGGCGATCTCATTCCACGTATTCGCATAGGACGTCTCGCCGTGGATGGCCGCGAGTTTGGCCCCGCGGTCCAGGGCTATCCAGCACATGACCTTGGACGAGGTGAAATGCTGTGGCTCGCCGCGTACTTCCCAGATGCCGCGGTCGGGTTTGCGCCAGTGTTTGACCGCCTCTTCGACCTGAGCTTTCAGGACCGGCCACAACGTTTCGGACACCGTTTCGGTGGCCTTGGTGTTGAGGTAGACCGAGTCGAGCATGGTGCCCCAGATGTCGTGCTGGCTCTGGTTGTAGGCGCCGTTGCCGATGCGGACGGGCCGGGCTCCGTCGTAGCCGGAGAGATGATTGAGTTCGGCTTCTTCGAGCGTGCGTTCACCACCGACGCCATACATCACCTGCAACGGATGATGCTCACCGTTGGTGGCGCCGGAGACGTCGGCGATGAACGAGAAGAAGTCGCTGGCCTCGCGGTCGAGGCCCAGGGTGTACAGACCCCACAGGGCAAAGGTCGAGTCGCGTACCCACGCGTAGCGATAGTCCCAGTTGCGTTCACCCTGAGGTGTTTCCGGCAACGAGGTGGTGGCCGCCGCCAGCAGGGCGCCGGTGGGTGAATAGGTCAGCCCCTTGAGGGTCAGGGCGCTGCGCTGCAAGTAGTTGCGCCACGGGTGGTCCGGGAAGGTGCCGATGTTGATCCATTGCCGCCAGCTCTCGGAGGTCTCCCACATCATCTGGGCGGCCTCTGCCCAGTCCTGCGGAGGCGGCTGACTGCCCCAGCTCATGGCGACGTAGTGGTTGTCGCCTTCCACCATGCGGGTACGTGCTCGGGCTTCGCGTCCCTCGAGCCCGAGTTTGAGGCTTGTGGTCAATTTCAATGACTGCACGTCGCCTGCTGCGACACCGGTCGCGGTGGCTATCGCCTCGCTGTACGCCGGGCCTGCGTATTCCCACTTGGTGCCGCCGCGGTGATAGTCGAAGGCGGGTTCGCAGCTCATCGCCAGCTCTACCGTGCCGTTCACACAACGGACCGTACGGAGCAGGACGTGCTTGGCGTCCCAGTCGGTGGGGGTGCGTCGGTGTGTGCGCGATCGGGCCTCGTTGTCGTGCCAGGGACCCATCACCAGTGCATCGCGGACGATGAGCCAGCCGGTGTCGGTCTGCCAGGTGGTCTCGACCATCAGGCTGCCGGGTAGGTAGCGGCGGTCGACCGGGACGTTCACACCGTAGGGCGCCAGTCTGAAATGGCCCGCGCTACGGTCGAGGACGGCGCCGAACACGCTGGGGGAGTCCGGGCGGGGGACACACATCCATTCCACCGAGCCGTTACGGGCGATCAGGCAGTTGCATTCGCAGTCGGACAGGAATGCGTAGTCGCCGATCGGCGGGAACGCATTCTGCGGCATTCCGGGAGAGGCACTGGGTGCTGGTGAGCTCAGGGCGGAATGCGTCGTTTTGTGGGTCGTGCCCGTCGGACCGGGTGTGCCGGTGTCGGTGAGGCCAGAGATGCTGCTGTCCTCGGATGTGGTTGTCATGGATCCATCATGGTGGCGGCCGTACTCCGCTGCCACCGGTGCAGGGATTTCGGTCAGAGACGGGTGGGGCGGACCCCGGACCTCTGGTGATGGCACCCGTGGACTTTTAATCACGGTGATCAAAAATGGAGGGGATAGGGTGGTCCGGTGGATTCATTGACCCGATGGTGGGATGGCGTCGAAGAGTGGCTGACGTCGTTGTCGTTCGTGCCGCAGATACTCGTCTGCGTGGCGATCGTCGTCCCGCTCGCCGTTGGCATCGCTGTGTTGATGAATGTGCTGGTAGATGCATCGTTTCGGCTCTTTGACCGCCGCGATTCCGCTGACGTCGATGGAGGGGAACGGTAATGCCGCGCTCGAAGGTGACAGTTGCGTTGATTGCTCTGGTTGTTTTGGTTGTCGTCGCCTGGTTCTTTTTGCGCTGAGTTGCCGTGACCGGTCCCCGAGGTGGTCGGGTTCACACGCCGAATTCTGGTGCTAGTGTTCCGCCTATGTCTGCAGCCAGTGGTTACCGCGTGCGCCATACGTTGGCGCTCATCGCGGTTGACTATCGCTGCGTTTTCGACGCTCTCTGTCGTTGAACGCCGTCTTGTTCGGGCGCTGAGCCCGCCGACTCGCTCTTCCATCACCTTCTGACCGTGAAACAAGGGGACACAACTATGCTTTTCCGATTCTCGCGCCATGCGCGGCCACGGGGGCGAAAGCGTTGGACAGACCTGTCCGTCGCCGGTTCGCTCACCGTGCTTGTCGTATCGGCGCTGGTGTTGTCGGGCTGCGGGGGCGGCTCGACAGATGAGCCCGGAGGCCAGGACATCTCCAGTGGTTCGCGGCATCTGAATCTCTATGCCTACGCGGTGCCGAAGATCGGCTTCGACGCGATCATCCCGGCGTTCCGCGATACACCCGAAGGTGAGGGCATCGGTTTCTCGGCTTCTTATGGAGCCTCGGGTGATCAGTCGCGCAAGGTCGCCCGCCGGGTGCCGGCCGATGTGGTCAACTTCTCGGTCGCGCCGGACATCACACGGTTGGTGAAAGCCGGTGTGGTGGACAAGGATTGGGCTGAGTTGTACCCCAACGGGAGCACCCCGTTCGGTTCGGTGGTGGCGTTGGTGGTTCGTGAGGGCAACCCCAAGAACATTCAGACCTGGGACGACCTGCTCAAGCCGGGCGTCCAGGTGGTCACGCCGAACCCGGGCAGCTCGGGTTCGGCCAAATGGAACCTGCTGGCACCGTTCGCCGCGAAGAGCAAGGGTGGCGTCGACAAGCAGGCCGGCCTCGACTACGTCGCGGAACTCGTTCGCGATCACACCCGGATCCAGCCGAAGTCCGGACGTGAGGCCACCACGGCCTTCGAACAGGGCCAGGGCGATGTGCTGATCAGCTATGAGAACGAAGCGATCTTCCTCAAGAACCAGAACGCGACGTCCGAGCCCAGCCAGCGGGTCGACTACGTGATCCCCTCCGAGACCTTCAAGATCGAGAACCCGGTCGCGGTGGTGAACTTCAGTGAGGAGAAGGAAGCGGCCAACGCCTTCGTCAAATACCTGTTCACCCCTGCTGCGCAACGGATCTGGGCAGAGAACGGATTCCGTCCGGTTGATGAGTCGGTGATCGAGGAGACCAAGTCGCTTTTCCCGGGCGACATCGCCAAACTCTGGACGATCAAGGAATTGGGCGCTGTTCTCGGTGAAGGAACCGCTGCCAAGAACGACGGCAAAGACCTCAAAGGTTGGTCCGCAGTGGACAAGGCGCTGTTCGGCACATCGGGTGCCATCACCGAGATCTACAACGCCGGAGGCAAGGTATGACCAGCACTGAAGTATCAGCAGTGAAGCCGCCCCCCGCCGCCAGACCAACCAAGCGCACCTGGGGCAGCGTGGGCCCACTGAGCGTCGGCGTTGCGATGCTGTGGCTCACCGTGATCGTGCTCCTGCCGCTCGCCGCGATCACCAGCGAGGCGTTCGACGACGGGTGGAGTGGTTTCTGGGAAGCCTTCACCGCCGAAGCGGCCATCGACACCCTCAAGATCACGGTTCTGGTCTCGCTGGTCGTCGCCCTGATCAACGTGGTGATGGGCACGATCATCGCCTGGGTGCTGGTCCGTGACGAGTTCCCGGGCAAGCGATTCGTCAACGCCCTGATCGATCTTCCGTTCGCTCTGCCGACGATCGTCGCCAGCCTCGTGCTGCTGTCGCTCTACGGCCCGAACAGCCCGATCGATATCGAACTCAATGCCACCAAGCCCGCGCTGGTCATCGCGTTGGCCTTCGTGACGCTCCCGTTCGTGGTGCGTCAGGTGCAGCCGGTGTTGATCGAGATCGACAAAGAGGTCGAGGAGGCCGCGGCGTCCCTCGGCGCCACCAACTGGGTGATCTGGTGGAGGATCATCTTCCCGGCTCTGGCCCCGGCGGTCCTGTCCGGTGCCGGCCTCGCCTTCACCCGTGCCATCGGTGAGTTCGGATCCGTCGTGCTGATCGGCGGCAACATTCCCGGCGATACGCAGGTTGCCTCGCAGTACATCCAGCAGCAGATCGAGATCGACTCACCCGTCGACGCTGCGACCGTCTCGGTGATGTTGCTGTTGATCGCGTTTGTGGTGCTGCTGGTACTACGCGTTGCGGGTCGTCGGACCTCACGCCGTGAGGAGATGAGCTCATGAAACTGTCTGCCTTCCCGCGTATCTCGTTGCGCATCATCGCGCTGCTCTATCTGTTCGTCCTGCTGGTGATCCCGGTCGGGCTCATCTTCTGGCGGTCCTTCGAACACGGCCTCGGACAGTTCTGGGACTGGATCACCACCCCGGCCGCGATCTCGGCCCTTCAGTTGAGTTTGTTGATCGTCGCGATTGTGGTGCCGCTCAACGTGATCTTCGGTGTGTTCACCGCACTGGCGCTGGCACGTGGTCGATTCCGTGGCCGCGGTGTGGTCGAGGCGATCGTCGATCTCCCGTTCGCTGTCTCACCGATTGTTGTCGGTGTGGCCCTGATCCTGCTGTGGGGTTACGGCGGTTGGTTCGGTGGTCTGGAGAGCCTGGGATTCCGGGTGATCTTCGGCCTGCCGGGCATGGTGCTCGCCACACTGTTCGTGACGCTGCCCTTTGTGGTCCGTGAGGTCGAGCCGGTGCTGCGTGAGATCGGTACCGAACAGGAAGAGGCCGCGGCAACACTCGGTGCCAATGGATGGCAGACGTTCTGGCGGATCACCTTGCCTGCCATCCGGTGGGGTCTGTCCTACGGCATCGTGTTGACCATTGCCCGTGCGCTGGGTGAGTACGGCGCCGTGATCATGGTGTCGTCCAACCTGCCGGGTGTTTCGCAGACGCTGACCTTGCTGGTGTCGTCGCGGTACACCGACGACTACAACGAGTACGGCGCATATGCCGCCGCGACTCTGTTGATGATCATCGCAATCATCGTGTTGCTGCTGATGACCCTGGTCGGGCAGAGAACCGAAACCAATCAAATACCCCGCCGACGCGCGAGCAAAGAGGCCGATGCGTCCGTTGCCCCGGCTCCCACCAGCCCGAAAGCCCAGGAGAGTGAACTGGTATGACCATCTCGGTAATTGACGCGAACAAACGCTACGGAGATTTCGCCGCGCTCGACAACGTATCGATCGACATCCCGGTCGGCTCGCTGACCGCATTGCTCGGACCGTCCGGATCGGGCAAGTCGACACTCCTGCGGGCGATCGCCGGTCTCGACCAGCTCGACTCGGGAACCGTGCTCATCAACGGCGACGACGTCACCCGCGTGTCGCCGCAGAACCGCGATATCGGATTCGTGTTCCAGCACTACGCCGCGTTCAAGCACATGACGGTGCGGGACAACGTCGCGTTCGGGTTGAAGATCCGTAAGCGCCCGAAGCCCGAAATCAAGAAGAAGGTCGACGAGCTGCTCGAGGTTGTCGGGCTGGCCGGCTTCCAAACCCGTTACCCGGCCCAGCTTTCGGGTGGCCAGCGTCAGCGGATGGCGTTGGCGCGGGCACTTGCCGTCGACCCGAAGGTGCTCCTGCTCGACGAGCCCTTCGGTGCCCTCGACGCCAAGGTCCGCGAAGATCTGCGGGCGTGGCTCCGTCGACTGCACGACGAGGTGCACGTGACCACCGTCCTGGTGACCCACGATCAGCAGGAAGCGCTCGACGTCGCCGATCGGATCGCGGTGCTCAACAAGGGGCGCATCGAGCAGATCGGCACTCCGTCGGATCTCTACGATCGTCCGGAGAATCAGTTCGTGATGTCCTTCCTCGGTTCGGTTGCCAAGCTCAACGGAGTTCTGGTGCGACCCCACGACATTCGGGTTGGTCGCACACCTGATCTGGCGTTGGAGACCGCCGGCAAGGCGGCTGCGGAGACAGGCGTCTTGAAGGCCAGGGTCAAGCGTGTGGTGTACCTGGGTTTCGAAGTTCGGGTGGAGTTCGAGAATCTCGCCACGCACGAGGACTTCCACGCGCAGATCACCCGCGGCGACGCGGCGGCACTGGGTCTGAACGAGGGCGAGGAGGTGTACGTGCGGGCCACCCACGTCCCTGAGGCCGCCCTCGCCTGATCCCATACCCCCGCAAACGCTCCACCTGTACGAAGACGCTCCACAAATTTGTGGAGCGTCTTCGTATTTCCGGAGCGTTTGCGGGTCAGGCGGCCGCGAGGCATTGGTCAGGTGGTCTGCAGGAACTCGGTGATGAGTTCGGCGGTGCGTTCTGGTTGGTCGAGCATGATCAGGACGTAGGCGTCGTCGATCTCGACGAGTCGTCCTTGGGGGAGTAGGTCGACCAATCGGCGGCCGTGATCACGCGGCATCACCTTGGTCTCCGGTGCCCACAGCACCAACGCCGGACCGGTGAACTGACGTAGCTTCTCGGTGTTGGCGACCAAGGTGGCTTTGTCGTAAGAAGTTCCGCGGCCATAGGCGAGTACGTCGCGGCGGACGTCGGCCGAGGCGAGGCCGGGATCGGTCCATGCGGTGATGATGTCGTCGGGGATGGGCTTCTTGGCCATCAGTCCGAGCACCATCGGGGTTCGGCGAAGGATCCGGCTGCGGAACTGACGAAGCGCGAACTTGATTCCGCCGGGCACCGTGGCCGCGAGGACGGCCATCTTTCCCGGGAATCCGGGAGGAAAGTTGTCGAATGCTTCGGCCGGGCAGATCACGAGGCGGCTCACCCGTTGTCCGGTCTGCAGTTCGGGTAAGAACAGGGGTCCGCCCCAGTCGCTGAGCACAACTGTTGCGTCCCGCAGGTCCAGCGCTGCCAGGAAGTCGGAGAGAACGCCGACCATCCCGGGCATGGTCAGGTCGGCGTCGGGCTTCATCGGGATGCGATGGCTGCCGAGGGGTAGAACCGGCAGGAGATATCGAAATGTGTTGGGTAGCAGTGGTAATACCAGGTCCCACTGGTGGTCGTTCATGAGCAGGCCGTGGGTGAACACCACCGGCGGCCCGTGCGGATCGCCGGCCTCCCGATATTCGATGGTGCCGGCGGTCAGTTCGACGTTCTCCATCAGGATCTCCTAGAGCGTTCGTTCTAGAGCGACTGTTCTAGTATGGAATGCAGGAGGTTCGGATGGCAAGGGGTACCCGCGAGACAATCTTGACGGCCGCTGTCGAACTCATGCGTGTCCACGGTTACGCGGCACTGAGCATGAAGCAGATAGTGGTGTCGTCGGGTGCGCCGATCGGCTCGATCTACCACCACTTTCCAGAGGGCAAGGCGCAGATCGCGAGGGAAGCGCTGATCAATTCCGGGGTCGCCTACGCTGCGGTCATTCCCATGGTGATGGCCGACCAATCGGAATTGGGCGCCGGGATCAGGGCGGCGTTTACCCAGGCCGCCGATGACATGGAGCTGACGGGATACGCGAACATGTGCCCGGTGTCGACCGTCGCCGGAGAGGTCGCCAACGCCGACGAATCATTGCGGCTGGCTGCGGCATCGGTATTCGGTGATTGGATCACGCTCGGGCGCATGTACTTTCAGAGTCGTGGTCTGGACGAAGATCTCGCCGAAGAAGTCGTCACCGCAATCATCTGTTCGCTCGAGGGAGCGTTTGTGATGGCACGAACGATGCGAAGCAAGGCGCCGTTGCTCGCGGCCGGTCGGGCGCTGTCGGGGACGTACGACGGAATCCCGCTCCTGCCCGTGCCATCTGGCGCCCAAACGCTCCACTAATACAAGAATGCTCCACAAATATGTGGAGCATTCTTGTATTAGTGGAGCGTTTGCGGGGGAGCGGGGCGGGGCGGGGGTGTCAGACGTAGACGCGGGAACCAGTGGGGAGTGCGGCGCGGTAGCGGTCGCAGACGACGTCGATCAGGGCCGGGTGAGCTCCGAGTGGTCCGGCGATCTGGGCGCCGGGGGCGAGGTTGTCGACGGCGTTGTCGAACCGTTCGGTCAGCAGCCCTGCCGACAGGAAATACGGGCTGACAACGATGCGACGAGCGCCCTCGCCACGCAGTCGGGCGATGGCTGCACGCAGGTTGCAGTCGTCCTCGCCCAGGCGGGTGGCGAACACGAGTTGCACCATCGGCGTACCGATTTCGAGTGCCAGCTCGGTGGCGCGGCGCCGGACGGCGTCGTCGGCCGCGGTGTCACTGGATCCGACCGCGGTCATCAGGACACCGTCGGTGGGTCGCAGGCCGACCTGATCGAGTCGCTGCGTCAATGCGGTGATGATCCGGGGGTCACCGCCCAGAGTTGGCAACTGGCGGACCGTCAGAGTTGGGTTGGTGGCGCAGGCCTGATCAACCAGCGCGGGCAGGTCGATCTTGCTGTGGAATGCCTCCGACAGCAGCAGCGGTGCCAGCAGAACCTCGCCGCTGCAGCCGGCCAGAACCTGCGACACCGCGGGGGTGTTCAGGTCGAGATAGGCCAGCCGGACATCCACGTCGCGCAGGCGGGCGCGGACGGCCGCGGTGATCCGCTCCACAGTGGCCGCGAACCGGGGATCGCGGCTACCGTGGGCAGCAAGAACCAGTGTTGTCACACAAGCTCTTTCAGGTGCAACGTGGACAGGGCGTCACCCACCAGGCCGGCGCCGAGAGTGTTGCCACCCTGCGGATCGATCAGCAGGAAGCTGCCGGTCTCGCGGTTGGTGTTGTAGTCGTCGGCACTGACCGGCTGTGCGGTCTGCACCGAGATGCGACCGATCTGGTTCAGCTCCAGCGAATCCGGTGATTCACGCAAGACCAGTTCCTGCTCGTCGAAGAGCACTTCGAGTTCGCCGACGATGGCCTGGGTGGTGCGGGCCCCGTGCTTGAGTAGCAGTCGGGCGCCGGGACGCAGCGGCTTGTCTCCCAGCCAGCAGACCGTTGCGCTGAACTGTGAGATCGGTTCGGGCGCGTCGGCAACGGCGGCGATGACATCGCCGCGGGATACATCGACGTCCTCGGCGAGGATGAGGGTGATGCTGCGGCCGGTGTGTGCCGATTCGAGCGAACCGTCCGCCGTGTCGATTCGTTCGACCGTGGTGCGGGTGCCGGACGGCAGGATCACCACCTCGTCACCGACGGTCACGCGGCCGGCGGCGACCTGACCGGCATAGCCGCGGTAGTCCGGGTATTCCGCTGTGCGCGGCCGGATCACGTACTGGACCGGGAACCGGAACCCGACCGGCTTGCGATCCTCGCTGGCAGGTACCGATTCCAGGTGCTCGATCAGCGTGGGGCCGTTGTAGTACGGCGTCTTGTCTGATCGGATGGCCACGTTGTCACCGTGCAGCGCGGACACCGGGATCGACACGACGCGTTCGGCGCTCCAGCCGAGCGACGTTGTCATGTCGGTGAATTCGGTGCGGATCTCGTTGAAGACCTTCTCGGGGTCGTCGACGAGGTCGATCTTGTTGACTGCCAACACCAATCGGGGTACACCGAGCAGTGCCATCACTGCGGCGTGGCGACGGGTCTGCGAGATGACACCCTTGCGGGCGTCGACAAGCAGGATCACCAGTCCGGCGGTGGAGGCGCCCGAGACGGTGTTGCGGGTGTACTGCACGTGTCCGGGGGTGTCGGCCAGAACAAACGACCGGGTCGGAGTGGCGAAGTAGCGGTAGGCGACATCGATGGTGATGCCCTGCTCGCGCTCGGCGCGTAGACCGTCGACCAGCAGCGACAGGTCGGGCTGGTCGAGACCGCGGTCCACCGACGCCCGGGTGACGGCGTCGATCTGGTCGGCCAGAACCGATTTGGTGTCGTAGAGCAACCGGCCAACCAGGGTGGACTTGCCGTCGTCGACGCTGCCGGCTGTTGCCAGTCGGAGCAGATCAGTAGCGTGATTCATCAGAAGTAGCCTTCTCGTTTGCGGTCTTCCATGGCGGCTTCGGACACGCGGTCGTCGCCGCGGGTGGCTCCGCGTTCGGTGAGTCGGGAAGCGGCGACCTCGGCCAGCACGGCTTCGTTGTCGGTGGCGTCGGACAGAACCGCGCCGGTGGTGGAGCCGTCGCCCACGGTCCGGTAACGAACCGAAAGGGTCTGCAGCTCTTCGCCTTCGGCCGGACCGCCCCAGACGCCCGGGGTCATCCACATACCGTCACGTGAGTAGACCTCACGCTGATGGGCGTAGTAGATCGACGGGAGGAGTACCTGCTCGCGGGCGATGTAACGCCAGACGTCGAGTTCGGTCCAGTTGGACAGCGGGAACACCCGGACGTGCTCACCCGGTGCGTGCTTGCCGTTGTAGAGGTTCCACAGCTCGGGGCGCTGACGCTTCGGATCCCACTGGCCGAATGCGTTGCGGAGCGAGAAGATCCGCTCTTTGGCGCGGGAGCGCTCCTCGTCGCGGCGGGCGCCACCGAAGACCGCGTCGAAGCGGTTCTCGGTGATGCCGTCGAGCAGTGGCACCGTCTGCAGCGGGTTGCGGATGCCGTCGGGCCGCTCGGTGAGCCGACCGTCGGCGAGGTAATCCTCGACCTTTGCGACGTGCAGACGCAGGTTGTGGCGGGCCACCACGTCGTCGCGGAACGCCAAGACCTCGGGCAGGTTGTGCCCGGTGTCGACGTGCAGTAGCGAGAACGGCAGCGGGGCCGGCCAGAAGGCCTTCAGGGCAACGTGCAGCAGGACGGTGGAATCCTTGCCTCCGGAGAAGAGGATCACCGGACGCTCGAACTCTCCGGCGACCTCACGGAAGATGTGGATCGCCTCGGACTCGAGGGCGTCGAGAGTGGTGAACTCATCGGCGGTTTCAACAGGCAGGGTTTCGACAGGCAGGGTGTCGGCGGGCAGGGTGTCGACAGGGAAGGTGTTGGTGCTCTGTTCGATGGTCATGAGGCGTGCAACCCGCATTCTGTTTTGGCCAGACCGGCCCAGCGGCCGCTTCGTGGATCGGCACCGGCAATCGGCTTGCTGGTGCAGGGCGCGCATCCGATGGATGGATAGCCCTCGTCGACAAGGGGATTGACGAGTACGCCGTTGGTGTCGATGTAGTTCTGGAACTGCTCGTCGGTCCAGGCGGCCAGCGGATTGATCTTCACCAGACCGAAGGCATCGTCGAACGAGATCAGTGGGGCATCGGCCCGGGTGGGGGATTCGACCCGGCGGATTCCGCTGACCCAGGCCCGGTAACCCGAGAGCTCCCGCTTCAGCGGCACCACCTTGCGAAGGCGGCAGCATTCAGCGGGGTTGGTGGCGAACAGGTTGCGTCCCACGATGGCGTCCTGCTCGGCCACGCTCTGCTCGGCCACCGCATTGACGATCTCGACGCCGTACACCTGCTCGACCGCATCGCGCGTTCCGATGGTCTCGGCGAAGTGATAGCCGGTGTCGAGGAAGAGCACCTTGAGCTTGTTCCCGCCGAGCTGCTCGGAATCGATCGCGCCCGCCGCAACATCGATCAGGACGGCATCCTGCATGTTCGACGCGACCAGAAAGTCGCTACCGAATGTGTCTGCGGTCCAACGGAAAAGATCCTGCGCGGAGGCATCGGGTCCAAGTTCTGCGGCGCCGGCCTGGGCCAGCTCACGCAATTCCGCTTCATTACGAACTGCGGTACTCATCGCAAATCCTCCTCATCGGCACGGATCGCCCACTGGGCGAAGCGTTCCCCTTCATTGCGTTCCTTGACGAAGTTGCGGACAACCCGCTCCATGTAGTCACCGATATCGGTCGAGAGCACCTTGTGCTGGCGCAGCTTTCGGCCGAATGCGGAATCTTGCCCGAGGCTGCCACCGAGGTGAACCTGGAAACCCTCGACCGTCTTGCCCGCGTCGTCTTCGACGAGCATGCCCTTGAAGCCGATGTCGGCGATCTGGGCGCGGGCGCAGGAGTTGGGGCAGCCATTGATGTTGACCGTGATCGGCACGTCGAGCTGGTCGTTTATGTCGGCCAGCCGAGTTTCGAGCTCGGGAACCAAGATCTGCGAACGCTTGCGGGTCTCGGTGAACGAGAGCTTGCAGAACTCGATGCCCGAGCAGGCCATCAGGTTGCGACGCCACGGTGACGGGCGGGCCTCGAGGCCGTGCTGTGACACCTCTTCGATGAGCTGCTCGACCTTGTCGTCGGGGACGTCGAGGACAACCAGCTTCTGGTACGGCGTGAACCGGACACGGTCGGAGCCGGCGCGCTGCGCGGCATCGGCGACTGCGGTCAGTTTGGTACCGGAGACGCGGCCGGCGATGGCGGCGAACCCGACCGAGTTCAGGCCGTTCTTGAGCCGCTGAACGCCGATGTGATCACGAGGGGCGGTCAGCGGTGTGGGCGCCGGTCCGTCGATCAGCTTGCGGCCCAAGTACTCGTCTTCGAGAACCTGACGGAACTTTTCGATGCCCCAGTCCTTGATCAGGAACTTCAGGCGCGCCTTGGTGCGCAGTCGGCGGTAGCCGTAGTCGCGGAAGACCGAGACGACGCCTTCCCAGACGTCGGGGACCTCGTCGAGCGGGATCCACGCGCCGACCCGCTGCGCGAGCATCGGGTTGGTCGAAAGGCCGCCGCCGACCCAGAGGTCGAGTCCGGGACCGTGTTCGGGATGGTTGACACCGATGAACGCGATGTCGTTGATCTCGTGGGCGACGTCCTGCAGGCCGGAGATCGCGGTCTTGAACTTGCGGGGCAGGTTCGAGTATTTCGGATCGCCGATGTAGCGGCGGACGATCTCGTCGATCGCGGGAGTGGGGTCGAGGACCTCGTCGAGCGCTTCACCCGCGAGCGGGGATCCCAGGATGATGCGGGGGCAGTCGCCGCAGGCTTCGGTGGTCTTGAGTCCGACGGCCTCGAGGCGGCTGAAGATCTCCGGGACGTTGCGGATGTCGATCCAGTGGTACTGAACGTTCTCCCGGTCGGAGAGATCGGCGGTGTCGCGGCCGAACTCCGTCGACAGTTGGCCGACGGTACGCAGCTGCTCGGTGGTCAGCGCACCGCCGTCGCACCGCACCCGGAGCATGAAGTGCTTGGCCTCGAGGATGTCGATGTTGTCGTCACCGGTCCAGGTGCCGTCGTAGCCCTCGGCGCGTTGGGTGTAGAGCCCCCACCAGCGCATCCGGCCACGCAGATCCTGCTTGTCGATGGAGTCGAAGCCCTGTTTGGAGTAGATGTTCTCGATCCTGGCCCGAACGTTGAGCGGGTTGTCGTCTTTCTTGACCTGCTCGTTGGGGTTCTGCGGTTCGCGGTAGCCGAGCGCCCACTGACCTTCTGCCCGGCGTTTGGTGGGACGCGCGCGGCGCTGCGGCGGCTTTCCGGGGGCGTCGGTCGTCGACGTCATGATGCTCCTGTCTGACGGATCCATTCAGGGCAGCGCTGGGCATGTGCCGATGGCACCCGAATGATCCTGCGAAATGAAGTGAGGGGGAAGCCGTGAGTGGCACGTATGAGAACCCGGTGCGATCCCGGACTGCGGGACGCGAAGCGGACGTGCTGGTTACATGCGACACAGCGCGCTGCATGCGCGCTTGAGATCAATGTGCCGCCGCATTGCGAGCCACACCCCTTGAGAAGTCACGTCGCCCATAGTGCCACGGCCCCCCTCGATGCGTCTACTTGGGCTTACTTCGACTCATGCTGAGTGGAAGTCGGCCGGTCGGATTGTTTCGCCTTCAAATCAGAGTCAACAACCCGTGAGGAGGAGTCATTCCGAGGTGGAAGCTTTCCATTGCGCATGTCGCGGCTCCATTGCACGGCGGCGAGGATGACTTTGATCCCCACCCCGACAACGATGAGGTTGAGCACCATCTGGACGCTGACCACGGCACGGGAGACATCGACGGCGGCGGTGATGTCACCGAAGCCGACGGTCGCGAAGACCGAGAGCGTGAAGTAGAGCGCACTCATCCGCGAAAGTTCTTCGGTGAACTGGTCCGGATTGTTGTCCGACAACATGAAGTAGCCCAGCGAGAACGCAAGCAGGTAGATCGGCACGATGATCGCCAGGGCTTCGATGGCGTGAACGGCCGGGACGTGCGATCTCAGTATCTTACCTACCTGCCAGACCGCGGTGATCGTCGCGATGACCAGGAATGCGATCACGATCAACAGCCCGGCCCAGTCGCTGAACCTGTCCCAGGGGAAAACGAAGTAGGCGACGAGGTAGGCCAGAACAGTGATCACCGACCGCACCAGCGCCCAGACGAACATGGTCGTCGGCCAGTCCGGTTTGGTGGCCTCGTGCGCACCAGCCCTCCGTGCGTCCACCACAGGCGTGCCCGGCCCGCCTGTGCCAGACCCGCCTGTGTCCGACTCGTCTGTGGTTGGCATGGCATGACCCCTGTCGCGTGAAGTCGTCCTGAGTTTGTTGTGACCAGCGTGCCTGGGATGATCGTTTTACGATGGAAAACTTTCTGATTCCGCAGTCCAGTAGTGCCACACCGCTGGGGCTCTACATCCACGTGCCATTCTGTGCCACGCGCTGTGGGTACTGCGACTTCAACACCTATACCCCTGGTGAGCTGGGCAGTGCCTCGTCGCCGGACCAGTGGATGACCGCGCTGGACGGAGAGCTGGAGATGGCCGCCCGGCAGTTGACTCCGGTGCGTCCGGTCTCGACGATATTTGTCGGCGGCGGCACGCCCTCGCTCCTCGGTGCGGCCGGGCTCGCACAGGTCTTGACGTCGGTGCGGAACTACTTCGACATCGCCGACGGCGCCGAGATCACCACCGAGTCCAACCCGGAGTCGACATCACCGGAGTTCTTTTCCGGAATCGCGGCGGCCGGGTTCAACCGGGTGTCACTCGGAATGCAGTCTGCCGCAAGCCATGTGCTCGCGGTCCTCGATCGCACCCACACCCCCGGCCGGGCGGTGACCGCCGCGCGGGAAGCACGCGCCGCCGGGATCGAGCACGTCAATCTCGACCTGATCTACGGGACGCCGGGTGAACGGGATGAGGATCTGGCGCTGTCGCTGGACGCAGTCCTGGAGGCAGGCGTCGATCACGTCTCGGCCTATGCGCTCATCGTCGAAGACGGGACGGCGCTGGCCCGGCGGATTCGGCGAGGCGATCTGCCTGCTCCCGACGACGATGTGCTGGCCAGTCGGTACGAGATGATCGATTCGCGGCTCACCGCGGCGGGGATGCGTTGGTACGAGGTGTCGAACTGGGCCCGACCCGATGTCGCGGGCGCCGAGTGCCGTCACAATCTCGGTTACTGGGACAGCGCGGACTGGTGGGGTGCCGGGCCCGGCGCGCATTCGCACGTGGCCGGGGTCCGCTGGTGGAATCACAAGCATCCGGCCAGGTACGCGGCCGCAGTGGCCGCCGGCGACCTGCCGGTGGCAGGCAGTGAGGAACTGACCCCCGAGGATCAGCACACCGAGACGGTGATGCTGACCGTTCGGCGATCGAGTGGGTTGCCGTGGACCGAACTGGACGCCGGTGAGCAGTCCCGGGCTCGTCAGGCGATTGCCGACGGACTCATCGAGTTGGTCGGCGATGACCTGGTTCTGACCAACCGTGGTCGGCTACTCGCGGACGGCGTCGTCCGAAACCTGTTGGCGGGGTAGGTAGATCATTTGTGCTGTCCATGTTCTCCGGATTGGCCGAGGCGGCGGAGAGATGGTCGAGGTCGAGTAGTCGGGCATGGATGACGTTCCGGTTCCGGAGCGCTGACCGCACGGCCCGGTGCAGTCCGTCCTCGAGGTAGATCTCTCCGTGCCATTGCACGGCGTGCGCGAACAGGTCGCCGTAGAAGGTCGAATCCTCGGACAACAGCTTGTCCAGGGCGAGCACGGTGGTGACGGTTGTCAGTTGGTCGAGCCGGAGTTGCCTCGGTGGGATCTTGGCCCAGTCGCGGATCGACAGCTGATGGTCCGGATACGGTTTGCCGTCGCGGACGCCCTTGAAAATCACCGGTTCACCGTAACCGGTATCGGTCGCCGTAGACTGGTCAAACGCCGTGAGGGCGAATACGTCCCTCACCGAACACGCAAACGCCAACGTGAGGGCTGGAGGTGACCGCTCGTGTCGAGCACTGAGGACCGTCGTTTCGAGGTTCTGCGCGCGATCGTGACCGACTACGTCGCCACGCAGGAACCGATCGGATCCAAGGCGCTGGTCGATCGTCACCATCTCGGTGTGTCGAGTGCCACAGTCCGGAACGACATGGCGGTACTCGAGGCCGAGGGCTACATCACGCAGCCGCACACGAGTTCGGGGCGAGTGCCAACGGACAAGGGCTACCGGTTGTTTGTCGACCGGATCAGCGAGGTCAAGCCGATCTCGAAGATCGAGCGCCGCGCGATCCTGAGCTTCCTCGACTCCGGCGTCGATCTCGATGACGTGCTGCGGCGTTCGGTGCAATTGCTGGCGCAGCTGACCCGGCAGGTGGCCGTGATCCAGTACCCGGTGCTCTCGTCGTCGGCGGTACGCCATCTCGAGGTGGTCTCGCTGACACCGTCCCGGTTGTTGCTGGTGGTGATCACCGACACCGGACGGGTGGAACAGCGCATCGTCGATCTCGGTGATGACCTGGGCGACCGCGATATCGCGCAGCTGCGGGACATGTTCTCGGCGGCGCTGAACGGACAGCGACTCGATGTCGCCTCGCATGCAGTGGCCGAACTGGCCAACCAGGCGCCCGAAGATCTCCGCCAGCCGTTCATCCGGGTGGCCACGGTGCTGGTCGAGACCCTTGTGGAACGGTCCGCCGACCGGTTGGTGCTCGGTGGCACATCGAACCTCGCCCGTGCCGCCGCTGACTTCGCGCCGATGGCAGGCGCGATGGGTTCGGTGCTCGAGGCACTCGAGGAGCAGGTGGTGGTCCTCAAACTGCTGGCTGCCACCCAGAACACCGGAACCGTGACGGTTCAGATCGGTGAGGAGACCCGCGAGGAGAACCTGAGAGGTACGGCGGTGGTTTCGACCGGGTACGGTGCCTCGGGAACAGTATTCGGCGGGCTCGGAGTCCTGGGCCCGACTCGGATGGACTACCCGGGAACAATTGCCTCGGTCGCGGCCGTTGCCAGATATGTCGGCGAGGTTCTCGCCGACCGATGACGTGCAACGAAGCACATTGACCAATAAACAGAGATATTCCGGACACCGGTTGGGTGAACTTCCGGAACTGAAGAGAGAACGGATAACGCATCGCCGTGGCACGTGATTACTACGGGATTCTGGGCGTCGAACGGGGTGCCACTGATCAGGAGATCAAGCGCGCGTACCGCAAATTGGCACGTGAGCTGCACCCCGACGTCAATCCCGACGAGTCCGCCCAAGCCCGATTCCAGGACATTTCGGCCGCCTATGAGGTGCTGACCGATCCGGAGAAGCGCCGCATCGTCGACGCCGGTGGTGACCCGCTGGCATCGGCCGGTGCCGGTGCCGGTGGCTACGGCGGTTTCGGCAACGGTGGATTCAGCGGTGGCCTCGGTGACGTGTTCGAGGCGTTCTTCGGCAATGCCGGCGGCGGTTCCGGGCGTGGACCACGTGGACGAGTGCAGGCCGGGTCGGATGCGTTGCTGCGGATGAAGCTCGACCTCGACGAGTGTGCGGCCGGGGTCAGCAAAGAAGTCAACGTCGACACGGCCGTGCTGTGTGACGTGTGTACCGGATCGGGTACCAACGGTGACAGCAAGCCGGTCACCTGTGCGACCTGTCAGGGTGCCGGTGAGATCCAGTCGGTCCAGCGCTCGTTCCTCGGCCAGGTCATGACGTCGCGACCATGCCCCACCTGCAACGGTGCAGGCGAGACCATTCCCGACCCCTGCCACAAGTGTGGCGGCGACGGACGTGTCCGGGCCCGGCGCAAGCTGACGGTCAAGATCCCGGCCGGTGTCGGCGACGGGATGCGCGTGCGCCTGGTCGGCCAGGGTGAGGTCGGACCCGGTGGCGGACCTGCCGGTGACCTGTACGTCGAGGTTGTCGAAGTACCGCACAGTGTGTTCGTCCGTGACGGCGACGACCTGCACTGCACCGTGCGGGTGCCGATGGTCGATGCGGCCCTTGGTGGCGAGCTGGAGATCGACACGGTCCTGGGTGGATCCACCAAGGTGACCATCGAACCGGGCACGCAGCCAGGTCAGGTCTCGAAGGTTCGCGGACAGGGCATGCCCCATCTGCACACCGGCGTGCGAGGCACACTCCACGTGCATCTCGATGTCGTGGTGCCCACTCGCCTCGATGCGCAGCAGACCGCGAAACTCAAGGAATACCGCAAGCTCTCGGAGAATGATCAGATCGAGCTGGTGAACAGCGAATCGTCCAACACCGGCGGATTGTTCTCGCGCCTGCGCAACGCATTCGCCGGGCGCTGACACCGCAGCGATGAGCCCACCGCTGTTCTGGGTCGACCATGTGCCGGACGCAGGCAACGACGTCCTCCTTGACGGAGACGAAGGACGGCATGCCGTCACCGTCACCAGAGTTGTTGTCGGCGAACGGATCATCCTCGGCGACGGTGCCGGGATGACCGGGCTGTGCGAGGTGATCGCCACCGAGGGCAAGTCGGCGCTGCATGCCCGGGTCCTGGAAACCGTTGCCACCCCGTCACCTGTTCCCCGGGTGACGGTGGTTCAGGCGCTGCCCAAATCCGAACGGTCCGAACTCGCCGTCGATCTCGCCACCGAGGCCGGCGCCGACGAGATCGTGCCCTGGCAGAGTGCCCGTTGCGTCGCCAGATGGATTGGGCCGAAGGCTGACAAGGGTGTGGCCAAGTGGAGGTCGGCGGCGATTGCGGCCGCCAAACAGAGTCGCCGGGCCCACATTCCGCACATCGCCCCGCTGGCCCGGACCAGTGACGTGCGATCGATGGCCTCCGACGTCGTCGTGCGCGGGGGTGTGGTTGCGGTACTCCATGAATCCGCGACCACCAGCCTGCGTTCGCTGGAACTCGATGTTCCCGAGATCATGCTCGTGGTGGGTCCCGAAGGCGGACTTGATGATTCCGAGATCGACGATCTGACCGCCGTCGGCGCCACGGCAGTGCTGCTCGGCCCGGAGGTGTTGCGCACGTCGAGTGCGGCCGCGGTGGCACTCGGTGCGATCGGTGCCCTCACGCCGCGGTGGGAGGTGCGCTCCCGGTGGTGAACTCCGTCAAACGGGTGAAAGTCGCCTATGGGGAACGTAATTCACAGTTCGGTCATGTCTACCTGCCTCAGATTCCGGTGACGGGTTCGGTGCCGGTGATCGTGCTCATCCACGGCGGGTTCTGGAGCACCGAGTTCGCGCTCACCATCGAGACCGCGGTCGCGCGTGATCTGGCCGCACGCGGCGCGGTGGTCTGGAACATCGAGTACCGCCGCGTCGGCGAGGACGGTGGGGGCTGGCCACGCACCGGCAACGATGTGATCGCCGCGATCTCCGCACTCGATGCACCGGTCCGCTATGCGCTGCCCGAGGAGATCCTGAGCAGGATCGACTGGTCGAAGGTCAGCGTCATCGGGCACTCGGCGGGTGGGCAGCTGGCCGTCTGGGCAACCGCGCGGCTCGGCGCCCGAACCAAGAAGTCGGCCATCTCCACCGTCATCGCCCAGGCCGCGCCCTTGGACCTCCAGGTTCGCGAACGCACGTCCCGCCCGTCCCTGCGGGCGTTGATGGGCGGTTCGATCACCGATTTCCCGGCTCGATATGCCGATGCCTCGCCGGTGGACCAGCCGGTCTTCGGAGCACACGTGGTGGCCATCCATGGAACCGAGGACACTGCGGTCCCGGTCGAGGTCAGCCGCGACTACGTGCGTCGCGCCGGTGCGGCCGGTCAGTCGGCCGAGCTGATCGAGGTCGCAGGTGAGGGGCACGACGTGTTCGTCGATCCGCGGAGCCGGGGGCATCGCGAAACGGTCCGGGTGCTCGGGATATGAGGGCCTCGGCAACGCGATATGAGGGTCTTGACAGGACGCGAAATATTGATGTGAATCGCGGCGTTTGATGGACGTAGAATCAAAGCACCGACAAATCTGGCAGAGCAGGAGAAATACTTTTCGTGAGTGATGACAACAGCGCGATCCGGGCGCGGAGCGGCGCGGCTGGAAGCAAGGCGCCTGGCGCGGTGATCTCGACAATCGAAGTGTCGCCCGATGTCATCTTCGGACTGCTCGGTGCCGGTGACCAAAACCTCAAAGAACTCGAATCGCATCTCGCCGCAGACATTCATGTCCGGGGCAACGCCGTCACATTGACCGGGGTGTCTGCCGACATCGCGCTCGCCGAGCGGGTGCTCTCGGAACTGGTGTCGGTGGTCCGCCGGGGCACCCAGTTGAACCCTGACCTGGTCCGGCACAGCGTGCGCATGCTGACCGACGGTTCCGGACAGTCGCCTGCCGAGGTCCTGAGCCTGGACATCATCTCGCGCCGTGGCAAGACGATCCGCCCGAAAACGCTCAACCAGAAGCACTATGTCGACGCCATCGACAAGAACACGATCGTGTTCGGGATGGGGCCTGCCGGTACCGGCAAGACGTACCTGGCGATGGCCAAGGCCGTGCAGTCGTTGCAGAACAAAGAGGTCAGCCGCATCATCCTGACCCGTCCCGCGGTCGAAGCGGGCGAGCGGCTGGGGTTCTTGCCCGGCACGCTGCACGAGAAGATCGACCCGTACCTGCGTCCGCTGCATGATGCGCTGCACGACATGATGGATCCCGAGGCCATTCCCAAGCTGATGGAAGCCGGTGTCATCGAGGTCGCGCCGCTGGCATACATGCGTGGCCGCACCCTGAACGACGCCTTCATCATTCTCGACGAGGCCCAGAACACCACGGCCGAGCAGATGAAGATGTTCCTGACCCGCCTCGGGTTCGGGTCCAAGATCGTGGTGACCGGCGACGGTACGCAGATCGACCTCCCCGCCGGTGGCTCCGAGAGCGGACTGCGCGCTGCCGCCCGCATCCTCGAAGGCATCGACGACATCCACTTCTCGCATATGACCAGCGCCGACGTGGTCCGGCACCGCCTGGTGTCCGACATTGTCGACGCGTACGGGCGCGCCGAGGCCGCCAACGAGTTGCACGGAAACCGCGCCCAGCGCCGTGCCGGAAATGGGCGACACCGATGAGGATCCCGGCTTTGAGTTTGTCAGTTCACGCGAGGCGACGACGCCGAAGTACCCCCGGCGACGCCAGGAGGCAGGCATGAGCATCGAGGTGGCCAACGAATCCGGTATCGAGGTGCCGGAGGAGATGCTGATCGACGTCGCGACGTTCGCGCTCGGCCGCATGGACGTGCACCCGGCAGCAGAGCTGTCGATGGTGTTGGTGGACAACGAGACGATGGCAGAGCTGCACATGCGGTGGATGGATCTGCCAGGGCCCACCGACGTGATGAGTTTCCCGATGGACGAACTCAGTCCAGGTGGACGGCCAGATACGGCCGGACCCGGTCCGTCGATGCTCGGCGACATCGTGCTCTGCCCGGAGTTCGCGGCCGAGCAGGCCACCAACGCACGGCACTCCACCGATCACGAACTGTCGGTGCTGACCGTGCACGGCGTGCTGCATCTCCTCGGTTTCGATCATGCCGAGCCCGAGGAGGAGAAGTTGATGTTCGGACTCCAGGGCCAGATCATCGAAGAGTGGTACGACGACCGCCGGTCGCGTGCGCGCGCCGCCCGTGTTGCCGAGCGTGACGCAAAGCTTTTGAACAACATCGGTTTCGGAGAAGACAAACCGGCTGGGGAGAGCTGATCACCGGTGCTTTCTGACTTGTTGCCGCTGCTTGCTGCGGTGGCGCTGGTGCCCATAGGCGGACTTTTTGCCGCTGTCGACAATGCTCTGATGACGGTTTCCCCGGCGCGGGTGGACGACCTGGTGAAGGACGGCCGCCCCGGCGCCCGACGGTTGCGGGATGTGCTGTCCGCCCGGCCGAAGTACGTGGCATTGACAGTGCTGCTGCGTATCACGGCCGAGACCGCGGCCACCGTGGCCGCGGCCGTCTACGCGATGGACAAGCTCGGAACCGCCTGGGGCGTCGTGGTCGTGGTTGCGGGCATGGCTGTGATCAATTACGTCGTGATCGGTGTCGGGCCGCGGACCCTGGGTGCGCAGCATGCCTATTCGATCGCGGTGAACTCGGCGGCAGTATTGCAGGCCATCGGCGTACTCCTGACGCCGCTGACCAGACTTCTCATCACACTCGGTAACGCCATCACGCCCGGTAAGGGTTTCCGAAACGGGCCGTTCGCGACCGAGGTCGAGCTGCGTGAGGTCGTCGACATGGCCGAGCTCACCGGTGTGGTCGCGGCCGGGGAACGCAAGATGATCCAGTCGGTTTTCGACCTCGGCGACACCAGCGCTCGTGAGGTGATGGTTCCGCGCGGTGAGATGGTGTGGATCGAGTCCACCAAATCTGCCGCGCAGGCGATCTCGCTCGCCGTGCGCTCCGGACATTCCCGTCTTCCGGTGATCGGTGAGAGCCCGGACGACGTACTCGGTGTCGTGTACCTCAAAGACCTTGTCCAGCGCCTGCTTCCGCCTGCGCAGCCGTCTGCTGTCGAGGTGCGGGAGTTGATGCGTGCGCCGGAGTTCATCCCCGATTCCAAGCCACTCGACAAGGTCCTCGCCGACATGCAGCGCAGCCACAACCACATGGCGGTGCTGGTCGATGAATACGGCGGCGTCGCCGGTCTGCTGACCATCGAGGATGTGCTCGAGGAGATCGTCGGTGAGATCAACGACGAATACGACAGCGATGAGGTACCGCCCATCGAACCGCTCGAGGACGGGTCCGGCGGTTACCGGGTGTCGTCGCGACTTCCGGTCCAGGACCTCGCAGAACTACTTGATGTCGAGATCGACGAGGACGACGTCGAAACCGTCGGTGGTCTTTTCGGGCTCGTGCTCGGCCGGGTGCCGTTGCCCGGTGCGACCGTCGAATTGCACGGCCTGCGGCTGGTTGCCGAAGGCGGACCCAACCGGCAGGGCCGCGTTCGCATCGCGTCCGTGGTGGTCCACAAGATCCCCGAAAAAGAGCTCGAAAAGAAGAAAAAGCGCAAGAAGAAGCGGGACAGCGCACCGGATTCTGACGAGTCCGACATGAAACAGGTTGAGCAGGCCGACAACTCGCCGGAGATCACGGAACGTTCCGATCGGCACGAGGAGGCCTCATGACGTCTGAACCGGTTGAATCGGAACTTGATGCCGAAGACAACAAGCTGCTGACCCTGGCCCGCGGTGCGATGGCCCGGGCCGGTGCGACCTCCGGGGCCGCGGTCCGCGACTCCGACGGACGTACTTATGCGGCCGGACCTGTCGAACTTGCCGCACTACAACTCTCGGCGCTCCAGGTGGCCATCGCGATGGCGCTCGCCAGCGGTGCAGAAGGACTCGAAGCGGGGCTGCTTGTCGGCGGTCCCGCGACTACCGGGGGTCGTGCAGACACGGACCCCGGACTGGCGGCGCTGACTGAAGTGAGCTCGTCGGCGTACGCGATCGTCGCGGACGCAGGAGGCGGGAACCCGCGTCGATTGGATCAACGATGACAGCTCAGTCCGAAGATTTCCGTTCCGGTTTCGTGTGTTTTGTGGGCCGTCCCAACACCGGCAAGTCGACGCTGACGAATGCTCTGGTCGGCGAGAAGATCGCGATCACCTCCAGTCGTCCGCAGACCACCCGCCACACCATCCGCGGCATCGTCAATCGTGATGACGCACAGCTGATCCTGGTGGACACCCCCGGCCTGCACCGGCCGCGGACGCTGCTCGGCAAACGCCTGAACGATCTGGTGCGCGACACCTACTCCGAAGTCGACGCGATCGGTTTCTGCGTCCCCGCCGACGAGAAGATCGGGCCCGGCGACCGGTGGATCGCGGAGCAACTGCGGGAGATGGCACCCAAGACACCCGTGGTCGGCCTGGTCACCAAGATCGACAAGGTCAAGCCCGAACGCATTGCGCAGCAACTGATGGCACTGTCGGAGCTCCTCGGGCCCGACAGCGAGATCATTCCTGTCTCCGCCACCAAGGGCAAACAACTCGACGTACTCATCGACGTCCTGCGCGGGCTGATGGAGCCCGGTCCGGCGTTCTATCCGGACGGTGAACTCACCGACGAACCCGAGACCGTACTGATGGCCGAGTTCATCAGGGAGGCAGCGCTCGAAGGCGTCCACGACGAATTGCCGCACTCTCTGGCCGTGGTCATCGAGGAGATCGTCGAACGCGAACGCCGCGACGATCAGATCCCGATGGTCGACGTCCACGCCATCCTGTACGTCGAGCGGAGCAGCCAAAAAGGCATCATCATCGGCAAACAGGGTGCCCGCCTCAAGGAGGTCGGCACAGTGGCCCGAAAGCAGATCGAAAAGATGCTCGGCGCCAAGGTCTACCTCGATCTCCACGTGAAGATCGCGAAGGACTGGCAGCGGGATCCCAAACAAATGGGGCGCCTCGGCTTCTGACCGGTCGGCGATTCGCAGCCACGACCCGGTACCGGCAGGGTTGAATTGGCGGTATGACGGAACCCGGACAGCCGGAAGGCAAACACGAACTTCCGCCAGGGTCGCTCGACGCCGGCCTTGCGGCGGAGTTGCGGTCGTGGAAGCTGTGGACCTTTCCGGTAACTGTTGTGGTGCTGGTGATGGGCCTGCTCGGGTTCATGTACATGGCGCCGGTGGTCAATCCGGAAAAGTACCTCGACGACTTTCCGATCGTGGTGGTCGACGCCGACACCGGGGCCCTGCAACCCGGCACCACCGATGAGATGCAATATCTGGGCAAAGAGCTGATCGCGGGCCTCAAGGCCGGCGTCGACGAGCAATATCCGGGCAAGTTCGATCTGCAGGTCGTCGACCGCCAGACCGCGCTTGATCGGCTCGACAATGCGAAGGCGTACGGAGCGATAGTCGTACCCGCCGACTTCAGTTCGGCCAGCTTTGCGTTTCTAGGTTCGGCGATCGGCGACACCGAGGTCCCGCAGCCCGTGATCGAGGTGTTGACGAACCCGGGAGCGGGTGCGTTCACCGTGCAGATCGCCACGTTGTTCTTCAATCAGGCGATGGAGCAGGTGAACACCCAGTTCGGCGAGAGGCTGACTGCCGCACTCGTCGAACAGACCGATGCGGCCGGCGTCAAGGTCACCGGCGCCAGTCTGACCGCCATCAGCAAACCGATCGATATCAAGGCCTCGGAGGCGAACCCGCTTCCGGACTCTGCCGGCAGAGGTCTGACTGCCTTCTACCTCGGGTTGCTGCTGATCCTGGCCGGTTTCACCGGAACGATGATCGTCTCCGCCATCGTCGACGGCAGACTCGGGTTCGCGCCGCTCGAGATAGGACCGTTCTACCGGTTGCGCGAACGCTTACCGTCCTCGCGGCTCGGGACGATGGTGATCAAGTGGTCGGCGATGTTCCTTGTCGCGATCATCGTTTCGGGGTTTTACGTACTGATCTGCGAGTGGGTGGGTATGTACACACCCAACAAGATGGCGCTGTGGATGTTCGGGGTGCTGGTGATCACCGGCATCGGTGTCCTCGCCAATGCGATCCTGGCGATCTTCGGTAACGCCGGCCTGATCATCAATCTGATCTACTTCGTCATCCTCGGCATACCCTCTTCAGGTGGCACGGTGCCGTTGGAGGCGGTGCCCGGGTTCGTCCGCGGGTTGGCCGTGGTGGAACCGTTGCACCAGGCATTCGTGGGATTGCGTTCGATCCTGTACTTCGATGCGAATGTCGATGCCGGTCTGTTCGAGGCCGTTGTCATGTTCGTGATCTTCACCCTGGTCGGACTGATCGCCGGGCCGATCGCCTGCATCTTGTATGACCGCAAGGGGCTGATCCGTCGTCCACCGGAGCCGGCCGCTCACCCGGGAGTCCACGAAGCAGTGTGATCAGAAATCCGGGGCAGGCATGTCGCGGTGCGGTTGGTCGGTGGGGAGTGGAAGACTGACCAAGTGAGGTTGTATCGCGATGAGGCCGTTGTCCTCCGCCAGCACAAGCTGGGGGAGGCCGACCGAATCATCACGTTGCTGACCAAGGAACACGGGCTGGTCCGTGCGGTTGCCAAAGGGGTACGGCGCACCCGGTCGAAGTTCGGTGCCCGGCTCGAACCGTTTGCGCATGTCGATCTGCTGCTGCACCCGGGCCGCAACCTCGACATCATCACCCAGGTCTACAGCCTCGACACCTTTGCCTCGGCCATCGTGTCCGATTACGGTCGCTACACCACGGCCTGCGCGGTCCTCGAAACCGCGGAACGGCTCGCCGGTGAAGAGCGGGCCCCGGCCGACCGCCTTCAACGACTGACGGTGGGTGCACTCCGGGCGATCGCGGCAGGAGAGCGTCCCAAAGAATTTGTACTGGATGCGTTCTTGCTTCGGGCCATGGATTTCGCGGGATGGATGCCGGCGCTGGAACATTGCGCTCGCTGCGGAGATCCGGGCCCGCACCGGGCTTTTCACGTCGCCGCGGGCGGCTCGGTGTGTGTGCACTGTCGTCCGGCCGGATCGGCGACGCCCTCACCCGGCGTCCTCGATCTGATGGACGCGCTCTACCGTGGCCAATGGGAACACACCACCGAGGCGACCGACTCCGCTCGGCGGCAGGCCAGTGGATTGACCGCGGCGCACCTGCAGTGGCACCTCGAACGGCAGCTACGCACGTTGCCGCTGATCGAGCGCGAGGCCCCTCATCGCGGTCTGGCGGCCGCCGGTGCGAATGCCGATACCGGCAGGAAGGACACACGTGATCGCGCGACGGCGCAACACAGCGCAGCAGGCTGAACCGGTAAAAGAGGTCCGGCCACCGGATCCACATCCGTCCGGAGCCCGCCCGCCGGCGATTCCACCGCAATTCGTACCCAAGCATGTTGCTCTGGTGATGGATGGCAACGGACGGTGGGCCACCGATCAGGGACTGCCCCGCACCGAAGGCCACAAGCGCGGCGAGGCCGTCTTGATGGACACCGTCTGCGGCTGCATCGAGATGGGTGTCGGCTGGCTGTCGGCGTACGCGTTCTCCACCGAGAACTGGAGTCGCAGCCCGGACGAGGTGAAGTTCCTGATGGGCTTCAACCGCGACGTCATCCGTCGTCGTCGCGACGAGATGAACGAGATGGGTGTGCGGGTCCGGTGGGCCGGTCGTCGACCGCGGTTGTGGCGCAGCGTCATCCGCGAACTCGAGGTCGCCGAGGAGCTCACCAAGGACAACACCGTGATGACGTTGACGATGTGCGTCAACTACGGTGGGCGGGCCGAGATCGCGGACGCGGCCAAAGAGATCGCTCGTCGTGCCGCCGCCGGGACACTCGATCCGGAACGGATCACCGAAGCTTCCTTCGCCAAGTATCTCGACGAGCCGGACATGCCCGATGTGGACCTGTTCCTGCGTCCGTCGGGGGAACAGCGGATCTCCAACTTCCTGCTCTGGCAATCGGCCTACGCCGAAATGGTGTACCAGCACAAGCTCTTTCCCGACTTCGACCGCCGCGACCTCTGGGACGCGTGCGTGGAGTATGCGAGCCGGGACCGGCGTTTCGGCGGGGTACCGGGGTCTACCGGTGCCTGAGGACAACGGGGAGTCCGGCCTCATCGAGCGGACCGCAGCGCTGTTGGCCCCGGAGATGTCGGTGCAGCGCGGCGACGACGATTCGCTGACCATCTACCACCAGGGGACGGTGGTCTCGATGAGGGCGCTCGCGCTGGCGCCGGGTCTCGATGTGCTGTCGCTGACGCAGGTGCTGGCGTGGGATCTACCGGTCACCGAACAGTTGCGCACCGACGTGGAAGCCGCCTCTGGTGCCTCCAACTTCGGCACCGTCAAACTGGCGGTCCACGAGGTGACCGCAGATGTGCTGCTGCACTACACGTTTCCGGCCGGAACCCTGAGCGACGACGCGCTGCGAACCATGCTGCTGATGGTGCTCGGGACCGGCGCGGACGTCGGCGTCACCATCCGCGGCTGACCTATCACCGTCGAGCGGGCCGAACACGCCGCCTGCGGGCCGAGGTCACGAGCAGGATTGGCAGCGACCGAAGATCTCGACGGTGTGGCTGATGTCGGTGAAGCCGTGTTGTGCGGCGACGTCGGTGGCCCACTGCTCCACACTGTCGGCTTGGATCTCGACCGTGCTGCCGCATTCTCGGCAGACTAGGTGATGGTGATGATGCGCCGACGAGCAGAACCGATAGACCGATTCGCCGTTGTCGGTACGTAGGACGTCGACTTGGCCGGCATCGGCCAACGCCTGCAGATTCCGGTAGACGGTGGTGAGCCCGATCGACTGGCCTGCGGCCTTGAGTTGGTCATGCAGATACTGAGCCGAGCGGAACTCCTCGCTACCGGAGAGGAGTTCGGCGATCGCGCTGCGCTGTCGGGTGGAGCGGACACCGGTGACCGGGCGCTGTTCGGTACCCGAACTCATGAATCGCTCTCCTCGGTCGCGTGTGCGATGGCGTCGGTGACGATATGCGCGAGATGGTCGTCGACCAATGAGTAGACGACCTCGCGCCCAGAGCGTTCACCGTGAACCACACCCGCTGATTTGAGCACGCGCAGATGCTGGCTGATCAGTGGCTGGGGTACCGCCAGAGTTCCCACCAATTCGTGGACGCACCGGCCGCCGCCGAGTAATTGCAGCACGATCGCGATCCGCACGGGGGCGGACAGTGCCCGCAGTAGTTCGCCTGCAGCGTCCAGCGCCTTCTTGTCGACGGCGGTGGAAGCCGGGGTTGCGTGCTGACTTGTCACAGGGCACTTCCGTAGCGGCGGGGGGAATCGAGCGGCTGTTGGAAACCATTTTCATATGCGTGAGCGGCCATGTCAAACAAGCACATCCTGACGCGGGTTCGCACCGCCCGATGAGGCGGGCGCCCGCCGGGCGTCAGGTGCCCCGCGGCGCCCGATAGGCTGTGATCCGTGGCAGGCAAAACCAATCTCGTGGAAACCGTAGTCAACCTCTGTAAACGCCGGGGGTTGGTGTATCAGTGTGGAGAGATCTACGGCGGCACCAAATCGGCGTGGGACTACGGGCCCTTGGGTGTTGAACTCAAGGACAACATCAAGAAGCAGTGGTGGCGCAACATGGTCACCTCCCGCGACGACGTCGTCGGGCTCGATTCGTCTGTGATCCTCCCGCGCAAGGTGTGGGAAGCGTCCGGACACGTCGAGACGTTCAGCGATCCGCTCGTCGAGTCGCTGCACACGCATAAGCGTTACCGCGCCGATCACCTCATCGAGGCATACGAGAACAAGCACGGACATCTGCCGCCCAACGGCTTGGCAGACATCAACGATCCGGACACCGGTCAGCCCGGTGCGTGGACCGAACCCCGCGCATTCTCTGGTTTGATGAAGACCTATCTCGGCCCTGTCGATGATGAGGCAGGACTGCACTATCTGCGTCCAGAGACCGCTCAGGGCATCTTCATCAACTTCAAGAACGTGATGACGACGTCGCGTAAGAAGCCGCCGTTCGGCATCGGCCAGATCGGTAAGAGCTTCCGCAACGAGATCACACCCGGCAACTTCATCTTCCGCACGCGTGAGTTCGAGCAGATGGAAATGGAGTTCTTCGTCAAGCCGGGCGAGGACGAGCAGTGGCATCAGTACTGGATCGATCACCGGCTGAAGTGGTACACGGATCTGGGTATCGATCCGGAGAACCTGCGTCTGTTCGACCATCCCAAGGAAAAGCTCTCGCACTATTCCAAGGGCACCGTCGACGTCGAATACCGATTCGGTTTTGCCGGCGGTGAGTGGGGCGAGCTCGAGGGCATCGCCAACCGCACCGACTTCGACCTCAGCACCCACATGAAGCACTCCGGCGAGGACCTGTCGTACTTCGATCAGGCCACCGGCGAGCGCTACACGCCGTACGTGATCGAGCCGGCAGCCGGCCTGACGCGTTCGCTGATGGCGTTCCTGTGTGATGCCTACACCGAGGAGCAGGTGCCGAACGCCAAGGGCGGCACCGACACTCGAACGGTACTGAAGATCGACCGTCGACTCGCGCCGGTCAAGGTCGCGGTGCTCCCGCTCTCGCGTAACGAGCAGCTCTCGCCCAAGGCGAAGGCGCTGGCCGCCGAGCTCCGGCGGAACTGGAACGTCGAATTCGACGACGCCCAGGGCATCGGCAAGCGTTACCGCCGTCAGGACGAGATCGGTACACCGTTCTGCGTCACGGTCGACTTCGAAACACTCGACGATCAGGCGGTCACCGTGCGCGAGCGCGACACCATGACGCAGGAACGCGTCGCCCTGGACAAGGTTGTCGACTACCTGGCAGTCCGGCTGATCGGCTGCTGAGATCCGCTTCGATTGCTTATGATCGCCAAACGGCAACGAGGCTGACACGTAGAGGTCGGAGCGACTGATGAAGAAGATCCACAGGTCATTGTCCGACGAGGAATACCGTCTGGTCCGGAAGACCAAACGGAAGAAACTCGCGGATCTCGATGAGGACGCTCTGATCGACCTGCACATGCGCACGCGGCGGGCGCGGAACAAGCATGTGAAGAACTATCGGCAGGCGGGCGCCGCCAAGGTCACCAAGAAGGGTGGCCGGGGCGTCGCGCGTCCCGCCAACGCCGACAATGCGGCCCGAGCCGAAGTGTTCGAGGCCGCATTGTCGCGGGTCAGTCGTCAGCTCGGGGTGATTGCGAAGAAGAGCGCTGCCGACCTCAAGGACCTTCGCCTGGGTCAGGCCAAAGGCGACGGTAAGTCGTTCAGCGGGTCGGCCGAGGGCAAGGGCAAGGTCATCTCCGCAGGCAAAGACCGTGTCGATGCGACGCGTAAGTCATCCGGCCGCAAAAAATACGAGGCCTCTTCGAAGGCTGCGGGTAAGCGACGCCAGGCCAAGAAGGACCACCGTTAGCCCACGCGCGTCACTTTCGCAGTCGATTCGGCAGGCCCGTGGCCGGTTGGGTGTATGAACCGGCCGGTATCTGAGATACTGAAGGTTGGGCAAGCCGTTCGGCCACACATGGGGTGAGGTCGGTATATGCGGCGAGAGAGTGGGTAAACCGTGTCTGTGAGTGGAAAAATCGTTCATTTCGACGCCAACAAGGGCTTCGGATTCTTGGCGCCTGATGCCGGCGGCTCGGATGTCTTCCTGCATATCAACGACATCGACATCGACGAGAGTTCCCTCAAACCGGGCGCTGAGGTCGAGTTCGACATCGAAGAGACCGACCGTGGATCCAAGGCGGTCAATCTCGTGGTGACCGGAGCGGCGCCTGCCGGTGCCGCACCCGAGCGTCCGCGTCGCGAAGAGCGGGCACGTCCGGAACGTCGCCATGAGGAGAGCCGTGGCGCCGGTCGTGACGATCGTCGTCGGCCGTCGCGTAGCAATGATTCGGCGACGCTCGATTCGGGTGCGTTCTCGGAGGAGATCACCGAGCTGCTGCTCGATGCCTCCGGAACCTTGACCGCAACCCAGATCCTGGCGATCCGTCAGCGTGTCACCGATTTCGCGATCGCTCGCGGCTGGGTGCTTGACTGACTTGTCGGCGGATACACCGCCCGCGGTTCTCCGTGCCGACTACGACGAATCCGACGTAGAGCGGCCGATTCCGGAGGGCGTGAAGGTTGCTGGGCTGACCGGCACCCGCAATGACTACCGCAGTGCGTTCGCCCGCGACCGCGCTCGCGTACTGCACTGCGCGGCACTGCGCCGGTTGGCCGACAAGACCCAGGTCGTGGGTCCACACGAAGGTGATACCCCGCGTACCCGACTGACCCATTCATTGGAAGTGGGTCAGATCGGGCGGGGCATCGCCATCGGTATCGGTTGCGATCCGGATCTGGTCGAGCTGGCCGGACTGGCGCACGACATCGGCCATCCGCCGTACGGACACAACGGTGAACGGGCGCTGGACGAGGTCGCCAGTGCGTTCGGCGGGTTCGAGGGCAACGCGCAGAACTTGCGCATCCTGACCAGGCTCGAGCCGAAACTCCTTGATTCGCAAGGCCGTAGCGTCGGGCTGAACCTGACGCGGGCGTCGCTCGATGCCACGTTGAAATATCCGTGGACACGCAAGAAGCCCGGTAGCAAGTTCGGTGCGTACGACGACGATGCCGCCGCGCTGGCGTGGATCCGGAACGGTCGTACCGATACCCGGCAGTCGCTCGAGTGTCAGGTGATGGACTGGTCCGACGATGTCGCGTACTCCGTCCACGACGTCGAAGACGGTGTGATGGCCGGGCGTATCGATCTTCGCAGCCTCGGTGACCGGACCGAACAGCGCGATCTGGCCGCAGTGGGCCTAAAGGAATTCCCGGACCTGGAAGAAAACGTTCTGGTCGAGGCCGCGGCGCGGTTGTGGGCGATGGACATCGTGCAAGATGTCGGCGCCTACGACGGCACCATGATCCGGTTGGTGGCGCTCAAACGTCTGACCAGTGAGCTCGTGGGACGGTTCGCATCGGCGGCCATCACCACCACCCGTCGAGAGTCGTCCGAGCGGGCGGTCTGTCGTTATGAGGCAGACCTCGTCGTCCCGCCGATCGTCGCCGCCGAGGTCGCGATGCTCAAGACGCTGGCGCTGCGGTTCATCTTCTCCGATCCGCGGCACCGGTCTCATCAGGCCCGTCAGCGTGACCGCATCCACCGGGTGGCCAACTGGCTCCTCCACGCCGCGCCCGGTGGTCTGGATCCGTTGCTGGTACCGGCCTGGAATTCCGCAGCCGACGACGCCGCTCGAGTGCGGGTCGTCGTTGATCAGATCGCCTCGATGACCGAAGGACGCCTCGAGCGGATGGATCGTCAGAACATGGGCGCATCGGCCCACCTGGGCTAAACGTCGGGGGCAGGCGGACTCATAAGGAGTTCCGCCTAGACTGATCTGCGTGGCAGGCCGAATTCCCGATCGTGACATCACGGCAATCCGTGAAAGCACGCACATCGAGGAGATTGTCGGCGACTACGTCGCGCTTCGCAAGGCGGGCGCCGACTCATTGAAGGGGCTCTGCCCCTTCCACGACGAGAAGTCGCCGTCGTTCCATGTGCGTCCCAACCATGGACACTTCCACTGCTTCGGCTGTGGTGAGGGCGGCGACGTCTATTCGTTCCTCCAGAAGGTCGAACACGTCAGCTTCGTCGAAGCCGTCGAGCAGCTGGCCGATCGGATCGGCTATCAGATCAGCTACGAGGGTGGTGGCACCAGTGTCGTGCGTGATCGCGGGACCCGCGCGCGGCTGGTGGCAGCCAACGCAGCGGCGCAGAAGTACTACGCCGAACAGCTGAAGTCGCCGGAGGCCCAAAAGGCCCGCGACTATCTCACGGAACGGTCCTTCGACGGCGCAACGGCACTGCGGTTCGGCTGCGGCTATGCGCCGGCCGGCTGGGACACGATGACCAAGGCTCTGATGACGCAGGGATTCGAGTTCGCCGAACTCGAGGCGGCCGGTCTGTCGAAGCAAGGTCAGCGCGGACCGATCGACCGGTTCCATCGTCGCCTGTTGTGGCCGATCCGGAACCTCGGCGGCGACATCATCGGCTTCGGTGCCCGCAAGTTGTTCGACGACGACAACCTCGGCAAATACATGAACACGCCAGAGACCATGCTGTACAAGAAATCTCAGGTGCTGTTCGGTCTCGATCACGCCAAGAAGAACATCGCCAAGGGACATCAGGCGGTGGTGGTCGAGGGATACACCGACGTCATGGCCATGCACCTGGCCGGCGTGACCACCGCGGTTGCGTCGTGTGGAACCGCCTTCGGCGAAGACCATCTGGCATTGTTGCGGCGGCTGATGATGGACGACAGCTACTTCCGCGGCGAGGTGATCTACACATTCGACGGCGACGACGCCGGAAGAGCTGCGGCACTGAAGGCTTTTGAGGGCGAGCAGAGTATCGCCGGACAGACCTTCGTTGCGGTGGCCCCGGACGGTATGGATCCGTGTGAGCTGCGGCAGATCCATGGTGATGCCGCGGTCCGGGATCTGATCGCCCGTCGTATCCCGATGTTCGAGTTCGCGGTCAAGGCACTGCTGGGCAACCATGATCTGGACACCGCAGAAGGCCGCGTGCATGCGCTGCGCGATGCGGTACCGGTTGTGGCCCGGATTCGTGATGTGGCGCTGCGGGGCGAGTACGCGCGCCAGCTGGCCGGATGGGTGGGCTGGGAAGAAGTCCCGCAGGTGTTGCAGCGAGTGCGTGAGGAATCCGTCAGGCAGGCGAAGGTCGCGCGGTCGGGTGCCCCCGACACCTCGAAGTCGCGGGACCGGCGGGTGCAGACGACAACCCCCTCGGTGCCCGAACCGGATATCGACGCGAAGAACCCGGGAGTGGTGCGGCCACGGCCGTCCGACCCGAAGTTGTGGGCCCAGCGCGAGGCCCTCAAATCGGCGCTGCAGTATCCGGCCATCGCCGGTACCGTCTTCGACTCGTTGCCGCAGGAGTGCTTCACCGAGCCCGCCTACCAGCTGATCCGGGCGGCGATCGAGGCTGCCGGGGGCACCAGCGCATCCCATGGGGGAGCGCAGTGGGTCGAGACGATCGGTCAGTCGATGGACGGCGCGGTTCTGGAGTCGTTGGTCACAGAACTTGCGGTCGAGTCGATGCTGGTGTCGGAGAACATGATCCCGAAGTACATCGGCAGCGTGCTCGCCAGGCTCCAGGAAGTCTGGGTTGGCTCTCAGATCGCTGATCTGAAGTCGAAACTGCGCCGGATGTCACCAGGGGACGACCCAGACGCCTATAACGCTCTATTTGGCGATCTGGTGGCCTTGGAGGCCTATCGGCGGAGTCTGCTGGAGCTGGCCGTGGGACCGGACGAGAACACGGCCTAGTTCGGCCGGGTGTTCGTCGTGCTCAGTTGTTCCGGTATTCGTCCGGACCGAGCACGGTCGTCTCTTCATCGATGGTCCGCAATTCCGTCAGCTTCGGCTGCGTGCTGATCTTCTCGGAGAGCTTCTGCCTGCCGACGTCCACGGCTTTCTTGGTGGCCGGGGACTCGGCGATGGAGCGGTACGCCCGGTTGATCTGCTCGTAGCGCTTTCGGCCGGCCTTGGCCCCCAGGACGTAGCCAATGCCGAGTGCAGCGAGAAATCGAACCATAAGTGCTCAGGCCTCCGTGGTGCAGTGCGCAGCGGACGTCGTCGGTGCGTCCGCCGGGGTGGTGTTCCCATCCTGCCTGATCCCGTCGAGGGTGGGGGAAACTGGCCTACAAAATGCCTGTCACCAGCACGATTTGGCACTCAACCACCCTCATGCGCTAAAGTTCTTTTCGGCCGAAGGGCCAAGATATTCCCCCATAGCTCAATTGGCAGAGCATTCGACTGTTAATCGAAGGGTTACTGGTTCAAGTCCAGTTGGGGGAGCGCAAAGGTCCAGGTCACCCGGTTTCCGCCGAGAGATCTGGACCTTTTTTGCACCCGTCGTCGCCCACGGACCGGTGATCGATGTCCACGATCGTCGACTGCTGTTGGTCCGCACTTCGCCGGCGCATGGCCAACGCGCCGTGGCGGGGGGCGGGTTACGCGAAAGAGGCGCTCACTCGGTAGCATCAGCGAGGTTTGTGGCGACGATTTCGCCGCACATGGGGCGGTAGCTCAGTTGGTTAGAGCCGTGGACTCATAATCCATAGGTCGCGGGTTCGAGCCCCGCCCGCCCCACCATGGTCTCGCGGGTGGACCCCCTTTCGGGCTCATTGCGACGCGATTTTTCGGGCACTCGCCCTGACCCGCAGCGCCCCGAGCAGACCCACCGCCAGGAAGGCCGCGGACACGTAGAGCGAGTAGCGCGTTGCCTCGGCAAACCCGTCGGACAACAAACGCACCACGTCCGGCCCCGTTTCCCTCAGTTGCCCGTGGCCGCCCTGTTCTCGAAGGGCTCCGATGGCACTGCCCGCGGATTCCCGTGTCGCGTCGGAGAGTCGAGTGGCTTCCGGCGGCGGTACTCCGCCTGATTCGAGTGTGTCCGGCAGGTTTTTCGACAACCCGAAAGCCAACACCGCACCGACCACGGCAGTTCCGATGGCTGAACCCAACTGTCGGACGGTGCTCTGTGTTGCTGATCCTTGACCTGATTCCTGCGGCGGTATGTCAGCCAGGGTGATTCCGGTGAGCTGCGCGGAAGCGAGTCCGAGTCCGGTTCCATAGATCACCAGGAGTAGGGCCAAAAGCCACGGTGCCACAGTCGAAGTGACGAATACCGCGACGACGATCACCCCGACGAGTTCCAGGAGCAATCCCAGGATCACCGTCCCGGGGGCACCGATGAGTGCGGTGAGATGCCTTGCGAGCGAACCGGATATGAATGCGCCGCCTGCCATGGCCGCGAGTACGAAGCCGGCCCCCATCGTGCTCAGACCCAGCGCGTTGACGAGATAGAGAGGCATGACGAACAGCAGTCCGAACTCGGCGATCGCCACCGTCATGGCCGTTACGTTGCCCCAGCTGAATGTAGATGTGCGAAAGAGGTTCAAGTCCAGGATCGCGGACCGATGGACTCGCCCGCGATGTCCCTCCCACAACACAAATGCGATCAGCAAGACGATCCCGATCGTGCCGATCGTCGGCACCACGGACAGTGGTGCGTCAGTCGACCACGTCAGTCCGAATAGATGCAGATCTGCTTTCTGCGTCCACCAGCCGAGCGTGCCACCTTCGATGAGGGCGAAGATCAATGCGCCGAAACCCAAGGCACTCAGTAGCAGTCCCGGTACGTCCAGTCCCGGTTCGAGGACGCCGGCGCGCGTTTCGGGAACCACCACGAACGTCGCGATCAGTAGGGCGACGCCGATCGGAACGTTGATGATGAAGATCCACGGCCAGGTGAAGTCCGTGGTGATCCAGCCTCCGAGCAGTGGCCCGATTGCGGCAACGCCTGCGATGACGGCACCCCACACACCGAATGCGACCGCTCTGTCCTTGCCGCGGAAGATGGAGTTCATCGTGGACAACGTGGCAGGCAGGACACATGCGCCACCGACACCCTGCACAGCTCTGGCCATGATCAAGCTGGTCGCACTGTCTGCCGTGGCGGCCACAAGGCTGCCGATAACGAAAATCGTGATTCCGACGACGTACAGCCGGCGACGACCCAATCTGTCGCCGAGGCGGCCTGCGGTGAGCAGGAGTGCGGCAAAGATCACCGAGTAGAGACTGTTGACCCATTGGGCGTCGTCGAAGTTCAACTTCAGATCGTCGACCAGAACCGGGAGCGCCACACCCACAATGGTTCCGTCGATGACGATCATCGCCAGGCCGCCGACCAGAACTATCAGGGCGGCCCACCTATGCCTGGCCACTGAATTCTCGGGCTCCGGCGGGGTCTGTGTATTCGGCTTGTCCATGTCACACTCCTGAGAGGGTGGATTGGTGGATTCACCATATGCCGGTGTGGCGGCCCTGATGCAGCAAATGCTCCGCCTGGATCGATCTGCTCCACTTACACGCGTCCCACGTGGAGCGTTGCGAATAGGCGGAGCGCTTATGAGCGAAATTTGAGCGGTGTGACGCCGATGGGCGTTAAGTTCTTGCGCGCCAGTAGGTGTCACGAAACCATCGTTGATGGAAACGAATTATGTTGTGCTGCAGCGGAGTACGAGGCCCTCGTTGGATGAGTGTGCGGGGTAGTCGAAAACCTTGCGGATTCGTGCGTCGTCAGCGAGAGGAATACCCCGGAAATCGAGAAGTGTGACCTGCGCAATAGGTGGTCCCCACCGTGACTTGCACGATGGGGTGCTCGTCAGGACTGCAGATCGCCGGTACGGGGAATTGGTCTGACAAATGCGTCTGCCCCAACCCTGGTCGGGGTCGGGGCAGACGTGTTCTGGCCGCGCTACGCGGTGGTCCGTGCCCTATTTGTGCGCAATGGCGGGCTCGGATGCGGTGATGTCTAGTGCACTTCGTCGTATGCTTCGATGATCGCTCCCGGAATTCGACCCCGGTCGCTGATCTCGTATCCCTCTTCTTTGGCCCACTCCCGAATCGCTTGTGTGGGAGCCTTTTCGACCTTCTCCGCTGCCCGGCCGCCCTGGCGGGAGGTGTTGACACGCCGCGATGCGCTCAGGTACTTGGCGAGTACCCGGCGGAATTGTTCTGCGTGCTTCGGGGAAGTATCGAACTCATATTGTTTGCCATCGAGTCCCCATCGCACGGTCTCGAATTCTTCGAGAACCTTTCCGTCGAGGTCGTCGATGAACTCTACTACTTGCTTCTTAGCCACTTCTGGACTCTCCACTCATTTTTGCGACCGACGAACACCAATTCGAGGCTGATGGAGGTCAATCATAACAACTTGACCTGAGAAGAAGGCAAAAGAACGCAATAGTTGGGGGTTCGACAAGTCCAAGCATAGATCTGATGGCTTAGAACATCGGCATACAGCGCTCTGATCGTGGATCCCGACATCAACCGAGCGGTGCGCAGATCACTACCGACTTGTCCGTATTACGTTAGGGAATCGGATGGAAATCAGATCAAGAGATCTCTGTTGATCCCGCCCATTCTTGAACCAGACCGCGGATCTCGTCGCGGGTCATTGCGCGGCCGGTTGATGATTCGCTGGCGAAGACCTCTGGGTCCATCTCCGAGCGCATGGTCGCACCAAAAGAGGCGAGCTCGACCACGTCCATCTTCTCCGGGCTGTAGCCGGTGAGTTCGGTCATGTTGTCGACGACACCGATGAGACGGCTCGCGATGTCATGGCGCCCGCGCCGGAAAAGGGCATATGCCAATGTGAACAGCGCGACCATCCAAGAGGTGAGGTCGTAGGCCCGTTCGCAGTATCCGACCATCTGGGCCAGCTTGCGCTCTGCGGGACCATCCCACTTCCCTTGGGCGATATCACTTTTGGCATGTATCCAGAGTGCGGATGCGCCCAGCCAGTCGTAGCCGCAGTCGCGTGCGGTCGCGACGGCGGCATCCAGGTATTCACCCGCCGATACGTGGTTGCCTGCGCGGAAGTCTGCGGTACCCAAGGACATCAAGGCCTCGCCGACAGTCCATGGTGAGTTGTACCTACGACCGATCTCGAGTGCTTCGTCGGCATGTATCCGGGCGGCGTCGACCACGCCGGAGCCGGCTTCGAAAAAGGCCAGTGTCACCGTGGCGTCGCCGCGGGCGACTTGTTCGACCCCGTCATCGGACCGGATATCGAACTCGGCACAGACCTCGCCGAGGCGGGTCAATGCTGCAAACAGGGCCGGGAGGTCGGCGCCGAGGTAGCACATGATCGCGCGACCGGCGATCGCGCGCGACCGGGTGGCGATGGGTACGCTTGTCGGAGCGTCGACAGCGGGTTCGAGCATGCGCATGCCCTCGTCGGCGAAACCCCGCCGAAACCAGAACCAATAAACATTGCCGACAATCTCGAGATATGTCCGCGAATGGGGGTCGACGCAGTCGATCGCAGCGCGGACATTGGCCATCTCGGCGTCGAGGCGACGGGTCCACTGCAAGCAGCGTGGGCCGCGTAGACCCAGATAGGCGGCGGTGGCAAGAGTGACCACCCAGTCGATGTGGGCCTGACGTAGATATGCGGCGCGTTCCGGATCCTGCTGCACCTGTGCGTAGCTGCGGAGGGTTTCGAGCATCATGTAGCGGCGGGGATCACCGCCCATGACCTTGAGCATCGATTTGTTCACCAGTGCGGTCAGGTCGGCGAGGAGTCCGCGGTGGCCGGTGACCTGCTTTGCGGCATCGAGGTCGAAGCCGCCTGTGAAGACCGCGAGATCGCAGAACAACTGCCGCTCGTTCACGGTCAACGACTGGTAGGAACCCTCGATGGCGGCCTGCATCGTGGCATGCCGTTTGTTGGTCCGGGGTCCACCGCGGAGGATCTCGAATCGATCGTCGAGCATGTCGATGATCTGCCGGACCGACAGTGTTGCCGATTGGCCGGCTGCGAGCTCGATCGCCAGCGGCATGTGATCGAGTGCAGCGCAAAGTGTTTCGATGTCCTCGGGCGTGGCGTCGGCTGCGGCGGAACCGGCACGTTCGAGGAAGAGTTCGGCCGAGTCCGCGAGAGGAGGCATCTCGAAGGTCGATTCTCCGGCGACACCCAATGCCTCACGACTCGTGGCGAGTATCCGGACCCGTGGGCACGTGCGCAGGATCGCGGTTGTCAACGCTGCGACCTCGTCGAGTCGGTGTTCGCAATTGTCCAGTACGAGAAGGAAATCGCGGTCGTGCAACAGCGACGTCAGCACCGGGATCCCGCCGTTGAGTGTCAGGCCGAGCGCGGAGACAACCGTGTCGAGTACCGCGGCGGCACTCTGTGCGCCGGCGAGTTCGGCCAGCCATGGGCCGTCGATGTCTTTGCGTTCTCGGGCCACCTCGAGTGCGGCCCGGGTCTTGCCCATGCCCCCGGGGCCGACGAGTGTGACAAGGCGTTGTTCGGCGACGAGGTCGGCGATGTCCTTGATCTGTTCGACACGTCCGACCAGAGAGGTCAGAGCCAACGGTATGTTCCCGGTGGGGCGTTCAGGATTCGCGGTCGGACCCGATTTCGGTGTCGCCCGGAGATCGGGTTGCCCCGACATCAGGAACGAGTCCTGGTTCAGGATCGCACTCTGGAGATCGAGCAGGCTCTGACGTGGATCGGTACCGAGTTCGTCGGCAATACGTTCGCGGGCCGTTCGCAGCGATGCGAGCGCATCACCCTGGTTGCCGGCCCGGTACTGCGCCAGCGCCAACAGTTCCCATGCGCGTTCCCGGAGCGGGTCGGCCGCGACGATGGCTTCGAGCCCCGCAGTGACCGCGGCGTATTCGCCGCAATCGGACCGGGCCGCGAGGTGATCTTCGAGGGCATCGTCGCGAAGGCGTTCGAGGCGGACGGACTCGATGGCGGCGAACTCCCAGTTGGCGGCGTCGGCATAGGCTGGGCCCCACCATAATTCGAGGGCCTCGGCCAACGTGTGCCGCGCTGCGTCGGCGTTTCCCGCGGCCAACTGATCGTGACCTGCCTTTGCCAGGGTCTCGAATCTGCCGGCATCGACCTGTTGGGGGTCGATGGTGAGCGCGTATCCGGTGCCGCGGCGGACGAGGATCGCAGGGGCCGATCGACCACGTTCGGGTTCGAGCGCTTTGCGGAGCGAAGCCACATAACCCTGGAGAGTCAGTTGAGCGGACCGCGGGGGAGTGTCGCGCCAGAGGTCGTCTATCAAGCCGGTATCGGGGACCATCTGGCCACGGGCCATCACCAGTCGGGCGAGCAGAGCGCGGGGGAGTGGTCCACCGAGTGCAACCGGTTCGCCGTCCCGGATGACAGTGAGCGCGCCGAGTACTCGCACCGATATGTCTGGCATGCCATGAGAATAGAGAATCGAGACCATCGCGTCAGATCGGTTTGTCGATCCAGTCGTGGGCGACAGCTGCGTGGATTGCCTTCAGCGCTTTGTTGTCGCGTCGGCGTCGGGGTCCTCTGCCCACAGGCCGATGGATTCCAGATGACGGGTCAGACGTTCGGCGCCATCGGTGAACTGGCGTCGGGTCTGCGCGATCACCTCGTCGCGATCGCCGTTGCGATAGGCGTCGATGAGTTTCGCATGGCTCTCGCAGGCAACTGCTCCCCACTGTGGGTCATTGGCATAGAGCTCATGTGGTGTGTAGCGGGTGGCGTTGAGCAGGAACCAAGCCAGTTTGCCGCCGTCGGCGATGCGGTTGTGGACGCGATGGAACTCGAACTCGGCAGTGGTGACGTCGGCGGGACGCCCGGATTCGACCGCGACCCTGAGCTCGTCGTTGAGTTCGGTGAGTTCGGTGAGTTGTGCCGGCGTCACCGTTTTCGCGATCCGGACCGCGAGTTCGACGGCCAGCACGCCTTGGAGCCAGAAGATGTCCTCGACATCCTGTCGGGTCAGGTCGGCGACCACATATCCGCGATGCGGTGCCAGATTGACCATCCCCTCACCACGCAGGGTGAGCAGTGCCTCGCGCACCGGCGTCACACTGACCTGCAGGTCGACGGCTGTTTCGTCCATCCGGATGAACTCACCCGGGCGGATGGAGCCGGTCATGATGAGATGACGAAGATGGCCGGCCACCTCCTCGGAGAGTTGAGGTCGCCTGCGTAGCGAGTTTCGGGATGTGGCCGCTCGCGATGTGGTCATCAGTGCAAATTACCGCCCGTAGGTCTTGGCAAATCACAGACCGTAGGTCTTGCCGATGATGTCGCGCTGGATCTCGTTGGTTCCGCCATACACGGTGGAAATGATCGCGCCCCGCATCAGGCGCTCTGCATCGAATTCCGTTGCGTAGCCGTATCCACCCATCATCTGCATGCCGTCGATGGTCATCGCCTTGGAGACCTCGGTGGCCTTGAGCTTGGCCATCGACGCTTCGCGCGGCAGCATCTTTGTCGGGTCCGCGTCAGACTGTGCGGCCACGCTGTAGACGAGCAGCTTGGTGCATTCGATCTCGGTGGCATGGTCGGCCAGGCGGTGCCGCAGTGCCTGGAAAGTACCCACCGGGCGGCCGAATTGCTTGCGCTCGCTGACGAATTCGAGGGTGTTGGTGAACGCGCGTTCCGCGACGCCGAGTTGCATGGCGGCCAGGATGAGGCGTTCGGTGTTGAGCCCGCCCATGAGCTGGTTCCAGCCGTTGCCGACCTCGCCGACGACCGCGCTGTCCGGTACACGCACATTGGTGAAATAGAGGTCGTTGACCTCGCGGCCGCCGAGTGTGTCGATCCCGCTGATCTCCAGACCTTCGGTACCCGCAGGAATGTGGAACTGGGTCAGGCCCTCGTGCTTCTTGCCGGTGCGATCCGTGCGGGCGACGAGCAGGATGCTCTTGGCGAAGTGCGCGTTGGAGCACCAGGTCTTCTGTCCGTTGATGACCCAGCCGCCGTCGACCTTCTCGGCCCGGCAAGTGAGGGCGGCGACGTCGGAACCCGCCCCGGGTTCGGACATCGAGATCGAGAGTGACTCGCCCGCAACCACATCGGCGAGGACTTCTTTTTTCAACTGCTCGTTTGCGAACTTCTGGTAGGCCGCGGCCGTGATCAGGGTCGGACCGATTCCACCGATCGGGGCGTTGCCACGCATCGCTTCTTCGAGCAGGATGCACATCTCCATGTTTCCGGCGCCGGCGCCGCCGTACTCCTCGGGCACCAGGATTCCGGCCCATCCGAGGTCGGCCATCTTCTTGTAGAGCTCCACCGAGTGCAGCTCTGTGCCGCCTGCGGTCAGTGCGTCGCGTTGTTCGCGGGTGCCTGCCTCGCGGGCGCAGAAATCTGCGACCGACTTGGCGAAGTCGGTCTGTTCAGACGTGAAAGTGGTCATGACGATGCTCCTGGCTAGGGGTTCGGCTCGGGCTGAACCTAACACATCACATATATTTGATGGAATACCTGCAGATGGGCGACTGGCGTGCGGGAGGCGGTGTGGTGCAGGTCTCTGGAGGGCTTACATTGGCGGCATGAGTCCGAAAGCGAAGGTTGATCGAACCGGGGAACCCGGCGACGAGCAGGTAGCACCTGAACCCGCGACGACCATGTCCGCGCCGACCGAGCCCCCGGCGCCGACGACAGCCGAAACCGAGATCACGGCGACCGACACCGATTCCGAGGTCCGGTCGGATCCGTCGCCCTTCGATTCCGCCGAGTTCCTCGAGGCGAATCGCCGGAACCGCGACAAGATGCGCGCGACCGCCGAGGCCAAGCGAGCCAAGGAAGCGGCCCGCGCGCAGCGGCGCTCCAATCGTGGAGGTGGCGTCGGGGCGAAGTCGGCTGAGTCGGCCGGCGATGCGCCGGTCCGTCGAAGTGTCGGCTGGTTGGTTCCGGTGCTCTCGGTCCTGCTGATCGCGGCGTTGGTGGCGACCGGGGTGCTGGCCTACCTGTATCGCGAGGCCGACAACCGGGCGTCCGGCGACGATCAGCTCAACGAACTGCGACCCGGCGCGGTCGAGGTTGCAGGTCAATATGCCGCGGATCTGCTGACCTACGACTCCGCGAACTTCGCCGAGCTCGATTCGCGGATCACCGACATTTCGACCCCGGCATTCGCCAAGGACTTCATCGAGGGGTCGAGGCAGGCTCGTGAAGGCAGCGCGAGTGCGCAGGCGGTTGCATCGGCGAAAGTCAAAGAGGCCGCACTGCAATCGATTTCACCGACCACCGCGGTGGTACTGGTGGCGATGGATCAGAGGGTCAAGTCGCCGCAAACAGATGCCGAACTGCCCGAAGGGATTTCGTATCAGTCGATGGTCAAGGTGACGCTCGCACTGGTGGACGGGGTATGGCTGCTCGCGGACCTCGCGGTCGTCTGAGCCAAATCGCCATCCTGGGCGGGGTCAGGTGCTCGGGCGCAGGATCGTGGTCATCACGGCCTCGATGCGACGCTTGGTGGCCGGACGGGGATCGTAACGCACCCAGTTGCCGAGGTCGAGAACGGTGTTGAAGGCCGCGTGCACCAGGTACCGGGCCTCGACGGGATGCACGCCCGGCCTGACCTGGCCGACCAGTTGTGCCCACTCCTCGACGTTGCGACGTTGCTGATCACGGAGTTCGACCCGTTGGGGTTCGGGCACACTGCCGATTTCTGACAGGTAGAGGTTGAGCAGATCGCTGTTCGCGAACGAGAGATCGACGTATTTGCCGACCAGTTTGTCGACGGCTTCGTCCGGTGTCGCGGACTCGGCGAGGGCGTCGCTGATTCCCGCGGTGATGCGTTCGCTGGCCCGCGAAAAGGCGGTCGACAGCATGGCGACCTTGGTGTCGAAGTGTCGGTACACGCCCGACTGGTTCATGCCGACCGCGGCGCCGATCTCTTCCATCGTCACGTCGTGGAATCCGCGCGCACTCATCAACCGGATCGCTTCGGTCAGCAGCGCCTCGCGCTTTGATGCCATCGGAAGTCCAACAGGTGCGGCCGGTCGTGCGGTCGATGGTGTCAGATCGTTCGGCGGCAGATCGGTACGTGCCACATTCATTGCGGCGTCGAGGATCACGGCCTCGATCCGCTTGCGGGGTAACGAGGCCCGGTGCGTGGTGATCGATCCGATGACGCTGAGCACCGCGCCGCTGAGGTATTGCGCATCGGTGCCGAGGCGACCCGGCTGCGGTGTACCCCCGGTCGCCAGGTCCGGGTGTATCTGGTCCAGAAGTGCGGCGAACCGGGCATGCATCCGGCCGACCAGCTCACCGAGGTGCCTGCGGTCCTCTGGATTCAGGTATCGCGCCTCCCATCGGTAGAGGGCGCCACGGGATCGGTTCTCGATCGTGGTCCGGGTGAGTTCGGTGATGAGCAGATGCAACTCGCGTTCGGGATCGCCTGGCAGGACCGGCACCTGTGCGATCGCGTGATCCAGGTCGGAGCCAAGGGTTCGGACCGTCTCGGAGAACAGTGCGTACTTGTTGGGGAAGTGTCGATACAGCGCCGGGCCGCTGATGCCCACCTGCCCGGCGATCTGATCGACACCGGTGGCGAAATAACCCTGTTCGCTGAAGGACTCGGCGGCCACACGAATTATCTGTTCGCGGCGGTCCTTCGGTCGCTGCCGAGTTTTCGGTGCGACGGCAGCGGGTGTGGGGGCGTCGTTGACGCGTCCGTTGGCGGAAGCCATTTATCCATGTTAGCGGCAGGTACCGATCATCTGCACCAGAGGGGCCGGGTCCCGCCGACCAGCGAGGACAAGCGCTCGCAAACACTTGACGCGTCCGGCGTGGATCTGACAAGTTAATGTGGATTCACGTGATCTACATCGCAATTGTGAGTATTTGAGCTTAGGGTGGCGACCATGCCAGGGGACAAAGGCCTGATTACATCTGTCGACGATCGGGGCGTTGCACGCGTCCTGATCAACCGGCCTACCCGGAAGAACTCCATCGACTCGGCGGCAAACACAGCGCTGACCGAAGTGTTCGGGAAGTGGGCGGTCGACCCCTCGGTTCGGGTCGTGGTCATCGGGGCTCCGGGCCGGGACTTCTGCACCGGCGCCGACCTCATCGAAATGGCCACGGCACCGCCGCCGACCTCCGAGGACGAAGCGCGCCTGCGCGCCGAGCGGACCATCAATGCCGGTTCCGACGTCGTCCGGGCGATCCGGGGGTTGCAGGTTCCGGTCGTCGCGGTTGTCGATGGTGCGGCGGTCGGCATCGGCGCCTCGATCGCCTTTGCCTCGGACCTGATCTATGCCTCCGACACGGCGTACTTTCTACTCGCCTTCGTCAACATCGGTCTGATGCCCGACGGCGCCGCGACGGCGACAGTCGCTGCGGCCGTCGGTCGCGCCCGCGCCAATGAACTGGCGCTGCTCGGTGAGCGCCTGCCTGCGACCCAGGCGTTCACCGACGGACTGGTGACCGCTGTTCTGCCGTCAGAAGCGTTGTCGGAGAAGGTTGATCAAGTCGTGGACAAGCTACTCTCGGCGTCGCCCCGGGCACTGGCCCTGACCAAGAAGGCCATCGATGCCCAGACGATGACCGGCTTCGATCTGGCTTTGCAGCTGGAGACCGAAGGTCAGACAGAACTGTTGCAATCACCCGAATTCGCGGCTCTCATCACCGCATTCGCACGTGGCAAAAAGGCAAAACCGACGGCGGCATCTCAGTAGCATTCGAAACATCATCGCCGGGGGTCGATTTCGGCGAATGGTACATAACAAGGAAGCGGAAAATGACGAGCACCACATTGCCCCAATCCGATCATCTCGTCTCCGAACCGTTCCGGTCTCGGCGCAACAACTGGAACACCCATGTCCGTCGCCACGCGGCGATGAAGCCCGACGCGGCCGCCTTACGGTTCGGCGGGCAGAACACCTCGTGGAAGCAACTGGACGACCGGTCCACCGCATTCGCCGCAGCGCTGTACCGCCGCGGGGTGCGCTTCGGTGACCGGGTGCTGGTGTTGATGCTCAACCGCAGCGAATACGTCGAGGTGATCTTCGGCGCCAACCTGATCGGTGCGATCGCGGTGCCGGTCAACATCCGGATGACACCGCCCGAGATCGGCTTCCTGATCGCCGATTCGGGTGCCACCGTGATCGTCACCGAGTCGCTGCTTGCCCCGCTGGCAGATGCGGTCCGGGGGAGTACGCCCGGTGTCGAGAACCTGGTCATCGTCGGGCCCTCCGATGTGGAAAATGCTCTCGACTTCGAGACCCTCCTCGCCGAGGATCCGTCCGACCTGCCGGCGATCGATGTGCCCGAGAACTCGACCGCCATGATCATGTACACCTCGGGAACCACGGGTAAACCCAAGGGCGCCATGCTTTCTCATTCGAACATGCAGGCGCAGGCGGTGACGTGTATCACGGCACTGCAGATTCGAATCGACGACATCGGCTCGTGTGTGGCACCGATGTTCCACATCGCGGCGATGGGTGCGATGGCACCGCTGTTCTACATGGGCGTGCCCACGGTGATCCATCCACTGGGTGCATTCGATCCCGAGGCGTTGCTGGATGTTCTGGAGGCAGAACGGATCACATCGATCTTCCTGGTGCCTGCACAGTGGCAGGTCGTGTGTGCCGTCCAGCAGGCCAAGCCGCGCAACCTCAAACTCCGGGTCATCTCGTGGGGCGCGGCGCCGGCCTCGGACACCGTGTTGCGCGCGATGTCCGACACCTTCCCGGATGCGGTGAACGTCGCGGTGTTCGGGCAGACCGAGATGTCGCCGATCACCTGTGTGCTCGAAGGCAAGGATGCGTTGCGCAAACTCGGTTCGGTGGGTCAGGTGATCCCGGCCGTGCAGGCACGCGTGGTCGATGCGGAGATGAACGATGTCCCGGTGGGTGAGGTCGGCGAGATCGTCTACCGCGGTCCGACGATGATGGAAGGCTATTGGCAGAACCCACAGGGGACGGCGGATGCGTTTGCCGGTGGGTGGTTCCATTCCGGAGATCTGGTGCGAATGGACGAAGAGGGGTTCGTCTACGTCGTCGATCGCAAGAAAGACATGATCATCTCCGGTGGCGAGAACATCTACTGCGCCGAGGTCGAGAATGCGCTCTTCGCCCATCCGAAGATCCTCGAGGCCGCGGTGGTGGGCCAGGCCGATGATCGCTGGGGCGAGGTACCGGTGGCGATCGTCGTCTTGAAGCCGGAGCAGACGCTCGAGTTCGACGAACTCATCGAGTTCCTGAACGAACACCTCGCACGGTTCAAGCAGCCGAAGGAACTGATCATCATCGATGAATTGCCGCGCAACGCGTCCGGCAAGGTCATCAAGCCGTCGCTTCGCAAGGAGTATGGCGGCAAGGATGCCGGGCTGCACTGACCACTTATACAAACTGCCACTGGCGGCAAAACTGAAACACGTTACACTTTTTTCAAGACCGTGACTGCGGTCACTGTCCGGCTGGAAGATGCCGCTCCGGCCAAGGCCGGGCGGGCTTTTGTAGGCACCTTGCGTGCCGCGATTGGGAGGTTCGATGAAGACAAAAGGCGCATTGCTCAGGAACTTCAACGAGAAGTGGGCGATCGAGGAGATCGAAATCGGTGACCCGCGGTGCAGCGAGGTCAAAATCCGGATGGAAGCTGCGGGCATGTGCCACTCCGACCACCATCTGGTGACCGGTGGGATCCCGATGGGTGGGTTCCCCGTGCTCGGTGGGCACGAGGGTGCCGGCGTTATCGAGCAGGTCGGTGAGGGTGTCACCGATTTCGAGGTCGGCGACCACGTGGTGCTCTCGTTCATCCCGTCGTGTGGCAAGTGTCCGTCGTGTCGATCGGGCCTGAGCAACCTGTGCGACTTCGGCGCCATGCTCCTGCAAGGTGAAGCGGTGTCGGATCATACGTTCCGAATCCAGACCGCCGCAGGGGAGAACGTCTACCCGATGACCCTGCTCGGCACCTTCTCGCCGTACATGGTGGTGCACGAGACGTCCGTCGTGAAGATCGACCCGTCGATCCCGTTCGAGGTCGCCTGCCTCGTAGGTTGTGGTGTGCCGACCGGGTACGGATCGGCCACCCACAGCGCCAATGTGAAGCCGGGAGAAGACGTAGCGATCGTCGGCTGTGGAGGTGTGGGTATCGCTGCGCTCCAGGGCGCCGTGATCTCGGGTGCCCGCAACGTCTTCGCCATCGATCCGGTGGAGTGGAAGCGCGAGCAAGCTCTGAAGTTCGGCGCGACCCACGCGTTTGCCAGCGTCGAAGAGGCGGCCATGACCATCGCCGAGGTGACCGCCGGAGCCATGGCCAAGAAGGTCATCGTCACCGTCGGTGAGGTGCAGGGCAAGGACGTCGACCTGTGGATGGGCATCACCGCCAAGGCCGGTACCTGCGTGCTGACCGCCATGGGCAACATGATGGAAACCGATGTGACGCTCAACCTCGCGATGCTGACACTGCTCCAGAAGAATCTGCAGGGCACGATCTTCGGCGGCTCCAGCCCCAAGATCGATATCCCGCAACTGCTCTCGATGTACAAGCTCGGCAAGCTCAACCTCGATGACATGGTCACGCGGCAGTACCGCCTCGACCAGATCAACGAGGGCTACCAGGACATGCTGGACGGCAAGAACATTCGCGGCGTGATTCGTTACACCGACGAGGACCGCACCGTCTGATCGCTGGATCCAACCCAACGGCCGCGGGCCGGTGAGTGCCACGCACTCACCGGCCCGCGGCCGTTGTGATGTGTTCGTCGTGGTGTCCGGGCCGGGGCAGTTGCCGCGCACGCACCGGGCGTGATGGCATGGGCACCATGCTCAAGCAACTCGACAGCTGGCCCGTGGATCTGGTCTCGGCGGCGGTGGTGTCCGGTGGACAGGTGATCGAACAATACGGTGACACCGAGCACGTGTTCGCACTCGCGTCGGTGACCAAACTGCTTGCCGCGCACGCGGCGCTTGTGGCGATCGAGGAGGGCGCAATCGAACTCGATCAATCGGCAGGCCCGCCCGGCTCCACCGTGCGGCACCTACTCGCGCACGCCTCGGGCCTCGACTTCGGCAGCCGCGAGGCCGTGGCAGGCGTGGGGGAGCAGCGCATCTATTCGAGCGCCGGGTTCGAGGTGCTGGCCGAGTTGATCGAGACCGAGGCCGACATCGCCTTCGACGAATACCTCGCGCAGGCCATCTGCGAACCGCTCGGGATGACGTCGACCACCCTGCGCGGCTCGGCCGGGCACGGGGCGGATTCGTCGGTTGCGGATCTGGCCGCGTTCGCCGGGGAACTACTCGCGCCGAAGTTGGTCTCCGCGGACTTGTTTCGCGAGGCGACATCGGTGCAGTTCCCGGGGCTGGACGGCTTCGTCCCGGGGTATGGCAAACACCGGCCCTGCGACTGGGGCCTGGGGTATGAGGTGCGCTCGCACAAGAGTCCGCACTGGACGGGGAGCCAGAACAGCCCGGAGACCTTCGGTCACTTCGGCCAGTCGGGGACGTTCCTGTGGGTGGACCCGGCGTTGTCCGCGGCCTGTGTGGTTCTCACCGATCGGGCCTTCGGCGCCTGGGCGAAGCCGCTGTGGAGTGACTTCAACGATTCACTGGTGTCAGCTCTTTCGGATTGAAAACTATTTTCACTCAATACGCATGCGACACTAGCGCAACACGGGTCACTTGAGGCACAATAAATAACAAGTGTGTGGTATCCACTGTGGTTTCGCCAGGCGTTGGGGAAGACGTTCCTCGTCGAAACCGGAGGTGGAAAGTGCGCAACCTTAATCAGTTTGCGGACGTAACGGCAGGTGTGGTTTTTGTACATTCCGCACCGGTCGCGTTGTGCCCGCACGTCGAGTGGGCTCTCTCGTCGACCCTTGATGCCCGCGCGAATCTGAAGTGGTCTGCACAAGAGGCGAGTCCCGGCCTGCAGCGTGCCACCGTCGATTGGGTCGGACCGGTCGGAACGGGAGCGCGCATTGCCAACGCTCTGCGCGAATGGTCCGCCTTGCGGTTCGAGGTCACCGAGAACGCCAGCGACGGCGTGGACGGTGAACGCTTCTGCTTTGTGCCCGGGCTCGGTCTGTGGCGTGGGTCGATGAGTGCCAACGGTGATGTGATCGTCGGCGAGATGCAACTGCGATCGCTCATGGAATCGCACGCCGACGGGATGGAACTCGCCGGTGCACTCGATGCCGCACTCGGTACGGCCTGGGATGAGGCATTGGAGTCGTTCCGCATGGGCGGCGCCGGCGCCGAGGTCACCTGGCTGCACCAGCGCGTGGGCTGACCGCGTACAACACCCAAGACACAACAAAGGCGGGCCCGGACTGAAAAGTCCGGGCCCGCCTTTGTTGTGTCTTCAGATCACCGCGTCAGATCACAAGGGGATGTTCTTGTGGCGTCCGCGGCGAGCCGGTGCCGAAGCGAGTGCCTCGGCGATGATGCTGCGGGTCTTGGCCGGGTCGATGATCTCGTCGACCACACCGATGGACTGGGCGCGGCCCACGCCACCGGCGATGGCTTCGTGCTCGACGGCCAGACGCTCGTGCAGTGCGTCGCGCTCGTCATCGGGTGCGGCAGCGAGTGCCTTCTTGTGCAGGATGCCGACCGCGGCCTTGGCGCCCATCACGGCGACCTCGGAACCGGGCCACGCGAAGACTGCCGTGGCGCCCAATGCTCGCGAGTTCATCGCGATGTAGGCACCGCCGTAGATCTTGCGGGTCACCAGCGTGACGCGGGGGACCGAGCATTCGGCAAACGCGTGCAGCAGCTTTGCGCCGCGGCGCACGACGCCGTCCCATTCCTGGCCGACACCGGGCAGGTAACCCGGGACGTCGGTCATCACGATCAGCGGGACGCCGAACGCGTCGCAGAGACGGACGAACCGAGCCGCCTTCTCAGCGCTCTCGGAGTTGAGGCAACCACCCATCCGCAGCGGGTTGTTGGCGATGACGCCAACGCTGCGTCCGGAGAGCCTGCCGAAACCGATCGTGATGTTCGGTGCCCATTTTGCCTGCAGCTCTTCGAAACTCGAGATCTCGGTTTCGCCGTCCGCAGCCACATCGGTGTCGAGCAGGGCCCGCACGATCGGATGCACGTCGTATGCACGACGGTTGGACTCGGGCATCAGGGCCCGCAGGTCGGTATCGCCGGCCTCGGCCTTCTGCCGACTGAAATGTCCCTGCTGACCGAAGGTTCCGATCAGGCGACGGGCACGCCAGTAGGCGTCGGGCTCGGAGTCGGCGGTGATGTGCGAGACACCCGACTTCTTGCCGTGGGTCAGTGGCCCACCGAGCGACTCCATGTCGACGATCTCGCCGGTGACGCTCTTGACGACGTCCGGTCCGGTGACGAACACGCGGCCGGCAGGCGCCATGATGACCACATCGGTCAGGGCCGGTCCGTATGCCGCTCCGCCTGCGGCGAAGCCGACGACGATCGAGATCTGAGGGATGTATCCGGAAGCCCGGACCATCGCTTCGAACACCTGGCCGACGGCGTGGAGGGCTTCGACACCCTCAGCCAGCCGGGCGCCGCCGGAATGCCAGATCCCGACAACCGGGGCCTGCTCGGCGATGGCGGTATCGATGGAGTTGACGATGTGCTTGCAGCCCACCACCCCCATGGCCCCGCCCATCACGGTGCCGTCGGTGCAGTAGGCGACGGTGCGGACACCGTTCACCCGCCCGACAGCAGCCTGCACGCCCGACTTGTCGCGGGGGTGCAGCAACGACATGGATGCTTCGTCGAAGAAATTGGTCAACCGCAGCAAGGGATCCCGAGGATCGATGGATTCCTCTTGCTGTGTGATCGGGGCCATGGTGGTCATGAATCTCCTTAGATCTTCAGCGCCCGGTGAGAACTGGCTCAGGGGCGGCGGGTTCAGTAGCGCCCAAAGGCGAGCGCAACGTTGTGCCCACCGAATCCGAACGAGTTGTTGATGGCGTAGTCGATCTGTCCGTAACGCGGCTCTCCGTGAACCACGTCGAGATCGCACTCCGGATCCTGATTGTCGAGATTCAGCGTCGGGGGAATGACGCCCTCTTCGATGGCCTTGATCGTCAGGATCGACTCCAGCGCACCCACAGCGCCGATGGAATGCCCGAGGGCAGACTTCGGTGCATATACCGCTGCGTGGTTACCCACCGCGATGTTGATCGCCAGGGCCTCGGCGGTATCGCCGACCGAGGTGGACGTGGCGTGTGCGTTGACATGCGTGATGTCGGATTTCCCCAGACCAGCGGTCTGCAGAGCTCGTGACATCGCGCGTGCTGCGCCGGTGCCCTCCGGGTCAGGTGCGACCAGGTGGTACCCATCGGATGTGATCCCGCCACCGAGCAGACGCGCATGGATGTGCGCGCCACGGGCGATGGCGTGATCTTCGCGTTCGATGACCATCAGTGCAGCGGCCTCACCGAAGACAAAGCCGTCACGGTCTTTGTCGAACGGACGAGACGCGGCGGCCGGGTCCTCGTTGCGGGTACTCATCGCCCGCATCATTGCGAAGCTGGCGATGGGGACCGAGTCGATATGACCCTCCACGCCACCGGTGACGACCATGTCGGCGTCACCCATGACGATCTGACGCCAAGCGTGTGCGATCGCTTCAGAACCCGAGGAGCAGGCCGAAACCGGTGTGATCACACCGGCCTTGGCACCGATCTCGAGTCCGACAACCGCGGCCGGCCCATTGGGCATGGCCATCGGCACGGCGAGCGGGGAGACCTTGCGGTAGTTGCCGGTGCTGTGCATCGCGTTGTAGGCCTCGATGAGTGCGTCACCGCCACCCAGACCGGTACCGATCACAACGCCGAGGCGCTCTTTCTCGATATCCGGTTCGCCTGCCTGCGCCCACAGACGCTTGCCCATGACATAGGCGATCCGCTCGGTGTAGGCCATGCGTCGGGCCTGGACCCGACTGACCTCGGTCGAGGGATCTTTCACCAGACGCCCACCGAACCGGACCGGGAGATCGAACTCCTCGACCCAGTCATCGGTGAGAGTCTTGATGCCGCTCTCTCCGGCGAGAAGACCCTTCCACGTCGAATCGAGGTCTTCGCCGATGGAGGTGGTCGCGACCATGGAGGTCACCACCACGTTCGGGAAATTCCCGCCGAGGGTGGAGTATTCGCGAAGAGAGTTGGTCACGGTCTGTCACTCACCGGTGTTCTTGTCGGAGTCGAGCTTTGCGCGGATGGCGTCGGCGGCACCGGCGTTCTCGGCTTCGAGCTTCTGGATGTAGTTCACGGCGTCACCAACGGTGCGCAGTCCGGCGAGGTCCTCATCGGGGATCTTGACGCCGTACTTGTCTTCGGTCTGCACTGCGATTTCGACCATCGACAGCGAATCGATGTCGAGGTCGTCGACGAACGACTTCTCTACAGTCACCTCAGAGGGTTCAATGCCGGTGACCTCCTCGATGATCTCAGCGAGTCCGGCAATGATTTCTTCCTGGGCGGCGGCCACTGTGTGGCTCCCTTCATGTTCGTGTTCGAGTGTTTCCGGAGGAGCAGCGCAGGTGCGCTGCTATGGACGGATGTGGCGAGCAACTGTGCTCTGTACATCTCCCGGGGACAGCGGCACAGGCGTGCCGCCGTCGCTATCCAAGTTCGGTGATGCCCGCGAGGTTGTCGGGGGTCTTGAGCGCGAGGGTCGGTGTTCCTTTCAGCTCGCGCTTTGCGATTCCGACGAGAGTGCCGGCGGGGGGCAGCTCGATCAGTCCGGTGGTGGAGAGCTCTCGCATCGTCTGCGAGCACAGGTCCCACCGCACGGGCCGGGTGACCTGCGCGACGAGTTTATCGAGTGCGTCGCGACCGGTGGTGACCGGTGCCCCGTCTGAGTTGGAGAGCAGGGGCCGCGTCGGCTGAGATGGGTTGATGTCGGCTGCCGCGCGTGCAACAGCGTCCTGGGCCGGGGCCATGTATCGCGTGTGGAACGCGCCGGCGACGGCGAGCTTGCGGACACGTGCCTTCTCCGGCGGGTTGGCGATCAATTCGTCGATGGCGGCGATCGTGCCGGCTGCCACGATCTGTCCGGCCGCATTGCGATTGGCCGGAACCAGGTCGAGTTCTTCGAGGCGCGCCAGCACTGTTGCTTCGTCGCCACCGAGCACAGCGGCCATGGTGGTGGGCTCGAGAGCGCAGGCCTTGGCCATCTCGGCGCCGCGGATTGCGGCCAGCGACACGGCCTCATCGGCGGTCAGTACGCCTGCGATCGCGGCGGCGGCCAATTCGCCGACGGAATGGCCTGCGACCAGGGTGTCCAAGGGCAATGGGGAACGCTTGTCGATCTCGTCATAGGCGAGCAGTGCCGAGGCGACCACCAGGGGTTGGGTGACCGCGGTGTCGGTGATCTCGTCCGCCGTTGCGGTGGTCCCCAGGCGTGCGATGTCGAGGCCTGTCAGCTTCGACCAGGTCGCGACCTGGTCGCGTGCGCCGGGTAGCTCAAGCCATGGCGTGAGCATTCCGACGGTCTGAGAGCCCTGTCCGGGCGCAAGCAAGGTGAGCACCTGATCAGAGAACACCCTATTTGCCCTCGACGAAGGTGTTGGACGCAATGAACCTTGGGCGACCCCTTTGTGGGATCCCCACAAAATTGCACAACAGCGTGCCTACATCGTCATCTCACCGACATCCGTTACACCGTTGTGAATTGATGCACAACCGTAGCTTTTACTCTTTGGAGCCTGTGACAGGAGTGACTGTAGGGAAAATTGTGCGCATGTCGTGTCTGACCCGTGCCAGTCTGCCGACGGTGGTTGCCACTCTCAGTACATAAGCATCACGGGGGTTCATTGGATCGCGACCAGTAATGTCCGAAATTCTCTTTAGTCGATATCTGACAGTATTTGGATGGACGAAGAGTTGCCGTGCACACGATTCGACCGACCCGCCGGAGTCCAGATAGGCGTCGAGAGTGGACGTCAGGGTGTCGCCACTTTTGGCGAGTGGCATGACCAGCGCATCGCTCAAAGTGGTCATGGCGGCCTGGTCGCCGAGCAGAGCGCGTTCGGGCAGGAGCTCGAGGGAGTGGACCGGACGGGGTGCACTGGGCCAGCCGGCGACCGCCTCGATGCCGGCCAGGGCGTCGATGGCGCTGGCGTGGGCGGCACCCAGGTTGGGCCTGGTCGGCCCGATGACCACAGGCCCGTCGGCAAAGAGGACCAGCAGGTCGGTGATGAACGGGTCACCGATCGTCACCGGACCGCTGACGATCGCGACGAGGAGACTGCCCTGGACCACCGACAGCGCAGCGCGGTCATGCTGACGTGCGGTGTTGTGCACTGCAAGAGGAACCGAGACGTTGCGCTCGGGCGGCGGCATGCCCACGACGACGGTGGCGGTGGCTTCGGTGTCCCAGTTGAGCGCGGCCGCGCGGGACAGCAGGGTGGGGCCGGTGTCACCGCGGACCACGGCATCGACCACGAGCGCCTCGAGCCGTGAGTCCCAGGCGCCGCGGGACTCTGCGGCGGACGCATAGATCGAGGCCGCGGCAAACCCGATCTCGCGGCCGTAGCGCAGGACGGCTTCGGTCAGCGCGCGGAGCTGCGCGTCGTTGCGGGCGAGGAGCGGCAGCCACTTCTCGAAGAATTCCATCGCGACCCGGACCATCTCGACGGTCTGCAGCAGGCTGATCCGGCGGGCGAGGTCCTGGGGCACCACCTGGAAGGCCTGCACGGTGAACTTGACGTTGCCTTCGGGATCCTGCAGCCATTCGACAAAGTTCACGACCGCGGTCTGGACCACGAGTTGGACGCCGGCCCGCTGACCCGCTTCGAGATCCTCGAAGTAAGGCAGCTGGTCTTGCATCGAATGGACGGCCTCGGTGGCCAGCCGTCCGCTGTACTGCTTCACGCGGCGGAGCAGGGTGTCCGGCAGGGCGTCGTGAACATTCGCCGGTGCAGGGACATGGGCGCCGCGCGGGCCGAAGAGATCGCCTACGGGCTGATCACCCGTACGGGACTCAGTCATGGCTTCAATCTATGTCAGTCCGGTGCACGATTGGGACATGTCGACCGCAAACAGCCGACCGCCCACCCGTTGTACAACGGATGGGCGGTCGGTGTGGTGCGAAGGATCAGGCGCCGGGACCGGGATCGCTGGTCTGCTTCGGGGCAGCCAGTACATCTTCGATCTGATACTTCTCGGCGGCCTCGGCGGCAACCTTGATATCGATGTGACCCTCGCGGGCGAGTGCCGAGAGGACACCGACCGCGATGGATTCACCATCGACGTTGAAGTAGCGGCGTGCGGCCGGTCGGGTGTCGGAGAATCCGAAACCGTCGGTGCCCAGGGTGAGATAGGTGCCCGGGACCCAGGCGCGGATCAGCTCCGGGACACCCCTCATGTAGTCGGTCGCCGCAACGAACGGTCCGGAGGCATCGGCAAGGACCTCCGTCAGGTAGGGCTGCGGATGGCTGCCTGCCGGTTCACGCAACGCTGCCTTCTCGTACTCGACCCCGTCACGGGCGAGCTCGCCCCAGGACGTCACTGAGTAGATGCTCGCGCCGACATTCCAGTCATCGGCCAGCAGCTGCTGTGCCTTGAGGGCGCTCGGCATTGCGACACCCGAGACCAGGATGTTGGCCGGGTACTGCTTGCCCTCTGGAGCATCGGCGAACTGGTAGATGCCCTTGAGAACGCCTGCGACATCAAGGTTTTCGGGCTGTGCCGGCTGTGTGATCGGCTCGTTGTAGATGGTGATGTAGTAGAAGATGTTCTCGGGATCTTCGCCGTACATCCGCCGCAGACCATCGGAGATGATGTGCGCCAGCTCGTAACCGAACGCGGGGTCATAGGCCACTGCCGCCGGGTTGGTCGAGGCCAGCACGAGTGAATGACCATCGGCGTGTTGCAGACCCTCACCGGTCAGGGTGGTGCGTCCGGCGGTGGCGCCGAGCACGAATCCGCGGGCCATCTGGTCGGCCGCGGCCCACAAGCCGTCGCCCGTGCGCTGGAACCCGAACATCGAATAGAAGATGTACAGCGGGATCATCGGCTCATCGTGGGTGGCATACGAGGTGCCGACCGCGGTGAACGAGGCCGTGGATCCGGCTTCGTTGATGCCCTCGTGCAGGATCTGGCCCTGCGGGCTCTCCTTGTAGGCCAGCATGAGTTCGGCGTCGACCGAGGTGTACAGCTGGCCGTTACGGTTGTAGATCTTGAGCGTCGGGAACCAGGAGTCCATACCGAACGTGCGGGCCTCGTCCGGGATGATCGGCACCAGGCGCTTGCCGATCTCCTTGTCGCGCATCAGTTCCTTGAAGATGCGCACGATGGCCATCGTCGTGGCGACCTGCTGCTTGCCCGAACCCTTGCTCGCGAGCTTGATGGCACCGCTGGTGTCGGGCTTGAGCACCTTGCTCTTGGTGCGCCGCGCCGGCAGGAACCCACCCAGTTGCTTGCGGCGATCGAGCATGTACTCGATCTCCGGTGAGTCGGCCCCGGGGTGGTAGTACGGCGGCAGGTACGGATCTTTTTCAAGCTCGGCATCGCTGATCGGGATGCGGGTGCTGTCCCGGAAGTCCTTGAGATCGTCGAGGGTCAGCTTCTTCATCTGGTGCGTGGCGTTGCGGCCCTCGAAGTGCTTGCCGAGTGTGTAGCCCTTGATGGTGTGGGCCAGGATCACCGTCGGCTGCCCCTTGTGGGCCATCGCCGATGCGTACGCCGCGTGGACCTTGCGGTAGTCGTGGCCACCACGCTTGAGGCCCCAGATCTCGGCGTCACTGAGGTCTTTGACCAGTTCCTTGGTGCGCGGATCGCGACCGAAGAAGTGTTCGCGGACGAACGCGCCGTCGTTGGCCTTGTAGGTCTGGTAGTCGCCGTCGGGGGTGCTGTTCATGAGATTGACCAGCGCACCGTCGCGGTCCTTGTGCAGGAGCGAGTCCCACTCGCGGCCCCAGATCACCTTGATGACGTTCCAGCCCGCGCCGCGGAAGAACGACTCGAGTTCCTGGATGATCTTGCCGTTGCCACGCACCGGGCCGTCGAGACGCTGCAGGTTGCAGTTGACCACGAAGGTCAGGTTGTCGAGACCTTCGGTGGCGGCGACATGCGCCAGGCCACGCGACTCGGGCTCGTCCATCTCACCGTCGCCGAGGAATGCCCAGACGTGCTGATCCTCGGTGTTCTTGATGCCGCGATCGTTCAGGTAGTGGTTGAAGCGCGCCTGATAGATGGCGTTCATGGGACCCAGGCCCATGGAAACCGTTGGGAACTGCCAGAAGTCGGGCATCAACCGCGGATGCGGGTACGACGGCAGGCCGCCGCCTGCGTGGGAGTGCTCCTGGCGGAAGCCGTCCATGCGGGTTTCGTTGATGCGGCCTTCGAGGAAGGCGCGGGCGTAGATGCCGGGGGAGGCGTGGCCCTGGATGAAGATCTGGTCGCCGCCGCCTGCGTGTTCCTGGCCGCGGAAGAAGTGGTTGAAGCCGACCTCGTAGAGCGCAGCGGACGACGCGTAGGTGGAGATGTGGCCACCGACGCCGACGCCGGGACGCTGGGCGCGGTGCACCATGACGGCGGCGTTCCAGCGGATGAATGAGCGGAAGCGGCGCTCGACCTCTTCGTCGCCCGGGAACCAGGGCTCGTTCTCGGTCGGGATCGTGTTGACGTAGTCGGTGGACGTCAGGGACGGGATCGACACCCGTTTCTCACCGGCTCGTTCGAGCAGCCGCAGCAGGAGGTAGCGGGCCCGGCCGGGCCCGGCATGTTCGAGGAGTCCGTCGAATGAATCGAGCCATTCGTCTGTCTCACTCGGGTCGATGTCGGGGAGGTAGGACGCAACACCTTCCCGGATGACCCGTACTCGGGCCTGGTTCTTTGGTGCGTGAGTGCTGTCAGTCACTGCGTGCTCTTTCTCCTCGAGTCACTCGGCAGCGGTGGCTGCCGTAACGGGATCGACCCGCCGGAACCGGGGTGTGGTTCGGCGTTGTCTCAATCGTGCCGCAAGTGATGTGCGTTGGCATCGGTGTGCGGCAAAGTAACCCTACCCACGGGCGTTTCGTCGCCGGTTTGCGCGCTCGTCGTGCAGTATCTGGACTGTGAAGGTTTGGGGTGTGGCCGTCGTTGCGGTAATCGGATTGGGCGTTTGCGGGTGCGCGACCACGATTGACGGCTCGAGTTCTGTCGATGGTGGCCAGGTGTCCGCGTATCGGAGTGACATTTCAGTGGCCGCGGTGCAGTCGCAGGCCGCCGAATCGTCGCGACGCGCGCAAGCGGCCAGAAATATCACGCTGGAATTGTGTTCGCAGTTCACCACCACCGTGGTGACGATGCTGAACAGTTACAACGACTTCGTGACCAAACTCAATGAAGTGCAGTCCTATTCGGCAGTCGGTGGCGCCGCACAAGTGGCCATCGATCAGCTCAAAGCCGGTGAGCAGGCGATCAACACCAAATTGGTGCCTGACGTGGAGCCCTCGGTGGGCCGACTCGTACGCGCATTCTTCGTCAGAAATCAGGAGTTGGTGCGCGCCATCGAGGGCCAAAATCAGTCCGGACTGAACGATCCGGCGGCTCGCTGGATCGAGTCTCGGAACAAGGCGGTGGACGCTTGCGGGCAACTGTCCAGTTGAAAAAGCGGCATTCGGCTTGCAACTTGGGGGTTTACCCTGTTCGCTTGAGTGATCAAAGTGGGCACGGAGCGTGTTCACCCATTTTTTTGACAGGAGGTCGTCGCGTTGGTTGCCGCTTCAGATGGTGATCGTGCCCAAAAGCTGGGAGTGACAGCGGGCATGATTGTGCAAGAACTGGGGTGGGATGAGGACACCGACGACGACCTGCGCGGCCTCATCGAAGACACCATCGACGCTGAGATGGTCGACGAGGACTCGGACGAGGTCATCGACATGGTTGTGCTGTGGTGGCGCGACGGTGACGGAGATCTGGTCGATGCGCTGATGGATGCCATCACGCCCCTCGCCGACGACGGTTTCGTTTGGGTCTTGTCCCCGAAGACCGGGGCTGACGGCTACGTCGACCCCACAGAAGTCGCAGAGGCGGCTCCTACCGCAGGGCTCACCCAGACCAGTGCCGTCAGTTTCGGCGAATGGCTCGGGTCACGTTTGGTCCAACCGAAGACGCGGGTCGGCAAGAGAGCATGACTTCCTCTCTCGGTCGGGAGCTCGAGGTGGGAACCGAGGCTCCCGACTTCAGCCTGCGTGATCAAAACAATCAGGTGGTCAGCCTCTCCGACTACCGCGGCAAGAAGAACGTTCTGCTGGTGTTCTTTCCACTGGCGTTCACCGGAACCTGTGAAGGCGAACTGAGCATGGTCCGGGATCGGTTGCCGTTGTTCTCGAACGAGACTTCCGAGTTCGTTGCGGTGTCGGTGGGCAGTTCGCCCACACACAAGGTGTGGTCGTCGGCTCAGGGATACCTGTTCCCGATCCTGGCCGACTTCTGGCCGCACGGCGAGGTGGCCCAGGCCTATGGGGTCCTGAACAAGGACAAGGGCTACCCGAACCGCGGAACATTCGTCGTCGACAAGACCGGAATCATCACTTTTTCGGAAATGATGGATCCCGGTCAGGTCCGTGACCAGTCGCTTTGGGAGAAAGCTCTGGCCACGCTAAATTCTTGAGTGTGTCCGGCACCTTCGGGTGATCGGATGGGCGGCGAGTCCGAATGTTTTCTCTCGCCGTCGCGGCTGGCGAACTCGCCTTCGTTCAGCCGCCATGCGCGTATAGCTCAGCGGTAGAGCTCTGGTCTTACACACCAGTGGTCGGGGGTTCAAATCCCTCTGCGCGCACCGACATCGAACAACGGGCAAGTCCGCTCACAGTCCTCACACCCGCTCGCTCTGTAGTGCGAGCGAATGTGAGAAACGCGAGCGGCGTCAGCTTTCTTCTGTTTTCTGGCCGAATCGGCCCTGCACGGTATCGAGGATCGAGATCCCCTGTGCGACGACCGAGGTCGCCAGTTCGTTGACACCCTGCGCCCCGTTGAACACGGTGAGGTTGGCGCCGGCCAAACCCTTGGACACCGCTTCGACGAGTTCGGGCAGCTGCTCGATCAGCAGCTGGTCGAGGGAGATGCGATCGTTCTCAGCCGCGGCAGCGGACTGGATCCTGATGGCGGCGGCCTCGGCTTCGGCCAGGATCCGCGTGCGCTGTGCGTCGGCCTCGGCAGGTTTGATCACCTCGGACAGAAGCTGACGCTCGCGCAGCTCCGCCGTGGTCTGAGCCAATTTGGTCTGTTCCGTGGTGATCTCCTGGGTCACGCGGGCCTGGGCGAGTGGACCGGCCTGAGCGGCTTCGGCGTTGGCCTTGTCGGTCTCGGACTTGATCTCGGCCCGCTTGAGGGCGGTTTCGCGCTCGTAGTCCGCCTGCGCCCGTGCAGATTTCTGCTGAGCTTCGACGGCTTGCTGCTCGGCAGCTGCCTGGGCGACCGCGGCATCGCGCTGCACCCGCGCGACCTCGGGGGCGGCGAGCGACTTGATGTAACCCGAACCGAGGTCGTCGATCGACTGGATCTGGAAGGAGTCGACCTTCAACCCGATCAGGGTCAACTCGCGCTTCGAAGCATCGAGAACCTGCCGGGCCAGCGTGTCGCGTTCACGAATGATCTGCTCAACGGTCATCGAACCGACGATGGAGCGCAGATGTCCCGAAAAGATCTGCCCGGTCAACTGATTCATCTCGTTGGATTGTTCGGAGATGAATCGCTGTCCGGCGTTGACAATCGATTCCGTGTCCGACCCCACCTTGTGTGCGATGACCGCGCGGACCTTGAGCTGGATGCCCTGGGTGGTCACGCAGGTCTCTTCGATGGCGGCCTCATGCATCGCCAGCGACAGGTAACTGACGCGGCGGAAGAACGGCATCACCCACTTGCCATGACCGATGATCACCAGGAATGGCGCGTTCTCGTCGTGCGACTTCTTTCCGGAGATGATCATCGCCTCGTCGGGTTCGGGCACGTGATAACCGAGCATCTGTCGTCCTGCTTTCAGTTGTATTCACCAGTTGTCTTGGCGTGCAGCCGCATCCGGCGTTGGGAACCATTTTTCGACGATCAGGCTCCCGTCGTCGGTCCTGTCGATCACCAAGATGCTGTCGCCGCGAGCGATGTCGATCGACGACGTCGCGACAAATAGTTGGCTTGCGCCACTCACGTTGAGGACGACCTCACCATATCCACCGGCCTCGATGGAGAGGTACACGGTGCCGAGCTTGCCGACCATCGGATCCACGGGCGCCGTGACTCTGGGACTCAGCGGTTCTTGCGCAATTTGAAGAGCTTGATGCCGTTGGCAATCGCGACGACGGGCCAGCAGATGATGGCCACCCAAACGCTGAGGCTGTGCTCGCCGTTGGCGATGTCGTAGATCGCAAGGGCGGTCAAGAGAATCGAGACGATCAAGACGATCACGAGGAGGTTCTTGGTGAGCGAGGCGCTCTTCGCCGAATCAGTGGTGGTCACGGGTCGAATATAGCCGGGGTGATGACTTCATTCGATGTGAATTGTCGCGGTGACCGTGACGTCCGAGTTCAACGAATTGGCGATGTAACACTCGTGGTGGGCCTGCTCGACAAGGGCCAGAACGTGATCGGGGTCCGTGCCAGGCACCACCCAGATGGTCGGAGAGAGTTCAATCGTGCCGATGCGGATCGGTGTGTCGGCATCGTCCATTGCCGCGGAGGCATCGTCCTCGTAGCCGAGGACATCGATTCCGGCGCGAGCGGCAACGGCAAGGAATGACAGCAACTGACATGAACTCGCTGCCAGCACAACAAGTTGTTCAGGATTCATCAACTGTTCGCTGCCCCGGAAATGCGGATCGGCGCTCAGTCCGATCTCGTCGACAGCTGGTGGCGTCACTCCCCGGTGATCTCGCGAATATGCGCGATATCCGCTGCCGGTCGAACCCTGCCAGACGAGATGCGATGAATACGTGTGAGTCGCCATGAGTCACCGTAACTTCTGAGCAGAACACGAAGGTGATTGTGTTGTGGTCGTGGAGAACATTGTGGGAGGCCGGGTCGACAAGCTCGGGCTCTGGGAGAAGCGCACCGAGTGGCCCTTGGCAATCGTTGCTGTGATCTTCCTTGTCGCCTATTCGATGCAAGTTCTGGCCCGCCCGGAGGGGATGGCCGAACGCGCGCTGTCGGCGGTGGTTGCGGTGACGTGGCTGGCGTTCGCCGCGGACTACGTTTGCCGACTGCTGTTGTCTACGCAGCGGTTTCGGTGGTTCTACCGACACCTCATCGACCTTGCTATTGTCGCCTTGCCCATCCTGCGGCCGCTGCGACTCCTGCGGCTGGTCATCTTGATCGGCGTATTCCAGAAGGTGGTCGGGGGTGTCATCCGAGGACGGGTGATCATCTACACGGTGGCCAGTGCGATCCTGCTCATCTATGTTGCGTCGCTCGCGATTCTGGAAGCCGAGCGACCTCATGCCGACGCAGGAATACGGTCATTCGGCGAGGCGCTGTGGTGCAACCAGGCGGCAACCGCGGCGCATATCGATCTGCTCCGGAGTGAGGTCGCAGAGCTCAAGGTGTTGCTGGCGGCCGCGATTCCCGTGCCACTGGCGGGTGGCGCCGCGGCAGCCGACCCGAACTCTGATCAGGCATTGCGATAACGCTCGGCGGTCTTGAGGTGGAAGTCTGCGACGATGCGGCATTCGGTGCGTAATTCGGCTGGGGAGATGATCGTGAAGTCGGCGTCGAAGGCGTACAGCCAGCGGGCAATTGACGTCAGTGACTTACCGAAGAGCGACACCTCGCAGCTGTTGACATCACCTGACTCGACCTCGCCCCAGGCGGCATCGACCATCTCGGCGACCTGTTCGAGTGGACTGTGGATCCGAACGCGGGCAGTGGACTGGTGGTACACCGACCCGATGCTGCTGGCGATGAACGCCGCAGCGCCGCCTTCGGGGAGTTCGCGTGGGGTGAAGCGGGGGCCGGTCGGGATCTTCGGGGTCATTCGATCGACGCGGAATGAGCGCCAGTCGTTGCGCCCGAGGTCCCAGGCCAGCAGGTACCAGCGTAATCCGCTGCGCACCAGCCGATAAGGTTCCACCTCGCGGCGGGTCTCGGCGCCGTCGCGGGCACGGTAATCGAAACGCAGGCGTTCATGACGATGGCAGACTGCCGCCACGTCGGACAGGACGGCCGCCTCGACCTGGGACACGTGTGTCCGCGTCGGGGTGGCATCGATCTGGAGGGAATCGAGCCGGTGCCGAAGCCGAGATGGCATCACCTGCCGCAACTTCGACATCGCCCGCGCTCCGGCTTCGTCGAGCCCGGTGACCGATGCCGTGGCTCCGGCTCCGAGCCCGAGCGCCACCGCCAGGACCTCTTGGTCGTCGAGGAGTAACGGAGGCATCTCGGCGCCTGCACCGAGTTGATAGCCGCCGCCGACACCCACCGTGCCGTCCACCGGATAGCCGAGTTCGCGGAGTCGGTCGATGTCTCGACGGACCGTGCGGGTGGTGATGTTCAGGCGTTCGGCCAGATCGGCACCCGACCATTCTTTGCGGGTCTGCAACAGGCTCAGTAGGCGGAGCAGTCGCGCTGACGTGTCCAACATGCGTTTCACCATGCCAGATATTGCGGACCGTCTCTGTCCTCATTGCGTCGTAACTTCATGTCGACGCAGTTCGCGGGCAATTTCTGGAGGGACATGATGACAATCAGCACAGGTAAGGCAACGCCGGCGATCGAGGTCGCGGCACTGACCAAGACATTCAAACAGGGGAAAAACACGGTTGAGGCGGTCAAGGGAATCGACCTGACCGTGGCCGAAGGGGAGCTCCTGGCCCTGCTGGGCCCGAACGGGGCGGGAAAATCGACGACCCTACGCATGATCACCACGCTGCTGCGGCCGACCTCGGGTTCGGCCTGGCTCGCCGGTCACAACATCGCCGACGACCCCGACGCCGTCCGGCGCCAGATCGGTTACGTCGGACAGGGCAACGGTGGTGGCAACAATCAGCGCGTCCGTGAAGAACTCGTGACCCAGGGGCTGTGCTACGGCTTGAAGAAGTCCGAAAGTGCCGCCCGTGCAGATGAATTGATCGGCGCTCTCGATCTGAGCGGCATGGAGAGCAGGAAAGTCAGCACGCTCTCGGGTGGGCAACGTCGGCGCCTCGATATCGCCCTCGGAATAGTTCATCGGCCGCCGGTGATCTTCCTCGACGAACCGACCACCGGGATGGATCCGCAGAGCCGAGCCAACTTGTGGACGCACATCCAACGACTGCGCGCCGAGACCGGAGCCACCATCGTGCTGACCACGCACTACCTCGAAGAAGCCGACACGATGGCCGAGCGGGTGGTCGTCATCGACAAGGGCACCGTGATCGCCGACGACTCCGCGGCAGCGCTGAAAGACAAACTGTCCGGCGACCGCATCGAGTTCACCGTGGACTCGACCGCCGACGCCGACGAATTGGCCCGCCTGGCAACAAGTTTTGACCAGACCCGGGGCGCCACAGTTGACGCACTGACCGTGGGACTGCAGGTGGAAGGCGCCGATGTGATGTTGCCGAAGTTGATCGCCGCGGCCACCGAGCGGGCGATCACCATTCGAACGGCACAGGCGACCCGTCCGACGCTCGATGACGTCTTCCTGTCACTCACCGGGCGCAGCCTGCGCGAATCCGCAGCCGCCTGATCCACTGCATCCAAGGAGAATTCAGATGACAACAAACATCGTCCGAGATAGTTCGATCGTCCTGGTTCGCGAGCTACGTCCCACCATCCGTGACCCGTTCACGGTGATCTTCAGCCTGGTGCAACCGTTGATTCTGCTGGCACTGTTCGGCCCGCTTCTCAAAGGTGTTCCGGGCGCGGCAGATTCGGGCAACGTCTGGAATTGGTTCATCCCGGGTGTACTTGCGATGATCGCGATCTTCGGAACCTCGATGACCGGCGCCAACCTGCTCGATGAGATGCACAGCGGTAGTCATGAACGGATGCTCGTGACCCCCCTGAGCCGCAGTTCGCTGCTGCTCGGCCGCGCTCTCAAAGAGATGGTCCCGCTGGCGGCGCAGGCAGTGGTGATTCTCTTGATCGGATTGCCGCTGGGCTTTGACATCAACATCGGGGGAGCGGTGATCGGGATCGGAATCCTGGCCGTCTTCGGTGTCGGACTGGGGTCGTTGTCGTACAGCTTGGCTCTGGCTGTCCGCGACCAGGATTGGGTGTTCTGGACCGTGCAGCAGACCCTGATGTTCCCGCTGCTGATCCTGTCGGGAACGATGTTGCCGCTCGACGACGCACCCGGATGGATGCGGTTTCTGGTCAACATCAATCCGTTGCACTACGTCGTCGAAGCCGAACGGGCGCTCTTTGTCGGCGACTTCGATTTCTCGGTGATCGGTGCCGGTGCACTCGCCGCCGTCCTGATGGCATGCGGCGGTCTGGTCGTGGGCATTCGGGCGATGGGCGCGGCCTCCCGAGCCTGACCCGGGGTGGGTCAGGTGAGGATGTTTGCGGCCTTGGCGGCGCGGAGCCAGTCGGGGAACTCGAAGAGCAGCCGCTGGTAGAGCTCGTCGTCGGAGACCTTGTCGATGTCGTCGAGGGCGAAGAAGCCTGCGTTGTCGACAACACGGCCGTCCATCTCATCGAGCTGTTCGAGTACGCCGTAGTTCGCCTTGCCGATACCGACGAACTGCCAGAAGACGGGGGCGTTAGATGCCGCCCGCATCAGTTCGCTGATCGGACCTTTCTTACGGAATCCACCGTCGGTGAAGAACAAGACCAACACCGGATGCCCCGGTGTCACCGAACTGAGGATTTCGTTCATGATCGGCAGTTCGTCGTTGGTGGCACCGATCTCGTCGTAGTCGAACCCGCCGTGCTTACCGTAGATGTGGAGGTACTCGCCGGTCCAGGCCTCGACGTTGCCGACGTTGATGTCCGGCACCCGTACGAAAGACTTGGCGTACATGTACGGCTCGAGCTGCCCGTCGTCGTCGATCTGGGTGGCCACGGCCAACATTCGCTCGACAACGCGGTGGATCACCTTTTTGGAGTACTGCTTGGCCATGCTCCCGGTCTTGTCGATGACGATGACGACTCGGGCGCGCACGCCGGTGGCGTTCTTGGAGAGCAATACCTTGTGGACTTCACGCTTGCGCATATCGAGGCGCTGACGCTTTTCGAGGGAAAGTTTCTCCTCACCCGCAACGTTTCTCACTTCTGGGTCGGTTGGTGGTGGTGTGGCCGGGGCGTCGTCGACGCTCACCCCGTGTTCGCGGACGAGATCGGCGAACCCGCGGTCCCATCCGGCGCTGACGTTCCGGATCTTCCATTGACCGCCGCGGCGGTAGACCTCACCGAGTACGGCCGCACGCTCGGTCGTGAGTCCACTGGCCGGCAATTCCACCGCGACGCCGGAGCCACTGGCGGCGACGGCGAGGTCGGGCAGCGAGGCCAGGCCCGCGGTGAAACCCTCATCGCACGCGACGGCGATGGCGATGGTGTCGATGTCGGCGGGGATCCGCGCGAGGTCGATCGAGAGTGTGGCGGTCCCGGTCAGGACAACCGCGCCTTCTGGGGAGGACGGTTGGTTGAAGAAGATGAAGTCGTTGTCGGTGCGCGTCTTGTGATTGCCTGCCAATTGGAAGGCCATCACATCGACCATGCCGGGTTGTGCTCCCGAGACCTCAACAGTCAAAGGGCCGGTACTGATCGGAGTGTTGGCGCCACGCGTCAGGGAGACCATCGGCCCATTATCTACAGCTCCGGAAGGTTCCCGCGCGGGACGCCGTCCTCAGGCGGCGGGTAGGCCCGCGAGCGGTTGCGTTGTGCGGGCCATGCCGTACCGGGTGCTCCAGGGGTATTCGCCGGTGGCGTCAGGCCACACCAACTGCCACGCCGACACCTCCCCGTAGACCGCTCGCGCGACTCTGAGATCGCTCGTGGTGAGTGCTTCGATCACCATCAGATCGAGATCGTCCGTGATGAATCCGGAGAGGCGTTCACCCGCAGTGAGTTTGCCTCCGGCCAGTGCGATCCGATGGCCGACGGTGTTGAGGATCGATCCGGCGATACCCGGCTCGAGCCCGTACACGATCAACTCGGGATGACCGAGGGACGTCAGTCCTGTGGTGTACGCGTGCGACGGAAAACCTGCCCCGGGGTTGGCGCGTACCGCGGTGACGGTCCAGTACCGCTTGGCGATGGCGCGATGGGCGAAGTCGACGGGATCGGACTGCAGGTGCATCGTGTCCTCCTGTGTCGGGTGGGGGCGTGTGGCGGCGATCTTCGGAGCCGATCGCGTATGCGGTGGACCCTAATACCCGGCTCCGACAATCGAATCGACAAAGTGGTCAGACCGCTACGCCACTGACCGGATAGAGTTCGGCGGATGCGTGATGTGGCGGTGGTGGTCGGTGTCCTCGCGCTGATCAACGGGCTTGCGCATTTTACGTTTGACCACGCGATTTCGTTGTTCGTCCCACTCGGAGCACTCGGCTTGCTCATCTATGCCCGGTGGCGGGGATACGGCTGGGACGAGTTGGGGCTGGCCCGCAGTCAACACCGCAAGGGACTCAAATGGGCTGCGGCGATCCTGATCCCCGTTGCGGTCATCGCGATCGGGGGCGCGCTGCTGCCGTGGACCCGGTCCCTGTATTTGTCAGATCACTACGACACGGTGTCGGTGGCGCTGTGGGGTGCGTTTGTGATCATCCCGCTGCAGACGGTGATCCCCGAAGAACTTCTCTTCCGGGGTGTGCTCAACGCGGCCCTGGTGCGGGTCGCTCCGGTGTGGGTTGTTTACTTCGCCGGTGCGGGGTTGTTCGGGCTCTGGCACATCTCGTCGTCCCTCGGGTTGACCGAAGGCAATGGAGGTCTGAGCGATCTACTCGGGACAGGTGTGCTCGCTCAGATTGCCGGAGTGGCAGGGGCCGTCATCGTCACGGGTGTGTCCGGGTTGATCTTCATCTGGCTACGACGACGAAGCGACAGCCTGTTGGCGCCGATGGCTTTTCACTGGGCGGTCAACGGCACCGGTGCACTCGGTGCGGCGTTGGCGTGGCATCTGGCGGGATGACAGCTCTCACCGATAGCGGCGAAAGCCGGAACCGACATCGTGCTCAACCAGGGGCGGACTGCCTCATAGGTGCGCAATGTGTACAGCGCTGTGCGTTTCGTGGCTGTTGGCAAAGTCGTTCGGGCGGTTGACTTATAGGCGGAACATTCGAGAAATGAAGGAGAAACCATGGCGCCCCGCGTCAAACTCGTCCCCGATCTTGACAGCCTGTCTCCCGAGGCCAAGCAGGTCCTGGACGACTACGCCAAGAAGACCGGCGGTGAGTATTTCCAAATCGCGCAGACAGTCGATCACCCCTTTCGAGAGAAGGGAAGCGATGCGCATCACGAGTGGGTGAGTCAGTTCATCCGCGTCCTCGGGCTGAGCCCCGGCCTGCTGAAGGCATGGCTCGACAAGGACTGGTACATCGTTCGCGAGAGCCTGATTTCGAAGAAGGACCCGCAACTGGCCGAGTTGGTCGGCCTGGTCGTCGCGTTTGCCTTGGAGTGCCCGTACTGCATCGCATGGCATTCAGCGGCGTCACGGTTCGAAGGCGCCGAAGAGAGCTTGGTCGCCAAGATTCACACTTACGACGAGAATCGGGATGCATTCGACGAGCGCGTCCTTGCGGTCTTCGACTACTCGCGCAAGATTGCTCTGCATGCGTTCAAAGTGACCGATGAGGAAGTCGACAACCTGCGTCGCTGGTACTCCGATCCAGAGATCGCCGAGCTGACCGAGCTTGCCGCCCACATGTCCGCGCTGTCGAAGTTCTTCTCGGCACTTGACGTAGAGATCTGGTGACCATGACCATCGCAATTCTGGTGACCTTTTCCAGCGTCGCCGAACCAGAAGAACTCGGCGCGATCGCCGATGACTTTGCCGGGGCCCTTGGCGGCGTCGATGGACTGCTGAGTAAGACATGGCTCGAAATCGAGGGCGGTAGTGGAGGTTTCTACATCTTCCGGGACGACGCCGCAGTGGACGCCTATTTGACCGGCCCTCTGGTGGCTCAGCTCCGGACTCATCCGAAGTTCTCGGACTTCGACGTTCAGCGGTTCGGTCTTGACGAAAAACTCAGTGCTCGCACCAATGGGTTGCCGAAGTCCTGACAATGTTACATCCGAGCTGCCGGCGGCGAGACACCGTCGTCGGCAGTTCCGGTGTTTGTTACTGCGCCAGAACCTCTTTCGGGTATCTCCCAAAGGCGCTGCGGAACTCGGAGGCAAAGCGTCCGGGATTGTGGTGACCCCACCGTGCCGCGACGGTGGCCACTGTGATGCTCTCGAGGTCGGCCGCCGCCAGATCGTCGTACGCGCGCTGGAGTCGGACCTTCCGCACATATTCCATCGGTGTCATGTCCCGGTGTCGTCTGAATGCCACCTGTAGCGCTCGTGAACTCAAGCCGACCGACAGTGCGATGTCTCGCAGCGTGAGTGGATCTCCGGCATGCTCCTCGATGTACGAGACGGCGCGATCGACCGGTGGGCATGAGATGAACGGAACGCGTTCATCGCCCGAAACTCGAATCGCGGCCGGAAAGGCGTCGAGCAAGGCCGATGCTGTGGCCCGCGCAAGGTGAAACTCGGTGAGCGTGGGCAGCCTGCTGTCCACGAAGACTCCGGTCTGCGCAGCCATCACTGCAATCATGCGACCCCACGTCTCGATTGCAGGTCCGGACGGTTGCAGTTGCAATGAGAAGTCGAGACAGACCTTTTCGGCCGAGAGCCCACAGGACTCGGCGGCCACTTCGCGAGCCAGATCTCGGTGTATCACGACCTTGTACACAACGCTGTTCTTGCTCCAGTGCGTCCGGTAACGCTTACCCGCGTCGAGTACAACCGGCAGGAGGGGGTTGGAGACAACACCAACCGAATCGGCACTCACACCGATTCGGCCGGCGAGTGGATGGATGACCACGATGTGGTTGTCGTTCGGCTCGGGACGTAGATCAACGGCTGCCCCGCCGTAGGTCATCCTGTGCACCTGGACGCCGGGCATTGAGGTTGCTTGCGCTCTGGCGAGGAAGTCGACCACCCCATCGGGAAGTTCCATCCGGTGAGGTCCCAACGACTCGGTCAGGTGCTGGTGAACTTTGTCCGGGTCACAGGATTCGAATGTCCACGACGACGTATGTGCATGAACGGGATCTGCCTGAGCCTGCGAGAAGCCGAGTACAGCAGTCATGCCTCACCTTCAGAAGTAGAACGATCCATGCGAAATCTACTGAGCCCTGCGTCAACGGTCGAGAGTTGAGATCGACCAGATTTGAACCCGCACCTGGTTCGTGGAATGCGGGTGGCTGTGGATCAACACTCGTTCGCCCGCTCCCGGCGGTGTCAGAACCCGATGCTTCGTGGCCCGCAGGTATCCGTGTTGTTTACGTCGCCGGTGCGGGGTTGTTCGGACTCTGGCATATCTCGTAGTCCCTCGGGTAGGAGCTGGATCGGTGCCATTGCAGTCGGCGAATTACCCGAAAGGTAATCGACGTGACTCCCCGCCTGTTGCCACAATCGAACACATCCCAACGACGACAGGAAGCCAAACCATGAGCGAGAGTTATGCGGTCGCCGTCCTCACCGACGTCTCCATGGGAGACGACATCGCGGAATACCTCCAGCGTATCGACAGCACCCTGGCGCCATTTGACGGTCGGTTCATCATCCACGGCAGCAAGCCGAACGTCGTCGAAGGAACGTGGACGGGGGACCTCATCATGGTTCGGTTCCCGACGTCGGATGGCGCTGCTCGCTGGTACGACTCGGATGCCTATCAGGCCATTGCCCCGCTTCGCGTGAACAATTCCCGCGGGACCCTCGCGACTTTCGAAGGTGTCGATCCGGACCACCGGGCAACCGACATTCTCGAGAACTGAGCCCGGGGGATCGGCGACGACGGATCAGTGCCCGAGGCGGTCTCGTCCCCCGGCGATCCGGGCCTCGTCCGGATACCAGCGTGCATACACGTCCGGATGGGCGCGGGTTCGGCTTTTCCAGGTGTTCGCACCGTATGTCGAATAGAGCGGATTGGCCGGATCCTGTTCGACGCCGCGGGCATTGGCGGCGAGTTCGTCGGGCAGGTCGACCGTGGGTATCACCGCATCGAGAGCGGGACTGAAGAAGTACGGAATCGACAGGCGCTCGCCCGCACCGGGTGGTGTCAGGACCCGATGTCTGGTGGCCCGCAGGTAGCCGTGGGTGGCCACCTCCAGCATCTCGCCGATGTTGACGACAAAAGCGCCGGGCAGCGGCGGTGCGTCGATCCAGCTCCCGTCGGAGGTCTCGACCTGCAGCCCCGAGGAACCCTCCTCGAGCAGGAGTAAGGTCAGCACTCCCGAATCCTTGTGTGCCCCAACACCTTGGTCGCCGGCCACGGCCGCAGCAGGCCGGGCCGGGTAGCGCACCAGTTTGATCAGCGTCGCCGGGGCGTGCGCAAAGGTGTCGTCGAACAGGTTCGGATCGGCAGACAGCCCGGCGGCCCAATGACGCAACAGCCGAAGCGACACCTGTGACATGGCGGCGTCGTAATAGGCGATCGCCGAACGCAATTCGGGCAATGACTCGGGCCACTGATTGGGTCCCTGCAGGCGCATGTAGCCCCTCGCGTGATCAAGCGGGTCCCGCTCGGGTCCGATGTCGATCTGCTCGCGCCAGTCGACTTCACCATTGGTGAACTCGCCACCGAGGCGGTTGTAGCCACGGAAGTGGCGACTATTGATCATGGCGATCGACAGTTTGTCCTCATCCGGGAGCGCGAAGAAGGCGTGGGCGGCGGCCTGGACCCGGCTGATGAGCTGGGGGTCGACCCCGTGGCCGACGAGATAGAAGAAACCGACCTCGTGGGTGACGGTACGAAGTTGTTGGCGGCCTTCGGGTGTATCCAGTTCGGCCAGATCGATCACGGGTAGCACACCGACAACGGTAGTCCGTCGCGCAATCGCCGCAACCTGTCGACACCGATCCCAATTCCCGATTGTGTTTCATCGCGGCGAATGCAAGGTGGGCACTGCCGAAGCGGCGCATTTTGACATGCTTTTGCGATCGTCAGCGGATAACAATCGCCGGCGTTGCAGATTTTGTGTCCGAATTCGACCCATAGCGCCGCGTTCTGAGTATATGGTTCACTCACTCCTGTACGAATGTACAGCAGACTCCGTCGTCGAATGGTGACGGAGAACCCTTGCTCGACACCGTAATCCGGTCAAGTTGAAACCGGCGGTGTCGGCATCCGTTGTCCCCGGCCTTGGCCCCTTCGGCGAAGCAGCGTGGTCGCCGCATGAGTTCGCCTGCGCATCAGGTTCGGTAAGACCCCGAATCGAGCCGGATTGTCATCGCAATACTGCTCTGCCCTGATTGGTCATTGAATCGAGAGGTCGACTATGTTCCGAGATAAACGCTGGCCGCAATTGGCAATATCGTCCCTCGCCGTTGTGCTGCTCCTATTCGTGGCTGCCTGCGGCGGTGGCAGCACGTCCACCGGCAGTGGTGCGTCCGAAGGCGAAGGTATCCCGGTGGCGGGGGGTTCCGCGCGGATTCTGCAGAGCGGTGAACCGCGATCTCTCGACCCCGCGGCGCTGACAAACACCTGGTCGCACCAGCCAGTCCTGGGCAACGCGTTGTATGGCGCACTGATGGTCAACAATGGGGAATCTCTCGCGGTCGAGTACAAGATGGCCACCGATTTCTCCTCCTCTGACGGAGGCGTCACCTTCAATCTCGCCTTGCGACCGGGTCTGACGTTCACCGACGGCACCGCGCTCGACGCCGCAGCGGTCAAGTTCAATTGGGATCGACTGAAGGATCCGGCACTCGGTTCGACGTCGATCCGACAGGCGACCCAGGTGGCCTCAACCGAGGTGATCGACCCGCAGAACCTCAAGGTGACCATGGCAACCGCCAATCCGCATTTTGCACAATCGCTGCTCAGCGGGTCGATGAACTGGATCGCTTCTCCCACCGCCCTCGCGAAGGGAACGAAGTTGTTTGACGAAAACCCGGTCGGCGCAGGACCGTTCGTCCTGTCCAACTGGGCCCGCCAGGATGCGATCGACCTGACCAAGAATTCGGGGTTCTGGGGCGCACCCAAGCCGTATCTGGACCGAATCACCATCACCACCGTGGCTGACAGCAATCAGAGAATCAACGTGATGACCACCGGCGGTGCCGATCTCGCCTCCGAGACCAATTGGGCGAACATCCACAAGGCCGAAGATGCAGGCCTGACCGGACAGGTCGTCCCCACCAGCGGCGGCCAGATCGTCGGCATGAACTTTCGTCGGGCCCCGTTCAACGACGTTCGCGCCCGGGAAGCCATTGCGCTGGCCGTGGACCGCGACGCACTGAACACCGTTGTCTACAACAGTGAAGCAGAGGTTCCGGCAACGCTATTGGCCAAAGAATCCCCGTTCTTCAGCGATGTTCAGATTCAATCGGCCGACAAGGAACGTGCGCAGCAACTGTTCGATGAGTTGGCCGCAGAAGGAAAACCGGTCTCCTTCACGTTCCTGTCCTATCCCACCACCGAGAGCAAAGCGGTCGCCGAAGGCGTTCAGACACAATTGAGTGCGTTCGACAATGTCGACGTCAAGGTCGAGGTCGTGGACTACGCAGCGGCCACCGCACGTGCCGGTCAGCGCGATTTCGACATGACCATCACCGCATCACTCTTCGAAGATCCGGACACCGGCCTGTGGCCGTCATTCCATTCGGCATCGTCGGGAAACTTCCTGGGTGTCAACGATCCTGCGCTCGATCAGGCGCTGGATCTCGGACGAACCGCACCGACACCAGAGGGACGCACACAAGCCTACGAAACCGTCCAGAAGCGCTTGGCTGAGCTCTACCCCGGCGTCTGGTACGTCCGGGCGCTGCCGAGCGTGATCGTCGGGAAGGACGTGCACGGCGTCGATCTGTACACCCTCGGCTCACCGCTGCCCGAAGACATCTGGATGAACTGACGGGTCGCGCAGCACTTTGCCTGCGGCGGCGAATCCACGGACCCGGGCGTTGTCCCAGACCTGCGCAGGCACGCCTCCGCCGAGGAGTGCGCGGGTCAGCGCGGGGGACCGGCCGATCTCGGTATCGCTGCCTGCGATCACGATGTTGCCGTAGCGCCGCCCCTTGAGCATGGCGGGATCGGCGATGATCACCATGTGCTCGAAGACCGTGCCCATGGTCGCGGCCTCGGCCCTCGCCAGGGTCAGGTCGCGGGTGTCTCCGCAGTTCACGACGTAGATGCCGCCGGGCGCCAATACCCGTCGTACCTGAGTCACGAACTCCAGGGTGGTCAGCTCCGACGGCGTCACAACTCCGGAGAACACGTCCCGGATGATCAGATCGCGGGTCGTGTCGGTCAGCGACTCGGTGACCTCGCGCGCGTCACCCGCACGCAGTCGCAGAAGTGGCGCGCGCGGCAGGTTGAACCACTCGCGGACCAGTTCGGTGAGCCGCTTGTCGATGTCGACCGCAACCTGCCTCGCGTCGGGGTAGGTCGCGGCAAGATAGCGGGCCATCGAACACGCACCGGCACCCAGGTGCAGTGCGCGCAGTCGCTCGGTGGTCGGCCAATGGTCGCCGATCAGTTCGGCCATCCACTGCATGTACTCGAAGTCGAGCATCGTCGGATCGGCCAGGTTGATATGCGAGCTCTGGGCGCCGTTGACGGTGATCATCCAGCCGTCGGTCAGGTGATCGCGGACGAGTTCACACGTGCCCGTGTCGATGGGGTAGATGCCCGGCTGCGGCCCGTCGGTTTCGCGTGCCGGTGCGGTCTTACGGGACTGCGTGTTCTTGCGCGATTTGGCCATCGACGTCAGTACACGTCACGCAGATAACGCTTTTCGCGTTTGAGGGTGTTCACGAAGTCCTCGGCGGCGTCGGTGTCGAGGCCACCGTGCTCGGCGACCACATCGTGCAGCGCGGCGTCGACATCCTTGGCCATCTGCGACGCGTCGCCGCAGACGTAGAGGTATGCACCTTGTGCGAGCCAACGGAACAGTTCATCGCCGTTCTCGCGCATCCGGTCCTGGACGTAGATCTTGTGTTCCTGATCGCGGGAGAACGCGAGGTCGAGGCGCGTGAGAACGCCGTCACGCTGGAACTGGACGATCTCGTCCTCGTACATGAAATCGGTGGCCCGGTGATGGTCACCGAAGAACAACCAGTTGCGGCCGCGGGCGCCGCGGGCCTTGCGCTCGTAGAGGAACGACCGGAACGGCGCCACCCCGGTGCCGGGGCCGATCATGATCACCGGTGCCGAGTCGTCGGTCGGCAATCGGAACGCCTTGTTCTTCGAGAGGAAGACGCCCGCGGTTCCGCCTGCGCTGATCCGGTCGGCCAGATATGTCGAGCACTGTCCGCGTCGATCGCGCTCGGCGCTACGGTGCCGCACCGCCGCAACGGTCAGATGGACCATGCCGCGATGGGTCAGAGGACTCGACGAGATCGAGTACACGCGGTGGGCGAGCGGGCGCAACAGGTCGATGAGTTCGGTGGCGGAGATCTGCAGGGTCGGTTCGAGGTCGAGGAGATCGAGGACGTCCTTGCCCCACAGCCAGCCCTCGAGCGAGTCACGGTCTTCCGTCGACAGGATATGGACGAGTTCGGCGTCGCCGGAGTGATCGGCCATGTGGTTGATCAGCTCCCGCGTCGGCAACGAGATCTCGTAGTCGTGGGAGAGCAGGTCGATGAGTGTCGACTCGCCGGTTCGGGTAGTGATCATCTCATCGGGGTCGGCGCCGATGCGCTCGATCAGCGCGGCCACCAACGCCGGATCGTTGACCGGCTTGATGCCGAGGCCGTCGCCGGCTTCGTAGTCGATGTCGCTGTCACCGAGATCGAAGACCACGTGGCGGACATCTTTGCGAGAGTCTGATCCGCGTAGGGGACGGTTCGCGACGAGTGTTGCGCCGTACGGATTCTTGCGGGTCCAGGGGGAGCGTTTCGGTTTGTCCGCCCGTGGCAGAGAAGGGGTTTCGGTGGTGGCGGTCACAGCGTGCAGAATCTCCGGTGCATCAGTTGTCGTATCGAGTTCACGTAGCGCGATCAGAGCGCGGGCGAGTACATCCTCGCGGGTCGCGACGGTGGTTCCGGACGTCGATCCGGTGTCGTAGCCGGCAAGGAAGCCGGACAACCACAGCCGCTCGTCTCCGGTGAACTCGGCGTCATCGGGCAGGTTGGACGTTTTCATGGCCTGGCTGTGCTCTTTCGAAGTCTGCGCGTACGTGTTCACTGCGTCGGGCACCGCTGCTCCGTTGAAGCGGCACCAGACTGGCTAAGGGTACCCTCAGCTGGTGTTGGCGGCCGATCGCGTGGATCTAAGATGTGGCCGGTGAAGTCATCGGGAGTGCACCGCAGCACAGGGTTGGCGATCGGCTATCTCCTCGATCGTAGGTTCGGCGATCCGCGGCGATTGCATCCGGTGGCTGGGATGGGGATATCGGCGGGCAACCTCGAACAGCTCCTGTATCGCGATTCGCGGCCGGCCGGAGCGGTCTTCACCGCGGTCTGCGTGGGCACCGCGCTGGGTGCCGGAATCGTCGGCGGACGCTGCGGTGTCGTCGGAGTTGCGTTGGCCACGTGGGTTGCGCTGGGCGGATCGTCGTTGGCGGCCGTCGGCGACCGGTTGGCCGACGAGTTGGAAGCCGGTCACATCGACGGTGCCCGTGAGCTCATCCCGAGTCTGTGCGGCCGCGATCCGAACAGCCTCGACGAATCCGGGATGGCACGAGCGGCCGTGGAATCAGTGGCAGAGAACACATCTGATGCGGCGGTTGCGCCGCTGCTGTGGGGTGCGGTGGCGGGCGTTCCCGGCTTACTGGCCTATCGGATGATCAACACCCTCGACGCGATGGTCGGATACCGCAACGAGCGATACGAGAACTTCGGGTGGGCCGGCGCACGGCTCGACGATGTTGCGAACTATCTGCCCGCGCGTGTGACCGCTGCGCTGGTGATAGCCATCGGACCGAATCGGCGACGTGCGGTGGCCGCGGTCCGGCGTGATGCCCGGGCGCATCCCAGCCCGAATGCCGGTGTGGTCGAGGCCTCGTTTGCCGGGGCGCTCGGTGTTTCGATCGGTGGGCGGACCGTCTACCGCCATCGGGTCGAGGACCGGCCCGTACTCGGCCAGGGGCCGGCGCCGGCCGCGGTGGACGTACGACGGGCAGCGCAGCTGTCGCGGCGCGTACAGGTGGGAGCGTTAGCGACCGTAGCGATCGGACAACTTGTCGCTGCCATCCTGATCGGCCGTCGGACCCGAACCGATCACCCCGCCGCGAACCTCTGAATCGGCGCCACCGGTCGACGACGCAGCCAGCGCATCGCGGGTCTCGCGTCCACGTTCGCGGGGCTTCTTGGGGATCGTTCCTTCTTTGGCGGCGCGGCGTTGCTTGTACTCCGACCAGGCGAAGTAGCCCAACCCCAACGGGGCCATCACACCGAACGCGATCCACTGCAATCCGTATGACAGGTAGGGACCCGAATCGAGTTGGGGCAGATCCATGGCCCCGAGGCCGCCGGGTTGTCCCTCGTCGAGTTGGAGGTATCCGTTTGTCAGCGGGAGATCGACGGCGGCACTCAGGACCACCGGATCGATGGAATACACCTGCAGGGCACCGGCTTCGACACGTGGCTCGCGCCCGGGACTGGTGCCTTCGGCGGAACGGATCCGCGCCTCCACCGAGACCTCGTCGGTCGGCGGCGCCGCGATCGGTGGCAGGGCCGTGCCCTGTACGGGCGTCACATATCCACGATTGACGAGATAGGTGGCACCGTCGGTGCTCCGCAGCGGTGTGAGCACCTCGTATGCGGGGGCCCCGTCGATGTGGCGCAACCGGACGACGGCCTGCTGCTCGGGTAGGTAGGTGCCGGTCACCTGTACCTTGCGCCACTCCGAATCCTTGACCGGCTGGCCATCGTTGTACAGATCGGCGATCTGCACGGGGTCCGTGGTCTCGGCTTTGCGGAGCAGGTCGTTCTGATGTTCGGTGTTCGAGTTCTTGCCCAACTGCCAGGGCGCGAGAAGCCAGAAGCACGCCACCGCAAAAGCGACCACAACTACGGCGAGCAGAAGCCAGCCGGGCCGAAGGAAACTACGGAGGATGCGCACCCCTATACGGTACCGAGCGCATCGATGTGGCCCTCGACTCCCCATACCCGGCTTTCGAACCCTGCCGACCCACCTCGTCCTGGCTAGTCTTGGCGGGGTTGGCGTGCGGTCGGCGCGCCACGTCTTGGGGAGGCTCAAATGCGCGATCTGGTCTGTCGTAAATGTGGACAGAAGTTGTCCTTCGAGAACACGTTGTGCTTGAGCTGCAACAGCCCGCTGGGGTTTCATCTGCCGTCGCGCACCATGTTCACACTCGACGAGGACGCGACCACCGAGACCGACGGCGACGTCCTCGTCCGGTGTGCCAACTTCAAGCTGATTTCGTGCAACTGGTTGGTACCGCCGGTCGAGCCGGGTGCGAGCACACCTGACGGAGAACCGAATCCGTCGACGCTGTGCGAATCGTGCCGCCTGACGCGAACCCGTCCGGCCGACGAGGACACTGCTGCGATCGTGGCCTTCGGCACCGCCGAGACCGACAAACGACGCGTGATCCTGGAGCTCAGTGAGCTCGGTCTGCCCATCGAAGGCCGCGATGTCGATCCGCAGACCGGGCTGGCCTTCGATCTGCTCTCGAGCGCCAAGACGCCGGTGATCACCGGTCATGCCGACGGGGTGATCACCCTGGATCTCGCCGAGGGCGACGACGTACACCGCGAACAGTTGCGGGTGTCGATGGACGAGCCCTACCGGACCCTGATCGGGCACTTCCGCCACGAGATCGGGCACTACTACCAAATGGTGCTGGTCGGAACCGGTGAGCACCGACCACGCTTCGAAGAGCTCTTCGGCAACCCGGACGACGACTATCAGGCAGCCCTCGACCGGCATTACAGCCAGGGCCCGCCCGACGACTGGAAGAGCGACTACGTCTCGTCCTACGCGACGATGCACCCGGCGGAGGACTGGGCCGAGACCTTTGCGCACTATCTCCACATCCGCGACACCCTCGACACCGCGGCCGCGTTTGCGATGGCACCTGCGGGCGCGACACTCGACAGCGTGCTGGTGGGGGATGTGGGGTTCGATCAGATCATCGATCTGTGGCTACCGCTGACCTGGGCGCTGAATCAGATCAACCGGTCGATGGGACACCACGATCTCTATCCGTTCGTGCTGCCCGCGAAGGTGCTCGACAAGATGCGGTTCATCCACGGACTGATCGCGCCTGCCGCTCTCTGATCCCTATACGCGGCTGCGTACCCAATCGAGGAGTCCGGGCATCGCGGCCTCGATCTGGGTCCGCACCGTCCGGAAGTCGTCGTCGCTGCCGTAGTACGGATCGGCGATGTCGACGTCATCGGCGTCGGGATCGAAACTGCGCAGCAGCCGGGTCCGGTCGCCGGCGCCCATCTTGTGCAGGGCTGCGGAGTGACCGCTGTCCATCGCGATCAGCAGGTCTGCGTCGAGATGTTCGGGGCCCACTTTTGCTGCGGTGTGTTCGTCGTCGTAGCCGGCCGACGTGAGTTCGGTGCGAGCGCGGGCATCGGCCGGCTCGCCGACGTGCCAGCCGCCGGTGCCCGCACTGGTCACACGCACCTTGTCGTCCAGGCCGGCGTCCTCGAGCGCCCGCCGGAAGATGTTCTGCGCCATCGGTGAACGGCAGATGTTGCCCGTGCAGATAAACGTGACGTGCAGTGGTTCAGCCATGGATCAGCTTCCTCAATTGGTCAACCGAGTCCACCGTCCAGGCGGCATCGGCACCTTCATCGCCGACCGCGTAACCCCAGTCCACGAAGATTGCCGGGATTCCGAACTGCGCCGAGCCGTGGACGTCGTGGGAACGGTCACCGATCATGACCACCGGGTGGGCGGCGACATCGGTGATCCCGAGTGAGCTCAGGGCGTGGGCGATCACGTCGGACTTGCTGCGCCTGCTGCCGTCGTCGGAGGCCCCGGCGATGTATTTGAAATGCGAGGCGAGGCCGAAATGCTCGAGGATCGCCCGGGCGGTGCCCTGGTTCTTCGAGGTCGCGACGGCCATCAGTCGACCGGACTGCGTCAGGTCGGCCAGCAGGTCGGCCATGCCGTCGAATACCGAGTTCTCCAGCCAGCCGGTCTCGACGTAACGCTCCCGATAGGCGGCCATCGCGGTCTCGATATCGGCGTCATCGAGGTCCATACCCCGCAGACTGTCGATCATGGGTGGTCCGGCGAGTCCGGCGACCAACGCCGGATCGGGCTCGGGTGCTCCGACCACGGCGAGCGCATGCCGGAAACTCTTCTCGATGCCGTCGAACGAATCGGTGATCGTGCCATCGAGGTCGAACAGCAGAATGGTCGCCGGATCGGCCGGGTCCGGAAGGTCAGGCCTGTTGCTCAAACTCACCACTCCATCCTGCCCGTAGGCTCGACAACTGTGAAATCGGACGAGCTGACCGACCTGGGTCGCCATGGCGACGCAGATGCCCAACCAGGCCTGATCGACTTCGCGGTCAACGTCCGCGGCGACACCCCGCAGTTCGTTCTCGACGCGCTGGCGAGGCGGCTCGGTGACCTGGCCGGCTATCCCAGCGCCGACGACCAGCAGCGGGCCGTCACGGCGATTGCCGGGCGTCACCACCGCGATCCGTCCGAGGTGTTGTTGCTCGCCGGTGCCGCCGAGGGTTTTGCGCTCCTGCCCGAGCTGGCCCCGCGCCGCGCGGCACTGATCCAGCCGTCGTTCACCGAACCCGAGCGCGCGCTGCGTGCTGCCGGAATCGCCATCGACCAGGTGGTGTTGCCGTCGCCCTGGACTCTGGACCCGGAGCTGGTGCCCGAGGATGCGGACCTCGTTGTCCTGGGCAACCCCACGAATCCGACGTCGGTGCTGCATCCCCGCCAAACCATCGAGGCGTTGCGGCGCCCCGGCCGGGTCATCGTTGTCGACGAGGCGTTTGCCGACGTGGTGCCCGGTGAGCCGCAGAGCCTGGCCGGCCACCGCGGCGACGACATCCTGGTCTTGCGCAGCATCACCAAGACGTTTGCACTGGCCGGGCTGCGGGCCGGGTACTTCCTCGGATCGCCCGATCTCCTCGAGCGGTTGGGGCGCCGACGACCACATTGGCCGCTGGGCACCCTGCAACTGGCGGCGCTCGAGCTCTGCGCCGGTGACGTGGCAACCGGTTACGCCGACGCCGAAGCGGTTTCGGTTGTCGATCAACGTGATTGGATGATCATCGCGCTGACTGCCGCTGGGGTCGAGGTGGTCGGGGAGCCGTCGGCATCGTTTGTGACGATCGCGGTGGCCGACGGTACCGCGCTCAAAGAGGCTCTGCGGGATCATGGTTATGCGGTCCGCAGCTGCGCCAACTTCGTCGGGATGGATGCGAACCATCTACGGCTCGCGGTCCGGGACCGCACGACTGTCGACGGATTGGTCGACACGATCAGAAAGGTGCTCGGGTGACGGCTACAGGGACGACGGATATGACGACATTGGCCGACGTGATCGGGATTCTCGAACGCGCATACCCGATCCGGCTGGCGGAGAGCTGGGATTCGGTGGGCCTGGTCTGCGGCGACCCGGATGATGCCGTCACCTCGGTGCTGTGTTGTGTCGACGTCACCGACGCGGTGGTCGAGGCGGCCTTGGAGTCCGGTGTGGATCTTGTTGTGGCCCACCACCCGTTGCTCCTGCGCGGGGTCGACACCGTCGGTACCCACACCCCCAAGGGCAGGCTTGTGCACCGCCTGATCAAGGGCGGTTGTGCCCTCTACACCGCGCACACCAACGCGGATTCGGCAAACCCCGGTGTCTCCGATGCCTTGGCCGCGCTGCTCGGGCTGATCAACGTGCGACCGCTGGATCCCAAACCCGCGGAGGCGATGGACAAGTGGTCGGTGTTCGTTCCGGCCGGCGATGTAGTGGCCGTCCGCGAGGCGATGTTCGACGCCGGAGCCGGTGAGATCGGTGACTACAGCCACTGCTGTTGGAGCACCTCCGGTACCGGTCAGTTCCTGCCGGGTGCGGGCGCCGATCCGGCGGTCGGGGAACGTGGCGAGGTGACGCAGGTGGCCGAGGACCGTGTCGAGATGGTGTCGAGCCGCCGGGTTCGCGAGCGTGTGCTGACCGCGCTGCGCGCCGCACACCCGTATGAGGAACCGGCCTTCGACCTCATCGAGTTGGCACCCGCTCGCGGCGACGAGGGCCTGGGACGGGTGGGTGAGCTCGGTGAACCGATGAGCCTGGCCGCGTTCACGGAGCAGGTTGCGCGGGCTTTGCCGTCCACGACTGTGGGAATCCGGGCCGCCGGTGACCCGGAGATGACCATCACAACGGTGGCGGTCTGCGGAGGCGCCGGTGATTCGATGCTGGCCACGGCCCGCGCGGTGGGCGCGGACGTCTACGTCACCGGCGACCTGAGGCATCACCCGGTCGACGAACACCTTCGCGGCGGTGGTCCGGCCCTGATCGACGCCGGTCATTGGAGTACCGAGTTCCCGTGGTGTGAGCAGGTCGCCGGTCTGCTCGCCGACGCCGTCCCCGGACTTGCCACCGGCGTGTTCGCCACTCCGACAGATCCATGGACAATTCATCGGAGCGGCCACTGAGGCGCGGTACCGCGTACGGTTGCAAAAATGTCATCACCGGCGCTTGACGGCGCCGAACGACTTGTTGATCCGGCCCGTGGGACCGGACAGTAGAGGAATGAAGGAACACTGGTGAAAGCAGATCCGGCCGACCAACGATTGATGTTGGACATTGCCGATGTCGATGCGGAATTGCATCGAATCGAACACCGGCGGTCCACGTTGCCCGAGATCGCCGAGCTGGATCAGCTCGCGCAGCAGCTGAATACCCAGCGTGACGAGGCCGTGCGGGCTCAGATAGCTGCAGAGGACCTGCACCGTGAGTCCCGGCGGCTCGACAACGAGATCATGTCGATGTCGATGCGTGAAGAGAAGGACAATCAGCAGTTGGCCGCGGGTTCCTTGCCCGCCAAACAACTCAGTGAGCTGTCGCACGAGGTCACCGGGCTGATTCGTCGTCGCGCATTGCTCGAGGACGAGCTGCTCGAGGTGATGGAACAGCAGGAAGCCGTCGGTGCGGACGAACAGCGGGCCTCTGCCATGACCAACCACACCGAGCGGCAGATCGCAGAAGCCACCGCCCGACGTGATGCGGCGTTGGCGAAGATCGACCAGGACATCGCCGCCGCGCGGGAGAAGCGGGCGGCGCTGACCGCCAACGTGAACCCGGATCTGATGGCCGTCTACTCCAAGCAGGTCTCGCAGGGACGGATCGGTGCCGGACTGCTCCGGGCCGCCCGCTGTGGCGCCTGCCGGATGGAACTCGATCGGGGTCTGCTCAGCCGGATCAACGCAACCCCGACCGACGAGGTCGTCCGCTGCGACGAGTGCGGCGCCATCCTGGTGCGTACCCACGAGTCGGGTTTGGCTTCTTCGTGAGAGTTGTTGTCGAGGCCGACGGCGGTTCGCGGGGCAACCCGGGACCGGCGGGCTACGGCGCGGTGGTGTTCGACGCCGACCGCGCCTCGGTCCTGGCCGAACGCAAGGAGGCCCTCGGTATCGCGACCAACAACGTCGCCGAGTACCGCGGGCTGATCGCCGGTCTGGCCGCGGCCGAGGACGTGGGCGCCGACGAGGTGTCGGTCCGGATGGATTCGAAGCTGGTCGTCGAGCAGATGTCCGGTCGCTGGAAGATCAAGCATCCGGACATGATTCCGCTGGCCGCGCAGGCGAAGGCGCTGGCGTCGGGATTCTCGCGCGTCGACTACACCTGGATCCCACGGAACCAGAACTCTCACGCCGACCGCCTGGCCAACGAGGCCATGGACGCCGCGGCCGCGGGCGAGCAGGTAGCCGTCGTGACCGAGAAGCCGGTTGAGAAGCCGGTTGAGAAGCCGGTTGAGAAGCCTTTGAAGCCGGCACCCAGGGCGCCCGGATGGAACGGTGCGATGGGTGCTCCGACGCGAATGTTGTTGCTACGACACGGGCAAACCCCGTTGTCGGTGGAGCGGCGTTACTCCGGGCGCGGTAACCCGCAACTGACCGAACTGGGCCGCGATCAGGCGGCCAGGGCGGCCAAGCGACTGTCGACCCGGGCGCAGACCGCGGCCGAGCCGGACGGTATCTCGGCCGTGATCTGTTCCCCGCTTGGGCGGGCCCGCGACACCGCCGAGGCCGCTGCGCAGGCACTGGGTCTGTCGGTCACCGTGCACGACGGTCTGATCGAAACCGACTTCGGTGACTGGGAAGGGCTGACCTTCGCCGAAGCCGCGGATCAGGATCCCGACCTCCACAAGGCATGGATCGGCGATACGAGCATCGCGCCTCCCGGAGGCGAGAGCTTCGACACCGCCACCGTGCGAATCCTGAAGGCGCAGGCGGAGATCGTCGATCAGTACGGTCCGGGCGAGGTGCTCGTGGTGTCCCACGTGACACCCATCAAGGTGCTCCTACGGGAAGCGCTCGGTGTCGGATCATCGATCCTCTACCGGATGCACCTCGACCTGGCATCGCTGAGCATCGCCGAGTTCTATCCCGACGGTGGTGCCTCGGTCCGGTTGGTCAACGACACGAACCACCTGGGTGAGATCTGATCTCTCCCAGGTGGTTCGGGGCGAACGTGAGGTACGCGATCAGCTCGCGCGTGATTGCGCCTCGGGGACGGCCGCCGCGCGGCGGTCGACCTGCTCGAAACCCGGCCGCTTGCTGCCGATGAACGCGTAGAGCCACGATACGATCGCGGCAAAGCGGTTGCGGAAACCGATCAGGTAGAACAGGTGCACCGCCAGCCAGGTGATCCAGGCGAACATGCCGCGGAACCGGATCTTCTCGTTGATGGCGACGACCGCGCTGAACCGGCTGATCACGGACATGCTGCCCTTGTCGCGGTATTTGAACGGTGTGCCCGGCAGCTTCTTCCGGCTGATGACGTCGGCTGCGTGACGGGCCTCCTGCATGGCCACCGGGCTCTGCCCCGGGTAGCCGTTGAGTGAGGTCATGTCGCCGATCGCGTACACGTTGGCGTAGCCGCCCACGGTCAGGTCCGCGTTGATGAGAATCCGTCCGGCGCGATCGGTCTGGGCTCCGGTTGCCTCCGCCAGGACTGCGGTGAACGCGCTGGCCTGCACGCCTGCCGACCAGATGATGGTGTCGGCCGCGATCTTGCGGGTCGCCGCACCGGATCCGATCTTGACGGTGACGCCCTCGGAATCCATGTCTGTGACAAGCGAATTGAGCAGGAGTTCCACGCCGGTGGCCTCGAGGGCCTTCTTGGCGTAGGCCGAGAGTGAACCACCGTAGACGGGAAGTGCGTCGCCCGCGCCCTCGACGAGGTAGACGGACACGTCGTCACGCTTGTAGTAGCGGGTCGCCAGCTCACGGATCTGCCCGGCGACCTCGACACCGGTCGGCCCGGCACCGACGATCACGAAGCTCAGCAGTCGGCGGCGCAGATCTTCGTCGGTGGTCTGCGCGGCCCTTTCGAAGTTCTGGCGGATCTGCGTACGCAATTTTGTCGCATCTTCGATCGTCTTGAGTGCGTAGGAGTACTGCGCGAACTCGTTGCGTCCGAAGTACGACTGTGTCGCGCCGGTGGCTGCGATCAGATAGCGGAATCGAACCGTCTCGGTCGGGCCGTCATGCCGGAAGTGCAGTACGCCGGCGTCGGGGTCGACATCGGTGACCGTGCCAAGGCGGACCTCGATGTTGCGGTGCTTGCGCAGGATGCCTGCGATGTCGGGAGCGATCTCGTCGCTGGAGAGCACGCCGGTCGCGACCTGATAGAGCAGTGGCTGGAAAAGGTGTTCGGGGGTGCTGGAAATCAACACGACGCGCAGTCCGGTTTTGGCCAGCCGTTGTGCAGCTGTCAGTCCACCGAATCCCGAACCCACGATGGCCACGTCGGCCTCGAGGTGGGTGGGAACGCTGTGCGGTGTGGGCATGAGTTAATGATCCTTTTATCTCTTGATGGCAACTACTTCCATGTATAGCGCAATTAACTGGGTTGAAAATCCCTAATCAGGCCATTTTCGGCCATTTTCCAACCTGTTCTAAAGATAGAACTTATCTGGATCACTCATATAAGCTGGTCGCATGGAACTTCGTCAGTTGACGTACTTCGTAGCCGTGGCCGAGGAGCTGAGTTTCAGCCGGGCCGCGGCCCGCTGCTTCATTTCGCAATCGGCGATCAGTCACCAGGTCGCTCGGCTCGAGCATGAACTGGGCTCCAAATTGATCGCCCGGTCGACGCGTACGGTGCGCCTGACCGACCTCGGAGCCCAGGTGCTTCCGCTGGCTCAGCAGATGATCCGGCTGGAATCGATGATCACCGCGACCGCACGTACGCCGGGTGGTCGGGTGCGGATGGCGGCCAACATGTCGTTTGCGCAGCAGTCGCTGGCCGCGATCGCCAAGCTGCGCACCGAACACCTCGACGTCGAGATCGAATTCATTATCAAGAGCTTCGATCAGCGGATCGATGCGGTCTTGGGCGGCGACGTCGACCTGGCCCTGATCCGTGGGGGCCTCGAGCGACCCGGGCTCGCCATCGAGCACCTGTGGGTCGACGACCTGGTGGTTGCGATGTCGCAGCGGCATCCACTGGCGGGATCTGCCGAAGTCGGGCTGGCGGACCTCGGCAAGTATCCGCTGCTGTTGCCGTCGGCACGCGATCAGGTGTTGTTGCACAACGTGATTCGCGAGGCATTCGACCGTCACGGACTGGATCGGCCCCGTCAGGCCCCGCCGCTGCCAGTCGACCACACCGCGACCATGGAACTCCTCAACCACCCCGAAGAGTGGACGGTGCTCTACGAGCGCACGCCGCTCGCGGGTATCGCCTTCACGCGGGATATCGAACGCGCACTACGGGTTCCGGTGTCGGCGGTGGTGCGCGCACCGACCGGACAATCCGAGATCGTCAACGACCTGATCGCTGCACTGCGATCGGTGCGCGCGGATCTGGCCGGGGGAGACGACGTTCCGCCGGGTATCTGACCAGCGAACCGACTCCGGCTAGGTGACCAGCCAGAGCGCGAACACCGAGGCCAGCAGGGTCAACGGCACGGTCACCAGGCCCACCATGGTGAACTCGGTGACCTTCACGCGGTTGCCCTGCGCGTTGACCAGGTTGCGCCACAGCAGGTTCGCCAGCGACCCCAGATAGGTCAGGCTGGGACCGATGTTGACCCCGAGCAGCATTGCCAGGATCAGTGCCGCCGGTGCGCCGCTGCCCAGTGCCGCGAGCATCAACAGGGTGGCCGGGATGTTGTTGATCACGTTCGACGCGATGGCCGCGACCACGGCGACGATGAGCAGGTCGAGCATCCCGGTCCCGTCGGGCAGCAGGTCCGCGAGCCAACTCCCTATCCCGCCGTCGGAGATCCCGGTCACCAACACCCCGAGTGCGCAGACGAACAGCAGGAATCCGGGTTGCGCCGACATGGCCAATGCCCCGGCCCCGCAGGCGCGTCCGCGCAGCGCCAGGTAGGCCATCGCGACGGCACCTGCCACCGCGCACCACACCGGTTCGATGCCGACCAGTGAACTGACACCGAATGCGGTCAGGGTTGCGGTGAGAACGATCAGCGGCGCGCGCGGTGCCGGGCCGGGTAGGTCGAGTACGTCTGGGCCGGGTGCTACCTCGAGGTCGTCGCGAAAGTACCAGCAGAACAACGCGAATTCGACCGCAAGGGTGACCAGCCAGGGCAGAGCCATCAGGAGTGTGAACTCGACAAAGCCCAGACCGGTGGCGGCGAACGCGAGCAGGTTGGTCAGGTTCGAGACCGGCATCAAGGTCGAGGCCGAATTGGCAAGCGTGACGGTGGCGTAGCTGTGTGGACGGGCCGGTACCCGGAGCGCCGATGTCATCGACAACAGGACGGGTGTCAACAGCAGTACGGTGGCGTCGAGACTGAGTGCGGCAGTGGTGATCGCGGCGGCGGCGAACACGAGTCCGAAGAGTCTGCGCCCGGACCGGTGGCCTGCGTCGCCTTGCGGGGATGCGCGGTGCGCGATCACCCGGGCCACCCATTCGAAGACGCCCAGCACCGAACAGGCGTAGGAGATCACCAACAACGCCGCCAGGAACAGCACGGTGGATGACAACTCGCGCAGCTCGTCCCAGGCTCGGTCGGGTTCCACGACGCCAACGACTATGGCCAGCGCTGCCGCCGGGACCGCAACCGCCGCCTCGGACAGGCCACGCGGACGCCACACGGCCAATCCCAGTGCGGTCACCATCAGGACCGCCGCGACAACATCCACGGCGCAATGTTCCCCCGATACCCGGACCGGGCACCAATCCGGCACCGCGAAGGATGCGTGGATCCGGGGCCGGAGAACGTACAGTGATGATGCGAACGAGCCGGCTGGGCGGCCGCGGTCGCGGGGACAGTCGCATGGGCGGCGAGCCCGTGATCGAGGAAAGTCCGGACTCCACAGAGCAGGGTGGTTGCCAACAGCAACCCGAGGCGACTCGCGGGACAGTGCCACAGAAAACAAACCGCCGGCGCAAGCCGGTGAGGGTGAAAAGGTGCGGTAAGAGCGCACCAGCATCACGGGTGACCGTGATGGCTCGGTAAACCCCACCCGGAGCAAGGTCGAAGGTTGCACCAGGTAACTGGTGTGGCTGCGCAGGTGTTCGAGGGCTGCTCGCCCGAGCCTGCGGGTGGACCGCTCGAGGTACCCGGTGACGGTGTGCCCAGATGGATGGCCGCTGCCGACCCTCGTGGTCGGTACAGGATCCGGCTTACAGGCCGGCTCGTTCGCCCCGCAGCGTGGCCTCGCACCGATTACTCCGGTGTGGAGGTCACTGCCCGCTAGTGTTGGTGCGGTGCAACGGATACTTCGCGCCGACGACATAGATTTTGGTGCCATCCGCACCGACCTCGGTCTGTCCGAGGAATTCGGAGCCGCCGCCCAAACCGAAGCCCAGACGGCATCGGACAGCTTCGCCGCGCGTCGTGTCGACCGGACCGACCTGCCGCTGGTGACCATCGATCCACCCGGATCGGTGGACCTCGACCAGGCCGTCCACATCGCCCGTGACGGCACCGGATTTGTGGTGCAGTACGCAATCGCCGATGTCGCGGCGCTGGTTCGGCCCGCAGGTCCACTCGACCTCGAGACCCGCAGGCGTGGGCAGACGATCTATTTCCCGGACGGTAACGTGCCGCTGCATCCGCGGGCGTTGTCGGAGGATCGCGGATCGTTGCTTCCCGATCAGGTCCGTCCGGCGGCCCTGTGGCGAATCGCCGTCGACGGGGACGGACATCCGACCTCGGTTGACGTACAGCGGGCGCTGGTGCGGTCGGTGGCCCGGCTGGACTACGAAACCGTGCAGGCCGACGCCGACGCCGGGCGGTTGCATCCGTCCATCGAGGCGCTCCCGGATTTCGGTGAGCTCCGGCAGCGGTTGGCGATCGAGCGGGGCGCGGTCGAGTTGGGTCTGCCCGAACAAGATGTGTTGAGAGACGGGGACGGCGGGTGGCGATTGGTGGTGCAACCGCGGACCCGGGCCGATATGTGGAACTCGCAGGTCTCGTTGCTGACGGGCATGTGTGCCGGACAGATGATGCTGGACAACAAGGTCGGGCTGCTGCGCACGTTGCCGTCGGCGACCGACGACGCGGTGAAGGTCTTCCGGGCCTCCGCGGGGGCGCTGGATGTGCCTTGGCCGGAAGATGTTTCGCCGGGTGCGTTCCTCGCCGGTCTGGATCCGCAGTCCCCGCTCACCCTGGCGGTGATGTCGGATGCCACCACGTTGCTGCGCGGCAGTGACTACCTGCCGATGCTGGGTGTGATCCCGGACGATGCGGTGACAACACACGGCGGAATCGCCGGGGTCTATGCCCACGTGACCGCGCCGCTGCGCCGGTTGGCCGACCGCTTTGCCACCGAGACCTGCTTGGCGCTGGCGGCCGGAAAACCGGTACCCGACTGGGTGTGCAGCGCTTTGCCGACACTGCCCGAGGTGATGAAGAGTTCGAGTGCGGTCGCAGGCCGCGCGGACCGGTCGAGCCTGGACATGGCCGAAGCCATCCTGCTTGCCGACCGGGTCGGCGAGACGTTCACCGCCACCGTGTTACATGCCGCGCGTGGCAAGCGGCCCGCACAGATCTTCATCGCAGATCCGGCCGTGTTCGCCACGTGCGGTGGCGATCCGGCCGAGGGCCGGCACGTGCAGGTGAAACTGATGGACGCCGATCCCCGCACACCGAATGTGACGTTCATGCCGGTGTAGGCGGCCGGGTGCGAGCGACGGTGGCGACTACACGGGCCGGTACGTCGCGAGATTCCGCGCCGCAGCGGCTTCTTCGCGGGCGTCGAGACGCCCGTACACATACGCGTCAGCCACGCTGACATCGGATCCCATGGCCAGAAGTGCAATATGGCTGCGGCTGATGACGGCGTCGTGGAAATCCCCGAGAGCGCTCTGGGCCCGTTTGGCCTTCTTGCCGAGCTTCCGGTACTTGTCGGTGTTCAGCCGGATCCCGGAATCGGTGGTGTACCGCAGCTGTTTCGCGCGTTTGCGCAGGGTGTGTAGTTGCTCGACCCACTCTGCCGAACCTTCGGTCATGCCGATGAGCTTCTTGTGCGCCTTGCGAACACGTTTGGTGCTGTGCGCGACGGCCTTGTCGAAGACCACACGGGCCTTCTCCTCGGCGTCGACACCCGGTTGCGGTTCCGCGATGGTCCGGTCGAGTTCGTCCAGCAGATCGAAATATCGCTTGGAATGCAGGAAGTCGATGGTAATCGCCAGTGCGACGCGCTGTGTTTCGAGTTGACCGTCGATCAGTGCGTGCGTGACATGCGCTGATGCGGCTTCGCCTTTGAGTAGGTGGCGATGTCGCTCGAGCTGCACTTCCGCGTCCCGGGCATCGCCCAAAACGCTTGCCAGATACTTCAATTCGCCTTCGAGCTGTTCGACATCTGTGCCTCGCAAGACGTCCGGGAACGATCGCAGGACGCTGCGTGCTCGCCGGGTCGCGACCCGCATCTGGTGGACGGAGTCGGGAGCACTGCACCGAACCTGCGGATCATGGGCGATGAGGTGGTCGCGATGCTCGGCGAGCTCGGCGACCACCAGTTCCAGCGCCGTCGACTTCTTGCCGAGTCCGGACCTCTTCGCACGCCGACCACCGTCAGAACTGTCATGAGTGGTCGGGGTGGTGCCGATGGCGCGCGCGAGTTTCGACACACTCGAGGCGGTGTGCGCACCATTGGCGCGCAGTACCTCGTCGGCGGCATATAAGAATTTGGTGTCACCGGTCACCAATTCGAGTTCCCATTCGCGCCAGCTCTGGGCGATACCGCCGGGCAGCAGGGATTGTGCGGCGACCGAGTCCTCGCACAACACCGCGAGCACCGCGCCCTGCGCGTCCTTGAGCTCGGTGATGCGGCGAATCGTCGAAATGGTTGCGATGGGTGCCAGGTGTCGACCGCGGATGTGGACCTCGACCGGGTCGGTCAGCTCCGACGGCACAACGACCTCGGCGAACGGATCGGCCGCGGTCTGCAGTGGGACGTGCATCTCGCGCCGGCCCAGGGGAGTGCCGATGCCGGGTCGCTTGAGGTGCCAGCCCTCGTCGTGACCACCTTCTCGCCGTCGGAGGGTGATCTTGTGGCCCGCGAGGTCGAGCGCGTCGGTGTCGTAGTAGGTCGCGTCGAGATGTTCGATCACCGGACCCGATACCGACTGGACCGCAGGTAATACCGTCAGGTCGGGGACAGAGGCGTTGGTGTCGAGGTCGTATTTGAGTTCGACTTCTGTTGTCTCCTGGGCGCTCACCGTGCGTCCTTCCCGCTGCTCTGGTTGCCGACTCCGGCAAAACGATCCGTTGCCTCGATCAGATGATGCCGGATTCCGGGTTCGAACGATGCGTGTCCGGCATCGGCGACGATATTCAGCTGTGCGGTCGGCCAGGCGTGGTGCAGGTCCCACGCGCTGCGGGCCGGGCACACCACGTCGTAGCGGCCCTGCACGATGACACCGGGGATGTCGGCGATCAGATGCGCGTTGGCCAGCAGCTGACCGTCTTCGAGGAAACCGCCGTTGACGAAGTAGTGGTTCTCGATGCCGGCGAACGCGAGGGCATACCGGGCCGGATCGCTGTCCTTGTCGTCATCGGATTGGGGGAGTAGATGGCTTGTCGTCTGTTCCCATGTGGTCCACGCGAGGGCGGCCGCGGCCGCCTTCTCACGGTCGTCGCCGGTCAGCAGCCGGTGATAGGCGGCAACGAGATCACCGTCACGCTCGTCGGCCGGGATCGGCTCGAGGTAGCCCTCCCAGCGGTCGGGGAAGATGTTCGCCGCACCGCCGTTGTAGTACCAATCGATCTCGCTGCGACGAAGCAGGAAGATGCCACGCAGCACCAATTCGGTCACCCGATCGGGGTGGCGCTGGGCGTAGGCCAGACCGAGCGTCGAACCCCAGGAGCCGCCGAACACCTGCCACTGCTCGATCCCGAACTCTTCGCGGAGCAGCTCCATATCGGCGATCAGGTGATCGGTGGTGTTCACCGACAGGTCGCCGCCGTCCGCGATGTGCGGGGTCGACCGGCCGCAGCCGCGCTGGTCGAACAAGATGATGCGGTAGGCGTCTGGATTGAAGAACTGCCGTTGCGACGGGCTGGTGCCGCCGCCTGGTCCACCGTGTACAAAGATTGCCGGTTTGCCCGTGGGGTTACCGTTCTGTTCCCAGTAGATCTGTTGTCCGTCACCGACATCGAGATGGCCGGTGGCGTAGGGCTCGATCGGGGGGTAGAAGTCGCGCATCCCCCCACTATGCCGGGTGCGGTCAGTACGCGTGCTCGGGGCCGGGGAACTGGCCGCGACGGACCTCGTCGGCGTACTGCTCTGCCGCGCGGCGCAATTCGCCACCGACATCGGCGTAACGCTTGACGAACTTGGCGGTCTTGCCGTGTGTGAACCCGGCCATGTCCTGCCAGACGAGGACCTGGGCGTCGGTTTCGTTGCCTGCGCCGATACCCACGGTCGGGATGGTGAGCTTGCGGGTGATCTGCCCGGCGAGGTCTGCGGGCACCATCTCCATCACGACAGCGAATGCGCCGGCCTCCTGGACGGCGATCGCGTCGGCGATGAGCTGATCGGCGCCGTCACCACGGCCCTGGACCCGGAAACCACCGAGTCCGTTGACGCTCTGCGGTGTGAAGCCGATGTGCGCCATGACCGGGATACCCGCTGCGGTCAGCGTCGCGATCTGATCGGCGACACGTTCACCGCCTTCGAGCTTGACCGCGTGCGCGCCACCCTCCTTGAAGAAGCGGATCGACGATTCGAGGGCCTGCTGCGAACCGGCCTCGTAGCTACCGAAGGGCAGATCGGCGACGATCAGTGCGTGCGGGGCACCCTTGACGACACCGCGGACCAGCGGAAGCAGTTCGTCGATGGTGACCGGGATGGTGGTGTCGTATCCGTACACCACATTCGCTGCCGAGTCGCCGACCAGCAGGACCGGGATCTGTGCGTCGTCGAAGATGCGCGCACTGGAGTAGTCGTATGCGGTGAGCATCGACCATTTGTCGCCCTCAGATTTCATCTGGGCCAGATGGTGCACGCGCGTTGCGCGGCGGCGGGGAGAAGAAGTGTCTGCTGAGGGCGCAGCGCCATATACCGAAGTTTCGGACATCATTGTCTCTTTCGTGCCTCGAGTCCTGCATCCGCAGGTACCCGGGTTGGTGGATGACCCCACCAGTGTGGCACCGCGGGTCGAGCAGGGAAACGCCTGGTGGTGTGCAATTTGTCACAACTGCGCTGCTCAGGACGCCGGTGCGCTGTTGCCGGCGTGGCACGATGTGACTGGTGAGGATACGAGCACGGGATAGACGGGGCATCCTGTGCGGGATCACCGCAATGGCGGCAGCGGCACTGGTGGTCGGCGGTTGCAGTACCGATCTCGACGGTTCCGCAGAGCCCGCGACCTTCAGTTCGGGTGTCGCTCCGTCGCCGTCGCTGGACCGCTTCTACGGACAGCGACTCCATTGGGAATCGTGCGACGACTACGCCGATCAGGAGTCGTTCGGATACCCCGAGGACCGGACCGACTGCACCACCGTGACGGTCCCCGTCGACTACGACAACCCCGACGGAGATACCGCCGAGATCGCGATCCTGCGGGTGCGCGCCGGCGGCGACAAGATCGGTTCGTTGTTGATGAATCCTGGCGGCCCCGGCGGCTCCGGCGTGGATTTCCTGGCGGGGCAGGCCTCGGACTTCGCCGATCTCGACCTCGCCGAGCGATTCGATCTGATCGGATTCGATCCGCGGGGGATCGGTAAATCGACACCGGAAATCCGTTGCCTCACAGATGCCGAACGGGATGAGCAGCGGGCGCTGACCCTGGCCGACATGACCCCGGCCGGTATCGCGAAGCAGGAACAGCTAGCCAGGGAAACCGCCGAGAAGTGCGAGCAGCGCATGGGGGCCGAGTACCTCTCGCACATCGGGACAGTTGATGTGGTCAAAGATCTCGATGTTCTGCGCGCGGCGCTCGGCGACGACAAGCTCAACTATCTCGGCTATTCCTACGGCACCCGGATCGGGGCGGCCTATGCCGAACAGTTCCCGTCCGAGGTGCGGGCGATGGTCAACGACGGTGCGGTCGATCCGGCAGCGGATCCGGTGGAGGACACCATCAAACAGATGGCTGGTTTCCAGTCCGCGTTCGATGCCTTCGCCGCTGATTGCATAGAGCGCGGTGGGTGTCCGCTGGGGGATGACCCGGCGCTGGCGACCACCCGTTTCCAGGAGCTCACCCGACCGTTGATCGACCGGCCGGCACCGACGGGTCTGGGCCGGACCCTGACCTACGGTGACGCGATGACAGGGGTCATCCAGGCGCTGTACAGCGATGCGCTGTGGGATCCGCTGCGTGAGGGTCTGGAGCAGTTGGCGCGAAACAACGGTGACACCCTGCTTCGACTCGCCGACATCTACGAGGGGCGAGACGAGCAGGGTCTCTACAGCAACAATTCCGATGCCTTCACCGCGATCCGGTGCGTCGACGACCCGCCGATCACCGACCAGGCGACACTCGATCGGCTCGACACCGAGGCGCGCCGGGCGGCACCGTTCGCCGATGACGGCCGGGGGACCGGGGTCGGTGCCCGAGATGCCTGCGCGTTCTGGCCGGTTCCGCCAACCAGCACGCCGCACGAGTTGAACGTGGAGGGCCTGCCGACGACGGTTGTCATCTCCACGACCAACGACCCGGCGACCCCTTATGAGGCGGGTGTTGCACTCGCGAAAGAGCTTGGTGCCCGGCTCATCACGTTCGAGGGTGACCAGCACACCGCGTCGCTCGAGGGTAAGGACTGCGTCGACGATGCGGTCACGGCGTACTTCGTTGATCTCACATTGCCGGATGAAGGCCTCACATGCTGAGAATTTTGGCTGAAATGCCCAGGATATTCTGGATGATGCGCGTCCGTAACATGCATTTAACAGGGCACTCCTAGGCTCGTTTGTCATGGATCGCCAAAAAGAATTCGTGCTCCGAACCCTCGAAGAGCGCGACATTCGCTTTGTCCGCCTTTGGTTCACCGACGTACTGGGTTACCTGAAGTCGGTTGCCATTGCGCCCGCCGAGCTAGAGGGTGCTTTTGCCGAGGGGATCGGCTTCGACGGATCGGCGATCGAGGGCTTCTCGCGGGTGTCGGAAGCCGACACCATCGCCAAGCCTGATCCCTCCACATTCCAGGTCCTGCCGTGGACCACCAGCGCAGGCAGGCCGCACTCCGCCCGCATGTTCTGCGACATCGTGATGCCCGACGGCGAACCGTCGTGGGCCGATTCGCGGCATGTGTTGCGTCGCCAGCTGAACAAGGCCGCCGATCAGGGTTTCAGTTGCTACGTCCATCCCGAGATCGAGTTCTTCCTGCTGAAGAACCCGCCGTTGCTCGACGGCTCGGTGCCGATCCCCGCCGACGGTGGTGGCTACTTCGATCAGGCCGTGCACGATTCGGCACCCAACTTCCGCCGCCATGCCATCGACGCACTCGAGTCGATGGGCATCTCGGTCGAGTTCTCGCACCACGAGGCGGCACCGGGCCAGCAGGAGATCGACCTGCGGTACGCCGACGCGCTGTCGATGGCCGACAACGTGATGACGTTCCGCTACGTCGTCAAAGAGGTCGCGATCTCGGAAAACGTGTGGGCCACGTTTATGCCGAAGCCGTTCAGTCAGCACGCCGGTTCGGCGATGCACACCCACATGAGCTTGTTCGAGGGCGACACGAACGCCTTCCACAACCCCGACGATCCGATGCAGCTGTCGACAACCGGTAAGCAGTTCATCGCAGGCATCCTGCATCATGCCGATGAGATCAGTGCGATCACCAACCAGTGGGTCAACAGCTACAAGCGACTCATCCACGGTGGTGAGGCTCCGACCGCCGCGAGCTGGGGTGCGGCGAACCGTTCCGCCCTCATTCGATTGCCGCTCTACACACCGAACAAGGCGTCGTCGCGGCGTATCGAGGTCCGCAGCCCCGACTCGGCCTGCAACCCGTACCTGACATTTGCCGTCCTGCTGGCCGCGGGGCTCAAGGGCATCAAGGAAGGCTACGAACTTCCCGAGCACGCCGAGGACGACGTGTTCTCGTTGACTCCCGCAGAGCGTCGCGCCATGGGCTACAAGGAGTTGCCGGGGTCGTTGGCCGAGGCACTCACGAAGATGGAGAAGTCCGAACTGGTCGCAGAGGCCCTCGGAGAGCACGTCTTCGAGTACTTCTTGCGCAACAAGTGGGCGGAGTGGACCAACTACCGCAGTCAGGTGACACCTTTTGAGCTGCAGAACTATTTGGCGCTCTAGAGCTGCTCGCGGGCTCCGGGTGGGGTCATGGTGTGACCGGGACCTCGCGCAGTACGGTTTACCTCTGTGACACCACCTGCGTCCCGATCCCGAGTTCCCAGCGTCGGCCGACTCGGTCTGCTCGAACCGACCGCCGCCGCGGACCTGGCCGAACTCGGCTGGGGTGACGAAGCAAGCATCGACCTGTTGTGGGCGTTGTCGCGCGCGCCCAGCGCCGATATCGCCCTGCGCGCTCTGGTACGCCTGCGTAGTGCGGTCGAAGCGGAGTGGGCCGAGATCGATCGCCTCCTGCGCACGGACCGCAGTTTCCGCGGCCGGTTGTTCGCGGTCCTCGGTTCGTCCACCGCGCTCGGCGATCACCTCGTCGCAGAGCCGGAGGCCTGGCGACTGCTGACCCGCCCCGATCTGCCCGGTCTCGACGAGGTCAGGCAATTGATGCTCGATTCGGTGGACGCGCAGCCGGAGCCCGCATACAACGATCACGGAACCGGCGCCGATGACGGAAACCTGGTCTTCCGTGCGCATCTCACCGGTCCGAAGTCGGTTCTCGCGCTCCGGTTGGCCTACCGCAACCTGCTGCTGCAGTTGGCTGCCCGGGACCTGGCGCCGACCGTCGAGGATGAACCGGTCATGCGGTTCAGTGAAGTCGGCGCCTACCTTGCCGACCTCGCCGACGCGGCACTGACCGCGGCGCTCGCGGTGGGCATCGCAGAAGTCTGCGGTGACAAACCGCTGAAATCCAGGCTCGCGGTTGTCGCGATGGGCAAATGTGGTGCGCGAGAGTTGAACTACGTCAGCGACGTCGACGTCATCTTCGTCAGCGAACCCGCCGACGCCGAGACGAGCCGGATCGCAGGGGAGATGATGCGGGTCGGCTCTCTGGCCTTCTTCGAGGTCGATGCCGCACTACGCCCCGAGGGCAAGGCCGGTGCACTGACCCGGACCCTCGAATCGCATCTGACCTACTACCGGCGCTGGGCGAAGACCTGGGAGTTCCAGGCCCTGCTCAAGGCTCGCCCGATGACCGGGGACATGGAGCTCGGGCGCGCCTATGTCGACGCCGTCAGTCCGATGGTCTGGGAGGCCTCCGAGCGCGAGGACTTCGTTGTCGATGTTCAGGCGATGCGCCGGCGGGTGGAGTCCCAGCTACCCGAAGATCTGCGGGTGCGCGAGATCAAGCTCGGTCGGGGCGGGCTGCGGGACGTGGAGTTCGCCGTCCAGCTGTTGCAGATGGTGCACGGGCGTGTGGATGAGTCGCTCCGGGTCAAGAGCACCGTGGAGGCGCTGACCGTCTTGCGGGACGGTGGTTATGTCGGTCGCGATGACGGCGCCAATCTTATTGCGTCCTACGAGTTCTTGCGATTGCTGGAACATTGCCTGCAGTTGCAGCGGCTCAAGCGAACCCACACCTTGCCGGAGTTCGACGACTATGAGGCGGTGCGCTGGCTGGCCCGCGCGGCCCACATCCGGCCGGAGGGCGACCTCGATGCCGGTAGCACGCTGCGCGAGGAAGTCCGTAGACAGTCTTATCGGGTGCGCAAGTTGCACGAAAAGCTCTTCTATCGTCCATTGCTCGAAGCGGTCACCCGTTTCGAGAAGGACGAGTTGCGCCTGTCGACCAGTTCAGCGGTCCGGCGGCTTGCCGCCCTGGGCTACACCAAACCGGAGAACGCCCTCGGGCATCTCAAAGCCTTGGTCTCCACGGCTGGTCGTAAGGGGCAGATTCAGGAACTCCTGCTTCCGACCTTGCTCGAATGGCTCAGCCGCACACCGGATCCCGATGCGGGACTGTTGAACTACCGGCGGTTGTGTGACGCAGCGGCGGACCGGGACTGGTTCTTGCGGTTGCTCCGGGACGAAGGTGTCGTCGCCGAGCGCCTGATGACCGTGCTCGGTACCTCGGTGTACGCCGCAGAGTTGCTGATGCGGACGCCCGACGTGATCCGCCTCTACGCCGACGGGGCCAGTGGCCCGAAACTGACCGAGGTCGACTCGGAGGACGTGGTGGCAGGCATGGTCGCCTCGGCCCTCCGGCACCGCGACGTCAAGATGGCGATCTCCGTGGCCCGTTCGCATCGCCGCGGAGAGCTCGCCCGGATCGCCTCGGCGGACCTCCTCGGCATGTACGACGTCCCCGAGGTCTGCCGGGCGCTGTCGCTCGTGTGGGCCGGGGTGCTCAATGCGGCTCTGCAGGTCGTGGTGAATGCCTCTGTCGCCGAACGTGGTTCACCCGCACCGGCGCGCATCGCAGTGATCGGCATGGGCCGGCTCGGCGGCGGTGAACTCGGCTACGGATCCGATGCCGATGTGCTCTTCGTCTGTGAACCGGAAAAAGGCGTCGACGACGCCGAAGCGGTGCGATGGGCCAACAGTGTCGCGGACAAGGTGCGATCGTTGCTCGGGACACCCAGCGCCGATCCGCCCCTCGAGGTCGACACCGGTTTGCGTCCGGAGGGCCGCAACGGTCCCGTCGTCCGCACGCTTGCGGCCTATGCGGCCTACTACGAGCAGTGGGCACAGGCCTGGGAGGTCCAGGCGCTGTTGCGGGCTCATCAGGTGGCCGGTGACGACGAGGTCGGCCTCGCTTTTCTGCACATGGCCGACAAGATCCGTTATCCGTCCGGCGGTGTCTCGTCCGACGCGGTTCGGGAGATCCGCCGGATCAAGGCCCGCGTCGACGCCGAGCGGTTGCCGCGAGGTGCCGATCCCGCGACCCACACGAAGCTGGGACGCGGTGGTCTGGCTGACGTCGAGTGGACGGTTCAGCTGCTGCAGTTGCGGCACGCCCACCGGATCCCGGCGCTGCACAACACATCGACCCTGGAATGTCTCGACGCGATCGGCGCGGCCGAACTGCTCGCCGAAGAAGATGTGATGCTCCTGAAAGAGGCGTGGCTGACCGCGACAAAGGCGCGCAACGCATTGGTGCTGGTGCGCGGAAAGGCCATCGACCAACTTCCCGGACCAGGTAAAGCGTTGCGTGCGGTCGCTTTTGCCGCCGGCTGGCATGACGACGACTCGGGGGTGTTCTTGGACAACTACTTGCGGGTCACGCGCCGGGCCAAGGCTGTGGTGCTGAAGGTCTTCGGCGGGTGAGGCGGACTTCGGAACGCCTCGCCGGGCGTGGTCCGGTATTCAAGGTTCTGTATCTGGTTGCCGTGCTTCTGGGCTGGGCGCTGCTCGGGGCCGTCGTCGCGGCGATCTGGCTGCACTTCTATCCCGGCAAGGGGCGGGTTTCCACTGCATTCGCCAGTGCGGTGCCGTGGCTCCTGCTCGCCGGCATTCCGGCGGCCATCATCCTGGCCGTCACACAGCGGTGGCTCACCACGGCTCTGACGGTGACCCTGCTCGGCGTCGGCATCTGGACGCAGGCGCCACTGTTCATCGCTTCGGATGCACCGTCCGGCGAGCGAATCGTGGTGGTCCAGTCCAACATCACGCTCGGTGAGGCCAACGTCGAGGAGTTGGTGGCACAGGTGCGGGCCAGCAGGGCGCATCTGCTCACGGTCGAGGAACTGACGCCCGAAGCGCTCGAACGGATCGAGAAGACCGATGTGCGGAGCCTGCTGCCGTACGAGTTCGTCGTACCCGGCGAAGGTGGTGTGGGGACCGGGATCTTCAGCCGCTATCCACTGCGAAACACCGCGGAGCTGGACGGCTTCGGGCTCAACAATCTCCGGGTCGAAGTCGACCTCCCTGGTGCCGCGAACACCACAGTTTTTGCCGTGCACCCGATTCCGCCTTATCCGTACGATCCGTGGCGCTGGGTCGAGGAGATGAAACGTCTACGCGGGATCGTCCACTCGACGGCCACCGAGCGGGTGATCGTCAGCGGCGACTTCAATTCGACCTGGGACCACAAGCAGTTCCGCGATCTGCTGACCGACGGATTCGCCGACGCCACCGATCAGTCCGGGGCCGGCTGGAAGATGACCTTTCCGGCGGGCCGCAGCTATCCGCCTGCGATCGGGATCGACCACGTGATCTCGCGCGGATTCACCGCGGTGGAACTGGACAGTTTTGGGATCGAGGATGCCGACCATCGCGGACTGGTGGTATCACTTATACCTAACTGAGGTTCACCTAACCTGGTGAGGTTCGACCCATTGGTTCGAAAGAGGACGCGATGACGGAAACACCTGTTGCATCGGGCACGACAATGGATCGGTTGCGTGCGGCAACAGCGAGTGCGCACACTCGGGCAGAAGGCGCCGCGTTCATCGGAAATCTCATGGAGGGTGAGCTGACCGTCGACGCCTACCGGGCGATGGCGGCGCAGCAGTACTTCATCTATGAGGCTCTGGAATCGGTGTGTGATCAGCTCGTCGACGATCCGATCGCCGGTGCGGTGATGGACGAGCGTCTGCGGCGCCTGCCACGGCTGACCGCCGACCTCGACGCGCTCGGGATCTCGGTGTCTGACATCGAGTTGCTCCCAGCGACCGCCCAGTACGCCGCGTGTATCCGGGACAGCGCCGCTGATCCGGTTGCCTTTGTGGCACACCACTACACGCGGTACCTGGGTGACCTCTCAGGCGGCCAGATCGTCCGGAGTCGGCTGAAGCTGCATTACGGACTGACCGATGACGTCTTGACTTTCTACAACTTCGACATCGACAAGCTGAAGCGATTCAAGGACGCCTACGCCGAGTCGATCGATGGATTGGGTCTCGATGAAGAAGCGGTGACGCGTCTTCTCGACGAGGCAGTGCGGGCCTTCGGCTTCAACGAGGCGCTGTTCGCCGAACTGGGCGTGCACACCGGCTAGAGCGCCGATGATTTTTCCTGCGCGCTGTTGTCGATATCAGCGGAGTTCATTCGACGTGAGTGTAGGAACCACTCAACAAGGAGAATCATTATGCGAACGCTGATCGTCACTGCTTTTGTCTCACTCGACGGGGTCATGGAGGCCCCGGGCGGCGAGCCGGGCTACCGGAACTCCGGATGGACCTTCAAGGACGTCGAGTTCGATCCGGCGGCCTATGAGATCAAGGGCACCGAACAGCAGGAGACCACCGCGCTGCTGTTGGGCAGGACTTCATACGAGGCGTTCGCCCCGGTGTGGCCGACTATGGACGACTTCGCCGAATACAATGCGATGCCCCGATACGTGGTGTCGACAACTCTGGAAACGGACGATGCGCGCTGGCCTGCCACGATCCTGAGGTCGGTTGATGACGTGGCCGCGCTCAAAGAAACCGAGGGCGGCCCGATCGCCGTGCACGGCAGCGCGACTCTCGGTCGCAGTCTGGCCGACGCCGGCTTGGTCGACCGCTATCACCTGCTGGTGTTCCCGCTCTTGCTCGGCGCAGGCAAACGCCTGTTCAGTGAGGCCGACAAGGACGCCACCAAGCTGAAGCTCACCGAGCACGCGGCGTACGGCAACGGCATCACCAAACAGGTCTTCGACGTCCTGCACTGAGGGAACCCGACGCGGAGCGAATCCGATCAGCGATCGCCGACGAGTATTGCGAACAATGCGCGGATGTCGTCGCTGGTCGGTGTCGGGAGGCTGGCGTGGCCGTGGATGAACCCGATGCCGGCGTAGACCAGGAGTCCGGCGCGTAGTCGGGCGTCCTGTTCGCTGAGGTTCAGCTCGATGAGCGCTTCGCGGACGAGGTCGAAGATCCGGCGATCGAGCTCACGGACCGACTTGGCGACTTCTTCGTTCCGCAGCGCCCATTCCCTGATCGCGGCCTCGACCGACCAGTTGCGTTCGACCAGCATCCCGGCCATCTGCTCGAGTCGCTGGTCGGCGGGGATGTTCTCGATGTCGGCCAGGCCGCGCAGGGACTCGACCTGAGTAGTCTTCCAGTGGTCGGCGAGCGCGTTCATCAGTGCGTTGATGTCCTCGAAGTGCCAGTAGAAACTGCCCTTCGTCACGTGGAGTTCTTCGCACAGGCGGCTGATCTTGACCTCACCCACACCTTCACGGATGAGGAGGTCGAGTGCCGCGTCCAGCCAGTCCTGCATCGACAGCCGTGAGCTCGTGTCCCGCTTCGATCGAGTGGCCAATTATCGCGCCACGCAATCGGATCCAGCAGGGATGTCTCGATTCGGGCGCATGAATCCGATCATACGTCGGACGATCGGCGGGCATCTTCGCCCATACCCTGCAGTAGGGTAGTGTGACGGCCGCCTCAATCGGGGCGGATCGGAGGCCGGGTGAATTTGGGTAAGCAGATCGATCGCCGCACCGCATTGCGGGGTGCGGCCGTCGCGGCCGCAGCGGGCTTCGTTGCGACCCGCACAGGCGTTGCCGGTGCGGGGCCGCCAATCCCGGATCCTCCATTCGACAGCCCGCTTCTCTTTCATTCGCCGACGATGCGCAAGTTTGTCGACGACATGCCGCGTCCGCCGGTGATCAGTGGCAGTGAACTGCATCTGACCGCGAAAACCACGCGCACGAACTTCCATGGCGATCTGCCTGCTTCTCCGGCGTTCGGGTTCAACGACATGTCGTACCTGGGGCCGACGATCGAAGCGCATGTTGATCAACCGGGACTCGTCACGCTCACCAACGCCATTGACGGACATCCGTTCGGCGCCGACCTGGATACTTCGATACACGGGGTCGCGGAGTCGTGGCGGACGCATCCGCCCACCAATCTGCATCTTCACGGTGGTGTCAGTGCGCCCGACAGCGACGGCCACCCGCAGCGACTCCTGTTGCCGGGCGGTGGCACGGCGACCCACTTCTTTCCGCATCGGCAGGAGGCCGGTCATCTCTGGTACCACGACCACGCCATGGGCATCACCCGCGCCAACATCACCGCCGGCCTGGCGGGCATGTACTTCCTGCGCGACGACCACGACACCGGTCGGGAGGGCAATCCGCTGACATTGCCTGCCGGTGACTACGAGATGCCGTTGATTCTGCAGGAGAAGTTGTTCTCTGCCGACGGGCATCAGAGTCTTCGTTCGACTTTGTTTGTGCCGGAAGGTGGTTGGGAGGGCGGTGCGGTCGGCGACGTCGGTCTGGTCAATGGCAAGGCCTGGCCGCAGCTGCAGGTCGATCGTGGGCTCTATCGTTTCCGGCTCATCAATGCCGCATCCTTCAGTGTGTGGAATCTGTTCTTTTCCAACCGGATGCAGTTCTGGGTCATCGGCAACGAACACGGTTTGTTGGGAGCTCCGGAACCTGTCCGCTCGATCAAAGTCGCCCCGGCCGAACGCTATGACCTGCTGGTCGACTTCTCCGGAATGTCCGCCGGCGAAACAGTGGAGCTCTGCAACGACGAGGCGCCGCCGTTCCAGGCCAAGATCCTGGGCGCAGTGGCGATGCCCGTGTTCTGCCGTTTCAAGTCCACTGGCGGGGCGGGTTTCACCAAGCCGGTTCCGACCGAACTGCGTGGTGGGTATGGCCTGCCGGTGGCGTTGCCGCCGTTGGCAAAACCGACGTTGGAACGCACTGTCACGGTGAGCCAGCCTTACGCACTCCGAAATCCACCTGCCATCATGTCGCTCAACAACCTTCGGTTCTCGGATCCGCAGATCGAGACGCCGAAGCAGGGGACCACCGAGATCTGGAACATCGTCAACATCACCGATGATCCGCATCCGATTCACATCCATCTGGTGACCGTTCGGATTCTGGGACGGACCCCGCTGCGGACCGTCGATTACCAGGCGGCACATCCACAACCGGCCATCGGCGTGAAGTGGACGCCCGATCCGACGAACTTCCTCGCAGGCCCGATGGTGGTGCCTGCGCGTTGGGAGGCCGGTTGGAAGGACACCGTTCGCGTTGATCCGGGAACCGTGACCAGGATCGTTGTCCGCTTCCCGACCGCAGAAGAACTGCAATTCGACCCCGATGCGATGTTCTCCTCCGACCCGACCACGTTGCCCGTAAACCTCCCGGCCGCCGAACCTGTTGTGCCGGAGACGATGCCCGAACCGGAGCCAGAGGTGGAGCAGGCCACACCTGAACCCGATCAGGCGGCGCCTCCACACCATCAACATTCCGACGGGCACGGAGACATCCCGGCCATGCTGCAGGGTTATGTCTGGCACTGCCACCTCCTCGATCACGAAGATCACGACATGATGCTCAGGTTCCGGACGGTCGAGTAACCGCCGCAATCGCGTAGCGTCAGAATGGCGCCGGGGGAGTGTTCCTTTCCTGTTCTTCTCGGAGTCGGCGGTTCCGTTGGCGTTCTTGCTGTCGGCGTGCGTGTTTGGCAGCAGTGCGTGGTTGCTGCCGTGACGGTGAACTTGGCGGTCGTAGTCGGCTTGGTGAGCCGCGTTGGTTGTCGAAGACGATCAACCGCAACGTCGGGAACAGGTCGTCGCCGGTCCAGCCCGGGCCGTGGTAGTTGCGGCGTTCGGGAGTGGTGAATATCAGCCGGGTCCGCCCGGTCTCGGGGTCGGGGTACTGGTCGTCAAGCCAGTCGGAGTAGGTCTTGAGCAGGTGGTGAAAACGGCACAGTGTCTTCATCTCTGAGGGGTGCGTGCAGCCACCGGCGTCGGGGTCGTTGTGGTTGTACTCGCAGGTGTGGTCGAGGTCGGCGCCCCATGCCTTGTGCTCACAGCCGGGCCACATGCAGTAGACATCGCGGATCCGGAGGTAACTGTCCAGGACAACCGAGGGCCGGTACTGGTCACCAGGCTGGGTGGCCGGGAGTGGAATGACTTGAGGGAACGGGGCGGTGACTATGCCGCTCTCGGCTGGTGGGTTCTGTGGTCCGCGCATGTATATTTTCGGCCGCTTTGTCTTTGGTGTCTCCGGTTCGGGCCGCTCGGGTGCAGGCTGCACTGGTTCGGGCTGCTCGGGTGCTGGTTGTGCAGGGGCGGCTGCAGACTGCGGCAGCGCGGGTTCGGGTTGAGGCTCGGGCTGCACGGTAGCGGGTGCGGGCTTGTTGCCCATCGGCCGCTGCACGGTTTCGGGGCGGGCAGCGATGTCACGAATGTGATCGCCGGAGATGACACCGTGTCCGTCCATGAATCCGGGGTTGGTTGCGGTTCCTTCGAGGGTCGGCTGGTCGGTGATCACGTGCAGCACGATCTTCACGTCCACGCCTGAGATAACTTGTCCGGCAGGAACAGTGACAATCTCTGCTGTGCAGGGATGCTTGGGGTCATTCGGGCATTCACAAATGAACTCACGGCCCATCACCGTGGCGAACAATGCATCGGCCATCCGATCAGACTTTTTCCGTGGGTCAGCTTTGCACGTGGCCATGGCCAGCTTCTCCAGCCTGGCCATGATCAGCGTCATCTCTTCGGCGGTGGA